>NZ_WRXN01000010.1 GCF_009758205.1 Chitinophaga tropicalis
CTAAAAGTCCCTTTGGGAGAAGAAATTCCATTAACTGTCGATAGTTCTGATCCAAGTTGTTGCTTCTTAATGAGCTGCAAAAAAACAACTTTTTGATCTTCCCCCCAAGTTTTCAACTTGATCCCTTCTTTCCATTCCATCCATATATGATCCTGAGGGGATTCATCACCTGATATTCTGTCCTCAATTTCTTTTCTACGTTGCTGATAAAATGCAATTGTCTTTAAAACACGTGCGGAATCAAAATCAACTTCACCGTTGAGCAATTCAGAATTGGTTTCCAATATACGACCGATGTTAATCCTGTTCTCAGTCAAAGAAAGGTTACCGTTAGGGCTGGAAATTTTAATGCCTTCAGTAGATAGTTGATCTAATATGCTGTCAGTGCTATCATCCTGTCCATCGTCTTCCCAGGAGCAGATATCGCATATGGCAAAACCGCCCCGTTCGGCGAGGGAGGGGAAACCACATCCGGGGCAGGTATGTATGGGAATGTCGTTGGCTTGAAGGTAAGAATCATAATGAGCCCTCCTGGTATGGAAAGCGGTTAATATTCCGGTACGGTACATTATTATGTATTTTTTTTCATAAAAATAAGAACAGGATATAGTAAAGATAATTACTATACCCTGTTCTATGTGGCGCTATAGTGATACCGCAGTCCATACACTACCCATACTTTATCCTAGCCTTTGAGTAGGCGTATCCATATAGTATCAATGCACCAGGAACTTGTTCACGTCTGATTCTTTTAACCCGGTGTATAAACAAAACTCCGAAATAGTTACATACTGTCCGGCCTCTTTGCTATTGACTTTTCTTATTTTTTTCAATAAATAGCGGGCAGTACGTTCGCTGCAACCTGTTATGTTTATAATGTCACGGGCATAAATCACTATACGATCAGGTACTGTTTTGTGCATAATCGGCAAATACGGCAAGGTTATTTTTTACAATGGTTTGAACGCCGTAGTATTGATATGTAATTACAAATATAACATTTCCTGCGCAGTAATGCAGCCTAACGGGTACGGCTGATACAAGTACCTTTTACAAAAATTAAAACTTTAAAACAATGGCTCAGCAAGCAGGTATCTTACCAATTAAAGGTACACTTGGAAATATCACTTTTTATAAGAGCAGATCAGGCGGTTATCTTGTCCGCGAGAAAGGCGGTGTAGACGCCAGCAGGATTGCCAGCGATCCGGCATTTGCAAGGACCCGTGAAAATGGTGAGGAGTTTAAAAGAGCCTGTAAGGCGGGTAAACTTCTGAGGGTATCCTTCCGGTCACTTATGCAGAATGCAAGTGATAATCTGGCTACTGCAAGGTTAGTACAGGCGTTCTCACAGGTGATCAAAGCGGACCTTACCAGTGTAAGGGGTCAGCGGAATGTGATTGATGGTGAGGCTGAATTACTGACCGGTTTTGAATTCAACGCCGGCAGTACATTACAGAGTACACTGTTTGCACCTTTCCTGGCCGATATTGACCGTGCAACCGGTAACCTGACAGTAGAGATACCGTCCTTTATTCCGGATCAGATGATCGCCGTACCAGGAGGAGCTACACACTTCGTTATTTCCTGCGGAGGTGCGGAGATCGACTTTGAAGCAGCCAGTTATGTTAACGGTGTTGCTAAAAGTAATGAGCTGCCGATCAACGGTATTGCTACTGCTGCTCTTAATCTTACGGTACCAGTAACGGCCAATAGTACCAAACCGCTGTTCGTAGCGTTGGGCATTCAGTTCATTCAACAGGTGAATGGTGTATCCTACAGCCTGAAGAACGGTACTTTCAATGCGCTTGCTATTGTAGCGGTGTCTGGAACACCGTAAACTTACAGGTGATGTAGTTTGATATGTAAAAGGGGCGTCTCAATAATATTGAGGCGCCTTTTTTGTATAAGAAAGGCCCGATAGGAATACCAGGCCTGTTACATTGCATACTACTAATCCATCAACTAATCAGCTTGATCCTCTCAATTTTATTTTCTCTTATCCGGTGCATCATGACTGTATGCAATAAGGTTGAACATTGCACGAAAGCAGCTTCTGACACGGTTACCGTACAGTTGTTCCAGCTCGTCTGCTGATAAGGTAGTGATCACATGGGTGACCATCCTCCGGGACATCATCAACTGATACCTGGACAGCAGTATCTCCGTCATTACGTTAAAGTCTCCCCAAAAAGGCATTCTGGGCTCCAGTCCGAGGTCATCGAAGCAATATACACGCGGGACATTGGTATAAGGGAAAAAGGAGTTGGTGGTATATTTATACAGCACGTCCAGTCCTGATCTTCCATATTCAATACTGATGTCCCTGCCGGACCTGTAAAGATGCTGATGGGTACGGGAACAAACCTCATTCATCAAAGACATCAGTGAAGTCTTGCCACAACCTATAGGTCCTGTTAACATAATACCTTTTGCCAGGTCCAGCTGCGCTGCGGCAGCCATTTCCTCATCTCTCAGGAAGTAAGCCAGCAGTTTGTTGATAACAGGCTTGTCTGTCTCTGTTATCTTAAATTCAAAGCCGTGTTTCTCCTTCCATTTCTGCCTGATGTGATCGATTATTGATCCGTAATTATAATGGCTCTCCATAGTTCTTATTCTGGTTAATATGAAGGTGACTGGGTTTCTCCTTCGGTTTTGAAAATGATCCGATATTCTGCATCCATTTTTGTGCTGCGGCTTTCCAGTTAGTTATAGGACTTCCTCTTTTAGACCAGCCGAAGGACTGGTAGTAGAAGAAGAAGCGAGCCCCTTCATCGGCAGGATGTCCATGGGACAGGAAATAGATCTTTACGTCCTCCATGTCTGGCTCGATACCAGTCCTTTTTTCCTGAACAGGAGGCTGTTCAGGTATGGTTATTCCCACCAATGGCTGAATACAGACGGTGCTGCGCATAAAAGGTTGTTCCGGGGGCAGGTAAACAATGTATCCGCATTTCTGAAGTTTTCTCAGGCTATCGTTGTATGTCCTATTGGAGCCGATGTGAGAGAGCTTCATGGCTTCAGTCCGTTGCACAGCAAAAGGATTTTTAAAGTGCCAGCTATTCCAGATATGAAAAAGCGCCAGGTACAATGCCATATCAGTTGAATTAAGGCGATGATCGTTACGGGTACGCTGGTAAAATGTATTCAGGTGCCCGATATAGTTTATTGCGGACGGTGTACCCATAGGACAAGTGTTTTTTTTGTGCTGTGAGGAATAACACGATTGCCGTGCATAATGTAGCTGGTGGTGTCAGTTACTGTGACCATGTCAAGTAATTGACGGGCCTTACTTCTGTTCCGGGGATGGGTTAAATTCTGGGAATCCAGGAGGGCCTGCACTTCTTTCAGTGAGAAGGTTTCGTTCAATGGTGTTAACTTGTTTTTCATTCTTTGTGTTACTCTTTGTTTTGTGATACAAAGGAAATGATAACAACAACGCCAGAACAGTGGCAGGGGTTGTACAACCCCTCTTAACTAATTAAACATCAATTAATTAAATTTTTAAAATTGTTAGCAGCATGTATCAAAATGGCTTAACCAGGAGCTTGTTTTAAGGTGTGTAAAGCGAAAAACTGCACAAAAAAAATGAGTTTTGCCTTCGGCAAAACTCATTTTTTGAAAAGTGGAAACGGCCTGCGGCCTGCTAAAAATTCAAACTGATATACTGGCTATTTCAAGTAGTTTAGCAGATCCAGTATCATCTTTTTCAGAGATCTTGTAACGCCGGTATCGTCTGTATACATTTTGTTCCAAAGGCTGCTAGCCGTGATAGATTGTTTTTGTTTAGAGGTAAGAAAATCAGCGAAAAATTCTATCAGCTGTTTTTTGTTATCATGGATAATCACTCCGCTATCAAGCAATAGTTTAGTGAAACAGCCTAATTCAGCGACGGATAAACTGGTCTTTATCTTAAAGCCGTCCCACTTATCTGCTTTTTCCCGGGACTGCTCCTTTACGTTAAGCCTTCTTAAGGTTTCACAGTAGTGCAGTTCGCTATTCAGCCATTTCAACGTCTGGGCTTTGAGAGATTCATTTTCCGGGTTATATCCTTTGTTTGCTTTTCCGGGCAACTGGGTTAATTTTTTTTGCAGCTGGATGACCATCATCAACTTTTCGTCAGGATCGTCTATACACTCAATTTCTTTCTCAATAAAACCGGTGAAGTAGTTTACGTACTTCCAGTGGTTGAAATTGATTGACTGCAACCGCAGATTCAGCTGATAAACGGGATGCAACTCTCCTTCTTCGTCTGCTCCTGCAAAGAGCCAGAGCTCATCCAACAGCATCCTGAGATAACCTGCCTCATAGAGCGTAACATGTTTGTTGCCTAAATAGTCAGTCTTAAAGGAAAAGAAAGACTCCATCAGGATGTCTGAAAGTTCGGCGTCTATTCCTTTCCTGTTGAAAGCTTCCTGTATTGAGTCCCATCTGAACATCAGCTCATCGGACAATGCAGGGATATCCTTTGCCGGTATCCTGCAGTCCGGATCTATAAACCGGGGGTATTCTTTGTGTAAAAAATTCAGGAGGTCCTGAAGGGTATCACAGATAAACTGGAGAAAATGATTCATTTCCTGCTCCTCCGCAGCGTATATTCCCGCCTTGTAGGAGGCATCGTATGACATCGTCGATGAGCCGTGTCAATTCGCGCTGACAAAAATGTATGTGCTGGCCGATCTGCTTTGCGTCAGATATTCTTCCATACATACGGGCGTTAAAGTTGACAATGAAGTTACTCCTGTAGGTTGTCAACTTAGTCGTGGCTGACTGAATAAAGCTGGCAGTTTCATTGCCGGGGGTTGTCAGGGTGTTCTTGAGGTCAACATTGATAGTCTGGCTAAAGAACGATAAATCATCGTGTTGCATATTTATTGAGATTGTGAAAAAATACTCGTTTTTAGGGCTTTGCGCAAATTTAAGGGTATAAGTGAAAAAAAGTGCGGGATGAAAAATAAATTCTCTATCTAGTAAGCTGCGCAAAAAGACTGCGCACTAGTTACTGTATGAGATTTCCGGGGGAGACTGCAGCGCGGCGGCAGGGAAGAAATTTCCCGTTGTGGATTTTCTTTTTTTTTAAAAAAAATAAAAAAAAATACGCGCGCGCGTGTTTCTCTCTTGTTTATAATTGTTTATATTGTTTATAAATGTGGCGCACTTTAGCGCCGCAATGTGGGGCACTTTGAGCACACGTATGCGGGGCATTTCTGATACGCGTATGCGGAGCTGTTCTGCACCGCGACGTGGCGCAAAAGTGCTCCACGTGGAGAGAGAAATTAACAGGATATCCACATTTTCAGAAAGAGTATATAAAAGAGGAAAAGACCGGCTTGGGTCTTTTCCTTTTTGGCTTTTTATAAGTATGTGTCAAAGTTCTTATCATGGCTGATTATTTTGCCATCTGCCAGTTCAATAGTTCTGTCGCTCGCTTCGGCAAAATCGTTATCATGTGTTACTGCAATAATGGTTTGCCCAAACTCATGCGCTATCTGTTTAAAGATGTCAAATACAATCCGGGTGTTCCTGCTGTCTAAGTTACCGGTTGGCTCATCACACATAATAATAGCAGGGTCATTAATCAATGCCCTGGCAATAGCTACACGTTGCTGCTGACCTCCACTTAGTTTTGCCGCTGGTTTTAATGCCTGATCCCTGATACCTAAAACATCAAGCTTGCTGTATGCTCTTTCTTCCACTTCTTTATAGGAGTATTTACCCAGCTTTAGCGCCGGAATCATTACGTTTTTCAGGCAGGAAAATTCAGGTAATAAGTAATGGAACTGGAATATGAATCCAATGCTCCTGTTTCGTAATGCTGCTAATTCATTCACCTTTTTCCCGGTTACTCTTTCCTGACCAATAAATAACTCTCCTTCATAAGAAGTATCCATTGTACTGAGGCAATAAAGTAAGGTTGATTTACCTGAGCCGCTTTTGCCCACCAGTGTTAAAAACTCTCCTTTGTATGCATTGAAACTGATGTTGTCTAATACCTTAAACTTAATAGGGTCATAAAAATACTTCCCCAAAGACCTGGTGCTCAGAATGACTTCTCTTTTTTCCATGGCTAAATTATTTTCTGAATATTTCGACCGGATCCACTCTTGCGGCTTTCCTTGCAGGGAAATAGCCAGCACATAGCGTAATAAATACACCCAGGCCAAAACTTTTTGCAAAAAGTGCTGGTTCAAAACGTATGGGGAAATAGCCAACCGGTCCGCCCATATATATGTTAGACATTATTTCGATAAGCACAGCACCTATAATCAGACCTATCAGAGTACCAATGAGCCCCATTATAAGAGCTTCCATCAAAAAAATCCTGATCACATCTCTACCTGCGAAACCGGTTGCTTTCAGTATAGCAATGTCATTAATTTTCTGTGCTATTGTTGAACTAAGTATATTATAAATACCGAAAGCCGCTACTACTAAAATAGACATAGCTATGGAGCTCATCAGTACATCTCTTGTCTTGCCACTTGCTAACACATCTGCATTAGTGGTTTTCCAGTCTTCCACTTTATAAGGTGTTAGTTGTTGCAGCGAGGCAGCGTACTCTTCACTTTTATTGGGATCGGGTATATTTATAAAAATATTGCTTACATAAGAAGGCCCTTCTTTTATAAACTGCTGCGCCGTGCTGATATTCATGTAGGATTTTGCATTGTCAGTCAAACTGCTACCGGTTGTAAAAATGCCGACGATCTTCATTACTTTTACTACATTATATGAGGAGGTAACAGTGATATTATCGTCAATCCCAAGGTTTAATTTTTCTGCGATGCCGCTTCCGATGATGATACCGTTCAAGTTGCCCTGCAGTCTATTCAAACTCCCTCCTACAATGTATTTACTTGTTTTAAACATAGCGTCATAATCAAGTATATTTACACCACTGCAATCTCCGCTTATCTGTGCCTTGCCACGGTTATAAAATGCGTCAAAACTCACCTGCGAAATAGCATTGACAACAAAAGGTTGTTGCTTAATTGTTGACAGAAGTTGTTCGGGATTAATTATTTTTTTTGAGAGTGTGGTAACCTGAGGATTGACAATAACAGTTATATGTCCTGAACCGGCTGAAGGCACGAGGGGTTGGCTCAACTCATCGTCTTTATAAATTTTTATGTGGGCACTATTTTTAAACATCTCATCTCTTGAAAAGGAAGAGAAGCCGGAAGTAAGTGAATTCATAAATAAATACACTCCTACTCCGAGCGTAACACCTAATGCAGCCACCAGTGTTTGTCTTTTCCTGGTAATAATATGTGTAAGAGCAATGTCTGAGTTTATGTTATGTCTCATAAGTTAACGTTGTAATTGTGCCCCGGCCTCTGAAGTAGTTACTTTATTGGCAGCAATGTTGTCGGTAATCAGCACGGTATTATCGTCAATCCCACTTAATACCTGCACCCATTCATTGCTTACAAATTTTGTAACAACTTTTACTTTCTCTTTTTGTCCTTTCACCTGTACATATCCTCCAAAGTCGAGGTAATTCCTCGGGATAAGCAATGCGTTTTTGGTTGTTGCCACTACTATGTTGCTTTGTAATTGTGTGTTTACAATGGTGAAATCCAAACTATCTGCAAAAGCAATTTTGCAAATGAACGATTGAGTTCCATCATCGAAGGAGGGATAGATTTCCTGTACTGTGCCTTTATAAATCTTATCCTTGTTTATATTCAGTTGTATGAATGCTTCCTGACCAACTCTGACTTTGCCGATGTTTCCTTCGTCAATATTTACTTTGGCGTATGTATTTCTTATGTTTCCAACTAATGCAATGCTTTCACCACGTTTGATATAGTCGCCCGGTTGTTTATATTTCTTTAAAACCTTCCCTGCTATAACGGCGCTTACTTTGTTCTTCCCGGTAATTAATTCGTTAATATTTTTTGTTGCCTGAGTGCTGATGGCCTGTTTATTGGCCTGCTGTTGTAATTCTTTATAATTATCCAATGAACTTTCATAGGTTGATTTTGATGTTTCATATTGGAGCTCAGCATTATCCACATCCATTTTAGCGACACTATTGTTCTCCCATAGTTTTTGATACCGTTTCAGATTAATCAGGTCGAGTTCCATCTTCTGTTTGTTGATAGTGATGGTCTTTTGTGCCTGTTGTAAAGTTGGTGCACTGCTTAGTGTGTTACTACGTGCGATGTTATATAAATCGATTGCGCTTTGTTCGTTAAAAATGGCTTCGTTGTTATTTACGACAGCTAGTATCTTGCCCGGCGCCACAGTGTCTCCTTCTTCAAAATTTATCTCTGTAAGGTAGCCGTCTGCCTGTGCAGTAAGATCGTAAGTATTGTCAGCTTCAAGTATGCCGGAAGCGAATACTGTTTCAGTCACGTCTTTCCGGATTGCCTTTGTTTCTTCAGTTTTTTTGCCGCAGGAATAAAAAAGCAGACCAGGAAGTATGAATGCTATGGTGCGAATTATGTTCGTATTCATTTTATTCTGTTATTAATATCAATTTTTGTTCTGGCAGCCAATGCTGTTACCTGCGATGAGACAAGATCATAATTGCTGTTAACCATTTCATTAAACTTGTCGATAGTTTGTTCAAGGCCAACCAACCCTTCTTTATACTGGTTCAGGTATTTTCCATAATTTTCCTTTCTAAGTAAAAATATTTGTTTGTTGCTTGCGGCCTGGCTTAATGCTTTATCGTAAGCAGTGCGTAGCTTATCTACTTCCAATTCTGACTGTATTTTTTGTTGCTCTGTATTTTTCTTAGCAATCAGATAGTCATACTTTGCTTTTGACATCTCACTCATTTTATTAGCTGAAGGCAATGGAAGGCTAAGCTTTAGTCCCAGATAACTACTGGGTATCCATTTTACACTATTATCAAACAATCTGCCACGCGTATTATTCTGCTGACTGGTACTACTTTGAAAAAAGGAAATTGATGGGGCCTGAGCATACTTTTGCTGTCTCCAGGTAGATAAAGCTATTTTCTCTTTATAAACACTGTTCGTCAAAGCAAGGTTGTTCAATTCTACAAAGGGGTTTATATCCAGGTCTGATAATGAAGACTTATTTGCAATTACTATGTCTTCCTGTTCCGGGATATCACAAAGAACTTTTAATGCCAGGTATTGTTGTTTTATAAGAAACTCAATCTGGTTCTTGCTTTCTTTAGTGGTGAGATAGTTGATGTTTGCACTATTTACATCCTGCTGTTTAATAAAGCCTGCATTGTATTTGTTTTGAGTAATTTGCAACAAGCTATCTGAGGCAGTTACATTTTGAATGGTACTGGCGAGTTGCTCCTGCAGCGATACGATATTATAATAAGTGGTGGCAATATCTTCAAAAAGCGCTTTTAGTGTAGCCCTATTCTCCGAGACACTGCTTTTAATATTAAGTTTAGACATCTTCAGATTCTCCCATCCCTCCAGGTTTAAAAGCTTTACATTAAGAGTCCGGACGAAACTGGTAACATAGGGAACGCCTGTCTTCACCTCTTTGTATGTACCGGCTTCTCCTCCAAATGTTTCCGCAGGGAAAAGGTTTACAGCCAATTTGGTGTTATGTGTATAACTGAGATAGGTATCTCCGCTTGGATCAGGAATACTAAGTATGGCAGCCAGTTTAGCTTTTTTTGCCTGGTCTACTTTAAGATAACCGGACTGAATAGAAATACTTTTTGATGCCGCATAATCCCATAAGGAATCGACAGATGTGAAAACCTTCTGCGAGTAAATGGGTCCGGAAAGAAAAAAGGAAATAATTACCAGCAATATCTTACTCTTCATTTGTCAGTTTTTATTTTATTCTTGCCAGGTAAACGGTTCTGCTTATAAGAAGCTTTCTGGCTATCATTTTTAAACGGTCTTTGTCTATTACTGTAACAGTCACATCCAGATCTACATCTGCATCATGTGGATGCATGATGCCTTTAAAGGCCTGGGACCCTTTATCGTACTTAAGTTTTTTCAGGATAATTGTTCCGTTCTTTGATGGGGTACTATTGTCGTTTATCATTTTACCATAGTATGCACTATCTGCAGCCAGATATATTTCCATCTGAATTGTTTTGTTTTTCAGCTCGGTTTTCCAGTTACCGGTAATATTTCCCGGTGTCTGGCAAAAACCTGACATACTTCCCATGAAACAGGCAAGCAAAATGCCTGTGCGAATACCTAATGACATCATATGTTTTTATTATTGTGCAAAGATTTATACATATCAGGCATGGGACAATTGAATGTATGTTGAGATGGACAGATTGGGGATTGAAAGGGGTTAAAGCGGGATATCCCGGCAAAAACAATGTAGCAGAAGCGGAATTAATTAATGGCGATCGCTGAATACAAGGGACAAAGCAATGAGTCCTATGATAAAAAAACTCAGGATGAGCGGGAAAACACCGTGTACGAGGAAATGGCTGATAATGGCTCCCAGGGAGGCGCCTATAAAGAAGAAGGAAGTACCGTAAACAGCTGATGCAATGCCGGCAATTTCTCCCATCGGTTCCATTGCCAGTGCGCTGCTGTTAGGTTCTACAGCCAGGTTAATACCCATGAGCAACGCTACAGCGATGAAGAATAAACGTATATCAGGCGGATCTGGGGAAAGGGAGGAGAAGATCAACAGTAATGTGCCTATTACAGTATAGGCCGTAAGCAATCCCCTGATGGCACGGCGGCTGCCATACCTGGATGAGAGATGGGAATTGGTCAGCGCACTAAGCGACATGCCCAGGCCGATACCGGCAAAGATCCAGGCAAACAGTTCCGGACGGCCGTATACCTCTCCTACCAACCTTTCGGAGCTGGAAACATATGAGCTCAGTCCGGCGAAAAGAGCGGTAGTAACTGCAGTATAGCGGAGGAAAGTAGGATTGCTGATCACTGTGCGGATAGAATGGCTGATGCTTGCCCAGCTGAGTGAAATACGCTGATGCTGCGGAAGTGATTCCTCCAGTCGAAAAGACCAGGCGAATACAATAATTGCAAACAACGGAGGTGTGAGAAACACCATCTGCCATGATGATACAGACAGGATGGCCATCCCTAAAAAAGGAGCAAATACCGGGGTGAAGAGGAAGATGGTTAGAACCAGGGAAAGAATGCGGGCCATCTGGTTGCCGACAAAACGGTCGCGTACACCTGCGATAGTAGTGGTAAGAACAGCAGAAGCGCCTATGCCCGCTATGAAGCGTGCGACGTACATCAGTATAAGGCCGGGTGCGAAGGCTGCAGCTATTCCTCCGATGATGTAAAATGGGTAGCCGATGCGCAGGATGGTTAGTCGGCCGAAACGGTCTGAAAGTACTCCGAAAATGAGTTGACCTATCTGTCCGAGGAAAAAGAATACTACGATCTGAGCAGTGGCTGTGGACTCCCGGGTAAGGCCGAAATGTTCTCTAAGCTCTCCGAATGCGGGAAGCATGATGTCTATTCCTAAAGCTGTCAGCATCATAGCACAGGCTGACAGTGCGATAAATTCAGCTTGTTTCATAACAGAACAAAAGTAATATCTGCGTATATGTGTTATGAGGGGTTTTTCCGACATTATGCGGGGGGATTCCGGACGTGTGTGGGTTAGTTTGATTTTTTTATATGCGGGGAGAAATTGCTCAAAAACAGGGTTTCGCCTTCGGCAAAACCCTGTTTTTGAGAGTTCTTTTTTGCGCTGCGCGCAGCTGATGATGAGGATTAATTGGGTTGGCGGCGGTTAAGATTTAAAATATTTTATGCTATTTCGTAAACACCTGTCAAAATTTTACGATATATCGTAGAAAACATTTCCTTTCAAACAGCAAACACTCTCATCGACAGGTCTTTAAGGGTATGGCCTCTGGTTTGTGTCATGTAGCCGGAAATAAATAACCATTTTTTACGTAACCAGTTATCTTATGAAGAAAACCTGTCTTGCCCTGGGCTTATTGATAGCCATACTATCTGCCTGTACCAAAAAGGAAAATAATGCAGAGAACACACCTTCAACCCTGACAGCTGATGCTGCTTTAAAAGGCTCGCCTGCAGGGGATGTTGTTGGTAAAGTGACCGTTGGCTACCAGGGATGGTTCACTGCTCCCGGAGACGGATCGGCCGTTGACCGGTGGACGCATCAGAATCTTGAAATGTGGCCCGATACAAGGGAATACTCCGTTACCTATCAGACTGCCTGGCCGGCCCTTGGAAACGGTCAGCCGGCAAAGATGTTTTCATCCTACGATCAATCTACCGTTGACGTTCACTTCAGATGGATGCAGGAAAACGGTATTGACTGCGCTGCCCTGCAAAGGTTTACGGGGGAGCTGTCTGATCCTCCCTTCAAGTCACAAAGGGATGGAATGGCCCGTAAAGTAAGAGCTGCCGCAGAAGCTACCGGCAGAAAGTTTTACATCATGTACGACATTTCCGGCGATGCTGAAATGCAAAGCCGTCTTAAAACCGACTGGGTGAATACCATTACCGGCAGCCTGGACCTGCTGTCATCGCCCGCCTATGCAAGGCAGAATGGGAAACCGGTGGTTTGTATTTTCGGGATGGGCTACCTGGGAGCGAAAGTACCCGGTGGCGGAGACTCTGCCGCCTGCATTGATGTGATCAACTGGTTCAAAAACCAGGGATGCTATGTTATTGGTAGTGTGCCTATGGACTGGCGCACACCCAACAACGTATTTTCCCGTCCTGATTTCATGAAGGTGTATGAATCGTTCAACATGCTGACCCCATGGGCAGTAGCTGCACAGGTAGTAGCCTCTTACCAGCCATGGATACAGGGAGATTACGATTACTGTGAAGCTCACGGTATGGATTATCAGCCTATCGCTTATCCCGGTTTTTCCTTTCATAACAGTAATGCAGGCAGTCCGCTGAATGAAATACCAAGAAACCATGGAGACTTTATGTGGGCCCAGGTCGCGGTTATGAAAAAAGTAGGTGCAAAAAGTCTTTATATCGCCATGTTTGATGAGGTGAATGAAGGGACAGCTATTTTCAAAGTGGCAGAGAACGCGACCCAAAGTCCTGCAGGAACAACGTTTGTCAATCTTGACCAGGATGGAGTAGCGGTGTCATCAGACTTCTACCTGCGTCTTGTGAATGATGCCGGTAAAATGATCAAAGGGGAGATCCCTTACCAGGCCACTCATCCCACACCACATATCATAGGCGGAAAAGGTCCGCTGGCTGATGGGAGATACAAGATCATTAACCGTAACAGTAATATGGCGCTGGATGCAAAAGGACAAGGGACGGTGAACCAGACGCCCGTACAGCAATGGCCTTATGGTGGCGGGGCAAATCAGCAGTGGACAATTACCAGTATTGGCGGCGATCACTATAAAATAACAGGCGTGCAAAGCGGCCGGGCACTTGATATTGCAGGCCAGGACCTCAATGATGGCGGTAAAGTTCAGCTTTATGATTATAACAATGGCGCTAACCAGCAATGGATCATCACCCCAACAGCCGGTGGATATTACATCATACAAGGCGTGCAAAGCGGGAAAGTACTGGAAGTACCTGCACTGTCTCAGACAGCAGGCACATTGATTGAACAGTATTCTCTTAACAACGGTGCCAACCAGCAATGGATTATCAGTGCTCCATGAAAACAATCATAAACATGTTAAACAGATCAGGCAGAATTTTCGCGCTGGTATTATCTTTCATGCTGAGCAGTTGTATGAAGCAGGATAATAGTATAGCATTAACAGACACGATGGCCGAAGCACCGGCAGTTACTACCAACGTTACTCCCGGTGATGCCAATATCAGGTATTTTGGTCGCTGGGATTTCAGTGACAGCAGCCGTTATACCAGTTACTGGGGAGGCGCCTATATCAAGGTGAACTTTACAGGTACGACTGTCAAAATTAAAACCGGTAATACAAGTAACTTTTATGCCCGTATAGATAACGGCCCATGGATATCCTATAAAAATGCAGGAGGTGTTATTGATCTTACGGCTGTACCACTTGCATCGGGAACGCATACACTGTCTGTAGCACAAGGCAGGGATTATGATTATGTGTTCAGCTTTATGGGGCTGATACTGGATGCGGGAGCGGTTACCAGCAAGCCATCCGTGAGCCCCTATATCATAGAATACATTGGTGATTCTATTACAGCGGGATACCTGAATGATCAGGCCAATGTGTCTGACTATGCATGGATATGTTCAGAAGAGCTGGGAGCAGAACATACCCAGATAGCTTATCCAGGTATTGCGCTGGTGAGCAGCCCCAGGCATGGTACGGCTATGGACGCGCAATATTTCCGGCTGCAACCACCCAACTATGCCTCCTCTCCTGCCTGGGACTTCAGCAGGTATACGCCTCAGATAGTTGTGATCAACCTTGGTACAAATGACAGCGACTATGAAGATGCTGATAGTACGTTCAGAGCAGTCTATACCGGGTTACTGGCAGGTATCCGCTCCAGGTTTCCGCAGGCAGAGATATTTGTGATGCGCACATTCCTGGGCATACGTTCACTGCCAACGGTAGCAGCAGTGGAAGACCGCGCTGTTGCGGGCGACAGAAAGGTGCATTACATCAATACAGAAGGGTGGCTGACACAGTCTACTTCTGATTATCTGCCGGATAATCTTCATCCCAGTGAGGCCGGACATATAAAGGCGGCGGCGTTGCTGAAAGCAGTACTATCTCCTTATACTGGTGGCAGCCAGGTAATACAGGATGGCATTTATACGATCGTTAACAAGAACAGTAGTTTAGCGCTGGATGCAGCGGGACAGTCGTCCGCCAATGAAACGCCTGTACAGCAATGGACGGCAAACAACGGAGATAATCAGCGCTGGCAGGTAAAACACCTGGGGAATAATCAATACCAGATAACCGGTGTGCAGAGTAGCAAAGCGCTGGATATAACAGGGCAATCTGTTTTGAACGGCGCCGGTTTGCAGTTGTACGATTATAATGGTGGGGATAATCAGAAATGGGTTATAACAGTGCAGAAGGGCGGTTATTATACGATCACGGGTGTACAAAGTGGCAAGGTGCTGGAAATACCGGCACAGTCTACAGTGCCCGGGACGCGGGTTGTGCAGTATACGAACAATGGAGGTGATAATCAGTTGTGGATGTTTAAGCGTATATAAATGAACAGAGGTAAGCCTGCCCGGCTTACCTCTGTTTCTTATAAGCCCAGCCGCTTAAGCAGCATTTCTTTATAATTAGCTCCTATTGGAATTTCCTTACCATCTATTTCCACAATATTGCCGGCAATAGATCTGACAGCGTCCAGGTTTATGATGTAGCTTCTGTGAACCCGGATGATATTCGGTGGTGTCAGCATATCTTCCAGCACTTTTAAATGCATGCTGGCAAGCATTTTTTTATTCTTAAGATATATTGATGTGAAGTCACGTTGTGCTTCCATAAAAAGTATATCCTTATAATCAATTTTTACCAGCCTGCCATCCTGTTTGATAAAGAAATAATCTGCCTGTATTTGCTCTGCTACATTGGTTCTATGAAGCATTCTTTCCTTTACTTTTTCTATGGCCTGGAAGAACCGGTCAAATGTAACCGGCTTCACTAAATAGTCCACAGCATGTAATTCAAAGCCGGTTACTGCATAATCTGCATAGGCAGTGGTAAATACAACGAGCGGAGGTCTTTTTAAAGACCGGATAAAATCGATACCTGATATTACAGGCATGTGTATATCGAGGAACAATACATCTACTTTAAACTGAAACATTCCTTCATATGCCTCTTCCGCGTTAATACATGTTTTCACAAGGTTCCAGCCGGGTATCCTGGAGACGTAAGTCTGTATAATATCCCTTGCAAGTGGTTCATCATCCACAATCATGCAGTTAACTCCGGTCATAAAAGATGTATCTTAAGATGTACAAAATATACAGTTTCTTCTTTTGAAACCAGGAAGGAATATTTGGACGGATAGTATCTTTCCAGTCTTTTACCTGTATTCACTAACCCGATCCCCTCTCCCTTTCCTGAAATATCTCTGCTGTCGAAGCTGTTGCTGCAGCTGAACTCCAGTAAACCGTTCTTTATTGTTAACTGAACTTTAATAAAGGCATTCCGGACATCAGCACAAAATTTAAAGGCATTTTCGACTATGGGTATAAAAAGCAGCGGAGGTAAGTAGTACCCGGTTGTGTCTACTGAAAATCCGGTATCCACTTTTATGTGATTCAGCCTTATGGTTTCCAGCTCAATATAGTCTTTCAGCAGTTTTATTTCCTCTTCTGCGGTGGTTTTGTCGGTTGCAGCGCTACGAAGGCTGTAACGAAGATAGGCAGAAAGCCTTGCTACCATGTCAGCAGACAGTTCTTTCTTATCATGCAGGATCAGTGAATAGATATTATTGAGGGTGTTAAAAAGGAAGTGTGGATTTACCTGAAATTTTAAAAAGCTAAGCTCAAGCTGGACATTTTGTTTTGTCAGTTCTATGGTTTGAACCTGCTCTTTTGTATAAGCGATTATAATTGTAAGGAGTAAAGGAAGCGACAGGTTTAAAAACAACTGGTAAACGATGCCCAGCGTGGCGATGCGTGTGAGCATGATGTTGCTGAAATCACCCTGGAGGTATTGATAATATTCAGGGCTGTTCTTTATCATCAGCTGTTTCCAGTGGCTGTCCTGCAACATCGTCATTTCAAAATAATAGTCGATGCAGCTATAAGTGAATATCCAGAGAATTAATGAGATGAAACCTGCCACATATTTCTTCTTTCTGAACAGTGGCATATAGACCAGGTATATGAGGCTGTAATAGGCAAAAGCGCTTGCAATGGTAGCATACAGGCTGACCAGTACAATTCCTTTTTCATATTTTGTAAAGGAATTTAAAGAGATCAGGCCTATATAACAGCGGGCAGCAAAAAACAATACCCAAAAGAGGATGTGGAAGAGGATCTTTCCATACCTGTGCTTATAAATCTCAGCTATATATTGACGTATGTCCATATCGCTAATTTGAATGATCCTGCTATAATAAACCAATATTTCCGACGAAGGAGTATTTTCCGGTAATAAAAACCGGGGAAACAGCAACAAAGGCCTTTCTATGCTTTTATTGCTCCCTGTTGGATAAGAGGTCTTCCTCGTTGCCCATCTTTACCGATTGGCAGATCTTACTTTGACAGCAGCCTGTAGTTCCTTCATTTTGGCTTCAAAAATAGCGGTTATGATCACTTCAGGAATCCGGTTTGTAAGACTGCCGGTTTTACTTCGTGTATTAATTTATCTTGGCGTTAATTACCTGCTTATCTTTCTTGTCCAGGTAATCACCGGTTTTCTGCATCTAAAAGGCGAGGTAGTATTCAATCCCATACTAGGCGTTGCTTTACTGATCTTCACCAGGTTTATTCTTACTATTGAAGGTAAATCATTCAAAGATATAGGTTGTGTTACAGGCAACAGGCAGGACAATCTGTATCTTTTAAGCGGAACAATGGCCGGAGGGTTAATGCTTGTTATTTCAGCATTAAGCATGCAGCTGCTTACCGGGTTTCATTGGGTCAATAATCCAGGGTTCAGATGGTATGAGGTACTTACTTCCTTTGTAACGGTTTTCAGCTCTGTATTTGTACAGGAGCTGGCATTCCGGGGATATACATTCAGGCTCATGCTTGATAAATGGGGTGAATGGCCGGCACAGCTTGTGACAGCACTATTGTTTGGCTGCATGCACATCAATGAGGGAATGCATGTAAATGAAATACTGCTGGCAATACTGAATACAGGAGCAGGCTCTTTATTATTTGGGTTGGCTGTTATTAAGACGAAACGGCTTCATCTGGCAGTGGGTATCCATTTTGGCTGGAATTATGCCCAGTATCTGCTTCCGAGGCATAGTTCCCAGAATGGTCATGGGATACTGCTGGTGGAAGCCGGGAATTTTGATATGAGCATTTTTTTGTGGATGGCGCCTTATCTGACATTGATGATAATTGCATTTTTTGTTCTCAGGTTTGGTATAAAAACAAGCAGGCAGTAAGTTTAATAACATATTATGTGAAATAAATCTTACAATCTTGTATTAAATTCTTAGCAAAATTGTTATTATTATACCTCATATTCCACAGTTTGAAACAATGAGGCTACTTAATATATTTTCCATATTACTATTCATCACATTTAAAGCTTTTTCCTCAACAATTCCCGTTAACCTTCGCTGTGATTTCAGGGCCGATCCCATTGGTATTGATGTATCTCAGCCTGTATTAAGCTGGACCATTAAAACCGATGCGGGGGAACGCGCTGTGCGTCAGACAGCCTATGAAGTGATGGTTGCCACATCCCGGGAACTATTAAGTGCCGGTAAGGGTGATCTGTGGCATCCGGGTAAGGTACTATCGGATAAAATGGGGCAAATTGTATATACAGGGAAGGCTTTGCAAAGTAGTCAGCAATGTTGGTGGAAGGTGAGGATATGGAATGAAAAAGGGGTGGTTTCTGACTGGAGCGAACCGGCACAATGGACGATGGGGGTATTAAGTGCGACAGACTGGAAGGCCCGCTGGATAAGTGCTACAGGGGCTGAAAAATATGCGCATAACTTTTCCACGTCACGTACTGATTTTTCGGGCAGTCGTCATTTACCTGAAACATGGGCTTTTATGCCACGGCCAGAGGATGCAAATTATTCCTCAATGCTGCTGCGTAAAGAGTTTATATCAGCGCCTAAGCTAAAGAGAGCATTGGTGCATGTTTCCGGCTTAGGGCATTATGAGCTGTTGATAAACGGGCGTAAAGTGGGAGATTATATTTTATCGCCCGGATGGACAGATTACCGTAAAACCGTTCTTTATGATTCGTATGACGTCACTTCCTATATACAGGAAGGAGGCAATGCCATCGGGCTTATTCTCAGCAATGGCATGTACAATATTATGCCTGATTCTGTGCGTTATGTAAAGTTCCTGAACTCTTACGGTCAGCTGAAAGCTATTGCCCAGATGCGCCTGGAATATGCTGATGGTTCTGTGAAAACTATCGGGACAGACAGCAGCTGGCAGGTATCGACGGGGCCGGTCACTTATATGAATCAATATGGTGGGGAAGATTTTGATGCCCGTCTCCTGCCTGGCGGGTGGGACAGTCCTTCTTTCAAAGCAGGTAAGCGCTGGGTACAAGCTATAGAATGTAGTGGCGGACAACTGAAGGGCTTATCATGTGCTGGTGCGCCGGTGAAGGTAACCGATACGCTGCAGCCTGTAAAGGTTGCCCGGCTGAGGCCAGGTTTGCTGGTGTATGACCTGGGGCAAAACGTCTCGATAATGCCCATGCTTACTATTAAAGGCACACGGGGCTCTTATGTGCGTATTATTCCTTCTGAGCTGATAGCTTCTGATGGGACGGTGGACCGGCGTTCTGCCACGCAGGATGGTGTGCGGCCGGCATGGTGGCAATATACCAAAGCCAGCGATCAACCTGAGTCCTGGCAGCCGCAGTTCTTCTACCAGGGAGGGCGTTATTTACAGGTGGAATTATATCCTGCACAGGGAGATACTGCTCTGCCTGTAGTGGAAAAGCTTAATGGAGCTGTAGTTCATGCCTCCGCAACGCCAATTGGTTCCTTTGTTTGTTCAAATGAGCTTTTCAACCGTATCTATACATTGGTCAGATGGGCGCAGTGCAGTAATATGATGAGTGTGTTCACTGATTGTCCCCATCGTGAGAAAATGCCATGGCTGGAGCAATATCATCTGAATGGCCCTTCATTACGTTATAACTTTGACCTTCTTACCTTATTTGCCAAAGGCGAGAATGACATGTATGACAGTCAGCTTGATGACGGGTTTGTACCTAATATAGCTCCTGAATTCTTTTATGCCGGTAACGCTGATTACATGAGGAACGGCTTCCGTAATTCACCGGAATGGGGTAGTTCTTTCATTATCGTTCCATGGCAGCAATACCTGTTCTCCGGCGATGTGTCTCTTATACGCCGTTATTATGAGCCGATGAAGCGTTATCTGTCATTTCTTGATTCTTCGGCAAAGAACAACATCTTAAATATCGGGCTGGGTGACTGGTATGACATTGGTCCTAGGGAGCCCTGGGGCTCTCAGCTTACGCCTGTGGCCTTTACTGCCACAGCTATTTATTTTTACGATTATAAGATCATGGGGCGTATGGCAGAAATACTAGGTAAAACCAGTGAGGCAATCCGCTTCTCACAAAAGGCGGAAGCTATACGCCAGCTGTTCAATAAAGAGTTTTACAACCCGGCAACAGGGCGGTATTCAACCGGATCCAACACTACTATGGCTATGCCATTATCCCTGAATATTGCTGAGCCACGATACCGGAAAAGTATTATCGATACGTTAGTAGCTGACATACGGAAACGTGGCAATTCATTCACCTCCGGCGATGTGGGGTATCGTTTTTTATTGAAAGCGCTGGCTATGGAAGGATATTCGGACGTGATATTTGACATGAACAACCAGTCAGAACGCCCGGGGTATGGGTATCAATTAAAGCAGGGAGCTACTTCACTTACTGAGAAATGGGATGCCGGCGTAGGTAGTTTCGGTTCTCAGAACCACTTTATGTTAGGACAGATCAATGAATGGTTCTTTAATGATCTGGCAGGTATTGGTTTTGATGAAGAAGGGAATGGCGCGGGCTTTCGTAAGTCTGTTATTAAACCTGTGCCGGTTGGTGATCTTAGCTGGGTACGCGGTTCATATGAAACTGTAAGCGGTCTTATTTCTTCTGAATGGAAACGTAAGAATGATGTATTTACCCTTCATGTAACTATTCCCGCAAACACGACGGCAACTGTTTATATTCCGGCTGCGAGAGAGAAAGGTGTCAGAGAAAGCGGGAAACCTGCTGAAAAAGCGGCTGGTGTGAGGTTCCTGAAAATGGTGAATGGTAAAGCAGTGTATGAAGTTGGGTCGGGGAGTTATACGTTTGAATCTTCTTTAAAATAAGGGATCAACCCTGTACTATTCATACAGGGTTGATTATAATTTATGCTCCTATTAAAAAGCTTCTTTCGCTGAAAGCCGGGATACTTGGCTGGCCTTCGTAGAAGTATTTTATTTCGTCTTTACTATCGGTCAAACCCAGGCTGTATAATACAGGGACAAAATGATCTGGTGTGGGCGCCGCCAGTTTGCCCAGTTTGTGGCTGCTTTCATAATTGATGATGCTGTTGAAATCGCGGGTATCGATCTGTTGTTTTATCCAGGCGTCATAATCTGTTTCCCAGCCATATGGCGTCATATCTCCGGTACGGAATTTCTGACCTGCCAGTTGCAGATTGTGGATGAGGGAACCGCTGCCTATGATCAGCACACCTTTATCCCTGAGGCTTTTGAGCTGCTTACCCAGTTCGTAATGATAAGATGGCGCTGCGTGGTAGTCCAGGCTCATCTGGAATACCGGTATATTGGCTTCAGGGAATAAATGCATCAGCATAGGCCATGCTCCGTGATCAAGTCCCCATTCTGTAGTTTCTTTAATGGAAGGTACTACCTGCGCTACTTCTTTTGCGATGTCAGGCGCTCCTTTGGCGTGATACTGCACTTTGTAATATTCTTCCGGGAAACCGTAATAATCGTAGATCTGCTTTTGTTCCGGTAATATATTCACGTAAGTTCCCCGTGTGCACCAGTGTGCAGAAACAACCAGGGCTGCCTTTACATCAAAGCTCTTCTGCAGTTCTTTACCAAGGTCATACAGGGATTTCCAGAAAGGGCGCTCCTCTTTGGAAAGAGGAATATCCATGGGGCTGCCGTGTGATGTAAACAATACCGGCATTCTGCGGCCCTGTACCGGCAATGTATCTGAAAATGCTTTCAGGCTGCTTAAAGTTCCCGCAGCAGTAATACCTAATATCTGCATAAACTCTTTCCTGTCCATCATCTATACTAAACTTTGCTACAAAGGTAACTTCTTTGCTATACTTTAGTAAGTGCTATACTAAAGCATAGTACTTTACAATAGTATAGTATATTGATAATCAACTCTAATAGAAGAATTGTTCTGACATGATCCGGCCGTCTTTCACCTCATACATCATGATCTCTTCAATTTTTACCCGTCCGAAGCCCTCTACATCAGTATCCATAGTCCGGCCTACGGCAAAGTGATTACCGCCAATTACCGGATGGGTTGTATGTACGTTATGTACTTTTGTGATCTTCTTCACCCAGTCTTCTCCTTTTTTACGAACGGCGGCTTTGCCTTCTGCATATCCGAAATATGGAGAGCCGGGAGGGTCTATGCTCTTTACATTATCTGCAAAAAGTTCATCCTGGATCTCAAACCATTTTTCCTGTTGTGCAAGTTCATCAAATCTTGCTGCTACTTCCTGTATTGTCATAACTACCTTTTTAGTTTTGTTAAAATCAACATCCCAAAAGTAAAGCAGTTATATAGTTGAAGTCAGTGGCGGAAATGACAAAAAGGAAGGCAATATTGCCAATAGTGAAGTAAAGTTCATTTCAATGTGGAAATAACTGCTGTGCTCTTAACTATTCAAAAAAGCTGTGTAAAAGACTGTATCAATAAAAAAAAGGGTATCAGAGTTCACAATTACATTTTCGTCATGAATATCTTCAAGAATTATCCCAAGTTCTTTATTGTAATAGTTATTTGTTGGGGCACCTCTTCTTAGACGGTTTTCGAAGCCATTATAAGAAAGCAATTTCTTTACGTCCGCCAAATCTACGGCACTGTCAGAAGTAACAAATGGCTGCCTCATTACTGAGTAAAGAACACCGTCAGTTTCAATAAATCCTAAGAAGATATAAGCAGTATTGGGAAATAGAAGATTATGTATTATTACGCTATTAAAAAATTCCAGCCAGGTTGCATAATAAACGCCATCATTTAATTTGATAACACTTTTATTTTCTGCATCGAAGTAGACCATCGCTTCTCCTCCTCTGGCTAGAAATTGAGATGAATCAGGAGGATTGGTTATCCAAAGACCGCTTCCGCGGGCGTATTCCTTTAAGAGTTTGGCCTGCTCTTCTTTGATGATTGCGTTATTTTCGAAATCTCTTTTAACCGTTGTACTTGTGCGAAAGCTTGTGCATAGGAAATTTCTGACTGTTGTGCAATGATCTTCTGCCCCCTCAAGGATAGTTCCTTTAATGATATTTTCAAGTTTGCTTCGGGTATCATTGTTATTCATTTGTTGTAAAAATAGTAAAAACCACAGAAACCTTCGACAAGGCTGACTGAAAACTATCTAAAATGTTGATTATTAAAAAATTAAGAAGGAAAGAATTCCCTTTACCAACAGTTGAAGTCAGTGGCGGAAATGACAAAAAGGAAGGCAATATTGCCATATCTTTAGAATAAAAATCCGCTATGCGTATTGCCATTCTTGACTACCGGAATGCTGTTCCTACCTGTGTAACAGGCCCTGCGGACATATGGGGAGGGCTTAACCGGATGTATCCGTTGGTTACGGGGATGCAGTTAAAGGAGAGTATCGGGATAGATTTTATCAGTGTAATTGACGATAAGATTGTAAGAAGGTCATTGGGTGAAGACCGATTCCGGCAACTTGCTGCTAAGGATGAATTCCGGTTGATCATCATCCCGGCTATGAGATATGATAAGATCGATGAGGTGCTGAACCGGGAAAGACGACTGATAGAATGGCTGAAGAAACAACGTAGCAAAGGGGCCGATCTGGCCAGTATCTGTATTGGCGCTTTCCTGCTGGCTGAGACAGGTTTATTGAATGGTAAGAAAGCTACTACCAACTGGTTATTTGCAGAACAGTTCCGGCAACGATATCCATCTATAGAAGTACAGGATGATAAGATCATTGTAGATGAGGGGACGGTATGCTCCTGTGGAGGAGCTTTCAGTTTCACGTCTTTTATGATCTACCTGATAGAAAAAATGTTAGGTCACCAGGAAGCTGTTATGGCTTCAAAAATACTGATGATCAACGCGCATGATGACTCACAGCTGGCGTTCTCTGTTTTCCGCTTCCAGCATGATCATGCTGATGATTCCATTAAAAAAATACAACGCTTCATTGAAGCAAACTACCCGGAAGTGATCAACCTGGAGAAGTTGGCGGCAGACCATCACATGAGCGTAAGGAATTTCATCCGCCGTTTCAGGCAGGCAACAGGTAATACACCATTAGAATACCTGCAGCGCGTACGTATAGAAGCGGCAAAAAAACTACTGGAAAATACCCGTGAGGGTATTGAGAACATAGCGCTGCAATGTGGTTATGAGGATATCAGCTTTTTCCGGAAGATATTCCGCCGGCAGGTGCATATGACGCCGAAGGAATATCATCTGAAATATGGTAAACAATTAAGCTAATTCTCTTCTACTATTTCGAAGCCCCATGCGGGTAATTCTATAGTGTTATTGTTAGTGATCTTCTTTCCTGTGAGCAGGAATGTACCTGTCTGGTAAGGATATACCAGTTGTTGTTGCTGGGCAGAGTAGTTGAAATAATAATGGATCTTTTTGCCCAGGCGGTTGGTACCTGATTTCACTATCAACGGAAATTTCAGTGCCTGGTCAGGGCCCCATAACCCGGCGTCTTTCACTGCATGTTCCAAAATCTTCTCTGTGATGGCCTGGCTGGGCAGGCAACCGATATAGGTAGCGACGCCTTTTCCGTAGGTGTTCTCTGTAACGGCAGCATATTTTCCCCATGCCGGATGGTCATAATAAGCCAGTACTTTTGCTGTTACCGGTTCCAGCAACTCCATCCATTTTTCTATATAGTTCTTATCTTTTCCTACCTGGAAAGGATCTCCTTTCAGGGATACATGTTCCGGCACGGTAAACTGGTTATAACGTACTCCGCAAGCCTCACTGATAATACCGGGTTGTCTTACGTCCCTTACTTTTACATACTGGTCTGAGAAGCCGCTTCTGAAGGTAAATACCACATGGCCTCCTTTCTCTATGAAGCGGTTCAGGCGGCGGAGCAAACTATCCGGAGCTGCGTATAAGACCGGAACTACGATCAGTTTATAATCTTCCAGGGTTTTAGAAGAGGGATCGATAAAATCTACTCCTACATTCATTCTATACAGTATATCATACATAGGCCGGAGTATACCGTTGTAATTCTCTCCTATCGGGAAGGAATTGAAGCCGGTCAATGCTTCATTGCTGAACAGCATTGCCACTTCATTCTTCTTTTGCAGGTTCACCAGGTGATCGCTCAGCCTGGCAAAGTCGGCACCTATCGTCTTTGCTTCTTCGTAAGGGGCATTGGGCTCGAGGTCATGGCTTAACAGTCCTTTCCAGTATGTTTCTGCCGAGTTATGAATGGAATGCCAGTGCCAGTAAGATACCATGTTGGCGCCGGAGGCCAGGTGACTGAAGGCCTGTAAACGCAGCTGGCCGGGATAAGGCACCCATTGCGGAAAGCCCTGAGCTTCTGTTTCTATGACCAGGTAATTCTTTCCTCCCTTCATGGACCGTGTAATGTCGCCACCGAAGGATATTTCGGCGCCGGTCAGGCGGTCCTGTGAAGGATGGTAGATGTCAATACCTGCGATATCCAGGGTTTGGGCAGCAGCAAAATGATCTACTTCAGATTGTATGCCGTAAGAATGGCCGCGCCAGTCCAGGTCAAAGTTCTGGGTGATAAACTGCGCTGGCTTCTTGTACTCCCGTACAATTCCTGCCTGCCAGCTGAGGAAGTTAGTGACCAGCAAGCGTTGGAACCGGGCAAATTCAGCACTCAGGCTGGCATTGATGCTACCGTTCACTGAAGGGAAGTCATTCCAGTTATTAATGCGGTTGCTCCAGTAATCCAGGCCGAATGCACGGTTGACGCTATCCAGCGTGATAAACTTCTTTTGCATGTAAGCTACAAACTGTTGCTGTACGTTTGGTCCGCTTGTACCGTAAGATTTCGTTTCATTATCTACCTGGTAACCGATAATAGCCGGATGATCTTTTACATGCTCCAGCAGTTTGCGGATGGCTTTCTCTGCGTGTTCCAGGTAATGGGGATTGGTAATGTCCATATTCTGCCTGGCGCCATACTGGTTTTGGCCTCTTGATGTGATAGCGAGAACATCGGGGTATTTCTTTACCAGCCAGGTAGGCACGGCATAGGTTGGTGTACCTATGATAACGTTGATGCCTGCTTTGTGCATAGCGTTGAGCACCCTGTCTATATGTGAAAAATCATATACTCCTTCCTGCGGCTCCATTGTACTCCAGGTAGATTCTGCAATGCGGACCACGTTGATACCTGCCTTTTTCATCATGTCAACATCTTTATCCAGCCGGTCATAAGGCATGTATTCGTCGTAGTATGCAACGCCAAATAATAATCCCGGTTGCTTTTGCTGGGAAAAAGCAGAAAAGTTTGCAGCCAGAATCATTAATAGCAGGGTGAATACCTGAAGAGTTCTTATTTTCATAATGTGGAAAATGATTTAACGAGAGTAAATATATTCATATTTCGTGTCATTCTAACACTTTAATTAAAATCCACGGATGAAGAATTCCAGCTTTATTGTAATGTTAATGGCCTGCACATTGTTTTGTGTGCAGCCATCAAAAGCACAGAAAATTACTGAAAATGCCGTGGCCGGCAGCTTTCCGCTTTTTGCGAACGGTAAGGCGGCCACCCTGGTCTATGATACTGCCGATGCTGCAGTTGTTGGTATTGCCGCAAAGGCCTTCGGAGAAGACGTACGTCTTATTTCCGGAATTACTCCGGGCATTGTGCATAAAGTGCAGGCAGGTGTTATACCTGTGATTATCGGGACGTTGGGGCAGTCTGGTTTAATAGATATGCTGGCAAAAAGGGGGGCGATCCCCGTGGCGGCTGTAAAGGGAAAATGGGAGACATTCTGCCTGACAGTAGTGAAAAAGCCATTTGCCGATGTGGATATGGCACTCGTCATTTTTGGCAGCGATCCGAGGGGTACTGCCTATGGTGTATTTGAGTTGTCGAGGAAAGCAGGGGTTTCTCCGTGGGTATGGTGGGCCGATGTAAAGCCCAGGCAGCGCAGTGCCCTGTATGTAAGTACGGGAGCGCATGTAACCGGTCCGCCGTCAGTTCAGTACAGGGGTATTTTCATTAACGATGAAGACTGGGGATTGCAGCCCTGGGCGGCCAGACATATGGATACGGATATTAAGGATATTGGTCCGAATACCTATCAGAAAGTATTTGAGCTGATGTTGCGGTTGAAAGCCAATTATCTGTGGCCTGCCATGCACCCCTGTACCAAAGCCTTCTGGTATTACCCGGGCAATCCTGAAATGGCCGGGAAATACCGGATAGTGCTGGGAGGTAGTCATTGCGAGCCGTTGCTGCGCAATAATGTCTTTGAGTGGGACCATAACTTTGAGCATGAATATGGCCAGCAGCCCGGTAAATGGCAATATGATATTAACCAGGAACAGATTGATCGTTACTGGCGTGACCGGGTGGCTGCCTCTAAGAATAATGACGCTGTGTATACAGTAGGTATGCGCGGAATACATGACGGCGGTATGCCGGGACCTGCATCCCCCGAAAAGAAAAAAGCATTGCTGGAGACGGTGATTGCCAATCAACGTGAGATACTGAGCAAAGGACTGGATAAAACTGCAGCAGACATACCCCAGATCTTTTGTCCGTATAAGGAAGTGCTGGAACTATACAAGCTGGGAATGAAGCTCCCGGAAGATATTACACTGGCCTGGGCGGATGATAATTACGGTTATATCCGGCAGCTGTCTGATCCTGAAGAACAGAAGCGCAGCGGCGGGAGTGGCATATATTATCATCTCTCCTACTGGGGCGCTCCGGAGGACTACCTTTGGCTTTCCACTATCTCTCCCTCACTTATCAGTTATGAGCTGACAAAGGCATACCTGTTGCAGGCCCGGAAGCTGTGGGTCTTTAATGTAGGCGACATCAAGCCGGCAGAAGCAGAGTTACAGTTTGCCATGGACCTGGCATGGGACGTGGAGGCATGGCGGCCGGAGAAGGCGCAGCTCTATATGGAACAATGGGCAGCAGCTACTTTCGGGGAAGAATATGGTAAGCAGATCGGGCATATTAAAAAGGAATATTACCGCCTGGCAGCAACAGGAAAACCGGAACATCTAAACCGTATCACGTTCACCAATGCTGAAGCAGCCCAACGGCTGGCTGACTATCAGCAGCTGGTTAAAGCAACCAGGCAAACAGGTCAGGCCATTCCTCAATATTTACAGGATGCTTATTTTGAATTGGTAGCCTATCCTGTAGAAGCAGCCTGTAATATGAATGAGAAAATACTCTATGCCCGGCAAAGCCTGGCGCTTGCTGCTGCAGGGAACCCCAGAGCGCTGACAATAGCAGACAGTGCAAAAGCAGCTTTTGCCAATATAGAAAAACTGACTGTCCAATATAACAAGATGATTGCCGGAGGGAAATGGGATGGGATCATGGATTGGCATCCACGGAAAAGGCCTGTTTTCCAGATGCCGGAAACGGCAACTCCTGAAATGCTGAGAGACAGTGTACATATTTCTGCAGGAGATACACTAACTGCCCCGGTGGTGATACCTGCTGCCGACTATATCAGCAAGCATGATAAAGAAGCGCCTCTGCGGGTGATTGAGGGATTGGGGCCCGGTAAAGCAGGGCTGGCGCAATGGCCTATGCAGCTTACATCTTACAGCGACACGGAAGCAGCGCCATATGTGGATTACAAAGCGCCTGTTCATACCGGAGAGAATAAAATAACTGTGAAATGCCTGTCTGATTTTCCGCTGTATACCGGTATGAAATTGCGCTATGCTATTGCTGTAAACGGACAAGCTCCGGTTATTAAGAACATAGCCAGCCTGGCGGAAACGAAATCATGGGCATCCAACATCCTGAAAGGATATGCTGCGGGGGAAACAACTTTCAACAGTGATAAAGAAGGTATGGTCAGCATCCGTATTTATCTGCTGGACCCCGGAGTGGTGATCAATTCTATAGAGTTGAACTGAGGTATCTTGAAAAGTTCTTTCATAATACCTGCGAATGACGCAATTTCCCCCGTAAATTGGCCTGTTCACCGCCTCTATAAGTTATGGTTTTAGTATAAGTTTGCGCAATTGAACAACCGTCATTTTAATTCAAATTTATGCAAACATCCAGGAAAGCCGCTATTGGCTTTATTTTCATCACCTTACTGATCGATGTCATGGGATGGGGACTGATCATCCCTGTTATGGCTGATCTGATAGCCCAGTTAAAGCACATACCGATCAACCAGGCCAGTACTTATGGCGGCTTCCTGATATCCGCCTTTGCTGTTACGCAGTTCGCGTTTGCGCCTGTGATCGGGAACCTGAGCGATAAATACGGACGCCGGCCTATCTTATTGATCTCCCTGTTAGGTTTTGGTATAGACTACATCATCCTGGCGCTAGCGCCAACCTATGGATGGCTGTTTTTAGGGCGGATCATTGCCGGTATTACAGGCGCCAGCTTCACGACTGCCACTGCTTATATTGCTGATGTTAGCCCGGATGAAACTACCAGGGCGAAGAACTTCGGTATGATAGGCGCAGCCTTTGGTTTAGGTTTTGTGCTGGGCCCTGCCCTCGGTGCGTTACTTGCCACCTGGGGTATAAGAGCTCCGTTTTATGCAGCTGCAGCACTCTGTTTGCTGAACTGCCTGTATGGCTATTTCTTATTACCTGAATCACTGAGTAAGGAGAACCGTCGCCCGTTTGACTGGGCACGCGCCAATCCTTTCGGGTCACTGAAGTTCCTGACCAGGCATCCGGAGATAGGCGGACTGGCTATCAGTTTCTTCCTTATTTACCTGGGAGCCCAGGCGGTGCAGGGCAACTGGAACTTCTTTACTATTTACCGGTTTAACTGGAGTGATAAAATGGTAGGTATTTCCCTGGCTGTAGTGGGAGTGCTGGTAGGCGCTGTACAGGCAGGATTAACAAGAACAATAAATCCGAAAATAGGGAATGAAAAAAGCATCTACCTGGGGCTGTCCCTATATACATTAGGGCTGATCCTCTTTGCCTTTGCCACAGAGGGATGGATGATGTTTGCCTTCCTTATTCCTTACTGCCTGGGGGGCATCTGCGGCCCTTCCCTGCAATCTGTTATTTCCGGCCATGTGCCGGCCAATCAGCAGGGTGAACTGCAAGGGGCGCTTACAAGCCTGATGAGCCTGACTACGGTTATAGGTCCGCTGATCATGAATAATAGTTTTGCTTACTTTACTACAGACAAAGCTCCGTTCCATTTTCCGGGAATACATTTCCTGATAGGCGCTGTCTGTATGCTGCTCAGTATTATCATTACCAAGAAAGTACTAAGCAGGGAAAAGAAAGAACAGCCGGAACTGTTTAAAGCAGTTGAAGGTAAATTCTCTGAACCACCTGTTCATTAAGATAAAAAGGGTCGTCGTTGACGGCTCTTTTTTTTATAAATACAGTTTGTAGAAACTGATACACCCTACCCCAACACATACACCCGTTTAACTGATTATCTGCCAGGCTCCCGCCACTCATCCATAGAATACTGGTACGATCTTTATGACCTGTCCCAGTATGTAATTTCACCTTTAAACCATGATCTATGGCAAATTATCATCATTATCAACAATGTATCGACGCTTGTCTGAAATGCGCTTCATTATGTAACCATTGCGCATCTTCCTGCTTACAGGAAAAAGATGTAAAAATGATGGCGCGTTGCATACAGCTTGACATGGAATGTGCAGCTATCTGTTATAATGCTGCTCAGCTGATGAGTCTTGGCAGTAGCCGGGCAGAAGAATATTGCAGGTTGTGCGCCGATATCTGCAATGAATGTGCGGAAGAATGCAGTCGTCACAATAATGAACATTGCCAGGAGTGTGCAGAAGCATGTCACAGATGTGCAGAGCTTTGTACAGAAATGGAAGCTGCTTAAATGTAAGAGAGGTTGTATCTGCCTGGCAATACAACCTCTTTTACTTAACGGGTAATACGTAAGAGTGAATATATCTTTTTTCCCTGTGGCTCGTAAACAGACAGGCTGTCCTGAGCAAAGCGATATTTGTAACGATGTTCTGTTTTACCTTTCAGTACCAGGAGATCTGCGGTACTGTCTTCTTCTGTGGTATAATCGATAACGGGTATATATTGTTTGAAGCTATCCAGCCCTGATACGCGACCATCTTTTCCGAAAGTTACCTGTCCACCGCCTGCTAACCGATAAGTACCACTAAATAATATATCCTGTAAAATACCCAGGCCCGGTATTTCTGTATCGGCCTGGCTGATCTTTATAAAATATTCGTCAAAAAGCTTCATTCTGCCGGGGGAAAGGATCTGTATTTCGCTATTCACACTTTTAAGATCGGCAGTGTAAAGTCTGTATTTCTCTCCTTCTTTCACGACTACGGCATCCCCTCCTCCTTCATGGAAGCTGCTTATCAGCTTTGTTATCTGCAGGGTTCTTCCCGGAATAACAATACAGCTTCTCATGATATAGTCTTCCTTAAATGATTCCCGCGGAGATTGCAGCGTTTTAACGCTTTCGGCATATCTTTCATTTACCCAGATACCTGAAAAGTAAACGGCAGTATCAAGAGGGTTCAATAATACGGTCTTAGATTTAGTGTTAACTGGTTTTTTACTCTCAGAAACAACGGGGGTACAGGAAAGAAACCCCAAAATGACATGGAATGACAGCAATAGGTATTTCATAGTATTACAAAAATACGTAAAGTATAAAATATTATTGTCAATTTTATTACTGATAGGGTGTAAGTTTATTTTTTTAATGTATTGTGTGAGGGGATTGCTCAAAAAAATGGTTTCGCCTTCGGCAAAACCGTTTTTTTGAGAGGGGGTATTTTGGCCTGCGGCCGGCTGAAAAGTTAGATTTTTTTGCGCTGCGCGTGGCTGAGTTTTTTTACTGATGAGAATTGGCCTGTTACAATAATTTTACCAGCACCTTTTCTGCTCTTTCGGGTACACTTAGATCTCCTCTTAACTCCAATACGGGACAACTGAGTTTACTTAACCATTCTTCATGTGCGGCTAATGTTCTGCCTTTAGTTGTATTATCATCATAGCCTGCTGCCCAATTGACAAATTCATTATATAACCGGTTTCTTTCAGGGTCTTTATAAATAATGTCTCCATATCTTTCCAGCTCCCTGTTCCTCAACCGTTGCATCCGGATATGATCAGGCAGCCAGAGGAATACTACCAGGTCAAATTCAACATCCAGTTCCCATTTGAGAATAGAGCCGCCCAGCAGCCAGCTTTTGTGCTGCCGGAATTGTTCATAGAGCATTTTATTTCTTTGTTCCGGATTACGCCTGATGGTAAAAGGAGGATCAGATCTTTCCCAGAAATATTCATCTGTATCAAAGTAAGGGATATTGAGCCGGGAAGAGAGATAATGCCCCAGGGTTGTAACACCGGAACAGGAAGCTCCCATAATATGGACCTTCATAACAAGAAACTTATTAAATTACAATAATAAAACCCGTTTTATGTCAACCACCAAAGAATCCTTTTCCATTAGCGGAGAAAAGCTTGTAGAGAAAGTAAAAGAACTGATCAAAGAGGGAAATATCCGGAGAATAAGTATTCATGATAAGTCTGGTAAGGAGCTAATGAATTTCCCGTTAACAATTGGCGTAGTAGGCGCCCTGTTTGCCCCGGTGCTGGCTGCTATAGGAGCCGCCGCTGCGTTGATCGGGGAATGCACTATTACGGTTGAAAGAGAACAGGAATAGCAGTTCATCAATCGTCCCGTCCCATTCTTTCCACTGCCAATGCCAGTTCCCGGTAGGTGCTTACCGGCTCTGCTATTTCCAGCATCCGGCCAATCATGCCGAACACTTCTGCCGGGGCTTTTCCTGCTTTTCTGAGGGACTGTACAGATGTGGCGCCATCGCTTTTGGATAGCTTGCCATTTGTTTCGTCGGTCAGCAGAACGTGATGATGGAAGAGATTATCGTAGAAAGTGTTTCCGGGTAATAGTGCGCCCAGGTACATTTGTGCCAGTGTAGAATCCCAGAGGTCTTTTCCCCTTACTATCACATCTACTCCAAAGTGCTGATCGTCTACCAGCGATGCCAGCTGATAAGCAGGGAAGCCGTCTTTTTTCTTTACTACAAAAGAGCGCATCTGATCTGGTAGTCCGCTGGTAACGGGCCCTTCCATGGTCTTTACCACCAGTTTCCTGTTTTCGGCCGTATGCAGGCGCCAGCTTACTTCTTTCTGGTCAAGCGAAAGAGATCTGCATTCACATGTGCCGGGATAAATACCGTCGGAACTGGCTATGTTGACCTGTGTACGGGTACAGTCGCACGCAAATAACTGTTCATCTTCCCTCAGCTGTTCCAGTACGGCATTATACAGCTCCAGCCGGTGTACCTGGGAAAATTCCTCTTTGTACTCCTGATAGTTGCGCGGCCCTTCATCCCAGGGAATTTCCAGGAAGTTAAGGGTATCAAAAATATCTTTTACATATTCAGTGCGTACGCGGTCCCGGTCGAGATCGTCGATCCTGAGCACGATCTTTATTCCTGCTCTTTTTGCCAGCCCGGCAGTAACTGAGAACGATAACACATTGCCCAGGTGAAGGTAGCCACTGGGTGTTGGAGCTATTCTTGTTTTCATATGCGGCTTTAAAATACGTCATTTACAGATAATTACCAGTTTAAGCCTTTTTATCAGGAGTAGTTTGGCCCCTGCGGGCCAAACTAAGATACCAGCGTTTTTATGGGGTAGTCTGACCCGTAGGGTCAAACCGGGACATTAACTTTTTGCAAGTTTTTTACATCAAAATACCGACACTTAACAATTAACCTTGTAAAATGATGAATGCCGGTTACCAGCAGCCAGACCTGATATCACATCTTTGCCAGGAGTATCATATCACCTATGCTTCTTTAAGACGTTATTTCCTGGAACAGGTGGGAGTTACACCTAAATACTGCCAGAAGGTGATGCGGTTCAAATCAGCCTTACGCGCCTATCGTATGGCAGGTTATGATTTCAATCATGGCGACTTTGGTTATGCTGATTTTTCACATTTCTGTAAAGATGCCAGGAACCTGACGGGGGCGGCGCCGGCGCAGCTTTAGAGTATTCTCCTGATGATACTTAATACGATCGTTAACAGCACGCTTACTACAACCATTGTTGTTATGGGGAAATAAAATCTGAAATTCTCTCTTTCTATCCGGATATCGCCAGGGAGGTGTCCGATCCATTGGAGCTTATCATGAAAAAAATAGATCAGCAGGCCAATTATTACAATAGCGGCTCCTGTGAGCATGATGTATTTACCGGTGTCAGGGCTCATAAACCTGGTATTTTTAAACAGACAATACAAAGGTAAAACTCTTTACCCTCAGGCTTTCAAAAATAAATTTTTCATTTTATGTAGGCAACTACGTATATTTATACTATAATTTCCGGGATATGAATGTTATTGATGAAATAGGAGTGCTGGCTGTGTCTACCAGGATGCAAAGGCTGGCGGACCAGATCCGTAAAGACGGGTTACTCATCTATAAAGCCAGCAATATTGATTTTGAACCGAAGTGGTTTCCTGTCATCTATTCCCTATACCGGAGATCTGTTATGAGCGTGGTGGAACTGGCAGCGGAGATTGGCTATAGCCATCCTTCGACTATCAGCCTGCTGAAGGAACTGGAAAAGAAAAAACTGATCCGTTCCAAAAAAGATAAGACCGATGAAAGAAAACGGTTACTTGTGCTGACAGAAAAAGGAGAAGAACTGATCAGGCAGATGCAGCCTGTATGGAAGGTGATGACAGAAGCCCTGGAAGCCCTGACCGATACGCAGAATAACATTATGAAAGCCATTGAAGAAGTAGAACAGAAAATGGCTGAACAGAGTTTTTTCCAACGTGCACAATCAATTAAAAAAGCAATATAATGCCAGTCAACATCAGACATATAGAAATAACGGACAACCAGCAACTGGCCAATATTATACGGATAACGCTGGAAGAGTTCAATATTCCCAAAGTAGGAACGGTATATTCCGATCCTGAAACTGATACCCTCTACGAGGTATTTCAGCAGCAACCAGGCAGCGTTTATTTTGTTGCGGAAGAAGATGGTGTATTACTGGGAGGCTGTGGTGTGTTCCCTACGCAGGGACTGCCTGAAGGCTGTGCTGAGCTTGTTAAATACTATCTTACCAGCGCTTCCAGGGGAAAAGGACTGGGAAAAATATTGATGGATAAGATCTTTATTGCGGCAAAAGAGCTGGGTTATCAACAGCTTTACCTGGAATCATTTCCCGACTTCAGCAAAGCGGTCAGCATATATGAGAAAGCTGGGTTTCGCCGGCTGGATGCAGCTATGGGTAATTCCGGGCATTATGCCTGTAATGTCTGGATGCTGAAAGATCTTTAAAACCGGGGGCTGACTAAAAATGTCCACACCTCTCGGGTAAGTGGTGGAGACGAAATGGCTTTTATGCAATTCTCAGCGTTTTCGTTTTACTTTTTAGTCAGCCCGGTGCTTTTCCTGCCTGCGGCCGGCTAAGTATTTAAACTGATGCACTACTGATTTTTAGTAATTTTGTAACCGAATGGTTTCTTAACTACCGTTCATTACAAATGAGACGTGACGTTTTCCAGGCAATAGCTGACCCTACCAGGCGGGAGATACTGAATTTGCTGGCATATAAAGAATTAAACCTGAATGCTATTGCTGATAATTTCGACATCAGCCGGCCTGCTATATCCAAGCATATCCGGATATTGACGGAATGCGGCCTGCTGATGGTTACACAGCAGGGAAGGGAGCGTTATTGCAGGGCTGATTTAAGGAAGCTGAAAGAAGTTGCCGAATGGACGGCACAGTACAGGGAATTCTGGAATAATAAGCTGGATGCTTTAGGGGATTTTTTAGAGAAGAATATTTAAGTTTTTAAAATGAGTTTCGCCTTCGGCGAAAACTCATTTTAAAAGGAGGGTTAGCCGGCCTACGGCCGGTTAAAAAAACAAGCCAAAACACTCGCTTTTTTTCGTTATCTTCAGAGAAACGGCCCCACTTGCTAAGATTCATTCTCAATAATGAAGACATTGGTACCACCCTCTCTCCAGGTATGCCACTACTGGACTTCATCCGGTACCACCAACATCTGACCGGTACCAAAGCCGGTTGTAACGAAGGAGACTGCGGCGCCTGCACCATACTGATAGGCGATCTCCATAACGGAGAACTGCGTTACCGTTCTTTCACCTCCTGTCTTACTCCATTGGGCAATGCCCGGGGAAAACATATAGTTACCATAGAAGGAGTGAGCATGCCATCGCTTAATCCTATACAGCAGGCACTTATAGATAACTCAGCCACTCAATGCGGCTTCTGCACGCCAGGATTTGTTATGTCGCTTGCCGGCTTCTGCCTGAGCAGACAAGTTCCTAAAAGGAGGCGTGCCATTGCCGCCATAGATGGCAACATCTGCCGCTGTACAGGTTATAAATCCATAGAAAAGACAGCATCTATAATAGCCAATTTCGTTAAGCAGCGAAACGAGACTGATCCTGTCACTTTTGCTGTGGAACAGCAAATACTTCCCTCCTGGTTCTCCGGCATCGAAGAACGGCTTAAAAAGCTCACTTTATCATTAAACGGAGAACCTGCAGCAGCCGGGACGCCAATAGTAGGCGGAGGAACTGATCTTTATGTTCAGAAACCTGAAGACATCAGAGAGCAGTCTCTACGTTTCTTTTTTGACGATCCTTCACTTAAAGGTATTTCCAGGCAAGGGAATAAGTGCATCTTTGGCGCTTCCTCCACAGCTACTGATCTGCTGGAATCTGCTGTGATGCAGGAATATTTTCCCCAGCTGGAAAATTATATAAAGCTGGTCTCTTCCACTCCTATCAGGAACATGGCCACTATAGCCGGTAACTTTATCAACGCCTCTCCTATTGGCGATCTTACCATCTTCTTCCTGGCACTGGATACTACACTGGAATTCAACACCGGCAGGATACTTCCTCTCCGGCAATTATACAAAGGTTATAAACAGCTGAATAAAACGGAAGAAGAATATGTTTGCCGCTGCTGGTTTGAGTTGCCCGACAAGGATACTCTCTTTCATTTCGAAAAAGTAAGTAAGCGTACACATCTTGATATTGCCAGCGTAAATACTGCTATCTGCATCAGGATGCAGGACGGTTATATCAGTAAAGCCAGGATATCTGCAGGAGGGCTAAACCCTGTACCGGGGCTTCTTACAGATACAGCCGCTTTCCTGGAAGGACAGATACCGGACGATGCGCTGGTTCAACAGGCCTGCGCTATTGCACAAAAGGAAATATCTCCGATCAGTGATGCCAGGGGTACGGCCGACTATAAAAGGCTACTGCTGGAACAACTGATAAAAGCACATTTCATCACTCTCTTTCCATCGCTACCCATCCAGGTATGAAAAATATTGATGCCAAAACACATGTAAGCGGTACTTCCGTGTACCTGGATGATATTCCTCTCATCCAGGGTACGTTGTATGGTGCAGCTCTTGGATCGCCGGTAGCACATGGTGTTCTTCACCAGCTTCAGCTGGAGGAAGCATTACGTGAACCAGACGTTATCAGGATCTTTACTGCAGCAGATATTCCCGGCGATAACCAGATAGGCGGCATTATCAAAGATGAGCCCTTGCTGGCCAGCGATCATGTACACTTCTGTGGTATGCCTATAGCCTTTGTAGTGGCCCGCACCAGGGAAGCTGCCAGGGCAGCTGTAAAAAAGATAAAAGCAGATATTACTCCTCTTCCCGTAATTACCGATCCACGGGAAGCCCAGGCCCAGAACCAGCTGATCATGCCTCCCCGCACTTTCTCACAGGGAGATACAGAACAGGCATGGCGGGAATGTGCTCATGTATTTGCCGGAGCGGTTGACATTAACGGACAGGAACATCTATATATAGAAACACAGGGGGCATATGTAGTGCCACAGGAGAATAACAGTCTGCGTGTTTATTCATCCACACAAGGGCCTACCGCTGTGCAGAGAACCGTATCCACTACACTGGGCCAACCCATGCATCGTATTGAAGTAGTGGTTACCCGTTTAGGCGGTGGTTTTGGCGGTAAGGAAGACCAGGCCAATACCTGGGCTGCCCTTTGCGCACTGGCGGCATGGCATCTCGGAAAACCTGTGAAGTATGCTCTACACAGGATGGAAGATATGGCTATGACCGGCAAGCGCCATCCGTATATGGCTGACTATAAAATAGGACTGGACAGCTCTCTCAACATCATAGCTTATGAGGTAACTTTCTTTCAGAATGCCGGTGCTGCAGCTGACCTTTCTCCTGGCGTACTGTCAAGGACGTTATTTCACTGCACCAATTCCTATTATATTCCCAATGTGCACGCTACTGCCTGGAGCTGCCGTACGCACCTGCCTCCCAATACTGCTTTCCGGGGCTTTGGCGGTCCGCAGGGAATGTTTGTAATAGAAGCCGCCATTGCACATGCTGCCCGGGTATTGCAGATAGATGCCGCTGTTATTCAGCAGAAGAACCTTATCAAAACGGGAGATGAGTTTCCTTACGGGCAGATAGCACAAAGTGAAGCCGGCGCCTGCTGGCAGAAAGCTGCAACGCTTTACGATGCTACAGGCTGGAAACAGGCTGTAGATGCTTTTAATGCTACCCATCGGCTGCAAAAGAAAGGGCTGGCCTTCATGCCTGTGTGTTTCGGCATCTCGTTCACGAATACGATGATGAACCATGCACGATCTCTCGTTCATGTATATACTGATGGCAGCGTATGCATCAGCACAGGTGCAGTGGAAATGGGTCAGGGCGTCAATACCAAGATATTACAGGTGGCTGCACAGATCTTTTCTATCCGTGCAGACAGGGTAAAACTTAATCCTACCAATACTATCAATATTGCCAATACCTCTCCTTCTGCCGCCAGCGCTACTGCCGACCTGAACGGGAAAGCTACGCTTATGGCCTGTAACGCTATTCTCGAAAGATTGAAGGAAGTAGCGGCAACAGCACTGGATACCAAAGCGGATGCTGTTACCATAGTGAATGAACAGGTGCTGGTGAACAGAGAGCCTACCGGATGGGACTGGCAACAACTGGTCAGTGCTGCTTTTACTAAAAGGGTTTCCTTATCTGAACATGCGCATTATGCCACACCGGAAATCCATTTTGATACTGTAAAAGAAAAAGGTCATCCCTTTGCATATCATGTTTATGGTACTGCTATACTGGAGGTAACGGTAGACTGCCTGCGGGGCATTTACAAAATGGATGCGGTGAAAGTGGTGCACGACTTTGGTTCCAGCATGAACCCTGATATAGACAGGGGCCAGATAGAGGGTGGCATTGTACAGGGCATAGGCTGGATGACAATGGAAGAAGTTATTTTTGATAAGGAAGGCCGTCTGCGCTCCAATGCCTTATCTACCTATAAAGTACCGGATATTTATGCTGTACCGGAAGAGATAGTGATAGATGCTCTACGGTCAACAGCAGACAACCTGGCCATTTTCCGTTCCAAGGCAGTAGGCGAGCCGCCTCTTATGTATGGCATTGGCGCGTGGTTTGCGTTACGTAATGCTATTCTTCAATTCAACCCTGAAGCTGATATTCCCTTTATTACTCCTATGACACCGGAAAAAGTACTCATGGCTCTATATTCAAATAAAGAAAAAGGAATCATTCAGCAACATGAAGCAACAACTAGTCACCTGGGAATTGATCAGTAAAAGCCTGCGGCAGAATATACCAGTAATGCTGCTCTACGTTCTGCAAAGCAATGGCAGCAGTCCCGGTCGCCGGGGATTCTTCATGGCCGTGAACCAGGCCGGGGAAATGGAAGGCTCTATTGGCGGAGGGATCATGGAACATAAATTCATTGAGACAGCGAAAGAGCAGTTAAAGCACTTCGCCACTTCTTATTCTATTCACTTACAGGTACATGATAAAAGCAGTGCAAGGAACCAGAGCGGAATGATCTGTTCCGGCGAGCAGACCATACTGCTTTATAAGTTGCTGCCGGAGCATATAACGCCTGTCAACAAGATCATTTCAGCGCTGCATGAACATCAGCAAGGTATGCTGCAACTATCTCCAACAGGATTACAGTTCATACCACATATTACACCGGAAGATACTGCTTCCTTTCATATGGAGTCGGAAATTGACTGGCTCTATAAAGAGCCTATAGGTTACAGGGACAGGCTGTTCATTATAGGAGGCGGGCACTGTGCCCTGGCTCTTTCACAGATCATGGAACCGCTGGGGTTCTACATTCATATTTTTGAAGACCGCCCTGACCTGCATACGCTGCTGCAAAATTCAGCTGCCCATGAAAAGACCATTGTGCGGGATTATAGTCAGCTGAAGATCATGATACCACCAGGGGTACATCATTATGTAACGATCATGACCGTTGGCTACAGGACAGATGACATAGTAATGCGGGCGTTGCTGCATAAGTCATTCCGTTATTGCGGGCTGCTGGGTAGTGCAGCCAAAGTACGCAGGATGTTTGATACTTATAAGGAAGAAGGTTTAGAGGGGCCGCTGTTAGAGAATATACATGCTCCTATGGGGATCAACATACATAGCTGTACGCCGGCAGAGATAGCGGTCAGCATAGCAGCAGAGATCATACAGGTAAGAAATACTATTCCCGTGTAATAGTCCCTGTTATATATCCGTAAGGCTCGTCTGTAGCAATGAAGATCTCATTCTGGTTGTTCATGCCAAATGGTTCCAGGTTGAAAGGGATATGGTGTTTATTCGGCATTTTCAGGCTGATATCTTTGACTGAGGGGTATTGTTCCAGCACTGCCTGTCCCATAGCAAAGAGGGTTTGTTGTACAGAAAGGCTTTTATGGTAGGCAAATGTTTTCAGTAAGGTATTGCGGATGTCATTGAACTGTTGGGTATAACCGGTTACCAGGCCATTATAGTTCCAGCTGGCTACACATTGAGTAGCAAGGATCCTGTCGGCTGTTTCTTTTAACGTGGTATACCTGTCTTTTATATAATGCTCAAATCCTGAATCTGTGGTTTTTAGAATGAGCAGATCCTTTATACCTGCATTCACTGTTGTACCTGCAGCATTCTGTACTATCAGTGCAGTACGTTTTTCCGACCCGCCACCGATGTAGGCGTGGGGGTGTTCTGTGCCATCGAATAACATCCTGCTGTATACATGTTCTGTAATATCTATAGTAGCTTGTGAGACCTGTGGTTGTGTAGTAATAAAATGACCGGCGAGGTGTAAGGCAAAGTCTTCTATGGCGCTGGTAAAATGCTCTTTCGCAAGTGCATATACGGTATTTTTCTGGGTATCTGTAGGAAGTATCTTTGTATTATCGCCTTCTGTATGTGCAGATTCAAAATCTCCCTGCAGCGATACATTTACTGTGATCTGTCTGAATTCATGATAACCAGGGTGTCTGATGATCTTCGACAGATTTACTGCGTTTTTTCCGTATGCGTTTTCTTCAAGTCTGACTTTCATTGTGAGGTTATTTTAGATGGGTTGAGACTACCCTAATATAAAAAATTAATTCCCTATTTTTACTAAAGAGCCGATAATGTATCGGTTTGAGCGTTTTTTTCAGGAGTGGTTTGGTTCTTCGGGCCAAACTGAGATCTTACCAAGAAGCCCATTATATGTTTGACCTCATCTTAAAAGGAAATAAAGTACTCACCCCTAACGGCATTAAAAAAGCTTTTGTGCTTATTAATAATGGCCGGATAGAAGACGTTGTGCATGTGCTTCCTGGCACTGTCACTACACCTGTTACAGATATAGGCGACCTCGTGCTGATGCCTGGTATCACTGACCCGCATGTACATATCAATGAGCCGGGAAGAACGGATTGGGAGGGTTTTGAAACGGCCACACTTTCAGCTATAACAGGAGGTATTACCACACTGGTGGATATGCCCCTCAACTCACACCCTGTTACAACCACGGTAAAGGCGTTCCATGAAAAGCTGCATGCGGCGGCGGGACAGTTGCATAGTAATTGCGGTTTCTGGGGAGGTATTGTACCGGGCAATGCACATGAGGTAAATGGACTGATAGACGAGGGAGTGCTGGGTTTTAAGGCATTCCTTACCCATTCAGGCATAGATGACTTTCCTAATGTGACAGCAGCTGATCTTGAAAAAGTAATGCCTTTAATAGCTGCACATGGTCTTCCCCTGCTGGTACATTGCGAGATCACTCCTCCCGGTTACCGGCCTTCAGTTACAGATCACCGCTCCTATGCGGAATATCTTGGCAGTCGCCCGCGGGAGTGGGAACACGCTGCCATTGCGCTGATGATCCGTTTATGTAAAAAATATAACTGCCGGGTACATATTGTGCACCTGTCTTCTGCCGATGCACTGGAACAGATAGCGGCGGCCAAAGAAAGGGGATTGCCTCTTACTGTTGAAACTGCGCAGCATTATTTGTATTTTAATGCAGAGGATATCCCTGACGGGCAAACTGCTTTTAAATGCGCTCCTCCTATCCGTGAGAGAGCCAATAACCAGCGTTTATGGGAGGCCTTAAGATCGGGGCTGATAGATTTTGTGGCAACAGATCATTCTCCTGCCCCTCCGGCCATGAAACAGCAGGAAAGCGGGAATTTCAGCACCGCCTGGGGCGGCATAGCCTCCCTGCAGCTGGCATTGCCTGTTCTGTGGAGCGCAGCCAGGAAACAGGGATGTACACCGGAGCAGATAGCGTTGTGGATGTGTGAAAGGCCGGCAATGCTTGCGGGCATATATCGTACTAAAGGCAGGATAGCACCAGGTTATGATGCCGACCTTGTAGTATGGGACCCGGAAGCGTCATTCACTGTTACGGCAGACATACTGCATCATAAACATAAAGTTACTCCTTACCTGCATGAAACTTTATATGGAGTAGCAGAACAAACTTACCTGGAAGGTGTAAAAGTATCAGAGAGAGGAATACCCCTTTATCCACACCGGGGCAATATCATCAAAAGCAGCTGATATGGACAGTTATCTGAACAGGGCCGGAAATATATTAAACAGGATAGCCGCACTGGCGGATATCAGTGAAGAACCTCACTGTATTACCCGTACGTTTGGTACTCCTGCTTTTATGACCGGCTGCAGCAAGGTATTGTCCTGGATGCAGGAGGCAGGATTAAATGCGCGTACAGACAATATAGGCAATGTACGTGGCAGATGGCAGTGTAGTGTTCCCGGGGCGCGTACCCTTGTTATTGCCTCCCATATTGATACTGTGAGGAATGCCGGGAAGTTTGATGGCCCCCTGGGTGTTTTGCTGGGCCTGGACGTTATCACACAACTTAAAGAGAAAGCCGTACAGCTTCCTTTTAACATAGAGCTCATTGCATTCAGTGATGAGGAGGGCGTACGTTTTCACACTACCTACCTGGGCAGCACTGTTCTTACCGGCAGGTTTGATGAAGCATTGCTGAACAGGACAGATGCTTCCGGCATTACTTTGCAGGAAGCGATCAGAACAATGGGAGGCGATCCTGGCCAACTGGCGGCGGATGCCCTGTTGCCCGGTGAATGGCTGGGTTATTTCGAAGCGCATATAGAACAGGGGCCTGTGCTTTATGAGCAGCAGACACCTGTTGCTGTGGTAACAGGCATAGCCGGACAGGTACGTATGATGCTCACTTTTGCCGGCATGTCCGGCCATGCAGGTACTGTACCTATGCATATGCGGCAGGATGCGCTCTGTGCAGCTGCAGCATGTATACTGGCCATAGAGCAATATGCACTGGAGCATAAAGAGCAGGTAGTAGCTACTACCGGTATTTTGCAGATAAGCAATGCCGCCAGCAACGTTATTCCCGGCGAGGTGACCTGCAGTCTGGACCTGAGGAGTGCAGACCCCAATATGCTGCTGACAGCATACAATATTTTACAGGAAAGGTGTGCAGAAATATGCAGGCAGCGGCATATTACACTCACCTGGCAGGTAGTACAGGAGACAGCGCCCGTAACATGTGATAGTGTCATGAGCGGCGCCCTGGAACAGGCTATACAGGATGCGGGATATGATGTGATCCGGCTGACAAGCGGCGCCGGTCATGATGCGGTACCTGTTTCCGCTGTATCGCCGGTATGCATGCTTTTTGTACGTTGTTACAAAGGCATCAGCCACCATCCGCAGGAAAATGTGGATGCGGCCGACCTGGCCGCCGCCATTAAAGTAGCAGACTTTTTTATTCACCGCCTGACAGGCCTTTATAATCATCCATAGTATGGAAATATCAGCACTGACAAGATCTGTTGTAAAGAGTAATCATGCCGTGATCAGCCCGGACGGCTATGTTAACAGCGTAGTGCCCGGGTGGACCAACTGCAGGGTAAATGTGCTCATCAACGAACAGATGGGCGCCCGGCTGGGGCAGACGCTCATCACTGCCAATGAAGGCTGCACATTACATGGCACCACAGCAGCATCCCAGATCTTCTTTTATGTTATTGGCGGACAGGTAACCGTCAAAGCAGGCACCTCTGAAAAAGTGCTGGACAGCGGGCATTTTGTATATATACCTTCCGGGCAGTCATACCGGTTTGATCACTTTGCTCCGGGTACACAACTGGTCACTTTTCATAAGGTTTATGAAAAGCTGGAAGGTTATGAAACGCCTCCTATCCTTTTTGGAGATGCTGCCTATGTCCCGGCCCCTACTTACCTAGGAGATCCCGCTTTAAGGTTGCAGGTACTGTTGCCTGAACATCTGTCCTTTGATATGGCGGTCAACATCTTTACCTACGATCCCGGTGGTCATCTTCCGTTTGTGGAAACGCATATTATGGAACATGGGCTGCTGTACCTCCAGGGGCAGGGTATATACATGCTGGACCATCAGTGGTACCCTGTTAAAAAGGGAGATACTATCTGGATGGCCCCTTACTGCCAGCAATGGTTTACAGCAATGGGCAAAGAACCCGCTGTATATATCTACTACAAAAATGTAAACAGGTACCCTGCCACTTTATGACACTGGATGAGCTTAACCACCTGCCTCCTGCCCAGTTGCGGGAAAGTCTTACCCAGTGTTGCGGATCGGCTGCCTGGGTAGAGAAAATGATGGACAGCTTTCCCGTGGATAATGAAACGGCATTGCTGGATAGCGCTTCTTTACACTGGCATAGTTGTAGTGAACAGGACTGGAAGGAGGCCTTTACACATCACCCCAGGATAGGCGACCTGGCCACCCTGCAGCAAAAATTTGCCTCTACTGCCCAATGGGCTGCGGGAGAACAGGCAGGCGCTGCCAACGCTTCTATGGAAGTGCTGCAGGCCCTGGCAGAAGGGAACCGTCTTTATGAAGAAAAATTCGGATACATCTTCATTATATGCGCTACCGGGAAACCGGCCGCTGAAATGCTGCAACTGCTGAACGAAAGGCTGCAAAATAATGCCCGGGAGGAGATAAAGACTGCTATGGAAGAACAACTCAAAATCACTATCATCAGACTTAAAAAATTACTGATGCCATGAGCCAGATCACTACACATATACTGGACACTTCACGTGGTATGCCTGCGCAGGACATAATTGTTACACTGCATGGTGAACGGGGCACCACATGGGATTATATAGCCACCGGCGCCACCAACCAGGATGGCAGAATACCCGACCTGCTGGAGCCTGGTGTGGAACTGCCCCCGGGTATTTATAAGCTGAAGTTTGAAACGCAACACTATTTTGACCAGCTTAACATACCCGCTTTCTACCCCTTTATTGAAGTTATCTTTCACATCAGTGGCCCTGAACACTACCATGTTCCCCTACTGCTTAACCCATTCGGATATTCCACTTACCGTGGTTCATAAAAATCGTTACTATGCAATGCTCTATTACTGATAATGAAAAGAACGGATTACTGGATGCCTTACGCATCGCCAACCTGAAATTCCAGCAGGTATACCCGGGAGATAAACCTGACAGGCAGCCCGTACATACTGTATATGGCGGGGCTAATCTATTTAAGGCAGATACCTGCCCCAGGATGGGAGAAATTGCCCTGAAACACCTGCAAACCTATGCTCCTGACCATAACATACTGGCCCAGGCACTGGAATGGGAAGATCATGAACAGCTATCGCCTGTTATTTATGATAAGATAGTCCGTAAATTACAGACGGAAGCTGTGGAAGATTTCCGTATAGATTTCGAAGACGGATTTGGCAACCGCCCGGACGATGAGGAAGACGCTACTGCCATAGCTGCCGCCGGCGAACTGGCGCAAGGCATGTTACTTAATACTATCTCTCCTTTCATAGGTATACGTATTAAACCTTTTACAGAAGATCTTAAACACAGGAGCGTAAGAACACTGGACCTGTTTCTTACTACGTTATTCAATAAAACTGAAGGAAAGCTACCGGACAATTTTGTGGTGATGCTGCCTAAGGTCACTATCCCTGAACAGGTCACTACGCTTGTCAGATTATTTGAGCTGCTGGAACAGAAACACCGGTTAACTCCCGGCACCCTGAAAATGGAAACGATGGTGGAAGCTACGCAGATCATTATGGATGATGAAGGCCGGAATCCGCTGATGAGGATCATCCGCGCCAGTGAAGGCAGATGCATAGCGGCACATTTCGGTACGTATGATTATACGGCTTCCTGCGGTATTACTGCCCGTTATCAGACCATGGCCCACCCGGTATGTGACTTTGCACATCATATGACCAAAGTGGCATTGGGAGGAACAGGCATCTTTCTTTCTGACGGCGCTACCAACGTAATACCTGTACCCTTATACAGAGGGGAGCAGCTGAGTGTTGTAGAGATGGAAGAGAACAGGGAACATGTACATCATGCCTGGCGGATTGGTTACGGGCATACCATGCACTCGCTCATAAACGGGTTTTACCAGGGCTGGGACCTGAACCCTGCACAGCTGCCTATGCGGTATGCTGCCACATATCACTTTTTCCTGAGTAATTACCAGGATGCCTTGTTCAGGTTGAAAACATTTGTGGAAAGAGCTGCTATATCGACCCTTACCAAAGATATTTTTGATGATGCCGCTACCGGACAGGGATTGCTTAATTTTTTCCTGAAAGCTATCAATTGCGGAGCCCTCTCTGAAGAAGAAGTGCTTGCTACCGGCCTGACACTGGATGAGATACGAACCCGGTCTTTTTACAGGATACTGGAAGGAAGAAGAAAATTGCAGAGAGCGCAATTATAGTGCAGAGGTTGCTCAATTTGGCGCGGCAATTGTGCGATATGATTTATGCCATCAACTGTAGTACATAGAATGCATTATGACAAAGCTCATGCAACGTTAAGGATCATTTTTGTATCAGGAATGGTATATGATTATAAAAACGTTCCTGAAGAAGTGTATAATACGATGAAAAGTTCTTTTTCCAAAGGTACTTTTCTGAATGAACACATCAAGGGGCACTATGCATATGAAAAGGTGACAGACCGGTCAGTGCATCCCTAACCACAACAGACCATCAATAATAAACTGATCCTGCATGGCATTGCCGAATGTGAACGACAGTTCCTTATTGGAGTTGTGTTCATAATCGATATCGTTATGTCCCATATTAACGTAGATCATCCTGTATTTTTTATTGGTCCATACTACGGGGTAATAACCGTTCTACCAGATCTCGTGTTGTTTAGGGCCGGAACCGAATGGGATCACTTTAAAAGATTGTGCCTGTACGGCTATCAGTGATAAAATGAAGATTAATCCCAAAAGAAGCCCTTTCATAACAAATATTTTAGCATTTACAAAATATACTATTACCTTTAAATATCCGACATAGCCTCACAGTCTGGTAGTGTATCAGTTGATTTTTTATCAAGGAATAGTCTGGCCCTGCGGGCCAAACTGAGACACTATCTACAGTCTTATCCCACCTTAAAACATACAAACATGAAAAGATTATTCTCCCTTTTTTTAATGGGCATATTTGCCTGTGCTCATGGGCAAAACACTTATGCTAAGCTAGACACATTGCTGAATGCCTATACTACTACCTATAAGTTCAATGGCACAGCACTTATTGCCAAAAACGGGAAGATCATCCTTAATAAAGGATATGGGTACAGACATGTAGAGGACAGTACAAAAAATACAGAAAATTCCATCTTCCAGATCGGCTCTGTTACCAAACAGTTCACCGCCGTTATTATCCTGAAACTACAGGATGAAAAGAAACTCAATATCCAGGATAAAGCAAGTAAATACTTTCCTGATTATCCGCAGGCGGACAGCTTTACTATTGCCCAGCTGATGGCCCATACTGCCGGGGTCTATAACTATACAAGTGACAGAGATTTTATGCAGAACGAAGTGACCAAATATGCCAGCAGGGAAAAGATCTTTAACATTATCAGGAATAAACAGTTGCAATTCAAACCCGGCACTGACTGGGCTTATTCCAATTCAGGATATATGCTGCTGGGATATATTATTGAAGATGTTACCCACAAGCCCTATTACCAGGTAGTACGGGATTACATCTTCACGCCACTGCATATGGACCATAGCGGGTTTGATTTTACTCATCTTGTAAACAAGGATAAAGCCACCGGCTATTTTAAGCTGACCGAAACAGGCAGTACAGCTTCTACTATAGTAGATTCTTCCGTATCTTTTGCTGCAGGCGCTATTTATTCCACAACAGCAGATCTTTACAAATGGCATCAGGCCTTACAGCATTATAAGATCATTCCAAAAGCTACCCTGGAGCAGGCCTATACACCTGTGCTTCACAAATACGGTTATGGTCTTGACATTGATTCTACCCAGGGGAAAAGAATGATATCACATACAGGAGGAATTCATGGGTTTACTTCAATACTGACCAGAATACCGGAAGATGATGTATGTGTGATCCTGCTGAACAATGCTCCTGGCGGGCTTAACAAACTATCCAACAGTATTGTGGCTGCCTTGTATGATCAGCCTTATGATATTCCCCGGACCAGGCAGGCTATCAGTGTCAGTGAAGATGTATTGAAACAATATGTGGGCGAGTATGAGCTTCGTCCGGGATTCACTATTGTATTTACAGTGAAGGATGGCGCGTTGATAGGGCAACCTACCAAACAGGACCCGGCACAGCTTTATGCGGAGAAAGAGGATTACTTTTTCCTGAAAGTGGTGGATGCCCAGGTAAAGTTTACCAGGAATGAGAAGAATGAAGTGGATGGGATGGTGCTTTACCAGAATGATAATGAGACGAAAGGAAAAAAAATAAAATAGTTTAAAAAAGCCGGCCTATGGTCGGCTTTTTTAAACTACACTGTGTGGCAGCTTATCTCCTTTCAGCCCGGCAATTACATTCCTGGCGGCAATAACAGACATAGCAGCTCTTGTTTCTTCAGTGGCGGAACCTATATGTGGCAATATGGCTACATTGGGCATTTCCAGCAACGGATTGCCAGGCTCCATAGGTTCCGGATTGGTAACATCCAGCCCGGCACCCCAGATCATGCCGTTCTGCAGTGCGGCTACCAGGTCCGGCTCGTTATGCACGCCTCCCCTGGCAGTATTGATAAAAATGGAAGACGGCTTCATCTTACTGAAAGCTGCTTTATCAAAAATACCTGTTGTTTCAGGCGTTAATGCGGTATGTACAGAAACAACATCGCTTTGCTGCAGCAGTTCATCAAAAGAAACCCTTACAGCTCCCAGCTTTTTTTCTGCCTCTTCGTTACGGCCGCGGTTATGATAGATCACTTTCATATCGTAGGCCCCTATACATTTTTTTGCCAGCTCAAAGCCTATCTTACCCAGTCCCAATATGCCCAGTGTTTTTCCGTTCAGTTCTATCCCGAGGTTAGCTGTAGGGTCCCAGAAATTCCAATTGCCTTTAAGAATTTCCTTGTGCATAAAGAAAGCCTTGCGGGAAACGGACAACATCAGCAGGAAAGCGGTATCGGCAGTAGCTCCGCTTAATACGCCGGGGGTATTTCCAACGGGAATACCGAGTGTTTTAGCAGCTTCAACATCAACATTATCATACCCGACAGAAAGCAGGGATACTACTTTGAGGTGTTTACATGCCTCAAGAAAAGAGCGGTCTATTTTATTGGGACCGGAGCTCAGCAGGGCATCATGTTCTTTACAGCGGCTGATCAGCTCATCCGGTGTAAGGTCTCTTCTATCTGTCCATATCGTTGTTTCAATACCAGCTTCCCTGAGCAACTGCAATCCTGTGGCTGGTATATTCCTTGTTATAAACACTTTCATAATTATATCCTGTTTATGTTACATTGAGCATTAAAATAATACACTCCTTCAAACAATCCAATACCAGGGTAGTCTGGCTACCTATGGCAATCAAGCTGAGACAATAAGAATAAATGCCGGATTTCAGGGATATTTATACTCATTTACCTGAGTTAGCTTTGCGTTCTGGTACAACAAGGGTGCCACTCTGTGTTCTGTATTCTCACTTGTGTAAATAAAAATCTGAAAGAACGCATAGTTGTTCATTTTAGTCCTAGTCGTTTGGCCTTTTAAGTTCTTACTTAAAAGGCTTTTTTTATACTGGTAATAATCCTTAAATTTAATAGTCAACCTGCATCAATCTATCCTGACTCTCTCCCGGATTATAAACCCTACGATGATGTATGAGTTAACCAAAATCTGTAAACGATGAAAAAACTATTTTTCTTATTAGCATGTGGAACCCTTTTGCTTAATGCCTGTTCCAAAAATGAAAAGCCGATAACCGGTGATACCCCTGAAGCAGAAGCACCACTTCCCCAGGGCAGACGTTGCGCTTCCATGGACGTATTAAAAGACCAACTGGCTAAAGACCCTTCACTGGCCGGCCGTATGGCGAGGATCGAAGAGCTGACCGGCCGCCTTGCTAAAGATCAGTCACTGATGAGATTATTGCCTGACGGCTCTATTGAGATCCCTGTTGCAGTAAATGTTCTTTACAGAACAGCTGCGCAGAATATCTCCCTGGCGCAGATCCAGTCGCAGATAGATATTTTGAACAAGGACTATAATGGCCTTAACTCAGAGTATGGCAGCGTTCCATATTATAATTCTGTGAAAGCTGCTGTAGGCATCCACTTTGTACTGGATACCGTTGTAAGGAAATCTACCACACGCACCAGCTGGGCTACCAATGACGCTATGAAACGTACTTCTACCGGTGGCCTGAACGCTATCACTCCGGATTCAGTGCTGAATATCTGGATAGTGGGAGCAATGACCGGCGGTGTGATAGGCTATGCACAGTTTCCCGGCGGCACTGCTGCTACTGATGGTGTAGTAATAGTTCACAGCTGTTTTGGTAATACCGGTACAGCTGCCGCCCCCTTTAACCTGGGCAGGACCGCTACGCATGAAATTGGCCACTGGCTGAACCTTCGTCATATCTGGGGCGATGCTAACTGTGGTAATGACTTTGTAGGAGATACTCCGCTTCATAATGAAGAGAACTATGGTTGTCCTACACTTCCTCATTACAGCACCTGTACAGGTACTCCGATAGAAATGACCATGAACTATATGGACTATACAGACGATGCCTGTATGTATATGTTCACCCAGGGACAGAAGACCAGGATGCTGGCTACCTTCCTGACCGGTGGCGGACGTAACGGCTTTGCTCAATAAACAAAAAGAACTCCCGGGAGAGAGTTCTTTTCCTGTTATTCCGGCAATGCTATTAACGCTGTCCGTAGGCAACTATAGATGCTTTTCCCAACAAATTGCCATTGAGGTTAAACCCAATAAAAGCAGCAGTTGCATTTTTATCCAGATCCAGCTTACTTTTCAGGGCGTATACTGTGATCAGGTACAGGTGTGGCAGGCCTGGGACAGGTGCAGGGCCTACATAACCCGGTTTACCCAGGTCGGTAATTCCCTGTATAGCACCGGTAGGCAGAAGGTTCTTAGATGCGTCTCCGGCGCCTGTTTTCAACTCTTTCACATCGGCCGGGATATTATATACCACCCAATGCCAGAAACCACTCCCGGTAGGTGCATCGAAATCATACATGGTGACAGCAAAGCTTTGTGTTCCGGCAGGAGCATTTTCCCAGGATAACTGCGGAGAAATATTCTCTCCTTTAAAGCCCATACCATTAAGGTATTGCTTCAGAACGAACTGCCCGCTCAGGTCATTACTTTTAAGGGTAAAGGTCTGTGCCCATGCTGTAGTACATGTAATGACAATAACAACTAATAATGCGCTGATTCTTTTCATATTACCTTGATTTTGTAAGCACAAAACTACAAGGCAATACGGCTTTCCTTTTAGGGCTGACAGTTCAAAAACTGTCGTTAAACGTTCAATTTCTGCTGCTGGTATTCACTGGGGGTAATGCCATATACCTGTTTGAAAGACTGAGTGAAGCTGGAATGGTTCTCATATCCTAACTTATGATAGATCTCTCCAGGTTTTTCCCTGTAGCTTAACAACATAGTAGCGGCCTGCTCCGGGAGACTGGTACGGCGTGATATAAATATTATCTGTAAATGTCTGTTCACTGGCTGGGATCAAATTGTCCGGGAGATTGTAGATCTGCATGATATAAGGGTAGATAATCTAGCGATACTGGTAAAAAATGCCTTTATCGAAGGGAGTCCAGAGACAGGCTTTTTGTCCGCAGCTTTTCAGGCCTTTGTTTGCCCAGGTATTGCAGGTGAAGAAGAGATTATATCTTCCCTTAGCTTCGTAAAAGGCATCTGTTTTACCGTAATTGGCGTTGGTGACAATGTTTATAACATTCCCGTTCTCATCTCTGTCAAAACTTTGCTGAATATAATTGATCAGTCTTGCGTATTGGGAGCTGTCTATGTTAAGGCGAATGCAGTCAGCGCCTTCCTTCATATTGCGGTAATAAGTAGCATGTATAGCGGATGTGCTTAGCGCTGTAGCGGCTTTGAAAGCGGTGCTGAATTTCAGGTCTGCCCAGGTAGGGGTTTCGAGATAAAAGCCTTTATCTCCCCAGCCGAAGGCCAGCCATTGTGCAGTTGTATCTTTTCCGGTTGTGTTTTCAAATAGCACCTGTTTGCTCCAGTCTATCTGTGTATTTCTTACTGGTACAACAAGATCTGTATGTACACCGTTCGTGAGGATGTAAAGAGGTATGTCTTCTTTCAATGCTGTTTCTTTTGCGATGCTGATACGGGAAAAGAGAAATGCGCATAACAGGTATAGGACAACTAACAGTACAGGAGTTGTAATTGTCCACCCGAGGATCTTTAATATTCTTTTCAAATTGTAAGGTATTACTTGCGGGTAAATGTAAATAAAAAAGCCTTACTGCTTGCGCAGTAAGGCTTCGAATATTTTAGGGGTATACGGGGATAAAAACTGATTGAATTCTGATTGCTATTTTTTTATAGCATTTCGGGATTGAGAGGGACTATTTTGGTGATTTTGCCGACCTCTGATTTCATGATGTCCTGTTCTGAATGCAGCCGTTTGATCTCTTCGGTAAGCGCTCCGAGTTTCAGCTCGATCCTGTTTAACTGGTCTCCCATTCTGAAGGAAGTTAGTTGCAGCATGGTGGTTGTCGCTTTCAGATTTTCAATGCTGCCATTCATTACATTAAATCCAGATTGCAGATCGTCTACTTTAGTTTCGAGACGTTCTACTTTGGTTTCAATGCTTCCGACTCTGGTGTCGAGTTTGTCAAACCTGGTGTCGAGTTTGTCAAACCTGGTTTCAAGTTTGTCAAACCTGGTTTCGAGTTTACCAACCTTGGCATCTAATTTTGCGATGTCAGATTTTAACTCTGCCTTCGTACCTGCAATTTCAGTTCTCAGGTCAGTACCTAAGTCAACTATCATTGCATGCGTATCACCTAACCTGGTGACGATCATCTGTGATAATTCCATTTGATTCATAAATAAAGATCTTTTTTTCGAAGTTAAATCATCGCTCAATTCACTCCAAAAATTTATTAACTCACGGACTGTGAATATCTCTGCAATGTTTCCCGTTCTTTCTTCGTTAAACTCTTTATTCCTTTTTTATGGATCTTCTCCAGTAACATATCAATCTCTTTCTGCCTATCTACTCTATCAAGATTATACCTGTCATCAATATCATAATCTCCTCTATGCGTTTTGAAATAGTAATTATCGATCAACAAAATGTGTGGCCTTGTTACAATCATGTAGATAAAAAATATGCATGGTGTAGCAATAGCAAGAATAGTAAGATAATTACTCATCATGGTAGAAGGCATGAGGAACACTGCAATCAATAATCCTGTCAATGCGCCCCCCAGATGCGCTTCGTGTCCTATATTGTCACTCTTTGACCTGATACCGTAAATAGAATATAACACGTACAGCACACCATACAGCCATCCGGGAACCGATAAAGGCAATATGAAGAAGCCTACGCTCATACCCGGAAACAGTGCAATGGAAGCGAAGATGACACCACATACGGCACCTGACGCGCCTACAGAACTATAGTCACCATGGTTACGATGTATCAGTAGTGAAAGCAGGTCACCTCCTACCAGGCTGGCAAAATACAGTAACAGGAACCTGGCCGGTCCCATATAGAGTTCCAGGCTTCCACTGAAAGCATAGAGTGAGAACATATTGAAGAACAGGTGCATCCAGCTTACATGCAGGAAGCCGGACGTAAGCACTCTCCAGTATTCTTTATAGATCAGTACCTTATCCACTTCAAAGGAATATTTCTCAAAGAAAGCTCGATCTCTGAATCCTTTCCAGGATACGAGCACATTAGTAAGAATAATTACCAGGTTAATAATTCCAATGAAAGCCATTCAGTAGTCATTTTTTAGCAGCAATAAGCGGCTGCAATATTGAGATTAATACGAATATATTCAAATATGCCGCTTCCGCATAGCATTTTTGTGGGAAAATGTTTAATATTATTCCAAACACGCTACTATGATCAGTAAACCTCAACCAGGCGAATACCTGGATTATCAGAAAGTATACATTGACCATGTGGGAGATGCATCCGTACCGGAGATACTACCGGAACTGAAAGAAAGTACATATGCCCTTTTCAGCAGCATTCCGGAGGAAAAAGGGTTATATGCTTATGCTCCGGGAAAATGGACCATCAAAGAAACACTGGCGCATATAATAGATACAGAGAGAGTATTCGCGTACAGGCTATTATGCTTTGTGCGGGGGGAGAAACAGGGGTTACCGGGGTTTGAGCAGGACGACTACGTAGCCAACTCATTTGCCAATGACCGGCTATTGCAGGACCTGGCAAATGAGTATAAAGCTGTACGTGAGTCTTCTATTTACCTGTTACGTAATCTGAAGAAAGAACAGGAAGCGGTAAAAGGCATTGCCAATAACAATCCTATTTCCGTGAGGTCCCTGGCCTACATGATTCCCGGCCATGAGCTGCATCATGTAAAGATCCTTAAAGAAAAATACCTGCCAGGCTTACAGGCTTAACCATCCGTTGATGGTGTTATCGCCTGTTTCCAGCACTACTTTATAAAACGATGAAGGCAGCTCTTTCACATCTATAAGAACATGATTATCCTTCAGGGCAACTTCTGCCAGCAGGCGGTACTGATCGGTGCCGCCTGTTTTAAAATTGTTTGTAGTGGTTACCCATATCTTTACTTTCTGACCGGGCTTTTCTTCAAAGGATTTCCATTTCACATCGAGATAACCCTGTATATAATTCAGCGACAGGCTGGCAACTGCTACCTTTCCTATCATCGGTATACCATCTACTTCACGCAAGGTTTGCTCCGGGACCTTCACTCCCAGGAAACGCGCCATTGTTGGCATAATATCTACAATAGCCGGCTCATAGTACTGTGCGTAACTGTTCAGTGGTTTATAATTTGTAACCATCCAGGTACTTCTCTGTCTCATGGATTGGCCGCCATGGTCCTTGCCTGTCTTTTCATCGCGACCATGATCTGTGGTGATAATGATCATCCAGTCTTCCGGAAAATGCTGCTGACGGTAAGAGATCGCTTCCCATAAACGGCCCATCTGTTTGTCCATCATTTCAACAGCCCTGTAAAACTCGGGGCTGTCACCATAGCCATGTCCCATATCATCGGTATATTCAAGATATACCCATGATAAAGAGGGAGCTTTTGACCTGATACCAGCTACAGCTTCGTCAATTACTTTTTCGTCAATGGCGTGCATAAAATCCCGTTTACGGTCATGCGGGAACTTTACAGTATCCAGCTCATATCCGTCTGCATGCAGATCTATTTTCACATTACCGGCAGCGGGAAGCCCGTCTCCTGCCAGTTTGGTACGGTTATCAAGCCAGCTGGAATAAATAGCGGTCTGTTTCTCCGGGAACTGCTCTTTAAACAGCCTGAAGATATTATAGTAATTATAGTTAGGCGCTTTAATATCATTGTCAGGTACGTTATGTTTATTCACCCATACGCCGGTAAGCAGGCTGTTATAGCCTACAGCTGAAATGGTAGGGGTCTGGTTGTAGGTGCCTTTGTCACCGCCAACATGCATGCGTACATAGCTGCCCCTGGCAGCAATACCATCAATATTAGGCGTGGCTACTTTCTCCAGCACATCTGCCGGGATACCATCTGCAATGACAAATACTACTTTCTTTTCCCGTTGCTGGGCGTGGAGTGTGCCTGCCAGCCAGAGGCAGAGGCAGGATACGAGGTATATCTTCTTCATCATAAATTTAAGTTAGAGAAAATTGCGCAGAAATCGCTTTCGCCTTCGGTGAAAGCGATTTTGCGCAGAAACAGCGGTTATTCTGCTTTCAGCAACCACATTACGCCATTAATATTATCGTCTCCGCTGAATTGGCTATTGATAGCGGCATTCACATTATTCTCGTTATTCTGCAATTCAGTAACAGGGTACATCCAGCGTTTAGGGACCTTCTTATTGTTCAGCGCTCCGTCACCAGATACATCAAATACGGGCATCCCGGTGCGGCGTTGTTCATAAAATGACTGCCAGTCGCTGTTCATGAAAGAAGCAATATATTTCTGTGTCAGGACAGCTTCCAGCTGGCCGGTAGCTGGTAACGGATGTAACGCCAGGTAATCAGCTTTCTGCACCTGTGCAATTTTATAGAACGAGAGTGAAGCGTCTATGCCTTTCCTGTAATGCTCAGCCGCATCTCCACTTATCCAGCCACGCAATACTGCCTCTGCCAGTATAAATTCCTGTTCTGCGTAGCCTAATGCAATGCTGGGCTCATTCACCGGGTCATTGAAGTAGCGTGACTTTATCTTGGATACCTGGCCAGCCAGTACTTTACTGCTGTTCTCACTGAGGGCAGCACTTCCTTTGGCGCCGCCATAAGCGCTGAGATCGTTGTCAGGTTTCGTACTGTATTGAGGCGCTTTCTCTGCAAATACAAACAGGCGCGGGTCCTGCAATCCCTTCAGCAATTCTACAAAACTTTCTTCCATGTAATAGGCCGTCTGCAGGTCATTATTTGAATAGGTAGGATAACGTGAACCCTGTATATCGTAGAATACCAGCTGGCCGTTATCTGCATTCCCTGTCATTAAAGGATATGTAGCGGGAGCGTTGACAATCTCTGAAAAGCGGCCCTTTACATTCAGTGTTGCGTTATTCTCTTTGAGGGATAAGCTCATCAGTATACGAAGAGACAGAGCATTGATCAACTGTTTCCATTGTTCCATTTTCCCACCAAACAGGATATCTCCTTCTACAGATGCTGTGCTTCCTGTGATCAGGGTGTTGGCTTCTTTCAGATCGTTCAGTACAGACAGGTAAATATCCTGTTGCTTATCGTATGCCGGCGATATTGTATCCTGTTCTCCTCTCAATGCCTGGGAGTAGGGTATATCTCCAAAGGTATTGGTCAGTTTCATGAAATACCAGGCTTTAAAGAATTTCACCAGCGGAAGGTATTCCGGCTTGTTCATCCTGACTGCCGCCTCTTCCATCTTTACTACCTGGTGCAGATTATTATATCCGTCAAAGCCTGCTCTTGTCCATCCGTAATACTGTTCATTGGATACGCTGTTGATAAATACCATTTGCCGGGTAGCCAGTGCAGCACTCAGGCTGGTGGACTGAAAGGCCTGCTGGATAACGGTATTCAGCAACAGGTCAGGTGTTGACTGTGTAGGTTTGTTCGGGTCCTCCTGGAACTTTTCAAATTTGCTGCAACCTGTTATTATGACGAGCAATAACAGCATTGCTACAGTATATATTCTCCTCATGATGATCAGAATTTAAGATTAAGATTGAAACCAATGCTTCTTGTGGAGGGCGTCTGCAGGTTGTCTTCTCCTGCATCAGGATCTACATTCGGCATATTAGTGAACAGCAGCAGGTTACGGCCAACAACAGAAATATCTGCACTGCGGAAGATATGTCCTTTCAGGAGTTTGTAAGGCACTCTCCAGGTCAGGGTTACCTCCCTCAGTTTAAGGAAGCTCTGTGAGTAATAGTTGTAGTTGGTGTTCACTCCATTGCTGGTATTGGTCATGTACTGGATATAGTTAACGCCCTGGGTATTGGGTGCAAAGGTCCTTGTATCGCTCACCAGGTTGCCATTTGAATCGTATATGGCTTCACCACCGGTCACTACCACACCTTTGCCTACATAGGTTGCCTTACCTTCATTTGCATCGTCCCTGAACTGGTTCACTGTACCCGGGTGAGTACCGCCCCACCACATTTTCTGGTTGGTAGTGGAATACATCAGGCCTCCCAGGCGCCCATCCACCAGGAAACGCAGACTGAAGTTGCCGTAAGAGAAGCTGTTCTCCAGGCCATAGATCAGGTCAGGATCACTGTTGCCTACAAAACGTTTGATATTATCTTCAAGAGGGAATCCGTCGTTCTTATAAATGATATTCCCGGAAGGATCATGCTGGTATACGGTGGCAAAGATCCTGTCTGTACGGTCTCCTTCTTCCAGGTATTCCAGCTGGCTGCCACCGCCGGAGATCTCTTTTAAATAACGGCGGTAAGTGCTCAGGTTTAACAGCACATCCCAGCGGAAATGGCCGGTGCGTACAGGATTGGCAGTTGCTACTACTTCCAGGCCCCTGCGCTGATAAACATGCCCGTTCTCCAACCTGGAAGCGAAACCGCTGCCCAGTGATACCGGTATTTTGAGAATATTGTTGTAGTCTTTTGTCTGGAAATAAGTTACCTCCAGCCCGAGTCTGCCACCCAGGAATTTTGCGTCGACCCCGGCTTCCCAGCTGTCTGAAGTTTGCGGATGCAGGGATGAATTATAGATCACATCTCCGTATTCAAGCGAAGGTTTATTGTTCCAGGTAGTACCTTTATTAAATGATGGCAGGTAGCCATAAGTGTAGTTGTTATCCAATGTTCCACTGGATACTCTTGACAGGGCGCCTCTGGCCTTCAGGAAAGAGAACCATGACGGCATATGTACCAGTTGCGATATTACTACGGCCCCTGTCACTGAAGGATAGAAGAAACTATTGTTGGCTACGGGCAATGTAGAGATCTTGTCATTACGGCCTGTAACTGAGATATACACAGCGTTATACAGTTCCAGGTCTACGAGTCCGTAGAAGCTCCTGGTGCGACGTTCTTCCAGCCAGTTGAATGACTGTACGGGGTTAGCTGAGTTGCTGAGGTTATACAGGTTGGGAATAGTTAATCCATCAGTGCTGCTGGAGTCGGACTTTTCATTCCTGTAGTAATTGGATGCGCCAGCCTGTGCACGGATCTTGAAATGTTCGTTGAAGGTATGGTTGTAATCCAGCGTCAGGTCAGATACTATGTCAAAATAACTTGCTGATGTAATAGTATACTGGCCTCTTGATTTGTTACCATAGCCAATGTAACTCTTTGGTTCATTGTAATTGCGATTCAGGCTATACTGGTTGATACCATTACGGAACTTTGCCGTGAACGAAGGACTGATCTTATAGGTCATATCCACAGACCCGAAAGTATTGTTCTTGTCATACCCACGCAGGTATTCATATGCCTGGAAATAGGGGTTGTTATAGTAGGAGGTATTGTAATGACGTTGTTGTATACCTTCCTTCCCTTTTACCCAGTAATTACGCAGGTCACGCACGTCGATATCCGGCCCTGTCCACAGGATCAGGTTGTACAGGTAGTTGGTAGGGCCATAACCTGTTTCAGGGAAGTTATGTGTATACTCTTTGTTGTAGCTGATACGGCCATTTACCGTAAAGTCTTTACTCAGGTTATAATTGCCGGAAATATTGAAGGAAGTGTTCTTCAAATCGGTATTAGGCACAATACCCTGTTGATAAATATGTGATGCAGATGCCCTGAAGTTACCATTCTCACCGCTCTTTGTAAAGCTCAGGTTATTGCTGGAGATCACCCCGGTACGGAAGAAGTTCTTCACATTATTCCTTCCTCTTGACAGGAAAGGCAGTGGGATGAGCTCTCCTGTATTTGGATCTACCGGGCTATTGAACTGGGTGGTCTCGAAATAGCCGCTTGGAGTAGAAGGATCACGCTGGTCCAGTTTTGGGCCCCATATCCATCCACCACCTTCCGGTCCGCTACCGGAGCCGTCTATATACCTGTACTCTCCCATATACCCGTTACCGTAAGTGGTCTGTACTTTAGGTATACGGATGAAGCTGGTCTGAAACTGTGTTGAGGAATTGAACTCTACGCTGAGGTCTTTTGAACCGCCTCTTTTAGTGGTGATCATGATAGCGCCGTTCATACCGATAGAGCCATATAATGCAGATGCAGAGGCACCTTTCAATACGGTCATGTTTTCTATATCGTCTGCATTGATCTTATACAGGTCTGCAGTCTGATCGGGAATACCGTCAATTACGATCAATGGTTTTGCTCCGCGTAGCGAGATGCCGGGATCTGAGAACAGGTCTGTAGAGTTACGAATGGTGAGGCCGGCCACGCGGCCTGTCAGGGAGCTAACTACGTTTGATTCACGGGCTTTCACCAGGTCTGCGCCTTTAACTTCCTGCGCAGCGTATCCCAGTTTTGCTTTATCTTTTTTGATACCCAAGGCTGTTACCACTACTTCGGACAATTTTTTTTCATCGTCCTGCAGTGTTACTTCATAGGTACCACTCTTACCAACGGTAAGCTGATATTGCTGATAGCCGGTAAAGTTGAACAGCAGGATATCGCCTTCGTTCACCTTTATCTGGAAGTCACCGTTATCGTTAGACATGGTGCCTCTGTTGGTACCCTTTACCATAACGGATACTCCTGGCAATGGTTGTTTTTTACTGTCTGTCACCTTTCCCGAAATGGTCCTTTCCTGCGGTTCAACAGTTGAAGGAGCACCCGGTTTGATGATAATATTATTGTCCATGCAACTGTAACTGAAGGAAGCCTGACCTGCCAGCAGCTGCAATACCTTATCCAGGGTTGTTTTAGGGGCGTTTATATTTACCCTGCGGGCCATCAGGCCTGCCGGGTCCATGCAGATGATAGAATAACTGGTCTGTGTTTCGATCATTTCGAACACTTCTTCCAGTGATTTGTTCTGTACAGTAAGAGAACAGGGAACCTTATGCAGATCGGCCCTCATAGCGGCCGCCGACTGCATAGAAAAAAGGCAGCAAAGTAACAGGCATAGCCAGCCGTTACGCTGCGTAGAAATCAGACGTTGGTAAAAACGATACATAAATTGGCTTTTAGCGTGAATGTCTTGTATTGGTGTCAGTACCGGTGAACCTGACATTGTTCCCATCTATTGTGTAATCAAGATTGTCTGTTGCCCTGATCACGTCCAGTACATATCTGAGCGGTTTATCTTTAAACCTGGCAAAAAGTTTATAGCCAGCTATCTCCGGTGTGGAAAAGCTGATCTTCACATTGTACATTTTCTCAATCTTAAGCGCCGCCGCTTCCAGTGTTTCATTGCGGAACACCAGCAGGCGGGACGTCCATCCCGTTACAGTTTCAGGATCATAGCTGCCCTGTGTCACTTCCTTTGTAAGGCTGTTATAGCGCAGCTGCTGGCCGGGTTGCAGGTCATAGGGGCTTAGGGCCGGTAATGCTACCTGTATACGGCCTTCCAGCAGCGATACTGCTGTCTGTGTCTCTCCTTTATAGTGTGTGACATTAAATTTTGTACCTAATACCTGTACTTTCATGCTTCCCGCCTGTACAGAAAAAGGCTGATGAGCATTCTTTGTTACTTCAAACAATGCCTCTCCTTCCAGGAAGATATTGCGGTCTTCCTTACCAAAGTTTTCCCTGTAGCGGATAATGCTGGAAGGCGCCAGGTGCACCTGTGTGCCATCTGCCAGCTGTAATTGCAGTACCTGCCCCGGTGCGCTTCTCCGCTCCGTATATGCTATTGAGTGGTCAGGCCTGTGAAACAGGAGTGCAGCGGTTATTATAATACCCACGGTAACAGCAGCTGCTGCTACTGCCTTCCATCTCATAGATATAATATGGCGGCGGCGGTTAATGGCCTGTTTCACCTGTTCCAGCCTGTTGTTCAACAATACTTCATCAGGCTGTTGCCTGCTGGCCACCCAGATCTCTTCCAGGACAGCGTACTGTAACCTGTTGGACTCGGAAAGGTCCAGCCATGCGGCCAGAAAGAACTCTTCGTCTCTTGTGGTCTGGTGATTAAAATGACGTATGATCAATAGGTCTATATCCTGTTGTTCCAATGGCTGTTCTTTTTATACAGGAGAAAGACGTATAGGAGGAAAGGGTTCGTGACATGAAAAACGGAGTTAACATTTTGGTAATATAGCGTAGGCTTCTTTCAATATTCTCAACGCGCGGAACATGTGTGTTTTCACTGAATTGACGGAGATATTCAGCAGGCCGGCTATCTGATCGTAGCTGAAGCCTTCATCCCTGTGCAGCCGGAATACCAGCCGCATTTGTGGTGGCAGTTGTTCTATCAGTTGCCGGATATGGACCACCATATCTTTATACATTAATAAATGGTCAGGCTGCTGGTAACCTGCAACGGCATTTTCTTCCGGCGCTGCTTCGGGCAAATCAAACAGGAGCTTCTTCCTGCGGTAATAATCATATACCCTGTTCTTCACAGCAACATAGAGGTATGCGCCCAGCGTATTGCTGATCGTAAGCTGACTACGGTGCTGCCATAGGTGACAGAACATTTCAGCTACAATATCTTCTGCTTCATCCGTAGGATAGGGTAACAACACTTTTGCAAAGTTCAGCAGGCCTTCGTAATATCTTTTAAAGATAGCGTCAAAGGCCTCTTCATTACCGGAGATGAATAATTGCAGGTATTTATTTTCATCGAAGGAAAGCCGTGCCATTATTTCACGAAACTAAGTAACAGGTACGGCTTTCAATGTTAGCTTTTTATTAAGTCCATGTATCCTGCTGATAATCGGGATCCTGTTCCAGTGACAGATAGGTATCTACCGGGTTTTCGATTAATTAGTTAACGATACGGAAACAGGGTTTCATCTTTAATGAATTTATAGTTTTTGAAATCGATTTAAAACTACATGTTAAAATTTGCGCTTTTAAAATATTATAACCTATTTCTTTAAAAGTAAAAAAGCGGTTAAGGGCACTTTTGTTGCTCTTTAACCGCTTTTAATAACTTTTGGTGAGGTTATTTCTTACCTACTGCAGACCTAGGCATTACCAGTAGCTTTACAATAGTATGGGCTGTCAGTGACAGTAATACTACTACGCCAATGATAAGCAGTTGTTTTAAGGGAGTATCAAATACATCGAGGATGCCGGATACGCCTTTTCCTGCGTACATGTTTGCCATCAGGAAAACGATGAGGCCGCAGATCCATAAGGTAAGATGTGAATAGAAATAGCGTGTTTTCTGATAGCCGTTTTTTCCAAAAGATGTGAACAGTAAAAATACGTGGGCGATGAAGAAAAGCAGGGCTAGTGCTACAAGGGAGTTAAGTACAGTCATTTAAGATCAGTTTAAGCGTTGTGGTATAATGATTAAATAAGATACGATAAATGGTTATGCTTATTAAAGATATCTTTTTTAATTATTCAACCCAAGAGGGAGATTGTTATTTCTCAAAATGGGTTTCACCTTCGGCAAAACCCATCTTGAGAGAGAGATTTTTTTGCGCTGCGCGGCTATTTTTTTGAGGATATTTTTTTTGCCGGAGGCGAACGGTTTTTGAGATGTTTTTGTTTGCCCGGGGCGGACAGCTAATGTTCTACTTCCTGTCCTCCTGGTTTTGATGCAGGTTCTTTCTGCCCGTTATGACAGGTATAGCAGGTTACGGTCATCATTGTAGCGCCGTTCTCATCTTTACCTGACTTAAAATACTTCTTATTGATACGCAGGGTCATTTTCATCATTTCCCTGGCAGTTTCTTTTTCTTCTTTTGCATCACTGGCAAAATCCAGTTTCTGTGGATTATCAGCCTGTTTGGCGTGGCAGTAATCACATTTTACATTCAGCGCTTTGTTGTAGCTGCGCATCTCTTTCATGAGGTCATCATGACTGATATTCTTTGGCAGCACTTTCAGATTCTTCGCCTTTTCTTCCGGCGGTAGTGACAATGAACATAGGGATACTGCCAGCATAAGCGCCAGCGGTACTACCAAAGTCTTCTTTAATTGCATAACTATGGATTTTGACCGTAATGTAATTAGCTTCCTTAAAAACGGAACTTACAAAATAGTTATGACAATTTATATGACACCCAATATTTTATGATGTATGCCGGCAAAGCGGTAGCCTGCTGTTATGGAAAAATCGCTGTTCTGCAGATGGAGACGGGCTTGCTGTGCAAACAAGCAGCCTGTTCCCAACAGTTGTAAAAACAGGAACAGGCTGATTTGCAGTTGTAGGTTTAAGACTAAGCGTTTCATTTCAATGTCAGCTCAACAACCGGTATTTCAACCGGTGGTTTTTTCAATGGAATATTGAGAATCAGATCGTTCTCTTTGCCAAGATACTTTATTTCAGAATTATCATGCAGGAATTGTACATATTTAACTTTTCCATAAAGGCCCGGCAGTACCAGTTTATTCAGTGGCCAGACCGTCAGATGTACATACAGTCGCTTCTTTTCAGGATTATAAGTATACAATACTCCTGAAGGTGCTTTAAATTCATCCGGCGCCTGTGTACAGCCGTAGACAGATGCGCTGTTCACAGCCATCCACTCACCTATGGCTTTGAGGGCATTCTGTGCGCGGTAATCGAACAGTCCCCGGGCAGTTGGCCCTACGTTCAGCAACAGGTTACCACCTTTGCTGACAGAGCCTATCAGGATGCCTAACAGTTGCTCAGGGCTTTTCCAGCTTTCCTCGTCACGGTAATACCCCCATGAGCCGGAAAAGGTCTGACAGGTTTCCCATGCCACTTTCTTCCCGTTCACTACAGGCCATTCCGATACCATTACCTGCTCTGGCGTTACAAAGTCGAAACCGTCTTCATAATCGTTCAGGTCAAGACGGTTATCTACCAGTATACCTGGCTGCAGCTTGTGCATCATCTTCATCAGATCGACAGAGCCCCAGTCGTCATGGCCTTTCCCGTTCTTACCGGGAAAAGAAAAATCCAGCCACATAATATCGATCTTCCCATAATTAGTAAGCAGTTCCTTTATCTGGTTGTACATGTACTGACGGTACCTGCTCATGTCCCTTCCCTGGTTCAGTCTTGCGTAGGCGCTGTCACTGTCATTCTCCGGCTGTTGCGGATGACGGAGGTCTATCGTATAATCCGGATGATGCCAGTCCAGCAGGGAATAATAAAAACCTACTTTCAGTCCTTCGGCACGGAAAGCGTTGACCCATTCTTTAATGAGGTCTTTCCCGGCAGGAGTTTTGGTAGCTTTATAATCAGTGTATTTTGAATCAAACAGACAGAACCCTTCGTGATGTTTGGTAGTGATGACCGCATACTTCATACCTGCGGCTTTGGCCATTCTGGCCCATTCTTTAGGGTTGTAGAGGTCCGGATTAAACTGATCGAAGTATTTCTGATAATCCTCATTGGTCAGCTTTTCCCTTTTCTTCACCCATTCATGACGGGCGGGAAGGGCGTACAAACCCCAGTGTATGAACATACCGAAACGGTCATGCGTCCACCAGGCCAGCCTTTTTTGCTGCTTATCAGGGGTTTCATATCCTATCCTCTTCTGGGCGTAGGAAAAGGGCTGCAACAGACAAAGGGCAGCAAACAGTAACAGAAAGTGTCTTTTCATAACGATTCTGGCTTTATTGGATGATAGAGTAAAAGACCTGGAATAGCCGGCAGGTACAAACAATATAAATCTACAACCGGCTGTTTCCTAAAATAATAATTTCCGTTGAAGGAGAAAGGAGGTTATGGCTTTTTGAGAATATTATATCAGAATGGGAGAAAAACGGCTCAGGTCAGGCCTGTTGTTCACCACACATTCCTGGGGCAGGAATCATCATACTTATTCCCTATTATAAAGCCCAAAACAAGCTCGTGGCTGCCCTTATTATAATTATTGAGGGTACCTGTTGAATTATCATAAGAATACCCCAGATTCACCTTATTTGAGATATTTACTCCCATCATACCTGCAAAGCTGTCTTTATAGCGATAACTTCCTCCTATCCAGATGAGGTCCCGGTACTGGAGCTTGACGTTCCCTTCTATCTGTATGGGCAAGGGATTGATATACTTAACCATTACTGAAGGCAGCAGGTTAAAGTCTTCATTAAGCAGGAAGCGGTACCCGGTAGTAACGAAGATATGCGGTACTGTTTTACCGGCACCTGTTGTGATGGTATGATCAGAAAAATCCAGGCGGGAAGGCACTATCTGTTGTGCGGACAATCCCACGAAATAATCTGCCGAATAAAGATACAGCCCTGCCATCATATCAAACTTCGTGGTATTGACTGCGCCACTGGAATATACTGCCGGATCGACCGTTGTATTGCCAAAATCAAGGGAGGAGCTTTTCAGGCTGAAGCGGCTGATGCCAGCTCCGAAACCGGCGGAAAGGCTGGTACGTGGAGACAATCCTATATGATAGGCATAAGTGCCATAAGCACTGAAATTGTTCAATGGGCCGGCTACGTCATTGATGACCTGCAGGCCTATACCATGATGTGGTTCAGGCGCTGTATAATTCTCCCAGTATCTTTGTCCGCGGGGATTTTCTCCCGGCACAGCGAACGATGTAGCGGTGGTATGATAATCTTTTTTGCCAATGGGCCCCTGGATAGTGAAATAGGTAGTAACCGGCGCGCCATTCAGGCCAGACCACTGATGGCGGTGGCTCAATTTGATATCCACATAGTTCTCAATACCTGACAGGGCAGGATTGACAATATACTGGTTCAGGATATACTGTGTATAATGCGGCTTCTGCTGGGCAGTGCAATTGGCAGCACAACATATGCCCAGGCAGAAAATAATGGTTTTATTCATTTCACTTGCTTTCTTATCTTATGATGAGCACCCAGCCGGATGGATCTTTTCCCATACCTGTTTTCAGATCTATTACGTAATAGTAGGTGCCTACAGGCAATGGCTGCCCGTTATACTGTCCGTTCCATTCATTGGCATATCCCCTGCTTTTGAATACCAGTTGTCCATAACGGTTAAAGACAGAAAGATCTGCTTCGGGATATGTATTCAGCTTATCTATTTTCCAGGTATCGTTGATGCCGTCTCCATTAGGAGAAAAGGCATTGGGAACGCTGATCTTTTTAAATACCCTGATAAATACGTTGTCTGTAGCCGTGCCGCAGCCATTGGCAGAGGTGACGGTAAGCGTATACGTGGTATCGTTCGACGGTGTAACAATGGGATTTAGGATAGCAGCATCTGTAATATTGTAGACAGGCGTCCATGCGTAGGTTACATCTGTACCTCCTGCTACGCCCGATAGCTGTGCAGGATCTCCTTCATAGATCTTCTGGTCTTCTCCTGCATCTGCAAAAGGTTTTTTCCATACAGATACGTTCACTGTATCCTGGTCTGTGCATTGCCCGTTGCTAACTGTCAGCACGTAAGTTGTTGAATCTGCCGGAGAGGCTACCGGCGATGCTGATGTAGTATCAGAAAGGCCCGCGGCTGGCGACCAGGCATATGTACTGCCGCCGCTGCCCTGTAATGTTACCGTGTTCCCTTCACATATACTCTGATCACTACCTGCATTGGCAACAGGCGCCACATTTACATTCACCGTTGTGGAATCTGTATTGGTACAGCCCAGCGGGGTAGTAAGTGTTACGTAATAGGTACCATTGTTCACAGCTGTTACATTACTGATCTGCGGATCCTGTTCTGTGCCGGCGAAGCCGTTTGGACCGGTCCAGCTATATGTACTACCGCTTTCGCCGGAAGCGCTGAGCAGCAGATCTTCTCCTTCGCAGGCAGGGTTATTGCTGCCGGCGTTGGGATCAGGATCTGACTGTACTGTAATAGTGATCAGGTTGGAGGCAACACGGCAGGCGCTGCTGGCAATATTGGCGCCCTGCCCTACTGCCAGGCGATACAAATAAGTGCCCGGACCTGTTGGCTGACGTGTATACGAGGTAGTAACAGCGCCGTTAATATCTGTCCAGGTGCTACCATTATCTGTACTTACCTGCCACTGGTAGGAAGGATTACTATAACCGCTGGATGCTGAGCCACTCATTGTAAACACGGTGGCGTCTCCCATACAGACTGCCGTAGAAGTGGAGCCATCGCTCAAAGCAGCTGTTACGACGGGACCACAGGCGCGGAAAGTGATATCGTCCAGCGCAAGATCGTTAGCGGGGGCACCACCCGGACTGTTATTGCTAATCTTAATGATCACATCAGAAACATCGGCAGGTGTGGTAAAATAAAATCCGAACTGCTTCCATTCAGGCCCACTGCTTGTTCTGGGAATAGTGCCGGTGTTGTAAGACTGTATAACTGTTGTACCGTCTGTTTTTAAAATGGAGAAAGTTACATCAGGAGGATTTATATCGTTAGAGCGCAACAGGTTCACTATCCATGCAGCAAATTCATAGGTAGTGCCGGGGCACAAGCCTGTTACGGTCTTTTTATAGAAGTAGTCACTCACAGAGGTGCTTGCATTCACCACCATCATATAACCACCAGTATTTCCTGTATGATCTGTAGTAGACCACCATACAGTGCCTGAGCCACTGGTAGTATTGATCACCGTATAGGAACCATCCCTGGGAAAGCTCTGTGCAGTATAAGTGTAATTCGTTATGTCGGAACCTAATGCTCCTGCAAAAAGGGCTGAACCTGAACTGAAGTTGATATCCACGACCGGATCGCCAAGGCTACCGGTGCATAGCTGCGCCAGGGAAACAAAGGGTAAAAGGATAAATAGTATACACCATAAGGATCGTTTCATCTGCCGGCATAATTCGTTGTAGGGAAGTAATAGCTCTCATGACAAAAATATCTTACTGGCGCTTTCAGCGTAAAGTAATATGCAGAAGGGAGATATTTATAGACGAACTGGTATAAAGGAACGTAAGAGGGTTACTAAAAAAAATTGCTTTCGCCAGGGAAGGCAAAAGCAATTTTTTCAGAGAGGGGTTTTGGATTGTGGCCAGCTTAAAAATTGTAAGACTAATTAGCCGGATCTTCCGGTGTATTCGAGTTATCATTACGTTCCACAAAGGGGAATGGGAAATATGTGCGCTTTCTTTCTGTTTGCGGACGGCCAAACCTGCGTTCATCTTCCAATGCCAGACCACCCATAAACAATTCAATACGGCGGTGTTTATAGATCAGATTCAGCAGCTCATCGACAGTAGCTGCTGTTTCGGCGGTCAGTCCGGCGCCAACACCTGCAGCATCTGCCGAAGGCTGTTTGGTCACTACCTTGTTCAGCTCTGTCAGGCCATTAGCCAGATCGTTCAGACGGGCATAGCACTCTGCCTTGATCAGCGTCATCTCTCCCGGCAGGAAAACGGGTATGCTCTGTATGTTGGCAGTATAGAAGCCCTTTACCCTGAAACGGGGGTTGCTGCTGATGGTCACATAAAAAGGGTAACGCTTGTCGGCCGGATCGGGACGCAAGCCCAGCGGCAGGCTCATAGTGGAATCCACCACCTGGTAAATGTTGTTGGTAGCAGTGACCAGGGTGAAGATAGGATTGGTGGTCAGTGTATTGTAGTTGAAAGCAGATACTGCTGTAAGGCTTACTTTATCTGCTGTTGCCAGTGCCAGTTCATAGTCGCCCGCAAACAAAGCATAGCGGGCTTTGAGCGCATTCAATGTATTCACTATATCGATACCGGCAGGTATGTTCCTGGTAAAAGTAGCGCTGATGGCGTTGGCGTTTACGGTAGCCAGTGCGTTATCAATAATGGCAATAGCTTTCCTGAAACCCTGCTGGCTGGAAATAAAAGATACGTCCAGATCCAATCCTGTAGTATCCGGCACGTAGTTCCAGAAAGTAGCCATAGTACCTATGGCCAGGGCTTTATACATAGAAGTGTATGCAATCAGGCCACTGGCATAATTCGGGTCACTCACCACTGTACCTGTGTTATTCAATACCCTGTTGGCGTCAAAGATGATCTTGTTGGCATAGCCCCACATACCGGTTACAATGACATTGGTGTTCTGCACATTATTACCACCCAGGTACAGCTGATTCTCGTCCGTGTTACCGGCGTTTACAACGTATGTCTCACCTGTCAGTAAACTGCTGGCGGCGATGGTGGTATATACAAGGCTGGTCCTGTTGGCAGAATGCCAGTTCTGCAAACCTACCGCTATATTGGTAAGCGCATTAGGCGTGCTTACGCCTTCATCGAAAGATGGGCCGCTGGGATCTTCGTAATCTTTCTTGCAGGAAACAGCAAAGAGCAATAGTCCTGCAAGCGCGGCGCGTCCATATTTATTCCTGAAATATCTTTTCATAAGTTTCTTTTTGATGGTTTAGAATCTGGCACGAAGCGCCACGTTGAAGGTCCTTGGAGCGGGCACTGTACCGAAGTCGATACCGCGCAGGATAGTGCTCTGTCCTGCAGCATTCACCTCGGGATCATAACCTTTGTATTTATCCCACGAATACAGGTTACGGCCGCCCGCGCTGATGGTCAGATCGCTCAGGCCTTTCAGCTTGCCTACATTATAGCTCAGTGAAACTTCTCTCAGTTTTACAAAGGAACCATCATCAATTCTCCATTCCTGTATGTTATATACACCGGCAATAAAGCCACGTGGAATTTCACCGCGGTCTTCCCGTTCTGCCACTTTACCGTTATCCACGCCCTGTCTTGTTCTGAAGTCGGCGTTAAATACATCTACCCCCTGCACAACATCCAGCTGTGTATGTAAGCTCAGTCTCCTGTAGGAAAAGTCATTTGTCAGTGTACCTGTCCAGTCAGGGTTAGGATCGCCTATTTTTTTCTGCAGGGATGAGCCTGTAGGCAGACCGTTGGCGTCACGTTGTGCAGTATAGCTCATAGGGTTTTTCTGTGTACCCAGTTCTGTCAGCGGTATGCCTGCTGCATTCTTTATTTCAGCGCCATTGGCATCACGTGCAAAGAAGGTACCGTAGAAGAAACCGATGGGCTGTCCGGCGGAAATAGCTACAGGCGCACCACTGGTGGTGGCGTACAGGATCAGGTTCTGTCCTATGTTCAGCGCTTTATTCCTGTTGCGGTTGAAGATGGCTGTCATATCCCAGCTGAAGTCTTTCGTTTTCACGGGTGTTACTCCCAATACTACTTCAATGCCTTTGTTGTTGAGGGAACCGATATTGTCCAGCCGTGTTGCATACCCGTTGGTAGGTGCAATGGCACGGGCTATCAGCAGGTCTTCCACGCGTTTCTTATACCAGTTGAAAGATACATTTACACGGTTATTGAAGAAGGCCAGGTCTGTACCAATTTCCAGTTCTTTCTGCCTTTCAGGCTTTGTTTCGGGGTTGGTATATGTAGTGAGGGAATTGAATGCAGCACTACCTACAAAAGCAGATGCGCTGTAAGTATTGTAACGGCCGTAGGCTGGAATACCGGTCAGGTTACCAGATTCACCATATGCTGCACGCAGTTTGAAGAGGTCCCACCATCCGGACACTCCCAGTTTACTCCAGTAATCGGCGCCGGACAATACGTAGCTGCCGCTTAATTTAGTATAGACCTGGTTACGTTCGTTAGGACCAAATACGGAAGAACCGTCCATACGTAATGCGCCGGTGATGAAGAGATGGTTGCGGAATTTGAAGTTCTGCTGTATATACTGACCGGAAATGCTCAGCTGTGTGCGCTGATCTGTACTTTGCATAGGCGTAGCTGCGCCACCTGCTGTTTCAACGAAAGGAGGCAGGCCACGGCCCTGCAGCAGGGCGTAATTCATACGCTGATATTGTAAGGAATAGCCGACCTGTGTTACTGATGACAATGCTTCGCTGATCTTTGCATCATAAGTAACATTCACATCATGATTGATCATGAATGAATTGTTATTACCTGCGCTTGCATAACCGTTCTGTGTGGGATCAAGTGTGGCGCCCCCGCCATAAAAGGCTGCGCTGACGTTATAAGCATATGGAGGAATAAAGGTAGTACCACTCTGGCTGTAGTTATCAATACCCATGTGATAATCTATAGTCAGGTTACTGATGGGGTTGATCTTGACACCTGCACCTGCAATGATCCTGCTGGTTTGTTGCTGCTGTTTGAAATCTTCGATAACAGATACCGGATTTACACGGCCGCGCTCACCTACTGCTTTCAGGTTACCCAAAGCATCACGTTGCTGGATGTCATAGTAGTTACCAATAATGGTAACGGAGTTGGTGGGAGAAAAGAAGGTATTGCCATCCGGCTTCTCGTTCGATTTGCTGTATATATAGTTCATGCTTGCATTGAAGCTGATCCACTTGTTGATCTCCTGGTCCAGGTTCAGGCGAAAGCTGTAACGGCTGAAGTCTGTATTCTTAACAATGCCCTGGTTGTACAGGTATCCTGCAGAAGCATAATATCTTGTTTTATTCTGACCTCCTACTACAGATACGTTGTTATCGGAGCCTACGCCTGTGCGGAAGATATAGTCCTGGTAATCGTACCGGTTTACATCGGTAGTATTGGTGATGGATGGAGTGAGAATGGTTTGTGTGGATACGTCAGGGGTGCCACCAAATTTGGTAGGTGCACGGTTTACATCCAGTTTCCTGCGCAGCTGGTTTACGTTGAAGCTGGTAGAGAAACTAACTACCGGAGCGCCGCCGGCTCCTCTTTTGGTAAAGATCTGTACTACGCCGGCATTGGCCCTTGAACCATAGATAGCGGCGGCAGCGGCACCGTTCAATACTTCTATGCGCTCGATATCTGCCGGGTTGATGTCTACCATACGGTTCTGTCCTACGTTACCGGTAGTGTTACCTCCTGAATAGGTAGGATCTGTATTTGTTACTCTTGTTGTAGAGTTATCTATGATCACGCCATCAATGATATACAGGGGGTCTGTAGATCCGGATATGGTGCTGATGCCACGCAGTTTTACAGAGATGCCACCGGCAGGATCGCCGGAGTTCTGTGTTACCTGTGCACCTGCCGTTTTACCCTGCAATGCTGCCAGTACGTTGCCTGTAGCGCCTTTTGTCAGTTCGGCAGCTTTAACACTGCTGATGTAGCTACCCAGCTGTTTACGTGTAGTACCTTGCGATGTACCGGTCACTACCACTTCATCCAGTTTGGAAACAGATACTGTCAGCTGCTGGTTGACAGTATAAGATTTACCTTCACCTATGGTGATGGCTGCTTCCCTGGTTGAAAAGCCTATCCCGGTAAATACCAGTGTATATGTACCTGGCTTCAGGTCGGCATTGATCGCATAGGTGCCCTCTACCCCTGTTGTGGCGCCCGATCTGGTATTTTTAACTGCCACTGTAATACCCGGCAGCGGAGCGCCTGTTTCATCAGTTACCCTTCCTGCAATTTTGATCTGTGCAAAAGCAGCTGCGGTCAAACATTGCATGACAAGCAACAGCAACAGATATCTGCAACCGGCCCGCCAGAATTGTTGATACATTCTCATAAGAAAAATTTAAAAGTAAAGACGATAAATAATGGCATAACATTCCTGTTTCAGCGAAATGCTATTTCCTGAATGACTGATTTACTTACAGGTTATTGGTTGATAAGCGCTGATATAACAGGCGATTTAATACACACCTATACTTGTTGTTTCCCTAACGTCAATAGATTCCTGTAAAAGATTAATTTAAGTTAAATCTGCTGTTTCCCTAACGTCAATAAATTTCTGTAAAAAGATTAAGTTCAATAGTTAAAAAAATGCTTTCCGCTGATTGATCATCTTAAAGGATCTGTATTCCTTTCTTCTTGTATGGTTGCAGCTTTTTGGCGTTTGGCGGCAACTCTGTGATCAATATATCTATATCGTCTGCATCACATATCTTAAGCTGTTCTGATGCATTAATTTTCTCTGATATTGACAGTACTACTACTTTCTTTGAATTCTTTACCATAGCCTGTTTCACCTGTACAACCTCCCAGTCATTATCTGTCAGTCCGTCTTCCACATCAATAGCGTTGTTGCCTAAAAAACAGATATCTGCCCTGATCATTTTTATCTTTGAGATAGCTTCTCCTCCTACTGTGATCTTAGATCCTTTTGCCAGCTTATCTCCTATCACGATCACTTCAATATTGGGATGATTGGCATACTCAAATGCTGCCTGTAAACTTACTGTGATAAATGTAGCCTGCAGATCTTTGGGTAACACACGGGCCAGTTCAGCAATGGTGGTTCCGCCTGTGGTTAATACAAACATGCCGTCCTGGATCAGCTGTACGGCTTTTAAAGCAATGGTCTTTTTTTCTTCCACTGCGTATACATCTTTTGATGTAATGCCGAGGTGAAATGAGTTGGATAAAGCGCCGCCATGTACCTTAATGATCTTGCCATCCTGCGCAAGCTCTGCCAGGTCCCTGCGGATAGTATCCTCAGATACCTGTATCTGCTCACTCAGATGAGAAGACAAAACCTTGTTATGAAGGTTTACCTGGTGTAAGATATATGCGTGGCGTTCCTCCTTTAGCATCAGGCGATTTTTATTTTGGTTGAAATACTTACCCAAAATACAACAGGATGAATTTCTGCAAAAAAACGCAGAAAACAAAATATAAACCTGCATTTTTTTGCCGGTTTAGGCATAAACAGGAATAATCATGCAGGTTTATGCCGGAAAAGAGAGTTTTCCCATCGTAATTGCCGGCATACCAGGTTTTCCAAAATCAATTTTTTCTCCGCAGATGGCTTCATTGGCCAGGATAGCAAAGAGGACTGCTTCCTTTGCATCTCCGGCTATTCCCAGCTCTCCTGTGGTACGGATATTCAGGCGGGGCAACTGTTCTTTTATCAGGCCTACCAGTAATGGGTTGTGCGCCCCACCTCCGCTTACGTATACGGCATAGTCTTTCCCTGCCTGCAATACGCTCTTTAATGCATCAGCAATAGTATCTGCACTGAAGCGGGTGAGCGTTGCCATCACATCATATGCACCAAGATCAGTCGTACCGCTTCTCTCCTGCGCCTGTTCCACATAGCGGATGCTGAACAGTTCCGGGCCAGTAGTACGGGGAAAGGGCTCTTTAAAAAATGAGTTGTCTTTCAATGCTGCCAGCAGGGCTTCACTGACAGTTCCCTGTTTTGCAAAAGCCGCATCATTATCATATTCCGCCTGGAAATATTTCCGTGCAAAGGCATCCAGCAAAGTATTGCCCGGGCCTGTATCTGTTACGAAAACGCCTTCTGCATCCAGGCTGCCGGGAAGGAAAGTAAAGTTGGCGATGCCTCCCATATTCAGCATGACCCGGTCTTCGTCTTTTTTGGAGAACAGGCAATAATCGCCGTACAATGCCAGCGGAGCACCTTCTCCGCCTGCGGCAATATGTTTCTGCCTGAAATCGCTCAGGGTGATAATACCTGTCCTAACTGCAATATGGTCCCCGTCACCTATCTGTAATGTAGCATTGGGGAAAGTTTCCAGCTTATGTAAGATCTTAGGGCTATGGTATACTGTTTGTCCGTGGGAGGCAATGAGATCTACTTCTTCCGGCTTTACTCCCCATTTTTCCAGGCAGGCCAGTATCCACTGTGCGTGCAGGCTGGCAATCCATGGGTTGAGCAGGCAGAGTTGCTGAAAGGAGATCGTTTCCTTAGCAAAGATCCTGCGGACCTCTTCCTTTACTTCCAACGGATAAGGGACCGTATCAAAGTATTCCAGTTTTACCTGCGTATCCATACCGCTGCCGCTGATAGCGCACAGGGCCACATCCAGTCCATCCAGCGATGTACCTGACATCAGCCCTATAATGCGTCTTACCGGCTTTTCTGCTATTGCAAATAAATGCTGCAGGTTCCTGTTCATGGATGTGTTTTTTTCCAGCTATCGATAGCAGCTCTTACACTGCCTTTCTCTTCTATGAGTTGTTTGGCGGTGGCCTCATCTACCTGCAGTTCTCCCATTACCATTCTTACGCCTCTGTCTATCAGTTTGTGATTGCTCAGCTGCATGTCTACCATCTTGTTTCCCTTTACACGGCCCAGCTGTATCATTATAGTTGTGGAGATCATATTCAGAACCAGCTTCTGTGCTGTGCCGGCTTTCATACGGGTGCTGCCGGTAAGGAACTCTGCTCCTACTTCCACTTCTACGGGATACTCTGCTGCAGCTGCCAGCGGACTGTTGAAATTGCATGTTACGCATCCGGTTACAAGCCCCCTGTTGCGCATTTCTGTTACTCCGCCTATTACGTAAGGTGTAGTACCGGAGGCTGCAATCCCTATCACCACATCCTTATCTGTAATATGATATTTATCCAGGTCTTTTACCGCCTGTGCTGCATCATCTTCAGCAAATTCTACCGCTTTGCGGATAGCTTTATCTCCGCCGGCAATGATACCTACTACCAGTTCATGCGGCACCCCAAATGTTGGCGGGCATTCGGAGGCATCGAGTATTCCCAGTCGCCCGCTGGTACCTGCTCCTATATAAAACAACCGCCCTCCCTGTTTCATCTTCTCTACAGCGGCAGTTACCAGTTTTTCTATTTGCGGGATGGCCTTTTCAACAGCCTGCGGCACTGTAATATCTTCACTGTTGATGCCTTTCAGCAGGGCGCTGATACTCATCTTCTCCAGGTTGTTAAAACGGGAGGACATTTCTGTTGTAAGCATAATTCAATAGCATTAAGGTTTTTCAGATCAGAACAACTCTTTCTGTGCTGGCCTTGAATTGAACCAAAGCCCTGTAAACATGATCAGTCCGTTAATGATGAGTAACTCCAGTCCCAGTTTAAAATTGCCAAACAATATTCCCTGGTTCTTTTCAAGCAGGAAGCAGATCAGTGGAGCAGCTACTGCGATAACGGGCACCCTGTTATCAATTACTTTCCTGTTTGTCAGTATCCCGAAAGAGAACAATCCGAGCAGCGGTCCGTAGGTATAAGCCGCTACTTTCAGTATCACCGAGATCATGCTATGACTGTTGATATATTTGAAGACCAGTACTACTACGAGAAATATTGCTGTAAATACAAGATGTACCTGCTGCCGGGTCAGCTTACGTTGTTTTTCTGTCAGGTCTTTACGTTGCTGGATGCCAAGTATGTCTATACAGAAAGAGGATGTCAGCGCTGTAATAGCTCCGTCTGCACTTGGAAACAGCGCAGAGATCAGGGCAATGATGAAAATGATGGAAATGGCATGAGGCATGCGGGCACTGTCTAAAGCCAGTGTAGGAAACAGCCTGTCTGCCGCCGCCGTTACATTGATACTTTCTGCGTAGAGGTACAGCAAACCTCCCAGGAACAGGAACAACATGATCACCACCAGCATGATAAAGCCCAGTGTTACTACGTTCTTCTGCGCGTCTTTCAGCGTTTTTACAGAGATGTTCTTCTGCATCATTTCCTGGTCCATGCCGGTCATGGTGATAGTAATGAAAGCGCCGCCCAGTATCTGTTTCAGGAAAAAGGAAGGGCTGTTGGGATCTGTAAAGAAGATCCTGGACATGCCGCGCTCTCCCATTATCTTCAGGCTTTCTCCCATGCTCAGGTTAAGGCTATGCAGGATATAGATCACACAGATGACCAGTCCTGCCAGCATGCAGGTGGTTTGCAGGGTATCTGTATACACAATGGTTTTCACACCGCCTTCGAATGTATACAGTAATATCATCAGCAGTATTACCAGTGTTGTTACCCAGAAAGGTACATTGAACTGGTTCATGATAGCTTCCTGCAGGATATTCACTACCAGGTACAATCTTGCTGTAGCGCCCAGTGTTCTTGATAATATAAAGAAGGAAGCGCCTGTTCTATAGGAAGAGGCACCGAAACGGGTGCTCAGGTAATTATAGATAGATGTGAGATGAAGACGATAATATAAAGGCAGCAGTACAAAAGCGATAACGAGGTAACCAATAAGGTAACCTATTACTACCTGGAAATAGGAGAAGGCAGTAGAACCAACGTCTCCCGGTACGCTTACAAATGTTACTCCGCTCAGGGAAGTGCCGATCATGCCAAATGCTACCAGCATCCAGTTACTGCTTCTGTTGCCTATGAAGAAGGAATCATTACTTGCATTGCGTCCTGTATACCAGGCTACTGCCAGCAGGATTAAGAAATATGCAATAACAATAGAAAATAATAGTACTGGAGACATAGCCGGGAATTAAAGATTTCATTCAGAAAAACGCAAAAAAACGCACATTCTCGCTTCAATATAAATACAAAAACGCAAAAAAACTAAATTTATATGCAGAAGTAGTTTGTCAGTTTAAATTTCTTTTTGATGTAGAAATTGAGGAAAACTGCTCAAAAAATGAGTTTCGCCTTCGGCAAAAACTCATTCTTGAGGGAGATTTTTTACGCTGCGCGGCTGTTTTTTGAATAAAGGGATTGGGCTGCAGGCCGGCTAAAAAATTCGGACTGATGCACTATATATGCAGGAGTGATTAAATTTAAACCGCATTTTTTATGAGATAAACCACTTGCTTTATGAAAAAACTACTCTTGTTACTACTGCTGCTAACAATAAAGATAACCGTTCATGCAGACTGGATACGTATCAACCAGCTGGGTTATACACCTGCCGGCAGCAAAGTAGCTGTATGGTGCAGCAAGGAACAGAATGCACCGGCATATTTTGAACTGGTAGACGCACATTCCGGCAAAGTAGTGCTCAAAAGTAAAGCAAACGCGGCAGCAGGCTCCTATGGCCCTTTTACACAAACCTGCCGGCTCAACTTTTCCGGCTTCCACACACCGGGCCTCTATTACCTGCAAACAGGTAAAACCAGATCTGCCACTTTTCCTATCAGCAATACAGTATACAAAGGCGCTGCCGATTTCTGCCTGCGTTATATGCGCCAGCAACGTAGCGGCTTTAATCCATTCCTGAAAGACTCCTGTCATACACATGACGGCTTCCCTGTATATTCTCCTGACACCACTTTTGTACCTGTCTCCGGCGGCTGGCATGACGCCTCCGATTATCTGCAATATGCCACCACTTCTGCCAATGCTACCTGGCATTTGCTGGCAGCATACCGCGACTTTCCGGGTGCATTTACAGATACCCTCCGGGCAAACGGACTTCCCGGCAGCAACGGTACGGCAGATGTACTGGATGAAGCGAAATGGGGACTGGAATGGCTGTTAAAGATGTACCCGCAGGACGACCGTATGTACAACCAGATAGGCGATGACCGGGACCACCAGGGCATGCGCATCCCCAGGCAGGATACCAACTTCTATGGCCGCGGATTGCAACGCCCCGTATACCTCTGTACCGGCAAACCCCAGGGACTGATGAAATACCAGAACCGCAGCACCGGCATTGCCTCCACTGCAGGGAAGTTCAGCAGCTGCTTTGCTCTGGGCGCCCGGTTGCTTGCAGATACCATGCTTGCACATAAAGCACTTGCAGCTTATCAACTTGGTATAGCTTATCCTGGCGTATGCCAGACAGCTCCCGGGCGTTCTCCCTACTTCTACGAAGAAGATAACTGGACGGATGATATGGAACTGGCCTCAGCCTCTCTCGGTAATATACAGGACGCATGGTCGTTTGCTGAGCAGGAGCCCGTTACGCCCTGGCTGGGTAAAGATACCGCCCGCCATTACCAATGGTACCCGTTTATCAATCCCGGTCATGCAGAACTGGCCAGGCAACTGAAAGGCGCTCAACGGGACACGCTTATCCAATACTATAAACGAGGAATAGAACGGGTATGGCGTAAAGCCTCCGGCAATGCCTTCCACCGCGGTATTCCCTTTATCTGGTGCAGCAATAACCTCACCACCGCCTTTGCCATCCAATGTTACTGGTACAGGCAATTGAGCGGCGATCAGAGTTATCTTGAACTGGAACAGGCATCGTTCGACTGGCTGTTTGGCTGTAACCCATGGGGAACCTCTATGGTATATGGCCTCCCGGCCAATGGCGATACTCCTGCCGATCCGCACTCTTCTCTCAGCCACCTGAAAAATTATCCGTTAGACGGCGGACTGGTAGATGGTCCGGTATATACCAACATCTTCAAGAACCTGATAGGCATTCAACTGCAGGATGCTGATGAATATGCAGATTTCCAGAGCAGCCTGGCCGTTTATCATGACGACTTCGGAGATTACAGCACCAACGAACCAACTATGGACGGTACGGCAGTATTGATCTACCTGCTGGCTGCGCAGGAATCTGCCACAAGAACAATTACACAGGGCGGTATTACCCGTGGCGACAGCTCCCTCAAAAACATTTCTCTTGTATTCACTGCCCATGAATTTGCAGAAGGTCTGCCTTCTATTGCCAAAGCGCTGGAACAACAGAAAGTAAAAGCCTCTTTCTTTTTTACCGGCAAATGTTATGCTACGCCTGCCTTCCAGCCATATATCCGCAAGCTGTACCAGCAAGGCCATTATCTGGGGCCACACTCTGATCAGCATCTGTTATACTGCGACTGGAAAAAACGGGATAGCCTGCTTGTTACACAGCAACAGTTTTCTGTTGATATACATACTAATCTTGCAAAGATGCGGGCACTGGGTATTGATACTTCCCAAGTGCGTTATTTCATACCGCCTTATGAATGGTGGAATAACAGCATAGCTGAGTGGTCTGCTGCAGAAGGGTTACAGATTGTGAGCTTTACACCTGGTACAGGCAGTAACGCAGATTATACCTATCCGGAGATGGTCGCCGCTTATAAGAGCAATGCTGATGTTTACAGGTCTGTAAAGCGTTTCGGGAACTTAAACGGGGTTATCCTGCTTATTCATGCAGGTACAGATCCGAGAAGGAAAGAGAAGTTCTATACTTTACTGCCAAAGCTGATCTCTGAATTAAAGAAAGAGGGATACCAGTTTAAAAAGATCGATGAGCTGCTTCAATAATGCGGAAAAAATATTTATGAACGTGATTCATGAAGGAGGATGCAAACCTTCCCCCCGGCAAAGGATATTCTATTAACACCACCAGACAAAAAGTACTGTGGCGCTAAAGTGGTACCGCAATACATGCACTAAACATGCTTAAGACATGCTTTAAACATGCCTGAAAGATACTTGAAAGGAGCTTTAAAGGAGGAGTTGAGCAGGGACAAAAAACGCTTCTGCTGACAGCAAAAGCGTTTTTTATGCAAGAATATCCAGGCCTGCGGCCGGCTGAAAAAGAATTGACCGGGAATTGAACCCTTTATCTTACCTGTCCGTCACCTCTTACAAACCACTTCTCTGTTACCAGTTTCTCTAATGCAAAAGGCCCGCGGGCATGCAGTTTCTGGGTAGAGATGCCTATTTCAGCCCCCAGTCCGAATACACCACCATCGGTAAACCTGGTGGAAGCATTCATATACACGGCGGCAGCATCTACCTCATTCAGGAAACGTTCACTTACAGCGGCATCAGAAGAAACGATAGCTTCTGAATGTTTGGAAGAATATTCCCGGATATGTTGTAATGCTTCGTCAACACCGCTCACTACTTTTACGGAACATTTGAAATCGAGGAATTCCCTGCCAAAATCGGCCGGGGCGGCATGCTGCAGCAGCGGATATTGCAATGATTCCAGGATAGCATATGCTGTTTCATCTGCAAAGATCTCGACATTGTATGGCAGCAGTGAAGGCGCCAGTAAGGTAAGCAGCTCTTTTGCCACTTCTTTGTCGACCAGCACGGTATCCAGCGAGTTACACACTGAGGGGCGGGAAACTTTTGCATTGGTGACAATGACACTGGCTTTCTGCAGGTCTGCTGTTTTCTCTACGTAAGTATGGCATACGCCTGCACCGGTTTCTATTACCGGTACACTTGAGTTGGCGCGCACATAATCTATCAGCTGCTGAGACCCTCTCGGAATAATGATATCTATATATTTCTTGGCAGACAGCATCTCTCCTATCAGTGCCCTGTCAACCGGCATTAACTGTACCGCATTTACATCCACACCGGCTTCCCTCAGCGTATCCCTGATCAGGGTAACCAGGATAATGTTGGTATTTAAAGCATCTGACCCTCCTCTCAGCACGCATACGTTGCCTGAGCGGATGCAAAGGGCTGCCACGTCGAGCGTTACATTGGGGCGGGATTCATAGATCACGCCCACTACTCCCAGCGGAGCGGTACGCTTCTGCAGGTGCAGGCCATTATCCAGCGTTCTTTCTACCAGTAACTGGTTGGAGGGGTCCGGCAAAGCGGTTATTTCATTGATACTGTCTGCCAGTTGCTGTATACGTGCGGCATTCAGCAACAGTCTGTCTTTTTTTGGGTCCTGGTCAGAGACCTTATCCAGGTCCTTTTTATTTTCTGTAATAATGGCGTCAGTATTTTCCACCACTCTGGCGGCCAGCTTTTTCAGCAGCGCCTGTTTTCCCTGGTCAGACAGCGCTTTCAGGGACTGAGTAGCCTGTTGCGCCTGTTCCAGTAATATTTGTATCGATTCCATTTACACAGTTTATATCACTTCTGTAGCTTCTTTATACCTCCGTTCTATCTCCCCACTACCTCCCCACTACCTCCCTTCTACCTTCTCTATAGCAACACAATATCATCTGCATGTGCAATTTCAAGGTTCTGCTGCTTGCTGTCTTCAGACAACACTTCTGACGATACCTTTGCACGTGCTACTGCAATTACATTATGTTCTTCGTCCACTATCTCAAACACTTCCCCGCCTTCAAACTTCTCCAGTACGGTGAGCACTCCTACTGCCAGCAGGCTACGTCTTTTCTGCAGGGCGCTCAGCGCACCTTCATCTACCAGTACCCTGCCGGTTACCAGGCTGCCGCTGGCCAGCCACTTTTTACGGGCGGGCATGCTGCATGGCTGTGGAAGGCATAAGGTACCGGTTTTGCCTTCGATGGCGTTCAGTATGCCATCGGGTGTATGAATACCAAAGATGACCACCCTGATACCCATGCGGGTGGCCAGACGGGCGAAGGTCAGTTTGGACACCATACCTCCCAGGCCCAGGTTGGATTTCTTAGTATCTGCAAGAGATAATACAGCTTCGTCTATTGCTTCTATGCGCGGTACTACTTTGCCTTCCCTGTCCAGTACTCCGCCTACGGAGGTGCTGAATAAAAGCATGCTGGCTCCAAAGCCTACGGCTATCAGGGTAGCCAGTTCATCGTTATCGGAGAATTTCAGCTCCAGGTCGCTCACCACGTCATTTTCATTTGCTACGGGTATTACTCCGCTTTCCCACAGCTCTTCATAGGTTTTCTTCAGCTGGAGGAACTGTGCACGGTTGCTGAAATGCCTGCGTTCGCAAAGGCTTTGCGCAATGGCAATATCATACGGAGCAAAATAGCGTGCATATTTACTGAGCAGCAAGGGGTTACCTATGGCTGCTGCGGCTTTACGCTCGCTGATGGTGCCGCTGTAGTTTTTAAGATACTTCTTACCTGCGGCCACTGCACCTGACGAAACCAATACAATGTTGTACTCTTCTTTAAGATCTGCTGCCTGCCTGGCTATGGAGGCTACTATTGTTTCATCCAGCTCCCCGTTCTCATGTGTGATGGAAGCTGTGCCAAATTTTATTACTAGTATCGGTTTTGCCACTGCTCACTGAATTTGCTGCCAAAATATTGAAAATGCTGCGTTTTTTCATTAAAAATGATCATTGGAATAATAAAACGGAAAACAATATTTTTATTTACTATCAAATACAATGAGGTATGCGCTTTTTCAATATACGTAGATGGGCTCTCTTTATGACCATTGCCTTATGCAGTTACTCTGCTATGGCCCAGGATACTACCCGTTACAGCTGGTGGGACCCGTCAAAGAACAGTTTTCCTGTTATAGGCGGACAGGCATGGCCTTCCGGGATGGCAGCGTCTTACAGCCGGCTGCCGGCAAGAGCAGAGAAAGATGTACGTCCGGAGGTGTGGAAGCTGGCCGGGCAATCTGCCGGGCTGTCCGTACGTTTCAGGACCACTGCCAGCGAAATAGTAGTGCGTTACACTGTTGCCGGCAAGCTGGAAATGCCGCATATGCCGGCTACAGGGGTAAGTGGGGTAGACCTGTATGCCCTGGATGAAAACGGCGGCTGGAGATGGGCTGCCGGGAAATACAAGTTTGCAGATACCATTACCTGGCATTTTTCCAATATAGGGAACAGCGCCAGGGAATACCGGCTTTACCTGCCGTTGTACAACCAGGTAAAATGGCTGGAAATAGGGGTTCCCGGCACTGCTGCTATTCAGCCTTTGCCTGTAAGACAGGAAAAGCCCATTGTGGTATATGGCACTTCCATTGCCCAGGGCGGCTGTACATCCCGCCCCGGGCTGGCATGGACCACGCAGGTAGACAGGCAGCTGGACCGGCAGGTGATCAACCTGGGATTTTCAGGTAACGGGCGGCTGGAACCTCCTATCATTGAGCTCATCTCAGAAATAGACGCAAAGGTATATGTGCTGGACTGTCTTCCCAACATCAGCGGAATGCCGCCGGCAGAGATACAGCAACGCATAATAGATGCGGTGAAGCTGCTCAGGCGTAAAAGGCCCAATACGCCTATCCTGCTAACCGGTCATCCTACAGCATCCATACAAATGGTCAATACCCTGGGCGGAGGTAATTACAGCACGGCCAACACAGCCCTGGCAGACGCCTGTCAGCAATTGCAGCAGGCAGGTATCAGGCAGCTATACCTGCTGCCTGCGTCAGATATTCACTTTGATCTTTCTGCTACAGTAGATGGCGTTCATCCCGGCGATGCAGGCATGCAGGCCTATGCAGACGCGTATGTAAAAACATTACGTCATATACTGCAGGAGCCGGAAGGAACTATCAATACTACCATAGCCTGCCGGCAATACCGGGAGCTGATGCGTTATGACTGGGATGCACGGCATAACGAAATACTTTCCATGAACAAAGCGCATGCCCCCAAAGTGGCCATACTGGGTAACTCCATTATTCATTTCTGGGGAGGGCTGCCCCAGGGACCTTATGCCCGCGGCGCTGATTCATGGAAAGCAGTTATGGACGCTGCCGGCACACGCAATATGGGATTTGGCTGGGACCGTGTTGAAAATGTGCTCTGGCGCGTATATCACGAAGAGCTGGATGGCTATGATGCGAAAAAGGTCATTGTTATGATAGGTACCAATAACCTGCAGATGAACACCAATGCAGAGATCATTGCCGGCCTGCAGCAGCTGATAGCTGCTATCCGTCAACGGCAGCCCAAAGCAGATATACTGCTGGCAGGCATTCTGCCAAGAAGAGAAATGGAAGAACGCGTTGTTAACATCAACAATGGTATTATGCAGCTGGCAGGTACAGCGCAGGTGCAGTTCATTAACCCCGGGCAGGTGTTGCTGCTGCCTGACAGGCATATAGATGAAAAACTGTTCACAGACGGATTGCATCCAAACGCTGAAGGCTATAACAGGCTGGCATCGTTCCTGCAGCCTTACCTGAAGTAATGCAGAGCCATTTACATTTCGTTTAAAGTCTTTTACCCAGCTGTGACATGCGATTCTTTTTGAGCTACTACTTTACAAACCTATCTAATCGTAAAAACTATTATTGACAATGGGTGCACGTTTTGCTTCTCATCTTTCCCTGGTTACAGCTTTCCTGGTTTGTACGCAACAGTTTTCACAGGCGCAGGATAAAAACCTGCTTCAATATGTAAAACCCATTATAGGCACAGAAAAAATGGGCCATACTTATCCGGGCGCCACAGTGCCTTTTGGTATGGTGCAACTGAGCCCGGAAACAGATACCATTCCTTATGAAATGAATGGGAAGTATAACCCGGATGTATACAAATACTGCGCTGGTTACCAGTATACAGACAAGACCATAACAGGGTTCAGCCATACGCATTTCAGCGGTACCGGCCACTCTGACCTGGGAGATTTCCTTATCATGCCTACTACCGGCAAGCTGTACCTGAATCCGGGAACGGCCACTGATCCGGCAAGCGGTTACCGCTCCACTTTTTCACACAGCAATGAAACTGCGGAAGCAGATTACTATAAAGTTAAACTGGATAAATACAATATCACTGCCGAGCTGACTGCTACCAACCGGGTAGGGTTTCACCAGTACACTTTCCCTGATGCTACAGATCAGGCGCATATAGTACTGGACCTGATGGCAGGCATTTACAACTACGGTAACAAAAATGTATGGACGTTTGTAAGAGTAGAGAACGATACGCTTATTACAGGTTATCGGCAAACTAACGGATGGGCGCGTACGAGAACTGTGTATTTCGCCATGTCTTTCTCCAAACCGTTCACGCAGTATGGCCATCAGAACTATGCTAATGATGTATACAAAGGCTTCTGGCGTAAGTTCGATGTAACGCGTAATTTCCCTGAAATGGCCGGCAGGCAGATCAGGGCATGGTTTGATTTTAAAGTAGCTGCGGGTGAGAAGGTGAAGATAAAATTTGCCCTCTCTCCTGTAAGCACAGAAGGCGCACTCAATAACCTGCGTACAGAAGCGCCGGGATGGGACTTTGAAAAAGTGAAGCAGGACGGGCAGGCCATGTGGGTAAAAGAGCTGCAGAAAGTGAACGCTACCCTGAACAGTGAGGATGAAATGACCAACTTCTATACTGCCATGTATCATGCTTTTCTCAGCCCTACTACTTACATGGATGCTGATGGCAGCTACCGCGGACTAGACCAGAACAACCATAAAGCCAATGGCTTTACCAACTATACAACCTTTTCCCTCTGGGATACCTACAGGGCTTTACATCCGCTGTTCAACATGATACAGCCAAAACGTAATGCCGATATGGTACAGTCGATGATAGCGCACTATGAACAGAGTGCACAGCATATGCTGCCGGTATGGTCTCACTATGCCAATGAGAACTGGTGCATGATAGGTTATCACAGCGTATCTGTTATTGCCGACGCCATCATCAAAGGCAATGCTCCTTTTGATGTGAACAAGGCGCTGGATGCCTGTGTGACCACTGCCCGTCACCGCAGTTATGATGGCCTTGGCTACTATATTGATATGGGCTATGTGCCTGAAGACAGGAATGGGTCTTCTGTTTCCAAAACGCTGGAATATGCGTATGATGACTGGTGTATTGCGCAGGTAGCGAAGAAGCTGGGCAGGCAGAATATTTATGAGGAGTTTATCAAACGTTCTCAAAATTACCGTAATGTGTATGATGCGGCCAGCGGGTATATGCGTCCGCGGTTATACAATGGTTCTTTCCGCGAAGCATTTGATCCGCTGAAGACAGATAACCAGGGCTTTATTGAAGGCAACGCATGGAACTACAGTTTGTATGTACCGCAGTATCCGGCAGAGATGATAGCGCTGCGCGGAGATAAGAAGAGCTTTTCCCGTCACCTGGACTCTCTTTTCACCATGCACCTGCCGGACGAGTTTTTCGCTGAAACAGAGGACATTACGCGCGATGGCATTATCGGGAATTATGTTCATGGCAATGAACCTTCTCATCATGCCGCTTACCTGTATAACTGGACCGGAGAACCCTGGAAAACACAGGAGAGGGTACGTATGATCCTGAAGAAGATGTACCGTCCAACCTCCGACGGGCTGGGTGGAAATGATGATTGCGGGCAGATGAGTGCCTGGTATATTTTCACTTCACTTGGTTTTTACCCGGTATGTCCTGGTTCTGAGCAGTACATCCTGGGCAGTCCGGCAGTGAAACAGGCCACGATACAGCTTGAGAACGGGAAGACTTTTACAGTGGAAGCGCCGGGGCAGAGTGATAAGAATGTATATGTGCAGAAGGTGACGTTGAATGGACAGCCGGTGTTGAGCAATAGTATTACACACCAGGATATTATGAACGGAGGCCGCTTAGTATTCCAGATGGGGCCTAAGCCTAAAAAATAAGTTTGCGGTCACATCCGGGAGAGGGATGGACGGGTATCCCGTCCATCCCTCTCCTTTTTTCCGTAAATTTATATGGATCAACCTGTATATATGAAAGCTTCTTCTCAACAGCATAATTTCAGGTTTCACAATCTGGGTATCGGCGATATACAGTTGGGCAGAAAGCCTGAGCAGATCCCTGCCCTTGTTCCTTTCCAGCGGTATTCCAGGAAGAACAGTTTCATTGTTTCCCCCAATCCTTCCCTTTACCAGTTTTTTAACGGAGATGTGAAAGTCATGATAGAGAATGATGATCCCGGCCTTGCCCTGCAGCATCTTTTTACCAGTATAAACGAATATGGGTTTATCAACCGTATCTTCCTGTATACCAGGAAAACGAATGAACGGCTGGCGGGAAGGCTCAGCCAGCTTTATGGGGAGCCTAAGATGCGGAAGGCCGGCCATGGCACACAGAACGTATGGGTAACAGAAAGTGAGACAGAGATCACGCTATTCAGCCCTTTATTTGATCCGGACATTAACCAGGTCATTTCCTTCCGTTTTTTTCATGACCTGCCGGCATTGAAGGAATATATCATTGAAGGTAGAACGTAGAAGGTTATATCAAAAGAAAAGGCCTGCTAAAAAGCAGGCCAGTTATGGTACTTTGGGGGGGACAATACAATTTAGGGTTTTCAAAGGGTACAATATTTTAAATCAGCATTCAGGCTTAATTGCCTTCTCAATATTAGAGAAAATAAAGTTCCGGTAACCGTCATTGAAAGCGCAAACGAAAGAAGTCTATAAGGCAAGTGAGTTATTTGTTATAACACACAAATAAATCCCGGAATTTCAAAATGCCTGTGATCCATACCAATAGAGCATTTCAACAATACAAATATCTGATTGGCCGTCTTTTCCTTACAGGTAAGCAGGGATAAAAAACCGGCAATGAATCAAGAGGAAATGTAGCAATACACACTCCAAAACTGCGTAAATACCGGTAGTCTGATACCCGAATTTTCACGGTAAAAAAACGCCTCTTTTGTTAAGGGTATATTAAAAGAGCTATGTCCCTGACCTTGTGATTAAGAAAAAACGCCCTATACATGTGAAAAAAAATATACACCGATAAATTACGGTAATATTGTACCGTGATTTACGCAGAAAATACCTCATATTTATACAGAAAAAGAATGCAAAGAGACGGTATTTATATTATATAAAATTATATATGACCTGATTGAGCAGTAATTATGAATTTATTATGTTTGTAATGTTATGATTATCATTAACTTACAACGATTCTTCTATGCTCAAAGGAGCTAGTTTTAGGTTGTCAACGAGATTTTCAAAACCTAAAATAATATCTTATGTCAGCCGCAAAAATCATGAAAGCAGGTCAGTTTGTAAACGATAAGCATGTTACAATGCTGCGCGAAAACTATAAAGAAAACAGGTGGAAAGCCAATTCTGAGCGACTGGGCAAGATGGATTCACTGAGCGTTTGGTATAGCCTGGACGAGCTGAAACAATATATTGAGACTGCTGAAGCTGCCGGAGCCGATGGGATCAGGGTTTATTTTGGGGTTTATCCTTCCACTTTCCCTGAAAATATCCTGCTGGAAGACAGGCAGACCATTGTTTTCGTAGCTACCCAGCAGAAAACCGGCCAGACCGGTAAAACCGAAAATAAAGATCTGTATGTTTCCACACCTAAAGGCGCTGAGATCATTGCATTTAATTACGGATTACCTTGTCCACCGGCCTGTGTAGGCGATGCTGAGATAAAAACCTCCCTAACCAGAGTAGAAAAACAAACTGTTAATATCTGACCTGTTTCCCCATCTTTATAAATCAAATTTAGTACTGCCGGATACCTGTCCGGCAGTTCTTTTTAGTAGAACGAAAATTATTTAGGAACACTTTTACTAATTTACCGCTGTAACTTAATCGTTGTGTTAGTGTCTAATAGCTGTTACCATTTATTGTCCTCCTTTGTAAATCTGCATGTGTTGGGATTACACCAGATCTCCCTGTACAGGTTGCCGATACACGTTTTTATTATCATACTATGCCTGATTATAGCTTTACTTTCAAAATTCCAGAAGAATCCGCCACATTATCTTAATTCTTTTATTATCTATATCATCCTGACAATTACCATAGAAATGTTTGCCTGGTGGTATAGCCTGCATAGAAAGAACAACCTGATCTTTTATAATTTCTATACCATTCCGAATATTACTTACCTGTTATACCTGGTCAGGTCTTTCCTGTCCAACTCAAAAGTTATCCGGATGCTGGATATATTCATTATCGTATATCCCGGCATTGCGCTTGTCAATATTATCCGGACCCCGCATACCTTTAATACCTATGCGTTCCTGATTGGCTGTACGCTGGTGGTGATAGCTACTATCTGCTATTTTTATGAACGTATCAAATACCCGGGCCCGCAAAGCCTGTTAAAGGACCCAACGTTCTGGATCTCTACGGGTTTACTGTTTTATTATACCTGCAGTCTGCCCCTGAACGGGATACTGAACTTTATTTCAAATATGCCATTCTATGTATATACAACCATTTATTTCATTAATGTTGTGATAAATATTATTCTATATTTATTATTCAGCATCTCGTTCTTATGCAATCTGATTTCCAGGAAGTCTTCCTAGTCATTTTCTCGTCCATTTTCCTGCTGGTTTTGCTTGTTGGCTTCATCGTTATCATGCTGATACTGAACCAGAAAGGCAGACAGGCGCAGGCACAGGAGCTGAGATTAATGAAGGAACGCTATGAACAGGAGTTACTGAGATCGCAACTTGAAATACAGGAAAACGTATTCGGGCATTTATCGCAGGAGATCCATGACAATATCGGGCAGTCGCTCACTTTCGTAGCCCTGTCCCTGTTAACGGTACCTGTAGAAAACAACAGCGAGGCGCATGAATATATAGAAGAAAGCAGAAAAGCGTTACAAAAGGCGATTACAGAGCTCAGGGACCTTTCCCGGAGTCTGCACACGGACCGCGTTACTGAAATAGGCCTTGCCAACTCTGTCCATTTTGAACTGGAGCGACTGAAGAGGACCAATTTGTACGAAACTTCCGCTAATTTTGCAGACATACGGAACCTGCTTGATCACCAGACGGAGATCATATTATTTCGCATTGTTCAGGAAATGCTTAATAACATAGTCAAGCATGCCAAAGCGAGTAAAGTTGACGTTAAACTATCACATCAGACCGATATTATCGTACTGGAAATTAAAGACAATGGTGTAGGCTTTGAACCAGATGTATTGTTTGCCGATCAGGAACAACGTAAAGGCCTCGGGCTTATGAACATTCAAAAAAGGGCTTCCCTGATAGGGGGCACCTTCCATATCAATAGCGCAAAAAATAGCGGTACAGCCATTCGTATCACTATACCCGTAAATAAACAGTCATTCCATGAGCACAACCAGGAAAGCGAAATATAGTGTTGCAATTGCCGATGACCATGTGCTGGTCAGAAAAGCCCTTGGCAGGCTGATTAACACTTTTGCAGATTATTTCATTCTATTTGAAGCAAGCAACGGAGAAGAAGTAGTAAAGATCATCAACAACCGTGAAGTACAATTACCCGATATACTGATACTCGACGTGAACATGCCGGGTATGAACGGTTATGAAACAGCCACCTGGATCAATAACCATTTCCCTCAGATAAGAGTACTGGCCCTTTCTATGCTGAATGATGAGTCAGTGATCATCAAAATGCTGAAATCAGGCGCCAAAGGTTATATCATGAAAAATGTGGAACCGGACGATCTGAAAGAAGCGTTCGATTCCATTATCAAGAAAGATTTCTATCTGCCTGATTATATATCCGGTAAAGTGATCTCCGGGTTACAGAAGGATGTATTGTCACTCAGCGAAAAAATAGAACTTACGCCGAAGGAAAAAACTTTCCTGCAGTTTCTCTGTACAGAGTTGTCTTACAAGGAAATTGCACAGAAGATGTTTGTGAGCCCCCGTACAATAGACGATTATAAAAGCAGTCTTTGTGACAAGCTGAAAGTAAAGACCCGTGTGGGACTGGTTATTTTCGGCATCCGTTACGGGTTAATAGATATTAACACCGATTAAATTGCATGGTCTTTTTCCACTGTTTTACCCGCCCACGCTTTCTGCGCCGTCCACTCCTGTGGCGGCGCCACCCAGAATGGATGTCCGGCCGGCAGGCCCAGCGCCAGGAATCCTGCTGTGCATAGATACAGGCTACCGGTAGAAGTGTAGATGTCAGCAATTTCCGGCTGATGCCCGCAGAAGCCCAGTTGCAGCCAGCCCTTACTGTCAAAGGTGCCGGGTGTCTCAAATATCCTGCGCATCACTGCCGTTAATGCACATCTTACCTGTGCTGCAGAAACGCCTTCCGGCAGCTTTTCCAGCAATGCCAGCTGTACCAGCGGCTGGAATGCGGCATTCCGGTATGTCATGGAACGCCCTACTACCGGGAAGGTACCTTCCGGAGAGATCAGTCTTTCCTGGATGGCGCCATAACGCTGCATGCGCGTCAATGCCTGCTCATACTCCTGTTTCCTGGTCTTCCCCCTGTCTGACAATACTTTCAATACATCTACCAGCATAGGTTGTATTACAAAGCCATTGTAATAGTCGTAATGAAATTCAGGCCCATCCCCATACATTCCATCTCCCTTATACCATTCCTGGTGTTTCTTTACCGCATAGTCAACCCGCATACTATCCCAGTCATCTTCTCCGAACATAAGCAATGCGGCCTCTATCATTGCGGCAAACAGCAGCCAGTTGCTATATCCCGGGCGTATGCTCCGCAGGCTTTTAAAACCGGCTATTACGCCTCTTTTTACTTCCTCAGGCAATGGCTTCCACAACTGCTCCGGGGCACGCACAAAAGCATGTGCCAGGAAAGCGCCATCTACCAGCGGCTGTCCGTCATATTTACCGGTAAAGTTCATTTCATCAGGCCCACCCTGACGTACCGCCTGTGCAGTAGCCTGATGCGCATAACCGGTTAAACGGACCCGTATTTTGCCTTCTGCCGTATTATCGGCCCCCAGTTCCAGCCAGGGTGCAATACCGGCCATAGTACGCCCAAAAGCCTCCAGGTAAGTCACTTTTTCCACCTGCTTCCCGTAAGAGGGCGCTACTTCCCTGGGCATGGCCAGCTTCAGTTCTCCTTTGGCCAGGTTTTTCAATACCGGCTCTGCAATGCGGACCAGCAGGGAAGACCAGTACTCCCTGTCAGCTACAGGAGCAGCGCTGCTTCCGGCAGGCACATTCCCTGCCTGCCAGAAGCTGTTGTCTGCCTTTACAGCGCCGGCCATACCGGCCAGTGGCACCGCTTTAATAAAGTTACGCCTGTCCATTATTTAGCCCATTGTTTATAACGCAATAACGCTTCAACAAAGTAGTAATCTGCATAGGTGAGCGGTACATCCACTTCAGATTTATGGGGCAGGGAGCCTACGCTGTGTTTAAGTATGAAATCGTTGTTCTCGCCTTCTTTTGCAAGATAGGCAGGGCTGCACAGGCTTTCCAGCATCTTCTCTCCTGCTTTCCAGTATTTTGCTGATGTTTCGCCCTGGGTGTAACGGCTCAGTTCCAGCAGTGCTGAAGCGGCTACTGCACCGGCAGAAGCGTCACGCGGAGCGTTCGGAATATCCGGCGCATCATAGTCCCAGTAAGGAATCAGATCGGCCGGCATATGCGGATTATTCAGAATGAATTCAGCAATATGTCTGGCCTGTTCAAGATAGGCTTTGTCTTTCGTTTCACGGTACATCATGGTATAGCCATATAATCCCCATGCCTGTCCGCGGGACCATGCAGAGCTGTCTGCAAAGCCCTGGTGCGTATTCTTTGCCACCACAGCGCCGGTAGTGGTGTCATATCCAATTACGTGATAGGAGCTGTAGTCTGGCCTGAAATGATGCAGTTTTGTGGTATTGGCATGTGTGCGGGCCACATGCGCAAAAGAAGTATCTCCGCTTACCCTGGTAGCCCAGGTAAGCAGTTCCAGGTTCATCATATTGTCAATGATAACGGGAAACTGCCAGTCGCCATGGTCCCATGACTTGATACAGCCTACAGTGGGATTGAAGCGGGTGCAGAGTGAACGGGCGCTGGTAAGCAGTACGTCTTTGTAGGCAGGATCTTTGGTGAGCCGTAGTCCGTTACCAAAGCTGCAATACATCATAAAACCGAGATCGTGCGTTCCTTTGTTGTTCTTTTCTTTTTCTACCAGTGCAGTACGTTTGATAGCTTCCTGTCTGATAGTTTTATCTTTCGAATATTCATACAGGTACCATAGTGTACCGGGGTAGAAGCCGGCTGTCCACCATTCGGACTTCGCCGTTACCAGGCTGCCGTCTTTCGGGTTGGTGCTGCGTGGCAATACGTTGTCAGGAACATGTTTTGCCATGAGCTTGTACTGGCGGGTGGCCAGGTCCAGCGTTTTATTTGCCAGAGAGATCATTTGTTGTTTTCGGCTGCTGCTTTTCTGTGCTACGACCTGGGTAGCTGTGCATGCGGCCAGTAATCCGCAGAGCAGGAATGATAGTTTTTTCATGCGTGTAATGTTTTTATCCGGACCTGTATTCTTTTATATTTTTTACGCAAACGTTTGCGGAACTCTTTACACGTATATCTGTAAGGATGACAGTTCCGGATGTTTAGCCTTGTTTTTGTTTTTTCTTTGCAGGTGTTCTGCTCTTTGCATCTGCTGCTGAAGATTCCCTTTCAATAAGCTGAATGGGGATGATCTCCTGCGAGAATTGCTGTGGTGTGGATTTAGGCTGCTGTATAAGTTCCAGCAGTGCGGCAGCCACCTTCTCTCCCATCAGGGCGGGAAACTGATCTACCGAAGTGATGGAGGGCCTGATGATCTCCGCCCTCGGGTCATTGGAATAACCTACTATCTTCAGATCTTCCGGCACACGTACATTGATCTTACGGCAGTATTCCAGTATAGTGATGGCAGTGGTATCATTTGCGGCGAAGATACCATCCGGATATGGCTTCTGTGCAAAGATCCTTGCACATGCCTGCAGGGCGTTCTCTTTGGTCAGCTCCTGGTAAAATACCCTTGATTTCTTAAACGGTATCTTATGCCGCTGTAATGCTTTTTTGTAGCCGGCAACCCGCTCTACGTACAGGTTACAGCTAAGCGGACCGGAAATGTGCACAATATCAGTGCAGCCTTTTTCTATAAGGTGTTCTGTTACAGCCAGCCCTCCGCGATAATCATCGCCCTTCACAACTTTTACATCATGTGTGCCGGGTACCCGGTCAAAGAATACCAGTGGTATATTGTTATCCCTGAAAATATCGAAGTGCGAAAAATCAGTGGTGTATAAAGTTGTGGAAACGGCCAGTGCATCTACCCTTGCTGAATACAGGGTGTTAGCCAGGGCTATTTCCTGTTCAAGGGAATCGTTTGACTGGCATATGAGCAGGTTGTATCCGTGTTCCTGCAGTTTATTCTGGATCACGGTACTGATAGTAGCCGGAAAGAACATGGAAATACGGGGCACCATCAAACCTATGGTACGGCTCCTGTTGCTTCTGAGTCCTGCCGCCATGGCATTGGGACGATATCCCAGCTTGCGGGCCATTTTCTTCACCTTCTCTTTCGTGCGCGTGCTGATGTTGGGATGATCGTTCAGTGCACGGGAAACGGTAGATACGGAGAGGTTCAGCTCTTCCGCAATATCAACGATCGTTTTTTCTGTTCTTTTGCTCATATTTCAGTAAGAGGATGGCTTTTTAACGTCCCATCCAACCGCCGTCAACTGTCAGTATTGTACCATGCACATAATCTGATGCTGCAGATGCCAGGAAAACCGCGGGACCTTTAAAATCTTCCGGTACTCCCCATCTGCCGGCAGGTATACGGTCCAGTATGGCTGCACTGCGTTTTTCATCTGCACGTAATGCAGCAGTATTATCTGTAGCAATATATCCCGGGGCAATGGCATTCACGTTCACTCCCTTACCGGCCCATTCATTTGCAAAGGCCTTTACCAGCGATCCTACCGCTCCTTTGCTGGCCGCATATCCCGGAACATTGATACCTCCCTGGAAGGTGAGCAGCGATGCTGTAAAGATAATCTTTCCCCTGCCTTGAGTAAGCATCTGTTTACCTATTTCCCTTGTTAATATGAAAGGTGCGTCCAGGTTGATGTTGATCACTTCATCCCAGTACTCGTCCGGATGCTCTGCTGCAGGCTTACGCATGATGGTGCCTGCATTGTTCACCAGTATGTCAATAACAGGGAAACGGCTGTTCATTTCTTTGATAAAGCCATACAACGCCTCACGTTTGCCAAAGTCACACTGGTAGGCATAGAACTTTCTGCCCAGGGCTGTCACCGCCTTTTCAGCCTCACTTCCTTCTTTCTCCAGTGAAGCTGAAACCCCTATAATATCTGCGCCCGCTTCTGCCAGCGCTATAGCTATACCCAGTCCTATACCGCGTTTGCAGCCGGTTACCAGTGCTGTCTTTCCTGTAAGGTCAAATGATTGTAATACCATTGGAATAATTTAAATATCTGTAGATAATGATCTGTCAGTTCACTTTCACCTGTAAGGGCTGTTGCAGCTTTTCAGCAAATGCCTGCAGATATGCAAACCATTGTGTTGCTGTAGTAAACCGCCCTGCTTTGTTCCATGCAGCCCCGGCATAATAAATATACGGCTCACTACCGCTTGCATCGCCTTTTGCCAGCAGATGCTGTTTTGTAACCAGCATAGGGTTGTTATGCGCCGGCATTACCATGCCTAAGCCAATAATACCATCTTCACCATGCTGCGGTTCCCAGTAGCCCACTACTCCACTCTTTTCGTCCAGCAGCATGCTGCCTGGTTCCGGGCGTTTTACAATACCTGTCACTACAGGAATGTTCTCAGAATATTGTATGCTCATCTTATTGAGCTGGGAACCGGCATCGAGAGAGATGGTCTTTACCACTGTTACCTTAGTATTCCCAGCCTGCCATGCTTCGTAGCCCAGCTGGAAGGTAGTACGCAGCGGACCATTATCCAGCACTTTCCAGGTCCTGTAGTGCAGCGGATAGTAAACAGAATCATTGATGAAAGGAGCAATATCCCCTCCGCCCAGCGTCAGGCCTACATGGTAGTAGTCAAGTCCCTGGCCGTTATCATGATGATAGTCATTCACTTTATACCATCTGTCCACTACCAGGTCTGTAGTACGTTTTGCCCATACATCAATTCCATGTGCATTCTCTGCCGGAAAATTTTCCAGTGCTTTACCATACATGCGGAAGGCCATCCTGTCATTCTCCCAGGCAAAATCGTCTTTACGTTCCGGCACATAGCGGCCGTAAGTACGGGCTTTTACAGCAGCCGGTTTTCCCGCTGCTGCGTTGAGTATAACAGTACCATGCGCAGGTATGCTTACCTGCACCAGCAGCCATTCAGGTTGTTCATTACCTTCATACGCCAGCTGATAAGGCACTTCTTTTCCGGTCTGTTTATTTACCAGCCTGAAGTTCCCGTTTTTCACAGCAAAGCTGCTTACCTGCCGGTAGGGTATCTCTACCACTTCTTCAATCCTTGCTGTGCCTGACGGATTGGTAATAGTAATACTGGCCGGCGCCGGCAAAGAGAATGCCGGCAGTGCAGCAGGCAGGATGCCTGCCGCCATTAACAGTAATAATATTCGCTTCATGGTTTTGTGTTTTATCTCAGATCAGGAGTTGCGCATACGTCCATATCGCCGTAATCAAGGTTCTCTCCCGCCATTCCCCATATAAAAGTATAGTTGCTGGTACCGGCGCCGGAGTGGATAGACCAGGGCGGAGAGATCACCGCCTGCTCATTCTGCATCCAGATATGGCGGGTTTCCTGTGGCTGGCCCCAGAAGTGACATACGGACTGACCCTGAGGTACTTCAAAATAGAAATAGACCTCCATACGGCGGTCATGTGTATGTGCCGGCATGGTATTCCATACGCTGCCTGTTTTCAGCTCTGTCATTCCCATCTGCAGCTGGCAGGTAGGCAGAACGCTGGCTACGATCAACTTATTGATAGTACGGTGATTGGATGTTTCCGGTGTGCCCAGGGTTACTACTTCTGCATCCTGGCGGGTAACCAGGCGGGAAGGGAATTCATGATGGGCTGGTGTTGAGTTCAGGTAAAATTTTGCCGGAGCGGCAGCGTCTTTACTGCTGAAAATCACTTCTTTTTTGCCTTTTCCTACATACAGCGCTTCCTTGAAAGCCACCTCAAAGCTTTCACCATCCACTTTCACAGTACCGGCGCCACCTACGTTGATAATACCCAGCTCTCTCCTTTCCAGGAAATACTGTGCTTTGAACTGGTCAGGCGCCATGAGCTGCAATGGTTTGCTGACCGGGAAGATGCCACCTGTTACAAAACGGTCATAATGACTGTATACCAGTTTTATTTCATCCTGTACAAAAAGCTTTTCGATCAAAAGTTCCTTTCTTGTCTGCTCCGTATTCCAGCGCAGGACTTCTGCAGGGCTGGCGGCATACCTCGTTTCTGCTGTCATAAACACGACATATTATATTAAGAAATGATAATAATAGAAGAGAATGCTGTATCAGCATTTTTTTCATAACTGTACCCGAAAGTACCGCATAAAACCCAAAAATGCAAACGTTTGCATAAAAAGATGGAATCGGGCTATACCCCTCAAAAAAATCAAACTGATACTTTACTCATAAAAAATAGTATTGCTTTACCCTCTCGCTAAATGCTTTTAGCTTGCTGCTTGCGGTTTTTAGCCGGTTTCAAAGTCAAAATCTCATCATGGATTAAGATTTTAGTATTAACAGCGACTGCGGTTATTTCATACTTTAGTATTATGAATACGTTTCTACAAATCCATCCCGAAGACAATGTACTGGTGGCTCTGCAAGACCTGCGGAGCGGCACTGATATCGGATTTAATGGTTCCACTATCAAATTGCTGCAAGACGTTCCTGCTAAACATAAATTCATGATTGCCGACGCTCAGTCCGGCGATCCCATAACTATGTACGGTGTACTGGTTGGTAAGGCAAACACACTGATCAGGAAAGGAGAACTTATTACAATTGAGAATGTAAAGCATGACGCCAATGCATTCCATGAAAAAGACGGTAATATCCAATGGGAGAAACCGGATGTAAGTAAATGGCAGACACGCACTTTTATGGGGTATCACCGTAAAGACGGGCAGGTAGGCACACGCAACTACTGGCTGGTCATTCCCATGGTATTCTGCGAGAACCGCAATGTCAGCGTTATCAAAACAGCCTTTGAAAAAGGGCTGGGCTTTGCTCCTGCAGAAGTGTATAACGACCAGGTGCAGGACCTGGTAGCACTGTATAAAAGCGGTAATCTGAGCGCCATCAAAGAATACAAGGCAGAAGCTATAACAGCTACCGATAAACGTAATACTGTCTTTTCAAACATAGATGGTATTAAGTTCCTCATGCACGAAGGCGGCTGCGGTGGTACACGCCAGGATTCAGACGCACTTTGTGCACTGCTGGCGGGCTATATTCACCACCCTAACGTAGCCGGTGCAACGATCCTGAGCCTTGGTTGTCAGCACGCACAGGTATCTATCCTGCAGGCAGCGCTGAAGAAACTCAACCCACAATTCGATAAACCATTACTGGTATTTGAACAGCAGAAAAGCGCTTCAGAATTTACCATGCTTTCAGACGCCATCAGGGAAACCTTCCTGGCGCTGGTAGAGGCAGACAAAAGCCCACGCCAGCCGGCCCCTCTGTCTAAACTGGTAATAGGCCTGGAATGCGGCGGCTCGGACGGCTTTTCCGGTATTTCTGCCAACCCGGCCGTAGGTCATACTTCAGACCTGCTGGTAGCACTGGGCGGAACATCCATCCTCTCCGAATTCCCTGAACTGTGCGGTGTTGAACAGGAACTGATAAACCGCTGCGTAGATACAAATACTTCAGATAAATTCATCCGCATTATGCGTGCATATGAAAGCCAGGCTGAATCAGTAGGTTCCGGTTTTTATATGAACCCTTCTCCCGGCAATATTAAAGACGGCCTGATCACAGATGCTATCAAATCTGCCGGAGCAGCTAAGAAAGGTGGTATCTCCCCTGTTACAGATGTACTGGATTATACTGAATACGTCAAAAGACCAGGCCTGAACCTTCTTTGTACACCGGGCAATGACGTTGAATCTACTTCTGCCGAAGTGGGTTCCGGCGCCAATATAGTCCTGTTCACCACCGGCCTGGGCACGCCTACCGGCAACCCTATTGCCCCGGTTGTGAAACTGGCTACCAATACCAAACTGGCACAACGTATGCCGGATATCATTGATATCAACACAGGTACCATTATCAGCGGAGAAAAATCCATCGAAACAATGGGCGAAGAAATACTGGAATATGTTATCAAAGCTGCCAGTGGTGAAGTACAGACTAAAGCAGAACTGCTGCGCCAGGATGATTTCATTCCATGGAAACGTGGTGTAAGCCTGTAAAAACTGGTATTTCCAGATATAAAAAAACGCTTTCGTTCAATAAACGAAAGCGTTTTTTATTAGGAATATGTGTTCTCTTATAATTTTACCCGCTCCATCTTCGGAGCAAAGAAGTGCATGATGATCCAGGCCAGCAGGTACATAAACGCACAGATAGTGAACAGGATATTATAACCTGCACCCAGATTGCCCAATGCCTTGTAATAATCCAGCAGGTCTCCTACCAGTATCGGAAACAGTATTCCACCTACTGAACCGGCCATGCCACCAATACCAACTACAGAACTTACCGCATATTTCGGGAACATATCTGAAGCCGTGGTGAAGATGTTGGCAGACCATGCCTGGTGAGCCGCAGCAGCAAGGCTTATCAGCGCAACAGCTATCCACACGTTATTGGTATACTGTGCAAACATGATAGGCACTACGCAGATGGCAAAAAAGAGCATAGATGCTTTACGGGCCTTGAATACAGGCCATTGCTTACGTATCAGCCAGGAAGAAAGATAACCTCCTCCTATACTGCCTACTGTAGTGGCTGTATAAACAAGGATCAGCTGCAGATTGGGCTTCTTGAAATCAAGATTAAAAGTAGTTGAAAAGTAAGATGGCAGCCAGAACAGGAAGAACCACCAGATAGGATCTGTAAGCAGCTTTCCAAACACGAATGCCCATGTCTGCTTAACTCCCAGTAGTTTTCCCCATGTTACTTTGCCTTGTGAATCAGCAGCTTCAGCAGCCTGGGTAGCGGCAGCCGTAACCGGCTTAATCCCCTCAGGCAGCCCTTCCGTCAGCGGTTTATCCTCATCATCACTATGAATATAATCATACTCTGCCTGTGTCAGTTTCTTATGCCGGGCGGGTATTTCATACATGAACACCCAGAAAATAAGCCATACAAAACCTATCACACCGGTCCATATAAACGCATGCTGCCAGCCATATGTACCTGCCAGCCAGGGAACCACTACCGGCGCTACTACAGCACCGATGTTAGCGCCTGAATTGAAGATACCTGTAGCCAGCGCACGTTCCTTTTTAGGGAACCATTCTGCAACAGATTTAATAGCCACCGGGAAGTTGCCGGATTCTCCCAGCCCCAGCAGTACCCTCGCCAAACCAAAACCCAGGGTAGTCTTGGCCAGCGCATGCACCATCGCTGCAATACTCCATACAATAATGGAAAGTGTATATCCCATTTTAGTTCCGATCTTATCTACCAGCCTGCCAAAAAACAGCAACCCCGCAGCATAGGAAGCGGAAAATGCCATCACAATATGGCTGTAATCTGTCTCTGTCCAGTGAAAATCCTGTTCCAGTATAGGCTTGAGCAAACCTATCACCTGTCTGTCTATGTAATTAATGGTAGTAGCAAAGAATAACAACGCACAAATGCGCCAGCGATACTTACCTATTGTAGTGGAGTCCATGCCTTTCATTTTGGAATTTATAAAGCGTTATCAATTTACAACACAGTCCTGAATTATGCAAACGTTTGCACAAATTACGGGAAATCATTGAGTATTGCTGCTTTATAGCTTATTTAAAACTCTTCAGTATTTCAGCTACTTCAGACAACTGCCTGCCTAAACCAGTCCAGTCCTTTTTATCTATCAGTTCTTTGTTCAACAGGTTAGACCCCATTCCCACGCATACTACACCGGCATCCAGCCAGGATTTTATACTTTCCTTCGTTGGCTCTACCCCACCTGTTGGCATAAATTTCATTTTAGGAAATAACGGCTTGATAGCTTTTACAAAGCCAGGGCCCAGCACGTTACCGGGAAACAGCTTTGCCAGCGGAGCGCCATTATTCTCTGCTACTGCAATTTCAGTAGGCGTCATACAACCGGGTATCCACAGGATATTCTCTTCCCTGCATGCTACGGCAATACCGGGCTCGGTAATAGGGCTGACTATAAAATCTGCTCCCATCTTCGCAAATTCCTTTGCATCTGCACCGTTCTTAATAGTGCCTATGCCCAGGTACATATCCGGCATAGTGGCTTTCTTCAACTCCCACATAATGGCAAAGTTGCGCTTTGCCTGCTCTCCGCGGTTCGTAAACTCAAATACCCGCAAACCAGCATTATAACAGGCCTGCAATACCTGTTTGCACACTTCCGCATCTTCATGATAAAATACAGGAATTGCCTTGCTTTGCTCAAATGCTGCAATGATAGTTGCTGCTGCTGCTGCCATTTATATAAGTTTTAGAATATCTTCTTTTGACGTTAAATTAAAATCTCCTTTAAGGAACAGCTTTGACCACGCTGCTGCTGCTGCAAAAGAGATGGTTTCCTGCGCATTCATACCACTTACCTGCGCATGTATCAGGCCAGCCATAAAGCTGTCTCCACTGCCTACACGGTCTACCACATCATGGGTTTCATATTGTTTTGACACCTTCAGCTCGCCACCTTCATACCATGTGGCATAGTACAGGTTATGCGCAGGTGCATCTGAAAACCTGAATGTAAATGCCACCTGTTTACAACGTGGAAATTTCTCTGTGATCTCCTTTGCCACAGCTGCCGCTTCTTCCAGGTATGCTTTCTTATCTGCCGTCTCCAGCTTCGCTGTATTCAGGCTGGTATCCAGCATCTGGTGGGAAGCCCATATGTTTCCCATTATCACATCACAATACTCTGCCAGCGGGGGCATTACCGCAAAAGGCTGCTTACCGTACTGCCATAATTTACTACGGTAGTTCAGATCTGTAGATATCTTCAAACCTTTACGGGAAGCAGCTTCCAGCACTTCCTTACAAATAACGGCGGTATCTTCGTTCAATGCAGGCGTCAACGCACTCCAGTGAAACCACTCTGCATCTCCCAGCAGACTGTCCCAGTCTACCGTACCGGGCTTCAGCTGACTGAAAGAAGAATATTTCCTGTCATACACCACACCGGCGTTCTTCAGGTCTTTTCCCTGTTCCAGGAAATAAATACCTATCCTGTCACCTCCTTTCAGCATCCTGTCTGTTGTTACTCCTAGGGCTTCCAGCTGCTCCTGCACCTGTATGGCGATCCCGTTTTCAGGCACACGGCTGATGTAGGATACAGGGGTGCCCCAGCGCGCCAGTGCGGCTGCTACGTTGGCTTCTGCACCGCCTACGTAAAGGGCGGCGCTGTGCTTGTCCCACTCGGGCGACAAGCGCAATAAAATCTCTCCGAATGAAATAACCTTAACCGGCTTCATGATCTGTTTAGGGTCTAAAATCCAAAATATGTCTTTGCGTTGTTGTAACTGATATCCTGCACCATTTTTCCCAGCCAGTTAATATCTGCAGGCAGTTCTCCGTTCTCTACATCGTTACCGATGAGGTTACACAAAATACGTCGAAAATATTCATGCCGTGAGTAGGAAAGGAAACTTCTTGAATCTGTAAGCATACCTACAAAACGGCTCAGCAATCCCATATTGCTCAGGGCATTCATCTGCTTTTCCATACCGTCCTTCTGATCCAGGAACCACCAGCCGGAGCCGAACTGCATTTTACCTGGTACGGTCCCGTCCTGGAAATTACCCACCATGGTAGCAAACACTTCATTGTATGCCGGGTTCAGATTATATACTACTGTCTTTGCCAGCTTATCTTTCTTATCCAGTCCATCCAGGAAAGCAGACATCGCCTGTGCTACCTGCCAGTCGCCTATAGAATCCACTCCCGCATCAGCGCCTATCCTCTTCATCAACCTGCTGTTGTTATTACGGATAGCGCCTACATGGAACTGTTGCACCCATCCTCTTTCATGGTTCCACTCGCATATAAAATGCAGGGTACCTGCTTTAAAGGTGTTCGCTTCTGCTGCTGTAAGCAGTTTGCCGCTTCTTAGCTTAGCATAGGATGCCGTCAGTTCTTCCATCGTAAAGTCTGCTGCATAGAATGTGCTGATACCATGATCAGACAAGCGGCCACCGTTAGCATGAAAGTAATCATGCCGGCTGTGCAGGGCATCCATGAACTGCGTATAGGTGTCTGTGTTCCTGCCGGCTACTGTTCCCAGTCTGTCTGCATAGACATTGAATGCTGCTACATCTTCTGTACCAATAGCTTTATCAGGACGGAAGGTAGGCAGCACCTTCACTTTAAAACCCGACTGACTGATAGCCTGATGATATTCCAGTGTATCGCACGGATCGTCTGTGGTGCATAGAGTATCTACCTTAAAATGTTCCAGCAGCGCCCGGGTAGTGAACCGGGGCAGCTGTTCATTACAGTGATTGTACACAAACTCTGCGCTGTCTGCATCCAGCAGCTGCTTTACCCCAAAAGGGTTCAGCAGTTCCATATGTGTCCAGTGGTAGAGCGGGTTACGCATGGTATAAGGCACAGTGGCTGCCCAGCGTTTGAACCTGGTGAAGTCGTCCGTATTGCCGGTAATATCTTCTTCGGCCACACCGTTTGCCCGCATGGCTCTCCACTTGTAATGATCACCTTTCAGCCAGGCGGCTGTCAGGTTCTCAAACTGTCTGTCAGCCGCTATTTCATCGGGCGGTAAATGATTATGATAGTCGATGACAGGCATCTCTTTGGCATAATCGTGGAATAACCTTTTGGCTGTTTCCGTACGTAACAGGAAATCAGCATCCAGAAACTGCTTCATAAAACCTATAATTCCTTATGATACTTTACTATAACTACCGGCATAAGCTTTTACACCGTCCTGCAACATGCCGTTAAGATGCGCGGCTACTGTTTCCGTAAACCCTGGCAGCAGTGACAGATCACTCTCCCACAAACGTTTATCGGCCGCTATCTTCTTCACCATCTCTTTTACAGCTTCCGCATCTTTTCCTGTTATACTGTTCCAGTAAGCTGCAAAAACAGGTGCATTATCATCCGTGATCACATATTCTTCTGTTCCTCTTCTGCCGGAGTATTGCCCGTTCTCTTCCTTCACAGGGCGCAGGAACAGCAGCATAGCGGCAAAGCCCAGGCACATAGAAGCCGGCAATGTCTTGTGCTGCTCATAATAACGGGTCAATGTCTTCACATTCCTTGCATTCATCTTGGAGCTTTCCTGGAAGGTGATGCTTAGCAGTTTATGTGCAATATAGGGATTGGCGAACCTGTCCAGCACATCTTCTGCAAAGACAGGCGCCTGCGGACAGATACTCTTAATGGTAGGTAATATTTCCTCAATGATCACTGTACGGAAAAACGAACGCATATAGGCATCTTCCATACATTCAACCACTGTATTAAATCCGCTCAGGTACCCCAGTGGTACAGAAACGGTATGGCTACCATTCAGTATCCTCAGTTTCTGTTCCCTGTAAGGTGTGATATCCGGCGCGATCAGCATACGCTCATCTGCCCGGTGAAATTCCAGTATACTCCTGATCCGTTCATCTCCTTCTATGGCCCAAAGCAGGAAAGGCTCTGCATTGATCCACAGGCCGTCTGTATAACCAGCTTCCTGCTGCAGTTCTTCCAGCTCTTTCGGCTTACCAGGCACTATCCTGTCTACGAGCGAATTACAGAAGCTGTTTTCCCTTTCTATCCATTTCAGGAACTCGTCCGGCAGCCGGTTAAATGCTGCCAATTTCAGTACTATTTCCTTTAATAAACGCCCGTTATCCACTACCAGTTCTGTCGGCACTATCACAAATCCTGTATGTGAGGCCCCCCTGAAATATTCAAACCGCTCCAGCAATAAAGCCAGCAGTTTACCGGGATAGGAGGCCGGCACTTTTCCACGAACTTCCTCTTCCACATACTGTATCCCCACTTCTGTAGTATTGGATATAATGATCTGCATAGCAGGATCATGCGCTGTTTCCAGCACCTTCTGCCACTCTGCATTCGATTGCAAAACACGGCTGACAGAAGCGTTGATCAGGCGTTGATTAACCAGTTCTCCCTGTGCTACGCCTCTAATGCTGGTAGTATACAGGTTATCCTGCCTGCTGAACTCAGCAGTATCTCCGTCTGTGGATTTTACCACCACTATCCTTCCTTTAAAAATACCCTGCTTATTGGCATTGTCTACCAGGTAGTCTACCAGGCCGCGCAGCAATACGCCCGTGCCGAACTGGAGGATCTTTTCCGGGTAAGTGAATAGTACAGGGGAAACGCCCAGTTCCGGGCGACTCATAACATGGTCTTTATTTAAAACAGGCTGCATGCTCATAAATATTTAATAAATCCGGTACTCCGATGCTTAAATATATACATATAGGCCGACTTTTTTAGAAAAATGTGATATCGATTATTCCCGATACCTCATAGACACTATCTATATGCTATTCCCGAAAAGGCAGGATTTTTCAGTAATTTTGCACCTCTAATATTATTAACAATGAGCAGACATGGCAAAGTGCTGGTAGCAATGAGCGGCGGTATTGACAGTACCGTGACGGCGCTGATGCTCCATGAACAGGGGTATGAAGTGGTGGGCATCACCATGAAGACCTGGGATTACGCATCTGCCGGCTCCAGCAAAAAGGAAACCGGGTGCTGTAACCTGGATTCCTTCAACGATGCACGTGCAGCAGCCGTACACCACGGTTTTGCCCACTTTGTGCTGGACATACGGGATGAATTTGGCGATTTTGTGATCAATAACTTCGTTGATGAATACATGGCAGGACGCACCCCAAATCCCTGCGTACTGTGCAATACCCACATTAAATGGCGTGCCCTCCTGAAAAGGGCGGATGCGATGGATTGTCAATTCATAGCTACCGGGCACTATGCACAGATCAGGGAACAGGACGGCCGTCACATTCTCAGCAAAGGCGTAGATGAAACAAAAGACCAGAGCTATGTGCTCTGGGGCCTGCAACAGGACGTGCTGGCACGTACCATAGTGCCGCTGGGTAAATACCGCAAAACAGAGATCCGCCAGATGGCGCTGGATTTCGGTTACCCGGAACTGGCTAAAAAGGCGGAAAGCTACGAGATATGCTTTGTGCCTGACAATGATTACCGCGGCTTCCTGAAACGCCGGGTAGATGGGTTGGAAGAACAGGTGAACGGCGGCAACTTTGTACTGAGAGATGGTACCATAGTAGGGCATCACAAAGGATATCCCTTCTATACCATCGGTCAGCGTAAAGGCCTGGATATTGCCCTGGGACGCCCTGTTTTTGTAACAGAGATCATCCCTGAAACCAATACCGTGGTACTGGGCAATGAAGATGAGCTGAACCGGAATGAGATGACCGTAGCAGGTATCAACTTCGTGAAATATGATCATATTCCCGAAGGACTGGAAGCTGTTACCAAGATCCGTTATAAAGATAAAGGCGCGCTGAGCAATCTCTATAATGCAGATGGCAAAGTAAAGGTGAGCTTTTACGAACAGGTGAAAGGGATTGCCCCCGGACAGTCAGCTGTTTTCTATGAAGGGGATGATGTTATAGCCGGAGGTATCATTCAAAGAAAATAAATTCTCAGCTGGCCGCAGGTCAGCCTCCTTAAAGCAAGAAGCTTTCACCTGAGGTGAAAGCTTCTTTTTATTTAGTCATTTTAACAGCAAACATACTGTCCGCCCGCTGCCCATACCCCGCTATTACTCCTCCTTCCAGGGTCTTCAACCCTGTTTCTTTCTCTATATAACTCACCACATCTTCATTCTCCTTTCTGAATACAGAGCAGGTAATATAGGTCATTGTCCCTCCCGGCTTTAACAACTGGGCCACATTCCTTGCTATACGCTGCTGCAGCTGCTGAAACTCTTCTATCTTCCCTGCCTGGAAGAATGAAAGGTTTTCCGGCGTACGCGCCCAGGTACCGGAACCGGAGCAGGGAGCGTCCAGGATAATATGGTCAAACCTGCGCTTACCAATGGCAGAATCAGCTACAGGCGCTGTCAGGTCCAGTACAATACTCTCATAATGCCTGATACCGGCTTCTTTAAACCGTTGATGAAGGTTCTGAAGGATGGAAGCCCTCACATCGCTGACCATCAGCTTTACGCCAGGCTGCTTGTCCATCAGGAGAATGGATTTCCCTCCGCTGGCAGCACAGGCGTCCCACCAGAGCTCTCCCGGCGCAGGGGTGAACAGCTGTCCTACCTGTTGGGAAGAGGCATCCTGAATCTCATACCAGCCCTTGTCGGCGATGATGGTATCTATTTTAGTGCTGTTGGGCAATGCAATAGTATCATCCCCTGTTACCTCGTAAGAGATACCCGCCTTATCCAGCAGGCGGGTTATAGCCAGCTGCCTGTTGTTCCGCGTGCGGATAAAAAGGTGTGGCTGAGCAAAAAAGGATTGGATGAATGAGGGGATGTCAATCCCGGGCGATAGTTCTCCTGCAAAAGGAAAGATCTCTGCCAGGTTATTCACACCCAGCAGGTCCAGTTTGTCAGCAACCGGCAGGCCGGCTTTATCATCCAGATCAGGGCGGAAGAAGCGCAGTAGTTCTGTGGATTGTTGCTCACATAGGAATGTGCCTGTTAGTACTCTTTCAGAAGTGCCCTTCTTCCCTTTCCACAGGTATCCCAGCCGGTAATAAGCATACACCAGTTGGGAGATCTGCCGCCGGTCGCGGCTCCCCATGTAAGGATGCTGTTTAAAGAACCCTTTAAGGTAGTGATGCAATGGCAACGTTCCATCGTAACTACCGGTTATCTCCTCGGCGGAGAATAAATAATTTTCCCAGCGGGTCATACAGCAGATTATGCCGGAAGTATAAACGCAAAACGCTTAACGCGATTGGCTGTAAAGCAATCAGGCGTTAAGCGTTCTGCAATATGCGTTCCGCGTTAGTATTATTTTACAGCTTCAGGAGGGCTTTCAGCGGATCTTTACCAAACAGCAGCTGCTCCGGACTTTCCAGCATTTCCTTTACACGTACCAGGAAGCTTACAGATTCGCGGCCGTCAATGATACGGTGGTCATAGCTGAGCGCAACGTACATCATCGGGCGGATCACTACCTGGCCGTTGATGGCCATAGGTCTTTCCTGGATCTTGTGCATACCCAGGATAGCTGACTGTGGAATGTTGATGATAGGAGTGCTCATCAGGGAACCGAATACACCGCCATTTGTAATGGTAAAGGTACCACCGGTCATTTCGTCCATAGTGAGCTTGTTATCTCTTGCTTTTGTAGCCAGTTCTACTACTTTCTTTTCGATCTGTGCCATATCCAGGCTTTCTGCATTGCGTATTACCGGTACTACCAGTCCTTTAGGAGCAGATACGGCGATAGATACGTCACAGAAATCGTGGTATACCAGCTCTTCCCCGTCAATGTAGGCATTAACAGAAGGGAATTCCTTCAGTGCAAAACAGCAGGCTTTGGTAAAGAAGCTCATAAAGCCCAGGTTCACCTCATGCTGCTTCTTGAACACTTCTTTGTATTTGGCGCGCAGCTCCATGATAGCGGTCATATCCACCTCGTTGAAAGTGGTGAGCATGGCCGTAGTGTTTTTTGCTTCTACCAGTCTGCGGGATACTGTTTTACGCAGGTTGCTCATTTTTTCCCTGCGTTCTGCGCGGGTGAACATTTCCTGGCCAATAGCCACGCCCGGGTTTTGCAGGGCGGCAAACACATCGTCTTTCAGGATCTTGCCATGAGCGCCGGAACCTTTAATGGTAGCCGGATCAACATGTTTGTCTGCTATTACGGCAGCGGCAACAGGAGTAGCCTTCACATCGTTAGGGATGGAAGTAACCGGCGCCTGTTGTGCCTGCGGAGCGGCTTTCTGTGCAGCGGCTGCAGGAGCAGCTGTTGCAGCAGGTTGTGCTTTACCCGCAGGACGGCCTGCACTTGTATCTATTTTAGCGATAGGATCTCCTACCTTTAATACGTCACCTTCTTTACCCAGTGTCTGGAGAGCGCCGGCTTCTTCTGCGTTCAGCTCAAAAGTAGCTTTCTCTGATTCCAGTTCACAGATCACTTCATCACGTTCAACAAAATCTCCGTCTTTCTTTATCCATTTGATGAGTGTTACTTCACTGATAGATTCGCCCACAGTAGGCACCTTCATCTCAATGGTTCCTTTATTTACTGCGGGTGCTGCCGGCGCTGCAGAAGCAGCTTCAGCTACCGGCGCAGGTGCGGCTGGAGCAGCTACCGGGGCGGCAGTACCATTGCCTGCAGGAGCGGCGGCATCCGTGTCAATTGTACAAGCAACATCGCCTACTTTTAACGTAGCGCCTTCGGGGGCAGCAATTTTCAGTACCCCTGCTTTCTCTGCATTCAGTTCAAAGGTGGCTTTTTCAGATTCCATTTCACAGATCACCTCATCCTGCTGCACATAATCTCCGTCTTTCTTCAACCACTTTGCAATTGTTACCTCGCTAATAGATTCTCCTACCGTAGGAACTTTGATTTCGATAGCCATATTTCTAATTTCTGTGTGCAATCAATGTTTTAAAAGCGAAGCAGTCTGCGTCTTCACTTCGTTTCTCTAATTCATCTAAATGTTAAATGCAGTCTCAATGATCTCAAGCTGCTCGCGTGCATGTACTTTGGCATAACCTGTAGCCGTAGCTGCACTTGGGTTACGGCTTATAACACCGTAGTTAAGCTGTTTCAGGTTCATCTGCAGGTAAGAAGCAGCGCCCATGTTCAGCGGCTCTTCCTGTACCCAGAACCATGTAGCGGCTTTATACTTCTGGTTCAGCACTTCCAGCTGCGCTACCGGCAACGGATAAAGTTGTTCCAGTCGCACAATAGCTACATCCTTACGGTTATCTTTCTGCTGCTTCTCACTCAGGTCAAAGTACATCTTACCGGTACACAGCAGTACTTTTTTCACTTTAGATGGATCGTCTGCAAATTCATCATCCAGTACTTCCTTAAAGCCTCCTTCAGTAAAGGCAGCTATTGATGAATAGGAACCTGCATGTCTCAGGTTGGCTTTAGGCGCAAAGTTCACCAGTGGCTTACGGAACGGCCAGGTAAGCTGGCGGCGTAAGGCATGGAAGAAGTTGGCGGAAGTAGTGATGTTTGTAACAATGATATTATATTCTGCACATGACTGCAGGAATCTTTCCAATCTTGCGCTGGAGTGGTCCGGCCCACCGCCTTCATAACCATGAGGCAGCAGCATTACCAGGCCGTTCTGGTTGGTCCATTTCTGTTCTGCGCTGGTCACGTACTGGTCAATTACAGACTGGGCGCCGTTGGTAAAGTCGCCATACTGTGCTTCCCAGAGCACCAGTGTATTAGGGTTGGCCAGTGCATAACCATATTCAAAGCCCAGTACTGCAAACTCACTTAACAGGGAGTTGTAAATGCGGAACTGGCCTTGTTTTTCCTGGAGGTTGCCTAATCTGCTGTAGGTAGCGTTGGTATTTTCGTCAAACAGGATAGCGTGACGGTGAGAGAATGTACCCCTTTTCACGTCTTCCCCGCTCATACGAACGTCTTTGCCTTCTGTAAGCAGGCTGGCGTAGGCCAGTAATTCACCTGTAGCCCAGTCCAGCTTACCTTCAGCTTCAAACAGTTTGATCTTTTCCTGCAGCAGCTTCTCTACTTTACGCAAAGGAACAAAGTCTTTAGGCCACTGCATCAGACCGCTGAAAAGGCGTTTTACATCTTCTTCCTTAATAGCCGTTACAGGAGATCTCTCAAAATCTTCCGGTTTGGACTTACGCAGTTCCGCCCACCATTGTTCCGGTTTCTGGTGAGTATAAGGCAAAGGGTTCTGCCTTACTTCATCCAGGCGTTCCTGCAGGTCAGCCCAGAAGCTTTTTTCCATCTCTTTTGCCAGTTCCTGTACTTCAGAATCACCGTTCTGGAGCAGACGCTGGGTATATACCTCACGCGGATTAGGATGTTTATCAATCAGTGCATACAGGCTTGGCTGGGTGAACTTGGGCTCATCGCCTTCGTTGTGGCCATGCTTGCGGTAGCACAGTAAGTCAATGAAAATGTCGGAATTGAATTCCTGGCGATAGCGGGCTGCTATTTCAGCCACTTTCACCACTGCTTCGGCGTCGTCCCCGTTTACGTGGAAAACAGGCGCCTGTACGGTAGAAGCTACGCTGGTACAGTAGTCTGAAGAACGGGCGTCGTCAAAGTCTGTGGTAAAACCGATCTGGTTGTTGATTACCAGGTGTATGGTACCGCCGGCATAGTAGCCTTTCAGGTTGCTCATCTGGATGAGCTCATATATTACGCCCTGTCCTGCAACGGCAGCATCGCCATGGATCAGGATAGGCAGTATTTTGTCATAGTCGCTGTTGTAGATCACATCTGCCTTGCTGCGTGCAAAACCTGTAACCAGCGGGTCTACCACTTCCAGGTGGGAAGGGTTGGGAAGCAGCTGCAGGTTCACTTTATTGCCGGAAGGTGTTTCTACTATAGAACGGAAGCCCAGGTGGTATTTTACGTCACCGCTGCCCATTGTCAGGTCTGGTACGGCATGGCCTTCAAACTCGTTGAAGATCTGCTCATACGTTTTACCAAGAATATTGGCCAATACGTTCAGACGCCCCCTGTGCGCCATACCGATCACTGCTTCCTGAACGCCTTCGCTGGCAGCAGTGTTGATAATAGCATCCAGGGCCGGAATGGTATTTTCACCACCTTCCAGGCCAAATCTTTTCTGTCCTATATATTTAGTGTGGAGGAAACGCTCAAACATTACGCCCTGGTTCAGCTTCAGCAGGGTGCGTTTTTTCTTTTCCAGGGAAACTTTTTCCTGCAGGGTGGTTTCCATTTCACGCTGTAACCACTCTACCTTTTTGGCGTCGTTGATGTAGGCATATTCAACACCAACCGCATTGGCGTACACCTGCTTCAGACGGGCTACGATGTTTTCCAGGGTGGTTTTACCCAGGCCAAGTACCTGCCCGGTATAAAATTCTGTTTTCAGATCGGCATCGCTGAGGCCGTAAAAAGAGATATCAAGGTTGGCCTGCCTGTCCTTTCTTTCGCGGATAGGATTGGTCTTAGAGATCAGGTGAGCCTTTTTCCGATAGGCCTGGATCAGGCTGTAAACGTTCAGCTCTTTTGTCAACTGGTCACTGCTAACCGGTAAACCGGCGCCTGCCGCTCCCGGCGCTCCTGCCTTTCCATTTACATTACTTACCGCAAAATCAAATCCCTCAAAAAATTTGCCCCATTCCGGGTCTACTGCCCCAGGGTCTTTACGGTAATCCTGGTATAAAGATTCTATGTAGGCTGGATGTGAGTTGGTAACAAATGAGAAGTCCTTCATTTACAACGAGTTTTGCTAAAGCTTCGATTCAAATTGCTATTCTGATGAATGCCCCTTATATAATATATGGGATTGCAAATATCGTAGCTTTTTTGTGAAAGTAAAACGGAAAAATAGTGAACGTATAAAGCATAATCAGAAACACTTAAAGTCCAATTCTTATATTACCCTTTTTTCACTTGATCTTAACTCATTTTTTGTGAACAGATATCAGGCCTGCAGCCGGAAAAAAGAGAAATAGGTATATTAGAACCTTTCATTTTTTTTGTTTTGTAAAAAACTAATACTTACCTTTGCCGTCCGAAACTTGAAATTAAGAACATGGCAAACCATAAAGCAACGAAAAAAGACGTACGTCAGAGCAAAAAACGGAATGAGCGTAACCGTTACTACGGTAAAACTACCCGTAATGCCATCCGTGATCTGAAGAAACTGACTGAGAAAGCGGCGGCTGGCGAAAAGTTGTCTGATGTGATCTCTATGATCGACAAGTTGGCAAAACGCAATATCATTCACAAAAATAAAGCAGCCAACCTGAAGAGCAAACTTTCTAAGAAAGTTAACACTCTGGCGTAAGCAGCTTTAGACCGAAAATATTTCGATACAACGGCTCTTCCTTAAACAGGAAGGGCTTTTTGTTTTGCCCGTATCAACCAATAATCCTCCCTCTTCATGAAAAGACTCATTTGCTCAGCAGCCCTGCTTGCGCTCTGCCACACCTCCCTGCCATCCATAGCCCAGAAAACAGACCTTAGCACCCGCTATGAACGCTCCGGAGGAAAAGAAACCGCTACCTACCAGGAATGCATCAGCTATTATAAACAACTGGACAAACAGTTTCCACAGATCAGCATGCAGGAAATAGGAAATACCGATAGCGGATTTCCCCTGCACCTGGTGACTTACTCCCCGTCGGGCGACTTTAACTTCTCCAGCCTCCGCAAAAAGAACAAACGTATCATACTGATAAACAACGGCATCCATCCCGGTGAACCCGACGGTATCGACGCCACTATGATGCTGCTGCGTGACCTGGCCCTGGATAAAAAGAAACTGCTCGACAATATTGTCCTGGCCATCATCCCCGTTTATAACATTGGCGGAGCCCTGAACCGCAGCACAAATTTCAGGGTAGATCAGAACGGTCCGGAAGCCTTCGGCTCCCGCGGCAATGCAAAGAACCTGGACCTGAACCGCGATTTTATCAAGGCAGACTCCCGGAACGCCCGCGCCTTTCACCAGATATACCAGCTTACAGACCCGGACGTGTTTATAGATAATCACGTCAGCAATGGCGCTGATTATCAGCACATCATGACACTCCTGACCACAGAATACGGTAAAATGGGCGGGGAAATGGGTAGCTTCCTGCACAAAGAATTTGAACCAGGCATCTATCAGCTTATGAAAGATAAAGGCTACGACCTGGTACCTTACGTGAACCATTTTGGAGAAACACCAGACAACGGATGGATCACCTATGCAGAAGGGCCCCGCTATTCCAGCGGCTATACCACCCTCTTCCATACCTTTGGCTTCGTACCGGAAACTCATATGCTGAAACCCTATCCCCAGAGAGTAACGGCTACCTATGCCCTTATGGAATGTTTTATCAGCTATGTAAGCCGTCACAGCGAGCAGATCAAGGATCTCCGCAACCGGGCTAAGGAACAGGACAGGACCCGCCAGTCGTTCCCCCTGGAATGGAATGTAGATACCAGCCGCTACAGCTATATTACCTTTAAAGGATATGCTGCCGGATATAAACCCAGCGAAATATCAGGTTTGCCACGGCTGTATTACGACCGCTCCCAGCCGTATGAAAAGAAAGTAAAATTCTATGATTATACCGTGCCCGGCAACTTTGTACAGAAACCGGAAGCATATGTTATTCCCCAGGGATGGTGGAATGTGCTGGATATCCTGAAAAATAACAATGTAGTGATGCACAGGTTTACACAGGATACTGTTATAGCAGTAGAAACCTATCACATAGCTGACTATAAAACAGTGCCTCGTCCCTATGAAGGGCATTACCTGCATACCGGCATAAAAGTAACGAACACGAAAGACAGCCTCCGCTTCCGTAAGGGCGACTATTATATTCCCATGAACCAGCTGGCTAACCGCTACCTGATAGAGACCCTGGAACCTACGGGCGGTGATTCTTTCTTTGCATGGAATTTCTTTGACGCTATCCTGGCGCCCAAAGAAGGTTACTCTCCTTATGTGTTTGAGGATATTGCCGCAGAATATTTCAAAACAGATAAAGCCCTGCAGGCACAGTTGAAAGAAAAGCAGGTGTCAGATAGTACGTTTGCAAAGAGTGGTAGCGCGCAGTTGCATTTTGTGTATGAGCGGACTCCATGGGCTGAACCGGGGTATTTGAGGTATCCGGTGTACAGGGTGATTAAATAAGATCTTAATTGCACAAAAAAGCGCTTTTGCCTTCGGCAAAAGCGCTTTTTCGTGCAGAATTTTCTGCGCTGCGCGCGGCTTTTGAAATAAACCTGCGCACAAAACTATATTGATTGAAGTAGCATAAATGTGTGCTGCTCGCCAAAAAAGTGATTATAGATAAGCACATTCTTCAACTGTGCCGGCTGCTGCTGTAACATAGGAAACCATTGCGCCGGCACCTGCTGCTCCTTTACCATCTTTGCCCCCAGCCATAAAGCAAAAGCGCTGGCTGTATCATACTCTCCGCACAGGTGTTTGAATGGCAGCTGCAGCATTCCGTCAAGTACATCATAATAGAAATCATAATTGCTGTCAGCATTACTTCCTGTCAGCACAAGATCTACATCAGGCATGGACAGGCCATGCTGTTGCAGGAATTGCTGTAAAGCCGTACCCGGTTTTTCCGGGGATGGCTTATACAAGGTTTTCATACCCGCTATGGCAGCATAACTTTTATCTGAAGGCTTTGCATCCAGCAGGAAGAAAGCCGCACCTTCTCCTGAAATAGTGCCTGGCGAAAAATGTTCATGCAACGCATTATTAGGCACTGTTTCAGACTTCCACTGCCCTATCCTGCTCTTGATATAAAAATGCTCTCCGGTTATTTCTTCAAAAGCGCCTGCCAGTACATTTTCTGCTCCTTCATGCAGCAACAGCATACTGTCCAGCAATGCGTTCTCGAAAGAAAAACCACGATGAACAAAAGTATTATTGTATTGGGTGCATTTCTGCTGTAAAGCTATCAGCCCGTTCACTGCATTGTAGGTAGACTGTATGAAAGGCGTAGGGTTCAGTGCCCGTTCTTCATAATCACGTATCTCTTTGATAAAACGTTCTGTATCCTGTAAGCTACCTTTACCGGTACCGGTTACAATAGCCCCTGGTACAGCTATTCCGCTGTCCTGCATACATTTCAACGCTGTGGTCAATCCTATTTTCAGCATGCGGCTCATGCGCCTCAGGCTGTTGGCCGGGATGAATGTACGGTAATCCGGTTCCACGCAGGAAAGCATATTGCTGCTGCCTGCCACCATTGGCTGTGCACTGCTATCTCCCTCAAACGTATGCTGGGGAGAGATGGCCGCCATTCCTTGTATGTAACACTTACCCTTCATATTTGCTGATCAGCAGGGAGGCATTGTTGCCGCCAAAACCGAATGAATTTGATATAACGTTTTGTACAGGATACCCTTCTAACAGCCGGGTTTCCGGTACTATATACAATTCCTCCATTTTGTCTTTGAAATGGAGATTGGGAAATACCAGCTGATGCTGTATGGCCAGTACGGAATAAATAGCCTCTATAGCGCCGGCTGCCGCCAGTGTATGCCCGGTAAAGGGCTTGGTGCTGCTGAACTTAGGCGTTTGCTGTCCAAACAACCGCTGCAGCGCCATACCTTCCGCCACGTCGTTGGTCAATGTGGCAGTGCCATGCACATTCACGTACTGTACATCTGCCGGTGTTAATCCGCCCATATCCAGTGCGTTCTTCATAGCTGCATAGGCGCCATCTCCTTCCGGTGAAGGCGCTGTTGGATGGAAGGCCTCATTACTGTTGGCATAGCCACGCAGTTCCGCCAGCACGGCAGATTGCCGCTCCTGTACCAGGGTTTCGCTCTCCAGTACAAGATAAGCAGCCCCTTCTCCCAGGTTCAGCCCGTTACGGTCCTGGTCAAACGGCATGCAGGGCCGTTTATCTATATTCTTAAGTGAATTGAAACCATTCAGCGTAAACCGTGTAAGCGCTTCTGTACCGCCGCAGATCACTCTTCTCAGCACACCGGCCCTGATAAGCCTTGCGCCGAACATCAATGCATTTGCGGAAGAGGAACAGGCGGTGCTGATGGTGGCTATATGCTCATTCAGCCCAACGGTATCTGCTATACGCTGTGTGCAGTCTGCACAGTCCAGCGTATCAATGAATTTGAGGAAATCTCCGGATTTCTCGGGGTTAATAATATCGAAATAAACGTTCTCAGTATCACACATTCCACCTACGGTAGATGCGTTGATGAATCCTGTAGGTTCATCCTGTACATCACTGATCCCGGCCTGCTGCAGTGCTTCTCTCATGGCCACCAGCCCCAGCAGGGTGGTGCGGGTATAGCCTTCCATACCGGCTACACCGGCCAGTTCGTGCAGTTGTTCAGTAGTATGTACTACCTCTGCAACGGGTAATGTCTCTTTGTAAATGGTATCAAGATGCCTGGTATAGCCCAGGCCTGTACGCAGTAAGCGCAGGTTATGAAGATTGCCTGCCACGTTATCACCAATGGCGGTGATCATTCCCATCCCTGTTATAAACACACGTTCCGCCATAAAAGGGAGCCGCCTTAAGCTGTTTGTTTGGATTGTATAAATTCAGCCATAGAAGCTACTGACTGTAAGATCTTCCTGCCTTCGCGGGGGTCTTCCACTTTGATATGATAATGTCTTTCCAGCAGTACCATGAGCTCCAGTGAATCAATGCTGTCCAGGCCCAGTCCTTCGCCAAACAAAGGTGCATTATCGTCAATATCCTCCGGACGGGTGTCCTGCAGGTTCAAGGCTTCAATGATCTGTACTTTGAGTTTCTGTTTTAAATCTTCCATATTTCTGAGTTGCAGGTTTAATCTTCCCGGTTGCAGGAAGCCTGGCTCCCTTGTCAGCAATTTTGCTGCAGGGGCGGCCGTAAAATTACTGTTTTACCGTCAATAGTCAATGCGCTCCCGCGCCTCAGCTCATCCTGCGCTTTTCAACCGCTCCTGCTATACAGAGCATCACTACAGCGCAGATCACCAGCTTTCCTGTATTCCCTCCTATATGGACTACGCCCATATTACGGAGATAGATATCGTTGATGGCGTCCAGTCCCCAGCTAAGCGGAGAAAGGCGCCCTATAAACTGCATATGCGGCGGCATTATTTCCAGTGGTATCCAGATGCCTCCAATGGCAGACAGGATCACAATGGAAATAGCCCCGAAGTTAAGCGCCTGGTTAGGTGTTTTAAATATAGTGCCTACCAGGATACCATATGCTGTTGCTGTCAACCCTATGCTTATTGCCACCATCAGTGCCGCTGCATGGCTCTGCCCCAGTACAAGCTTTGGCAGTCCCAGCAATGGCAGCAGATGAATGCCTACCTGTATCATCAGGTAGAACTGCACCACGCATATACATACAAAGAACAACATCTTACCCGCCAGTATGGCCAGGTAAGAGCCCGGTATCAGCTTCATTCTCAGCAGGCTGCCGTCTTCCCTTTCCCTGATCATATTCCCTGCAATAGGAATCACTATAAAGAACATGGCGAAAATGCTCCATGCCGGCACATTGTGCTGCACGGAGTTGGAGATCACGTCTATCTGTTTTGAAGGCCCTGTCAGCTGTTCCTGCAGCCCTACCGCCTTCAGCCGTATCTCCATCGTATCTGTTTCCGGCATGTCTTTCTTACGCAGCTGCTGTTTGATCCTTTCCAGCAACAGGTCTGTTTCCACCTGCGTCAGGAAGTTATCCAGCGCCTGGTGTATAGCGCTCTTGAATGCTTTCTTGGAAGCAGGGTCAAAGTATACGGCAACGTTCAGCGAATCTTTTTTTGTCCCTACCGGCAAAGTGGCCGGTATGCCCATCCGTTTCGATATATCGTTCACGATCCTGTTTGCATTGCTCACAATAGCTCCGGTAGCTCCCTTGGGGATCACTATACATATCTTGTAGTCTCCTTTGTTCACCAGGTCCAGCGCCTGCTGTTGCGTTACCGGTTTACCATTCATTGAATCCACTACTTCAAACTGGCCGGTGTATTCCAGTCCTTCCCTGATGTACCGTCCTAAACGTCCGTGGTCATTATCTACAGTAAGTATATCAAATTTCAGTTCCTGGTAGTCCCTGAAGGGTGCGTCTTCTATCATGGCCATTACGGTGATGAGCACCAGTGGCATGGCAAATAATAATGTCAGTCCTGTTCTGTCCCTCAGCAGTAACAACCATTCTTTCCGTATAGTAGCCAGTAGTCTTAGCATGCCTTCCTTATAATTAATCCCTCACCGCATGTCCGGTATAATGTAAAAACACATCCTCCAGGTTGCGGCATTCAGGATGGCGTGCTATCAGTGCTGCTGTTTCTCCCTGTACCACTACCTTTCCTTCATCTATGATCACTACTTCCCGGCAAATGGTCTGTGCTTCTTCCAGCAGGTGTGAGGTATATACAATGCTTACGCCCTGGTTGTTGTATTCCCGGAGAAATTGCAGGATCATGCTGCGCGACTGTACGTCTACACCAGCAGTAGGCTCGTCCAGTATCAGCAGCTGTGGCTGATGCAGGATGGCTGCGATGATATTGGTACGTCTTTTCATACCACCTGAGAAGCGGTGTACTTCTTTATTGCCGGCCTTTTCCAGTCCGAACATCTGTAAGTATTCATCTATCCTGCTACGCAGTGGTTTGCCTTTCATTCCATACAGGTTACCGAAGTAGGTCAGGTTCTCTACAGCAGTAAGGTGAGGGAACAGGGCTATCTGTTGTGGCACTATGCCTGTTATACGTTTGATTGCTTCCCGGTTGGCGGCGTCCTGTGGCAGGTCAAATATCCTGGCCTGTCCGCCATCTGCTTTTACCAGTCCGCATAATATGGAGATAGTAGTGGTTTTTCCGGCGCCGTTAGGCCCCAGCAGGCCCACCATGGCGCCTTTGGGGAAGCTGAAGGATAGTCCGCTCAGCGATGGCTCCAAAGCGCCTTTATATGTCTTGTGCAGGTCCTGCACTGATATGCTGGTCATTATATTTTTACTTTCGACAGTTTCCTGAACAACAGCTCTTCTTCTGCGGCGCATTGCATCAGCATTTCGCTTAATTCTGCATATGATACATTATTTACCGCCCTGCTTTTGCATACTCTGCCGGCATTGAAGGCAAAGTTGCGCCAGATGTCTCCTACCTTTGTCAGCTCTCCTGAAAGCACGCTCAGCTCTTCTCTTTGCAGAATGCCGGCTGCTTCCTGAAGGAAGGCTGCATACATGAAGCGGAAGCCTGCACCGCCGGTGCCTATCTCTTCCTGCATCCTGATGATGTTGCCTAAGTAAAGCACTGCCTTCCTTTCGCCCACCTTTTCGGGATATTGCTTCAGCCGCTTTGCCAGGTAACGGATACCGCTTACCCCGAACATAGGCAGCGGAATTTTCAGCATGTCATGGCATGCCTGGTTAATACCCTGACGGATAGGCTCCTGCAATGAAATTTCTTTAGGTACGTCCACTGCATAATACAACTTGCCTTTGGGAGCGGGGAAGCCCTTGGCGAAACGTGCTTCTGCAAGACTTTTAGGATCAATTTCAGTAACGGTTTCCATGATAGGATCGCTGATACGGTAGTTTTCACCGCTCTTACCATAGGCTACCAGGTTATGTGCATTGAAATGGAAGCGGTAGGATGCCGGGAAGTAAGGCAGGTAATATACGCTGGACAACATCCCTACAGGCGTGCCTGTTTCCAGTATCCTGTCCAGCTCCTGCATGCCTTTCTCCACGTTGGAGAAGGTTTGCGACTCGATCTTCACTCCCAGCCTTTTGCATACACGTTTGAAGATAGCGCCGGGCACTACACGGTAGGTTGTGCCTGGTACGCCGTTCACTTTCACAAATGGCAGATGCGCAAAGAAGATCCCTGCGCCAATACCGAAAGCCATAGGCTCACTGATATGTAATCCGTAATGCCTGAAAATATTGGAAATCACCCCGCTCTCGCAATGTGCAGTCTGCTCGTGGTTGAATTGAATATCGTTCATAACTTCCAGTACCTCACCCATTTGTACAAATTATTTAACTTCCTTTAATTCTTTAATGCTGATCTTGAATGCAGCTGCATATTTATGCAGCATGTTATCGCTCAGTTTATTGAACACTGCCGGTTTCATATGGCGTTTTACCTGCCATTGGAATTTACCTACATAACTGGCCAGCAAGGGCAGGTCCATGATGGTTTTCTCCATATAATACAGGACAGGGCTGGCTTCTCCTGCCAGTACACGCTGCCTGGCGGCCTCCACTTTTGCATGTATCTCTTCCCATGCCTGGGTCATTGCCACATTTTCAGGCTCCCAGCCTACGCTGGTTACCGGTACATATTGCCCTGCGTTATCAGTGGCATAAAAGAGCTGCCTGAATTTACCTTCATGCATGTTGTTGCCATCCTGTGGAACTTCCTCTTTCTTCATATGTTAATGTTTGGGCCAAAATTACATAAAAGAAAAGGAGCCGTTTAATGAATACCACAGCTCCTCTTTCAGTTTCTTTAGATAAGCTATCCGCGCTTATACCACCGTGAGATGTGCATAGGCATAGGAGAACCTTGCACTTTCAGGTACCATCATCACGATAGTCTGGCCTTTCTTCAGCATATCATTATTCAGCAGCTCTTCCAGCATGAAGTAAGGTGAGGCGGTGCCTACGTTACCTACGCGGGTCAGGTTGGTGAACCATTTCTCCTGCGGGATAGGTACACCCAGGCGGGTGATCTCTTCGTCTATTTTAAAACGGAAAAATTCTGAGGACAGGTGAGGCAGGAAGTAATCCAGCTTCTCCAGGTCAATGTTGTGACGTTCTACCAGTTCTTTCCACATCTGTGCACCGGAAGGAACGATGTTCTTGCCCAGCAGGCGGGTATCCTGTTTGAAGGAGAACACGCTGTGCTGTGCCCACTCTTCAGGCGTCATATCTATCCAGCCTTTGGTGCTGCCGTCTTCATTCTTGATAGAGCCTGCATACATACAGGTTTCCAGCTCGTTGGCATAAGAAGCTATCTCTACCCAGTCTACACGCAGTGAAAGGCCATTTTCATTTGGTTTGTCCTGGAACAGGGCTGCACTGGCGCCGTCAGACAACATCCAGCGCAGGAAGTCCTTTTCAAAGGCAATGATAGGATTATCTTCCAGGTGTTTCAGGTTCTCTGTTTCAGGCTCAAATTTTTCTGCCAGCATCCAGCTGGAGAATTTCTCAGAACCTGTGCTTACAGCGTTGCTGGTATTACCGCATTTAATAGACATCCAGGCATATTTGAATGCCTGCATACCTGCCGCACATGCTCCTGTAGCGGCTATCAGCTCTACAGGCTGGCATTTCAGCAGGCCGTGTACCATTGCTGCATGGTTAGGCAGCAGCTGGTCTGGCGATGTAGTGCCACAAGCCAGTAGCTGCAGCTTGTCTATAGAAAACCTGTCATCAAAAAGGCCCTTTACTGCCAGCGCAGTCATCTCTGCATTAGAGTGGGTCGATTTTCCTTGTTTATCTAATGAGTAATAGCGTGTTTTGATCTTATTATTCCCCAAAATCCTCAATCTTGCACGGGAAGGCTTTCCGTCTACCAGCCCAAGTATGCTTTCCATTTCATCATTCCCTACCGGCTCATTAGGCAGAAATTTAGATAGCCTTGTAATATAAACTTCCTTCATTTGAAATAGATTCCTGTTGTTTTGTATAAGTTGGTACCTGTCCTTATTCAAAGACAGGTTATTGAATTTCGCCTTGCTGTTATAATAATTATGGTAATATCCCCTTGTCCCCGGTCTAACAATGCACAAACGCCCGTAAATATAGAATACTCTGCCGATATATCAGTAAAAGGTATTGAAACCGGGCTATGTTACTGCTTTCAGCCGGTTAACGCAGGTGTATCCCTCTGTAGTACTTTACATCTTCCTGCAATCTCTTCTTATTAAAGGCCAGTTTAAACATGGAAGATATCTTGGCCAGAGGTGATAATACAAAAATACCTATCAGCAGTAATCCCCTGTACATACTTACCCTCCCCTGTCTTTCAGGTGCTCCGGGCCCACCTTTGGCACTGATGAATTTTGACCAGTAACGGAACGCCCTGATACCTCTGTCTTCCAGCAATATCAGGTTAGGCTTCAACTCTACAGCGCCCAGCTCCAGCAGTTGAGGTTGCAGCTGGTCCCATTGTCTTGTTTCAAGCATCTTTGCAATAGGCTCCCCAAACTTCACCGCATCCTGGATATCCTGTTCCTGAACGCCTGCTGGCGGCAGGAATGCCGTAGCTTCTTTCTTACCTTTAAACTGCCATCTTAATACTGTGATCAATGCCACCAGGTTGGGCGATCTGTCTACCAGCACTATATTTCCCACAAGATGCGCGCCTGCTTTCTGCAGGTATTCCTTTACACGCTCCTGTGCATTCAGCCACATATTGCGGCATCCCATCAGCGTAACGACAGGCTTGCCTTTCAGTAAACGGGCTGCTGACTCACTCTGTAAAAAAGCGGCTGTTGGTTGTGAAGGAGATAAGAACCAGGGTTGATAAGCCAGGATAACGAGATCAAAATGCTCATCCGGATTAACTTTTAACGGTGCTATTCCACGTGGTTTGCCCAACACAGTTTCCGGCATAGTGTCATAAAAGACCTGCTTGTTCCATGGAAATGCAAAGGGTTGCAATGGCGCCAGCTCCTCATATACGATAGTGGCCTTGTCCTGTAGCGGTCCTGTAACTTTATCAACTATTCTCTTTAACTGCCCGGTCTGGGTGTAATAGATAACCAGGATCTTAGGTCGTTCATTCATAAAAATACGGAGTTGAACACTTGAAGCCGTAAACTTACGATATATTTTTATTATATGAATTAACCTGTGAATGAAAGGGTAAGCAAATAAGCTACAACAAACTGATAATCATTAAGTTATCACAAAACTCTGATAATACTGCCGTCACGAACTGCTTTAAAATAAAAAAGCCCCTTACGGGACCTCCTCTTTCTCTTGTGCCTCAGCCAGGTACTGCCATAACCCTCTGCATTTTGCTACAGCAGTACCGTGGCCAAAGGACTTAATGTTTTATTTTACAGGTACAAAGATGCTGTTTGTACAATAAACTAAATGTTAAATAGTACTTAATTTTTTATTCCGCGCATGCAAATATTTTCCAGCTGTACCAGCTTACTCCCGTCTGCAGCGAGTTTCTGAGGTTCTACTGCTGTATTGATCTCACTTACAATAAAGCCATTTTTTTCAAGCAATGATTTTGCTGAAGGAATATCATACAATGTAAAACCCTGATCAACGAAAGGCAGCTGCTCCATAGTTTCTTTGCTGCGAAATGCCAGTACCAGCTGTCCGCCGGGTATTAGTACACGATGAATAGCCTTCAGCGCGATATCCGGCGCATCCCAGAAATAAAGCACATTCACACCAAACACTTTGGTGAACGCTTCTGATGGAAAGGTCATTTCTTCCGCAGTACCGCAAATTATCTCTACCTTACCCGCTTTGATACGGCTTTCATTTTCCTTTATAGCTTCCTGCACCATTACATCAGACATGTCAAGCCCTGTATAATGTAACGCGGCCTGTTGCTGAAATAATTCAGAGATAAAGTGACCGTTCCCCATTCCTATTTCCAGTATACGATCGCCAGCCTGCAAGGGCATAAAATCCAGTGTCATGTCATATAGGAGCTTATTGGACCTGTTCATCTTTTCACCCATCCTGATACCGTCTTCTCCCTGCGGTTGCCGTAGCTGCCGGGCTGCTTCTTCTGCTGTCATTGGTTTATCCATCGTTCATTATTTACAGATCTGAATTTTAGCCGGCTGCGGGGCCGCAAACAAACAGCTATCTTAATTTGCTTTCCTCACACTTCCTGATCCGGCGGTATGTGATTCCACAGAAGGATTTCCCTTGTACGTCACATCCCCTGAACCAACTATGTTCACATCCAGTTTTACACTGGCGTGTACAAACGCATTTCCACTACCGGCTGTATTTACCCTGGTACTTTCAGTATACAGGTCTTCTCCTTCAAAATCTCCGCTTCCGGCCAGGTTTATCTTCAGGTCCCTGGTCTCGCCAGATAACTTGATATCTCCTGAACCGGCGGAGACAGCTTCTACTGAAGGGCTGTTCACAGTACCTTCTATATTTCCGCTGCCGGCAATCTTAAATTTTACAGGCCCATCATTTTCAAACCTGTTCACCAGTTTAATGTTCCCTGAGCCGGACAGGACAATATCTGACACATGCGGCGCTGTCAACGTTATCTTGATACCCTTGTGAGATTTCAGGGAAATATGGTCCTTCATTTTGACGATCAGCTCATCTCCTTTCTCCTGCAGTTCAATATAGGGTTGGATATTATCCTCAGCTTCCACAATTGCTTCCTTCTCTGGTCCCTGGGTAAAGTAGACATCCATGTCACCAGCAACGGCAAGTTTACTGAACTCTCCGATAGTCCTTGTTTCAGTAGTAACATGTCCGCTCCCCCTCACCCTTTTCTGATTGCAGGCTGCAAAGGATAACAGGGACAATACTGTGGCACATACAACGAGTTGTTTCATAAGGTTAATTGATTTTGGGCATTTAAAATGGCAGATTATTTAAATGTATACTACAAATATAACGGCAATATCCATTTTAGCGTAAGTTCAGACTTGGGATTTGATATAAGGCCTTTATCTTTGCACCACCATGACAGAAAAGATTCTAATCCTCGACTTTGGTTCTCAGTATACTCAGCTGATTGCACGCAGTATCCGTGAACTGAATATTTATTGTGAGATCAAACCTTGTCTCCAGCCGGTACAATGGGATGATTCAGTGAAAGGCATCATCTTATCCGGCAGTCCGTTCTCCGTAAATGAGGCAAAGGCCCCTTCAGTAGACATTGCAGCCATGGCGGCCAAAGTACCTGTATTAGGTATTTGCTACGGCGCCCAGCTAATGGCCAAAAATTTTGGCGGTGAAGTGGCTAAAAGCGCTATCCGTGAATATGGCCGCGCTTTTATGGAACATGACAACAAAGAAGAAAAAGCATTATACGATATCTCTGCCCGCAGCCAGGTATGGATGAGCCACTCAGACACCATTGTCAGGATGCCTGAAGGCTTTGAGATCATTGCCCGTACTGAGAATATCCCTGTAGCAGCCTTCAAATCTGATACAGTAGCCCCTCACCCCCTGGTAGGCCTGCAGTTCCATCCGGAAGTGACCCACTCCCTGGAAGGTAAACAGCTGCTCCGCAACTTCCTGGTACACATCTGCGGATGCAAACAGGACTGGACACCGGCTGCCTTTGTAGAGGAAACCATTGAGCGTATCAGGAAAGAAGTAGGCGATAAAAAAGTGGTAATGGCCCTCAGCGGCGGCGTAGATTCTACTGTAGCTGCAGAACTGATCCACAAAGCTATTGGCAGCAACCTGTACTGTGTTTTTGTTGATAACGGCCTGCTCCGTAAAGACGAATTTGAAACCGTACTGGATTCCTATAAACATATGGGACTGAACGTAAAAGGCGTCAATGCCCGCGATCTGTTCTACGGAGAACTGGCTGGTGTCAGCGATCCTGAACAGAAACGCAAGATCATTGGCCGCCTGTTCATAGAAGTGTTCCAGCAGGAATCCAGCCTGCTGAAAGACATCTCCTTCCTGGGCCAGGGTACCATCTACCCTGACGTGATCGAGTCTGTGTCTGTAAACGGCCCCTCCGTTACCATCAAATCCCACCACAACGTAGGCGGGCTTCCTGAAAAAATGAACATGAAGCTGGTAGAACCCCTGCGCTTCCTCTTCAAAGATGAGGTAAGACGTGTAGGCCGTGAAATTGGTATCAGCGATATATTCCTTGGCCGTCACCCCTTCCCCGGACCAGGCCTGGCTATCCGTATCCTGGGTGAGATCACCCCTGAGAAAGTAGCTATGCTGCAGGAAGCAGATGCCATTTATATAGAGGGACTGCGGGAAGCAGAGCTCTATGATAAAGTATGGCAGGCCGGCACTATACTCCTCCCCGTTCAGAGCGTAGGAGTAATGGGTGATGAAAGGACCTATGAATTTACTGTAGCGCTCCGCGCCGTAACTTCTACAGATGGTATGACCGCTGACTGGGCACATCTTCCTTACGAGTTCCTCGCTAAAATGTCTAACGATATTATCAATAAAGTGAAAGGTATTAACCGCGTGGTATACGATATCAGTTCCAAACCACCGGCTACTATCGAATGGGAATAATACCTATGCGCTAAAGCCGAAACGCTTAACACTGAACGCTTTGCTACATTGCATTCTGTGTTAAGCGTTTTGTATTCAACACACAGGAACGATTTTTGTAACTTAATGATCGCTATGAGTAAATCCAAAATATGCGGTTCCATATTCGCCGCATGCACAATGGTGGTCTTGTTATCTGGTTGCGGCCTCTTTAAAGGCGCCGGCAGCAGCAGCAACAAGCCAACACCACCACCAGTTGTCACAAAACCTGCAACAGAAGAAAAGAAAAAAGACGAGAGCAAGAAAGAGACCAAAGCTGCACCTTTCAATGTACCGGCTTTTGGTCGCCAGGAGAAAAAAGAGGCATACAACATCGCCCTCTTTACTCCCCTTTACCTGGATTCGGTTTTCATCAACTCTACAGAACTTCCCGGCCGTACCCTGCCCCGGTATGTATTACCCGGACTGGATTTTTATGAAGGTGCACAGCTGGCGCTGGACAGCCTGCAGCAGCAGGGTGTAAAGCTCAATGTTACCGTGTATGACAGCAAATCCAGGGCCAACAGTATCGAAACGCTGACAAAGGGTAAACAGCTGGATAGTACAGACCTCATCATTGCAGCCGTTGGTACGCCTGAGCTGCAGGAGCTGAGCAATGTAGCACGTGAGAAAGAGATCAACCTGGTATCTGCCACCTACCCCAACGATGGCGGCATCACCGCCAATCCTTTCCTGCTCATCACCAACAGTATGCTGAAAACACATGGTGAGGCCTTACAACGCTATCTGCAGGAATCTTTCGCCAACAAGAACATATTGTTCTTCCATCGTAATTCCGCTTTCGAAAAACGCCTCCTGGCAGATTTCAAAGCAGATTACGAAAAGCTGCAGAGCAGCAGGAAGAGCCGCATCCGTGAAGTGCTCTGGTCAGACGCTACCACAGATGCAGAACTTTCCCAGTTCATGCTGGCAGACAGACCCAACCTTTGTGTAGTTGCCGCCCTGGATGAAGCCGGCGCCAAAGCTATTCTGCGTAAACTGAGCGTGCAGACGGCCTCTTATCCCCTTCAGGTCTACGGTATGCCTACCTGGGATATCATGAAGTTCAAAGAGCCTGAATTTAAAGGCATGCAGATATACTACACGTCGCCTTACTTCAATGATAAAACAGATGTATACAGCCGTTATATCACCGATTATTTCAAACGCGTATACAAATCCCGTCCATCTGATATGGCCTTCAAAGGATTTGAGCTGACATGGTACTTCGTAAAACAGTTATCTGCCAACGGCGTATACTTCAACGGCTCAGTGAACGATCCTGCCAAAAAGGTTTTCAGCAATTTCAACTATCAGCCGGTATACCTGAAAGAAGGAACGGAACAACCTGACTACTTCGAGAACAAGAATATCTATATTATTCAGAAAGGAGACAGCAGCGATACAAAGATGAATTTCCAGTAAGACTGCTTTATTATAAGTTTTTAAAACGGTCATCACGCTTCCGGCGGATGACCGTTTTACTTTCTATATATCTGCATGAAAATTGTATACCTTTCTTATATGCAGATACTCCAGTTCACCGATAAAGGTATCTACTGCCCTGCCGGCAATTTCTTCATTGACCCCTGGCAGCCTGTAGAAAGGGCCGTCATCACCCATGCCCATTCTGACCATGCCCGGTATGGCAGTAAACATTACCTCTGCCACAAGGATAGCGTACCCTTATTACTATTGCGCCTTGGCCAGGACATCAGTATACAGGGTGTGGAATTTGGGGAAACAATACGTTATAATGGCGTAAGCATCTCCCTTCATCCTGCCGGACATGTAATAGGCTCAGCCCAGGTACGTGTACAACAGGACAATGAAGTATGGGTAGTAAGCGGTGATTATAAAACAGAGAATGACGGCCTTTCCGGCCAGTTTGAGCCGGTGCCATGCAATACCTTCATCACAGAATGCACCTTTGGCCTTCCTATCTACAACTGGCAGCCGCAGAACATCATCTTCAATAATATCAGGCAATGGATATATAACAACCAGCAGGCAGGCAAGAACAGCGTATTGCTGGGATACAGCCTGGGCAAAGCCCAGCGCCTCCTCTATCATCTCAGGGATACCACAGAACAGATATGGGCGCATGGCGCTATTTATATTACCAACCAGCTGCTCCGTCAACAGGGCTGGCCACTGCCCGACCTGCAGCGTATAACACCGGATACTCCTGCTTCCGCCTACAAGAACAACCTGGTCATAGGTCCACCCTCAGCAGCAGATACCACGTGGATGCGCCGTTTCAACACTTACTCGCTCGGCGTTTGCAGCGGCTGGATGCAGGTACGCGGACATATGCGCCGCCGCAATGCCGATGCTGGTTTTGTGCTGTCAGACCATGCCGACTGGAACGGTCTTCTGCAGGCCGTAAAAGCTACCGGGGCAGAGCAGGTATATACCACTCATGGCTTCAGCAGCGCCTTTGCCCGGTATCTTACCGAAAACGGCATCCCGGCACAGGAAGTGAAAACAGCGTATGGCGATATGGATGAAGAACCGGCAGAAACAACCTCTCCTCACAATAATGAAGAAGGGTTATGAAAGCATTTGCAGCATTGGTAAAAGTGCTGAGCAACAGCACCAAAACGAACGAAAAACTGGATGCCCTCAGCCGGTACATGGCTACTGCCCACCCGGCAGACCGCCTGTGGGTAGTGGCTATCTTTACCGGCCGCCGGCCCAAACGTACAGTCAACACCACTCAGCTCAGCAACTGGTGCTTACAGATGACCGGCCTGCCTCCCTGGCTCTTCGAAGAATGTTACCATACCGTAGGAGACCTGGGAGAGACCATTGCCTTACTGCTGCCTCCCGGAAAAAATATCTCCTCCCAGCCATTGCATTATTGGATAGAACAGCTGATGCAACTGGAAAAAGCCGGCGAGGATGAAAAAAGGGAATTCATTCTCAAAGCATGGGAAGAACTGGATACAGGCGAACGTTTTGTTTTCAATAAGCTTATCACAGGCGGTTTCCGCATAGGCGTGTCGCAGAATATGATGATCAACGCCCTTGCCGGCGCCTACCAGATACCTGCTCCTGTTGTATCACATATGATCAGCGGCAACTGGGACCCGCGCACTACCACCATAGAAGCGCTTCTTAATGAAAATGTCACCGCCGCAGATGCCTCCAAACCATTCCCCTTTTACCTGGCCTATGCCCTGGAAACCGATCCGCAGGAACTGGGGGATCCGGAAGACTGGCAGGCAGAATGGAAATGGGACGGTATACGCGGACAGATCATTAAACGTGAAGGACAATTGTTTGTATGGTCACGCGGAGAAGAGCTTATCACTGAAAAGTTCCCTGAATACCAGCCATTGCTCAACGCTTTGCCGGAGGGCACCGCCATAGACGGGGAAATACTCACATACTCCAATAATTTTCCCCTTCCCTTCCAGACGCTGCAAACCAGGATAGGCCGCAAGAATGTAACAAAAAAACAGCTGCAGGAAGCCCCTGTGGTATTTCTCAGCTATGACCTGCTGGAATGGGAAGGGCAGGATATACGCAACCGGCCGCTCAATGAACGGCGTAAACTGCTGGAACAGGTAGTGGAACAGATCAATCTTCCCTCCCTCCGGCTATCGCCCGCCATCACTTTCCATACATGGGAAGAACTGGCCCGCTTCCGTACACTGGCCCGTGAACAGGGCAGCGAAGGACTGATGCTGAAAAGGCGCAGCTCCGTTTACCAGGTAGGGCGTAAACGTGGCGACTGGTGGAAGTGGAAGATAGATCCGCTCACCATAGATGCCGTGATGATCTATGCCCAGAAAGGCCATGGCCGGCGGTCAAACCTCTATACAGATTACACCTTTGCCGTGAAAGATGGCGATCAGCTGGTGGCTTTTACCAAAGCTTATTCCGGGCTGACAGATAAAGAGATCAATGAAGTAGATAACTGGGTGAAGAAAAATTCAATAGAAAAGTTTGGCCCGGTAAGGACCGTAAAACCGGAACTGGTGTTTGAAATAGCTTTTGAAGGTATTGCAGCTTCCAACAGGCATAAGTCAGGCGTGGCATTGCGGTTTCCGCGAATTAACAGATGGAGGAAGGATAAACCGGCGGAAGAGATCAACACCCTGGCAGATCTGCAACAGTTGTTGAATTCTTATGGTTAAATTTAGAAGAAACAGCTTCTGATAACAATACTTTAAAAGGATTTTAAATAAAATTTAGTAAATTATACTTAAATTTACTAAATTATCGGAACATTATTCTATACTGATATGAACAACCTGACTAACACCAAGAAAGATAACGCAAGCGACATTACGCTGGATGAAAAAGACATCGCCATTCTTCAGCTACTGGAAGAAGATGCCAAAATGACCATCCGCGACCTGGCAGCGCGCCTCAACCTGAGCGCTACCCCGGTGTACGAACGTATCCGCAAAATGGAACAGGCAGGTGTGATCAGGCAGTATGCAGCTATTGTTGATCCCAGTAAAATAGATAAAGCACTTACAGTGCTCTGCTATATCTCCCTCAAGGAACATGGTAAAAAAGCAGGTGGTAAATTCATTAAAGAGATCACCTCCTTCCCTGAAGTAATGGAATGCCTTAACATCTCCGGCCAGTTTGATTTCATGCTGAAAGTACAGGTAAAAGACATGTATGCTTATCATGAATTTAACGTGAATAAACTTGGTGAACTGGACAATATCCGTCACATGGAAAGTGTGTTCGTAATGTCGGTGATCAAGGCTACCCACAGGGTCGTATACTGATCTGTTAATACTATGGACCGTAAACATTTCCTGACCACTCTGGCCAGCACCGGGTTCGGATTACCGGTATTAGGCCGTTTACATAAAGCCGCAGGCGCTCTTCAACAGGCTGAAGGCGCACAGCTTATTCCCCCCTGTCTTAAACGCGGCAATACCATCGGTATTACCTGTCCCGCCGGTCATATTACCCTCGATGAAATAAAACCCGCTATCCGTATTATGGAAAGCTGGGGATTTAAGATACATATAGGAAATACCGTTAACAGCTCTGACTTCAGTTTTGGCGGTACAGATGATGAACGTACACAGGACCTGCAGGCCATGCTGGACGATCCCGGCATACATGCCATTATGTGCGCCAGGGGCGGCTATGGCAGCGCCAGGATAATAGACAGGCTGAATTTTAAATACTTCTCAGAACATCCTAAATGGGTAATAGGTTTCAGTGATATCACCGTATTGCATTGCCATATTAACCGCCTGTTTGGTATAGCTACCCTGCATTCCAAGATGTGCAACAGCTTCCCGGAAGATTTCAGTAAGTCAGAGCCTATTGTACAGCAAACCATTCTCTCTATCCGCGATGCCCTGATGGGGCAACAGCTGGCATATACCACCTTCTCCGATTCCCGTAACAGAACAGGCGCTGCCAGCGGTATACTGATTGGCGGCAATCTCTCTATGATACAGAGTGTAGCTGCCACAAACTCAGAACCCGACACCATCGGCAAGATCCTTTTCCTGGAAGAAGTGGGCGAATACCTCTACAGCCTTGACCGCATGTTCAACAACCTGCAGCGCTCACATAAGCTGGATAACCTGGCAGGGCTGATAATAGGCGGTTTTAACCGCATCAAACCGGACGATCCCGGAGAGGAATTTGGAAGGACCGTATATGATATTGTAATGGAAAAAGTGAAGGACTATAAATATCCCGTCTGCTTCAATTTCCCTGTTGGCCATCAACGGGATAACTATGCGCTGAAATGCGGAGTGATGCACCAGCTGGAGGTATCCGGACAGGAAGTGAACCTCCGGGAAATACGTTGAAAAAATAACAGTGAATTCCTGGTACACCTAAGCACAATCAACATTTTTCTGATTATCTTGTAGTGACAATACAATTACCCCACCTCTATGCAACACAACATACTGGCAGCATTATGCTGCATTATACCTTTCTTGTCCTGTAAAAAAGATGAGAATTCCAGCCTTTCTGCCGGCACTTACAAAAGCTCCGGGGTTATTACCCATCACTCCCTTACACTTTATACAAAAGACAGGGCTATCACAGACAAAGTGTTTATCAGCAGTTTTGTACAACGCCACAAACTCAGCTCTTCCTTTTCTCTGAAAGACGGACCAGATACCACGAAACAGGAGATATCCATAGAATATACTGATAGTGACAGCGTGATCGTTAAAACCGGGTATGCCGGCAACTATGGTGATCCTTTGGTATATGAGATGGTCAACCTGGCAGGCAATTCTTCTTTGCTGATCTCTAAAGACACTATCCCTACCTATTCGCCCGGCAGCACAACCATGAATTGTGCCAATGCCAACATCAGGCTGAGGCAATATCCTCCGGAAATTACCTGTTATCCTATTCCCGGTGGTGGCAATTACTGCATAGGCAGATACCAGTTCACCATTGTCAGGAACAAGCACACTATTACCCTGCCATTATTCGATTACTTTTTCTCCCAGACAAATGGGGCGTTTAGTTCCTGTACAAGTTCCTATTTCAATATGCTGGACTTTGTAAACAAGGAAAGTCTTGATAAGCTGCAGGCAGGCGATAGTGTGCTGATCAGGACAGGCACTATGAATCTTCTGAAATAAGTTTTTTTCTGTGCAGCGCAGCCGGAAAAAGACTAATTTCATTCTCCCATGAAAAACACGAGAGGATGGCAAGTGATAACAGATTGGCTGGCTGCCAGGGAACGTCAGCCATTTGTATTCCAGGAAGAAGCCTGGAAACATTACCTGCAGGGCAGATCAGGCCTTGTAAATGCACCTACCGGTTATGGTAAGACCTTCTCCCTGTTCCTGGCGGTAGTGATAGACTGGATCAACCGTCACCCGGAAAATTATCGGCAGAAAACAAAGAATGGACTGCAAATGCTATGGATCACGCCGCTAAGGGCGCTGGCCAAAGACATTGCGCGCGCCATGGAAGAAGTGTTGCAGGAACTGGACATGCCCTGGCAGGTAGGCATTCGTAGTGGCGATACTTCTACCGCCACCCGTCAGCAACAGAAAAGGCAGATGCCGGAAATACTGCTCATCACGCCGGAAAGCCTGCACCTGCTTATGGGACAAAAGGAATACCCGAAAGTATTTACCCACCTCACCACAGTAGTGGCAGATGAATGGCATGAGCTGCTGGGCAGCAAAAGAGGGGTGATGGTAGAGCTGGGGCTGAGCCGTCTTCGCGGGCTAGCCCGGAAGGCCGGCCGCCCGCCATTAAAAGTATGGGGCATCTCAGCTACCATAGGCAACCTGGAAGAAGCCATGGACGTCCTGCTGGGACGACCGGACCCGCAAGCCGTTATAGTACGCGCCAGGCTGGATAAACAGATAGCTTTACAAAGCATACTCCCTGACGAAATAGAGAAATATCCGTGGGCCGGTCACCTGGGCACAAAGCTGCTGTATAAAGCGCTGCCCATTATTATGGATAGCCAAACCACCCTCATCTTCACGAATGTAAGATCGCAGACAGAGATCTGGTACCAGGAAATACTCCGCCAGTGCCCGGAGCTGGCAGGCGCCATAGCCCTGCATCATGGCTCTATTGACATGGAGCTGCGTATATGGGTGGAAGAAGCCCTGCATACAGGCGTGCTGAAAGCAGTGGTATGTACTTCCAGCCTTGACCTGGGGGTGGATTTCAGACCCGTAGATACCGTCATACAGGTAGGCAGCCCCAAAGGTGTGGCCCGTTTCCTGCAAAGGGCCGGCCGTAGCGGCCACCAGCCCGGCGCCGTCAGCAAGATATGGTTCCTGCCTACCCATAGCCTGGAACTGGTGGAAGCCGCCGCCCTCAAGGCAGCTATGAAAGAACAGCTTGTAGAAAGCCGTATGCCCGTCATTTTAGCCTTCGACGTGCTGTTGCAATACCTGATGACCCTCGGCATCTCCGACGGCTTTTACGCGCCTGAAATATGGGAAGAAATAACAGCTACTTTCTGCTTCAGGGAGATCACGCCTGATGAATGGGCATGGATACTTTCCTTTCTTTCTACCGGCGGCGAAGCCCTTTACAGCTACGATGAATTTAAAAAGCTGGAAAGAGAGAACGACTTCTTCATCTGCCGCAGCCGCATGATGGCTATGCGTCACCGCCTGCATATCGGCACCATCGTCAGCGATGCCATGCTGAAAGTCAAATTCATGAGCGGTGGCTATATAGGCATGATAGAAGAATGGTTTGTAGCACGGCTGCAACCGGGAGATACCTTCAGCCTGGGCGGACGCATACTGGAATTTGCGATGATCAAGGATATGACCGTGCTGGTACGCAAGTCTAACGCCAAACGGGCTATTGTTCCCAGCTGGATGGGAGGACGCCTTCCCCTTTCCGCCAACCTGGGTAAAGTATTACGCCGCACCTTCAGCCAGGCGCTTTCAGCCCATACCCGGGAACCGGAACTGCTCATACTCCGACCGCTGTTTGAGTTGCAGGAACGGCTGTCTCACGTACCGAAAGAACATGAGCTGCTGGTAGAAAAGATCACCACAAAAGATGGTCATCACCTGTTCGTATATCCTTTTGAAGGGCGACTGGTACATGAGGTCATGGCGGCCCTGCTGGCATACAGGATCAGTAAACGGCAGCCCATCACCTTCTCTATGGCAATGAACGATTATGGCTTCGAACTGCTGTCCGATCAGCCTATTCCCGTTACAGATGAAGATGTATATGATCTCTTCTCTCTCAACAACCTGGGAACTGACCTGCAGGCCAGTGTCAACGCCACGGAAATGGCGCGTCGTAAGTTCCGTGATATAGCGGTGATAGCCGGGCTCATCTTCCAGGGATATCCCGGAAAACATAAAGCCAGCCGTCACCTGCAATCATCAGCATCTCTTCTTTTCAACGTGTTCAAAGATTATGATCCACAGAACCTGCTGCTGAAACAGGCATACAATGAAGCGTTCTTCTACCAGATGGAAGAGGCCCGCCTGCGGGAAAGCCTGGAACGCATCAACAAAAGTCATATCATCATCACGGAACCGGAAAGTCTTACGCCTTTCTGTTTCCCCATTAAAGTAGATAGCCTGCGGGAAAACCTGACCAGTGAGAAGCTGGAAGACAGGATCAAAAAAATGCGTCCGCAGATATAATGTCAAACAAATACACAACGAAAGATTTAGTGTAGTTTTATCCAAGCTATGGAGGAAGTGATCTATCATCACCAGGAACAGACCTGGCATTTATCAGCCCAAAGGGCCATTTTCTGGAAAGAAGAACAGGCATTGATCGTATCAGATCTGCACCTGGGCAAATCCGCACATTTCAGGAAATCAGGTATTGCCGTTCCTGCCAATATCGGGCAGGACGACCTGTTCCGGCTGCAACGTCTCATTACAATATACAATCCCTCACAGATCATCATTGTAGGAGATATGTTCCATAGTGAGGAAAATAATGAAGTGCCTTATTTCAAACTCTGGCGGCAACAGTTTGCGCATATCAGCTTCAGGCTGGTAAAAGGGAATCATGATATACTTCCTGCCGCTGTCTATCATTCTATGAACGTAGAAGTATATGAAGATCTATGTATCAGGGATATTCACTTTGTGCATGAGCCCTGTGCCGACAATACCGCAGGTTACACCTTTTCGGGGCATCTGCACCCGGGTATTCTCGTAGCAGGCGCCGGCAGGCAGCATCTGCGCCTTCCCTGTTTTTACTTTGGCAGGAACTGCAGCATATTGCCTGCTTTTGGCCGCTTCACCGGTCTAGCCATGCTCAGGCCTGAAGAAGATGAAGCTGTATTTGTCATTGCTGAAAACAGTGTTTTAAAAGTGAACTGATGCTTGTTGCCTACGATCCTATATATGCACATCCGCTTCCGGAAGGCCATCGTTTCCCTATGGTGAAGTATGAGCTGATACCAGCGCAGCTGCTACGGGAAGGAGTTATTACCGAACAGCAGATACATACTCCCGCTCCGCTCAATGAAGCTACTATACTGCTTACACATACACTTCATTACTGGAGGCAGTTACAATACCAGACATTGTCAGATAAAGAACAACGGCGTATAGGATTACCGCAATCGCCCGCGCTGACCTTACGTGAAATAGTAATTTGCCAGGGTACAATAGATTGTGCGTTGCATGCTATGGAACACGGTGTAGCGCTCAATGTTGCAGGAGGTACACATCACGCTTTTGCTGACAGGGGCGAAGGCTTCTGCCTGTTAAATGACTTTGCTATTGCTGCTAATTATCTGCTGCAGCAGCGGCTCGTTAAACAGGTGCTGATCATAGATCTGGATGTACATCAGGGTAATGGCAGTGCTGCTATCTTTGAAGGGAAACCGGAGGTCTATACATTCAGTATGCACGGGGCACATAACTATCCTTTTCATAAAGAAACTTCTGACTGGGATGTACCGTTGCCTGATGGTATGAATGATACGGATTATCTCAATACACTGAAAGATTGTTTGCCTGTACTGATCAATAAAGTGAAACCTGATTTTGTGTTTTATCTGTCTGGGGTAGATATACTGGAGACTGACAGATATGGTAAATTAAAAGTTACTGCACAGGGTTGCAGACAGCGGGATGAGCTGGTGTTCAGTATATTGAAGAAGCATGATATTCCTTGTGCTGTGGCTATGGGTGGTGGGTATTCAACGCATATCAAAGATATTGTGAATGCGCATTGTAATACGTTTAAAGTTGCGGCGGAGGTTTTTTAAGGTAAATTAATCTTCCACTTCTTTTCCAAAGATCTTAAAAATTTTCACATAGAGATAATTACCAAAATTCAACACAAGCCAATTAAGGACGGTAAATAAGATACAGAAGAAGGGCATCCACACAAAAAAAGAAAGAAATCCGTCGATGCCATGGTACTCTTTACCATTGGCAGTTACAGGAGTAATGTTTAAAAGTGTCAATACAGAACCTAGTAAAAAGAACGGTAGTGTCGCAAAGATATATGCAAAAAACACTCGCTTAAAGGAAAATCTTTTTTCTTTCATTCACTAAAAGTAATCCTATTTTCCAGCGCAAAAAACTGTTCAGGAAATCGCTTTTACAAAGGCAAAAACAGTTTCCTGAACAACGGGGTTTGGCCTGCGGCCTGCTATAAATATCTGCTGAAATAATGTTTTAAGAGGGCAAACTTTTCTGAGAATTAATTCTTCATTTTCTTCTTCAGCATACTTACCTGGTCCTGCAAATGACTAACCATATCAGCCAGGTGATTTACACTCAACCTGCTTTGCTGACCGGTTTTGCTGATAATGGCATCAGACTGCCAGAGTTCCAGGATCTCCTCCATACCTACTGCATAAGGCTCGTACTGGGGGTTATCAGATACAAGGGTTACTTTCCCTTTGCTCCGGTTGCTTTTCAGCAAACGTTTATATACAATTCCTTCCCTGCTGGTTACAACAATATATGCTTCATTGTTACGGATATCTTCCCAGCCATCTACTTTATGACAAACTATTACTGAGCCTGAAGGTGTAGGCAACATAGAATCTCCCGCTATTTCAAAAGCGCGGTAGCTGCCGGCGCCCATCATAGGAAGAGTAAAGGTGTTCAGTTCTTCAATGAATTCATCATCATTATATCCTGCCAGGTACCCTGCCGCTGCTTTTACCGGTACAAATTCTATCTGCTGACGGTCACTCGCCATTTTCTGCTGGCGGCGTTTTTCCAGGAAGCTCTCTTTCTGAGACCCTACATCGCGCCGTAACAGATCATCAATCGATACACGGAACATATCACTTACCAGTTCCAGTACTTCTGTACGGGGCTCTGCCCTTTCTTCTTCGTAAGCGCCTAACAGGGACCGTTTAATTCCCAGTTTATCAGCAAACTCCTGCTGCGTCCAGCCTTTCTGCTTACGCAGGAACTTTAAATTGCGGCATACTACTGACATAATCTAAATAATTTAGTACATTACTAACAAAATTAGCATATAATTTTTATAATAACCAAATATTCTTGTTAGAATAGTATCTCAGTTTGAGTTTTTTATCAAGTTACCTTGACTTATTTTTGCCCCTAAATCCAACTCACTATTTTATGCATAACACGCTGTTAATTATTCACTCGCTTTTAAGATGGGCTATTTTGCTGGCCGGGATATGGGCTGTTCTCCGTGCGTTTAAGGGCGTTAGTGGTAAGACTGCCTTTACAGGCGCCGATAACAAAGCAGGGCTTTTCTTCATGATCTTCTTTGACTTACAATTGCTGGTAGGTCTGTTACTGTATTTTGTAAGCCCTACTGTACAAACTGCATTGGGAGATATGAAAGCTGCTATGAAAGATGGCATATTACGTTTCTATGCTGTTGAGCACATTACCATGGGCATTATTGCCTTTGTACTGGTGCACATTGGCAGGTCTAAAGTGAAGAAAGCCACTACAGACGCTTTAAAGCACAAGAAAGCGCTGATCTTCTTCGGTATCACCCTGATACTTGTACTCCTCCTTACACCATGGCCTTTCCGTGAGGCAGGCAGAAGCCTTCTCTGGTAAGCTGAAAGATAATATGAAAAGGCCGGCGTGAATCACGCCGGCTTTTTTATTTTAATGCTACTATCCTTTGTCTGTATGGAACAGTCTGAATGAATAGATATAGGGCAATGCAGCCAGTATAGCACCGGCAAAGATCAAAAGAAATACACCGGTCACTACCGGCAGGAAAAAACCTATAATGATCATAGCGATACCTGTACATAACCACAGGGTGCCGGCAAAGTGATGCGTTAACCGCCAGATATCGTCACTCTGTAATGTCCATGGTGTACGTACCCCTATGAAATAGTTCGGCTCCAGGCGTCTGAGGTATATTCCCAATACTCCTATCAGCATTCCCACGCCTGTAAATACCCAGCGTTCTACTACAAAAGGATGCCCCTGGCTGGCCATGAAGATAATGGCAGCAGTGAAAATAGCCAGGTAGATGTGGATCATAAAACGGATCTGGTAATACTTTCTGTGGTATACAGCCATTTCATGGGGCGTCATCTCCGGGTCTTCCACATGCGGAATGTACCGGAACAGGAAATATAACAAACCATTGGTGAAGAAAAGAAAGGTCATCAACAGGAGGAAGTCACTTTTATTCCCTACCCGTTCCGCTACACCATCTACATTGAAGTTTGTTGGCATCACTTCAGGCATATAAGGCCAGATTATCCCAAGGTAAGCCATTGGCAAGATCAATAATAACAATAACAGCAGTTCCTGGCCTATTTCCGGCTTTTTCATGAGAAATGTGTTTTGTTCGTTTAATTGCGGCAAATACTGTACCTGCCTTTATACTTATATAAACCGTTATACCCTGTTAATTGTTATTAAATCCTTGCGCGAAAGCCTTTGAAAGCGGAACTGGCCCATAGCCGGCAGGAAAGACGTTACTAATTATTTTAGCATAAACTAAAAATATTAGTACCTTTACCGGACAAGCCGCCAACTGAATGATCTCTTTACAACACAGATCTATTGCCCACTTTGACCTGGATTGCTTCTTTGTCTCAGTGGAATGCCGGGATGACAACAGCCTGAAAGGAAAACCTTTACTGGTAGGTGGTATAAGTGACCGGGGCGTAGTAGCCGCCTGCAGCTACGAAGCCCGCCGCTACGGTATCCACTCCGCTATGCCCATGAAAACAGCACTCAAACTCTGCCCACACGCCATTGTCAGGAAAGGCGATCCGGAAAAATACAGCAAACTCTCCAGGGAAGTCACAGAGATCATTGCCAACCATGCCCCCCTATACGAGAAATCTTCCATAGACGAATTCTACCTGGACCTCACAGGCATGGACAAATTCTTTGGCTCCATGAAATGGACGGCCGAGCTCCGGCAGGAAATCATGCGGGAAACACAACTCCCCATCTCCTTCGGGCTGGCATCTAACAAAATGATCTCTAAAGTAGCCACCAACGAGGCCAAGCCCAACGGACAAATGGAGATCTTCTTTGGCGAAGAAAAATCCTTCCTGGCTCCCATGCCTGTAGAAAAACTGCCCATGGTAGGGAAAGAAACCGCCGCACAATTACGCCGCCGGGGAGTAGAAACCATCAGGACCCTCAGTGAGGTACCCATTACCCTGCTGGAGGCATGGCTGGGGAAAAACGGCATCTCTTTATGGAACAAGGCCAACGGATTGGATGATTCTCCCGTAATTCCTTACCATGAACAGAAATCCATCTCCACAGAAAATACCTTCCATACCGATACTATAGATATGAAATTCATGCATGCCGAACTGGTACGCATGACAGAAAAAATAGCCTTCGAGCTCCGGCAACAAAACAAACTTACCGGATGCGTTACCGTTAAGATCCGCTATTCAGATTTTGAGACCGTCACCAAACAGATGACCATTCCCTACTCCTCCAGCGATCATATACTGCTGGAAAAAGTAAAAGAGCTTTTCCATAAACTGTATGACAGACGCCTGCTGGTAAGGCTCATTGGCGTACGCTTCAGCCATCTGGTACACGGCAACCACCAGATCAGCCTGTTTGACGATACCCAGGAAATGATCTCCCTCTACCAGGCTATAGACAATATTAAAAACCGCTTCGGATGGCAGTATCTCATGAAGGGTACCAACACCATTCCGCCCGGGAAAAAGCATGAAGTGAAAGCGCCCGGTATCGTTCCGTATCCAAAAGTGAGATAAACCACTACCATGTATCTCAACTGCAAAACATTCTTCAGCCTGCGCTATGGCACCATAGATACCCGGGAACTGGTAAAAATGGCCCATGAAAGAGCCGTTACCACCCTGGCGCTCACCAATATCAACATCACCTCAGATGTATGGAACTTTATAAAGGTCTGCCAGGAATATTACATCAAACCTATCATCGGACTGGAATGCAGGAACGGCCATGTCCTTAAATATATCCTGCTGGCAAAAGATATGGACGGATGGTTCCGGATAAACCGTTTCCTGTCCACACACCTGCATAAAGAACTGCCCTTTCCCGACCGTGCCCCTGCCCTGCCAGGCGTCTTTGCCATCTACACATGGGGCACTATGCCGCTTAACGAGCTGGCAGCACATGAGCTGATGGGCATCAGGCCCAGGGAACTGAATAAGCTCTTCCGCATCAACACACTCCCCTACCGGGATAAACTGGTGGTGCTGCAACCTGTTACCTTCCAGGATAAGGATTACTACCAGCTGCACTGCATACTCCGCGCTATTGATCAGAACATACTTATCAGCCAGCTGGAGCCACATACCCATGCACAACCGGACGAGACCTTCATTCATCCTGCAGACCTGGTAGAAAGCTTTGAACAATATCCGCACATTGTCAGCAATACCCTGCGGGTCATGAATGAATGTAATATCAACTACAACTTCAAAACCCCACGCAATAAAAAATACTTCACCAGCAGTGCAGAGGAAGATCATGCACTGCTGCGTAAACTGGCCTTTGAAGGCATGCTGAAGCGTTATGGGGCCAGCAATGCAGAGGCCCGCATGCGCATTGAAAAAGAGCTGGACATTGTACAGCAGCAACACTTCAACGGCTACTTCCTCATTACCTGGGACATTATCCGCTTTGCCCGGGAAAAAGATTTCTTCTACGTTGGCCGGGGCAGCGGCGCCAATTCCATACTGGCCTATTGCCTGCAGATCACAGATGTAGACCCTATAGACCTGAACCTCTATTTTGAACGCTTTCTCAATCCCTACCGCAGCTCTCCGCCAGACTTTGATATAGACTTTTCCTGGAAGGACAGGGATGAAGTGATCCAATACATTTTTGATAAATATGGAGAAGAACATACCGCCCTGCTGGGCACTGTTACCACCTTCCAGGAAAACGCTACCATCCGGGAATTAGGCAAAGTATACGGCCTGCCTAAACATGAAATAGACAGGATACTGGATACTCCTTTCACACCAGACCTGAGCGGCGACAACGTACAACAAACCATTCTCAGGTACAGCCGGCTAATGGCCAGGGAAGGCAAGGCTTTTCCCAACCACCTCAGCATCCATGCAGGCGGTATACTGATCAGCGAAGCGCCCATTCATCAGCATTGCACTACTTACATGCCTCCCAAAGGTTTCAGTACTGCCCAGCTGGACATGCACCAGGCAGAAGCTATAGGCCTGTTTAAATTTGATATACTCAGCCAGCGCGGCCTTGGACATATCAGGGATGCCATCAGCATTATCCGGGAAAATAAAGGCGTGGAAATAGATATACATGATGTAAAAACATTCATGAAAGACCCCAATATCCGTCATGCGCTGAAAACGGTGAATACCATTGGCTGTTTCTATATAGAATCGCCTGCTATGCGGCAGCTGCTCCTTAAACTGCAATGCGAGGATTATCTCACACTGGTTGCCGCCAGCTCCGTAATACGTCCCGGGGTGGCCCAATCCGGTATGATGAGACAATATGTGCACAACTTCCGTAACAAGGATAAAGTGCAATACCTGCATCCTATTGTTAAAGAAGTACTGGAAGAAACATTCGGCATCATGGTATACCAGGAAGATGTGATCAAGATAGTACATGAGTATGCAGATATGGACCTGGCAGATGCTGATATACTGAGAAGGGCCATGGCAGGGAAATACCGCGGACAGGACAATTTTGCGAAGATAGAACAGCAGTTCTTTGCCAACTGCCGCAGGTTGCAAAGACCGGAAGATGTGACAAAAGAGCTATGGCGACAAATAGCCAGCTTCTCCGGCTTCTCCTTTTCAAAAGCACACTCTGCCAGCTATGCAGTGGAAAGCTACCAGAGCCTGTTCCTGAAGACATATTTTCCGGCAGAGTTCATGGTAGCCGTCATCAACAACTTTGGCGGGTTTTACAACCGGGAACTGTATTTCCGGGAACTGGCAAAAACAGGTGTTGACATTCAGCCTCCCTGCATCAATAACAGCAACTATTACACGAAAATAACAGGCAATACTGTTTATACCGGTTTTATTCATGTGGAAGGCCTTGAAGTGAAATGGATGGAAGGCGTACTGAAAGAGCGGGAAGCTTATGGACCTTATACCAGCCTGGAAGATTTTACTGCACGTACCAACGCTCCGCCGGAACAGCTGGATATTCTTATCAGGGTAGGCGCTTTCAATTTTGATGTACACACGAAGAAGGAATTACTGTGGAAAAGCAGCCTGCTGCTGAGGCACAGAACAGCGCATGCTGAGCATGTGCAGCCGCTTTTCAGGGAGCAGGCGCCTGACTGCCAGCTGCCTACGCTGGCTTATCATGATCATGAAGATGCTTTTGATGAAATAGCATTGCTGGGGTTTCCGCTTTGCTCTCCCTTCTCTGTTTTAAAACATGAACAGCGCTCTTATATACAGGCAAAAGACTTTAAGAACTTTATCGGGCAGCAGGTATCTGCACTTGGTTATCTTGTTTGTACCAAAGGCATTCATACATCCAAAGGCATTCCGATGAGCTTCGGCACTTTTATGGATGTAAACGGGCATTTTATTGATACGGTACATTTTCCCGACATCTTACGCCGGTATCCTTTTCAGAAGGGTGGTTTTTATATACTGGAAGGGAAGATAACGGAAGAGTATGATGTGTATGTAATGGAAGTGAGTTCTATGCAGAAGATAGGTTATTTTGAAGATAAGATTTGATATAAAAAGAGAACTCCCGCAAAATTTGCGGGAGTTCTCTTTTTTATGTGTCAGATTATTCCAGTCCGAACAATCCTTTATTCAGCAGCTGTAATGTTTTCTCTTTGTACTGTCCGCCTATCAGGATAGAAATGTTATGACGGCTGCCTCCGTAAGAGATCATCCTCAATGGCACTTCATTCAGTGAATCGAACAGTTTTTTCAGGATAGACGGAGTAGCAGCTACTTCGTTACCCACAATAGATACGATGGTCTGATGGTGGTCCAGTTCTACAGAGCCGAACGGCTGCAGTTCTTTCAGCAGCTGATCCAGGTAAGGAGAACCTTCTATGGTGAGAGATACAGCTACTTCGGAAGTAGTGATCATGTCAATTGGTGTACGGTATTTCTCGAACACTTCGAAGATCTTGCGCAGGAACCCGTAAGCCAGGAGCATACGGCTGGATTTGATCTTGATAGCGATGATGCCGTCTTTTGCAGCGATGGCTTTTACACCGTCGCCACTGGGCAGTTCGGTAATAATGGTGCCTTTTGCTTCAGGCTGCATAGTGTTCAGCAGTTTCACCGGGATATTGAAATGCTGTGCAGGCCAGATAGAAGCAGGATGCAGGATCTTGGCGCCGAAGTAAGCCAGCTCCGCTGCTTCGTCAAAAGACAACTGCTCTATCGGGAAGGTTTTCTTTACTACCCTGGGGTCATTATTGTGCATACCGTCAATGTCTGTCCAGATCTGCACTTCGCTGGCCTGGATAGCAGCGCCGATAAGAGATGCAGAGTAATCGCTTCCTCCACGTTTCAGGTTATCTATCTCACCTTTGGCATTGCGGCAGATATATCCCTGAGTGATGAATACGCGCTGACCTTTATTCTTCTCCAGCAGGTTGCCCAGTTTGATCTTGATCTTGGGTATTTCAGGCTCTTCATATTCGTCTATGCTCATGAAGTCCAGGGCCGGCAGCAGTACGGCTTCCACACCCGCTTCTTCCAGGTACACACTGAACAGGCGGGTAGATAATAATTCACCCTGCGCCAGTATGTCTTTATTCAACGCTTCGTTAAAAGATATCTTAAGAATGATGTTCAGGAACTCAAAGTGCTCGTCCACAACAGCAGTAGCCTTTGCACGTGCAGCGTCCTGCTTCACCAGCTCCTGGATGAAGGTCCGGTAATGTGCTTCCAGCTTGTCTATCTGGCCCTTTGCCTGTTCCTTTTTACCCTCAGACAATGATTGCCCTATTTCCACCAGTGAGTTGGTGGTTCCGGATAAAGCTGACAATACTACTATTTTAGGAGCATCATCTGCAGTCACCAGCTTTGCCACGGCATGCATACGTTCAGGTTTTCCTACCGAAGTGCCGCCAAATTTTAAGATCTTCATTTGCTGTTGAATTGTTATATGTTTGATGGTAGCTTTGTTTGCTAAAAAGCCGCAAGTTCGGGTCTTTATGGCTACTTTAAAAATCCAATTTAAATTTTCCTGCCACTTCTTTCAGATCTTTCACTACAGGAGCCAGCAAAGGTATCCCTGCGGTCCTTCTCTCCTGCTCCATTTCCCGCTCAGGATCGCCGGGTATCAGCACTTTTTCGCCCGTTACCGGGGCAGCTGACCTGAAGCGGCCTATCCATTTGTCCATATGTTCCTTAAACTCGTCTGCCGGGCGGAAAGCGTCTACCCTCATTGCTCCCAGGAAATGACCCAGTCCCAGTCCTACCGGGTCTGGCGCCAGGGGCAGGAAGCTTACAAAAGGCGGCGCCCAGGGGCCATAATTAGCGCCTGACAGCACAGCAGAGAATATATCTACTATGGCGCCGAGGCAATATCCTTTATGGCTGCCATGCTCACGGTCGCCCCCAAGGGGCAGCAAAGCGCCTCCCTCTTTCAGCTCATGCGGGTTGGTGCTGGAATGCCCTTCCTTATCCTGGATCCAGCCTGCAGGAGCTTCCTGGCTCTTTCTCTGCAGTATCTCCAGCTTCCCGTTAGCGGCGGTAGTGGTGGCAAAATCGGCCACGAACGGCGGCTGTTCCTTTGCAGGAATAGCCACAGCTATGGGGTTGGTGCCTAACATCCGTTCTGTAGAGAAGGTGGGTGCTACCAGTGGGCTGGCATTGGTCATGGCCATGCCTATCATATCTTTTTCCAGCGCCATCATGGCGTGCTGGCCGGCTATACCAAAGTGGTTGGAATTCTTTACGCTGACCCATCCGCTGCCTACGGCCGCTGCTTTTTCTATAGCTACTGCCATAGCAAAAGGGGCTACTACAAGGCCGAGGCCGCTATCTCCGTCTACGACTGCAGTGCTGGGTGTTTCGTGAACAACGCGGATATTGGGTGTAGCATTGATCCTGCCGGCTTCCCATAAGCGTACATAACCGCTCAGGCGGGCTACCCCGTGGGAATCAATTCCTCTCAGGTCGGCAGATAGCAAAACTTCGCTGGCTGTTGCGGCGTCCTTTTCAGAACAGCCCATACTTATAAAAACGGCTCTCGTAAACTCAAGCAGATGCGGGTAGGATACTATTTGGCTCATTCAATTTACTGTTTATCAGGCCTGTGCTGTTGGTCCGCCAAAATTCATAGGAAGGGAAACAGGTTCCTGGTCCTGTATGGGACCATGTACGGATTCATATTTCTTAATATTATCAACCATAGCTTTCATGAAGCGTTTGGCATGCTGTGGCGTCAGGATAATACGTGATTTTACCCTGGCTTTGGGCAGTCCCGGCATTACATTCACAAAATCCACCACAAATTCCGCATTGGAATGGGTGATAATAGCCAGGTTGGCGTAGATACCTTCCGCAATCTCCTCGCTCAGCTCGATATTAAGCTGATTCTGTTCTTCCTGCTGATTTTCCATGTTATTCGCTTTTTTGCGGTACAAATGTAAAAAAGAGCGCTTAAAATGAAAGGTCTCTTTTTTAGGGAAGGATCTGGCCTGAAAACAAAAAGCGCTTTAGCATTGAGCTAAAGCGCTTTTTTGTGAGTGCAGAGAAATCTGGCCTGCGGCCAGTTGTTACTATTGTACATCCCACCATACGCGGCGTGTAAGCCTTGTATTGGCAGGGGTATTAGAGTTATAACGTACCTCGCTGCTTGGATAGAACAATGTGCGGGGCAGTTCTCCATTCAGTACATTACCGGAAGGAGCGGTCAGCTCAGGATAACCTGTTCTTCTCCAGTCAGTCCATACTTCAGGGCTGAGGAACAGGGCAATATATTTCTGAGTGATGATGTCTTTCAGCGTGATATTTGCAGCTGTTTTAGCCACTGTAGCAGCATAGGCTGTATTGTTGATAGTCCTGGTCAGGTTAGCTTCCACAGCTGCATTATAAGCGGCAGCAGCGGCAGCAAGATCTCCATTCCTGAACTGCAGTTCAGCTTCGATAAATTTCAGCTCGTCATAAGACATGAAATAAACCGGGGAGTTAGCTGAACCATACAGTTCGCCCAGGGCGGTATTATCAGAAGGATCATAGTACACATCATAGCGGGGATCGCCGGCATCTGCCATCAGGTCATTCAGGTAACCATCAAAGGTAATGTCCGCACGTTGTGTATTGAACTGATACCAGGGCGCCTGCGTACTCACAGCATCACTACCCACGAATTTTATAAAAGCAGCTTCTCCACTGCCAAACCCTTCAGATATCTCAGCCAGACCTTTAGCAACAGAGGTATTATCTATTTTTACTGTATGCAGGTATAATTTAGCCTTCAGAGAGTGGGCAAATTTGATCCACATGCTAACATCGCCGCCAAACAGCAGGTCTTCAGACCCTGGTGTTGAAGGGCTATCATCATCTGCTTCAAGTGCAGTAATAGCCTGGTCCAGCAGGGCATGCAAGGCAGTATAGATAGATTGCTGACTGTCATATTTAGGCTGGGTGTTGATCAGGCCCTGAAAAGCTTCAGAGTAAGGAACATCTCCCCAGAAATCTGTTACCTGTGCCAGGTCATTTGCCAGCAGGATCTTACCAACTGCTGCATAGTGGGGCATATTATCAGATGTAGCAATCCTGATCAGCGTGTCAATATTGCCCATAATAGCACCATAGAAGCCTGCATACCACATATTATCCACATCATCCGGTGTGATATTGTAGTTATTGGCGCTGGCAGACTGGTTAGCTGCACCTGTTGTCTGCTGCATGAAAATAGATGGGAAACGGGAAGCATCTCCACCCCATGTATAAGCGCTTTGCAGGATCACACTGGGCAGCAGGTTAGTCGGAGTAGGTCGCTGTAACTGGGAAGGGTCGTCATTAATTCCACGATAGAAATATGACTTTCTACATCCCTGTGCAATCAGCAACAGGAACATCATCGGTAGTATATATCTGGTTATACGTAACATAGTCATAACATTTAAGGGTTAGAATTTAAATCTCAGGTTCAGACCAAAGCTGGAAGTACCCGGCATGTTGAAATAGTCTATACCCTGTGCATTGGTAGCACCTGTAAGGCTGGTTTCCGGATCTATACCTTTATATGGAGTCCACAAGATGATATTCCTTGCAAACAGGCTTACATTAATGCCCTTAATAAATTTAGAGTTCTTGAATTTTTCAGTGTTAAAATCATAACCCAATGTTACTTCTCTCAGTTTCACAAAAGAAGCATCGTCAATGAAGGTTTCTGTCTGTGCACCGAAACCACCACCGTTGCCCAGGTACCAGGCTTCATCCAGCGGTACTTCAGTACTATTGGTAGCACCTACACCTGGTTTTTCTGCTCCACCTTCATTGTGTACTATTTCACCGGCACTGTTCAGGTGGCCCATCACACCTTTGAAGAGATGATTTTCACCCCTGTTGATAGTGTAATAAGATGTACCGATAGCCTGCAGGGAACCGCGGGTACCATTCCACATGTCACCGCCTTTTTTCCAGTCTATCAGTGCATACAATGAAAATCCTTTGTAAGTAAAGGTGTTGCCGAAGCCCATCAGGAAGTCAGGGTTAGGGTTACCTACCCTTGTCTGTTCTGTAGAAACAACAGGATAACCGAAGTCGCCGGACTGATCACTGATCACGATCCTGCCCTGATCATCACGTTTCCAGCCATAAGCATAGATAATACCAGCCGGCTGGTTAGGCAGATGTGATATGGTTGTACCGGTAAAACCGTTCACAGTGATCTGGTTGATGCCGGGAGCCAGCGCCAGTACTTTACTTCTGTTCATGCTGAAGTTAACGAACGTTTCCCAGGTAAAGTTCTTGTCCATTACAGGTTTTGCTGTTACAGACACTTCAAAGCCATGGTTCTGGATAGAAGCTGCGTTGCGGTTCACATACTGGAAACCTGTAGAACCTGCTAACGGAGTACGTACCAGCAGGTCTGTTCCTTTGGAGTGGTAGTAAGTTCCATCAAAGCCTATACGGTTGTTCAGGAACTGTAACTGTAAACCGAATTCGTAAGAGTTTGTTTTCTCCGGTTTCAGGTTAGGGTTACCTAACACGTTATTCAGGATGAAACCACTTACACCATTATAAGGGAAGGAAACGCCGCTGGTATAACCATCAGCATATGTAGTAGGTACATAGAAAGATTTGGTCAGGAAAGAACCCGGATCTTTACCCACCTGGGCAAAGGAGGCGCGTACCTTACCAAAGCTCAGTATGCTTCCGCCTTTCAGACCTTCAAGCTCTGTAAATACAAAGCCTAAGCTAGCAGAAGGATAGAAGAAACTATTCTTATCTTTTGGCAGTGTAGAGCTCCAGTCATTACGTCCTGTAATTTCCAGGAACAACATTGACCTGTAGTCCAGGTTGATGTCGAAGTAACCGGATACCCTTCTGTAAGGAGTAGGATAGTTATAAGACTTAACTGTTGTAGCATTACTGATGTTGTCATATCCCGCTGCAACAAGACCATCGCCCTGAGTATATAACTCATCCAGTTTACGGCTGTAATAGTTATTACCCACTTTTACATCCAGACGAAAATCTTTCGATAACTGTTTGGCGTAGGTAACGATCGCATCAGAGTTTACGCTTCTGTAAGTGTACCTGTCATCAAAGATACGGCCGCCAGGATAAGCGCCTGACTGGATCTCGTAATACTGATGACGGTTATCCTGGTAAAGGTCTGTACCTATGCGGTAAGTAAAGGAGAAGTCTTTCAGGAAATCCCAGTCAAACTGTATGTTACCAAGTAAACGGTTTACGTTGGTCAGGTATGGGTTCTTCAGGATGGTCCAGTACGGGTTATCGTATATGCCATTCCTGTAGGAACGAACCAGACCGTTTGAATGATAGATAACACGTGGATCTTCAGCATCCAGCCCATCATAATTATTACTGAAGGTAACAGGCGTTCTTGTCAGACCCAGCATGATACCAGATACGTTACTACCGTTCTGCGGCATACTACCGTTAGAGTTGGTGTAGTTAATGCTGCTGGACAACCTTACTTTTTCAGATACTTTCAACTGACCAGCCAGTGAGATGTTGAAGCGCTGGTTATATTGTGTTGGTACAATTGAATTCTGGTAGTTATGAGATACTGATGCACGGTAAGTAGCTACATCTGTACCGCCTGTAAAGGAAAGAGAGTTGAGATAAGTAGGAGCTACTCTCCAGAAATCCTTTGTATTATCATATGGTTTGAACTTGATCTTGGCGTTGGCATTGGATGCACCTACCACGTCTCCGTGCGGATCATATTCGTTCGCAACCCCGGTCCAGTAGAGTGTATCTACATCAGGGCCCCATGAGTAACGGTTGGAAGATGTGAATGGAGCCAGATTCCCTCCGGAACCTTTACCATATTTCTTCTGGATCTTTGGCAACCTGTTCACTGCGTCAAAGGAAATACCAGTGCTGAAGTCAACACTCACACGGCCGGCTTTACCTTTTTTGGTAGTGATGATAATGGCACCGTTGGCAGCATCAATACCATAAAGAGCGGCAGCAGCCGGTCCTTTCAGGACTGTAATACTCTCGATATCGTTAGGGTTGATATCTGCACCACGGTTTGTATTGGTAGCACCCTGCAGCAGCTGGTTGGTACCATCTGAAGGGTCGCCGGAGTAGTTCTGTGAGTTATCGATCGGAACACCATCTACCACAAACAGGGGTTGGTTACTACCTGTCAGCGAGTTGGTTCCTCTCAGTTTAATAAAGGTAGCAGCGCCGGGAGTACCTCCGGAACCAGTTACCTGTAAACCGGCAACTTTACCAGACAGGCCTCTTAAAGCGTCTCCCTGGCTGGCTTTCACCAGGTCGTCACCTTTTACGTCCTGTACTGCGTAACCGAGAGCTTTCTTTTCACGGCGGATACCTATACCGGTTACTACAACTTCCTGTAGCGCCGTGTTATCCTGGGTTAATGAAACAGCCACGTTGCTGGTTGAGCCAACTGCTATTTCTTTAGTTGTAAATCCTACACTTCTTACCTGTAGGACAGCATCGTTTCCGTCTACCTGGAGACGGAAGTTTCCGTTTTGGTCAGCAGTGGTCCCCCTTGTTGTCCCCTTTAGCTGGACTGTGGCATAGGGTACAGGTGCACCGTCTGCACCTGTGATTTTACCCACAATTTCGCGTTGCTGAGCGTAAGCAACTGTTACTAAACAGATTAGTAAAACAGTAAGTAAATTTTTAAACATAATTGCGTTTTTTATTGATATGGAGTCACACCATCAAATTGAATATAAACACACCGGCATGGCGGTATGATCTAATGAAGACATTAAACATCACCTTAAGATTGCTTGCAATAAACCGAGTAGTCCTGGCTATACTTTTGTTGCTTTGATCATTACGTTTGATTTAGATTTTGGATCTGTTGCATGGAGTCCTCTTTTTGGTATAACAAATAGATTAACAGACGGTTCAGAAAATTAACAAAATAAAGGTCCCACAGCAAAAACGCTAGTCATATACCATCTAAAATCACATCTGAGCCGAAGCTGATTATGCTAATATATAAAAAAAAGACTTTTGCGAAACTACGACAATCTTTTTTTTTAGCGAAACATTAACATAAAATACAAGTGTAAAAAAACGCTTCCTCCCCTGAAAGGGAGGAAGCGTTTCATCTATCTAACGGAAAAATGTTTAGAATTTATCCCAGAAAAGCTTGGTTGTCAGTTTGTCTCCGCCAATTGCTGAAGCGGCTTCTTCATACTTTGTCTCGTTAAGGTTCTGTTCACTTACAGGGTAAGTCAGCCTTACGGGAATGCTTGAATAAGCAATGTCAACCGGAGGATTAAAGATAGGATAGTCCAGTCTTCTCCATTCCAGCCATGCATCATAACCCCTGTTATACAATGCAATGTATTTCTGTGTACCGATTTTTTCTTTCCAGGTACCTGTTGCCGTAGCATAAGCAACTGAGGGCTGAGCCAGGTAAGTCGTTACCTGCTCTCCGCTGCCACCCCAGTAAGAGATGGAAGCAGTGATACCGTTAGTATAATGTTCAGCAGCTGTTCCTGTTACTGCCAAACCGCGCTCAGCAGCTTCGGCCAGTGCAAACTCTACTTCTGAGTAATCCAGCAGCAATGCTTCGAAATCAGGAGCGGTCACTTTGGCGCTTACATGAGAGTAGGAAGAATATACATTACCGGAACCATAAGTACCCCCTACATAGTTACCTGAAGCAACTGCAGTGAAATAGAAAGGCCTTCTGGGATCATTACGTGTATTCATAAGATCTACCAGGGTGCTGGCAATCACATAGTCGGTACGTTTGCTGTTCACCAGGTCAACCCAGATAGGGTTGGTGTTAGGCTGAGAAGTGAGATATTTCAGCACTGCGTTATCTGCGTTGGAAGTAAACACGTTGGAAGCTACTTCACTTACAACAGCGGCAGCCTGGGCTTTAGTATCATCATTATCTGCTATTACCAGGGCCATTTTCAGGCGGAGGGAATTTGCGAATTTAACCCACTTACCGATATCTCCTTTATAAACCAGGTCCTGTGAACCGAAGCTGCCCTGACTGGCGTCCAGTGCGGCTACGTCTGTTTTCAGACGATCCAGCAAATTGAGGTAAACTGTTTTCTGGTCGTCAAACGTCGGGTTCGGTATATTAACGTTCATAGTCTCAGTATAAGGCAGGTTGCCAAATGCAGTTACCAGGACAAAGTAAGTATATACCTCATTGATATCGATGATAGCAAGTTTGTTGTCTTTTATGGTCTGATCTATATCTGAAAGCGCAGAGTCACCTTTGATCAGGTTCTTTGCAGCGTACAGATCTTCCAGCACATCCCGGTACAGAGCATGCCAGAATGCCTGGGGAATATTACGGGTTGCAAGATCATAACGGCTCTCGTCAATATACGTTACCTGCGCCTGCTGCTGTGCCAGCAATCTGAAAACGTTCAGGTTAACGCTGTTAGACGTCATGTTATCGTATAAGTTCTTCTGGGCAGAAGTGAACAGCATATCTCCGGGCACATCGGTCGCCTTCTTCGGATCGTCATTCAGGCTGGACAAATCGGAGCAGGATGCTGCCAGCATTAGCACTGATATATAAGCAAATATCTTTTTCATGTAATTTTCTTTCTTAACTGGTGATTAAAATCTGAACCTAACATTGAAACCAAAGTTGCGGTAGGTAGGATACACACCACTCTGATAACCCTGGATGTTACCAGCAGACAGGTTCTCTTCAGGATCTGCATAAGGCAGGTTCTTGTGAATGATCCAGAGGTTACGTCCCAGCAGGCTGATATCGATGCCTTTGAACGCCTTGATACGGCTCATCAGGCTTACAGGCAGAGAATATGTCAGAGACACTTCACGCAGTTTAACATAACCTGCATCATATACGAACTGTTTTGCAGGATAACCGTTCACACCAAGACCACGGGTACCGCTTACGCGTACACGCTGCGTATTGGTTTTACCATCAGGAGTTACGCCATCGAAAATGATACCACCACCATCTTCAACTGCATCCCTGATAGATTTACCCTGGTCATTCAGTCTTACGCTTTCTGCATAGATACCGGTAGACTGGCCATAGTATTGGTCAAGAGAGAATACGTCGCCACCTTTCTTGATATCGATCAGGAAACCGAGGGTCAGATCTTTGTAACGGAATGTATTGGTGATACCTCCAATCCAGTCAGGAGTATAGTTACCGATCACTTCATTGGAAGTAGCGCTTTTTGCATAATAACCAGGGCTGTCGCCGGTTTCATCCTGTACTACTTTTTTACCGGTAGCCGCATCATATACGAAGTCGCTGCCACGGATCACGCCATAAGCCTGATTCCTTGCGTGACCGACAGTGATACCGCCCTGTAATGATGTTGTGCTAAGCTGAATGAAGTCTACGCTGGCAGGCAGGTCAATCACCTTGCTTCTGTTCCTGGACCAGTTAGCGCCAATTACCCAGGAGAAGTCTTTTATTTTAACCGGAGTTAAGTTCAGGCTTACTTCTACACCTTTGTTGCTGATAGTACCAGCATTGATATATACCTGATCATAACCGGTAGCTCTTGAAACAGGCAGCCTGAGGATCTGATCAATACTTTTTGAACTGTAGTATGTCACGTCTATGCCAACACGGTTATCCAGGAAGGACAGTTCAGCACCGGTCTCGAAGCTCTTTGTACGTTCCGGTTTCAGGTCAGCATTTGCTTTGGTAGAAGGTACAGTGAAGATAGGAACGCTGCCAAAACCTGTTGGTTTAATGTAAGCATCATTGAGTGCCTGTGCAGGAGCACTGTTACCCACTTCAGCGTAGTTCACACGTACTTTACCGTAAGACAGCCACGGAGCTTTTACTACTTCAGAGAATACGAAACCGAGTGATACGGATGGATAGTAGTAAGAGTTATTACCTTTTGGCAATGTGGAAGATTCATCACGACGGCCGGTAACATCCAGGAATAACATGTTCTTATATCCCAGGCCAGCGCTTGCAAATATACCGTTCACCTGCAGGGTACTGTCAGCTTCGACAGGCGCCTCGATCGGGTTTACGGAGTTAGAGAGAGAATACAGTTTTGGAACCACCAGGCCACCATTTGTCTGAGCACGTACATACTGTACATTGGTACGTCTTACGTTGCCACCTACCAGGCCGGTTAATTTGAAATCCCTGTTAAGCTGTTTGTCAATATTCAGCATCAGGTCATAGTTATACTCGCTGAAAGTTCCGTCATAACGGGAATAAGACGCAGTGTTCTTACTACCTATAGCGTTCCTTTCTTCCTGCATCTGGGTGTAGGTATCCATACTGATCCTACCCAGAACACTTAACCAGCTGGTTGCTTTATAATTCAGCGCTACGTTGCCGAAATAGCGGATACGGCTATCTTTCTCGTAGTTTTCGTATCGCATGAAATACATGTTGTCAGTGTAGATGGGAACCGGATTGTCAGGGTCCCTCAGGTTCCAGGTTTTATTCTGTTTGGTCCTGAAGTAATCATCTTTCTGATCTTTCAGATCTACGTTCATCTCCCACCACTGGCGGAAGCCCTGGTTAGGGTTATACTCGTCATAACCGGTACCATAACGGCCTTTACCATCAATTTTAGACATATTCACAGCAGCGCTGGCTGTCAGTTTGCTGGTCATGTTGTAGGATGCGCCAAAGTTCAGCATGTCCTTTACCAGGCGGCTGTTTGGCAACATACCCTGTTCTACGGTCTTGGTATATCCCAGTTTAAAATTACCCTGGTCATTTCCACCGTCTATGGTTACGCTGTTATTGGTAGTTAATGTGTTCTTGAAGAAGTAAGCAGGTCCGTTCTTAGCGGCTACCCAGGGACTTGCTTTTTTATAGAGAGGAGAAGTAGGATCAAAAGACTGATAAGTATATACCATCAGGTTTGGATCAAACTTGGCGCCGAAAGAAGCATCTTCAGACATTGGTACAACGAGATCGTTTGTACCGTCTCCGTTAATATCCCTGTAAAGGAAATGTCCGTCCGGAGATTCATAAGTATAGTCATCCTGGTCATAATAACCGGCGCCATACTGGTTTTGGTATCTAGGGAAAGTGCTCTTGTCCATTTTACCTACAGTGAGACCTGAGTTGATAGTAACACCAAGGCCTCTTCTGCCCTTTTTGGTAGTGATCATGATCACACCGTTTGCAGCGCGTGAACCGTACAATGCAGCTGCAGCAGCGCCTTTCAGTACGTTCACTGACTGGATATCGTCAGGGTTGATATCGGAAGCAGCGTTACCATAGTCAAAACCACCGCGGCCGGTGCTCTGATCCTGCGTGTTGGTAGTAGAGTTATCGATAGGAACTCCATCTACTACAAACAGCGCCTGGTTTGAGTTCTGGAAGGATTTGTTACCACGCAGCACGATGTTGGTAGAACCACCCATAGTACTGTTCCTTCTTACTTCCAGACCTGCTACTTTACCGGACAGGGAGTTCACTACGTTCGGATCACGTGTTCTGTTCAGCTCTTCTGCCTGAACGGTCTGTGCTGAATATGCCAGCTCATTTTTCTTCCTGGTGATACCTAATGCAGTTACAACTACTTCCTGCAGGTTTTTATCTTCATCTTTCAGTTTAATGCTCAATGCAGCAGAAGCGCCTACAGTAACATCCTGTGTTGCAAAACCCACGCTTCTTATTATCAGTACGGGATTACTTCCGTTAACGACTAATTTAAAACTTCCTTCCTGATCTGTGGTAGTCCCTGTGTTTGTACCCTTAATCTGTACGGTGGCAAAAGGAATTGGCGCTCCATCGGCACCCGTAACCTTTCCTGTAATCTGACGTTGTTGGGCATACGTCAAGGTTACGCTCACCATAAGCATGGTGAAAAAGAGCGATACTCTCTTCATAAACGATTTAGATTTTAGTTGACGATTTAGATTTTGAACGGTCCCAGTCTTACAATAGCAAGCCACCGGCCTGTATTGCTAAGACCCCAGTTTCATAGCATTAAACCAATTTATTTACTTGTAAAACATTGTTGTTGAAAAAACCATCCCGGGAGAAGGCGGCAAGAACCTGGATGGTCATTTGCGATTTTTGCGACAGTGGCCCAGAACAAATCTCCCCTCCTGCATTATTGCGTAAACTACAATACCGCAGCAAACAGGTTGACATATTAGCAGAACAGGATAAAGAGATGCTGGCCTCTCTCATACTACGATTTAGATTTTGATATTATTACGATTTAGATTTTGGTTGAGAAGCACAATTTAGAGTTTTTTTTTGTTCACGAACAAGAAAAATTTAACCTTTTTTTAAGAGAACAAAAAAACATCATATGTATAAGCCATATCTCCCAGCGCTATACTATCTAAAATTTAACATACGTAACTCTCTATAACTTCCCTGGAATAAGTACTGTAGCTGGCATATGACTAAACTTTTTTTACTTACATCCTCATTTTCAGTCAGCTGATACCTGATCCAAACAGTTAGACCATGCCTGACCTTCCACCTCATAGCTGCCTGGTACTGCCGTCCGGACCCTGATAAACGGGATACGGCATATTCATACAATACTCCCCTGGTAATAGTATACAGCCCGTTCTCTGTTCCCCCCGTCACGTACCCTGTGTACCTGATATGACATTGTACAGCCGGTTTAACCGGGGTATACAGGACTTCCTGGAACAGCACAGAGCCCTGTGGAGTTACCTCTACCCTGCTCTTTAACGCGATGCTCTTAGTGGCCTGCAGCTTTACCTGGCAGCGCCAGCTTTGCTTCTTTACAGTTATGCCGGGTTTTATAAAGTATTGTTCTCCGGCTGCCTGTTGTTGTTTCTGAGAAGATATGTACCTGATAAAAACTTCCGTCTGCTTATCCGGTGTATACGTCAATGCGGCCAGTACCTCTCTTCCTCCTCCGGGCGATGGAAGCCTGTACTGTACCCATGGGAAACGGAACACATCACTATAGGCATCCAGTTTCAGTTGTCTGCTCAGTTTTATACTGACGCCGGTATATAGGCCGCTTTCATTTGCAGGTTTGTAATATTCTCCCCAGGCATCAGCATATACAGACTGATAACCCCTGCTGTAATAACGGTACAATATCACCAGGTCTGCATTCCTGCATACACCTGCCAGTATGCCGTGCAACAGGCCGGGCTGCCCGTTATCACTTACCGCACTCTCACCAAAGCAATGCAGGTTTCTCCAGGTGAATGAATAATCCATGCTGACAGCAGCCAGCTGCTTTCCGGCAAACGCAAACATATTATAGGGAGCCGCCCTGCCGCCTACCGGTGTGGAATACTGCTGCCTGATCATGTTAAAGGAAATATGCCAGAGTGGTTTTTCATAGGTGATATTACCTCCGGTAGTTAATTGTGTTAAGCTATGACGTTTCTCTATTTCAGCAGCAGAGCGGTGATACCCGCTGCTGTTGGTAATATTGCCGTCCAGCTGCCGCCATGAAATAAAAGCAGTACCCTGCCAGTTTCCCTTCTGTAGTGTGATGCCTGTTCCCCTGTAAAAAAGGAACTCTCCTGACGATGCATATGGACGTAACAGTTCTCCTTCACGTTTTACCTGCATTACAGCCGGTCCTTTGCCAAAAGCAAGCGATTGCCAGTTCAGCAGTCCCTGTCCCATATTCACCGTAAAATCGCCCATTGCAAATGCCTTTATGCATTTGTAGTTCCTGATAAAAAGATGTGCGCTGAGAAAATCCATTCCTTTCTCTCCTGCATCTTTTTCCGCTACTGCTCCCCAGCTGATGTAACCGGGCAGCTGGTAGCGGTAACGCAGCATATACCTGTCCGGGCTTCCCAGGTAATGTGCAGGCGTACTGTCTGTCGTCATATATTCCGTACTCTTTTCCGGCTGCCGGCCATAACGCAGCAATAGTGTGTGCGCTCCTTTGTGCAGGTAATCATACCAGCTGTAATGAGGTGTAAGATCATTGCCTGTCTGCACATGCGGCAGCAGCTTCCTGATAGTTTCCTCATCAAAACCCGGTACTGCCTGCAGTTCATAGATACTGAGCAGCTTTCCCATCTGTTGCCGGTATGAAAGAAAATTACTGATCTGCAATGAAGACAAGATACCCAGTGAACGTAGCATACCTGCATCTGCCGCATTAAGGGATATCTTATGTTTGACGGTTATTTCACGCTGTTGTTCCTGCATATCATCTTCCGTATCTTCTTCTCTTTGCGCAGCGCGGTTTTCCAGCTGTTCTTCCGTAGCAGCGGGCAGTTGGGCGAAGGTGTGTATATGGCAGCAGATAAGCAGGGAAAGTATTATTCCTTTACCTGCCATGTGATAGTTATTTCAGGTGTGATGCCTAACTGCGGATGATGAGATCCTGTAACAGAAAGGTATAAACGCCGCAGCAATACCCCCGCTGCCATGTTGGTAAACTGAGGATCTGAAGAGATACCTGATCTGAGTAAAAGCTGCTTTACCGGCCTGTATTCGCACATTACGGCTGTAGAAGGAGGTACATTGCTGTGCTGCTTCAATACAATGCTCAGCAAAAATTCAGGAGATACTTCATACCCCAGTCCGGCGGTATAGATAACCGGCAATACTTCATTTTCCAGTTTACGGCCTACGGGGTTGAAAAGGTGTATGCCTGCATGTAGCTGTGAAGTAATATGCAGGAGGCAGCCTGACTCGAAAGTAATGGTGCCGGCAGTTGTATAGCCTGGTATCTTTACTGACAGATAATCTATCTGCATACCCAGGCTGAACCTGTTGCCAAGTTTGCGGCCATATCCAGCGCCCACTGATTGCTGCCGGTATTCCCTGTAACCGGCCTGTTGCAGCGTAAGGCCGAAACCACCGTTCATGGCGGGTATTGCCAGTGCTGCGGTATGAGTGCTGAGCGCTTTCAGCATGAAGCGTTGTTCTGATGCTACTCCTGCTGTAACAGCCGGAATATATGCCAGTCCCGCCTGTTGCTGGAGAATTGAAAACAGCTGATGGAAGTTGCGGCTGTATGCGCCGGGTAATGGTTGTTTTCCTGTGGAAAGCCAGGCTAGTTGTGCACAAATAACAACTGTACACATTGAGCAAACAATGGTGATGAGTAATTTTTTCATTGGAAATGAAAAGGTCAACTGGTTAACAAACGAAAATTTTCACATGACTAGGTCGCAATATTAGGAAGATTTTTTGATTCGGGGTTGATTATTTTTGATGTATAACGCAGAGAAATTACTCAAAAAGAACGCTTTTGCCGAAGGCAAAAGCGTTCTTTTTGAGAGGGACAGATAACCGGCCTGCGGCCGGTTAAAAGCTATTTGCTAGAACAATCCGTATAGCTGTGAATCTATCTTTGAGATGATCTCTCCCAGATCTTCTTCACTTTCCGGGAACTTATTCTTATCGATATCGATGATCAGTAACGGACCTTCTGTATATTTCTCGATCCAGTTATTGTAATATTCATTTAACCGTTTCAGGTAATCCAGCCTGATATTCTCTTCATACTCCCTTCCTCTCTTCTGTATCTGTGCAACCAGTGTAGGCACTGATGCTTTCAGGTATATGAGCAGGTCCGGAGGTTTCACCATAGACTTTAATGTTTCAAAGAAATTGAAATAATTATCAAAGTCCCGTTTGGTCATCAGTCCCATTTCATACAGGTTAGGCGCAAAGATGTGCGCATCCTCGTAGATGGTACGGTCCTGGATCACAATGCTGTTTCCGTTGTGGATTTCCAGCAGTTGTTTCAGCCTTCCGTGCAGGAAGTATACCTGGAGGTTGAACGACCATCGCGGCATATCTTCATAAAAATCGTTCAGGTAGGGATTATGTTCTACATCTTCAAACTGAGGCATCCATTTATAATGCCTTGCAAGCAGTTCAGTAAGTGTGGTTTTTCCAGCTCCGATGTTTCCGGCGATTGCGATATGTTTGATCTTGCTTTGTTTTGCCATGATATTTCAGGGGGTCACCGATCATTTCCTGCTCTCCCTAAACGGCAGCAAGCGATAAATGACAACCTATAATTTACAAATTATTTGGCTATCAATATAAAAAACTTGCTGCCGGCAGGGTATAGCAAAGGAAATATCAGTAGTAGTTAATTCCGATGAGTTTTCTCGCTTGTTGCAAAGTCTGTGCCGCACTTTCACGGGCTTTCTCTGCACCAACCTTCATAATGCGGTTCAGGTATGCCTGGTCCTGTTGCAGGGCAAGCGCCTTCTCACGTATGGGGGCAATAAAGTTCACCATGTCCTCACCCAGCTGCTTTTTCATATCTCCGTAACGGATAGTTCTGTCCTGGTAGGTATCCTGGTAATGTTTGATCACATCGGGTGCTGACACCTGCTGCATTAACAGGAACAGGTTCTCTATTGTTTCAGGCATGGGGGCGCCGTCTTCTGCGGGCCCGCTGTCTGTTTTTGCCTTCTTCAGTTTTTCCCTGATGCGGTCATCACTGTCTGCCAGGTAAAGGGTGGCCATTTCGTTCTCGCTCTTACTCATTTTTCCTTTACCGTCCAGGCTTGGTATTTTCACCAGGTTATCCCCGAAGTTGAAAGCTACCGGTTCAGGGAACAGGTCTCCGTAACGGGCGTTGAAACGCTGTGCATAGTTGCGCGCCATTTCCAGGTGTTGTTCCTGGTCTTTTCCTACCGGTACTTTTACGGCACGGTGAACCAGGATATCGGCACTCATGAGCACGGGGTAAGTAAGCAGGCCTGCATTCACATTTTCAGGCTGCATACGTACCTTATCCTTGAAGGTGGGCACTTTTTCCAGTTCCCCCTTATAAGCCAGCATATTGAGTAGAAGATATAATTCTGCTATTTCCGGGATGTCACTCTGTACGTACAACGCTACTTTTTCAGGGTCCAGTCCGGAGGCTATATTTTCTGCCAGTACCCTGTAAACATTGCCTCTCAGATCTTTAGGATCGGGATGCGTGGTAAGGGAATGCCAGTCTGCCACAAAAAAATAACAGTTAAATGCTTCCTGCATCCTGATATAGTTGCGGATAGCGCCAAAATAATTTCCGAGGTGTAAGTATCCGGTGGAGCGGATGCCGCTCACCACTATCTCTTTTGTAGTAGCCATAATGGGGTGCAAAATAAGAAAAAGTCTATAGACAGGCACCCCTGAAGTCAGCTAAAAAAGCAAATTGACGATTGCGTTTTGTAACTTTATCCCCAAACCATGACAAATATTCATTATCTTTTCATCTAATTTGACTTATGGAAGTGAATGAGACGCTGGTACAACAGCTGGCAGACCTTGCAAGACTTGAATTCAGCGAGCAGGAGAAAACGGAAATCAAAGGAGACCTCCAGAAAATGATCACTTTCGTGGAGAAACTCAATGAGCTGGACACAACAAACGTAAAACCTTTACTGCACATGACGGCAGACAGCAATGTACTGAGAGAAGACAGGGTCATTCCTTCCATCTCCCGGGAAGAAGGCCTGCTGAATGCCCCTGATGCCAACGAGCAGTATTTCAAAGTACCTAAAGTTATCAGGAAATAAATCTTGTAATCCTATAGATCTATGCGCCCACATTCTGTCATCCATCTGGAAGAAATCCGCAAAAGCTACTTCATTGGTAAAAATGAGCTGCCTGTACTGAAAGGTATTAACCTTGATATCTTCAAGAATGAATATGTAGCCCTGATGGGGCCTTCCGGTTCCGGCAAATCCACCCTTATGAACATGCTGGGTTGTCTTGATACCCCTACTCATGGAAAGTATATCCTGAGTGGTCATGACGTAAGCAAGATGGAAGATGACGCACTGGCAAGAGTACGTAACAAGGAGATAGGGTTTGTATTCCAGCAGTTCAACCTGATGCCCCGCCTTACTGCGCTGGAGAATGTGGCCGTACCCCTGATCTATGCAGGGATCAATAAAAAAGAGAGGGAAGACAAAGCCCGGTTCATGCTGGAAAAGGTAGGCCTGGGGCAACGTTACAAGCATAAGCCCAACGAGCTTTCCGGCGGTCAGTGTCAGCGTGTGGCCATTGCCCGCGCCCTGGTAAACGATCCGTCCCTCATCCTGGCAGATGAGCCTACCGGTAACCTGGATACCAAAACCTCTGTAGAGATCATGGAGATCTTTGGCAGTATCCATGCTTCCGGCAATACCGTTGTACTGGTTACCCATGAAGAAGATATTGCTGCGCATGCCCGCCGTGTGGTGCGCCTGCGGGATGGCCTGATAGAATCAGACAGGCTCAATGAAGAACTGGTAGCAGAACATGTAAAATCAAATTCATAAATGGCATTCAGGATCTACACCAAAACAGGCGATAAAGGCAAGACGGCCCTTATTGGCGGTACCAAAGTACCCAAGAGCGATCTTCGCATAGACGCCTATGGCACTGTAGATGAACTGAACTCTTATATTGGCCTGGTGAGCGATTACCTGGAAGATAAGGCCACCATTGCCCTGCTGCGGGAAATACAGGACCGCCTGTTCACCATAGGCGCATCTCTGGCCTGTGACCCGGAAAAGGATACTAAAATGCACATTCCCGATCTCCTTCCTGCGGATGTGACATTACTTGAAAATAATATTGATAAAATGAACGATATACTTCCGGAAATGAAAGCTTTCATTCTTCCGGGAGGCCATGTGGCCGTATCTACCTGTCATGTGGCAAGGTGTGTATGCCGCAGGGCAGAGCGCCTCTGCGTGGGGCTACAGGAGCAGAACCAGTTCATAGACCCGCTGGTATTGCAGTACATGAACCGGTTGAGCGATTACCTGTTTGTATTATCCCGTTGGATAGGACATCAGCTGAATGTGCCGGAAATTGCGTGGAAGCCGAGGAAATAAGGTTATTTACCTATTATCAGCGGCAGGTCATCTATCTCCTGCCCTACCATCCTTCCGTCCTTCATAACCAGCTGCCTGTCGCTCAACGGCGCCAGCTCTTCATTATGCGTTACGATGATAAAGGTCTGTCTGAACTTATCCCTCAGTTCAATGAACAGCTGATGCAGCTCCCGGGCATTCTTAGAGTCAAGGTTGCCTGTAGGCTCGTCTGCCATCACTATATCCGGCGTATTGATCAGCGCTCTGGCCACAGCCACACGCTGCTGCTCTCCGCCAGACAGCTCATTAGGTTTATGGTCTTTACGGTTGCCCAGCCCGAGGGTTTCCAGCAGGAAAGCTGCCCGTTCTTTTACGGCTGACTTTTTTACACCCGCAATAAACCCGGGAATACATACATTCTCCAGGGCAGAAAATTCAGGCAACAGGTGATGGAACTGGAAAATGAAACCCATGTGCCTGTTCCGGAAATCTGCCAAAGCATTTCCTTTCAGGAGCGTCAGATTGACATCGTTCAGCCATACTTCGCCTGAGGTCGGTGTGTCCAGGGTACCCAGCAGATGCAGTAAGGTACTCTTTCCAGCCCCTGAAGATCCTACAATAGTAACGATCTCCCCGGCTGAAACGGAAACACTTACTCCTTTCAGGACATGTAAGTTGGAATAATTTTTGGTAAGATTGCGTGCGGTTAGCATATCCAAAGAAAGTAATTAACCGTTAAAATAGTAATAGTTGTTTATTTCAAATTAAATAATACTTTTGCGAAAATTCAGAAAGTAAAAATTTCAATAACATGTACTGGACCTTAGAATTAGCTTCATACCTGGAGGATGCTCCATGGCCAGCTACGAAAGACGAATTAATAGATTATGCTATCCGTTCCGGTGCACCGATTGAAGTGATAGAGAACCTGCAGGAACTGGAAGACGAAGGTGAGATCTATGAGGGCATAGAAGATATCTGGTCTGATTATCCGTCACAAGACGACTTCTTCTTTAACGAAGACGAATATTAACCAGCGGATTATTTTCCATTATTGTTGCCTCAAGTATATTCCTATGCTTAGAATGAATTGGTTTCAATTTCCTTCATAGCTATGGGGTATTTACGTCTCTGACTTGATCCCAACAAAGAATTAGCCGTTCCCATAGGGGTAACGGCTTTTTTATTATCCACAAAAGAAAACGCCGTAAAAAATGACTTTTTTACGGCGTTCATTATCTTATCTCTGTTGTTATTTTTCCATCTGCTCTATCACGGCTGCAGAAACACCTGTGAAGGAGAAACCGCCGTCATGGAAGAGGTTCTGCATGGTTACCATCCTGGTCATGTCAGAGAACATTACCACGCAATAATCAGCGCATTGCTGTGCTGTAGCATTTCCCAGCGGGCTCATTTTCTCTGCGTACGAGATAAAGCCATCGAAGCCTTTTACGCCGCCACCAGCAGTGGTTTTGGTTGGAGACTGGGAGATAGTGTTTACACGTACTTTATTCTTCAGGCCATAATGGAAACCGAAGCTGCGGGATATTGATTCCAGCATGGATTTGGCATCAGCCATTTCACTATAATCAGGGAATACACGCTGTGCGGCAATGTATGTGAGGGCTACTACAGAAGCCCATTCATTCAGCGCGTCCAGCTGGTAAGCGGTCTGCAATACACGGTGCAGGGACATTGCTGAAATATCGAATGTTTTGTGGGAAAAATCGTAATCCAGGTCTGTATAGGATTTGCCTTTGCGCATATTGATGCTCATACCCACAGAGTGGAGAACAAAATCTATTTTGCCGCCAAAATGCTCCATGGATTTAGTGAAAAGGTTCTTCAGATCATCCATATTGGTCACATCAGCAGGTATTACAGGAGCTTTGCACAATTCAGCCAGTTTATTGATCTCTCCCATACGTAAGGCAATAGGAGCATTGGTAAGCACTATTTCAGCCCCTTCTTCCACACAACGTAATGCAGTGCTCCAGGCAATAGACTTTTCGTCCAATGCACCAAATATGATACCTTTCTTTCCTTTTAATAAGTTATGAGCCATTGGGTTCAAATTAATTTCGGCAAAAATAGCTGTTATAGTTGAAAAAAAAAGATTAATTGAAAAGCTGCGTGCGGCTTAAAGTTTAAAATCTTTATTTAACTAACTCCCTTGCGTTTTCCAATGCAGCGGCAGTAGGCTTCTCTCCGCTCATCATCTGGGCTATTTTGTTGATACGCTCTTCCCTGCTCAGCAGTCTCACGTTAGTGGTTACTTTACCTTCGCTTGCATCTTTAAATACAAAATAGTGAGCATCGGCTTTACCGGCTATCTGTGGCTGGTGCGTGATACAGATGATCTGGTGGCCACGCGCCATTCCTTCCATGATAAAGCCTACCTGCCGGGCCGCTTCTCCGGAAATACCGGTATCTATCTCATCAAAGATGAGGGTAGGCAGTGCAACGGACTGCGCCACCAGTGATTTTATACACAACATCAACCTGCTCAGCTCACCACCGGAAGCTACTTTGCCCACCGGCGCAAAATGCCCGCTCTTATTGGCGTCAAAAAGGAATTCTATTGTATCCTGCCCGTAAGCGTTCAGCTCACCCTGGGTAATGGCAGCTTTCAGCTGTGCATTAGGCATACCTACCTGTGCCAGCAGGCTGTTCACAGACTTCTCGAAAGGAGCTGCTTCTTTCACCCTTGCCCCGGTGATCACCTCAGCCTGGGCACGGAGGGCCTGTTCCAGCTCTCCCTGCTCTTTTTCCAGCGCTGCCAGCTGCTCATCCAGGTTCAATACCCCTTCAATGCTACCGGCCAGCTTTTCCTGTATCTGCAGCAGTTCTGCCGTGGTCTGCACACTGTGTTTCTTGAATAGTTTATACCCGAGGGACAGCCGTTCATTCACGATCTCTATCCTGGCCCCGTCAAACTGTACCTGGTCATTCATATGGCCTATATCTCCTGTAATGTCCTGCAGTTCCACATAGGCAGACTGTAATCTTTCTGCTATGGCCGGCGCATCTTTATGAAATGCTGTCAGTCCCTGAACGGAAGACTGTATCTGTTTCAGCTGTTGCAGGATAGGTTGCTCATCTTCTTTGAGCTGAAAGTATACACGGCTCAGGGTGTTCCTGATCTCTTCTGCATGGCTGAGCACTTTCAGCTCTTCATCCAGCTCTTCTATCTCGTTAGGCGCAAAGGCAGCCTCACTCAGCTCGTCCAGCAGGAATTTATTATAGTCCAGTTCTTTATTGGCGCTGTCACGCTGGTCCTGCAGCTGTTTCAGCTGCCGCTGTACCTGTACATAACGCTGGTATTGCTGCTGGTACTGTTGTATCTGCGAGGGCTGGTTCACCAAAGCATCCAGCACTTCGCGCTGAAAGTCTGATTCGCCCAGTTCAAGCGTATCGAACTGCTGGTGCAGGTCTACCAGGAAATGACTGAGCTCACCCAGCTGGGTAAGGTTTACAGGAGTATCGTTGATGAATGCGCGTGATTTGCCTGCGGCGCTTATTTCCCGGCGTATCAGCACCTGGTCTTCCAGGTCCAGCTCATGTTCCTGGAAAAAGGCTGCCACCAGCGATCTCTTTACTTTGAAGAAGCCTTCTATGACGCATTTGGCCTGCTTATCGAACAACACGGCGGGATCTGCCCGCTCTCCCAATATTAATGACAATGCTCCCAGGATAATAGATTTACCTGCACCTGTTTCCCCTGTTATTACATTCAGGTTTCCGGAAAAATCTACTTCAAGATGATCAATGATCGCGTAGTTCCTGATAATTAGTTTCTGTAGCATAAGGAGTGTTAGAAATACGAATATATCACATTAGATTATTCCGCAAATTAATACGGGCGTTACGTAATGTATCTGCGTACCGGAAAGATCAGCCTCCGTTCAGCCTTTGTATACCGGCTTTGGCGCGCTGGTCAAGCGAGTTCTTATAATCGTGCCCTTTCATGTCCAGGCATGTCTGGTAACATTTCCGGGCCTTTTCTTTATCATTACGTTTCTCGTAAATATACCCCATTTGCAGGGAAGCCCTGGCGGCAAAATATTCAGGTCTGTTAGCGCCTGTTCTCACAGTCACTTCATACATGGTCAGGGCATTATCGTCCTGTCCCATTTCATCATAGATCCTGCCCAGGCGGTAAGCATATTCCAGTTTCTCTTCCATGAGCGCAAAATCAGCTGCTTTTTTTGTTTGCAGCAGTTTCAGCGCTTCTGTAAAATATCCGCCATCACTCAGTAAACGGGCTTTCAGCATCAGCGGATGCGGCCATCTGCCGCTCTTCGCGTCTTTCAGCGCCTGCTTGTCTGCATCCGTTTCTGTATTACCCTTTGTCTCGATCATTTTGCGGTATTTATTAGCCATGTCCATGTTGTTATGGAGATAGTAATACCAGCTTAACCGCTGGAGCGCTTCTTTCAGGTAGAATTTGCCTTTGAAGCGTTCTACAAATTTCTGCAGGTAAACATTGGCATCTTCGTCCTGGCGGCATAACTTAAGATTGCCCATCAGGTAATAAACGTAATAGATCTCTTCATACTGGGCGCTGTCATTACGTTCTGTCAGCACTTTAATGCCCAGTGTGGCCTTCTGGTTATTCATGGCAATATTGGCCACCATCAGGGCAAAAAGATAGTTATTCTTTGTATCCATCTGGTACTTCTGGATGAAGCCCCAGACATCTTCCGGTTTATTTTCTATGAAAAGTTTCAGGTAGCAGTAATAATAGCAGGCTTCCCATTTGAATATCCGGGCAGTTTCATCATTGCTGTCTATAACCTGCTGTACCTGCTGCATGCCCTGTCTGATGCCTCCTTTCATGCCGAGTGTGTTGGAGATCCAGCGGTATCCTTCCGGGATGGTGCCGAAAACGGTTTGCATGGCGCCCGCCAGCATATTGTTGGGAAGGAAGTTGGGGAATTTCTTCTGGTTATCTTTCAGCTGCTGGTAAGCTTTGCGTATTTCCCATACAGCGTCCCAGCGTTCGCTGAACTTCACTCTTATCATGCCCCACTGGAAACGGATGGCGGCCTGGGTAAAGAGATAATACGGTGAGTTGGAAGGGCCCTGTTCCATCCTGGCCAGGCGGTCTGCCCTCTGCCATTTTTTCTGTGCGTACAGGGCGGGATCTTCGTTAAAGAAAAGGGTGAAAAAGTCTGCATAGTTCTCCAGGAAGTAGGGCATCAGGTTGTCCGGATGCTGCTTTTTTTCCTCTTCCAGCAGGGCAACTCCCTGGTCCAGCCGGAGCGCCATAATGGCTTCATAGGCCTGACGGCATTTTGGGTTAAAATCATATACTTTCTGCCGGGCTGCAACCCCAACATTTACACTTAAAAGGATACCCAGCAGGAATAATATGCGCATGGAAATAAAATATAGCTTATTGATTAACTCCGGGCCTAACAACCAAATTCCAAACCAAACTTTCAAGCCCTGCCTTATGAACATAAAAGTCCCGGCCAGAAAAGCCGGGACTCTCTACATATAGTAAATAAATTAAATAGCTCTATCAGATGGTAACAGTAGCTTCGAGATCATTATCCACCAGGATACGTCCGCAGTGTTCGCAAACGATGATCTTTTTACGCTGACGGATCTCTGCCTGACGCTGAGGAGGAATGGCGTTGAAGCAACCACCGCAGGAATCGCGGGAAACGGTTACTACGGCCAGACCGTTACGGTAGTTCTTACGGATCTTTTCGTAAGCTGCCAGCAGGCGGGCTTCTACCTTGGTACGGGCTTCATCGCTCTGCTTGCGGAAAGCTTTTTCTTCTTTCTCAGTCTCAGCGATGATCTTTTCCAGCTCACCTTTCTTATGTTTCAGGTTGGATTCTTTGTCTGAAATGGTCTTTTTGGCTGATTCCAGGATGCGGCTTTTATCTTTTACCTCATCGTTGGCATCCTTGATATGCTTTTCCGCCAGTTTGATTTCCAGGGACTGCATTTCAAGTTCTTTGGTGATTGCCTCAAACTCACGACTATTCTTAACGTTATCCTGTTGCTTCTCGTACTTCTTCATCAGGGCCTCTGACTCTTTAATTGCCGCTTTCTTATTGGCAATAAAGTCCTGGATGCCGCGAATTTCATCCTCAATATGAGACAGACGGGTGTTCAATCCCTCAATCTCATCTTCCAGGTCCTTTACTTCCATCGGCAACTCCCCCTTCAACACCTGGATCTCATCCAGCCTGGAGTCCATCTTCTGTAGCCTAAGCACAGACGCCAATTTTTCTTCTACGGAGTATTCTTTTACAGTAGCCATGTATGTTTTTATAAGTAATTTACCGGATTTGTATGAATTGTAGATTTAAGAGGCGCAAAATTAGGAAATTTTTCGGTCAATATATGATAAAATAATTCAACCGTAAACTGTTCACTCTCGAAATGTCCCACATCTGCTATAATTAATTGATTTTCAGCATCAAAAAATTCATGATACTTAAAGTCGGCAGAAATGTACGCATCTGCCCCTGCCGCCCTGGCCTTCTTCAGCAGGAAGCTGCCGGCCCCTCCGCACAAGGCTACCGTCTTTACCGGCTTTCCTCTTAACGGCGTATACCTCACACATCCTGTTCTGAACTGTTCTTTTACCAGGCGGAGGAAGGCTTCCTCTTCCATTGGCTCTTTCAGCTGGCCTACCAGGCCTGAACCTACCTGCTGATAAGTATTCTCCAGCTTCACAATATCATGCGCCACCTCTTCATAAGGGTGGTTTTCCAGTAATGCCTTCAGCACATTTTGTTCCAGGTTTGCAGGGAAGATCACTTCCAGCTTTGTTTCTTCCTCGGTATGGCGCTGTCCGATCTGCCCTACGTAAGGATTGGCGCTGTCTCCGGCCCTAAAGGTACCTGTTCCCTCTCCGTTAAAACTGCATTCACTGTAACCGCCAATATGTCCGGCGCCGGCTGCAAATAAAGCGGTCCGCAATTTTTCTGCATCTGCCCGGGGTACAAAGGTATACAGCTTCCTGAGCAGGTCCTTTTTAGGGTCCAGCACCCGGCAATTTACCAGGTCCAGGCGTTTTGCCATCATGTCACTCACGCCGTTCCTTACATTATCCAGGTTGGTGTGGGCGGCATAAACGGCAATATCGTGCTTGATAGCTTTTATGGCTACCCGCTCCACGTAATTGCTGCCATTGATCTTTTTGAGCCCGCCAAATACAATGGGATGATGGGCCACCACCAGGTTGCAGTTCCGGGCAATAGCCTCTTCTATCACCGCTTCTGTGGCATCCAGCGTCAGTAATACGCCGGTGGCTTCCCAGTCAGCGTTCCCGAATATCAACCCGGCATTGTCATAGCTTTCCTGGTATTGCAGCGGCGCGAAGGCAGCTATAGTATTGATGATTTCCCTGATCTTCATAAGGACGGTAAGTTCTGCCGAAATTTTAAATCAAACAAATTCTGATGGAGCCACGTGGGGCAAAAGTGCTACCGCAATACATACACTAAACATGCTTTAGACATGCTTGAAATATGCTTCAAACATACCTGAAAGAGGTAGCATCTGTAAAGTATCCTGGGAGGAGACCTATATTTGCACAAAATCATCAGCATGGCCCAGACACTACCCACCAAAGACGCTTACCGCGAGTATACCTCCAAAATGCAGCAGATAGCCGATGTACGTAACGCGATAGCCGTACTGGGCTGGGATCAGGAAACCTACCTTCCTGACAAAGGCGCTGCTTTCCGGGGGCAGCAGATCACCACTCTCAGCACCATTGCACATGAGCTTTTCATAGCCCCGGCGCTGGGCGATCTGCTGGAAGACCTGAACAGCCGTACAGACCTTGACCCGATAGCGGCAAAGAACGTTGCATTATCTCTTGAAGATTACCAGAAAAATAAAAAATACCCTGCCCTCTTTGTGGCAGAACTGTCCAAAACCACCAATGAATGCTACCATGCCTGGATCAACGCCCGCAAGGAAGGCAATTATGCTGTTTTTGAACCGGTCCTGTCCAGGATGGTAGACCTGAAGAAACAGGAGGCAGACCTGCTGGGATATACCGGGCATCCCTACAACGCATTGCTGAACGAGTATGAAAAAGGCGCCACCACTACCATGCTGGACACTATCTTCAGTGATGTAAAAAACGCCCTCACACCCCTGCTGCGCAGCATTGAACAGAGAACGCAGGTCAGGAAAGACTTCCTCCACCTTCACTATAACCGTGATAAACAATGGGCTTTCGGCATTGACCTGCTGAAAGCAATGGGATATGATATGGGCGCGGGCAGACAGGATATTTCCGAACATCCTTTCACCACGAGCTTCAGTCCGCAGGACGTACGTGTTACTACCCGTATAGACGAAAATGACTTCGGCAACATGACCTGGAGCTGTATACATGAGGGCGGGCATGCGCTGTATGAGCAGGGGCTGCCTGCAGAAGCCTACGGCCTTCCTTCCGGAGAAGCCGCCAGCCTTGGTATACATGAGTCACAGTCCCGCCTTTGGGAAAACAATGTAGGCCGCAGCCTTTCCTTCTGGCAGCATCACTATCCCCGGTTACAGGAACTGTTTCCTGACAATCTTAAAATAGTGAGCCTGAATGACTTCTATAAGGCCATTAACCAGGTACAGCCGTCCCTGATCCGTACAGAAGCCGATGAGCTGACCTATCACTTCCATGTCATGATACGGTATGAGATAGAGAAAGGGTTACTGGAAGGCGTTTATAGTACCAAAGACCTGAGAGAGGTATGGAATCAATACTACAGGGAATACCTGCATGTGCAGGTACCTTCTGATACCCAGGGCGTGCTGCAGGATATTCATTGGTCGCACGGCAGCTTTGGCTATTTCCCCACCTACTCCCTGGGCAGTTTCTATGCTGCGCAGTTCTTTACCACTGCACAGCAGCAGGTACCGGGGCTCTCAGAACAGATAGCCAAAGGAGAATACCGCACCCTCCTGGAATGGCTGCGCAACCAGGTACACCGCCACGGGCGCTACTACACGTCAAATGAACTGTGTGAAAAAATAACCGGTAAACCACTGGATTTCAAATACTTCCTGGACTATGCCACGCAGAAGTTCGGGGAGATCTATGGTCTATAAGGTTTCAGATACTCCTTCTTTCCTCCACACTTCCCTTCCGTCTTCATAGAGTATGAAGGTTGGCAGGGAAGTGGCTTTTATGGACTGCATGACCTGCTGGTCCCTTCCGCCATCAACCTTCAGCAATTTTACATCTTTATGAGTATCAAGGTATGCCTGTAATACGGGTTCCATTTTACGGCAGGGAGGGCACCAGGCGGCGCCTACATCTACCAGTACCTGTCCTTTCCTGATAGCCAGACTGAACGTATCCACACTCATTTGCGGCAGGCTGACAGCTCCGGCCAGCGGAAGTCCCGCCTGTTTCCAGGCATTGATCCCTCCTTTCATTTCCACTACTTCCTTAAAACCGTTTTCTCTCATCCAGCGGGCGGCAGCAGTACTACGTCCGCCACTGAGGCAGTAAATATAGACCGGCCGTTGTGCGTCCAGGTATTTTACTCTTTCCTGGAATTGGGCCTTATTGGTAAAGTCGGCCTGTAATGCTTTGTCCAGGTGGCCTGTATTGAACTCAGCCGCTGTACGCACATCGAAAACCTGTATACTATCCTGTGCAATGGCATTCCTGAAACTAGTAGCATCTATTTGCTGGGAAAATCCCGCTAACGGGCTACCTGTCAGTATAAAAAATAGGAAAAAAATCTTATATAATTTAAATTTTTGTACTTTCATATTGGCATTCTGGAAATATTTTTTGTGTGATTTTGCTATAACCTCTAAACTGTTGTTAAACATAATACGTTAAGTAAACGAGACGCCAAATATTAAAAATACTTTTTGATTATTCATTCTATATTTCTCAAACCTATGCTAGACCGATAAAACAGGCCTAGCCATATCCGAAAATGGAACACCGATATCTACGCCAATTTCCTAAGTACTGGTATACTCTACCAGGGATTCTGATGATCATTATTCTGTGCGGAGCAAACGCGCAGGCGCAAACCGTTGACTTTACTGCAGATAACTGGAGTGGTTGCGGCACAGCCTATGTACAGTTCACCAACCAGTCTACCACCGGCGGATCTGCCGTATGGGACTTCGGAGATGGCGGGGCCAATTCCACCCTATGGAATGCCACCCGTTCTTTCAACCGGCCGGGCACATTTAACGTTACACTGACAGTTACTTATCCCAGTGGAACGTCCCGTTCTGTAACACATACTGTCCGCGTATATAACAAACCGGATGTAAGGTTCTCGACCACCCCTATTACGGGTTGTACTCCCCTGGTGGTAAACTTCCAGGACCAGTCATCTGCCGGAGATGGTACTATTACCAGCATTAACTGGGATTTTGGCGATGGTAACGGCAGCACTGGCGCCACGGCTTCCCATACATACACAGCAGGAGGCAACATCACTGCTACTTCCATAGTAACCAACAGCTTTGGTTGTATAGGCAGCGGCGGACAGAACATCAGGGTGAATGCTACCCCGGTAGCTTCCTTTACCAGCAATGTGCAGGGGGGATGTAAGGCCCCGCTTACAGTGAACTTTACCAATACCACAACCCTGAACACTTCTGTTACCACTGCCGTAAACTACCAGTGGGATTTCGGAGACGGTACTACCAGTTCAGATATGCATCCATCCCATACCTATACCAGTATGGGTAGTTTTCCGGTACGGCTTACAGCCACCACTGCAGACGGGTGTACTCATACTGTAACACAAAACAATTATATAGTAATCGCGTCTACTCTTCAGGCAGACTTCACTATACAGCAGAGTGCGTGTGCGGGCGCTAACCTGACCTTTCAGAACACTACACAGCCAGCTCCTGTATCTGCCACCTGGACATTCTCTGATGGCACGGTACAGAATACGGTAGATGCGGTAAAATCCTTCCCGGCTGCGGGCGATTACTCTGTAACGCTCAGGTCTATTACACAGGATGGTTGTGAGGCTACCGTTACCCGCACCTTTCATATCAATGATAAGCCAACTGCCACTTTCACCGTTCAGCCCATTCCGGCCTGCCGGATCCCGACAGACGCCACCGTTACTTATACAGGCAGCGGCGCTACGTCCTGGGCATGGAACTTTGGCGATGGCGGAACTTCTACCGGACAAAATCCTACTCACAGGTATACTGCAGAACGTGCCTACAATATATTCCTGACAGCTACCAACGCCCAGGGTTGTGTTGATACACATACCGTGGTTTACCTGGTGAAAATGCCTACACTGGCGTTTACCGGTCCGCTTGCAGGTTGTGTGCCTATGACTGCTACTTACCGGCCTTCCGGCGTATCTGCCGACCCGTTCGTATCTTTTGCATGGGACTTCGGCGATGGCGGCACCTCCACACAGCAGGTACCTACTTATACTTTTACCAGGGCAGGAACATTCATTGTACGCCTGACCGTTACTACACGGACAGGTTGTACACGTACTTTCCAGCAAACTGTAAGGGTGGGAACCCCGGTCAGTGTGGACTTCACGGTTGACAAGACAACAGGATGCCAGTCTACTCCGTTCAACTTTACAGACCTTTCCACTCCCCAGGTGGCGGGTATGACCTGGCTCTGGAGCTTCCGCGGACCAACCGGCGTTACCACTACCGCTACCACGCAGAACCCTACAGTAACATTTGGTTCAGTTGGTCAGCAGGATGTAACGCTGACCATCAACAATAACGGATGTACCACCACCCTGACCAAGTCAGATTATGTTGAGACCTTCCCTCCACAGGCCCGGTTTACAATAGGCACTGTAGATTGTGCCAATTTGTACAGGCGTGTATTCACAGATAACTCTGATTTCGGGGCCAGTCCTACACAGATGTGGAATTGGAATTTCGGGGATGGTGTCACCTCCAACCAACAATCACCCACACATACTTATACTGCCGGAGGCACTTATACTGTCACGCTCACTGTAGATAATGGCAGCTGTACCTCTACCACTACTCAGATAGTAAGAGTGCTGGATACCAAACCGGTTATCTATGCTACACCAGCCACCATATGCCGCGATAATCCTGTTGCCTTTACTTCTGACCCGCTGAGCGCAACAGAGTACCCGTCTTTTGTATGGGCATTTGGCGATGGCAATACAGCTACCGGCTCTTCTGCCTCTTACACTTATACAACAGCAGGTATCTACAATGCTATTGCAACAACAACGGATATGTATGGTTGCCAGCATGTTTCTGATCCGCTGACAATAACTGTGAACGGTTCTGACGCTAACTTTACCATTGCTGCACGTCAGTGTAAAGATGAGCAGATCACCTTCACAGACAATTCCACTACACGTGCGGGCAACACTATAGTTTCCTGGACATGGGATTTTGGTGATGGCAGCGCCCCGGTAGTGTACAATGGTTCACTTCCGGCCAGCATCACCCATACTTATACCACTTTCAATGACTTCCCTGTAAAACTCACCGTAAGGGATAATACGGGCTGTGAAAACAGCTTTACAGACGTGGTGCATATTGCCAATATAGTAGCCAGCTTTGGCGCTAACGGCAACATTGCCTGTCTGAACCAGCCGTTCCAGTTCAATAACACTTCTGTGACTGAACCTCTTACCTATGCCTGGACGTTTGGCGATGGCGGCACAAGTACAGACCAGTCTCCGGCACATACTTATACTACTGCCGGCAACTACACTGTAACGCTGGATATTACCGGAAGCACCGGTTGTACTTCACACGCAGAGATCACAAACTTTATAAGGGTACCTAACCCGGTGGCCAACTTCAGTTATCCGCCTATTGCAGCAGATATCTGTCCGCCGATAAAAGTACAGTTCACCAACAGCTCTACAGACTTTGTAAGTTCCGCGTGGGATTTCGGTGACGGAAGCACATCTTCAGAAGACAATCCGCTGCATAACTATATCAGGCCTGGTACTTTCCCTGTTACGCTGACCGTATTCTCAGAAGGTGGTTGTCCAAGTGCTCCTGCAGGTCCGCAAAACCTGTTCATAGCCGGTCCGGACGGTTCTTTCACTGTAACGCCGCAAACAGGCTGCTGGCCGTTGACAACCAGTATGAGCGCTACCTCTCTGAATGCTGTTGTAAAATATATCTGGGACTTTGGGGATGGTTACTCTGTTACCACTACCACTCCTAATTCTCCTTCTTACACCTATCAGCGTGAAGGCGCCTACTATCCGGTAGTACTGCTGGAAGATTCCCGTGGTTGCCGTGTAGCTGCTGCAGGTACACCTACTGTGGTAGCAGATAAGATAAAAGGTCAGTTCACTGCCGATCTGACACAGGCCTGCGATGGTGGTACTGTTTATTTTGCTGCTACATCCACCGGTGTTTCCAATGATCTGGGTAATGTACCGACTTATACCTGGGACTTTGGCATAACCGGCCGTACAGATGATGTAGGTAGCGGCGCCAGTGCCAACTTTGTGTACAACACCCCAGGTACTTACACTGTAACGCTGAGATCTACCACAGACTATGGCTGTAACCATGATACTACCCTGAACATTGAAATAGAAGCCACGCCGGCAGCAGAGATAGTAGCTATCAATCCTTTCTGTACGGGTTCAACCATACAGTTACAGGGCCGTGATAACAGGAACCTGCCGGGTACGCAATGGTTATGGTCTGTCAACAACCAGCTGTACAATACTGTAACGCCGCCTCCTGTTACTTTCAGCCAGGCAAGCAGCTATCCTGTACAGCTCACCATTACTTCTGCAAGCGGTAACTGTAAGAGTACGGACCTGAAATATGCAGATGCAGTGGCTTATCCGACACTTGATCCGTCTCCTGACAGTTCAGGTATCTGTCTTGGCAATTCCCTGCAGTTGCAGGCCAATACAGACGCCGGCGTACAGGTAGCGTGGACCAACTATAACATTTCTGACCCTAACAGTATCAGCCCGGTAGTGAATCCTACAGTAGATACTACTTACCATGTAACGGCAACAAACAGTGCAGGTTGTGCTTCTCAGGCTGATGTGATAGTGCGGGTATCGCAACCATTCACTGTACAGGTAAGTGATGCTGAAGTGTGCGCCGGCCAGTCGATACAGCTGCATGCCAGTGGAGCTGTTAACTACCAGTGGTCGCCCGCTACAGGTCTGAGCAGCGCTACTACTGCCAATCCTCTGGCGTTCCCGGATTCTACTACTACTTATACCGTAACAGGTAGCGGCAGTGACGCCTGCTTTACCGATACGAAGACCGCTACTGTAACCGTTCATGCGCTGCCTCAGATCAATGCAGGTGAAGACATGCAGCTGGGTGTAGGCACCAGCATTGTACTTCCGGCCACCGGCAGCAGCGATATTACTGATATTGAATGGTCGCCCGCAACAGGACTGAGCTGTATAGATTGTTTGAGGCCAACGGCATCTCCAAAACAATCTATCACTTATCATGTTACTGTAAGTAATGACTTTGGCTGTAAGAACATGGATGATATCACCATCACGATGATATGTGAATCCGGTTCAACGTTCCTGCCGAATACATTTACACCGAATGGCGACGGACAGAATGATATCTTCTACATCAGGGGCAAGGGTGTTAAATCAGTTAAATCATTCAGGATATTTAACCGCTGGGGCCAACAGGTATTTGAAAGGACCAACTTTGGAATAGAAGATCCGCTGTATGGCTGGGATGGTAAACAGAACGGTCAGCTGGTCAACCCGGATGTATTTATCTACATAATTGAACTGATCTGCGATACCAACGAAGCATTCACTATTAAAGGAAATGTAATGTTGTTAAGGTAATGTCACACCTTAACAACATTAAGCCATATACCACATAAAAAATGACCATATACTATTTAAAACTGCCAGCATGAGAATGAATTGTAGAAATTTGTTATTGGCACTTTGCGTATGCAGCGCATTTAACCTGAACGCCCAGGATATTCACCTGTCGCAGTTCTATGAAACTCCTATTCTGCGTAACCCTGCACTGATAGGTATTTTTAACGGAGATTACCGTGTACAGGCAGTGTACAGGAACCAGTGGAACAGTGTTACCATTCCTTACCAGACAGGAACGGTGAGTGCGGAACTTAAGTTCCCTGTGGGAAGGAGCGAAGATTTTGTGACAACAGGTATTCAATTTACATATGACAGGGCTGGTACTGCCAAGCTTCAGTCGGTGCAGGTATTACCGGCTATCAACTATCATAAATCGCTCAGCCAGGATAAGAACATGTTCCTTTCCGTAGGTTTCATGGGAGGCCTGGTACAGCGGCAGTTTGATCCGTCAAAGCTTACTTTCAATAACCAGTATACAGGCGGCCGTTTTGACCCTACCACGGCCAGCGGAGAGGAAGGCAAGCTGGCCCTGAGGGGATATACTTACCTGGATGCCGGTGCGGGCCTCAGCTTTAACAGCACTATCGGAGAAGATGTGAATTACTTCATAGGCGCCGCATTGTATCACTTTACCCGGCCCAGGATATCGTTCTATAATGATAAGACCATCACTATGGACCCCAAGCTTACCTTTAATGCCGGTATCACCATACCAATGGATGACCGGGTAAGGATAATTGGTCAATACAACCAGCTGCACATGGGCGCTTATTCTGAGTACATAGGTGGGGCGCTGATAGGATACAGCCTGTATAAGGACGGGCTGGAAAGCAGCCGTGCTTTTTACGGCGGTTTGTTCATGCGTTATAAGGATGCCATTATACCTTCTTTCCGTCTGGATATGGAAACATATGAGGTAGGCTTCACTTACGACGCCAATATTTCCAAGCTGAGAACGGCCAGCCAGACCTTTGGAGGCTTTGAAGTATCGCTGGTATTCAAAGGATTCCTGAACAGCCGCAACAGCACACTGGAAAGCATACACTGTCCAAGATTCTGACCCGGGCTTTCCCGGACTTATAATAGTAACGCTTCCGCCTGTGGTGGAAGCGTTTTTTCTGCCTTCCATTTTCTATCTTTATGCCTCACATTAAAACAAGAATAACAGATGAGCATAACAGTTGGTACAAAAGCGCCTGCTTTTTCGCTGGTAAATACCGAAAAGCAGAAGGTAGCTCTGGAAGATTTCAAGGGTCAGAACCTGGTGATCTTATTTTTTCCGATGGCATTTACCGGTACCTGCACTACTGAACTGTGCAGTGTAAGGGATAGCCTGGCCATATATAATGGACTGAACACAGCGGTAGTTGGTATTTCTGTGGATTCTCCCTTTACCCTGGGTAAGTTCAAGGCTGATCAGCAGCTGAATTTCCCCCTGCTGTCTGACTTTAACAAGGAGGCTTCACAGGCTTACGGTTCCTTTTATGAGACTTTTGTGCTGGACCTGAAAGGCGTTTCCAAGCGTTCAGCCTTTGTAGTTGATAAGGACGGTGTAATAAGATATGCGCAGGTGCTTGACACCGCCAGCGATCTACCTGATTTTGAGGCAATTAAATCGACTTTAACCAGCCTGCAATAAAATTTCAGCGGAAGCGTTAATTTTTTCAAAAAAGTGATGGCAAGCCTTTCTTTTTGGCTTGCCATTTGTTATTTTTACATAGGATGTATTTCCACAAAAAAGGATCGCCAAGGCGATCCCTATCATGAAATAAACTATTTATATTTGAAAAAAATTTTATCTTTGCATATATGTGGAAAACCTTTACACTTTTACTTACTTGCTTTATTTGTCTCCTTACCCTGACCGGGAAGGCGCAATTTAGTGCCAAGACGTCGTCTCCTTTTGAAGGGACTGCGAGTAAGATTGTGAAGTTATATCCTAACCCGGCTACTACCAGGATCTATTTCGAATTACAGAACAATAACGAACAGATATATGATCTTATTGTTTTTAACTTCCTGGGTAAAAGAGTAGATCAGGTAAAAAACATAAGTGGAAAGACCCCACTGGACCTGGGCGCTTATTATAGCGGAGTGTATATCTTCCAGTTAAGGGACCGTCAGGGTAACCTGGTTGAATCGGGTAAGTTTAACGTCGTCAAGTAGTTAAAGAAACTGATATAAATAAAAAAGGAGCGGTGACCGCTCCTTTTTTTATTGCTTTTACTGGCAGTATTTCCAGAAAATGGAATTTTCTTTTATTGAACTTCCACAATCAGGAATTTCAGGTAAGTTGTATTCTCAATATTCCATAAAATAGGATGGTCCTGGGCCTGCGTCTGGAAAGTTACCTGGCGCAATTTCTTTTTAGCATCCTTTGCAGCCATGTCGATGATCTCCAGGAAGAGGGAAGGTGGTACCAGGTTGGTGCAGGAAGCAGTGACCAGGAAGCCACCCGGTTTCAGCAGCTTCATACCACGGAGGTTGATCTCTTTATACCCTGTAATAGCTTTCTGGATGTTTTCACGGCTTTTGGTGAAGGCCGGAGGGTCCAGGATCACTACATCGAATTTCTTCTCTTCTTTAGTCCACTGTTTCAGTACATCAAAGGCATTGACAGCCTGGAATTTACATGTGTCTTCCAGGTTATTGAGCTGCGCGTTGCGGCGGGCCGTATTGACCGCGTGCTCTGAGATATCCAGTCCCAGCACGCTTTTAGCGCCATAATAACCGGCATGGCAGGAGAAAGTACCTGTATAGCAAAAGGCTTCCAGTACATCGGCGCCTTTTACAATATGCTGGATAGCACGGCGATTGTCCTGCTGATCAAGGAAATAGCCGGTTTTCTGGCCATTTTCGATGTCTACATGGAATTTCAGCCCGTTTTCATTGATAATAATATTAGTATCAAAAGGAGCACTGAGAAATCCTTTCTGCTGGGTCAGGCCTTCCAGTTCGCGAACGGGAACGTCATTACGTTCATAGATGCCTTTGGGAGAGAAGATCTTTTGCAGGGCATTTACGATAGCGCCTTTCCAGCGGTCCATTCCGAGGGCCAGGGTCTGGAGTACAAAATAGTCGTTGAACTTGTCTATTACCAGGGCGGGCATATCGTCGGCTTCGCCAAACACCAGGCGGCAGTTTTCCACATATCCCAGCTGCTGGCGGTATTTCCAGGCTTTCAGCAGGCGGCGGTAAAAGAACTCGTCATCGATCTTTTCATCCTTATCGCGGGTGAGCAGGCGTACCAGTATCTGAGATTGCGGATTGATGTAGCCCCGGCCTACAAAGAAGCCCTGGTGGGTGAATACATCTACCGTATCTCCGGCGTTCACAGCCCCGTCAATCTCCCCTACTTCATTGCCAAAAATCCAGGGATGGCCTTGCAGGACACGGTTCTGTATTTTTTTCTTTAAAAAAACTTTGGTCATTATAGCTGTTTCGAAGGCGCAAAGGTAAGGAAAGTCTATGGCATGCATAGCGCGGCCGGGTCAAGAAATGTCAATTTGTCTCATCTTCCGCTCTTGGCAAGTTAATTGACAAATGTACCTTTGCAGACAATATTTACTTTCATGACAGAAAACGAAAAAGATATGCAGACAAACGGACAGGACACCGAAAATGGTAAAGTTATGCCGGATATCAATGCTGATGAGAACCTGAGCGGCACCACACACCTGAACGACGCCCTGGCGGATGAAAGCGAACTGGACAAGAAACAGCAGGAACTTGACGAGATGAGGGACAAATATCTTCGTTTAGTGGCTGAATTTGATAACGTTAAGAAGCGCAATGCCAAAGAACGCATTGAGCTGATGCAGACAGCCAATAAAGAAGTGATCATAGCACTGCTGGATGTACTGGACGATAGTGAGCGTGCAGCCAAACAACTGGAGACCGCAACAGATGTAAACGCCATAAAAGATGGCATTTCCCTGGTATTCAATAAATTAAAGAACACCCTGCAAACCAAAGGCCTGAAACCTATGGAAAGTTTGCACACTGAATTTAATCCGGACCTTCATGACGCCCTCACCGAGATCCCGGCTCCTACAGAAGAGCTGAAGGGGAAAGTACTGGACGAAATGCAGAAAGGCTACTACCTGAATGACAAATTAATACGTCATGCCAGGGTAATAGTAGGGAAATAGGTGACGTTCTGACAGAATTGATTTTCATTAACCACGCCGGCATTATGCCGGCTTTAGTGTGATATATGTCTACCAAAAGAGATTACTACGAAATACTGGGTGTATCCAAATCCGCTTCCCAGGATGAGATAAAAAAAGCCTACCGCAAAGTGGCGATGCAGTACCATCCTGACCGGAACCCCGACAATAAAGAAGCAGAAGAAAAATTCAAAGAGGCAGCTGAAGCCTATGAAGTATTGAGCGATGCCGACAGGCGGGCGCAATATGACCGTTTTGGCCATGCAGCTGCAGGTGCAGGCCGCGGAGGCTATGGTGGCAGCATGAACATGGAAGACATTTTCTCCAACTTTGGCGACATTTTCGGAGAAGATATTTTCGGCAGTTTCTTTGGCGGCGGCAACCGTGGCGGTGGCGGCGGCAGACGCAGCAGAGGCACACGTGGTTCCAACCTGCGCGTAAAGATCCGTCTCAACTATGAAGAGATCTCTAAAGGGGTAGAGAAAAAGATAAAAGTAAAGAAATACGTTCCCTGTCAGCACTGTAGCGGACTGGGAGCAAAAGATAAGAACTCTTTCCAGACCTGCGGCACCTGTGGTGGCTCAGGCCAGGTAAGAAAAGTAACCCAGACCTTCCTGGGACAGATGCAGACCGTTACCACCTGCCCTACCTGTCATGGCGAAGGTCAGACCATCACCAGCAAATGCGGCCACTGTAAAGGAGAAGGACGTATGTTCGGAGAAGAAATGGTGACCATTCCTATTCCTGCAGGTGTACAGGAAGGCATGCAGCTGAGCCTCAGCGGTAAAGGTAATGCCGGTGAAAGAGGCGGCGCCCCCGGCGATCTGAACATCCTCATTGAAGAAGAACCACATCCGGAACTGCAGCGTGACGGGCTCAATGTAGCTTATGACCTTTATATTTCCTTCCCTGACGCAGTATTTGGTACTTCCGTGGAAGTGCCTACCATAGATGGGAAAGCTAAAATAAAGATCCCGCCAGGCACGCAGAGCGGCAAGGTGTTCAGACTTAAAGGAAAAGGCTTCCCTTCCGTAAACTCTTATGAAAAAGGAGACCAGCTTATCCAGGTGAATGTATGGACGCCCCAGCAGGTGAATGGCGAAGAGAAAGCGTTCCTGGAAAAGGTACAGGCATCAGATAACTTCCGTCCTAACCCGGAAAAATCAGCTAAAGGTTTCTTCGATAAAGTAAGAGATATTTTCAGCTGAGTTATCTTTTATAAAATATTAAAGCCGCCCGGTTATACCAGGCGGCTTTATTTTTAATTCCATATTTTTACAGGTTACATGTTCGATCCTTCTAAACTACAGATGCTGGAAAACCGGCTGGTAAAGGTGTTCAAACACCTCCGCAAAACTGCGCGCCGCCAGAATATTACCTGTTACAGGGTATATGATGACGATATTCCTGAATTTCCCTTCAGCATAGAATTATATGAAGACCATGTATACGTGGCTGAATACCACCGCCAGCATGGTATGGAAGAGGAAGAACACGAGCGCTGGCTGGATAGCAGCCTGGAAGTGATAGCGAAAGTGCTGGAAACAGCGCCGGAAAAGATATGGGTGAAACAACGCCAGCGTAAGGCAAGTCGCCAGGACCAATATGAAAAACTATCCTTCGAAAGTCATGAGATGGTAGCTCATGAAGCCGGATTATCTTTTAAGGTCAATCTCTCAGACTACCTGGATACAGGACTTTTCCTTGACCACCGTATTACACGGGGCATGGTAAAGAATGAGGCTGCAGGTAAGAAAGTGCTTAACCTGTTCTGCTATACCGGCTCCTTTTCCGTATATGCTGCCGCAGGCGGAGCAACGCGTATCACCTCAGTAGATCTGTCTAAAACATACCTGGCGTGGGGAGAAGAAAACATGAAGCTGAACGGGTTTGACCCCGCGAAATATGAGTTTGTACATGCAGATGTGCTCCAGTACCTGGATACACTTCCTGCAAATGAATATGACATCGTAGTACTGGACCCGCCCACCTTCTCTAACAGCAAACGTATGAAGGACTTCCTGGATATACAACGGGACCATGTTATGATCCTCAATAAAGTGCTGAATGCTACCAAACCCGGAGGTATTGTCTATTTCAGCAATAACTACCGCCGTTTTGTACTGGAAACAGAACAGATCAACGCTACAGAGATCAAAGACATCACTGCACAGACCATTCCTTTTGACTTCCAGCAAAAGCTGATCAGGAAGTGCTACAGGATCACCCGATAAAAACAAGAAAACTGCCTACATGAATATTTTGTTTGCCGGCGATTTTGAGCCTGGTTACAACAGAACAAAGATCATCATAGACGGGCTCCGGGCACAACCCGGAGTAACATTGTCATTCTACAATTACAAGGAAAAAAGTAAATGGAACTTTCCAGCCCTGCGTAAAGCATGCAAGGCTGCAGATGTTATTTTCCTTCCCTCCTTTACCCACCAGGACGTACTGATGATCAAATGGCTGTCAGGGAAGCCCCTGATCTTTGATCCGCTGATATCACGTTATATGTCCAAAGTGTTTGATTACAAAAAAGTAGGTAAGTACTCTCCCAGGGCATTCAAGAACTATCTGAAAGATAAGATCTCTATGAGCATGGCTGACCTGGTGGTATGCGATACACATGCTCACCTGCAATACTTCCATGATACCTTCAATATCCCGGAGCATAAAATGCATGTACTGCCTGTCGGGGTTAATACAGATGACTTTAAACCCGCTCCTGTACAACATCCGCAAAATACCTTCATTGCAGGATTTTATGGTGGGTTTATTCCTTTGCAGGGCACACGCATGATCATTGAAGCGGCTAAGGTATTGCAACCACATACTGACATACAGTTCCGGCTGATAGGTGATGGTTTTGAGTTTAAAAAAGTGCAGCAGCTGGCAAAGGATTATGGGTTGGATAATGTGAGTTTCCTGGGATGGGTGAATTATAATAAGCTTGCGGAAGAAGTGAATGCGTTTGATATCTGCCTGGGGATTTTCGGGGAAACAATGAAAGCAGATGCGGTGATACCAAATAAGATCTTTCATTATGCTGCTTTACAGAAAGCTATCATCACAAAGAATGCTCCTGCTATCAGAGAAATATTTGAAGACGGCAGGGATATTATATTGTCTGAAAATACGGCAACGGCTATCGCAGAAAAGATATTGCTGTTGAAAAATGATCCTGTTCTGAGAGCAGCTGTTGCAGAGCAGGGGTATAGGAAGATCGTTACAGGGTATAATCATAAGGTAATAGGAAAGAGTTTATATGAGCTTGCAGTGAGGCTTTTATAGTAAGATAACTGCACATAAAAAAACGCTTTTGCCTTCGGCAAAAGCGTTTTTTTATGAAGGCCTGCGGCCGGCTAAAAATATCTTTATAAATAGATGTTCTGACCTGCGGCAACACCGGCATTTTCTCCCGGAACAACTGGTGGTACCGGCACATTCTCTCCCATCTCAGCAAACAGGCGCAGGTATTCGTCTGTAATATGGTGAAGGCCATGATTATTTATTGTGAAATCATAAGCACGCCTGATCACTGCTTCACGTACTTCCTGGTTACTGAGAAGGGTATTCATTCCCTGAGCCAGCATATCTGGCCGTTTCATCTGACAAGCTATAGCACGGCCACCACCTACCAGGTCTGCCAATCCGCCGGCATCTGTAGATACGACCGGTACTTTGTACATGAAGGCATCAAGCACACTGCTGCCCAGTCCTTCCTGTTCAGAGCTCATTGCAAATACATCCAGGATAGAGAATACGTCTTCTACATTCTCATAAAATCCCATCAGATGATATATATTCTGCAAACCATATTCTTCGATCTTTGCCCTCATCTGCTCTTCCAGGTTGCCTTTGCCGAAATGAAGGAATACGAAATCCCTGCGCATAGCAGCCAGCTCTTTTATAGCCTCTACCATTACCAGTGGATCTTTGTGTTGAACAAGCGCGGCAGTAGTACCTATTATATGAGTACCGGCAGGCAGGTTCAGCTCTGCCAGTATCTGCCTGGCCCTGGTTTCATTCAGGGGTCTGGCTACGCTGGCGCTGGAGATCAGTTTCACATCTTTAGCCCCGAAATTCTCCAGGATTTTTTTGATGGCAGTGCTGATAGCTACTACCTTATCAGTCAGTTTGTATTTCAGTAACGTCATACGGCCATGCGGCACAAAATCAACACGCCTGGTAAATATGAGCTTTGCTTTGTGAAAAGGCTTTGAAAGTACAAGGTAAGTAAGGATATGAGAGGATTGTGCGTGGAGCACGTCGTATTTCCGTCCATTAAAGATCAGGTAAAACAATGCGCCCAACACGTTGGAAAAAGAAACGGTCTTAAAACCCTGTTCCTTTGCTTTTGCTTCAAGCGGGTAATTTTTTCTACATAACAGTTCAACAGTGATGCCCGCATCTCTGAACCCTGACATGCAATACATGGTTTGTCTTTCCCCACCGCGCCAGGAACGTTCAAAATTAAGTTCCAGCACTCTTAATGATTTGCCTCGCATAGGTTCCATGGTTTTTAGTTCGCAGATTGATAATCTTACACAGGTTAGATGCACAAACTATGCAAAGTTTAATATTTAGTGGACAATCTTAACACTAAATAACACATTGAGGGAATGTCTATCGTGCACTTCCTTATTTGTCGCATATATATAATACTGCAAATATATCTATTTTAAGGAGGGGATCAGTTTGATTTTTTATCAGTAGTAATTTGAACGGAGAGAATACTCATTCCAGTCGTCCGGATTTCTTCATTTCCCTTACCAGCCTGATAAATTCCTGGCGGTAATTCCCTGGGTCGTCAGCCAGTGATCTTTTGGCAATGTCCAGCACCATGCCTACGTTACCGATGCCTTTATAGGCAGATTTTCGTAGTAACAGGCCCATCAGTGCTACTCCGGCAGCAAAACGGAAGTCGTCCGGCGCTTCCCTGAAAGACACCAGGTCTGCAGGCACTTCATAGTTAAAGGAACGTAAGGTGGTATCTACCGCTTCCCGGTAGCTGAGGGAGATATTTCCTAATTGTCCGCCGTTATTGTCAGCCGGAACTATTTCATACATGGCCACAGCGCAATGGCCTGCTCCTACTATGCCTCCGCAGATCTTTTCTCCGGCAATGTCATCTTTGATCACTTTATTTTCATAGCCTATGAGGCGGTAAGATTTTACTTTCGCCGGGTCAAAGACAATATCTGCCCGTACGTCTTTCGCCACGGTAAACAGTGTGCCGCCAAATTCACGGGCAAAGATCTTACTGGCCTCTTCCAGGTTGTCTATATAGGCGAAGTTGCCATTCCCTTTACTGGAAAGGGTTTCCAGCTTGGAATCCTTATAGTTCTTCATACCGAAGCCGAGGCAGGTAAGCAATACTCCTGTTTCTTTTTTACCCAGGATCAGTTGTTCCATATCGGCATCGCTGGTCTGACCTACGTTGAAATCTCCGTCAGTGGCCATGATCACGCGGTTATTCCCGTCTTTGATGAAGTTTTCTTCGGCTATCTGGTAGGCCAGTTTGATAGCTGCTTCTCCTGCAGTGGCGCCACCTGCGCTGAGATAGTCTATTGCGTTCAGGATCTTAGTCTTCTGATTGCCGGGGGTGCTGGGAAGGATAACGCCCGGAGTACCTGCATATGCTACTATTGCAACATGGTCTGTGCTGCGCAGGTTGTTGACCAGGATGCGGAAGGCGGCCTGTAACAATGGGAGTTTGTTGGATACTCCCATAGAACCGGAAACATCTATCAGGAATACCAGGTTACTGGCTGGCAGGCTGTCGTTATTCACGGCGGCTCCACGTACTACAAGCTGGAGCAGGTTATGGGAAGGCTCCCACGGGCAGGTGGCATAACGGCTGTATACCGCCAGGGTCTTTCCCGGTGGGGGCAATGGGTAGTGGTAGGGGAAATAGTTCATCATTTCCTCTATCCTCACAGCATCTACCGGTATACGTTCCTTCAGCTTTACAAAACGCCTGATATTGCTGTATGCGGCACGGTCAACATCCACAGCGAAGGTGGAAGCGCTTCTCATGGCTGTTTCAACAAACTTGTTTTCATATAAGATGCCGTAAGTTTCGTCGAAAAAGGCGCGGGTGCCCATGCCTGAATTACCGTAGTTGGGATTGGAGGTCTGAGAGGAACGTATCCTGGCTATTACCTTTGCCTTATTCACATCATTCTGCGGATCTTCTTCTGCATCCAGCTGTATAAGCATACGGGTGTGCGAACCCACAGACATCTGTTTGGGGAGGTATTTGCTATGCCGGAATGTAAGTACCGCGTCCTGAGAGGGCACCGCTATGCGAAAAAGCCCATACTGGTTTGTAATTGCTTTAGCGGAATCGTTGATGACGGTGATGACCACTTCTGACAGTGGATTATGAGAAATACTGTCTTCCACTGCCCCTGTTATCCATATTTTCTGAGCACTCGCAGGTACAAGGATTATTAAGCTGCCGAGCAGCGAAAGGAGCCTTTGCATCAGTTTGCACCAGTTATATCACAATTTAATCAATTATGAGGGAATTTTTTGGGGAATAACAACTGCTTAAGAATTTTGCAAAAAGAAGGCTGGCCAGTGGCCAGCCAAAAGTTTATTCAACCAGCTGATAGATCTCCGGCAGGTTGCGCCCCAGTCCATCATAATCCAGCCCGTATCCGAGCAGGAATTTATTTGGAACGGAAAATCCGAGATAATCTATTTTGATAGGATACTTCATTGCCTCTGGCTTGGTAAGCAGGGAGGCTATCAGCAGTTTTTCAGGCTGCTGGTGTTCCAGCTGAGGCAGGAACTGGCTGAGGGTTTTGCCTGTATCCACAATATCTTCCAGTATAACAACGGTACGGCCATACAGGTCTTCATCCAGTCCTATAGATGTCACTACATTTCCGGTTGATTTTGTCCCTTTGTAGGAAACCAGTTTGATGAACGATATCTCTGCCTCAATAGTAAGGTTTTTGAATACGTCGGCAGCAAACATAAATGAGCCGTTAAGAATAGCAATGAACAGGGGTTTTTTACCTTTCAGATCATTACTGAGCGCTGCGGATATTTCCCGGATACGCTCCTGCAGTTGCTGCTCACCGATATACGGCTGGAATTTTTTATCGTGTACCTGTATAACTGACATTTGATTCCCGATTTACAATATTTACATTTTTCCGACCAAAAGCCGTTGTCCTATTTTGATATCAAAAGTTTCCATATTGTTCCACTCTTTCAGCTGTTCTACAGACACGTTATAGCGTTTGGAAAGGCCATACAGTGTTTCTTTGGTCTGAACAACATGAAACAGTGAGTTGCCGTCCCGTACCGGGTTGCTGACTGCCGGAGCTGTAGCATCAGGCAGAGGCTGGGCTGGATATGTCTGAGCCGGAGCTGCAGGTTGTGTTTGTGCCGGCGCTGACTGTGCCGGCTGTGTTTGTACCGGCTGGGCAGGATACGTCTGAGCCGGAGCTGCGGGTTGCGTTTGTACAGGCGCTGACTGTGCCGGCTGTGTTTGCACCGGCTGGGCAGGATACGTCTGAGCCGGAGCTGCGGGTTGCGTTTGTACAGGCGCTGACTGTGCCGGCTGTGTTTGCACCGGCTGGGCAGGATACGTCTGAGCCGGAGCTGCAGGTTGCGTTTGTGCCGGCGCTGGCTGTGTTTGTACAGGCCTTGTTTGTGTGGGTGCTGTCTGTACCGGTTGTGTTTTTACCGGGGCAGCAGGTGCACTTCCTCCACCGGAAGTGGTTACTGTAGCGCCTGCTTTCTGCAGGTCTTCCAGCATGCCCGGGGGCAGGTTATTCTTTGCTGTATTATCCTGTTGTTGCCGGGCATTCTGTGCAGCCATCTCTTCCTGCCTTTCTATTTCTGTCTTCACATCTCCCACTATCTGCCCGGGGTTCAGATCTCCTTCAGTAGGATCTTCTACCGGCGCCTCTTTAGACAGTTTAGGCGTGGATTTAGCATATCCGTCCAGTGCCAGCCTTTCACCTACAGCCGGTTCCTGTCCTTCCTTCATCCTGTTACGGCGGCGTAGCCAGCGTAACTGTATACCTTCCGCCTGGGCAATGTCATACATGCTTTCACCTTTTGCTACTACGTGATAATCGTTCTTGCCGGATTTACCTTTCTTCTGCAGGAAGATAAACATTGGTTTTGCATGTGGTTCATCGTTCTCCAGGTCGTTATAGTGTACCAGGTTACGGAGCTTCACATCCTGTTCATTCGCCACCTGGATCAGCGCTTTATTGGCTGGTACCACTATCACCTTACGGTCATTGATCTTAAAGATACCTTTAGGGGCATTGGCTGTTGTAATGCCGGTAGATTTCCCTGTGGAGGGTGTTGTGGTGTTCTTAGCAGGCTGTGTGGATGACGGGAAATCATCTCCTGTCTTTCCATTGCCGGTACCGGCTTTAGCCACGCCCTCTCCTTCCAGCGTGTATTGCTGCAGGTTATAATCTTCAATCAGTTTGATAAGCTGCTGCGGGTAGGTGTTGCTGGTGGCATAGCCAGCCTGTTTCAGGCCATAGGCCCAGGACTTATAATCTTCTTCCTGGAACTGGAAGAGGAAAGCATACCGGGGATTATTACGAAGAAAATCAGAATGATCTTTGTAAGACTCTGCGGCAGAATTGTATTTCCGGAAACATTCCTGGCGGGCATCGTCATCATACCTGACGCTTTCGCCGCTCCAGTTGTTCTTACATTTGATACCAAAGTGATTATTGGAATTCTGTACGAGCCAGCCATTGCCTGACTGGGTTTCAAGTATACCCTGTGCCAGTTTGATGGAAGCCGGCACACCACTGCGTTGCATCTCGGTGATGGCAACGTCTTTGTACATTGCAATGTACTGCTGCGTGGTCAGCTTCTGCGCCTGCAGCAATAACGTACTGCCAGTCAGGAAGCATAACACTAAAAAAGATCTCCTCAGTTGCATGTATGGTGAATTTAATGGGTCTTTCTTATCATCAGCAGGCCATCTCTTATTGTCAGCACTAACTGTTCGGCCCTGCCGTCTGCAGCTACTTTTTCACAGAAGCTCACCATTGCTTTCGCATTGTTGCTCTGCTTTGAGCTATCCAATAGTGATTCCCCATGGTAAAGCACATTATCAGCCAGTATGAAACCTCCGGGGCGGAGCTTCTCCCACACAAGATCATAGTAACGTTCATACCCGGCTTTGTCTGCATCAATAAATACCAGGTCAAATACTTCATCCAGTGTTGCAATGATATCAGCAGCTTTGCCGATATGCATTTTTATGCGCTGTAAAAGTCCTGCTTCTTCGAAATAACGCAGGCACATTTCTTCCCGTTCTTCATTGATATCGATAGTGTGCAGCAGCCCTCCTTCACGTAATCCCTGTGCAAGGCAGATAGCAGAATATCCTGTATATGTACCCAATTCAAGTATGCGTGCAGGCTGTATCATATGGCTGACCATACTGAGGAATTGTCCCTGCAGATGGCCGCTCAGCATATGCGGTTGCTCTACCTTAACATGTGTTTCCCGGTTAAGCCGCTGTAACAACCCGCTTTCAGGGCTGGTGTATCTCTCTGCAAACGCTTCTACTGCAGCAGGAATTATATCCATGGGCGTATAATTTTTGCAAACCTACAGAAAAACACCAGAAACCGGTCATTTGAAATTGGTAGCGCTGGTCTGAGTAATAGTTAGCCCGCCTGCGGCGGGCTGACTGAGAATATCAGAAATTGGGGCGCAGCTTGTTGGTAGTGTAGAATACACGGAAATATTCCACTACTTCTTCGGCAGTATCGAACAGTTGCAGCAGGCCCAGATCTTCAGGGGAAATATTGCTCTCCTTCTCCATCATAGTTGTGCGGATCCAGTCCAGCAGGCCGCTCCAGTATTCGCGTCCAACCAGTACCAGTGGTGTTTCCGTCATCTTCTTGGTCTGGATCAATGTAGCTACTTCAAAGAATTCATCCATAGTACCGAAGCCGCCGGGCATCATGACAAAGCCCTGTGAGTATTTTGTGAACATCACCTTGCGTACAAAGAAGTAGTCAAAGTGCATGTTTTTATCGTGGTCAATATATGGGTTGGGATATTGTTCATGCGGCAGCGTGATATTAACGCCCACTGATTTGCCTTTGGCTTCCTGGGCGCCTCTGTTGGCGGCTTCCATTACACCAGGCCCTCCGCCTGAAATAATACCGAAGCCTTCATCTGCCAGCCTGCGGGCTATTTCATGTGTCAGTTCATAATATTTGCTGCCCTGCCTTGTTCTTGCAGAACCAAAAATAGATATACAGGGACCGATCTTGGCCAATGATTCAAACCCTTCTACGAACTCTGCCATGATCTTGAATATCTGCCAGCTGGAATGTGCCTTTGTTTCTGTCCAGTCCCTCTCTTTCAGATGCTTTAAACGATCGTTCATTTACAGAATATTATTTGTTCAATAAAGGGCTAAAATACTGATTTTGTACCTTTACAAGGGACCATACGGACAGAGAATAATAAAAAAAGCAGGTAACTTGAAAGAAACCCGCTTAACATTTAACACGTTATGAACATGTAGTTGCCGTTATCTGGCTTACCACATAGATCTTTAATCCATAGCTGGCATAACGTATCTCGTTTAATGCTATTCTTTCAAAAAGGTAATATGCTTTCCCCGGGAACCCGGGTAGGTAAACAATACAGATTCTTTCATGCAACGTGGTTTTACTGTTCTTACTGACCTTTTATCTGAGGGTTGGTCAATTCTCATTTAAAATACGGATAATCTTTGTCAAAAACAAGCGGGGGGAATTATAAGAGAGTAGTTGTTGGGGGCTTTATGTTATATTCAATGCGAAGAAATTGCTCAAAAAATCGCTTTTGCCTTCGGCAAAAGCGATTTTTTGAGGGTGCTTTTCTGGCCTGCGGCCGGCTAAGTAAATTTTTGTGCTGCGCGTGGCTGATTTTTAATGAGAGAGGTTGTATTACATACCGATACTGGCGCCTATACGCAGTATCAACCCTTTCTGATAAGGTGACCTGTCATCCTGCAGTACATCATACAAAGCCATGATACTGAATGCGGCACGGCCACCCATAGGTTGCGTGTAACCGCCCCCCATCAGCAGGCTGGGCACTCCATAGCTATCTTTGATAACAGTTTTCGGATCAGTATCATAGTAAGTGCTTTTCAGACTTACATGGTTTGCCTCCGGCTGTATATGGATGAACAGGAAATCCAACGGGTAAACGCGGCCCCATACACCACCACCGAAAATACTGTATTGATTGCGCTGGGAAGTTTCACCATTTGAAAATCTCCAGCGTTCTGAACCATACTGTGCATTAATAGCTATACCGGCTGCAAACATCTGGGATATACGGTAACCCACTGTCGGGGATACGTTGATGTTGGTATAATCACCGAATGATAATCCGAGGGAGCCTCCCACTATAAGACGGGATGCATCAAATCCTTTTCTGCTGGTGGTATCGGTCTTGTAGTACTGTGCATGCGCCAGCTGTGCGGCTGTTACAAGCAATAAGCATACTAATAAGCGTTTCATATTTTGTTCCTTTAAGTGGTTTATCTTTTCTATGTTAAGCGACTTAACCGAAGTTAATCAAATATCTTTCCCCTGTTCAATATATTCGACGGATCGAACACCTGCTTGATCTGTTTCATCAGCTGCATATAGGTGTTATCGAACATCACATCCATATAACTTTTCTGCACAAGCCCTATTCCATGCTCTCCGCTGATGGTACCACCCAGCTGCTTTACCAGCAGGAAGATCTCACGGATACCTTCTTTAAGGGTGCCATTCCATTGTTCTTCGGAAAGGTTTCCGCGAATGATATTCACGTGAAGGTTACCATCTCCGGCATGTCCATAGCATACAGAGTGGAAACCATATTTACGGCCTATATCTTTTACGCCTTTGAGCAGCACCGGCAGTTCAGCCCTGGGCACAACGGTATCTTCCTCTTTGTAAATGGAATTGGCTTTTACAGCCTCCGCTACCCTTCTGCGCAGCTTCCACAATTCTTCTTTCTGCTGATGGTCTTCTGCAAAGAGTATCTCTCCACAGTCATATTCCATTACTACTCCGGCTATGCCTTCCATTTCCTGCATCAGTACTTCCTGGTAGTTGCCATCCACTTCTATGAGCAGATGCGCCTGCACATCTTCTTCTATCTTTACAGTGCTGCTATCTACAAACCGGGTTACCCAGTCCAGCGCATCCCTTTCCATAAATTCCATGGCGGAAGGAGTATATCCTGCCCTGAAAATAGCGCTTACTGCTGCACAGGCGTTTTCGGCAGACCGGAAGGGCACCAGCATCAGCAGGTTATATTTAGGCAATGGTATGAGCCGTAATACGATCTTTGTAACAATACCCAGCGTTCCTTCACTACCTACTACCAGTTGTGTGAGGTTATAACCGGTAGCGTTTTTCAGCACATTAGCCCCTGTCCAGATAACCTGTCCGGAAGGAAGCACCATCTCCAGGTTCAGCACATAATCTTTCACCACTCCATATTTAACAGCTTTAGGGCCTCCGGAGTTCTCAGCAATATTGCCTCCTATAAAACAGGAGCCCCTGCTGCTGGGGTCCGGCGGATAAAAAAGGCCTTTTTCCTTCACTGCATCCTGTAATACTTCTGTGATCACGCCGGGTTCTGTAGTTACCTGCAGGTTCCTTTCATCCAGGTCCAGGATGCGGTTAAAGCGTTCCATAGAGATCAGCACACCACCCCATTGCGGTAAGGCGCCTCCACTCAGGCCGGTACCGCCACCACGGGGCGTAACGGGCAGTCCTTCCTGCTGGCACAATGCCATGATCCGGCTAAGTTGTTCAGTAGTATCCGGTTTCAGCACTACTTCCGGCAGGTAGTGCAGGTCTTCTGTTTCGTCATGTGCATAATTGTCCAGGTTTTCTTTGTCAACCAGTACATATGCCTCTCCCACTGTCTCCCGAAAAACTTCGAGATGCCGGGTGTTTACTTTCGCAAAATTGATCATGCAACAAAAATAGGAAAAAGCCTGCAGCCCCGCTTAAAACGTAGGGCACAAAGCTGCTCTTCTGGCGTTTGAAAAATTACGGTTGGGATACAATCCTGTAAAGACAAGACCTAATTCGTAAGCACCACGACGGTTATTGGTCTGTGCCAGCGAGGAAGTGGTAATATCATAGCTGAAGTTCAGTTTTACGTTCTTCAGCTGGTATCCTACCAGGAATACAGCAGCATCTTTCAGGCGGTAATAAGCGCCTCCGAAAAGCTGGGTGGTACCGTCGCCGGAAAGGTTGTAGGCAAGATTGCCGCCAAACACGATCTCTTCCGATCCTGCCTGTGTTGCATAATAAGCGGAGGGGTTCAGAATTACTTTATCACTCATTTTCAGGCTTGCGTTCAGGAAACCGATATACCGGCGCGCAATCACATTGTTACCCGCATAGAAAGACTCGCGGGGTTTGTTGATATGCTGCACGGATGCGCCGACATTGACGTAGATATTATCAGTAGGAAAATAGGCGTAGTTCATACCTACCTGCATATCAAAATAAGAGATCCTGGAATACTGGAAAGGTTCTGCCGTAGGCACTTTGGCATCAAAGAACTGGCCGTTCCACTGATCGCCGAAGGTAAGTTTGGTCACGTCCACGCTTTTGGTAGCAGAGCCCACGTTAAAGCCCAGGGACAGCAGGCTGCTCATTCCCAGCAGCTGGTGATACGCGATGGACGCATATGCCTTGGTAGATGTAAGGTTACCTGAACCGGCCACATCCCTTAATATTACACCACCCAATCCTAACCAGCCATATTCCAGCCTGTCACGGAAAAGCTGGAAATCACCGAATACAGACATGGTCTTATATGGCACAGGAATGCTGGCCCACTGGTTACGGTAGTTAAGCCCTATGCGATAGTTTCCGTCAGGTATAAACCCTGTGTTGGCAGGATTGGTTGTAAGCGGGGAATTGAAATACTGCGAAAAATGCAGATCCTGGGCATTTCCCTGCAATGCTATCAGCAGCATTGTACAACCGGCAAATAATTTTACGATCAGCTTCATGTCGTCATCTTAACAAGGTTACACTTCCATTCTTACTCGCCACGGTTCCATCACTGAACTCAACATTGATCACAAAAGCATAAGCGTCCATAGGCTGTATAGTTCCTTTATAGGTACCATTCCATCCTGCTTTCGGATCGTTTGATTCATACATCAGCTGGCCCCAGCGGTTGAAGATTTTTATATTGAACTTCTGTATACCGAACCCTCTTACAAAGAATACATCATTTACACCATCATTGTTTGGCGAGAACGCAGACGGAACGTCAAACAAGGGTAAAACAATAGCGCTTACCTGTTTCATGGCCGTATCACGGCAACCGGCAGCATTGGAGGAGATCAGGTATACATCATATACACCGGTCTTACTGTATTGATATACCGGGTTCACCGCTGTAGAGCCTTGTCCATCGCCAAATTCCCATACAAAGCTCACTGCATCTGCAGAAGAGAGGTTCTGGAATGTGGTTGGCGTATTCTCAGCAGGAGTGATTGGTGTATATGAGAAGTCGGCAGTAGGCGGAGGAAATACATTAACGGTCATCGTTGTATCGTCCGTTATGTTACAGGTATTGTTATCTACCACATGCAGGCTTACAGTATAAACATTCGGAGTGGAATAAACATGTACAGGATTCACTTCATTGGAAGTGGGGCTGCCATCTCCAAAGTCCCATGTAAATGTTTCGCCTCCCATAGTAGTGTTCTGGAACTCAATAGTAGCAGGTACACAGGTGCTGTCAGGCGCGGCGAAAGAAGCACGTACGTTGGCGGCTACACGTAGGGGAATAGTATCTGTATCCGGTGCATTACAATAATTTGTATCTACCAGTGTCAGCATTACGTTATACACTCCTTCCACCTGGTATTGATGCGTATATGGGAAGTTTGACGGCCCTACAGTGACAGGTGGTGTATTATCACCAAAGTTCAGCACAAATGAATTGTTCTGGTAAGGTCTTGGTGTGCTTGTCTGTATAAGATCAAACTGGTAGTTCAGCGATTCGCATGGCGGAAGGCGGGTAGCTGTTACATCAAATATTGCTTCATCTGTACGGATACGCAGGTCCAGTGTAGCAGTATCGCAACTGTTACAACTGGAAGGATCGCATTTGATCAGGGTGACTGTATAGTTGCCAGCGTTCTGATAAGTATGCTGTATTGTATCTGACCCTGTCTGTGAAGGGCTGTTATCGCCAAAATTCCATGTCCAGCTCTGCGCAGGCGTACCGGTCGTATCTATGAATGTAATGGTAGCGGGCACACAGTAGTTGGTCCTTCTTTCCAGTGTTTTGATACCTGCTTTCACACCGTCCAGGTTGAATGCTATTTTCAGGGCTCCCAGGTTACATTCCGGCGGAGCAGAAGTTGCATAGGCGCCGGGGGTAGTGGGATAACGCGGCCTGAAGTTGGTTTCCGGTGCACGGCACCAGGCGCAGATGCCCTGGTAGATCACACCATTGCGGTCAAAGCGGCTGGTACCACCATCCACATGCTCGTAAGTGCCGTTACCCCCGAAATAGCTGGCAAACAGGACAGCCGTAGCATCACGCTGTAATACGAAGAAATAGAAATCCTGGCTGTCAGTAGTACGCTGTAACGGATCTTTCAGCGGCAAACCGGATGTATTTGAGTTAGGATAAGTGGCATCTATACCGCCGCCCCATCCGGATACATACACATTCTCACAACGGTCTACCAGGAAAGCTACCGGCGATATGCTTGGCGTAGCTGCTGCTTTTCCGAAAGTAGTGGAGTACACAAATGCTGAGAGGTCCGGCTGCAGCTTGGCTATAAACTGCCTGGAGTCGTCGTTATAGAAAGTAGAGGTGCCGGTTGGTCTTACTATTGGCCATGTACCTTCTGTTGTACCCATGATGTACACATACCCGCGGGCATCCATCTGGATACCATATACCTGGTCTGCCGCTACGGTTTCAGCTCCCATAAAGGTGCTCTGCATCAGGGTGGTGCCATCAGGGGAAACATGCGCTACAAAACCATCGCAGACACCGCCGCGATAGGCAGGGTACAATGCGTTACCTCTTATCGGGAAGTTGCTGCTGGCTGTGCCGCCGGCCACATATACGCTATTGGTGCCATTCAGGGCAAGCACATATGCAGCATCTTCTTTTGAGCCGCCAATAAAGCTTGCCCAGATAAGAGAAGAACAGTTCTGGTCTATTTTCATCAGCACGCCATCCTGCACACCGCCAAAAGTAGGCTGGAATACGCCAGGGGTTACGGGAAATTTGTCAGAACGGGTACAGCTGGCAACATAGATGCTTCCTGTATTATCTATTACTACTTCGCTGCGGGCGTCATCTCCGTAGTTGCGCAGTAATACAGATGCTCCACCGGCTCTTTCCTCACGCATGTTCACACCGTCATCGCTGGAACCGGCCACTATCAGCGTACCGATGATGCCGGTACCGGTAGCGTTGAGCTTTGTTATTGCTATATCCCATCCGCCGCGGGTACCCATCACAGTTTTGGTGTCGGGAGGATAATCGCCGGAAGTGGTCCTTCCGGAAATCACCAGGTTACCGGCAGGATCTACAAAGAGGCTGTGTGGCTGATCTTTTCCACCACCACCAATATAAGTGGCATAAGTAAGGTTACGGCCATTGGAGGTGAATTTGCTGATACCTATATCAAAACCACCACCGGCGTAGGTGCTTTGTACAGCGCCGGTAGTAACGGGATAGCCTACATTAAATACAATACCGCCGCCATAGAAGTTGCCGGCAGCATCGTAGGTAGCTGTAAAGCCCCAGTTATCGGCAACGGAGCCGGATACGGTAGAAAAAATGTAAGAGGGGTCAATGATCAGCGGATATTCGTTGTTATACTTACCCGATATCTTATAGCGTAGTTTATTACCACTTACCACATATGATACCTTTACGGATACACGCTGGTTATCAATATACTGGTAGGCAAAAGGCATCTGTTCTGTTACAGTGCCAACGGAGGTGGAGATGATCAGTTGTTCTTTCTTTATTTCCAGTTTATCCACTCCCGTATATTGGAGCTGGATCACAGAAGGGTCTGCTCCCGGCTGAACGATAAGGTCATATTTCAGTACGCCTGCTTCGGAATATACCTGCATATCCACACCGGAATACAGGGACTTATAATTCACCAGCTGGTAAGATTTTACATTTGACTGGTATTTGGAAGGATCGTTACCTATCAGGTAGTTGGAGTAGCTATCGGCTGCCTTGTCCCCTGAAATTTCCGGGTTTGTGGAAGCGTTCAGGAAAGATACTTCGTAGGCATGTCCTCTTACGGCCGGCAGGTTGTCTGTAGTACCGCCACCTCCGTTGTCTCCGCCGCCATTATCAGGGTTTGCGGATGACGATCTTGCCGTTGTTGTTTCTGCGCCTTTGTAGGAATGTCCGCCTGAAGGGTCCAGGTGTATGATGGTATCGGGGGTGGCATGTGGACGTCCATGCACTTTCTCAGACAGCATTTCTTTGTCTTTCTTGTTCTGCAGCAGGAAGCGGAAACCATTCTTTTTCAGGAAAACGGCGCCTCCTCCAAAGTCGGTCTTATAAAGGAAATCGCCATCCCACTGGCCTTTGTTCTGTGTGAACATCAATGGCTTGTTATCATAGAATTCCTGTACCTGCACCTGTGCAATGGCTGTCCCGCCTGCGAAAAGCGAAAAAAAGAAAGCTAAGCAGCCTATAGGGAAAGTAAAATTCAACGGAGTAGATTTAAATGTTTATTCTTAGAACCTTATTACACAATTATATATCCAAGTAACGCAGACGGCGGCATATTTGTTACCGCAATAACAGCGCCAAATCATCAGCCCGGTACCAACCCACCCACATTGTATACATAAACTATGATCTATAAAACCTGCAGGGGTTTAAATACTGTCCACTATATCAATTAACCGGGGCGCATATATATAATAAACGTAAAACAGGGTCAGGAAATTTTGCTCCACTGAGATTTTCCCTGCTGGGCAGCAAGAAAGTGCTGCAGGGGTTGATTCTCAGGCAGTGAGAGGTCCGGGTCTTCCTGCAATATCTTCTCTGCGCTGGCTCTTGCGGCTTCCAGTATGGGCCTGTCTTCTACAATGTCTGCCAGTTTCAGGTCCAGCAGCCCGCTCTGGCGGGTGCCTTCAATGTCGCCGGGGCCTCTCAGCTCCATATCTTTCTCGGAGATCAGGAATCCGTCGTTTGTCTGGACCATTACATTAATCCTCTCTTTTGATTCATTTCCTATCTTATTTCCGGTCATCAGTATACAGAAAGATTGTTCTGCCCCTCTTCCTACCCTACCCCGCAGCTGGTGCAGCTGGGAAAGGCCAAAGCGTTCCGTGCTTTCAATTACCATAACGGAGGCATTAGGCACGTTCACTCCTACTTCTATCACGGTAGTGGCCACCATGATCTGGGTATCTCCCTGTACAAACCGTTGCATGTTAGTGTCTTTCATTTCCACGGGCTGGCGGCCGTGTACCATGCTGATATAATATTGCGGTTCAGGGAAAAAGGCTTTCACTTCTTCATATCCTTTCATGAGGTTCTCGTAGTCCAGTGTTTCCGAGTCTTCAATCAGGGGGTATACAATATAGGCCTGCCGGCCTTTTTTTATTTCCTGTTTTATGAAGTCCATCACCTGCGGGCGCTGAAATTCTGTGCGGTGCACGGTGGTGATGGGCTTACGTCCCGGCGGCAATTCATCGATAACAGACACGTCCAGGTCTCCGTACACGGTCATGGCCAGCGTACGGGGAATAGGGGTGGCGGTCATTACCAGTATATGCGGGGGCATCACGTTCTTTTGCCAGAGGCGGGCGCGCTGGGCTACACCGAAACGGTGCTGTTCATCTACAATGGCCAGGCCCAGGTTGCGGAACACTACCTGGTTTTCCAGCAGTGCATGGGTGCCTATCAGCAGTTTTATTTCTCCTTCTTCTACCTCTTTCAATATCTGTTTACGCGCTTTTCCTTTTACGTTGCCGGTCAGCAGCGCTACCCTGACATCCATTTTTTCCAGCAGCCCGGCAATACTCTTATAGTGTTGCTGGGAGAGTATTTCTGTGGGCGCCATCAGGCAGGCCTGGAAACCGTTGTCTACTGCCAGCAGCATAGTAAGCAGGGCCACCATTGTTTTTCCGCTGCCCACGTCTCCCTGGATGAGGCGGTTCATCTGCCTGCCGGTAGCGGTATCCTGCCGGATCTCTTTCAGTACGCGTTTCTGGGCGCCGGTCAGGGAAAAAGGAAGGTGATGATTATAAAAGGTATTGAATGTTTCTCCGACAGTGTTGAAAGTGAAGCCGCGTGACAGCTGCTGCCGGCGGATCTTTAGCCGGCATATCCTGATCTGGGCCAGGAAAAGCTCTTCGAACTTCAACCGGCGCCTTGCCTGTTGTGCATCTTCTTCTCCTGCCGGGAGGTGGATCTTATAAAATGCTTTGGCCCTGTCCATCAGCCGGTATTGCTGTAAAACGGGCAGGGGAATATTTTCAGGGATCTCCTGGGGAGATAGTTGTTCCAGCAGGTTCTTTGTCAGTTTTCCGATAGCCTTTGCAGTTAATCCCCTGGCTTTCAGCTTCTCGGTGGTATAGTATACCGGTTCCAGGAATTGTTTCCCATCGGCAGTATTCTCTGTGAGGAGGTCCATTTCAGGGTGGGATAACTGCAGGTAGCCATTGAAAACGGAGATCTTTCCGAATACCAGGTAAGCTGTATTAAGCTGCAGCGATTTCTCTATCCACTGCCAGCCCTGGAACCACACGAGCGATATTTCTCCTGTTTCATCCCGGAGATTAGCTACCAGCCGTTTACTGCGTTTCTCGCCTATTACCTCCATGCGGGTAATACGTCCGCGGATCTGCACATAGTCCATCTGTCCGTGCAGGCTGATGATCTTCTCAACCTTGGTACGGTCCACATACCTGAAAGGAAAATAGTTCAGCAGGTCCCTGAAGGTATGTAACCCTGCTTCTTTACGCAGGAGTTCTCCTCTTGAGGGTCCTACTCCCTTCAGATATTCGATCGGATTGGATAATATGGCGTTCCTGTATTCCTGCAAGCAGCGTTGAACGGGTTTAAAATACCTGCAAAAATAAAAGGTAAATAGCATACACTATTTACCTTTCAAAATATTATTGCTTCGTTTTGTTATTCAGCTTCTACCTTTCCTTCTACAAATTGCTTCATCCACTCTGTGGTCACTGATTTAGGCCTTTCCAGGGAGAAACCGAGGGCACGGTCCCAGGTGAGGGAAGCCAGTACGCCCAATGCACGGGATACGCCAAACAGTACTGTGTAGAATTCATATTCTACCAGGCCATAGTGTACCAGTAATGCACCGGAGTGAGCATCCACATTAGGCCATGGGTTTTTCACCTTGCCCAGGTCCTGTAAGATAGGAGGTACGGTTTCATATACCAGCCATACTATCTTTACCAGTTCATCGTCAGCCAGGTGTTTTTTAGCAAATTCCATCTGTGCGGTGAAACGGGGATCTGTTTTACGCAGTACGGCGTGACCATAACCTGGCACAACTTTACCTTCGGAAAGGGTTTTACGTACGTAATCTTCGATCTGCTGTTTGGTAGGCATGCCACCACCCAGCTCTTCACGCATACTCAGGATCCATTTGATCACTTCCTGGTTAGCCAGACCGTGCAGGGGACCTGCCAGGCCATTCATACCTGCGGCGAATGAGAGGTAAGCATCGCTGAGCGCAGAACCCACCAGGTGGGTAGTGTGTGCACTTACGTTGCCACCTTCATGGTCAGCATGGATCACCATATAAAGACGCATCAGTTCTTTAAATCCTTCATTGTCATATCCCAGCATGTGTGCAAAGTTGCCAGCCCAGTCCAGTTGGTTGTTGGGGGCAATATGCTTACCATCTTTATATTTACGGCGGTATATGTAAGCTGCTATACGGGGCAGGCGGGCAATAAGGTCTATTGCATCGTCATACATATAGCTCCAGTAGTCTTTTTTATTCATCCCTTCTGCATATTCTTTTGCAAAAACGGACTCAGTCTGCAGGGCCATTACACCTACCGTGAACTGGGTCATGGGATGGGCGCTCACGGGCAGTGCATCGATTGCAGCAAATACGTGAGCGGGAACTTCAGAACGGCTTTCCCACAGATCAGACAAATATTGTACGTCTGCGTCAGAAGGCAGTTCTCCAATCAACATCAGGTAAAACAATCCTTCGGGTAAGGGCTCTGCTCCTCCTTTCACTTTCGGCAGCTTTTCACGCAACTCCGGTATGGAATAACCACGGAACCTGATCCCTTCGTTTGCGTCCAGTAATGATGTTTCTGTAACTAAACCGGTGATACCGCGCATACCCTGATATACCTGTGCCAGTGTTACATCCTCTATCTTCCTTGTGCCATGGTTCTTCACGAGGTCTTTTACTTCAGCATTGAGCTCATCGGCCTTTACCTTGAATTTTTCTTTTATATACCCCATTTTAAGACTGTTGATTAGTAATGATAACAAAAAAAACGATCAATTGTCAAAAGTAAGGATTGTTGATTGAACTTTACTGATCCGGATCATAGTTTTAATCCATTAAACAGATTATCCATATTTCAAACAATTGAAAATCAATATACAAATAATTAAATATTATTAAATTGACAAACTATTAAAGAAATGTGAATTTTTTGCAAGTCTCGTTATTTAGGGGCTCTGAGATATAGCCAGAAGGCCAGTGCCCCAAAGATGAAATTGGGTATCCAGACCGCCAGTAACGGGTTCAGGTCTGCTTTAATGGAAAATACCGTGGAAAACTGCAGGAAAATGATGTAACTGGCGCTGATCACGATACCTACAGCCAGGTGCAAACCGCTTCCTCCTCTTACCTTTTTGGATGCAATGATCCCTCCTATCAGGGTCAGGATCACTACTGCGGCGGAAGAAGAGGTACGCCTGTATTTCTCTACGTAGAATACATTCAGGCCCTCTGCCCCTCTCAGCTGTTCGCGGGCAATAAAGGCATTCAGTTCAGGGGTGGTCATAGCTTCCTGCATATTTTTCTCTTCCACCATTTCTTTCGGGTTCAGCGGGATCTTAATAGCTGTATCCGGTTTATTCCACCAGCGTTCTTTCAGCCCGTTTACGGAACGCATGGTCACTGCGTTGAGTTTCCAGGTTTTACTGGTGGAATCCCAGTTCACCCTTTCTGCCTTCATTTTAAAGCGCATGTCCTGTTTACGGATATCTTCATAAATAAAGTTACCGCCGCTTTTATAATTGGGATCGTAAGAGCCGAAGGTTACGTAGGTGAAGCTGTCTATGCGTATGGACTTATCGTACATACTGACGGACGCTTTCTTCCTGTTCACATATTCATTCTCGAACCTGGTCCTGATCTTATTGGCGATGGGAACTGTCCACCGGTTGCCCAGCCAGAGGATGGTCCCGAAAAGGAAAGCTCCTATCCAGTAAGGGCGCAGGAACCTGCGGAAGCTCACCCCGGCGCAGAGAATAGCCACGATCTCTGTGCGGTAGGCCATCTTGGAAGTAAAGAAGATCACGGATATGAAGATGAACAGCGGGAATAGCAGGGCCGCAATGTGCGGAATGAAACCGAAGTAATAGTCCACCACTATCCTGTAAAAGGACAGGTTGCTGTTCATGAAGTCGTCAATTTTCTCTGTTACGTCTATCACAACAGAAATGACGAGCAGGATCATGAGGGAGTAAATAAAGGTACCTATGAACTTGCGTAGTATATACCAGTCTATCTTAGTCATCATATAGCGGCAAGATAATATAAATCTAAAGTCTTTGCTTCAACCGGGGCACCATACTATTTTTCCAGGCGGCAAAGGTGCCTGCCAGTATCTGTTTCCTGGCTTCTTTCACCAGTTCCAGGTAGAAAGCGAGGTTGTGGATGCTGGCCAGCTGCATACCCAGGATTTCTCCGGCCGCAAACAGGTGACGGATATAGGCTTTTGTATACCGGTTGGAGGCAAAACAGGGACTATTTTCCTCTATAGGAGTAAAATCTGTTGCCCATTTCTTGTTCTTGATGTTGATCACCCCGTTCCAGGTGAAGAGCATGCCGTTACGGCCGTTGCGGGTCGGCATTACACAATCGAACATATCCACACCTAAAGCGATGTTTTCCAGTATGTTCCATGGGGTGCCCACTCCCATCAGGTAGCGGGGTTTATGAGCAGGCAGGATATCGCATACCAGGCCGCACATCTCATACATATCTTCTTCCGGCTCACCTACGCTCAACCCTCCTATGGCGTTGCCGGCGCATTCCCTGGCGGCTATCTCTGTGGCAGAGATGGTACGCAGGTCTTTGTAGGTACTGCCCTGTACAATGGGGAACAGGGTTTGTTCATGCCCGTAAACCGGCTGTGTTTCTGCCAGTCTTTTGATACAGCGGTCCAGCCAGCGGTGCGTCAGCTCCATGGATTTTTTCGCATACCGGTATTCTGAAGGATAAGGCGGGCATTCGTCAAACGCCATGATGATGTCTGCACCGATGGTCCGCTGGATATCCATTACATTTTCAGGGGTGAACAGGTGACGGGAGCCGTCAATATGCGACTGGAACACCACTCCTTCCTCTTTGATCTTACGGTTGGCCGCCAGGGAAAACACCTGGTACCCACCGCTGTCTGTAAGGATGGGCTTCTCCCAGCCGTTAAAACGATGGAGCCCGCCGGCCTGGGAAAGCACTTCTGTTCCCGGACGGAGGTACAGGTGGTAGGTATTGCCCAGGATGATCTGAGCCTGAACATCATCCCGCACCTGCTCCTGCGTTACGGCTTTTACACTTCCTACGGTACCTACCGGCATAAAAATAGGTGTTTCAATGACGCCATGGCCGGTAGTGATCACTCCTGCGCGCGCTTTGCTGTTGCTGTCTGTTGTTTTCAGTTCAAAAATCATCTTGATACGTTGCCCTTTACAAATTTCAGGGAGCAAAAATAAGATTCTTTTTTTCCACAGGCTCATACAGATAAGCAAAAACGTATATATTTGCTATGCTATGTTGTATAATCTGGGTCTAATCGCCTTTTACACTTTTGCTACCGTTGCAGGCTTACAGATTTTGTATTACCTGGTTTTCTTTTCCCGCGTAGCATTTTATCGCCGTACCTTCGAAACCGATTCCGCGCCCGAAGCCGAGTGCTCCGTCATTATCTGCGCAAAGGATGAAGAACTGAATCTTCAGAAAAATCTTCCTTCGGTCCTCCTGCAGCGGTATCATGACAAAAAAAGTCCCGCTTACGAGGTGATCGTCGTCAACGACAATTCTGAAGACGACACGAAATATTACCTCCGCTCCATAGAACCCGGATATCCTCACTACCGCCACATCGAGATCAAACAAGCCGCCAAGTTCATCCCCGGAAAGAAATTCCCGCTCTCCATGGGTATCAGAAGCGCTAAATATGAATATATCCTGCTGACAGATGCTGATTGTAAACCATCCAGCACCTATTGGCTGTCTATGATGAGCCAGGGATTTACCGAAGGGAAGGAAATAGTGCTGGGATACAGTCCCTATGAGAAAAAGCCCGGGCTGCTGAACAAAGTGATCCGTTATGAAACCTACTTCAGCGCTTTACAATACCTGTCTTTTGCCCTCAGTGGTGTTACCTATATGGGGGTAGGACGTAACCTGGCGTATAAGCGTGAGCTGTTTACCCGTCATAAAGGTTTTACAGCGCATCATCATATTGCCTCCGGCGATGATGACCTGTTTGTAAATGCTGCTGCTACCCGGGATAATGTGAGCGTAGTGATCAATAAGCAGGCATTTACTTATTCTGAGCCTAAAACAACCTGGAAGAAATGGTTCCAGCAGAAAACAAGGCATATGTCTACCGGGAAACATTACCGCTTCAGCCATAAGCTGCTGCTGGGGCTTTTCTCCCTTAGCCATTTCCTGTTCTATCCTGCTTTCATTGCCAGTATCTTTTACCAGCCTATGCAGTTATATACACTGGGTATCTTCGGTTTTAAACTGTTACTGCAATCAGTGATCTCTTTTATGGCTATGCGTAAGCTGGATGAATCTGACCTCTTTAAGATCAGCTGGTTCATGGACCTTTTTATGACGTTGTATTATATCGTTCTTACGCCGGCATTGCTTTTCAAGTCAAAGAACCGCTGGTAACAGTCTGTAAAGACAAAGTTTTTCGCAAAAAGCTTTTGCCCACGGCAAAAGCTTTTTTTGTGCAGCCGGCTAAAAGAACCAAATTGGTACATTTGCACAAATCCGGCAACTACATATAATAATGGACATTGTACTTAAATATTTTTCAGACTTCTCTGAAACACAGCTGAAACAGATGCAGGCCCTGAGTAGCCTGTACCAGGAATGGAATGAGAAGATCAACGTTATTTCCCGTAAGGATATAGAAGCGCTGTACGAAAAACATGTATTGCACTCTCTCAGCATAGCTGCCGTGGCTGACTTCCCTGCCGGCTTCCAGGTGCTTGACCTGGGTACAGGAGGCGGTTTTCCGGGCATTCCCCTGGCTATTTTCTTCCCGGATGTGCAGTTTCACCTGGTAGATTCTATTGGTAAGAAGATAAAAGTAGTAGAGGGAGTAGCGGAAGCCCTTGAGCTGAAAAATGTCACTACCGCCCATAGCCGCGTGGAAGATATCAAGAACCGTAAGTTTGATGTGGTTGTATCGCGGGCTGTGGCTCCGTTGAAAGATCTCTGGCGGTGGAGCAAGCCATTACTGAAAAAAGCGCCTGCTCATGAACAGCAGCCGGGGTTGATCTGCCTGAAAGGTGGGGACCTGACCCAGGAAATAGCTGATAGCGGCTGCCGCCCCCGGCTGACTAATATCTATAAGCTGTTTCCGGAAGAATTTTTCCAGGAGAAGCATATTGTAATTGTGAATAAATAGCTGATTACCAGCTCTTCAATAAGAAAACTGCAAAAAATCCCATAAAAACTTTGTAAACTGTAAAATATCCAGATAGTTTTTTCGTCTCCCTTATTAAGATGAAAGAACTGCTCCTAAATAAAATGCCTCTGGCTATGGCTGCTGAACAAAATGAGCGCATCCGTGAAACGGTGCAACAGGAGCGTAAGCGCTTACTTCATTTCATCCGGAAGCGGGTGAAAAATGTAGCTGATGCAGAAGATATTTTACAGGACGTTCTTTACCAGTTTACAGAGTACTCAAGAGTAGGCAGCCAGATAGATTCAATTACTGCATGGCTGTTTAAGGTAACCCGCAACAGGATCACCGACTGGTTCCGTAAAAAACGGGAATCTTCCTTCAGCGATCATACACGCGATATTGATGGTGAGGAAACATTCTTTCTTGCCGAGTTTGCAGCTGACCCGGGCGCGCAAAGTGATGCGCCCATGGCCCGTAAAGTAATAGCAGAGGCTATTATGGAAGCTGTTTCAGAACTGCCGGAAGAACAGCGTTATGTTTTCATTCAGCATGAGATAGAAGGTAAATCTTTCAAGGAAATGTCAGCAGAAACCGGTTTGTCTGTCAACACGCTGTTGTCAAGGAAAAGATATGCAGTGCTGTACTTACGTGAGCGGTTGTCGGACCTGTACCAGGAGCTCTTCTGACCTTTAAAAACATTATTTATATGAGACGCGTACCTAAGATTGTACATGTATTAAAATTCATCCTGCTTTGCTTTATATTTTGCTGCGCCATTGGCTTTGCTGTTCAATATCTCTGGAACTGGCTTGTGCCGGAACTTTTTAAAGGCCCTGTGATCAGTTTCTGGCAGGCATTGGGACTTTTTGTTCTTGGTAAACTGCTATTGGGCTGGCATGGTGGTAGTGGCCCATGGAAAGAAAGGGCTAAAGAAAAATGGCGGATGAAAATGAGAGAGAAAATGGAGAATATGACGGATGAGCAGAGGGAGGAGCTTCGTGAGCGTTTCCGCCGCTGTGGCATGGACCGCTGGAACCGTTCAAAAGGAGGATTCAACCGTAATGATGAAAATACACAATCTCAACCGGAAACAAATATCTGAAACACTATGCTACCCTCAGCTATAAACCATACAACAACACTATTTGCTATGACAGGTATCTTCAAAACCAATATAGTGACACAGGAAGACCGTACAAATGTTATACATGCCATCCGCAGCCGTTTTGAGATAGGTCAGTGTCATATTGACCTGGAAGATTGCGATAAGGTGTTACGGATCACAGATATGAAAGTAAAAGAAAAAGAGATGATTGATTTTGTGCAGCAACAGGGGTTTTACTGTGCTATACTGGATTAATATTTTATTCCCATAGTTCTCCACATGTAGAAACCTGGGGCGTGTAAAACGCTTCAGGTTTTTTATTTTGTGTTGAGAGAGAGAACACTACCTCAGAAATATTTTCTGAGGTAATGTTCTTAAACCATTGCGTAAGAAACATCTCCCTGTCTTTCCCTAAAAAACCCTTTAATACAGTTTGGATTCCTGATACAGATCTGTATGTGATTTTTCTCTCTGATGCCAGCACTGGGATATAATTCTTTACCTTCCCAGAATGCACTTCTTATGGAATCGAAAGGCGGCAATCCTTTTTCCATCCGTAATTTATGTAAGGACTCAATTACTGTGCAATCCAACTCTCTGTACAATAAATCATTCCCATCCGCAGCCATCTTATTTACAGGTAAAGCCATTCCGGCAGCTTCGGATGAAATTACCAGGAAGTTATAAGCGTCTTTTAAAAAGGATAACCTGGGATAATCAAGCAAATCAAGACAATATCCCAGATCAACGACCGCACCAATTACGGCCGGATGTTTTATTCGTTTTTTTGTTCTACTAAGAAATTCCGCAAATTCGAAAGCTCTGGATGGGCTCCTTTCCCAAAAGTAAATGCCATGTCCAAGCCAATCATATTTATTCGTGCTTTTTTTAAGGAATGTGCTGCCATTAAGAATCGGGGTAACTAAACTCTGGTCGCATCCGTGAAAAGCAAGAGTTAATCCTGTTCTCCTTGAATACATAATTGTAAAATGTTATTTTTTCGCTGTAATAAATTTTGCCTGCTTATTCTGTAACTGTAAGCGCCTGTTGCAGACGGCTATCGAGCTTCCTGTCATTATTTTCGGGAGTAATGATACCAATTCTTTCCAGAAGACTTTTAGCCAATGCCTTATCATTATTTTTTCGTATACGCTCTTTTAGTTGTCTTATGTAAACACATAATTCTTCGGCTTCTCTTTCGGTCATACTTGTCATAAATATTCAATTTTAAAGGTGAATAAATATCATCAAAGGGAGTTAAAAGTGGAGTGGAAATGGAAAAGCAAGAGCCAATCCTGTTCTCCTTGAATACATAATTGTAAATGTTATTTTTCTCTGTGATAAGTTTGCGCTGCTTATTCTGCAACTGTAAGCGCCTGTTGTGGATAGTTATAGAGCTTCCTGTCATTATCTTCAGGAGTATTGATACCAATACTTTCCAGAAAACGTTTAGCGAATGCCTTATCATTATTTTTTTGGACATGCTCACTTAGTTCTCTTATGTAAGCACTTAATTCTTCAGCTTCCCTTTCGGTCATAGTTGTCATAAATATTCAATTTTAAAGGTGAATAAATATTCATCAAAGGGAATTAAAAGCAGAACGCTTTGTGGTGGGAGATTACAAATCTACAACTCTTTCAAATACACGCAAAAAAAAGCATTGCTTTCGCAATGCTTTTTTTTATCTGTTCACAACATTATTGCTTCTATCTACATCAGCCATTCTCTGGCTCGGATCAATCTCCAGTTTTGTTATTTCGCTTAACGGAGTATCTATTTCCACTTCATAGGTCCTGTTTGTCCACGGCCAGTAATCATGCACTATTCTTGGTGTGCTTTCATCTTCATCAGGTTTAGCACCATACATCAATGATAACGGAATATAGTGCATTACTTTCTTACCATCTTTGGTGGTAAGCAACAGATCTACAGGCATAGGCATATAATCTACGCGGCGCAATCTTACTATCGTTTTGCCATTATTCTCATACACGCTGTCAATCCCATAATCAATATGCTTGGTACTGTTTACAAAATACTGTTTGTACCAGTCCAGTTGTATACCGCTCTGTTTTTCCATCACCCTGATAAAGTCATTTACATTGGGATGTTTAAAACGCCATTCCCAGTAATAACGTAATAATCCTTTGTCACGATTGGCAGTACCGATTATATAGCTCAGCTGTTCCAGGAAAACAGCTCCTTTGGAATATGCAGTTATACTATAGCCAAAGTTGGTATTGAAATGATCAGCATGAGTGCTCATAGGTTCTTCATAACCGCTTTTTAACAACATGAAGTAACCTGCGTAAGCGCCGGACTGCGGAGAAGGGTCTTTCAGGGAATCCAGTGTGTGATATACTACGTTGTTCTCTGCAAATGTAGTGAATCCTTCATCCATCCATGGATACAGTCCTTCGTTGGTAGCCAGCATTCCCTGGTACCAGGTATGCATCCACTCATGCATAGCCAGGCCATACAAGCCCTCCAGTTTGCCATTGCCCATGATCAGTGTAGCCATAGGATATTCCATACCGCCATCACCACCCTGAATAAAAGAATAACTCTTATAAGGATAAGGACCGTAATGCGCTTTGATATATTTGTATGCGTCTGGCACCATCTTCGCCAGTTCCGGCCATGTATTCCTGGTAATATCGTTCTCTATGTAGAAGAAGTGCGCAGTGAAACCATCTACCTGTTGAGTGATATGTTTATAATCAGGATCTGCAGCCCATACAAAATCATGTACGTTAGGCGCAACAAAGTGCCATGTCAGCTTATTACCTGCAGGGCGTAATACCTTACTGCCGGGCATTTCATAACCATAACCTACCTGGTTGGGGTTTTGCAGGTAACCGGTGGCAGCTACAACAAATTTTTTATCGATGGAGATCTTTACGTCAAAGTCGCCCCAGATACCATAAAACTCCCGGGCAACATAAGGTGTGGGATGCCATCCTTCGTAGTCATATTCGCACATCTTAGGGTACCACTGCGCCATGGAGTAATCCACGCCTTCGGAGTTGTTACGGCCGCTGCGGCGGATCTGTACAGGCACCTGCGCTTCAAAATCCATATCGAAGGTGGTAGTGCTGTGCGGCAGAATGGGTTTCTTTAACGGTACTTCGAGGATGGTACCTATTACATTATATGTCTGTTCAGCACCATCCCGTTTCAGTGAAAGTATTTTCTGATAACCTATCTGATCAGGCTGTAATTTCTGTATGCGATCTGTAACGCGGCCGTCCCAGTCACGCTTTGGGTTTCCGTTCTTATCACGGTATAATACGATCTGTCCAAGTTCCCGGCTACGCACGTCCATCATGCTGTTAGGCTGAAATGCATTCCAGTAGAGGTGATAGAACACCTTATACAGGGTGTCCGGGGAGTTATTAGTGTATTCAAGCTTCTGTTTCCCGGTGAAACGGTTGGCAGGTACATCCATGTTGATGTCCATCGCATATTTTACTCTCTGTTGCCAGCGGTCAGACTGCGCGCTGACATTTTGTATGCCCGCCGCAAGCAGGCATGCCAGCAGACATTTTTTTACGCTCTGTTGCGTCATCCTGATCAGTTTATAAGTGTAGATTTTATAGTTGTTTTACGCTTTACCTTCCACGATCAGTACGATCTCTCCTTTCACTCCTTTTTCACTGAAATAGTCATGTACTTCCTGTAAGGTACCACGTTTATTTTCTTCGAACATCTTGGTAAGTTCGCGGCTTACACAACACTGGCGGTCCGGGCCGAAATATTCTATCATATCTGCGAGGGTCCTGACAAGGCGCTGCGGAGATTCATAAAACACCAGTGTACGCTGGTCAGTAGCCAGCTGGGTAAAAAGGGTATGACGGCCTTTTTTAAGTGGCAGAAAGCCTTCAAAGGCAAACCGGTTCATGGGTATACCGCTGTTCACCAATGCAGGAACAAAAGCAGTGGCTCCCGGCAGGCATTCTACAGGAACACCGGCTCTCACACATTCCCGTACCAGGAGGAAACCGGGATCTGAAACACCCGGCGTACCAGCATCTGTAATAAGGGCCATTGTTTTCCCTGATTGCAATTGCTGGACAAGGTGCTGTAATACTTTATGTTCGTTATGCTGATGGTAGGGTGTGATGGGTTTGTTGATATTATAGTGCCGTAACAGTATACCTGACGTACGGGTATCTTCCGCGAGCACCAGTGAGGCTTCTTCCAGCACTTTCACTGCGCGGTAGGTGATATCGGCCAGATTGCCAATAGGAGAAGGAACAAGATATAGCTTCGACATTGTGATAATTTGGCTCCAAGCCGCAAGCTACCAAAAGTTATAAAATGCAAGAAGCTACAAGACACGACCGCAAGCCGTACCTTGTAGCTTGTAGCTTGCAACCTGCAGCTTATTGAATATTTACTTCAAAAGATTCCATTACCTGGTTAGCCAGCAGTTTCTGACAGGCGTTCTCAGCCAGTTGTTTGGCTTCTTCTTTAGTAGCAGCATCTATCTGCAGTGTAATATGCTTTCCAATCCTTACGTCATGTACATTGCTGATGCCCAGGTTCTTTAAACCACTCATTACCGCCTTACCCTGTGGGTCCAGTAATTCTTTCAGCGGCATCACATTGATATGTGCAGTAAACGTCATTTTTTTAAAATTTTGACGCAAACCTAAGACATAAATCCCAAAAAACAACCGGGATATTCTCTACTTAACGGCATTTCCCGTTGCCGGACGGGTTATTACCGACAATAAAACATAGCATACAAATACGAAAGGCACGGTGGCAAATCCCAGTACAGGAATACCTGCCAGGGCAAGTATCACCAGCAGGAAGCGTGGCCAGTTGTCTGCAATGCTCATATTTTTGATCTTCAGGCTCAGCATAGGCATCTCTGCCACCATCAGGTAACAGAGCACAGCGATGATCGTATATAATACCCAGATATTCTGCAACCAGTGGGCCAGGTTGAACGGATTATACAGTACTATCAGCGGGAAAGAAGCCACCAGCAATCCTACTGCCGGAGTGGGCACTCCTATGAAATTATCTGACTGACGGGTATCCAGGTTGAACTTGGCCAGCCTGTAAGCTGCAAAGCAAGCCACCAGCAATGCCGGCGCCAGGTTGAAGTAAGACACATCAAATACGTCCCTCATGCCCATATAGGCACTACGCAGTAAACGGAACAGCATCATGGCCGGTACCAGTCCGAAACTGATCACGTCTGCCAGGGAATCCAGCTCCTTACCAAAGGGCGACTGCAATTTCAGTCCGCGGGCCACCAGCCCGTCAAAAAAATCAAACAGAGCGGCCAGCACTACCATTGCAGATGCCCAGTATACCGGCTCGGGATTGGTAATAGTATATTCCGCCCCGTTAAATTCCGCGATATACTGTGGCGCATGCAGGATAAATATAACCGCCAGCGCACCACAAAAAAGATTACTAAGGGTAAGGATATTGGGTAGTTGTTTCATTGCATTCAAGCCGATCGTCTATGAAGATACCCTCCATAGACGATCGCATATTTTAGTATTAAATATTTCGTAAATATATATACTATTTCTTCATCAACGCCTCAATCTCATCGGCAGTGATGGGAATATTCTTCATCAGGTCAATGTTACCATTGGCTGTAATCCAGACGTTATTTTCAATACGCACCCCTATCTGCTCTTCTTCTATATAGATGCCAGGCTCTATGGTAAGTACGGAATTTTCCGGTATAGGCTGGAAGAAAGATGGTCCGAGGTCATGCACTCCCACACCCAGGTGGTGAGAGATACCATGATACAGGTATTTGCGGTAAGCCGGCGCTTCGGGGTCCTGGTTCTTAATATCTTCTTCTTTAAGCAGGCCTATCTTCACAAACACTTTTCCTGCCTCCACTCCCATCATTTCATGGTACTTAGCAATGGTCAGTCCCGGCTTCAGAATAGATTTTGCATAATTGTGCAGGTGCAGGCAGGCATCATATATTTCCCGCTGACGGGGGGTAAATTTACCATTTACCGGTACGGTACGGGTCAGATCAGCATTATAACCGCCATAGGCAGCGCCAAAATCCATCAGCACCAGTTCTCCATCCTTACATTCCTGGTTGTTGGATACATAATGGAGTGTACGTGCCCTGTCACCGCTGGCAATAATAGAGCCATAAGCCTCGCCGTCTGACCTGTTCATCAGGAACTCATGCAGGATCTCGGCATGGATCTCATATTCCCATACGCCAGGACGAATGAATTTCAGCAGGCGGCGGAAAGCCTTCTCTGTAATATCCATCGCTTCCTGCATTACTTTGATCTCTTCAGGTGTTTTTACAGCGCGTAATTTTTTCAGGATAACAGCTGCACGCAGGTAATTATGTAACGGATAACGCTCGCGCAGCTCTTCTGCATAACGGTAATCTCTTACCGGTACCAGGCTGGCTTTGCGGTTATTCTCATTGGTGTTCAGGTAAACATTATCTGCTTCATGGATCCAGGTCTGTAATAAAGCATCCAGTGCATCCAGCCATACCACTGTGCTGATGCCTGAAATGGCCAGGGCCTCATCTTTGCGTAAACGGTGCCCGTCCCATTTTTCTTTCAGTTCATTAGGACGTACCAGCACCAGTACTTCCCTGTGTTTCGGGTCCGGGTTATCCGGGTACAGGATCAGCATAGTATCTTCCTGCTCCACACCTGTAAGCCAGTACAGATCATGATTCTGCTGGAATTTGTACAGGGCGTCCCCGTTGGAGGGCACTTCATCGTTTGAATTAATGATAGCAATGGAGCCGGGCTGCATTTCGGCAATAAAACGCTGGCGATTCTTAATGAATATCTGGGAGTCTAGTGGTAAATTTTTCATATGCTTTTTTTACAGTGGTGTCTGTTAATGCGCACCAAACCTACTGAAATTTTTAATAAGCGTCTATCCAGCCCTTAATTACTACCTGCTTTCTGCAATACACATCATAGCATTTTGAATATTTATCAAACAAATAACCATTTAGCAACTACAATTTCTAAATTTCAGCAAAACTGAGGGCCTTAATTTGATAATATCAAAAAAGAACTAGATTTGCTTTATACACCAAAACAATCTTACTATGCAAGTGAGCAGCGTAAGGAATCCTGTTGCCGACCTGTCAGCGTTAGGTATTGTGCAAACTAATCACGTTTATTTCCAGCAGGATCCTGCAGAGCTGGTAATCCAGACAGTGAACCTTGGACAGGGAACGCTCACAGATAGCGGCGCCCTGGCCGTTAACACCGGCAAATTTACAGGCCGGGCTCCCAAAGATAAATTTATTGTGAAAGATGAGCTGACCGCTTCTACTGTGAACTGGAATGACTTTAATATTCCTATCGGCCCCGGCAGCTTTGACAGGCTCTATGAGAGGATTACCCGCTATTTTACAGGAAAAGATGTATGGGTAAGGGATTGTCAGGCCTGTGCTGATCCCGCCTATCGTATCAATATCAGGGTGATCACCGAAACTCCATGGGCCAGCCTGTTTGCCTACAACATGTTCTTACGCCCGTCTGAAGAGGAGCTGGAAGACATACATCCAGACTGGACCATTATCCAGGCACCGGGCTGCCTGGCTGATCCGGCTACAGACGGCACCCGCCAGGAAAACTTTGCTGTGGTGAACTTTTCCCGCAGGATGATCCTTATTGGCGGTTCTGCTTATACGGGGGAGATCAAAAAAGGGATCTTCACTATCCTTAATTATGTGCTACCACAGAACCATGGCGTTTTAAGCATGCACTGCTCTGCCAACCAGGGAGAAAAAGGAGATACTGCTATTTTCTTCGGGCTGAGTGGTACAGGTAAAACCACTCTCAGCGCTGATCCGCGCAGGAAACTGATCGGAGATGATGAACATGGCTGGGCGGCAAACGGCATCTTCAATTTTGAAGGCGGCTGTTATGCCAAGTGTATCAACCTGAGTGAAGAGGAAGAACCACAGATCTTCCACGCTGTCAGAGAAGGCGCATTGGTGGAGAATACCGGCTTTTATCCGGGTACCAACAGCGTTAATTATTCAGACAAGCATATTACAGAAAATACCAGGGTGTCCTATCCGCTGCATTACATCGATAATGCGCTGATCCCTTCTACTGCCGGTATACCTAAAAATATTTTCTTCCTTACCTGCGACGCCTACGGCGTACTACCGCCAATATCCCGGCTCACGCCGGAACAGGCCATGTACCAGTTCATCTCAGGTTATACTGCCCGTGTAGCAGGTACAGAAACAGGAGTTACAGAACCTGTCACCACCTTCAGCACCTGTTTTGGCGCACCTTTCCTCCCGCTGCATCCTGTTCAGTATGCGTCCATGCTGGGAGAAAAACTGCGCGATAACAATGTACAGGTATGGATGATCAACACCGGCTGGACAGGCGGGCCTGCAGGTACCGGTCAACGTATCAGGCTGACATATACCCGTGCTATGGTGACTGCCGCACTGAACGGACAACTGGAAAAGCTGGCCTATAAGGACCATCCTGTATTTGGCGGCTCCATTCCGGAATCCTGTCCCGGCGTACCTGCCTCAATCCTTGATCCGCGCAATACCTGGACAGATAAAGAGGCATACGACAGGCAGGCAAAAGACCTGGCAGAACAGTTTGTCCGCAACTTTGAAAAATATGCCGGACATGCCAACCCCGAAATTTTATCTGCGTCTCCGAGAATTTAACTATATTGAGTGCTCCGAGCCTGCCTTTAAAATTTCCACTACTATTTACAAGTTCTGATCAACACAGGTTTTGCCTGTAGCAAAACAAGTTGCCTGTCAGATATGGCCCTGCGGACTATACCGCTCTTACATTATTTGAGCACGGGGAACTTGTTTTGCAGAACTTGAAAGGAATTGACTACCTTTGCGCATGCAAATTTTAGACGGTAAACTCGTTTCAGCGGCCGTTAAGGCGCAATTAGCAGATAAGGTAACTGAATTGAAGGCTCTTGGCAAAAAGGTACCCCACCTGGCAGCCATCCTGGTTGGCGATAATCCCGCCAGCGAAACATATGTAGCTTCCAAGGTGAAATCCTGCGCAGAAATCGGCTATCACTCCACTCTCCTGCGATTCGATGCAAAAATCTCTGAAAAACATTTGCTGGACAACATTACCATGCTGAATGAAAATGCAGAGATAGATGGTATTCTTGTTCAACTTCCTCTTCCAAAACATATCAGCGAAGAACTGGTGATCAACACCATAGATCCCAGCAAAGACGTGGATGGTTTCCATCCTGTTAATGTGGGTAAAATGGTTAGCGGATTACCCGCTTTCATTCCTGCTACTCCTTATGGTATTATGCTGATGCTGGAACATTACAATGTTCCCACCAAAGGCAAACATGCCGTAGTGATAGGCCGCAGCCACATTGTAGGTACTCCGATGAGCATCCTGCTGAGCCGTAACAGCAACCCGGGCAACTGTACCGTTACGCTGACCCACTCACAGACTACTAACCTGAAAGAGATATGCCAGCAGGCTGATATTATTGTAGCAGCTATAGGCCGTCCTGAGTTCGTTACTGCCGACATGGTGAAAGAAGGTGCTGTGATCATTGACGTGGGCATCAACCGTGTACCGGACGCGACCAAAAAGAGCGGATTTAAACTGGTGGGCGATGTAAACTTCAATGACGTAGCTTCCAAATGCAGCTATATTACCCCGGTTCCAGGTGGCGTTGGGCCGATGACCATCGCAGCATTGCTTAAAAATACTTATCATGCCTCCGTTGGGCAGAAAGTAAATATGAACTAAGGGTCCAATTCATTATAACAAAACATAGCAACTGATTTACTTCAGTTTTTTGTTTGAATCATATTCACAATCAATCCAAACGCTTAATGTCAGACGCAGCTGCGCTTTGCATTAAGCGTTTTGCTTAATTTTGCATTATGTCAGTCATTACAACAGATACATTCACAACCGTTCAGCTGCCGGTCATGGAACGCTTCTACACCATACAGGGTGAGGGCAATTACCAGGGCAGGGCTGCATATTTCATACGCCTGGGCGGCTGCGACGTAGGTTGCCACTGGTGTGATGTAAAAGACAGCTGGGATGCTTCCCGACATCCGCTTATCTCTGTGGCAGACCTGGCTACAGAGGCGGCCAGGTACCCGGGCCGCATTGCGGTTATAACCGGCGGCGAGCCCCTTATGCACAACCTGGACGCCCTTACAGCCGCCCTGCATGAAGAAGGCTTCCGTACACATATTGAAACATCCGGCTCTTCCCCGCTAAGCGGCAATTTTGACTGGATCACCCTTTCTCCCAAAAAATTCAAAGCGCCTCTCCCTGAGATCTGCGGACTGGCCAATGAACTTAAGGTAGTGATCTTCAATAAATCTGACTTTGCCTGGGCCGAAAAATATGCCGCACTGGCTAACCCTGATTGTAAACTCTATATTCAGCCGGAATGGGACCGCGCCCAGCAGATCACTCCGCTGATCATTGATTATGTAAAAGATAATCCCCAATGGCAACTCTCCCTGCAGGTACATAAATACATTAATGTGCCCTGATCAGTGTAAGCACCTGCCACACATCATCTTAAAAATTACATTTGTGGATTTTTTCATATATTGGCCTGCCCAATCCTCCTGATATGAATAAGATCCTCCTAGTACTGAGTTGTCTTGTGTTTTGCCTGGATATGAGTGCCCAGGTGGTAACATATGAAAATGCGAAAAAGAAAGCGCAGAAAAGTTTTGATAATGCCCAGATGGCCGTCCGGGAATACAGGCTGGCAGATGCGATAGATCTTCTGCAGGATGCCGTACGGACAGAACCCGGCTTTACAGATGCCTTCGGACAAATGACCATCACTTATGTAGAACTGAAAAAATATAAGGATGCGATTGCCAGCTTCGAAACACTGAAACAACTGGACAGCGGCGCTACCAGACCAGCACTGATGGCCTATTCCAAGGCCCTGGCAGGAGAAGGACGCTTTAAAGAGGCGCTGGCTAAGATAGAACTGTATATCTCTACTGCTAAAATAAAGAGTGAAAAAGCAGAAGCCCTCAGAGTCCAATATACCTTTGCCGCCGAAGCAGCGTCCAAACCGGTGCCTTTCAAACCCCATAACCTGGGAGACAGCATCAACACCAAAGATCCGGAATACTTCCCTTCGCTTACCATAGATAACCGTACCCTTATTTTTACCAGGCGTGTAAATGGTAAGAATGAAGATTTCTATGTATCTGAGAAAGACGACAGCCTGGGCTGGATGCCGGCCGTAAGTATTGGTCAGCCGGTCAACTCCTCCACCAACAACGAAGGAGCACAGAATATCTCCCAGGACGGGAACATGCTGGTATTTACCGGCTGTGATTTTCCAGGGGGCAGAGGCAGTTGTGATATTTATTACTCTGTGCGTACAGAAGAAGGATTGTGGGTAGAACCTATCAATATGGGCTCTCCTATCAACACGCGTGACTGGGAATCGCAGCCCTGCCTGTCTGCCGATAAATCTACCCTCTACTTTGCCCGGGAAACTGCAGATGCAGGCGCTGAGATCTTCATGAGTAAATTACAGCCTAACGGAAGGTGGGGATTTCCTGAAAGACTGGGCCCAAACATCAATACGCCTGGCCGTGAAACCACACCGTTCATACATCCTGACAACCAGACATTATACTTTGCCTCTAACGGGCATCCCGGATTTGGCGGTATGGATATCTTTTATTCCCGCCGTCAGGCCGATGGCAGCTGGGGACCAGCTATCAATCTCGGATACCCTATCAATACTGTAGATGAAGAAGCCAGCCTGGTAGTAGCTTCTGATGGCAAGACCGCCTATTATGCTTCTGACAGGGCTGACAGCCGCGGACAACTGGATATCTACAGCTTTGAGCTTTATCCTGAAGCAAGACCGCTGAAAACATTGTACGTAAGAGGTTATGTATATGATGCTAAAACACAGCGCCGTCTTGTAGCTGACGTAGAGCTGATAAACCTTGCCACCGGTCTGAACGTAGCGACCATCCGCAGTGATAAAATGGGTAATTACCTGGTACCACTGCCGGTAGGGAAAGATTATGCGTTCAGTGTAAATAAGAAAGGTTATCTCTTCTTCTCTGATAACTTCTCATTGAAGAGCTCCAGCCAGGACAGTTCTTTTGAAAGGAACATTGCCCTGCAGCCACTGGATACCAGCGCTGTACTTGTATTACATAATATCTTCTTCGATACCAGGCAGTATACGCTTAAAATAGAATCTGTTACTGAGCTGAACCGCCTGGTAAACCTGATGAAGGAAAATCCGACGCTTGTCACAGAGATTGGCGGCCATACGGATGATGTAGGTAATGATAAAGACAACCAGCTGTTGTCTGAACGCCGTGCACAGGCTGTAGTGAAATACCTGGTAGAGAAGGGCATTCAGCCGGAACGCCTGCAGGCTAAGGGTTATGGCGAATCGGTACCGGTAGCTGAAAATACAACTGAAGCAGGAAGGGCACAAAACAGGAGAACAGAATTCAAGATACTTAAACTATAAACTGAAGTTTTTCTTAAAAAGAAAGAGGCTGTATTCTTATGTGATACAGCCTCTTTCTTTTTAATAGTCTTTCAGTTGTGTTTTCAGTATTGAATCCAATTCCTGCGGACTACGCTTATAATTATACTGGAACATAGCTGGCAGCCAGTCGCCATACATAGGATTAGGCAATACTATGAACCGGTTACCGAAATCGGCCGCTGATTGCTGCGTTACCTTCTCACGTTCTGTAACAGGCTGTTTATCAAAAATGGCTGCAAAATCACTCAGGTTATCTCCCATCAATAAAATGATCTGATGTGTCTGTGCTACCTGCTGACGGCGGCTTTCCTTACCGGAAGTGGTAGTTTTCAGAAGCAGGTGCTCATTGTCTGCATCCGGGAACTGCCAGTGCTGCAGGTTCTTCAGCGTGGAAGTACGTTCTGTTTCCGCCCTGTTGGTGATATAAAAAACGCGTACACCTTTTGAAGCAGCATATTTCAGGAAAGACAGCGCTCCCGGAACGGTATCTGCCGCGGCTTTATCTGTCCATTCAGTCCATGTTTTATCAGCATATGCCTGTCCGCGTAAAGAAGTGTGTACAGTATACGGACTGTTGTCAAGAATGGTTTCATCAATATCTGTAACTATTGCCACCGGCTTATTACCGGGATGTTGCAGGTTTTCATCCAGCCGCACCTTTGCGATATTATAAGCCTGGAAACACAACGCTTTATATTCAGCCGCCTTTTGCTGCCACAGAGCCGCCCAGGCCGGCCCATAAGGCACCAGGGTTGTTGACGGGGCCTGGGATGTAACGGGCCTGGTGCTTTTGCATGCAGCCATACCTGCAATTAATGTACATGTGAGTAAAAAGTTATTCAGGCGCATAAAGAGTAGGATGTATATTTGTAAATTGTTGTTGACCTCAAAAGTAACGAATATGCAGGAGGAAGTACGCCACCAGTTGGCCCTCACATTAATACCACACATCGGGGATGTTTTGTTAAAAAAGCTGCTTGCCCGTTTTGGAAGCGCCGGTGCTGTTTTTAAAGCTGCAAAATATGAGCTGGAGAACATCACAGAGATTGGCGCAGTCAGAGCTGCGGCTATCAGGAAATTCAATGGTTATGGCCGCGTAGACAAAGAGATCGCTTTCATGGAAAAGTATGGTATACGCCCGGTATTCTATACCGGCGCTGATTATCCTGAACGGTTGCGTCATTGCCCGGACAGCCCGGTGTTATTGTATTATAAAGGAAATGCAGATCTGAATGCCGCGCGTATTGTAAGTGTGGTAGGCACCCGTGCTCCGGGAGAATATGGCAAAACGGTATGCATGCAGCTGGTAGAGCAGCTGGCAGTGCATAATGTGACTGTAATAAGCGGAATGGCTTATGGTATTGATATTATTGCGCATCAGACCTCATTGCAACATGAGACACCTACAATAGGTGTACTGGCGCATGGGCTGGACAGGCTTTATCCACCGTCTCATAAAGCAACGGCTGCCAGGATGCTTGATAATGGAGGGTTGCTCACTGAGTTTATGAGCGGCACCCAGCCGGACAGACAGAATTTTCCCCGCCGCAACCGTATTGTTGCCGGCCTGGCAGATGCTACTATTGTAGTAGAAAGCGGGATAAACGGGGGTTCTCTCATTACTGCCGATATAGCCAACAGTTACAACAGGGATGTGTTTGCAATTCCCGGCCGTATAGGAGACCCGCATGCTGCCGGCTGCCATCACCTGATAAGGACCCATCGCGCAGCGCTGATCACCGGAGCGGAAGATATTATTACTTCAATGGGGTGGGAAGAACAGCAAAGGGTTAGTCCTCCGCCGCAGCAACAGTTGTTTGTAGAGCTGAGCAATGAAGAACAACATATTACGTCACTGTTCTGTGGCGCTGCAGATAAACATATAGACGAGATCCGCAGGGAAAGCTATCTGCCTGTAAGCCAGGTCAATAGCCTTATTTTTCAGCTGGAAATGCATCATGTGCTGAAAAGCCTGCCAGGTCAGAAATACCAGTTAGCAAATTGTTAACAAGGCTTACTATTTTTCTATTTGCTTAAATAGGCGTACATTTGCGTGCAATTATTTAATAACTGACAAATAGTTGCATCATGCCTGCCGGAAAATCAAAACCGAAATTTGTAGAGGACGGACTTACCTTTGATGACGTACTCCTGGTTCCAGCTTACTCTGAAGTATTGCCCAGAGACGTTAACATCACAACGCAACTTACCAAAAACTTACGCCTTAACATACCAATGGTGTCTGCCGCCATGGATACTGTTACTGAAGCCAACCTGGCCATTTCACTGGCTCGTCAGGGTGGCATTGGTATTCTGCATAAAAATATGAGCATTGAAAAACAGGCGGAACTGGTGAGAAAAGTGAAGCGCAGTGAAAACGGCCTGATACTCGATCCAGTTACCCTGCATGCCAATGCAACTATAGGTGAAGCACTGAGGCTGATGAAAGAGAACAGCATCGGTGGTATTCCTATTGTTGATGATCATTCCAAACTGGTAGGTATCCTTACCAACCGCGACCTTCGCTTTGAGAAGAACCTCAAGCGCCTGGTAAGCGAGGTAATGACCTCGCAGAACCTGATCACAGCTCCTGAAGGGACAGATCTGAAGAAAGCAGAGAAAATACTTCAGCAGAACAAGATCGAAAAACTGCCTGTTGTAAGCAAGGGAGGCAAACTGGTAGGACTGATCACTTACAGGGACATCCTGCAGGTTTCCAGCTATCCGAACGCTGTGAAAGATGAATATGGCCGCCTGCTGGTAGGTGCTGCACTGGGTATTACTCCGGATGTGCTTGACAGGGCACAGGCGCTGATCAACGTTGGTGTTGACGTAGTTTGCCTGGACAGCTCCCATGGTCACTCCATTGCTGTTATTAACAGTCTGAAGAAACTTAAAAAGACATTCCCGAAACTGCAGGTGATAGCTGGTAACGTTGCTACCGGCGAAGGAGCGCTGGCACTGGCAGAGGCAGGTGCTGATGCTGTGAAAGTAGGTGTAGGCCCTGGTTCTATCTGTACTACCCGTGTAGTAACAGGAGCAGGTTTCCCTCAGCTATCTGCCGTTCTGAATGCTGCAGAAGCACTGAAAAAGACAGGTGTTCCGGTTATTGCAGATGGTGGTATCCGTTATACCGGCGATATGGTGAAAGCCCTGGCAGCAGGAGCTTCCTGTATCATGGCAGGTTCCATCTTTGCAGGTGTGGAAGAAAGCCCCGGAGAGACTATCATTTACGAAGGCCGTAAATTCAAGTCCTATCGTGGTATGGGATCTCTGGAAGCAATGGTAGAAGGCAGCAAGGACCGCTATTTCCAGGAAGAAGATGATATCAAGAAACTGGTGCCGGAAGGTATTGTGGGCCGTGTTCCTTACAAAGGCATGCTTGCAGAAGTGATCCAGCAGTTTGTTGGCGGGCTTCGCGCCGGTATGGGTCTGACAGGTTCTAAAGATATGAAGGCACTGCAGGCTGCACAGTTCATTAAGATCTCTCCTGCTACTGTGAAAGAGAATCACCCGCATGATGTGGTGATCACAAAAGAAGCGCCGAACTACAGCAGATAAAATAAACTGAATAATAGAAAAGCCTCCCGGAATCCGGGAGGCTTTTTTCATATTAGTATAGTAAATGCGGGGATGTTTTCTTTAATCTGAAATATTCATCCATTATTAACATTCTACCCCTAATTTCGCTCTCTACAGCCCATATCACAAAACACAGATATATGCAAAGATGGCTACCCATACTATTAAGCATAACCGGCGCTCTGCTGCTCTGGGCGGCATGGCCTACCTCTCCCCTTACCTTTCTGATTTTCATTGCCTTTATTCCTATACTCAGGTTATCAGATCTTGTACAGCATAACGGCAAATTCTTCGGTTGCATTTTCCTGACCCTTTTTCTCTGGAACGTAGCCACTACCTGGTGGGTGGGTAATACAACAGTACCAGCCAGCGGACTGGCGGCGAACCTCATCAACACATTAGTGATGAGCGTTCCTGTTTCCGGTTATCACCGCACCCGGAAAGTACTTGGAACAACAGCAGGTTATTTTGCATTGATAGTATATTGGTTAACGTTTGAATACATTCACCTCAGCTGGGAATTCAGCTGGCCATGGCTCAGCCTGGGCAATGCCTTTGCTATGCATCCTTCCTGGGTACAATGGTATGAATATACCGGCGTAAGCGGTGGTACTTTATGGATATTGCTTAGTAATATCCTCATCTACCATACATGGTTACAACGAAAAAACTATCCTGTCAGCCTTCCGCTTTTTCTCTGGAAAACTGCCTGGAAACCGGCATTGGCTATTGTCATCCCTTTATTGCTAAGCAGCCTGGTGACCTATACTTTCAAAGTTCCCGAGGGCCCTTCCGCAGAAGTAGTGATCGTTCAGCCCAACATAGACCCTTACGATAAATTTGCAGACGAAAATGCCAATATGCAGCTGCAGAAAATGATCAGCCTTTCGAAAGAAAAAACTGACAGCAATACAGCTTATATCATATGGCCGGAAACAGCACTGTTTACACGCGGAGCCTGGGAAAACCAGCTCAGCTATGAATGGGAAGTGAAGCAGATCAGGCAATTGCTGTTGCAATACCCACATGCCTCACTGGTAAGCGGCGCCACTACGCTGAAGCGATATAATGAAGCAGACGGCATTCCCAAAGGCTCACGTACTGCAGAAGATGGCACTATCCATTATGATGCTTTCAACTCTGCCATACAGGTAGATACTTCCGGCAATGTACAGATCTATCATAAAGCCAGGCTGGTGCCAGGCGTTGAGATCATACCCTATGTACGCTACCTTTCATTCATGAAAGAACTGGCCCTGGACCTGGGCGGTATCAGCGGTGGCTATGGCATTACGCCTGGTGTGCGTTTGCTGGAAGATACCCGTAAACACATTAATGTTTTACCTGCTATATGTTATGAATCCGTTTATGGTGAATTTGTGGCAGAACATGTACGTAATGGCGCCAACCTCCTGTTCATTGTTACCAATGACGGATGGTGGGGCAATACGGAAGGTCACCGTCAGCATCTGCAATATGCAAGATTACGCGCTATTGAGACCCGCAGATGGGTGGCACGCAGCGCCAATACAGGTATATCTGCCATCATTGACCCGCTGGGGAAAATACAACAGACACTTCCCTACTGGAAAGAAGGTGTTATTAAGGGAACTGTAACACCAGCCGCTTCTTTTACGTTTTATGTAAAATTCGGAGACCTTATCTCCAGGACAGCCATTGCTTTTTGTATCTTGGTAATAGCATTTAGCTTCTATCAGAAGTACACACGTAGAAAACGATTGATCAATTAAGAAACAGGACCTGAGAATATGCGTATTACATATTCTCCAATATATTAAGGTTTTTCCACCTGGTTCTTAATGCCAAAATAAATTTATAATGCCCAATAAACCTTCTGCACAAAATACACATCTAATGAGCAGGCCGGCTGTGCTATTGATCCATGGATTCTCTGAAAATGGGCTTATATGGGAACAACAACTTGACTTCCTGCGCGAACAGTTTTACGTGCTGGCGCCAGACCTGCCAGGTACAGGACAAACGCCATTAACAGCATCATTGAGTATAGAAAGCATGGCAGAATACGTACATGAACTTTTACTGGAGAACGGAATTGAGAAAGCGGTAGTAATAGGCCATTCCATGGGAGGATATGTAGCCCTGGCGCTTGCAGAAAAATACCCTGCCCTAGTACAGGGCCTGGGGCTTTTTCACTCTACTGCCACTCCTGACAGTGAAGAGAAAAAAGAAGCCCGGCGCAAATCTATCACTATGATAGAGAAATATGGCAGCGATGCTTTCGTTAAACAGACAATGCCTAATATGTTCAGTCCTGCATACAGAAAAGAGCACCCTGAACGTGTAGAGGCATATATCCGGTTATGCTCACAATGCCCGCAACCATCGCTGATAGCCTACTATGAAGCTATGATGCTACGCCCTGACCGGACTGCCGTATTATCATCCCTGAAGGTACCAGCCCTGTTTGTGATAGGAAAAGATGATACAGCCGTACCACTGCAAAACATCCTTCCACAGGTATCCCTTCCTGCCGTAAGTGATATCAGGATATTTGAAGATACAGGCCACATGGGAATGTGGGAAGTGCCGGAAGCCAGCAGACTGTTATTACAGCAGTTTATTCTTTTTTGCCAACAATATTGACCGTGAAAAAAACCCTTATACTGCTTTTAATTCTTGCCAGCGGATTAATATCGCGGGCCTCCCACATAATCGGAGGAGAGATGTTCTATAAATACATCTCCAAAACCTCTACCACTGTCACCTACCAGGTAACATTGAAGCTGTTCCGCATATGTGACCCTGCGGGAGGGAATGTAGCAGCTATGCCGTCTTCTGTTTTTTTCACTGTTTACAGCAAAGACAATAACAGTCAGTATACATCAGTGCTTGTAAACCGTTCCAGTATTGAGAACAGGAACCTTGGACAGGTAGATCCCTGTATTGTCAATCCACCTACTGTTTGTTTCCAGATAGGCATCTATACTACCACCATCACGGTACCTATTAATAACTCCGGTTATACCGTAGCCTTCCAGAGCTGCTGTCGTGATAACACCATGGCCAACCTGGTAGATACGCGTAACCCGAACGACGAACAGAACTATCCCGGCAATGGCGCCACCTACTTTACCGAATTCCCTGCCAACGCAGGCATTGTCGATAACTCCAGCCCTTACTTTGCAAAAGACGAAGCTGTGCTTGTTTGCGCCAACAAGAAATTTGAATACGACTTTTCTGCAATCGATCCTGATGAAGGCGATAGTCTTGTATATGTGTTCTGCAATGCCTATGGCGGCGGTCAGACCACTAACGGAGCAAACGGTAATACTACCCCACCTCCGGCAGCAGCACCTCCTTATTCATCTGTACCATACAAAAGCCCTTATACAGGCTCTACTCCTCTGGGAGCAGGCGCCACTATCAATTCCTCCACAGGTATGATCTCAGGCACCGCGCCTCCGGCAGGTAAATATGTATTGACAGTCTGCGTATATGAATACCGTAACGGCACATTATTAGGCATTCACCGTAAAGACTTCCATCTCAACGTTACCACCTGCGTGAAGGAAGTTGTTGCCGCTATGCCTGATACATATAACGACTGCTCCGGTTATACCATTACTTTCCTTAACAACAGTACGGAAGGTAAAACGTACGACTGGGACTTCGGAGATGGCACTACAACACAAACTACCAGTACAGATCCTATACAACATACTTACACACAACAGGGCACGTATACAGTAAAGCTATATGTAGAAAAAAACAGCAACTGTGGCGACAGTGCTACCGCTACTGCCTACGTATACCCGTTACTTGATCCGAAAGTCAGTATCACCGGTTTGTGCAGTAATACTATTACAAGCTTCACCAACAACTCTACTACTTCAGGCGCAGGTGATGCTATCACTTATTTCAGATGGGACTTCGGTGTAAGCGGTACCAATGCAGATACCTCCCTTTTGAAGACTGCCCAGTACCAGTATCCCGGCCCTGGCAACTATGACGTTGTACTTCAACTGAAGACCAGGAGAGGCTGTGAACGGTTTGATACCAGCCATATTGTGATCTACGATAATCCGCCACTCACTACCACCAGCGATACCCTGCTCTGTATCCGCAACTCGCTCACCCTTTTTGCGGAAAGCGTAGTAGATGGTAATGTAGTAGCAGGTACCTATGCCTGGACACCTAATTACAATATTGTCAATGCCAATACAGCTACTCCTACAGTCAGCCCAAAACTGGATACAGCGTATACTGTACACTTTACCGATGCTACCGGCTGTTCCAACTCCAAAAGAGTGGCTATAGACATAAGAGACACGCTGCTGGTGAAAGCCAGTGTAGACAGTACGGTATGTACCGGCGATGAGGTGCATCTCGTTGCATATGCAGACGGCAATTATCCGCTTACCTGGTATGATGCTTCCAGCAATACACAGGTAGGCAGCGGGGCAGACCTGTATATCACTCCCCCGGCTCCCAACGCTGTTTACGCAGTTGTGGGCGACCTTGGGGACTGCAGCGGCTATGATACCACCAGGCTGACAGTGGTAGATCCTCCTGTAGCAGATGCAGGTGAGGATGCCACCATTTGCTACGGAGAACAGGTTACCCTCCAGGCTTCCGGTGGTACGACTTACAGCTGGACACCCGCTGCTACGCTGACCACTCCCAGGCAGGCAACCACTGTTGCCAAACCATTGGACACTACAGCTTATGTTGTAGCTGTAACAGATGTTCAGGGTTGTCCGAAGGTAGTGACAGATACAGTTGTGATCAATGTAGTGCCTCCCGTGCCGGCCTTTGCCGGTAATGATACCATCGTGATCCTCAATCAGCCGTTCCAGCTCAATGCCAGTGGTGGCGTGAGATACGTATGGACGCCTGCTGATGGGCTTGACGATCCTAACGTCTACAATCCTGTCACCACTCTTAATCGCGATATAACCTACACTGTTACCGTCTATACGGAAGAAGGCTGTTCCGGCACAGACAATATTCATGTGCGCTTCATTGCCGGTCCGGATATTTATGTCCCGACAGGATTCTCTCCCAACGGGGATGGTAAAAATGATGTTTTCCGTCCGCTGCCTGTAGGTATTGTGCAGCTGGAATACTTCCGGGTGTTTGATCGCTGGGGAAAGATGATGTACAGCACCAGTCAGTATCTTAAAGGATGGGACGGCAATTTCAACGGACAACCTGCTGCTATCGGCACCTATGTATGGGTAGTGCAGGGTAAGAATACTAACAACGAAACAGTGCAGAGAAAAGGTACAGTTACACTCGTCAGATAGTACATCCAACACAGTTAATCACATACTTTCAACTGTAAAGAACTATTGTACAACTACTTCTCAAAGTAGCGTGAATACTGAAGAATTTCATTTTAAGGAACGCTTTTTTTTCCGTAAATTCCTATAGGAAAGTCTTCATTTTGCTATTTACCCCGCTAGATGTACAGGTTCTTAATTCTGGCTATTTGCTGCGGACTATTCCACGTTAGAGCAGTCTGTTACCATATTATTGGTGGGGAGATCTACTATGCTTATATAGGAACAAATGCTGACGGCACCAACCGGTACGTGATCACACTTAAACTTTACCGCGATGCCGATTTTACCTGTGGCGCTATCCAGGGATGCCTGGACCATTTTGAGAACCCCGTTCCTATCAATGTCTATACATCTACCGGTTCACGCGTTTATACCGGCATCCAGATATCGATCGTACAGACAAAATCATTGCGGGATACGCTTAAGAATCCCTGCCTTGCTCCACGTACACAAAACCTGGAAGTAGCCTACTACCAGGATACCATTACCCTGGCACCCAATTTCGGCGGATATTATGTTACTTATCAGCGTTGCTGCCGTGGGGAGAAGCTTGCCAATATCTACGATTCAGAACATGAAGGTTCTACTTATTATACGGTGATCCCCGGGTCTGAAAAAAGAGCTACCAACAGCAGCGCTTATTTCCGGCAGGACGGCGCTATTGTGATCTGCAACAGTCTGCCCTTCACTTACAGCTATGCGGCTTACGACCCGGATAACGACAGCCTCACTTACAATCTCTGCAATGCGCTAACCGGTGGCGCTGCCCGTAATGAAGGTGCGGCAACCAATCCGCCTCCATATAACGCCACAGTAGATTACATCACTCCTTATTCCGGCGCCAATCCAATGGGTGGCGCTCCACAGATATCTATAGATAATAATGGTATGCTGCAGGGCACTCCCAACCGGGAAGGCAAATTCGTTGTATCTGTCTGCGTCAATGAATATGACCGGCGAACGAAAGTCCTGCTGGGAACCCATCATAAAGATATACTGCTGACGGTTTTCAACTGTAAAACCAATATACAGGCAGGATTTCCTTCTGTCCTGCAAAACTGTGTGGCTGCTCCTGACCTCGGTGTTATGATGCCCAACTACAGTAACGCCGGCTATACATCAGCATATTACTGGGACTTCGGAGATGGTACAGATACGCTGACATATGACCGTACCATCTTTAAACATCAATTCCCTGATACAGGGATTTATAAAGTGAAGCTGGTGGTAAACCCCGGCCTTAGCTGCACAGACAGTGCTGCAGGGCTGGTATACAATTATCCCGGATTGGCGGGCGACTTCACCGTGCAGGGACTCTGCAAGGGAGAAGTGGTCCGCTTCAGCGATATTTCTACCTACACCTACGGCAATATCACTGAACGACGATGGAACATTGGACAGGACAGCGAAGATATTCTTGGCGCCTTTACAGGCACTAATATCAACTATGTATATCCTAAGGGAGGAGTATATACCGTTGCCCTGTCCATCTATACCAACCGATCGTGCAGCACAACTATCACCAAAGACATCATGATCTATGAAGTCTCGCCCTCTGCGGGAAATGATACTGTACTGGCTAAAGGACAGCTGTTACAGCTAAATGGTTCCGGCGGAGAGTTCTATAGCTGGTCGCCACCGGATGGTTTGAATAGCACCGGTATTCCCGATCCTGTCGTAAAATGGGACCAGGATATCACCTATACCCTGACAGTCTCGAATACCCAGGGATGTATAGGATATGATACCATCCGTGTTAAGTATTATACCGGCCCTGAAATGTATGTGCCCAATGCTTTCAGTCCTAACGGAGATGGTCAGAACGATCGCTTCCGCTTCATACCTGTAGGTATTACTGACTACTATTTCTTCCGGATATTCAACAGATGGGGGCAGGAGGTTTATTCTTCTACTGATTTCCGGAAAGGATGGGACGGTACAATCAAAGGCTCTCCAGCTCCTGTAGATACCTACATATGGATCCTTTCCGGTAAAGATCTGAACGGACAGACAATTTTACGCAAAGGCACTGTAACTTTGGTGAAGTAAATCACGGACTTTATTATGGCGATAGTTCTTATTACCGGCGCCACTGCCGGCTTTGGCGAGGCATGTGCTAAAAAATTTGCGGAAAACGGTTATAACCTGATCATTACAGGACGCAGACAGGAAAGACTTTCTCAATTACAGCAGGAGCTGGAAAAACAATATGAGATAAAAGTACTTCCCCTCTCTTTTGATGTAAGAGATGAACAGGCGGTAAGCAGTATCCTGGGTGGTATCCCCGAAGAATGGAAAGCTGTGGATATCCTTATTAATAACGCCGGACTGGCGCTGGGCCTGAGTACCATAGATGAAAGCGCATTGTCAGACTGGGACACGATGCTGGACACTAACGTAAAAGGCCTGTTATATGTATCCAGGGTAGTAATGCCCTGGCTGAAAGCACGCAGCAAAGGACATATCATAAACCTGGGCTCAACAGCAGCCAAAGCGGTATATGCAAAAGGCGCCGTTTACTGTGCATCCAAAGCTGCGGTAGATTCTATTTCCCAGGGCATGCGCATAGACCTGCTACCTTATCATATCAAAGTAACTGCTATTCACCCCGGTGCGGCAGAAACAGAATTTTCAATGGTACGTTTTAAAGGAGATTCTTCCCAGGCAGATAACGTGTATAAGGGCATTAAAGCGCTCAGCGCAGAGGATGTAGCAGATACTATCTATTATTGCGCCAGCCTCCCGGCACATGTCTGCATCAACGACCTGGTGATCACCTGCACGCAGCAGGCCAATGCGTATTACACTTACAGAGAGTAAAAATTAATAATATAACACTTAGATGTTATTCCATGAATAATTATTTCTATATATATTTGAAGCACTAACGTTCGTGAAGAATAATTGTGATGTAACAATGTGGGGATGAGTTAACTAACTATGAATCTATTAACGTACAACGTTTGTCCTGATGCTGACTATCTATCCTAAAAAACCATATCCCTATGCTTACATTTGCAACACTGTATTTGTTGCGCCTCTACTACCCAAGGTGGAAAGCAGAGTGGCGCTTCTACTCCGACAGATCTAAAAGGAATAACTACGGTCGCTGGGCAACACGCCAGGATTGGGCCGGAGCTTTTAGCTACTGAGAAATGTATCGAAAAAAGCCGTATCAGTCTGATACGGCTTTTTTCATTCAAACAGGCGGTAACATACCTGTTCGCTTTCCCCTGTCCTCTTTGTATATGCAATCAGTGCTGTATGCTTATCCACTCCCTTTATTACCGGAAATGTCACATACAATGAATCGGCAGTCAGCGTGCCTGTTTTCAGCACCTCTCCTGTGCCTTTCCTGACCTGGAAGCCAATCCGGCTGTTAAAGGTCTTTCCCGCTTTCACCGGTTCATCCCATACCATCATTACCTGTTCATTGCCTACTACCGTTATCTGCGGATGTTTAGCCATAGGCATTGTACTAACCTGTTCTTTATGGGTATAGGTAACACCATTGTCCAGGGAACGGCAGTAGAACACACCCTGTCCGCCACCCATGGTAAACCAGGCAAAATGGAGCCCTTCACTGTTCTTTACCATAGCAGGGCCGGTATGCGGACAACCGCGTACTATCCAGTTATCTGCGCTGATCCTTTTTAATGGCGTGAAGGAAGCACCTCCGTCTGTCGATACCGTATGCACCATATCCCTGATAGAATCGTTGATAATGTCCCGGAAAGCAATGTGAACAGCTCCCTTATCATCTGTATACAGGTCTGTACGGCAACATTGACAAACAGTCTGCGCCACAGGACGTTCCTGTCTGAAACCATTGTGCCCGTCTGTTACAGCAAAATAAAGAGTAGAGCCTTCATTTTCCGTTTCCTTGCGGTTGTCCAGCCATATAGCGGCAGCCTCTCCGCTGGAGAGGAGCGCCATATCGAAATACCGCTGGTCGTAACTGCCGGTATCTGTTACCAGCGGTTGTGCAGGCAGCCAGGTTTTCCCATTATCCAGGGAACGTGTATAAAACACCCTTCCTGCGTATTTATTCCTTGCATCGTTCTGTTCAACCCCATACATTGCAATGATCTCTCCATCGGGCTTAAAAACCATTTTAGGCATATTCTCTGCATGCGGTAATACCCCCCGGCTTTCCGGCACCGGTAATGCAGCAGAGAAAGACCTTCCTTTATCTTCAGATACAGCATAGTATATCAGGCCGGTATCTGTACCTCCTTCCGTTTCTATCCAGCTCACAGCAATCTTACCATCTGTTGTAGTGGTGATAAAAGGGCAGGAAGCATCCCTGCCAGCAAATGATAATACCCGTTCTTTATCATCAGGTTGATGGCATGCTGTAAGGCATGCCGACAATAAGATCCACCAATGTCTGTTCTTCATCATTATTGTTTTTTACCTCTGAAAGTATATGCCACTCCGACATTGAAGGTGCGTTTCGGACCTGGCCTGTATGTTGTGCTGTAAGTTGTTTTTTCTGCAGTTGTAGCATAGATGGCATCTGCGGCATTACGGCAATTCACCCAGCAGTCAATATTCCGCCAGCTATACCCTGTGCGGAAATTGAACAGGTCATAGCCTTTGTAATACTGTGTATTCTGAGGGTCCATATAATAACGGCTTACATGCTGCCATTCTCCCGCCAGCCTGAATCCTTTGAAGAAAGCAGGCTTCCAGGTGATCTCACTGTTGGCGATCACTTTAGGCGCACCGCTCATCTGGTTACCGTCATACACTGTTCCTTTCTCTACAAACTCATTGAAGAAATGCTCTGCATATTGTCCGCTTACCCGCAGCCAGATTGAACGCAGTGGTGAATAACGAACATTCCACTCTATTCCACGGTGGGTAGTGCGGCCGGTATTCCTGTTCTCATAAGATCCATCATCCAGTTTTACACTGATGATCTCATTAGTACCTTTCATCTCATATACACTAACATCCACATATCCTTTATCATTTGCAAAGCTGAACCAGCCGCCGGCTTCATAGTTACGGTAAGTGGCCTGTTTCAGCACAGGTACTTTTACGCCCCTGTACAGTTCAGAGATATTGGGAGGTGCAAATCCTACACTATAGTTTGCATACATACCGCGTGTCCTGCCAAAATCATAGGTCAATCCCAGCTTTGGCGTGAAGGCATTAAAATGATTACGCTCATCCGGCGCACCTGTGAATGCTGATGGTGTAAGGTGATTATCAAAATCGTAATCCATCCTGTCATAACGCACTGCAGCTACCAGCTTCAATCCCTGCATCAGTTCCATATCAAATTGTGCATAAGCAGCTGTGTTCAGCAAGCCTACATGGTAATCAGTGAGAGCAGAATCTGTTTTTGTATAACCTGTATAATATCCCTGGGCATTTTTTGTTACATCAATAAATTCAGCGAAGTAATTAGCAGGGCTGTAATCTGCGCTGATACCGGCTATCAGCGATGCGTTCCGCCAGCTGAACTGTTTCCGGTGCTGTAATATCAGGCCATAGCTGCTGAAGCTGTCATCATTGATCTCGCCGGTAGCTTTCAGCGGATCTGATAAATTCTTAAGTGCGTAAAACGGGTTCTGTCCTATACTGTTATTCCTGAAGAAGAAGGTGGCGGTAGTACGGTCAGAGCTGTTCCATGTATGCTCCAGCGTACTCCTGTAACGGAATGCGTTCACCTTACGGTAAGAGAAGGTTTGAAAATTGCGGTAGTCTTTTCTGAAGAAATGAGCGCTGTCCAATCCGCCTACCTGGTCTGTATAATAATTTACAAGTGTCGCAGCATTGATCCATTTTGTATGTTCACTGACCTGGTAATCTGCCCTGAGTGTAAAAGCCAGTTTATGAAAATCGCTGTGGTCCATGTAGCCATTGCGCTGATCAGCATAATAGCCGCCCATGCTGATACCTACTTTATTAAAGGTATTGGAGGCACTGAAGTCAGTGCGTTTATACCCTCTGTCACTGATCTCTGCCTGTACCTTAGCAAAAGGTTGTAAGGAAGGTGCAGCAGTGATAAAGTTAACAGCCCCGCCAACAGCCTCACTTCCATAGAGTGAAGAAGCCGGCCCTCTGATCACTTCCACATTACGCAATGCTGCCATGTTGATCTCTATCAGTGCATTGTGATTAAAGTCTCCTGTGGTACGGATGGGAATACCATCTTCCATATAAAGGAACAGGCTCTTATATCCTATAGGCTGACGGATGGCCATGGTATGCTGTTCATTTCCCAGGTCTACCATATATACACCGCTTACTTTATTCAGCAATTGTTCCAGCGAAGTTGCTTTGGTATCTCTGATCTCCTGCGGGGAAATAGTGCTGATGGCTACAGGCGCATCTGTACGGTTCTGCCTGTCGCGGCTGGAAGTAACGATCAGTTCATTCAGGCTTGCCGTAGCAGGGGTCAGTGCTACAATGAAAGGCGATTGTTTTTGTATGGCCACCTTCCTGGCACGATAGCCTATAAAGGATGCCTGTATAGAATCTTCTGCACACTTACAGTTAGCCGGTAATGTAAACCTGCCCTGGGCGTCTGTATGGCAACCGTTTTTACAGCATAACAGCTGAATGGTAACACCCGGCAGCACCTCACCGGTTTGTGCATCAATCACACGGCCCTGCATCTGCGCATGCGATTGTAAAAAGAACAATACTCCTGTTATTAACGATATAAAATATTTCATGATCCTGTATAAGTTCGGGTACGGTTGTTCAACCTGTCCGGCATGCGGGTGCAGGCAATAAAATGCCATACCCCGGTCAGGCAAGGTTGCTCACCGTAAGTAGTAGATAGTAATAAGATGGAAACGGTTACAGTAATGTTCCGTGCAGGAACACGTCATCACAATTCAAACACGACAATAAACTTTGATTGAACTTATGCCTGTGGGGGGTGGAAGAATGAAAATAAAGGAGTATGCAGTTCAGGATCCTGATAATATGCAATAATGAAAGAATATGGGGCTAAAGGGGCCAGGTTGAATGTCTGCAGTGCATCAGCATATACTACTTCGTACTTCTCTTTACCGGTTGTACCGTTGTTCTGTTGCTGCTCATCTTTTTGCAACTGCTTCCTCAAATAACATTTACCGTTACAATGCATGTCAGGCTTATTCCTGTTCTCACACAGTACACGGGCAATGTATGCCTGGTCTATCTTATATTTCAGCATAATAAAGCTCTGGCTGAAGTTCTGGAACAGCAGCCCGGCTAATACTGATATGACGAAGATATACCTCACGCCCGCAAAGGTAAAAGAAGTAGAGGCTAATTACAAATGATATATATCATGGTAGTGCATCAGTTTGAAGCTTTATATCATACTTAATGCAAAAAAACGTCCTCAAAAAATCGCTTTTACCTTCGGTAAAAGCGATTTTTTGAGGACGTTTTTTTGGCCTGCGGCCGGCTGAGAATTATCAGTTGGAGGTTTTGAGTAAGATTTTTTACACTGCGCGGCCGGCCGCCGGGTGAAATTAAACAGATATTACTGAGCCAGCATAAACCTCAGCGTCAAGCCACCTCTTGTATTTGTAATCGGGTATGCTGTAGAAATAACGGGTATAGTCTGCCTCCTGTCATAGAAGAACCGCAGGTTTAAGCGGTTATTCACCACATAATCTATAGAAGGCGAAATACCTATTACCTTCTGGCCGCTGGTAGGTATTACAAGGTCTGCATCCAGGCGGTTATTCACCGTTCTGTCATCACGGAAGCTCATATCCAGCCTGAAGTTCATATCATTCTGCACCTTCTTCCCTTCCTGTGGCTGCCCCAGAAAAGCAAACTTCACATTACGCAGACGGTAGCTGCCCCCGAGTGTTACCTCAGTAGAACGAAGCTCTGTCAGCTGGTAATCTACCAGGCTCAGGCTCAGTGAACGGCTCTTCTTGAATTCCACACGCAGGTTCAGGCTACTGGTGAAGGTCATATCAAAACCAATGAGCGGAGCAAACTGCTCTGTCATGGTAATATTTGGTAACAGGAAGTAAGGCACATAGTTGCCGGATACAGAATCAATGAAGTATGGATATCCCGCCAGCCGCGGATCTTCATACAACATGGCAGAGTTGTAGGAACTCATGCTCAGAGAGCCTGTATAGGCATGTGTCAGAGAGAAATTGGTGAAGATGTTCTTGAACGGTTCCAGTTTTGTAAGACCATTATAAGTTACTCTCCAGTTAGGACGCGGTATGTAGTTGCTGAAAGGATTGCTTCTTACATTATCGCCACCTCCGTTTTTCAGCAGTCCTATCTTCTCAGGGCTCTTACCAGTATAAGCGGCAAGGAATGCAGGCACCAGTACATCCTGTGCATAGCGGCCATAACCATAGCGGTATTCCGGATCTTTAGGATCGTATACCGGCACGCCGGGATCATTGCTGTAAGGGTTTGCAGCTCCGAGGCGACGGGAAATGGTGGTCCTGTACCTTTCAAAATCCCTGAAAGTTTTGGTTGTTCCCGATTCGTTGTCAATTCCGCCAAACATGGTCTTCACCGCCACGTAAGAGATCTCAAATCCGCCGGCGTCATACGGGCTAAGGTGCTGATACCCGGAATCTCCCAGGTTCTTGAACAGTTCAGTATGTGTTTTGGTGAAGGATTTGGTCAGGCTCAGGTCAATACGCAGATCGCTGGCAGGTTCCAGTTGCGCCTGAATATTCAGTCGCTGGGTAAACTGCTGCTGGTATTGAATATTGAATAATGTATCCGGTGTGATCAGGCCTTTCTTTGCAAAGTTGTCCAACCATGCTTTATCAGGCTGTTTACCGGCAACAAAAGGTATACCCGGCGCCCAGCTGGCCCAGTTCATACCCAGTATTTTGGTACTGTCGATATAACCCGGCAGGCGTGTACCACCATTTTCAGAATAATCTACGCTGATACGTTTAAGAGACAACAGAGGTTTCATTACAGCTTTCAGGATGGGAGAGATCTCTTCATCACTGTTGTCCTGCTGTTTATTCTGCTGTTGTTTATTCTGCGGGTTATTTGCCATACCCGGCCGGTTGTTATTGTTATTGGTCTGCGGCCGTTTAGGAGGTTGTTTTCCACCTGTCAGTTTCCTGAGGAATGGCGATCTGTTATACAGATCAGTGAACTTAAACTCAGCGTTCAGTTGTTTCTGTTGTGAGTTCTCAATAGCATTACCCAGGTATTTTGCCAGCAGGGAAGCGCCTGTCCACCTGTACTCTGCAGAGTATCCTATTGCAATGTTGGTCCAGCTGAGCAGCGGGAACTTGGCAGTAGGCAGGGTATAGGTGGCATTCATTGTGTGGAAATAGTTGGTGGTCCTGCCCAGCTTAAAGAAGTTGGTCCATACGGAATCCTTCTTGGCTTTTGAATCAAGACGGCCACGCGGCTCATCTATACGGGCATTATTCACCGCGTTGAAATCAATGCTCAGGCTGCGGGAAAGGTCCCATTTCAATCCATAATACCTGTCAAACGTGAAGTACTTATTATACGTTTCAGGCAACTTATATTCGCTGTCACCGCCTACGTTCCGGATACGGGTAGCGCCAAACTGGCGGGTTACGTCAGCGCGGAAGCTGATCAGTGTCGGTACATAGTTGATGTTGAAATCACGGATCAGATCTACCCAGTGGGATTTGGTCTTGAACAGGCGCTTGAAGGGCGTCAGGAACTTACTCTGACCGGTAAAGGTGTATCCGAGCCCGCCGCGGTGACGGGTCAGTACATCGCTTTCTATGATGGGTGAGTGGCTTTCTGTCTGTGAATAGGAGTAGCTGATATCAAAGTTCTCAATATCCCACAGATGGTTTTTCTTCCTGTTAGGGTTCAGCCTGCGCACGTTAGTGAAGTTCAGGCTCTTGATAGAGGTGAAGTCTTCTGCTGCCTTACGGATGGAATCCCTTTCATAATCACTCTTCGCCATCCTCAGTTTATCTTTCAGTTTGATATCAAGATCATATGGATCATATTCGGGACGGCTTACAGCCCTTGAATAACCTGCATATACCGGGATAGAGAGGCTCGTCTTTTTAGGCAGCAGCTTACCCAGATCGAGGTTGGCGGCAGCATCATACTGGAGATAGTTGTCACGGAAACGTTCATTCACACGCTGATCAAGATTACCGAAACCGGCAGTGTGCATATTACCTGATACGCTGATAGTACCCAGGTCTGCCAGCTGAATATCTACACGGCCCATACCGGCATAACCACCTTTTTCATCAAGGCCTGACAAGCGCAGCTCGTTGAACCATACTTCACCACACTTGGGGATACCATCATCTTTCGGGTTTGTAACACCCAGCATGATGGTCCTTACGTCTCCCAGGTTCGGGTTACCTACTACGCTCATAAAGTTGCCTTTTGCATCCTGTTCGGTATAAGGACGTAGCGGAGAGCAGGTATCGCACTGGTTACGTTTTTGTTTCATTGTGGTCAGGTTGCTGAGCAGCAGATCTACGTCATTGATCTCAGGCCAGATATCTGTTGCGTTGTGAGAGCCCCAGTTAGTCACTTTCAGCGGTATCTGGTATTCGTAGTAGTTCTCTACAAAGTCACTACCCATACGGATGATAGCGCGCAGCTCACCATCTTTCAGGAAGGCCGGATCTTTCATGGCTTCAGCATGCAGGTACATCTGTAAGCGTTTGTACTGACGGAGGTCCATGTTCAGGTTCTTGGATACGCCGCGGGTATCGCCATCTGCCAGATCGCACACCTGTATAGACATAGCCTGTTCATTCAGCTGCAGGGTAGTATTGTTGGTGCTCACCGTATTCTGACGCACAACTCCCGGAGGCAGTACATAAGGAATAGGTTTGCGGGAAGAGTTCTCTTCAATGTTTACGGCAGAAGTGTTGAAAGTGGTGGTTTCATCGTTCGGAACGGGATCGCCTGCCTGCAGTTTATAATTGTACTGACGCCATTGGTTACGTACCAGCTGCAGTTTGGCAAAACGTACCACTACAGAATCTTCAAATCCTGTCAGGTACATACGCATGAAACGAATGGATTTGAAATCAGGGATGCTGCCTACTTTCTTATCGAATCCGTTTATAGGCACTTTAAACTGGTACCAGTTTTCCTGCTTTTTCTGTCCGTTAGGCAATGTCACATCAGCAACTATCTTATCCACAATAAAGTTTGTACCTACGGGCATATTCGGTTTCAGGTTCACGCGGTACTGGAAGTATTCTTCTGTTTCATTGAGGGTGTTGTCCCTGTTCAGGTCTTCCGATTCCGGGATGTTGGTAGCCGCCATGGAATAGGTAGAGTTGGTAGACACGGGAGAGTTACCTTCCGGGTTGCTGTACTTCTTATACCTTTCCAGGATAGGGGCGCTGGTGTAATCGCGGTAGTGTTTATAATCGTCGTTGGAAGGGTCTGCATCAGCTTCCTGGTAGATCCTGGAAGTTCTTCCAAAGTTAGTGGCCAGTCTGTCCAGGTATGTCTGGCGGAAGGTCTTTTCATCACCACTCTGTAAACCATCATAACCTACGTCCTGGTAGCGGCGGATATCAGGGTCATTGTCAAATGCCTGGGTAATCTGCTGCTGGAACTTGGGTATGCGGCCCCATATGGAGGAATCTGTTTTAGACAGGTCTGTGTTGGGGTCCGGTAATCCGTTCTCAAAGAACTTGCGGGAATCTTTGAGGATATCTTCAGACACATTACCCAGGTTGAAATACAGCTGACCGCCGGTGCTGTTCAACATATCGGGATGAGTGAAAGGGTCCTGGATCCAGAATTCTATGAACTCGACGTTCTGTGTTTGAAAGTCGCTGTTATCAATAGCTCTCATGATACCGGCCCATTTCTTTTGGGGCTGGCGCAGTTTACCATTGGCATCTATGCTGTCCGGGCTTGCAGTAAAGTTATACGGACCTCTCTCTGTAGGATAATAGGCCAGGTCAAGGGTGCTTAACTGGCTCTGGCCAAAGTCTGTAGACCTGTTCTTGAACACCTCAGCCTGGTAAACCAAACGTACGCGCTGATCTGACTGATCATCGGTAGTGATGCCTGCGGGCAGGCCGGTAGAATTAGGTATCTGCAGGGTAGGCTCCAGGATATACCAGGCCAGTTTTGCCCTGTTGGTACCATATGCCAGTCCGTTGTTAATATCAGCTTCGGGGAAGAGTATATTGCCGCTGCTGTCAGAAGCATCTTTAGGAGTGGATGCCAATGCCCATGCTGTAGCCGGGAACTTCAGGTCATATCCGCTCTGGGAGCCTTCAAAGTCGTCAATAAATATCTGCCCCTGGTTGCTGCCTGCTGCGTTTACCAGTTTGTTATGACCGGGAAACAGTTTGGCCACCTCACCGGTGAACATGATATTGGAAGGCGTATTACTCTGGTAATTAGGCAGTTTGTTCAACAGGCGGGTCAGTCCTTTCCACTGGGAGTTATAGTTCACGTCAAAGCCTACCACAGTATTCTTGATAGGATCTTCGCCGTAGTTTACCTTCTGGTAGTAAGGCCGTTCACTCATCCTGGCAATGGTAGAACCGAGGCTGAGTTTATCGTTCACCAGGTAATCAAAGCGGGTACCGAAGTAGTTCCTTACCTGGGTGCCAAAGGCCGCATTATTCTCAAACTGCACATTGATAGCCATTCCGGAGTTGAGGATACCTGCGTTGATGATCTTGATACGGCCCAGGTTATAATCTATAATAAAGTCTACGTTTTCACGGAGTTGTTGTCCGCCGGCAGTTACTGTTACCGATCCCGGGGGAATATTATATCCACCCAGCTGTATTTCGGAAGAGTTGCTGGATTTATAGGACCCTTTCAGGACATAGCGGTTCAATTGCGGGAACTGCTGGGCCACTACCTTGATAGAGTCATACAGCACCTTGTACATATATTGTTTTTCCAGCGCGGCGTTTCCTCCAAAGGCTTTCTTAATACCAGCAGCAAAGGGTTCCAGTACCGGGAACATGACGCGGCCTGTCATGGAGTTGATGGTATAGCCTTCCACATAGTCAAACACACCGTCCGGCTGGGGGTCATTCTGGTTATTCAGGCGGTCCAGGTTGAGGATGGAGATCAGGGGAGCTCCTGTCCATTCGTTCTGGGCGTCAGGCAGATAACGTTTATCGCTCGGGGCGCGGGTGTCTGTGCCCGGGTCCTTATAGTATACATCCAGTTTGAAGTCCGCCCTGTTGATCTGGTAAGCTCCGGTAGAGTATACGTTTTTCATCATCAGGTCCCAGATGGGAAGATTGGGACGGGCGGATGTAGCTTTCAGCATTTTCAGGAAGAGGATACGCTGGTTGGCGCTGTTATTCTGGTCTGGCGGTACATCCTGGGAAAATTCACCTACCGTATAAATCCTTCCGTTATAGGAATACTGGAAGGCGACGGCCAGGACCTCATCTGCCTGGAGCTGCTGGTTAAGGGAGATAAAGCCAAGCTGCCGGTTAATGGTATATTCAGATGAATCCAGTTTACGGGCAAATGTTTTCTCGTAATCCTGTACGCCGGTAAGCCCCAGTGCCTGGAGCCTGCTCACTACCGTTCCTGAATACCGGCTGGCGGGGTCTGAAGAGACATTACCATAGAGGTTATTGGTCCTGTTGTCGGGCTTTTTATCGCCGGTCTGAACAGTGATATTACCATTATATGGAGCGTATTCTGCGAGGTCCATCAAGCCCACGATATCGCGGGTGTTGGTAGTAGCCCCGGTTTTATTGGTCACCCAGACTTCAATACGGTTAATATAGGCAAGGGAGTTAATAATGGGCAGGTTGCTCATTGCATAGTTGAAGGTGTCCCTGAAGAACTGGGAGAGGAGGAAGTGACGGTTGTCATCATATTCGTCTGCCCTCAGGGTAAAGTCCTGCACCTGGGTGCCTCCTTTGATCAGGAGGTTCTGTTTTTGGGAACGCTGGTTGGAAAGTACGCTGGTAACGGTTAGCCGGCCAAACTGCAGCTGTGTTTTGATACCAAAAAGGGATTGTACCCCGGAGATCAGGGAGCTGCGGAGCGGGAAGCTTACGTTACCGGCTTCTATCTTTTTGACAATTTCATCATCATAGCCGGTATATTCCAGTTTGATCTGGTTTTCAAAATCGAAGGTGGATTGTGTATTAAAGTTGGTAATGAGTTTCAGCTTATCTCCTATCTTGCCGGTCAGGTTCATGTTGATATTCATATCAAATGCGAACCCGCCTGTCTTACGCGCCTGTTCTGTCAGCACGGGGTTCTTGATATTCTGTCCTTCATAGCCGAAAGTGAGTTCCAGGCTACCCTGGGGCCTGATATCCACTTTATTACCGCCGAAGATCCTGTCAAACAGTTTGCTGCCGTTATAGAGCTCAGGCCCGTCTCCCTTCTGGTTAAGGGAGCCAAGGGTGCTGGCGCGTTTCATCCAGTAATCTTCTTCGCTTTTTTTGGATTGCAGTTTGTAATATTCGTCGAAACTAAGATAGGTAGGATTGCGGTAGTAGTGGTCTCCAATCTTTTCTGTTACGGTGTATTGACGGGTAACGGGATCATAATCTACTGTACGGGATATTCCTGCCGGGTCCTTCAGATCTATTTTGTTTTTGACGGGATCTGTAATGCCGGTTCCATACCTATCCTTTATAGGATATTTAAGTGTATCCTTCCCGGCCGTATCTTTTGCCGTTTTTTCAGATCCTGGTTGCCAGTTTGTATCAGAATAGTTGTTATAACCCGAACGATTCCTTGCTGCAGTGTCCGCAATAAATAAAGAAACAACTCCTATTACTACAGCTATAGCACCATAATATGTCTTCCTTGACAAGAGAAATAGGTTTATAGAGGTCAGGGTAAAAAAAAATTAAAGACTTTTCAGCGCTTTTTTTATAAGTGCTTCAAGATCTTGCAATAGTGGTTCAGTTTTGAGTACTTTAGTAATAGCCTGTTCTGCTACATTTCTCGCTATTCCCAACGTGACTAAAGCATTTAACGCGTCTTCCTGCGTTGTATTGTTTGGAGTTACAGATATTTGATGCCCGCCGGTATCTTTTTGTTTCCTGATCTTATCTTTCAGTTCCAGGATTATCCGTTTGGCTGTTTTGGAGCCTATCCCTTTAATGCTTTCCAGCATTTTTTCATTTTCCATAGCGATGGCCCTTTGAATGTCTTCCGGCTGCAGGGAAGACAACATCATACGGGCAGTATTGGCGCCGATTCCCGATACGCCTATAAGAAGGAGGAACATGCTGCGTTCTGCTTCCTCAAAAAAGCCATAAAGCGTATGTGCATCCTCTTTAATACTCAGGTAGGTGAGCAGCTTGCAGCTTTCCAGTCCCTGTATACGGGAGTAGGTATTCAGGCTGATCTGCACTTCATATCCTATCCCTTGTACATCAATGTGTACCATTGCAGGTGATTTATAGGACAGTTTTCCGTTGAGGTAAGCGATCATACAGGCTAAAATGTTGAAAATGTTCGGCAAACCTAGTAAAAATTTAGCAAGAACGGGGCAGGAAGTAACCTTATACTTACATTTACAAATTCTTATGTATTTTTACGCCTCGATTAAAACATCTATTTTATTAATATGAACAAAATAACGGCCGCTATTACTGCGGTAGGTGGTTATGTACCTGATTACGTGCTCACTAACAAGGAATTAGAAAAACTGGTAGATACGACTGACGAATGGATCATTACCCGTACCGGTATCAGCGAAAGGAGGATCCTGAAGGGGGAAAGAATGGGAACATCCGAGTTGTGCGTGCCTGTAGCGCAGGAGATATGCCGTAAAAGGGGGATCAGCCCGGAAGAAATAGACCTGCTGATTGTGGCCACCGTAACACCTGATATGGTGTTTCCGGCTACTGCCAACATTGTAACTGATAAAATAGGCGCCAAAAACGCTTTTGGCTTTGATATAAGCGCTGCATGCTCCGGGTTTCTTTATGCACTGGATACGGGTGCCCGTTTCATTGAAAGTGGCCGTTACAAGAAAGTAATGGTGATTGGCGCTGATAAAATGAGCTCCATCATTGACTATACTGACCGTACCACCTGCATCATCTTTGGTGATGGCGGCGCCGGCGTGCTGCTGGAGCCCAATACAGAAGGACTGGGTGTAATAGACAGTATCCTGAAAAGTGATGGTCATGGACGTGAATACCTGCATATGAAAGCAGGTGGTTCTGCACAGCCTGCCAGCATAGAAACTGTTACCAACAGGGAGCACTTCGTATACCAGGAAGGTAAAATGGTGTTCAAATATGCTGTAGCCAATATGGCAGAATCTGCTCACGATATTATGAAACGTAATAACCTGAGCGCTGAAGACATTGCCTGGCTGGTACCTCACCAGGCCAATAAGCGTATTATAGACGCTACAGCACAGCGTATGGGCCTTCCGGAAGAGAAAATAATGATGAACATTCAGCGCTATGGTAATACCACTGCGGGCACATTACCGCTCTGCCTGTGGGATTATGAGAAACAGCTGAAAAAAGGAGACAACCTGGTACTGGCTGCTTTTGGCGGTGGTTTCACATGGGGCGCCAGCTACCTGAAATGGGCTTACGATCCTAAGTAATTAATTCAGTATAACTGTTTGATAAGATACCTCCTGTCCCGCCCATGGCGGATAGGAGGTATTTTTTTAATGAAAGGAAGGCAACGCATATATTAACCTCAGGGTATCTCCCTCCTTCTCAGCCCATATATGTCCTCCCATCTTGTCCATAAAATCTTTACAGATCACTAAAGTGATAGACATATCATCCCCCTGCCTGTACTCAAATAATTTCGCAGCCGTTTCCTCAGTACAGGAGCTATCTTCGTAAGACAGGACCGCTTTTACCTGTTCTTCTTCTTTCATTGCACTGATATGTACGGGCCTTATACCTGCGCAATACAACAGGCTTCTGTTGATAAACCGTATCATCTCCTGATCGCCGGCTACCATCAGTCCTTCCGGTATCTTCATTGTTATTCCTTCCCGGCCGGTATCCGGCAGGGCGTCTTCATATAACTGATGCAGATCGCAGGGAGCAGGGTTATATACAAATCCTGACAACTGGGACTTGATCCACCGGAGAATATTATCAAAAACCAGCAACGTTTTACGGGAAGAAGCCTCTGCCTGGTTTATCACCTGTTCCATAAATTGCCGGTCTGCATTTTCATTCCTGAAAAGCCCGGATACCCTGACAATGTTATTAAGCGGTTGCCTGAAATCTCTTGCCAGTATAGCTATCAGCTTATTCTTGAAATCATCATGCACCCGCAGCTGTTCATTCTTTTCAAAGATGGAGTTGTTGATATTGGTTAACAGCTCTTCCTGTTTGCGCAGGTTCTTATAGGCGCGGTAACGGAATATTGTAAACCCTCCCAGCAACAGCAGCATTCCTGTCAGGAACCCGATGATCTGTGTACGGGTCTTCTTTCTCAAAGTAGCCCTTGCCAGGCTTGTTTCCTGGATCTTATTACGCAGCTGCAGCTCTTCCAGTTCCTGTTCCGTCAGGAAATATTCCAGGTGGTTCAGGTGATTGCGTTCTTTTAATGCCAGCCTTCGTTCTACCAGTTCCCGGAGTGCATTGCCATAATAGAGCCTTGCCTGTTCATTACCTGTTTTGACATAATGCCGGTACAGGCTGATGACAGTAGGCAGCATAAGGTCGGTATATCCTGCCCGGCGTCCAAGTTCAAAAGCCTTCTCCCTGGCTGGTACGGCATCTGCAGGGTAACCCAGCCTGTTATAGGCGTCTATATGTTCAAGCAGGTCTATCGCCACAACTATAAGCCCCTCCCTGAGCGCGCTGTCTGCCAGTTCATTGATCCTCTTTACTGCTTTTGCACCATCTCCACTCCTCATCCATTCATCTGCCTCAAAAGCCCGGATATAGTACTTCTCCCTGCTGCCGGGATATTTGGTGATGATAGCTTTAGACCCTTCCAGCGCCCATTTAACAGAGTCTTCCTTAGTGCTGTCATACTCAAAACGAATTGCGTAATTGATCAATACCAGGCTATAGACGGAGTCCCGCGGCAATTTTTTACCAATGTCCAGCGCCTGGTACAGAAAATTGTTTGCCTCCGGTATTTTATTGTCGTAGGCATGGTAGATGCTGAGGTTCATCAGCAGCTGGCATATATTCTCATCATCTCCTATTTCCCTGTACAGCAACAAAGATCTGTACCCATACTCAATAGCCTGCCGGATATTTCCTTTCAGCATATAAAAGATGCTGAGATTGTTCAAGGCGCCGGCAATACCTTTCCTGTAACCTATGCGTGTGGCTACTTCCCTGGCTTCCACTCCATACCAGAAACAGCTGTCTGTGTTGCTGAGATGATATTGCATACCCAGCTGGTTCAGTACGTCCGTATAGCCTATACTGTCTTTCTGTATAAACAGGCTGGCCCGCAAACTGCGAATTACCCTGTCCTGCCCGTGTATACGGGTAAAGGCAAAGAAGCAGATTATTATGTATGTTACTATACGCTTCACATTAATTATACTGATCTTTTGAAAGTGGCAGGGTATAGGAGAAGGAACTCCCCTTTTCCGGGTTGTTCACTGCTTCGATAGCCCCTCCCATTTTATCCATAAAATCTTTGCAGATAATAAGCGCCAGACCGGCGCCACCATGTTTTTTATTATTGTTCCGGCTACGGTATTCAAACAGGGATGACAGCATTTCAGGAGCTACGCCGTGCCCTTCATCTTTTACTGTCACCTTTACACCTTCCGCTGAGGAAGCGGCGGTAATAGTGATCACTCCTTTCTGGGGACTGAATTTCACCGCATTATGTAAAAGGTTTCTGTGGATGAACTGCAACATTTCCCTGTCTGCCTGTAAACGAAGGTCTTCCGGCACCAGCATCCGGATCTCCAGCTGTTTATCAGCACAATTGTCTTTCAGGCTTTCCATTGCATCAGTGATCAATTCTTTCAGGATGCAGTCCTGCGGAGTATAAACAAAGCCGCTTATCTGCGATCTTATCCACCGGAGAATATTATCGAATACCTGTAACGTATATTTTGAATTTCCTTCCAGCTTGCGGAACAATGCCGCTGCTTCTTCATAACTCAGGGACTCATCTTTCAGCAGCATGGTCACGTAAATAATGTTATTCAACGGCGATCTGAAATCGTGCGCTATCAGGGAGATCAGCTTATTCTTAAAATCGTCGTTAGAGCGTAACAGCGCATTCTTCTCACTGATCTCACGGTTTTTCTCTCCCAGTCTGCGGGCATTTTCCCGGGAGCGGCGATAAGATCTGTTCAGGTCTGTCAGGATCAATATTGTAACAACCAGGAGTATTGCCAGGAAGATGATCACTATATACCTGTTCCTGCTTCCCAATGACTTTTTATCCAGCAGTTGCCGCTGGTAATCGTTCTGCAACTGTAATGCGCGCAGCTTCCTGCCCTGCATATAATAGTCAATATAGTCCAGCTCTCCCTGTACCTTGCTTACTTCCTGCTGTTCTACAATATCTGCCATCATTGAGCCGTAAACGGCAGATTCCGTATTCATATTCCGGCCCTGATAGTAAGCATGCAGTTCCGTAACAACAGGCAATGCTATTTCCCGGTAACCACCAGCCATGGCTAGCCTTACTATCTCTTTCAGGGCTTGCAGGGAATCTGCCTCTTTCCTGCTGCTTTTATAATCCGCCAGCTGGAAATAGCCATACATAGCATGGAAGTTGAGTCCTTCGGCTTCTGCAGCCTTTACAAGAGAATCTACCAGCTTTGAGGCAGCTGTGGCCTGCCCTTCATCCAGTAGCCGGTCAGCCTCCAGGAATCCTGTATAGAATACAAGACGTTCATCATCACAGTTCACGGACAAGCGCCGGGCATCTGCAAGCGCTTGCAGCGCTTCAGTTTTATGTTGTTCATTATCACGATAAATGAAGTGATAGTAAGTCAGTACAGAAGCATTGAGAGTATCATTCTTCAGGACCCTGGCTATATTCATGGCATCCTGTATATACCGGTCTGCTTCCCGGGCCTTGCCCTCGTATTTATAGTAAGCCCCCAGGAATGTAGATACCTGGCAGATACCTGCACTGTCTTTCAACTCTTTATACAAACGTAGTGCATCCAGGTAAAAGCGAAAGGAAAGATAGCTGTTGTCACGGTAACCATAATAATTTCCCAATCCCCTGAAGGCGGCGGCTATCCCTTTTCTGTAGCCAATATGCCGGGCAGTTTCCATGGCACGGGAAAGGTATTCATAACAGGTATCCAGCTGCCGGGGTTGATAGTAGTGGGCCAGCCGGTTCATGCTGTCTACGTAAGGAATACTGTCTGCCGGGTTTATTTCAGTGGCATAAAGTTTTCCGCACCTGATCAGAGTCCAGGCGGTCACTATCAGCAAACAGAGTAATGTGCGCTTATTGCGGAAAAAATACAATGATCAGTGGTGTATTGCGTCATCTTGCGATGAGCGGAAAATAATAAGTCTTCATTTGATCTGAGTAAGGTCTATTCCCATTCTTGTCAGTTCTTTTTCTCCGGCAGGTGTAATATAAAAATGTTTACTGTCAGGGCTTTCTTTTGCGATCCACCCTTTTTCCAGAAATGCTTCGGCCAGTAATTGCCCAAGTTTACCTCCTATGTGGCTGTAACACATTTTGGCCGGCCTGGGATCACTGTCAGCTACCGGTTTTTTCATATTGTTCCTGCTTTATATCACAAGATACTGTTATATCTCAAATACCAGTCCACGTGTTTTTAATTCTTCATATTTCTGTTTATCAAACCTGTATAAATGAGCGCCTTTCTTGGAAGTTGTCTTATCCTTCTCATCCAGTTTTTCTAATATGTTCATAGACAGTATCTTCTTCCTGAAGTTACGTTTGTCCAGTTCATGCTGGAAGATCTCTTCGTACAGGCTTCGCAGCTGCGACAGGGTGAACTTCTCGGGGAGCAGTTCAAAGCCTATAGGGTGGAAATGTGCATTGTCTCTCAGCTTCTTAAGTGCATCCGCGATCATCTGCCGGTGGTCGAAGATCAGTTCGGGGATCTGGTGCAGTTCCAGCCAGTGGGCGCTGTAAAGCTGGGTAGGCACATGTTCATGCTCTCCTATCCTTATCAACGCATAATATGCCATGGATATTACCCTGGCGCCGGTATCACGGCTTACTTCCCCATAACAGGCCAGCTGATCCATGTAGATGTTCTCCAGACCGGTAGTCTGTTTAAGTACGCGGGCTGCCGCGGCGTCTACGCTCTCGTCTTTCTGGAGGAAGCCGCCCATGAGCGACCATTCACCCTGCATGGGATCAACTTTTCGTTGCATGATCAGCAACTTCAGTTTACTGTTTTCAAAACCAAAAATGATACAGTCTACTGCTACCAGATGCTGAGGTACATTTGCGTAAAAAGATGGTGCACTCATTCGTGATGCTATATTTTCTTATTGCTTATAAACTCGCTGTAATCAGTACCGGGAATTTTGCTGACGCCTGCCTGCCGCAACATTGTTACCAGCTGACCGCGATGATATGTGGCGTGATTAAAGACCTGCATTAATATCTCTATAACGGCCAACTTGCCATATTGTTTCCGCGTGTTATAATAAGCCACCACATGCTGCAATCTTACAGGGGTAACCTGTTTAACCCATTCCAGCAATTTAGCTGACTGTTCCTGCCAGTGGCGGCTGGCCTCCTCAAAGGTACCTTCAAATCCCATAACAGGCGAAACCGCATTTTCCACCAGGTGTAAACGCTGATACCACAGGCTTTCTGCCCCCCACATATGGTAAACCGTATTGCGCAGGCTACCAAAGCTGCATCCTGTGGGCGCATCCAGCTTTTCTTCCGGTAGTTTCCTTAACACTTCCGCTATCCTGGCGTTTGCCCAGACGTTATAGGCCGCATAGTTGAGCAGGATATCCTTCATGTATCTTCTTATTTTTGTTTACTATCTTCACCAAAATACCAAAAATAATGCACCTGTAGGGCAGGTACGCAGAAATAATCAACGGGATCATGGAAAATATTACTATAAGGGACGTACGAAAGGAAGATTGTCCCCGGTTAATGGAGCTTATCAGGGAACTGGCAGAATATGAAAAGGCTCCCAATGCGGTGACTGTTACCCAGGAACATTTTGAGCAGGCAGGATTTGGTCCGGCCCCGGTCTGGAAGGCATTTGCAGCGGTCCATACTGAAAATGGCAGGGAAACTATCATCGGGTTTGCACTCTATTATATCCGTTATTCTACCTGGAAGGGCAGCCGGTTATACCTGGAAGACCTGGTGGTAACGGAAAGCTGGAGAGGAAAAGGTATAGGCCAGCAATTATTCCAAAGCCTGATCGCTGAAGGTAAGAAACAGCAGTATGCCGGTATGACCTGGCAGGTATTAGGCTGGAATGAGCCTGCCATCAACTTCTATAAAAAATACGGAGCTGAATTTGACCCTGAGTGGTGGAATGCCACGATCGATTTCTGATATACTCTGCAATATTTCAGATAAAAGGGCTGCCGGAAAAGATCTCCTGGCAGCCCTTCTGTATTTTAGCTGATGCCGTTCACCACGGCATCTTTCTGGATCTTTACCACTAATCCCTGCAATACCTTGCCGGGGCCAGCCTCTGTAAAGGTAGTAGCGCCATCTGCTACCATTGCCTGTACAGACTGTGTCCATCTTACAGCACCGGTAAGCTGATCTATAAGGTTCTGCCTGATCTCAGCAGGATTGCTTACTGCTTTTGCCACAACGTTCTGATAAACAGGGCAGGACGGCTGGCTGAAAGTTGTTTTCTCGATAGCGGCTTTCAGCTCTTCGCGGGCAGGAGCCATGAGCGGAGAGTGAAAAGCACCTCCCACAGGCAATACCAGGGCTCTCTTAGCGCCTGCTGCCTTCATTCTTTCACAGGCAATATCAATGCCTTTAACAGAACCGGATATTACCAGCTGACCGGGACAGTTATAGTTGGCCGGTACCACCACTTCTCCTGTTTCTGCACTTACGGCAGCACAGATCTCTTCTACCTTAGCATCATCCAGTGCAAGTACTGCCGCCATTGTGGAAGGCTGCAGCTCGCAGGCTTTCTGCATGGCCGTAGCACGGATAAACACCAGTCGCAGTGCATCTTCGAATGTCAGCGTACCGTTGGCTACCAGCGCGGAAAACTCTCCGAGAGAGTGACCGGCTACCATATCCGGCGTTGCAGGCTGTTCAGCACACAGGAAAGCTATTACACTGTGCAGGAACACTGCCGGCTGCGTAACTTTAGTCTGTTTCAGGTCTTCTTCGGAACCGGTGAACAGGATGTCTGATATACGAAAGCCCAGTATCTCATTGGCTTTCTCAAATAATTCCTTTGCTTTTGGATTGGTATCGTACAGATTTTTGCCCATACCCGGGAACTGAGATCCCTGACCTGGAAAAACGTAAGCGTGTTTCATACACTTGTATTAATGTTTATACGTATATCTTCTCGATTGGATTGCAAATATTCATACTCTTCATGATATATCAAAATAAAGTAGGGCACCAGGAGACGCTATCCTCCAAAATAAAACGGGCCGGATCTGTGGATCCGGCCCATTTACTATATAAAAAGGGAATATTACATACTGATCAGCCTCATGAACTCTCCCCTGGTGGTACCATCCTCAAACTGCCCTGAAAAAGCAGATGTGGTGGTAGTGGAGTTCTGTTTCTGCACCCCGCGCATCATCATACAGAGGTGTTGGGCCTCTATTACCACAGCAACCCCCAGAGGTTGCAGTGTTTCCTGGATAGCGTCCAGTATCTGGTGCGTCATACGCTCCTGTACCTGGAGCCTGCGGGCGTATACGTCTACCACGCGCGCCAGCTTGCTCAGCCCGGTAATATATCCATTTGGGATATATGCTATATGTGCTTTTCCGAAGAAGGGCAGCATATGGTGTTCGCACAGGGAATAAAGCTCAATGTCTTTTACTATTACCATTTCGCTGTACGCTTCTGTAAACCTGGCGGCTTCCAGTATCTTTTTAGCGTCCATCTGGTATCCCTCTGTGAGGTACTGCATAGCTTTGGCTACACGTTCGGGTGTTTTCAGCAATCCTTCCCGCTGAGCATCCTCTCCTAATAATTCTATACTGCTCCGGTAATTGTTGATAAGTTCAGAAGTGACCTTATCATCATACGTTTCAATCTTATTATAAGCCATTGCTATATTTACTAAAGTCAACCAATCGTCCCTGATTATTATTTACCGCCGTAGTATTCTACATAGATACGGGGTGTTTCGTACAGTTTTATGCAGTGCAGTTCAACTTCTGCAGGAAGGTGTGGGGATAATTGCTCCCAGATACCGATGGCCAGGTTTTCGGCAGAAGTGAATTTACCTGCCATGAAATCTACGTCCATATTGAGGTTCCTGTGGTCTATCTTTTCTACTACTTCCTCCTTGATAAGGACACCCAGTGTTTTGGCATTGAATACAAATCCTGTTTCGGGATCAGGATTTCCTTTTATGGTTACATGCAGTTCGTAGTTGTGGCCATGCCAGTTCTCGTTCGCACACTTGCCAAACACTTCCTCATTCTTCTCCTTACTCCAGGCGGGATTGGATAACTTATGCGCCGCATTGAAGTTCTCCACTCGCGTTAAATAAATCATTATTCAGCTTTAAATTTCTGCAAAAATACGATAATTCGATTATAGTCGATTGAAATCAGAATAGAGAGCTTTATGCGGGAGTGATTTGGCCCTGTGGCCAAGCCGGGACAATAAGTGAAATCCCCTACCTTTGCTTCATGAAAATATTGGTTACGGCAGCCACTACCTTTGAAATCCAGCCATTTTTGGACTATTTGTCCACTAAAAGACACCAGGATTGTCAGGTAACCACACTTATTGGCGGCATTGGCATGATGCATACGGCCTACCAGCTTGGCCGTCAATTCGCAGTAAATAAACCGGACCTGGCTATACAGGCAGGCATTGCCGGTTGTTTTGACCATTCCTGGGAAATGGGAAAAGTTGTTATCATAGACAAAGAACAACTGGGAGACCTGGGCGTAGAGGATGGCGTAGCTTATAAAGACCTGTTTGACATACAGTTATGGCAACCTGATCAGCCACCTTTTTCCAACAGATCACTGGTAAACCCATTTGAAGGACTTCCTGCCCTGCCGGAACTTCCCAAAGCAGGGGGGGTAACCATCAACACTGTAAGCGGCAGTGAACCTACCCGGCAACTGCTGCTCAATAAATACGCTCCCGAAGTGGAGAGTATGGAAGGCGCCGCATTTCATTATGCCTGCCTGATGGAGAAAATACCTTTCTTCCAGCTACGCAGCATCTCCAACTTTGTGGAAGTAAGAGATAAGAGCAAATGGAAAATACCTCTCGCTATCCAATCACTGAATGATGTATTGATTAAATATTTTGACCAATGGAACTAACATTAGGATTCTCACCATGTCCCAACGACACGTTTATTTTCGATGCCATGGTGAACGGCAAGATCAACACAAACGGTTTAACATTCAAGACCCAGCTGGAAGACGTTGAAACATTGAACAAATGGGCTATGCAGGGAAAACTGGCTATTACCAAACTGAGTTTCGGTGTGTACAGGAAAGTACAGGACCAGTATGAGCTGCTCAACAGCGGAAGTGCGCTTGGAAGGGGCTGCGGACCATTATTAATAGCTAAGAAAGACATTCCGCAGGATAAACTAAAGGACTGTAAGATTGCTATTCCCGGCGAAAATACTACTGCCAACCTGCTCTTCTCTATCGCATTTCCTGAAGTAAAACAAAAAGAGGTCATGATCTTTTCAGATATCGAAAATGCGGTACTGGACGGACGTGTCGATGCAGGAGTGATCATTCATGAGAACAGGTTCACCTATCAGCAGAAAGGCCTGGTGAAGATCATAGATCTTGGCGAATACTGGGAAAGCACTACAGGCAGCCCAATTCCGCTGGGAGGCATCTTTATCCGTAAAGACGTTCCTGATGAAGTGAAACAGGCAGTAGATAAACTGGTACATGACAGTCTGCAATATTCATACAAACATTACCCTGCGCTTTCTTCTTATGTAACAGAACACGCGCAGGAAATGGATGAATCTGTAATGCGTCAGCATATTGATCTGTATGTAAATGATTTCAGCCTTGGATTAGGGGAAGCAGGAAGAGCTGCGGTAGACAGGCTGATGAAAGCTGCTGTATAAAAATACATAAAAAAAAGGGGGGATGTACCCCTCTTTTTCTCTTATACCTCTACTCTTCCGAGTGCTCTCTTATAGACTTCCAATGCCCTTTTGCGGGCAGCTTCATGTATAACCATGGGTCTGTAGCTTAACTCTTCAAACTCCGGCACCCACTTACGTACATACTCCAGTGAAGCATCAAATTTTTCTGTCTGTAAAGCAGGATTGAATACCCTGAAATAAGGAGCTGCATCACAACCGCAACCTGCGGCCCATTGCCAGTTGCCATTGTTTGCGGCAAGGTCATAGTCCAGCAGTCTGGAGGCAAAATAAGCTTCTCCCCATCTCCAGTCTATCAGCAGATGCTTTGTTAAAAAGCTGGCTGTGATCATCCGTATACGGTTATGCATAAACCCTGTTTCATTCAGTTCACGCATACCTGCATCTACTATGGGATAGCCGGTATTTCCCTCACACCATCTCTTAAATTCTTCTTCATTGTTCCTCCACTTTATCTTATCATACTCAGGTCTGAAAGAGTGCTGTACAACATGAGGGAAATGCCACAGTATCATCTGGAAAAAATCCCGCCAGATAAGCTCATTCAGGAATGTCTGATTTAACCTGCCTGCCCTTTCTGCCAGTTCGCGTACACTGAGAGTGCCAAAGCGCAAATGCAGTCCTACATGTGTGGTGCCTTGTCTGGCGGGAAAATCACGTGTTTTATCATAATTTTCTATAAGGCTGTCCTTTATCCTGGCAGACGGGAAATTCCTTTCACCTGCGGCAAATCCTATTGCACGCAGGGAAGGTAAAGGTTTATGTTTCTGCCGGTGAAGATTTCGAAAGTACTTCTCTGTGGGATAAGAGCGGAGATGAAAATCAGTCAGCAGTGTTTTCCATTTTTTGCTGTACGGTGTATAAACCGTATATGGCTCACCGTTATCTTTCAGTATTTCATCCCTGTCGAAGATCACCTGGTCTTTATACAGATGGAGCGTGATATTCTTCTTTTTCAGCAAGGAGCCAACAGCATTGTCCCTGTCCCGGGCATGCGGCTCATAATCAATGTTGGCAAAGACTTCGTGAACATCATACTGTTCTGTCCAGTGTCTGAACGCATCTTCCGGCGTTCCGTAATAAACATCCAGTGTGCTGCCAAACTTTGACAGCTGTTCCTGCAATGACTGCAGGGTATCATGAATGAAAGTGACCCTCCGGTCATGCTTATCATCAAGATCTTTCAGGATATTAACATCAAAGACAAACACAGGGACTACGGGGTTGGCTGACCTGAGTGCGTGATACAAAGCTGCCTGATCGAGCAAACGCAGATCACGTCGGAGCCAGCACAGATTTACAGTTGCGGGCATATGATTGGTAATTTTGCAATTCTCGTAAATGAATAAACAATCTCAGCACAAGATAAACCGGAAAAATCAAAAATAATTTCACTAAAAATGTATCACTGCTGCGCGTTCTCAGTAACTATTTATACACTGTAACTAAACATGACTATTTATCAGATCATTATCATTCCTGGAATTTTCTTCAGAATCCTTCATGTAATATTTCATGCAGGATCACAGCAGTAGCATTTCCATAACTGCTTTCGCGGAACGAGCCTACCCAGCGGATACCGGTAATGGCATTGGTCAGGAAGATCTCATCTGCATTCTCCAGGTCGTTCACTGTTATTGGCTTTTCACTTGCCTGAAAAGGCAGATCCAGCCGTAACAGGTGTTTGCGCATTACGCCACATACGCATCCTTCAGTTAGTGGTGGTGTGAACAGTTTTCCTTTACTTACAATGAACAGATTGGCAATGGTAGTATCAGCCACGCGCCCGCTGGGATTGAGCAATATTGTTTCATTGATACGGTGCTGGCGGGCATACATGGCTGCCATGATATATGGCAGGCAATTATTGGATTTAATGGAAGAGAATTTATCACTTACCTTTCTGGCATCAGGAAAAATGTCCAGTACCAGTCCTTTCTCATTCAGTTCCAGGCTCTGTTTACTTAGGTCCCAGCTTTGAATAATGAAGTTGGCGTGGTTATTAGCAGGTTCATACAATCCTCCGTCTGCCCGGAAAAAGGTAAGGCGCACTCTTGCCAGGCTGTCATGGTTGTTTCTAGCGCAAAGGTCAGTAATGAGCCTGGTGAAATATGTTTTCGTGAAATTGTTAGGAACTTCAAAATGCAGGAGATGCAGGCTGGCCATTAAACGTTCAAAATGGAGATCATCCAGCAATACCTTACCCTGGTATACGCGCATAGTCTCAAAACACCCATCTCCATAGCGAAATGATCGGTTATCGGCTGTAAAAACAGGCTCACATGCCGAAGTAATCTTTCCATTATAGCATAAATAACCCGCTTGCACTTCGAACTCTTACTTTTACAATGAACAGGACTGTTAAGTTACGGAAAATTAATGGGGTAAAAATGATTTAAGTCATCCCTAAAATGGGTAGCGGTCATCCCGGCACATGACCAGGATAACCGCTTTCTTAACATAGGACAGGGGTGCTTCCCTGCATAGCAGGAATGAACGCCTGTTTTTATGATGTGTGCTGAATAACAGTTAAGGATAAATAGGACCCAAGGAACAAAAAGCATTATATAAATAATATATTCATCATATATGATTCAATAATCCTCCATATTCAATTATGTCCAGACATTGATAACCGGGCAGGAACGTGGCTACCTACCTCTATCATGTGCATAGAATTCTCATGTTTAAATTTCCACTGACAATCAATTACATTGTACACTGTTACATTATACAAGTAGGATTTTCTGCTGAAGATTTACTCTCGATTTTGGCTCGTAAAATTTTATTTTGAATGCTATTTTTTCTCCCCTTTCTGTAAGGATAACCTTATCAGTATTTGTATGGCAAAGATGTCGATTTTGTTTTAAAATACAATAACCACTTATTGCTATTGCAAATGTGAGAGAGAATACGTATTAGGGTCTTAAACACACTTAACAGCGTGCAGAACACTGTTTTCCGGGTGTTCTGCACGTTTTTTTACAGCTTCATTTCAGGAATATTCCCTTCTGCAATTAAACGTCCTGCTGTTTTAGCTTTAATCTCTTCAACGCTAATTCCCGGTGCTCTTTCCAGCAAACGGAAACCATCGGGAGTAACATCCAGCACAGCCAGTTCCGTCACAATTTTTTTCACACAGGATACGCCGGTAAGAGGCAGCGTACATTGCGGTAATAATTTGCTTTCTCCTTTTGGATTGGTATGCATCATGGCTACGATAATATTCTTTGCAGCAGCTACCAGGTCCATAGCGCCTCCCATTCCTTTTACCATTTTACCGGGTATTTTCCAGTTGGCTATATCTCCCCTGTCAGATACTTCCATAGCTCCCAGTACAGTAAGATCTACCTTACCGGCCCTGATCATACCAAAGCTTTCGGCAGAATCAAAGAAGCAACCACCGGGTAAAATAGTGACAGTTTCCTTACCTGCATTGATCAGGTCTGCATCTATTTCTTCTGCTTCGGGATAAGGTCCCATACCAAGGATACCATTTTCTGATTGTAACATAATAGAGATACCCGGGGGAATGAAGTTGGCTACCAGTGTAGGAATACCTATGCCCAGGTTTACATACATGCCATCGCGCAGTTCCTGCGCTATTCTTTTAGCTATACCATATTTATCTAAAGACATAATAATTCAGGTTTGGAGTTGCAGATTGGCTGATCAGCCCATTTTTACGGTTCTCCGCTCAATACGTTTTTCATAATCGCTACCCTGGAATATGCGGTGCACATAAATGCCGGGAACGTGTATATTGTCGGGGTCCAGTTCTCCTGGTTGTACCAGGTGCTCTACTTCAGCAATGGTGATAGTCCCGGCTTTAGCCATAGAAGTACTGAAGTTGCGGGTGGTTTTACGGAATACCAGGTTGCCCATTGTATCGCCTTTCCAGGCTTTGACAATAGAGAAATCTGCATGCAGCGCCAGTTCCATCAGGTATTGTTTACCATTGAATTCCCGTGATTCCTTTCCTTCGGCAATCTCTGTACCGTAACCTGCGGGAGTAAAAAAAGCAGGGATGCCCATACCCGCCATTTGTATACGGGTGGCCAGTGTTCCCTGTGGGATCAGTTCTACTTCCAGTTCTCCTGAAAGCAGCTGCCGTTCAAATTCTGCATTTTCACCAACATAGGAAGACATCATCTTCCTGATCTGCCTTGTCTTTAACAGCAGGCCAAGGCCAAAATCATCTACGCCGGCATTGTTGGAAATACAGGTCAGCTGCTGAACGCCTTTGCGGACCAGTGCATCAATGCAGTTTTCGGGGATACCGCACAATCCGAATCCGCCCAGCATCAATGTTGCGCCATCATGGACGTCATGCAATGCCTCATCGGCATTTGCTACAACTTTATTCATGTTTTGGTGTTGTTTTATAGTCCGCAGCGCTATTAATTACCTGTGGACTGGTTTTCTCTTAACGAATGGAATAATTGTATCACTACCGCCTGAAATTACCGTATTCTTACCAAACGGCAAAAGCGAGCGGGGGTCATTTCTATATTCGTTCCTGCGGGTTTCCAGGTCAAACGAAGTACGGTCTGCCGTTACCACTTCCATCATCATATCATACACCTTTTTGAACCTGTCAGGATGAGCTTCGTAGAAAGCATAGCTTTTCCTGAACTCTTTTACGGAAACTTTATGCAGATCAAGTATCTGTCGGTAATACACCTTCACACGTTCCTTGCGCAGGGAATCACTTACGGGCATGGCGCCCTCTCCTATTTCGGAACTATAGGCATCTGCCATATTCATGTCCAGCAATATATCACGCATTTTCTCCGGTGGGAAAACTCCTTCAGGCACTCTATCTGCTTGTCCACATGCTGCCAGGATCAGTAACAGGCAAACTGTTATTATTCTATACATAAGATCATTCTTCTTGGAAAATGCAAAGCTATTTCATCTGCTGGTATTTTGAAGCATTGGTCACATCCATTTGTGCCAGCAGCTGCACAGCACGTGATTTTTCCTGTGGCGGCGATTTGGAAAAGATCTTCTGCAGCTCTTCTGATTTGGATGTAAAGAATACTGACATCAGCATAGAGTTGGGAATATCCTGGTACACTGCGTATAACATGTTCAGGCAGTTCATGATAGCTCCTCTTCCTTTTGTCATATCATCATACATGACATCCATTCCCTGGCGGTGGTACTGGTACATAACATCATGAAAACGGCTGAACTTTACATTCAGCAGGTTATCCTGCAGCCAGTAACGGTTCCTGTTCCCTTCAAACGGCTTCCACCCGGTAATGTCCTTGCCATCCGGCGCATTGCTTACAATATTCAGTGCCTTTTTGAAAAAGGGATCTCCTCCGCGGGGGGCAAAGGAATCAGCGTCCAGTCCAAGAATGATATAAGCATAATAAGCCAGTACTGCTGTCAGGTTGGATGATAGCGGATCATTTCCTACTACCCTGTTATCACTGAACTCCAGGGGCTGGAACTCCACATACCTGAACACAAGATTATTATCCTGCATGTTGAGCAGGCTGCTCATATAACCTGCGTTGTATACAGGTCTTGTGGCCTGTATGGTAAGTGTGGCTTTATATACATTATCCCCCACATCGCCGGTCAGGTTCAGCAGCATGTTACACTCAATACGTTCAGCTGGTGCGTACACATCTGCGGACCAGCGGCGGCCGTTCAGGAATTCCTTGATGGAATTCTGCAGGGTGGTGAAGATCTTTTTATTTGTACCGCTTACCTGGTTACTGTTCACAGTTACATTCACACGCAGTTCCTGCGCCTGCAGGGTATGCAGGCTCAATAATGCCAGTAACAGCAATCCAGGGCGGAGAATACCGGGTCTTACATAAGAAGGGAATAAGCTCTTTGCCATAGTGTATGTAGTTATGGGAGATATGGTTATACAATCAGAGTTTCACGACTGTGAACAATACCGGTAATTGCCGCAATAATATCCTTTGCCACTTCTGTTTTTGACTTCAGGGGCAATTCTTTCACATCTCCATTCCGGCCGAACAATGTTACCTTATTGGTATCATAGTTAAAGCCGGCGCCGGTATCATTGAGGGAGTTCATCACTATCAGGTCCAGGTTCTTTTCATGGAGTTTTTTGAGTGCATACTCTTTCTCGTTGTTTGTTTCGAGAGAGAAGCCTACAAGTACCTGTCCTTCGGGACGTTTACTTCCCAGCGTACGCAGGATATCCTTTGTTTTTTCCAGTTCCAGCACCATCTCTTCTCCTTCTCCTTTTTTGATCTTTTTGTCAACAACGTTTCTGGGACGGTAGTCGGCCACAGCGGCAGCCATTACCACAATATCTGCTGTATTGAAATGAGCTTCAGCGCTATTGAACATATCTGCAGCTGTTACTACGCGCAGGGTATTTACTCCCTGTGCGGTGGCAGACAGGTGGGTAGGGCCCAGTACCAGTGTTACTTCTGCGCCTGCGTTGGCCAGGGCGTCTGCAATAGCAATGCCCATCTTTCCGCTGGAGTGGTTGCTGATAAAACGTACGGGATCCAGTGGTTCTTGTGTAGGACCGGCTGTTACCAGGGCTTTTTTCCCTTTCAACGGTTTATTGGCATTAAAATGTTCATGGAGGTAGCGGATAATATTTTCGGGCTCGGCCATGCGTCCTTCACCGAATAGTCCGCTGGCCAACTCTCCTTTTTCTACCGGGATCTGCTGGTGGCCAAAGCTCAGCAGTTTACTAATATTATTGCGGGTAGCCGGATGGTGCCACATATCTTCATCCATGGCCGGGGCGAACAGTACCGGGCAGGTAGCAGATAAGTAAGTGGCCATCAGCAGGTTATCACAGAAGCCATTGGCCATTTTGGCCAGGGTGTTGGCGGAAGCGGGGGCTATCAGCATCACATCTGCCCAGCGGCCCAGCATAACGTGGTTATTCCAGCTCTGGTTATCGCTGATGGTTACAGGCACCTCATGTTTGGAGAGGGTGGCAAGGGTTAGCGGGGCGATAAAGTCACAGGCTGCCGGCGTCATTACCACTTTCACTTCAGCCCCTTCTTTTACCAGCAGGCGTACAATGGTAGCCGCCTTATAGGCAGCAATGCTGCCGGATACTCCCAGTAATATCTTTTTTCCTTGAAGCATATAAAAAAAATAGCGGCAGAAGTTCATTCTGCCGCCATGAAGTTAGATATTTTTCAGTCAAACTACTTAACTATACAAGTCATCGTCATTTCTTCTGAAGTAGATCTTGTCCTCCAGAAATTCCTGTGTAGCCTGGATAGCCGGGTTAGCCATCCTTTCGTAGAAACGGGAGATCTCTATCTGCTCTTTATTCTCATGCACTTCCTCCAGGTTGTCTGTGTGGCTGGCAAATTCTTCCAGCTTGGAGTGCAGTTCTTCCTTCACAGATATGTTGATCTGGTTGGCGCGTTTCGCGATCACTGCAATAGATTCATACAGGTTACCAGTTTTGCCCTTGATCTCGGTGGTATTTTTTGTTTCTACCATCGGATTGATGCTGCTGGTTAAACCTCTTTTTATTTTGCTCATTCTCCAGGGAATTATTGTGGTTTATTAATTGTTTTTTACTTCAGGTTCAGCTGTTTTTCCAGCTTTTTCGGCTTTTTTCTCAGCTTTTTCAATTTTTTTCCTGACGCTACGTTCTGGCTTGCTATAGCTATCGATCGTTTTGATATTGTTCTGCGCTAAGGTATAATATTTTTCGGCATCTCCCTTCAATTTGCTGGAAGGGTAGTGATCTGCGAAATCCAGGTATTCTGTTACCACTTCGTCATAGCGTTCTTTCTGTCTTTCCCAGATGCTGTTCTTGGCATATTGGTAATAAGCCTTGATAGCCATATACTTGTATCCGTCGCTAAGGTCAGAATCCGGATAATTGCGCATCAGGCTTTTGAAAGAGATGGCGGCGGCCTTGTAATATCCCAGGTTATAGTACAGTTCGGCGTTGTTATATTCCTTTTTCTCCAGTTTGCGGCGGCACAGTTCGATCACAAGGTTTGCTTCAGCCACTTTATCGGAGGTGGGATAGTTGTTAATAAAGGTCTGCATGGCAGCAATGGCCTTCTGGGTATTGGTCTGGTCAAGCTGTACCTTGGGAGACTGTTTATAATAGCAGTAGGCCTGCATATAATCCATTTCCACTGCCCTTGGGCTGTTGGGGAAATTGTCCAGGTAGTTCTTGAAATAGTAACCGGCCTGAACGTAATCCTTCATTTTATATGCGCAATAGCAGTAATTATACTGGATGTGCTCATATTTCTCAGTCCCTTTGTAAATCTGGAATAAAGATTCATACAGACTCTGGGCAGAAACGTATTTCTTCCTTTCATAAAGCTTGTCTGCATAAGCCAGTTTCGCCTCGTAGTCCTTGCTTTTTTCGATCCTGCGCAGTTCCATATTACATGATACTGAAGCAGTTACTCCTACAAAAAGACTGATGTATATAAGAATTTTCCGCATAAAGAGGGCAAAGTTAAGAATTAAATGTAAATGTAAGATAGGGTTGGAATTGAAGCTGTTAAAATTTTGCAAAAGAAGGGGTTCTCCACTTTTTACCACAAGCCGGGTTTTCTACCACATTTTACCACAAAACAGGGAGAAGGGGGAATAACTGATACTTTTTATGTTGAAATGTGCGCTTGTTATTATATAAAAGAGGGACTAATGATACTTAAAGTATGCACTAAACATACTTGAAACATACAGTAAACGTAGACTTAACATGGGCTAAACGCGCTTAAAAAGTGGATTTGATCCCTGACATTCTCCTTATAAACAAGCAAATAACAGTTATAAACACGTTATTAACATTTCACAAATTGATATCCACATCAATTTCACATTAAAGTGAACACAACTCAATATTATAGGCAAATAATTACTGTGGAAAAAATTTATATTTCATTTTTTCGTTAGAGAGTGGGAAAAAGTGTTATTTTGTGTTAGAAAATGGAATTCAAGGACTTTCGCCCCCAAGTATGACAGGTTTTCTAGGTGAATATGAGGCAACGCTGGATGCAAAGGGACGCTTTCTACTACCCGCTGGCTTTAAAAAGCAGCTGGCAGAAGGCGCCGGGGACCAGTTTGTCCTGAACCGGGGGTTTGAAAAGTGTCTGACCTTGTATCCCATGAATGAATGGCAGCCCATTTTTGAGCGCATCAGTAAACTGAACGATTTTGATCCGAAAGTTAGAGAATTTCGCCGCTATTTTCTAAACGGCGCTACAATTCTGGAGCTGGACAGTGCAGGGAGGCTATTAGTACCAAAAAACCTGATGTCGTACGCATCGCTCGAAAAAGACATTGTGCTGGCGGCGGCCTCTAATAAAATAGAGATCTGGGATAAAGGTAAATACCAGGAGTTCTTTGAAAATTTCTCACCAGGAGCATTTAGTGACCTGGCCCAACAAGTAATGGGAGGCGGAGATAATAACATTATGATTTAACGGTTGGTATGGAAGAAGCTTCACAATATCATCTGCCCGTATTACTGCAGGAAGTGATCACAAACCTTCAGATACGCCCCGATGGTGTATATGTGGATGCCACTTTTGGCGGCGGCGGTCATTCCAGGGCTATACTGGAACAGCTGGATGAAAACGGACGGCTGATCGTATTTGACCAGGACGAGGACGCTTACAAGAACCGGATAGATGACCCCAGGGTCACTTTCGTTCAACAGAACTTCCGGCATATGCAGCGTTTCCTCAAACTGTACAAGTCGGTCCCGGTAGACGGTATACTGGCTGACCTCGGGGTTTCCTCCTGGCAGTTTGATACAGCAGAAAGAGGGTTCAGCACCCGGTTTGACGGTGATCTGGACATGAGAATGGACCAGCGCAGCACGCAAACTGCGGCACAGCTCCTTCAATCTGCCACAGAACAGGAACTGCACCTGCTTTTCCAGAATTACGGCGAGGTGACCAACGCCCGCACACTGGCAAAGACAATCGTGCAGCAACGTAAGGCAAGACCTATGCGGACCATCAATGAATTTAAATCTGTAATTCAGCCAATAGTAAAAGGCAATCCGCAGAAATATCTGGCACAGGTGTTCCAGGCGCTGCGAATAGCTGTGAATGATGAACTGGGCGCCCTGAAAGATCTTTTAAGTCAGTCGGCCGAAGTGCTGAAACCCGGCGGTAAACTGGCAATCATTACATTCCACTCACTGGAAGACAGACTGGTGAAGAATTTCATGAAGACAGGACAGTTTGAAGTACAGGAAGATGTTTTCTCTTTTGAAACACCTCCGAAGATCTTTAAACTGGTTACGAAGAAACCGGTCACTGCCAGCCCCGAAGAGCTGAAACGCAATACAAGGTCCCGAAGTGCAAAACTGCGGGTAGCCGAAAAAATATAAGATTGATTATGAATTCTCTATGCCAATGTGCGTGTTTTACAACAGGCACGTTGGCGTAGTAGCATAAAGAACAATATGAACGTGTTGCCGGAAGAAGAATACATACCAGCAGAAGAAACACCGGAAGTACCGGAACATAAGAAGGAATGGCGCCTGCGCATTAACTACAGGGCCATTACGCAGAATATGCCCTTCATCCTGTTCCTCTCCGTTCTTGCACTGATATATATTGCCAACAGTCATCTGGCAGAAAAGAAGATACGGCGCATCAACAAACTGGGCCGCGAGATCAAGGAACTGAAATGGGAATACCTCAATGTGAAGAGTGAACTGATGTTCCGCAGCAAGATGAGTGAAGTGAGTAAAGCTGTTAATCCCCTGGGACTGAAACCGCTGAACACTCCCCCTCAGAAAATAGAACTGGAGAAAAAGGAATGATCACACAGTAGTGAATAAAAGCCACTACTACCATACATACAAACAGTGGAAGTAAAGAAAGACATATTGTGGCGTGTGTATCTGTGCTTTATTGGCATGGTGCTGTTTGGTGTGGCAATACTGGTAAAAGTGTTTACCGTACAGAACGTGGAAGGTAACTACTGGCGCAGCATGGCAGACAGCCTGCATACCCGCTACGTAAACCTGGACGCTGACAGGGGCACCATTTACTCAGAGGAAGGCAGAATGCTTTCCACATCCATCCCTTATTTTGATATAAGGATGGATTTCGCCGCAGATGGGCTGCGCGATAAGAATGGGAAAATCTTTAAGGATAATGTTGATTCATTATCCATTTGTCTTTCCCGCCTGTTTGGAGATCATACAGCAGCTGAATATAAACAGATACTGCGTGAAGGATACAAAAGCAAAGACAGGTATTTCCTCCTTAAAAGGGATATACTGTTTACGCAATACCAGCAGCTCCGTACCTTCCCCATGTTCAGACTGGGAAAAAACAAAGGCGGGCTGATAGCTGAGACCAAGAACAAACGCATCAATCCTTTCAAACTATTGGCTAACCGTACAATAGGATTATCAAGGCAGAATGCACAGAACGTAGGGCTTGAAAGAACTTACGACGAATATTTAAAAGGCGTTACCGGTAAAAGACTGATGCGCCGTATTGCCGGAGGCACCTTCGTTCCGGTGGAAGGATATGATATTGAACCTGAAAACGGCCGCGATATCATCACTACACTGGATGTAAATATGCAGGACATCGTTGAAACAGCCCTCATGAATATGATGGTCAGCAACGAAGCAGAACATGGCACCTGCATCCTTATGGAAGTAAAGACCGGCAAAATAAAAGCGATCGCCAACCTGGGCAGACAGCCCGATGGCAGCTACTTTGAAGACATGAACTACGCCCTGCAGGTAGCCGAACCAGGCTCCACCTTCAAACTGGCTACCGTCATTTCCGTTCTGGATGATAAATATTATACCATGAACGACCAGGTAAACCTGAATGAAGGACGCTGGCAGATAGGACGCAGAACAGTATTCGATTCTGAACCACATCCGGGACAGACAAACGTGACCGTAAAACACGCCTTTGAACTGAGTTCTAATGTGGGAATGGCTAAACTGGCTTACCAGTCTTACTCAAAACGGCCCAACGATTTTGTGGCTCACCTGAGAAAACTGAGACTGGATAAGCCCACCGGGATAGACCTTGTTGGTGAGGGCAAACCGGTGATAAAGAACACCAAGTCCAGGACCTGGAGCAATACCAGCCTGCCCTGGATGGCTTTCGGTTACGAAGTGCTGATAAGCCCGTTGCAGACCTGTATGTTATACAATGCAGTGGCCAACAACGGCACCATGATGAAACCTTACCTGGTAAACGCCATCATGGATTACGGTCAGCCGGTAAAAGAATTTGAACCGGAAGTAGTACTGGACAGTATCTGTACACAAAGCACCCTTAAACAGGTAAAACTGATGCTGGAAGGTGTAGTCACCAACGGTACGGCCAAAGCGCTCTGGTCACCGTACTACAAATTTGCCGGTAAAACCGGTACCGCCCTGGTAGCCAATGGCAGCCGGGGTTATGCAGATAAGATCTACCAGTCTTCATTTGCAGGGTATTTTCCGGCAAACGATCCTCAGTATACCTGCGTAGTGGTGATCAAGAATAAACCACATGCTGTAAAATTCTATGGCGGCGCAGTAGCAGGACCGGTGTTCCGCGAGGTTGCAGACAAGCTGTACGCCATCGCTCTCGAGAAACAGAAACCCATGCGCGCCACCCTGGCAATTGATACGCTGCTGGCGTTTAAGACCGGACAGGGTCGCGAATGGAAAGAAATACTGACCACATTGAACCTTCCCATGCAGGGCAATGTGAACAACAACAGTTGGGTGAGTGCAAAAGTGGACGATAAAAAGATCGCTTTTTCACCGGTACAGCAAACAAAAGGCAGTGTACCCAACGTAACGGGCATGGGATTGAAAGATGCGCTGTATCTGCTTGAGAATGCGGGATTGCGTGTGATAATCAGAGGGGCGGGCAAGGTGACAAACCAGTCAATACCAGGCGGCGCTCAGCTGGAAAGAAACCAGACAATAGTAATAGAACTGAGCTAAAACAATAAATGAAGACGCTGCGCGACATACTATACAACGTGAGCATCCAGGCTGTACACGGAAGCACAGATACCTCCGTGAACCAGCTGAGCATTGACTCCCGCGCCATAGGCAAAGGAGATGCCTTTATTGCCATCAAAGGCGTACATGCGGACGGTCACCTGTTCATAGACAAAGCTCTTGCACAAGGAGCTGCAGCCGTCATTTGCGAAGATCTGCCACAAACACTGGCAGATAACGTCAGCTATATACAGGTCAGTAACAGCGCCGCTGCGGCAGGCATCATAGCAGGCAACTACTATGACAACCCTTCCCAGAAACTGAAACTGGTAGGCGTAACAGGTACCAATGGTAAAACTACCATCGCTACTCTCCTGTTCCGCCTTTTCAGCACACTGCGTTTTCACTGTGGATTGCTGTCCACCGTGCAGAACCAGATAGGCGACAAGATCATTCCCGCTACCCACACCACCCCGGATGCCATTCAGCTGAATGCGCTCCTGGCAGAAATGGTAGAGGAAGGATGTGAATATGTGTTCATGGAAGTAAGCTCTCACGCTATACATCAGCAACGTATAGCCGGCCTGCGTTTTATGGGAGGCATCTTCAGCAACATCACACATGATCACCTGGATTATCATAAAACGTTCGACGAATATATCAGGGTGAAAAAAGCCTTCTTTGACGGACTGCCCAACAACGCGTTTGCCCTGTCCAACCTGGACGACAAAAGAGGCAACGTGATGCTGCAGAACACCAGAGCAAAGAAGACCACCTACAGCCTGCGTACCGTGGCAGATTTCAAGGGTAAGATCCTTGAAAACAACCTTACAGGCCTGATCATGCTGGTGAACGAGAAAGAAGTACACTTCCGTCTTATAGGCGAGTTCAACGCCTACAACCTTCTGGCAGTATATGGTGCGGCCATCATGCTGGGACAGAACAAAGATGAGGTGTTACAGGCCTTAAGCAATCTTTCCGGCGCAGAAGGCAGGTTCGATTATATCACCTCTGCGCAGCAGCGTATTATCGGTATAGTGGATTATGCCCACACGCCGGACGCCCTGCTCAACGTACTGGCTACCATCAAAAAGCTGCGTAAAGGCAATGAACAGGTGATCACTGTAGTAGGATGCGGCGGTGACCGCGACACGGCAAAACGTCCTGTTATGGCAGAAGTGGCCGCAGAACACAGTGATAAGGTGATCCTCACATCGGATAATCCCCGTTCGGAAGACCCGGCAGAGATCATCCGCCAGATGGAAGCCGGTGTACCGGTTCATCTGAAAAAGAAAGTGCTGAGCATCCTTGACAGGAAGGAAGCCATCAAAACAGCCTGCAGCCTGGCAAACGGGGAAGATATCATCCTGGTGGCAGGCAAAGGACACGAGAAATACCAGGATATCAAAGGTGTAAAACACCCCTTTGACGACAAACAAATATTGCGTGAGACATTTGAGATGCTTGAAAAATAACCTGGAATACTGAAACAACTAACAATGCACCTGCGGATTGAAACCCCGTAGAACTAACAGAGACTAACTAACGATATGCTATATTACTTATTCAACTATCTAAAAACTCAGAACTTCAGCGGAAGCGGAATGTTCCAGTTTATCACCTTCCGTGTAACAATGGCGCTGCTATTGTCCCTGGTGATCTCCCTGTTGTTGGGTAAGCGTATTGTGAAATACCTCCAGCGCAAACAGATCGGTGAAACTATCCGGGACCTGGGCCTGGCCGGCGAAAACACGAAGAAAGGTACTCCTACCATGGGAGGTCTTATCATCCTCTCCGCCATCCTTATTCCCACCCTGCTCTTTGCACAGGTTAAAACAGTCTACATCTGGCTGATGCTCCTGTGTACAGTATGGCTTGGACTGATCGGTTTCCTGGACGATTATATCAAAGTATTCAAGAAGAACAAGGAAGGCCTTGCCGGCAAATTCAAAGTGCTGGGGCAGGTTGGTCTTGGCATTATCATAGGCAGCACACTGTACTTTAATGATAACGTAGTGATCTCCCGCGAGATCATCAGCGGCACAAAGCTGGCTTCCTATGAAAGGGAGGTAAATCATAAAGAAAGGGTTACAAAAGACGGGCATCGTTTTGTAGACGTAAAGACGCCTATCACCACTATCCCCTTCGTTAAGAACCATGAGTTCAACTACGCCAAACTCATTTCCTGGATGGGAACAGGCGCTGAGAAGTACACATTCATCCTGTACATCCTCATCGTGATCGTTATCATCACAGCAGTGTCTAACGGCGCCAACCTGACGGACGGCCTCGACGGACTGGCAACAGGCGTATCTGCGGTCATCGGTATGTGCCTGGGCATCTTTGCCTATGTATCCGGTAACATTCAGTTTGCGGAGTACCTGAACATCATGTACATCCCTAATCTGGGCGAACTGTCCATCTTCATTGCCGCCTTTGTAGGTGCATGTGTCGGATTCCTCTGGTACAATGCCTATCCTGCACAGGTGTTCATGGGTGATACAGGCAGCCTTGCATTGGGCGGTATTATTGCTTCCCTTGCCATCATTGTGCGTAAGGAACTGCTGATACCTATCTTCTGTGGCGTATTCCTGGTAGAGAACCTCAGCGTAGTGCTGCAGGTATCTTACTTCAAATACACCAAGAAGAAATATGGAGAAGGAAGGCGCATTTTCAGAATGTCTCCCCTTCACCACCATTATCAGAAACTGGGATACCATGAAAGTAAAATAGCTGTGCGGTTCTGGATCGTTACTATCATGTGTGCAGCAGTATCAATAGCAACTTTAAAAATCAGATAGGAATGAGCAAAAAGATGGTCATACTGGGTGCCGGCGAAAGCGGAATTGGTGCTGCCCTCCTGGGTAAGCAACAGGGGTATGACGTATTCGTATCTGATGGAGGCGCTATCAAAGATATCTACAAACAGGAACTGGCTGTCAATCACATTCCTTTTGAAGAAGGACAGCATTCCTGGGACGTGATACTGAACGCTGATGAAATAATAAAAAGCCCGGGCATACCTGAGAAGAGTGAACTGATGAAGAAAGTGCGTGAAAAACAGGTGCCTGTTATTTCTGAAATAGAACTTGCCTGGCGCTTCAGCCGCGATAAAAAAGTGATCGCTATTACCGGCAGTAATGGTAAGAGCACCACTACGGCGCTGACGTTCAATATTTTTGAAACAGCCGGATTGAAAGCCGCCATGGTAGGTAATATAGGCCTTAGTTACGCCAGGCAGGTAGCTACCGCACCGGCTGACTATTACATTGTGGAAGTGAGCAGCTTTCAGCTGGACGATATAAAGGAATTCAAGCCTAACGTAGCTATTCTGCTGAACATAACACCAGATCACCTGGACCGTTATGATTACAAAATGGAGAACTATGTGGCGTCAAAATTCCGTATAGCGATGAACCAGGGACCGGAGGATTACTTTATCTATTGTAAAGATGATCCGGAGATCAGCAACTATTTAAAGAAGCAAACTATTTATTCAACAACAATACCCTTTACTATCATGGAACCATTAAAGCAAGGAGGATTTATGGCAAACGAACAGGTGAACATCCAGGTGAATGATGAGCCAATGATCGTATCAATGTATGATCTTGCGCTGAAAGGCAAACATAACTTGTATAATTCAATGGCAGCGGGTATTGCAGGACGCACCATGGACATCAGGAAAGAGAAGATACGCGAAAGCCTCACCTCTTTCAAGAGCCTGGAGCACCGCATGGAGTATGTAGCTACCGTGCGTGGAGTGGATTTTATCAATGATAGTAAAGCAACCAACGTAAACTCACTGTGGTTTGCACTGGAAAGTATGGAAAACCCTGTGGTGCTTATCATGGGTGGTGTAGACAAAGGCAATGACTACAGTGCTATCCAGGACCTCGTAAAAGAAAAAGTAAAGGCTATCATCTGCCTGGGTGTTGACAATGCTCCTATCAGGGAAGCACTGGCTGATCATACTCCTGCAATGGTAGACACCAGCAACATGAAAGACGCCGTACAGGCAGCTTTCAAGCATGCAGCAAAAGGTGATGTGGTGTTGCTCTCGCCTGCCTGTGCAAGCTTCGATCTGTTCAAGAACTACGAGGACAGAGGCAAGCAGTTCAAGGAGGCAGTCAAGGAACTGTAACCAGTCTGATGTCTGTATGACATCAGGCCCAAATCAAGAACATGGATGGTTTTCTTCATAGGACAAAAGGAGACAAAGTGATCTGGACGATAGTTATCTTCCTGTCACTTGTGAGCCTGCTCGCTGTTTACAGCGCTACAGGTTCTCTGGCCTATCGTGAGCAGGGAGGTCATACGGAGTACTATCTATTCAAACAGTTAAGCGTATTGGGCATGGGGTTGCTGATCATCTACTTCGCACACAGGGTGAATTATACTATTTACTCACGTGCGGCGCAGATAGGGTTCATCATCTCTATTCCCCTGCTGATATATACACTGGCGTTCGGACATAATATCAATGACGCCAGCCGCTGGATCCGGCTGCCGGTTATTAATCTAACCTTTCAGACATCGGATGTGGCAAAACTGGCCATCTTCATGTATGTAAGCAGGCAGTTGTCAAAGCGCCAGCAGGTGATCACAGATTTTAAGAAAGGTTTTCTGCCTATCATTATTCCTGTTGGTATCATCTGTATGCTGATCATGCCGGCCAATATGTCTACTGCATTGCTGCTGGGCGCCAGCTGCATGCTATTGTGCTTTATAGGCAGGGTACCTGTCAGGTTCCTGGCCGGAATGGTAGGAGGTGTTGCACTGATCGTTGTATTGATGTTCGCTATTGCAAAACTGACCGGTTATGAGATGCGTACACAGACCTGGATAAACAGGATAGAAAGTTTTACCAGTAATGAGCACTCAGAAATACCTTACCAGGTACAACAGGCAAATATTGCGATAGCCGGCGGAGGCGTACTGGGCAAGGGTCCTGGCAACAGTACACAAAGAAATTTCCTTCCTCATGCATATAGTGACTATATATATGCTACAATTATCGAGGAGTATGGTATCTTTGGCGCCTTTTTGATACTAATGGCCTATATGCTGCTTCTGCTAAGAAGCATACGCATCTTCAGGAAATGCCCGTACGCATTCGGCGCTTTCCTGGCAGTAGGTCTGAGTGTCACGCTTGTAATACAGGCACTTACAAACATGGCGGTAAACGTTGGTCTCTTTCCGGTGACGGGTGTTACGCTACCGCTGGTAAGTATGGGAGGATCTTCCGTCATATTCACCAGCCTGGCCATCGGGATCATACTGAGCGTATCGCGTAACGTGGAAGACCTGGAAGGGAAAAGACTGGAACAGGAGCGCATAGCCAGGGCGATGGAAGAGAACAATATGCAACCGGCATAACAAACATTAAAAAACAAACAGAATGCAACGCAGAATTATCATAGCAGGCGGCGGTACCGGAGGACATATCTTCCCGGCTATTGCCATTGCCAATGCGTTGAAGAAGTCAGACCCGGAAACAGAGATACTTTTTGTAGGCGCCAAAGGGAAAATGGAGATGGAGAAAGTGCCGCAGGCGGGCTACGCTATTGAAGGGCTTGAAATAGCCGGGTTTAACCGTAGTAACATGTTGAAGAACCTGTTACTGCCATTCAAAATAATTAAAAGCCTGGGAGAGGCAAACCGTATCCTTAAACGCTTTCAGCCCAATGCGGTAGTGGGCGTAGGCGGTTATGCCAGCTTCCCCATCCTGCGGAGAGCGCAGGCACTGGGCATTCCAACATTGATACAGGAACAGAACTCCTTTGCTGGCAAAGCCAATATGTTCTTAGGCAAAAAAGCAAAGAAGATCTGTGTGGCATATGAAGGAATGGAGAAATTCTTCCCTGCAGACAAACTGGTATTTACAGGTAATCCTGTAAGAGGAAGCATTACCCAGTCTGCTGTAACACGGGATGAAGCAGCAAAACATTTCGGACTGCAGGCCGGTAAAACCACTGTGTTTGCCGTAGGTGGCAGCCTGGGCGCCAAGGCCATCAATGAAGCCTTACATCCGCTGTTATCCACCTTTGCAGAAAAGGACATACAGCTGATCTGGCAGACAGGTAAGCCTTATTACGAAACAGCCAGGGCAGCCGCAGCCGCTTATGCGTCTCACGTAAAAGTGTTTGAATTCATCAACCTGATGGACTTCGCCTATAAAACTGCAGACGTTGTGATATCCCGTGCAGGAGCACTGGCCATCGCTGAATTATGTGTAGTAAAGAAACCGGTGATATTTGTCCCCTATCCTTTTGCAGCAGAAGATCATCAGACCTTCAATGCAAAAAGCCTGGTAGACAAAAAAGCAGCGCTCATGATCAGTAATGATGCAGCAGCAGCACAACTCGGAACAACATTATTCAGCCTGGTACAGAATAAAGCACTGCTGGAACAACTGGAACAGAATATTGGAAAACTGGGGAATATAAATGCTGATATGGTTATTGCCAGGCATGTACTGTCATTAATAGGGTAAAGAGTAAAAGGGTAATCCCACATAAGAAACTGGAATACATGGATCTGAAGAACATACAACGCGTATACTTCGTGGGCATCGGAGGTATTGGCATGAGCGCCATTGCACGCTTTTTCAATGAAAAAGGTGTGCATGTAAGCGGTTATGACCGTACTGAAACAGTGCTTACCCGCCAGCTGGTGGAAGAAGGCATGCAGATCCATTACACAGACGATGTACAGCTGATAGATACCAAAGCCCAGCTGGTAGTTTACACACCAGCCATTCCTGCTACTCATTCAGAACTGAAGTGGCTCAGGGAAAATGGTTATGAAGTAGTAAAACGCAGCGATGTACTCCGGGAGATCACCAAAGAACTGTTTGCCATTACTGTAGGCGGCACTCATGGTAAAACAACGGTATCTACGCTGACAGCTCACCTGCTCAGGCATAGCGGCTACGGCTGTAACGCTTTCCTGGGAGGCATCAGCGCCAACTATAACCGTAACTTCTGGAGCAGCAGCAATAATGTTGCTGTAATAGAAGCCGATGAATATGACCGTTCTTTCCTGAAACTGTACCCGGATATTGCCGTACTTACGGCAATGGATGCAGATCACCTGGATATTTACGGTACCGAAGCAGAAGTACAGGAAGCATTTATACAGTATACCCGCAATATTAAGCCCAACGGTACGCTGGTGGGAAAGCTGGGTTTACAGCGCGCTAAAGATCTGAAAGGTGATAACCAGGTATGGTATCATCTCAACGATAACAAGGCAGACGCATATGCAACCAACATACAGCCGTCAGAAGGCGGTTACCGTTTTGATGTGGTGCAGCAGGACTGGAAGCTGACAGATGTATATCTTCCTGTTGGTGGCACTCACAATATCGAGAACACAGTAGCAGCCATCACCGTGGCTCACCTGCTGGGTATCAGCGATGAAAAGATCAAAGCGGCGGTGGCAGACTTTAAAGGTATCAGGCGCAGGTTTGAATATCTTATAAGGAACAACTACCAGGTATACATTGATGATTACGCGCACCATCCCGAAGAGCTGCGCGCCCTCATCAGCAGCGCCAGGGCACTGTTTCCCGATAAGAAATGTGTTGTCCTGTTCCAGCCGCACCTGTATACACGTACAAGAGATTTTGCAGACGGTTTTGCAGAAAGTCTTTCGCTCGCAGATGAAGTGTTGCTGCTTCCTATCTACCCGGCCAGGGAATTGCCCATAGAAGGAGTGCATAGTGAGATGATAGCGAAAAAGATCAGCAAACCTGTGCAGGTGATACAAAAAGAAGACGTGCTTGCCTGGATAAAAGCCAATAGCGCCACACTGTTCATTACAGCCGGCGCTGGCGACATAGACCTGTTCAGGGAGCCGATACAGGAGATATTGAATGGTAAAGGTTTCATAGAAAATGAAGAAGTGAAGAAGGATACTTAAGATTTAGTTCAGTTAACAAACAAACCCAAATGCAAACCAGGACACGCAAAGTATTTAAACGGATCGGCACTGCGCTGTTATGGACAGCGGTGTTAACCGCGTTCGTGGTTTTGCTTGTAGCAGCCGTGCAGGATAAGAATGCAGGCAAATGCAAGGGCATTGTTGTGACACTGACAGGTGATGAAACAAGCTTCTTTATTGAGAAAAAAGATATCAGGGCGCTGGTCACAAAAAACAAGGAATTAAATCCTGTTGGCATGACTGTCAAAGATATTAACATCGGCCGCCTGGAAGAGATCGTATCCCGCGATCCCTGGGTGAAGAATGCTGATATATTTATTGACAACCAGCGACAACTGAACATAAAGGTTACGCAGCGGGAACCGGTAGCAAGAATATTTACGCTTACCGGAGCCAGCTTCTACCTGGACAAGGACGGTGACCGGATCCCGGTATCCTCCAGGTATGCCGCAAGGGTGCCGGTTTTTACGGACTTCCCTACAGACGCTGAAAAACTTCAAAAGGAAGACAGCATACTGGCCCGCGGCATCATGGATATTGGTAATTACATCCTGTCAGATCCGTTCTGGGCTGCGCAGGTAGAGCAGGTGATCATCACTCCCAATCACGAGTTTGAGATCATCCCGAAACTGGGCGATCATGTCATTGCCTTTGGCGATGGTACGGATGTGGAAAAGAAGTTCAGCAAGCTGCTGGCGTTTTATAAAGAGGGATTGAATAAAGTGGGTTGGAACAATTACTCGAGGATTAATGTTGCTTATGAAAATGAGGTAGTATGTACAAGGAGGAACGGAGAAGAACTGTCTAAAAAACTGGCAAGTGCGGATAGCGCCCGTACAGCCGGAGCAGCGGATTCTTCATCAGGATTCCTGATACACCACAATGAAGTAACGCAAGCTGAAACAACATCAATGATTAAGGTGCCTGCCAGAGTGGTAACATCCAGGCCTGCACCAGCAAAACCGAAAGTACAGAAAGGCTCGACGGCATCAGGAAAAAAGGAACCGAAGGCAGTGTATAAACCGGTGAAGAAATCTGTAAACACAACAAAAAAAACTAATAGAACGCCATGAATCAGGAAGCTCCCATCATTGTAGGTCTCGATATTGGAACTACAAAGATTGCTGCCATCGCAGGAAGAAAGAATGAATACGGGAAACTGGAAATCCTGGGATTCGGAAAAGCCCCATCTTTTGGTGTTCAGCACGGTATGGTGCTGAATATTGACCAGACCATCAAGGCTATCCGCCAGGCATTGGAAAACTGCTACGCTTCTAATCCGAACCTCGAGATCAACGAAGTATATGTAGGTATTGCCGGCCATCACATCAAGAGCCTGCAAACACGCGGAGATATCGTTCGCAGCGATACTGACGCAGAAATTTCGCAGAAAGACATTGATCAGCTGATCAATGACCAGTATAAAACAGTGATCCCCGCCAGCGACCAGATCATTGACGTGATCCCTCAGCAGTATATTGTGGATAGCCTCCAGAACATCACCTACCCTATCGGTATGTCAGGTGTAAAGGTGGGCGCTAACTTCCACATCATTACCGGCGACAAGAACGCCATCCGTAACATCAACCGCAGCGTTGAAAAATCAGGACTGAAGATCCATGACCTGGTACTTCAGCCACTGGCCTCCGCAGCTGCTGTTATGTGCGATATGGACTTTGAAGCAGGTGTGGCAATAGTAGACATCGGCGGTGGTACTACAGACCTGGCTGTATTCTATGAAGGCATACTGAAACACACAGCCGTTATTCCTTACGGTGGTGAGAACATCACCAACGATATCAAGAACGGCCTGGGTGTATTGAAAACACAGGCAGAGCAGATGAAAGTGCAGTTTGGTTACGCGCTGGCTGATGAAGCGAAAAACAACGCTTACATCACTATTCCCGGCCTGCGTGGACAAAGCCCTAAAGAGATCTCTGTAAAGAACCTGGCCCATATCATACAGGCACGTATGAGTGAGATCATGGACTTCGTGGTGTACCATCTGAAACAGATCGGAATGGACAATAAAATGCTGAATGGCGGTATTATCCTGACCGGTGGTGGTTCCCAGCTGAAACACCTGATACAGTTAACAGAATATACTACCGGTGTAAGTGCACGTATCGGTTATCCGAACGAGCACCTGGCAAGCGGTCATATAGATGAGCTGACAAAACCAATGTACGCAACCTGCGTAGGTCTGATACTCAAAGGTTATAACGACTATGAGAATGACCGCAGGGCCCTGGAAGAGAATTACGTTAAAATAAACACCAGCTACTTCGCTAAAGAGCAGGCTGCAAAAGCCGCTGCTGAAGAAGAGGAAGAAGCATGGGCAGACGATGAACCGACTGTTGAACAGATACAGGAAAGAAAAGTAAGAGAACGGAATGCTTCGCTGAAAACATTCCTGGACAGAATGAAGACAAAGATCATAGACATGTTCACGGAAGAAGAGGATGCGAAACTTTAACAGGGTATTATCGGTATATGGCGCAATTGTTGCAGCCACAAACGATTTAAAAATCAAATAATTAATAGGCGGATAATTAATAACATCAGAAAGAATTGTGGGAATTATTAATTATACTAACTAACCCATAAAAGAGATAGAGTCATGATACATTTTGATCTTCCCAAAGAAAAATCTTCCATCATCAAGGTGATAGGCATTGGTGGTGGTGGGAGCAATGCGGTGAACCACATGTTCAACCAGCGCATTGAGGGTGTGAATTTTATCATCTGCAATACCGATGCGCAGGCTATTGCAAACAGCCCCGTGCCCAATAAAATACAGTTGGGACCACACTTAACACAGGGTCTGGGTGCAGGCGCCAATCCCCGTATCGGTGAACAGGCGACGGAAGAGTCCTTTGAAGAAATCAAAAAGATCTTAGAGGTGAATACCAAGATGGCCTTCATTACGGCAGGCATGGGTGGTGGTACCGGTACCGGTGGTGCGCCTATTATTGCCCGTATCTGTAAGGAGCTGGGTATTCTTACGGTGGGTATTGTTACTACCCCCTTCTCATACGAAGGGAAAAAAAGGATGGCGCAGGCAGACGAAGGTGTGAACAGGTTGAAAGACTATGTTGATACACTGCTGATCATCTCTAACGACAAACTACGCCAGAAATTCGGTGATCTGAAATTCAAGGCAGCTTTTGAAAAAGCAGATAACGTACTGGCAACCGCCGCCAAATGTATAACTGATGTGATCAACTCAACCGGTCAGATCAACGTTGACTTTGCCGACGTTTGCACTGTTATGCGTAACGGTGGTGTGGCTATTCTCGGTGCTGCTACTGCTGAAGGTGAAAACCGTGCACAGAAAGCTATCGAAGAAGCGCTGACCTCTCCGCTGCTGAATGATAACGATATCCGTGGTGCTAAATGGATACTGATCAACATTTCATCTTCCGAAGGTGAGTTTGAACACACCCTGGATGAAATGGATACTATACAGGCATACGTACAGAGCCAGGCAGGCGAGGATTGCGACGTGATCCTTGGTGTGGGCTATGATGCAACGCTGGACCGCAAGCTGGGTGTTACCATCATTGCTACAGGTTTTGAACAGAAACCTATCCAGCAGGTAAAAATGACTCCACAGGATCCTTCCCAGGAACAGCCTAAGATCGTGATGCATCTGGGCCAGGATGGTGATGAAAAAAAGATGAATAATCAGCAACAGTTATTCGTTGAACCAGCCGACCTGATGGCGCCGCGTCTGGTAGAGCCTGTGGTTACCCAGCCTGCTACTACATATACCGCTCCTGCTCCGCAACAGCCGGAAAGGCAGAACTATACGCTCAATATTGAGCCGGTAGCTGCTGCTCCGCAACCTGTTCCCGGATACGGTAATGTGAACGTGATACAGCCTAATCCTTCAGCCGGCGGTTACCCTGCAGGTCCTGCATACATTTACATAGAACCGGGTAATAACACTCCTGCTTCTGCAGATACCCCGGAAATGAAAATGGTATTCAGGGAAGAGGAGCCCAACCCGGAAAACCCCTCAGATATCCAGTTACAGGCATTTGAGGAACAATTGGAAGAACAGAAACGTAAACAGGCTGAGCGTGTGGCTAAACTGCGCAGCATCAGCTTTAACGTAAAAGGTATAGATAACAACACAGAAATAGAAAATGTTCCTGCTTACATACGCCGTAACATCAACCTGGATAACGGCGCAGGTTCTGCAGAGAACTTCTATTCTAACTACACTATTTCCGATGGTCAGAATAACCAGGCAGAAATCAATACGATTAATACCTTTTTAGATGGGAAAAAACCCGATTGATCTATTCGGACGTTTGATTGTTTTTTAGTTGTGTTAAAGAAAGTCCTCCGGTTCCCCGGAGGACTTTTTTAACACAATTCTCTTTTTAAGAGAGCTCCTCCTTGTGATGGAATGGTATACAAAGAGAATTTATTCTCTGCCTGCAAGGGCATGTGGGTTCGAATCCCGCCGGGAGGAGTTACTTTTATACTCAGTGGTCAGCACGTTCACAACAGATAAAATACTCAGCAACACCATAAATGAAGTAGCCCATCCCCATCCTCCTATATTCCAGCATTGTATAGCCACATATGCCCCTAATGCCCCGCCAATAAAATAACTGGTCATATAGACAGTATTGATACGGCTGTTAGCCTTATGGTCCAGTGAGTAAATGATCGCGATATTAGTTACCTGGCTGGCCTGTACACCAATATCCAGCAGGATAACCGTCACCCAGATAACGGTAAGTGAACCGGGAAATAATTTCAGGAGTAAGATGCTGAACAGGGTCAATCCTGTTGAAAATAATAAAGACCTGGACGGAGTTCCTTTATCTGCCTGTTTTCCGAAAAACGGGGCTATTAATGCACCCGCAGTTGCAAGCAGGCCAAACAGCCCTATAACGGAAGGCGAATAGTAAAATGGCTCACCGCTCAGGTAGAAGGTCAATGTTACCCAGAATGCGCTTAAAGCGCCAAAAGCGAGCATTCCCGTTAATGCAGTCCTCCGTAGTAATGGAAATCTGCCCAACTGAGCAATCGTCGATTTCAGTAATCCGGCATAAGTAGCATTAAAACGCTCTGTTGCGGAGGGGAAATCTGCCTGCATCAAGATAGCTGTAAATAGCACCAGGCCGACAGAGATCAGGTATACATATTGCCAGCCCAGCCAGTTAGTAATATAACCACTGAAAACCCTGGCCAGCAGGATACCGGCTAAAATACCCGTAAATATCTGTCCAACTATCTTTCCCCTGTTCTCTTTCACCAGGCTTGCTGCCATAGGTAAAATAACCTGTGCTACGACTGAGAAGATACCTATAAACAGACTGCCTGCATAAAGTATCCAGAGGTTGGATGCAAACTCTACCAGCAGAAGAGAGAAGATCAGCCCGATCTGAAGATAGAGGACCAGCTTTTTACGCTCAACCATATCGCCGATGGGAGTAAGGAAGAACAAGCCAATTCCATAACCTACCTGTGATAAAACAGAAATAATACCGGCCTTTCCGGCGTCGATATGAAAAGAGAGCGCAATAGCGTTCAGGATGGGCTGGCTGTAATATACATTCGCCACACATATTCCCGCTGTTGCGGCCATAATAAAGATCTGAGTTCTTGTAAGAGATGCCATCGTAATTACTTTAAATTGTATCGTCAATTCTGACAACACAAAATTGGTACAGATGGACACCCTTTCCAATGAACTATTCCAGGAAATAAGGGCGAACTGGTTCAGGTAAAAATGTTGAACTAAATTAACTTTTCCGGGAGCTTCTTTTATTGCGGAGTTTGGATAAGTATTCTGTGGTCATGCCCAGGAAGGAAGCCAGCGCATATTGAGGTACTTTACTGACGATGTGAGGATATCGTTCCAGGAAACCTTCATAACGTTGTTCAGCAGATTGGGTAAGATTGGTGATAACCCGGCGGGCCATATATGCTGCAGTATTTTCTGCAAGTATCCTGAAGAATGTTTCGAAATTATGCCGGCTTTTTTTGAGGCGCTGCTCTGCTTCATAATCTATCTGTAATACAATACTATCTTCCAATGCCATTACAAACATGGAAGCCGGCTGCTGATAGATATAACTGTTATAGTCAGAGATCCACCAATCGTCTACTGCAAACTGTATGGTATGCTCCTCCCCTTCATCGCCTATTACATAAGCTCTGAAACTGCCCTGTACTACATAATATCTATGGGTTGCTACAAAATTGGGTTGTATGATGTACTGTCTTTTTTTAACCCTAATAGATTTAAAACTGTCACAGAATACATTCAGCTCATCGTCGGTGAATGAGATGCGTTTGAGAATATGTTCTTTAAAATTATCGTATTCTGTCATGGGTATAAAGTTATTGCAAAGTCATCAGATTCCTTACAAAGATAACGGTCATTGTCGTGCCTTCTCCAACAGTCGAATCTACTTCCAGCCTCATAGCATGGTATTCAGCGATGCACTTTACGATTGCCAGTCCAAGGCCATAGCTCTCTGCTTCATGACTATTCTTTTTCCTGAAGCGATCAAATATCCTGTCAATATCTCCGAGAGGAATGCCTATCCCTGTATCTGTTATTGAGATAGCGTACGATCCTTCGGTAGTTACCTTATCACTTATACTAATACTGCCATCCTGTTTATTGTAACGGATGGCATTGTTGATAAGGTTATAGAACAATTGAAACAACAGGTCATGATTCATCTGCTTCAATATAGCCTGCGTATCTACAGAAACTGACACCCTGATATTCTTATCTTCCAGCCGATGTTCAAGTTCTGTAATGATATCCCTGATCATTCTTTCCGGTTGAACGTTGTCCTGCCTGGTGTATTGATCATTCTCTATTCTTGATATCAATAAAAGAGAATGGACTATCTTCTTCAACCGGTTCAGTGTCTTCATCATTTCAATGATCTTTTCCTGTACCATCTCATCAAGATCATTCAATAACATCAGATTCTCCATCTTGGTTTGCAGGATACCAATAGGCGTCATCAGCTCATGAGAAGCGTTGGAAGTAAATTCTCTCTCTCTGTCAAAATCTTCTTTGATCCGGTCCATCAAGGCAATGAGGGACTTGTCAAGGTAACGGAAATCTACTGTTGTTGTATTAACAGGCGGTGGAGATTCTTTGAAAGGGAAAACGGGGTTTAATATTTTAGTTTGTATAATTGTCTTTAATGGGCGAAGCAGGATACGTGTAAAGGAAAGATCGATCAGTAGGGTCAGAATGATCAGTATACCTAACACATATAAAGCGATCTTTTGCAGCGGGCTGTTATACTGGCTGATAGAGGCTATTGTCCTGCCTACTTCCAGTTCATACAGCTGGTTATTGAATTGAAAAGCCTGATTTAAGACGCGATATGTTACAGTATCGCCTTCAATGATCCTTTGGCTTGTTTGTATAGTATCTGCGGTGTAGATGTTCTTTTTTCTTTCAAGGGAAATATATTCTTCTTTTAGCAGTGTATAACTTCCATAAGAAGAATCGCCCTGCAAATAATAGTCGATCCCATTCTTCCGGATATTATCTATTACTTTCTCTGCCTGTTGTTTTAACAGTTTGTTAGTACTCTGGAAAGCTACCCTGTCTATCAGGAATGGCAGCAATACAACGAAAAGCAGCACTATTGCGACCTTCGAGAAGGTTGTTGTGAGTGTAAGTTTGGTCAGAAGCTTCACAGTTGTATCAGATTTTTATTTTGTACCCAACTCCCCTGATAGTCTGCAACCAATCTACCGGTGCATATTCCGTCATTTTTTTCCGGATGTTCTTTATATGTACATCGATGTAGTTAGAATCATAATCATCATCTGAAAAGCTTCCCCAGATATGTTCACTAAGCTGCATACGTGTAAGCGGGCGGTTCTTATTCAGCAGCATATATCCCAACAGATCAAATTCTTTTTTTGACAGTTCAATATCTATACTTCCATATAAGACAGTCCTGTTATTCAGATTGACTGTAAACTCGCCCAATGGCACGATATTGTTCTTCAGACCGGATTTTCTCCTGCTTATAGCCTGCATGCGGGATTGTAATTCCAGCAGGGAAAATGGTTTAGGCAGATAATCATCTGCGCCAAGGTCCAGTCCTTTGATCCTGTCTTCCAGCTTACCACGCGCGGTTAAAATGATATATGATGCTTCGGGACAAGTTTGCTTCGCTTCTTCCAACACTAATAATCCGTCTTTATCCGGCAATCCCAGATCAAGTAAGATAAAATCGTAAGGGCCTTCTTCCATAAACTGTCCTGCCTTTTTTGCGGTAAAGGCAAGATCACACAGGTAACCTGCTTTTATGAGGAAATGTTCCATTTCCAAAGCCATTCCTCTTTCATCTTCAATGATCAGTACTTTCATATCACTTAAAGCTGGTAATAAAAGCTTGCGGTAAAAAATGAATTGAGCTTACCGGGATCTGACTGGGCCTTTTGCCCCAGGAGAGACAGCTGGCAGGCCAGTTCTATCATATAGCTGGAGCGGTTGTAAGCCAGTGGCAGCTTCAGGTTGTATGATAAGATATCAAAGCTTGTAACTGTTTTAGTAGTGGTTGTTGATCCGCTTCCGGATGGTGTTCCGAGAATTGGCGAGAAAAGTCCTAATATGCTGTCTCTTACGTTTTTCTCTGTGACGTAATATTTATAAAAACGTTGTGTTCCTCCTGTAACGTCCAATAAAGGAGTAAGTGTAACCACATCTTTGTCACTTATACTAAACAGGTTAATCTGTTTGCTGATACCAAATGTAGAGAAGAAGTCATTAGTCTTTCCGAAAGCATAATCTCCTCCCAGGCTTGTGGTGAGCCAGCCGTGATGACTTACACTTATACTGGCCATATGCGGATTAGCTGCCTGCAGGAAAGGTGACAGCTTAGGATAAAAAGTATAATTATAACTGAGATCAACAGATAATCTTTTGCTGAGTTTGAAGTCTATACCTGCACCTGCGCTGTAAGCAGATACTAAACGATTGCTGTCATTGAGCAGCCGGTATGCTACTCCATTAACGTAAATACCTGACTTGTGGCGGTAAGAGGCTGCGGCAGCTATATAGGCCATTTTCTCTTCTGCTTTCTGTCCGTAGTAATTGGCGTTATTGGCGTAAATAACGCCAAAGGTCAGCGTCGATCTTTCAGGCGCCACACCATCCTGCTGCTGTGCTACACTATCCACCTGCGCTTTGCAAAGAATACTGAATAATAATATAGTAAGTAGTGAGAATATTTGCTTCATGATCTTTAATATTAATTGACCCGGACGCCTATTTTTTTGATCACGATCTTCGGTTTTATGATCACATGTGGTTTAACTGGCATTACGGCGGGGGGCACAGCTATCGGCTTTACTTGTTTCTTTGATTTAGGTACCTCTTTGATTACGTCTGGTATGGCATCGGTTACAGGCTGGTCCTGCTTTTCCACCTCCGCCGGCTTTTTGACCGGTATTGAATCTAAAGGGACAGAATATGGGGGATGTTGAGGTAGTGAGACACTACCCCAACTATTTAGGTGACAGATCAACAGGATAATTATTATTCCCGTATACCGGTATAAAATCCCTTTGTCCATATTCTCTTAATAACTATTTAATTCCAACTCCTAAATTTGCCCCCACTTTAGCAGATGTTCTCACTGGTATAGTCTTAACACCTGTAGTTACACCTGTAACTGCTTTTACAGAATGGGAACTTACAACTTTTCCTGTTGTTTTCACACCTGCGCCAGCTGATTTTACACCATTTTTTGCTTCTATGGCTGTTTCTTTTGTAACATTTACACTGGTAGCGGCAGTATTGTGAGCACCTTCCACAGCGGCTTCTTTTGCAACGTTTACGCTGGTAGCAGTAGTAACGGCGGTATTATGAGTACCTTCTACAGCGGCTTCTTTTGCAACATTCACGCTGGTAGCAGTAGTAGTGGTAGTATTATGAGTACCTTCCACGGCTGCGTCCGCCTGGCTGGTTATGTTATTTTTCAGCTCATTGGTGGCCTTTTCAGTAGAAATAACTGCCTTTCCTTTGGAGCTTACTGCTGCATTACTTTCTTTGCCAAAGTTAGCAGAAACAGCGGATGAAGAAGTAATATTAGCGTCAGTTTTTCCTGTCTTAGCAGCTGCCTGTCCGGATGTATTGGCATTCACTGATTTATTCTGCACTGCAGCTGATTGCGTAGCCTTAGTTGAAACTTCCTGGGCTGATACAGCACCTGCTAATGAAATAGCCGCGATAATAAAAAATCCTTTTTTCATACATTTCCAATTTTGTAGGTGAATAACGTTTGATTGACGATACAAACCTAGGTTACCAAGATGAAGGAAAAATGAAAAATGGGGAGTGGGGTATTTCTATTATAAGTACCGGATTTTTCCGGTATTTGATCCTGTTAACTAAATATTGCTAAGGATATTAAGATATTGCACTCGTTTAGATCCCTTATGTTAACAATAAAATGCACCCCATGGATTTCAAAGATCAGCTTAAACAACTCGGGGAAAGAGTTGCTAAGCTTAAAGACCAGATACAGACAGAAGAAGCTACGAAAAATGCTTTTATCATGCCTTTTATTCAATGTCTGGGCTATGATGTATTTAATCCCTTTGAAGTAACTCCTGAATTCATTGCAGACATTGGCATTAAGAAAGGTGAGAAAGTAGATTATGCGATCACTAAAGATGGTAAACCAACCATCCTGATAGAATGCAAGCACTGGTCGGCCGATCTGGATCCGCATAACAGTCAGTTGTTCCGGTATTTTCATTGTACAGCAGCGAGGTTTGGTATCCTGACCAATGGTATTCATTATAAATTCTATACTGACCTGGTAGAGCCTAATAAAATGGATGAAAAGCCATTCTTTGAGTTTCATATAGATGATCTTAAAGATACGCAGGCAGAGAAGTTAAAAGAGTTTCACAAAAGCTACTTTGACCTTGACAAAATCATTACAACAGCCAGTGAGCTGAAATACACCAATGAAATAAAGAATATCCTCATCCAGGAGCTCAACGATCCTTCTGATGATTTCACCCGTTACTTTGCAAAGATCGTCTACCCATCTGTTGTCACAGCAAAAGTGCTTGAACAATTCAAAGGGCTTGTTAAACGTTCATACAATCAATTTGTTAATGACACCATCAGCGAACGGCTTAAATCTGCGTTGAATAATCAGCAGCAACAGGAAATAAAGGAAGTGACTGAAATAGAAGTCCCCATAGAAGAAGCTAAAATAGTTACAACTGAAGAAGAGCTGGAAGGGTATCATATTGTAAGGTCCCTGCTCCGTCAGAAGATCAGTGCAAGCAGGATTGTATTCAGAGATACTCAATCTTATATGGGGATACTGCTTGATGATAATAACAGGAAGCCGCTATGCCGGTTGCATTTTAACGGGAAGAAGAAATACATATCCTTATTTGATAAAGAAGCGGAAGAGAAAATAGAGATCAAAGTTGTTGATGATATTTTTGAATATGGGGAGCAATTGATGGTGGCCGCTATGAAGTATGTGGGGACGGAAGGGGTGTGAAGATTCATTTATACTACTGTAAAATTATTTAGGCATGAAAAAAATTTACCTTTTAACCTCTATTATGCTCTTGTTTTTCTCTTGTAGCAAAGATTCTGATACAGGATCAGGATGTGGTTACCATAATGGCAAACCACTTAGTCTGGGGCCGCAAGGAGGTTGTTATTATACAAACGAGAATGGGAATAAAATCTATGTTGCCAGGTCCGAGTGTAAATGTGATTAAGAAAAATCGCTTTTATATTTCCCACCTGAATATCTCACCTAAAAATCGGCCAAATGGGATACAGACGAAGCTATATGTGTAGGGATGGTACATTTGTATCAAGGCATTGGGTACGTGGCAGAAGAACTTACGGGAATAATAATGAGTCTACAAGGCGTGTGGTCGCGCTTATCATCCTGATTCTCTTTCTGTTTGCTCAATGTAGCAAGTGAGTCGAAGCGTTCTTTGACTTTGAGAAAAAGAAGATACTTGCAGGCATATAGCTACTATCCATATAGTAACATAGGCTTAAAGGTGGAGTTGATGCGGGGATGATTTCCGGGTGTGTAATAGCGGTAAAATGTATGCGACAGGGGTGCGAAGGAACATTGTACCAATAGAAAGATGTTCACAGGGGTGGCCTGTGGATGGAAGACTGTCAACTATGTAGTTCAAAGGAGGGGATTCTTTACCAAAAATACAGCTGTCAGGCAAGAGGGTTATTCCCGTTGAATGACAAATGGCAGGAAGTGAGGGTATACTGTGTTTGAGGTCTCGTTTGATATGGGATGCTGCAGGTATGCAGGTTTATGAAAGACCTGTCCGGTTTGTGGAGGTTGTACCGCAACGATATCGGCGGCCAGGGATCTTCCGTTGCCAGAGGGGAGGTTATCCTTCAAGCCTCTTACCTGTAGTGTTACCACCAATGTTCCTTTGCCCGGTACATCCACAGAAAATGATGCTCCGCTGAAGGATTTTCTGCTATCTATGATAAGCACATCGCTCTGCGTGTTTACTACCTGATGTGTGGCGAAACTGATACGGGTTGCGATCACTTTTACTTCCAGCATGTTGATGTCTTTAAATGCCGGTAAGGTTTGCGAGGGGATGTGTAGTATACCATCTGCGGAAAGCCGGGGCGCCAGGGCAAAGAACCGATCGGTCCCGGTATGCTTGTTGAACCGGAAACCGATTATGTTTTTTGTGTTATTCCCGGCAGAGGGAATAAGTGCTTTGGTTAGCCGATTGATATGGCTGGTGTCAGCACGGACATCCAGCTTGCCGTAGAAAGCGCTGCGAATGAGCGCTCCTTTTTTGCTGGCCATGCCAAAGCGTTGGGCAGCGCGGCGGGTGGCCCGTGTTTGCCGAACTATTTCGGGCATGCTGCGCAGGAAGTATTTTTTGTTGCGTCTATATCCGATGAGGTTACCAAGCTTACCGATGAAGGGGAACGGAGTATTTTGGGTAGCCATGAAGCTATATATTGGTTATACTAAATATAACATTATTTGCTGAAAATATTTCAACATTTGTTTGAAGATTATCTAAGACTACGAATGTTAAAAAAATCCAGAGGGAGAGTATCTGGCGTCTGGATAGCTGTTAAAGTGAGAAACAAACTCATTGAGGTGAGTTGTGATTTGCTTTCAATTATTCCGTAGCTTAGATCATTCACAACAGACGGCTGATATATCCCGTAGTGCTATTAGTTGTGATTTGCTTTCAATTATTCCGTAGCTTAGATCATTCACAACCGGATAGTGATAGCAGGTATCAGCTCGCTGGTTGTGATTTGCTTTCAATTATTCCGTAGCTTAGATCATTCACAACTGAATATAAATGTATCAAGGAGACTGTAAAATGAACTGTGTCAAAGGTTAAAATAATTTCCTGACCTTTAACACAAGTTTCTTTTTATGAGCAAGAATGATCAATTTGATTACGACGGCCTCAAGAAAAAGGCCTTAGAACAGTTT
>NZ_WRXN01000011.1 GCF_009758205.1 Chitinophaga tropicalis
ACTCTAAAAGTCCCTTTGGGAGAAGAAATTCCATTAACTGTCGATAGTTCTGATCCAAGTTGTTGCTTCTTAATGAGCTGCAAAAAAACAACTTTTTGATCTTCCCCCCAAGTTTTCAACTTGATCCGTAAGCCCTCTGGTAATCGAATAACAAAAGCACAAGCATAAACCCCATTATGCCAATAAAAATGAGAAGTGGAGACTTTATATTTTGCTTAGTTGATGTAGCCATCTGGTTAGGAGCGGGTAAGAAATAAAAAGCCTGCTACAAGAGCAGGCTTAATCTTTGTTGTCCCACCAGGATTCGAACCTAGACAAACTGAACCAAAATCAGTTGTACTACCATTATACTATGGGACAAGTCCACCGTATTTGGGATGGCGAAATTAGTAATTTTTCTTATTCCGCAAAAAAATGTTTTAAAATATCTTTTTCACCTTGTCTGTCACTGCTTCCGACGGGATCCATTCCATACAGGCATGATCTCCTCGAAAACAGGGCTTATTCCCGAATATAGAGCACGGACGGCATGAAAGGCTCTCCAACTGTACAATATTCTCCTCCCGCTGTCCAAATCCCATAAAACCGGCAAAAGGATGGGTAGCTCCCCATATTGATACTACCGGCACCCCAAATAATGAAGCCAGGTGCATATTCGCAGAATCCATACTGATCATAACATCCAGCTGGCTGATAATAGCCATTTCCTCCGCCAGTTTAAAACGACCCGCCACTACTATAGCTGCAGGATATTTTATAGCAAGCGAGGTGAGCTGTGCTACTTCCCCTGCTCCTCCTCCCATCAGGAGTACCTTCTGCCCCGGTTGAGCTACCAATGCAGCCAACACCTCTTCCATCTTCTCCAGGGGGTAGGTTTTCTCCCTGTAAGTGGCAAAAGGAGCCATTCCTATCCATTTATCGCCGTTTTTAGGCCCTGTCACTTCCATAATAGCCTCCGTAAGCGGGCGACGTGCAAATACAGGCTTAGCAGGATTAATGGTTACCGGAAGGCCTGACTGCCTGAATACATCAGCATACCTTTCAATAGTACTTCTCAGCGGTTTCAGCACCTTGGCATCCGGTCTGGCCAGTTCCTTTTTCTCAGTCCTTCCTTTGTCTATCACAGCCACTTTCCGGCCGCTGAGCCTGAAAAAAGTACGTATTATCTGGGAACGCAGTACCTGGTGCAGATCTGCCACAGCATCAATACGGTAAGCCTTGCTGATAGTCCTGTAAAGGCGGTAAAGGCCATTAAAGCCCTTATACTCCCCTTTCAGATCAGCCGGGAAGAAGATCAGCCGGGGAATACCGGCACATAACGCCCCCCAGTTCTTATTGGATACAAAAACGATCTGGATGTCCGGATGAGCCTCCAGGACCTGCTGCATGACCGGGATAGTCATAGCAACATCCCCCATGGCAGAGAAACGGATAGCCAGTATCGTCCTTAATTGTTCAGGCATATTATTGTCCCTTGTAAAGCACAGGGTTTAAGGAAGGATCATTGTACATCTTCATCTGCTTGTACACTTTCATGTATTTCCGTCCTTTGGAAATATCCTCCAGTAACAGCGTAATAGCGCTTCCCAGGTCTTTCCGCTGCTCAAGCAGTATACCCAGCTTGCGCTGACAGGCAGCACGGTGTTCTTCCGTAGCATCCGGGCGGGTAGCCTCTTCACGCATGTGATAGATCTTCAACGCCAGGATGGAAAGACGGTCTATGGCCCACGCAGGGCTTTCTGTATTGAGAGTAGCATCCGGTAATGGCGCCACCTCTTTATATTTTTCCAGGAAATAACTGTCAATATATTCCACAACATCGGTACGTTCCTGGTTGGAACGGTCTATCCAACGCTTGATCTCCAATGCTTTAACAGGATCTATCAATGGGTCCCTGATAATATCTTCCAGGTGCCATTGTACGGTATCGATCCAGTTTTTCAGATACAGCAGGTGCTCTATGGCTGTTTTCTCATAAGGATTCAGGATAGGCTGATCTACACTGTTGTGTACGTGGTAATCGGCGATGCTCTGATCAAATATTTTATTGCACAGTTCTGTAAACATGGGACAAATGTATATAAAATGAATAAATACTCCATTTTTGAAAAGTACCTTATGGCCTGCAGCCTGCCAGATCCCAAAATGAGATAGTAAGGACACTTAACATTCAAGTAACATCAACTGCTTACATTTATTTTCCATTATAGCAACCACATATCAAACTATATGTCTGATAACCCGTCCAGGATACTCTTTGGTCAATTATTTGAAGCTAATAAGGAAAAGGTGTACCGGTTTGCATATAAACTTACAGAAGACCGGATGCGTGCAGAGGAAATAACACAGCAATGCTTCATCAAACTTTGGGAAAACATGCACAAAGTGCAGGAGGGACAAGATGTTTTCCCCCTATTGTTCGTCTATGCCAAACACATTGTAATCGATGAAACCAGGAAATTCTACCGTGAAAGAAAAACGATGTCGCACATCTCCCGCAACCAGCCGGTGAGCAGCGGAGAAACAGAAGAAGATGCCCTCGTTAGAAAAGAATTTCGTCAGTATATGCAGAAACTGGTAGAACAACTACCGGAACAACGCCGCAATATTTATATCCTGAGCCGGGACAAAGGTCAAAGTCATAAAGAGATAGCCTCACAGCTTTCCCTCTCCCCTACTACCGTAAGAAACCATCTCAATCTTGCCCTGCAATCCATCAGGCGCGCTGTAATGGTACATTATGATATAGAACCTAAATAAAAGACATATGAGAATCCTGCTCCCACCCGGCAAAGTAGCCCGCTTTACCGGTATGGCGCTTCTCTTCCTTGCCTGCCGCAAAGAAGATGCCCCGCCAGCCGCACCCACTGGCCCCGTCAGTAAACAGGAACTTAATACCTGGATACTGGACAGCATGCGTTATTATTACCTGTGGAATACAGGCCTGCCTATTAAACCCGATACTCAGCTCAGTGCTATTAATTTCTTCAACAGCCTGAAAAAAACTACAGATACCTTTTCCCGGTTGATAGATCTCTCTGATCAGGCAGGTACAGTGCAAAAAGATATGCTGCATGCCTATGGCATAGATTATACCGTTATTTCAATCAACGATATACAACAACCCATAGGACTGATCAAATTTGTCATCCCCGGTTCAGCTGCTTACCAGAACGGATTACGCAGAGGCGACTATTTCACAAAGATCAACGGGAAACAACTCACCACTTCCAATGCCGCGCAACTGGAAAAAGAACTGATGAACGCCAATAATGGCACTATCACCAAAGCTGCTATCAACGGCTCTTCCGTTACAGATTCAGAAGAAGTGTCCATTGAAAACAGGTTGCTGCTGGAAAACCCTTTGTATGCCAGCAAGGTCCTAAACATCGGAAATAAAAAAACCGGTTATATCTTTTATAACTACTTCGATGATTATTACGACGATGCCCTGCTTACAGCATTCACAACATTCAAAAACAATAATGTTACTGAACTGATACTTGACCTTCGCTATAATCCCGGTGGCAGCCTTACAGCAGCAACAGCCCTGTCAGCCCTTATTGCGCCGGGCATTACAGAAAACAGCACCTTCATCAGGTACACAGGAAATAATAAAACAGGTAATCCGTCCATCTCCTTTAAAAGTCTGCTCTCCGTACCTCTGAGCGAAAAATATATTTCTTTCAGCACTCTCTCCGCCGGACGGCCCGCGCTCACCCGCGTTTTCATCCTCACTACTTCACTCTCTGCCTCAGCATCAGAAGCAGTTGTTAACAACCTGAAACCTTATATGCAGGTCATCACCATAGGAGAGCGCACTTACGGGAAAGATAAAGGCGCTGTGGTGATCACAGATATGCGGACTCCCAAAAGGATCACCTGGGCATTGTATCCTATTACTTACCTGTTATCAAATGCAAACGGAGAAGGAGGGTACGATAAGGGCATTGCTCCTGATCATGTCGTAGACGAACTGGGCACACAACCATTGTTACCTATAGGAGACACTGCCGATCCACTCATTGCCCGTGCTATCAGTATTATAACCGGAAATGGACGGACTGGCAGCAACGAACGCAATGTTATTGTAAAACCCTGGTATGACAGCCGTAAGAAAGCAAGTATGGAAAGCAGGGTGATCATTCCACGGTAAAAAGAAAAAAGAAGGGGTTAATCAAACAATGTTAATCGATCTTAATTGAAACATTCTATTCGCTACTGTTAATATTGGGGTTATTTCAGTCTCATATGAATACCGGTAACTACCGGCCTCACATTTATATCTTTGATAATCGTTCTGCTCCCAGTGCCATACAGGAACAATCCCGCTTTGAGACCGTCCCGCCTTATATAAGGATAAATGATCTGCAGGTTTTGTAATACGCCGGAACTATCTCCCGGCAACTGACCACCGTAAGCAAAACTCCCATTCATCCCCGGAAACACTTCCGTTACAGACAAGGCTCCGGCTACAGGTGCTTTGCCCAGCAACATGATTCCCATCTTCACCCTGTTGTAAATAATGCTGGTATCGCTGGCGGTTATAATAACGGGAGCATACTTTGTACCATTTGCTATCATTGTAGCTCCACGTGTTATGATCAATCCGCCTTCAACATCCTTACGGCTCCCTTTCAATACTTTCAGGACCGTACCCGGTTCAATATTAAGAGAGGCTTCATTGGTGATGCAAAGCCACCCATCTATGTACCAGGTACGGTTATTGGTAAGCAACGTATTCTCTCCTATCATACCTTTCAATGTATCTTCCGGAGGTATAGCATATAAGGCAGTAATGGGGTTTGTAACACCTTCATCCTCCTTGGAACAGGCTGCCAGCAGAAATAACAGGACCCCTATACAGGACCAGTGGCCTGACCATGTACGGCTTCCTTTATTTCTAACAATAGGGTTCATTGCAACATTAATTAGATTGATCAGTAGGATATCAGCCTGTTAGAAGCTATGTCGAAAACACCATCTCCTGCCATTGCTTCAATGCTGTTAATATAATGTTTCTCAGTACCCAGCGGCCCGCCTTCAAAGCTCAGGAAATATCCGGATGCAATGGTAGGATCAAAAGGCGTCGCCAGGTTTTCCAGCACATTGCCGGTAATAGGATCAAGTGGCTGAATGAAATAAACGATAGCAGGATCTGCAGTATCTTTTACTAACTGGAATGAAGAAAGCTCACCTCTCTTTATACTTTTGAATGTAGCCAACGTATCCATTTTGGTAAACTCAAATGTATTAGGGTCATAATAACAGGCGTATATCTGCATGCCCAGAGAATCAGGCAATATATCATTTGTATAAAAAAAACTCAGTGCCTTGCTGCCTTCAGGTATCTCTTCACCCTGTCCCCCTACAAGTATAGGAGCGCCTTCCGGATCTAGTTGCAGCAAGGTAATTGAAGCTGTCTGACCTGGTAATGAAAGTACGGTATCAATAAGCGTAGCTTTGGAAAAACGGTCCTTTACAAGGATATGCTGTTTGTCTTCAACCCGGGCAATTATCTTGGTTGCACTTTGTCCGTTATAAAGACTATCTGTTATCAGATCATCATTAACAGTTACACTGAATGCTGCTAATGTGTTAGAAGAAAAACTGGTTACAGTAATATTAAATACTTCCGTTGCCTTTACAAGCTCTCCATCCTTTTTGCAGGAATAAAACAGGCTGCTTGTACATGTTAAAAAAGCGATAATAAAAAATGTCTTTAAAGAAATAGATTTTCTGTTCATATCATTAAAAATTTAAACCCTATTAAATAAGCAGGTGATAAAATATCACCTGCTTATGCTGTCCAAGCATCTTTATTGAGGAAAAATTACAGACCTACGGTCCAGGTGTTCAACCATGATTTGCTGCCCTGAGGGAAAGCACCTCTGTAGGTAACACCAATAAAACCAGATGTTCCTGAGAAATCAGCACCTGTTCTTACAGGGCTGGTTGCTGTAGGATAAGGTTGGAACAATGCGCCGGTACCGTAAGGATTAGAAATACCGAAAGTTGTCTGAGGATTAGCACCGGTAGCGGTGGTATTGTCAGACGGCAGAGCAGTTACACCGGTAAATGCTGTTGTGAAACCATGTACGAAGTTGTCTGTGAAATTTGCTACATAAGCATCAGCACCACCTTCAAAAGAAACACCATTGTTATAACCCAGCAGTACTGAGTTTTTGATGATGTAGTTGGTAGCTCTTCTCAGACGCGCGCCGTTCAGAGTACCAGTGAAAGCAGCAGATGAAGAACCGGAGATCAGGGTCAGGTTAGAGATCTTCGCCTGGGTTAAAGGCAGCAGAGAACCATTGCCGGAACCGTTGTTGTCAGACTCGATACCATTAGCATCTGCATATGCAGCGCCGGTACCTGAACCTCTGCGAACACCCAGAAGGAACTGCAGTCTGCCGGTGTAGCCAAAGTCGAAATCAAAAATGTCATCGTTAGTGTTCAATGAAACCAGGTAGCTGGCGTTCACAGTACCACCAAAAAATTCGAAAGCATCATCTGCTCCATAAGCAGCCTCTACGTGATGCAGTTCAGTACCGCTACCAACACCACCTAAGGTAAGGCTGTTCAGTTCGTTTGCATCAGAGATAGCAGCACCTGCGTACAGGATACGAACAAAACGGAAGATACCGGAAGATTCTGTGTTGTAAGTAGTTGAAGCACTACCATAACCTACATTGATTCCGGCAGGTAAAGTTGGCAGGGAAATACCTTCAATAACAGGATCAGCTCCCAGCTGGTTCTGGTTGGTCTGAGCACGACCCAGAATAACCACGCCACCCCAGTCTCCTACTGCAGGCGTAGCCTCAGCAGAAGTGAAGATGATAGGAGCAGTAGAATCACCAAGTGCATTGATGGTAGCACCACGGGTTACTACCAGCGCAGAAGCTTCTGCAGGAGTAGCTTTCTTAATACCCTGGATAGTTACACCGGAATTGATGGTAATAGTACCGAGACTGTCTACATAAGTTTTGCCATTCAGGTAATAAGTTCCGCCACTTTGAAGTATATAATTATCTCCAGCCGGAATGACATTAGGTAATGTAGAACCAGAAGGTAATACTACATCAGCAGCGTTAACTGGTTTTGGGGCTGATTCCTGTGTGTCTTTCTTACAAGCGCCAAAAGCAAGCAGTGATAAAGCTCCGGCAGCCATCATGAATTTTTTCATGGTTAATTCTTTAGGGTTTTAAATAAATTGGTTTTATGTTGATGCTTGAACATTAGAAATTGTATGTGATATTAAAACTCACGTTCCTGCCCTTAAACCACTTGTGATAAGTAAAGTCAAGGTTTTTATTATAGGAAGTACCTTTCGGATCATTATTAGGATTGGGATTTTTTGCCTGGTCTTCAGGAGACCCCGGATCGAAAGCGCCACCACCAGAACTTGCAGGAGATGTTGCGCGTACATTCTGGTAAACCACATAATCCTGCTGGAACAGATCACTGATGTTAAACCTGATCTGCATCTTGTTTTTCAGTAACGCAGCGCTTAACTGGATATCCATCACATCACGGGGATTTTCATACTGGTCCTGCCATGGGTTAAAACCTCCATTTAAGATCCTTTTACCATAACGGTTGTAAGTCACATTCGCACCAATGATCTTACCGAAATAACCTATACCGCCATTGATCACATAAGGAGATAATCCCTGTAACGGACGGTTACGCTTGCCCGCCGGCGCCAGACCAACCGGAGCGCCTATATCTGAAGCCGCCTGCATCAGCGCATTCGCATTATATTCTACATCTGCCTTCATCCAGGAACCATTACCACTGATAAAGATGTTCTTCAGCCATCCTGATAACGGCGAGATAAACCCGAGAGATTTCCTGAAGTCTACTTCAATCCCTTTATTTGTAGATTTATCGAGGTTGAAATAGAACATGTTCAGCTGCGAACCTCCGGCTCCGGAAAGAATACCGATCAGCTCTACCGGGTCTTTAAACTGCTTGTAGAAACCGGATACAGAGATCACTTCACCCGGCCCCGGATAATATTCATACCTGATATCCATATTGGTGATCCTGGCATCCCTCAATCCCATAGCGCCTCTGTATACACTTCTATCCCTGAACTCATAGTAAACAAAAGGAGATCTTTCCCTGAAGTCAGCCCTCGCCAATGTCTTGGAGTAAGCAAGACGTACATTCATTGACTGGTTAAGATTGTAGATCAGATTGAAGGAAGGCAGCCAGTCCGTTCTGCGGTACTTCATAATAGAATCTACTGGCAAACCGGTTGCCTTATCATATGAAATACCATGCACGTCCATCGCATTATTCTCCATACGCACACCACCTATAAACCTGAAGCTCTTCAGGAAATTCAGGTCAGTCATGAAATATGCAGCATGCAGTTTCTGATCGCCGGTATAGTCTTCTCCCTCATCACCAGCGCCAACACTGGTAAACTTATATGTCAGGTAACCAGGCTTCAGCAGGGACTGTAACTGGTAATCTGCCAACCCAAATGACGCTTTGGCAATAGAGTCAGCATTGCCTTTAGGATCAGGCAGCAAACGTAAAGCGGTCGACTTAAAATCCGCCGTACGGAAAGCTCCTGCATATCCAACTTTGATCAGTTGATTAGCTCCCATCACCTGGAAAGGAACAGAGAAGTTGGCTGCAACATTCTTTCTTCTTTCCTTGAGGGAAGAGTTAAAGATGGCATTACCCCTGGTAATAAATCCATTCGCATCATTCAATACATACTCATAATAGCCCTTAGGCCCATAAGCCTGGTATCCGATAGATGAACGGGTATCCGGCTGGTCCCTGTTCACAGTAATATAATCTGCAGACCAGTCAAATTTCAGGTGCTTATGCAGCAGGTGCTCACCTTCCAGCCTGTTCTGCAATAGCTCATTGATCAGTACAACGTCCGAATAGTACTTCACATCGTCACCACCTTCTTTTGTAGTCACCCTGAAGTTGAACTCTTTACCATAATTCACATCAGACTCGTGACTGAATCTCCTGTTATACAGGTTCTTGAACACTATCTTATGCCCTTTGGTCTGGAAGCCGATATTGGCCACAGCCCCTATAGCGGTATTATAGTTATAGGTCTTTGCATCGTCATAATAATAGAAAGAAGGCTGATAACGTGTATTGTCTACGATGTTCTCTTCATGACGATAAGTAGCTGCCAGCGTTACTCCAATTGCTGAAGCATCATTCACCTTAAATTTCCTTCCTACTGCAAACTGGAAGTTTTGTACAGGTGTATAACTGTATTTGTGTAAGCTCCAGTTGTTAGGAATTTTTGCGTTCATCTGGCTGGTCTTCACATTATCTCCTGCCATCGCAGCTTTCCTGTACTCATCCCGGTTCCAGTCTTTTTCCCACCATGTACGGGTACCGTCGTCAAAGCCCCATTGCTCTTTATCGCCTCTCCTTAAAGAATACAGTGATTTCCCTGTACTATTGGTATTCCAGCCGCCTCCTACTGTAACAGTAGCGAATTTCTCTGCAGGAATATCCCTGGTATTTACCTGTACCAGTCCTCCGGCAAATTCCGCCGGCATATCCGGCGTAGCGGTCTTGTTCACTACTACGTTCTCAATCAGTCCGCTTGGCACAACATCGAAAGAAAAATTCCTCCTGTTAGGCTCTGTGCTGGGAAGGTTAGAGCCATTCAGCATTACGTTGTTGTAGCGTTCACTCAGACCACGTACAGTAACGAATTTATCTTCCTGTACAGTTAACCCGCTGATACGCTTTAATACCTGTGCAGCATTGTTATCAGGAGTAGCGCGGATCTGCTCTGCGCTGATACCATCAGATACCGCAGCATTGTTTTTCTGCATAGCATACAGCCCTTCTACAGATGCTTTCTGATAGTTAGCAGTTACTACCACTTCCTTCAATGCAGCACTGGATGGTGATAATACTATATTCAGCGGCGTATTCTTTTTCTCCGTTACTACCACATCTGTTATCCTTCTTGTAGTGTAAGAGATGAAGCTGAATTCCAGTGTATATTTTCCTGGCTCCAGCTCCAGGTCATATGTTCCGTCTACCTGTGTGATGGTGCCTTTACCACCTGTAACCTTTATAGTAACACCCGGGAGCAGCTCGTTTTTGTTGCTTACCACTTTACCGGTTATATGCCCCGTCACAACCTGTGAAGGTTTTTCCTGCACACCTTTTTTTATGATGATCTTGTTATCACTATAGATGATGTCCAGCGGCGCGCGCTCATCCAACCATTGTAATACTGCAGACAATTTATTGCTCTGCGTTGCCATTGCCTTTACCTGGCATTTCTGCAGGTATTCCGGATCATATACGAATGTATAATTGGTCTGACTTTGAAGTAACTTAACAATTTCCGATACTGATGTTGTCCCCGTTTTTACCTGTACTGTTTCCTGCAGATCAGTATATAACTGTGCTGCCAGTACGGATGATTGTCCACATATAAGAATAAATAGTTGCAGAATGATTGCAATGGGCATGACTCCCCCACCACAAAATCTGTGTGTAGATTTTTGCATTTTGTTTTGTCCGATTTTATTTAAGAATGCCTTTGTGGTAAAACTATATAGGTCTCCTATTTTCTTTTTATCGTATAGTGGTTATTCCGTTCATCAAACGTGTAGCTGAAGCTATGTACATATCCCAGCGCATCCAATATGCTGCTTACCGGTTGGGCTGCGCTGAAAGAACCTGAGATCATCCTGTTTCTGAGTGTTGTATCCCCGATAGAGATCCTGCAATTATAGCGGCTCTCCAGTAAAGCAAAAGCATCTGTAAGCAGGGTCCTGTCAAATATTACTTTATAATTCTTCCAGTCCAGTGTGGAAGTCTTATTGAAGGCGTATGGCTTCGCAGGCTGCAATCCTTCTTTATATTCCAGCATCTGTCCGGGTTCAAGCACATAATGGAAAGATCCTCCGCTGAGCGTATCTGTCACTGCCACTTTTCCTTCCAGGAGACTTACCTGTATTGAGCCATCTGCTTTGTTGCCTGTTGCTATATTGAAAGATGTACCTAATGCTGTTGTGATAAGAGCGGCTGTATGTACACGGAAGGGGAAGTCCGCATTTTTTCCCACTTCAAAATAAGCCTCTCCATTCAACCACAGATCACGGTTACTTACACTGAAATTCTTTTTATAGATAATAGTAGAATAAGCATTCAACCATATCTTCGAGCCATCGGCCATATGTACCAGGCGTATTGTATTACTGTTGTTACGGATCGTATCTGAAAGGTTTGCCATCTTTACACCGCTGCGCTGGCCTGCCTGCTGCCAGAGCCAGCCCAATAAGCTCATTAATACCAGTACGGCAGCTGCAACGCCATAACCGGGATGAATGGTCCGTACCTTTCCTTTTCCGGTTACCTGCTCTTCCTCTGCTTCTCTCTTCTTCTCTTCAAACCATGCATCCGTTTCAGATGCCCCTTCGTCTTCAAGCCAGGCTGCTACCAATTCGGCTTCTTCATCTGTACAAAGACCTTTAAAATATTTTTCCAGTAATTGAGAGCTTATTTTCATTGTTATAATTCTCGGTGGTCAATTGACTGTTTTATTTTTTGACCTGTAACAAAGAGAGTACGATTGTGAAGAAAGGATGTACCAATGAAAAAACGGAGTTTACAATTCCTTAACGTAGGAGCAAAAAAAAAGCGTAGGGTAGATACCTTACGCTTGTTGTTAAGATTGTCATGTGAATGTTCGAGAATGCAAATCGTGTAGGCTTTTAATGGTCATTCCTGGGCTTAAAGATGAATACATCTTCAGCCCCACCCAATGAGAAAATGCCTTGCCTAAAAATATCTTTATAGTGATTATTTTATTTGAATGTTGTTGTTGTTTGTCGGCATATAGTCTTTTAACGTTAATCCTTGCTCTTCAGTACATGTACATTTCTTCAAACAATGCTTACGAATATCATTCATACACACATCAAAGCAATGAATGTTTGAACGCATATTCCACCTTATACTTCTGCTTATTCTACGAGCCCCACTTTGTAGTGATTATATGATAGGCTCCCCTCCCTTATTAAATTCATTGTTTCAGCTAAAAACAATGTTATGTTGACAAAGGGTTTTCTATTCATACGTGTCGTTTCGTCAAGGGTTACTCACAAACCATTCCTCGAATCCGAAGTCTTCATGCAAATTACATCAATTCACTGAAAGTTCCACAGCAGTAGCATATTTTTTCAACCATTTTGCATACAACTTTTGTGTAAGGAAGGCCTTCTTTTGTCCAATATAGCTTTATGAACAGCTGATCAATAGATCAGCTGCTTTTCTGTGCCTTCATTGCTATATAGTACAGCGGGAAACCAATTATAATGATCACAAGACCGGATAAAGCATAGCTGCGCTCAAACACCAGCAGCAACAAAGCCAGCGCAGCTGCCACAATGATATACAACGATGGTAGCACCGGATAACCAAATGCTTTATACGGACGCGGAAGCTCAGGACGCTTCACACGCAGTACAAAGATGCCCGCAATTGTAATTACATAAAAGATCAGCACACCGAAGATCACCATGGTTAACAGGTCTCCGTAACGACCGGAAAGACATAACAGGGATGCCCACAAACACTGTATCCAAAGCCCTCTTTCCGGTACTCCGAACGTATTCAGCTCTCCCGCTTTTTTGAAGAACAGACCGTCCTGTGCCATTGTATAATACACACGGGCGCCTGAGAGTATCAGACCATTATTACAGCCAAAAGTAGAGACCATGATCATCACCGCAATGATCATAGAACCACCGGTACCAAAGATCTGTATTGCTGCATCTACCGCTACCCTGTCGTTACCGGCAAAAGCAACTTCATGCAGGGGCAATACAGCTATATACATGAGATTAGCACTTACATAAACAATGGTTACAAGTAGGGTACCGAGAAATAAAGCGCGACCAATATTCCTTTGCGGATTCTTAATTTCTGCCGCAATGAAAGTAATGTTGTTCCACGCATCACTACTGAACAATGAGCCTTTCATCGAAATAGCAATAGCACCAAACAAAGCCATTCCTGAAAGCACAGTAGTAGTAATCTGCCCGCCTGCATCTTTAGTGAGGCTCACTGCTTCCCAGGCATTGGCCCAGTTGGCGTTCCATACCTCGGCTTTAGCGCCCAGCAGGAATCCGAATATGATAAGACCAAATAATGATAACAATTTTGTGAGAGTGAAAACGGTCTGAATAACCTTGCCATTCTTGATACCACGGGTGTTGATCCAGGTTAACAACACAATAGAAATAATGGCCACTATCTGCGCTGCCGATATTTTTAAACCCACCAGTTCAACCAGTATATTCCCTTCACTGAACGCAGGGATCAGGTAAGCAGAAAATTTGGCAAATGCAACCGCTACCGCCGCAATAGTACCTGTCTGTATCACACTGAACTGCGTCCATCCAAACAGGAAAGCCACAAGCGGATTATATGCTTCCCGCAGGTATACATATTGCCCTCCGGCTTTAGGGAACATCCCTGACAGCTCTCCATAACTTACCGCCGCTATTATAGTCACAATTCCTCCTAACACCCACATCAGCGTAAGCCAGCCGGCAGAGCCAACATACCGTGTAATTTCCGCAGAAACGATAAAAACACCGGAACCGATCATAGAACCCGCTACGATCATTGTGGCGTCCAACAAACTAAGGCTGGGACGAAAAGATGAATTTTGGTTTTCCATATGTGAGTTATAATTACGAAAAATCCCGCCTCATTACCATGAGACGGGATTCCAAGATATATTATTTTTTAATGTTTTTGCTATAGCAACTATTATTTTTTCTCGCCGCTGGCCGCATTAGCCTCGTTAAGACCCTTAATTACTTCAGTAGTAATATCATACTTAGCGTCTTTGTATAAAACATTGCTGGCGCCTGTACGGTAAGAAAGGATGTAAGCATAACGTTTGTCGCTGTTATACTTCTCCAGGAAATCATTCAGCCTTTTCTGCAGCTCTTCATTGAACTTATTCTCCTGCTCAGCATACTGAGAACGCATATTCTGGGCTTTACCCTCCAGCTGCTGCTGTTTGTTATATAGCGTACGCTGTGCAGCTTCTCCTTCTGCCTGGGTCATACCGTTAGCCTTACGTTGAAAATCAGCAGCTTCATTCTGTAACGCACGTACATTTGCCTGTAGCTCATTATCAATAGCCTGCTGTTTCTTTTCCAGTTCCGCTTTCTTTTCTTTAAAATATTGGTAGTGAGCTTCTACAGTATCGATATCCACGTAAGCAATGATAAACCCTTTATTTTCAGCAGTACCACCACCTGCACTGGCAGCCGGTGCATTCGTATTCCCCTGTTTGCCTGATTGCTGACAAGCAATAAATGTTCCGGCTATCAATGCCGCAAATAATCCGATTTTCACAATTGATTTACTGGTGCGCATGTTGGTAGGTGGACTTTTTAATATCCTTAATAAATACATTTTTAAAATTGAACGGCTAAAATAAGGTTTTTACACGATTATACTTAGCTCCCGGCTATCTTAACAACACTTTCACATTTTATTTCTCATGTATGAATGTTGCCAGCTTAAAGCTGTCTGCTACAAAGGCATTTCCATAGGCAATAATACTGTAGCTTTTCTGATCTTCTACGGTCAGCTGAGCACTGTTGTTATAAAGGAAATTGCTGTCTGAAACGATCTTAATGGAAGAACCGGCCCAACGTATATTCTGCTCACGAGTGCCCGCAGGTACCTCAACAAATGGAGTAGCCGCCAGGTAATTCATGTTCTGAAAACGCCTGGTGCTGTCTATGTAATAATCCATCAAAAGCTGCTGGGTACCACTTGAATAATAGCTGTCACTCAGGTCTACTACTTTGATCCTGCCATAGCCTGCTGTGGCCTTCTGAAGTTTGTCCTCCACCAGCAATAATTGCAAAACATTATTATGGTTCTTTGAAAGATATACAGAATAATAATGGTCATTACGGAGGCTGACCTGCCCTCCCCCTATCAGCGTAGTATGATCGCCTGCAGCATAGATATAAAGCGTATACCGTTTTGCCTCGAATGAATGATAACCGGTAGCTTCACCATAGCCAATACCAGTACCTATACTGCTTGTATCTACTTCCACATCATACGATACTCCGGGTACGGCCGAGAAGAAATTGATATAAGAGGCGGTTTCAGGAATGGAACTGTCACTATCCTTACTGCAGGATATCACCCCTGTTATTATTACTGCCAATGCTAAAATGATCCTTTGCTTCATACTGGGTTCCGGTAGTTTAAAATTGCCGGAAAGTTACACGTAAAAAAAATGTCCCGGCACAAGGCCGGGACATTTTTTTATACATGAATATGTTCAGAACTATTCTTCTTCGTCAAACTGGAACACTTCTTTGGAAGAGGCCAGGATGTCGTATTCTTCTTTGGAACCAACGATCATGTTCTCGAACTCACGCAGACCTGTACCTGCAGGTATCAGGTGACCGGTGATCACATTCTCTTTCAGACCAAGCATGTCATCTGTTTTACCGTTGATGGCTGCAGAAGACAGTACTTTGGTTGTTTCCTGGAAGGATGCAGCAGAGATCCAGCTGTGAGTACCCAGTGAAGCCTTGGTAATACCTTGCAGCAGCGGGCTTGATGTAGCCGGTCTTGCGTCACGGTATTCAACCAGTTTTCTGTCAGAACGGCGCAGGAGAGAGTTTTCTTCCCTTACCTGTCGCAGTGTAACGATCTGGCCGGCTTTCAGGATACCGGATTCACCGGCTTCTGTAACAACCTTCTTGTCAAAAATATGATCGTTCTCTTCGAAGAACTCGAATTTATCCACAGTATCGCCTTCCAGGAAGCGGGTATCTCCAGGATCTTCGATGTTCACCTTACGCATCATCTGGCGTACAATCACCTCAATGTGCTTATCGTTGATCTTCACACCCTGTAAGCGGTATACTTCCTGGATCTCGTTCACCAGGTATTCCTGTACGGCAAACGGACCTTTAATAGAGAGGATATCTGCAGGAGTGATAGAACCATCAGACAATGCAGTACCAGCTTTCACGAAGTCACCGTCCTGTACCAGGATATGACGTGTCAGCGGAACCAGGTACTTCTTGATATGACTTTCACGGCTTTCGATGATGATCTCACGGTTACCACGTTTGATGTTACCGAAGGTTACCACACCATCAATTTCAGATACGATGGCAGGGTTGCTTGGGTTACGTGCTTCAAACAGCTCGGTTACACGTGGCAGACCACCCGTGATATCGCGCAGTTTACCTAACACACGTGGTATCTTCACAATTACCTGACCAGCTCTCACACTTTCACCTTCTTCTATCACGATATGTGAACCTACTGGTAAGTTGTAAGATTTCACCTCTTTATTACCATCCACGAAGATGGAAGGGATCTTGTTCTTGTCTTTGGTTTCGATAACCACTTTCTCACGGTGACCGGTCTGCTCGTCAGCCTCTTCACGGAAGGTGATACCTTCTATGATGCTGTCAAAGCGGATATTACCGGCAATCTCAGAAACGATAACGGCGTTGTAAGGGTCCCACGTACAGATCATGTCACCTTTTGCCACTTTCTGTCCGTCTTTCACCAGCAATGTAGAACCGTAAGGTATGTTGTTGGTGATCAGCAGACGGTCGTTCTTGATATCCATGATACGAAGCTCACCTGTACGGCCAATTACCACCTGTACTTTCTCACCTTCGTTGTTCTCGTATGTAGTGGTTCTCAGACCATCGAACTGGATAGTACCATCAAATTTAGCCTGCAGGCCGGTATCCACTGAAGTAGAACCAGCCACACCACCTACGTGGAACGTACGCAGTGTCAGCTGTGTACCAGGCTCACCGATAGACTGTGCAGCAATGATACCTACTGCATCACCACGCTGTGTCACATAACCGGTTGCCAGGTTCTTACCGTAACATTTCACACACACACCTCTGCGGCTTTCGCAGGTCAGTACAGAACGGATCTCTACGGTATCGATAGCGCTGTTCTCAATACGATGAGCAATATCTTCTGTGATGAGGGAACCTGCTTCCACGATCAGTTCCTCTGTATGAGGATCAAATACGTCATGCAGGGAAGTACGGCCAAGTATACGGTCGTACAGTGGTTCTACCACTTCCTCGTTATCTTTCAGTGCAGAAGTTGCAATACCGCGCAGGGTTCCGCAATCTTCCTCGTTAATTACCACATCCTGTGCTACGTCCACCAGACGACGGGTCAGGTAACCCGCATCCGCCGTTTTCAGTGCCGTATCCGCAAGACCCTTACGGGCACCGTGTGTAGAGATGAAGTATTCCAATACGTTCAGACCATCTTTAAAGTTGGACAGGATCGGGTTCTCAATGATCTCTGAACCGGTAGATCCACTCTTACGCGGTTTAGCCATCAGACCCCTTAAACCAGCCAGCTGTTTGATCTGCTGTTTGGAACCACGCGCACCGGAGTCAAGCATCATGTACACAGAGTTGAAGCCCTGTTTATCATTTGCCAGCTCACGGATCAGCGTTTCAGTTACTTTGGTATCCACACGAGACCATATATCGATGATCTGGTTATAACGTTCGTTATTCGTGATCAGCCCCATGTTATAGTTATCCCATACTTCATCAACTTCACCGGCAGCGCCGTCGATCATATGCTGTTTTACTTCAGGGATGATCAGGTCATTGATGTTGAAGGACAATCCACCACGGAAGGCCGTACGGAAACCAAGCTGTTTGATATCATCCAGGAACTTCGCAGTTTTCGGGATGTCAGTATACTTGATAATGTCACCGATGATCTCACGCAGGGATTTCTTGGTCAGCAGGGCGTTCACATAACCAGCTTCTTTAGGAACGAACTGGTTAAAGATCACACGGCCTACGGTTGTTTCGATCAGTTTGGTTACCAACTCATCTTTCTCATTACGAACAGTTGCTCTTACGCGGATGTTCGCATGCAGGTTTACTCTCTCCTCGTTATAAGCGATGATCACCTCTTCGGCAGAATAGAATGCCTTGCCTTCACCTGCAACTTTTTCAGTTTCAGTTGATTTACGGCCTTTGGTGATGTAGTACAGACCCAATACCATGTCCTGTGAAGGCAGGGTGATAGGAGTACCGTTCTGAGGGTTGAGGATGTTGTGTGAAGACAGCATCAGCAGCTGTGCTTCCAGTATCGCGGCATTGCTCAGCGGTACGTGCACGGCCATCTGGTCACCGTCAAAGTCGGCGTTGAACGCAGAACACACCAGCGGGTGAAGCTGGATCGCTTTACCTTCCACCAGCTTAGGCTGGAACGCCTGAATAGACAGACGGTGCAGGGTCGGAGCACGGTTAAGCATTACAGGGTGTCCTTTCAGTACGTTTTCCAGGATGTCCCATACTACCGCTTCCTTCCTGTCTACCAGTTTTTTTGCTGATTTTACAGTTTTAACGATACCTCTTTCTATCAGTTTGCGGATGATAAACGGTTTGAATAACTCAGCCGCCATATCTTTTGGCAAACCACACTCATGCAGTTTCAGTTCAGGACCAACCACGATAACGGAACGACCAGAGTAGTCAACACGTTTACCAAGGAGGTTCTGACGGAAACGGCCTTGTTTACCTTTCAGTACGTCTGACAGTGATTTCAGGGCACGACCACCTTCAGCTTTCACCGCATTTGATTTACGGGAGTTGTCAAACAGTGAGTCTACCGCTTCCTGCAGCATACGTTTTTCGTTACGCAGAATCACTTCCGGCGCCTTGATCTCGATCAGGCGTTTCAGACGGTTGTTACGGATAATTACCCTGCGGTACAGGTCGTTCAGGTCAGAAGACGCGAAACGGCCACCATCCAGCGGCACTAACGGACGCAGTTCAGGTGGTACAACCGGGATATATTGCATTACCATCCATTCAGGACGGTTCTCAACACGGCCATTTGCTTCACGGAAAGCTTCCACTACGCTCAGGCGTTTCAGCGCTTCCGCTTTACGTTGCTGGCTGGTTTCAGTTGCAGCCTGGTTACGCAGCTGGTAAGAAAGGCTATCCAGGTCTATCCTGGCCAGCATCATTTCTACCGCTTCCGCACCCATTTTAGCAATGAACTTGTTCGGATCTTCGTCAGGCAACAGCTGGTTGTCTTTCGGAAGGGTGTCCAGTATGTCGAGATATTCTTCTTCAGTTAACAGATCGCCATAGTTCAGGCCTTTCTCCTGTTTGGCGCCTGCCTGTATGATCACGTACCTTTCATAGTAAACGATGGTCTCCAGTTTCTTGGAGCTCATTCCCAGCAGGTAACCGATCTTATTAGGCAATGATTTGAAATACCAGATATGTACAACAGGTACTACCAGACGGATATGACCCATTCTTTCACGGCGTACCTTTTTCTCTGTTACTTCCACACCGCAACGGTCGCACACGATACCCTTGTAACGGATACGCTTATATTTTCCGCAATAGCACTCATAGTCCTTTACGGGGCCGAATATCCTTTCACAGAATAAACCATCACGCTCCGGTTTATAAGTACGGTAGTTGATAGTTTCCGGCTTCAGCACTTCCCCGTAAGAGCGCTCCAGGATTGAATCCGGAGAAGCCAGACTGATGGTAATGCTGCTAAAGTTTGATTTAGGACGATTTTCTTTCTTGATGGCCATTGTATGTTGTTTAAAGAAAATTCACATGTGATGCAAGTCCGGAGGACTCCCCTCTTAACTGTCTATGGCCCATACCCCACAGCGTTCTGCTATGGGGAATGGACCATCGACTATGGACTAATTTTAATCGAATTTCAAATCCAGACCCAGACCACGGAGTTCATGTATCAATACATTGAAGGACTCCGGTACGCCTGCCTTCGGTATGTTATCGCCTTTAACGATAGATTCATAAGCTTTGGCACGGCCCACAATGTCATCTGACTTAATGGTTAACAGCTCCTGCAGGATGTTGGATGCACCGTATGCTTCCAGTGCCCACACCTCCATCTCACCGAAACGCTGACCACCGAACTGGGCTTTACCACCCAATGGCTGCTGAGTAATGAGACTGTACGGTCCGATAGAACGGGCGTGCATCTTATCATCAACCATGTGGCTCAGCTTAAGCATGTAGATAACACCCACGGTAGCTTTCTGGTGGAAACGCTCTCCGGTTTCGCCATCATACAGGTAAGTATGGCCGAAGCTTGGCAGACCTGCTTCGTCAATATAATTAGCTATTTCTTCTGTAGTAGCACCATCAAAGATAGGAGTAGCAAATCTCACCCCTAACTTCAGACCTGCCCAACCCAGTACTGTTTCGTAGATCTGACCAAGGTTCATACGGGAAGGTACGCCCAGTGGATTCAGTACGATATCTACCGGTGTACCGTCTTCCAGGAATGGCATGTCTTCATCACGAACGATCTTCGCAACAATACCCTTGTTACCGTGACGACCCGCCATTTTATCACCTACTTTCAGTTTACGTTTGCTCGCCAGGTAAACTTTCGCCAGTTTCAGTACGCCTGCAGGCAGCTCATCACCAATTGAAATGTTGAACTTCTCACGTTTGTAACGTCCCAGTTCCTCATTGTACTTGATGTTGTAGTTGTGCAGCAGGGTATTGATCTGATCGTTAGTCTGCTCGTCTGTTGTCCAGCCCAGCGGATTCACGTTCTGGAAGTCGATGTTCGCCAGGTTCTTGGAAGAGAACTTGGAACCTTTGGAGATCAATACTTCACCGTAAGTGTTGGTGATACCTGCAGAAGTTTTTTCTTTCAGCAGTGTCAGCAACTTACTCATCAGCACTTCCAGCAGGTCTTCTTCGTTCTTCTGGTGTACTTTTTCCAGTTTCTCCAGCGCCGCTTTTTCACGGGTCTTGGAGTTCTTATCTTTCTTGGCGCGGCTGAACAGTTTTTTGTCGATCACCACACCTTCAGTGCTTGGAGGCGCCTTCAGGGAAGCGTCTTTCGCATCAGAAGCTTTATCACCGAAGATAGCGCGGAGCAGTTTTTCTTCCGGAGAAGGATCAGACTCACCACGAGGAGTGATCTTACCGATCAGGATATCACCTTCCTTGATGTGAGCACCAACACGGATGATACCGTTCTGGTCCAGATCTTTGGTAGCTTCTTCACTTACGTTCGGAATATCCGGGGTGAGCTCTTCTTCACCCAGTTTGGTATCACGAACTTCCAGTTCATATTCGTCAATGTGTATGGAAGTGAAGAGGTCTTCACGGCCTACACGTTCAGAGATTACGATCGCATCCTCGAAGTTGTAACCTTTCCATGGCATGAACGCCACTTTCATGTTACGTCCCAGGGCCAGTTCTCCGCCGCGGGTTGCATAACCTTCGGTCAGGAAGTCACCGAATTCCAGCTGCTGTCCTTTCTTAACGGCAGGACGCAGGTTGATACAGGTGCTCTGGTTGGTTTTAACGAATTTGGTGAGCTGATATACTTTCAGGTCATCTTCAAAAGATACCAGCTTCTGCATTTCGTCACGCTCGTAACGAACATGGATCTCATTGGCATCTACGAATTCAACTACACCACGGCCTTCAGCAGTGATCTGCAGACGGGAGTCGCGCGCTGCTTTACCTTCCAGACCAGTACCTACAATAGGCACCTGGGGGTTGATCAGCGGAACAGCCTGACGTTGCATGTTTGATCCCATCAACGCACGGTTGGCGTCATCATGTTCCAGGAACGGGATCAGGGAAGCGCTCAAACCAACGATCTGGTTAGGAGCAACGTCCATATATTCTACTTCACTTCTGTCAAGAATAGGGAAGTCACCGGTTTCACGGGATTTCACCTTATCATTCAGGAAGTTACCGACTTCGTCAAGAGGAGCGTTTGCCTGGGCTATTTTTACAGAATCTTCTTCTTCAGCGCTCAGGAACTGCACTTTCTCCATATCTACTTTACCATCATTCACCTTACGGTAAGGAGTTTCGATAAAGCCCATGTCGTTCACTTTTGCGTGTACGCAAAGGGTAGAGATCAGACCGATGTTCGGACCTTCCGGAGTTTCGATGGTACACAGACGGCCATAGTGGCTGTAGTGTACGTCACGCACCTCGAAACCTGCTCTTTCACGGCTCAGGCCACCGGGTCCGAGAGCGGAGATACGACGCTTGTGCGTGATCTCTGACAGCGGGTTTGTCTGGTCCAGGAACTGGCTCAGCTGGCTGGTACCGAAGAAGGAGTTGATCACAGAAGACAGGGTCCTGGCGTTGATCAGGTCTACCGGGGTGAACACCTCGTTATCACGTACGTTCATTCTTTCGCGGATGGTACGGGCCATACGGGCCAGACCTACGCCGAACTGAGCATACAGCTGTTCACCTACGGTACGTACCCTACGGTTGCTCAGGTGATCGATATCATCGATCTCTGCCTTACTGTTGGTCAGTTGTACCAGGTATTTAATGATTGCAATAATGTCTTCTTTGGTAAGAACTTTCATGTCCAGCGGAGTAGGCAGACCCAGTTTCCTGTTGATCTTGTAACGGCCTACATCTCCGAGGTCATAACGCTTGTCAGAGAAGAACAATTTATCGATGATACCCCTTGCTGTTTCATCATCCGGCGCATCGGCACCACGCAACTGGCGGTAGATGTGCTGAACGGCTTCCAGCTCGGAGTTGGATGTATCTTTATTTAAGGTATTGTAGATGATAGAGAAGTCGCCGCTCACCTCTTCTTTCTGCACAAACACGCTCTTCACGCCCATATCCACGATGGTCTCTATGTTAGCCTCATCGAGGATGCTGTCACGTTCCAGCATGATCTCATTACGCTCAATGCTCACTACCTCGCCGGTATCCTCATCCACGAAATCCTCCACCCAGCTCCTGAGTACGCGTGCACCCAGTTTTTTACCGGCATATTTCTCCAGGCTCTTCTTATCCGCTTTTACTTCGTCAGCCATTCCAAACAGCTGCAGGATGTCTTTATCTGTCTCGTACCCGATAGCACGTAACAGGGTAGTAACCGGGAATTTCTTCTTACGGTCGATGTACGCATACATCACGTTGTTAATGTCGGTTGCAAACTCCATCCATGCGCCCTTGAACGGGATCACCCTTGCAGAGTAGATCTTGGTTCCGTTGGGATGTATGGATTGTCCGAAGAATACACCAGGAGAACGGTGCAGCTGTGAAACTACCACGCGTTCAGCGCCGTTGATCACGAAAGTACCTCTGGGCGTCATGTAGGGTATATTCCCAAGGAATACGTCCTGCACAATGGTCTGGAAGTCTACGTGCTCCTCATCATTACAGCTCAGGCGTAATTTAGCCTTCAGCGGTACAGAATAGGTAAGCCCACGTTCAATACATTCCTCTATGGTATATCGCGGAGGGTCTACAAAGTAGTCCAGAAACTCCAGATTAAAGATATTGCGTGTATCAGTTATCGGGAAGTTCTCCTTGAATACTTTAAAAAGGCCTTCATTGTTACGTTTGTCTGGTGTGGTTTCTAACTGGAAGAAATCCTTGAAAGATTGTATTTGGATAGCCAACAGATCCGGTGTCTCAGTAACTTGTTTGATCTTTCCAAAATTTACTCTTTCGTTTGTTTGGGCTTTTTTTAGAGACATATTCGAAGTTAGCAGTTATATTAACTTATATAATATTGTGAAGTAAATCACAACATAAATCGGGGAAATTAAGACATCTTTGCCAAATACCCTCAAAAATTTCTGTCTTCTCTGTTTTGTCAAAATCCACCGACCTGGTGATTCCCCCTTTTTGACTCTCCGAAAAGACACTTTCCCAAAGGGAAGAAGGCCAAAAGTGCCGGAAGCACTTTTGACCTTTATAAAGAGGTATCCTTAAGCAAAGAATTACTGAATTTCAACTTCAGCACCAGCTTCAGTCAGCTTAGCCTTCAGATCTTCAGCTTCTGCTTTGCTAACGCCTTCTTTCAGTGGTTTCGGAGCACCGTCAACCAGTTCTTTGGCTTCTTTCAGACCAAGACCAGTCAGATCTTTAACGATCTTAACCACGTTCAGTTTGCTGGCACCTGCATTTTTCAGGATAACGTTGAAGGCTGTCTTTTCTTCAGCAGCAGCAGCGCCACCACCGTCGCCAGCAGCTACAACAACTGCAGCAGCAGCTGGTTCAATACCGTATTCGCTTTTCAGGAAATCGGCCAGTTCTTGTACTTCCTTAACAGTTAAACCTACTAATTGTTCGGCTAATGCTTTAACGTCTGCCATTGTATAATGTTTTAGATGATTTTAAAGATTGTAATAATTTATATTGTGACTTGGAAGCCAGTGTAATTACTCGGCTGCAGGAGCTTCTGCGCCTTCTTTCTTGCCTTTTTCCAGCAAAGCAGCGATAACGCGTTTTGCAGGAGACTGCAACAGACCGATAACATCTCCGATGAGCTCGTTCTTGGTTTTGATCTTCACCAGGTTAGCCAGCTGAGCGTCGCCGGTGTAGATTTCATCACCGATGAAAGCAGCTTTCAGTTCTGGTTTTTCTGTTTTCTTGTTGTCCTTACGGAAAGAAGAAATGATCACAGCCGGCTCTTTAGGACTGTCAGAGAACATCAGGGCAGTAACACCGTTCAGGGCGTCAAATACACCTGCATATTTCTCGCTGTCCAGAGATTCCAGTGCCTTGCGGATCAGGGTGTTCTTAGCCACCTTCATTTCCACGTTCTTATCGAAACAAACCCTTCTCAGGTTGTTCACCTGTGCAACGGTCAGAGACTCGGTGTTGGTGATGTAGAAGTTATTATATTGAGTGAACTTACTTTTCAGCAGCTCAATCACTTCATTTTTTTGATCTTTGTTCATAGCTTTTCTCAGTTTGTTGATCTGCCGGGTGGCTAATCATTAGTTTTGAACAGATTTTGTATCTACTGTCAGGCTAGGGCTCATTGTGCTGGCCATAGACAGTCCTTTCAGGTAAGTACCTTTTGCAGTAGCTGGTTTCAGCTTGATGATCGCATTGATCAGCTCCTGTGAGTTCTGTTCGATCTTCTCAGGTGCAAAAGAGATACGGCCAATAGAAGCGTGGATAATACCAGCTTTATCTACCTTGAAAGTGATCTTACCACCTTTAACCTCGTTAACAGCGGCTGCCACATCATTGGTAACAGTACCTGTTTTAGGGTTTGGCATCAGGTTACGGGGACCGAGGATCTTACCCAGCTTACCTATTTTAGGCATCACAGCCGGAGTAGCTACGATCACATCAATATCAGTCCATCCACCTTCGATCTTCTGGATAAATTCGTCCAGACCAACATGATCTGCTCCTGCTTCTTTTGCTGCAGCTTCCTTATCAGGAGTGCAAAGAACCAGTACGCGTTTAGTTTTACCAGTACCGTGGGGAAGCGTTACGGAACCACGGATAGCCTGGTCTGCTTTCTTGGGATCTACGCCCAGACGGATATGTAAATCGACAGAGCTGTCAAATTTAGTGCAGTTAATATCTTTTACAAGAGCGGAAGCTTCTTTCAGGCTGTATACCTTGTTCTTGTCCACCTTTGTATCGGCTGCTTTTCTTTTCTTAGTTGCCATTGCAAAATGTTTTAAAAAGTTAACCTGCGTTCAACAGGGTGACACAATTAATTGCCCCAGGGAGCGTTACCATCTACAGTAATACCCATAGAACGGGCAGTACCAGCTACCATTTTCATGGCGCTTTCTTTGGTGAAGCAGTTCAGGTCAGCCATCTTGTCTGTAGCTATAGCTTCAACCTGTGCCCAGGTAACCTTACCAACCTTGTTACGGTTAGGCTCTTTGGAACCACTCTGCAATTTGGCAGCTTCCAGCAACTGAACAGCAGCAGGAGGCGTCTTAATTACGAAATCAAAAGACTTGTCAGTGTAAACGGTCAGCAACACAGGCAATACTTTACCCATTTTATCCTGGGTACGGGCATTGAACTGCTTGCAGAACTCCATGATGTTCACACCTTTGGAACCCAGGGCGGGACCAATAGGAGGTGCAGGATTGGCCTGGCCGCCTTTCACCTGCAATTTCACGTACGTAGCGATCTCTTTTGCCATGTTATAAAGTTTAATTTGGTTAAAACGTCCCCACCAGCGGTCAGGACTCCCAAAACTAAAAGGAGAAAATTTACCTTTTAAAGGGGATGCAAAGGTATATAATAATATATTAACTCTCAAAAAGAATTTGCTTTTGGGCATTCTTTTTGATGTCAGGGGAGAAATTTTACAATTCTATTGCAAAACTATTTTATCTTATCGGTTGGGTTAACTCATCGGCACAGGGTTGGACAAATCTAATTTAATTTAATGAAATTTCCATGCCGGATAACCTGTTAAAAAATTTTAAACTGTCCTCTCCCCTTCAACCTTCTATTTCCTGAAACGTTATCATTACATAAAACTCCACCATTTATGAAACGTCTATTGTTACTCTCAGCCACTATTGGCATGCTACTACTCCAAAATCCCGCCAAAGCCCAGTCTGAGCAGGAAAAAGCCTGGATGAACTATATGACCCCGGGCGAAATTCATCAGAAAATAGCACAATGTGACGGGGAATGGTCTTTCGATATGACCATGTGGATGGACCCCAACGCCGCTCCAACCACAGCCACAGGCTCCACCGTTAACAGGATGATCCTGGGCGGCCGCTACCAGGAATCCGTCCACAAAAGTACCATGATGGGAATGCCCTTTGAAGGACACGGCCTTTTAGCCTATGACAATGCGAAAAAAATATTCCAGAGCAGCTGGATAGATAACATGGGAACCGGTATCATGAATATGGAAGGAACCTGGGATGAAGCAACCAAATCCATCACCTTCAACGGTAACTCAGTAGATCCCACCACCGGTAAAGACATGAAAATGAAAGAGATCTTTACCATCGTAGACGATAACCATCACACCATGCAGATGTACATGGACCATGAAGGCAAAGAATTCAAAACCATGGAGATCAAATTCACACGTAAAATGTGATAACCCTCAAAATACTGATGTGTCAGCTTAAAATAAAAAACCGTCCCCCTTTTAGGCGGACGGTTTTTATATAAACTTTCCTGAAATAGTTAGCTGATCTTTTCTACCTGCATAAAATTCAGTTCTACAGGAGTGGCACGACCAAAGATCTTTACCGTCACTTTCAGCTTCTTCTTGTCTTCTATCACCTCTTCGATGATACCGTTGAAGTCGTTGAAAGGCCCGTCTATGATCTTGATGGTTTCCCCTACAATGAAAGGCTCGCTCATGGTCAGTCCGTTATCAGACATTTCATCAACTTTACCTAACATCTTATTTACTTCTGCCTTGCGCAGCGCAATGGGTTTATCTTTACCCAGGAAGTGAATAACGCCTGATACATTGCGGATAGACTGGATCACCTCATCGGTCATTTTACCATCTATCGCCTCGATCATCACGTAACCCGGATAAAAGTTCTTTTCGCGCATCACTTTTTTACCTGCCTGAACTTTATATACTTTCTCCACTGGTAAAAATATCTGGGTGATCACGTTGCCCCAATCAGAGCGGCGTACCTCAATATCCAGGTATTCCTTTACCTTCTTTTCTTTACCACTCACTACGCGCAGTACATACCATTTGGTATCCTGGGTGGGAATGTTTGTTTCTTCTGCAGGGTTATTGTTGGATGCATCCATCATTATTAGAACATTTTATAGTACTGTGTTAACACAAGATGAGAAAGAGCGTCCATGCCCCATACGAGTGCCGTAATAACAACAGTGGCGATTAAAACAATCATAGTAGAAGACTGCAGCTCTTGCCAGGTAGGCCAGGATACTTTATGCACCAGCTCGTGATAGGACTCCCGGAAGTAATTTCTAACCTTATTCATATGGTATGTAAGATTAACCGTTTGAAAACATGAAAGGTGAAAAGGTAAACTTTTCACCATTTGTAGCACGGGCAATAGGATTCGAACCCATATCAAAGGTTTTGGAGACCTCTATTCTACCATTGAACTATGCCCGTATGAAAGACCATTAGCTTTGAACTTTTCACTACCTGGTAAACAAATTTACAAAAATTAAATTTATTCACGGCGGGTAATCAGCTAATCGCTAATGGCCTTTATTAGATAAAGCGATTATTTGATAATCTCAGTAACCTGACCAGCGCCTACGGTACGGCCACCTTCGCGGATAGCGAATTTCAGACCTTTTTCCATAGCGATCGGAGCGATCAGTTTAACTGTCAGGGAGATGTTATCACCTGGCATAACCATTTCAACACCTGCCGGTAATTCCACTTCACCAGTAACGTCAGTTGTACGGAAGTAGAACTGAGGACGGTATTTCTGGAAGAACGGAGTGTGACGGCCACCTTCTTCTTTGCTCAGTACGTAAACTTCGCATTTGAATTCAGTGTGCGGAGTGATAGTACCTGGCTTAGTGATAACCATACCACGGCGGATCTGAGCTTTCTCAATACCACGCAGCAGCAGACCAGCATTGTCACCAGCTTCACCTTCGTCGAGCAGTTTTTTGAACATTTCAACACCTGTACAGGTAGAAGTCAGCGGTTTTTCGATCAGACCTACGATTTCAACAGCTTCACCAACTTTGATCTTACCACGCTCAATACGACCGGTAGCAACAGTACCACGACCAGTGATAGAGAATACGTCTTCTACAGACATCAGGAACGGCAGATCAACCGGACGAGGAGGCAGAGGAATGAATTCATCTACAGCAGCCATCAGTTCTTCAACAGCAGCAACCCATTTGTCTTCACCAGCCAGAGCGCCGGTTGCAGAACCCTTGATGATTGGTGTGTTATCACCATCGTAGTTATATTTGCTCAGCAGTTCGCGGATTTCCAGTTCAACCAGTTCCAGCAGCTCAGGATCATCAACCAGGTCAACTTTGTTCATGAACACAACGATACGGGGAACGCCTACCTGACGAGCCAGGAGGATGTGTTCTTTAGTTTGCGGCATCGGACCATCTGTAGCGGCAACCACCAGGATAGCACCATCCATCTGAGCAGCACCAGTGATCATGTTTTTCACATAGTCAGCGTGACCAGGGCAGTCAACGTGCGCGTAGTGGCGGTTAGCTGTCTGGTACTCAACGTGCGCTGTATTGATGGTAATACCTCTTTCTTTTTCTTCAGGAGCCGCATCGATCTCATCATAGCCTTTCTTCTCAGCCAGACCCTTGTTTGCCAAAATTGTAGTAATGGCAGCAGTTAAGGTAGTTTTACCGTGGTCAACGTGGCCGATGGTACCAATGTTTACGTGGGGTTTATCCCGCTTAAAGGTTTCTTTTGCCATTGTATTTTTTTTAGATGGTTTGTAAAGATTGTATTGATAGTTGTTTTAAAAAAACGGTTTTACAAACTTGTACCGCTGATGAGAATTGAACCCATGTCCTCTCCCGGAGCTAACCGGGAACGCTCTTCCACTGAGCTACAACGAAATCCGGATCCCGGACGTTTGGAAATCCGTTGAGCTGTTGATGAGAATTGAACTCACGACCTCTTCCTTACCAAGGAAGTGCTCTACCCCTGAGCTACAACAGCATTGAAAATCTTATTAAAGAACTTTCATCCCATGTAATATCCAGACAAATTTCGAACTGATATTACTATGAGCGGGAGACGAGGTTCGAACCCGCGACCTACAGCTTGGAAGGCTGTCGCTCTACCAACTGAGCTACTCCCGCATTTAAACTTAAATAACCAAAGAACTTATGCCTCTCAATTAAAAGAAATCTCCCTTTAACAGAGAAGTTCCGCCATTGCGGGGAGCAAAAGCGGAACATTTGCACTGTGTGGGCAGGATAGGATTCGAACCTATGAAGTCGAAACAGCGGATTTACAGTCCGCCCCATTTGGCCACTCTGGAACCTGCCCAATCCTAAAACTCCTTCTTCAAAACTTTGTCCGTCCGGACTTCTTTTTTGCTTCGGAATTTTTCCGGAGCCAGCAGAGGGATTCGAACCCCCGACCCACTGATTACAAATCAGTAGCTCTGGCCAACTGAGCTATGCTGGCATACCAAGTATTTATTAAAAGGTATCCGTTAAAGAGGGTGCAAAAATAGAGGATTTTATTTATTCTCAAAATCTTTTTTTCAGCGCCCGGATACAAATTTTTACACTTGTTTCATTTGGCTTAAATGCCCTACAGTAAAGAACTTTACTACCTTTGCCGATCCCTTTTTTCGATCGGGATGGCAAAGGTAGTAAACAGATATTTAATTCCAAAATATTTTTAAGATTTTACTGAAATTTCTTCTCTTTCTGTCGTTTGATCTGGGTAACGACTGAGTCAAAGGCAAGGTCAAAAGACTCTTCGAAGGATTTGGATTCGTGCTTCACGAATAGGTCTTGGCGGGGAATGTGGACTTTAATCTCGGCAATTTTATCTTTAACCTGATGGGCTATTCCATCTAACTTCAAAAAAACCTCAACGCTAATAATCCTGTCATAAAACGTGTTCAATTTCTGGATCTTTTTGCTCACATGATCTATCAGTTTGGAGTCTGCATCAAAGTGTACGGTTTGAATTTGAACGTTCATAGTACTAATTTTTAGTTTTTAACAATCTTGTACATGCTCGTAACATTACGTCCATAGGCTTTCATTAATTTTAATGGTTTTGGATATCGACTAATGCAAGATGTAATACAAAGAACTCATTACTAATTTAATCACTTTTCGACTCTTTTTGATAACCATTTAGTAATATTTTGTTAAAACAGACAAGTGTCATAAACATGCCACCAGCAACCACAAAACCTATGACAATGATCATGTTCTACTCACCTTTAGGATGTGCCTTCCGGTAAGCTTCCCTGAGCTTTTCTATACTATTATGTGTATACACCTGTGTAGATGCAAGACTGGCATGCCCAAGCAATTCCTTGACAGCATTAAGATCAGCTCCATTGTTGGTAAGATGGGTCGCGAACGTATGCCGCAGCACATGCGGGCTCTTTTTACTGATAGTAGTGATCTGATGATGAGTGAGATACCCCTTCACCACATTATAGACATATTCCCGGTATAACTTCTTCCCCGTCCGCGGATTCACCAGTAGCACCTCCCCCCCATACTCCGCCAGCTCCCTCCTGCACGCCGCCATATATTCCCGGATCTGCTCCCTCAACCCACTGCTCACAGGAATGATCCGCTCCTTATTCCCCTTCCCCAGCACCTTAATGGTCAGATTGCTCATATCTACATGCCTCCCCTGCAACGATACAAGCTCAGATACCCTGATCCCCGTATGGTACAGCAATTCAAAAATGAGCCTGTGGGTCATCCCCTGCAGATCTGCCGTAAAAATAGGAGCATCCTCCTGCCCCCTCCGCATACTGCGGTTATCCTCCACAGCCTGCATCCCCTTTTCATCAATAAACCCGGGCAGCCGCTTGCCTATCTTAGGCGCAGTCACCTTCGTCATCGGGGTCTGAGACATCTCCCCCTGCCGTAATGCGTATTTGAAGAATGATTTAAGAGTAGATATCTTGCGGTTAACACTCTTGGCCACTATCCCCTGCTCCATTAACCAGGCCAGCCAGGTACGGACATGAGAATGCGATATGCCCGGAAGAGGCAGATCGCCATATTGGGATTGTATAAAAGTAAAAAATTGGGTAAGGTCCTGCTGATACGCAGCAAATGTATGCGCAGAATAACGCTTTTCTAGCTGGATATATGCAAGGAAACGGGTTGCTACCGGATGTATTACTTCGCTCAACACAAAAAAATTGATGATTGTAAAGTTATATAAAACCTTACAATCATCACATATCTTGCGTGGGTATTCAACCCGACTGGATTAATCGCCTAATTTACCACTAGCCAGCTGCTGCTTGTAAACAGCTTTCAGCACTTCGGTACGACGCTTTACAGATGGTTTTGTGAAAGATTGACGTGACCTGAGTTGCAGCAGGATACGGGCTTTCTCAAATTTCTTTTTGTATTTTTTGAGCGCCTTGTCAATGTTTTCGCAATCTTTAGAATCGATGATCAACATAATTAATACTCCTTTTTTTCAGGAAGGCAAAGATAATACATTGTTTTAAATAAACAAAATGCATTCATTGCCTCTTTTCCGGTAGCGATCAAGTCCATATCATCTCCACATCAAAAGCATGGAAGAAAGCACGTTCCTGGTATATTCCAGGTACGTTTCAGGTATACCAAAAGGATAGTTACCCCAAATTACCTAAATTAGCCCCATGTTTACAGGAATAATAGAATCATTAGGAGAAGTTATCAGCACCCGCAGGGAAGGCACCAATATGGTCATTACCATCAACTCCTCTCTCGCGCCGGAATTAAAAGTAGATCAGAGCGTATCCCACAATGGCGTCTGCCTGACCGTTACCCGCATCCAGGACAATACTTACGACATCGTAGCCGTAGCCGAAACCCTCCAGAAAAGCAATATAGGCCTGCTCACACCCGGCCAGAAAGTGAACCTGGAAAGAGCCATGCTCTTCAACGGCCGCATAGACGGCCACCTGGTACAGGGCCATGTAGACAGCACAGGAGAATGCGTTTCCGTCACCCCGCAAAACGGCAGTTGGGAATTCCGCTTCCGCTACCCGGCCCGGTTCGCTGACCTTATCGTGGAAAAAGGCTCCATCTGCCTCAACGGCATCAGCCTCACCATATATAATGTAACAGATACAGAATTTTCTATTGCCGTTATTCCATATACTTACGAACACACTAACATATCTGCAGTTCAACCCGGCCATACCATCAACCTGGAATTCGATATCCTGGGAAAATATGTGGCCCGGCAGCTGGCAGTCAGATCATAGCTAAAAGATCCACTTATGCACTTAACCTCAGCCCTGGCTATCCGCTACCCGGTCATTATGGCCCCCATGTTCCTTGTCAGCAACGAGAAAATGGTAAAGGCCGCAATGGAAAACGGCATCGCCGGTACATTCCCCTCCCTCAACTACCGTAAAGAAGGAGAACTGAAAGCCGTACTGGACCACCTAAATGAACACAGATCACAGCTACCGCCAGGACTGGGCACCTATGGTGTGAACCTCATCGTACAAAAAACCAACCCGCTTTACCATAAACACCTGCAGGATTGCGTAACTGCCAAAGTACCATTATATATTACTTCCCTGGGCAGCCCAAAAGAAGTCATTGCCGCCGCCCACAGCTACGGCGCAAGAGTACTTTGTGACGTCACCAATCTTCAGCATGCCGAAAAAGCAGCCCAGGCGGGTTGCGACGGATTCATTGCAGTTTGCGCCGGCGCCGGCGGACATGCAGGCCCCTACCCCATGCACATCCTGGTTCCGGCCCTCCAGAAAGCATATCCCGATAAAATACTGGTAGCAGCAGGCGGCATCGCCACAGGAAAACAACTGGCCAGCGCCCTGGTATTAGGCGCTCACGGAGCATCCATAGGCACCCGCTTCATAGCAAGCGAAGAAGCTACCGTAAGCAACGAATACAAAAAAGCCATACTGGATTACGGAATGGAAGATATTGTCCTGACCGAACGGCTCTCCGGTACCCCCTGCAACGTCATCAATACCCCTGCTGCAAAAAAGATCGGTTACAAACAGAACTGGCTGGAAAAACAACTGAATAAAAATGCCAGTACCCGCAAATATTTCAAAATGCTGATACAGCTAAGAGGAATGAAAAAACTGGAACAGGCAGTAAAACCAGGAAATTACCAGCAGTTATGGTCTGCCGGACAAAGCGTTGAAATGGTGGAAGATATCAGCAGCATAGAAACCATCGTGAAAAGATTAATACAGGAACTTGATGAAACATTAGCCCCCTTCCGTATTAACCAACCCTCTTTATAATCTAGACCCTTTTAGACCTCATCCCCTTAACATGTGCCAGTTCCTTACTTTTCAGATACTGCTCATATTCCGCCGATCCTATACCATATATCGCCACTTTCCCCTCAGCATCACAGTGCACTCCCCAACCATACCTTTTTACCAGGGGAGATGCCCTCAGACAAGCCTGCCCCTTTGAAAAAAACTCCTCCCAGGCAGATTTTCCCACATTATTTTTAGTGGCAAATACCTGGAAAATCACATCATCTGATGTAAATCTGTAAGGATGACGACTCATCATATCAAACTGGATATTGGCCGCAGACCGGCTCTCCCCCCTTACCGGAGGAATCTCCGCAGTACCGGCCGGACAATCTTCCGATACTTCAATAAAAGTGTTATAATAATTGGTGGTTTTCATTTCAGATAAAAAAATTAAAATATGGAATGATTTTTTCAGCTTTCCGGTAAAAATAACAATTGAAAGGATTATTAACAGCTCTGCTGATATTGTATACTCTGGGCGCCATAGCTCAGGATAATACCGTCACCTCCGTTACCGCCAGTTATGACAACGATGCCGTAGCTGAATTATATGACCGCATGCCCATCGGCCTGCAACTGACCTATCAGAACGGACAGGTAAGAAAAACTGAAGGCTACCTGGGCGGGAACTACCGCTGGAACCGGTTGAAAATAACCACTTCCAATGGTATACTGCAAAACGGATACCTGACCATCAACAGGCAACAGCTTGCTCAGCAACATTATAAGATTGAACTTACCATCACCATGCCGGATACAGAGAAACCTCTTACCACCACGCTGACACTTCCCCACCTGGAACATATACGCTTCAACCACTATGCCGACAGCCTGAAAAGAGGTATCCGCTTCTACCTGAATGTAGAAGGCACTTTTAGCAGCGGAAAGATCTACCCGCTGGATACTGCCTCTGTAAAGTTTGAAACAGACAAAGGAAAACTGCTGGGACAGGACCTCCTGCTGAACAGCAATGATAAAGAAACCCGTTTCATTACCGTCACAGCCACCAACAAGCATGATGCTGCCATGTCTGTAACCAGCACCATACCCGTAAAACAATTATCAGATCAGTGAACGGGCCTTTAGCTCCAGGTACTTATTTACGACATTAAGGGTTAACTGCTGAGGTGGGGTGAGCAAAGACAGGATTCCATATTTGGAAAGCTCCATTACCATCTGCTTTTTCTCATAAGAAAATTTCTGCGCTATAACCTGGCGATATATATCTTCCATAGTATGTGCTTCTTCTTTCGTTATCTTCTTCAACTCTGTGTTCTCAAAGAACACTACCAGCAAAAGATGATACTTGGAAAGCCGGCGAAGATATGGCAGCTGCCGCTGCAAAGCCGTCATTGATTCAAAATTCGTGAACAGGATAAGTAACGACCGTTGTGAAAACACACTGCGTATCGTAACGCTCAGCTTTTCGTAATCACTCTCCTCCCATTGTGTTTCCTGCGCATACAGCTTTTCCAGGATCACGTTCATCTGCGTTTTCTTACTGGTAGACGGAAGAATATCCACCTGCTGCGCAGCCAGTGTAACCAGCCCTGTCTTATCCCCTTTTTGAAGGGCTATATTGCTGAAAACAAGCGTAGCGTTGATAGCGTAATCCAGCAGGGTAAGTCCTTCAAAAGGCATCTTCATAGCTCTGCCCTTATCAATTACACAATATACCTGCTGCGAACGCTCTTCCACATAATTATTCACCATGAAATTCCCCCTGCGGGCCGTAGCCTTCCAGTTAAGCCTGCGCACATCATCTCCGCGAACGTATTCCTTGATATGATCAAACTCCATACTCTGCCCTATCATACGCTTCCTGTGCACGCCCAGCTCCTGCAATTTGCCATTGAAAGAATACAGCTCATAGTTACGCAGCTGGAAGAATGAAGGATATACTTTTACGGTAGCACTGTTATCTGCTGTAACACGCCGCTGGCATAACCCCAGCGGACTTCTCACAAAAGTATTGGTATTACCGAAAGCATACTCTCCCCTTTCTACCGGACGTAAACTATAATGCAGCTCTTTCTTTTCTCCCGGCTTCAGGGCCTCCTTCAACACAAAATCTCTCATCTGGAACTGCATTGGCAACTCTTCCAGCACCTTCACAGAAACAGGGAAACGGTAGTTATTTACCAGCTTTAACAGGATATCATTATCATCCCCATTACTGAATCTTCCCGCCATAGTGCGCCCTGCCGTAAAAGGCTGCTTCCCTGCAGCAAACAACAGGAAGAGGTCCAGCAACAACAGGAAGACCAGCACGGCAATACCAGCCTGCGCAACGATATATAATGCCGGGAAGAAGTAGGTTACAACAAAAAAGATCGCTATGCTTCCCAGCGCTACATAAAAACGTGTAGTGAAAAATAAAGCCTGATAGAATGATCTCTTCATACAGCACTGTTATTATCTTGGTACATTCACGGCCTTAACGATCTGACCTATTACTTCATCTGTGGAAATGCCTTCCATCTCACGTTCGGGCGTCAGCATAATACGGTGTCGCAATACATGCGGCACCATGCTTACAATATCGTCAGGAGTTACAAAATCCCTGTTATTAATAGCTGCCGTTGCTTTTGCACAGTTCATTACTGCCAGAGAAGCACGCGGAGATGCACCCAGGAACAGCGAAGCATTGTTACGGGTTTCCTGTATCAGGGCTGCAATGTAATGCAGCAGCTTATCTTCGATATGTACCTTCCGCACCAGCGCCTGGTATTCCATGATCTGGGTAGCTGTTACCACTTTATCTATCACCCGGGTCATATCTGCAATATTGCTATGCTGATGCATCGCCTGCAGCATACTTACTTCCTCTGCCAGCACAGGATACTTTACTTCTATCTTAAACAGGAAACGGTCCAGCTGCGCTTCTGGCAAGCGATAGGTCCCTTCCTGCTCAATCGGGTTCTGCGTGGCAACCACCATGAATGGAGAAGGCAGAGGATGTGTAATACCATCGTTGGTTACCTGCCGCTCTTCCATCACCTCAAAGAGGGCAGATTGCGTTTTTGCCGGTGCACGGTTAATCTCATCAATCAGTACAAGATTACTGAATACAGGTCCGCGTTTATATTCAAACTCTCTTTTTTCCGGGTTGAAAACAGATGTACCAACCACATCTGCCGGCATAATGTCCGGCGTGAACTGCAGACGGGAAAAGTCAGCATCTATGCAACGCGACAGCAATTTAGCGGTCAGCGTTTTTGCCACTCCCGGCACCCCTTCTATCAGCACATGCCCCTGTGTCAGCAAACCGGTTATCAGCAGGTCAACCATTTCATGCTGACCAATAATTACTTTTCCTATCTGTGCCCGGATAGCTGTCACCGATTCATGCAGGGTAGTAAAATCGGTACGGGGCTGAAATGTTAGTTCCTCCATTATTTCGAGTTTAAATAAAAGGCCTGTATATTTTTATAAAATCGTTTCAAAGAATCATCACTCACCCTATCTGCTCTCTGTATCATTTCAACTTCCTGCAGGATGTCTTTCACATGCTGTAAAGGCATTACAGCTTTCCGCGAAAGCGCATCCGCAAAATTATCGTCTATCTGGTGTGTGCCCAGGTAATAACGGCTACGTATAAACTCCATCCACTGCTGTATGATCTTTCTAGCCAGGTTGGCATTGTCATGCTGCTGATAATACAACTGGCCCATTGCTTCCACAAATTCAAGGGAATTGTTGGTAAGCAATGGCTTTTCAGGGATGATACGCTGCCTGCGTTTACTTTCAAACAACACATAGATGAGCAGTAACACTACTATCAGCCATAAAGCCCAACGCATGGCAGGAAAGCGCATCAACACCTCCCATTCACTGAAATCGCTTGAATCGCGGGAACGCAGGTATTTGTAATATTCATCCCAATACACATTCTCTGCATAATAGCTCGTATATCCCAGTTGCCTTTCCATAGACATGATATTATTTCTATGAAGCAGGAAATAGTTGGTAAGAGCAGAAGGGTTCAGAGATAAAAATATATCCCCTTTACCATGATGTATCTTTATAAAGTTAGGTTGATGATTGGCATTAGTACCCAGTATAACGGTCCTGGACGTATCCATACCTGAAAAGTACCTGCCGGCAAAAATGCCTATCCTTGAGTACACTGTATCCGGCGCCAGGTTAGGATTCACAAAATGCTGAACAGAGCTGTCCACCAATGGCCAGGAAGTACGGACTGCCAGCTTCAGCCCCAGGCGCTCCAGCAATAAGCTGTCCGGTTCATTGGCAGCAATGAAGAGCTCATTCCCGTCCGTAACATAGGTCAGCATATGTTGTACATCTTCTTTCGAAGTGTATAATTTATCTGTAACAAGGATATACAGATTGCCACCAGCGGAAGATAATACGTCGTCTTTCGAATAAGTACGTGTGAAGGATTTGGTAACAATATGCGGTTTGACAGCATAATAGGTAAAGATATGCGGCAACGCCTGGTATGCAACATAGCAGCCGCCCGGCTTCTTGTCCTTATAGGAAAAGCTTTGTTGGGTAAGATCAATATCTTCCTGCTTATCTTCAGACTGTGTCCGGGAAGACAGCACCAGCAGCAGGATCACCACCAATCCCAGTACACTGAATAGTATGATTATTGTTTTTGATTTCACCTGGTATATCCTAATTCGTTCATAAATTGACTGAACTGGTTATGCACAGTCTTGAACTGTTCACTGCTTACGGGCCTTTCCCCGTACCATATATATTCATAGTCCAGTGTCAGACCGGCAAATGCCTTGTACCACGGCGTAGAGATCATACTTCTCAGGTATGCTGCATTTGTCTTTTCCCGGCTGTAGGTAATGATCTGTTTGTCTGACAGCAAACGTAATGTTTGCAGATAGAGCAAACGTACTGCCAGCCGGTATTTACCCTGTGCAATGGCATCTGTTATCTGCTGTTCATATACAGTTATTTCCAGGTCTTCGTCAGTAAGTTTTATATCTGTACCGGTTGCTGCTTCTTTTTTTGTAGAGATGTAACCGTTGCGTTTCAGATAAGTATACGTGGCTGTTATTAAACCTCCTATAAGTAGTGCCAGTATCAACCGGTGAAATATGCCGAAAAGCTGCAGGAATGCCAGATAGATATTTTCCAGCCAGGTCAGGTCTGAACGCTCCGTCTCTTTTTTCCTGCTCAGTTTATACTTCATCGCTTTGTCGGCACGCATCTCATCCATCACTTTACCAGGCACTTTACGCAGGATCAGTCTTCCGGAATAATAATCGCTCATGGTATCTGCGTCAATAGCCAGCTCCTGGTCCCAGAGATAGTGTACGGGGGCCACTGTATCCTCATCTGTATACTCTTCTTCTGCCTCCTCAGCATAGACAGTATCTGTCGGGGCTTGTGCCTTTAACAGGAAGGAGCTGCACAGAAGCAACAACAGTATATAATAAAAGCTCGCTTTCCTCATTTTACTGTCTTTATAACTTTTCTTTCATGGTCCAGACTATATCCTTTGCGATGCAGCCATATGGGATATACTATAAAGTACCCTATTATAAACAACAGTGACACCAATAGTATGCTGATGCTGGTCCACATAGGCATTTCTGTATACCTGGTTACAAATCCCTCCAGGAAAGCCGCCACAATGAATATAGGCACCAGGGATATCACGATCTTTACACCATCGCGGGCTGATGCTTTCATTGCATCCAGCCGTTTACGCGTACCAGGGAAGAGCAGGCCGCTCACCATTACCAGGCCCGCGGCGCCTGAAATTACAATGGCAGATATTTCCAGTGTACCGTGTATCCAGATAACAAGCACCGATTTCAGACCCAATCCCTTTGAGAAAAAATAATACTGGAAGGCACCCAGCATCACTCCGTTCTTCATCAGCACATACAGATTGCCTATCAGTGTGATACCGCTGACAAAACAAAGCAACGCCACCTGGATATTATTCTTGGCTATCCAGATGAACATCCACAACGGGTTGTCCTGTTTGTATACATTAAAAGGATCTCCCCTGCTAATGTTCCGTTCTGTCATGCTTATATATTCATCCCCCATTACACCTCTTACAAAAGTTTCATCATGTGCCGCAGAGAATGCAGCAAGAACACAGAAAGAGAAAAAATATAAAAAGGTGAAGAGGAATAAGCGGTGATAACGGCGGAATAATAACGGGAGCTCAAATCTGAAAAAGTTTAAAAACCTGCCGTCCCTGTCCTTGCGATTACCGTAAATATGATGATAAATGCCTGCAGCCAGGCCATTGATATAACTGGTTACCTTGCTGAAGCTGTAGAAGGTCTTGGCATAAGCAAGATCATCCAGTAAGCTGGTAAAACGTTCCGCCATCTCGTCAGGATCAGCAGTTGGCTCTTCCTGGTATTTCTTCCAGCGGGGAAGGTTCTTTTTAATGAAGGTTGACTCACGCATGGGTTATAAATTAGCCGGTAAACCATCTACATGGTTCATAGCAGTACTTTCTTGTCAGAATATACTAAAAATTCAAACTGTGACATTGTCAAAATTCCCCCTGACAGACCTTACAAACATATACATAAATTAGTAAATTCGTACATGGCTAATATAAAAATACCAACATCTTTCAATATAGACCTGGAATTTGAAACGGCCAATATGGGAAAGCGATTCCTGGCCTGGGTGATAGATCATGTGATCAAGTTTGTATATGTCTGGGCAATAGCCTACACCCTGAGCAATCTGGGTATAAGAGGAGATAATTACCTGATAGTTTATACATTGGTAGGAGGTATTCCTTTTATGTGCTATTTCCTTGTACTGGAAATACTAATGAACGGGCAAACACCCGGCAAGCTGGCATTGGGTATTAAGATCAGGAATATGCATGGAGGGAAACCCAGTCTCAGCCAGCATCTGATCAGGTGGCTGTTCCGGGTAATTGAAACCCCTTACCTTTTCATCAACGCGCTTATACCTATCATTGCCATGCTGCGCTCTCCTTATGATCAACGCCTCGGAGATATTGTAGCAGGTACAATTGTGGTGAATACGCGGACCAAAGCCAGCATTCAGGACACTATTTTCCGTGACATGTCTGCAATGGACTATCAGCCCCGTTTTCCACAGATACTTAAGTTGTCTGACAGAGATATGAATAAGATCAAAGAACTGATGGACCAGGCCATCCGTTCCAACAATTCAGAACTGACAGCCCGCGTTGCCTACAGGGTCAGAGATGTGCTGGAGATCCAGACAGAAATGCTGCCGGAAGAGTTTCTCGAAACTGTGATCAACGATTATAACTACTATACCACAAGGTAATTACTTCCGTACTACCCGGGTGCCGGTCCATTTATCATGCCAGGTGACAGTATCAAAACCCGAGAACACCTCAAACGGCACTATTCTGCACAATGTTCTGAACAGGGCATCTTTCCAGGTGACCGGGCTACCGTCCAGCCTGACAGCCCTGGTGCCTGTAATGAGCTTTCCCAGGGTCTGCCCTTTAAACATTGCTTCCGCTACTATATAATACAGCATTGCTCCTGGAAACATCAGAATCATGGCAACACTGATAAATGCACTTTCTGCATCGTCAGACACACCCAGCCCCAGGAAAATACCGAATACAAAAGCAGCAATGATAAAGACCAGGAAACCACACACGACGGCAGCTACCTGATCTATTACCAGGTTGGCGAAACGTCTTTCCATATTTGCAGGCCGGAGCTCCTGCAGGTCTGACAGATCCTGTAACAGGTCTTCTTTTTCGAAAGAGAATTGAGTTGACATAAAATTTAAGATCAAAAAGAACTGCCGGCCCATCAGAGCCGGCAGCATATTATGGCAAAGATGAAAATTTATCAGACAGCGGGAGTACCGATGCTATCTATTTTGTTATCCAGGTGTGCTCCGCCTGCACCACCTGGCCCAAGATAAACACTATCTCCAAAGGCCAGGATAGGATAAAATATTATCCCCAGGAAAATAAGCCCGACAGTGAATCCTTCTCCTTTACCAAAGCTCTTGCTAAGCAGGTTAGTATGCACGATGGCAATATAAATGTTATAAAATGGAATAAGGTAAAGAAGGAAATGCCAATCCGGTTTCCCGATAATTCTCATCAGTACTACAGCTGAATAGATCGGTACAATACTGGCCCAGCCTGGCTGTCCGGCTTTTGTAAAGATCCTCCACATAGCAACGATAATTATCAGACAGATAGCCCAGAAAAACAGCATAAATGTAAGGAATACGCCGGCCATTGCTGCTTCAGCGCCGGTACTTTCATAATTTTGCATTGTACTTGAGGTTTAGGTTAAATGTTAATACATACAAAATAAAAATAATGTTTTATATATCAAAATTTTGATACTATTATTTTTTTCGCTTATCCTTCTTCTCTATAACAGCAAATAGTGATTAATTGATCACTGTAAGATTCATTTTTGTATATTTTTCCCTCTCCAGGCAACTCAAATTGCCCCACACCTCAATTAATATTTGTTTTTTATTACAATTAGTTTACCTTTGCAACCGGCAAGTCTTATACGACCAGCTCCTGCTGAACTCCCCCAGGACAGGAATGTAGCAAGGGTAGGCGGTTGTAGCGGTGCGATGTAAGTAACTTGCCGTTTTTTTTTTCCTTTTATTCCAGGTCATCATCATAAGGGATAGTCAGTGTACTATTTTCCTAAACTACTCAAATAATATGACCTGACACTCTGCACAATACCCTCCAGCTGTTTATTTCACGTATCCGGTATACAGGTTCATCAACAATGAACTAAGATCTTTCACACAACGACAGTTGATTATAAAATATTTGTTGCGTACTATTGCAACGGCATAAATTTATTAAACAGACTAAATCATTTCACAATGAAATTCTTTATAGATACAGCAAATCTCGCACAGATAAAAGAAGCAAACGACCTGGGCGTACTCGACGGTGTTACTACCAACCCTTCTCTGATGGCTAAAGAAGGCATCAAAGGTGAAGCTAACATCCTGAAACATTACGAAGCAATCTGTGAACTGGTAGACGGACCAATCAGCGCGGAAGTACTTTCTACCGAATTCAACAGCATTATCGAAGAAGGTAAAAAACTGGCTGCCATCCACCCAAACATCGTAGTGAAAGTTCCTATGATCAAGGACGGTGTAAAAGCTCTGAAATGGTTTACTGACAACGGTATCAAAACAAACTGTACACTGGTATTCTCTGCAGGTCAGGCTATCCTGGCAGCTAAAGCCGGTGCTTCTTTCGTTTCCCCATTCATCGGCCGTATCGACGATAGCGGTTGGGATGGTGTTGAACTGATTGCTCAGATTGCACAGATATACAGCGTACAGGGCTTCAAAACTGAGATCCTCGCTGCTTCCATCCGTACTCCACTGCACATCATCAAATGTGCTGAAGCCGGCGCAGACGTTTGCACCTGCCCACTGGATTCCATCCTGGGCCTGCTGAAACACCCGCTGACTGACATCGGCCTGGCTAAATTCCTGGAAGATGCGAAAAAAATGTAGTTCATACTTTTAGATGGTATATTCCCCCGGTACTGCCATGTATCGGGGGATTTTTTTTGCCACATCATTAAAAATTTTCAGCCGCACACGGCACAAACAACCCTCTCTCAAAAATCCATTTTCAAGTCGTACATCAAAAAGAAATTAAACTGATGCAGTACTTTTTTACAATAAACTTTCATTTTTTTCTGAAAGTATTGTAACTTTGATACGCAATTATAAACTCCGGCGTTTGAAGACTTTTCTCTGATTTTATTTATTTGATCTAAATGAATGTTTTATGATTCAACCGAACATTCCGGAGTCGGGGCTCCCCCGTGTAGTTATTGTAGGTGGCGGTTTTGGCGGTATCAATCTCGCTAAAAAACTTAAAAATGCACCGGTACAGGTAGTAATGCTGGACAGGAACAACTATCACCTTTTTCAACCCCTGCTGTACCAGGTATCTACCGCCGGCCTCGAAACAGACAGCATCGCATTTCCCCTCCGCGGTATATTCAAACATCAGAAAAACTTCATCTTCCGAATGGCTGAAGTAACCGGTGTACGTCCCAATGAAAATATACTGGAAACAGGTATCGGGGAATTAAAGTACGACTACCTGGTACTGGCCACCGGCAGCACCACCAACTTCTTCGGTAATAAAGTGATAGAAGAACATGCTATTGGCATGAAGTCCCTGATAGAAGCCGTACAGATCCGTAATTATGTTATAAAACAGTTTGAAGAAAGCCTGCTCCTGAATGACGAAGAACAGATCAGGGCTAAACTGACCTTCATCATGGTAGGTGGTGGGCCCACCGGCGTTGAACTGGCAGGCGCCTTTGCAGAACTGCGTAAATATATCATGCCGAAAGATTATCCGGAACTACCGGTAGATCTCATGAAGATCTATCTCATTGAAGGTAGCCCAAGGATATTGAACGGTATGAGCGAAAACTCTTCCCAAAGATCACTGGAAAGCCTGGAGAAACTGGGAGTTACCGTATTGTGCAACACTGTAGTGAAAGAATATGATGGCAGAACACTCCTGCTCAGCAACGGCGAAAAACTGATCAGTCAGTCCCTGCTCTGGGCTGCAGGTGTGAAAGGCGTTCCGGTAACAGGTATCTCTTCCAACATCGTTCTGCCCAACGGCCGCATACAGGTGAATGAGTTTAACCAGGTACAGGGCCACAACAACATCTTCGCCATCGGAGACATTGCACAAATGGTGAACGATCCTAAGTTCCCTAAAGGATACCCAATGGTAGCACAGGTTGCCATACAACAGGGAGCTAACCTGGCAGGGAATATTTTAAAAATGAGAAAAGCCGCCAGCACACTGAACCTGAAGCCATTTAAATACAATGACCTGGGTAGTATGGCTACTATCGGCCGTAACCACGCGGTCGCTGAGTTTGCAGGAATGAAACTGAGTGGCTATTTCGCATGGATGGTATGGATGATAGTGCACCTTATGAGCTTACTGGGCTTCCGTAATAAACTCGTTGTGTTCAGTAACTGGTTCTACCGCTACTTTACATTTGACAGAGGTACACGTATTATTATCAAACGCGGAGCTGCAAATATTGTGAAACTCCGTCAGACAGTACAATAAACTAAACTAAATAAAAACGCTTTTGTCTTACGGCAAAAGCGTTTTTATTATTTGGACAATCAGCCCCTGCAGCCCAACTACTTTTTATTTTCTGCTCAGCATAGAATTCAGTGTTGTCGTAGCTACCAGTTCATCAGAACGGCCGCCCAACGCACGATAATATACCAGGATGGTATAATTGTTCTCTGTCTCCCACCAATCTCCTTCTGTAACTTTCGTATCTGGTAAACTGCCTGGCACACTTGTATCGACAAGACCATAGATATAATTATAAAATCCCTGTTTCAGGAACAAAGAACCTTCATACGCTCTTGTATTAGGGTTGTACACCATCAGATTATTCTCATTACACTCATAGTCTGTAAGCTGCCCGATGATGTACATATTATACCCCGCAAAAGGTTCAGCCGCAGGATAACTGAAATGTACCGTAGCATAGTCTCCCTCATAAAAAGGATCATAATCATCTATTGTTGCCAGGTAATAAAGCCCATTGATGTCCTTTATATACTGGTAGATCTTATTTCCTCTTTCAATATCCGGCAGGGCATATACATCTGTATGATCTTTCGCATATTCCGTATTCTTTACCCTCTCTGTCTGTAACCTGAAACTACGCAGATCTATCCACCGCCATTCCTTACCTGCCGGCATCACACAATCCACTTCCCAGTTATATTCCAGTATGTTACCCTTTACAAACAGGGGCCGGGGAAATTTAACAGCATTATCCCAACGGTAGTTCTGCAGGATCACCACTTTCATCTGGTCAAACGGATTCACGACATTCAACCCCGTCGTATTCACAGAGAAATTCACTTTCTGATAAGTACGGAAGATCTTTGGTGTTACCGGCTGCTGGATAAAACCGCTTACTCCCGCTTTATTAGCTATTACCAACATTCTGCGGGTGAATACCAGCTGACTGGTATCGCTGTCAAGGTATACCTTTAACAGATAGTTACCTGACTTTATGGGATAGCAGTTCTGGTTAGGCAACTGTACAGTATAATGCGTATACCTCTGCAACGCAATGCTTGAAAAACGGTAATCCTGTATCCTGTTCTCCGAAAACCCACGCATGTACTCCAGCTGGTTGATCTGGGCCGGTGTCCAGTCAGCATTACAGAGTATGAATGTGTAGAAGTAATTCTTGATATCGTTATCCATATCGTCAAAGCTGAGCTCCAGCTTATCACCACCATTGAGGGTGATCATCGGGTAACTCAACTGGTCTCCTGCCTGGTTGAACTTAACAGAACGGATATTCTTGTAGTAAACGTGGTCAGGACCAATGGTATTTTCCTGTGCAGCTACCGGTAAGATATATGCCAGCAAGCAGATTACAGGTGCGTAGAAGAATGGTTTTATCTTCATAATCTCATTTCAAGGAAACATTAAGGTACAATTTTTTCAACTTTGTGCCCTATCTCAGGCTGACCAACGGTCAACCTCTTCCCAAACCTATCTCACTCTCTTCTAAAATATCTCCGGCTGACCGCAGGCCAGCCTCCTCCCAAAACCTATCTCCTCCCTTTCTAAAAGAATCTTAATATTGAAAAAAGAAAGACAGATATTTGTTCTATGCGATTATCTCTATTTGTTGCCAGGCGGATCGCTTTCAACAGATCCTCCTCTTTTTCAAAATTCATCATCAATATAGCCGTTATAGCCACTGCTATCAGTGTGGCAGTAATGATCCTGGCTGTAGCGCTGGTGAATGGCTTTCAACAGGTAATCCAGCAGAAGATCTTCAGCTTCTGGGGCCATATCCACATCACCCAGTATCAACCCAATGCCGGCCCGCTCACAGAACAGGTACCCTTTCAGGCAGACAGCAATATGGTCAGGCAGCTGAAACAGGTCAAAGGCATCGTCGCCATCAACGCATACGCTACTAAATCAGCCATCATAAAAGCAGAGAAAGACCTGGAAGGAGTTATCTTCAAAGGAGTGGACAGGAACTACAACTGGAATAATATTCACCAGTTCCTGCAACAAGGCTCTCCCATACATTACAATGACAGCAGCTATGCCCCGGAAGTCATTATTTCTGCCAGCCTTGCCAAAGAACTGCAGCTAAAACTGAACGATCCGCTGATCGTTTACTTTATTCAGCGAGCAGGCCAGCCCCCACGTGCCCGCAAACTCACAGTAACCGGCATTTATAAAACGGGCATCGAAGAATACGACAAAACATATATCATCGGCGACCTGGAACTGATCCGGAAGCTGAACAGCTGGGAAAACGGCAGTGTAGGCGGATATGAGATCTTTACCAACAACTTTAACAATATACAGTCTATCGGCACCAATGCCTATGAGGTAGTTCCCGAACACCTCTTCCTCCGTTCTATAGAAGAGATCTATCCAAATATCTTTGCCTGGCTCAGGTTACAGAATAAAAATGAAGTGATCATACTGGTGATCATGTCTATTGTAGCAATCATCAACATGATCACAGCTATCCTGATCCTCATACTGGAGCGTACCAACATGATAGGCATTATAAAAGCGCTGGGTATGCGCAATTCACGTATCCAGGAGATCTTCATCTATCAGGCAGGTTATATCATCCTGGCCGGACTGCTGCTGGGAGACATTTTAGGCATAGGCATAGCCATACTGCAGAAAACCACCGGCTTCTTTAAGTTACCGGAAGAATCTTACTACATGTCTGTGGCGGCTATATCACTGCATTGGTGGGAAGTTGCGCTGATCAATATCGGCGTTTTCATAGTCTGCCTGCTGGTACTTATCATACCATCCCTCGTCACCCGGAGAATCACGCCTGTAAAAGCTATACAGTTCAAATAATGCTGATCAGATCAGCAGTCTTCCACAGATAATTCCTGCAGCCACACCTGCATTCAGCGACTCCGCGCCGCCCAGGCGGGGTATGGTGATCTTATGTGTAGCAGCAGTAATGACCTCATCGCTCAAACCGCGGGATTCATTCCCTATCAGGATGATCCCTTCTTCCAGCTTCTGAAATTCAACAATGTTACGGCCATGGAGAGTGGCCGCATAAGAAGGCAGGCCAGCCAGGTCCAGGAAAGGAGCTATCTCTGTTTCCAGTACCCGTACACGGGCAATACTGCCCATAGTTGCCTGTATGGTCTTGGGATTATAAACGTCCACACAATCAGGCGAACAAACTATCTGGCGGATGCCGAACCAGTCGGCTATACGAATGATGGTACCCAGGTTGCCCGGGTCCTGGATAGTTTCCAGCGCCAGGGTAACCTTTCCCTTAAAAAGCTCAGGTTTTATCTCTGCAGGCGCAGGCATATCCAGCAGGGCCAATGCCTGGTTAGGTGTGGTGAGCGCTGAAAGCTGCTTCAGTATCCCCTCCTCTACCGGTGTTACACGTACCTCTTTCCTGCTGGCAAGCAACTGCTCATGAGTACTGATCCATGCTTCTGTTGCATATACCTCCCTCACCGGAACCGCTTCCAGCAAGAGTTCAGGCACTATCTTATCGCCTTCAGCTATGAACTGGCCGGATTTTTGACGGTATTTTTTATGCTGTAATGATTGAATATACTTAATTTGCGCCTTTGACAACATAGTGCCAAACCTACATGAATTATCTTAATCGGCAAAGCCAGCCTGGTACCGGCACCTATGTAGATCACCTGAAACAAAGCTACTAACTATAAACAATTGTATTGACTGTGATGCAGCGGCCATATAGTTCCTCTTTACGTTACCTGAACTATTTATTCATCTTGATGACCACCGTGGTGCTGGCTGCCTGCTCCAATACCAAATACCTGCAAAAAAACCAGCTCCTTTACACAGACAGCGATGTTGAAGTAAAAGGAGAAGCTACCTCCACCGAAAAACAGGACATCCGCAGCTCCCTTACTTCGAAACAACTTATGCTCCAGCAGTCTAATACACTGTTCCTCGGCACCCGTATCAAAGTATGGCTCTACAACCAGAAACACAATGAAAAGAAATCAAACTGGTTCTGGAACCTGATGCTCTCCAAACGTAACCTGGAAGAACCGGTGCTCTATGATTCCCTCAAAACCAAGGAATCCATCAAGCGCATGGTGAGTTACCTGAACAACCAGGGCTATTTCTATGCAACAGTAGCTTATGAAGAGCAGATAAAACGTCAGAAAGTGTCCGTCACCTATAAGGTGAATACCGGTAAGAATTACGTTATCAATAAAATAGATTACGAAATACCGGATACCAATATCCTGAAACTGGTAAAAGATGCAGCCCCCCTCTCCCTTATTAAACAAGGCATGCCCTATAAACAGGAAGCACTGGGTAGTGAAAGAGAGCGACTGATGCGACTGGTAAGGAATGCCGGCTATTATAAATTTGACCGGGACGCTATAGAATTTGAGATCGATACCCTGCATAAAAACCTGTTCATGAACCTTATGAACCCATTTGAAGGGATCGTGAACGTATACAATGACCGGAAAGGACAGGAAAGGCCCAGGATGGATATAACAGTGAAAATCCATCACCCGGAAGACACCTCCATCCACTATGCATTGTACCGCCTGGACAGCATTTATGCCTACCCGGACTTCCCCGCATATGGTAACACGGCAGATTCTACTTTCAAGGAAATGCAACGTAAGGATCTCACCATCCGTTACCGCCAGGCCCTCCTCAAACCCAGCGTGCTTACACGGTCTATCCTGTTAAAGAAGGATGAGCTTTATTCCCAGCAGAAAACCAACGATGCCATTAACAGGTTATACGACCTCGGCGCATGGCAGTTCGTGACGCTGCAATACCGGGAAAACAAGTTGAAACCCAATACACTGGACGCTTATATATATCTTACCCCAAAACGCCGGCAGGAAATAGGCGCCAACTTTGAGGTGAGCACCAGCTCCGACTACCTGCTAGGTAGCGGCATCAGCCTGAACTATAAACACCTGAATGTTGGCAGATCAGCCACACAACTGAACATCAGCCTGAACACAGGTATTGAACTGATACGCAACCAAAATGATACCTGGATGCTGCAATCGCAGGAAATAGGCGGACAGGTAAGCCTGATCTTCCCCCGCTTTATCACACCATTCAGGATCAAACAGAATAACCGCTCCAATGTCAAAACCAGGCTCACTGCAGGGATAGACTACCTTACCCGTACAGACAAATTCTACATCTCCAACGTAAATGCGTCTTTCGGTTATGAATGGAATGAAAGCCTGTACAAACGCTGGATAGTAAAACCTATCTCCCTTAACTATGTAGGGGTGAACCTGAACCAGACCTTCCGTCAAACGGTTGTAAACGTCAACCCTTACCTGAAAAGAAGCTTTGAGCCGGCTTTTATTGGTGGTGAGAACGTCACTTATATCTACAGCAACAACGATCTGCTGCACAAAAGACATAATTCATATTTCCGCGCCAACATTGAAGAATCCGGCGCATGGCTGAACGGTATTAACAGCCTGTGGGGAGCTATTGCCAGCAACAATACCGACCTGGAATCCCTGACCAACATGCCCATCGCCAACTTCATAAAACTGGAGGCGGATTACCGTCACTACTGGACGCTGACAACACATACTTCACTGGCCACCCGCATTTATGGAGGCGTAGGTATTCCTTACGGCAAATCCGACGTTATGCCTTACATCCGTCAGTTCACTTCCGGCGGACCAAACAGTATCCGCGCATGGCGGCTGCGCACACTGGGCCCCGGTACCTATAAGGACACCTCAGCAACTGCACAGCTGTTTCCCGATCAGACAGGCGATATGAAACTGGAAGGCAATATTGAATACCGCTTTGACCTGATCCGCATGTTCAATGGCAGCATTAACCTGAAAGGGGCCACCTTCCTGGATATGGGAAATATCTGGATGCTCAGGAAAGATACTGTGCGTGCCGGTTCAGAGTTCAATATCCAGAACCTGTATCATGACCTGGCCATTGGTACCGGTGTAGGCCTGAGGCTGGATTTCTCTTTCTTCCTCATACGTCTTGACTGGGGTATTCCTATCAAAGTGCCTTATTATACCGGACAGAAAGATGGATGGTATCTTAGTGAATGGCAGCTGGGCTCAGGTTCGTGGAGAAGGAATAATATTATCTGGAACGTAGCTATCGGCTATCCATTCTAAAAAAAACGGTCCGCCATGGCAGACCGTCTGAAAATATTATCACTTTTTTACTTTCTCTATAAAGTCTTCTATCTCCCAGGCATCTTCCAACCTGAATTCTCCTATACGCGTCCTGCAAAGACTGCTCATATATCCTCCACATCCCAGCGCAGCGCCGAAATCATTGGCCAGTGAACGAATATACGTTCCCGTACTGCACACCACCCTGAAATGTACTACCGGCAGCTCTACGTTCGTGATCTCAAATTCTGCGATGAAAACATCACGTGGCTCTACTTTTACCTCCACCCCCTTACGTGCCAGTTCATAAATAGGCTTACCATTCTGTTTAATAGCAGAATGTATAGGAGGCAACTGCTTCTGGGCGCCCATAAATTGTGCCGTAGCAGCACGCACCTTCTCTTCATCAATGCCATCCAGCGGTTTAAAATCTACCGGTTCAGACTCCAGGTCATATGTAGGGGTTACTGCTCCCAGTGTAAAAGTCCCGGTGTATTCTTTTTCCTGGGCCTGATATTCGTTGATCTTTTTGGTCATTTTACCTGTACAGCAGATCAAAAGGCCTGTAGCCAGGGGATCCAGCGTCCCTGCATGTCCTGTTTTGGCTTTGGTCGTGTTCCTGATCTTTCTTACCACATCGAATGAGGTCCATTTCAATGGCTTGTTGATCAGCACCACCTGACCCTCTTCATAAATATTTTTAGCTGCTGTCTGATTCATCCCGCAAAGATAAGTGAAACTTTTTTTCACTATTTTCACGCAATTTTCAAATTATGTCGCTAATACAACACAGCAACGCAGATATCAGGTACCAGCAGCAGGTAGACAATTCCATTAATTACGTCCTCCCCTTTATTGAAGGGGCTATGCCGGTAACGCCGGACATAAGGATCATGGAAATTGGCTGTGGTGAAGGTGGTGTATTAATTCCTTTCCTGGAAAAGGGCTGTCATTGTGTAGGAGTGGATCTTTCTGACGATAAGATCGAGCTTGGCAAAAAGTATCTTAAAAAATACGTAGATGCCGGCAATATGCAGTTCATCAACAAAAATATCTATGATGTTGATTTCCTGGGAGAGTTCAAACATTCTTTCGACCTTATTATCCTGAAAGACGCTATCGAGCATATTCCTGACCAGGCCAGGATCATTGGTTACCTGAAAAACCTGCTTACTCCCCGCGGACAGGTATATTTTGGTTTTCCGCCATGGTATATGCCACATGGAGGACATCAGCAAACCTGCCAGAGCAAAGTGCTGAATGTAATGCCTTATATCCATCTGCTACCCAATCCTCTCTACAAAGGAGTACTGCGTGCATTTGGGGAACCACAGTCTGTCATCACAGAACTGATGGAAATAAAAGATACCGGTATTTCTATTGAACGTTTTGAAAGAATAGTAAAAGAACAGGGATATAGAATTACCAGGAAACAGTTCTACCTGATCAATCCGATCTATAAATATAAATTCGGGTTAAAGCCAAGAACACAATGGGGACCGCTTGCGAAGCTCCCGTTTATCAGGAACTTTTTTACAACCTGCGTTTATTATATGATTGCAGAATAAGAAACAGAAAAGGCTCCCGATGGGAGCCTTTTCTGTTCTATAAATAATTTCTAAAGTCCGTTCCATATCTCCCAGCTGGCTTCTGCCTGCAGTATCAGCATTTCATGACCGTTCTTGATCACCGCTCCCCTGTCCGCACCTTTTTGCAAAAAGGCAGTGACAGCCGGATTGTAGATCAGATCATATAACAGGTGACCGGAAGATATCAGATCATATGGCAGCTCCGGAGCCGCTTCCACATTCGGATACATTCCCAGGGGAGTAGTATTGACGATGAGCTTGTGAGAAGACATGATCTCTTCATCCAGCTGCTCATAGGTGATAGTGCCGGGAGAGGCCTTACGGCTCACCAGCTTATATGGAATATTCATGCTGTCCAGCACATACTGTACTGCTTTAGCTGCACCACCGGTGCCTAATACAAGCGCCTTGTTGTGATGAGATTGCAATAACGGTTCCAGGGACCTCCTGAAGCCAATAGCATCAGTATTATACCCGGTCTTTCGGCCGTCCTTAAAATGAATACAGTTCACCGCCCTGATCTGGGCAGCAGCAGGACTTAACTCATCCAGGTAAGGCATTACTACTTCCTTATAGGGAATGGTTACGTTCAGTCCCTGTAATTCAGGATACCTGGTTATTAAAGCCGGCAATTCTTCTATTGATGGTATAGGAAAACTATCATACAGGCAGTCTTTGATTCCCTCTTTTGCAAACTTCTCTGCAAAAAAACCTTTGGAAAAAGAGTGACTGAGCGGATACCCTATAAGACCATAGATCTTCATGTCAGAAATATTATTCTTTATCCAGGAACAGGTGGAAAGTATCTCCTCTCAAGCCTACACGCATAGCTTCCAGGGAGATCACTTCATGAGGGGCCAGGTTTCCCAGGTTGGCATTACAACCTATCAGTTCCAGGAAATACAGCTGCTGAGCTTTCTGTGGCGCTTCCCAGATGATCTTCTCTGCAGGTATCTGTGTTAGTATCTCCTGCACCAGACCTTCCCTTACCTCACCGGTACCACGGTAAATACCTACGTTACCGCTTTCACGCGCTTCAGCTATCACGTAAGTGGCGCCCGCGCTGAGCTCTGCGCTCATCAGCTCTATCCACTTATAGGGAGGGATGATATGTTCTGCATCTTTAGATCCTACTTCACTCAATACAGTACCATATTTGGAAAGTTTCTCTATATAACCGCATTTCTCTGCATGAGGAATAGTGATAGATCCGTCAGATACTTCCACATGGTTGATTCCATAATCTTTGATCACGCTTACAAATTCATCGAACTGGTTACGGATCAGAAATGCTTCAAATAAAGTTCCGCCAAAGTATACAGGGATATTTGCCGACCGGTATACCTCGATCTTTTCGCGCAGGTTAGGCGTTACGAAAGAAGTACCGAAACCCAGTTTCAGGATATCTACGTGTGGCGACGCGACAGATAAAAAATTCTTCGCTTCTTCCAAACTTAAGCCCTTATCCATCACCATAGTCAAACCGTTGTTACGGGGCTTACTGGTACGATCGGGAATTTGTGTCAGATTAAAATTCATTTGAAACATTTTTATCGTCTGGATAGTATTGTAAACCAAACTGCTATAGGTAGCTGGTACAGGTACTATGTTCTTAAAACCGCGCAAAATTACTACATTCCAATTAAACCTGCCGAAATAAACAGGCTGAGTCAGAATAAAAATTATTTAAATCATAAATATATGATCTAAAAATAATTATACATAAAAATGCGTAGGACCGGACGCTTTATTACAGCATTCAGTACTACGCATTTGCAGGGGCGGGCAACCGCCGCTTGAATATTTTAAAGTAAGCTTACTCTTTTTCCTTTCCCTTCTTCCTGGTGGTACGTTTATACCGGGCAATCAGCTCAAGTACAGCAGGGTGCTGTAACAGGGTCGGATCCAGCTCTATCAGCTTCTTCACATGTTTGGGTGAATGCTGCAGGGAATTTTCCAGCTGCAGTATCCCCTCTTTGGTTTTGCCCTGGGCAAACATTACAGCAGCCCTGTAATAGGACAATGCAGGTTTGTGGCCCAGTTTCTCGAAAGCTGCGTCCAGCTGGATAATGGCTTCATCATAATAACCGGAAATATACAGACCGCGGATAAATTCCTGCCAGGTATTAACACTGGTAGGACGTAAACGCACTGCTGCAAGCAGGTGTATCAACCCCTCCTTGTTCTTGTCCAGCTCCAGGTAACACTGTCCAAGGGCAATCAGGTATTCAGCGCAGTTCTTGTTTATTTTGATGGCGCTCATGATAGACTTGATGGCATTCTCCCAGTTGGATTCTGTCATATAAGCCACACCTATCTTGTAATACAGCTTATCATCGCTCGGGCTCAGATGTGAAGCTTTACGATAATAGTAACGGGCCTGTGTGTATTTACGCTGCCGTTCATAACAATGCCCTATCGCTTCATAGATCACATCTTCAGGCTTGGCTATCTCCAGGTGCTTTTTCAGTATTTCGATGGCTTCACTGTATTTACGCAACCGGATATAAGCATCCCCGATATTGCGGTAAGCATACTCAAATTTCTCATCGATCACCAGGGCATAGTTATAAGCATCGATCGCTTTTTCATACAATTTCAGCCCCTGGTAAGCAGTACCGAGGTTGAACCATGCAAGATGGTTGTATGGATGTTCGTTGATGATATTGGTATGCAGACGGATGCTTTCTTCATTACGGCCGGTAAATTCCGTCCAGAAGCAGATCTTGTGCAATGCCTCTTCATTGTTGGGATCATATTCAAGTGTCAGCTTCAGGCAGTCAAACACTTTTTCAAATTCTTCACAATCGTCATACACGTCGGCCAGTTCCAGCAATAATTCGGTTTTATCCTGCCCTTCAAAAGCATTGATCTGTTCTTCCAGAATAGCAGCGGCTTTTTCATGCATGTTCATGGCCAGGTAAACATCTGTCTGCAGAATATACAGGTTGATGTCCGTACTGTCCAGGATGGAAGCCTTTTCCAGTAAAGCCATTGCTTCCTGGTACTTCTTTGATTCTATGAGCAGATTAGCCTTTTTCAGTAATAAGGTCGAAGAATAAGGGAACTGTTCGATGGCCATTTCGGCAGCCTGCATGGCGTTGGGGAGTTCGTCATGCTCATCATAGTAGTCTATGATCAGTTCGAAGGAGTCCTCGTCGAGGAAGGAATGAGACTGGCCAGATTTCAGATTTTCAAACTGTTGCAACAGCTCTTTTAACTCCTCAGGATCGTCATTTAGAAATGGAAAGTCTTGATTCATTAATGTAAATATAAGGTATTTTGGAATCGATAGCCAAAAAGCGAAGGGCACTTTATGCAGGTATGTGCGTAAAATGATTGTTAAACTTCTGCTCAGAAAAAAAGTCTAATTCCATTAAAAAATTTTATGCGAACGAACTGTTCAGAAAACTACCAGGCCTGGTAAAAAAATCAGGGGATACATTAACATTTAAAAATATTTAACATTCCTTTAGGAATTTTACTTATCTTCGTTAAGGATATGTTATATAATATATCGAAAATTTTGTACATTTGTGATACAATGAAACAGATAACCAACACATTTAAGGCTTTTTCATTGTCTTTTTTATTGGCGGGCGCACTGATACTTGCCGGTATCAGCGTTAAAGCCAACGATAACCTCTTAAACGACAATAACAAAGACAAGATAAAGAAGAGCGAGAATAAATTGTCGCTGACATCTATGCCCAAGGCAAACCTGAGCCTCGACGCAGGCTTCCGTTTCAATGGTGCTATGAGCTCAGCATTTAAACTGTCTGACAATAACGCATGGAACTTTAAATCCGTTATGACCATTAAAAAAGGTAACGTAACGTACGTACTTCCTTATGCAGCTCAGATACAGCCCCCTGCAAACATGAATTTCCATCATTTGCAGATCGTCCTGCCACTCAGGAAGAACTGATAATTTGTTCCACACTGCACTTTAAGATAAAAAGCAAAGGTCTGGTTCTGCTACGCAGCGCCAGACCTTTTTCTTTAACATCTTTCGTCTCCCCCATCAGCTTCCCATCTTCGTCAGCTCCTCCTTGCTGATCTCTTTATATCCTGATTTAGGTACATCAAAATAAGATCCCGGTATTGGATAGAGATCTACTTTAGTAGCCACCATTTGCATTTTAGTACCGTTTTTATTGATGATCTCAAATTGTAAGGGTATGCCCTTCAGATTGACGAAACGGCGGTTATATTGCCTGTTTTCCGGTACCAGGTCCGGAGTATAATATACTTCGAAGGTTTTACCATCTGCCGTTTTCCCGATAGATTGTTTACAGTTATATCCGGCTATCTGTTTGGTGGCAGTGCCGTCTTTAAACTGCACGGTAGCATATTCCTTCAGGTCTTTGGCATATTCTTCCTTATTGGCGCGGATAAGGTATTTATCCCCGTTGTTATCGATCAGCGTTACCACGGTTTCTGTCTTACTGTTAATAAGATAGCTGTAGTGTACCACTTTAAAATCGATATCTACACGGCTGAGATGCCCTTTCATGTATTGGGTAAGGCTGCCTCCCTCAAAAGCAGGATCTCCACCCTGCTGCGCCGGCGTTTCGATCTTGTAAACGATCCTGGCATCAGATACCAGTCGCTGTGCTTTCAGTCCGCCCATAATAAGGCAGTATGACAGCAACGTAAGAATTACTTTTTGCATGACAGTTTGTATTAGGTTGTCCACCTGCATAAATCTTCCATCGGTCAGGGCTTCATCATGCGTGGTGCTATATAGGTTATTGAAAAAATCATACCGGATTACCAGCTCATCTTTTCCCTTGCCAGGAAAGCTTTTATACCTCTCTGACAGTCAATATGTTCACGGGTATCGGCATTCATCTGAGCCGCCTGTTCCAATGCCTCTTCCAGTGGCTGGTCAAGGATACCGGCTATCAGTTTCTTCGTTACTTTAAGAGAATTGGCAGAGGCGCCATTGCAAAGATCATCCGCAATTCCGGCTACATATGCCGCTATTTCAGCTGCAGGCACTACCTGGTTCAGTAATCCATATTCTTCTGCTTTTGCGGCTGGGATCAGCCTACCCGTAAGCAGCAGGTCCTTCGCACGGCCCTCTCCTATCTTTCTGACCAGGAAAACAGATACCAGCGCAGGAATAAAACCGATCTTCACTTCTGTATATCCCAGCTTTGCTTCCGGTACTGCATAGCTCAGGTCACACAGGGTTACCAGTCCGCAGCCACCGGCAATAGCATGGCCCTCTACCTGTGCTATCACCACTTTTTCATGATAGTAGATCTGCTGCATCAACCGCATTAATTCACGGGAATCTGCCAGGTTCTCTGCTCTTGTATTTTTCTGAAGCTGTTGCAGGTATTCAAGGTCAGCCCCGGCGCAGAAAGCTTCTCCGGAACCTTTTAAAACAATGACTTTTACGGCAGTATCTTCTTCAGCCTGTTTGAAAGCAGTCTGCAATTCTGCCACCATAGCGCCATTCAGAGCGTTACGTTTTTCAGGACGGTGCAGGGTGATTGTTGCAACACGCGCCTTTATATCATATAGGATATGTTCAAAACTCATAAATAGAAACAGGCGATTTCAGATCGAGAAATGAATATACCAAGAACTTGTTAATTTCCTCAAAATGGATTTCTCAAAAAAAATGGTTTCGCTTTGGCGAAACCATTTTTTTTAGAGCCATTTAAGACAAAAGCCCCGTTATCAGCAATCTCTATTTTGTAACTTCCTGGATCGGATGCCCCACATTACCACTTGGCATCTGGATATGTAACAAAGCGGCAATAGTAGGCGCAATATCAGTCATACCCATAGTCCTGTTACTTTTCCCCGCATGCACGCCCCATCCCATCCATACCAGTGGAATATGCGCATCATAAGGATACCATACCCCATGTGTGGTACCCGTCTTTCCACCTTCAATATATCCCGGCATTAACACCAGCTGTATATCACCGCTGCGTTTTGCGTTAAAACCGTTGGTCATCATACTACGCATGGGCTCAGGCAATGTGGTGGAAAGCAATTGTTTCAACGGGAAAGCATTGCTCACTGCAGGATCTTTCAGAACAGTAGTAATGATCAGATCATTTATCTCATGCTCCTGTTTGCCTGCTTTGGCAATGGCGTCATGATCAAGGTATAACTGGTAATTATCCTGCGCCAGTATCACTTTTTCAATACCTGTTTTTTCTTTTACCAGCTGGTTGATCTCAGCCACTACCTTGCTGTCATTCCACACGCCGCCAGGCAGCTTATTCTCCTGCATAAACCCGGGCACATGAGCCACCCCATGATCGGCAGTGATGAAGAACAGGTATTGTCCTTTACCTACTTCTTTATCCAGGTATTTGAAGAAATCTGCCAGATCTTTATCCAGGCGCAGGTAAGTATCTTCTATTTCAATGGAATTAGGCCCAAACTGATGTCCCACATAATCCGTGGAAGAAAGACTGATAGTCAGCATGTCAGTAACCCCTCCTTTGCCCAGTTGATACGCTTCCAGTGCTTTTTTAGCAAATTCCAGCGTCATCGTATTTCCAAAAGGAGTAGAAGAAATGGATTTAAAAGGAGTACCCTTTTCTCCTCCCAGCTCATGCGGGAAAACAGGCGCCTGCTCTCCTTTAAATGCCCCTTCATAAGGTTTGCTGTCCTCCGTGCTCAACTCGTAAGTTTTGAGCGGATACATAGTGGTCCATGGCTGGCTCAGGTATCTTGCCGGCCATTTCATACTGTTAAAGTCAGTTGCCCAGTCAGGCAGACTGCTCATATAATAGCTGCTGGTTACCCAGTTGCCGGTAGTACCGTCATACCAGTAAGCTGCATTGGCGCTGTGACCGGCGGGCAGGATAGCTCCCCTGTCCTTAATAGCCACACCTACTACTTTACTTTTGAAATTAGAAGCCAGACGCAGCTCATCCCCGATGGTTGTTACACGCATGTTCCGCGGACTCATTTTCCCTGCATCTGACGTACTGCCCACAGTTGTAACTGAGGTATCTTCTGCACAATACACTTCCCTGCCCAGCTCACGGCTGTACCAGCCGTTACCTACAATGCCATGTACAGCAGGTACCGAGCCCGTGTATATACAGGTATGACCACATGCCGTAATGGTTGGAGTATAATTAATTAACGTATTTTCGCATGAGAATCCTTCCCTTAATAACCGTTTGAAGCCACCATCACCATACCGGTTAGTATAGCGGTAAAGGTAGTCCCATCGCATCTGATCCACCACGATGCCCACCACCAGCCTGGGACGGTTTAATGTTTTGGGTAAAGCCGGCCTGCTCCACGCAGTTACTTGTCCTGGTTTAGGCGACGTTGCCTTCTGGCCATTTCCTGATTCTGCTACCGTTAAACCTAAGGTAATCAATACAATAGGTAGTAATTTCCAATTCATAGTACTAAAACACATATTTATTATTCACATTTTCAAAGGTAATCCAAGTTTACAAAAACTAATATTTTAATACCTTTGTGCCGGTTTTTTAAGAACACTATTAATTATTATTTAACAATGGATATATTCGAGAAACTGCTCAAGCACATGGGCCCTATCGGCGAACACTCTAACAGAGCCCATGGTTATTTTGCCTTCCCCAAGCTGGAAGGTGAAATAGGTCCCCGTATGAAATTCAGGGGAAATGAAAAGATCGTTTGGAGCCTGAACAACTACCTGGGTCTCGCCAATCACCCTGAGGTACGTGCTACAGACGCCAAAGCAGCAGCGGAATACGGCCTTGCAACACCAATGGGCGCCCGTATGATGAGTGGTAACACCAATTACCATGAGAAGCTGGAAAAAGAATTATCCGATTACATGGGTAAAGAAGATACTACACTTCTGAACTATGGTTACCAGGGCATCATGAGTGCTATTGACGCAATCTGTAACCGTCGCGATGTGATCGTGTATGACGCGGAATGCCACGCAAGTATTATTGATGGCCTCCGTCTGCACCAGGGACACCGTTATGTGTTCAAACACAATGACATTGCAGACCTGGAAAAACAGCTGAAACGTGCTGAAGAAATGATCAAAACTACCGGTGGCGGTATACTGGTTGTAACAGAAGGCGTATTCGGTATGGCCGGCGATCAGGGTAAACTGAAAGAAATTGCCGCACTGAAAGATAAATACGAGTTCCGCTTCCTGGTAGACGATGCGCACGGTTTCGGTACAATGGGTAAAACCGGTGCCGGTACCGGTGAAGAACAGGGCGTTCAGGACAAGATAGATCTGCTGTTCAACACTTTCGCAAAATCCGGTGCTTCCATCGGCGCTTTCATGAGCGGTGAAAAAGCGATCATCAACTACCTGCGTTATAACATGCGCTCCCAGATCTTCGCAAAATCAGTTCCTTTACCACTGGTAATTGGCCATCTGAAACGCGTTGAGCTGATGCGCAAGCATCCTGAAATGAAAGCTAAACTGTGGTCTAATGTGAATAAACTGCAACAGGGATTGCGTGATCGTGGTTTTGATATCGGTAAAACCAATTCCCCGGTTACTCCTATCTACCTGAAAGGCGATATTCCGGAAGCAACTGCAATGTGCCTGGACCTGCGTGAGAACTATAACATCTTCTGTTCAATCGTAGTATATCCTGTTATTCCAAAAGGACAGATCATCTACCGCCTGATCCCCACAGCGGCTCATACTGATGAAGATATTGAGCTGACATTGAAAGCTTTCACTGAAACCAAAGAAAAGCTGGATCAGAAAGAATATAAAGTGGCTGAGATACCAATGGTATAACAGCGAAGATGGCAGACGCAGGCCAGATTCTCCACACTCAAAAGAAAGGGTTTCGCCAAGGCGAAACCCTTTCTTTTGAACAGTTTTTCCCAATTGATTATCAAAAAGAAATCTAACTACACTACCCGGTTAGCACCTTATAAAAACCAGAAGGCCCGGACTATAACAGTCCGGGCCTTAATTTTTTTGTTGGCTTTCTTACATCTCTCGTCTGACCACATTTAAAGCCCCTTTTGGCATTTCATAGGATCGGGTGCATTTCATAGGTTCACAAGCTTTCTTTCTTCATCGTTTTCTCTTCACAAAGCCTGTCAGGCGTTCATAGGATCATTCATTTCACAGGTTGGCGGCTCTTTCTTCTTCAATTCCTTCTCTCACACAAGCCTGCCGGATCATAGGACATTTTCTTCCACAGGTATAGGCATCACAGGCATAGGATTCAATAGTAAGCCCCTCTGCTACGAGGGGCTTCACAACAAATCGTTCTTTCTCACTAGGTGTAAATTCACTTAGCTTTCATTAGGACATGGTAGAACAATCGGTTTTCATAGAATGCGGAATCTTCCGATTCCAGGGATAATTTATTGTAAGGTCTTCTCTTGCTTTCAGACCTGCTTGTTTGCATTTCTCTTTGTCAAAAGTACTTTACAGACGCATGAATAAATTCACACGAAGATGGGATTTTGTTAATGAGTTGTTAAAACAATTAACAAATACAATAAAAGCCCGGGAGAAGGCAAATCAGCCGTGGTGGCCAATTCACACATATGCCAAATAGTATAAGTGTATGATGAACAAGTATAAAATGCAAAAAGGTGAGGCATAACACCCATGTGGGATATGCCTCACCTTTGCATTTAAAACTATATAGTTTTTATGCCAAATGAGATTCTAATGCTATATCATATTGATGTTTCCAATCAAGAACCGTGCCCCAATCTTCACCATCAATTGAAATCTGTTCACCTTTCACCACGCCGATCTTCTCAACACGTACTGAAACCTCAGTAGCATCTATTACACTGTGCATGATAGAATCGAATTTCTCCTTGTCTTCCGGCCTGATGGTAACCACTACACGGCTCTGACTCTCACCGAACAGGTAAGCGTCTTTACGGAAATTAGCGTTGGTATTAACCTCAAAACCAAGCCCGGAAGCCATAGCGCTTTCCAGCAGGGTAATGAAGAGGCCTCCTTCACTTACATCGTGCGCAGACTGCAGGATACCGGCTTTATTCAGCTTGGTAACAGCCTGCTGCAGGTGCAGCTCTTCCTCCAGGTTAAAATGAGGAGCAGGGCTGTATTCAATACCTATCAGCTTGTGCAGGTACTCAGAACTGCTGATATCGTTACGGCTGCGTCCCAGCACGTATACCAGGTGACCGGCAGCTTTAAAGTTAAGGGTCAGGCGGTCGGAGATGTTATCCAGTACACCCAGCATACCAATTGTTGGTGTAGGGTATACAGGACCATCCGGAGACTGGTTATAGAAGCTCACGTTACCACCGGTAACAGGAGTATTGAACTTGCGGCAGGCCTCGCCCATACCTTTAAGGGCATATACAAACTGGTAGTATACCTCCGGATCGTAAGGGTTGCCGAAGTTCAGACAGTTGGTAATAGCCACCGGCTCACCACCACTGCACACAATATTACGGGCAGCTTCCGCTACAGCGATCTGGCCCCCTACCTGCGGATCAGCAAATACGTAACGGCTGTTACAGTCTGTAGTAACTGCCAGGGCCTTTTTGGTACCTTTCACTGTTACGATAGACGCATCACTTGGCGCATTGGTGCTGGCGTTGGCAGTACCTACCATACTGTCATACTGTGTATAGATCCAACGCTTGGATGCAATGTTAGGCAGTTTTACCAGTCTCTCTGCCGCAAAACGTGCATGCAGGGTGTCAGGTATTTTATGGATATCAAAAGCCTTGATCTTCTCGAAATAAGCCGGCTCTGTATAAGCACGGTGGTATTGAGGAGCGCCGCCACCCAGTACCAGGCTTTCAGCAGGAACATCTGCTTCCAGGTGACCGTTCAGGTAGAACTTCAGCTGTTTCTCTTTGGTCACTTCACCGATCTGTACACAGTGCAGGTCCCATTTATCAAATATCTTCAGCACTTCGGCTTCCTTGCCTTTGTGCACTACAATCAGCATTCTTTCCTGGCTTTCGCTCAGCAGCATTTCCCAGGCTTTCATGTTTTCCTGGCGGGTAGGTACTTTATCCAGGTGGATGATCATACCATGCTCACCTTTCGCACTCATTTCAGCAGTAGAACAGGTAATACCTGCTGCTCCCATATCCTGCATACCTACCAGGGCTCCCGTAGGAATGATCTCCAGGCAGGCCTCCAGCAGTTTCTTTTCCTGGAAAGGGTCTCCCACCTGTACAGATGGCAGGTCTTCCACGCTGTCTTCCGTAATATTGGCGCTGGCAAAAGATGCACCGCCTATACCGTCTTTACCCGTAGCAGATCCCACAATAAATACAGGGTTGCCTGCGCCGTAAGAAGTGGCAGATACAGTCTGACCAACCTTCACAACACCCACACTCATCGCATTTACAAGCGGGTTGGTACCATAACAATCTTCGAAATATGCTTCTCCACCTACGGTCGGTACCCCAAAGCAGTTACCATAATGACCAATACCATGTACAATACCTTTGATCAGGTGCTGGGTCTTCTTATCGTTGATATTGCCAAAACGCAGTGAGTTCAGCGCAGCTATAGGACGGGCGCCCATAGTAAAAATATCACGGTGTATACCTCCTACACCGGTAGCTGCTCCCTGGAAGGGCTCAATTGCAGACGGGTGATTGTGAGACTCAATTTTAAACACACAGGCGTAGCCATCTCCAATGTCTACCAGGCCGGCATTTTCCTCACCGGCTTTCACCAGCAGACGGTCTCCTTCACGGGGCAGTGTTTTCAGCCATACAATTGAGTTCTTGTAGCTGCAATGTTCACTCCACATTACAGAATACATACTTAATTCTGTGAAGTTGGGCGTACGGCCCAATATGCCTATTATACGCTCAAATTCGTCTGCGGTCAGACCAAGTTGCTCGGCAGTTTCAACAGTAGTTTGGGAAAACTTATCTGTAGTTTCTACGTTAGTTTGCATGTAACTAGATGTATGAGTACGATAGATAAAAAAAGAAGATGCAAACCTACAGGTTTTTCCGGCAATTGACAAAGGATATTGCCCTTGCCGCCAAAAGAGCAATACCGTTTATAATCATATATTATAATAATATATCAGACACAAGTGATTAAGACTGCTGCCCGCTTGCTTTAAAAACGAATTACATTTTTTTAAATATATCAGTTTAACGGTTGTCACCCCTTCATTTTTTGGCGAAAATCAAAAAAATTAACCTTTTTGACGGGCAAATGTAATTTTTTAGTTAAAATCAACTTATCTCTTGCTTATGTTAGCACAACAGCGTTCTTTTGTGTAAAATTATTTACAGCATGCAATCGTTACGCTTCACTGCACTGGAGAACCTCTCCGGTGTTGATCTCAAAATTAAACCCGAACAACTCAACGGTACCAAGATCACCGAAGTGTTCGGCAGCAATGTATTCGCAGGAAAAGTAGTACGTGAAAATCTGAGTGACGAGGCTTATAAAAGCCTGATGAACTCCATCAAAGCAGGTACTAAAATTGACCGCAAAATGTCCGAGCAGATCGCTTCCGGTCTGAAACAATGGGCAATGAAAAAAGGTGTTACCCACTACACTCACTGGTTCCAGCCATTAACCGGTACCACAGCAGAAAAACATGACTCTTTCTTCACCCTGAAGAGCGATGGTTCTGCACTGGAAACTTTTGACGGCGACGCGCTGGTTCAACAGGAACCTGACGCTTCCAGCTTCCCTAACGGCGGTCTCCGTGCTACTTTCGAAGCACGTGGCTATACTGCATGGGATCCTTCCTCTCCTCCCTTCATCCTGGAGCAGGGTCATGGTAAAACACTTTGCATACCTACAATATTTGTTGCTTACACCGGTGAATCACTGGACTACAAAGCTCCCCTGCTGAAAGCCCTTTCTGCAATGGATAAAGCTGCAGTAGACGTATGTAACTACTTCGATAAAAATGTAACCAAAGTTACAGCTACCCTGGGCTGGGAACAGGAATACTTCCTGGTTGACGAAAGCCTGGCTAACGCCCGTCCTGACCTGGTAATGTGCGGCCGTACAGTTGTTGGTCACGCTCCTTCCAAAGGTCAGCAGCTGGAAGACCACTACTTCGGTTCTATCCCTGAGCGTGCATACGCTTTCATGCGCGATTTCGAAGAAGAGTCTTACAAACTGGGTATTCCTTTAAGGACCCGTCACAACGAGGTGGCGCCTTCCCAGTTCGAGTGCGCTCCTATCTTCGAAGAAGTGAACATCGCAGTTGACCACAACTCCCTGCTGATGGACGTTATGTCTAAAGTGGCAAAACGTCACAAACTGAGAGTATTACTGCATGAGAAACCATTTGCAGGCATCAACGGTTCAGGTAAACACAACAACTGGAGCATGGCTACAGACACTGGCGTGAACCTGCTGGCTCCCGGTAAAACACCGAAAACCAACCTGATGTTCCTGACCTTCTTCGTAAACACCATCAAGGCGGTACATGACTATGCTGATCTGATGAGAGCTTCTATCGCTTCTCCAAGCAATGACTTCCGTCTGGGTGCAAACGAAGCTCCTCCGGCTATCATCTCTGTATTCTCCGGTAAATACCTGTACGACGTTCTGCAGGAAGTTAAAACCCGCGTGAATAACAAATTTGATGAGCAGGACGAAGCTATCCTGAAACTGGACCTGCACCGTCATATCCCTGAACTGCTGCTGGATAATACCGACCGTAACCGTACCTCTCCTTTTGCTTTCACCGGCAACAAGTTTGAGTTCCGCGCCGTAGGTTCTTCCGCAAACTGCGCTTCCGCTATGACCGTGCTGAACACCATCGTGGCTAAAACCCTGAGCGACTTCAAAGTTGAGGTAGATGCCCTGATCGAAAAAGGCGAGAAAAAAGAGATTGCTATTATGCAAACTCTTCGGAAATATATTGTAGATTCGGAGAAAGTTTTATTTGAAGGCGACGGTTACAGCGAAGAGTGGGAAAAAGAAGCAGAAAGAAGAGGCCTGGCCAACGTAAAAACCACTCCTAAAGCGCTGGATGCATACGTTACAGAAAAAGCAACCAAACTCTTTACAGAAGTTGGTATCTATAACGAAAAAGAACTGCATGCCCGTCACGAGATCCTGCTGGAAGACTATGTGAAGAAAGTACAGATCGAAGCCCGTGTTATCGGTGATCTGGCTACCAACACGATCCTGCCTTCCGCAATCTCTTACCTGAACAGCCTGATCACCAACATTAGCGGCCTGAAAGCAATTGGCCTGGGTGATGATGCTGTTAAGGCACAGAAACAGATTGCTGCAAAAATAGCTGAACATGTTAACGTCATCAGTGAGAATGTACAGGCTATGATTGAAGCGCGCAAAGTGGCTAATAAAGTAGCCGACAGCCGCCAGAAAGCTATAGATTATTGTGATAAAATTAAGCCGTACTTTGATGTGATCCGTTACCACTCCGATAAACTGGAGTTCCTTGTGGATGACAAACAATGGGCATTGCCTAAGTACAGAGAGCTGCTTTTCTTGCGATAAAACCGTAAGATTGTTTTGGTGTATGATTAGCCCCGGGTATTTACCCGGGGCTTTGTATTTTAATATGATCCATGCAATCAATCTCATTAAAACAGGCCCCCCGGTTAAATTACCCGGGGTTCTATATCACAACCCACTAAAAAAGAAAACCGGTTGATCTTTACAGACCAACCGGTTTCTTAATCTTATTATACAGGCAATTATACCAGCTTAAATGTTTCCGTGAACTTGGTAGTGAAATTACCTTTACGGAAATCTTCATTACGCATCAGCTGCTGATGGAAAGGAATAGTTGTCTTCACTCCTTCTATCACAAACTCACTCAACGCACGCTCCATTGTATTGATAGCCTCTTCACGCGTCTGTGCAATAGTGATCAGCTTAGCCACCATAGAATCATAATACGGAGGTATCACATAACCCGCGTAAATATGAGAATCTACACGCACACCATGACCACCCGGAATATGCAATACAGAGATCTTACCCGGTGAAGGACGGAAATCATTGTAAGGATCTTCCGCATTGATACGGCATTCTATTACATGCATTTCCGGTGTATAGTTCTTACCGGAAATAGGAATACCGGCCGCAATCTTGATCTGTTCTTTTATCAGGTCAAAGTTGATCACCTCTTCGGTTACACCATGCTCTACCTGGATACGTGTATTCATTTCCATGAAGTAGAAGTTACGGTGCTTATCTACCAGGAACTCTATCGTACCAACGCTTTCATAGTTAATGGCAGATGCAGCCTTGATAGCCGCTTCACCCATTTTCTCACGCAGTTCAGGCGTCATGAAAGGAGAAGGAGATTCTTCTACCAGTTTCTGGTGACGGCGCTGAATAGAGCAGTCACGCTCACTCAGGTGACAAACTTTACCATACTGATCACCAGCTACCTGGATCTCAATATGGCGAGGCTCCTCCACGAATTTCTCCATGTAGATGCCATCGTTATTAAAAGCAGCGCGGGCTTCATTCTTAGCCATGTTATAAGCATTCTCCAGCTCGTCTTCATGCCATACCACACGCATACCTTTACCACCACCGCCGGCAGTTGCTTTCAGGATAATGGGCAGTCCCATCTCCTTTGCCAGTTTCTTTGCCTCGTCCAGGCTTTGCAACAGGCCGTCAGAACCCGGAATAACGGGTACACCAGCTGCTATCATGGTTTCTTTGGCCGTCATTTTATCACCCATCTTACGGATCATTTCCGGAGTAGGGCCAATAAATTTAATACCATGTTCACCACAGATCTCTGCAAACCTTGCATTCTCCGCGAGGAAACCGTAACCAGGATGTATAGCATCTGCATTGGTGATCTCTGCAGCAGCCATCAGGTGAGGTATATTTAAGTAAGATTCACTGCTTTGTGGCTTTCCGATGCACACCGCTTCATCTGCAAACTTCACATGCAAACTGTCTTTATCCGCAGTGGAATAAACAGCAACCGTTTTGATGCCCATTTCCTTACAGGTACGTATTATACGCAAGGCTATCTCTCCACGGTTGGCAATCAATATTTTCTTGAACATGTTTTTTCAATAGGTTAAGAAAAGTTATAAGCCTAAAAGGTTGGAAAACTATAAGGCCAGGCAATGTACCTATGCTACCTTATAATATTCCAACCTTTTAACTAAACATTTTATGGTTCTACCAAAAACAAAGGCTGATCATATTCCACCGGAGAGGCGTCGTCTACCAGCACCTTTACGATCCTGCCACCCACTTCGCTTTCAATCTCGTTGAAGAGCTTCATCGCTTCGATGATGCATACTACTTTGCCGGGAGCTACATCGTCGCCTACATTTACGAAAGAAGGCTTGTCAGGACCAGGGCTGCGGTAGAAAGTACCGATCATAGGAGATTTGATGGTTACCAGGTTGTCTGCTGCCTTTGCTTCTGCTGCTTTTGGCGCCGCTGCTTCCGCAACTGGAACTGCCTGGGCCACCGGAGCCACCTGAGCTACTGTCTGTACCGGTGCGGATACTGCTGGAACAGTAATAATCTGCTGTGGCTCGTTATCTTTTTGTTTTATTGTAATCTTAAACTTGTCCTGCTCTATGCTCAGTTCGCTGATATTGGACTTATTGACCATTTTTACCAGCTCCTGAATCTGTTTAAAATCCATGTAGACAGTTTTTGGTTTAGAAATGCTTGTAAGTAGATAAATGTATGGACTAAAACTATTCTTTTACTCTTTCGATGTATTCACCATTCTTGGTGTTGACCCTGATCAGCTCACCTTCATTCACAAACAGCGGAACGTTTACGGTTGCACCGGTTTCAACTGTGGCAGGTTTTAATGTACGGGTAGCAGTATCGCCTTTCAGGCCGGGCTCTGAATAAGTAACTTTTACTACTATTTTATCAGGCAGCTCAACACTCATAGGTTGTTCTGTCTCTGTATTAATGGATACACCCACTTCCTGACCTTCTTTCAGGAACTGAGGCGCATCGATCATACTCTCAGGCAGCGCTATCTGCTCGAAAGTTTCATTATCCATGAAATTGTAACCACTGTCATCCTGGTATAAATACTGGAACGTTTTTTTCTCTACACGTACAGGATAGATAGTATCGCCGGAGTTCCAGGTATGCTCTATGGAACGGCTATTATCAACCCCCTTCAGTTTAGCCCATACTTTAGCTGCGGCACGGGCGGTTTTGTTCTGACCAAACTCTACAACAGAATATAAGCTGTTCTCCAGCTTTATAATCAATCCTGTTCTGATATCTGCAGTGGTAGCCATAAAAAAGGATACTTAATTTAAAGTTAAAAATTTAGATTAGGTCTGCAAAAGTAATTCATTCTGGCAAAATCCTTCATAGTACCGGTTGCTTCCTGACCGTTTTAGTTGTCAGACCGGAACTTTTGCTTACCTATTATTTTTTTTAGGAATGCAAACATAGTGTAAGGAAGGGTAATCTAGTAATTTTTTTACAAAAAAGTGGAAAGTAAGTGTAAAACAGCCCTTTATAAACATTTTTAAACACACTGCGCAGGTCCATAGACTATTACAAAATTCGATACCTTTAGCACTTTACAAAAAGAGAGTTATTATGAAGCGTTACCTGATTTTTTTATGTCTTTGCTGCCTCCCGGTCCTGCTGAAAGCCCAGTTTAACAACGCTGCCAAACCGGCGCAGGATAAAGCCCCCTATCTTCAGTACCCTATTATCCCGGCTTTCCCGCTGACGCTTCCCGACGGTCATATAATAACCAAGAAAGACCTTAGAAAGAATATAAAGACCCTGGTATTCATTTTCAGTGTAGATTGCGATCATTGCAAACAGCTGACCACGGAAGTACTGAAAAACATAGACAAATTCAAAAAGACACAGATACTGATGGTTACTCCGTTCAAACCGGAGCAAATGGTATCATATTATAATGAATATAAGATCAGGGACTACCCGAACATTATCATGGCAAGCGAACCTACCCGGCAGATCATGTATTTCTATAACCTGCATTACTTCCCGGGCCTGTTCGTTTATAATAAAAAACAACAGCTGGTTAAAGGGTTCGAAGGCACCGTGAAACTGGAGGATCTGGAAACATATCTCAACTGATCCAACGCAGACCCGTTTCAGCGACGATTACTTACATTTGTTTATCCTCATATTCTTCACCTTTAAATTTTATACAAACGATGAAAGTTACTGTTGTAGGAGCTGGTAATGTAGGCGCAACCTGCGCTAATGTACTGGCCCACAGAGATTTTTTGCAGGAAGTGGTGTTGTTGGATATTAAAGAAGGTACGGCAGAAGGTAAGGCGTTGGATACGTGGCAGCAAGCCCCTATCGATTATTACAGCACCCGGGTTATCGGTGTCACGAATGATTATGAAAAAACCGCCAACAGCGATGTAGTGGTGATTACCTCCGGTCTGCCCAGGAAACCAGGCATGAGCAGGGACGATCTCATCTCAACCAATGCCAACATTGTGAAGTCTGTGACGGAAAATATCACCAGGCACTCGCCCGATGCTATAATAATTGTAGTCAGCAATCCATTGGACGTGATGACCTACTGTGCATTCCTGACAGCACAGAAAGACAGCAGCAAAGTATTCGGCATGGCAGGTATCCTGGACACAGCCCGCTACCGCGCTTTCCTGGCAGATGAAATAGGCTGCTCTCCCAAAGATATACAGGCAATACTCCTGGGTGGCCATGGAGATACAATGGTACCTCTACCCCGTTATACAACCGTTGGCGGTATCCCCGTTACAGAGCTCGTAGCCGCCGATAAACTGGAAGCTATTATCCAGCGTACAAAAGTTGGCGGTGGCGAAATCGTGAACCTCCTCGGAACTTCCGCATGGTACGCCCCCGGCGCTGCCGCTGCACAGATGACAGAAGCCATCCTCAAAGATGAAAAACGGATCTTCCCCTGCTGCGCATGGCTCACAGGCGAGTACGGACAGAAAGATATATACCTCGGCGTTCCCGTTATACTGGGAAAGAACGGTATAGAAAAGATCATAGAATTACAGCTCAATGAAAGTGAGCAGGAACTACTCAATACATCTGCTACCCACGTTAAAGAAGTTATGAATGTCTTAGACAACATGAAGGTTGTGGCGTAACCCTTGTATATCTAACATAAAAGGCTGACTAATAAACAAAAATGATACTTTTGTTAGTCAGCCTTTTTTATGCCTTCTCAAAAACGGGCAGGCCCGTTTTGCCCCGTCCAGTCACACTTATACAAGAATAAATCCTTTCTTGTCCTGAAAAGATTTGTTACATTCGTTTCAACACGCTTATACAAATCCTGTAGTTTTGTTTGCCAATTACATAACTGATTATTTGTATTTTCAACCAGGATATATTCTCTCTTATGTCAAACATCGAAAAACTGATCTCGCAGAAGCACTTCACAAGTGAGTATAACAAAGGGCTCATCGGTCTGATCTTTGTTGGAAACTGGATCGTTTCACGTCATCAGCAGTTTTTCAAGAAGTTTGACATCACAATGCAACAGTATAATATACTCCGGATCTTACGCGGACAACATCCTAAAGGAGCCAATATCAATACTTTAAAAGAAAGAATGCTGGACAGGATGAGCGATGTTTCCCGCCTGGTGGAAAGATTACGTAAAGCAGGACTGGTTGAAAGAAAAAGCAGCGAGCTAGACCGCCGTGCCGTAGATGTGAAGATTACCAATAAAGGTCTTGCACTGCTGGAAGAAATGGATGTAGATCTTCCCAGGCTGGAAGATTCACTGAAATTATCCCTTACAGAAGAAGAAGCTGCGCAGCTGAACGTACTGCTCGATAAAATACTGACGCGTTATTAAAATACGTTCCGGGAGCTACTGAGTATTGATACTCAGCAACTCCGGATTTTTTTTTTTATTTAAACAGGCTCTGTGTAATCCAGGTCCTTCCCGAAAGTCTCCTCTATAGTATATGTTGCTATCATGGCAACAACAATACAAACCGCCGCCATCACAGCCCCGCTTTGCAGATAAGTAATATAGTTATTGAGCCAGAGGAACAGCCATGTAATCAATGGCAGCATGCCACGGGCAAAGTTCGGCACCGTAATAGCCACCGTAGCCCGCAGGTTAGTTCCAAAACTCTCCGCCGCTATCGTTACAAATATTGCCCAGAACCCTACACTGAATCCAAGAATGAAACAAACTACATAGAATACCCATTTCTCTGCACCATACATATTCAGGTAAATGAACGAACAGATACCTGTCAGTACAAGAAACAACATCATCACCTTACGCCGGCTTTTTAATAACTGGCTGATCAGCCCACTGGCAAAATCACCCAGCACAAGGCCCGCATAACAGAAAGCAATAGAATCACCGGGAGCAATAGGTGCTTTCACTCCCATCTCATGGGCAAATTTATTGGAGAATGCTACCAGTACACCAACTACAAACCAGGTAGGCGTACCCAGCAACGTACATTTCAGGTATTTGAAGAACCGTTGCCTGTCTGAAAAAAGGGCCAGGAAGTTTCCCCTGCTTACAGGATTGTTCCCCACCGTATTGTTGAACATATGAGACTCCATCACGCTGACACGTAAAAAGAGCAATAACAATCCCAATCCACCGCCAATAAAATAACAATATCTCCAGTCCGGCACCAGTTTAGCTACCAGGTTGGCAGCCACTGCACCGGAAACTCCTACTGTAGCCACTATCATGGTACCATAACCTCTTTTTTCCTTTGGCAGTATCTCAGCCACCAATGTAATACCAGCCCCCAGCTCACCCGCCAGTCCAAGCCCGGCCACAAAACGCCAGAACAGGTAACCGGTAGTGCCATTCACAAATCCATTCGCAATGTTGGCAACAGAATATAATAAGATAGAGCCGAACAAAACTTTTAAACGCCCTTTCTTATCTCCGATAATACCCCAGAAAATACCTCCCAGTAACAGACCTATCATCTGCACGCTGATAAGCAGGGGACCAACCCCCAGGTCTATCTCTGTATCAGAAACACCCAGGTCCTTCAGACTGGGTACCCGGACAATCGTAAATAACAAAAGATCATAGATATCAACGAAATAACCCAATGAAGCCACCAGTACGGCTACATTGAAGATGGATGAGGAACGGCTGGAATGCATAACGGGATCAGATAGTTTTATTCATTTACATCCGGATGCGGCGTTTTCGCTTTACCGAAGAATAGTTTAAAGATAACTGGTAAAGTGGTAATAAGTATCAATATTATGACAATAAGTTCCAGGTGTTCTTTAAGGGAAGGGAAAGCCTTATCAAGATAGTGGCCCGCCAGCATCATGGAAAACACCCATGTAAAAGAGCTTATAATATTATAGAAGCTGAATTTTTTCCTTTCCATCTGCACTATACCAGCCACTATCGGTGCAAAAGTACGTATGATAGGAAGGAAACGTGCCAGGAAGATAGCCCCGCCACCATGTTTTTCATAGAATTCCTTTGCCTGGTACAGGTATTTCTTTTTAAAGAAGAAAGTATCTTTCCGGCTGAATAATAAAGGTCCGGACTTACGGCCAAACCAGAAACCCACAAAATTTCCCAGCACCCCTGCAATAGATATCATAAACATGATCACTCCAAAAGGCACATTATAAAAATGCTCGCTAAGCAGGCCGCCATATATGCCGGCTACGAAAAGCAGGGAATCGCCCGGCAGGAAAAAACCCACGAAGAGACCGGTTTCTGCAAAAATAATAAGCAGTAACAAATAAAGCCCACCATGTTCTATGATCCATTCGGGGTTGATAAGATGCTTGAATAACTCAATTAACTGATCCATATATTTTTTATAAACTCAAAACCAGGACTAAATATAAGTTGCCTAACGTGCAGTATAGCCGCATACACCGGATACCGGGCAAAATAACAATAAAACTGTTATAGATATGTTATAGTTCTTTTACCAATGGCTGAGGCGTTTCAACCAGGGCATTCTCCCATTTTGAAACGACAGCAGTAGCCATAGTATTGCCGATCACATTCGTAGCGGAACGGCCCATATCCAGCAGATGGTCTACTCCAAGCAGCAATAATAACCCCGCTTCAGGTATGTGGAACATAGAAAGCGTACCGGCAATAACCACGAGGGATGCCCTTGGCACACCGGCAATCCCCTTACTGGTGATCATCAGTACCAGCAGCATAGAGATCTGCTGCTCAAAACCCAGATGCATACCATATGCCTGGGCAATGAAAAGACTGGCAAAGGTCATATACATCATAGACCCGTCAAGATTAAATGAATAACCCAGGGGCAATACAAAGCTAACAATACGGTTGTCACAACCAAACTTTTCAAGTGCTTCCATTGTACGTGGATAAGCCGCTTCACTACTTGCTGTACTGAACGCCAGTAACAACGGATCTTTTACTAATCCCAGCAGGAAAAGTATGCGCTTCCCTATAACCAGGAAGCCTGCCAGCACCAGCACAATCCACAAGGAAGCAAGACCTATATAGAACTGTCCGATAAATTTACCATAAGTGATCAGGATGCCCGGGCCTTTCTGGGCAATGATGGCCGCCATAGCGCCAAATACTGCAAAAGGTGCAAAGTTCATTACATACGCTGTCACTTTCAGCATGATATGCGCTACACTGTCCATGAATTTGATCACCGGCACGCCTATCTCACCAACAGCCGCAGTAGCTACTCCAAAGAACAACGAAAACACTACGATCTGTAATATTTCATTATGTGCCATTGCATTGATCACACTATCAGGGAATACGTGCTGGAAGAATCCTTTCAGAGTCATACTTGCGGCCTCTACCCCACTGCTTGCATGAGAATCAGGTATAGGCAGTTTCAGGGAAAGCCCTGGTTTCAATAAATTTACCAGGATCATACCCAGGAAAAGGGAAATGAAAGTAGCCGAAACAAACCATAACATGGTTTTACCGCCTATACGGCCTACAGCCTTAATATCTCCCAGTTTAGCCACGCCCACAACCAATGTTGAGAATACCAGCGGAGCAATGATCATCTTTACAAGCCTGAGAAAAATATCGGTCAGTATAGAAATATTATCTGCGAATTTCTTAATAGTAGCTTCTCCACCGGCATTGCCTGAATAGCTGATGTTCACAAAATATCCTGTAAATATTCCCAGTATCATGGCAAGGGCAATGAATATAGTAAGCCGGTTGGAACTCTTCATGCAAAAAACGGTTAAGATTTGATTTAGGTGCTAAAATTCCCCAAAAATAAGGTTACTGCTGTAAAGTTTTGAGTGCATTCGTAAAATAAAACACAGGTTTTCCTTTTTGATACATTATATTTGGCGATCTGTAATAAAACGAAACAACAAACTAAACCACTAAAACGTCAACCACAATATCTCATCAGTATGGGCAAACTTTTTGTAAAAAAGCCACTCTCCCTGTTATTATCTGAAGCTTCTGAATCTGAAAAAGGACTTAAACGTACCCTCGGGGCAGGGTCACTTATTGCTTTGGGCATAGGCGCTATTATCGGCGCAGGGCTTTTTGTAAGAACTGCCGCAGCCGCCGGACAACATGCCGGTCCTGCAGTTACTATATCTTTCATAATAGCAGCCATTGGTTGTGCGCTGGCTGGTCTTTGTTATGCCGAGTTTGCCTCAATGATCCCCATTGCCGGTAGCGCCTATACTTATTCTTATGCTACTATGGGTGAATTTATTGCCTGGATCATTGGATGGGACCTGGTACTGGAATATGCACTTGGCGCCGCTACCGTAGCTATTGGCTGGTCACAGTACCTGAACAAGCTCCTTGAAAAAGCATTGGGATTTACCATTCCCTATGAATGGTCCCACAGCCCGTTTGAAACTTCCGATGCTGGCGTACACGGTATCATGAACCTGCCTGCTGTATTTATATTACTACTGCTCACCATCCTGCTGATCCGCGGTATCGAAGGCTCTGCTATAGTGAACAACATCATTGTGATCACCAAAGTATCCATCGTGATCCTGCTCATCCTGCTGGGCTGGCAGTTCATCAACCCGGCTAACCACACACCTTTCACCATCCCTGCCGACGCCGGTTCTGTTACCATGCACAATGGTAAGGTCATAAATTACGCTGACTTCTGGTTCCACGGTATACCCGGGGTGCTCAGAGGCGCCGGTGTGGTGTTCTTTGCATTTATCGGGTTCGATGCCGTATCTACAGCAGCACAGGAAACCAAAAATCCTAAAAAGAATATGCCTATAGGCATCCTGGTATCCCTGGCTATCTGTACCATATTATATATCCTCTTCTCTTATGTACTGACAGGTATAGCTCCTTATAAAGACTTCCTCAGACAAGGTGGTGAAGCTTCCGTAGCCTATGCTATTGATACTTACATGCACGGTTACAGCTGGCTGTCTACCTTTGTAACAGTGGCTATCCTGGCCGGTTTCTCCTCCGTTATCCTGGTGATGCTGCTGGGCCAGACAAGGGTATTCTATTCTATGTCTAACGACGGACTGGTACCTAAGGTCTTCTCTAACCTGCATCCTAAATTCCGCACTCCATACAGATCTCAGATGCTGTTCTTTGGATTTGTATCCATCTTCGCTGCATTCATCCCTGACAGCGTAGTAGGCGATATGACCAGTATCGGTACCCTGTTTGCCTTTGTGCTGGTATGTCTTGGTGTAATAGTGATGAGGAAAACAAATCCTGAGCTGCAACGCGCATTCAAAACACCATGGGTACCCGTTGTACCTATCCTGGGTGCTTTATTCTGCATCACTATGATTGTCAGCCTTGGTATTGAAAACTGGGCACGACTGATCGTCTGGCTGATAATTGGCTTTATTATCTATTTCGGATACAGTGTTAAACACAGTAAAGCAAGGAAACTGTAAGCAAGACCTTTTAAAATAGAACAACAAGGCCGGAAAGTGATTTTCCGGCCTTGTTGTTTGAGAGGCGGCACTATAATTACCATAAAGTGACTATTTTTGCGTCTCGAATTTCTTAATAACATAATTATAAACCCACTATGGGAAGGATATTTGAAGTAAGAAAGGCCACCATGTTTGCCCGCTGGGACAGAATGGCCAAACAATTTACCAGGATAGGAAAAGAAATTGCGATAGCTGTGAAACAGGGAGGCCCTGATCCTGATAATAACCCCGCTTTGCGCAGATGTTTCGCCAACGCCAAAGGTGTGAACATGCCTAAAGACCGTGTGGAAGCGGCCATCAAAAGGGCAATGGGTAAAGATAAAACTGATTATGAGGAAGTTACCTACGAAGGATACGCTCCTCATGGTGTTGCCGTAATGGTAGAGACAGCCACAGACAATACTACCCGTACCGTAGCCAACGTACGTATGCATTTCAATAAAGAAGGAGGCAGCCTGGGTACCAGCGGTTCCGTAGGTTTTATCTTCAACCGGATGGGTGTATTTAAAATAAAAAGTGAAGGCCAGAACCTGGAAGAACTGGAGCTGGAACTCATAGATGCCGGACTGGAAGAAATAGGTGAAGACAGCGAAGGAAATATCATCCTCCGCACCGCTTTCACTGAATTCGGCAATATGGCCAAAGCCCTGGAAGAAAGGAATATCACTCCCATCAGTGCTGAATTACAGCGTATTCCTACTACCACAGTAGAACTGAATGAAGAACAGGCTAAAGAGGTGCTGCAACTGATTGACCGCCTGGAACAGGATGATGACGTACAACAGGTGTTTCATAACCTGAGATAATATCTGCCCGTATGGGTAAAAAAAATCCGCCTTGATAAACAAGGCGGATTTTTTTTACCCATTCAATATATCTTAACAGGTTATAGTACCCTGCATACTTCGCTTTCTATTGTAAGACGCAAGCCTTTGCCATGAATTGTTTCCAGCTTCACGGTATTATCCAGCCTGAAGTGTTTGCGGATGCGCGTCAGGTATACATCCATACTTCTGCCGGTGAAGAAATCATCATTGCCCCATACACTCAGCAGGATCACTTCCCGCTTCAATCGCTTATTTGGATTATCACAAAGATATTTAAGCAGCTCTGCTTCTTTGGGTGGAAGGTTTATATTGGTACCCGTAGGCTGATGATAGATCTTAAATTCACTATAGTTAAAGATAAGCGTACCCAGACGGAATACGATCTGCCTGTCATTCTGCAGAAGACGGCTTCTTTTCATGAAAACATCCATTCTGCAAAGGAGTTCTTCCATATTGAAAGGTTTGACCAGGTAGTCATCGCCTCCGCATTCAAAGCCGTTCAGCTTATCCTGCTCCATATATCTTGAGGAAGTGAAGATGATGGGAATATTCTCATTTTTTTCCCTGATCTCCCTGGCCAGCGTAAAACCATCCATTCCCGGCATTACCACATCCAGCAGGCAGATATCGAACGGCCTTTCCTGGAAGGCTGTCCATCCCTCTTCCCCATTGGCGCAATGCATAACAGAGTAGCCCGCTTTCTCCAGGTGGTTTTTTATGACTTTGGCAAAGAAATGATCATCTTCTACTAAAAGAACTCCTGCTTTCATAAATGGATTTGGGTTGATGGTTAATTTAGAAAACTGCTTCCATACAAACCTGACTTTGCATTAAAACAGCCGTTTTTACTATATATTAACTCTAACGTGGTGCTAAATGTTTATCCAATTTAGCTTTATTCTTACTAAATATAAGACGTACTACTTACATTTTATCATTCATTTCGTTCATTCCAGACCCTACAGAAAATAAGCATGTCTAAGATATTAATTCTCACCCGTAAATTAAAGGTAACGATGGAGTTTAACTTAAATTTCTTTTGGGGCAAAAATGAAAAGGGGGAAATAAAATTAGTGCTCCTTATGAATTTATCGTCAATTTCTTCTTCCAGACTGGATATTATAAAACTATTTTCTAATATTTGCACCAGTACTGTTTGCCAAATCTACTAGACCTACAACTATACAAAAGTGAAACGCAAGGCTTATGCCTTGCGTTCCTTTTATTCTTCAATCATTTCCGTTATTATTCTCACTACATCTTCCACATTCGGTTTAGAGAAGTAATCTCCGTCTGAACCGTAAGCAGGACGGTGCGCCTGAGCGCTCAGGGTACGCGGAGCTACGTCCAGCCAGCGATAACCACCCTGCTGCTCCATTACCTGCTGGTACATGTACGCAGTAGCTCCACCGGGAACGTCTTCGTCCACAAAAAGTATCCTGTTTGTTTTCTTCAGTGATTCTATGATCTTGTGCCCAATATCGAAAGGCAGCAATGTCTGCACATCTATCAGTTCTACAGAAATGCCCAGCTGCTCCAGGGTACCCATGGCCTCCTCTATGATACGGAGAGTAGATCCGTAAGAAACAACAGTAATGTCCGTTCCTTCATGCAATACTTCCGGAATACCCAATGGTACGGTGAAACTGCTCAGGTTCTGAGGCAATCTTTCCTTCAGGCGATAACCGTTCAGTGACTCTATCATCAATGCCGGTTCATTGGCTGCAAGCAGGGTGTTATACATACCTGCTGCCTGTACCATATTCCTTGGCACACATACGTTCATGCCTCTCAGGGTACCCAGGATCATGGTCATCGGAGAACCTGAGTGCCAGATCCCCTCCAGCCGATGCCCTCTTGTACGCACTATAACAGGACAATACTGTATACCTTTTGTACGGTACTGCAAACATGCCACATCATCACTCAAAGGCTGAAGGCCATAAATGAGATAATCGAGGTACTGTATCTCAGCAATTGGACGCAGCCCTCTCAGCGCCATACCTATCCCCTGCCCCATAATGGTCAGCTCCCGGATACCGGTATCAAATATGCGTTGCTTACCATGCTTCTGCTGTAAACCGGCAAATCCCTGGTTTACATCTCCGATCTTGCCTACATCTTCACCAAAAGCAAACACTTTAGGATTACTTCCTATCAGCTGATCAAAATACCTGTTCAGTATTTCATAGCCGTTTAAAGTGATGCTCTCGTCGTTATAAACGGCAGGCACTACCGGTACGCTATGAACGGAGTTAGCCCCTTCAGCATACAACAGGGAATTATAATTCTCTTTTTCTTTTTCCAGCAGCCCGTCGTAATAACGCTTCAGCGCATCTACAGCAGGAGCCTTTATTTTTTTATGATGGAGAAGTATATTGGCCGCAGTTCTCAGTATATCCCTTCTCAGCGGTTCCCTGTTTGATTGTAGTTCCTGCAGCAGGTTCTTTACCAGTTCTTTATTTGCATCCGGCAAAGCAGCTACTCCCTGTCCGTAAGTCAGCATGGTCTGCACCTGCTGGCGGATAGGAGTGATATATTTCTCCCAGGCATTTTTACGTGCTTCCTGCGCTACGGTCCTTGCAGCAGTTTCAATAGCCAGCAACGTGGCTTCGTCTGCCAGGGCATTCTGCAGTAGCCACTGCTTCATCTGGTTGTTGCAGTCAAACTCTTTTTCCCACGTCAGGCGCTCCTTACTCTTATATCTTTCGTGAGAGCCGCTGGTAGAGTGCCCCTGCGGCTGGGTCATCTCCTCTACATGGAAGAGGGCAGGAATATGAGTTTCCCTGATTTTACGGATACCAGCCTCAAACACTTCACACATCCCTGCATAATCCCATCCTTTCACATTATAGATATCAAAGCCGTTGGAATCTTCCGTTTTACGGAAGCCTTCCAGCGCAGCACTGATGGAATCTTTTGTGGTCTGATATTTACGGGGTACAGAGATGCCGTATCCATCATCCCATACAAACACTGCTAATGGTACCTGTAATACGCCGGCAGCATTCATTGTTTCCCAGAAATGCCCTTCAGATGTAGAGGCGTCTCCGATAGTAGCAAAGCATACTTCGTTACCATTATGGGAAAGGTGAGAGAAAGATTGCAGCACATCTACTTCGCGGAATAATTTCGATGCAAATGCAAGGCCCAGTGCACGCGGCATCTGCGCTGCGGTGGGCGACATATCTGTAGCAGTGTTCTTAATTTTTGTCAGGTCCAGCCAGTTACCATCCTTGCCAATATTTGGAGTGGCAAAGTGAGAGTTCATCTGGCGTCCCCCCGAAAAAGGATCATTTTCCTGGTCCGGATCGGCATACATCTGAGAAAAGAATTGTTCAGGAGTAGCAATTCCACTGGCAAAAGCGAAGGTCTGGTCACGGTAGTAACCCGAACGAAAGTCTCCTGGTTGGAAATACTTGGCCATGGCGATCTGCGCCACTTCCTTTCCGTCGCCGAAAATGCCGAACTTGGCCTTACCTGTAAGCACTTCCTTACGGGCCAGCAGACTAACTTCCCTGCTTTCGCAAGCCAGGCGGTAATCATTCAGTACTTCTTTCCGAAATTCATCGAATGACAACCGGCTTTCCATATTCATAGTCAGTTCATTGTTTTCTATCATGCCTCTTTGTTAAAGTACAAAAGTAAGGTTAATTATACAGTTGCGAAATGTCTGAAAATGTAATGTGTAAGATAATTTGAATTTTTTTAATAAGATTTTAATAAATTCTCTGAGGATGGATTATTTTTGGCTGTAAATTTGTTACTTACAAACGATGATCTATTTTTTTAACCAATCGTTTAAAACCAGATTATACATGAAAAAGTTTATCTTATCCCTATTTGCGAGCATGCTGTTAACCACTGCTCTTTGGGCTCAGACCAGCAACCCTGTTGATGCGAAAGTTAAGTTCAAGCAGGAAACTATTGATTTTGGCAAAACCAAACTGAATAAACCAGTTTCAGTTGATTTTGAATTCACCAATACAACCAAAGAACCTGTACTGATTGAAACTGCTCGCGCCAGCTGCGGTTGCACTACTCCTACCTGGACCAAAGAACCTATCCTGCCTGGTAAAAAAGGTAAGATAACTGCAGGCTATAGTGCTAACAGTCTTGGACAGCAAAACAAAACTATTTGGGTAAGGCTGAAAGGCGTTGATCAGGACAAGGAACTGCACTTAACAGGAACTGTTGAAAATTAAGTCATTACACATACTATACTTCACCGTATAGTTGTGATATAAGCCTTACAGTATAGCTGTAAGGCTTTTCTTTTGCCCCTTGCTTCCACGGAATATACCTATAGATCAGCGCATTATCCACTACCTTTGTATTCGTAAAAATCAAAACAATTTATGCCCAGTATCAGCAAGAGAGGTGAGCAAATGCCGCCGTCTCCCATCAGGAAACTGGTTCCATTCGCAGAATCGGCAAAAAAGAACGGGACCAAAGTTTATCACCTCAATATCGGCCAACCAGATATTGAAACACCAAAACCGGTACTGGATGCAGTACGTCATTCCGATTTTAAGATCCTTGAGTACAGTCACAGCGCAGGCAATGAAAGCTATCGCAGAAAACTGGTTACCTATTACGAACGTTTCGGGATCAAACTAAACCACCAACAGATCATTGTTACCACCGGTGGCTCAGAAGCTATTCTTTTTGCATTTATGGCCTGCCTGGATGCAGGGGATGAAGTACTGGTACCAGAACCATTCTATGCCAACTACAATGGTTTTGCAGTGGAAGCCGGTATAGCAGTGCGCACCATTACCGCCAGCATCGAAACCGGATTTGCCCTCCCGGCCATGGAAGACTTTGAGAAAGCCATTACCCCTCGTACAAAGGCCATCATGATCTGTAATCCTAATAATCCTACAGGCTATTTATACAGCAGGGAAGAACTGGAAGTGCTGAAACAATTATGCCTGCGCCATAACCTTTACCTGTTCTCTGATGAAGCCTACAGGGAGTTTTGTTATACAGGCGAGCATTTTTCTGCTATGAACCTGGATGGACTGGAAAACAATGTGATCCTGATGGATACAATTTCCAAACGGTACAGCGCCTGCGGCGGACGTATAGGAGCACTGGTCACCAAAAACCAGGCAGTGCTGGATGCCGTAATGAAGTTTGCACAGGCAAGACTGAGCCCCCCCTCCTTTGCACAGATCGCGGGTGAAGCAGCTGTAGATCTGCCGGCAGATTATTTTGATGAAATAAAAGCTGAATACCTGGAGCGCCGGGATGTACTGGTATCCATGCTGAACGATATACCAGGAGTATTTTGCCCAAATCCGGGCGGAGCATTTTATGCCATCGCAAGACTGCCTATCGATGATGCAGATAAATTCTGCCAATGGCTGCTGGAATCCTTCTCCTATGAACAGCAGACAGTAATGCTGGCTCCTGCAACCGGATTCTATGCAACTCCGGGATTAGGTAAGAACGAAGTCCGCCTGGCTTACGTACTGAATAAGGAAGATATCAGGAATGCAATGATCTGTCTTTCCAAAGCACTGGAATCATACCCAGGCAAAACAGCCATACTTAAAGAAGTAGCAAGTCACATAAATTAATACTGAGAATCGCATTATAAATAGTTATATATAATGCGATTCTTGTTCCCTATCATATTTTTTGCCCAAAAAGCTTCAAAAAATACATTATTAAAAATTCTATGTTAACTTTTCCAAGTAAAAACATCATTTTTCACATAGATTTTCTTTTTTCCTTGATTTTTGTTCGTATATTTGAAGTGCGAAAGGCAAGCAAACAAGTAAGAAAAAACAGCACTGAGGAATGAATGCACTTGTTTAGCATAAATTTAACCTACAGAATTTTTCCAGACGTTTTTTAGTTCGGAACTTAGCCATATAACACAGAAGTATGATTTTATCAGAATTCTGTAAAAAAGTTGGAAAGAAACTAAAACGTTTTAGCAAAATACCGTATTTTTGTATCAGTTTTTCATAACGTGGAATTTATAAAGGCAAACGGCTCCGATCACGGAGCCGTATTTTTTTGCCCATATCTCAGCAACACAACTGATTACCAAACACTTAGAATAACATCAATTAATAACCATAAATAAAAAGGCGGCCTGGAGTCCAGGCCGCCTTATGTTTTATTCAGCTTTTGGCTGTTTTACATGTTCGCTTTGATCATATTGAAAAAGTCGTCAAACAGGTAACGGCTGTCATATGGTCCCGGAGTCGATTCAGGATGGTATTGCACAGAAAAAGCAGGCTTATTCTTGATACGGATACCTTCTATTGATGAATCATTCAGGTTTACATGCGTGATCTCCACAGTCTGACTGGCCGCTACCGCTTTAGGATCTACCGCAAAACCATGATTCTGGGTAGTGATCTCACAACGGCCGGTTGCCAGGTTCTTTACCGGATGGTTCAGTCCCCGATGACCATGGTGCATTTTATAAGTAGGAATATCATTAGCAAGCGCCAGCAGCTGATGACCAAGACAGATACCAAACATAGGCTTGTTAGCAGCCAGGATCTTCTTCACTGTATCCACAGCATATTTCAAAGGAGCCGGGTCGCCGGGGCCGTTTGAAATGAAGTAAGCATGCGGTTTGAACTTTTCACATTCCTCAAAGGCAGTATCTGTCGGGAATACCTGCAGATAAGCCCCTTTTTCAGACAGACATTTCAGCATATTCCTTTTTACGCCATTGTCCATCACAGCAATACGTATCTCAGCCGCAGGATCGCCAACGTTATAAGGCTCTTTGGTAGATACTTCAGCACAAAGCGCCAGGCCCTCCATAGAAGGTACTTTGGCCAGCTCCGCTTTCAGCTGATCAACATCCAGTATCTCAGAAGAAATGATGCAGTTCATCGCTCCTTTGCTGCGAATATGCGCTACCAGCGCGCGGGTATCCACATCATAGATAGCTACCAGGTTGTTGTCTTTCAGGAACTGCTCTACAGAACCATCCGCCATCTGGCGTGAATAGTTGTAGGCAATATTCTTACATATCAGCCCGCTGATCTTTACACTATCACTTTCAACATCTTCTTTTTTCACACCATAATTGCCGATATAGCAATTGTTCATGATCAACACCTGTCCTTTATAAGAGGGATCAGTAAATACTTCCTGGTATCCTGTCATCCCTGTATTAAAGCACAATTCACCGGCTGCGGTGCCAATTTTACCAAAAGCTTTTCCCTGATACACCGTACCGTCGTCTAACAACAGTATGGCTGGCTGGATTGATCTAGTCTGAGGCATGCTTATTTTTTCGTTTTAAAAAATCGTGCAAAGTTATTGAATAAAAAGATAACAATTAATAAATACCTCTGTTAATTGTCAATCTTTAACATTCAATCACTTAACATGTATCGATTTTATAATACGTTGGGCAGTAGCCGCAGCAGTCGGATCATCCTGACGATAGCGGATGCTTACCTGCCAGCGGTGCTGTCCGTTAACCAGTAACAGGTTGCAGAATGCCAGGTTGATCCCTCCTTTATATACAAAGCTCCCTTCCTGCAGAAGGGCATTCATACCACTCTGCACCAGCGGACTGGATTTATAGTTCAGATCTGAGATCTCCTCTGTATTATTCATTTCCGTTGCAGCATCCTTTCCTGCCACCTCCAGGTCATTCGCAATATTAGGACGGAAGCTGTACATATTCACTTCTACCTGCATCCCCTCCTCTACCCTGTTACGGTAACTTTTGGCATATTCTACCAGTGGAGCGATGTCGGCAGGAAGAGGCTTATCGTTCACCCCCAGATGCATAGGGGTGCTGATTGCCAGGGCCTGGCGACCAATTACCGCTGTCTCCCAGGAAGAGTATAACCATGCTTTGTTGATCTTCGGGAATATCATATTAAAGACCACCCGTTTGCCGAGGTAACCACCGGCTACAGCTACAAGGCCCACCGCCAGTATCAGTGTGATGATCACGCCCCGACGGCCGGCCCATGCCAGGTAACTCTCAGATAATTTCCTTACAGACACGGATCTTGATCTTTTAGGAACGATGCCTACAGCACGTTGAAAGGTCTCGAAATCGCCTTCGGGATGCTTACGCTTCCATTCGGCATAGTTGCTTGGCAGTTTTTTGCCACATTGTTCGCAAAAGGTGAGGAACTCGGATTTCAATTCGTTATGGTGTCCACAGCCTTTACACTTCAGGTATAGCATAGATAGGGTGATTAGGTAATAGGTATCGGACACGATATTACAAAAAATTATAATTAATTCAATGTTTTAAGACGCCAAAACCTGCTCCGCCAAGGTCTTCAGTTGGTTACCATTCAAATAAGGACAAAAAAAATCCCGGAGGGTGAACTCCGGGACCTTTTATGAATTGAAGCAACGCTAAATGACTATTCAGCTGCTTTTTCTTCAGTTGATGCTTCCGCTTCGCCTTCAGCTTTCTTTTTGCTACCACCAGCGCGACGGGTTTTCTTGGCAGGAACTGCTTTTTCTTCAACTTTACCACCATAGATCTCGTTAAAGTCTACCAGTTCAATCAGGGCAGTTTCCGCGTTGTCACCAACACGTTTGCCCAATTTAATGATACGGGTATAACCACCGGGACGGTTAGCGATCTTCTCGCTGATAGCACCGAACAGTTCCTTGATAGCTTCTTTCTCCTGCAGGTAGCTGAACACGATCCTACGGTTGTGAGTAGAGTCGCTCTTTGCTCTTGTCAGCAAAGGCTCAACGTAAACACGCAGTGACTTGGCTTTAGCCAGTGTAGTAGTGATACGTTTGTGTTTGATCAGCTCTATTGCCAGGTTAGACAGCAGGCTTTTACGGTGGGCAGCAGTTCTGCCGAGGTGGTTTAATTTTACTCCGTGACGCATGACGTTTTGTTTTTGATTCCTCTGTACCGTGTCAGGAATTACAGAGTACTTATGTTATAAATGAATAGCGAAGACTATTCTTCGTCCAATTTCAGTTTTGAAAGGTCCATACCGAAGTGTAAACCTCTTTCGTTTAACACCTGCTCGATCTCGCTCAGGGATTTCTGACCGAAGTTCCTGAACTTCATCAGCTCTTCCTGTTCGTACTGAACCAATTCGCTCAGGGAGTTGATCTTGGCAGCTTTCAGACAGTTGAAAGCACGAACGCTGAGGTCCAGATCTTCCAGTGGCGTTTTCAGTATCTTACGCAGCTGCAGTGTCTGTTCGTCCACAACATCTTCTTTCTCCGTGTCTTTTGTATCGAAACTGATGTTTTCATCGGTGATGATCATCAGGTGTTGTATCAGGATGCGGGATGCCTGTTTAACAGCTTCTTCCGGATGGATAGTACCGTCAGTGATCACTTCCATGATCAGTTTCTCGTAGTCGGTCTTTTGTTCCACACGGGTGTTTTCGATGCTATACTTCACATTTTTGATCGGGGTGAAGATAGAGTCTATAGCGATATAACCGAAAACGGCATCTTTAGGTTTATTCTCTTCAGCGGGAACATAACCACGGCCTTTACCGATAGTCAGTTCAATATCCAGCTTTGCAGAAGGATCCAGCGTACAGATCAGCAATTCAGGGTTCATGATCTGGAAAGCGCTGGTCGCTTTCTCGATCATATCAGCGCGGAATTCAGTTTTTCCTTTGATGGAGATCTGAATCTTCTCATTGTTCACTTCATTCTCAACAATACGTTTGAAACGCACCTGTTTCAGGTTCAGGATGATCTCAGTAACGTCTTCGGTGATTCCTTTCAGTGTAGCGAACTCATGATCAGCACCTTCTATTTTTATTCCCACAATGGCATAACCCTCAAGAGACGACAGCAACACACGACGAAGCGCGTTACCCACGGTCACCCCATAACCCGGTTCTAACGGCCGGAATTCGAATTGTGCTTCAAAGTCAGTAGACTTCTGCAAAACGATCTTATCAGGCTTTTGGAAATTCAGAATTGCCATTGATATGTTAAGTTTAATTGTTTATGTAAAACTGTCCATAGCCATTAACATGCGGCCATTAGTAACCTGTGTAAAGTTATTACACCGGCAACTAATGACCCATGACTAACGGCTAAAGACATATTATTATTTAGAGTACAATTCTACAATCAGCTGCTCCTTAATGTTCTCAGGAACGCTTTCTCTCTCAGGATATGCAATGAAAGTACCTTTCTGTTCTTTTTCATTCCAATCCAGCCAGCTGAATTTAGGATTTTTACCGCGAATATTGCTTGTAATAGCAGTATTCTCTGCAGCTTTACCTTTCAATCCGATGATATCACCTGGTTTCAGCTGATAAGAAGGGATGTTCATTACGTGACCGTTAACAGTGATATGCTTGTGAGATACCAGCTGACGGGCTGCAGGGCGGGAAGGAGCGATACCCAGACGGAATACGGTGTTGTCCAGACGTGCTTCCAGCAATTTGATCAATACCTCACCGGTAACACCTTTACGACGGTTAGCTTCAACAAACAGGTTAGCAAACTGGCGTTCCAGTACACCATAAGTGTATTTTGCCTTCTGTTTCTCACGCAGCTGCAGAGCGTATTCACCCAGCTGTTTGCGCTTACGGGTTACACCATGCTGACCCGGAGGGTTGCTGTTCTTTCCTAAATACTTACCATTTCCTAAAATGGGCTCTCCAAAAATCCTGGAGATCTTGGTCTTTGGTCCTGTGTACCTTGCCATGTTCTTTTACTAGATTTTTTAGTTCCGGTATATGCTCTTTAAAAAATCTTAAACCCGATCATATACCCATTGTTAAAATTAAAATTCTAAAGCGGAAAATCGAAAGTAGTAAGTAGAAGTATTCCTTCAGACTTTCCACTTTCGAAGTTCCACTTAATATGTAGATCCTACACCCTTCTTTTCTTGGGAGGACGACAACCGTTGTGAGGTAAAGGCGTAACGTCTTTGATCATGTTCACCTCGATACCGGAGTTAGCGATAGCGCGGATAGCACTTTCACGACCAGCACCAGGACCTTTTACAAAAACATCTGCTCTTTTCAGACCTGCATCGATTGCTGTTTTTGCAGCATCGGAAGCAGCTAACTGGGCTGCGTATGGAGTGTTCTTTTTAGAACCTTTGAAGCCCATTTTACCAGCAGTAGACCAGGAGATAACCTGACCCTGTTTGTTGGTAATGCTGATAATGATGTTGTTAAAACTAGCAGAGATGTGTACATCACCGTAGTTATCAACTTTAACTACTCTCTTTTTGCTAGCAGCTGCTTTTGTATTTTGTGCTTTTGCCATAATTATAAAAAATTCCAGGTTCCAGGTTCCAGATTCCTCCTGCCATATACATATACACGACTACTGGAGACCGGAACTTGTTATTTGTATTATCAAGATTATTTCTTAGGCGCTTTCTTCTTACCTGCAACCGTTTTACGTTTACCTTTACGGGTACGGCTATTGGTACGGGTACGCTGGCCTCTTAACGGTAAGCCCTTCCTGTGGCGAAGACCACGATAACAAGCGATGTCCAGAAGACGTTTGATGTTCATCTGTACTTCAGAACGCAGCTGACCTTCTACCTTAAACTCACCATTGATGATGTTACGGATAGCAGCCTGCTCATCATCGTTCCAGTCTTTTACTTTCTTGTTGAAGTCTATTCCGGACTTTTCAAGAATATATTGAGCAGTAGAACGGCCAATACCAAAGATATAGGTCAGACCAATTTCTCCTCTTTTATTTTTAGGAAGATCGATACCGGCGATACGTGCCATATTTGTATTTTATTTACTAGTTACTGTTATTAAGAAATATTATCCCTGACGTTGTTTAAAACGGGGATTCTTTTTGTTGATCACCAACAGTTTACCCTTCCTGCGCACGATCTTGCAATCTGCACTTCTTTTTTTTATGGAAGCTCTTACCCTCATAAGTTAAAATTATAAGTCTGTGTATTGTTATTTATATCTGAAAATTATTCTGCCTCTGCTCAAATCGTATGGACTCATCTCCACTCCCACTTTATCACCAGGCAGAATGCGGATATAGTGCATTCTCATTTTTCCAGAAATGGTTGCCAGAATCTCATGCCCGTTCTCTAATTTAACACGGAACATAGCGTTAGACAAGGCTTCAAGTATAATTCCATCCTGCTTAATGAGTGCCTGTTTTGCCATAAAAATTTTTAGGACTGCAAAGATAGCAAAATCTTAAGAAAAAAGAAAATTAATAAAATAAACGTGAATAATTAACCTTTTCAGATAATGCCGAATCTTCTTAGTTATTAATTATCAATAATTTGCGTTTAATGCCGGATTTTCCTGCTCGGCCTTTTCTATGCCGGCAAAAGAGGATAAGATATCAGCTTTGCCTTTCATTACAGCCACATTGTGTTCATAATGCACGGATGGTTTTTCATCACGGGTAATAACTGTCCATCCGTCTTCCATGTATTCCACGTCTTTTACACCCAGGTTGATCATAGGTTCAATAGCTATAACCAGACCTTCTTTCATGATCGGACCACTACCGCGTTTACCGTAGTTAGGTACCTGGGGGTCTTCATGCAGGTTACGGCCCAGTCCGTGACCTACCAGTTCACGTACCACACCATATCCATATTGCTTCTCTGTATGTTCCTGGATAGCATAGGCAATATCTCCTATACGGTTGCCGGCTATTGCCTTCTCGATACCTTTATAGAGAGCAGCCTTGGTTGTTTTCATCAGCTGCAGCACTTCAGGCTTTACATTGCCAATGGCAAATGTGTATGCGCTGTCTCCATGAAAGCCATTCAGCAGTACACCTACGTCCACACTTACAATATCTCCGTCCTGGAGTACATAAGCATTGGGAATACCGTGTACCACCTCTGCATTCACGGAAATGCAGCAGCTTTTGGGAAATCCTTTATAATTCTTGAAAGAGGGCACTGCGCCGTTAGCCAGAATGAATTTTTCCACTATTGCATCAATATCCAGGGTAGTCATACCTGGTTTGAGATGTTTCGCCACCTCTTCCAGTGTAGCACTTACCAGTAATGCGCTTTTGCGCATCAGCTCAATTTCATCCTTAGTTTTATAATGCACCATATTGAAAAACCGGGTTAGAAAGCTCAATTGCGAATTTATTGCAGGGTATTGCTTTAATTAAAAAAGTTAGCCACCCAAGTATAAAACCTGCAGAGAGGGGTCCCTCTACTGTCGGCTTTATACTTTTGTGGCTATCAGACCAGGGGCAGCCCGGATCAGGATCAGACGTTAGCCGGAGCTGTTCTGCCTTTGATACGGCCTGTGCTCATGAGACCATCGTAATGGCGCATCAGCAGCTGGCTTTCTATTTGCTGGAGAGTATCCAGGATTACACCTACCATGATCAGCAATGAAGTACCACCAAAGAAGGTAGCAAAGTTGCTGTTAATGTTAGCTGCTGCGGCCAGACCAGGCAGGATACCTACCAATGCCAGGAAGAATGCTCCCGGCAGGGTGATGCGGTCCATAACAGCTCCTATATAATCAGCGGTAGCCAGACCAGGTTTAACACCCGGAATGAAACCGTTGTTACGCTTCATTTCATCTGCCATAGTGGTAGGATTGAAGATGAGCGCCGTATAGAAATAAGTAAATACAATCACCAGTACAGCGTAGATCAGGTTATACCAGCCATTGGTATGGTCACTGAAGATACGGATGAACGCAGAACCGCTGTCAGTAGCAAAACCGATCGCTGTTGCAGGTATGAACATGATAGCCTGGGCAAAGATAATAGGCATTACACCTGCCGCATTTACCTTCAGGGGGATGAACTGACGTACACCACCAAACTGTTTGTTACCAACAATACGTTTTGCATAGTTTACAGGGATCTTGCGCGTACCCTGTACCAGCAGGATAAGGCCAATAGTGATCAGCACGAAAACTGCCAGCTCGATCAGGAACAGCATTGGTCCGCCGTTGCTCTGGGCATTCCTGGAAGAGAATTCCTGGATAATAGCCTGGGGCAGACGGGCAAGGATGCCTACCATGATAATGATGGAAGTACCGTTACCGATACCTTTATCTGTGATCTTCTCTCCCAGCCACATTACAAACAGGGTACCTGCAGTAAGAACAACAGTGGTGGTGAGCCAGAAGAAGAATGTACCGTATTCGGGGATGATAGCACTACCGGACTGGTTCCTGAGGAATGCTACATAAGCACTTGCCTGGAAGCCGGTAACAATAACTGTCAGTAAACGTGTGAACTGATTAATCTTTTTCCTTCCGCTCTCTCCTTCCTTCTGTAATTTCTGGAAGTATGGCACGGCGATTGTAAGCAGTTGTATGGCAATAGATGCAGAGATATAGGGCATTATGCCGAGTGCAAAAATGGACGCCCTGGAGAACGAACCTCCTGCGAACATATTAAACAGCCCGAGAATACCTTTTTCGGACCGGTTGGCAAAATCTCCCAAACTGTTGGCATCAATACCGGGCAACGCGATATAGGATCCTACACGATAGATGAGGACAAGGAGCAGGGTAGTGAGGATGCGGTTACGCAGGTCCTCAATGCTCCAGATATTCTTAATCGTTTCGACAAATTTCTTCACAGGAAGATGAGTGTTTAATATGGATGTGTGATGTTTCCTCTCTGGCTTAATAAAATGTGAAAAGACGCACTACTCCGTAGGCGTCTCCTCAGTCGTGAAATCTTATACCAGCTCTACTGATCCACCCGCCGCTTCAATAAGTTGCTTGGCTTTCTCGCTGATCGCATTCACTTTTGCGGTTATCTTTGACTTCAGTTCTCCTGTACCCAGAATTTTCACTTTAGCAGTCCTGCTTATCAAAGCATTCATGTAGAGATTTTCCAGGGAGAAGTCCTGCAGACCGTATTTCTCAACCAGGTGATCGATCTGACCTACGTTAAATACCTGGTATTCAACGTGACCAGGATTTTTGAAACCACGTTTAGGCATACGACGCTGGATTGGCATCTGACCACCTTCGTGACCTCTTTTGCTCTGGTAACCAGCGCGGGACTGACCACCTTTATTACCTTTAGTAGAAGTACCACCTTTACCGGAAGCTTCACCACGACCAAGGCGTTTCTCTTTATGTACGGAACCGTTTGCAGGTTGTAACGTATGCAGATTCATGTCTAATTTTTTTACTTACGCGGAAATTAACCGCTCGCTTTAAATGTATAAATATTTCTTGTAAAATATCTGGTATAAATGTAGTATTATTTTCCCGGCTAATAAAAGATATTAAGCCTGCTCTACTTTTACCAGATGATCTACTTTACGTACCATACCCAGGATCTGGGGGGTAGCTTCCACTTCTACAGTGGCGTTCAGTTTCTTCAGTCCCAGGGCCTTCAGGGTCAGCTTCTGGCGTTCAGGACGGTCTATACCACTTTTAACTTGAGTGATCTTGATCTTTGCCATTGTTATTTGAATTAGCACTTTACAATTTCAGGACGGCGTAACCGTCCTGTTACCGGTCAGTGATATTATCCGTTAAAAACTTTCTTCAGTGATACGCTTCTGGTTTTTGCAATCTGAACAGGCTCACGCAGCAGGCCTAAAGCTTTAAATGTAGCTTTTACCACGTTGTGAGGGTTAGCAGAACCCAGAGATTTAGCCAGAACGTCGGTGATACCAGCGCTTTCCAGTACGGCACGCATAGAACCTCCGGCAATTACACCTGTACCGTGAGCAGCAGGTTTGATCAGGACTTTAGCAGCACCTTCTTTAGCCAGCTGGTCATGAGGAATAGTACCATGCATTACAGGAACTTTGATAAGATTTTTCTTAGCATCGTCTATACCTTTGGTGATAGCTTCCTGTACTTCTTTGGCTTTACCAAGACCGTGTCCTACTACGCCGTGTTCGTTACCTACAACAACCAGGGCAGAAAAACTGAATGTACGTCCGCCTTTGGTGGTTTTGGTAACACGGTTGATAGCCACTACCTTCTCTTTCAGCTCCAGGTCACCGGCCTTTACTTTATTAAATGTATTCTTTGCCATTTTGTTATTTGCGAATTACGATTTAATCAATTTATTAGAATTGGAGACCACCTTCCCTGGCTCCATCAGCTACACTCTTAATGCGGCCATGATACAGATAACCACCGCGATCAAACACACAGGTAGTGATACCCAGTGCTGTTGCTTTGGTAGCCAGTGCAGCACCTACGAGTTTGGATTTCTCGGATTTGGTACCTTTCTGTGCTTTGATGTCTTTATCACGTGAAGAAGCAGCCGCCAGCGTAACGCCGTTGGTATCATCTATCAATTGCACGTAAATGTCGCTATTGCTGCGAAATACAGATAATCTTGGCTTCTGCGCACTACCGGATACCTTTCTGCGGATACGGTAGCGGATTTTCTGTCTCCTATTAACTTTTGTGCTCATTTCTCTGTTTGTTTTTATCATTCCGATGCTGCCGGAATGGTGTTGAACCAGCTAACCGGCATTGCTGCCGGTCAGCTGATTAAAATTTATTTACCTGCAGACTTACCTGCTTTCTTACGAACCACTTCATCACTGTAGCGAACACCTTTACCTTTATAAGGCTCTGGTTTACGCAGGCTACGGATTTTGGCGGCAACCTGACCCAGCAGCTGGTTGTCAATACCTTCCAGCATAATTTTAGGGTTGGCACCTTTTTCAGTAAGGGTAGATACTTTCAGTTCTTTAGGAACTTCGATCACGATGTTGTGAGAATAACCTAAAGACAGATCAAGTAACTGACCGGAGTGAGCGGCTTTATAACCTACACCCACCAGTTCCAGTTGTTTCTTGAAACCTTCGGTAACACCTTCCACCATATTGGCGATCAGTGCGCGGTACAGGCCATGCAGAGCGCGGTGACGGATCTGATCAGTAGGACGAACTACGGTCAGAACGCCATCTTTTACTTCTATTTTGATATCCCTGTCGATGTTCTTTTTCAGTTCACCTTTAGGGCCTTTTACAGTCAGTTCATTAGCAGGGGAAACAGTTACTGTTACACCGCTGGCTAATTTGATAGGACTTTTACCTATACGAGACATAATTGCAGTTTTTACTGTTATGTTTGGATTCCGGTCTTTCCGTGTTCAGCCCCGTATAGAAAGCTTAATTGTCAGAAGGACCATTTGAAAGTGACTGGTTGCCCACCTGTAAGGCTAAACAACTGGTCTATATATTAGTAAACGTAGCAAACTACTTCGCCACCTACATTTTGAGCTTTGGCTTCCTTGTCGGTCATTACACCTTTGGAAGTAGAGATGATTGCCACACCCAGACCATTCTTGATACGTTTGAAATCAGCTGGTTTGGAATACTGGCGCAGACCTGGACGGCTGATACGCTGCAGATCAGTGATTGCAGGTATTTTAGTCTGAGGGTCATACTTCAGAGCTATTTTGATAAGGCCCTGTTTAGTATCTTCTTCGAATTTGTACTTCAGGATGTAACCTTTGTCGTACAGGATCTCAGTAATACGTTTTTTCAGTTTAGAGGCAGGAATTTCCACAATCCTGTGGTTGGCCATTTGCGCGTTCCGGATTCTGGTCAGGAAGTCTGCTATTGGATCAGTAACCATTGTTTTTGAAAATTAAAAACTGTTTACAATGCGATATCCAATCAGTAATAGATAGGAAGATCTTTTAAAAATTTGTCATTCATTGAACACCCGTCCTCTCCGGGATGGGCGCCAACCGGGAATGTCTTACCAGCTGGCTTTTCTTACGCCCGGAATTTTACCAGCCAGTGCCAGGTCACGGAACATGTTACGGCAGATGCCGAAGTGACGCATGTAACCTTTAGGACGGCCGGAAAGCTGACACCTGTTGTGCAGGCGAACGGGAGAAGCGTTTTTAGGAAGCTGATCCAGAGCAGCGTAGTTACCTTCTGCTTTCAGGGCAGCACGCTTTTCTGCAAACTTGGCAACCAGCGCTTGTCTCTTTCTCTCGCGGGCTTTTACGGATTCTCTTGCCATAATTAGTTAATAATTGCAGTTTATAAAAATTCCAAATTCCAAAACCCCCAGGGCTTTGGAATTTGATCAGATATTATTGATTATCTTTCTTCATGTTTTTGAACGGCATACCCAGTTCTTTCAGCAGCTCATAAGCTTCTTCATTGGTCTGGGCAGTAGTAACAAAAGTGATATCCATACCGGAGATCTTTGTTACTTTATCGATGTCGATCTCAGGGAAGATGATCTGCTCAGTGATACCCAGGGTATAGTTACCGCGGCCATCGAAAGCTTTTTCATTTACTCCTTTGAAGTCACGTACACGAGGCAGTGATACAGCGATCAGACGATCCAGGAAATCATACATATTGTTACCACGCAGCGTTACGCGGGCGCCGATAGGCATGTTTTTCCTGAGTTTGAAGTTAGAGATATCCTTTTTAGACAGGGTAGCAATAGCTTTCTGACCAGAGATACGGGTCATTTCGTCTACTGCGATGTCTACCAGTTTTTTATCACCAACAGCTCCGTTAATACCCTGGTTCAGACAGATCTTTACCAGGCGTGGTACCTGCATAACACTTTTGTAGCTGAACTTCTTATGGAGAGTGTTCACCACTTCAGAGCGGTATTTGGCTTGCAGTCTGGGTGTGTATTTAGTGTTTGCCATTATTTGATTACCTCCCCTGATTTTTTAGCTATACGAACTAATTTACCGTTTTCGCGCTGCCTGTTAACCTTTGTAGGTTTACCGGCTTTGGCATCCCATAACATTACGTTAGAAATGGCGATGGGAGCTTCCTGTTTAACGATGCCGCCTTTAGTGTTCTGAGCGGTAGGTTTGGTATGTTTGGTGATGATGTTCACACCTTCAACCAGAATGCGTGCCTTGTCAGGGATCACTTCCAGCACCTTGCGGGGCTTGGTCCTGTCCTTGTCATCACCGGCAATCACCACAACCGTGTCGCCTTTCTTAATGTTGAACTTCGGCTTGAATCTCGTTTTCATTATTTGTTTATTTAAAACGCCAAGCGAAACACCTGTTCCGCTTGATTAATATTGTCGTTTTTGAAACGGGCTGCAAAGATATGCTTTTAAGCTGAAAGCACAAAGCCAAAAGATTTTTTAACTTTTCGCTTCATGCTTTCAGACTTAAACGAGCTGTTATTACAGCACCTCGGGAGCCAGAGAAATAATCTTCATGTATCCCTTATCGCGCAGCTCACGGGCAACCGGACCGAAAATACGGGTACCGCGCGGCTCGTCAGAGTTGTTCAGCAATACAACGGCATTATCGTCAAAACGGATATAAGATCCGTCTTTACGGCGCAGCTTATTTTTAGTTCTTACGATAACAGCTTTGGTTACCATACCTTTCTTCACGCCACCACCAGGAATTGCATCCTTTACGGTTACAACGATCTTGTCGCCTACTTTAGCGTAATCCTGGCCGGAGTTACCTAAAACCCTAATACACAGCACCTCTTTGGCACCGCTGTTATCAGCTACATTCAGCCGTGATTCTTGTTGTATCATCTTGTATGATTTGTAAGTTGTCTAATCAGCGGCTACACCCAGGATTGCCGGATGCAGCTTGAAACAAATAATTATTTTACTTTTTCGATAACTTCTACCAGTCTCCAGCATTTGTTTTTGCTGAGAGGGCGAACTTCCATGATTCTCACGGTGTCACCAATGCTGCACTCGTTTTTCTCGTCGTGCGCCATGAACTTGGTAGTTTTTTTAACGAACTTACCATAGATCGGGTGTTTCACCTTACGCTCAACGCTCACGGTGATGGTTTTCTCCATTTTATTGCTGGATACAACACCAATCCTGGATTTTCTTAATTTTCTTTCGATCATTGTTGAAAGTATTTACTCTTCAATCTTCCGTTTTTGCGGAGGACGAATGAATTTATTTATTCAGGCCCTTAGAAGCCCAGTTCTCTTTTGCGCTGCTCGGTTTTCAGCTGTGCGATCTGACGCCTGAGAGAGCGGATGCTCATTGGATTTTCTATGGGCGTGATAGCGTGGCTGAAGGTGATTTTTTTCAGACGTAATTGCTCCTCGGAGATCTTGTCTTTCAGTTCCTGATCACTCAATGCTTTCAGGTCCAGCTTTTCTTTTACCATTTTATATAAGTTTCTGGTTTTATCGTTTATAGTTTACCGGGCAGATTAAGCAACGTAATCGCGACGTACTACAAATTTCACTTTAATAGGCAGTTTCTGTGCTGCGAGTTCCATTGCTTCCTTAGCAACCTGTAAAGGAACACCGTCCGCTTCGAAAAGAATACGGCCTGGTTTCACAACGGCTGCCCAATGGTCAGGAGCACCTTTACCTTTACCCATCCTCACTTCCAGTGGTTTGGCGGTAATAGATTTATCCGGGAAAATACGGATCCACACGTTACCTTCACGTTTCATATGCCTGGTCAGAGCCACCCTGGCAGCTTCAATCTGCCTGTCAGTGATCCACTTAGGTTCTAATGCTTTCAGACCGAAGCTACCAAAGGAAATCGCCGCGCCACGCTTAGCGTTACCTTTGATGCGGCCTTTATGCATCTTCCTGTGTTTCGTTCTCTTTGGCTGTAACATCTTGGTATGTTGTTAATTGTTAATGTTAAATTGTTAAGTAAGCTTATCTGCGGCCGCCGCGTTCGCCACCGCCTCTTCTTTCACCACCACGGTTATCACCGCCTCTTCTGTCACCACCGCGATTATCGCCACCTCTTCTTTCACCGCCACCTGTACGACCTTCGCCTTCTTTACCGGAAATAGCGTTAGGGTTCAGGTCACGTTCACCAAGTACTTCACCTTTACAGATCCATACTTTGATACCGATCTTACCATAAACGGTCAGAGCGAAAAGAGAAGCATAGTCGATATCCATACGGTAAGTGTGCAGAGGTACACGACCCTGTTTCATTTCTTCAGAGCGCGCAATTTCAGCACCACCCAGACGACCACCTACTTTAATTTTGATACCTTCAGCACCCATTCTCAGTGCAGTGGCAATTGCCATCTTGATAGCGCGTTTATAGTTAATACGGCTCTCAATCTGCTTAGCGATGGTTTCAGCTACGATATTGGCATCTATTTCAGGACGACGGATCTCCAGGATGTTGATCTGTACGTCTTCTTTACCTGTCAGTTTTTTCAGCTCTTCCTTGATGCGGTCTACCTCTCCACCACCTTTACCTATGATGATACCAGGTTTGGAAGTATGAATGGTGATGATCAGCTTACCTAAAGTTCTTTCGATCACTATCCTGGAAATGCCACCTTTGTTGATACGGGCATTCAGGTAAGTCCTGATCTTGTTATCCTCGATCAGTTTGGTAGCGTAATCCTTTTTGCCACCATACCAATTAGAGTCCCATCCTCTGATGATACCTAACCTGTTACCAATAGGATTTGTTTTCTGACCCATGTTCTGGTTTATTTGTCTATTAGATGAATAGTTTTAGTTTCTTTTATTTTGCTTCCACTACCGGACGGCTATCCACAACAATTGTTACGTGGTTGCTTCTTTTGCGCACACGGTAACCTCTACCCTGTGGAGCAGGACGCATTCTTTTCAGGATACGGCCACCATCAACGAAGATGGTTTTAACCTGCAGGTTAGCATCTTCTGCTCTTGTGCCTTCGTTCTTCTGTTTCCAGTTAGCGACTGCAGACAACAGCAGTTTTTCCAATGGAACACTGGGATGCTTCGGATGGAATTTCAAAATATTCAGAGCTTTTTCTACATCCAGGCCACGGATCAGGTCTGCCAGCAAACGCATTTTGCGGGTAGATGTAGGATTATTTTTAAGCTTAGCTACTGCTTCCATTTTCTTTTTATTTGATGTCCGGGGTTTTAAATCCCGGACGATTTACTACATTTTCTTGTTAGCGTGTCCTTTAAAGTTGCGGGTAGGAGCAAATTCACCCAGTTTATGACCAACCATAAACTCTGTTACGTAAACAGGGATGAATTTATTACCATTATGCACCGCAAAAGTGTGGCCTACAAAATCAGGCGTGATAGTAGAACGACGGCTCCAGGTCTTGATAACAGTACGCTTGGTGCCTTCATTCATTTTCTCAACTTTCTGCTCTAATTTCTGGTCAACATAAGGACCTTTTTTTATGGAACGACCCATGTCTTATTATTTTTATTCAGTACCGCCTGGCGTAATCAGCTCAGCGGAACTGATAAGGCGTTAAGTTTTATAATTTCTTACCGTTTTTCCTGCTGATGATCAGTTTATCAGAGCTCTTATGCGGCTTCCTTGTTTTCAGACCTTTCGCATATTTACCTGTTCTGGATCTTGGGTGACCACCGGAAGATTTACCTTCACCACCACCCATCGGGTGATCTACAGGGTTCATTGCCACACCACGGTTACGAGGCTTAATACCCCTCCAACGGTTAGCACCAGCTTTACCGATAGACTGCAGGGCATGGTCAGAGTTAGAAACTGTACCTACTGTTGCAGCGCAGGAGATCAATACTTTACGCAGTTCGCCGGAAGGCATTTTCAGTACGGCATATTTTTCCTCTTTGTTGGACAGCTGGGCATAAGTACCGGCGCTTCTTGCAATAGCACCACCTTTACCAGGCTGCAGCTCGATGTTGTGAACAACAGTACCCAGAGGCATGTTTTTCAGCACCAGCGCGTTACCAACTTCAGGAGCTGCATCAGGACCGCTTACAACTGTAGCGCCTACCTGCAGGCCCTGAGGAGCCAGGATGTAACGTTTCTCACCATCTGCATAGTTCAGCAGAGCGATGAAAGCACTACGGTTAGGATCATACTCGATAGTCTTAACTGTAGCCGGAATATTGTGTTTGTCGCGTTTGAAATCTATGATACGATAGTGCTGTTTGTGTCCACCACCAATGTAGCGCATAGATCTTCTACCCTGTACGTTCCTACCACCTGTTTTCTTTACAGGTTCCAGCAAGGTTTTTTCAGGAGTATCCGTGGTCAGCTCAGCGTACGCGTTGCCTATTTTCCAACGGGTACCGGCTGTCATCGGTTTGTATTTCTTCAGTGCCATGATCTAGTGTCTTGTTTAACTAGTTGCTGTTTATTAAAAGTGATCTGCATATACATCCATCATCCTGTTATTTCAACAGGAATGAGCACTATATGTTAGCATACAGATCTATAGTTTCTCCTTTTGCCAGTGTAACAACTGCTTTTTTGTAAGCAGGTTTTTTACCAGCTATGAAACCTGCTTTGGTAAAGCGGAATTTGCTTTTTCCAGGCATTACGGCAGTGTTCACTTCTGCTACGGATACACCGTAAAATTCTTCCACTGCTTTTTTGATCTCCAGTTTGTTGGATTTTTTATCCACAATGAAGTAGTAGCGGTTGAATTTATCAGTGGCCTTGTTCACTTTCTCACTTACCACCGGTTTGATTAAAACGTCTGAAAGTTTCATCTTTTATAGCTTTGAGTTGCAAGCTTTTGGCTGCAGCTGTGTTTTTGTATTGTTGACAATTAAGCTTCTGCTACCGGTTCTTCTGTGAAGATCCTGGCAGCGCTCTCCGTAAATACGATGTAGTTGCTGTTCATGATATCATAAGTATTGATATCGCTCAGCATAACGCCGTCTACGGTAGGGATGTTCCTCAGAGACAGGTATACATTATCATTGTACTCAGGCAGTACGAATAAAGTCTTACGGCCGCTTACATTTACATTCAGCTTGCTCAGGATACCGGCAAACTGTTTGGTTTTAGAAGCCTGAAGATTCAGATCTTCCAGTACAATGATGCTGTTCTCTTTAGCTTTAGTAGACAGGGCAGAGATCTTAGCCAGATCTTTCACCTTCCTGTTCAGCTTAATGTCGTATTTGTGCGGTTTAGGACCAAAGATGGTACCACCACCTTTATACAGTGGGTTACGGATGTTACCTTTACGGGAACCACCAGTACCTTTCTGCTTGTGTAATTTGCGGGAAGCACCTTTTACTTCAGCCCTTGTCTTTACCTTGTGAGTACCCTGACGCTGAGCAGCCAGATACTGTTTTACTGCGAGGTAAATGACGTGGTTATTAGGCTCCACTCCGAAAATCTCTTCAGGAAGCTCAATAGTTCTTCCGGTTTTCTTACCTTCTATATTTAAAATATCAACTTGCATGTTACTTCTGGATTAAAACGATTGAACCATTGTGGCCGGGAACGGAACCACTTACCAGGATATAATTCTTTTCAGGGAATATCTTCAGGATCTTCAGACCTTTTACTTTAACCTGTTCGTTACCGGTCTGACCAGCCATACGCATACCCTTGAAAACGCGGGAAGGATAAGAGGAACCACCTACAGAACCAGGAGCCCTGCTTCTATCGTGCTGACCGTGAGTAGCTTCACCCACACCGCTGAATCCATGGCGTTTAACAACACCCTGGAAGCCTTTACCTTTGGAGGTGCCAACTACGTCGATTTTTTCTCCTTCTGCAAATATTTCGGTGGTAATGGATTCACCAAGAGCTTTCTGAACATCCGGGTTGCGGAACTCTTTTACAAATCGTTTGGGGGAGGTGCTTGCTTTCGCGAAGTGATTTAATTCTGCTTTGGTGGTGTTCTTTTCTTTCTTCTCACCAAATGAAACTTGAATAGCGTTGTACCCATCAGTTTCTACTGTCTTAACCTGAGTTACAACGCAAGGACCGGCTTCGATAATGGTCACAGCAGTCTGCTTACCATTCGGTTCGAAGATGCTGGTCATGCCGATCTTTTTACCAATAATACCTTTCATGTTATATATATTTTACCCAGCGCCTGGGGGTGGATCTAGCTATCCCCAGGATGGGCGGTTTAAATGCTATTGGGCGGCCACCCTGAAGGCGTGACCTGTATGTTAAATTGTTGCAATATGAAATCAAATCAGGCAGACCTTTCGCCCACCTGCCGATGTCCTACGCTTTGATCTCCACTTCCACTCCGGAAGGTAAATCCAACTTACTCAGCGCGTCTACTGTACGTGAAGAGGAAGTATAGATATCCAACAGACGCTTGTGCGTGCAGAGCTGGAATTGCTCACGAGCTTTCTTGTTTACGTGCGGTGAACGCAGCACCGTAAAAATTTTCTTCTCGGTAGGTAAAGGAATTGGACCCGTTACCACAGCGCCCGTGTTACGTACGGTTTTAACGATCTTCTCAGCAGATTTATCTACCAGATTGTGATCGTAGGACTTCAGCTTGATTCTAATTCTCTGAGACATATGCAATGAACTTCTACTAAATTTTCCCCTATAATTTGGGAGGGCAAAGGTAATCCGTTTTTTTTTATCAGGCAAATAATTTGTGGAAAATTAATTGGGGACTAATTGAGGAAGTACTAAGATACATATTTAATTGACAGTATTTCAATAGGCTAACCCAAATAAATCTATCTGTCGCAATTTTCTGCCACCAGGCTAAAAATCAACAGGCCGCCGGGGAACCGGTGGCCTGTCCTGTCTGGGAATGCAATAAAGCAATATTTCCAAGCCTGTGAAACTCAGATAGGCAGCCCGCCTAAAAGAGACCCCAACAAGCTAAGAACTAAAGCCAATACCTGGTTTAATAAATCCATAGTTGCTTAAAAGGTTTTTCATAAGGTGATGCCTACTCTGTTACTTGGTTTTCGGCAATCCCAATTGCAGTCCAACCTCGGAAAGCATGGTTGTAAATTACTAGCACTCAGGCACATAACTTCCATTCATTTCGTTCATTATCAACACCTCCGGTCATTCCGTTCATTCATTTTAATATACCGGCCAGGCCGGCTACAAAAAGCCCCCTCCGGTAACCGGAAGAGGCTTCTAATAAGCTGGGAATAAAGGTTTACACCTCGCAAACCAATCCCTGTGGAACGGGGCAATAATATTACAGACCACCCAACAGTGACTGCAACAGGGAAAGAACGATTGCCAGTAATTGATTCAGTAAATCCATGACAATTGCTTAACAAAAAATGATACCTACTCTGTTCTTGGTTTTCGGTAATCCCAAAGGAGATTCAGACTCCCCACCACACAATATTACTGGGTATCAGCAATAACCAGATAGTTCATTTCATTCATTTATAAATATTTATATCATTTTGTTCGAATTACAGGATCAAAAGAAATGAACAACCCTGAACATAAAAACAAAAAGCCCCGGTCACTTAGACCAGGGCCCATTTATCCGTTTGCCATCAGCCGGATGACTGTCATGTTCATGTCATCTGTATCACCATAATCACCTTCCCCTCTCCTCACGTATAATCTCCCTCGCCCTCGCCGTAGGCAGAAAGATCTGGAACCCTACCCCAAAACTCAGATTATGCGAAGTAGTTGAATTACCCCCACCTACTATCAGATCATATTTTAACAATGTTTCCAACGCTACATTAGGCGTAATAAAATAAGATACACCAGGTCCTATCCCTATCTGAACCCCATTAGTGGATGCCCCACTGGCCGGATTCGTTCCACCAAAACCAGCGTTACCCTCCACAAAGAAACGCGCACGCTTTGAAAATTCCAGCTTCTTTACATTCTTGTCCTGCACATAATACCGGGCTAATGCACCAATACCATAGTTTACATTAGATCCGGCCCCATTTGTTGTGCTCAAACCAAAATCCACATAACCACCCAATGCCAGATTATCCTGGATAAAATAAGCCAGCTTCGGATGTAAATCGAAATTAAAAGTGGTACTAGACTTCTGAAAGTTAAACCCAAGATTGGTCAGATCTGATCCCACCATCAGATTTCCCTTTTGTGTCTGCGCAAATGCGGCTGAGCTAATAAACAATATGATCAGGGTCAGGGGTAGTTGGAAAATTTTTTTCATGTTTTAGAGTTTAGATTTAAAAAATACTTGCCATCGATAAATTATCAGTTTCCGGTAAAAGGAGGGGCTCTTACAGATATTCACATGATTAACAATCAGATAAGTTTGCATCATCTCCACCAAATTTGATGCCATTGTATCTGGTTACTCTAAAAAAACTACTGATAATGAATCTTTTAAATGCAGGTATTACTCGTATAACTGTTCCTGTAGCCATTCTATATGTGTAGAAAAGCTCCCTGCCCCCTGCAGATAAGCCAAAAACCCATCCAGGCGCTTTATAACCAACGGAAAAGGAGTACTATGTGTAGACAACTCCTGCAGATCGAAATTGCAGGATAACATCCGGTCCTTATTCAATATCCTGTTCCCCAGATACCGGGTCATTAATTCCGGCATATACCAGATCCCGGGCCAGCCCAGAGGATAACGCAGCACAGGGGAAACAGAAGAAGGGATCACAAAACAACTGTCCTTTATATACATGGTTCTTGGTAACTCCCTGTTATTTAACCAGCCGGCCGGAATACCGGAATGATACACGTAACCGGCTTCTTTCCAGGTTGTATACCGCTTCACTCCCGGTCCACGGAAACCATATATCTTCCTGGTCCCCGTGATCCTCTGCAAGGTATTCCTGGCAGCTACCGGATTCTCTGCTGCTCCCTCCGGCACATAAATTCCCAGCTCATGACAGGATGCCAACTGCTGCGCCTGATCAGGATTATGTTCCGCCCAGGCAGGCGTTACAAAAAAAGTAGCACGTACTCTATATCTCGCAAACAGCTCCAGGATGGCATTCAATCCGGGCTGTAACTGCTGGTGATCTGCTACAGATGGGGTACTAACAGCAATGTTCATGCTGACAAGTAATTGCGGGATCGCTTTCATGAATTTCTTCTAAAGTTTAAGATGCAAAACATCTGTCGAGGTGTATCATTAACATAGACTGAAAAAACTCAGATTCCCCTATGTCACTTGTAAATTTTAAGATGTTTTTAAGACGGGAATTATAGGGTACATGTTACAGGGAAACAAAACAAAAACTAAAAGTCCTGTCCCGAAAACCGGAACAGGACCTTTTATAATCTGAATGAATGCTTACTTAAAATCAGTCAGCGTTCACTTTACCTTTCACTTTTGCAATTTCCTCTTCAGCAATGCTGTTCGGAGCAGGTGAATAGTGAGAGAACTCCATGATGGAAGTTGCACGACCAGAAGACATTGAACGCAGCTGAGTTACATAGCCGAACATTTCTTTCAGCGGAACTTTAGCTTTGATCACCTGTACTCCGTTCCTCATTTCCATACCTTCCAGCATACCACGACGACGGTTCAGGTCACCTGTTACGTCACCCATGTACTGGTCAGGAGTCTGTACTTCTACTTTCATGATAGGCTCCAGCAGAACTGGTTTTGCCTTACGGCCAGCTTCACGGAAAGCAGCTCTTGCACACAGCTCGAAAGATACTGCATCAGAGTCAACCTGGTGGAAAGAACCATCAAACAGACGAACTTTCAGGTTGTCCAGCGGATAACCCGCCAGTACACCACTGTTCATAGCTGCTTCGAAACCTTTCTGTACCGGAGGAATGAACTCTTTCGGGATAGAACCACCAAAGATATCGTTAACGAACTGGAAGTTCTTACCGTCATTCTCTTTCAGCCATTCAGGATCAGCAGGTCCGATCTCTACCTGGATGTCAGCAAATTTACCACGGCCACCAGTCTGTTTCTTGTACACTTCACGGTGTTCAATTTTACCGGTCAGCGCTTCTTTGAAGGCAACCTGAGGTGCACCCTGGTTTACTTCTACCTTGAACTCACGACGCATACGGTCAACAATGATCTCCAGGTGAAGCTCACCCATACCACTCAATACGGTCTGGCCGGTTTCTTCGTCAGTTTTTGCTTTCAGGGTAGGATCTTCTTCTACCAGTTTAGCAATGGCCATACCCATTTTGTCCATGTCCGCCTGAGTCTTAGGCTCAATAGCGATATGGATCACCGGATCAGGGAAGGTCATTGATTCAAGAACGATCGGGTTACTCTCCACGCAGAGGGTATCACCTGTCTTGATATCTTTAAAACCTACAGCAGCACCGATATCACCAGCTTCGATGAAATCGATCGGGTTCTGCTTGTTGGCGTGCATCTGCATGATACGGCTGATACGCTCGTTCTTGCCGGTACGTGTATTCAGTACATAAGAACCTGCATCCAGATGACCGGAATAAGCCCTGAAGAATGCCAGACGGCCCACGAAAGGATCTGTCATGATCTTGAAAGCCAGTGCAGCAAATGGTTCTTTCGGATCTGGCTTACGCTCGATCTCAGCACCGGTGTCAGGATCTGTACCCTTTACCGCTTCGATATCTACCGGAGAAGGCAGGTAACGGCAAACGGCATCCAGCATTTTCTGTACACCTTTATTCTTAAAGGAAGAACCGCACAGCATTGGAATAATAGCGATATCGATAGTTGCTTTACGGATAGCTTCATGGATCTCTCCTTCAGAAATTGAATTAGGATCTTCGAAGAATTTCTCCAGCAGTTTGTCATCGTATTCAGCAACAGCTTCTACGAGTTTAGCTCTCCATTCTTCAGCCTCATCCTTCATGTCTGCAGGGATCTCTATTTCCTGGTAAGTTGCGCCTTTACCTTCTTCGTCCCAGATAATTCCTTTCATGGTGATCAGGTCAACCACGCCTTTGAAAGTATCTTCAGCACCGATAGGCAGCATCAGGGGAACAGGATTAGCACCCAGCATTTCCTTCACCTGTTTTACCACGTTCAGGAAGTCAGCACCGGCACGGTCCATCTTGTTAACGAAACCGATACGGGGTACACGGTAACGGTTAGCCTGACGCCATACGGTCTCAGACTGAGGTTCTACACCGGATACGGCGCAGAACAGAGCAACCAGACCATCCAGTACACGCAGGGAACGTTCCACCTCTACAGTGAAGTCCACGTGACCCGGAGTGTCAATGATGTTGAATTTATACTCTTTTGTATCTGGCGTGAGCTTTCCCTGTAAAGTCGGGAATTTCCAGAAACAAGTAGTAGCAGCAGATGTGATGGTAATACCTCTCTCCTGCTCCTGTGCCATCCAGTCCATGGTGGCAGCACCTTCGTGCACTTCCCCTATTTTATGGGATTTACCTGTATAGTACAGGATACGCTCTGTGGTAGTGGTTTTACCCGCATCGATGTGCGCCGCAATACCAAAGTTTCTTTGAAATCTTAAGTCTGCCATAATATTAAAATGACTGTATGTAATACAATTTGGGGGGCAAAGGTAAATTATTTTTACCAATAAATAAAACCCGCTGTTTTGCCAAATTGTTATTTAAAACTCCTGCTCGTGAAGGACTTTATGGGAATTGAGTGAACCGCAAAATTAAATCAAATTACCATGCCGGCAAACATCCCTGTATGTGTCTGAAAACCAATTGTCATGTTTAGACTGCCGGTTTTAAAATGAATCCTGCCGCAAATGAAATGAGCGTTGACCTAAAAATGCAATTATAACATATTTGCATACATGTAAGGGAATGCACCTGTTTATCAACCATATTCTGAATTCTTTCGTGAGTCATTAGTTTTTTTAACCATTTATTCACCCCCAAACACCTCTACATGTATACCATTTACAAATGTATGTTGTTGCTGTGCCTGGTTGCGGGCGGCATACCTGCCGCACGGGCCCAGTTAATACTGAACAGGCAGGTTAACTCCAACACAGGAGGTACAGGCCTCATCGGAGATCTGACCTTCCAATACACAGTCGGAGACATTGCTGTCAGCACACTCTCCAAAAATGCCTTCATATTTACCCAGGGGTTCCAGCAACCTGAAGAACTTCCGCCCATTGACCCCGGTGTCAAACCGATAATCAACATGGTCCTTTTCCCCAACCCGGCTGCCACCAACGTAAGGATCCAGTTTGATATGCTCTCAAATAACGGAGTGATGCTGATGATCATCAACAGCGCGGGCCAGCTTATTTACAAGGACTACAGGACCTACGCTGCAGGTAAGATAACAATACCCTTCCCGGTTAACCATTTACCGGCGGGCATTTATACTGTCAGACTGCAGGCAGGCGGTTACCTCTTCCAGGAAAAGCTGATAGTTCAGTAAAAAGTCACCCCTTTAAACCATGTGATCATGAAACAATACTTTACTCTCTGTATAGGCATTATTGCGTGGGCAACACTTCCCTGCCATGTTCTGGCACAGAAGAACACCCAGAAAGCACTTAATGCCGGGGCCGCCTTCCTGCTGGTAAATCCCGACGCCCGCAGCAGCGGCACCGGCGATGCCACCACCGGACTGGAAGGCGATGCCAACTCCCTGTTCGGAAATGCAGCCAAGATCGTCTTCGCAGGCGATATGGGTATCAGTGCGTCCTATTCCCCCTGGATGTGGGACTTAAACAACAATGACCAACGCACAAACCTGGGCTACCTTGCCGGATATAAGTCCTTCAACGGACGGCAGGAAGCTGTAGGCGTCTCCATGAGGTATTTCTCCCATGGCTCAGTAGTCTTCCGGGATGATAATGGCATGGAACTACAACGTTACCATCCTAAAGAGTATGCAATAGATGCAACCTACGCACGCAGACTCGGCAACCGGTATGCCCTGGCCATCAGCCTCCGCTATATACGCAGTGACCTCGGACAGGGTACATATAACAGCATCCAGCAGAAACCAGCCAATGCTGTAGCCGGCGATATCTCACTCTATTATCAGAACTATGCGAAACAGGACCTCGCCGGCAACCGCTTCTGCTGGGGCATCAGCTTTACCAACCTGGGTAATAAGCTGAAATATACTGAAGACGGTAACCGCCGCACCTTCCTTCCCATGAACCTTAGGCTGGGAGGCGGCTACACATTTGTAAATACCGTTGAACACCAGTTTACCGTACTGGCAGACGTTAACAAACTGCTGATACCTACCCCTCCCATATATAAACAAGACGCCGGCGGAGACCCCACCGATGAGATTGAAAAAGGTAAAGACCCCAACCGCGGTATAGCAGAAGCGATCTTTACTTCCTTTTACGACGCTCCCGGCGGATTTACAGAAGAGATAAGAGAGTTTACCGTAGGCGGAGGTATCGAATATACCTACCGGCACCAGCTCTTTATCCGCACAGGCTACTTTTACGAACATCCGATGAAAGGCTACCGCCAGCATTTCTCTGCCGGAGTAGGCACGCAATACAAAAACTTTGCTGTAGACATGGCCTACATCATTCCCACAGCAAACAGCCCCTACCAGCGGCGCTCATTGAAATTCAGTGTTGCTTACAATATTGGCAGCAACAGATTGGAATAACCTATTGTAAACATTTCAACCCCGGTATATGAAACCAGTTTCGTTAATACTCCTCCTCCTTTTTGCTGTCACCACCATAGCGGCAGCACAGCAAAAGACCAGGGATATACTCTTCCCTGACTTTCAGAAAGATATAGCTGCACTTAAACAGAAAGAAACCAAACAGGAGGCAAACCCTCCAAAAACACAGGGCCGTTCTGTAAAAGAATCAATATTTACCAACTATCGCCCTCAGACTTCTGCAAACTCCCGCCTGCGCACTCAAACCTCAAGAAGCACCGGTAAAGCACAACCTTCCGACATTAGCAGCGAGGTTGCACAACAGGCAATAAAAGCAAGTGAAGCAGCAAATCCCCGGCCCGTTACACCTCCGGTCATCACACAGGGAGAACAGCCCAAAGAAAAGGTACAGCCCCGGCAAATGCAGATAAAGAAGAACTAAATCAACCAAAACAAAAAATTGATCATGAAGAAGCTATATATGAGTCTTATACTATTACTCACCCTGTATGCAGGCGCCCTGGCCCAGGACGGGTTCTCCGGCACCAACTACCAGGCAGTGGTGCGTAATGCCAATGGTACAGTACTTCCCAATGCCAATCTGACCGTCCGCATTTCTATTTTGGGAGGTTCAGCCAATGGGCCGGTACAATATGAAGAAACCCATGAAGTCACTACTAACCAATTGGGCCTTTTCACCTTACAGATAGGCAGGGGAAATGCAACAAACGGTACTTATGCCGGCGTTCCCTGGAACAACGGTAACCAATATCTGAAAGTAGAGGTCAATCCGGGAAACGGATATACTGTGCTGGGCACCAGTCAGCTGATGAGTGTCCCTTATGCTATGTTCGCTGCAGGAGGTAATCCCGGCCCAGCCGGACCAGCAGGCCCCGCAGGACCCGCAGGACCCGCAGGAGCCCAGGGACCACAAGGCCCTGCCGGCGCAGTAGGACCAGTCGGTCCAGCCGGACCCGCAGGTGCTGCTGGTGCTCCCGGACCTGTAGGACCAATAGGCCCCATAGGACCAGCCGGTGCTGTCGGTCCAGCCGGACCCGCAGGTGCTGCTGGCGCTCCCGGACCTGTAGGACCAATAGGCCCCATAGGACCAGCCGGTGCTGTCGGTCCAGCCGGGCCCGCAGGTGCTGCAGGCGCTCCCGGACCAGTAGGTCCAATAGGCCCCGTAGGACCAGCGGGTGCTGTCGGTCCAGCGGGGCCCGCAGGTGCTGCTGGCGCTCCCGGACCAGCAGGACCCATAGGCCCCGTAGGACCAGCGGGCGCTGTCGGTCCGGCGGGGCCCGCAGGTGCTGCAGGCGCTCCCGGACCAGTAGGTCCAATAGGCCCCGTAGGACCAGCGGGTGCTGTCGGTCCAGCGGGACCAGCAGGACCGGCCGGACCAGTGGGACCAGCAGGACCAGCTGGTGACATCAACGGCGTAGCTGCCGGTGGCGACCTGGGTGGTACCTATCCCAACCCTGATGTTGTACGCCTGCGGAACACTCCTGTCTCTAATACCGCCCCTCTTGCTGGACAGATCTTAAGATATGACGGCGCCAGCTGGGCGCCTTCCGCTGCAGGTGGAGGGTTCACCCTTCCATATTCCGCCGTGGAAAACAACGCCTCTACCCTCTTCTCCCTCACGAACGACGGAGATGGCAGCAGCCTCGAAGGTGTCAATAATACAGCTACCTCAAATATCAGCGCAGTCAGAGGTATTGTAAGCTCTGCTTCTCCCGGTGGATTCTCTGCAGGTGTGAGAGGTATCAACAACGGTACCGGTGGATTAGGCGTAGGTGTCTATGGCTCCCAGGCCGGTTCCGGATGGGGTGTATACGGCGTTACTCCCAACGGACTTGGTGTATATGGCAACGCTTCGGCAAACGGATATGGCGTATATGCCAACAGTAATACCGGTACAGGTCTCAATGCTACTTCCAATAACGGCATCCCTGCCAATTTTTCCATTTATAATAATGCAAACAACAATAATGTAGTGGTCGCTAACTCAGTAGGTAACGGAACTGTGGTAAATGTTACCACCTCAGGCTCAGGTGCAGGCGTACGAAGCTCTACTGCTGCAGGCTTTGGCATTCATGGGATTACCAGCGCTCAAACCTCGGCCGGCGTAGTAGGCGATAACAACGGTGGCGGAGAAGCAGTAGTAGGCCGCACTACCTCTGACATTGCCGGTTCCGTAGTAGGCCGCAACGATGGTGGCGGATATGGAGTAAGAGGCTTTATTGCCACCAATACCTCCGGTACCGGCATCGGTGTTTACGGACAGGTAGGCCTTAACAACAGCACTGGCCGTGCCGGCCGTTTTGAGAACTTCAACCAGACAAATACTACTGGCAATACCCTGGAAGTAGAAACTAACGGCAACGGTAACATTCCTGATAACACACAGGGAAATGCCGCATCCTTCCTGGTAGATAATACCAACAGCGTGGCCGCCGGTGTACGAAGCGAGGTAAAAACCATTTTCGGCAACTTCGGCGCTGCCGGCATTTTTGGTATATCATCCGGTACAGGTGGCTTTGCAGGCCTGTTCCACTCTTCCAATACTTCGGGTAACGGACCGGCATTGGTTGCTATCACTGACGGTAACGGCAATGCCATCACTGCCAATGCCAGTAAAGACGGCAATGCCGTTGAAGCCAATATCGACGGCGCCGGCAATGCGCTATATGCCTGGGTTCCCTCCTTTGCCACCGGAAGAGCAGGCAGATTCAACATTTTCAATGAGTCCAATACAAGTGATGTGATCACTGTCACTACTATAGGTAATGGCACAGCCGGCAACTTCAAAGTAGACAAGATTACTGCTACTTCACCTGCAGTCAAAGGAGAAGTGAATTCTCAGTTCGCCAACTTCGGCACAGCCGGCATTTACGGGCTGTCTTCCGGAACCGGCGGGTATGCAGGGCTGTTCTATTCCTCCAACCCTGCCGGCAACGGCCCTGCTGTTATTGCACTGTCTGAAGGTACCGGTAATGGTATCACCACCAACGCCGGCGGCACTGGAGACGGTATAGAAGCCAGCTGCGACGGGTCCGGTAACGCTGTTTCCGGTTTTATACCCAACTTTGGCACAGGTAAAGCCGGCCGCTTTGCCAATTTCAATAATTCCAATTCCCAGCCGGTAGTACATATCACAACCACAGGTACAGGCAGCACACAGCTGATCAACCACCAGGGCCCTTCAGGTAGTATCGCGGTATTCCAGAGTAACAGTGTTAATGTGGCCCGTATTAATAAGGCAGGCAGAGGTTTCTTCAATGGCGGCACACAAAACAGTGGTGCAGACGTGGCAGAAGCCTTTGATGTAAACGGATCTGTAAAGGCCTATTCTCCCGGCGATGTACTGGTAATCGCAGAAGACGCCGACCGGACCGTAGAGCTTTCCTCTAAACCATATTCCACCCTGGTAGCAGGTGTATACGCAACCAAACCAGGAGTATTGCTGACAGAAGAGGATATCGAAAGCGACCTGGCTGATAAAGTACCTATGGGAGTGATCGGGGTAATACCTACAAAGGTATGTGGCGAAAATGGGGTTATTAAAAGGGGCGACCTGCTGGTGACCTCCAGTAAGCCCGGACATGCTATGAAGGCCGACCCTGATAAGGTAAAGGCCGGTCAGATAATAGGTAAAGCCCTGGAAACATTTGACGGGAATGGTACAGCAGTTATAAAAGTACTGGTAAACGTAAGATAGAATACAACAGCTCCGCTTTTACAGGCAAGCAAAAAGGCAACATCTCCGGTTAGGGATGTTGCCTTTTTCTTTTAAGCTACTTTGCTCCACAGATACTCCCCGTTTCAAGTATCTTTCAAGCATATTTCAGGCATGTCTTAAGCATGTTTAGTGCATGTATTGCGGTAGCACTTTAGCGCCACGGGATATCAGGGAACGGGGGGCTTTAGCAGATATAAAAAGGGAAACATCCCCTGTATATCCAGAGGATGTTTCCCTTATATCTTTATAAACCATCTACCTTAAGCGGCAGTAGATTTAGATCCTGAAGTGGGAGAATGCTTTGTTTGCTTCAGCCATACGGTGAGTGTCTTCTTTCTTTTTGAAAGCAGCACCTTCACCTTTGCTTGCAGCAACGATTTCGTTAGCCAGTTTCTCAGCCATGCTCTTACCATTTCTTTCACCAGCGTAACGGATCAGCCATTTCATGCACAGGGAGATCTTCCTGTCAGGACGAACCTCAGCAGGGATCTGGAAGGTAGCACCACCAATACGACGGCTTCTAACTTCTACAGCAGGAGTTACGTTCGCCAGCGCTTTTTTCCAAACCTCGTAACCGTTATCGCCGGTTATCTGGCCCACTCTGTCGATCGCATCATAAAATATTCTAAAGGCAATGCTCTTTTTACCCTGTTCCATCACGTTGTTAACAAACCTTGTAACCAGCTTGTCGTTAAAGCGCGGATCCGGAGCCAAAGGCATCTTCTTTGCAGCTTGCTTTCTCATTTATAGAAAAATTGTAACTATTTATAATGTATTATTTCTTAGCCTTTTCCTTTTTGGTACCATACTTGGAACGGCTCTGCTTTCTGTCTTTCACACCAGCAGTATCCAGGGAACCACGAACAATGTGGTAACGTACACCTGGCAGATCTTTTACCCTACCACCACGGATCAGCACGATGGAGTGCTCCTGCAGGTTGTGTCCTTCACCAGGGATGTAAGCGATCACCTCTACTTTATTTGTCAAACGCACCTTTGCAACCTTGCGCAGCGCAGAGTTTGGCTTTTTAGGAGTGGTTGTGTACACACGGGTACAAACACCACGACGCTGAGGACAGCTATCTAAAGCCCTGGACTTGGATTTAGCCCGGATAATTTCTCTTCCTTTTCTTACTAATTGTTGTATAGTAGGCATTCTACCTAGATTTTTTTTCTGTCGGTTTACAATGACATCCAAATCACCCAGAATGGGAATTTGGGAGGGCAAAGGTAGCCTTATCTATGTTAATAACAAAATGTTTTGAACATTTTTTTGAAAGTCGACCTCAATTCCCGGACAAATAGGTTACAATATCCTTCCATTCTTCTTCCAGGGAGGTTTGAGGCATGCTCCGGCCCGCCCGGGAATACCAGTAACGGGCATTGCTCCTGTCTCCCTCCTTACGATGCAGGTAGGCATGTACCCAGGCAGCAGTATCGTCGTCAAGGTGCTCTACAATATCATGAGCCCGCTGCCAGTTACCCTTACCTTCCCACCATAAAGACTGGAGGTAGGATGTCAGACCGGCGGGAGGCGCGGATTGATTGAGAGAATTAGTGAATTCAGAAAATGTCATGGGACAAAGATAAAATAAAGAGGGCCACCTGCAATAAAGCAAATGGCCCTCTGATTCAACACAACTAAGACTTATTTAGAATGTTTCGATACTTTATAGTTCCAGTTCCTGGTATCCGCAGCCTTACCGGTACGGATAGCATCCAGGCGCTGCAGCAACTCATCCCCTACTTCATATTTTGAAGGGTCCAGGGTGATCTTATGGTCTTTATAGTCCAGCTGCTCTACATAAGCAACGCTGGAGGCAGTGCCGGTACCAAATACTTCCCGCAGAGTACCATTCTTTGAAGCAGTGACGATCTCTTCTATAGATACAGGCCTTTCTTCTACGGTCAGCCCCATATCTGTCAGGATGTCCATTACGCTGGTACGGGTCACCCCGGCCAGTATAGTACCCTGGGTCAGGTCCGGTGTCAGCGCTTTATTGCCTATAATAGCAAAAACGTTCATGGTGCCGCATTCCTGCAGGTATTTAAATTCCATACCGTCCACCCAGAGGATCTGATCATACCCCTGCTTGCGGGCCTGCATGGTAGGATACATAGCCCCCCCATAGTTACCCGCCGCCTTTGCATACCCCACACCACCAGGAAAAGCACGGATATATTTATCCTGTACCAGCAAACGGATAGGCTTATTAAAATAAGGACCGGAAGGTGAATTTATAATAACGAATTTATATGTATCAGATGGACGTACCCCTATGAACTCATCCGCAGCAATCATAAAAGGACGGAGATAGAGCGAGCTGCCTTCATTTGTAGGCACCCAGTCACGGTCAAGGTCTATCAGCATATCCATGCCACCAATAAACAACCATTCCGGCACCGAAGGCATCCCCATTCTTTCGGCAGATGTATTAAAACGGGCGTAGTTATCATAAGGGCGGAAGATCATAGGCTCTCCCTGCTGGTCTTTATAGGCTTTGATCCCCTCAAAAATAGCCTGTCCGTAATGCCATGCAGCATTGGAAGGGCTTACGGAAAGGTTGCCGAACGGCAGTATCTCTGCGTTCTTCCATTCTTTTCCATCAAAATCAGCCACCAGCATATGGTCGGCATACTTCTTACCGAATACAAGGTTATTAAAGTCAATCTCGCTGATCCTGCTTTTCTGCGTACGGGTCACCTTGATCTTCTTTACTGCTTCCTCCAGTATTGGACTTGTTGTTGGATTGTCTACTGCCATCATAAGGACCTATTATTTATTGTTTTGATGTCTGACGGTAATTACGATTTCAATTTATGGTCCTGTTTCCCGTTAAATTCTAAAGTCGGAAATCCTGAATCTAAAATTGAATACTCTTACATTTGCTCACTATCAGATGCAAATAAACTGATTTTTTCCCCAAGGGGAGCCTTTACATTCAATTAAATCTATATATACATGTCCTTTGATAAAGTGCAACTGGACCCGTATATCTTAGCTAAGATATATACCCAGCCTATCATTCCGGGGAAAAAGGAGCCCGACGCAATACCTGCAGAAGCGCCTCCTAAAGTGAAATATTTAGGCGAAAATCAAAAAAACATTGTACTGTTCATACAAAATGATAGTGAAGCATACTTAAACGAGGAATTATTTAATCTGCTTACCAATATATTGAATGCATGTAAACTGGGTATGCAGGATATTGCGCTTGTAAATATAGCCCAGCATCCCGCAATACCATTTACCACATGGTTACAGGCTATTCCTGTAAAACAGGCTGTCCTGTTTGGCATCCCTCCTGCCAGACTTGGCCTGGAAGCCATTGCCGATTATCAGCTGCTGCAGGTGAACGGTTGTCAGCTGATCTGTTCTGATCCGTTACAGCTCATAGCGCAGGACAAAATGCTGAAAGGCAAACTCTGGATGGGGCTTAAGCAACTTCTCGGTATTTAAATCTATTATCCACCTATAACTATTAATCACCAATTTTATTTAATGAAGCTCGTATTTGCCACCAACAATGAAAACAAAATAAGAGAGATCAGGTCAGTGCTGGGCAACAGTTTTTCTATTGAAACCCTGCAGGAAGCAGGAATAGATATTGACATACCAGAACCTCACAATACACTGGAAGCCAACGCCACAGAAAAATCCGACACCATTTATACCATAACCGGTAAGGATTGTTTTTCTGAGGATACCGGACTGGAAATACCTGCTTTGAACGGCGCCCCGGGCGTATTGTCAGCCCGCTATGCAGGCGAGCAGAAATCTGCGGATGATAATATTGCCAAAGTCCTGAAGGAAATGGAAGGAAAAGAAGACCGCCGCGCCAATTTCAGAACAGTGATCTCCCTGATCATGGATAATGAGGAATTCCTTTTTGAAGGTATCTGCCCAGGCACTATCCTTCATGAACGCAGAGGCAGCAAGGGATTTGGCTATGATCCTATTTTCATTCCCGACGGCGCAACACAGACATTTGCAGAAATGGAACTGGAAACAAAGAACCAGTATAGCCACCGGGCAAAGGCCTTCCATAAACTGGTAGCCTTCCTGAAAGAAATTAAGTAACAGATAACTAAAGGATAAGATGGCAAGAGTAAAAATAGATATTCCGGAACAGCTGGGCTTTAACACACAGATACCCGTTACTATTTCATACATCAACTATGGCTCACATGTCGGGAATGATGCTATCCTTTCTCTTATGCATGAGGCAAGGTTCCGTTTTCTGGCATCCCTGGGGTATAAAGAGCTGGATAAAGAGCTCAATGTAGGAGTGATCATGGCCGATGTGGCCGTTATATATAAGGGAGAAGGATTTCATGGCGATGTTTTTGATATAGCAGTAGGCGCCGGTGATATCACTTCTTTTGGCTTTGATATTTATTACCGTATCACCACCGTTCGCGATGGCAATAACATTATAATAGCAGAAGCGAAATCGGGAATGATATATTTTGATTATAACGCACGGAAGGTGGCCAGGCTGCCGGAAGAGTGGAAAGAAAAGTTAAAATAATAAACACACGCATGGAAAAAGGAAATCTGAAGAAGATTATTGAACAACGCCGCAATATCAAGCCTGCGAGCATGAACGGAAAAAAGGTCCCGGATGAACAGGTGCAGGAACTGCTGCAACTGGCTGACTGGGCTCCTACACATGGTTATACCGAACCCTGGTACTTTGTGGTATTCAGCGGCAACGGTGTTAAACGCTTCTGTAATGATCATGCAGAGCTGTATAAAACTAATACTCCGGCAGAAAAGTTTGCACAGGCAACTTATGACAAGCTACAGCAGCAGGGCGATCTGGCCTCTCATGTAATAGCCATCTGCATGAAAAGAGGTACCAAGCCTGGCGTACCGGAAATAGAAGAAGTAGCAGCCGTAGCCTGCGCTACTCAGAATCTCTGGCTGGGAGCTACAGAAATGGGATTGGCTGGTTACTGGGGATCAGGCGGCATGACTTTTCACCCGGCTATGAAGGAATACTTCTCCCTGAAAGAAGAAGACAGGATCCTCGGCTTTTTCTACCTGGGATATACTGACGAAGTTATACCCGATGGACGTAGGCTGAAACCCGCAGAAGAGAAGTTTAAGTGGGAAAGATAGTTTGAAGGATTTTTGAGCCTCTGGCCGGCAGAAAACCATATTACCGCCGGCCGGAGGCTATTAAAGATAAAACCATTCACCCATGAACCATATCCCCCAAAAGATACTGGCCTTCATTGGCTGTTTGCTGATCTGTGTAAATCTCAATGCACAGACAACTAACCCATCACCCAAACCTATTGACAGCGCCACGCTGAGCAAGCTTATCTCCAAACAGGTAAAAGACACAGCCAGCGGTAAGTCCATCCTCAAACTTTCCGATACCTCCGTTGCGCTGATAATTACTCACCTGGAAACTTATACACTCATGCTCAACCAGGTGATGAGCACCCTGCGCCGGGGACTGGATACAGCAGATATCAGCGAGAACCTGCCGCTTATCGATTCTTCCATGAATGTAGTGAAACGGGATGTTGCAGCGTTGGGCAGTACTCCCAACGTGCATGACCTGTATACTAACCGGGTATTATTGGTACAGATGGAATGGCGGCTGGATAACTGGCAGAACACCCTTTTCAGATTCCACGATAAACTGGTGAATATCAGTGATACCCTGCAACTGCTCAGGAAAGATACCGCCATGCGCAACATACCCGCAGAAGATGAACTGAGGGATATATACGTAGGACAGATGGCTACCCTGATCTCAAAATGGCGGCAGGTAGACAGCGCCAACAGGAATAACCTGTTACGCCTGGGACTATTGCAGAATAAAGTGGCCAGGCGTTATATAGATGTGACCAACCTGCTGGAAGACATGGATTTCCAGATAACCAGCTTCAGTACCCGGATGTTCAATAAAGACTTCAGTTACCTGTGGGAACCGCCGCTGCCAGACAAAAAAGGCCCGCGCTTCAACCAGGTACTGGAAAGGTCCGTCAAAAAAAACATCAAAGTACTTAACATCTTCTTTGCTGTAAGACGCCCTTTATTTATACTCTGGCTGCTGGGCGCTATCGCATTTGCATGGTGGGTAAGCTATAATGTAAACAGGATCCGCAATAACCACGAAGCCACAGAAGCAGAATCCATCCTGCTCCATTCCCGTTACCTGTACCGTTACCGCATAGCCAGCACATTACTGCTGGTTACCACAGTATCCTCTATCCTATCCATCCAGTACCCTATCCTTTACTCCGAGATCACCTGGATAATTGCCGTCCTTGCCCTGACCTGGATGATTGCACAGAATGTACCTAAAAGCCTGCTGAAACGCTGGCTGGTACTTGTGGCATTGCTCATATTATACTGTATCAACAACTTACTCATCCAGGCAACATTTACAGAACAATGGGTGCTCTTCATAAGCAGCATTCTCTCCATTGCAGCAGGCAGCTACCTGTTACGCACGTTACGGGGCAGTACGCTTCCCCTGCCCAGGTATGCACGGCATGCCGTGTGGCTGCTCATTTTTATGAGCGGATTATCACTGGTACTGGTAACAGATGCCAGGGTCACGGCAGCCAGGATCATAGGGGCGACCAGTGTGGTAAATATTACCATGGCGCTCTGTATAGTGTTGGTTGTGGAAATACTGATGGAAGCAGTTTACCTGCAGGTAGAAGCACATAAAGATTCCACCACCATCGTTTCAATGATAGATTACCAGCAGATCAAGAAACGGTTAAAAACCATCCTGTACATCTTTGGTACCGCCGGCTGGCTTACGCTGATGGCAAGGAACCTTTACCTGTATGACGGCATTTATGAAGCCATCAGCAACTTCCTGGTGGCAGAACGTAAGATCGGCACATTTGCATTCTCCTTCAGTGGCATTATTATCTTCCTGCTAATCATCTGGATATCTACCATCATTACCCAGATCATTTCCTACCTGCTGGGATTTGCCGGACAATCAACCCAATCCCGTAAGGGACCAGGGTCCATGATGCTGCTCATCCGGCTGGCCATCCTGGGAGCAGGTACTTTGCTGGCATTTGCCGCCTCAGGCATCCCGCTGGACAAAATAGCCATCGTAGTGGGTGCCTTAGGTGTAGGTATAGGCTTCGGTTTACAGAATATTGTGAACAACCTGGTATCCGGCGTAATACTGGCATTTGAAAAACCCATAGAAGTAGGCGATGTAATTGAACTGGGCAACAGAACAGGAGTGGTGAAGGAGATCGGGATACGGTCCAGTAAGATATCGGCCGGAGACGGGTCTGAAGTGATAGTACCCAACGGAGAACTGATAGCACAGCAATTGGTGAACTGGACGCTCAGCAGCAGGAGCAGGCGTGTAGACCTGGTGCTCGGTATTGCCTATGGCTCCGACCCGCAGAAAGCACTGAGCCTTATCCGGCAACTGCTGCAAAGTCATGAAGGCGTGTTGCAATCTCCCGAGCCAGTAGTGCTGTTACAGAACTTCCGGGACTGGGCCATTGATATACAGGCAATGTTCTGGATCAGTGACCTTGGTCAGGCAGGAACAATGAAAAGTACTGTCCTTACAGAGATATATGCTTTATTGCAGGAAGCAGGTATCAATATTGCTCACCCGGGACCACAGCAGGTACAGATCAAAATGGACACTATGGGGTGGAAACCGCCTGCGGCAGACTAACCCGATATACTTCAGGGAAGCGGCGGGCCCGGCAACATATAGATATTATCGTTACATTTGTGCTGATAGCCATGCGTAGTGTTATTCTGTTACTGATTATATGTGCCATGTCTTCCAGGACCGCACAGGCACAAATGATGCATTATCCCGATAAGGCATTTGAGATGGCGCAGGCCACCGGCAAAGACGTAATGCTGGTATTTTCCGGTTCCGACTGGTGTATTCCCTGTATACAATTCAATAAAAAGATATTATCCGACAGCAGCTTTTTGCGTTTTGCCGGCGATCACCTGGTATTACTGGAAGCTGATTTTCCTCAACGTAAAAAGATCGAAGCTGCTCTGCGTAACCAGTATGATTCACTGGCAGCAATTTTCAATCCGAAGGGCGCCTTCCCCCAGGTAGTGCTGTTAAGCCCTGAGAAAAAACTGAGGGCATACGTCCCTACCCGGCAACAAACACCAGACGGGTTTATCAATACACTCAAACAATTACTACAATAGTGTGTCTATGGAAAGCAGGAAGTTGCAAACCCGGCTGATGGGATCAGATTTTGAACTGATAGCCACAGGGGACAATGACGCTGAGATCACGGAACGGCTGGAACAGGGCGTTTCCGAGATACAGCGGATAGAAGCAATGCTGAGCGTTTTTAATGAGCAGTCAGTCACGTCAAAACTGAATGCCCGGGCAGGAAACCTCCCTGTAGAAGTTCCGGCAGAAGTATATGAGCTGGTAAAACGTTGCCAGCATATCAGCAATATGAGCCAGGGAGCGTTTGATATATCGTCAGGTACGCTGAAACAACTATTCAATTTCAAATATGATCATCTTGCATGGCCTGACCAGGAAGCAGTAGATACTGCACTAAAGAATACCGGATACCGGCATATCCTTTTACAGGATAATAACCATATCCGGCTGGAACAACCAGGCATGCAGATAGGCTTTGGCGCTGTAGGTAAAGGCTATGCAGCAGACAGGGTGAAAGCCCTGTGGATAGCAGGCGGAGCCAAAAGCGGCGTGATAAATGCCAGCGGAGACCTGACCGCCTGGGGCACACAACCTGACGGTTCTCCCTGGATAGTTGGCATTGCTCACCCTGATGATACCAGCCGTATGTTATTCTGGCTGCCTGTAAAGAATGCCTCCGTAGCAACCTCCGGCAACTATGAACAATATGTGGAACGGGATGGCATCAGGTACTCCCATAACATAGATCCACGTACCGGATGGCCTGTCCCTTTTATTAAAAGCGTAACAGTCATAAGCCGCAGTGCTGAACTGTCTGATGCCCTGGCTACTGCCGTTACCGTAATGGGTGTACAGGCAGGCATCCACTTTATCAATCAGCTGCCGGATGCACACTGTATTGTAGTGGACGATAAAAACAACATCTTCCAATCGGCTAACATACATATCAATGCAAAAGTGGACTAACAGGAGCATTGTCATCTTTATCATCGTTGCAGCAACAATGACAGGATGTGTTGCCGTAAAACCCTATCAGCGGGTTTACCTGAATGATGAAGGAATGCAACTGGGAAAAACAAGTTTAGATAAATCTGAAGACAACGCACATTCGTACCGTGAAGGAAGCAGTGGCGGCGGTAGTGGTAAAGGCAGCGGCGGATGTGGGTGTAACTGACCTGGCATGAAAAGATTATTTATTGCTGCAGGATTACTGGCTGCTTATTTTGCAGCGTCCGCGCAAAAAGGGAACGACAGCACGGCATATAAGAAACAACGTCTTTCCCGGACAGACATACAGATCCTTAACTCCTACTACACCCAGGATGGCGATCATTCTGCTGTAACGGGTGGTATTGGCACAGAAGCGCTACAGGTATTTACAACAGATATATCTGTTTCCCATCGCAGGGATTCAATAAACACCATAGATATTGCCGCAGGTATAGACTTCATCACCTCAGCATCTACAGACAATATCAACTCCGTGATCTCTTCTGCCTCCCGGCACGACAGAAGATTCCACATCAACGCAGGCTATAGCAGACAACTGCAGAAACCACATATAAGAGCAGGTATTAACACCGGCTTCTCCATGGAGTCTGACTATCTTTCCCTCCCTATAGGCGTTTCTGTTATACATGAAAATGCCGACCAGTCCAGGCAGATATCAGCCTCATTGCAATGTTATTTTGATGATCTCCGCTGGGGAAGGCTGGACCCGGATTATTACAGTCCGCATGACCTGGTATATCCTGAAGAGCTCAGAGATACCGCCTGGTTCGATATTTACCGGCGGCAATCCTACAATCTTAATCTTGCCTTGTTCCAGGTAGTGAACAAACGTATACAATTTGCCATATTCCCGGAGGCCGTTTATCAGAAAGGATTACTTTCTACTCCTTTTCACCGTGTTTATTTTAATGATGGACATACCCTGAGAGTAGAAAATCTTCCCCGTGAACGATGGAAGTTTCCACTTGGTCTGCAGTTCAATATGTTTGTAGGAAATAATGTTATACTCCGGTCCTATTACCGCTTTTACCACGACAATTTTGGCATTAACGGACATACTTTCCAGCTGGAAACACCTGTGAAGATCAATCCCCAGCTAACTGTTTCTCCCCTTCTGCGATTTTATACACAAACGGCTGCAAAGTATTTCCGGCCATATAAAGAACATGATGTCAATGCTGCGTTTTATACGTCAGATTATGACCTCAGTGCTTTTAACAGTTATAAAGCAGGGATCAGTGTCCGCTATGCTTTGTTCCAGCCCGTGCTCAGGCATTATTCTTTCCGGGAGGCAGGATTACGGTATTCCTATTATAAGCGCTCTGACCATCTCGCCGCCCACATGTTGACACTGGCACTGGAATTCAGGCATACCAGGCAATAGGTATTGGCATAAAGTATGATGTATCCATTGTAAAAACGGTATGAGAAACTTACAACTGGCCCTGTTGGGCTTTGCCATCATCTTTTTAAGCAGCTGCGAAATAGTAGGAGGAATTTTTAAAGCTGGCGTATGGACCGGCATTATCGGCGTAGCACTTGTTGTAATACTGATCATCTGGTTAATATCAAGAGGCCGGAAATAAGACTATCCGGGGAAACAGTTGCCGATATAACCTTTTTCATAGTATTCCTTTTTTATACTCCCCCATATCCAGGCACGTCCTTTCCCGGATTTAAGGAACCATTCCAGTTTCATAGCTTCCGCCCTGGTTTCAAAGGTTTCGAGATAGATCACTTCCCAGGGACGGTACAATAATGTACCCTGCTGGCGCCCGTTTACGTTATGAAAATAAAATCTCTTCAGCAAATTGGTGGTATGGCCTGTGTAGATCTTCTCATGACTACGGGAAAAAAGGACATAGACAATATACATAAGTAACGATATTCCGGAAATTGAAAAGGTTACCTGGTTGAGGTAACCTTTTCAGATATGATATCTATTTCATAGTATAACGAAGATACTTATTTTATCCTCGCCAACCGGGCATAAATTTCCATCATACCGGCCTGTCCCAGCAGGTCTTTGTCTGCACGGCGTCCTACCAGGTTGTTGGCGTCGCGCTCTTTTTCCCATACAAGATCGGCATCCTGCTGCATTGCGTTGATATACTTTCTGTTACCATCTATTTTGTACAGGGCTTCATACCCTCTCAGCAATACAGCATTGAACCAGTAAGAAGCCGGGAAACGGCCATTCCTGAAAAAATGGGTCAGGCTGGCAGCAGCCAGCCGCTGGGCTTCCTCCAGGTAATGCTTATCATGGGTGATCGTGTAGAGTTTTACATTGGATTCCAGCATAGTACCGGTATTGTATGTATAAAGAGCAGAATCCACCTTATTGCCCTGCATAGGTTTAATTGCATCCCAATACAGGCCGGAAGGTGCCTGTAACATCCTGTTGGTCCACCGGTACAGTAAAAGCGCCGTATCAAGATAGGCCTTCTTCCTGGTCGCCTCATACATTTGTATGGCTACCAGTATACCCGGACCATTGGAACAGGTGTTCTTGGTTGTTTTATCCCCCTCCTTCCAGTACAGCCCGCCACCGCTCACCTCATCAAAACCGGTCATCATGAAAGCATATATCTCTTTGGCCCTGGTCAGGAAGACAGCCTGCTTTGTACGCGTATATGCATCAAAGTAAGCGATAGCTATCCATTGATTATCATCATAAAACCGGTCCCCTCCCTTTTCCCTGACTACATAAGAATCATATCCGGGTGCAGGAGGCTTAGTGTCATAATATTCATTGATAGCATTGATCACCGGCTGCATATAGGAGCGGCCTTTCTGTACAGACTCCAGTTCATTGGTAGCCTGTACCAACCCGCACATCCCCCATAAATAGGTATGTGGGTTCTCATTTTTTTTCCTGTTACTGGTTTCAAGGTACAACCTGGTTTCCGGGTTGTAAAGATGGGTATTTACCGCCCTGAGCAATGTTTCCGCCCGCTCAGCATTTGACGGCAATTGAGCATGCGCACTGGTAAATGTTACCAGCAGAAAGAGAGACCTGAGTATCATAGTGGATTATTTTATACATGCCATAAACCTTTGATGGCTTATGGCATGTTTATATTGACTAAACTAATCTATTAGTTCCAGTCTTTTCAATTTTGCAGCTGCTTCTATAAGCATGGCTCCGCTAAGTTGTATGGAGAGGTCCGTACTGGTACCGACCTTTGTCCAGCTGCTGCTGAAAATGATCTGTGGGCGGGAAGTTCCCTGCAGCCACATGGTCTGTGCGTTCAGCTCAAGAGAGTTGATATACTTTGCAGCATCAGTACTGCTCAGATTACCATCTGTAATAAGCAGCATCAGGTAACGTACCAGGATGCCTTTAAACAGGCCTCCGTCTCCTCCCCCTTCATCTTTAAAGATGTTGCCGCTGGTAAAGTCTCCGCCAAGAGAATTATTAGCAGCTTTCACAGCGTCAGACAGGTATACCTGTTGTCCCGTGATCTTGTACAATTCCACACCTGCTCCTATAAAAACACCCTGGTTGTAAGTGAACTTCCAGTCTTTATTGGTGCCGGTATCATCCAGTCCATCCCATACCAGGCCGGAAACAGGGTCTACAAGGTAATTCTTCTGCCACTGATAGATCTTCTTTGCCCATTCAAGATCTTCCGCATTCCTGTTCAGCTGGTACATACGTGCCGCAATAATGGCCGCAGGCGCATTGGCAGGTGTGTTCTTATTACGGCGGTCCTTGTTCCAGTAAATACCGCCTCCCCAGGTATCGTCCCAGCCACCTTTAATATCACTCCAGATCAGTTCCGCAGTGGCTTTGTATTTATCGTCACTGGTTGCTTCATAAGCTCTCAGGCAGGCCAGTACCATCCACTCCATATCATCGTAATAATGGTTGATATATGTATTCCCGTTTTTTGCCTTCATGCCTTCCAGCAGATCATCCATACGGGTTTTGACGGCAGCAGCTCCCGTACGCAGGTAAGCGTCCGTCAGTACATCCAGCGCATGAGCATTACGCCAGTAGTGAAAATCCTGCTTACCGGTGTTGTTCTCGTTAAAATACTTTCCTCCCTGGTTATAAAAACCGCTTATCAGCGATGAATAAGATGAATCGGCAATGGCTGGCCAGTTGTAAGTATATGTTGTTTTTCCTGCACCAGGGCCAGGTCCGTCATCCACCGGTTCTTTCAGACAGGCAGAGAAGGAAGTGGTCAAAGCGGCTGCTATAGAGAATAATAAAAAAGTTCTGCGCATAATCATTTGATTGATGGTTCTGAATAGGTGTGAACTAACGCACAATCACTTCATGTGTATAGTTCTTGTCCGGAGAGAAATACACTTTCACATCACAGGCTTTGTTATCTACATCTGCACTGAACTTATAGCAATAGTTATACTGATCATTGTTGATTACAGGTTTCAGTTCCCAGAAAGATAAAGGTGTAGTAGCTGTAGGGCGATTATTATCTGCATTGGAGCTGCCAAACCATTCAGTACCTGGAGTACCATCTGCTCCTGCAACATCTACACGGAATTTATAACGTTCATCACGTCCCCATGATTCCTGGTGAAAAGAGATCACCTGGTTCTGGAACTGCCAGGTGCTGTTACCCGCGTAAGCCAGGTTGTAGATCACTTTGTTCTCAGGAGCAAACCAAAGCCCTATATTGGTGATCTCAGTCACCGTTGCTACCACGTTATTAAAATCAAGACGCAGGCGATATACTTTGGTGCTGCCGGACTGGGTGCTTTCCCCTCCTTCTTTCAATACAGAACCATCTATAGAATAAGCAGTGGGTGTACCGGCGTTCCTGTCTGTGAACCGGTAGGTACCGGCCTTCAGGGAAGTATATATTTCAAATACGCCGGCAGTGGTAGATTTCATCTTAATTGCCTTAGACAGGTCAGTACCACTTTCTGTAGCTTCCCCCGTCAGGTAAACATCCACCGGTATCTCTGCAAAACCATTAGGGCGTTCTACTTCTATAGTCCTTGATTCCTCAGCGCGCAGTATATTATACCCTTTGGATGCGTTGACAGTCCATTTCAGCTTGCCGGTAGCCAACGCAGCAATGCCCGCTTTACCTGCAATACTGTTCAGGTCCTTGTGAGAGAGGGTCAGTTTATTCTGAACACCGCCCCCATCTGAAGCTATGGTAGCCAGTGGGTTGGAAAAATCGCCATCGGCTTTATCGAACACCACTTCGTACAGCACCAGGGAACCATCTTCTGCACGGGCCTGGTCCCACTCAAAACTTACAGAAGCACTGGTAGCCGGCTGTAATTTGATGTACTTATCATCTACCGGAGCGGTGAGCCGGCTTACTGCTTTCAGGTTGGTGTTCAGCTCATTGTCTTTTTTACAACCGGCGAACAGAAGCCCAGAAATTACCGGTAATGCGAAGAGTATATTGGCAAAGTATGTTTTCATATCTGTCAGTTTGTGGTATTAGTAGTGGAATTATTACCAATCCTGGTTTTGTCCGAGGTTGGTGTTCTGGTCGCGCTCAAATGTAGGTACAGGCCACAGGTAGTGCTTGGGATTGGTGAACTGCCTGTTTTCTGCAATGATGTACCCGTTCGGATCTGTGTTGAAGCCTCCGGAAGTTACTTTAATACCTCTTACCGGTTTGTTCATCACCTGGTCTGCAATCTTCCAGCGGCGTATATCAAAAGCGCGGATGCCTTCAAAAGCCAGTTCTGCTCTTCTTTCCCGGCGTATAATGGTGCGCAGCGTTTCCTGGGAACTTCCAGGGAAACCCAGGGCTGCTTCATCCGTAAACTTAGCACGGGCACGCAGCGCACGTATTGTCATATCCCATACCCCGGCGTCCAGCTGGGTCAGCTCATTCTTCGCTTCTGCATACATGAGCAGCACATCTGCATAACGCAGGGCTATGAGGTTCAGGCCTGAGTTATAGTTAGTGGCGGTACGGTCATAATATTTATAGAAATAGTAACCGGTAGGAGAAGCCCCCTGGTCCTCTACACTGTTGGTGGCGGGAACAGAACCCGGTTTGGTGAGTATGGTCTGTACCTTACCTTCAAAGTCAGTGATAGTAGAGCCATCATGCAGGATAGTAGCTTCAAAACGGGGATCCCTGTTCTGGTAAGGGTTGTTCTCATCATAACCGGAACCTGGCTCTGAGATGCCTTTCCCGTTCAGCATGATGTAGTCGTCTACCAGGTCCTGGGTGGGTACCAGCGTACTTCTGAGCAGTGCTACCGTTTGCGGGAGGAAAGTACGTTGTGTGGAAAAGGTCCGGCCTCCGCCATACTGGAAATCGAGGATCACTTCATTGTTGTATTCATTGGCAACAGTGAAGATGTTACTATAGCTGCTTTGCAGACCATAGGAACCATTATCGCTTTTGTTTATCAGCAGTTCACAGTCGTCTATAGCTGCCTGCCATTCGCTTTTGAACATATGCACCCGGGCACTGAGCGCAATGGCAGCACCACGGGTAATGCGGCCCTTATCCTTTTCAGCATAGCCGTTAGCGGCGCCACTATAGTTGTTTACCGGCAGGTCTGCACGTATAGCGGTCAGCTCCTGCTGAATGAAGTTGAGGATGGAAACCTTATCCGTACGGCTTATGGTCTTGGCCTCATCTATAGTGATCAGGTTGGTATAGAAAGGTACGTCCCCATACCAGTTTACAAGCTGAAAATAAGAGTATGCACGGATGAAGCGGGCTTCTGCCAGGATACGGTGCTTGCGTACGGAATCTATTCCAGGAACCTTATCCGCATTCAACACTACAGTGTTGCACTTGCGGATACAGGTAAAACGATAGCCCCATTCTCCCTGTACCCGGTTGTTGGAAGGGTCATAGGCCCCACTGGATATTCTTGTTACCTGGTCAAAACCATCTCCGTTCACATAAGCATTATCGCTTAGGGCTTCATCTCCAAAGAAATAGCCATCGTTAGACATGTTCTCGTAACAACTGGTAAGAGCGGCCTGCAGGTCCTCTTCGTTGCGCCAGTAGGCGCCTTCATTATAATCGCGCGTGATGGGTTGGTCCAGCTTACGGCAGGAAAACAGCGTGGCAGCGCAAAGTATTGATACTAATAATTTCTTCATACAATGAACTTTAATAACCATTATCAGAATTTCAGGTCCAGGCCAAATGAGAAAGTGGCCGCATTCGGATAGTTACGTCCTGCAATAGCGTTGTAATTGGAGAAGCTCAGCTTATCATCATACTGAGTAAACTCCGGATCAACGCCTACTTCCCTGAAACGTCCGGGCGTTAAAGTGAGCAGGTTCTGGCTGGTGAAGTAGATACGTGCACCCTGTATCTTCAGCATGTCTGTAACCCGTTTAGGCAATGAATAACCTATCTGCAGGTTTTTCAGGCGCAGGTATTTGGTATCATACATCCAGTAGTCTGAATAGGCGAAGTTATTGGCGTTGGCGCTGCCAATGGTAAGACGTGGATAGCTGGCATCCGGGTTGGTGGGCGTCCAGCGGTCCAGGTGCTGCTCCATTGCATGATCTTCATTGTTGTGGAATGCTTCTACAATATCCCCGCGAAGGAATTGTGATCTTTTTCCAACTCCCTGCCAGAACATGGAGAAATCAAAGTTCCTCCAGGTGGCAGCATAAGAGAAACCGAAGGTATAGCGGGGGAAAGGATTACCGAAAACGTAGCGGTCGTCAGCATCTATCACGCCATCACCATTACGGTCAATATATTTGATATCTCCCGGTACTACCTGCTGGTTATAAGCAAAAGGTACCTTAGGCGCATTCTTGATATCGTCCAGGTTCTGGTAAAGACCGTTAGACTTGTAACCATAGTACGACGCTATAGGAAACCCTTCCTTCACTATGAATGTGAAGTCAGCGCCCTGTATTGACGGCTGACCAAATTTCACCACTTTGTTCAGGTTGTCTGAGAGATTACCGGAAATGGTATGGCTCACTTCACCTGTTTTAGCATGATAGGAAACAGAAAGTTCCCATCCCTGGTTCTGTACCTTACCTACGTTCTGCAGAGAGGAACCTATACCAGCTGTACCAGGCACTACCTGGTAAAGGTAAATACCGGATGTGTTCTTGTTGAAGTAATCAAACGACGCAGTGATCTTGCTATTAAAAAGATCTACATCAATACCATAGTTGCTCATGGTAGATATTTCCCACTCCAGGGTTTCATTGTAAGCAGAGAAATTGGCTCCCGTATTAGGTGCATTATTAAAAGGATATTTGGAAGGGTCCAGCGTCACCCTTGCCAGGTAGTTATACCCTCCGATGTTGGAGTTACCCACCTGTCCCCATGAATAGCGCAGTTTCACATTACCGTATTTATCCCTGAAGTCCTGCAGGAAGGCTTCGTCTGTAACACGCCATCCTAATGAAAAAGCCGGGAAGAACTGCCAGCGGTGACCAGGGGCCAGTTTGGAAGAGCCATCATAACGCCAGGTAAATTCTGCCAGGTACTTATCATTGTATGCGTAGTTCACCCTGCCAAAGAGGGAGTTCAGTGCATAAAGGTTAGGATTGGTAATATCATTATAGGTGCCGATGTTGGCATAATCGAAGCTACCGTCAGGCTTTGGAATATAGCCACCACCAATGGCCCAGTCTCCATCCAGGTTGGTCGTGTTATACCTGCTGGCACGGATAGCGTTATATTCTGTTATGGCATCACTGCGCGCTCCGACCTGTGCTTTCACATAATGCTTTCCGAAAGTATTCTCATATTCTGCCGTACCGTATACATTTGTGGTTACATCTTTATATTCAGTGATGGACTGCTGATTGTAAACCGGCGGATTGGCAGTGGTATAATAAGGTGCGTAAGTGTATTTGTTTACCCGGGTTTTCTCATTGGTGATGAAGTAATTGCCGGAAGCGTTAAAATTCAGTTTAAAGTGATTTACCGGGGTGATGGTAATATCCAGTCCCCCCAGCAGGTTATCCACTTCTTTCATATTATATCCACCGTATTCCAGCTGGGCAAATACGTTATTGCTGTTCAACGCCGGTACCACATAGTTACCCAGGGAATCCTTAATAGCATAGATGCGTGGTGTACGTACCGCGTCCCTTATCAGGAAACCAATGTCTGGCGCCTGTTTGCGGGTATAGGCCTTCGAATAGGCCAGGTTGGCATTTACCTTTACATACTTGCTCACATCTACAGAAAGATTAGCGCGGGTATTGTAACGCTTGTAGTAGAAATCCTGGTTTACATAAGAGTTTTCCAGCATGTTGCCCTGGTTCACATAACCGAGGGAAACGAGATAGCTGCTGCTTTTACCACCCCCTGTCAGGCTCAGGCTATGGTTTTGCTGAGGAGTGATACGGCGTATCATCTCTCTCAGGTAAGCCGGCTCAGAACCGCGCTGATGCCAGTAGCTGATCTCTTCCGGTGTGAATTGCGGTGTTTTACCGGAGTTCACCAGCGCTTCATTCTTCAGGGTCATGTATTCCCATCCTTCCACATTACGGGGTAATGTGGTTGGCATTTGCCAGCCATACATGCCATTATATTGTACAGAGGGCTTTTCATCTTTACTGCCTCTTTTCGTAGTGATATAGATCACACCATTGGCAGCCTGCGAGCCATAGATAGCGGAGGAAGCTGCATCTTTCAGTACGGAGATGGTTTCCACATCATATGGGTTCAGGTTCTGTAAACCGTCGCGGCCAGCCTGTACGCCATCAATGATAATAAGCGGAGCATTGCCGGTAAGACTGCCCACACCACGGATGTTGAGGGTCATGGCTGATCCCGGTTCTGCAGTGTTCTGTTGCAGAATCAGGTTAGGCGCTGTTCCCTGCAATGCCTGGAACATGTTGGTAACAGGCCTGCTCTGAATATCTTTCGTGGAGATGGTATTGATGGCGGCTGTTACCTGTGTCTTTTTCTGTGTGCCGTAAGCTGTAACCACTACCTCTCCCAGGTCCTTAGAGTCGGCAGTAAGCATTACGGTAATATTATTACGGCCGGCGATCCCTACCTCCGACGGAATGAAGCCAACGGAAGAGCAGGCCAAGGTACCATTGGCTTGCCCAGCCGGGATCTTTAACGTAAAAAAACCGTTATCATTTGTAGAGGTCCCTATGTTGGTGCCCTGCAAACGGACGTTTACACCAGGTATACCTTCTCCTTTATTATCTACAACACGGCCATTGATAGTGATATCTTCCTGTTGCCTGGCCAGGTTATTTTTCAGGATGATCTTATTACTGATCATCTCAAAACGTATATTCAATGGAGATAGCATCTGGTCCAGCACTTCCGTCAGTTGTTTATCCTTAACGGAGAGGGATATTTTCTGTGCAGAACGGATCTCATCATTTGAATATACAAACACATAAGTTGTTTGCTGTTCGATCTTTTCCAGCACCTGGGCAAGGTTTTCATCATTGACCTGCAGGCTGATACGGTTTTCAAGAGGCTTATCGTTTTCTTTTACCTGTTGTCCATCGCTGTAGTGGTTTGCACCGGCGGCAAATGCCACCTGTGCTTTCAGGTCAAACATGCTTAATAAGGTCATGCAGACAAAAAGCGGCAGGAACAACGGGCGGAAAGAACCATAAGATAGCATGGGTAGCATTCTTTCTTTCATAACGCGGTTGTTAATTGATTGATGAGAAGTAAAACGTGAACTATGATTTTTATTCGCTGATTAAAACAGTACTGTCAGTAATTGTATAATGGAAGTTTTTGGATCTTGCCAGGTAGTACATGATATCCTGCAGGTTATTATCCCTGAAAGAACCTGTGAGCCTGTAATAACGTGGTACATCGGACATAAAAAGCACCTTCTTGCCAAAGGTCCTTTCCAGTTCTGAGGAAATATCTTCCAGTGTTCTGTCCCTGAACACCAGCCGGCCTTCCGTCCACGCAATATCTTCTGCCGCTACAGTAGCCTCTTTAACAATATTCTGCACAGTTGGGCGATAGGTAACTTTCTCATCCGGGGTGATAAAGACAGTATCCGGATCATCTTTTCTTCCTGAGATAAATGCTACCTTACCCGTCTTCACGGAAGTCTGCACAGGTTCATTTTCATAGGCACGTACATTAAAAGATGTACCAAGTACATATACCATACCTGTGGAAAGATGGACAATAAAAGGTTTCTGCGGATTTGCGGCAACGTCAAAGAAAGCCTCTCCTTCAAGATATACACTGCGGGATTCCCCATCAAACACTTCAGGATAGGTTAGTTTACTCTGGGAGTTAAGCCAGATCTTACTACCGTCTGTCAGCTCAATGCTGGCGCGGGTAGCTTTGCCATTCTCACGGTGAAGCCATTCTGTAGTATCTGCCAGGGCAGTTATTGGCCCGTTCTGTTTTGCCGGTTGCCTGTATATCAGCGTTACTGCTACTGTAATAGTAACAGCGGCCACTGCTGCCGCCATCCATTTCCAGGGAAAGAGTTTTTTAACAGGTCTTTCTATTCTTGACAATGTTCTTTGCAGCGCTTGTTCAGTATCTGCAGAGGAATGATAAGCTGATTCCGTAAAGTATTGCTGAAGGATATGGAACTGTTCTCTTAATACAGCATCTTCCTGCAACATCTTTTCCAATGTTGCCAGTTCTTCTATTGTGGCTTCTCCTGCCAGCTTCCTGGCCGCTAACGTGGTAAATAATTCTTCGTTCATCATGATACGTCTGTACATAAATAAGGACAGGAGATATTTACAAACTACTTACAGGATCTAAAAATAATTTTCAGAGCAGAAGTCAATCCTTCTTAGGTCTCAGCCTGGAAGTAATGTATGGGCCTATTACTTCATTGAGACGCTTCATAGCGCGGAAAAGCTGTGTTTCTACAGTACGGGGAGAGATATTGAGTATTTCGGCAACATCCTTATATTTAAATCCCTCCTCTTTGATAAGCTTAAATACCCGGCGGCATTGGTCCGGCAAACGGTTTACTTCCTGGTCCATTTTAAAGAGGATCTCTTTCCATTCCATAGTCCTCTCCGGATCTATAGAGGTGGTAAGCTGGGATATGCTGGAATCATCATTCAAAGGAGCGATCCGTAAAACAGAATATTGCTCCAGGTAATTGAGTGAATGGTTTTTTACCGCCACGAAAAGATAAACCTCCAGGTTTGCTATTTTCTCCAGCTCTGCCCGCCGGTTCCAGATCTTTACAAAAACATCTGAAACGATCTCTTCAGCAGCTTCATGAGAGTATACATATTGTAGACAAAAATGCAACAGACGGTCATAGAAGTGACGAAATAGCTCTGCAAAGGCTTTTTCATCACTTTCATATGCAATCTGCTGCTGCCAGGACCTGATATTTTCACTGCTACTCATACGGCACACATGCTACACTTGCGCTGTTCGTGGAATGGAACCGCTAAATATACTAAAGATAAACGCGGCAAATGTCCCCTTTTCATGTTGGTATAGTCTTTTAAAAGAACATGTTCCTCTTAAGGACAGGAAAAGAAAAAAAACTACTTACAAAACAGGCATTTTTTTTAAGGTTTCCAGCTGAAATGGTTTCACATAACAAATATTCTTAAATACTCAGGCTGGTATATATTAAAGAAAGTATAAGCGTCGAATGGGAAAAAAGGCGTAAATTTGATAGCTATGCTATTAAAAACACAAATTGTAACCCGCTCATGATGTCTGCTACATTTACGATTGTATTGGAGATTATTGCAATTTTTGCATCATTGTCTTCATTGGCTCTCACACTGTTAAGTGCATCAAGAGAGTCAGCAAGGCTGAAAAAATTCCGCAGATACCCTCCAAAAATGCTGGTAGTAGAAGATAAATCCGGGCACATTGTGGTGCTGGACCTTGAGAAACAGGATGATGCTCAGCAATTATTACGGACTATGGACGTATTATTAGGCAAATAAAACCGATCACCAGGTATTATACCATATCACCTACTTACCTATAATCTTTTATCATATTATCCTATAAAACCTCAGTCATTCGTTGGACCAAGAAACTTCCCCGGTTGCTAATCCATCCCATGCAGCTTCCAACTCACAGCAACCGAATTCAACATCAGCCAGTATAGCCGGCGCAGGAGGCGGCACCCTATTAGTTCTACTGGCCAATAATCTACCTGATAGTTATCCGTTAAAATCCTGGATGGTGATTATAGCACCCAGCGTGTCTATTGTACTCTCCCTGTTCTGGAAGTATATCTCAAAGAAAACAAATGCTTATTTCAAAGCAAAGAAAGTAGAGCGGTCTAAAAAACTGCTGCAGAAAAAGATAGAGATGGCCTTACAGAACGACCTGATATCGCCCGGAGAAGTGGCAATGCTCAAGAGGAAAATGGCGGAAATAGAGCTGCAAAGCATTGATAACCTGGCCAACAAGATCAAATCTATTGATTTTGAGGATTGAATTTATCACGTTGGGCCAGGTAAAGACCTCCTACTACTAACACAGTACCTGCCAGTGTAAACCAGGTAATGGGTTCGTTTAACAGTGCCCAGGAAAAAAAGAAACCGAACACCGGGCAAAGGAACATCCACAAAGAGGCTTTTACTGCGTCCTTTTTGACGAGATAGAACCATAATTGCAGCGCTATTACAGATACCGGCAGGATAAGCCATCCTACTGAACACCAGAACTGAATATTGAACCGGGTATTTCTGAAATCTGCGAAAAGACAGGTAACAGGCAATAACAGGATACCTCCCAGTAATACCTGCCATCCGTTAATGACAATATTGGATAATTTCCATTTGATACGGGCATAATAGACAGTTGCAACAGACACTGACACCATTCCAAACATTAATATCAAAATACCACTTACCGTAGCATGGCTGTCTTTCAGCAAAGGCCAGGTGGCAAGTGCCACGCCGGTCAGCCCCAGTACCATACCTGTTATTTCATACCATTTCAATGCCCGCTTCATCCAGAATGCAGAGATGATCATAATGAACAAAGGACTGGTAGCTGTAGATAAACTCCCTATTCCGGCAGAGACAGATCTCATGGATAAAACAAAACAACCCAGGTAAATGGTAGTATTCATAAAGCCGAAGATCAGCAGATGCTTCCATTCCGTTTTTTCCGGCCAGGCGCTTTGTTCACGCCGGAAAAGATAAGCAAACGCCAGCATACCGCTGCCTGCTATCAGAAACCGTACGTTGGCAAGAATAAAGGGATCTGCTACCCGTATACCAAACTTAGTGGCTGCAGCAGCAGAAGCCCATAACAATGCAAAGAGAAAACCTGTAATTAGCTGGCGCATCTTTAATTCCGTTCTGTTTTTCCTCCACACAATTTTTTGAAAAGGAGAGCCGGAAACCGGCTCCCAAATATAGTTACTGCTGGCCAAAAGTTACGCCCTGCCAGTCATCTGTGCGGAAAGGACTGGCGGGTAAGCCGGCGCCATTCAACAGGTTGCCGTCGGGATTATCTGCCCAGCTATAACGTACAGCTACAGGACGAGCTACCTCACTGCTCCATACCGTTACCTTATTACCAGTGATAGTCGCTTCAGCCCAGTGGAATTTTTTATCTTCACCAGCTACTGCAAATCCTTTTAATGCAGCGCCTTGTTTTGTTTTAAGCCCATTATCAGCATGTTTAAAGGTCAATACCACTTTATTGGCGCTAATCAGCCTGGACTGATAAACAGGACCGGAAAAGGATATCTTTTCACCATAAACCTGTGCTCTTGCTATGAGGGAGAGCCGGCGGCCTACTTCCTGTTTATTTTTGGGATGAATGTCCTTTGCATCTCCAATATCCATAGCTGTAGCCATCCCTGTATTAGGCAATGACAATGTAAGCAGCTGCGCCTCCCTGAGCTCTGCCCAGTCAGATTCTCCCGGTTCTGCTTTCGGATCTTTAAATGCGGCCAGCTGTACAAAGTAGAACGGGAAGTTTCCATTGTTCCAGTGCTTACGCCAGTCTTTGATCATCAGCGGAAATAGTTTCCTGTACTGGTAAGCCCTGTTTGCATTGCCCTCTCCCTGGTACCAGATCACACCACGAATGGTATAAGGCAGCAAAGGATGGATCATTGCGTTATAAAGAAGCGTTGGTTTATTAGGATTACCCGGAGCTATCGGCGCAGGAAGGCTTTCATAAGCTTTCACCGTATCTGCAAAAGCAGGTATCTGTTTTACAGATTCCCCGCTTGTCCACGCTTCTGCCACAGTCCCCCCCCAGGAACTGTGAATTATTCCTACAGGAATATGTTCATGCCCATAGATCTCCCTGGCAAAGAAATAAGCAGTAGAAGAAAATTCAGGGATGCTTTGCGGCGAACAGGGTTGCCAGCCCCCTTCCCAGGGTTTAACATCATCCAGCGGAACACTGCTGGTAGCACGCTTTACCTGGAACAGGCGGATCTCAGGATAGTTCGCGGCCGCTATCTCCTGCTCATAATTGAGCACCTTCCCCCAACCTCTTACAGGCATTTCCATATTGGACTGGCCTGAAGCCACCCATACCTCTCCTACCAGGATATTGTCCAGTTTTATTGTATTGTGTCCGGTAATGGTCATCGTATACGGACCACCCACCGTCTGCGCCGGCAACTGTACTTTCCATTTTCCATCTGCTGTTGCCACAGCATTGTAAGTATGATTGCGAAAGCTGACAGAAATTTTTTCGCCTTTGTCTGCCCATCCCCAAACCTGGAGAGGCTTATTCCGTTGTAGTACCATATTGCTTCCTACTAAAGCAGGTAAACGAACATCTGCAAAGCTATTTATGACTAAACCTAATGAACACACCCCTGTACAAAGTGCTTTTAACAACGTGGGAAATTGCATGATTAATTGAGTTTTCTGAAAGGTAAGGTACAAAATGGGGAATAGATGCACAACCCTCAGGTAATAAACAATGTTGGCAGCTGATTTTTGATACTGTATCGTTTTTTTCAGCACCCCGAAATTTTTGGCACGAAATTTTTATGTTATCCTGGTATAAAAATGAAAAGATTATGGCAAACGGTACTATCACTTTTGATTTTGACATTAAAGCACTTCACTACCTGAATTGCAACAGCCGTTTTATCAAAGCCAGTGCAGATAAGAACGGTAATCTGGATATTGCGGCCGCCGCTTTACAATATTATAATTCAACGACAAATCATACAGATATAGCGCTGGAAAACGAAGAAGATATAAAAAGGTTCAAACATGTTGCACGCCGCTTCTTCAGTGAGTTCAGCCAGAACTGATGATGTAAGGATTTTTATATTCGAGACATGTTAAGCAGTTTTTCATCCACACCCTCCCATTGAACTGCTAATCCCAGACATCCATTATTAAATAATCCTGAATTAAATACATCCATACCCCGAAAGGTAGAAGTCCGCAAATTTATGTTTGCGGGCTTTTTTTATGTTTTGCTGATACTTTTCGGGAAATAAAAAAGGGTCGTTAAGAATAACAACCCTCTAACCATATCCTAATAAAAACCAAGTTCTTGAAAGCGTACGCTCTATACACATACACTTTGCTATCTTAAGAAAAGATTATCGACAATAAATAAAATAGGGAAAGGGGTTTGCCTTTTTTATAGTAGGATAGTTTGAATCTCTTTGTTAATGCAAATATAAATTCCCTTCTCAAATAGTTTTGTAGTACGATTACTACAGTTGTAAAACAAATATGGCGGCTGTCGTAGAACAGCCACCATATTAATTTACAGCGTATTACAATCTGCTTCTCTTATTTTTTGATAGTATCTCCCAGCAACTGCATATAGTAACCGCCCACCACACTTCTTGCCTGGAAACCTACCATTCTGCCATCGGTAGTTTCATGCCAGTCGCTCAGCGGAACACGTGTAGGTGTTTCCACAGCGTATTTATACACCGGGTCTACCAGGGCAGAGAAATCCGCGCGGTTATTTGCCAGCACTGCGGTCCACAATATCCAGTCGGATTTAGTGTATTTTTTACGGCTATCCAGCGGAAGACCAAATTGTTCCTGGCGGGTCAGATAATATTTAATCTCCTTTTCGTATACAGATGAAGGAAAGAGGCCCAGGCCCAGTACTTTGTCCCATACAAGGTTATATTTCTGGCTCCAGGTGCCTTTGTTTTCAAATGCCAGGGTATAATGATCTCCATCATCCGCCAGCTGCATCCATTTAGGTACCATTTCCTTAGCTGCCTGCCTGTATTTATCTGCAGTTGCCTTATCGCCCAATTGTTCTGCCAGCATGGCATAACAGCCAAGCCCTACAATTGCTTTTACAGAGAGATTGGCATTTCTTGCCAGGTGCCCTGCAAAGTCGTCTGTACAAAGCTGGTTGGCAGGATCAAAACCTTCTTTTAACAGGTATTCTGCCCAGGTGGTCAGTGTCTTCCAGTGTTGCTTTGCATAATTTGCATTACCTTCTGCTCTGGCAATAGCAGCCGTGAGAATGATCATGTTGCCTGATTCTTCTACAGGCATGCCCTCTCCATATACCTGACCGTTGGCCAATGGGTATGTGCCAAGATCGTGCGCGGCATAAGGCTGTGTATATTTACCGCTTTCACTGAAATAAAAAATTCCATTCAGCATTCCTTTCATCAGCTCAGGGTTATACACCAGGTATAAAGGAGCTGAAGGATAAGTAACATCTACCGTATTGATACAGCCATTACTGAAGTTCTCTTTGGAGAGGAAAAGAATTTCTCCCTGCGGACTTTTCACCAGCTTATGCGCGGCAATGCTCTGGCGGTAGCCCAGTACACATAGCTTTGCATAGTTTTCACCACCGGCTTTCCTGGTGCTTTCATACAATTCCTTATCAAAGGCAGCACAACGTTGTATAATGGAAGTATAACCGGATGCTGCTTTCTGTAGTTCTTTTTCAAAAGTATATGAAGCGTCCTTTTTCCACCAGGGCATCAGGTTGGTACCAAAGTACTGGATGGAATACAGGTCATCATATCCCAGCATGATCACCTGCTCTTTTTCTTTATCCACTTTACCCAGAGCCACGACTGTGTTCAGTACCAGCTTTCTGCCACCGGTAACTGTTTCCGGCCGGCTTTTACCAATGAAGGAAGTTAATGCCTGGGAACCTTTGGTGATGTACTGTTTTACAGCGGGCGACTGCGGTACCGCCACATAAAGATAGCCCCAGTCTATACGCAGGTCGTCTCCCTTTTTAGCCAGCACAGGCTGCGCTACTGTACCGGTTTTCAGGATGGAAAGCCCAACGTTGCTGTATTGCTGTGCTGTAACTTCCTGCGCAGAAGTATTCACCGCCAGGTCTGAGGAAGCGCCAAAATACAATTCCACATCGTGTTTAGCACCGTCGTTAGATTTTACTTTATAAGTGATATAAGTAACCGGGCGGGACAAAAGGTCCAGATCATTCAGCAACAAGGGTGAGGTAAATGCCAGGCTGACGTCTGCCTTACCACAGGTAAAAGTGTAAATTGTACGCGTAGCATCTATGGCTACACCTTTCTGCTCTCCCTCCTGTACTTTACCTATATCTGTATCTTTTTCCTTTACAGAAAAACCGGCATCCAGCCAGGCTGCACCACCGGTGTTTGTAACATGGATGGCCAATACGTTATTCTCTTTACGCAGTTTTTTCTTTGCAGATTCACTTACTGCAAAATAACCCATATGATTGAGCACGCTGTTTCTGAAGTAGATCTGCTCTCCGTTAAGATATACCTCCGCACCATCGTCATGATAGATCTTCAGAAAGAGATCTTCAAGGTTAGTATTCTTCAGGGAGAAAGTACGGCGCATCCATATCTCCCTGCTTTTCCAGGCAGTTCCCCCGTTCCTCTCTGCATCGTCAGTAAAAGGCGCTGTACCGGCAGACCATCCGGCGTCATTAAAGGAGTTTTCCTCCCATCCCTGGGCAGGAGCAGTTTCAGTGTACCTGCAGGTATAGGCGTTCTCATCAGCGGCGGCCACCACTGAATTGTACGACTCTCCCCTGGCACCCAGTACCCGGTAAGTAACTCCATCTACTTTTATGAAACCTGTGAGGGACTGCTCTGTCCCTGTCCAGTGCCGGGTAGGCGATGCCGTGAGTTTATCTGAGGCAGACCAGACACTGAAATAGGGATCGTGAGTTACCAGAGGATAGGCGGGCGCCTGCTGTTGCTGCGCATACAGCTGCTGGGTAAGCAGCATAGCAGCAATACCAAGAGTTCTTTCCATGATCTTGTGGAGCTTTATTTTTTTATGATTAAATGCATGACGTGGCGCGTAACCGCCAATGGCGGTTGCGGAATTGTTGAGACTCATAGACCTGATTATAATTATACGTGGATAAAAAAACTCACTTATGCTACCTGCACAAGTCGAAAAATAGAAATTATTTTGTGTGAAAGGTAATTTTTACGCTTTATTTTTTATAAGCGGAGCAGCACGGCGTTTTACGGGAGATTTTTTTACTTTCTTATTCCGCCTTCCCCACCATATATAAATACCGGTAACAGGAAGACTGGCACAGACGAGACTGGCAAGGAAAACAATTATTTTACCGGGAATACCCAGGATAGCACCTACATGGATATCATAGTTCATACCTCTCAGCTTATCTGCAAAACCAGCATCAGCAAAACGTCCTGTCTGTGGGCCTTTGGCAGGTAAAACCGCCAGTGTATTGCGGTCAAAATAGTAATAGTCAGATTTATAGTATGTACCTGGCCTGTAGTTAACAGAGCCGGAAATAGCCTCTGTTTTTTCTTTCGGGAAAGATATAAAGATACCGGCATGAGCAGGTGCATTTGCTTTCAGTTCCTGCCATACATGGTCTTCTGCAACGGCATACATCGCAGCCCTGGTAGTATCTGAAAGAGGAGGAACATCAGAAGGTAATTCCTGTCCGCCGGAAGTTGCGAAGTAAAGCGATTTGCTGAACCACTGGAAGCCCCATACCAGGCCGGTAAAGGCAATGATCAGCCCTATGGTAAGTATATAAAAACCCAGTACATTATGCAGGTCATAATTCACCCGGCGCCAGTTGGCATTCCATTTAACAGAGAAACGTTGTTTAGCAGCGTTTTTATTTTTTGGCCACCAGAGGATAAGGCCTGAAATGAGCATAACTACAAAGATCAGTGTAACAGAGGCCACTACCGGCTGTCCTATGGCTGGCGGCAGCCAGAGATAAAAATGTCCATGCAGTATAAAGTGGAAGAAGTCATCTTCCTCACTCCATACTTTCAGCACTTTACCTGTATAGGGGTCCATAAATACCTGGTAATAATAATCCGGGGCAGCACCCCAGAACATAACAGAGGCACTCTTATCCTTACCGGGGTAACTAACGGCATTGGGATGTTTGTCCGTCACCAGCTTTACTGCAATAGCTTTAAGCGCTGAAGGAGGCAGCATTTTCTTTCCCGGGCGCGAAGGCGTGTGTATATACGGTTTTGTAACACTCTCAATTTCCAGCTGAAACGCCAGGATACAACCTGTGATAGCTATCACGAATACGCCCAGCCCGGATATAAAGCCGAGCCAGAGATGAATCTTCCCTATGAGTTTTTTAACAGTCATTGCAGCACTGGCAGCAGCTTCCTATGCTGCCAGGCTGCAAAAATGATATAAATGCCAGTGGGAAGTAGCTCGAAAACGGAATTTTTATTTGAGCTTATAGACCTCTGTGCCGGCCAGCAGGAAACAACCCAGGCCATAATCTTCGAAATCAGGGATTTTGTCATAGGTAACAGGCTGACCATCTGATGGTTGCTTTCCGGTACTTTGTACATAACCCAATCTTCCATCTTCGTGTACGCATTCTTTGATAAGCGCATTCCAGGCCTTGGTAACGGCCGGCAGGTAAGTCTTCTTATCAAGATAGCCTTTGCGGATACCCCATGTCATGCCATAAACAAAGAGAGAAGTGCCGGTCAGCTCCTTACCGCCAAAGTGATTGGGATCATGCAGGCTGGCATTCCAGAAGCCATCCGGGCGTTGTAGTTTCAGCACAGCTGCTGACATATCCTTGAAATCCTGCAGAAATATCCTGTAATAAGGGGAAGATTGCGGTAGGTCCTCCATAGTACGTACCAGTGCTGCCAGCACCCAGCCATTTCCCCTGCTCCAGTAACAGTTGCCCCCATTAGGCTCTTTATAGGGAGGTACAAAGTCCTTATCTCTCCACCAGAGGTGCTCTTCCTGGTTGTACAAACCATTGGTGCCATGTTTGAACTTAGTATAAGCATACATTTCATACATGCGATGGAAGTAAGCAGTGTCCTTATATAATTTCCCCAACCGGGACATTACAGGCATGGCCATCTGAATAGCATCTATCCAGTCCCAGTCATCTATCACATCAGAACGCAGCATACTGTCTATAGAAGCTTTGATGTTCTGAATATGACCCTCCTGTTTGTCTATGAGGTAAAGGTCAATATAGGTTTGTCCGCAGGCCTGGTTATCCGCATTCCGGGTGGTAATACCGCCACGCAGGTTCCACTGGTGTTTATCACCCCACTGGATAGCATAATCATAATAGCTTTTCTGTTTGTCAATGCCGTATAGTGCCATAAGTCCTTCGTAATACACAGCTCTTGTCCAGATATTGGAGGGCCAGGTTTTATTCAGGACAATAGGTTTCCCGGCGTCCGGCCATTTTTCCATAAAATACCTGTTGGCAAGTGTCAGTGTTTTCAGGGTTTCTTTCTTAGATGGCAGCGGCTGCTGTGCATGGCAGGGAAGAATGCTTCCGATACCCAACAGGGCCGATACGAACAAAAAGTACATCTTCATTTCAGGTCGTTTTTCGTGGATGTTTATTTGATCAGGGCATAGGCTGTAAGCCTTCCCATTTTACTTTCCATTTACCATTGTCCGGAATACCGGGATGAGGTGTTTTATTACCATCATAACCTGCGCACATCAGGGCAATAGCAGCAAGCAACCCACCGTTGCCCGGCAGGTAAAGCCGTAGCCTTTCATCCTGGTAGTTATGCCCGTTGCGCAACCAGGTGTTCGTTTGCACAGGCATGAAAAGCGCATCGATCGCTTTTTCAGACAATCCAAGACGGGTGGCAGTCATAGCAGTGAGAGGAAAATCCCAGCCCCAGGTTTCCTGCCAGTTCCAGACATTCCAGATCTTATCGAAAGTCCGGTGCATAACGGCCGTATCTATATGAGCACCTGCAGGCAGCATTCCAAGGCTCCCGAATACTGCCGGGTGATCTGTCATATAAGGCTGATAGGTATACCCGTTGGGAGCACTTTCTGCCGGAAGATAAAGTCCATTCTGCTGAGGAAGCTCAGCCAGCTCCTTAAGTACATTGTCCCACTCCTTTTTCCGGGGCAGGCCCAGTCTTTCCCTCCAGGTTTGCGCAGTGTTCAACCCCCAGCGCCAGTAAGCCAGCTCAAATGCAGGATTGAAGGTGCTGTCAGGCTTGAACCTCTCCTGTGCGGGGATCAGCCCTTTTCCCAGGATATAGCGGTGAGTAGCTGTATCATACCAGGCGTAAGAAGCCATAAAGTCTGCCGTAGCAAAAACCAGTTTCTTATACTTGTCCAGTGTAGCCCGCCTGTGATCATGACGATACAGCAGCTCTGTCATATAAATAAAATGTGGTTGCTGCCAGATGAGGAAGGCCCCGACAGAGGAAGGGCTTTCATTACCTTCCGGGTCTGTCATTTTCTGCCAGCGGAGGCCGTTATATCCCTGACGGCGGGCAAGCGCAGTGGCTTTATCAGCTGCCTTTGCATACCAGGCCAGGCTTTTCTCCAACAGTGCCGGGCGGTTCCACAGTGCAAAATGTACCGCATGCCACCAGTGCATTTCCAGGTGAGGTTTACCAAACCAGCTGTTGTAGGTCAGGCCTGTTTCCTGCGGAGGCATGTTATCGGCACATTGTACCGCCATAAGATATTGGGACAGGATAATACGCCGTTCAAGCTCAGGAGCACGGGGATCTGTGCTACCGGAAAAATCTACGGCTCCCCCCTCCTGCCAGAAACGTTGCCAATAGCTCTGACTACTTTTTTTGACCAGGTCATAGGTGGGCAGTAGTAAAACAGAAGTTGTCCTGCCAAACCTGATACTGCATTCATAACGATCACTACCACCGGCCGCAGGCTGCAGCAGGTGATCATGCTTTTGCTGTTGACTGTGTGTAAGCGGAGCGTTACCCATTATCTCTACTACATAGCGATAGTCATCCAGTTCATGATACAAGGTAAGATCATACCTTTTTGCACTGAATACACCTGAAGTATGCTTGTCTGCATTATTCCGGTTAACACCGGCATCAGTGAAAGCGCCTGTAGGATAAGGAAAGCGCACCCGCAGCCTGAGGCGTCCTTCCCTGAGCAGGGCAGAACGTACGCTTACAGATATAATGTCCTGGTATGGATGTACTACTGTGGATACTTCCACGGGAACACCTTCCACTGAAAAACGGCTGCTAAGCAGGCCATTCCAGAGGTCCAGCCGCTGGTCTGCCTGTTGTATGTCATTAAGGACCGCCACACTTCCATCTTTTTTAATGATCTCAAAACCAACATTTCCCAATTGCAGTCTATGTACGTTCTGACGGAACCAGTCGGCGGCGGCCTTACCCCTGCCCTGCTGACTCCACTGTACAGCATAAGTGATATCCCTGTTATGCAGGTGATAGGTTTTCAGGCTTTCTTCAAAGCGGTAGCCGGCGGTATCTTTAAAGCCATGCCATCCCCATCCGGATTGAGTGCCCAGCGGAACTCCATTTGCATAAGCTTCCGGAAAGGTTTGCAGGCCGGTAATATCCGCAGTGAAGGCAAATCCCCCATTACCCAGTGTGAGAGATGACAGCGAATCAAACTGATGATTGAGCACATTATGACGTTGCACCAGTTGGGCACGGTTAATAGGGACCTGGGCCGTAGCAATGGAACAGCATAGCAGTAATAAAAATGCGGGAAAGCGGACCAATGACCGGCAATTATTTTTCATCGTGGAACGCATTATAACAAAAATTATGGAAACGTTTGCATAAAGCAACAGATCATTAATTTGCGATATCCGCAGAAGGAAAGCATCCTATAGTGTCCTATGGGTGACAGGATTTTTATAATTTAGATAACATGAAACGACTTAGCTTTTTACGGTCCATGGCCCTGCTCCTGCTAACCGGCATCTGCATACAGGCCGGCGCAATGTCCCTCCCGGGCGATAGCAGCCATCAACAGAAATATGTATTGGTAGTGCATGGCGGAGCAGGCACTATCCTTAAGAAGAACATGTCTCCTGAACAGGAAGCGGCTTACAAGGCCGGGTTGCAGGAGGCGCTGAGTACAGGATATAAACTCATACAGGCAGGAAAAAGCAGCCTGGATGCGGTGGAAGCCACAGTGAGAGTGCTGGAAGATAATCCTCTGTTCAATGCAGGCAAAGGAGCAGTGTTCACACATGACGGCAGGAACGAAATGGATGCCGCTATCATGAATGGGAAAACGCTGGAAGCGGGTGCCGTAGCAGGCGTATCTGTTATACGGAATCCCATCAGCGCCGCCAGGGCAGTAATGGAAAAATCCAGTCATGTAATGCTTACAGGTAAAGGGGCAGAAACATTTGCCAAAGATGCCGGACTGGAGATAGTCGACCCCTCCTATTTCCGTACACAAAACAGATGGGATGCTTTACAGAAAGCACTGAAGGAAGATTCCATGAAAAGTAAGCTGGACCATAGTTATCAGCCTGCAGGCAAGCTGGGTATAGAAAACCGGGACAATAAATTTGGTACCGTAGGCGCCGTAGCCCTGGATAAAGCCGGGAACCTGGCAGCCGCTACCTCTACCGGCGGAATGACCAACAAAAAATTTGGACGTATAGGGGATTCCCCCATCATCGGAGCGGGTACTTATGCTAATAATAAAACCGTGGCTGTTTCGTGTACCGGATGGGGTGAGTTCTTCATACGTAGCGTAGTAGCTTACGATCTGTCTGCATTAATGGAATATAAAGGGCTGTCAGTACAGGATGCCGGCAAAACAGTGATAGAAAAAGTAGGAGCGCTTGGTGGTGACGGAGGACTGATAGCGCTCGATAAAGATGGTAATGCTGCACTCCCGTTCAATACAGAAGGCATGTACAGAGGCACTGTGACTGCCGATGGAAAAATAACGATAGAGATCTACAAATAAAAACGAAGAAAGCTCCAGGACGGAGCTTTCTTGCAATTTTCATGGTTTTATAGGGAATCAGGATACGTTCAGTGTGGGTGCGTGCACTCGTGAGATCAGTTCAGGAAACCGAATCTGTTCTCAAAATATTTTCCTACACCAGGAACGGGGCTTTGTGCTTCCCGAGAAGCCGCTATAATGCCATACACCAGCATCATCAATGGAAGAAGGCCGGCTAATGCTATAATAGAACCTATAGATGGCATAATGCCTGCTACTATTTTATAAATAGTAGTGATAATTGCCGCGATGATAAAAATACCCAATGACTGTCCGAGGTGATAACGCACCAGCGCGTCTTTTACCGGGTTATTTTTATACTGGATATACGTATAGATCCATCCTATCACGGTTATATAGGCTATGATAGCTAACGTTTGGTTTTTCATGATAATGATATGGTTAATAGATATGTAGAACTATCGTTGTGATCAGTGTTGGTCTGAAGCTGAAGCTGCGGCTTTGGCAGCCTGAGTATCCCGTGTATTCTTCTGTACGCTGATAGCGCCGAAGATGCTGAGCAGGAATGCAAAAGCATAAAACCCTTTCTCGCTTGGCAACAGGGTAGCATTCCATAAGCCAACTGTAAGCAGCAACAGGCAAAGAATGGTAGATACCCAGCTGATACCGTAGTAGATGTCTGTAACTGGCACACCCTCAAGACGGTCTCTTACGCATTTCTGTACGGATACACCTGCAAATAATCCATACATCAGGATAGTAAAATAATAGCCCTTTTCATTAAGCTGCATCTGCGCATTCCAAAGACCGATAATATAACCGAACACTCCTATGAACAAAGCCAGCCATGATGTGGCAATAAACGCTAATGACGGTTTTTGTTTCATGCTTGTTTGATTATTACGACACAAAAGTAGAGGATAATCTATCCCGGAGGTATAGCGGTTTTCAGGGATTTCAGTGATTAAAAGACATAACCATATAAAAATCAATAAGTTTACGTATTTTGCTATTCAATATTTCCTGCAACCTATGGAATATAACAAAGGGACCCACCTTATTGCAACACTATATACAACTGAGCATCAACTACTTCATTCATATGAAGATTTCCGTTTGCTGACCAATACACTGATCAACAAATTTCAACTGGTTTATTGAAAATGATTTTGTGTTCTTCCCACCCGCCATCCTGCTGCAAATACTGATGTGGGATGTCACGGTAGTCCCCCTGCTGGCATTGCCGCAGATCACCCATTATATCATGGATGGATTTATATGGAAAATAAAGCAGGAAGAATTTAAATGGAGCAATGAAATTTGATACTTTTAAGTAAACGTATCATCTATGCATGCGGAAACCCATATTACCAGCTCCAACCTTGTAAGAGATATTATCATCGGCATGTCTGACGGGCTTACTGTCCCCTTTGCGTTAACAGCGGGTTTAAGCGGGGTGCTGGATACCAATCACCTGATCATTGTATCCGGTATATCAGAAATAGCAGCAGGCTGCATCTCGATGGGATTAGGTGGCTTCCTGGCGGGGCAGACGGAAGTAGAACATTACGATGCTGAGCTGAAGAAGGAATATGAAGAGGTGGAAGCAGTACCCGAAACCGAACGGCAGGAAGTGGAAGCCATTTTTATAGGGATGGGTGTAGATAAGGAATTAAGCAGGCAGGTAACTATGCAGATAAGCCAGGATAAACACAAGTGGGTGGATTTTATGATGCGTTATGAACTGGGCCTGGATAAGCCGGATAAGAACAGGGCATATAAATCAGCTATTACCATTGCGGTGGCTTATCTTTTAGGCGGGTTCATTCCTTTATTCCCTTACCTGGTAAGCAGCAATAATCATCAGGGATTTTATTTTTCCTGTGCCATCACTATTATAGCGCTGATGATCTTCGGATACTTCAAATCAAAAGTAACCGGTCAGCCGTTATTGAAGGGCACCCTCAAAGTAACGCTGACCGGTATTATAGCTGCTGTTGCGGCTTATTCATTGGCAAAGCTGATCAGTTAGTCTCTTCCCTGAGTTTGGAAACGCGGCTTATCAGTTCCATCAGTTCTTCTTTCCTGTCTGTTTGTAGCAGAATACCTATCAGACCGGTATAAACGCGTTGCTGCTCTTTATTGAGCCCCTGGAACAACCGTGGTTCCATACTATAGATATTTTTCAGGGTATGCAGGAATTCTGTTCTTTTGTGATTGTCCTCTATCCTGGGAAGGACATCATTCCTGTCATACAGATCTACCAGCTTACCGGCAGCCGTTCCATCCACAAAAGCTTTCTGCCTGTTACGCAATAGCTCATGCAGGTGGGTCATCAGGTTTTTAAACACCATATGCTGCCTTGTTTTTTCGAACATATTCTGGGTATGTTCTACATCCCCCGGATGGAAGGTATCGAAATAGCGGGATTCTATATAAACGCTGTGGTTAAAGCCTATTGCGTTATTATTGAAAGAGGTGAGATCTTTAAACACTTCTTCCTGCTTTGAATTAAGGAAGTAAAAAAAGAACTTATCTCCTATCTTCTCAGACCATCTTACAAAAGTGATCCTGAAGTAATATTGCGTACCTTCTGCGTCTTTCAACGCAAGTGTACCGGTATCGCTCTCCGCAATAGATTGTACATATTCTATGGGTTGTCCGTTGATAAGTATCTTATATTCCTTCTCCCTGTTCAGCATCAGGAACCATCCAAATTCCTTTACCAGGAAGTTTTTAAAGTCATCAGACTGGAAAGAGAAACCTGTTACATCAAACAGTTCTGAGAAAGTAACAGTAGTCCCTGTTGCCTTCTTCTTTGAAGTTTTTTTATTATCCGGTTCAAAAAAATCCTTTGAATTCCGGGTGATGGTTATATCATATTCAGTGAGCGTACCGGTAGTTGTATCCCTATACACGGTCTGCCAGAATGCTTTACCGCTGAATGCAGAGAAAGAGAAGCGGCCGCGGCCTTTGTTTCCTTTTATACCTGAAGAGTATTTTTGAAAGTAGGCTTTTTTGATAGAATCATTGAAATGACCAAAGGTTTCTTTCAACAGGTCATAATCGATCCCTGTGCCGTTATCCGTGATAGATAAACTATGTATAGTATCTATGGCGTTTGTTTCGAAGTTAATGCTGATAGTGGTAGCGGCAGCATCAAACCCGTTCCAGATATATTCTGCAATGGCTTCCATATAATCCTTCGGCAACCCGGAGGACTGGATACCAGTATCGGTTACTGAGACTTTTTCTTTCATCTTTTTCCTGCGTTTTCCTGATTCAGGCTGCTATTTACTAATTCTTTTAGTAAAAAGGAAGAAAATGAGAAAGTTAGAAGCAAGATTGGGGATAAGAAGCCTGGGAATGATATTCCAAAGCTTCTTATTTATTAAGCTTCCAATACAGGAGCAGATTTCAACTTTTCTTTAATCCCTTCAGGCAAAAATGGCCTGCCGCCGGTGGCAGGTACACAGGTGCCTGTAAAAACAGCTTTGGTAATAACCTTATTATTCATCATTATTTTCTGCTGGAAGTGGATCTGGGGCTTTTCACTCTTATCAGCAAACAGTTCACATGTTACAGTAAACGTATCGCCCTTTTTCAGAGAACGGACAAACTGGATAGTATACTGGGAAAGTACCATATTCACCCCTTTCTTTGCTTCTTCCTCCAGGCTGAAACCAAGTACATCTTTTATAAAGTCATGCCGGCAATATTCCATATAAAACGGGTAGTACAGGCCATCCATTATTTCCTGTACGTCAATGTGTTCTGGCTTAACGGTGTATTCCTTTATATATTCCATAATTAACTAAGTATTTTCAGGTAGCGAAGATATACTACTTAAATATAAATCGTATATCTGATCTCCCGACATAAAGTAATATGCCAGTTTGAGCCTTTTACCAAGAGCTGGGTTACGCTGTGGCCAGGCTGAACCATCTGGGGATAAACAACTTGGGAATATTGTTTATTGCCCATAACTTCGCATCTGTCTATATTTTCCCAGCTACAGGGATAGTTGTTTTACTGTATTGAGATATCTATGAAACAAAGAAGCGCCTTAATTGATACTGCTAAAGGCTTGGGCATATTATTGGTAGTACTTGGCCATTCAATTTAAGACAATATTGTAGGATTCGATAATTTCCTATTCCGTCTTATTTACTCATTCCACATGCCACTGTTCATGTTCCTCAGCGGCTGTGTGGCTAAGTACGGAGTCTCCAGATCAATTACCGGGAATTTAACAAGACTGGTACTCCCTTTCCTGGCCTGGTATTTAATTGCCTACCTGGTACAATGGGCTACAACAGGTCAATTGCCTGACTTTGCTCATCACATGATGGCTCTTCACGAAAATCCGGATATGGGATTGTGGTTCCTGTGGGTTTTATTTTTGTGTCATGTCTTCTTCTACGTCATGTTCCAGGCACAAAAAGTGGGAAAGTGCCTGCAGCTGTGATAGTCTTTTTACTGGTGCAGATTATACCAATAAAGATCTTAGGTTTCGGCCTACTGAAATGGCACTTCATATTCTTTGTGGCAGGCTCTCTGACCATTTATTATAAAGAATATCTGGTACGTTGGCGTTATCTGTTTCTGATTGCAGCAGTTATAATTTATATACCCTTATTCTAGATCTGGGAATTTCATAGTAGTGAGCGTCTTATAAAGACTCTTGCAGGATTCCCGGCAATAATACAATCGCATAGTGCAGTTGTATCGAAAATAATTAATTATTGCATAGCGTTTGCCGGCATAGTGATTGCTCTGGGGCTGGTGTACATTCTGTTAAATCTGAATCCGTTAAAACTCTTTCTGACAACGATTGGTCTGTATACACTGGATATCTATGTAAGTCACCAATTCTTTGCAAAGCTGCATTTAGGTAATGGACTGGCAAGCCACATTCTTAGCAGCTTCCTTATATCATTGACAGCCACCCTGGTACTGGCATATTTTCTAAAGAAAATACCTATAGTAAAAACTATTTTATATGGTATACGTGAACGGGAAACTACTGCTGATAAGGTATCGACAAAAGTGAGATAAAATTTTCCGGCGATGAGGATCAGATAGTCATTTTAGCTATCTGATCCATCGCTCATAAATGGCTATCCGCGTAAAAAGCTCTCTATTTTATGTTCCGTAGTTTCTGGTAGGTCACTATTGATAATTTTCCACTTCTTCACTCCCATCTCGGCAAACCACTTATCCATTACTTTACGAATAATATCTTCGTCATTCTTGTGTTTCGCAGAAGGCGTCACCTCAAGTACCAGTACTTCAAGCTTGTCCAGGTCTGTCCGTTTGCTGATCAATCCGAAATCCAGCTTATCTATCTTTTCTGACCACTTAACATCATTCCGCAACTTGTATTTGTCAAACAAATCAGGCAGGATATAAGCATACCGGTTGCCAACAACATCTTTCGAATCAGCGTGATAAAGATATCCATCCGTAAATATCACCAGCAGGTTACGATAACTGGAATCCGGATCAATAGCTATTTCATTTACATCGTTTTTAAAGAAACGCCAGATATCAGATCCCGGCCAGGCGGCCTGTCTGATGGTTGTACTATAAATGCTGCTGATATTGTCACTTACCGTATGTTTTAATGTTTCATAAATATTCTTTTTCCCTTTGGAATCCATCTTCGAGAGATCGATACTCAATTTTGTTGCCGCCTGGTTGATGCCAGGATCCGGAGGGTTAGGATGAAATATCACACGCATTTTCCCTTTAGCCATATAAGTCCCATTGGCCTTCATCTGGCTGAGGAAATAATCTGCGAGATAGTCGATCAGAGCGCTATCTCTTTGTGAATGCTCAGGTTTGTCAGGGTTCTTTGCGGGATCTATCCGGTCGGAGAGATCCAGCAGTATGGTCAGATTGATCTGCTTATCTGCTTTTTTGCCCTTTACGTTATCTGTCATTCCGGCTGCCGGCTTTTTTTCATCCGATCCACATCCCCATAGTATAATGGCTAAGAGTAATATATATTTCATCCGTTGTTCATTTTAGGGTAATTGTAAATAGCAACGCTGACAAACTCCTGTACAATCGATTCTGCCGCCTCCAGCTCTGTATGCGCCTTTCCGTTCCCTTTCATCCAGGTCAGCCAACCAGACATGAAGCTGAAAGCATCCTGCTCAAATTCCCGTGGGATAATTACGCTGTTGATGGTTTCATTGAGTTTCTTTATCTGCGTCTTAGTATCATCAATCTGATGGTTCATCTTATCAACATCTGTTTTTAGTTCACTGATATTCTTTGTAGCATCTTCAATTTGCTGATCTTTTTCTTTCAAAGCTACTTTTACCTTATCCAGCTTACCAAAAGCTTCCAGGACAAAATCAAACACAAAACCCCAGATGAGGTATACAATGAATCCTGCAAAGATGATCAGCCAGAAATTGATTGAATACGAAGCTAATGGAATGGAAAATTCAGGGATATCGCCGAAGCTGTTCTCCTTTCTTATGTTATATATTTTTTCGGTGATCTCATAAGCAAGGATAGCATCGAAGATAAATGTAACCAGTATAAGTGTAGCAATTTTAATCACCTTTCTGAAACCCTTTTCTTCCTGCAGTTTATGGATCAGATAGCCCAACCCCAGGAATACAAAAGGAATAGTAAGGATCAGCACCAGCTCCGTAACTCCGTCATTCAGCGCATTTGACAGTGCCTTTGCGTCAAAAATAGAGCTTGCCACTCCTATTTCATTCAGCACAAAGTTCTTAAAGAATGCTGAATATGATGCTGAACTATAAAACACAAACAGGTATACTGTGAGAAAAACGAGGATAATGCTACCGATATAGAAACTGGGTTTACTGGTTGAATCTCCTATAATCTCCTGGGGATTTTTCCGGATGTTCAGTTTTTCTTCCTTCAGTGTTTCTATTCTTTGTTTTAAACGCGGGATATCTTCTTCTTCTATCCTCTTAATTTTATTTTCCCAGCGGGTTATATTTCCTTTATGTTCTTCCAGCTTTACCCTTACCGGTCTTTTCAGTTCTTCCTGCTTATCTATATTATCCTTTATCCTTTCCTTAAAATCAAAATATACTTTCTGCAAACATACTCGCAAGCCAGGAATACTTCCACCTAACAGGTAAGCCTGATGAAGACCGTAGTCCTGGTAGCTGAGTTTTTCTCTTTTCTCTTCTGTATTTTCAGACGGAGCCGGAGGTTCCTCCCTTACGGCAAACAGGCCTTTTGTGATTTTTAGAATACCCATGATTAAAGATTTTGAGAAACAGTAGATAATATCTGGTGTTTGGGAGTGTTTTTAGCAGCTTCATCCAGCAGGAATTCACATATCTGAGTAATATTCTCATCCTTAAATCCAAACCGAATGCAGTAACGCATCAGGGTTTCTTTCTCCTCTTCATCTAAAATGCCATCTGCCCAGGCTATCAGGCTGAGATCGTACAGGCAGTCTATCTTTTCTAAAACAGTTTCAGGAGGAGAGAATTCGGGCTGACCCGGCTGTAACAGTAAAGTGTCTATATCAGAGCGGCTTACGCCTCTTGCCTCTCCAATACGGTATAACATTTCCAATTCCTTTATATCAACATGGGAATCTGCCAGTGCCATATGATACAGGTTGAGGAAATGAGCTTTTAATTCCGGAGTTAATGACATATTATAAGTGCTTTAAGGGTTAATATTATATGAAGAGAAAAGACCGGCAAAGGCACGGTATTTTGGTCTTCGCCGGTTCTATTTGCATCCCCAGAGTACTAAGTCAGATCAACGACAGAGGCGTTGGGAGCATTCCTTTTCACAGATTCAATTCCGGCATCACGACTCGCAGCACTTGTATAACTTTCGCTACGGCCTATAGGCTCACCATTACCAGCTTTCAGAACAAATGTATAGCTGCCATTATTATGTTTACGGTCATATTGGTCATCATCAGGAGCGTTTTTCTGCACAGATGCGATGCCATTCTCACAAGATCGTTTAGCTGTGTATCCTTCGCTGCTTAAGATGATTTCTCCGTTACCAGCTTTGAGATTGAAATAAAACTGGGCGTGGGGCTTAGTGATTTCGAATTTGGGATTGCTCATATTATAGTGGTTTTAATTTTCATTTATTCCAGGCAACTCTGAAGCCAATATAGGGTTGACGGGCATCGGGACATTCCTTGTCAGGGTAAGCAATAGCAAGTTCATTCACTGGCTTAATCTTACTTTTATACGATCCTCCTCTCACAGCCTTCCAGGTAGCCGAAGTATCTATCCAATCATCACACCATTCAGCAGCATTACCAGTCATATCAAACAGGCCCAATGCATTTGAAGCTTTCCTGGCTGCTATACCTGGGTACGATTTGTTATAGATCGCAACGTTACTGGCATTATTACTACCGCTGTATTTGAACGCCTGTCCGGCATTCGCTGCAAGTTCCCATTCTACCTGGGTAGGAAGTCGCCCATTTACCCATTCACAAAATGCCTCAGCTTCAAACCATGTTATATTAACAACAGGATAATTATCATTTGATACTGGGGGTTGTAGAGGGAGACTCTTTTTCTGACTAATACAAAATCGCCTATATTGAGCTACTGTTACTTCCGTTTCACTAATATAGAATGGATCAGTTCCGGTACTTAAAGCGGGGGGCGCCACCAATACTTTCTTCATTTCCCGCCGGGGCTCAGGCCCAGTACATATTCTGTAAACACAATAAACCAGAAAAATTATACCCATCGCCGCTATCATCACCACATATGTCCTGATGAGATTACGGGATTCTAAACGCTTTTGCCTGGCAATTTTCTTTTCAAGGATATCAGCTATCTTCTCAGGGTTATTCTCCCAGGTACGATGTACCACATGCATGGAAATACCATCAACTTTTGTATCATCAAGTCTTAATTGCAGAATACGCGCTTTATTTGCCAGCGCCCATTGCCGTTCTACATTGGACCAATACTTCTGTACAAAAGAACTACTGGTTATCATCAATACATATCTGGCATTCCCCCCAAAAGAATCTTTTGTAAGGTTGATAATATATTCCCCCCAGCTGGCAACTGCTTCTTCTTCATAAAAGTAACAGCGTATCTTTTTCTTCTTTAATTCTGCAGCGATCAGCTCTGCCACTTCTTTATCTTCTTCTGCAACAGAGATAGCGATATCATATTTAAAGTGCCTCTTCATTGCTTACAGGGATTTGCATTTTGAGGTTATATCCTTCCGTCTTTTATTAATTTCCAATAATAAGTCCCTAACGAGGTTAACCTGCATCCTTTACTATTCATGGCAGCCCAGTACATATATTCTTCATCTACCGGTTCAATCAAACCTATCAACTGCATTCTGCGAAGGATCTTAAATATATTGATGTGATCAGTATCCGGCGTTGCCGTTGTATACTCGTAGCTGGGATCAAGCGGATATATATAGCCGGCTTCAGGAAAATATTCCTTCAGTTTCCTCAGCTCTGGTAAAGCAACTACCGGATTCACCTTTCGCAGACTAACAGTTCTTACAATATTCGCTTTAAAAACGGGTCTTTGTTTCCAGCTGCCAAGCGCTTTATCAATATAACTATAGGTATTTCCCGGAGTCACTTCGCCGCCTATATCTGCCGCACCTCCTTTCAACGCATCTATCAATAAGCTGGTAAATACTCCCTGTCCTGCAATTTCAACTGATGCTTCAGTACTACGGCTGGATGCCAGGATGATCACTCCCTGCTCTAAAAAAGCTGCACTGTTACCAGGCAAAGCAGGTATCCCCATGGCGCCGGCGTGACAACAATCAAGAAGTACTATTTTATGCCTCGCAGCAGACTGGCTGGCCAGCTTCAGTATTTCATCCATTGAAATACCTTCATCATGACGACTGAAATCGGGCGTTATGATATAACCGCCCGTATCTGTTATACAGCCGTGGCCTGAAAAATAAAAAAGGCTCACTTCGTCGTCATTCTTAAAGACATTATGGATCAGAGATTTCAGGGTTTCCTTTGTCTTTACATTTGTGCTAAGCATCACATCAAAATTTGGGGAGCCATCGGCATTTGCATCCAGCAATTCTGCCACTTTTGTTGCATCATCAACACAGCCTTTTAATCTTGCACCTCCCGGATAATCATTAATGCCGACAATCAGTGCTTTTCTCATGAGGAGTATCATTTTAACAAACCAAAGATTACAAAGCTTCATGAAGGAAAAAACCTGTATGACAGGGGAAAAATCCCCTTTTTTTATCCCCCCCGGGAGAAACCCTTCTGAGCGTGGGAGGATTTTTCCGGTATTTGATTTCCGTTGATTTTTGTAGGCAAATGAATACATAGCTTAGCACCGTAAACAATTTCTCAACCCCTTTTTTCAACAAAAAATCTATTTATGCAACACCATGTAACTACAAAACCACTACCCTTTTTCTATGTAGGAAAAAAGCTTTCCGCCGACCGCATCACCCGGTTTCAAAAACAGAAACACAATCTGCTTAGTCAGGCGTTAGGTAAACCCGATACAAGATCAATCTGGTATTCAAAGGAACATTTTGTGAAGTTGCTGGAAGAGATAGAATTTGCCGGAGGAGATGGTATCAGGATCCATTTTGGTATGTACGAAGAAGGACACCAGTTTGCAGGACAGTTATGTCTTTTGTTCACCTCCACCCGGGAAAAAATGGTAGGAAATGCCGTTACACACAGCAATGTGATATTAGAACATGAAGCTAACTATGCAGAAAGGGCATCTTTAGAAAGAGAAGTTATCCTCTTTCCCGGAGATGGTTCTGTAGAAGATATTAAAGATTTTAACTTAGGGTTACCCTGCCCTCCCCGCTGTGATGATGATTTTTATGAGTAACATTCCGTAATTTGAGTGAATGCCGGTTCCCTTCAGATATGAATATTTATATTTTGTCCCTCTATCGCTTAGCGCCATTTTTTGCCTGAAAAGTTTCTGGCAGAAATGGCCTAAGCCTTATAGGCTTTTCGCCATGTTAGTGATCCTGTCTTTACTAACAGAATTGTTTGCCATGGTATGGAGATGGAATATCTACAATATGTTTTCCTGGCATTTTTCGAAGAACAACTTTTGGATCTATAATTTGTTCATCATAATACGCCTTGGAATTCTATTAGCTTTTTTCCATCATATTCTGTATTCACCAGGGATAAAAAGGGTAATATCTTTTGGAGGCTTAGCACTGATAATATTCGGATTGATCAACTATTTCTTCATCCAGGGGCCATTTCAATACAACACCTATAATGTGATCTTCTCACATATCCCAATCATCATTTTATGTCTTTATTACTTCAAACAGCTGCTACAGGAAACCAGCTTCATTATATTACAAAAAGAGCCTCTGGTCTGGATGCTCTTAGGAACATTCTTATACCATGCAGCTTCACTTCCCTTCTTAATAATGCTGGGCTTCATGAACATGCAAAAAGACTATCTGTCTTTGTTGCTATTGTTTTTACCTATTAATGATACACTAAATTTATTATTGTGTTCATGTTATTTAATAAGCTTCTTATGCAAACCTCAGCCTACGCAACCTCACTAACGATCATCATATCGACTGCTACTGTTCTGGGTCTTAGCTTCGCTATCATATATTTTCTGTTCATCTATCAGCGAAAAAGATTCCGACATCAACAGGAGTTGATGGAGTTACGCGAAACCTTTAATCAAACATTATTGCAATCCAAACTGGCTATACAGGAACAAACCCTTGATCATATCTCCAAAGAATTACATGCCAATTTTAGTCACCTGGTCTCTCTGATCAATATCAATCTTTCAGAGATACTTCCACAGATATCTGCAAACCAGCGTGAAAACATCATTGAAACAAAATCATTAGCCAAGCAGCTGATGAGCGAACTAAAAGCGCTGAGTGCGAACCTGAATACAGATCATATCATTCACATCGGCTTTATAAAAGCATTAGATAATGAATTGAGCCGACTGTCCAAAACCAGGAAGTATGAAACAGTTGTCACCCGGGCAGGTGAAGAATACCGGATGCTGCCGGAACATGAAATTATTCTCTTCCGGCTTTGCCAGGAGGTATTGAATAATGTTGTGAAGTATTCAAAAGCGTCCAGGATCTCTACATTACTTTCCTTCCTGCCGGACCGGTTCTCACTGACCATTGCTGATAATGGGTCAGGGTTCAATGTTCAGGAAGCATTACAGCAGAGCGGCGACAAACAAAGTACAGGACTGTTAAACATGCGGAAAAGGGCAGCCCTTATTAATGCGGAATTCAATATTGTAAGTACCTTTGGTGAAGGAACTGTAGTAACGATAGATATACCTCACCCCGAAATACTTAAATCACTCCCGATATGAAAAGCGCCACCCCAAAACTCAATATTGCACTGGTAGATGATCACAACCTCTTCCGTAAAGGCCTGATCAAACTTATTAACCTCGGCGACACACAAAATAAGTACAACATCCTGTTTGAAGCAGAGAATGGTGGCGGGCTGAAAGAGAAAATGAAAGAGCCACCGTTTCCTGATATTATTCTGATGGATATTGAGATGCCGGATATTGACGGTTTTGAAGCAGTAGATTGGCTACAGCGTACACACCCTTCCATCAAAATCCTGGTAGTTTCAATGGTTGAATCAGAAGATAAAATCCTACGTATGCTGCGTTTAGGAGTAAAGGGTTATCTTTCGAAGGACATAGAAGTAGAAGATATGCACCAGGCATTGGAAACAGTTGCAAATAATGGATTTTATTATTCTGACATCGCTACGGAGGTCCTTAACCAGAACCTGAATGGTGTTGTCAAGCCCAGTCATCCGTCAGCCAATCTATCAGAAAATGAGCGGGAGTTCCTTAAATTGGTTATTACAGATATGACCTATTATCAGATTGCGGATAAGATGAACCTGAGCCCTAAAACAATAGATGGGTACAGGGAGGCGCTATTTCAGCGGTTAAAGGTAAAGAACAGGACTACATTGGCGGTATATGCGATAAAACATGGGATTGTGAGATTGTGAAGGTATATAGCGTACCTAAATAAAAAGGTGTCTCAATTATTTCTGAGACACCTTTTTTATTTAAACCCAAAACTTATATCTCCGGAAATATCTCATAAATATAAAGACTGGAATTATATTAATTTATACATTAAAACACTAATTTGTAGCCGTATACAAAAACATTATTATCGAAAAATGTAGCTTTCAGTAGAAGATTCCGATAAATAAATACAGAGATCGGTTTGACGAAACTAATCACTTCCATCACGACAGCTAAGCAGCCAGGGGGCAATAAATGAAAAATCCTAAATTATCTCTATGAAACTACGTTTTAACTACATATACGTCATCCTGACGATACTGATTTTTATAACCGAAGTCCTTATCGCCATTTATCTGCACGATGGCTTTATCCGTCCTTACGTCGGGGATTTCCTGGTAGTTATCCTGATATACTGTTTTGTACGCAGCTTCCTTCAGGCACCCGTGATACCAGTAGCATTGGCAGTGCTGGCATTTTCATACCTCGTAGAAATCATGCAGTATTTTAACCTGGTAAAGCTGATCGGGCTTGAACATTCGCGGATAGCCAATATTGTTATTGGCAATTATTTCACCTGGACAGACATACTTTCTTACACGCTAGGCATTGGCTTCACTATATTGATAGAAAAGATAAAACCATTTGCTACAATCAATACCTCTCACAAAGTTCAATAAGACTCTGAAAAGGGCTCTGACATAGGTAAGTCTGGGCCAACTGGAGTCCTAAACTTTAATTAAATATTCCGTTCACTTCCGTTAGTATTATAGGCTTTCCATCGGTAACGACAATGGTATGCTCATGTTGTGCCATATACCCTCCCCTGTCGCCTACCATCGTCCATCCGTCATTGAGCTCAACTGCATAGTTAGATGACGTTGAAATAAACGTTTCTATTGCTACGACTGAATTCTTCCTGAATCTCCTTTGGTCAAAACGGTTTTTATAATTCAACAGCTGATCAGGATCTTCATGAAGTCCCCGGCCAATTCCATGTCCACCAAGGTTCTTAATAACCTTGTAACCATGCTTCTTAGCTTCTGTTTCCATAAGATGGCCAATATCTGCTATCTTTACCCCTCCCTTTATGTTACTGATTGCTTTACGCAGGATCTCTTTGGAAGCGTTGACTAATTTTTGATGTTGATTCACATCTTCTCCAAGAACAAAGGAACCTCCATTATCGGCCCAGAATCCGGCAAGTTCTGCAGAAACATCAATATTTATCAGGTCTCCCTCTTTTAAAATGCGCCTATCCGTAGGAATTCCGTGACAAAACTCATTATCGACACTTATGCATGTCCAGCCCGGGAATCCGTATGTCAGATATGGCGCTGATTTTGCACCAAAGTCCGATAGGATCTTAGCTCCAAATTCATCAAGCTCTTTTGTGCTCATACCGGGTTGGGCATAATTAATCATCTCCTTTAAGGTGTATGCAACAGCTTCACTTGCTTTTTGCATTCCCACTAATTCCGATTCTTTTGTTATTGACATATTTTTCTTTTTCGGGTATTCTGAAATATTAACTTTATAGTCTCCGCCTAATACTAAGTTATAAAAAAGCTCTTAAAGATGGGCTTCCCCTTTTAATATCAAGATCAGGCAAATATCTAACCAATTATTCTTCTGAAGAAATTTACGTAAAATAGCAGAAACATAGACATTTGCAATATGAGAAATTCAATCCTTAAGACAGTGGTTCTATTGTCGTTCTTAAGTTGCAATTATTCTTCTAAAAACCAGACCGGCAAACTTATAACAATTAAACATGTATCTGTTGCTAAGATCCCGATGGTCTGTGAGCGGGATAATAGTTCATTCTTAAATCTTACAGATTCCCTTCTTTTCCAATCAAAGCTATGGCCCGAGGCAATTAAAATTATTCAGGATTCAATTCAATACTATTATCGCACAGATAGCATCGTATCAAATAGTGCGCTGATCGATGAAATTATTTTCCAAAAAGAATTTTTAGAAAAATTTGATAAAACGAAGAATGTAGATAGTTTGAAATTAGTTATCAGCAGGAACTTTGACAATATGGCTTTCGATAGTTACGGGTTAATGTCTTCAGGCGATACAAAATTAATTATGTCAACCACATATAACGATTTTTGGGAGATAAAGAATCAACTGGTAAAAGTTGAAGAAGATACAGCAACAAAAAAGCTGTTTTTTGTAACAAAAAATGGGAAGAAAATAAGTTTCAGTGATGTTGTTCCATTAAGAAACTATATCTCTGATATCCGGTTTAAAGAACAGTTAATAGTCTATTACGCCAACAAGAGAGTTGATTCAGTCTCAGTATCCTCGCCTAAAGTAGAAGATGCCTCACATTTAACCCGGCTTGCCGAAAGCCTGCAGGAAGCGAAATCACTTTAAGATCACTAAAAGTACATTACTTAAATCCGGAAAACAGCATAGAAAGAAAGTACAAAATATTATGAATAGCCAAAGAGATAAAAGTAAAATAATAACCTATCCGCCAGAGACCTTAAGAACTTTTAGCGTGCAAGAGTATCAGTGGATAGATAATCTGAATTTCACCATTAATCCGGAAGAGTGTTTAAAAACACGGAGGAATATATCAGTATAGCAAGGGAAATATTTTTGGATGCGGGCTGGGACGGTGACGGGAAAATAGAACTCATGTGGATTCCTCCTTTTATGTTGCAGCGTAGTCTGACGGGGGAACTTACAGCAGGAATTACGATCTGGCATGTTAAACAATTAGAAGATGGCGTATCCTGGCTTTTATCACCAAATAGAATTAACATGTTCAACCTGGTCCGGAATCGTGTCTCACTTAATGAATAGTTTGAAGAAATTCCGACCAAAACAAAAAGGCTTTTAGAGAAGTTCTCTAAAAGCCTTTGCCATCTTGTAGCGAGAAAGGAAGAACTATCCAACCTGTTAGTGAAGGATATAGAAACTTTTAACCACCTCTAGCTATGGATATGCTACCTTCATAGTAATAAGATAAATGATAATGGAAAATAATCAGATAGTTATTTATCAGACATCCGATGGGGAGACATCTATAGATGTTACTCTTGATCAGGATACTGTTTGGCTCTCTCAAAATCAGATGGCTGAATTATTTCAAAGCAGCAAACAGAACATTAGCTTACACATAAATAATATTTTCAATGAAGGAGAACTTGAAAGAAATGCAACTGTCAAGGAATCCTTGACAGTTCAAAATGAAGGCAAAAGAGCCATTAAGCGTAAGATTGATCAGTATTCATTGGATGTAATTATTTCAGTAGGATATCGGGTTAAATCCAAACGAGGCATTCAGTTTCGTATATGGGCCAGCAAAGTGCTAAAAGAATATCTGATTAAAGGCTATGCCTTGAACGAAAAGCGTCTGCACGAACAAAAACAGCAATTCGAAGCACTAAAACAAACAGTGCGACTAATGGGCAATATTGCAGGCACGCAGGAATTATCAACTAATGAAGCTACGGGATTATTAAAAGTTATTACAGACTATACTTATGCGCTGGATGTTTTAGATAAATACGACCATCGCAATTTGAAAATTGAAGCTATCCATCTCCATGAATCTTTTGTCTTCACCTATGAAGAAGCAACAAAAGCTATTTATGGGCTAAGAAATAAATTTGGAGGAAGTAATTTATTTGGAAATGAAAAAGATGAATCTTTCCGAAGTTCTATCTCAACAATTTATCAATCTTTTGGAGGACAAGAGTTATATCCTAGTATTGAAGAGAAGGCCGCACATCTCTTATATTTCGTTGTAAAGAACCATTCTTTTTCAGATGGGAATAAGAGAATCGCCGCTTTCCTGTTCGTATGGTTTCTTGAGAAGAATAATATTCTTTATCGGGAGAATGGATCTAAACGTATTGCAGATAATGCGTTAGTAGCACTTACGCTTATGATTGCCGAAAGTAAACCAGATGAAAAAGATATAATTGTGCAGGTGGTTGTTAACTTAATAAATGGTTACAACTAATATTCCCAACAAAAAGGCCTTCAGCAATGCTGAAAGCCTTTTCTATTCTGTAGCGAGAAAGGGAGTTGAACCCTTGACCTCAGGGTTATGAATCCTGCGCTCTAACCGCCTGAGCTACCTCGCCATAACCACGTCTTGTTCAAAACGGGAGTGCAAAGATAATCGGAAAATCCTAAAAGCCAAAAGTTAAACACAAAAACTTTTAATATGCTAATAGTTCTTTTATCACCGCCCTCACTTTTTCCGGATTAGGCAGCATAGCATTTTCCAAAATAACATTCATCGGAACTGCCGGCAGGTCGAGGGCGCCAAGGGTAAATACCGGGGCGTCCAGCGATTTAAAACAGTTCCGCTGTATACGACCGGCAAACGCCTGGGCAAAAGAATTGTTGAGCTGTTCTTCTGTGAGTACCAGGCATTTGCCATGTTTATTGACTGTATTGAATACCAGTTCTTCATCTAACGGGAAAAGAGTACGAAGATCTATGATCTCTACCTGACCAGGGAAAGCTGCCGCAGCGGCGAGCGACCAATACACGCCCATACCATAGGTAATGATACAGATCGTATCTCCCTTCTTTACATCCCGCGGATGAGCCGATTGCACTACCCTGCCTTTACCCAGCGGAATCACATAATCTTTTGCCGGCTCTACAGTGATGGCTCCCTGGGTACCAGGCACCTTACTCCAGTAAAGACCTTTATGTTCCAGCATCACCACCGGGTTTGGATCAAGGAAAGCAGCTTTCATCAATCCTTTCATATCGGCAGCATTAGAAGGATAAACAACCTTGATCCCCTTGATACTGAGCAAAGTAGATTCCACGCTGCCCGAGTGGTAGGGACCTCCCCCTCCATAAGCGCCGATAGGTATACGTACCAGCGTCTGGACAGGAAACTTCCCAGCACTCAGATAGCAGGATTTTGAGATCTCCGTAACAAGTTGATTGAAGCCAGGATACAGGTAATCTGCAAACTGGATCTCTACTATGGGTTTTACCCCCACAGCTGAAAGGCCGGATGTCGAGCCTATAATATAGGCTTCCTGGATGGCGGTATTATAAACACGGTTGTCACCGAATTTTTCTGCAAGTGTGGCGGCCTCTCTGAATACACCTCCTAAACGGCCGCCAACGTCCTGACCAAAGAAAATAGCTTCCCGGAAGTCATGCAATATTTCTTCTACTGCATGTAATGCGGCATCCACCATCATGACCTTAGTTCCTGCCTCAGGCATACGGATACCCTTTTCAGCTGTAACAGTTGCAGGAGCAAACACATGCTGGTTCACAGTATCTGCCAGCGGCTCAGGCGCCTCTTTTGCCCGGTCAAAATCAAGATCAATGTTCTTACGGATGTCGGCTTCGAGAGAAAGCAGGGCATCTGCCGACATACCCGTTTCCAGCAACCGCATCCGCAGGAGAGGCAACGGGTCTTTTGCTCCATGAAGCGCCAGATCATCTGCCGGACGATACCATTCCTTACGGACACCCGAAGTATGGTGCCCCAGCAAAGGAACACAGGCATGTACCAGGATAGGCTTCCGCTCCTGTCTGACATAGCTGATAGCTGCATTCATAGCATGAAGGCATTCTTCAAAATCACTGCCATCCACACGCATACGCTCCATTCCTTTAAAACCGGCAGCATATTCATAGGCGTCCATAGCCCTTGCTTCATCTGCACTGACAGAAATCCCCCATTCATTGTCCTGGACAAGGTAAATAATAGGCAGCTCCCATAGCACAGCGCTTTGCCAGGCTTCACTCACCTCCCCTTCTGTAACACTGCCATCCCCAAGGGAACACAGCACTACAGGCGCTTCTCCCTTCGGTCCTTTACGAAGAACGGCTGCGCCCGACTGCTCCAGGTATTTAATCCCCTGCGCCATGCCAGTGGCCGGAATGACCTGCATACCGGTGGCACTGCTCTGATGTGGGATACAGGGCTTGTCAGGATCAAGACTGTTGGGATGACAATAATAGGAACGGCCCGCAGAAGCGGGATCATCTGCTTTAGCCAGGAGCTGGAGCATCAGTTCATAAGGCGTGAAACCCATTGCCAGCAGCATACTGTCGTCACGATAATAAGGACTTGCATAATCCCAGGGCATAAGCTGCATGCCTGCCGCTATCTGAATGGCCTCATGGCCGCGTGACGTGGAATGTACATATTTACAAACGGGGCGGTTCTCTTCATAAACAGCTGCCATACAAGCTGCCTGATACATGAGGCGGTAAGCCTTCAATAACATACCCTGTTTTGCTGAGGGGCGTTCCTTTCCTTCATTAGCAGCTTTAAAAGTTGGAACGCTTACACTATCTTTAAACACGGAATTATTGATTTAATGTCGTAAACAGATTTAGTTGCTGATACAACTATTGCTACTGCAAATTAACTATTATGCCTGATACTTTTGTAAATAATCCCTCTTTTTTTAAGCTGGATGCAACCCTAAAACGGATACGTAATTACTGGCAGAAAACATTTGATGCCCATAAGAAGGATATTACAGTGGATCAGTGGCTGCTGATTGAAAACCTCTATAAACACAAGAAAATCACTCACAATGAGCTTGCCAGGCTGACTTCGAAGGATATTACCACTGTCTCCAGGATAATAGAATTACTGGTGAAAAAGGAACTGGTGGTAAGAGAAGGGTCCCCTCAGGACAGGAGAAAAGTGTTTTTGCAGCTGACAGTTAAAGGGACAGAGAAATATAAGGATGTAAGACCCCTGGTACTGGAAATGAGGAAAACAGGGTGGCATGACCTGACGGAAGCAGATTATGTTGAGCTTACCCGGATATTGGATGTGATATATAATAATATACCATAAAATGCCAAAAACGCTTTTGCCTCCCGGCAAAAGCGTTTTTGTATAAAGGAAGCCGGCCTTTATTTGATCATAAATTCCAGCAGACTATCATTTTCAATAAACCCTTCCAGCGTATCGCCGATCTCTACCGGACCAACTCCCGCCGGAGTACCTGTAAATACCAGGTCGCCGATATTGAGGGTAAAAAATTTAGAGATATACGCAACGAGGTAATCGAAAGAGAACAGCAGGTCTTTTGTATTACCCTGTTGCACCAGTGTCTTGTTCTTATACAGACAGAAATTAATATCTTTCTTGTCCAGCTCGGGGGTAATAGGAATGAATTGTCCTACTACTGCAGAGTTATCGAATGACTTGGCTATCTCCCAGGGTAATCCTTTCTGCTTTTGTTTCTCCTGCAGGTCCCGGGCAGTAAAATCGATGCCTATTCCTATCTGGTCATAATACTTATCTGCGAATTTTTCCTGGATATGCTTGCCATTCTTGCTGATACGCAACACCAGTTCGCATTCGTAATGCAGGTTGTCAGTAAATTCAGGATAGTAAAAGGGATGATTGTTCTGTAACAAGGCATTCTTAGGCTTCATGAAAATCACCGGTTCTGACGGCACCTCGTTTTTCAGCTCCTTCGCATGATCTGCATAATTTCTACCAACGCATATTATTTTCATGTCTGGGCGATTCTTGATTTATGGTTAATGAACAGATTAAATTACTGTTTATCCCGGGGAAAACTGAGATTGTTGTAGGCATTCATAGTACGTGGTAATCCAACTGCAGCAAAACTTTCTATGATCTCTGTACATACCTCTATTTTCTCCGTCACAATTTTCCATTCCTCTGCCGGCCATTTCCCCAATACAAAATCTACCTGTCTTCCTTTAGGATAGTTATTACCGATCCCAAAACGGAGGCGGGGATATTGATTGGTACCGAGGGACTCATGAATACTTTTCAGACCATTCTGTCCGGCATCACTACCACCAGGACGCAAACGCAATACCTCCAAAGGCAATGCCAGATCATCCACAAGGATCAGCAGGTTTTCCAGTGGTACTTTCTCCTTATCCATCCAATACTTCACAGCTTTACCGCTAAGGTTCATATAAGTAGTAGGCTTCACCACCACAAATGTCCGGCCCTTCCATTTGCATTCTGCTACATCAGCCAGGCGGTCACTCTTAAAAACGCCACCATGCTTGGCTACGAAAGCAGTTGCAATATCAAAACCAATATTGTGACGGGTATGTTCATATTCCGCTCCGATGTTGCCTAATCCAACTATCAGGTATTTCATCAAATTGCTGTTTAGATCCTCAATGCTGGGCAAAAATAGAAAAAGTCCCGCCTTGCAGGACGGGACCTTCTACAAATATTTAAAAGAAAATTATTTCTTTTTAGTGTCTGCAGCCGCTTCTTCCTGACGTAACTGACGGGTCATTACTACGGAAGCGATAGGAATACGGGGAGAGTTCAGGATCTCTACGTTTTCAGCTACCACATCTTCAACACGGATGTTACCATTCAGTTCCAGCTTGTCGATGTTCACTTCGATGTTCTCACGCAGGTATTTAGGCAGGGCCTTTACTTTCAGCGCTTTGATCTTTACAACCAGTTTACCACCGGCTTTTACACCTTCAGACTGACCAGTGATCTTGATAGGCAGGGTAACTGATACTGGTTTGTCTTCTATCAGCTCCAGGAAGTCGATGTGAGACAGCTCATCTGTTACAACGTCAAACTGCAGATCTTTTAGTACGCATCTGTAGGTTTTGCTACCTAATTTAATTTCAGCCAGCTGAAAATCAGGAGTGTATACCAGATTTTTAAAAGCTGTAGCCGGAGCTGAAAAACTTACGGTTTCTGCACCCCCGTAAATAACACAAGGCACTTGTCCCTCAGAACGTACCTGGCGGGTGGCTTTTTTGCCATATTCGCTCCTGAGTTGTCCTTCGATTGTTATCGTTTTCATTGATTAAACATTTATGTTTATGATAAATAATGCTTCTTAATTGCTTCTGCGGTGGCTGTGCACGAACAGGTTTGTAATAGACTTGTTCTCGTGCATGTTCCGGATGGCTACTGCAAAGAGATCTGCTACACTGATCACCTTGATCTTAGAACTCTGCTGCTTAATAGGAATGGTATCACAGATCACCATCTCTTCCAGCACCGAGTTCTCAATGTTCTCGTAAGCCTTGCCGCTCAGCACCGGGTGTGTACAGAAGGCGCGTACGCTCCTGGCCCCTTTCTCACGCAGCAGGTTAGCTGCTTTTGTGAGTGTGCCGGCAGTATCGCAGATGTCGTCTATCAACACAATGTCTTTGTCTTTCACATCTCCGATCACCACCATGGAAGCGATCTCATTAGCACGTTTACGGTGCTTGTCGCAGATCACCATTTCCGCATTGAAGTAGGCGGCTACTTCCCTTACCCTGTTGGTACTTCCCACATCCGGGGACGCAAAGGTAAGATTTTCCAGCTTCAAATTCTCAATGTAAGGAATGAAAATCGCAGAGCTATCCAGGTGATCTACCGGTATATCGAAGAAACCCTGGATCTGCGGAGCATGTAAATCCATGGTTATCACACGGTTAGCCCCAGCAGAAGTAAGCAGGTTAGCTACCAGCTTGGAGGCAATGGCCACCCTGGGTTTGTCTTTTCTGTCCTGCCTGGCAAAGCCGAAATAAGGAATAACAGCGGTGATATAGCCGGCTGAAGCCCTTTTTGCAGCATCTATCATCATCAACAGCTCCATCAGGTTATCTGAAGGAGCATTGGTGCTTTGTACCAGGAAAACATAATCACCACGGATACTTTCCATGTAAATTGGCTGAAACTCGCCATCACTGAACTTCTGGATAGTCAGCTTACCGAGGCCGTTGCCGTATTTCCTGGCAATTTTCTCTGCGAGCGCCGCATTACTGTTTCCCGTAAAAATTTTTACTAATGGTTGCATGGATTATAGAAAAAGAGGTGCAAAACTATGATTTATTGGAGTACGTACCCTAGTTTTTTTTGGCGGTAAAGCCTATGACGTGTAATTGAATATTCCGCAAATAGATATCTCTCTTATTCACAACCAGTTGCATTCTCACCCCGTTTTCTACAGCACTGTTTGCTGATGGAAAGTTACCACAAATTTTTTTGGATGGAAATCCTTTATCTTTACTAATATTTTTAGCAAAATGATAAACAACGTTAGCCCTACAACACATGTAGCTATGAAGAACTGGGCCGAAGATGACAGGCCAAGGGAAAAACTGATCAGGAAAGGTGCAAATGCCTTAAGTGATGCAGAATTGTTAGCTATTTTACTTAACAACGGTCACAAGCAAAAGTCAGCGCTCAATCTGGCACAGGAAATACTGCAGCTTTCCGGGAACAATCTCGGAGAGATCAGCAAACTGAATGTAAGGCAGCTAAAACGTGTAAAAGGGATTGGCAATGCCAAAGCCGTTATAATAGTGGCGGCTATGGAACTGGCCCGCAGAAAGCAGGCTGGCTATATGCGGCGCAGAAAGGTGATCAGTAACGGCAGCGATGCCGCCCTTTATTTTAAACCATTACTTGGAGATAACAACTATGAATCCTTCCACGTAATGTACCTGAATAACGCCAACCGTGTGCTGGAGCACCGTTGTATCAGTACAGGAGGTATTACCGGTACCCTTGCAGATCCCAGGGTCATTTTCAGGGAAGCGCTTGAACTTGGCGCCACCCGTCTCATTCTTTGCCATAATCATCCTTCCGGCAACCTGAAACCCAGCAATGCAGACATCGACCTCACCAGGAAAGTAAAAGCAGCAGGTAAATTACTTGACATCACCGTTGTAGACCACATCATCGTATCTGAAGCAGGATATTACAGTATGGCAGAAGAGGGAACCATTATATAACTTTTGTATATAATACCCTCTTTTTCCTTACATTCGCAATTATTTTATTGTCAAATAGTAACATGCTCAAAATAGGAATCTTTGGGGTAGGCCATCTTGGTAAAATACATCTCTCCCAATTAGCCACCATGAAGGATGTAGAGGTAGTTGGATTTTTCGATCCAAGTGATGCAAATGCAGAAAGTGTGGCCCGGCAGTACCCGATTCCAAGATATACTTCCGCGGAAGAACTGATACAGGCATCTGATGCTATAGATATCATTGCTCCCACCACTCAGCATTTCAGGTTATGTGAACAGGCCATCAGAAATGGTAAGCACATCTTTGTAGAGAAACCCATGACCAACACTATGGACGAAGCTAAAACACTGGTAAAACTGGTGGAAGAGGCTAATATCAAATTCCAGGTGGGACATGTAGAGCGTTTCAACCCGGCTTTTCTTGCCTTAAAAGGGCACGAGCTGAAACCAATGTTCATTGAGGTTCATCGTCTGGCGGAATTTAACCCGAGAGGAACTGATGTAAGTGTGATTCTGGACCTCATGATCCATGACATTGATATCGTGCTGAGCATTGTACAATCTACCGTTAACAGAATCTCCGCCAGTGGTGTTGCTGTGATGAGCGATACTCCTGACATTGCTAACGTACGCATAGAATTTCATAACGGCTGCGTAGCAAACCTTACCTCCAGCAGGATCTCCCTGAAAAAGATGCGTAAAATGCGGCTGTTCCAGAAAGACGCTTATATCGGTATTGACTTCCTGGATAAGAAAACAGAGATCATCAAGCTGAAAACGCCGGAAGATGAAGGGCTGTTTACGCTTGATATAGAAACTAATTCAGGCAAAAAGACCATCGCTATAGATAATCCCGAGGTGAAACAGGTGAATGCAATACGGATGGAACTGGAATTGTTCCGTGACAGTATCCTGCATAACAAGCCCGTACCAGTAAATGCAATAGATGGATTACAGGCAATGGAAGTAGCACATCAGATCCTTGCAAAGATCAATAAAGGATTGTCTGCTGATGTTGCTCAGTAAGTATCCACAAAATAACTGCTCAAAAAAAAGCGTTTTTGCCTCCAGCAAAAACGCTTTTTTTTGAGATCTGAACTACCGGCCACAGGCCAGTCCGGCTATTGAATATCTTTTAATAATGCTCCTGCAATAGTCAGGTCCAATGGACGGGTGATCTTAATATTCGAATCTTCTCCGGGCACCAGTTGTATGCTATGCCCCTGCCTTTCAACTACCGTAGCCTCATCCGTAAATAAAGGGTCGTAAGGCAATGCAAATGCCGGCAGTAACCATTCAGAAAGAAATGTCTGCGGAGTTTGTATGATCTTATATTTTTCCCTGTCTACAGCCCTGTTTCCCCTGCCATCCGTTTCACGGATACTATCCTTCATATCTACAACAGGTATGGCGCTTCCCTCTGCAAGGGCAGTTTCATAACAGGCCTGAATCAACGAAGTACTTACCAGCGGACGTACGCCATCATGCACAAAAACCACTGCAGGGCCATCCACCTGTTGCAGGCCATTCTTCACAGAATGAAAACGGGTCTCCCCCCCCTTTACAAGTGTAACGGGAGCGACTGTATTAAATTCTCCCAGCCATGGCGTCACATAGTCAAAATGCGCTTCCGGAAGCACCAGTACTATCTCCATATCACTGTATGCACGTACAAATGAATGAATAGTATGCCAGAGCACCGGCTTACCGGCCAGGTCAAGAAATTGTTTGGGAATGGCGCTCCCCATACGGGTACCAGACCCACCGGCAACTATGATCGCTATTTTTCTGCGTGTTTCCATATAGGGCCTAAATAAGAGGTCCTGCCTCATTCTTGCCTGAGGCGAGACTGGACAGGACCTTTTACAATAGTTTATCTTTCTTAGATGATCAGCATGGCATCGCCATAGCTGAAGAAACGGTATTTCTCCTTAATTGCCTGCTGATAGGCTTCCATTACCAGGTCGTAACCTGCAAATGCACAAACCATGATAAGCAGGCTTGTTTTAGGCAGGTGGAAGTTTGTTACCAGGGCATTCGGAATTGCAAAATCATAAGGAGGATGAATGAAGGTATTTGTCCATCCCTCAGCTGCCTTCAGCAAATTCTGGGCAGTAACGGAAGACTCTACCGCTCTTACCGTAGTAGTACCGATAGCACATACCTTACGGTTCTCTTCCTTCGCTTTGTTCACGATCTTCACCGCGTACTCATCAATGTTAAAGTACTCTGCATCCATTTTGTGCTTGCTCAGGTCTTCCACCTCAATAGGACGGAAAGTTCCCAAACCGGTATGCAGGGTTACTTCTGCGAATTTCACACCTTTGATCTCCAGGCGCTTGATCAGCTCGCGGCTGAAGTGCAGACCAGCAGTCGGAGCAGCCACAGCGCCTTCATATTTGGCGTAAACTGTCTGATAACGCTCTTTGTCTTCTTCTTCAGGCTTACGCTTGATGTACTTAGGCAGCGGAGTTTCACCCAGCGTGTCCAGCACCTGTTTGAACTCCTCATCATTTCCTTCAAACAGGAAACGGATGGTACGGCCGCGGGAAGTGGTATTGTCAATCACCTCTGCTACCAGCGATTCATCATCGCCAAAATATAATTTATTGCCAACCCTGATCTTACGGGCAGGATCAACAATTACGTCCCACAAACGATTCTGTTTGTTCAGTTCACGCAGCAGGAATACTTCAATCTTTGCACCGGTCTTCTCTTTACGGCCGTAAAGGCGTGCAGGGAATACTTTGGTGTTGTTCACCACCATCACATCCTTATCATTGAAGTAGCCGATAATGTCACGGAAAACTTTGTGCTCAATTTTCCCGGTGGCACGGTTTACCACCATCAAACGTGCTTCGTCTCTTGTCTTGGAAGGGTGCTGCGCAATCAGATTTAAAGGAAGGTCGAATCTAAACTGTGATAGTTTCATATTACGGTATGAATAGAAATTTTAAAGGTTGCAAAGGTACTGATAAATACCTTATCTATCAAAAAATGATTATCTTATATTATCCGACAAAAGATTAAATATAAATATTTTTCGGAATAGACTCAATTAGCTGTTTTGTATACGGGCTCTGCGGATGTTCATACACCTGCGCTGCCGGCCCGGCTTCCTCTATTTTCCCCTTGTTCATCACCATCATTCTGTCGCTGATAAAGCGTACTACTGAAAGATCGTGAGAGATAAATATATATGTGAAACCGAACTCTTCCCTTAACTGCATCAGCAGATTGAGCACCTGTGCCTGTATACTGACATCCAGCGCGGCTACAGATTCATCACAGATAATAAATGAAGGTTCCAGCGCCAGGGCCCGTGCTATTACAATACGTTGCCGCTGTCCACCGGAAAACTCATGCGGATAACGATCATAGTGCTCCGGCAACAGGTTCACCTTAGCCAGCAGCTCTTTCACCTTCTCTCTGCGGGTACGGTCATTACCATGCATACCATGTACCTGCATAGGTTCTAATATAGCCTGCCCCACAGTAGAACGGGGATTCAGCGAGGAATAAGGGTCCTGGAAAATGATCTGGATATCTTTACGAAGCTCCCTCATCGAAGAACGGGACAATCCCGTGATCTCCTTCCCTTTATAGCGGATGCTGCCGGCAGTAGGCTCCTGCAGGCGTAATAATGTCCTTCCAAGTGTTGTCTTTCCACAACCGGACTCTCCTACCAATCCCATCGTCTCTCCCTCTTTTACAAAAAAACTTACATCATTCACTGCTTTTGTCCACGAAAGCACTTTCCCGAAAAGATTACGCCTGGCCGGAAACCAGGTGTGCAGGTTCTCCACTTCCAGCAGGGGAGGCTGCTTTGCCAGGAAAGTTGCTCTGCCTGTTATAATGCTTTCAGGTATTTCCAGGCTGTTTACCAGCGCTTTGACGGCCTGCGGCTTCTCAATGATATTTCCTGAGGGGTCCACCTCCATAAAATCACGGGTAACGGGTAGCCTGTACAGGCGTTTATCCAATGGCGGCCTGCAGGACAATAACCCTTTGGTATAAGGATGCTGCGGATGGCTGAATAATTGTGTGACAGTCCCTTCCTCCACAATACGGCCTTTATACATTACCGCTACCCTGTCGGCAATTTCTGCTATCACACCAAGATCGTGCGTTATGAAGATAACGCTCATGCCCGTCTGCTGCTGCAGGTCCCTGAGCAATCCCAGAATGGCTTTCTGTACAGTCACGTCCAGCGCTGTGGTAGGCTCGTCAGCTATTAATAATCGCGGGCCGCAACTGATAGCCATGGCTATCATGACGCGCTGTTTTTGTCCGCCGGAAAGCTGATGCGGATATCTATGCATCAGCAGCTCAGGGTCTGGCAGGCGCACCTGCCGGAAGAGTGCAAGTGTTTGTTCACGCGCCTCATTCCTGCTGATCTTTTTATGCAGAAGGATGGCTTCCATTACCTGGTGCCCACAGGTATGCAGGGGATTCAGGGATGTCATTGGTTCCTGGAAGATCATGGAGATCTCATTGCCACGCCAGGAACGCATCTCATTCTCTGTAAGTTCAGGCAGGTTTATGCCCTGGTACAGGAGCTTGCCGCCAGTAATTCTACCCGGTTGCTGCAACAGCCGCATAATGGCCAGCGCCGTCACCGATTTTCCGGAACCGGATTCTCCTACAATGCCCATCACCTCACCGGGAACAATATCCAGAGAGATACCATTAACGGCAGGATTGCCGGCAAAAGAAACCGTAAGGTCCTGTATTGATAAAAGTGATTGCTGCATAATTGAGGAAAACACCACTTAAAAACGTAGGTGCTTTACTGTCTGGTGACTATCTCTCATGTTCTTAAGAGAATCTATACCTATCTTCAGATGCCTCTCCACATATTCGGAAGTCACCTTTTTATCGCTTTCTTCAGTTTTCACACCCTCCGGTATCATAGGCTGGTCAGATACCAGCAGCAAAGCTCCGGTAGGGATCTTATTGAAAAAGCCTACAGAAAAGATAGTGGCAGTTTCCATATCTATTGCCATAGCACGGATACGTTCCAGGTAACGTTTAAATTCAACATCATGCTCCCATACCCGGCGGTTAGTACTATAACAGGTACCTGTCCAGTAATCACAACCATATTCACGGATAGTGGTAGATATCACTTTCTGAAGGGCAAATGCCGGCAACGCAGGGACTTCGGGAGGAAAATAATCATTGGAAGTACCTTCTCCCCTGATAGCTGCTATAGGCAGGATCAGGTCTCCGATATTATTCTTCTTCTTTAACCCTCCGCATTTACCCAGGAAAAGCACTGCTTTGGGAGAGATCGCGCTCAGCAGGTCCATTACTGTAGCTGCACTTGGGCTCCCCATTCCAAAGTTGATGATAGTGATGTCATTTGCAGTAGCACATTGCATAGGCTTGCCTGCGCCAATGATCTCGGTGTTATTCCATTCTGCAAAATAAGTGAGATAGTTGCTGAAGTTGGTGAGGAGGATATGGGAACCAAAGTTCTCCAGTTTCTCTCCCGTGTAGCGGGGAAGCCAGTTAGCTACAATTTCTTCTTTTGTCTTCATAGCCTTTTGGCAAACGAATATACAGAAAAAAAGTGATAGTCTCCGGCAGACGGTTTCTGTTATCTTTACATTATGATAGCGATCGAATTTCCGGCACCTGATTTTAAAATTGTCAATGAAAATGATAAAACACTCATTTTTGACCGCTTCCGTAAGAAATATGTCGTTCTCACACCGGAAGAATGGGTACGCCAGAATTTCCTGAACTATCTGACCCAAATATTAAGCTATCCCGCCTCATTGATAAGCATTGAAAAAGAACTGTATCTGGGCGAGTTAAGAAAGCGCTGCGATATTGTTGTTTACAACAGGGAAACCCGCCCCTGGATGATAGTGGAATGTAAAGAGATGGATGTTCCGCTCACACAAACAACGCTGGAACAGATAGTCCGCTATCATATGGCCATTCCTGCGGCTTACCTGGTCATTACCAACGGGGTCCATACTTTCTGTTGCAGACATGAAACAGACATCAATCAATGGAAATTCATCACACAACTACCTGCACATTTGTAATTACAAAAAATCCCGCACCGGAACCGGTGCGGGACTTCGTATAAAAAAGATAAAAGATCAGGGGAAGATACCCAGCTGTTCGTAAGCTGCGCCTACTTTATCAATTGCACATACATATGCAGCAGTACGCATGTCATGGATATCCTTATGGTTAACCATTATCTCACGTACTTCATGCAATGCAGCATGCATTGTTTCTTCCAGACCGGAATATACCAGGTCCACTTCATCTGCGCCATGAGCGATGAATTTCCTTTCCCTGTCTGATACAGACTTCCCGGTCAGGTCTTCGATCACGCTCAGGATGTGGATGTTCATGTTCTCGTCAAAACGCTTGCCCAGACGGCCATAGCGTACATGGCTGAGGTTTTTCAGCCATTCAAAGTAAGATACGGTCACACCTCCGGCATTCAGGAACATATCAGGTACAACAATCACACCTTTTTTATTCAGGATCTCGTCAGCTTCAGGAGTGATAGGACCGTTGGCCGCTTCTCCGATGATGCGGGCCTTGATATTGGCAGCATTATCTTTATGGATCACATTTTCCAGCGCAGCGGGAATAAGGATATCACAATCTTTTTCCAGTCCGTCGGCATTATTCTTCAATGTTTCTGCACCCGGATAGTTTATAATAGAACCTGTTTCATTCCTGTGCTTCAGCACCTTATCCGGATCCAGGCCTTTTTCGCTGTAAATAGCGCCGTCCCATTCTATAAGGCCAACTATTGTTGCCCCTGCTTCATGGAAGTATTTGGCAGCATGGTAACCTACGTTACCCATACCCTGTACAATTACACGTTTGCCGATTAGTCCGGGCTCCAGGCCTAATTTCTTCATATCCTCCTTAATGTTGCAGAGTTCCTGCAACCCGTAGAATACACCAAGACCTGTCGCTTCTTTACGGCCACGTACACCACCCTGGGAAACAGGCTTACCCGTTACACAGCCATAACCGTCTATTTCTCCCGGGCGAAGGCTCATGTATGTATCCAGTATCCAGCTCATTTCCCTCTCGCCGGTACCATAGTCCGGTGCAGGCACGTCAACACCAGGCCCGATAAAGTTCTTCTTTACCAGTTCTGCAGTATAACGGCGGGTAATGTTTTCCAGCTGGAAAGGTGAATAATTGCGGGGATTGATCTTGATACCACCTTTTGCACCACCGAAGGGAACGTTTACGATAGCGCATTTGTAAGTCATCAGGGCTGCCAGGGCCATTACTTCGTCCTGGTTTACAGCATCGCTGAAGCGGATACCGCCTTTACAGGGCAGTTTGTGGTGAGAGTGCTGTACGCGGTAGGCCTCGATCACTTCGATGGTATCTCCTACGCGGACCGGGAACTTCATACGATAAACGGCATTACAGGCTTTGATCTGTTCCAGGATGCCTTTCTCCCATTTCGTGAAACTTGCGGCTTTGTCAAAACTTCTTTCAACGCTCTGAAAGAAGTCATAGTGTTGCTCTTGCGCCATAAAAAGAATCGTTTTGGTAATCTGTGTAGTAAATTATAACGTTGGACTTTATTTGCCCGGAAGGTTCTTATCCCGCTTTTCAAGCCGTGATATTTTCCTGTCCAGGGATATTAAAAAAATAACAATACCTGTGAAGATGATCAGCAGCACTCCCACTATAACATAGATCTTGCCATTGCTGCGGAAAAATTCGTTTACCGGACCTGTTTCTGTGTTTTGTTGAGGGCCTTCCTGTGCATGTGCCAGGAAAGAAACGAGTAACAGCAGGAAGGTACAGCAGAAAGAGAACGCCTTGTTGATCATTTAAAAATATTTTTGAGCTCTAATTTTTTGTAGCGTACAAGCAATGTATAGATCCATACACTCAGCAGTGTCCAGCCTATGAAAGCGGGATACAGTACCCGTTTCATATTATTGTCTGTGTCACTGGAGGCAAACCCTGGTGTGGTGGCGCTTCCTGGGTGCAGGGAATCTACCATGCGGGGAATGATGTATGTTAAGGGAATCAACAAAGCAAATGCGAAAATGTTAAACACTGCCGATATCCTGGCGCGCTTATCAATGTCCGGAATGGACATGCGGAGCACCAGGTAGGCCATATATATCATCAGCGCTACGGCTGTAAGCATCTGTTTAGGATCGCGGGTAAAGGAACCACCCCAGGTGTAAGTAGCCCAGAGAGTGCCTGTGGCAAAACCGAGAATACCGAAAAAAACACCTACACTGGCAGCAGCACTGGCAAGGGCGTCTTTGCGGAGATCATACTTATTAAGATATAAAAGGGAATTGACTACAGAGATGGTGAACATGGTGTACATGCAGATCCACATAGGAACGTGGAAGAAAAGGCCGCGGGAAGATTGCCCGTTTGTACCTATAATGGGTATATCAATAGTAAATCCTTTAATTATTACGTATATAAGGATCAGTACCGTTAAGGCTTTCCACCAATGCTTTGCCATTTTAAACCAACTATATTGGGGGCAAACCTACAGGTTTTATCCATAATGGCAAAATCCGGCCCTAGTCCTTCCACAAAAAAGGGAAGAGCACCATAGACAGCGCGATGATCAGCACATCCATACTTGCCAGCATCAGGAACATTTTAGGCAGACCGGGCTGATAAACGGTTATAAAGGAAGATTTAGCTATGCTGGAAAGCATCATAAGCAGCGGCAACATAATAGGAAACCCCATGATGGCCATGAGCGCAGCATTCTGATTAGCCTGTGCCGCAATGGCTGCAAGCATGGTAAACAGCAATGACAGGCTGATCCCCCCCAGCATGATCACTCCCAGGAAATACCAGAAATTGATGACAGGATTACCCAGGAACATAATACAGCAAACCAGCGTGATCAGGCTCATAATAGCCATGAGCACAATATTATAGATAAGCTTTGCAACGATAAAGTTGCGCGGATGTACCAGGGAATAGAAATAAAGCAGGCGTCCACGGCTTTCCTGCAGGAAACTTTTGGCAATAGCATTAACAGCTACAAAAAGCTGCACTACCCAGAACAACGCATTCCATATCTTCTCCTCCGGCTTATCTATCATCAGGTTAATGACAAAGACAGTGGAGATTATATACAGCAGGATACCATAAAAAGCATACTTCTGACGTAGCTCCAGCAATATGTCTTTTTTTACAAGGGTAAGCGTTTGTCTGATGGCAGTCGATTTCATGTGGGGGCAAAGATAGTAGAAACCCCTATATTCGCTTTCATGAAAAAAATACTGGTAGCCAACCGTGGCGAAATAGCGCTGCGGATCATGCGGTCAGCCCGGGAAATGGGTATAGCCACAGTAGCCATCTATTCGGAAGCCGACAGGACCATGCCTTTTGTGCAGTATGCAGATGAAGCAGTATGTATAGGACCGGCGCCTTCCAATCAGTCATATTTATTATCAGCAAAGATCCTGGAAGCAGCAGGGAAAACAGGAGCTGACGCCATTCATCCCGGCTACGGGTTCCTGAGTGAGAATGCCTTATTTGCACAGGCAGTTGCCGGTGCAGGACTTACTTTCATAGGCCCCAGCGCTTCCTCCATTGAAACAATGGGGAGTAAACTGGCTGCCAAACAGGCCGCAGCACAATTTGGCGTGCCTATGGTACCAGGTACTGAAACCCCGCTGCGCAGCCTCGAAGAGGCGGAAGAGGTGGTAAAAAGGACCGGCTTCCCCATCCTGATCAAAGCTTCCGCCGGAGGCGGAGGAAAAGGGATGCGCGTAGTACAGCATGCCGGAGAGCTGGCAGAACAGATCCGGCTGGCTAAAAGCGAGGCAATGAGCGCCTTTGGGGACGACGCCGTTTTTATTGAAAAATATGTGGGAGCCCCCCGCCATATAGAGATACAGATACTGGGCGACCAGCACGGAAACTACGTATATCTGTTTGAACGTGAATGCTCTATACAGAGAAGACACCAGAAACTGATAGAAGAGGCCCCCTCCTCCTGCCTTACTCCAGCTATCAGGGCCGCTATGGGAAAATGCGCACTGGATGTAGCTCGTGCCTGCAACTATTATGGTGCAGGAACAGTAGAATTCCTGGTAGATGAACAGTTGCAGTTCTACTTCCTGGAGATGAACACCCGTTTGCAGGTGGAACATCCGGTTACAGAGATGATCACCGGGCTGGACCTGGTGAAAGAGCAGATCCGTATAGCAAGAGGTGAGAAACTCTCATTTACACAGGATGATCTGAAAATAAACGGACATGCCATAGAACTGAGGATCTGTGCAGAAGACCCTGCCAATAATTTCCTGCCGGATACCGGAACATTGAGTACGTATGTGCGCCCACAGGGATATGGGGTACGGGTAGATGACGGATATGAAGAAGGAATGGACATTCCTATTTATTATGATCCCATGATAGCTAAGCTGATAGCATGGGGAGCTGACCGGGAAGAAGCCAGAGAACGCCTGTTACGGGCCATTGCGGAATATAAGGTAAAAGGTATACGGACCACACTGCCTTTCGGGAACTGGGCTTTAAGACAACCGGCTTTTATTGAAGGACAATTTGACACCAATTTCATCGGGAAATATTTTACACCGCAATCCTTACAGCAGCCAGACCCTGCCGCCGCCAGGGCAGCTGCATTACTGGCCGTAGGTGTCTGGGAAGAAGAACTGCGTAAGATCCGGCAACAGCCCCTCAACAGGCAACCGGCACGTTGGAGGAACAGGAAATTATTGAGATAATTTTAAAGTATAATATGCTGTTATACCAGACCTTAGACAGCGTTTCGTACATTGGAGAAAGAGAAAATTTGTTAAGATAATTCTAAAGCGCGGTACAGTAACGGTAAAACTAACTAGTTTTGTTGCTGCACAACTGTTTCTATGAAAAGGTTCATTTTATTGGTGATAGATTTTTTTTACCAGCCTTTTGCAAAGGTCATGCCCTTGCAAACGTTCCGCTATCTGGCTTGTGGGGGAGGTAATACGACGATGGACATCATACTCTATTACATCAGTTATCACTTTATCTTACAGGAAAAACCTATCCATTTGCCATTCCTGACAATCAGCGGTCATATTGCGGCCCTGTTCATTGCGCTGGCAGTGACATTTCCAACTGGCTTCCTGCTGAGTAAGTATATTGTGTTCTCTGACTCCAATATCAAAGGCCGCGTACAGCTGGTAAGATATTTTATGCTGGTAGGCATCTGTATCTGCCTGAACTATGCCTTTATGAAACTCTTTGTGGAGTATATGCATATCTTCCCTACTGTTTCTAAAATACTGACCACCGTATTTGTGGTAGGTTTCAGTTACCTGACCCAGAAGAAGTTCACATTCAAGGTAAAAACACAGTCTTAGACGTTATTTCTCATAAAAGAAAGAGGGTGTATCGTATTTTGATACACCCTCTTTTTTATTGAGCATTGTAATAACAATGCCTGCAACGCGGTTCATATACATCTGTTTCTCCCAGAAGCACTGTATTCCTGTCTGCTGTTTTCCGGTATGAATAATTGGCAATATTGCCGCATTTCACACAGATGGCATGCAGCTTTGTGATATAATCTGCTTTTGCCAGCAGGAAAGGCATTTGTCCGAAAGGTTTCCCCAAATAATCCATATCAAGCCCGGCCACGATAACACGTATGCCTCTCAGGGCCAGCTGATCACATACATCGGGCAATTCCCCGTCAAAGAACTGGGCCTCATCAATCCCCACTACATCTACTTCCTGCGCCAGCAACAGTATCTGCTGTGAATTTTCCAGCGGTGTGCTCATAATACGGCTCTCATCGTGCGATACGATCTGCTGCATATCATAACGTGTATCCACTACTGGTTTAAATATCTCTACTTTCAAATTGGCAATCCGGGCCCTTTTCAATCTCCTGATCAACTCTTCCGTTTTCCCGGAAAACATTGAGCCACAGATCACTTCTATCCACCCTTTACGCCCTCCTGCAAGAGAAGGTTCAATAAACATATTCTATTATTTTGATTAACAGTTAATTAAAAAGCCCTAACTTTATGCAAATAAAATAAATTCCCCTATATAGCGTTACAATTAAGGCATGGAACGCATTTTGCATTCAGTTATTTTTTTTTATAGCTATGGAAAAAATAAGTGCATTAATTGACAAGTTACAGGAATTAAAAAATACAAACGCTGGTTTGCAGTCTATCTCTTATTATGCTCAGCTCCTGCAGGCGGAAATACTGCATGTGCGCAGCCTTCAGAGAGAACGTGAGCATGAACAGCATAAACAGGGTAGTCATGTAGCAGTGATCATGCCTACCGCTCCGCTGGTTACAAATACACCACCTCCTGTAACCGCCCCGGCCCATACACCTGCGGCGCCCATCACTACCAACCCATCTCCTGATCCGGTCTCCGGAAAAGATCCGCTGGTATTACCGTATCATTCTACCAGTCTGCCCAAACCGGCTACACCGCCACCTCCTCCTCCCCCAACTGAGCCTCAGCAGCCTGTTGAAAGGAAACCAGCGTTCATCACCATTTACGGACAGGCTCAGGAACCTGCCCCTGTTGCAGCTCCGGCCCCCCAACCAGAACCGGTTATGGCGGGTGGCAGCAGACAGGAAACCAACGGCGTACGTAAAGAACTGAAGGAGTTGAATCAGCTGGTAGCCCAGAGCACTCCATCTCTGAACGACCGCCTCAGGCAGGGCCACACTGAACTGGCAGACCGTTACAGTGAATTACCCGTAAAAGACCTTCGCAGCGCCATCGGGATCAATGACAAATTCCAGTTTGTACAGGAACTGTTCCGGGGCGATGTGGATACTTATGAACGTTCCCTGAAAACAATCAATGAATTCCATTCCTTACAGGAAGCGGAATACTGGATTGAAAGAGAATTAAAGATCAGACAGGGATGGGCGGACGATAACCAATCTGTACAGCAATTCTATGCTTTGGTCAGAAAGCGTTTCTCCTGAATATATTGCAATATCTTTTCTGTAGCACCTTTATTATCTGCTACATACTGCCCTGCGCGTTCTCCCGTTTGCATACAGGCCAGATTGTCCGGCAACAGGGTTTCTATCTGTGCGGTCAATGTATCCAGGTCTTTTACCGTAGCCCCTCCACCCGCTGCCAGCAAGGCTGCAGCTTCAGGATATTTATGAAATACAGGTCCGAAGAGTACCGGTTTGCTGTAAGTGGCCGGTTCCAGTATATTATGAATACCATCCTTCCCAAATCCGCCTCCAACATAAGTTACAGCTGCATACCTGTATAACAGGGAAAGCATGCCCACATTGTCAATGATCAGCACAGTGGCCGGTGTGGTATTCATATTTACCCATTCAGTGAACCGCTGTGCTCCCGGAAACTGTTCCATCAGTTTATTGATATGAGACGGCTCAATCTCATGAGGCGCTATAATAAGGCAACGGCCGGGATAGGCATGCTGCTGCCACCAGGCAGCCAGCAACTCCTCATCCTCCGCCCAGGTGCTCCCGGCAACTACGGTTTGCCTTCCGGCTATAAAACGTTCTATTACAGGAAGTTCCCGGGCTTCCTGCCGGAGCGCCCATACCCTGTCAAAGCGGGTATCTCCCGCCAGGGAAACATGAGTGATTCCCGCCTGTTTTAATAATTCCAGGGATTGATCATTCTGTACAAAAATGTGCGTCAGCCGGCGCAGCAGGCTACGGAACATCCCGCCGTAAGGTTTAAAGAATATCTGGCCCGGCCGGAAAATCCCTGACACCAGCAATACCGGTACCTGCCTGCGGTACAATTCTGTGAGCAGGTGATACCAGAACTCATATTTGATAAAAATGGCCAGAGACGGGTTGACAAGGGCAATAAAATCCCTCGCATTACGGGCCGTATCCAGGGGAAGATAAAAGATGTGATCTGCTCCTTTATAATCTTTCCTCACCTCATACCCTGAGGGAGAAAAGAAAGTAAGGAGTATTTTATAACCGGGATACTGCTCACGGATGCTTTCCAGTATAGGCCTGCCCTGTTCAAATTCTCCCAGGGAGGCGGCATGTACCCATACCAGCTGACCGGCTCCCGCCAGCTGCCGTTGCATATGTTCCCTCCAGTTATGGCGGCCTTCTTCCCAGCGCCGGGCTTTGGCATTACCTGTGGCCGCAGCCAGCGCCACACCAGCCCGGTATATTTGAATTCCTGTATTATATATGATCGTTGCCGCCATGCTCTTAGGTACTTTTACTGTTTTTTCGGTCCGGCGCAAAGATACTGCCCATCCTATGTCAAAATTTGTAAATTTGCTCACTTTAAACAAAATATCTATCCCAGTCATGGTTCCTATTCAAATGGTGGATTTAAAACGCCAATACTTAAAAATAAAGCCGCAGGTGGATGCTGCGATGGCTGAAGTGCTTGATAATGCTGCTTTTATTAATGGCGCACCTGTACAACAATTCTCCACCGCCCTGCAGGAATATCTCGGGGTAAAACATGTAATTCCCTGTGCCAATGGTACTGACGCCCTGCAAATTGCCATGATGGCACTGGACCTGGAACCAGGCGATGAGGTGATCACTCCTTCCTTCACCTTTATTGCCACTGCCGAAGTAATAGCGTTGCTGAAACTGAAACCGGTATTTGTAGACGTAGACCCACGTACGTTCTGCCTGGACCCGGAGCTGGTAGAAAAGGCCATCACACCAAAAACCAAAGCTATTGTTCCTGTACACCTGTATGGGCATGCCGCTGAGATGGAACCACTGATGGAGATATCCCGCAGGCACAACATTCCCGTGATTGAAGACAATGCCCAGGCCATAGGCGGTAACTATACTTTTAAGGACGGCACCATAATGAAATTAGGAGCTATTGGCCAGATAGGCTGTACCTCCTTCTTCCCTTCCAAGAACCTGGGTTGCTACGGAGACGGCGGCGCCCTGTTCACCAACGACGATGCACTGGCTGCAAAGATCCGTATGGTAGCCAACCACGGACAATCAGCCCGTTACTACCACGACGTAGTAGGCGTCAACTCACGCCTGGATACATTACAGGCCGTAGTATTAAATATAAAACTGCCACTACTGGATGAATATATCAAAGCCCGCAGGGCGGTAGCGGATGCCTACGATGCCGGATTTGCCGGTATTCCCCAGATCACTACTCCTTTCCGTGCGGCTAACAGCTACCATGTATATCACCAATATACCCTTCAGCTGAATGGAGTGGACAGGAACGCAATGCAGCAATACCTGCAGGAACAGAAAGTGCCTGCCATGATCTATTATCCTGTTCCGGCTCACCAGCAGAAAATGTTTGCCAGCTTCGGCGGGGCATCATTCAACCTCCCGGTTACAGATTCACTGACCTCAAAAGTAATTTCCTTACCAATACATACTGAAATGGACGCAGATCAGCTGCAGCACATTATTCATTCTGTTAAATCATTCATAAACAAACACTCCAAATGAAGATTTCAGTAGTAGGCACTGGTTATGTAGGTTTAGTTACAGGCACCTGTTTTGCTGAAACAGGCAATAATGTCACCTGCATTGATATTGACGCCAATAAGGTGAACAAGTTATCTAATGGCCAGATCACCATTTATGAACCAGGCCTCGAAAAATTGTTCGAGCGTAACCTCAAAGAAGATCGTTTACATTTCACTACCAACCTGGAAGAAGGTGTAAAGGACGCGGAAGTGATCTTCCTGGCCCTGCCCACCCCACCGGGAGAAGACGGCTCTGCTGACCTTTCCTATATCCTGAATGTAGCGGAGCATTTAGGAAAGATCCTGACCAGCTACAAGGTGATCGTTGATAAAAGTACGGTACCGGTAGGCACGGCAGAAAAAGTACAGGAAGTAATAGGCCGCTATTGCAACTGTGCTTTCGACGTGGTTTCCAACCCGGAATTCCTGCGCGAAGGTGTTGCTGTAGATGATTTTATGAAGCCTGACCGCGTGGTGATAGGCACCCGCTCTGAAAGAGCGCGTAAAGTAATGGGAGAACTGTTTGCCCCGTTTGTACGCCAGGGTAACCCTATCCTGTTTATGGATGAGAAATCTGCAGAACTGACCAAATACGCCGCCAATTCATTCCTGGCCACCAAGATCTCTTTCATGAATGAAATTGCTATCCTGTGTGAAAAACTGGGTGCAGATGTAGATATGGTACGCAGAGGCGTAGGAAGTGATGACAGGATCGGCAAACGTTTCCTCTTCCCGGGTATCGGTTATGGCGGCAGCTGCTTCCCTAAAGATGTGCAGGCGCTGGTAAAATCTTCTGAAGAAGTAGCCTACGATTTTAAGATACTGAATGCCGTAATGGATGTGAATGAACGCCAGAAGCTGTTCCTCATACCCAAGATCAATGCCTGGTTCAATAATGATCTGAAAGGCAAACATTTCGCCATGTGGGGACTGGCATTCAAGCCTAATACAGACGATATCCGGGAAGCCCCGGCTTTATATATGATAGATGCCCTGGTAGCTGCAGGTGCCACCGTGACTGTGTTTGACCCGGAAGCGATGACCAATGTAGAACGCCTGCTGGGCAGCAAGGTAAAGTATGCACAGCACCAGTATGAATGCCTGGAAAATGCAGACGCCCTTATCATTGCTACAGAATGGAGCGTGTTCAGAACGCCTGATTTCAATAAAATAAAAGGCGCCCTGAAACAACCTGCCATCTTTGACGGCCGTAACCTGTTTGACGTAAGCCGTATGCAGGAACTGGGCTTCCATTATGAAAGTGTAGGCCGCACAGCTGTTCAATAGTATTTATCATCATCTGTATTCGTTATTGAATATGAAAAGAGTTTTAATCACCGGCGCAGCCGGTTTCCTCGGTTCACACCTGTGTGACCGTTTTATTGCAGAAGGATACCAGGTAGTAGGTATGGATAACCTGCTTACCGGCAATCTTAAAAATATAGAACACCTGTTCCCCTTAAAGGAATTTGAATATTATCATCATGATGTAAGCAAATTTGTGCATGTACCGGGTAAACTGGATTATATCCTACACTTTGCTTCCCCCGCCAGCCCGATAGACTACCTGAAAATGCCTATCCAGACATTAAAGGTAGGCTCACTCGGTACCCACAACCTGCTGGGCCTGGCCAAAGAGAAAAAAGCCAGGATACTGGTAGCCTCCACATCAGAGGTATATGGAGATCCTACTATACATCCCCAACCGGAAGAATACTGGGGTAATGTAAACCCGGTAGGCCCCCGCGGCGTATATGACGAAGCCAAAAGATTCATGGAATCCATTACCATGGCTTATCATAATTTCCATGGGGTAGAAACACGCATTATTCGTATCTTTAATACATACGGTCCCCGTATGCGTCTTGATGACGGACGTGCATTGCCGGCTTTCATGAGCCAGGCTTTAACGGGACAGGACCTGACCGTATTCGGAGATGGCTCACAGACCCGTTCATTCTGTTATGTGTCTGACCTTGTGGATGGCATTTACCGCCTCTTACTGAGTGATTATCACCTCCCTGTCAACATCGGCAACCCTTCAGAAATAACGCTGAAAGAATTTGCTGAAGAGATCATTGCCCTGACCAACAGCAAACAGAAGATCATCTACCAGCCTTTGCCGAAAGATGACCCGAAACAACGGAAACCGGATATCACCAAAGCAAAGGAACTGCTTGGCTGGGAACCTAAAGTAGACAGGAAGGAAGGTTTAAAGATCACTTACGAGTATTTCAAAAAGGCGCTGAATAAGTAACCTACATTAGGGCGTGTATATGCCCTGCAAACTAATATTATGCATAATACCATTCTGATCACCGGCGGCGCGGGCTTTATTGGCTCTCATGTGGTAAGACTTTTTGTCAATAAATATCCTCATTACCAGATCGTGAACCTGGATGCGCTGACCTATGCCGGCAACCTGGAAAACCTCAATGATATCAAAGACAAGCCTAATTACACTTTTGTAAAAGGCGATATCACAGATGAAACATTTATTGACGAACTGTTTGCTCAATATTCCTTTGATGGTGTGATCCACCTTGCGGCAGAAAGCCATGTAGACCGCTCCATTATGGACCCGCTGGCCTTTATCAGGACCAACGTAATGGGTACAGCCGTTCTGCTGAACGCCAGCCGGAAATACTGGAAGGATAATTATGAAGGAAAGCTGTTCTATCACGTATCTACAGATGAAGTATATGGCAGCCTGGGGGAGAAAGGACTCTTCACAGAAGAGACACCATATGATCCACGCTCTCCATACTCAGCGTCCAAAGCCAGCTCCGACCATTTTGTAATGGCATATTATCATACTTATCACCTGCCTGTTATTATTTCCAACTGCTCCAATAACTATGGCTCCAATCATTTCCCTGAGAAACTGATACCACTGGCCATACATAATATCAGGAACAGTAAACCTGTTCCGGTTTATGGCAAAGGAGAAAATGTGCGCGACTGGCTGTTTGTTGAAGATCATGCCCGCGCTATTGACACCATTTTCCATAAAGGCAGACTTGGTGAAACCTATAACATAGGCGGGTTCAACGAATGGAAGAATATAGATCTGATCAACCTGCTTTGCATAATAATGGATAAAAAACTGGGACGTGCACCCGGTACTTCCGCCAAACTGATCACTTTCGTAAAAGACCGTGCAGGTCACGACCTGCGTTACGCCATCGACGCCACCAAACTCAATAAAGAGCTGGGCTGGGAACCATCCCTGCAATTTGAGGAAGGCCTGGAAAAAACAGTTGACTGGTACCTGGCCAACCAGGAATGGCTGGACCATGTAACCAGCGGCGCTTACCAGGAATATTACAGTGATCAATATCAAAAAAGATAATCAATGCCATTTACTGAAACGGGTATACCCGGACTGCTGGTTTACGAACCAAAAGTGTTTAATGATAACCGCGGTTATTTTTTTGAAAGCTACAGCGCACAGACCTTCGAAAAAGAAGGCGTGCAGCTTTCCTTTGTACAGGACAACCAGGCCAGATCTACCTATGGCGTATTACGTGGCCTGCACTATCAGCAGGAACCTTATGCACAGACCAAGCTGGTAAGAGTACTGGAAGGCAGGATCATTGATGTAGCAGTAGATATCCGTAAAGGCTCTCCTACCTACGGTAAATCATTTGCCATCGAACTGTCTGCCGAAAATAAATTACAGCTGCTTGTCCCCAAAGGCTTTGCACACGGATATGCCGTGATCAGCGAAACCGCGGAAGTAATGTATAAGGTTGATAACTTCTACAACAAAGCCAGTGAAGGCGGTATCATTTACAACGATCCTGCATTGAACATAGACTGGGGCATACAACTGGAAAATGCACTGGTATCAGAGAAAGACCTGGTGTTGCCCGCACTGGAAAACTGTGTTCATAATTTTGTTTACAACACAAACAATTAAATGAAAAATATCCTGGTAACCGGCGCCAATGGTCAGCTCGGACAAGCATTGAAAAAGATTGCGGCCGATTTTCCGGCGTTCAGTTTTATTTATACAGATTTTAATGAACTGGATATCACCAGTGAAGAAGCTGTCCGCAATTTCCTTACCGGGCAGGAGATCCATGCCTGTATCAACTGTGCAGCTTATACAGCTGTAGATAAAGCGGAAAGTGATGAAGAACTGGCATTCAAACTCAATTTTGAAGCAGTCCTGAACCTGGCTACACTTGCTATGGAACACAAGGTACAGCTGGTACATATCTCTACAGACTATGTGTTTGACGGTAAAAGCAACCGCCCTTATACAGAAACAGACAGCGCTGACCCTGAAAGTATCTACGGTAGCTCCAAACTGCGCGGTGAGGCCGCAGCAATAGGTACCAACCCGGATACTATTGTGATCCGCACGTCCTGGCTCTACTCAGAATTTGGCGTCAACTTCGCCAAACGTATGCGTGAGCTGATGCAGGAGAAAGAGAGCCTGAACGTAGTGTTTGACCAGGCAGGTACACCTACCTATGCAGTAGATCTGTCAAGGGCTATATTGAACGTGCTCACCAAAGTATGGGACGTGCCCGGAAATTACGGCGGAGTATATCATTACAGCAACGAAGGCGTGACCAGCTGGTATGACTTTGCCGTGGCAATAAAAGAACTGACAGGCGCATCCTGCAAGGTATTCCCGATCACTTCAGACCAATACCCTACACCAGCTAAAAGACCCGCATACAGCGTGTTCAATAAAGGGAAGATCAAAACAACCTTTGGATTGGAGATCCCTTACTGGAAAGATAGTTTACGGGTTTGCCTGAAGAATCTGTAAAACAAATTTTAACCGGCAGGCAGCCGGCTAAACTGCTTATAAAAAACGCTTTTGCCAAAGGCAAAAGCGTTTTTTATAAGCAGTTTTCCTGTCTCTGTATATCAATCTGTTTACTTTTTCACCTTAGTGATCACCATCGCTCCTACTTTCTTACCATCTTTCACCGATTCAGTCTTAACCACCCCAAACCCCGGTGCAAACCATTCAGCGGCAGCCATTTGCATAGGCATGTTCATCCCCATCATTTTCAGTGAAAGGTTCATGTTATAAGTGATCTTAAAACAATCCCAGGAACCCGCCGGGGTAGAGATCTTCTCTTTGCCCGCTACTTTACGGTCTGTCACCTTATACTGCATGCTCATATCCATTCCATTGGCATTACCACTCATTTCATAGGAAGCATCCGGCAGCGTCTGTCCTTCCTTTAAAGAAGAAGGATAACTCAGGAAAGCACTGCCTTCAGACGCCATTTTCATATTCTGCAGCTGCGGAATATTTGGCATAGACATCTGCATGTCTATAAAGATGTTATCTCCTGTACATTTGAACTGGCCTTTACCGGAAGACATTTCCTTGCCTTTGGCATCCTTCAGCGAGGTGCTGAAATTAGATACCGTGCTTGCACCTTCTTTATTGACAGACAATATGTTATATACATTTTTAGCTACAACGGCATCCTTGCTGTCATAGATAGACATTTCCACTTCTGCATTGTTCAACAGGTAATAGTAGTTTTTACAGTCCTGTGCAGATAAGGTATTTACAGCTGCCAGGAGCCATGCCACGAAAAAGAGGCCTTTTTTCATATGATGCTTTTTACAATTTATGAACGAATGAATGTACGAATTTCCTGCTGATCCCGGTTCTAAGGGGAAATGGTTTAAAATTCTTTTCTTACGTTTGCAAAAATTATCCCAATTAATCATGAACCTGATAGAAGAATTACGCTGGAGAGGAATGGTGCAGGATATTATGCCAGGCACAGAGGAACAATTGCTGAAAGAAATGACCACTGCCTATGTGGGATTTGACCCTACAGCAGATTCCCTGCACATTGGCAGCCTGGTACCTATCCTGCTGCTGGTGCACCTGCAGAGGGCCGGGCATAAGCCGCTGGCGCTGGTGGGCGGAGCTACCGGTATGGTGGGAGATCCTTCTTTTAAGGCTGAAGAAAGAAGAATGCTTGACCTGGATACCCTGGCGCGTAACCAGGCAGGTATCAAAGCTCAGCTGGAACGTTTCCTTGATTTCGACCCTTCAAAGCCCAATGCGGCCGAAATGGTCAATAACTTTGATTGGTTCAGAGACATCTCATTCCTGGATTTCATCCGTGATGTGGGTAAACACATCACCGTGAACTATATGATGGCTAAAGACTCCGTAAAAAGGAGAATAGAGGGCGACAGCGGCATGTCATTCACTGAATTTACCTACCAGCTCATACAGGGCTACGACTTCTACCATCTGTACACTGCCAAAAACTGCAAACTGCAGATGGGTGGCTCTGACCAGTGGGGCAACATCGTAACCGGTACAGAACTGGTACGCCGTAAAGCCAACGGAGAAGCATTCGCATTTACCTGCCCCCTGATGAAAAAAGCAGATGGCACCAAATTCGGTAAAACCGAAAAAGGTAACGTATGGCTGGATGCCAGGCTCACCTCCCCTTACACATTCTACCAGTTCTGGTTCAATGCTGCAGATGCAGATGCGGAGAACTATATCAGGATCTTTACCCTGCTGGATAAAGCGGAGATAGAGGAGCTGATAGCTACCCATCGCCAGACGCCGGAACAACGCCTCTTACAGAAAAGACTTGCAAAAGAGATCACCATCTTCGTACATAGCGAAAAAGACTATGAATTTGCAGTAAAAGCATCAGAACTGCTGTTCCGTAACGATACTGCTGATGTTTTACAATCACTGACAGAATCCCAGCTGCTGGACGTTATGGATGGCGTGCCCCAGGTGGAAGTCAACGCTGCTGACCTGTCTGCCGGTAAAGATATCGTTACCTTCCTCGCAGACACCGCTATCCTGCCCAGCAAAAGCGAAGCAAGAAAAATGGTGCAGAACGGAGGTATCAGCATCAATAAACTAAAAGTGGAAGGCATTGAGAAAGTGGTTGACACCACGCTGTTATTAAACCAGAAATATATCCTGATACAGAGAGGGAAGAAAAACTATTACCTGGTAACAGTTAAATAAAATTACCGGTGACGGAATTACGGTACCCGTGATTCCGTCATCATTCTATATTCAGCTCCCCATGTTCCCCCTCTTCGTACTTCTTACCCCTGATCACCGCTGTCAGCGCGTTAAAGAATATCACCATCTTACTGGAAGTATTATCCCAATACCAGGCTTGCTTTGTATCTACTTTCAGCAAACAGAGATGAGGGTCGTCAATGCCATCAGGAAACCATGACTGTACCATTGGCGTCCATAGCTGTTTCATTTTTTCACGGTCAATAACAATGGAACCTATTCCGAAAATATTCAGATAGGTGCTTTTTCCGGGATGAGCATAGATCAGGTTTAACTCATTATTCTCTGATATCTGTCCCACTTTTCCGGAATATTCATTAGAGAAGAACCAGGCATTTCCATCTTTATCTACTTCTACAGTGGCCATGGGCCTTGATATTACGTGACCATGCTCATCTATTGTAGTAAACATACAAACACGTACATCATTTATCAGGTCTGTCACCTTTTTGATTGCCTCTTCTCTTTTCAGGATTGCAGCCATAACAGAACTTATTTATAAATTAGCCTAAGTCAATAGAATATCATGCCATTACATAAAGAAAAAGGGCCTGAGACTGTTTTTCAACAAGCTCATGCCCTTTTGATCTGAGTGGAAGGCTTATTTCAGGCCATACTTATATTTATAACGTTCGTAAAGCTGCTTTTGTTTATTATCCAGGCTCACCTCCCGGCCCTGGATAAACGCCTGGGTAACAGTGCTGCTGCGCATATCCAGCAGATCTCCTGCGCTGATGGTTATGTTGGCGTCCTTACCGGTTTCCAGGGAACCGGTAGTTTTGTCGATCCCCAGGATACGGGCGGTGTTCAGCGTGATGGCGCTGAGCGCTTCTTCTTTTGACAACCCGTATGTGCTGGCCGTACCTGCTTCATAGGTCAGGTTACGCTGCTGCCAGAAACCTTCATTTCCCAGGCAGAACAGCACCCCGGCCTTCTGCAGCTGGGCAGGTGTTTTATAGGGCTGGTCCACATCATCGTCCTGCATGATTGGCAGGCTGTGTGGCTGTACCAGGACAACTGCTATCTGATGTTGCTTCAGCAGGTCTGGTATAAGCCAGGCGTCTGCTCCCCCTACTATCACTACATCAAATCCAAACTCCCGGGCAAAATCAACCGCCACCAGCATTTCCTTTACAAGATCTGCATGTATGAAGAGTTTCTGCTCCCGGCTGAATAACCTGCGCACTGCCTCAAATTTCAGGTTAGTGGCAGCATGTTTGTTCTCCTGCAGGTATGCTTTTGCTTCACGGAAGAAAGCGCGCACTTCCCCGGTTTTCTCCAGGAATTCTGCCGTACGGTCTTTCGGCGGCGTTGGCCGGCCAGGATTAGCGGCCGGTGGCTGCAGGCTGGGCAGGTAAAGATGAATGGCCCCGTCTGCTTTATACGCAGCATCCTCCCAGTTCCAGGCATCCAGCTGCACAACAGAGGAAGAACCGGAAATAAGCCCGCCTTCCGGTGTTACCTGTGCCAGCAGGATACCGGCAGACCGGATAGTGGCAAGTACTTTGGAATCTGTATTATAAGCCACCAGCGCCCTTACAGAAGGATTGATCTCTCCTACTTCCTCATTATCGTTTGTTGCACGGACAGCCTCTATTTCCGTCAGGCCAAGAGAGGTAGCGGGAGCGATAATACCCGGATAAATATGTTTCCCCTGCAGGTCCAGCACCCTCGCTCCGGCAGGCGCCTGTATGCTGTTGCCTATGGCAGTGATCTTACCGTTTGCAAAGGCAAGAGAACCTTTTTCCACTACCTGCCCGTTACCGATATGAATAGTGGCATTGGTCAGGAAAACCGGTGTTTCCTGCACTTTGGCAGGATATATTGTTTCCTGTGCAGCAGCGGCCATACAGGAAAGAACAGCAATGTATGTTGATATAAGTCGTTTCATGATGTCAGTTTGTTGCTGATTACAATTCGTTTTCACCTCCTTTCAGACCACGCTGATGTCCGCCCTGCAGGTCTTCACAGTGATACATTTCTTCGGCAGTGGCAGCTGCTTTCTGTACAGGCGTACCTTTCTTTTTTTCTGCCAGCATTTTCTGTACAAGACGGTTACGCTCTGTACTGATACGCTGACGCAGTTCCAGGTCTTTCTCCCTGTCAAAATATACAATACCGTCTACTATTGTTTTCTCTGCCTTTGCATAGATGCTCAGCGGATCGTCACTCCAGAGCACCAGGTCAGCGTCCTTGCCGGCTTTGATACTACCGGTCCGGTCTGCCACATGCAACAGTTTAGCGGGGTTGAGCGTTACCAGCTTCAATGCCTCCTCTTCCGTCATATCTCCATACCGGATACTCTTGGCTGCTTCCTGGTTAAGGCGGCGGGCCATTTCTGCATCGTCAGAATTGACGGCAACGGTCAGCCCTGCACGCTGCATGATGGTAGCGTTGTAGGGAATAGCATCCTGCACTTCCATCTTATAGGCCCACCAGTCAGAGAACGTTCCGGCGCCGGCGCCATGCTGCTTCATCTTATCGGCTACTTTATATCCTTCCAGTATATGCGTAAAGGTGTTGATGCGGAAGTTGAATTTGTCTGCTGTTTTTATCAGCATATTGATCTCACTTTGTACATAGGAGTGACAGGTTACAAAACGTTTGCTGTGCAGTATTTCCAGCAGGGTCTCCAGCTCCAGGTCCTTACGTTTGTCCGCCCCCAGCTTTTCATAATCCAGTGCACGGGTAAACGCATCAGTAAGTATCTGTTCAACCCCCATACGTGTTTGCGGGAAACGCTCCTTCTGATTATCTCCCCAGTTGGATTGCTTTACGTTCTCACCCAATGCAAATTTGATGAAGGGATCAGCGCCCGCAAATTTCAGTTCTTCAGCATCTGCGCCCCAGCGGAGTTTGATCAGCTGGCTTTGTCCGCCAATAGTATTAGCAGAGCCATGTAACAGATGAGAAGCAGTTACGCCGCCACTCAGCTGACGGTAAATGTTCACATCGTCCGGGTTGATCACATCTGCAATACGCACTTCTGCCGTAACAGACTGGGTGCCTTCATTTACTCCCCTGGAAATAGCTATATGGGAATGCTCGTCAATGATACCTGCCGTGAGATGTTTGCCTGTGCCATCTATTACCCTTGCATTGCCGGCAGCAAGGTTCTTCCCTATCTGCACAATCTTACCGTTGCGTACCAGTACATCTGTATTTTCCAGTTTGCCTTCCTGCTCGTTTGTCCAGACAGTAGCATTCCTGATCAGCAGGTCCTGCTGTTTAGGCTGCTCTTCCCATCCATAGCCGTTAAAAGGATAATAAAGTTTACCTGGCTGCTGCGGAGTTTTAGATTTTGTAGAATCCTTCGGTGTATAAGCTGCATTGAACACGGCATGCCACTTCACCCATTTACCTGTTGTATCCAGACCTGTACCGTCCCATTCCTGACCGCCGGCAACACCGCTCAGCCGCACCTGCGTACCACCTTTTTTCAGGGGAAATGAAAGCTTTACCAGCTGTCCTTCCAGTGTTACTGAACCCGCCAGGGTATCCTGTTGTAAAAGAGATAAAGCGGGAGCAGAAGCTGTGCCTTTTATCAGCACATTATAGGAAGTATTACCTACGGAAAGTGTATATGTGCCACGGATATCTTTCCATCCGTCATCTTTGATATTGTATTGCTGTCCCTGTATCCAGTTCTGGTAAATAACAGTACTCTCATTAAATACAGGCCCTGAGGTTACCAGGAAGTTGGCCAGTTTACCTGCATCGAGAGTGCCTACAAGATCTTCTGCTTTCAGTATACGGGCAGGCGCCAGCGTAACGGCCTCCAGGGCTTTCTGTTCACTAAGGCCGGCATCTATGGCTTTCCTGACAGCTGCAGTAAATTGCTTTATATCTTTCAGCCCTGCTGCGGTGAAACAAAAGGGAATATTTGCTTTTTCAAAAGCGGCAGGTTCTGTAGGCGCCAGCTCCCAGTGTTTCATATCGCTCAGTGCTACAAAGCGCGCTTCATTCGGATCTTCCACATCTATAGGCTGAGGGAAGTTGAGCGGAAGTATGAAAGACGCTTTGGTTGCCACCATTTCAGGCATACGCTGGTATTCGTTACCGGCGGCTTTAATGATATACTGTACACCAAATTCATCTCCTATCTTATCTGCACGGAGCACGTCCCATTTGTCCTGTACTTCAAAGATCTGTGGTAACGAGCGACTGTCATTCCAGGCCTGCAGGGTAAGGTTAGCGCCCTCTTTAGCAGGGTGCGACTGGTACCACTGCGCATCCAGGAATGTTTGCCGCAACAACGCTATACTGCCCATGAGAGAGCTGGGATAGTTCTGTGTAGAACTGCCTTTGTCAAACGAATAATGGGTACTGGCCTTTTCCCTGATCACTGTTTTATTCTCACGTTCATTGGCCAGTGTTACCAATACGCCTGTACCCCTGGCAATACCATCCTGCTGATGCGTCAGTACGGCGCCGAAGCCTGCATTACGGAGAGATTCTGCCGTACGTTCATCCTTGCTGAACACCGAGGCGGCATTCACTTCGCTCTTAACGGCCTGATTCCAGCCAAAGGCCCCTTTGGTCGTGGAAATGAACTGGGGGGCCGCCCTGTAGCCGCCGGAGGCTTTCTTTACAGGAGGCGTACCATAATCGCTGTAAAGGTCAACGAAGGACGGATAAATATACCGGCCCTCACAGTTAACAACAACAGCGTCTTTAGGTACCGGCCCGCCGCCGGCGCTGACTATACGGCCATCCCTGATCACCAGGGTGGCATTGTTCAGAACAACGCCCGGGCTTTTGACAATAGTGGCTTTCACAAATGCATAGCAACCTTCTCTTGTGTCTGTAATACCATTAACAGGAAATGTAGCCTGCGCTTTTACGCTACTGCCTGCAAGCAGCGCACTGGTTAACATCCATAAACAGGAAAGCCCCTTCCCCTGCAAAAGACGGGAAAGACTATTCCGGTAGAGGAATACACGAATTTTACTCATTGATTAGTTTTTGAACGGTTTAGATCCTGGTTATACAATCCTGAGAATCAGAATAGTCTATTAGACTAGTATATTATCTGAAAGTTAAAAATAATCTGGTGGCTTGATATTTCGTTAGATTTTTGATGATTGGTATTAATATTGCAGGAAATACCTATATTTAGTAAGTGAGAATAATTCCTTTTTTATGAAAAGATATATGATCTGTTTCGGCGCTCTGTTATTATGCCTGTTGCTTGGTTTCAGCAGAGAAAGTATAGCGCAGAAAGCAGATACCACAGCACATAAAGTTCGTTTGAGCCCGGAAGCGCGGGCAGACAAAATGAGCGATAAACTTGACCGCAGGCTGAACCTCTCCGCTCAGCAGGACAAAGATATTCATGCTATTAACACAGACATTTCACGCCGGAGAGAACAGATAAAGGCTAATGCAACGCTGCCCAAAAAAGATAAGATGCAGCAGATCAAACAACTGGAGGAAGAGCGTAACCAGCGTTTTAAATCAGTGCTTTCTGCAGATCAGTATAAAAAGTGGAATGACTGGGAAATGAAGAAGAAAGAACGGCTGGAAACAAAAATGGATAAGAGGCAGGAGAAACGAAATAAGTAGCATAATTTTTAAAATATTTCTGATAAGGATGCTTCCCGGCATCCTTATTTTTTTTCTTTGCAGTATGATGAGAGCAGACGCTATAGAAATATTCGGGGCAGGAGTAGCATCAGTACAGCCATCCGCACTGATGCGGCAACATGTACAGTGGCAGAACGGTCAATTGCAGGTCTGTGGTAGGGTTTATCCACTACCGGCCGGCAGGCCTGTATGGATATTTGGTGCAGGAAAAGCATCGGCTGCCATGGCACAGAGCCTGGAAGACGTCCTTGAAGGCCTGCCATTGAAAGGCATGGTCATCACCAAACACGCACATGGGTTACCCTTAAAACATATTCTGCTGGAAGAAGCAGGGCATCCGGTGCCCGATCAAAGCAGCGTACAGGCTACACAGAAAATGCTGCAGCTGCTGAATGAAGTCCGGGAGCATGATGTAGTGCTGTTCCTGTTATCCGGGGGAGCATCCTCCCTGATGGCAGACTATCCAAAGGGAGCAGACCTGCAACAGGTACAGCAGGTATTCGGATTGCTGCTGAAAAGCGGCGCCACTATCCATGAAATGAATATTGTACGGAAACACCTGTCTGCCGTAAAAGGCGGTCAGCTGGCTTTGCGGGCCAATACCAGCGCATTCTGCAGCCTTATACTGAGTGATGTGGTAGGCGATGATCTGCCTGTAATAGGCTCCGGGCCTACTGTACCTGACCCATCCACCTTTAAGGAAGCATACAACATACTGGAACAATACGGGCTTTCCCTGAAAATACCTCCCGCCATACGGAAGCACCTGTTACAGGGATGCGCCGGTACTATCCCGGAAACGCCTAAACCGGGACATCCGCGATTTGAAACAGTCAGCAACCACCTTACAGGCAGTAACCGGATCGCCCTGGAAGCAGCTGCCCGAAAGGCACGGGAACTGGGATATGATACCCGGATACTCAGTGACGGCATAACCGGAGATGCCGTACAACTGGCCAGACGCCTGGTACAGGAGGCTGCACAGCAGGAAACAGGAAAGGCCGTCTGCCTCCTTACAGGTGGAGAAACTACTGTTACCGTAACCGGCAACGGCCTGGGAGGCAGGAACCAGCATCTGGCATTAGCCGCCGGTATAGCACTGGAAGGAAGAGGAAACATCCTTTTACTGAGCGCAGGTACCGATGGTACAGACGGCCCTACTGACGCTGCAGGCGCCCTGGCAGATGCCGGCATCATGGCAAAGGCTGCGCAGGAAGGCCTGGATGCAGAACATTACCTGCTGGAACATGACTCCTATCATTTCTTTGAACAGGCAGGCGGATTGCTGAAGACAGGGCCTACGCAGACAAATGTCATGGACATTATTGTAGTATTGACATCTCCGGCAGAGAAGAAGTAACAGTGGAGTTGGTTCATCCCGGCAGATTTTCTTACGTTTGCAGAAATTAAGAATAATTTAAACCTTTATATGCGTATGTTAAGAATGGAACAGACATGGCGGTGGTTCGGGCCTAATGATCCCGTAAGCCTTGCCGATATTAAACAAGCCGGCGCTACCGGTATTGTAACGGCATTACACCATGTTCCGAATGGAGAGGTTTGGACTGTTGAAGAGATCATGATACGGAAAGAAACAATAGCTGCTGCCGGCCTGACCTGGTCTGTAGTGGAAAGTGTGCCCGTTCATGAAGATATCAAAACACAAAGCGGCAGGTTTAAAGAATACATACAGCACTATCAGCAATCCCTGAGAAATCTTGCCAGATGCGGCATCCATGTTGTGACTTACAATTTCATGCCCGTACTGGACTGGACAAGAACAGACCTTGCCTATACCGTAGCAGACGGCTCAAAAGCACTGCGTTTTGAGAAGGCTGCTTTCATGGCTTTTGATCTCTTCATGTTACAAAGACCAGGTGCAGAGAATGATTATGACCCGGCAGAGATCTCAATGGCCAAAGAACATTTTGACAGTATGACCGAGGCTGAAAAAGCATTGCTGCAAAAGAACATTATTGCAGGGCTACCGGGTTCTGAAGAGAGCTTCACTTTACAAAAATTCCAGGAAGCGCTGGATAAATATAAAGGCATAGATGCCACACAACTCAAACTCCATCTCTTTTATTTCCTGCAGCAAATAGCTCCTGTTGCAGAAGAAGTAGGTATCAGGCTGGCCATCCACCCGGACGATCCTCCGTTCCCTATCCTGGGTTTACCAAGAATAGTAAGCACAGAACAGGATGCAAGGGAACTGCTGGCAGCAGCGCCTTACGCTGCAAACGGGCTCTGTTTCTGCACCGGCTCTTATGGTGTAAGACCAGATAATGATCTACCGGGGATGGTAGAACGCCTGGGCGAACATATTCACTTCATACACTTGCGTAGCACACAGCGGGATGCTCTCGGCAATTTCCACGAGGCTAATCACCTGGAAGGAGATGTGGATATGTATGCAGTAGTAAGAGGCATCCTGGCTATCATGCATAAAAGGAATGTATCTATTCCAATGCGGCCTGACCACGGGCATCAGATGCTGGATGACCTGCATAAAAAAACCAATCCGGGTTACAGCGCAATAGGCCGCCTCAGAGGACTGGCAGAACTGCGCGGATTGGAAACCGGTATTGCGCGTTCCCTTTTTAATAAATGAAAGTCCACACCTGCTGCCAGCTGGCAGCTTTATAAGGTTGGGATAAGAAACGAGAAGGTTAGCAGCTGGCTGCTGGCCCGGTAAAGATATTTATTGACCCTGAAAAAGTAATAACATGAACAGTTCACTGGATGAGCAACTGCAATACCATCTGGCGCAACGGCAGCATAGCCTGATACGTATGTTAGGATTGCTGAAAAGGGACATGGATAACAGAATACTGGACAAACTGCAAAAAAGGGGATACGAAAATTTTAAACTGGGAGATCTTGTACTGATAATAAATATACCACCGGAAGGAACTATAAATAATGAGCTGGCTAAAAAAGCGCGTATCACCAAACAGGCAATGAGTAAAGTAGTGAAAAACCTGGAAGCCGGTGGTTATATACACACATGTAAACATTCTACAGATAACCGCGCATCTGTGATCTGTCTGACAGACGAAGGGAAGAAACTCATTGTCTCTGCCGCGGAAAGTTTCCAGGAAATAGAAAAAGAATATACAGGTATTACAGGGCTGGAAGACGCTTCCGCCCTGAAACAGATATTAGGGAAACTGGTGTCTGCTTTGTGTGAGCACCGGTAAGCGGAACTACCTGCTTAGAGCGCTTTTACTGCACTCAAAATTCGGCACAGGCATTGTAGAGATAGTATTCAGATTGCCTGTGCATTAATTTTTTGCCCATTGAACAGTGTTTTATACTTTTAATCTCAGTAGCAGACGAAACAACTTATGGTTTCCAGCCGGATAATAAATAATGATGATGAATATATAGATGGTTTACTGGACAGCTCCCCTGCCATTGTAGATGTTATTTACAAACGTTTTGCCCGCAAAGTGAAACATATGGTAACAGGTTGGGGCGGTAATATCAGGGAAGCTGCCAATGTATTTGAAGATGTCCTGATGGCCATCTACGATTATGCACATCATCACAAACTCACCCTTACCAATCCCTTCGAAACTTTTTTCCTATATGCCTGCCAGCTGAAATGGAAGCAGGACCTGATGCAGAAATCCCCCGGTAAGGGAATGGCCTTTCATCCGGTAGCGCCTGCTCCCGGCCTGGACGAACAACATATCAGGTATATAGAAGAAGCCCTGGCTTCTCCACACAACAAACAGGAGGCTGACAATGTCCGGGATGAGCTGGAAGAAATAATAGCAGGTCAGCGCCAGCGCTGGTTCCATACAAAAGATACCCCCAGCGTCAACGTCAGTATATACGTAAGCATCACCGCTATAATAGCAGCGGCCCTGGCCGGATTACTCTTTCTGAGCCCATGGCGCAAAGACATATACAGACAATTTTCCGGCACAGAAATGATGCACGCCCACCGGGTGCAGGGCGAGCAGGATACGTCACTGCTGCTGCACCAGGCGGCGGCAAATTTCAACAGGGGACATTTCGGAGCAGCAATACCACTGCTTGACAAAGTATTACAGAAAGACTCACTGCATATCGCAGCACGTTATTACAGGGGAGTAAGCCTGGTAGACGAAAGAAGGATGACAGAAGGCCGTACAGACCTGCTGAAAATATATGCAGGCAACTCACCATACCGCTACGATGCAGCATTTTACATAGCCCTGAGCTATCTCAGAGAAGGAGACAAACAGCAATGCCTGGAATGGCTGCTGAAAATACCCGAAAATTCTCATGTTTACTGGAAAGCAACCAGGTTGAGAGAAGAACTGGCATCCTGAGCCATTGCTCTTAATTCAGATGGATCATGTGTTTGCTGAAGTGAATGATATTCTCTACTTCACCTTTGATCAGTTCATAGATCTGTACTTTGTCTTTCTTGATCATAATGAGCTGTTGCAGAACAAGATAGTAAGTTTCTCCGCCGTGGCCGCTCATCTGAGCTCTTAAAATTTCTTTTTTTACTTCTTCGAAGCCTACCGCCCCCAGTTTTTGGTAGATCACATTGAGTTCTTCAATCCATTTCATAGGTTATCTATTTTTTCATAGGTACATAAATTTATTCATAATATAATTAATAAACAAGGGGTTGCAGATATTTTTTTCAGCAGCTCCATAATATTATTTTTTTACAGAGCTGCTGAAAAAAGCAGGTCAGTATCCGTCGTTCTGCACAAGATTATTATTACTCAGATCTATCTGCTGGCGAGGTATAGGAAACACCTTATTCTTCGCCGCAAATGTTTTACCATGTGCCGCAAAAGCAGCAGCAGCAGTACCCGGCTCTACTTCATCCTGCCGGATCAGATCAAAGTACCTGTCATGTTCAAGTGCCAGCTCCACCCTCCTTTCATGCCAGATAGCATGCCTGTCTATACTGCCCAGAGGGGCCAGCCCGGCACGCGGATGCAACGCATTCACATCTGCCAGCGCAGTAGCCGTATTACCCAGGGCAAAAGCTGCTTCAGCACGGATCAGCAGTATTTCTCCATAACGCAGTATACGCAGGTTCTTAGGCATACGCCCCCTGTTACCACAATAGGATTCCTTTACCTGGCTATGATAGGATTTATAATTATAACGGGGATTTTCCACACTGTCCTGGCTGGGTACCCTTACGCCGTCCCACAGCACAGTACCGGTTGCACCAATGAAAATAATAGAGGCTTCCCTGCGGGTATCGCCGGCAGCATATTCATTCAGCAGGCTTTGAGAAGGCGCTCCAAAGCCCCAGCCCAGGTCAGCCCATCCAAATTTGCCACCGGCCCTTACTCCCTGGCATTCCGCATAACTGGCAATACCTGCCTCACATATTGAATTGATGCCTGTCTGCACTTCAAACAGGGATTCCTGGCTGTTAGCTCCCGTTTCCCGCCAGATATCAAAATAGCTGTTGTCCAGACCGTAAGCGCCCACCTTCTGCGTAATAACAGAATCTGCCAGGCTGTATGCCCTTTGCCAGTTCTGGCGGTATAGCATCACTTTTGCCAGCATACCTGCTGCCGCTCCCTTTGTAACACGCCCCGCACTGGTATTGGCGCCTCCTTTTGCAGCCACATTGGCCAACGCAAATTCAAGGTCTTCAATAATGAACTGATAGATCTCGTCTTTGGTGGCTTTGGTCTGGTAAGTGGCACTGGCGGCCTCCTGCGGAGAAATAACCTTGTCCACTTCAGGTACTCCGCCAAAGAACCTTACCAGGTTAAAATAGAAATATGCACGCAGGAAACGGACCTCCCCCAGCAGCTGATTCTTAAGTGTTTCCTCCAGCGTACTGCCCCCCAATACCTGTATAGCCTGGTTAGCACGGGCAATGCCCAGGTAATAACCACTCCAGATACTGTTTATATGATTGATGGACGCATCCATGTCCAGGTTATCTATGCGGCCGGAATTAGGCAGATCGTCAGTAGCATTACTGCCCTTATCCGCATCATCAGATGCAACATTGGTCATCACCACAAACGGGAAACCATGCATATTACCTTCCCACATAGTGTTATATACACCTATCACCAGCTTCTGCGCTGTTGCCGGATCTGAAGCGGCGGCTTCTTCGTTTAACTGTCCCTGTGGTTTTACATCCAGGTAATTATTGCAGGCAAATATCCCGGAAAACAGCAATATTGCCGGTAAGCACCACAGAACAGTATTTTTATGTATCTGATTCATGATCTTCCTTTTTAAAATGAGACATTCACGCCAAGAGCAAAAGTCCGCGTAGTAGGATATGCACTCAGCTCTATCCCTGCATCAAGCACACCGCTCTTGTTATTGGTAGCATTAGCATCATCAATTGTACCTCCTGGCAACTCAGGACTGAACCCGCTGAACTTCTTCAGCGTAAAGAGGTTCTGAGAGGTAGCATACACCCTGAAATTGCTGATGCCTATCGCCTTCAGCATTTTTGCCGGCAGGGTATATCCTACTGTCAGGTTATTCAGTCGCAGATAAGTCCCTGATTCAATAAAATAAGTGGAAGCAGGTGTAGCAGAATTGATCACCCGCGGATCAGTAGAAGATGGCCTTGCGGCTGTCCACCTCCTGCTGGCATAATCAGCCTCAATATTGTCTGCATTATCAAAACGGTATGCCTTTTTACCGTTATAGATCTTATTTCCTGCATTACCGTAGAAATTAGCACTGAAGTCCAGGCCCCTGTAGTTAAGCCCAAGGTTAAAGCCAAAGAAACATTTGGGCTGGAAAGAGCCGGCATAGAACCGGTCGTCATTATCAATATCCCCGTCTCTGTCCAGGTCTGCATACTTCAGGTCCCCGGGTTGCGCATTAGGCTGAATAACCTTACCATCTGCAGACCTGTAATTATCTATCTCCGCCTGGTCCCTGAACACACCCAGCGCTTTTCTTACATAAAAGCTGCCTACCGGATGACCGTTATCTGTGCGGGTCACAAAACTCTGCTGGCCAACTTCTCCTCCAAGCAAAGCCTGACCGCCATTCAGACCTGTCAGCTCATTGGTGTTGAAAGTGATATTACCACCCACACTGTAAGAAAGCTCTTCCGTGATATTATCCTTCCAGTTCAGGGATATTTCAAATCCCTGGTTCTTAAAGGAGGCGGCATTGGTTATATAGGAGTTGTCCTGGTCTCCCAGCAATGCAGGTGTATTCACTATTACAAGCGCATCTTTTGTGTGTTTGCTGTAATAATCAAATTCACCGCTCAGTCGGTTTTTAAGCAGGGTAAATTCAAGTCCTATATCGTATTGCTCCGTCTGTTCCCATTTCAGGGAAGGGTCTTTCAGATCTTTGATTGCACCGCCAATGTTCACTGCGCCGCCAAAAACGTAAGGTACGTCCACGCTGGTAACAGCCACATAGGCATTGGTAGGAATGTTATCATTCCCAAGCAGGCCCCAGCTTGCCCTCAGTTTCAGGAAATCAAACAACTGCTGGTCCTTCATAAACCCTTCCTGTGACAGTACCCACCCCAGCCCTACGGTAGGAAAATATCCCCAGCGCTCACTGAATTTGGAGCTGCCATCTGCGCGGATAGATGCACTGAGCAGATACTTGCTGTCATAGCTGTAGTTAACGCGTCCTACAAAGGATTGACGGGCGTATTTATCGCCCGTGTTGGTCAGCGTGGACTGTATATTCGGATCTCCAAGGGCCAGGTACCAGAGGTCAGGATCTTCAGGCACATTTATACGTTCCCCTTTCAGGGAAGTGGTATAAAAACCTTCTGTCACAGAACCAGCCAGTAAAGTGAGGGAATGCCTGCCGAATGCTTTGTCGAAAGTGATAGTATTATCCCATATCCAGCCCTGAGACCGGTATTCCTCTCTGGTAAGGCGGCTGTTGGGGGTCTGCTGATTACCTCCCGCCACCAGGAATGTAACATCGTCATTCAGGTACCTGTAAGCATAAACGCGGTCATTCCCATATTTGAGGTCTGCATTAAAAGCAGAGCGCAGTTTCAATGCTGACACAGGAGTATATTCCAGTGCTACATTCCCCTGCACCCTGCTTTCCTGCCTGCCATCATTCCGTTTATTGAGGGAGAGTAAGGGATTACCAACGTTAGCCCACCCTGAGGTGTTACCATAGCGCCCGTCTTCAAAGGCCTTTACTATCGGAGCTGCCCGGTAAATGTTACGGTAAGTATCTTTCAGCTCCACATCGCGGGTCGTAGCGCGTGAATAGGAGATCTGGGAAATAAACTTCAGCTTGTCGGTAATATTAACATCATTGTTGGCCCTGAATGTAAAGCGTTTAAAATTGTTGGTCTGTATGATACCGTCTTCCTGGATATACCCTCCGCTCAGGTAATATGTGTTGTTCTCCGAACCACCTGAAACAGAAATATTATGGTTCATCTGGAAAGCTTTGCGCAGCACAGCATCATACCAGTTGGTAGTGCCGCCGTACACATAGGGGTTATTGATAGCGTCCTTTCCCGGAGCAGCATCTGCCAGGTAATCTATATACTGCTGCCTGTTGGCCATTTTTACCAGGTTGGAAGCTTCGCGATAGCCAGCATTGGCATCATAGCGTACCTGTGGTTTACCGGCCTTGCCTTTCCTGGTGGTGATAATGATCACCCCGTTGGCTGCACGTACACCATAAATCGCTGCAGAAGCATCTTTCAGTACGTCCATAGTAAGGATATCTGCAGTGGCAATATTCCGTATATCGTCTGTCAGCACTCCATCCACTACATACAATGGGTTAGCGCCGGCCAGTACAGAGCCGGTACCTCTTACCCTGATCTGTGGCTGGGAGTTAGGCTGACCGGAAGCAATGACCTGTACCCCCGCAATACGGCCCTGAGCCGCCTGGGTAGGCGTTTGCACCGGCTGGGCTGCCAGCGCTTCACCCTTCAGGGATGAAATGGAGCCGGTAAGATCCCTTTTACGTTGTGTGCCATAACCTACCACCACTACCTGTTCCAGCTGACTTTCGGCTGATAGCAGTACCACATTTACAGGAGAAGCGCCTGCCTTTATTTCCTGGGTAACATATCCCAGGTAAGAGATCACCAGCGAATCTTTTCCTTCAGGCAGGTTGAGGGTGAAAGAGCCGTCCGGCCCGGTGGTAGTGCCTGCGCTTGTACCTTTTACGCGGATAGTAACCCCTATAAGGGGTGTTCCTTTATCATCTTTCACGGTTCCCTTTACGGGGCCGGTCTGTTCCGGCATGCGACTGGTTTCCGGTCCGGCGGATGTTGCCTGGGCCACTGAAGATTGCCCGCCGGCAAAAAAAGCAGCGGTTACCATCAGCAGCAGGGCTCCGGCTGTTCTGGTAGAAATTTTCATAACATCTTTTTTTCTGATACGTGATCAATATTCAATAAGCCATTATTGATTAACGGAAAGCGGAGTAAGGGGTAAACGGACTGGCAGGTAAGATGCCTGCAAGCGGTTTGATGTGGGGTATAGCAACTAAATTGACAAGTGGCAGATAGCTGAAATGACAGAAAAGGTTCTGATCTAAAATACGAGTTTCTATTGATAACAATGCCGGGGATAAAAAGTTATGTACAGGAATAACCGGTTATCCTACCAGTTTCTCCTGCATGGCTTTGACAATGGCGCTGGAACGGGAGTTGACATCAAGCTTACGGTAAATATTCATAATGTGGGAGCGTACTGTACCAACACTGATATGACAATGCTCTGCTATCTTTTTATAGGTCTGGCCATTTACCAGGCAATCCAGTACCTGCAGCTCACGTGGAGAAAGACCGTACTGGCCTGTAACAATGCCCGGTTGCCTGTTAAAAAAGGCAAATACTTTCTGTACGGCAGTTATATTGGCCTGCATGGCAGTATCGTATACCTGTGTAATAAATTCTGCCAGAGGGGCTGGCGACTGAGGAGTTTGACTGCTGCTTTGTGGTATTGCTGTTATTGAACGGTTTCCGTGCAGGGAAAACAGTACTATGTTCATTTCCGGGTAAGCATTCTTCAGGAAACCGGCGGCATCTGCTGGTGTTAGTCCGTGGATATCAGTATCTACAAATACGACGTTGCATATATCTCTTGCCAGTTGATGAATCATTTGTTTTGCATCCCCAATTCCAGCTTCTGTCTCTAAAGAGTCATCCCCACCTGCCGGATCTGCGTTGTTCCGCCTCACATTTTTCATATTATTTTTTTTGGGTTTATATGGTTGCAACTGTTCAGATTACGTGGCCCTACATACCAAAACAAATTTGTAACAAATACAAGCAGTAGTCAATCGGATAAGTATATGATTTTTCATTAAATACTAATAAAAAATTTGTACAATATTAGAATTAACGAAAAAAAGCGGCTACGTTTATGGCCAGGGAAAAGAAATTGGCAAAGAGGGTTGTGGCGTAAATTTTACTGAAAGTTACATGTTAATGGTGAGAGTATTACAAGAAAAGTTGAGGGACTGTATGCTTGTTTTCTGCCGGGATTTTTACTGTGCGGCGAGCCTTAACAATCGGTTAACCACGTATTCAAAACATTATCTCTAATTTTGATATAACGATCCACCCAAAAAATTGATTTTCAAAGTTTTTTTTTGTTGCGGTAAGCATTTATTGCCATTCTGAAACTGCAACGGTTGATATGTGAATGTTCATGCCCTTACTGCTCAACAGTAAGGGCATTTTGTTTTTTTAAATCGGCAGGTAACTTAACAGAAACCTGCGTACAGAAGCTTATGAAATCTAAACCGTCTTATGAGAAAAAATAATCTGAAAAGATCTTCTGCCAGAAGATTTGAACAATAGGAAAGATAAGCAGGATTCAGGAGGGAAGAGTTAATTCACCGTTAAGGGAATAGTTAATGCGGAGTTAACTGCGGAGCATGATACTCCGCAGTAATTCCGCCGAGGCAAGGGAAATCCCCTGCAAAAAAGCAGACGCAGGAGGAAAACTATTTCAACAGTGGAGATGTGGGTCAAAAATCAATGAATGGGACCAACGTCACCAATGCAAGTGTCAGGTTTTTGACGAATCGTATATTGAATCCGCCTTTTTCCGAGTAATAATAGCTTTCCTTATAGCGATCATACGCTATAGGCGCTCCGAGCTCTTTCATCATCTTTAAGAATTCAAACAGGGTCCTTTCGGAAATACGCAATCTTTTTGCAAGATGAGCAGGTTTTCCGGTGCCTTTGATCCTTATCAGATAATCAATGGTTTGCAGTCTTTCAAAATAACGTTTAGGCATGCTGGCATAGCGGGGTTTACAATGTTCTTAATAAAATAACAGGTGAACTGATCCAAGTCTACAATGGTTCTCTCCATAGCTGTTGTGTGTTGAGAAGCCAGTAAATATGTGTCTTTCATACGTCGCGTCCTGAATTGAAAGGTTGATAGTTTTTTAGTTAACCAACAACAACATGTTCATTAAGGGTTTCCCCTTCCTTCGTGAATAAAACAGGGTATGCCGTTTCCGGCATAAGTAAGTACATCTTTCATAAAAATCTATTTTGAGGGTAAGAGTAAAAGCCAATTCCACAAACAGGATAGTAAGCATGCAAGCTAAAAAATTGTACTGCTATTTTGCTGCAGCTAAACAGTTTTTTACTGCAGCCCGTCTGACAGCAAAAAACAGAAACTCCCCCGGTGGAAACCTGGGGAGTTTTCATCAAAAACCAACCATTAAAAGGCTTGTCTACCGCGGCTTTCGACAGCACAATTCCACAACCGGGCAATATATTCAGAGCATAATTTTTATCCATTCTAGCTACAAGAATTTGGTGTCTCGTTTTAATCCTCTCAGGTAGATACCTGAGGGGTGTTTCCATGGCTGACAAATAGTGGTATACTTTTTACTTTCTCTGCTACATTACTACGTTGTAATGTTACAATACACGCCGCAGAATTTGGTTAATAATTTGTTAACGGATAAAAAATCTAATAACCCATTCCTGTAAGCGCATGTATATGAAACCTTTACAGGACAAGGAAATTACATGGCTTTAACAGCCCGGCAAGGCTGTTAACAAGGGGTTAATTCAAGGCATTTATTACTCAGGGAATGTTAATATGTGAGAGTATTTGTTGTACAACAGACAAAGCATCATCATTATAATGATGCCCCCCAGGCAGCACCAGGTGCTTGTAATTACTGATAGTAAGCTGCTTCATATCAAAATCTTTTTCATCCTGACCAAATATCAGCAGCAAAGGCTTGCCTGTAATACCATTCATAGCGCCAGACACACTCATATTACCCGTAGAGGTCTTACCCAGCATATCTGACAAATGCACTACCATATCCGTATTGGCAGAAGGAGACATGAACACCAGGTGCTGCACCTGCGACTGCAGGGCGGGCGATAACTGCCTGTAAATAAAAGGCAGTACATCTGCCCCCATTGAATAACCCACCAGTATGAACGCATGATTATTCCACTGCGCAGCATAATGCTGCAAAAGAGCGGCTATATCAGTAGCAGCCTGCTGTGGCGTTTTTTTACTCCAGAAGTATTTCAACGCATTCAGGCCTATTACCGGGAAACCCTTTCCAGCCAGCGTATTCACCATATCTACCGAGAACTTCTTCATTCCGCCATCACCGGTAATATAAAGCACTACCGGATGTTGCGCAATACCCACAGGAGGGGCTTTTACTGTTACAGGCAACTTACTGATATCTGTCTGTGCAGTTGCAATCACTGTGCTGAACAGACATGTCAGCAACAACAAATAATATTTTCTTCCGGTCATAACTGTTCCTTTATGCTTTCATCACCTTACTCAGGGCAGCTGGCAGCTGGATCAGGTCAAAGTCATGCTCGTACACAAGGTATTTATTTGACCATTCCGTTGCATACTTTTCTTTAAACTCACGCAACCCATGATAATGACGGAAAGCTTTTATCTTTTCATATGCAAATTTCACCACCTGTTCAGCTGTATTCTGCGGCTGCTGGATACCAGACATGGGCACCAGCCCGAGATTAAGATATTGCAGGCCCTGTGCCTGTGCATGCTGTATCAATGCTATGATCAGCGCATCCATGCAACCTCCCGGGGCTTCCGTTCGTTTACGGATAAGATCGTAGGTACATTCTCCCGGCGCATAATCCGGTATGATATTCAGGAAAGCGGCCACCTGCCCCTCCGCATCCGTGACCGTGATCACATCCTGCTCACGTATATCGTCCGGGTCAAACAACCCCTGAGAGAACGTCATCTCTTTTACTTCGTACTGCTTCAGCCATTCATCAGACACTTCTTTCAATTCCTGTACCAGAGCAGACGGCAACGGCGCATGATGCATAGTGGTCACATACCCTTTTGCTGCCAGGCTGTTCAACCCGTTACGCATCGATTTTTTATCTTTCCCGCTCAGCGTAAATGCAGAAACATCCACTATCCCCTCCTGCCCTATCAGCAGTCTCTTTTTACGGAGATGTTCAAAGTAGTACATACTTTGCTCGTCTACCCTGTAAAAGGCAGGCCGTAACCCCATTTTCCGGCATTGCTCTTCAAACTCCTGCAGCAACGGCAATTTTGCATCATCTGCACATACCGGTTCTTCCAGCACCACTGCAAAACTACTGGCTACACGATAAGCAATAAACCCCTGATGCCTCTCTGAAATATATAATAGCTTATCATCTCCTACTTTAAAATGGTCCATCGCAGAACTCCCGTACTGGCTCAGGTAATACTGCGCCTTTTCCAGCGCAGCATTGGTCTGCTTACCGGCCGGCAGGTAAGGGCGGATGATCGTATAGAAAAGGAAAGCCCAGGCGCCCACGCCCAGTACCCTGATAGCACTCAGAAACTCTCTTCCGAAACGTGTTACAGGAGATAATCCATCATCTTCCAGCAACAGGAAACCATGAAACGATGCCCTTAATGAACGCTGCCAGGTAAAGTCCATTCCAAAATGCCGCACATTCAGAAAGTAAAAGCCTATTGTTCCGAAAATAAGTACCACCACCAGTGTGGCTACTGCCGTGATCACCCCTATATTGACCAGCTGCCGGTTGCTCTTCACCCTGTACTGCCTGGCTGTGATGATCAGGATAATGGAAGTTCCCAGCGCCATGGCAGCTTCCTCATAGTCCAGCGCTTTACTGATATGCCCTATCGCCGACAACACAGATACAAACAAGGCCACTATCCAGGCGCTACGAAGCCCCCTGAACAGGAAAGTGGCCGTTACCAGCAGGATCAGCCCGAGAAAAACCACCAGCAGGTTGGAAGCATGTATGCTCTCCCCGGGAATATAAGCCCTCAGCATACGCATACGGCTGGCCAGCGGAGGAGTCAGAACAGAAAAGATATTTACCATTCCCAGCAGGAAGATCAGCACCGGCGGTAATAAACGCAACACCAGGTGCCGCCCTTTCAGGATAAACGCCAGCACACCCGCCAGCAAAGGCAGCCAGAATTCAAAAAGACGGTACAATAACGTTATTTCCAGGGCCTGCAGGGACGAAAAACCATAGTTGGTAAGCAAATAGGTCAAAGACAGCTCGATGGCGCCCAAACCGCGTAAAAAAGGCGATACAATGAGGAAGATCGTAGCTACTATATATCCCACACACGCAGCCTCCAGGGAAGGCGTTGCGCCGGTTGCCAGCATACTGAGATAAAGATGCGCAATACCCACCAGCTCTATTCCTGCCGATACCAGGATGGTACGCACAAAAGAAGGCGTATGCAGGTTAAAGGCAAAGATCTCGTCCACATGATGTACTGCAGAGGGAAAATACTTTGACAGCAGCCTGTATGCCACACCTTTTGTCTGCACAGAGCGTACCAGCCATACTGTACCTCCCAGCACCAGGCAAATGGTCAGCAGTCCGCCAACAGCCTCCATCATAGACTCATCATGCAGAATAGCATAACCAACAACCGGTATGCCTACAAGGAATACAGAGAAGATCCCCACAAACCCGTAAATACCGGATGCCTGGTGTATCTGCTGTTTATTGATATGACTGCGGCGCAGGCTTTGCGGCAGGTAAGCCAGTGAGCTTACCCCTCCGGCAGGCAGGAAAATACTGAGCAGGTTCCGCTTAAGGAAAAGTTCTGTACCCTTCCCTATATCCAGTTTGCTGCCTACTGAGCGGAAGCTGTAAAAATACATCAGGGCCTGCAGGAGAATATAACCTCCTGTAAGCAATACGCCAACAACCACCCACAGGCGGTCAGCGCGCTCAATGGCAGGCATGAGTGAATGCAGCTCATGCCGCTGCTGCCGGAAAAAGTAAATGCCCAGTAAAATAAATAATACTGCCAGCAACTCTTTCCAATGCAGCTTGCGTAATAATGTTCCGAGGTTCAGCTTTCCTTTCAGCTTCATTACAGGTATGGTTTTGTGGTTTCCTTCAGTTATACACACAAAGCTACATGTAAGTTGAAAGGCGGAACGTAAAGACCTGTTACTTTAATGAGATTTTAATACCTTATACGCTTACAGCAGACTGGCAAAAAAAGAGGGCTGGCCTATGGGCCAGCCCTCTTTTTTTGCATTTCAGATCATTACTTATTCACAATCTCCGCCACTCTGCTGCCACGGCCACGGGTATCAAAAGCTTTAAAGCGGATAGTGCCTTTATCACTGATAGGCGCAGTATAAGCCTGACTCTTACTGTCCGGCTCTTTACCATTTGTAGTATAACGTATCACCAGGCCAGGCAACTGTATATTGGCGCTGACAGTACCATTGTCCACTACTACGCCAGGCGTCGGAATACGATACTGATAACCTCCGTTATAATGATCCAGCCTCACCAACTCCCTTTTCCCAACTACGTTTACAAACGTATTCCAGGCCTGCTGATAAAGCTCCTCACTCCTGCCGGCATCCTTTTCCTCAGCCCATTCAGGGCTTTTAGCCCATGCCCGCTCGGCAAGTCCCAGCAGCTTAGGCAGCATCATATATTCCATACGTGCAGTGTTCTTCACAGTTTCACTCCACAGCAATCCCTGCACACCGGCAATATTTGCTGCGCCATAAGCAGTAAGCTTATCCTTCCCTTTAAATATCTCAGGGTTCAGCGGGTTGCCCAGCTCATCCACCTTCGCGTTCTTGTAATAGTTCTCCGGAATGAAATAAAAAGGCTTATCAATATCCACAAAACCACCCCAGTAAAAGCCCGGCTCTTCAAAAGATTTCATATAGGCCATGTCAAAATACATATTGCTTACACCAGACAACACTACTCTATAGTTAGCGTTAGCCAGCCTGTAAGCCAGATCTTCAGCGCCGCCACCCATAATATTATTCCACACGTCCACCATAAATTCACTGTTGCTGAAATCAGGATTGGGAATATTATGCGCTTTACCATCTATCGTTGTCTTACGCATGCCCATTTCTTCCCAGCCATAGAGCTTCAATCCACGGGCTTTCAGCAGCCCATGTACCTTTCCATAGTAATAATACCAAAGGTCATTCACTTCCCGGATGCTCTTATCTTTCTGCATCAGCGCTGCTACCACAGGCGATTTTTCCCATACCCCGGCAGGCACCTCATCTCCACCCATATGTACATATTCAAGCGGCGCCTTTGCTGCTGCATAATCTGCCTGCAATTCTTCCACTACTTTATCCAGGAACCTGTATACGGAAGGCTGTGCTACGTTGATCACATTGTCATTCCAGTTCTGTACTGAATTATATTTTGACTGATCATTCAGGTCAGAGAGCAGGTAAGCTGTTGCATCTTCTTTCCTGCCCTGCTTCATCAACCGTTGATAACGCGCTTCCATAGCCTTAACAGCAGCTCTTGCATGACCAGGTGTTTCAATCTCCGGAATAACGCGTATATGCCTGTCCGTTGCGTAACGAAGTATCTCTATGAAATCCTGCTTTGTATAGTGACCGCTTCCTGCTTCATTCACCAGCTCAGGACCGGAGCCATAAGCTGGCTGCAGGAATGCGCTTTCATCAGGGGCATGTCCGCGGCGGGCGCCTACTTCCGTCAGCTCCGGCAATGAGGGTATCTCCAGTCTCCAGCCTTCATCGTCAGTCAGGTGAAAATGGAAAACATTCAGTTTATATAATGCCATCAGGTCCAGTAAACGAAGCACATCCTGCTTGCTGTGGAAGTTGCGGGATACATCGAGCATAAAAGCGCGGTAACCATAGCGGGGAGCATCTTTTACAGTAATGGCAGGCACCTGTACTGATTTCTGTACACCTGCCCAGGATGCCGGAGGCAGCATGCTTTTAAGCGATTGTATGCCATAAAAAACCCCTGCCGCATCAGCAGCTTTTATAGTGATGCCCTGCTCTGTTACCTGTAGTACATAAGCTTCAGGTGCAAGACTTGCATCTGTTTCCAGTTTGATGGCGCCGTTGGCGCCCGTAGCGGGCTTTTTGCCCAGCAGTACAGCCAGCTCTCCGCCCAGGTAAGCTGCTTCAGCAGCAAAGGCCGGAGCAGCGCTGATCTGTGCATTACCATCCAGGCTAAATGCACCGGTCCCGGTTGTCACCTCCTGCGGCGTAGGGAATACCAGTGGCAGCTGTGCTGCCGGAATATCCCGGATGTTCTTATTCTGCTCAAATACATCTGCCGCAGATACCAGGGCCGTTTTATCGCCCGGGAAACGCAGGTATTGCTTCGGTTGTGTAGATGGACGGATACTGTAATCTTTCAGACTGTAGCCTTTGGCCGGATTCCCGTCCCATACAAGGTACAGACCGTCCGGGGCATCTGTGAAGTTCACAGCCCAGGCTGCAGCTACCAGCTCTATACGCAGGGAATCGCCAGGGGCTATGCCTTTACTGTTATCCAGCGGCGACAGTTTGTACAGGTCTCCGTTGATATGCGCTGCAGATACCCCACCGGTAGTTTCGCCGGGAGTAATGGCGCGTACAAAGTTGAAATACAACTGCCAGCCTTTGGCCGGGAAAGGCTTCTTACTTTTATTGATAATAGTGAAGGCTGAAAGGAACTGCGCTTTGTCCTTATGATTGTTCTCCACTACTTCCCAGGAGACTTTTAGCTGGGAAGCGTCAAATGGAGCCTGTGCATAGCTGTCTTTTATGACGCCAATAAGAACGCCACATGCCAGTAGTAGTTTTCCGAAGTACATATTCAATAACGTTGTTAGCTGGTGTAAGATAAGGTTATAGCATTGTAAAACAAACTAATACTGTACAGGCTGCAGCAGGCTTTAATAAACCTGTATACTGGCACAGTTATTATGGCCATAACTGTTACAAACCATTCATTATGAATACAAGTTTTGCGAACTGGGGAGACCTTATATTCGATAAATTGCACAGGTGGGGTGTTGCAGCTATTAAGCTGCTGCCTAATATGGCAGTAGCTATTCTTGTACTCATTGCATTCTACCTGCTGGCAAGGCTGATAAAAACACTGGTCTTCAGATTCACCCTTAAGATCTCTGATACCCCTGCGCTCAGCGGGCTCTTATCCAATATCATATCTGTGATCATTACGCTGATAGGCTTTTTTGTGGCGCTGGACGTACTGAAGCTGGAAAAAGCCGTCACCTCCCTGCTGGCAGGCGCCGGTATTATTGGCCTGGCATTGGGCTTTGCTTTCCAGGACCTTACAGCCAACTTCATTTCCGGCATCTTCATCACTTTCCGCCGGCCCTTTGAAGTTGGTCACCAGATAGAAACGAACGGATTTACCGGGAAAGTGGAAGAGATCCAGCTGCGTTCCACCCTGCTACGCACCCTGGATGGCCTCCATGTGATCATCCCCAATAAGGAAATATTCCAGAAACCCATTATCAACCACTCGCTTACTCCTGGCAGAAGAGCTGAAATACCATTCACCATACCCGCAGCAAATGAAAATACCTTACGCATAAAAGAGCTTGTCTGTAAAGCCATCACAGGAACAGAGAACCTGTATACAGACCGGGAACCAGACGTCTTCTTCTCCAACATAGACGGCGTTAACATTAAAGTAACCCTGATCTGCTGGATAGAGAACAAGGATATACGCACATTTGAAAGCACCAGGAATGAGCTGATCATGAAAATTACCACTGTACTCAGGGATAATAAGCTCATTTGATTTTTCCTATCTTAGCCCCTTAACAAAAGGTACCGTTTCAGCTTTGCACACATGCGGCATGCAAAACTGAAACACTGCTAAAAAAGGAGCTAATTATGAAAGGATTTATCTGGTTCGCGGCAGGCAGTATAGCATTTATTGCCTGTCTTGGTTATTTTTTCCCCTGGACCTGGTGGCTGCTGATACTGGCAGGGCCATTGATCATCCTGGGCCTGGTAGACATCACACAGAAAAAACACGCCATTATGCGCAACTACCCTATCGTGGGGCGTCTGCGTTACCTGATGGAAGACATCCGTCCCAAGATCTACCAATACTTCGTAGAAAGTGATATTGACGGCAGCCCGGTGAACAGGGTAGACCGTTCCACCATTTACCAGCGTGCAAAACGGGAACTGAACTCCCAACCCTTTGGTACACAGTTCAATGTCTATGCCGAGGGGTACGAATGGATGGCTCATTCCATTCAACCCAGGGCATTTGAATCAATGAACAAAGACCCTCGCGTGCTGATAGGCGGCAATGAATGCACACAACCATATTCCGCCAGCATATTCAACGTTTCAGCTATGAGCTATGGCTCTCTCAGCTCCAATGCGGTAGAGTCCCTGAATGGGGGCGCCAGGCTGGGTAATTTTTCCCATAATACAGGAGAAGGCGGTATCAGCGAACATCATCTCAACCAGGGCGGAGACATTATCTGGCAGATAGGTACCGGCTATTTCGGCTGCCGGACGGAAAACGGGAACTTTGACGAAAAACTGTTCGCAGAAAAATGCACCGCTCCACAAATAAAAATGATAGAGCTGAAGATCTCCCAGGGCGCCAAACCCGGACATGGAGGTATTCTTCCTGCATCCAAGAACACACCTGAAATTGCAGCTATACGCCACGTAAAGCCACATACCACCGTAGCCTCTCCCCCTTATCATACTGCTTTCAGCACGCCCCGGGAAATGGTGCAGTTCATTAGCCGCATGCGGCAGCTAAGCGGAGGCAAGCCTGTTGGTTTCAAATTATGTATAGGCCAGAAAAAAGAGTTTCATGCTATCTGTAAGGCCATGCTGGAAACCGGCTGTTACCCAGATTTCATTACTGTTGATGGTGGCGAAGGCGGCACAGGTGCAGCACCTCCTGAATTTTCCAATTCCGTAGGCATGCCGTTGATGGACGCCCTGGCCTTTGTACATGATACACTTACAGGATACAACCTGAGAGGAAAAATAAAGCTGATCGCTTCCGGTAAAGTACTTACCGGCTACCATATACTCCGCGCACTGGCGCTGGGCGCCGATGCCTGCAACAGCGCCCGCGCCATGATGATGGCCCTGGGTTGCATCCAGGCGTTGATCTGTAACACCAACCGTTGCCCCACAGGCGTAGCCACACAGGATAAATGGCTGATGGCAGGACTGGTAGTGGACGATAAAAAACATCGCGTTGCGAATTATCACCGTGACACGATTGAAAGCGCTGTAGAGCTGACAGCAGCAGCCGGACTGGAATCGCCTCACCATATTACACGGAGCCACATTTCCAGAAGAGTGTTTATGAACCAGGTAAAGACATTTGAAGAGATATATCCCAGCGTAGCTGCAGGATCTTTACTGAATGGACCTATCCTGGAAACAGTGAGCAGCGATGCATGGTAATTTTTTGTGGATGGCTGGCCGCAGGTCAGCCATCCACTCAGAATATTTTTCCTTAAATTCACGCATCGACCAAAATTGTTACCCATCAATGAAAATCCGGGCCCTTATACTACTTACCCTGTTTATTACCAATTGCTTATCTGCCCAGGAGAGGACCACTGCCGACAGTATCGTACTCCGCTACAGCACCCCTCCCTCTGCCTCAGGCTATTATCTTGTTAAATACCGTACTGCCGTTGCAACTGCTTCCCTGCAGAAACATGGATTGATCAGGTCCGTCAGCCCCAGACATCATATTGTACAACAAGCCAACTTTGATTCACTGGAACTAAAGCAGATCTTACTGGTAGTCCCTGCCAACAATAACTGGAAATGCAGTGAGGGACTATTACAACAGGCAGAACATGCTCATCCTGAGGACAGTATAGTAGTACAGGCCACCCTGGCAAAAGAAGACAAGTCACTACAGTATTGCAGGATAACCGCTGCCTATCCTCCCTACCCTGTCGTAACCGCACTGGTAAAGAAAGACGACTGGGCAGCGTTTACAGCCCAGCGCGCCCTCAGTTTTGCAGACAGGCTACGTAAGGCCGGCACAGAGATACTGGTAAGCAATGCACTCCCTTCCTCTAACTATATCAACGCCCTGCAACAGCAATACCCTGATTTGCAGGGGATGGGACAGGTAATTGGCCTGAAAGAAGAGAAATTTGATACTACAGATATTGACCTGCTGGGCAAAGCCGTCCCCTCTGCCCTGGCAGCTGCCACCACATCAGAACATGCCACCATTATGGGCACCCTCATTGCCGGAACAGGCAATAGCGGCCCTTCAGGCCGTGGAGTAGCGCCCGGGGCCCACTTAAGCTCTTCAACCTACAACAGGCTGTTACCTGACGATCCGGCTTATTTCCGTAACGCCGGCATCACCCTGCAAAATCACTCCTACGGTACCGGCATAGAAAATTATTACGGCGCAGAAGCAGTGGCCTATGATCAGCTGATCAATGCACAGGATACTTTATTGAATGTATTCTCTTCAGGTAACAGCGGGAACCAGGCGCCGGCAAGCGGTACCTACCAGGGACTGGCAGGCTATGCCAACCTTTCCGGTACTTTTAAACAGGCCAAGAACGTACTGGTAGCAGGCGGAATAGATACTTCTTACGGCATTCCCATACTCAGCTCAAAAGGACCTTCATATGACGGGCGTATTGTTCCCCAGGTAGTTGCCTACGGACAGGCAGGCACCTCCGACGCTGCCGCCACCACCACCGGGATAGCGGCCATAGTTCAGGAAGCCTGCCGGCAAACCTATGGAGCTACTCCGGCAGCAACACTGGTAAAAACGATACTGATCAACAGCGCAGATGATATAGGCAATCTTTACCCTGATTACAGCAGCGGATTCGGACTGTTGAATGCCCTGGAGGCCATACGCACCGTTAAAGAAAAAAGACTCTTCAATGGTACGGTTACAGCAGGAGGGACACAAACGTTTCCCCTGGCAGTTCCTGCCAATACCCGCCGCCTGAAGGTAACACTGGGCTGGAACGATCCTGCCGCGGCAGCAAACGCCGCAAAAGCCCTGGTGAATGACCTGGACCTCTGGGTCACAGATGAAGCAGGCAAAAGGTCTGATCCCTGGGTATTAAGCGCCTATCCTTCAGCAGATTCCCTGGCCGGAACAGCCAGACGCGGACGGGATAGTATCAACAACCAGGAACAGGTAACAATAGATTTTCCCACCGGCAATCTGCAACTGCATGTAAATGCCCGTACAGGAAGCAGCCAGCCCTTCTTCCTGGCCTACCAGTTCATACCCCTCTCCTCCCTGGAATGGAAATATCCCGCTGCCGGAGATATGCTGACTGCCGGACGGAACATCGCCATCCGCTGGAGCACCCTCCAGTCCGGCATAGGCACAGTATCTTTCAGCGCAGACAGCGGCGCCACCTGGGTACAGATTGCCACCAACGTATCATTAACCGGCGGCACTACCCGCTGGCAGGTACCGGCAGCTTTCACTCAGGGGCTTTTACGTATCAGCACCACAGATACTGCCTGGACCAGCAACTATTTCTCTATTTCCACTCCCCCGGAAATCAGCACAGGACTGAACTGCACGGATTCCGCCCTGCTATACTGGCCGGCACAGGCCAATGCCGCGGGTTATGAGGTCTATACATTGTCCGGTGACGCTCTCTCCTTCAACAGGTACACCACAGATACTTTCCTGCTTTTTTCCCGGCAGGATATCAATTCTGTCAACTTTGCCGTAAGGCCAATGCACAAAAACGGATGGGCAGGATTGAAAAGCAATACGGTCAATTTCCAGGAACAGGGGGTTGGCTGTTATTTCAGGCAGGTACTGGCAGATGTTGATGCAGAGGACCAGGTAAACATCTTTGCCGTACTCAGCTCTCTCCACCTGTTAAAAACAATTGTATGGGAACGAAGGGACGGGAACAGCTATGTGGGATTAGACAGCATGAATATCAGCAGCTCTCTCAGCTACCAGTATACTGATAACCCACCGGCATCAGGACTATATTTCTACAGGATAAAACTGGTACTTACAGATGGCAGGACGGTCTATTCAGACGTGCAGCAGGTACAGGTATTACGCAACCGGGATTTCCATGTATTCCCCGTACCGGCTTCCGGACAGTTAACTTTAATGAGCCGGGAACTGGGCAACTATACCCTGCAGCTAACGGATATGTACGGCCGTACTGTATTAACTCAGCGTATTGTACAGCTGTTACACACCGTTTCGCTGCAGGGCATACCTCCCGGTATCTATATCTGTGCCGTTTATAACGGCAGTAAAAAAGTATTTGTAAAGAAGGTAGTGGTCATCCTTTGATCTTAACAACAAAGAGCCCGTTACCAATATCCCCCGGACGCAGGCGGGAAAGGTCAATCACACAATCTTTCCCCTGCTGTTTCCAGGTAACAGCACCGGAAGTTCCCAGCACACTCACAGCTGCATTCTTTGCAGGTGTGTAATTCCTTATTACAAGAGAAGGCTGATAGCTTGTTGCAATACAATAAAGCGCATCTGCTTTCTTTGTAAAGAATAGCTGGATATGAGCATACACTTTGTGAGGCCTTACCATCTTTGCAATGTTGTAATCGGCCATGAAGCTGGCCTCTTTTACCGGCGGCCTTGCCCCGGCACTCCATTGCCTTGTCTCTTTCCACGGCTGTGTATTGTAAATAGCCTCTCCATTCGTTTCCAGCCATGATCCGATATCTATGAGGCGTTGCTGCATGATCACCGGAATGCGGCCATCTGCCGTAGGGCCTATGTCCAGCAACAGGTTACCGCCACGGGAAACAATATCTACCAGCATTAAAACAAGGTCTTCACTTTTCTTATAATCATCCACATTCTCCATACGGTTATAACCATAAGAATTACCAATGCCCTGGCTTTCCTCCCATACCACGCCGGGCTGCATACCACTGCCGTACTCTGAAGTGAGATAAGTGGCCCCATTGTTCTTTCCCCGGGTATTACTGCCCCAGCGGTCATCCACAGCTACTTCATCCTTTACCGGCGACTCGTTGTACAGCCATGCCAGCAACTCTGTACTATGCCAGGCCGTATCTGTCATCTCCCATTCCCCGTCAGAAAAGATCACAGACGGTTTATAACGGGTTACCAGGTCTTTGAACTGCGGAATCATCACTTCATTTACATACCTGGCCTTATCTGTTTTCCAGAGAGGGTTGAACCACTCATACAAAGAGTAATAGTATCCCATTTTCAGGCCGGCCTTCCGCACTTCTGTGGTAAGGTCTCCCAGCAGGTCCCGTTTGGGCGTTCCTGTTACAGCATTCCAGGAACGTCCCCAGGAGGTATTGGCCTGCTTGTTATCCCACAGGCAATATCCCTCATGGTGCTTGGATGTCAATACTACATACTTAGCTCCGCTACGCCGGAAAATATCGGCCCATTGCGCAGGATCATACAGGGAGGCAGTGAATTGCGATTCAAACTGCTGATATTGGAAATCCTTTCCATAGTTCTTATCATGGAATGCCTGTACTTTCTCATGGGTTTTATCGTTAGCGCCGTTAAGCTGCCACCAGTACCACTCAGAATAACCTCCGGGGCCCTTTACAGCGAAAGAAGGTACGGCGTATACGCCCCAGTGAATGAAGATGCCGAATTTAGCATCGCTGAACCAGGATGGTATGCCACGGGTGTTGAGTGAAGACCAGTTGGCAGTATACTTCTGGGCTGCTACCCTGGAGTTGATAAAAAGCAGTGTAACTGCTGCGTAGAACAGGAGTTTTTTCATACAGATGGAATTAATGTGTTGAGACCAGTGCTAAAGTAAGTTGCTTACCGGCCAATTCCTAATAGGATCTATGCAGTTAGTGATAGATTTTTTTTGCGATAGTTTCATACAGCCGGGAATCATAAATGAAAAGCCCTTCCCATCAGTAATGGGAAGGGCTTATCCTTGCGTAATATCTGCGTTTGTTTACATTTCCAGTGCGCTTGCAGCAGCTTCGTCCACAAACCAGTGCAGCTCTCCGTCCTGCGGGCGGATAAGCTGGGATGGGAATTGCTCTGCATCAAAAGAACCTTCTATCACATTCTTCAGCGTCAGGGCCTTGCCATTACCGGTAGCCATGAAGATCACACAGGCCGCCTCATTTACTACAGGAGCAGTAAGGGTGATACGGTACATGTCCTGCGCTTTCAGGAAGAATGCTTTTACCCAGGCTTTTTTCTCATGTACTACTTCGGTACCGGGAAAGAGGGACAGGGTATGTCCGTCATCACCCATACCCAGCAGCACCAGGTCAAAAGTGGTATCGCTGTCTTTGAAATATTTGTTCAGCGTCTTTTCGTATTCAGCAGCTGATTCCTCCGGAGAGATATCCGTACGCATTACGTGGATATTCTCTGACGGAACGCCCACTACGTCCAGCAGGGTCTCATAGGCCATGCGTGCGTTGTTGCGTTCATCCTCAAAAGGCACCGCCCTTTCATCGCCCCAGAAAAAATGTATCCTTTCCCAGGGAATGATAAGTTTATAGGGTTCTTTGGTAAGCAGGGTATATAGCTGCTTCGGAGTGCTTCCTCCAGACAGGGCCCAGGTAAAGATGGGCTGGTCCTGCAATACTTCCTGGATGTAATTGCTGATCCAGGCGGCCAGGTTCTCACTCAGCTCCTGGGTGTTTTTAGCAATGTGTAATTCCATTTCTATTATTTAGGTAGATTGATCCAGCTATGGCCGTCGCGGGCAATCATCGCATCAGCATCTTCAGGCCCCCAGGAATCAGGTGCATAGTTCGGGAAATCTACCGGTGTACGGGTTTCCCATGTTTCCAGTATAGGCATGATCACTTTCCATGCAGCTTCTACCTGGTCTGCACGCATGAACAGCGTGGCATCGCCTTCCATCACGTCCAGCAGCAATGTTTCATATGCTTCAGGAGCGTGATCATCACCATATTGATGATCGAAGTTGAAGACCATTTCCACTGGTTCCAGTGTCATGCTCTGGCCGGGACGTTTTGCCTGGAAGCGGATACGGATATCCATTTCCGGCTGTATGCTGATGGTAAGACGGTTAGGCCTCCATGTTTCTGCTGATTCTGCCGGGAACGCATAATGCGGTGCCTGGCGGAACTGCAGGGTGATGTTGGTAGCTTTCTGGTGCATGTTCTTACCGGTACGTACATAGAACGGTACGCCCTGCCAGCGCCAGTTGTCAATATAGAACTTAACGGCAGCGTAAGTCTCTGTAGTAGATTCAGGATCTACTCCTTTCTCTTCACGGTAGCCAACTACCTCCTGGCCTTTTCTCCAGCCGGCAGAATACTGTCCGCGTACTGCGTTTTCGTGTATCTTATCTTTAGTGAATTTGCGGATGGCGTTCAGTACGTCCACTTTCTTGTTACGGATCTCGTTGGCATCGAACGATACGGGAGCTTCCATCGCAATCATACACATCACCTGCAGGATATGGTTCTGCACCATGTCACGCAGTGCGCCGGAGCTTTCATAATAACCACCACGCCCTTCCAGGCCTACGGTTTCAGAAGCGGTGATCTGTATGTGATCGATGTAATTACGGTTCCACAGCGGCTCAAACAGCGCATTGGCAAAACGCAGCGCAATCAGGTTCTGCACTGTTTCTTTACCCAGGTAGTGGTCAATACGGTAGATCTGCTCTTCAGAGAATAAGCCCTGCAACAGGGTATTCAGCTCATGAGCACTCTGCAGGTCATGCCCGAATGGCTTTTCTATTACAATGCGGGTGCTGCGTGTATCTGTGCACAGGTTCAGACTGCCCAGTTTCTGAGCAATGGCAGGCATCAGCTGAGGCGCAACAGACAGGTAGAAGATCACATTAGGATGCTCATCCCATTCTTCCTCTTTTGCCTTCACAAAATCAGTGATCTTGCTATATGATGCCTGGTCTTCTGCATCCATCTGCAGGTAGCTTACATGCTTGCTGAAATCATCCCAGTGACCGTTCTGCTCTCCTTTGCGGCGGGAAAATTTCTTAATACCGTCCAGTAAACGCTCCAGGTAAGCGCTGTTATCATAAGGGCTACGGCCTATACCGGCAATAGCGAATTTTTCCGGCATGTAATCGTCCAGGAACAGGTTATATAAAGCCGGCGAGAGTTTTCTGTAGTTCAGGTCCCCACTGCCACCGAAAATGAAGACGATGGAGGCAGGCGGACGTTTGTGATTTTGCATATGCTAAGGTTTGGACTGAGCTGCCGTTCCGCTGAAACGGAACAGCAGCTTCAACTAATTATTCTCCCCATACGGTATGGAAGCTACCAGGTACATCTATACGCTGATAGGTGTGCGCGCCGAAGTAATCGCGCTGCGCCTGTACCAGGTTGGTAGGCATACGTTCTGTGCGGTAAGCGTCAAAGTAAGCCAGGGAAGACATGATAGCAGCAGCAGCCGTACCTGTCTGTGCAGCCTGGGCTACTACTGCGCGGGTATTCGTTATTGCATTCTCTACTAATGCCGCCACATCTTTGTTAAGCAGGATGTTTGGCAGCTCAGGAGCAGCCTGGTAAGCCTTCAGATATACTTCCAGGAGGGTAGAACGGATAATACATCCGCCTCTCCATACCTTCACTGCTTCAGGAAGCGGTATCTGCATATCCAGCTCTTTTGAAGCCTGGTGCAGCATAGCCAGCCCCTGTGCATAGCTGATAATAATACCGAAGTGAAGGGCATCATGCACCTGCTGTATCCAGGTGTCTGCCGGGGTGTTTATTGTGCCGGCAGGCGATTTGTATAAACCAGCCGCCTGTACACGCTCATCTTTATAACCGGAAAGGGTACGCAGCGCAACTGCCGAATCGATAACCGGAACAGCCACAGGCAATTCCATTGCATCCTGCGAAGTCCATTTACCGGTACCTTTTGAACCTGCTTTGTCAGAGATCATATCTACCAGGCGGTTGCTGGTCTTATCGTCCTTCTGCAGGAAAATATCTGCCGTGATCTCTACCAGGAAAGATTGCAGATCACCCTCATTCCAGGATTTAAATACCTGGTGAAGACGATCATTATCCAGGCCGGCCAGTTTCAGCAATGAATATGCTTCGCTGATCAGCTGCATGATGGCATATTCAATACCATTATGCACCATCTTAACATAGTGACCGGCGCCTTCTTTACCCAGGTAAGCCACACAGGGTGTACCATTTACCTTGGCAGAAATAGCTTCCAGCATAGGCTTTACATGATTGTATGCCTCCTGATCGCCACCGGGCATGATGCTGGGTCCCGTACGGGCGCCTTTCTCACCACCGGATACGCCGATACCCATAAAGTGAATACCTTTTTCCCTGAGGTATTTTACCCTGCGCAAAGTATCTGTATAATGCGAGTTACCACCGTCTATTACAACGTCTCCTTTCTCCAGGAGAGGGATGAGAGATTCTATCACGTCATCCACCGGCTTACCGGCAGGTACTAACATCATCAACTTGCGCGGACGCTCCAGTAATTGTACCATGGTTGCCAGTTCTGCCACCCCTTTTACAGTTGTGCCAGCTGTAGCAGCCGATTCCAGAGCCCCGGTCTTGGTATTATCTTTATCAAAACCAATAACGGAAAAACCATGATCAGCCATGTTCAGTAAAAGGTTCCTACCCATTACGCCCAGACCAATCATGCCAAAATCGAATACGCTTTGTGCCATAAATTATCGTGTAAATGCCAAAAGATGCCTAAAAATACAAATTATCAATCACGAATAATAGTCTGTTTTTAGGGTGTTGTTGTATATAACAGATTTTTTGAGAGGCAATTTGACCCGCATCCGGCCTTCATACAGCTTCCCGGAGCAACAGCCGGCACTTCCTTGCAGGAAAGCGGCCACCTTAAATTCACGTTAAATTTACCAGCCCAGGTATACCATACCTATCCCGCATACCAGGATAGCGAATCCACCCAACGCATGCACATACCTTTCTAAGTAACTGGTTTTCAATAAATAAAACCCATAATATCCCAGCATCACCATCAGCAGCATTGTCAGCAGCGTAAATAACGTAAAAACAGTTACCAGCATAACCATACCATATCCCGAATGCTGCGCCGCCGGATAAGTAAGCAGGGGTATCAACGGTTCACAGGGCCCCAGGCCAAATATGATCAGCATGATCCAGGGGGTGACCTTCGTTCTTTCCTGTGGATAAACAACACCCTCATGCCGGTGCTCATACACATAAATGTCCCCGTTCTCATACACGTCAAAATGCTTATGCGCCCTGTTCTGCCAGGCCCTTTTCAGCCCCCAGACAGTATACAGCAGACCAAATGTCAGTAATGCCCAGCCTGCCAGTCCGCCCCGTAACGTTTCCAGTCCGCCGATCTTTGTAAGAGACCATCCCAGGGCTATACCCAGCAACCCTAATAACACCGAGCTGCCTACATGGGCTAAACCGCAGAATAACGTCCAGATAACTGTTTTGCTGGCAGACCAGCCCCTTGTTCTGCTAAGGGCAATGAAAGGGAGATAATGGTCAGGGCCCGTTACTGTATGCAGGCAGCTGATGGTGACAGCCGTTAGTAATAGTACCTGTAATTCCGTGTTCATAGCTCCTTGTGTTTAAGATCAGATACTATAGCTTTCTTTCATTGCCTGACAGCTTCGCTATTTTTTTAAACAGTTCATACAACTGCTCTCCCCCCTGCCCCAGTGCACGGATCAGCAATGCCCCGCAGGCCGTTGCCGAAACACCCGCAGTAATGCCTTCTTCAGCCTGTAAAAGCTCATACACCAGATCTTCCATATCAGGGCCCTCTTCATACCATAGCATGGAACCCTGGTGCGTATATTCCTCCCACTCTCCCATTATCCCGGCTGGTACCGCTTCCGGCTGGAGTAATGTCACATCTTTGAACAATAACCTGCCATCACGGAATATACTGGTGATGTTCTGAAACTTCCTGCACCGGAACACTTCTCCGCTCAGTTTCCTGCCGCAGGTAATGATCTCTCCCCACAGAAGACGGCAGTTCTCTCCCAGCGTAATATGGTTTGTTCCTTCAAACACAGCGTCCTGGTGAGGCACACTGGGGTGAGGCAGATAAATGAAACTGCTGCCGTCAGCCATGGTGACAGTAAAATCCTGCCTGGCGCCCTGCTGCATGTTGAAGATGCGCTGGTAAGATTGTGTATAAAGCTGCAACGAAGCATTTTCCTCCAGCTCTACCCTGATACGGTATTCATCTCCGTCCAGTATGCCGGGCGAGGCCGTCATAACAGTAAGATGCAGCACATCCGTATTCCTGCCACTGATATCAGCCACTTTAAAAGGCCGTGTATAATAGCTGTGCTGCAGGAAAGTATGTTGTTCCCTCACAGCTGCCTTTATCTGTAACTCGCTGATCATTGTAATAGCCCGGGTTCTTCCACTGTTTCCAGCAATGCATATTTTTTGATCCAGCCCGTTACAGCGTCCAGCCCCTCCAGGCTTACCAGGTTGGTAAATACAAAAGGTCTTCCCTGCCTCATCTTACGGGCATCCCGCTCCATCACTTCCAGGCTGGCGCCTACATAAGGGGCAAGGTCCGTTTTATTGATCACCAGCAGGTCTGAACGGGTAATGCCCGGGCCTCCCTTACGGGGTATCTTATCTCCTTCCGCCACATCTATTACAAAGATGGTAAGGTCTGCCAGGTCAGGACTGAATGTAGCAGACAGATTATCTCCACCGCTTTCTATGAAGATGATCTCTACATCAGGAAACTTCGCGGCTATCTCTTCCACAGCTTCCAGGTTCATACTGGCATCTTCCCGGATAGCGGTATGCGGACAACCACCCGTTTCTACGCCTACGATCCTCTCTGCAGGCAACAGGCTGTTCTTCACCAGGAACTCAGCATCTTCTTTTGTATAAATATCGTTGGTGATCACGGCAAGGCTGTATGTTTCATGCATACGGCGGGAAAGCCTTTCTATCAGCGCGGTCTTACCGGCGCCTACAGGCCCTGCCACACCTATTTTGATATATGAGCGTGTCTGCATATTATGACATATATAATCGTGAATACAGGCGCTGGTGCTGCATACTCCTGATATCGAAAGCAACACTGCAACGCCCTGCCAGGTGGCGGGGAATGGATTGCGTCCGCTCTGCCAGCTGTGGTAATAATGGCAACAGGGAATAAAGGATCTGCTGTCCCTGTTGTTGCCCTAACGGCACCAGCTTTACACTGTTGGTGACCATACCGGTAGCAGCATTGTAATAAAATGCTGTCAGCGCTTCCTGTAAAGGAATACCGGACAGGCAGGCATATAGGCCAAAGGCAATACAATAATGCCCGTCAGCCTTCTGCATATATGCGTCAGCGATAGTATGCTTAATTAAAGGGGATAATACCTTCAATAAACGCACTCCCAGCTTCCGGCTGGCCTGCCTTAGCTCCTGCGGCGCTTTCAGGGCAGTGCACTCTTCGTCAATCAACAATAATGCTTCCACATCTGCCGCCTCCGTTGCTTTATATGCCAGGCACACAAACAGGGCATCATTATAAGGCATATTATGTTCCAGCATATTGCGGATATATACGCCGGCATCTGCTGCATTCTTTATTAACCCCTGCTGTACACAGGTTTCCAGTCCGTTTGAATGTGTATAAGCTCCCACCGGTAAAGTAGGATCAGAAAGATGAAGCAGGTATGGTAACCATGGTTGCATTGATATCTATTTTGAAGCCAGCTGCATGATCTTACTGAATAATGAACCGCTGCCGCCATGATCATGCGGCGCCACATTACTGCGCAGCATATTGGAAAGGATACGCTGCTCCTTTACAGGAGCATAACCACGGGCCTCCAGCCAGCGGAACAACGGTTCCTCAAAAGGCGCCAGTACTTCTTCTCCTTCCAGGAAAAGTGGCAGGTGCTTGTTGCCTATCTCGTAACAGATGGCTGCCATTTCAGCCATTCCGGCGGGCCTGAGTACAATAGCCGTTGCCGGTTGTATGTTAATGACAATAGCCCGTTGCTCATCCATCCACACAATATCTCCCTGTTGTAATTGCGGCGCTTCCCGCATAAATCGCAACGCTATTTCCTGCCTGCCTTCCGTATACCGGCGCAGCACTCTCTTAGCGGTTTCAAACCATTCAATATGCAGCTGGTCTATACGCCTGTTCCCCAGCGCTATTGTACGGCTATTGCCTAATATGTTCTCTGCAATGATCATAGCTTATATTAAAACAGGAAATACCTCTGCGCCAGCGGCAATACTTCTGCCGGCTCGCAGGTGATCACTTTTCCATCTACAGAGACTTCATATGTTTCCGGGTTGACTGTGATCTCCGGTGTGCTGTTATTATGGATCAGGTCTTTCTTACCAATGTTCCGGCAGTTCTTTACCGGTAATACTATCTTCTGCAAACCATATTCCTGGGCTATGTTCTTTCCCGCCGCCGCCTGCGAAACAAAAGTGACACAGGTCTTATGCAATGCGCCGCCAAAGGCGCCAAACATTTCCCTGTACATAACAGGCTGCGGAGTAGGAATAGACGCATTAGGGTCTCCCATCCGGCTGCTGATGATCATGCCTCCTTTAATGATCATCTCCGGCTTGGCGCCGAACAGCGCAGGTTTCCACAACACAATATCAGCCAGTTTACCAGGCTCCAGAGATCCCACATGCGCAGCTATACCATGTGTAATAGCCGGATTGATGGTATATTTCGCCACATAACGCTTAGCCCGGAAGTTATCATTGTTACCGTCTTCCGGCAAAGCGCCGCGTTGCTGTTTCATTTTATGGGCTGTTTGCCAGGTGCGGATGATCACCTCTCCTACCCTTCCCATAGCCTGGGAGTCTGAGCTCATCATGCTGAATACGCCCATATCATGTAGTATATCTTCTGCAGCAATGGTTTCCGGACGAATACGGGAATCTGCAAAGGCCACATCTTCCGGCACACTCTTATCCAGGTGATGACATACCATCAGCATGTCCAGGTGCTCATCTATTGTATTGACCGTATAAGGCCGCGTAGGATTGGTAGAAGATGGCAGTATGTTGGGATACATGGCGGCCCTGATTATATCAGGAGCATGCCCTCCGCCGGCGCCTTCAGTATGGTAAGTATGGATCACCCTGCCCTTGATAGCATTAATGGTGTCTTCCAGGAAACCGGATTCATTGAGTGTGTCTGTATGAATAGCTACCTGGACATCGTATTTATCTGCCGCTTTCAGAGAGGCATCTATTACCGCGGGAGAAGAGCCCCAGTCTTCATGTATCTTCAATCCCAAAGCGCCTGCCTCTATCTGTTCCCACAAAGGCGCTTCTGTTGCACAGTTCCCCTTACCAAGAAAACCCAGGTTCATAGGAAAAGCATCCGCAGCCTGCAGCATTTTACGGATGAACCATTTGCCGGGAGTAACAGTAGTGGCATTGGTACCATCTGCCGGACCGGTGCCACCACCTATCATCGTGGTAATACCACTATGCAGGGCATGGGTGATCTGCTGGGGACTGATAAAGTGAATATGCGTATCAATACCTCCGGCAGTAGCTATCAGGCCCGCGCCGCCATGTACTTCGGTCGATGCGCCGATGATCATGTCAGGATCTACTCCATCCATCGTATCCGGGTTACCGGCCTTGCCTATACGCACTATCCTTCCGTCTTTAATACCAATATCTGCTTTCACTATCCCCCAGTGATCTATGATCATCACACTGGTGATCACCATATCCAGCACACCATTATCTCTAACGGCGGTAGACGACTGTGCCATACCGTCGCGGATGGTCTTACCTCCGCCAAATCTGGCTTCGTCTCCATATACAGTGTAGTCTTTTTCTATTTCAATGATGATGTCTGTATCTCCCAACCTGATCTTATCTCCTGTTGTGGGACCATACATTGCCGCATAGCGGTCACGGTTAATATGCAGGCTCATTCGGGTTGATGTTTAAAGTTCAGCGTATTGATCTTTTCCATAGCTTTTTCACGGGCGCCGGTGTCTGTAGTACTGCCATTTACCAGGTTGTTCATACCAAAGGCTTTCCGGGCGCCGCCCAATGCCACCAGCTCCACAGTCTTTTCTTCTCCTGGCTCAAAACGCACCGCCGTACCTGCCATGATGTTAAGCCGCATGCCAAAGGCAGCCTCCCGGTTAAACAGCAGCATGCGGTTCACCTCAAAGAAATGGCAATGAGAGCCTATCTGCACAGGCCTGTCGCCCGTATTGACCACTTTTACAGTAGCGGTATCGCGGCTGGCGTTGGCATTGATAGTACCGGGGGCAATAAAGTATTCTCCTGGTATCATGAAAATTGAATTACAGGTTTAAGAATAATGTCTCAGTCTGGCCAGCAGGCCAGACTACTCCCAATAAGATTTATCTTATTGGATGATGTACCGTTACCAGTTTGGAGCCGTCCGGGAAAGTAGCTTCGATCTGGATCTCGTCTATCATTTCAGGTACGCCTTCCATGACATCTTCCCTTGTAAGGATAGTAGCGCCATACTGCATCAGTTTTGCCACTGTCAGTCCATCCCTTGCCGCTTCCTGTAAACGGCTGCTTATAAGCGCTATAGCTTCCGGGTAATTCAGTTTCACTCCTCTGGCCTTCCTTTTCTCCGCAAGTTCCCCCGCCAGGTATAACAACAGTTTTTCTGTTTCCCTTGCTGTTAAATGCATGTTGGTTGATTATAAATTGATCTGAAATGGGTTAAGATATTTTAGTGCCTTCCTGAGCTGTTAATTTACGAATTTTTAACTGCTCTCTCTATCAAAAAAAAAGCTTTTGCCCCAGGGAGGCAAAAGCTTTTTAAGTAGTTTTAAACCAGGTCTTTTATGCAGAGTTCCTTCCGGCATTGATAATACCGAAAGAACAGCGTACTACCAGTTTCTCATATGTTTCTTTCAATCCATTCCCATTTCCTGACTCATTCAGCTCACGGATACGGGACAATGCATACTGCTGTACCGTCAGCAGCGGCAGCACTATACGCTCACGCATCTGGATAGATAACTGGTCTATAGGACTGGAAGCCATCAGCTCAGGTTCTCCTGCCAGCTTGAGAATATATTCACGGGTACGGAGATATTCATTATAGATCATATTCCATACTTCACCAAACCTTGGATCTTTACCATAGGCGGCCGTGAGCGGGAAATAGCTTTTCTTCATGGCCATCTGGCAGTTGTCCAGCAGCGTGCGGAAGAAAAGGGAATTCTTATGCAGTTTTACCAGGGCATCCCATTTACCGGCTTTTTCAAGCTGCTCCAGTGCAGCGCCTACGCCATAATAGCCAGGCACATTCTGTTTTATCTGGCTCCAGGCGCCTACATAAGGCACTGCCCTCAGGTCATTCAGGTTTAACTTGGCGGCTGCATTCCTTTTGGACGGACGGCTGCCTATATTTGTTTCTGCATAATAACGCAGCGGACTGGCATGGTCCAGGTAATCCAGGAAGTCAGGATGGTGCTTCAGCTTATTAAAAGCTGCATATCCTTCATCTGCCAGCGCCTGTAGCAGGCTTTCTTCTTCCTCCGTCAATGTCTTTTCCCTGGAAGAGAAAAGCTCATTGGCAATACCGGCATGTACCAGCTGTTCCATATTGAACTGTGCAGAATCTACAGTACCGAAATTGGAACTGATGGTCTGCCCCTGAATGGTAAGCTGTATTTCCTTATTGGCAATATTTTTTCCCATGGAAGCATAGAACTGGTGGGTCTTACCACCACCTCTTGCAGGAGGGCCCCCGCGGCCGTCAAAGAATACCACATCAATTTCATATTCACGGGAAATACGGGTCAGTTCTTCTTTGGCCTTATAAATGCTCCAGTTGGCCATCAGGTAACCACCATCCTTGGTACCGTCAGAGAAGCCCAGCATGATGGTCTGTTTATTAGAGCGGCGCTCCAGGTGCTCCCGGTAAGCGGTATTGTCATACAATGCGCGCATTACATCGCCGGCGGCACGGAGATCGTCTATTGTCTCAAACAGCGGCACAATATCAACGCTCAATGCCTCTTTCTTCCAGCCACTCAGCAGGAACAGGCCATATACCTCCATAATATCCAGGGCGCTGGTACTATGGCTGATAATATAACGATGACAGCCAAATTCACCATTGTTCTGCTGGATAGTTTCTATTGCGGCAATAGTAGCCAGTGTATCCTTATGCAACGGGTCCTTCAGCAGGGATGCATCGGCAGGCCTGTCTACTTTCAGCAATGCGCTGATCTTTTCATTGTCAGACAGATCTTTGTAATTGGCCGGCAGTACGTCAGAAGCAGCGGCAATGGCAGCCAGCAGCGGACCGTGAACTGAGCTGTCCTGGCGAATGTCCAGGGTAGCAAAGAAAAGCCCGAAAAGTTCTACCCGGCTTACCAGGTCGTCCAGCAGGGTAAGGAAGAGACCATTATTCTCTTCTATCAGTATCATGCGGATGCCTGCCAGCGTGTCCAGTATTTCCTGGCGGGTAAGATTTGTTTTCTGGCCAGGAATGAACAGGTTGCTGTACAGCTGCTGTTCCAGCGCCTGCAGCTCATGCTCAATTCCTTTGAAAGTGAGCCTGCGTTTCAGACGGCGCACATCCAGGTAATAACATTTTATAATAGCGGTGCGCAGGGCGTCAGCCACACGCAGGGTAGTTTCTGCATTAACAAAGGGATTCCCGTCACGGTCGCCGCCAGGCCAGAAGCCCATCCTGATCACCGGATTGTTGCCATTGACAACGCCCGGGAACTGCGACTTCAGCTTGGATACGATACGGCCTCCGGCCGGGTAGAAAGTATTTTCCAGGAACCATATCAGGCTCACGCCTTCATCATATGGTGTTGGCTTTTCCTTCTTGAAGAAAGGAGTTTTGCCCAGTTGCTGGAGGTAAGAATTTACCTGGGAAGTATTTTCATTGATCAGCGCACGGGACAGATCATTAATGATAGTCAGTACACTGCCGGGATAAAACTGTGTGGGGTGAGCTGTCAGTACCAGCCTTACAGAGAAGTCCTGCAGCTTCTTTGCCAGCTGCTCTTCCGCCTGCTCTGCCGTGATCTCAGACAACAGGTGACTGAGAGAGCCGGCTCCATGCATATCATGGATGCTGCGGAAAGCGGCATCTTCCAATGCATCGAACAATACCACCTGCCTTTCAGCATATTGTATAAAACGGAACATCAGGTCTATTTCCTGTTGTTCATTGCTGCAGGTGGTATACTGCCTGAAATAAGAACTGAGCACTTCCTGGGGACTTTTCTCCTTCCCATATCCTTCTTCACAATGAATAAGGAACAGTGAAAGGAAGACGCCGGTTTTCTCTACCTTATGGAAAGGCAATGCAGTAAAAAGACTATTGTATAACTGGAACTTGGTGCCGACCAGACTCTTGAACAATTGCAAGGTGTTATTAACCGGTGCTTCCATAACTAATTTTCGTAATTTTTAATGATCCCTAGCTAACCGGGAGATAAAATTAGTATAAAATCCTCACAAACTAGAAATAGTTTAGCTGAATTCCGTTTTTTTTAGAGAATGTCAAATTTAACTCACTACATGCTAAAAAACTACAATGGGTTTTTATATAAATGTTAATAAATAAGGCCACGGAACAGGTCCGTGGCCTTTTGCATGTCCCCCCGTTTGTTGAGAGATAGTTGTGTTAAACAAGTAAAATGAATGAGTAAAAAATGGTCAGTATTGTTTCCTCTTTTAGTTTATCTGAAAGCCAATTGGCAAATTAAATCTGACACTTACAGACTGGCCATTCTGACGGCCGGGTATCCATTTAGGCATGGACTTTACCACACGAATAGCTTCCTGCTCCAGTCCTCCGCCTTTAGGAGCGCCTACAGTCTCCACATGACTGATCTTTCCTTCGTTGTCTATTACAAACTGCACAAATACTTTTCCTTCAATACCATTTTCTATAGCCATCTGCGGATAGTGTATATTCCTGCTGAGATATTTCCCTAAGGCCTCTTCTCCACCGGGAAATTTAGGCATGACCTCCACCCAGGTTAAAGGATCACTGTGCACCTCTGTCTTCGGAGGTTCTACAACCGGCCCGCTACCACCGGGAGTACCCACAAACGGATTGTTATCTGCACCGTTCGGATCACCAACAGCATTTACCACATCTATCCTCTTATTGAACATACTGTCTACCGGCAGCACTTCATCTTCAGGACGGACCTTATCATCTTCTACAATCTGCGGAGGGGTAACTCTAACGGATGAAGCGGCCGGCGGTGGAGGAGCGGAAGGAGGCGGAGGTGGCGGTGTTACAGGCTTTTCCGGCTCTTCAGTGAGCTGCTTCATTTCAGGTGTATCAAAAACTTCTACAATTCGTTTAGGCGTTTCCGCAGCCATCAGCTTATTATTCACTACATATCCGCCAATGATCACCAAAGCAATGGAAGCCGTGCCTACAATGGCATTGCGCACCCGCCTGTCTGCTGTTCTCCGGAGATCATATGCACCATAGTCTTTGTTACGTCCCTCAAAAAGAATGTCGAGAAAATCTGTTCTCTGGTTGTTCGTTGTATTCATGGGATAAACATTTACAATAGAGATGCAGGTGAAATATTTTTCCATAAGAGATTTTAAAAAATCTTTATGATCTCCTGTAAAAAGATAAGACCCGCATTGATACTGCGGGCCTTAATACCATGAAAAGGTAAAACTGTTTTTGGGGTAACGTACACCATTCCAGATTGATATCCGGCTTGGGATCACCTATTTGCTAAAGGAAGTATTCACTACTTTTCAGAGCATAACAATACCTGTTATGATAAATGACTTTTATAATGAAATAATGTAAGGAATATTTTCTGTGAGATAATGCCAGGGGAAGCGGGAGTATATTACATATAATTTACCACCAATAAATCTGCAATACACTTTCCCCGCCAACCAGACCGGCATTTTTATTTACAGCTTAAGCAAGCAAGAACTTTGTTAACACAAATGGTCACATTATGAAAACCACCACGTTGTTTATGCATGTGCATCTTATAAACAGTTTTTGATTTTTACGTGCTGAAAAAACTACTCTATTGGTGAGGCAGAGCATGGAGAGTATTCAGCATTTCTCTCCGGTGGTGGTAATTTCTAATAGTCTACTGATTCTGTAGACAAATATACAGCAACCATTTATATTTCCAAATTCATGATTGCATTTTTTTAAAAAAACATTTTTCCTGTCTGGAAGGAAATTACAATTAGCTTTGAATCATACAGAAGATATCTGATAATGATAAAACCTTTATTGACCTGTTGCCTCTTACCACTGGCATCTTTCGCACAATCCACCGCAGATACCACCCAGCTGCAGGAAGTAGTAGTACGGGCTTATCCCGGCAAACAATACTCCTTACTGCAGGTGCCTTCCAGCAGTGCTGTACTGACATCCCAACAGCTGCAGCTGCAACAGGGCGCCACTTTATTACCTGCACTGAATACAGTTCCTGGCGTACGCATGGAGGAACGGTCGCCCGGCAGTTACCGTCTCTCACTGAGAGGCAGCCTGTTACGCTCTCCTTTTGGCATACGCAATGTGAAGATATATATGGATGAGCTGCCCCTTACCGATGCAGGAGGTAATACATACCTGAACCTCACCGATCCCGGTGGCTTCCAGGCAATAGAAGTACTGAAAGGGCCCGATGGCAGCCAGTTTGGCGCCAACTCAGGAGGCGTGGTGCGGCTTCATCCTGCAGGCACACTGGCAGACAGCAATCATATCAAAGCAGATATACAGGGAGGCAGCTATGGCCTGTTCCATGAACAGGCCGGCTGGCAGCAGCAATGGGGCAATTACAGGTCAAACATTTACCAGGCATATCAACGCGCTGATGGCTACCGTACCAACAGCGCCCTTGAACGATATTATATACAGACCGTACAGCAATGGCAATATAATACACATAACCAGCTCAAACTGGTTGGCTTTTACAGTGACCTGGATTACCGTACTCCCGGCGGACTTACCGAGGCCCAGGCCATGGCAGATCCCAAAGCGGCAAGACCGGCAACGCCGGCATTACCCGGAGCCGTTACACAAAAGGCAGGCGTAAGGAATAAGACCGCCTTCGGCGGACTTGTACACACCTCCCGCTTTGCAGAACATTGGCAGCATGTAATAGCCGTATACGGTAGTAACACCCATTTTGAGAATCCCTTCATTACCAACTTCGAAGCAAGAGATGAGAATACCGCCGGCGTACGTACGTATATTACCCTGCAGGACCAACCCGTTGCCAACACCAATATCCGTTTAGACTGGACCACCGGCCTGGAATGGCAGCAAACCGGTACCGATATTGATAATTATGGCAACAACGCCGGTAAGAGAGATACCTTACAGGCAGCTAGTGATATTACCGCCAGGCAATATTTCTACTTTACCAGTATTACCCTGCGCCCGGGTAAACAATGGGTGGCAGAAGCAGCTTTAAGCCTCAACTATTACCGCTTCCGGTTCAATGATGCTGCTGCCGGCGGTAATGGCAGAAAACAGTTTGATGCAGAGCTCATGCCCCGCTTTTCCCTTTCCTATCTCATCACCCCCGAACTGGCCGCCCGCGCTACCGTGAGCAGAGGCTACTCCCCTCCCTCCATTGCGGAGGTCCGTCCGTCAGATAACATCATAAATACCAGCCTGCAGGCTGAAACCGGCTGGAACTATGAGACAGGCCTTCGTATGAACACCCGGAATAACCGTTACCAGGCAGATGCCACTCTATTCTATTATAAGCTGCAGAATGCCATTGTGCGCAACCTGCGCGATAATGGCAATGAATTCTTCAGCAATGCCGGAGGCACAAAACAGACCGGCATAGAATTACAGGCATCAGCCTGGCTGCTGCAACCCCGCAAAACCGCTTTCATCAGGGGGATAAAGCTGCAGGGCAGCTATACCTACAGCCATTTTGAATTCAGCGATTATACCAGCGCCGGTAAAGATTATTCGGGGAACGCGCTGACAGGCGTGCCCAGACATATTGCTACCGGTGGGCTGCTGCTGCAATTCCCGGCACATATTTCCCTTTACAGCCAGTATACCTTTACAGACAGGCTGCCCTTAAATGATGCCAATACCGCCTTTGCCAGACAATATCATTTGCTGCAATGCAAAGCCGGCTGGGATATTAATAACCGCTTTACACTCTATGCCGGCGCAGATAACCTGCTGGACCAGTTCTACAGCCTGGGGAATGATCTGAACGCCGTGGGATCGAGGTACTATAATCCCGCACCTGGAAGGAATTATTTTGGTGGTATAAGAATGATACTATAAAAAAAGAAAGAGGCCGCTCAACAGCAGCCCCTGCACATTTGAATCCAAAAAAAATATAAGTTAAATGAGATGAGTTAGCATTAAGCAAACACCTCCGCGGTTTTGTAATGCACTTCTGGCAACTCCCTTAAACGGGCGGCTGCATATTCAGGTGTAATATCACGCTGAGGATGTGCCAGCATCTCATATCCCACCATAAATTTCTTTACGGTAGCAGAGCGCAGCAACGGCGGATAGAAGTGCATATGCCAATGCCATTCAGAATGGTCTTCCCCATCGTTGAAAGGCATCTGGTGCATACCTGCAGAATAAGGGAAAGATGTCTGGAAAAGATTGTCATAACGGGTAGTGAGCCTTTTCAGGATATCTGCCAGACCATCTTTTTCCACGTCTGTGAACTGCATGATATGCTGTACATGCCTGCGGCTGATGATCATTGCTTCATAAGGCCATACTGCCCAGAAAGGCACTACTGCCACAAAATGTTCATTCTGCGCAATGATCCTTACTTCCTCTTTCAGTTCTTTTTCCAGGTAGGCAGACAACAGGCTGCGTCCATGCTGCTGAAAATAATTACGCTGCTGACGGGTCTCCTTCTCAATTTCCATCGGCACATCTTCAGAAGCCCATATCTGACCATGCGGGTGCGGATTGCTGCAGCCCATGATCTCCCCTTTATTTTCGAAGATCTGTATATACTTAATGTAAGGCACCGCTGCCAGAGACTTCAGCTCATTCTGCCACAGGTCTACTACCTTACGGATATCAGGCATTTCCATTTCAGGCAATGTAAGGTCATGACGGGGACTGAAACAGATTACCCGGCAAATACCTTTCTGAGAGCGTGCTACCAGCAGCCCGTCTTCATTGGCGCCGCCTGATGGCGTGTCATTCAGCAATGCGGAAAAATCGTTGGTAAAGGCAATAGGCCCGTCATAGGCAGCATTCTGTGTTCCATCAGCACGGTGATTGCCGGGACACAGATAACAATCTTCTACATAGGCGGGACGCTGCGCCAATCCAGGCGCCTCTACTTTTCCCTGCCAGGGACGTTTGGAACGATGAGGAGACACCAATACCCATTCACCTGTAAGGATATTCAGGCGGGTATGAGGATGTGCTGTTAGATCAAAGGTATGTTCTGACATTCTCTGAGAAACGTTTAAAATAAAGTGTCTGCATCAGCTTCTGAAAAAACTGCTTTCATTCAATGCTCCGGCAGTATTGCTCATGCAAACACTTTATTACTTATTCAATACTTAATTATTCACTAGATCATTCACGATGGTATGACAACCGTCTTCTATACTGGTTACATAAGCCTTTAACGGCGTTTTGAACTGCTGCTCATAACCGGCTGCTGCTTTCTCCAGTACGGCAGATACGGCAGATTTTTTCACGATGTTGATAGTACAGCCACCAAAGCCGCCCCCCATCATACGTGCACCCAGGATACCACTCTGTTTGCCGGCAAATTCTGCCAGCCAGTTCAGCTCAGGACAGCTTACATTATACAGCTTATCCAACCCTTCATGGGTAATGAACAGCTTTTTACCAAAAGCATCCAGGTCATTACGCTGCAGGTCCTCACAGGCGTCCTGTAAACGCTGTATTTCCTCTACTACGTACAGGCAACGGTTATAGGTAGTGGCGTTATGTTTCTTTACATATTCATCCAGCATCTCTACCGTTGCATCACGCAGGCTCTTTACATGGGAATGATGTTGCTGGATCAGCGCCACACCGGCCTCACACTCCGCACGGCGGGTATTATATTCTGAAGACGCCAGGGAGTGTTTTACCTGGGTATCCAGCAGCACAAGGCTTACATCATCAAAGTTGAACGGAATGTATTCATAATCCAGCGAGCCGCAATCCAGCTTTATCAGCTGTTGCTTTCTGCCAAACATACTTGCAAACTGGTCCATGATACCACAACGCACGCCCACAAACTGGTTTTCTGCCGCCTGCGCCAGCTTTACCATATCTATACGGTCTATTTCAAGGCTGAACAGCTCATTGAGCGCAAAAGCAGTAGCACATTCAAGAGCCGCTGACGATGAAAGACCGGCGCCCAAAGGCACATTACCACAGAAAGCACACTCAAAACCACCCAGCGTATATCCCCCCATCTGCAGCTGCTGAACAACCCCCAGCAGGTAATCAGGCCATTGCTGCGCCGTAGGCTTCAGCTGCTCCAGCGTACCCTGGTACTGGTCATTCACATCCAGCGCATGCAATACTATTTTGTTGTCATTGCGCTTTACTATCGCCATATAAATACCCTTGTCAATAGCAGCCGGCAATACAAAGCCGTTGTTATAATCCGTATGTTCCCCGATCAGGTTAATACGCCCCGCAGCCTTTACAATTACAGGCTCCTGGTCAAAGTGCTGCTGACAAAAAGCGTTCAGTTTTGCTTGCTCCACTGTTTTGAATTTTAAATGTGTTACGTGTTATATGTTTCATTTTTGTGGATAATGTCTGTGAGAAAGGAATAGTTGGCAACGATATTTTTTCGTGGAATTATTCATTTCTTTTTCATTTACGTAAACGATTACAATACTTCTCCTCAAAAACGTGTTCTTTCTATTTCCTGCCTAAAGCGGCTTTTTCACTTAATTCGTTGATAACTAGTTTTTTGTGTTAAAAAGAATGTGGAATAGACATTAAATGTAATCGTTTACTTTCAATTTTGCAAATTTCAGATGCTGGTGTAATTCATCCGTTCGAAATTTCCAGCTGGCTGTAAACTGTCCCATCTTTCGGAAAAATTGTCAGGATATTGGTCAAATGCTACGATACTATATGGATACCCCCACTTAAAGGCTACTATAAAGTATGGATAGTGTATGAACTGCGGTAGCTAAAGTGCGCCACATAAAGCCTGTAAAAACCGGCTAAAACCGGCAATCCCGGCAATTCCATACACTGAAATTATGGCAGTGTACGGTCCCTCTTTTACGATATTTTTCCTGAGCGTTGTGAGGACTGCCGGTACCGGGGTACAGGCTCCAGCACAATTTTAGACCTGGTCTGCACCCCTGTGCTCTCTCCATCAGCTATCAGCTCCATCAACAGGCGGAAAGCCTCCTTCCCCATCTGTACAGTTTGCTGATCTATACTGGAAAGACTTGGAGTTATATGTTCATCAAACGATTCATTAGCAAAGCCTATCACCCCAAATTCTGCCGGGATCTCTACCTTCTGGTCCTTCAGCTCCTTTACTGCCCCCAGGGCCGTAAAGTCCTCCACCGCAAAGACCGCGTCCGGCGGACTGGGCAACTGCAGGAGATGCTGGATAGCCTGGCGCCCGGCATCAATGGATACGTTACCGAAATACACCAGCTCATCTTCCACCGGTATACCATAAGCGGCCAGCGCCGCCTTATAGCCCTCCAGCCGGTCCTTGAATATCTTAAGATGCTGTTGCCCTGCAATATGGGCTATCCTTTTATATCCCTGCCTTATCAGGTGTTCCGTGGCATAATACGCGCCCTTATAGTCATCCACCACCACAGAAGGGATGTTCAGACTGTCATTGGCACGGTCAAAAAATACAAGCGGCACCCCCCTTTCCCTGATCTCCAGGTAGTGACTGAACTCCATTGTCTCTTTCGCTATCGAAGCCAGTATGCCATCTACCCGGGTGCTAAGGAAAGTTTCTATCCCCTTCTTTTCATACTCCGGCTGCTCATTTGACTGGTAGATCAATACATTATAACCATGCTGGTTAGCCATGCTTTCTATACCATGAACTACAGAACCGAAAAAGTTGATCTCCGCACTGGGAATGATCACACCAATAATATTGGTACGGCCCGACCGGAGCGACCAGGCAATCCTGTCCCGGCGGTAGTTCATACGCTCTGCCGCTTCCTGTACCATTTTACGTGTTTCTTCGCTGGTGCCTTTGCGGTTGTTAAGTGCCCGGGAAACAGTGGCGCCGGTTAAATTCAGCTCTTTCGCAATATCTGCTATGGTGACTTTGTTGTTCAATCAGTGGAACGTTTAGTACTAATGTATAAAAAAGCAATCTCTTTGAGCAATTTTTCACGCCCCATACCACTAAAAATTTCAAACCCATGCACTACCAGAATCCAAAACCGTTGTATTATATTTATAACAATCCAACTATAAATTATGCAAAAACCTACACCGCAACGTTTTCTGCCGCTGGACGTATTCAGGGGGCTAACGGTTTGCTTCATGATCATTGTGAATACACCGGGATGGGAGGACTCCTATTACATACTGACCCATGCAAAATGGAATGGCTGTACCCCTACAGACATGGTATTCCCCTCCTTCCTGTTTGCGGTAGGTAACGCCATGAGCTTCAGCATGCGCAAATTTGAGCAGATGGAAAGCAAAGCAGTACTGGCTAAGATCTTACGCCGTACAGTGCTCATTTTCCTGCTGGGCTACTTCATGTACTGGCTGCCTTTTGTCAGGCACACAGCTACCGGGTGGGAATTCATCCCTGTTGCAGAAACCCGCATACTCGGTGTTTTACAGCGTATTGCCCTCTGCTACTGCCTGGCCTCCCTGCTCATCTACTACCTGCCCAAAAAGGCCGTATGGATAGTAAGCGGCCTGCTCCTGGTTGGATACTGGATCATTATGTATGCTTCCGGAGACTATAGCCTGACCGGCAACGCAGCCCTGGCGGCAGATAAATTTGTTTTAGGAGATAAGCACCTTTATCACGGAGAAGGCATTCCTTTTGACCCCGAAGGCTTGCTGAGCACCCTGCCCGCTATCGTCAATGTCATTGCCGGTTATTATACCGGGCTTTATTTACAAAAAGCAGGAAGTACCGGCACCAGCCTTACACGACTATTACAGGCAGGATGCCTGCTCATAGCAGCAGCTCTGGTCTGGAACCTGGCATTCCCTATCAATAAGAAACTGTGGACCAGCTCCTACGTACTTTATACGGTAGGTATAGACCTGCTTATACTGGCTATCCTTAACTATGTAATAGACCATAAAAAACAGGTTAAATGGACCGGCTTTTTTACCGTATTCGGTAAAAACCCCCTGTTCCTTTACCTCCTGTCTGAAGTGCTTGTTATTTTCATGTACTTTATCCAGGTGAGCCAGATCAGCGTATACAGGTGGATTAATGTAAATATCTTCCAGCGGCTGGCCCCCGGCAAACCCGGATCGCTGTTATTTGCGTTAGTTTTTATGCTGCTTTGCTGGAGCGTAGGTAAAGTGCTGGACAAAAAACGTATATACGTGCGTGTATAATCCACATATGCACTATCTTAGCCTGGTGAAAACCAACGTGTTATTGCCCACCATTGAGTAATTAGTCATTAAGCAAGAGTATGGAACTTTCGTTAAAGGGAAAAACCGCTGTGATCTGTGGAAGCACACAAGGCATTGGATTAGCAACCGCAGCAGAGCTGGCGGCACTGGGAGCTGAGTGTATACTGGTGGCCAGGAACAGGGAAAGCCTGAAAGCGGCTGTAAGCAGCCTGTCTACAGAACAGCTGCAGGAACACTCCTATGTAGTGGCCGACTTCAGAGACACCCAACAGGTGGAAAATGCCATCAAAGAGATCACAGAAAAGAAAACAGTACATATACTGGTAAATAACACCGGCGGGCCCAAAGGTGGCCCCATCATGGAGGCAGAGATACATGAGTTCACAGATACCTTCCAGCAACACCTGGTCTGCAATCATATACTTGTCCAGGCAGTAATAGCAGGAATGACAGCGGCAGGATACGGACGTATTATCAATATTATTTCTGCTTCTGTAAAAGCGCCTCTCAGGAACCTGGGCGTTTCCAATACCGTACGCTGGTCTGTAGCTGCCTGGGCCAAAACACTGGCAGGAGAACTTGCACCCTACGGAATAACAGTAAATAATGTTCTGCCCGGTTCCACCAGTACAGCAAGACTACAAACACTGATAGAGAGCATAGCGGCCAAACGCAACGTACCTGTTGCCACTATTGAAGAAGAAATGATCCGGGAGATTCCCATGAAACGTTTCGCCGCCCCGAAAGAAGTGGCCGCTGCGGCCGCCTTCCTGGCTACGCCTGCAGCCAGCTATATAACCGGTACCAATATCTCTGTAGATGGCGGGAGAACACCCGTACTATAAATTTAAAGCCCGGTTCCGTGGAAACGGGACCGGGCCTATTCATCACTTTTTACTATTACAATTGAACAAGTGTGTATCTGATAATACAAAACTCATCATTCCACTGCAATTATATATAGCAAAAACGGAAAATGATTTACGCAAACGGGAAAACTCTATTCCTTATCAAACCAAAGGCGTGTAATAAGCTGGTCCGCCCCCTGATGAGCTACAGCCGCCTTATAATTCACCCCATTCAACGCCTGCTCTGAAGAAGGATAAGTTAACCTCAGCGGGCTCTTACCTCCCAGCACACCAGTATAAGCAGCAGGCAGCTTCGGATAATCCAGTCTGCGCCACTCTGCAAAACCAGCCAGGCCATCTCCAAACAACGCCAGCCACTTCTGGTCGCCTATAGATTGTTTATAGTTTGCAGCATTATATACAACAGAAGGCTGCAACAGGTAAGTTGCAACAGCAGCATCACTCACACCATATTGTTTCAGGGAAGCAGTAACAGCCGCCGCATACAGGGTAGCTGCATCCTCTCCTGCCAGCAAACCACGTTGTGCAGCTTCAGCCTTAATGAACAACAGCTCAGCATAACTGAACAACACCGCCGGGGCACTGGCAGCTGTAAATACAGCCCCCACATCTGAGGTCTTATTAAAGCCAAGACGGGAAGCAGAATCTGTAGGCAATCCGTTTGTTACACCTATGATCTTGTTGGTATCCCTCGGCATAGCAGCATAAATAGTAAGACGGGGATCATTCAACGCATTCAGCTTATCTACAACACTTTTACTGATCCTGTAGTCATTACGCGTTTCCCTGTTCTTTGCCACCGGGTTCTGATTGGGAGAAGCAAGATAGTTCAGCTTCACGTTCTCATCATTACTGGCTATCAGGTTACTGTTATCTGCTCCTATCTCGTCAAATACCGCTTTGGCAGCATCAAACTCCTGGTCTGCAATACGCAGCGCTATACGCAGACGCAGGGAATTGGCGAATTTCTTCCACTTAAGCAGATCACCGCGTAACAGTATATCACCTGCAATACCATCTGCAGAGGTATTGATAAGACCTGCAGCAGTTTTCAGTTCAGCCAGCAGGCCCAGGTAAATATCCCGCTGGTTATCGTATTGAGGGGTCAGGTATTTCTCAATATCAGCGGTCTGTTTGTAAGGCACATCTCCATACAGGTCTGTCAGCACCTGGAAGATCCAGCTGCGCATAATAATAGCTACAGCCTTGTAGTTAGGATTGTTCAGACTGTCACCCAACGCTGCCAGCGTAGTGAAATCTTCCACACCCTGCGCATAGAAGTTGTTCCACACGGTCTGTATACTGGTAGCAGCAGGAATATACCTGTCAGGATCAGTATACTGTATTTTAGCCCAGTATTGTACATACAGCAGGCTTGTTTCAAATGCCGCATCATTTCCCCAATAGGTATCCACGTTAGTTTTGATACCATTGGTCAACAGGTAGTCCGGTTGTACCGTCTCCGACTCATTAGGGTTCCTGTTGATTTTTTCCAGTTCTTTCTGGCAGCCGGTCAATATCAACCCCGCTCCTGCCAGCCAAAATATATACTTAAATAATTTCATTGTTGTCAGCATTAATGTGATTAGAAGGATACTTTCAGGTTCAGGCCCAGGCTACGTACAGTAGGGATCTGTAAGGTTTCAAGCCCCTGCCCGTTGCCCGTATTGAAAGCAGTTTCAGGATCTATGTTAGGCACCTTTTTATCAATATACCAGAGGTTACGCGCTGTTACAGTGATGTTCACATCCTGTAATCCCCAGCGGTGCGCCAGCTCCTGTGGCAGTGCATAACCCAGTTTTACTTCACGCAGTTTGATAAAGGATGCGCTGTAAACACTGCTTTCGTTCAGAGAGCTGCTGTATACCGCTTTGTAATAACGCTGCGCAGGCAGTATGGCATCATTCTGTTTACCATCGGCAGTTACACCATTGAAGATGATACCATCGTGATATACTGTTTCTCCGTTAGGCGCTGCTGCTGTATGGTTTTCCAGCTGTACAGGTTTTGACTGCTGGTTATTGCCGGCATAATAGTAAGGCAGGCCTCCGTGTTCTTCATCACGTCCGGGCAGACTGGCAGCCAGTACGCCGGTATAGATACCGGTATAGTTGGTGCCTGACCAGATAGAGCCACCCTGTCTTGTATCTATGAGGAAGCTGAGAGAGAAGCCCTTAAAGGAGAAAGCATTGTTGATGCTGCCGGTCCATTTGGGAGTATAATACCCAAGTACTTTTTTATTGTCATCAATTACCGGAGCGCCGGAAGCATTTACCAGTATCCTTCCCTGGTCGTCACGTTTATAGGCCTTACCATATAAAGCGCCATAACGTTTTCCTTTACTTGCCAGCACCTGCATGTTGCCGGAGCTTCCCAGCACATAATCATTCAGGAAACCTTCTTTATCCAGCTCTACCACTTTACTGATATTCTTTGCATAGTTAAGGTTCACATCCCAGCGGAAACCGGAAGCAGTAGATACCGGCGTAACGCCCAGCGTTACTTCCACACCATGGTTGTTGATCTTACCGGCATTCAGCAGTTTCTTCAGGTTGCCGGTAGTGGCGCTTACATCTGCCAGCAATATCTGGTTATAACTGCTGGAGGAATAATAAGTAACGTCAGTTCTGATACGGTTGTCGAAGAAGCTGGCTTCCAGACCTACCTCTGTCGCTTTTGTGATCTCAGGTTTGAGATCTTTTTTCAGGAATTTATCATTTACGGTGAGCAGCGGATTGTTATCGAACGGCTGACCAAAAGGATAAGTGTTGACCAGCTGGTAAGGATCAGTGTCTTTACCTACCTGCGCCCATCCACCACGGATCTTCAGTTGAGAAAGCACCCGGCTCTGGATATGCAATGCGTCACTTAATACCACGCTGGCATTTACAGAAGGATAGAAATAAGAGTTATTTCCTGCCGGCAATGTAGAAGACCAGTCATTACGCGCGGTCAGGTTCAGGAATGCATAATCCCTGAAACCCACCTGGGCGGAAGCGAATGTGCTGTATACTCTAAGGCGGGAGAAGTAGTTGGTGGAAATGAGCGGGTCCCTGGAGTTGTTCAGGGTATACACACCTTTTACCGCCAGCCTCGGCGCCTGCTGATAGTTGTTCTCATATTGATTGTTACGGATATTTCCTCCTATCAATCCATCTACAGAGAAGTCTGTATTCAGCTTCTTCTTTGCGTTCAGGGTGAACTCAGTATTGGTCTCTGTTACAGCATAGGCATCTTCAGTATAGGAACCGTATGGCGTACCATTGGTATAATATGCTACCTTGTATTTACGCCTGTCATTATAGGTATCTGTACCTACACGCAGGTTAGCAGAAAGCCAGTCAGTGATCTCGTAAGAAAGACGGGCGTTGCCAAAGAAACGGTTACGCTGCTGACCTACGGTATTTTCATTTTGTATCCAGTAAGGGTTGCTGTAGTAGCTATGGTTCCAGTTGAAGTCTGTACCATCAGGGTTCTTGTAGTTACGCAGCAGACGCGTATCTACCTGCCTGCCAAACCATATGAACTGCAGGGTAACACTGTTACCGCGACGGCCATCCACACCGGGCAGGTTATCTGCTTCAGCTTTTACGTAGTTGGCATAGGTGCTCAGCGTCAGTTTTGGCGCTATACGGTAAGTAGTATTAACGGCAAATGAATTGCGGGTAATACCGGTGTTAGGCAGTATGCCTGACTGTTTGGTATTGTTGAAAGAGAAACGGTAATCCAGCTTATCGTTGCTACCGGCTACAGACACGCCATTGTTGAAAGTAGAACCTGTTTCATAGAAGTCCTTCACGTTGTTGGGATGAGGTACAAAAGGCACTGCCTCTCCGTTAGAAAAGAACTGCGGAATAAGACGGCCATCCATCTTTGGTCCCCAGCTCTCATCTACACCATCGTTCAAACCACCGCCTTTACCGTCAACGTAAGAGAATTGTCCGCCGGAACCCTGTCCATACACATTCTGGAAAGAAGGCAATACCAGCAGGCTTTCAACAGAAGCGCTGGAATTAACTGTAATACCCAGGCCTTTAGCTCCGCGACCGGTCTTTGTTTTTATAACCAGCACGCCGGCAGAAGCACGTGAGCCATATAACGCCGCTGCGTTAGGTCCTTTCAGCACGTTCAGGGATTCGATATCGTCCGGGTTAACGTCTGCAATTGCGTTGGCAAAGTCACGGCCTGTACCTATACCCAGCTGGCTGTTATCTACCGGGATACCATCTATAATGAACAAGGGCTGGTTATTACCTGCGATAGAGGTTTCCCCCCTTATTATGATACGGGAAGAACCCAGGTTACCCTGGCTGTTGGTAACGGTCACACCGGCTATTTTACCTGCCAGCGCATTCACCAGGTTAGATTCCCTGGCTTCAGCAATATCTTTTGATTTCAGCTCCTGTACAGCATATCCCAGTGAACGCTTCTCACGGGAAATACCCAGTGCAGTTACCACTACTTCATTGAGCTTGCTTTCAGCGCTTTCCAGTGCAACGTTCAGCGCTTTACCATTACCTGCCACCTGCTCTACAGTAGTATATCCTATAAAAGAGAAGCGGAGGGTGTCTGTCGGACCGGCTGCAATAGAGAACTTACCATCAGCATCTGTCTGTGTGCCACGGTTAGTTCCTTTCACAGTTACAACAACACCAGGCACGCGTTGTGCATCAGAACGGGAAGTGACTACGCCGGAGACCCTGGTTTCCTGCGCCTGCACCGATTGCAGCCCGAAGAGCACTAACAGCAGTATTCCGGCTGCCCTTTGTAATTGTTTGATCATTGTATCAGATTTAGATATGAGAGTTGGAAGAATTTAACTGGCAAAAAAATCCCCATGCAGCTGTGTCCCACCAGCGGCTACAGAAAGTTGGTTCGTTTAAACTATCAGAATGAAGTTCTTACAAGGTGACTACTATCTACAGACAATACGCATTATTTGCATGGCTTTTTAAGTACAGGGGCAAAATTAACATACTTTTTAATAATCTACAAACCAAGTAGACTAAGTGGGCAAAATAATATTACGGGGTGTGCAAATAGTACTGATAGTCAACGGTAATGAATTTTCAGGGCCTGCCTATTTCGTATCTTCTTCCAGGAGACCGGCGTCTTTCAGCTGTTTTTTGATAGCGGGGTTATTGCCAAAAGCTGAAATAGGCTTTTTGAGATTAGTGGCTGTGAGAGATAATTTATTAAACTTATCATCGAAACCTTCGGCAAAGGCATTGCCGTAGATAAGGCCCATCCATGTCTGAAAGGGTTCATAACGTCCATACCCCCTATACTGCCAGAACTGGTCCATGCGGCTGGTAAAACCCTGCAGCCCCGCACTGAACTCTTCCTCTGTTACTTTAGTGATAGGCTGCTTTCTTTTCTGTTCATCCAACCTCTCTTTACGGTAAAGCGTAATGCTGAAATGGGTGCCGGTATCTTTTTTTATGGCAGCCATAACATCCTGCATGGTTTGATAACCATCATCTATTCCATCTGCACAATACATCTGCAATGAATCCTCTTTTTTAAAGTATTTGAATGTGGTACAGAAATACAGGTTATCGAACGACAGGTGAATGAAATAACTCCTGCCATTAGCGTTGATCCGTTTCACTTCAATTTTCTCTGCCACTTCTGTCTTCCCTGCAGCTCCTGCAAGCTTCAGCTGCCGGAAAGCAGGGTCCATTCTTTCTACCACCAGTTCCTCATCATCTATCTTAATGTGACATACAGACGCCTTCCCGGTGCTATACGTATACCAGTCGCCTTTCTGTGCAGCTGCCGGTATGGTCCATAAAATGAGCAGACAAAAAAACAGATTTTTCATAACGTTGATGATTGATTATTCACTCTGTTGCATAAGACTGAAAAGTATCTTCTTCTCCCCTTCATCCAGGTCAATACCGGTAGTGGAATCGGCAGGAATGAAATGTCTTTTGAATGCCCTGATAGCAGCAGCGCTATCCCTTGTATCATATCCTACCAGCCGTAGCGCCTGTTTGCTGTTAAAATCAGGAGGTAGTATAATAGCAGCTGTATCCTTGAACCAGAGCCCGAAACCTTTCTCCGCCAGCTGCTGCCAGGGAAAGTAGGCGCTGGGATCTACCTTACGTACAGGCGCAATATCAGCATGGCCAATAAAGTTGGCAGCAGGAATATTGTAACGGTGTTTCAGCGAATCCAGCAATACCAGCAGGCTATTGATCTGTTGAGGCTGGAAAGGCGTCAGTCCGTTATTATCCAGTTCAATACCTATTGAAACAGAGTTCATGTCCGTCACATTTCCCCATTTGGACACACCTGCGTGCCATGCCCTCAGGTAGTCATTCAGCATGTGATTGATAGCTCCGTCACTGCAGATCACGTAATGCGCGCTGACCTGTGTACGTGGCAGGGTGAACGTACGGAATGTAGTATCGCAGCTTCCCTGCGCCGTATGATGAATGATAACATAGTTAGGCTTGCGCATATTGAAATTGGTAGTACCTATCCATGAAGTAACAGCAGGTATTCCTGCCACTGGCACAGGCGCCGGGGTCTGTTTAATTACTTCAGCATATTGCTTTGCCTGCCTGCGGTACACCTTATTGGTTGCCGCATAGGGTTTGGGAGCACAGCTGCAAACGGTAACGGCTATCATCCAGAAAAGCCAGCGTGGTATCTGTTTCATTATCTTAAGTTAATGATTATCCGGTTTCAAAAAAAAACGCTTTTGCCATCAGGCAAAAGCGTTTTAAGTCAAGCTAAAAAAGAATAAATTATTTAAGCTCCTGGGAAAGAGAGTAAGGCACATCTTTATCGGCAGTACCCCTGTTCTTATTGGGAACAGCATCCATATCAAAAGTAACAGTGCCGCCTTTCAGCAGCTCATTATGCCCGAACCAGTTGTTGGTATACGGCTGCCCGTTCACTTTCACCGCTTTAACATAACGGTTGGTTTCGCTGTTAGCCGGAGCAGAGATTACCAGCTGTTTGCCGTTTTCCAATGTAACTGTGGTCTTTTTGAATAATGGCGCTCCTATTACATACTGCTGTGTACCCGGACAAACAGGATAGAAGCCCATTGCTGTAAATACATACCATGCAGAGGTCTGCCCGTTATCTTCATCACCACAGTAACCATCAGGCGTTGCAGAATAAAGACGGTTCATTACTTCCCTCAGCCAGTACTGGGTCTTCCATGGCTGCCCTGCATAATTATACAGGTAGATCATATGCTGAATAGGCTGATTACCATGCGCATACTGCCCCATGTTCATGATCTGCATTTCGCGGATCTCATGGATAGTGCCACCATAGTAACTGTCATCAAAATCAGGCGCCATAGAGAATACAGAATCCAGCATCCCTGTAAACTGCTGCTTGCCACCCATCAGGTTGATCAGGCCCTGAATGTCATGGAAAACAGACCAGGTATAATGCCAGCTGTTACCTTCTGTGAAGGCATCACCCCATTTGTAAGGATTGAAGGGCGACTGGAACTTACCGTCTTTGTTCTTACCCCGCATGAGTTTGGTCTCAGCATCAAATACATTACGATAGTTGCGCGCCTGTTTTGCAAAACGTTCTATTTCAGCGGCCGGACGCTTCAGCGCTTTAGCCAGCTGATAAATGGTGAAGTCATCATAGCTGTATTCCAGCGTACGCGCTGTATTCTCACGGATGTCCACATCATAAGGCACATAACCCAGCTCGTTGTAATATTTAACTCCTTTACGCCCTACAGATGTAAGCGGACCTTCATTATCTGCATTTTTGAGAATAGCCTCATAAGCAGTCTTAATGTCAAAACCGGTTACACCCTTCAGGTAAGCATCTGCTATAATGGAAGCCGAATTGGAACCTATCATACAATCACGGTGACCGGGACTGGCCCACTCAGGCAACCAGCCGCTTTCTTTATAAGCATTTACCAGCCCCTCCATGATATGCGCGTTCATAGAAGGATACATCAGGTTAAAGAAGGGAAAGGTAGCGCGGAAAGTATCCCAGAAACCATTGTCCGTAAACATGTAACCCGGCAGTACCTGGCCGTTGTAAGGGCTGTAATGCACTACTTTGCCCTGCGCATCATATTCATAGAACTTGCGGGGGAACAGCATGGTACGGTACAGGCAGGAATAAAAGGTCCTTACCTGTTCAGAAGTACCGCCTTCCACTTTAATACGGCTCAGTTCCTTATTCCACTCAGCTTTTGCCTTTCCTTTCACCACATCAAAACTGCTGCCGCCTATCTCCTTTTCCAGGTTCAGTGCAGCCTGCTCAGGGCTTATAAAGGAAGAAGCTACTTTTACATTCACTTTTTCACCTTTGATAGTAGCAAAGCCTATCACAGCGCCTACATGATTCTCCTGGGCTTCCGCCTGGTCTTTTGTCAGCTGACCGTTCTTCCAGGTAGCCACATAAGTAAAAGGCTTATCGAAAGTAAGTACAAAGTAGTTTTTGAAGTTAGCAGGTACGCCGCCGCTGTTTTTGGTGGTATAACCTACTATCTTACGCTCCGCCGGCAATACTTTAATATAAGAGCCTTTGTCCAGGGCGTCTATCACCACAAATGCGCTGTCAGTCTTAGGGAAGGTAAAACGGATAGCCGCTGCCCTTTCTGTAGGCGTGATCTCAGTGGTCACGTCATGATCCGCCAGGTAAACACTGTAATAATAAGGTTTGGAGATCTCTGCTTTGTGAGAGAACCAGCTGGCCCTGTCATCTTCCTTGAATTTCACCTTACCGGTTACAGGCATAATAGCAAACTGGCCATAATCATTGATCCACGGACTGGGCTGATGGGTCTGTTTAAAACCACGCAGCTTATCGGCATGATAGGTATAAGCCCAGCCATCTCCCATCTTGCCGGTTTGCGGCATCCAGAAATTCATACCCCAGGGGGTGGCTATAGCAGGATAGGTATTGCCGGTAGACAAAGAAACCTTTGAATCTGTACCCATGAGCGGGTTTACCCATTCTACCGGATCTGTGACGCTGTTCACAGTTTGCGCCTTCACCCAGCAGGATGCCAGCATGAGGGCGGAGAAAAATACTTTCTTCATGTTGAGACTATATGGAATTTTAGCGTAATAAGATCGTAAAAATAGCTTTTCAGACGAAAGATACCGGTTTATTTTATAAATGGTGAAAAGTATGACAGCAGTCAGGCTAAATTGTTTTAGCTAAACCGGATTTATGAGGTATATTCCCTTATAAAAAAATACAATATGTTAAAGACCGACTAAACTTTACCCCTGCTTTCGTAGTCAAACAGAACGGTGTGCCCTGTACGTTACACCCGATCGGTTATTTCAGTCATTTAACAGACAAAAAGCAGGTTTGTATTTTAAAATGTACCACCTGCGTTTCATCTGCCGTTACTTTAAAGATCATCATCTCTAAACCCGATATTATGAATAAACAATTTACGTTCGTAGTCAAAGTGGCAGTAATAGGCGCACTCTGCAGCAGCGTATTTTCTGCATGCAAAAAGGATAGCAAGAAGGCCGACAATACCACAACGACGTCAAATACCCTCACTTCCGATGAAGATTCCCTGAAATACCTCATGTACCGCACTATGCAGGTGACCTATGTAGATGGTGGCAGGGACAAAACAACAGATCTTCCCACCTATTACTGGTACAGCCAGGTACCGGTGCTTGACCCGTCCAGCAGTACCTATTCTACTGCCGATGCCCTCCTGGAAACCATGAAAGGCTATTCTACCGGTACAGGCAGCACAGTACTTGACCGTTACAGCTTCCTGGACCGTGATAGTTCCCTTTCCAGCTCCCTGCAGGACGGGGTATCTGAATTTGGCGGCAAAATAAGTGCAACAGGCAACTTCGGAATGGAAGTAAGCTACGCTTCTGATGGCAGCAAGACCTACCTGTATATCCTTTATGCAGATAAAAACTCTCCTGCCGGCGTACAGGGACTGACCCGCGGAGACCAGATCACGGCTATTAACGGAGATACCGCTATTTCATACGATGGCTCTTCCGGCACCAAGACCACCAAAGTGATCAATGCCATCTATAACTCTTCTTCCGTAACGCTGAAAGTGACCAAAGCACGCACCAATGCGTCCGCTACTTATTCGCTTCAGTCAGGATCGTATAATATCAACCCGGTATTGTTTGACACCACCTATACAGTAAACGGGCAGAAGGTTGGTTACTTTGTATTCTATACCTTCACCAGCCCATACAACTCAAAAGGTGCGGCCACGCTGACAAAAACAACGCTGGATGCCCTGTTCAGCAAATTTAAATCGGCCGGGATCACTAACCTGATAGTAGATCTGCGGTATAACGGTGGTGGTTCCGTTACTACGGCAGAATACCTGGATAGTGCTATTGCACCAGCTTCCGCTGCCGGTAAACCAATGTATTACTACCTCTACAATGATAAACTTACCGCCAATCTCAACGATGTAGGGCTGGAGGCCAGCGTAAACTTCCCTTCCGCAACAGGAGGCCTGTCGCTCAGCAATGTTTTCTTCATCACTTCCGGCAGTACGGCATCCGCCAGTGAACTGACGCTGAACAATCTGAAGCCTTACATGAACGTGAAGCTGGTGGGTAGCACCACTTACGGTAAACCCGTAGGTTTCATCACCTTCACCATTTCTGAATATGACAGCAACCACCAGGAAAAATACCTGGCTGACCTTTATGCCATCAACTTTGCCACTGAGAATGCCAATCACTCCGGCGGATATTACACCGGTATTACCCCTGACCAGACAGCATCTGATTATATTAATGTACCCTGGGGTAATACCAACGATGATCATCTTGACCAGATACTCAACTATATCAGTACCGGTAGCTTTGCCCGCACAGCTGCCAGTGAGCGTCTAGCTACACAGGGCAGCAGTACGCAACGTGCGTCAATGCCAACGTCCATCGTATCTCCGAAATTTAACGGGATGGTGGATTATCGTATACGTATGAAGAAATAGGTAGTAGAGAACTGCTCAAAAAGAAATGCTTTTGCCTTCGGCAAAAGCATTTCTTTTTGAGGGAGAGGCCTGCGGCCGGCTTTTTAAGAAGATTTAAAAAAGATTTCTCCGGTTCTTAAGAGAGAAATAAAGAGCTTACCTGAAATATTTTTTGCAGGGCTGTGACCTGCGGCCGGCTTCTAAGAAGAAGTAAAGAGATTGCCTGAGATAATTTTTTGAGGGAGATGGCTGATGGCCGGCTTTTAACGGTGCTGATCATATTTATTTGCTTTCAGCACATTTCCCAATGAACTTATTTCTCCTGCCGTAAGCAGTGGAGTATCAGATACTGCGGCTGCTTCTTCTAATTGCGCCGGTGTTCTTATACCGGTTACAGCAGAAGCCACTACCGGCGGAGCAAGTACGAAACGTAAAGCCGTCTGGGAGGCTGACCGGTCTTTCCCTGATAAAGCTTTCACCGCTGCTGCCGCCCTTGCCACTTCTTCTGCAGCATAACTGAGAAATGCTGCAGGCTCCTTCCCTGCCAGCATTCCTTTTGCAATTCCTCCCCTTGCCAGCACACTGATATTATGCTCCTGTAATAACGGGAAACAGGATTCTTCCGGACGCCTGTCCACCAGGCTGTACTGCATCATCACACTTACAATACCGGAGCGGGCTACATATTCCCTGATCACATTGGGCCTGATACTGGAAATCCCATAGTAACGGATCTTGCCCTGCTGCTTCAATTCCTCAAACAACGCAATGATATCGTCTATAGGATCTTCCAGGGTACCGCCATGCAACTGGTACAGATCTATATAATCAGTTTGCAGCCTCCTGAGACTGTCTTCCAGCGCTTTCCTGAGATACTCCGGGCGTGGGTTCCAGTTCCAGCTGCCATCACTGTTCCACTGGTTGCCGGCTTTAGTGGCGATCAACGCTTCAGCACGTTTTCCTTTCAAAGCGTTTCCCAGCTGCTTTTCATTTTCTCCCTGCTGGTAAAGATCTGCCGTGTCAAAAAAGTTGATGCCCAGCTCCAGCGCACGATGAATAAGCTGTGCGTTAGCAGTGCTGTCTGTACCTAAAGACATGCAGCCAAAGCTGATCTCGCTTACCTTGAGGGTTGATTTGCCGAGGATGTTGTATTTCATGCAACTAAGATAAGATTCATTTCGGGGCTATGCGTTGTTCCGGAATGGTAATAATATGCTCGTCTTTAGGATTCAAAAGGTGCTTCAATGTAGTGAAGCGCTTGTTGTTAATACGTCCCTTCACCTTATAACATCCGTTCAATATTTCCTTGCGTTCCAGTTTCAGCACCATACATTTCCGTGTATTGTTCTCAAACAACGGATGATCCGGAGCAAAGGCTTCTTTCCGTGACTTCCAGTAATGTCCGGATATCTCATAAAAGCAGGAAATACCCTGCCCTTCTATATATGGGGCAAAATAACGGACAGCGCCATCCCCGATATGCTGAATAAAATCCTTATACACGAACTGCTCCGCCTCTCCATTCAGCAGGTAGTTGATCATAGCAGTATCCGTGGCTCCAATGAATGCAATAAATACAACCCCTTCACCAGGTTGCAGCTTCTCTCCGTGTGCAACCAGCATATCATCAATCACATCATCCGCTTTTTGTAATTGATGTTCAATATAGTAGCGCAACGCCATTTCTCCATCTTCATCTCCCGGGCGGAGCGCTAATCCGCCTGTGTTGGTTGTTTCCCACGCATATTCAAGTTTTTGCCGCAGTTGCTCCTTCGTACCTTTGCCCGGATAGAATACATAGGCGCCCATCCAGTCTTTTCTGAGAGCGGGAGCCTGCTTTCCCGGATGTTCTCCGGAATAGATCTTATCCCTGAGATAACTCATATTTTTAAGGTCTTCCAGCCACGGCTCATCAGGTGCTTCCTTCAGGTTTGCAGATGCTGCGTACTGATAGCTGGCGTTAAAGATCGAGGTATATGCTATTTTCCGCGGGCAATCCGCCCTTCTTATCCGGAGCACAATATCAGGCGTTATGATCAGGGCATCTTCCTTTCTTCTTTTTCTCAGATCATAACTTAGCTCATGAAACAATTCAACTATGTTTCCATTCTTCGCTTTAAAAACAACTCCTGCATTCATTTCCCTGCATTGCCTTTCTTTCAGTTGCACAGAAAACAGTTCAGGCACCTTTTCGATCCTGACAGGAGCGCCAAGGCATATTCTCAATATTCTCTCTATCCGGAAGAAACACCAGATCCTGTACAAATAGCTGATGTCACGCAGCTCCATGCGGAAAATACCTTCAAAGAGGCTATATGCTTTTTTTAAATACGTCCACTCTCTTACCAGGTCTGCATATGCAGAACGTTCTGCTATCACGGAGGAAAGCTGCGCTAACTCATTAAATTCTCCCACCTGCCGGAAGAATGGGTGATGCCGCATCTCAGACAGTACCCGGCTTACAAAATCCAGCTGTGCTTTAAATTCAACTGTCATTCTTTTACCTGCAATATCTTTCCTGACAGCGTTATAGATCGGCTCAAATTTGCAGGAAATATCTTCCAGTATATGTTTGACCAGCCTGCTCTCTTTATTATCTTCTGTTGCTTTAAATACCTGGACAGGCAGGAATTTAGCTGGTTCTCCTTCATACCTGATAGCCCTTTCAGCTATCAGCGTATCTCCGCTCCAGGCCCCTTCCTGCTGCTGGTACAGGTAAACAGAAGCCATGCTCTTATACGGGTCTGCCAGGATAGCTCTCAGGTTCTGCAATAACCGGGTATATATATTCCCGAATATTATCCACCACAAAAAATCGTCGGTCTGCCCGGAAAGGCTGTCAAAAGGCACAGAAGTTCTCCTTAAATAGTCTAATACCAGCCTTGGATAACCTTTTTCTATCCCTTTTACTATTATGGGGAAATCCGTTTTAAAATCCAGCTTTACCGGGAATACATCGAACCTGAATATTGCTGTTTGCTGAACAGTACCTCTGCGGTAAGATAATGCCAGGTCAAAAGTTCCAATGTCATTATTGAAGAAAAGTGTACCTGAAAGAAAATACTTTTCTTCATCTGTTACGGTAAGAGTAAATGATTGTTTAATTTCTTTAGACCGGGAATAAATGATTGGTTCAACAATATCTTCAGCAAACTCAATAACAAATTTATAATACCTGTCTTCGAAGAAAAGAGGCAGCGCCGGCGTATTCAGATGCCCTGCCTGCAAACCCGGCTGGTCCGGGTGCCAGATGTCAAACTGTTGCACAGGCCCGGTCAGTTCATATGTTGTTGTAAAATTTATACGGCTGTGATTCTTCTTTGCTGTCCGGAACGTTCTTTCAAATGTTTCATCGTCCTGGGAAGGGCGGAATATAGATACATGCAATTTGAAATCACGGTGCTTTATTCCTAGTATTTTCATGATTGCCAATATGAAGTATATCCCCAGTTATTCAGCCGCCATTGCATTTTCTCCAGTTTACCATAACTCCCGGGAAATTTGTTATAAACTTTCTGCATTAGCTTCTTTATGATCTCTCCGCACTTTGCTTCGCTGCCTTCTATACGCGATAGTATCTTCATCAGAAGCATCTCGTCCAGGCATGTGTTCAGCCAATCCCCATGTTGTTCACTGCTGCCGGCAATTTCCGCGTTATAGGCGCAATATGCCAGTATTTCATCTCTTACACGATACGCTATCCTGAAAGGAGAATGCTCCAGTACTTCATTAATAGCTTTTAACTCATCGATGATCCGTTTTCCCACAGTAACATTTTTGTGATAAGCATCATATCCGCCAGGTAAACGGTCCAGTAAAAAGCCCGGAGCAATAAATTCTGAAGGATACTCCCAGCTTTGAGAATATTCAAGCAGCCCGTCTTCCATATCCACAATATCCATTTCAATGGTCATTGCCCTGTCCAGCACTTTCCTGCTGAATGTATGGGTGGTTTCGTCCATGTTTACCGTACCTATTACTATAAGATTTGGCGGGAGTGTGATGCCATACTTCAGGAACTGCCGGCGTAATACTGGATCTGTATCAAGCTCCAGCTGTGACCAGAAAGCATTGTCCGCTTCAGCATAACGACGTATGTCTTCTTTGCTGATAAAGGCATCAGAGTTCATGCTGTCATTATCATACCTGCGGGTTTCAAGCAGGCTCAGATATTCCGCAAAGTATCTTTCCACAGGGGCCAGATTCATTTCATCCAGGCATAGGAAGAAAGGAACGTCTTTATATTTCCATGCCTTTATCAGGAAACGGATGAAAGCAGATGACACATATTTTAATATTCCTCCTAACTGTGTAGGATGCCCTAACAGTTCAGTTGAATCATGCCAGTTGGATTTTACTTTCAGCAACTCAAAATTGCCGGGGCAGTGTTTATATCGCAGGCTTTTCTCCGTACAGGTCCGGTAAGCCAGTGTTCTGACAAGCCGGGACTTGCCTGTTCCACTTACACCTGCAAGTATCAGGAATGGCTTGGTTTTAATTGCCATAAGCACTTTACGCTGTGCATCCTGGAAACTGATGTTGCTTAACAAGCTGGTTTTCTTCTCTGAAAAATTCCCCTCTCCGGGAGATAGCTTTTCCTGTAACAACATCCTGCAATATTTCAGTTCATCATGCCCCTGCCCGTTATTGAATATCTTCATGAGATCATCTGTTCTCAGTATGCGCTTATTGTCCGGTTTGATACCAGGCTTCCATATATCTGCCCGCTGGCTGCGGCCCAGCGGGGCCTGCCATTTCCACTCTTCTGGCACCCGCCTGCGTTCAAGTATATCCAGACGTACAAAATCCGGTCCTATGGAAGAACTGTGTACCTGGTTATTGTAATGGAACCTCCAAATGTCAGAACCCTTATCATACTTCCCTGATACTTTCTCCTCACTCAATACTACACGCAGCGCTTCCCCTTTCCAGCGGTTTATGAAATAAAAACGCGCTCCGGGCTTGTCCCTGGAGAATCTTTTCTGATTCCAGAAAATATATTGTTTATCAGCAGAAAGCAATCCACTGTAATTGGGAAGCATATTATTTTTGATATCTATAATGCCTGAATGTTCCATTGTGTTAGTGGTTTTAAACTTATTTATTCCCCGGGGTTGTATACAGGTGCAATGTAGGAAGAAAAGTCAAACAAACAATATAACTGATTGAAATACATGATATTACGAATACTATTACAACATTTATATTATTGCGGTGAGCCGCATAATAAAACCAAAAGTTATTAATGAACTGATTTTCAATAGTGCAAAAAATAATTTCCCGGCGGCTTTTTATTTTATTCTGCCTGCTGATACCAGCCATCAATAAAATTTTCAATAGATTTGTTTTTAAACCCGGATAATCGTTTTCTAATTACCAAGCCCATGGAGCAGGTACTGACTGGCAAGTGTGTATACATTATCAATACAGGGAAGAACCTCTATAAGATCGGGAAGACCCAGGATCTTCAGAAGCGGTTATCTTCCTATCATACCCACCTGCCCGTTATGTTCAGGGTTATCAGGCAGTATGCCTCCGCTAACATGACAGAACTGGAGGAATGCCTGCACATTGTTTTCCAGCATAAACGCGTAAAAGGAGAATGGTTTGAACTGGGTAAAGACGACCTGGTGATCTGCGATAATATTGCCCGCAACTATGCTTTGACAGAACTGCACAAACAGGCCAGGAAATATGCCGTGATCCGCTACAGTGACAATCCCCTGCTGCAGGTCATGGAAGCGAATGAGAAATACCTGCAGGATTATTCCCGCGTGGCCCAGGATATAGAACTGGGATTGAACACCGATGAAATATTTGAACTGAATGAAGGACAGGTAAGCAAAGCCGTAATAGAAACCGTACGCCGCCTCCTGAAATACCGTACCCCTAATTCCGAATTCCTTAGTAAATGGCTCCTGGTGGTCAATGACCTCGGCTCCGGCGTAAGTGAAACAGCCATTCTCGAAAAATACAAAGGCCAGATCAGCCGGACCACCATTCAGATGATCAGGCGTATTCTGCGCAACCAGCTTTATTAACAGGCCCATCCACGCTAACTCTCTATCCATCAGCCCTTCTGACAATTGGTACAGGAATTGTTAAAATAGACTAATTCTTAAACCTTAGCGTTAGATAATGATCTAATTATCAGAAACTGCAACGAGCAGGTGTAAAACACTCAACAAATGAAAAACAAAATATATCTGTTGTTCTCGCTTATGGTCCTGGTAAGCATGGCAACAGCTAGCAGCGCCGATGCACAACACCGAGGAGGTTTCTACAGAGGAGGAGGACGCACACGTGTATCTGTAGGGATAGGAATAGGAGGCCCTGGCTTCTATGGCGGATATTATCATTACGCACCAAGACCTTACTATTATTACAGACCTTACTATCACTATTATGGCCCGCCCATTGGTTTCCGTGTAGGAGTACTGCCTTATGGCTTCCTTACATTTAATACAGCCTGGGGGCCTTACTATTATTATGATGGCTTCTTCTATCAGCCATATGCGGGCTCTTCATCATCCTCTTCTTCCGAACAGTACCAGGTAGTAGACCCTCCTATGGGAGTAGTGATCCCTAAATTGCCAAATGGCTCAAAACAAGTAGAGATAAACGGCAACACTTATTATGAAAAGAATGGCACCCTCTACCAGGAAGTAATGCAGAATAATGTAAGGAAGTATGTGGTAGTTGGTAAAGATGGTCAGCTGGAAACAGATGAAAACAATAACAATAATAACGGCAATCAGCAGGACAATGCCGCACCAGTGCAGGGAGATGTAATGGCAACTTTACCCGAGGGCAGCCGCGGTGTAGAAATCAACGGGCAGCAACTGTATGTTTCTCCGGACGGCATGTATTATCAGGAAGTGATCAACTCCGATAATTCACGGGGTTATAAGGTAGTGGGAAAAATGTCTGCCGACAATTAAACAGCACCATAAACACGAAAAATAAGTGGAATACGTGAGCCATCTCATTGTATTCCACTTATTTTTTTTTTGCTGCAGCTTCATACAATCGAATTATTTATAATATTATCATTCCGTTACTCCAGCCCATTTATTTGCATCTTCTCCTTCTTTAATTGAGATAATTTCTTTAGTTTTAACAGACCTTTAAGATTTAGCCATTGAGAGTTTACTCATTAGAATTTTGCTCAAATAACCTAGTCACCATATTCATTTTAAAAATTAGTATGAAACCTATAACCCGCAACGCGAAAAAATCCAGAGGAGAAATCCCGCTTGTGCTGTTTTCCGGATTACATAATCATTATTCACTGTCAAAAGTGATATAAATCTGGCTGCTGCTATGCGAAAGCGTATTTAACCTTTTATAATGAACAGTGATAGGTATATCAACACAGCATACTGTGTTGGTCATGTGAGAGAATCGGTCGTTTAGCCTTTATTAAATCCGCGGTATGAAATTTCCCAGTTCGTAAAACAGGATGGAAGTGCTTTGTCCAGACGTCATTCGAAGCGCTACCCGGAATCGTCAGTTATAATCAGATTTTATTCAGCGGTATTGTCACCCGCATGATCCCCGGATCGTGAGATGGGAAAGGTATGCCCTGTCACCTACCAAAAAAAAATTATGGAAAGACCTGCAATTATTGGGATCACCCCATTAGAAAGACCCGACGTTATGCTGGCGCTGGCTTTAGCAAAAGCAAAGGCATTCCCCGTACTTCACCTGGGCCGTAACGAAAGCCTTGCCACCCAGGCCCTCAAAGACCTATGCAGTAAGAATGAACAGCCCTTTGGAGTTTGTATAGGAACATCATCCATGGCTGATATCAGTTTACCTAAGCAAGTCTCACTTATTATAGCACCCGTTGGCATCACTATCAGCAAGCCTAAAAATGTAAAGTTATTTTACCAGGTACATGATCTCAGTGAAGCACAGATCGCAAAGAAAGCAAAGGCAGACGGGATCATTGTTAAAGGAAATGAAAGTGCAGGTAAAGTAGGCGCTGAATCTTCCTTCATCCTGTTCCAGCAGGCTATAAAAGCTTTTCCGGATATTCCTGTATGGGTACAGGGAGGCGCAGGTATACATACCAGCGCCGCGCTGATAGCTACCGGCGCCAGCGGCATAGTGCTGGATAGCCAGCTGCTGCTTTTTCCTGAATGTAAAGCCCCGGCAGACATTAAAAATGTATGCAGCAAACTGAATGGTAATGAAACCCGTGTCATAGATAATTACAGGGTACTGGTACGACCCAATTCTCCCGCGCTACCGGAAACGGCCACACTGAAAGATCTTGAACCTTACCTGGGCATTGCAGACCTGGATAAAGGATACCTTCCGCTTGGACAGGACATCGCTATTTCTACAGACCTGGTAAAACGGTACAGGAAACTGGACCGGCTGGTAACAGGCATACAGGAAGCTATTCGCGGCCATCTCCAGCAGGCTAAAACCCTGAACGTGATCAGCCCGGACAACCCGCTGGCAAAAGAATTGAACATCACCTATCCTATTGCCCAGGGGCCCATGACCCGTGTAAGCGATGTACCTGCATTTGCCGCAGCAGTAGCAGAAGCAGGAGCCTTGCCATTTGTAGCATTATCCCTGCTGAAAGGCACAACAGCACAACAACTGATCAGCGATACCAAGGCGCTGGCCGGCTCCAGACCCTGGGGCGTAGGCATACTGGGCTTTGCCCCGCAGGAACTGCGGGATGAGCAGATCTCTTATATAAAAGAAGCTAAACCGCCATTAGTGCTGATAGCAGGAGGCCGTCCTTCACAGGCAAAAGAACTGGAACAGATGGGTATCAAATCCTTCCTGCATGTTCCTTCTGCTTCCCTGCTGGACATGTTCCTGAAAGAAGGCGCCAGGCGGTTTGTATTTGAAGGAAGAGAATGCGGCGGGCATGTGGGCCCTCTGTCAAGCCTCGTATTATGGGAAAAACAGGTGGAAAGGCTCCTGCAGGAAGAACAGGTGGAACAACTGAACATCTTCTTTGCAGGCGGCATCCATGATGCGTTGTCCGCCGCTTTTATTGCAGTCATGACTGCCTCCCTCTCAGCAAGAGGCGCAAAGATCGGGGTACTGATGGGTACTGCATATATCTATACCCGTGAAGCCGTAGAAACAGGCGCTATACTTCAGCAATTCCAGGACCAGGCCATTCTTCACAAAGGCACAGTATTACTGGAAACAGCCCCCGGCCATGAAACCCGCTGCCTCTATTCTCCTTTTACAGATTATTTTATTAAGGAAAAAGAAAGGCTTGCGGCAGCCAATGTTGACAAAAAAGATATCTGGGCACAGCTGGAAGCACTGAACGTAGGCAGGTTAAGGATAGCCGCCAAAGGCGTAGAGCGGACAGACAAAGGCCTTGTGCAGATAGACACTCTCCAGCAGCTGCAGGAAGGTATGTACATGATAGGCCAGGTAGCGGCCATGAGAAACGAAGCTGTTACCATGGTGGCATTACATAAAGATGTAGCGGTAAATAATTTCACACTTATTCAGCAGGCTATAATGCCGGAGGCGGTTCAGCTGTCAGACAAAGCGCTGGATGTTGCCATCATTGGTATGGCCTGCATCTACCCCGGTGCAAAAAATATAGAAGAGTTCTGGAGCAATATACTTGCAGGAAAAGATTGTGTTACGGAAGTTCCTGACGAACGCTGGAATAAAGAGCTGTATTATGACGGCAATTCCAATGACGGGGATAAAACACCTTCCAAATGGGGTGGCTTCATTCCGCGTATAGATTTTGACCCGGTAGCATTCGGCATACCTCCACAGTCGCTCGCTGCTATTGACCCCACCCAGTTACTGGCCTTACTGGTAGCCAAACAGGCGCTGGACAATGCCGGTTACGGGGGCACAGACTACAATGCGGAAGATGTATCTGTGATCATAGGCGCTGAGGGAGGTAATGACCTGGCCAATAACTACGGCTTCAGGTCCCTTTACCGGCAGTACCTGGGAGAGATACCTGCAGAACTGGATGAAGTACTGCCTAAGCTCACGGAAGATTCTTTTCCCGGCGTGCTGGCCAATGTCATTTCCGGCCGTATCACCAACCGCCTGAACCTGGGCGGCAGGAACTATACTGTAGATGCCGCCTGCGCCTCCTCCCTTGCAGCCATAGACCTGGCCTGCCAGGAACTGATACTGGGTAAATCAGAGATGGTGCTGGCCGGCGCAGCAGACCTGCACAACGGTATCAACGATTACCTGATGTTTTCCAGCACACATGCCCTGTCAAGAAAAGGACGTTGCATGACCTTCGACTCCGGGGCTGACGGTATTGCCCTGGGAGAAGGCGTAGCCATGGTAGTGCTGAAACGCTATACTGACGCGAAACGCGACGGAGATAAGATCTACGCGGTGATAAAAGGTGTTGGCGGCTCCAGCGACGGTAAAAGCCTGGGCCTTACCGCTCCCCGCAAAGCCGGACAGATAAAAGCACTGGAAAGAGCGTATGAACAAAGCGGTATCTCACCTTCTGCCGTAGGACTGGTAGAAGCACATGGCACCGGCACCGTGGTGGGCGATAAAACAGAACTGAGCGCACTGACAGATATGCTGATACAATCAGGCGCCATAGCCGGACAAACACACCTGGGATCTGTCAAGACCCAGATAGGCCATACCAAATGCGCCGCAGGCCTTGCAGGACTGATCAAAGCCGCACTCTCTGTTTATCATGGCGTTAAGCCCCCTACCCTGCATATACAGGCGCCCAACAGTTTTTATAATGAAAATACCAGCCCCTTCCTCTTCAATAAAGAAGCAGGCATATGGCTGGATGATAACAGGCTGGCAGGCGTGAGCGCTTTCGGGTTTGGCGGCACCAACTTCCATGCGGTGATTGCCAACGATGGCAATCTGACTGAAGACACCCCTGTTCTCAAAAACTGGCCGGCAGAGCTGTTTGTATTTCGCGGAGAACAGGACAGCGATGTACGCCGGCTACTACAGTCTGTGAGGGACCTGCTGGACTACAATGACAACATTGCCCTGAAAGATATTGCATACAGCCTTGCCAGTTATAGCGATGCGCCTGTGCGTTTAAGCATAGTGGCAGGCAGCCGTGAAGACCTGATCATGAAAACAGATCTGGCCCTGTCCGGCGCTACATCAAAAGAGATCTACCCCATACATCCCGTAGCCGGTAAGGTGGCCTTCCTGTTTTCAGGACAGGGCAGCCAACGGGTAAATATGGCCCGGGAACTTTTCGTAGCCTTCCCTGTTATGCGCAGGCTGCTGAAAAAATATCCTGCTTATGAAAAGCTGATCTTCCCTTCTGCCGCCTTCAATACCGAAGCTGCTGAAAAACAAAAGGAAACCCTCAAAGACACCCGCATCACCCAACCGGCGCTGGGCATAGTAGACCTGGCACTGGCATCCTTTTTAAAAGACCTGGGAATTGTACCGGACATGGTAGCCGGACATAGCTACGGAGAGCTTCCCGCACTCTGCTTTGCCAATGTATTTGCAGAAGAAGAACTGGTGCCCCTTAGCGAGAAAAGGGCCCAGGCCATCATGAACGCCATTGAAGACGATAAGGGCGTGATGGTAGCAGTGAACGGCACTGCCGAAACGCTGGCGCCGTTTACCCAACCCGGCAGTGGTGTATATGCTGTTAACCACAACTCTCCACAGCAATGGGTGCTGGCCGGCGCCACCAAAGACATGGAAAAGGTAATGGAGCAACTGAAAGAGCAACGCATTTCCTTCAAACAAATGGAGGTGGCCTGCGCTTTTCACAGTCCGCTGATTGCCCGTTCTGCCACTCTGTACAAAACAGCCATTAAGGATACAGCGTTCGGCAAACCCACTATCCCCGTATGGTCTAATACCACGGCAGCGTTGTACCCTGACACTGCTGAAGGCATCAGGGAAAGGCTGGCCGCACACCTGGTACAGCCGGTACTCTTCTCTGAAGAAGTAGAACAGATGTATGCTGCCGGCGCCAGGGTATTCATTGAGACGGGCCCCGGCAAAGTGCTTACCAACCTCACACGCGCCATTACAGATAAAGACACCCTGCTGTTAAATACAGAAGATAAAACCCAGCATGCCATTGCTTTCCTGCTCAATACTATTGCACAATACCTCAGCAGCGGCAGAAGCGTGGACCTGGAAAAGCTGTTTACAGGCAGGGATGCCCGTAAGCTGGACCTGGATACACCTGCACAATACAAAAAGAGCAGCACTATCTGGTATGTGAACGGACAACTATCTGTACCGGCCACCGGCAAACTGCCTGCTCATGGCGCCATGCCGGTATTACAGCCCGTAAGGTTGAAAAATACCGAAGTACGGACTGTTGCGGCACCCGGCGGTAATGCAGAACAGATGGTGCAGGAATACCTGAACAGCGTGAAATACCTGGTCCAGGCCCAGCGCGATGTCATACTGGGTTACCTGGGCCATACTCCCAGAACTATCAGCCATGTCGAAATACCGGAAACACCTGCGGTCACTAAAAAAGAGCTACCGCCGGTGCAAACTCCCCAACCGGCAGTACCAGCCGGCAACGGAAATGGTCAGCGTGATGTGAAACGGATACTGATAGAAGTGGTGAGCGATAAAACAGGATACCCACACGAAATGCTGGGACTGGAAATGGATATGGAAGCTGACCTGAGCATAGATTCCATTAAGCGTATGGAGATTATCGGAGAACTGAGAACACAGATGGGCGGCTTCAAATCCAGCGGTAAAAGTGATGAAACAGTAGTAGAACAGCTGGCCGGCATTAAAACCCTGAAGGGACTACTGGAATGGATAGCCAACAATGTAGACCAGCCATCAGATACCGGTGGAGTTTCCCTGCAGCATGCCATTGAACATCCCGCAACCGCAGCGCCGGAAAGTAAACGCTGGACAGAACAGGACATACGCAGTACCATCCTGCTGACGGTGAGTGAAAAAACAGGCTATCCGCAGGATATGCTGGGCCTTGATCTTGACCTTGAAGCAGATCTGAGCATTGATTCCATCAAACGCATGGAAATACTGGGAGAGCTGAGAATAAAGATAGGCGGACTGCCACAGTCAGACGAAAAAGCAGAGGCACTGGCAGGCATCAAAACCCTGAACGGACTGGTAAGCTGGATTTCAGGTAATATCCCCGCAGAAACCACTACCACCACATCTGTGACAGTTACAGTACCGGCAACTGCTCCCACATCTTTATCGAGGATACGGTTTGCCCTTGTACCTGCCCCATTTGATCCATCATCAAAAACCAATATCAGCGGAGAAAGGTTTGCCATTATGGACGATGGCAGCGAGATCCCCGCAGGCATTAAAGCCCGGCTGGAGGCACAGGGCGCTGAGGCTGACATTGTAAGCACAGACGCCCTGCTGGAAGGATACAAAGGCCTGATCATCATTGACAGGCCTGCTTCTCCTCTCCGCCCGGATATCATCTCTGCTTTCACTGCCATTAAAACACTGGACGCAGATCATGTAAAATGGGTGTACGCTATCTCTGCAGGACATACGAAAAACCTGCGTCATGTGCAGGGATATCCCGGGTTCCTGAAAAGCCTTGATAAAGAGTGGGACCATACCAAATGCAGAAGTATCAGTCTTATGGACAGCTGGCAACCGGAGCAAATCCCTGCCCTCCTGCTGGAAGAGATCCTCTATCCTGACGCTCCTTCTGAAATTATCTATCACAACGGCAGCAGGCATGTATATGACCTGATACCGGAAACACTGGCTCCGGCAGAGAAGCCTCAGATAGACCTTAACAAAGATTCCGTCATACTGGTGCTTGGCGGCGCCCAGGGTATTACGGCAGAGCTGATGGTGCGTTTCTCCAAAGACTATCCCTGCCACTATATACTGGTAGGCCGGTCTGCCGATCCCAGGGAGGGCGGGCTGAATAACTACACCGCGTTTCAGACCAAAGAAGACATCAAAAAGCAACTCATAAAAGAAGGACAGCTGCAGAAGCCTGCAGATATAGAAAAACGGGCGGCTGATATTCACAAGGCCAACCAGATACTCAGCACCATTTCGGCGCTGACGGCAAACGGGGCAACGGTAGCTTACCAGGCCCTGGATCTCAGGAATGAGGACCAGTTACAGAACCTTATCTCTCAGATATACCAGACACATGGACGGATAGATGGTGTTGTACACGGTGCAGGATTGCTGGAAGACAAGCTATTCCGTCAGAAAACGCCCGATTCCTTTGAAAGAGTCTTCTCCACTAAAGTGACCCCGTTGAGGATCCTTGCCGAACAACTACGGCAGGACACGCAGTTCGTGATCCTGTTCTCCAGCGTAGCATCTGTATACGGGAACCGGGGCCAGACCGATTATGCGGCGGCAAATAGCGTACTTGACAGATATGCCTGGGAACTTAATAAAACCATTAAAGGGAAAGTGACTGCCATCAACTGGGGTCCGTGGAAAGGCACGGGCATGGTATCTCCTTCATTGGAGAAAGAATATGAACGCAGGGGCATTGCCCTTATACCACTGAAGGCCGGTATAGAAACCTTCGTGAATGAGCTGAAATACGGTAACGAAAGCCAGGTACTGATAATGGCAGAATAAACACATCTAAAGCTTTGACATGAAGACACAGGTTGACACAGCTATTATAGGTATGTCGGGTATTTTTCCCGGCGCCGGCAACATACACTCATTCTGGCAGAACATCATACAAAAGACCGATGCCATACAGCCCGTACCTGCCAACCGGCTGGATGATACATTTTTTGGTCAGCAGCCGGATACAGTAGATCGCTTTTACTGTAAAAGAGGTGGTTTCATCGATGAATTTGCGCTTTTTGATCCTATACAATTCGGTATCCTTCCGCTTGCTGTGGAAGGCACAGAACCTGAACAGCTGCTGGCCCTTTCCCTGGCCAGACAGGCATTACAGGATGCATCAGTTTTTGAGAAGAACCTTGCACTGGACAAAACCGCCATCATTATCGGGAAAGGCAACTACCCCGGCGCCGGCGCTACCAGGGCCATTGAGATAGTAAGAACAGGAGAGCAGATAGTAAGACTGCTGCAATCCCTGTTACCTCATCTGCAACAGGAAGATCTCGATAAAGTAAAAAGGGAGTTCCAGGTGAAGAAGGGACGTTTCGGACCTGATACCGCTATGGGCCTGATACCTAACCTGGTAGCCTCCCTGGTGGCCAACCGCCTGAACCTGGGCGGGGCAGCCTACACAATAGATGCTGCCTGCGCCAGCTCTCTGATAGCGGTAGACCATGCTATACAGGAACTCAGTACCGGCCGCGCCAATATGGTGATTGCCGGCGGCGTACATGTATCGCAGAACGCTCCTTTCTGGAGCATTTTCCACCAGCTGGGCGCCCTGTCCCGACGCCAGCAGATCCGCCCGTTTGACCAGCAGGCAGATGGCCTGCTGATAGGAGAAGGCTGCGGATTTGTAGTGCTGAAGCGCCTGGAAGATGCCCTCAAAGACAACGACCGGGTATATGCCGTGATCAAAGGCACCGGCGTATCGAGCGACGGAGCCGGCACCAGCGTGATGAGCCCTTCCGTAAAAGGACAATCGCTCGCCATCACACAAGCCTGGCAGCAGGCAGGTATCGACATAACCGAAGTAGGATATATAGAAGCACACGGCACCGGCACCCCCCTGGGCGATAAAACAGAACTGGAAACACTGGCACAGGTATTCGGCAATGATAAAAAACTGCCCAAAGCAGGTATCGGCTCTATCAAATCAATGATAGGCCACGCAATGCCGGCAGCCGGTATTGCAGGACTGATCAAAACCGCACTGGGGCTGTTCTACAACAAACTCCCTCCTACCCTGCATTGTGACGCGCCACTGGAAGCTATGCAGCATACACGTTTTGAGCCCGTAAGGGAAGTACAGGACTGGGACCAGTCAGGATTACCTAAACGGGCAGGCGTAAACGCATTCGGATTTGGCGGCATCAACGCTCATGTGGTAGTTGAAGCTCACAGCACTCCTGCCAGAACACTATTCAACGGTATGGGGCCTGCTAAAAAAGACGCTGTCCTCCTGCTGGCAAGAAAGGATAAACAATCTCTCATAAAAGCCCTGGAAGCACAGGAAACAGACCCGGGAAAAGGCAACTACAGGATAGCCCTGTTTGACCCTACTCCGGAACGTATACGCAAGGCCATCAAAATAGTGGACAGAGATACCTCCTGGCGCAACAAACAGGATATCTGGTTTACAAATGAGCCGCTTATAAGCAAAGGAGGCAGGATAGCATTCCTGTTCCCTGGCCTGGACGGCTTATCCGGCGGGGAGATTGACAGCGTGGCACGCTACTTTGACCTTCCCCATACAACAGAGGCCAGTGCTTCAAAAGACGGTGTATTTGACTCTGCCATACAACTGCTGGAAAAGAGCTTTATCATGGACGCAGCCCTGAAACAGCTGGGTATACAGCCGGACATGAACGCAGGCCACAGCCTGGGTGAATGGCTGGCAGGACGCTCTTCCGGCCTTGCAGAAGAAGCATCTGTACTTACCCTGCTCCAGGAGCTGAACCCTTCCTCCTTTGAACAGAAGAACACCCGGTTCCTCGTGGCAGGGTGTGGATATGAGCGACTGGCCCCACTGATGGAAGGTATTAAAGACATCTATCTGTCGATGGACAACTGTCCGCAACAGGTGATCCTCTGCGGTACCATTGAAGCAGTAGATGAGCTGGTACCCATTCTCCAGAAACAACAGATCTTCCACCAGCTGCTTCCTTTCCAGTCCGGCTTCCACTCTCCGTTTGTAGCCAGCAAGCTGGATATATTACTGGCAGGCATCAGCAAGGTGAACTTCCGGAAAACAAAGATCCCGTTATGGTCTGCCACAACACTCAGCACCTATCCTGAAGACTTTGAAGCCATAAAGGAACTGAGCGTTGACCACCTGATAAAACCTGTGCGCTTCAGAGAGCTGACAGAGAAACTGTATGAAGAAGGCGTCCGGGTATTTGTGCAGGCAGGGTCCGGAGGACTGGTAGGTTTTGTGGATGATACGCTGAAAGGCAAACCATACAGCTCTATAGCTGCCAACCTTCCTACAAGAGGTGGAATAGAACAATTACAAAGAGTGCTGGCGGCACTGTTTGTAGAAGGAAAAGAAACAGACCTCTCCTTCCTGGGTATCAATAAGCCAGCACAGGGAGTACCTATGAAGCTGCAACTGGGCTCTCCTTTTGTAGCAGAGATAGATGCGTTCAAACATATCAGGCCAGCCGCCGTACAACAGCCGGAGCCGGCATATTCCTCTCCTGTATTGCAGGCCTTCAGAGAAAACTATGCCGAGATCACGGCTATACAGGAAGAGATCATTGCATTGTTCAACAATACTAACACTGCCACTACACTGGCTCCTCCCGTAAGAAAAGCGGTAAGCAGGCAGCTGGACATCTCTTTACAGAACACGCCTTATCTCATAGATCATGCACTGCTGCGGCAGAAACCGGGATGGCATTGCCCGGATGATATGGACCCGGTAATTCCGATGACCATGATCTTTGAAATGTTTGCAGATATAGCGCTGGAAAATGCACCAGGCAGCATTGTTCAGAAAATATCACAGATACAGGTATTCCAGTGGATGAATGTAGCGTCTCCTTTCCGGGAAACCATCACCGGCCAATGGCTGGACCAGGACACCATTTCCATGAACATGGAAAAGTATGCCAATGCAAAGGTGACCGTAGCAGAGCAATACAGTCAGCCTCCGTACTCACGGCTCAGTACAGGCACTCCATTACCCATTACCAGAACACCCGGACAGATCTACGAAGAACATATGTTTCACGGCCCTGCCTACCAGGGCATCCGTGAAATAGTGACCGTAGGAGATAAAGGCATTACCGGTATTATAACCGGCAGTATGGGTAAAGGATCACTATTGGATAATGCAGGTCAGCTGTTCGGGCTATGGCTGCAACTCACTCTGCCGAAAGACAGGATCGCATTTCCTGTTAAGATCCAGGAAGTAGCTTTCTATGGTGACATGCAGAACCAGCAGGGCGTGTTTGAATGCACCTGTGAGCTGACAGAGCTGACAGATGAATTTGCCACCGCCAATTTCATCCTGAAAAGAGACCAGCAGGTATGGGCCATCATCACCGGCTGGCAGAATGCGAGACTGGAAATAGACGAAGCCCTGTGGCGCGTTTCCATGTCGCCGTTGCATAACAGGATGTCAGAAGAAATAGTACCGGGTATTTTCCTGTTCAGGCATAACTACCAGCGCGTAGTATCGTGGGACTTTATCATGAAGCGCTATTTCAACCAGGACGAAAAAGCCTTTCTGCGTTCCCTGCTGCCTAACAAAAGAAAGGAGAAGATCATCAGCCGGGCAGCTGCAAAAGATGCTGTGAGGGCTTTGCTGCAGCAAAAGCAGGAAGCATATTATCCTATAGAGTTCGAAATAAGATCTGACGACGCTGGTAAGCCTTTCCCGCATGGAGAGATGACCCATGGTATACAGATCTCCATCGCCCATAAAGAAAAAATAGCTGTGGCGATGGCACGTTATCATACTCCCGCAGGAATAGATATAGAAGAGATAAAGCCTCAGAGTGAAGGGTTCAGCGAACTGGTATTCCAGCCGGAAGAACTTGCGCTGATAGCACAAAGGGATAAAACAGAATGGACCATACGCTGCTGGGTGGCCAAAGAAGCTTATGGAAAATATCTTGGCAAAGGGCTTCAGGGCAATCCGAAAGCATATGTGATAGAGGAAATTAACGGAGACATACTACGCATAAAAGACATCAGCATTCAAACTTTTAAACACAATAATTATATCATAGGATGGACGCTATAACTACACAAAAAAAATTAAACAGCGAAGAGATCTTCGCCATACTTAAAGGATTCATTACTGAAGTGATAGGAGAAGAATTTGTGGAAGACATGGACATTTCCCGTGAAAGCTCTTTTACCCGTGACCTTGAGATGGACAGTATTGAGATCGTATCATTCTCTGAAAAGGTCAAAGCTCATTTCGGAGAGCATATAGACTTTACCGGCTGGCTGTCAGGCATGGACCTGGACCAGCTGATCAACCTTACCCTGGACCATATCATTAAATACATTGAATCATGCCAGTCATCAAAGTAAACAACAGGTCAGTACATATCCAGGAATTCAACAAGGGCGCCCGGGAAACAGTATTGCTGGTACATGGTATGTTCAGTAATCTTTCCGTTTACTACTTCAACATAGCGCCTATTCTTGCCCAGCATTTTCATGTGCTGATGTATGATATGAAAAGCCATGGCATGAGCGAAAAATGCCCCGATGGTTATGACCTGGATTCCATGTCGGACGATTTGTTTGACCTCATGAACGCTATGCACCTGAAATCAGTTTACCTGGCGGGATACAGCTTTGGCGGGCTGGTAGCGTTAAAAACCGCTATGCGCTATCCTGAAAGGGTAAAGAAACTGGCTATCATAGAAGCTCCTGATCCGAATGACGATGAAACAAGGGGTATCATGGAAATTTACAGTAAAGAGTTCCTGGTAGATTATATCAACAACTATACGGATACTACGAGGATGCGTATGGGCAAGCGGCAGCTGGACAAGAACCATAAGATGTATGAATACCTGTTCAATGAAACATCTATCAAGGCGGATATGAATAATGAGCGGTCTTTTTTTGCCAGTCCGTTCATTGACCAGATACCACATGACACACTGCTGATCTACGGAAAGGATTCCAATTGCCTTTCTTCCGGCCGCAAGCTCTATCACCGGATACCACGCTCCAAACTGGTGCTGATAGAGGGAGATCATAATGTTCCTATACAACAGCCGGCCGAAACTGGTCAGCGGCTGAAAGATTTCTTCACCGGCTGGCAGATTAAAATCAAACAGATCAACCACAGATTATGGCACGCTTTGCGTTTATAGTACCGCCCCTGACGGGTCATGTAAATCCTACCCTAAGCCTTGGAGCCGAATTACTGCAACGCGGTCACCGCGTTGCGTGGATCAGCCTGGACGCCTCCCTGATAACCCGGCTGCCTAAGTATGGAGAGCTGTTGCTTGTTGAATATGACCAGGATGATGCCGACAAAAAGAATAGTGAAGAATACCTTGACCAGATCACCAAAAAGAATGTGTCGGGTATTGAAAGCATTAAATTCCTGTACGAAGATGTACTGATACCGCTGAACAGGTTCATGTTTGACGGCATACTTACCCAGCTGGAAAATTTCAAACCTGATGTGGTGATCAACGATCATCAGCTGTTTGCAGGCGCTATTGCCGCTTACAAGCGCCGGATACCTTATGCCACTTCTGTAACGGCGCCGGCAGCCATTAAAATGATGGACGATCTTCCAGGTGTTCATGAATGGGAAATGAAACAGATAACAGGGCTGCAGCAGGAACTGGGTATTCCGGGAGATAAGGGTATTGTATGCTCTGAGGCCCTGACCATGGTATTCACCTCAAAAGATTTTTTCGGTGATATGCGGCTCCCGGGATTTTACAGGTTTGTAGGCCCGGTTATCCGTAACCGTTCTGTCATCAGCGGATTTAACTGGGAACGTTTCAACAGTATGAAGCAACCCAGGATACTGGTATCTATCGGCACTACGTTCGATCATTGTTACAAGAAAGAATTTTTCGGGAAAGTGATAGAAGCATTTGCAGATGAAGCATTGTCTGTAGTGGTGGTTTCAGATGAACAGCTTTTTGAAAAGTGGCCGGACAATTTCATAGTAAGTGAGCGGGTGCCTCAGCTGGAATTGCTGCCCCACCTGGATGCCGTAGTATGTCATGGCGGGCATAATACCGTTAGTGAAACCTTACTGCACGGGCTGCCGCTGGTGGTAATACCTATTGCCTATGACCAGTCACACGTGGCCGGCCGGGTAGTAAGTGCCGGCAGTGGTATAAGACTGAACTACAGGCGGTTTAAGGCTAATCACCTGAAAGATGCCGTATATGGTGTATTACAGGACCCTTCCTATAAAATTGCAGCAGAGCTGATACAACGCTCTTTTGAAGAAGCAGGAGGAGCTGCTGCTGCCGCCACTATGCTGGAAGAGCTGATCTCCCGGCATGAATCCTATGGAGTGCCCGGTTCACAGGCCTTCTACCGTAACCGTTTCTATCATTAAAAAAGCAAGTGCAAGATGGCAAAATTCATGTTCGTGGTGCCGCCCTTTTTTGGGCATATCAGTCCCACGTTAAGCGTAGGAGGCAGTTTACTGGCCAAAGGTCACGAAGTGATCTGGGTAGGCATCCAGGAACTGTCAGCATCACATATCCCTGCCGGTGGCAAATTTATTGTACCTCATGAGCAACTGGCCCCTTACCAGGAAGCCATTCAGCAGATCCTGAAAATGCAGGACGATGGTCCTAAACTGTCAGGTGTGGAAACATTAAAGCTGGCGCTGGAAGGCACCTATATTCCCTTCTGCCGTTTTATGGTGCCCGGCGTATCTCATGTGGCTGATAAGTTTCAGCCGGATGTGATTGTCAGCGACTGTATCACTTTTGCCGGCGCCATTACCGCCTATCTTAAAGATATTCCCTGTGTCACTACCACGCCTGTACCTCCTGATGTAACCGGAGACGCCATGCAGGCGCCTAAGATATTTGAATGGCAGCAGCAGCTGATCCGCAATCTGCAGCATGAATTTGGTATCTATACAGATGAATATGTGATCCACTCCCGCGAGATGAATATCGTATTCACCTCCAGAGAATTTGCCGGCAGTACCGATCCGCTGCCGCATATGCGGTTTGTAGGCCCGGTAAAAGGACGGCCTAATGATACTCCGTTTGACTGGGAGCGTTTATCAAAAGTAACATCCCCCAAAGTATTTGTATCTCTGGGTACCTTGCTGGTAGATATCAGGAAGGAGTTTTTTGCCAAACTGGTTGAAGCATTTGCAGACGAACCTGTTACCATTGTAGCCGCCACTGATCCGGCTATTTTCCCACAATGGCCAGACAACTTCATTGTACAGGGGTTTGTACCACAATCTGCTTTGATGCCGCAAATGGATGCTGTGATCTGTCACGGAGGTTTTAATACAGTGAACGACGCATTCATGAACGGACTGCCCATGCTGATCACCCCTATTGCCTATGATCACTTCCACACGGCATCTTTAATAGAGAATGCCGGCTGTGGCATCAAACTAAGATATAAACGTTTAAGGGTGCCCGATCTGAAAGCCGCTATGCGGGAAGTACTGGAAAATCCGGCCTACCGCCAGGCCGCGCAACGTGTCAGGGATACTTTCATCAGTGCAGGTGGTAATGACAAAGCTGTAGAACTATTGGAAACATTCGCACAACGGGCAACCAATATCATATCCATTCAGCAGTAATCCATTAACAATGCAACGTAAACTCCTGTTTCTTGAACGGTTGATGCTGGGTGACGGCCGCACCCCTTTTAATGGCGTCTTTGTAATAAGGATCAAAGGCACTGTCACCATGGAACTTTTACGTAATGCCCTGAACAAGCTACAGGCCAAACATCCGCTGCTCAGGGCGGGTATTACCTGTAGCAAGGACGGTACTCCTTATTTTACGGTCAATGAATCCTGTCCTGAAATACCCGTTACCGTTACAGAACAGTTCTATGATGATGACTGGGTGCTGCAGTCTATCAATGACTGGGCCACGGTATTTGATACCGCTAACGGTCCGTTGATCAAGCTGCACTGGATCAGTGGTACCGGTATGTCAGATCTTGTTATGGCTTTTCATCATTGCATGTGCGATGGCGGGGCAGGCCTTATGCTGATCAAAGACCTGGTAGCCCTGCTGGACAATCCCGCCAGGGATATAGGCAGACATGGCTCTATCTGTACCATTGAAGAAATAGTGCCGGCAACAGTTCTGAACAGTAAAAGCAGAAAGCTGAAAGCCCGTTTCCAGGCAGTACTGATCAGGGCCGGCCTGAGATTACTGGCAGCGCTGACCACTACCCAGAATAAGCCCCGCTCTTACAGGGAAAGGGATTACCTGGTGCACTGGAAGCTCAGCCCCTCACAATCTGCCGCCCTGTTCAAACAATGCACAGCACAGGGAGTAACGGTCAATACAGCACTTTGCGTAGCTTTCCTGGAGGCATTCCGGCAGGTAAAAGGTAAAACGGCACGGAACAAGATCACCTGTCCTGTAGATATCAGGAAGTTTGTGAAAGAGATCAGGCAGGATACCATCTTTTCATTTGGTCTTTCACTTACGCTGTCATTACCACCATCCAGGGCTTCCTTCTGGGAAAAGGTCCGTGAGCTGCAACAGATCGTTTCAAAGAAAATGGACAGGATGGACCCGTACGATTTCCTGCTGCCTTTCGAACAGGCGCATAGTTCACTACCTCATATCAGGAAAGTGCTTACCTACGGAAAGGTGAACTATGACCTGATGTTCTCCAATATGGGCAAACTGGACCTACCGGAGAAGTATGATAATATAGCAATAGAAACAATTTTCAGTCCCACGGTAATTGGCCCGTTTGGCAATCCTAATACAATTATTACATCCACCTATAAAGGGCAGATAGATTTTTCATTTGTGTCTAACGACGTATTCCTTACTTATATGGAAGCGTTGAGCGTCAAAGAAAAATCAATGTCACTCCTGCTGGGAGAACTGCCTGTGCCGCAAACCGGTGTGGCTATAGTATAAGCGTTTAAAATGAACAGATATTTAATACTTGGCGAGCGGATCATGTTTGTGGAGGCCGGCGCCACGGTGAACTGTATTTTCACGGCAAAAGTGCGGGGCAATATTATTCCCGAAAGACTTACCAATGCTTTAAAAAAGGTGCAGGATAAACATGCGCTCTTAAAAGTTGTGATCAGAGAGGATGAGAAAGGACGGCCATATTTTGTTTCAGATACACAGATCCCACCTATCCCTGTTGAAATACGGGAACGGCAGTCTGACAACGACTGGCTGGCAGTATCTGCCTCAGAATGGCATCACTCTTTCCAGGTCAGGAAAATGCCCCTGGCAAGGGTGGTATGGCTGCGGGGCGAAGAGGTATCTGAATTAATGCTGGTTTGTGCACATTGCATCTGTGACGGTTCCTCCATACTTACCCTGATGCGGGAAATACTACAGGTGCTTGATGAGCCGGATACAGTACTGACGCCATATGAACCGTTCAGTTCTGTACAGGCTTTCCTGCCTCCTGCCTTGCTGGCCAATAAATGGCTGCGTATCAAGGCCGGAATGATCAGGGCTATAGCCGGGATAGTGCTCCGGTTAAAAACACCGCGTATTAAAACGCCCCCCGGTAATAGTTACATGGTTCACTGGAAGATGGATGCTGAGGCCTCCCGCGCACTGGTAAACCGTTGCAGAGAAGAGAAAACATCTTTACATGCAGCCTTCTCCGTAGCCTTCCTGGAGGCATACCAGCATGTGATGGGCAATGCCGCCAAAGGCAGGGTGATATGCCCGGTAGATATCAGGCGCTTCCTGCCGGAGCTGAAAAAAGATCAGATGTTCGCCTTTGCCCCAATTGCAGAGCTATCTGTCGAAAAAGACAGCACGGCCGGTTTCTGGACAAAGACCAGGATGCTGAAAAATGACCTTACAGCCAAAATAGATGGCATGAATATACATGAGCTGTTATTCATGAGCGAGTACTTCCATTCCTCCGCTCCGCAAATGATAGCATTTCTGAAAGCTACGGAAGGCAATCATGATGTGACGCTTTCAAATATGGGCAAGCTGGATATTCCAGATAACTACAACTCATTCCATCTTGAAACCATTTATAGCCCCAGCGCAGGCTTTCCATGGAGAAATCCTAACACCCTGGTAATAAGCACATTCAGGGACCAGGCAGATTTCTCCTTTATTTCCGGTGAGCATTTCCTGGCAGAAAAGGACGCCCGGGCCATTAGCGACAGGATGCAGGCGTTGCTGGAGGAAAAAGAATCTGTTTTACAGGAACTGTAACTGATGAATATGCAGCCGCTAAAGAAATTCACACAGAAGCAGGTGCTCATCTATGCCATCACCAACCTGGTCATTAATGGCCTGGTACCCTATTATGGATTTGACGACCTGAATAATGTTTACCTGTTCAGAGGGGAACACCCGCTGGCCAGGTTCCTTTTACCCATGTCCCTCCTGCTGCCTTTTTTTATTACTCTCGATATATTAAAGAAAACTATTGCCCTGCTGGAAGGGGAATATATCAGCGAGCAGTTATCCAGCAAAACCCTGAAGATCCGCTTCATGTTAAAAACGGCAGGGGTAAATGCAATATTTACCCTGAGTATTACGTTAGCCGCTATGCTTGGCATCCATGTCTCTTTACCGGAAAATTACAGCTTTAACGGCACCATGCTGGCTGTACTATCTGGTTTACTGGCGGGTGGAATGGCCATCTTTTTTACCCTCCAGCCTATACAGAAGGTAAAAAAGCTGTATCCACGCTAACAATCAGGATTATTACATAATTTAGTAATGGTAAACCATCCTGATCGTTAAACGGAGGGTTTATCATCACTAAATTGCTTATTGCATGAAAAGGATTATTGTATTGATCGCATTCATTTTGCCGCTCGGATCAATTGCCCAGACCAAACTTACAGAAACCATTACAGAGGATTTTTCTACAAAAATGGCTAAGCGATATGAGCTGAGAGATGACTCCCTGATACTTTTTGTTACCGAACAGATGTCAAGAAGCGGGGCCGGCGGACTGGATATAGACAAGACGATGACCGAACTTAAAAGTGATCCTGCCGCCCTGGATGCGGCACTGAAATATCTCTACCAGTTCAGCGACTGTAACAGGCAGGGGTTCATCGCTAACCTCCGGAAGCTGAACCTGCTCAACAACAGTGTGTTCCCCCTGGCAACATATACCGTGAACAAATTTAAGAATGAGGCGAAAGACCTGGCAGAAGAGAAATCCACTCTCTATAAAACCGGGGCTATTCCTGCCACTTCTCCAAGACCGGTATATATACCAGCCCTGGCTAAAGCGAAGGAAACGAATGCACCACAGGAACCAGGCAGTGAACCGGCACCTTCCACTTCTACGGATGTGACTCCGGGTACGGACCCTGCTACAACTACTACAACACCGGCTACTGCAACAGCTGCTCCTGCAGAAGATACCTATAACTGGGATGTGAGGACCATTTTCAAGCTACGCCAGCCCGAACAGCTGGAAGCATTATATGGTAAGGATAATGTTGTGGAACGCCCTGCCACAGACCTGCTGGGCAATGAAATCCAGGCAAAAGCCTATTATGTGTTTCCTGATACAGAGAATGAAATGCAGGTAGTATTTGATGGAGATAATGCCCCCAGTGTGACATTTGCAGGCGAACGCTCAAAATGGAAATCTCCGTTTGGGCTGAAAGTAGGCGATCCTGTGGAGAAAGTGAATAAAGTGAATGGCAGGAGCTTTAAGATCAATGGATTTGAATGGGATAATGGCGGAACTGTAGCCAGCTGGAATGGTGGGGCCATAGATGGTAAGGGAGTAGCTATCCTGTTTAAAGCTAATAATTCCGGGGATCCCAAATTATACGACCAGGTGACGGGGGATAAGAAAGTCAGTTCTGATCTTTCTGCATTGAAGAAGCTGGAAGTGGTTGTGGAGAAGATAGCTTTCAAGAGTAATTAATTATAGCAGGGAACTGATTGAGTAGGAAGGTAGGGATTAGTTCCCTACCTGTCCCCTCTAGCCACCGTACGTACGGTTCCGTATACGGCGGCCCATCAGAATAAAGCATTGGGAAGGGTACTTAACTCACATAGAGATAGGTA
>NZ_WRXN01000012.1 GCF_009758205.1 Chitinophaga tropicalis
TAAGATACTGTCTTAATGATTTGTGTATAAAATGCGAATGCTGACTTTCGACGATGCTATTATACGCGAGTACAGGCCCGTTGTATCAGGTATGAATACAGACAATAAGATACTGTCTTAATGATTTTCGATGATGCTATTATGCACGAATACAAACCCATTGTACCATGTATGATTATGGACAATAAAATATTATAAACAGCATGTCATAATGTTTTTTTCTGTTTTGACGGAAGTCTGCTTCCGCCACCTGTTCTTTGCTGACAACAGGTATGCGCACATCAACATGCATGTGCCGCAGACTACCGCTATTGATATGAGGCGTCATGGCTTACTGTTCCGCCGGCAGCGGGATGGATTTGTGCTATTGTATGACCAGTCAGTTCATGACAGCAGGGAGTCCCTGCAGAAGGAAGGATTGCAGCTGGAATTTGATATGGTGCTGAATGATGAGCAGTTCTATAATTATACTGCTCTTACGCAAACGGATATAGTAAACAGCATTCTATGGTTTACTAATCAGGCCACGGGGAAGCTGCATGTAAATGAAACTGTTTCAGAAATGGATGTACAGATGCCGGCGGTATATGGCATGCGTAAACCATTTGGCCGGATAAGGCTACAGGTGGATAATACTTTGCGATTACGCCATGAGATATGTTTTGCTGCGAAACAAACCCGCTGGTGTTATTTCCTGATGAGTGATCAGCTGGCAGCGCTGGAGGATCCGGCAGTGATAGATACGAGCGGCAATGTACAATTTGAAGGACCTTTGCTGCCGGACCTTCCTGACAAGCGGGGTGTACGCATGTTCATTTCAGCTACTCCGTTACTGCTGGCAGAGCGGCCGGCACATACTTTTCAGCTGGTAGACCATGCCAATGACAGGAATGGTTATACGGTGATCATTGCAGCATTGCCAGCTCCGGACGTCAGCAGGATATCATTTTCTTCTGTGCCGGGATATGACCGGTTGCAGACCTACTCAGAGATTTTCTTGTATTAATATTAAACACTTTCAGCTATGGCTTCAACTCTTATGACCCCGGGCGTTTACATAGAAGAAAAGAACGCCTTCCCCAGCTCGGCAGTGGCCGTGGAGACAGCCGTCCCTGCTTTTATCGGGTACACCCAGAAAGCAGAACGGTTTGGAAAATCGCTGCTGCACAAACCCACCCGCATTACCTCATTTGCAGAGTTCATTGAACTTTTTGGCGGAGGATTCCAGTCTAAATTTACCATTGCAGAACCCACTCCGGAGTATAAAGGCGAGACCTTTATCGTGAACGGAAAGCCTATGATGGTAAAGATCAATGACAAGCATACGTTGTACCTCTACAACAGTATTCGTCTTTTTTATGCTAACGGCGGCAGTAACTGTTATATCGTTTCTGTGGGTACTTATGGCACTACGCCGGAAGGCATTGCTGTATCGCTGGACGACTTTACCGGTTCTGATACCAAACCGGATGTACTGGCCCTGCTGGAAAAAGAGTTTGAACCTACGCTGGTAGTTATACCAGATGTAATAGCGCTGGGTGCAGAAGCATATAACACTGTGTACACGAAAGTACTGGCACATTGTGCCAAGACGCAGAGCCGTTTTGGCATTTTCGACCTTGCGCAGCAGGGGGCTACGGATACCACAAAAACTATTGTGGATGCCTTCCGCGATAAGATAGGCATCAATGCACTCAACTATGGCGCAGCTTATTATCCCTGGTTGAAGACAGCTATTGTGCAGCAGAACGAAGTTGATTTCGAGAACCTCGATGCTACGGTTGACCTGGAAACATTGCTGCCTGAGTTACAGGCCCAGCAGGTAGTAAAAGCTTATAAAGCTGTGGCTACGCCTGACAGTAATGCGAAGAAAAATTATCATCAGTCGCTCAAGGCTTCCAGTCCGGTATACAACAGTATCCTGGAAGAGATCAGGTCCAGGCTGAATGAGCTGCCGCCAAGCGGGGCAATAGCCGGTATCTATACGCTGGTAGACAATACAAGAGGTGTGTGGAAATCGCCCGCCAACGTATCTGTCAACATGGTCAATGCTCCTTCTGTCAACATCTCCGGTGATGAGCAGAAAGACCTGAACGTAGATGTGATGGCTGGTAAGTCTATCAACGTGATCAGGCCTTTTCCTGGCATTGGTACGCTGATATGGGGTGGCCGTACGCTGGACGGCAACAGCCAGGACTGGCGTTATATCAATGTAAGGCGTACGCTGATCATGATAGAGCAGTCTATCAAACTGGCGGCACGTACTTATGTATTTGAGCCTAATGACGCTACTACATGGATCACGGTAAAAAGCATGATAGATAATTTCCTGGTGAACCTGTGGAAGCAGGGTGCACTTGCGGGCTCTGCTCCTGAGCAGGCATTTGATGTGCAGATAGGTCTTGGCAGTACTATGACGCCACAGGATATCCTGGACGGTAAGATGCTGATCACTGTGAAAGTTGCGATCGTAAGACCTGCAGAGTTTATCGTGATCACATTCCAGCAAATGATGCAGCAATCATAATTGACAGTAACATTATCCTATTTTCTCACCCATAAAATATTAAAGCTATGCCAGATGACGGAGCATCACAGGCCCAGACCACGTGGCCCCTGGTCAAATTCTCGTTCAAAGTAATGTGGGACGGGGCCGAACTTATATTCCAGGAAGTAACGGGATTATCATCAGAAACACAGATCATAGAATACCGTGGCGGCAGCAGTCCTGTTTATTCTACTGTGAAAATGCCGGGTATACAAAAGTTCTCCAATATTACCCTGAAGAAGGGCATTTTTAAGGGAGATAAGGCCCTCTGGGAAAAATACAATAAGATAAAGATGAATACCTATAAGCGTGAGAGCATAGTGATCAGTCTCCTGGACGAAGCCCAGGGCATAGCTATGAGCTGGACGCTGAAAAATGCTTTCCCCTGTAAGATCACGGTAACAGATATGAAATCTGATGCGAATGAAATTGCGGTGGAATCCATGGAGGTAGCACATGAAGGATTAACACAAAGCTGATACTGATGCCTGATCCGAATTATCCGCCTGTAGGGTTTCACTTTAAGGTCACTTTCACTGATTTCCAGGGAGAGGAAGAGGGGAACTTCCAGGAGGTAAGCGGCATCTCCGTCTCGGTACAGACAGAAGAGATAAAGGAAGGAGGGGAGAACCAGTTCATACACCGGCTCCCTTCCCCTCCCAAATACAATAATCTTGTATTGAAGAGGGGGATGTTCATTGGCTCTGCTGTCACAAACTGGATCCTGAACAGCCTGGAATCTTTCCATTTTACACCAACAACGGTTAATGTAATGTTGCTGGATGAAGAAGCTTCTCCGATGTACCAGTGGACGTTCTTCAAAGCCTATCCTGTTAAGCTGGAAGTGACCGGACTGAAGGCGATGAAAGAGGGAGAGATAGTGATAGAAACGTTGGAGCTGGCTTATTCCTATTTTAAGAAAGCTTAATCTGCTGTAACAATGGCGCTTGAAATACGTGAGCTTGTTATCAAGGTAACGATCACACCTGATACTCCCGCTGCACATTCGCTGGCGGACCTGCAGGCTTTAAGGGAACTGAGAGAAAGTATTATAAAAGAATGTATGGAGCACCTGCTTGCAAAATTTGAAAGAGAAGAAGACAGATAAGATATGCCTGATATAACAAAACTGAAGATCACTGCTTCCAGGGATATGGCGGGTAAAGATTCACTGGGAAGTATTGATGCAATGATCAATCCGGCCGGTTATTCGACAACCTATAATGCAGATTACAGGAAGTCTGAAGAGATAGGGGCCTCGGAGACCACGCAGATCTTTATGGGTGCGGGGCCTTCTTCGCTGAACCTTGACCTGCTGGTAGATGGTACGGGCATACTGCCTATACCTGAGGGGCTGACTGTGACTGCGTATATCAAGAAGCTGACAGATCTTGTATTTACTTATCATGGGCCGTTGCACAGGCCTAACTTTCTTATGATAACATGGGGAGGCGTATTATTTAACGGTATGTGCAGCAGTCTTACTACCAACTATAAATTATTCAATTCAGACGGCACGGCGTTGAGGGCTGAAATAAAACTAAGCCTGCTTAAATCAATAGACTTCAGCACCAAGAAAAAGAAGGCGGCCAATCAATCGCCGGACATGACGCATATACGTACTGTAAAAGCCGGCGATACGCTGCCTGCGATGGTATACCGTATCTATGGAGATCCATCCTATTATATGGAGGTGGCCAGGATAAACGGATTGAACAGTGTGCATGATATACGTCCGGGTGATCAGCTATATTTTCCACCGTTAAAAAAGATCTGAGATGGCAGCACCCAGTCCACTGAATATCACCGACCCTACCTTACGTTTCACTATCATGGTCAATGGTGCAGCTATACAGGAAAAGTACCTGGTGGTATCTATACAGATAACACAGGAGATCAATAAGATACCTTTTGCAGAGATCGTGTTTGCAGACGGTACCAGTGATGCCGGTGAAGCCGGTGATACGGGCAAGTTCCCTGCCAGTGAAGGCGCTGATCTTGTACCTGGCACAGAGCTTTCCATTACCGCAGGCTATGGTGATTCCGGAGAGGAATCTATTTTCAAAGGTGTGATAGTAAAACAGGCGTTGAAGATATCGAGATCTTCGACATTCAACCTGGTGGTGACCTGTAAGCATGCGGCTGTGAAAATGACTTTCAATAAGAAGGAAGCTGAGTTCAGTACACTGACAGACAGTGACATTATCAAGAAAATAGCGGGTACTTATGGCCTGGGTGTTACGGTGGACGATACTTCCGGTGAGCAGGAAGTGTTGTTCCAGAAGTCGGCCAGCGATTGGGATTTCATCCTGGCCCGGGCGGCGTTCAATGGGTTTATTACCGTGGCGGGAGATGATGGGATTAAAATAGGTAAACCTGTTTTTACGGGAGATGCAGTGTTGCGTGTAGCTTTCGGAGAGTCTATCATCTCATTCAATGCAGAGCTCAATGCTGAGAAGCAGCCTCCTTCACTGGAAGCTGCTGCATGGGACCCGCAGACGCTGGCGGTGATCAAGTCATCTGCGGCAGAACCGTCTATCAACAGCCAGGGTAACCTGACGGCCCAGTCGCTTTCCGGCAAGCTGGACCAGACGGCCCTGCAGCTTATATCCAGCACTCCGCTGGCAACAGATCAGCTGAAGGCATGGGCAGACAGCAGTCTCTTACGGTTAAGGATGAACGCCCTGAGAGGAAGGGTGGTATTTATAGGCTCTGCCAAGCCAAAGCCTGGCGCTCTCCTGGAGCTGACGGGCGTGGGAGCCCGTTTTAATGGTACAGCTTTCATCAACATGGTACAGCATACGTTGCAGGAAGGGCAGTGGACAACGACTGTAAAGTTTGGCGCGCCTGACAGGCCTATTTATGAGAAAGAGCAGTTCTCCTATACACCAGCCAACGGTCAGGTGCCTGCCATACAAGGGTTGCAGCTGGCTACGGTGGTGAAGATATCTGCAGATCCAGCTTCCCAATACCGGGTGCAGGTTAAACCCGCCTCTAATGCCAGCGGGCAAAAAGGTATCTGGGCGCGCCTGGCAAGCTATTACGCTACATCTGCCGCCGGATCGGTATTCTGCCCGGAGGTGGGAGATGAGGTGATACTGGGCTTCCTGGAAAACGATCCGCGTTATCCGGTAGTGCTGGGCTCATTATACAGCAAAACCAAAGCGCCTCCGCTTACACAGGCGGATGAGAAGAACAATATCAAGGCATTGTACACCCGCAGTAAACTACAGCTCAATTTTGATGATGATAAGAAGATCATCAAGATCACGACTCCCGGTAACAATACTATCACGCTCAGTGATGACGGGCAGTCTATTGAAATAAAGGACCAGTCAGACAACAGCATTAAACTGGACAGCAGTGGTATACTACTGAAAAGTGCAAAGGACATCAATATTAAAGCCACCGGCAATATCAATATGGAAGCAACGGGCAAGGCTGTGATCAAGGCCACTCAGGACCTGGAAGCTTCCGGGATGAATATTAAACAGACCGCGCAGATGGGATTTACTGCAAAAGGCACCGCCAGTGCGGAAGTTTCTGCTTCGGGCCAGACAGTTATCAAAGGCGCTATGGTCATGATCAACTAATCTCAAAACTACGTTTATGGGTACTCCTGCAGCAAGACTTACGGATATGCATACATGCCCTATGCAGACGCCGGGGCTACCGCCAATACCACATGTGGGCGGACCGGTAATAGGGCCAGGTGTGCCAACAGTGCTGATAGGCAAAATGCCGGCAGCGGTAGTGGGCGACAACTGTGTTTGTGTGGGCCCTCCGGACTCTATTGTAAAGGGATCTGCCACGGTTATGATAGGTGGTAAGCCAGCTGCCCGTATGGGCGATTCGACGGCGCATGGAGGGACGATCGTGTTAGGTTGCCCTACTGTATTAATTGGCGGATAAAATAAAGCAAATGGAAATTCACTCATTCCTGGGCAGAGGGTGGGCCTTTCCACCATCGTTCGACAAGGCAGGGCGGACCCTGCTGATGTCTTATGCCATAGAGGATATAGAAGAAAGCATCCGTATCATACTGGGCACTACGCCCGGCGAGCGGATGATGCAGCCGGATTTTGGCTGTAACCTGAAAAAGCTGGTATTTGAAAAAGCTGACAGCACGCTGATAGCGGAGATCAATCACCTGATCTATCATGCGTTGCTGGAGTATGAGCCCAGGGTCATTTATATAGATACTGATGTGCTGTACCGTAATGATGTGGAAGGATTTTTACAGCTACGGCTGCATTACCAGGTGATCAGCACCAATACCCGGCACAATATGGTCTATCCTTTTTATTTCCTGGAAGGAACAAACATTACATCTCCGAACCTGCTGCATGAGCGATAAGGCTAATGGATTATTTCAATGATCATATGGCCGACGGGCTAAGCCAGTCGGAAAGGGAGCTTGAAGCATTGCGGCCGTCTTATGTAAAGATAGATGAGCGGTCGCCCGAGGACCTGTTGCTTTTTCTTTCGGACATAGCATCCCAGTTTAACTATTATAACCTGCTGGACCAGCCTGAGGGCGACTGGCAGGATTTTTTGCAGGCAGAGATGTACGTGATACTCGCAGAGATTGCCCGGATGAACTTTCTTGCCTATCAGCAGGAGTATCAACTTGTACAGGAGCTTTTGCAGCAGGCTGATTATGACCAGGAGCTGCGTCCCGTATTATCCCGATTTTTTGAGCTGATGTACGGTATTGCAACTGTGCTGGCAGAAAAGCTGCGTCAGCTGAAGAGAGCAGATGTACGGGCATATACCTGGGTTTATATTGATGAGGTGATGGAGGGCCTGAATAATGATGTAGTTCTTCTATTACAGTTCGAAATCCAGGCAATTCCTTTATTCAGGCATAGTGGTCTTTTCCGTACCTCTGTAATGAACAGGCAGCTCAATGAGCTGTTTCCGGAAGCTGTAAAAAAACAACCTGTCACGCCTCCTGTTTTCCTGGGTTATGAATCCCTGAATGAAGTATATAACAGCCTGCGGGCGAAGTTTTACCAGGTGGCCAGCTCTGCTCAGTTTTACCTGCGTACCAGACCGGATAAGCTAAAGCATGAACCACATATAGGGCTGCTGGTATCTTTTGTAGAGCTGTATAAACACCTGCAGGACAAGATCAATCTACTGACGGAAAAGCACCTGGATTATTACTATAAGACAGTATTGGGCATGCAGGAGCGGCCTGCTGTACCTGACAAGGTACATGTGTTCATGGAAGCACAGCCGCAAATGCTGCCCGTTATTATACCGGAAAATACGGCTATGGTAGCGGAAGCCAGGAAGGACGTACCTGTTGCTACTTACCGGTTGAAGGAGGCCATCAGGATAAGCCATGTACAGATCATGGCGTTGCGCTCTGTTTATGTAAGTCATCACCGGCAGATCAGTGCACGCAGTCATATTCTGCAGGACATTATTGAAACGCAGGTTTATTCTGCCCAGAGAAAGGTACCTGTACCAGCAGATTACCTGCCTGGTATGCAGCCTGCTGCTTCGTGGCCTTTACTGGGAGAAGAGCAGCATAGCCTTCCAGTTAACAGGCGCACGATGCAGGAAACAGAAATGGGATGCCTGCTGGCTTCTCCTATACTATTCCTTCCTGAAGGGAAAAGAACGGTGGAACTGGCCCTGCATTGTGAAGAGAACTCGTTCAGGAGGCTCTTGGCTTATGTACGTAATTTTGCTGCCGTAACGGGAAAGAAGGAAAGCATTGCTATGAATGAGCTGCTTTCTGCCGCATTTATTATTTCCTATACAACGGAGGAAGGCTGGGCCACTGTGCCCCGTCACAGTATAAAGAACGTGGAAGAAAGGTGTCTTGTTATCACGTTGCAGCTGGATGTAAATGATCCTCCTGTGACTGTTTATGACCCTGCTAAACACGGGAGTACATATAATACGCACTACCCTTTGCTGAAGCTGCAGCTTAACAACAACAGCTTCCATCATCCTTATTCATTTATGCAGTTGCTCTGGCTGGAAAGAATAGCTATCAAGGCAAAAGTAAAGGGCTACAGATCAGTAAAACTTTATAACAGTGCCGGTCCGCTGAGCCCTGCCACGCCTTTCCATATATTTGGCCCACAGCCTTCAACAGGGGCGTATCTTGATATACGAGACACCAATGTATTTAACAGCTATACCAAAGATTTCAATATTAACCTGGACTGGCTGGAGCTACCTCATACCATTAACGGATTTGATGCCCATTATGCAGATTATCATGCAGACATGGGTAACAGCTCGTTTAAGGCAGCTATCAGTGTTTTTTCTGACGGGCAGTTTACACCGGAGAGAGGCAGGCGGGAAATGTTGCCATTGTTTCAGACCTACAGGGATGGAGAGGGCCGCATTTTTCTTTCAGACAAGGCGGTGCTGCAGCCTTACGATCTGCAGAAAATAAACTTTCACAATAAGCTGCTGCTTCATAAAGAAATGGAAGCAGGCACTAATTTTTATACTGACGGTGTAGTGAGGCTGGCGCTGACACAGCCGCAGGAAGCTTTTGGTCACCGGTTATATGCCCGTTTGTTCCCTGAAGTTGTTACTCATAATGCCGGCAGGTGGACAAAGAAGAAGCCCATTCCCAATACGCCATATACCCCGCTGGTAAAATCCATCACGGTGGATTATACGCTGGAGCAGGCAGAGATCTTTAAACTGGATAAGGTGCATAATGGGAATGACATGCAGCTTTTTCATATGTACCCTTATGGTCACCGGCAGGGATATCCATCTACCAACCAGAAAGATTTTTCATTGCTGCCCCAGTTTGAAGATAAAGCCAGTCTTTATATAGGCTTGAAGGGATTGCAACCGCATGAAGAGTTGTCGCTTTTCTTTGAGCTGGAGGAAAAGGACAGCCATAATACTACTGTTAAATTGCAGGAGCTGAAATGGAGTTACCTGTACAATGACCAGTGGCTACCGTTTGATTCATTACACATCCTGTCAGATACCACCCAGCAATTCATTAACAGCGGTATAGTAAAGCTGAGGGCCCCGGCGGAGTCCTGTTATGGTAATACCCGGCTGGATGCAGATCTTCAATGGATAAGATTGTCTGCTCCGATGGCGATGACCATACGCCCAATGGTAAAAGGGATCTTTACCAATGCAGGACTGGCTGTGCGCGACCAGGAGGATACTGCCGGCGCTACTATGCTGGCGCCAATGTCTATCAGATCATTTCAGCAGGAAATAAAGGGTATCATGCAGATATGGCAGCTGTTCCCTTCTTTTGGAGGAAGGCCGGCAGAAACCACTATGCAGTATTATACCCGTGTCAGTGAAAGGCTGAGGCATAAAAAAAGACCCATTACAAATATAGATCTGATCCAGCTTATACTGGAAGCATTTCCTGAAATACTCATTGTAAAATGTATCAACAACAGGAGAGAGAATGAAGAGTATGCGCAGGCTGATGACAACCTGCGCCTGGTAGTTGTGCCAAGGCAGCCCGAAGATGGATTGTATGCCGGCAGCGAGCCAAGGGCCAGTATGGCTACCCTTTACAGGATAAAGGAATATGCAGAAGGGCTGCTTTCCTCATTTGCGCATGTAACGGTGCATAATCCTGTTTATGAAAAAGTGAAGATCTGCTGTCATGTCTGTTTCAGTAGAAAGAATAACGGGGCAGATGACAACTATTATCTTACCCGGTTGCAGGAGGATATCCGCCGTTACCTTACTCCCTGGTTGTTTGATACTACTTCTGATGTAGAGATAGGCAGTACGCTTTACTTATCCGAGATAATGGATTTCATTAAGCGTCTGCCTTATGTGGAATATGTCACTGCGTTTTCCATGCTTCATTTTTTCAAAGAGAGGGACAACAGGGGAGAGCTGCTGCATTGTATGCTGGATACGGCTGTCAGTAATACGGGATATGTAAAAAGCTCTACTCCGGAAGCGGTGCTGATCCCTGCGCCGTTCCATGCCATCAAGGTATTAGATGAATGGCAGTACAGCGATCCGCAGCCGGCTGGTGTAGGGCAGGTGATGACGGGAGAGGAGCTGATCATAGGGCAGCAGCACAGAACGTCTTACAGGGATGATACTGACCAGCATAATCCTGAAGGAGAAATTATTTCATTAACAATACAACCCCGGTAATATGGCTACTAAAAATGATCCCAAGGTCCTGGGCAGGGAAGAACTGAAAGAACTTTTCAAGAACGGGCGTTTGCCTGATGAAAATCATTTTGCCAACCTGATAGATTCTACGATCAACAAACAGGAGGACGGTTTTACAAAGGATGAAGAGAACGGTATGCTGATAGCTGCCCTTGGAACTTCCAAAAGGCTGGTTTCTTTCTACCGTACCAATGATGACCTGAAGCCTTTTTTTGTGATGGAAAAGGATGACAGGGAAAACCCCGGTTTAAGGATGCAGTCCTATACCAATATTGAAAAAGACGAGCTGCGGGATAAAAAGAGTTTCTTCTTACACCAGGACGGGAATATGGGAATAGGGCAACCGTGCTCTCCGGGCTTAAAAATGGATGTGGGAGGTTTTGTTGGGATGGAAGGCCGTACAGGTACTTTTGTGACCGGGAAAGTACCTGCAAATGGCAAATGGCATACTATTATACCTCACCAGAATAACTGCCAGGCTTATGAGGTGATAGCGAGGACGGGGATGACTGGGAGCGGAAGGTTTGCTATACTGCATGGTTATGCGCTGAGCGCTTATGGGAGGTCGCATAGTAAGATCAGGCAGACGTCGGCTTATTATGGTTTTTGCTGGAATAAGCTGAAGTTGAGGTGGGTGGGGGGGACGCATGATTATGCGTTGCAGTTGAGGACTAACAGGAATTATGGGGCGGAAGTAGGGATATATTACAGGGTTACGAGGTTGTGGGATGATGAGACTTTTATGCCACCGGGTTATTATTATTAATTGCCGGAAAAATTGCTTTCGCCTTCGGCAAAAGCAATTTTTCCGGGAGCGTTTTTTTTGCGCTGCGCGCAGCTAAATAAAAATTTATGGCGAACCAGTTAATACAGATCAAACGGGAGAAAGACAGAGATACCACGCTGGACTATGCCACGCTGCGTGCCAAAGCGATTACGCGTATACAGGAGCTATCGGGGCATGCGTGGACAGATTACAACCTGCATGATCCCGGTATTACTATCCTGGAACAGCTTTGCTTTGCCATCACTGACCTGGCGTATAAGACAGATTTCCCTATCAACGAGATACTGGCAGGGACAGACGGGCAGATCAACAGGAATGCACATGCCTTTTACAGCAAAGCACAGATGCTCTGTTCAGGCCCGGTGACAGCAAATGATTTCCGGAAGCTGGTGCTGGACCGGGCGCCGGGCGTGGAAAACCTATGGATAGAGCCCGTAAGCAGTTATTATATACCAGGTGCAGGAGAAGGCGTTTACCGTGTATATGTACAACCGCAGGAAGCACCAGGCAGTGATGTCAGTCAGCATTCTCCTGAGGGAGAAAAGCTGCTGCAGAGCGTCAGGAGCATACTGATAAAGCACCGTAACCTGGGAGAGAATTTTGAAGAGATCAGCATACTGGAGCCTCAGCCTGTCTATATCAGGGCCGCCATTATGATAGATGAGCAATATTCTGTAAAGGAAACGCTGGCGCATGTATTCAATGCCATAGAGCATGTTATCTATCCACCTGTACGTTTCCTTTCAGAAGCTGAACTGCTGGACGCCGGGTATACAACGGAAGATATTTATAGCGGGCCTTTGCTTTCCGGTGGCTTTATACCCGACAGCGATCTGAAACCCAGGAGACAGCAACTGGACCCTTCAGAGCTGGTGCGGAGCATTTCAGAGACGACAGGTGTGTTGCAGGTGAAATATCTATATCTCTCGTCTGACGGGCAACAGTATAACAACCGTCCCATTAAAATAGAAAATGGATATTATCCTCATATAGACATATCACATGCGGGCAATGATATAGGCATTTACAGCGATCAGTTTGAGCAGCATGCGAAGGACGCGGTATTCTGGTCTATGTACCAGAAGCTGCGGGAGATCAGAAAGCGGCGTTTTACGGGTCAGCAAAGGGAGTTGGCGGACCATTCCCTGCAGGCCTCCTACAGGGATATTACGCATTATCATTCATTGCAGTACTTTTTCCCGCAGATCTATAATATAGGTGCAGATGGCGTTTCAGAGCATGCTCCTGCAGAAAGAAAGGCACAGGCAAAGCAGCTGAAAGCATACCTGCTGTTATTTGAGCAGCTGCTGGCCAATTACCTTTCACAGCTGGGTGGGTTGGATGGATTTTTCTCACCCGAAGTTGAGGCCATTCCCCCGCAAACTTATTTCTTCCAGCCATTGTACCAGGTTCCCCATGTAAAGGACCTGCTGAGTGCATATACTAACGGAACGCAGCATTGGGAGGCATTCATGGCTGACAAGGATAACGGGTATATGAATGCCCTGAGACGGGCTATAGAGGATGATGCTCTTTACCAGCAGAGAAAACTAAGGACGCTGGACCACCTGCTGGCGCGGTTCAACCTGTCACTTCCCCGTTATGCCATTGGCCTGTATGAGCGACTATACAGTGAGCCTGGCAGCAGTAAACGGATCAATACAGAGTTGCAATGGAAATCGATCATATTACAAGACCTCTACTACCTGCTGCCGGAGCGAACGCAATCTTACAACTACCTGGAAGAGGTAACGGTGAAGGGCACAGGCAGAGGCTATTATAACTGGATACATGCTTTGCTGCATATCAAGCCGGACAACCAGTATCCACTAACAAGCGTGTTTGACCAGGAACATATAGACATGCAGACAACAGGCGCCTGGCATCCTGTTCCTACCACCAGGCGTATTCATGCAGGAGGAGAGGTGCTATGGGTGACTGACGACGGAGGGCAGGCAGGAGGGCAATACCATTTCGGGCATCAGCCGGTAAGCCTGCTGAAGCTGGGTATTGATCCGGATAATTACAGGATCATTAAGGACAGTGCGCAGGACCTTTACCTGGTGCTTTATAAGACACCGGCACAGCATACCTGGAAAACGCTGAGCCAGCATAAGACCAGGCAGGAGGCTGCCATATCGCAGAAGGAGATTATCCGGCATCTGCAGAAACTCAGTATGGATTCTGAAGGGTTCTATATGGTGGAACATGTGTTGCTGAAGCCATCCCTGAAGACAAGAGCCTACGGTTTCCAGCTGATGGAATCTGCCAACAACATATTACTGGAACAGCAGCATTTTGCTACGTATGAAGAACGTGAGGAGTATATAGTCCGCCTGCTGCAAAAGGACTGGGCTGCTATTCCTCCTGATGATATGTACAGGGAGCTGAGCGCTTTCTGTACTATTCACCAGCAGGGGCACAGCAGGGAAGAGCTGATGCAGCATATAGCCATTCACCTGGAAGAGCTCAGGGAGCCGGGGAAGGCTCACTATCCGCGGATGGAATATGTGTGCAGGACTGCAGGCGGCAAGGTATTACCGGAATCGTTCTTCCGGACCTCGGTAACCATTGTATTGCCGTTGTGGCCCGCCAGATTCCAGTATACAGAATTCAGGAGATTTACCGAACAGATCTTCCATGAGCATTCTCCCGCACATTACCGGCTTCACTTCAGATGGCTGGGAATAGCGGACATGAAGGTTTTTGAAGACAACTATTACAGCTGGGTGAAAGAGCTGAACTCCTTTTTTGATCCGGCTTATGTTTCACCTGCCGCAGAAAGGCTGGTGCATTTCCTGAACAGGAACAAGCAGCAGCCATGAACAACCGTGAACATATTATACGCAGGATCACGTTCGACATTGATCATAACCGGGAGCAGGACGCAAAGGCCCTGCAGGACCGGTATAGCCGGCTGTTCAACAACAGTCTTGCCGGGATGACGGAAAAGGTGATAGAACAGGTGATGGACCCGGCGGAAAGTATATGGCTGAAAAGAGTGGAAATAGACCTGGGAGAGGTATCGTATCATTCATTTGAGGAAGAAATAATACGCCTGTGGCCGGAGGCGCTGGAGAAGATGCTAACAGGCATACTGGCTAAAGACAACGTCAGACAGGCCAGTACAACCATAAGTCTTCATTTCAGGGATGAAACGGAGAGGCGTTATGCCCTGCTGGAACATTACCTGTATACCGGCAGCCTGCCCTGGTGGGCAGCACCTTCGGAAGGGGTAATGCTGGAAGATATGCTGCTTATGCTGATACATGCCTCTACTCAGCGGTTCACCCATTTTATGATGGGGTTGTCGCAGCAGGAATATGTGTTAAAGAGGATCATCTATCATTTTTCAAGGAATGCTGTTCAGCAGATCATCACTGCGCTGGAAGAAGAGCAGTCTACCTTCATCTTCAGGTATATCACCTCTGTCATAGCTATACATAGCAGGCAGCAGGTGGTTAAAGCAGGGCAGAGCGAATTTGAGAAGGCAGTATGGTTGTTTGTACTGACCTACCTGGTGACAGATAACAGCGGACAGTTTAACAGGAAGCAGTTCATACGCCGTAACCTGGAAAGGCTGGCACGGCACTTCAACATAGATTATGTTCATCTGCTTTATATCTTCAGGAGGGCTATAGATCATTACCGGCAGGCTATTCCGCCGGAATCGTTCGCGACCTTCATACAGGTGCTGTATGAAGAAAATGATAAGGCACAGATCTATACCGATCAGCCACATGCAACGGTGGTAATGGGAAATGACAATGCAGAGCAGGTGATGGCGCCACGGTTGCTGAAAGTACCGGGAGCCAACGGGCTGACGTTGCCGCTGCCACTGTTATGGATACACTATGATAATATCCTGGCGCAGGCAGACAAGGAAGAGGTGTGGCAGCAGGCGGTAGACCTGTTCACTATCTATATTACCGGTCAGCAGCTACCTTACTGGTTCTCGCAGCTGTTGCCGTCCCGGCAGGAAGTACTGCTGAAGCAGGCGGTGATCCTGCTGTTCCGTAAACGGCCGTTTGTACTGGCCGGTATATGGGAACATCCCTATCATTCGTTACAGGCCCGTCTTACTATACATCAGCTCTTTGAAAGGCCGGTAACGCCGGTGGAAGAGAATATACGCCGGCAGTTGCAGATCTATGCAGAACAGGATACCCTTCAGTTCCTGCAACAGGCATTACCACATACGTTTATACAACACCGTGAGAGCTTCAGAGAATTATGGCTGCAATACAGGCAGCGTACACAGGCAGAGAGGCTGCTCTTTTACCGGAATATTCTCGCGCCATCGGTTGTAATGCAACAGGTAGCACTGCATACCCGCGATGAGGATTTCTGGAAGATGATGGAAGATGTGCCTGCTATCTGGGGTAATCATACAATAGCTGCATTACGTGAATGGCAGCAGCTGATGGAAACAATGGTGACAGACAATCTTGAGCGGGAGCGTATCCGTTTACTGTTCCGGCAGTTTAACCTGCAATGGTTGTCAGGCAGGATACAGATCAATGACAGTGCTGCCTATATAAAGGCATGGTTGCATTTCATTGGCGGCATTGGTGAAACTACTACACAAAAGCTGTTGCAGGCCATCCCGGTATATAATTACCAGGATATACCTTCCTTTACGCATATTCAACCTGTTTTGCCTTTACTGGTAAAGGAAGCAGCCAGCTACCTGCATGAGACGAAAAAGCCGGTGGAAGAAAAGGAGCAGACGGAGATCATTAAACAACGGAAGAAACCTGTGCCGGTAGCTACTTCTGAGCAGGAAGGCGTTCCCGTCACCAATGCCGGCCTTATCTTGCTGCATCCTTTCTTTCACACCTACTTCAGCCGGTTGCAGCTGCTTGAAAAGGGGCAGTTTATCAATGAGGGCGCCAGGCAAAAGGCCATCCGTTTATTACAATTGCTGGTAGATGGGCAAACCGGTCACCCGGAACAGGAGCTCCTGCTGAACAGGGTGCTTTGTAATTGTGCGCCGGAGGTACCATTAGATCCTGACATCGTCATCACAGATGCAGAAAGGGACCTGGCGGCGCAGCTGGTACGGGCGGCTATCGCACAATGGGAAAAAATGAATAAAAGCAGCCTGGAGGGTTTCCGTGCTTCTTTCCTGAAGCGGGACGGTATTATATGGCAGACAGATGAGGCCTGGTTCCTGAAGGTCACCACCCGCAGTTATGACATTATTATGCAAACACTGCCCTGGAGTGTACAGATGTTCAAACCCGCCTGGAACAATAAAATACTATATACAGAATGGACACTCACCTGATAACAGCTAATGCCCGTGTGCTTTACAGGGACCTGCAATGGTTCAGGCAGGTACTGGACCTGCGGATGAAGCAATATTTTGAGCAGGATACGTCTACTGAAGAACCGCCGCCACCGGCTTTGGAGGATGATGGCGCTGTGTACAGCCAGATTGTACAGCATTACCAGATGAGCACACCGGAACGGCTGGTGCTGCTGCTGGCTTTATGTCCGCATATACAGCCACAGCTGCTGGACGTCTTCTTCATCAAGAACAGCACATATGACCGTGGTTTTACTGAATTCGGGGGGATCAAGGGAGTACAGCATGGCGGTTTCCTGCCTACGGGGGAAACGGCGGCATTCCTGTTGTCTGCCCACAATCTTCAGCAACGGTTCATGCTTACGCAGTTGTTCGCGCCTTCGCATTTCTTTGCCAGTCATAATATACTGAAGCTATCCGGTGCGCAGGCGGAGGAGCCGATGCTGAGTGGCGCCCTTCAGATGTCGCGCGAGTATATCAGTTATTTCACGCAGGGGGTAGCTTATCAGCCGGATTACAATACACTGTTCCCGGCCAAACGGATACAGACGGGGCTGGATTGGGAAGATCTTGTATTGGATTTACATACCATGTCTGAAGTGGAAGAAATAAAGACATGGATAGAACATGGTTCAGCGCTGATGAATGACTGGGGCATGGCGAAGCGGATCAAGCCGGGGTACAGGGCGTTGTTTTATGGTCCGCCGGGAACGGGAAAGTCTTTCACTGCATGCCTGTTAGGAAAGGCTTTTCAGCTGGATGTGTATCGTATAGATCTTTCTATGGTAGTGTCTAAATATATTGGTGAAACGGAGAAGAACCTCGCAGGGGTATTTGATCAGGCTGCCAGTAAGAACTGGATATTGTTCTTTGATGAGGCGGATGCGTTGTTCGGGAAGCGGAGTGTTACCAGTTCTGCGAATGACCGGTATGCCAACCAGGAAGTAGCTTACCTGTTACAGCGTATAGAAGATTTTCCTGGTCTGGTGATATTGGCGACTAACCTGAAGGCGAATATAGATGAGGCTTTTGGGAGGCGTTTCCAGGCGATGATCTATTTTCCTGTGCCGGGGCCGGAGCAGCGGTTAAGGTTGTGGCAGCAGGCGTTTCCTTCTCATGTAGTGATGGAGGCGGCGTTGCAGATGGAAGAGATAGCGGGGACTTATGAGTTGACGGGAGGGGCGATTATTAATGTGTCGAGGTATTGTTGTTTAGCTGCGTTGAAGAGGAATAGTACTACGATATTGCTGAAGGATGTGGTGATGGGGATAAGGAAGGAGTTTGCGAAGGAGGGGAGGATCATGCCGCAATTTAAGGCGAGGTCTGCTTGAGATGGTTTTATGTTGGGAACATGGTATGTTGGGATTTTTTGACGGGGAGGGGCGGCTTGCGGTTAGCCAGGGATTGTTTTGAGCGGGAGGTTGGCCTGTGATAGGCATGCCTTTTGTAAATTAAAAAGTATGGAAAGACAATTATTGCTGTTTGCAATACTGGCTTTATTCGTTGTCAGCTGCAAACAAAAAAACGCAAGCGTACAGCAACATATTGAAGAAATTACTCCCAGAAATACCGGTATCAATCCTGGTAATGCCTATAATGATCTTTTCCTCGATACCAGCGCTGTAGAAAAATTCATTACCAGGCAAAAACTGGATGATACTACCGGCAACAGGCTGCGCAGCTTTTACAATTCACGCAATTTCCAGTTTGCCTGGTTTGACAGCAAGGGACTGAATGAACAGGCCTATGGTTTCCGTAGTGTATATGATTACAGCAAAGACACCAGCGAACCCAATAAATCACTCGAATACCGGCTTAATGCCCTGATGACCGGCGAGAGTGATTCTATTTCTCCCAGAGACGCCAATATCATAAAAACAGAACTACAGCTGACGCAACGCTTTATTGAATATTTCCGGAAAACATATCCTGATGCCGAGATAAGACAACTGGAACATTTTATTCCCATGCAAAAGGAAGAGCTGTTCAAAAAAGCCGAAGAAGCTATCCGCAATAAGAAAGATATCTTTAGTTCCAATACTACCTATTCCACACTGGTGAAATTCCTGGAGCAGTATACCAGTATTGCGAAAAAGGGAGGATGGGACAGTATTCCCGTAGAGAAAAAGAAATACAGGAAAGGAGACAGCACCTTGCTTGTGGCAAGGGTAAAGCAACGGTTACATATGACAGGAGAATACCCGGACAATGATACTTCTGCTGTATTTAACGATAATCTTGAAAACGCCGTTAAAACATTCGAGGCAACGTATGGTCATGTACCTGAAGGGGCCATAACGGATACGATTATCCGCGAGCTGAATATTCCTGCTATACAGATAGTGCAATGCCTGCTCGTCAATATGGAAAGAATGCACTGGCTGCCTGTAAGCCCTGAAGGCAGGCTTATACGTGTTAACATTCCTGAGTTTATGCTGCATGCCTGGAATGGCAGGAACAAAGATTTTGATATGCCGGTAGTGGTAGGAAAGGAAGGGAAAGGTACTACCATGTTTTCAGGAGAACTGGACCAGATAGTGTTCAGTCCTTACTGGAACCTTCCCAACAGTATTGTAAGAGAGGAAATCCTGCCTGCCCTGGCCAGGAATCCGCATTACCTGCAGGAGAAAAATATGGAAGTAACCGGAGAGAGGAACGGATTGCCTATTATACGCCAGCTGCCGGGGAAGGATAATCCCCTCGGCAGGGTGAAATTCCTCTTTCCCAACAGTTTCAATATCTACTTTCATGATACCAACCAGAAATACCTGTTTAACAAGGAACAACGGGCCTTCAGTCATGGGTGTATACGGCTGGGCGACCCGGTCAGAATGACCAGGTACCTGCTGGCAGATGCGCCTTCATGGACGCCTGAAAGAATAGATAGCGCCATGAACAGCGGAAAGGAAAAATATGTGAGGATCAAAAGCCCCGTACCGGTGATCATTACCTATTTCACCGCATGGGTGGATGAGGCGGGGCATCTTCAATTACGCCGCGATATTTATGATCATGACAGCACTATGGCTGCAAAACTGTTTACACGATAGTAGTGTCTGCCTGCAGAACGTCCCTGGCCATCAGGGTATCCTGCTGCAGCATTTTTGAATGTGCCAGGTAATATTTATCGGGACTGTAAAGGAAGAGACAGGTACCATTCCTGATCTGTTCGATGATCTTACGGTGCAGTTTTTCCGGTACGGCAGGGCAACCCAGGCTCCGGCCAATATAGCCCTGGAGCTTTGCCAGTTTTTCGGTGACGTAGGCAGCGCTATGCATCACGATCCCCCTGCTCATAGCATTGTCGTTAATACCTTCTTCGGCACCTTCCAGCCTGAGGGAGTAACCATGTTCCCCCCTGTAGGTTTGCCCGGTAACATAGAAACCCAGGCTGCTTTTAAAGCTTTCCGGCGCATTGGAGAAGTTTGTGGCCATATCGGTGCCTGAATTACGTCCGTGGGATACAAGGGTGTTAAAAAGTACCTTGCCGTTTTTCAGATCGATCACGAAAAGGCGCTTTTTAGTGGAAGGCAGGCTGAAATCGATTATAGATACAATATCTGTATTGGTCAGCTTCCCTTCCCGCTCCAGTTTCTCCATTCCGGCCATAGCATAATTGTACGCATCTCTTGTAAGACCCAGGGAGTCCAGTTTAAGATCTTCGTATAAAAGGGCATTGTTATTTGCGATGGTACTATGTACTGCCGGTGTTTTCACAGCTTTGGGAGTAATAGAAGTACCAGCAATACTGATAATGGCGGTAGATAGGATTCCGGTTATAAAAATGTTCTTCACTAATTTTCCGGTTACAACTCTTTTCATTGACACAGTGAGTTAGGACTTTAAAAATTTGAGATTTTTAAAATTAACGCAGAAAACCTAAAAAAAATGTGAAAATCAATGATTTGGGCTCTACTGTTGGTTTTATTTTAACAGTTCTGTGACAAAGGAGGGGAGATTTGGCGATGAGGGAATTTGTATAAAAAAGCGGTTTTGCCGAAGGCAAAACCGCTTTTTTCTGATAGAGTGGCTGGCCTGTGACCAGCCGTGATTTAAAAATATTATATAAGAGGTTCCTGCTGACTGAGGCAATGGAAACTGCCTAATCCCCAGATGATCTCAGTAGAATCAATTCCTACAACTTCCCTGTCTTTAAAGTTTTCAGCGATGATCTGAAGAGCTTTATCGTCATTCTTACAACGGTAGGTAGGAACGATGACGTGTTTATTACTGATGTAGAAGTTAGCGTATGAGGCCGGCAGGCGCTGGTCTTCATGTACTACAGCATCAGGCATGGGCAGCTCAACCACGTTCAGCTGTTTGCCGTTGAGCAGGCGCATCTGTTTCAGCTGCCGCAGGTTCTGCTGCAGCAGCTCATAGTTCTCATCCTCCTTATTGCTCTCTACTACTGTCAGCACGGTATCTTCATTTACGAAGCGGATGGTATCGTCAATATGCCCGTCTGTATCATCTCCCACAATCCCTTCATCTACCCAGAGCACCTGGTCCACACCGTAGAAATCAGACAGGTAAGTTTCCAGCTGTTCTCTGTCCAGGTGGGGATTTCTGTTCTCATTCAGGAGGCAGCAGGCAGAGGTGAGCAGGGCGCCTTTACCGTTAAATTCCACAGAACCACCTTCCATAATAATACCGGGGTAATATACGGGCAGGTTGAAATGTTTGGCGATGTGGGTAGGGATGACATCGTCCTGGTCAAACGGGGGATATTTTCCACCCCAGGCGTTGTAATTCCAGTCTACCACCACTTTCTTCTGTTCCGCGTTGGGATTGATGAGAAAAGCGGGGCCATGGTCACGGCACCAGGCGTCGTTTGTGGGATGGATATAGAATTCTACCTGAGCCATGTTCACGCCTGCATTGCGCAGGTGTCCTTCTGCAAAAGCTTTCATGGCGGCATCATTTACATTGATGCGTACCAGCTCGCTTTCGGCGAGATATTTTATAAACTGGCTGTAGTAGGGATAGATAGTATTGATCTTTCCGGGCCAGCTGGCTTCTTTGTGCGGCCAGCTCAGCCATGTAGCTATATGCGGATGAAATTCGGCCGGGAAATAGTATCCCAGCTGTTTCAAACTTGGTTGTCCGTTCGTCATTATGCTTCGTCGATAAATCTTTTGGTGATAGGAGAGTAAGAATCGATCCTTCTGTCGCGCATGAACGGCCAGTGTGTGCGGTACCTGTCAGTAACGGAGAGGTCCAGTTCCTGAACAAATACTTCTTCATTTTCGTGAGAAGCCTGGTAGATGATGGAGCCGAAAGGATTGGCGATAAAGGAACCGCCCCAGAATTTCATGCGGCCTTCCTGTTCAAAGCCTACGCGGTTCACGCTTACCACGTGGATACCGTTGGCAACGGCGTGGCTGCGTTGAATGGTCTGCCATGCGTTGTACTGTTCTACGTTAGTGGCTTCGTCCTGGGAAGTGGCCCAGCCAATAGCGGTGGGATAGAAGAGCACTTCGGCGCCCATGAGGGCAGTGATCCTTGCTGCTTCGGGGTACCACTGGTCCCAGCAGATCAGGACACCGATAGTAGCGAATTTTGTTTTGAATACTTTATAGCCGAGATCTCCGGGGGTGAAGTAGAACTTCTCATAATAAGCGGGATCGTCGGGGATGTGCATTTTGCGGTATTTGCCCAGGTAAGCGCCGTCGGCGTCCAGTACTGCGGTGGTATTGTGATAAAGTCCCTGGGCGCGTTTTTCGAACAGGGAAGCGATGATCACCACACCCAGTTCTGCAGCTATTTTCTGTAAGCTATCTGTAGAGGGGCCGGGAATGGGTTCTGCCAGGGAGAAATTATCATAGTTCTCCTCATCACAGAAATACAGCGAAGTAAACAATTCCTGCAAACATACGATCTGTGCGCCTTTAGCTGCAGCTTCACGTACCTGACGGATGGCTTTGGCCAGGTTGTCGGCCTTATTGTCCGTACAGCTCATTTGCACAAAACCTACTTTAACTTTTGACATTACCTGAGTTTTATTTGTCTGTTTTGAAAAATAAGCTGCAAAAGTACCAAATAAATACAGAAGGTAGTGCATTAGTTTAATTTCTTAACGGGGAGGTTAACTGCTCAAAAAATTTGCATTCGCCTTCGGCGAAAGCAAATTTTTTGAGTGTCTTTTTGCGCTGCGCGCCGCTGGAATGCTTAAGGGGAAAGCCGGAAGAAGGTGAGCTTTGCGGTAAGCAGCTGAATATCTGAGGCTAGAAAAATGCGAGGCCTATATGCCAGCCAAACCAGCATTTCAGGGAGGAGCCGGAAGAGAAGGCTGCATAACGGCCAGGAATAAGTGCTTTGTAACCGGGGACGGTTACATTCTTCCTGTCGTCAAAGAGCACGGAGAAAGACGGCCCTCCGAAGAATGTGATCCCTTTTACGAGCCGTCTGTTCCAGGCGGTTTGCAGGCGCATCATGGTATTGGTGGTTTCCCAGTCGCCCAGGTACAGATTTTCATTTGTCAGCTCCAGGGTGATATCTTCCAGTGCATTACGGTGGATGGTTGTACCGATGCCGTATCCGAAGGTATAGATCTTCTCATTGCTGTTCAGGCTCATGCCTCCCAGGAGCAGGCTGTATAGTTTCCGGTTGCCGGAGCGGTAAGCTACGTTCAGGTCTGTCAGCTCACTGTTATATACCAGGAGCTGGTTGTATCCTTTTTTGACGATGTTTATAAGGCCCAGGCTGTAGCCGGTAGAAGAATCGGCGATGTTGACCACCCCGATCTGCAGTCCGTGTAATACTTTGGTATAGTTGAAAGCTCCTGCGATCTGGACACCGCGTACCGTATCTTCCGTGATGTTACCGCCACCGGCGATCTGGATTCCTTTGCCACCCTTTTTGCGATAGTTGAAAGCGCCGCCTATCTGAACGCCGCTCAATCCTCCGCGGCTGATATTCCCCATTCCCGCAACCTGGAGGCCATTGTGCTCACCACCGCCGTTGTTCAGTCCACCGGCAATCTGGACTCCGCGGCTGTTGGTGCCGGAGCGGTTGTATGCGCCAGCTATCTGAGCGCCGGTGAAGCCTTTCTTTACAATATTACTGAAGCCTGCTGCCTGCATGCCGCTGAGGCTATCCATTACATTATTATGAAAGCCAGCCACCTGAGCTCCTTTGACGCTGCCGCCCACTGTGTTGAAAAGGCCTGCCAGCTGTACATAACGGACATCCTTCTGATCTATATTGAATACCCCGGCTATTTCAAAACCGTTTAACCCGGCGGTATAGCCGCCAATGAGGTTGAATGATACCTTGTTAACTACCTGGGAGCCCAGTTTACCGTGTGTGCCGGCGCCGGGGATAATAGAGTACTGGTAGGGCTGGCTGTTGAAGAAGTCGCGTATGTTCAAGCTTTGCATACGTTGCCGGGAAGAGAGGAAGAGCCTTCCCATCCAGGTTTGTTCAACGCGTGTGAACTGATTTACATCTACTATGGATAGTTGTATGGGAGCAGAGGGGCGTACCCTGGCGTCTATTTCCTGGTCGTAGCCACCGGCAATGACCAGGGCAGTATCCCTGTAGAGGTCTTTGCTTACTACTACGTTAATGGCAACTGCTTTTTCTCTTTCGCGAATGCGGAGGCGGTAGAAGCCCTGATCGTTCGTGAATGTGGAAATGAGTTGGGAGCCTTCGTATACGCTGGCGTTGCTTACCGGTTGACCGGTGAAAGCGTCTGTGACCCTTCCACTGATCACGAACCAGTGTTCTTTTACCGGGGCTGCGCCCTGCTGGATGATGACCTGGTCGCCTATTTCCTTGTAGTGGCAGTTGCCGTGGAAGAGCTGGTCGAGGACTTGTTTTACTGTTTTTTTAGAGGCTTTGATGGTTACCAGGCTGTCGTCAGGGATGAAATTGCGTACATAGGAAAAATGGAAGTTGGCCTGGGTGCTAATGTTATCTAGTACTACTGAAACGGGTTTGTCAGTAACATTGACGGTGACTGTCCTGTTTAGCAGGTTTTGCGCGTAAATGTCTGTGAGAGCGCACAGTAGAGCTACAAACAGTATGAGTTTTTTCAATAGAACAGTTTTGAGTTTGCGGCAAGATACTATGTTTTGACGCGAAAAAAACTGACCGGAAAAATCGATTTCACCTTCGGTGAAATCGATTTTTCCGGGGGGAGGTATTTTTGGCCTGCGGCCGGCTGGGGATTTGAGACGGGGGTTTCTTAAAAGATTGAGAGTTTATAGTTGTGAGAAGAGGCTATCGAAGTTTTGAGGAGGGGGATATTTGGACCCTGCGGCCGCCTGGGAATTTGAGACGGCGTTGTAGGGAATTTGGAGAGGGGGACTGAGATGTTTGTTTTTTATTAAGGACTTTTTGGATATTAATCAGCCTTACTGTAGGTTTGTGCCGCATTTGGTTTCACCCTGTGGTGAATTAAAAGGGAATCCGGTGTAAAACCGGAGCTATCCCCGTAGCTGTAATCCTGTATCGTTCAAGCGGAACGAGCGTTTTTTCCGGATACAATCTCCATCTGCCACTGTCTGCAACATGCTAGACGGGAAGGCCCGGAAAAAGCAGGAAAGCCAGAAGACCTGCCAGCTGCAACAGCCATTCGCTGCTTTCGGGTGAAAAGCAACAGATGTAACGCCTGGGACAGGCTATATTTTCTTTTTATTCATCAGTACCAGTATCCCTGCAAAGTGAAAGTTGCACAGGGTAGCATAGTCATTATCAATCAATTGAAATAAAAATTCGAAGCATGCAAAAAAAATTACTCTCCTGGTTATTTATGGGTTTTGTTGTTGTCATGGCATCCTGTTCGAAAGACGAGGACATCACAACTGCTCCTGATGTACAGGCAGAGAAACCTAATGATACACTTTATGTGAATGACAGTATCACTCTTCGCCCCGTGATCAGCAACAGGAACGGAGTCAACTTCAAATGGATCATCAGCGGTAATACTGTAGGTACAGATTCCATATACAAATTCAAAGCAACAGAAAGCGGCGACTTCAAAGTAGTAGTTCAGGCCACCAACTCTATAGGTTCCGGTTCAGATACTTTCAACATACATGTATGGAGTAAGTATGAGAACGGCTTTTTCATTCTCAGCGAGGGACAGTTCCTTACTGCTGCCGGTAATCTGAACTTCTATGATTATGGGCTGGATAGTCTTTATATAAATGTTTACAGCACCGAGAACCCGGGCAGCACTTTAGGCAGTAATACCAGCACTATGGAATATGGCGCTATCATTGACAATAAATTCTACCTGGTGGGTAAATATGGCGCTCCGCTGGTAACCCTCAACCCGACTACGTTAAAAGAGACCGGCCGTATTGCAGACCTGCCAGGCAGCAGTGGCCGTGCTATTGTTGGCGTAACAAACACCCAGGGCTGGCTTAGCAGTGTTGACGGTATTTATGGTGTTTCACTTGCCGGTCCGGCGTTGGGCCTGAAGCTTGCGACCGGAGGCGGTGATACGCGTGATATGTTAAGTACCGGCACTTATGTATTTGCATTATCTGCAGCAGAAGGAGTAAAGATATTCAACACGGCAGATGGCAGCGTAGCTAAGACCATCAGCGGTGCGGTAACCGGTTTTGCGGCAGGAAAAGACGGCAGCATATGGGCCGCTTCCAAAAAAGCGCTGATCAGGATCAATCCGTCTACCCTGGCGGTAGACAGTGTACAGGCAGGCTTCGATATTTACTATAACCAGTGGGATTTTGTTTCCGGATCTATCGTTGCGTCTACTGCCGATGATGCTGTCTTTATCATTTCCGGTACCAGTGTATACCGCTATGTTCCCGGTAATACCGGCTCGCTCTCAGCGCCATTCATTACGCTGCCTGCAGGTAAATACTTCTATGGAAAGGGTATTGCCTACAACAAAGCGAAGAACCAGCTGATAGTGACTGCCACCGGCAATGAATACGGCGATGATAACAACAGCCTGTATTTCTATAATGCCAGCAATGCTGCATTAATCAATACAGTAAATTATACAGGTTACTATTACCCGGCTATGATTGTTTTCCATTAAGACACATTTTGGGGAAAGCTTATGCTTTCCCCCCTTATCCTAATGTTTCACTAATTAATCACCTGCAGTAATTGAGGCAACATTCCTACATATCCGTTCTTTACCTGTTCATAGTCTGCATGACCGGCAGTTATGCCGGATATGCACAGGACACTGTGCCTCATCCTGTGGCAGCAGCAGTAACGAAAGACACTGCCGCTGCCCGTACCCTGCGGGGAGTGACCATCTTCTCCGACAGGACAAATTCCGTTACCCCTGTACAATCCCTGAGCGGGGAAGCATTACAGAAGATGAACAGTCTCTCCGTGGCAGATGCTGTGCGTTTCTTTTCGGGTGTACAGCTAAAAGATTATGGCGGAGTAGGCGGGTTGAAAACCCTGAACGTGCGCAGCATGGGTACCAACCATGTAGGTGTATTCTATGACGGGATACAGCTGGGCAATGCCCAGAACGGAACGGTAGACCTGGGCCGGTTCTCGCTCGATAATATGGAGCAGATAGATCTGTACAATGCCCAGAAAGGGGTTGTGCTTCAACCGGCAAAAGGCTTCGCCTCAGCGTCATCCATTTACCTGCAATCCCGCAAACCTACCTTTAAAGAAGGGGAAAGCATGCATGGGAAGGTGGGATTTAAGACCGGCTCGTTCGGGCTGATCAATCCTTCAGTACGTGTAGAACAAAAGCTGAACGACCGTATTTCTGCCGTTGTAAGCAGCGAATGGACGCATGCCGACGGCCGTTACAAATTCCGTTATACCAACGGTACTTATGATACTACTGCTGTCAGGGAGAATGCTGACATAGATGCATGGCGCGTAGAAGGCGGGTTGTATGGGGTGTTGAGGGACAGCAGCACCTGGCAGGCTAAAGCTTATTATTACAACTCTGACCGTGGACTGCCAGGACCCGTTGTCAGCAATAAATTCTACAACGGACAGCGGCAATGGGACAGGAACTTCTTCTTCCAGACCTCTTACAGCAAAAAGATAGGCACACGTTACAGCATGCTGCTGAATGCCAAATACATGCGGGATTATGTACGCTACCTGGATACTTCCATGATTACGGTCAACGGGGCGTTCATTAACCGTTTCAAGCAGAATGAATACTACATCTCTTCTGCCAATCAATATAAGATCACTTCTTTCTGGGACGTTGGTTTATCGGCCGATTTCCAGGTGAATAATATGACGGCCGTTAACCTGGACCATTTTGCCATTCCCACCCGTTATACCACGCTGGCCGCGCTGGCTACCCAGGTACATCTTGGAAGAGTGGATATACAGGGCAATATGCTTACCACCATTGTAAATGAAACTGCCAGGGCTTATACAGCCGGCAAGGATTATTATGCTTATACCCCTACAATACTGGCTTCCTGGCAGCCCTTTGCCAGTCCTGATCTGCGTGTGAGGGCATTTTACAAGAACATCTTCAGGATGCCTACATTCAATGATATGTATTATACCACTGTAGGCAATACCAACCTGAAACCGGAATATACCAAACAATATGATGCCGGCTTCAGTTATACTCATAATGGCAATGGCTTCCTGCAGTTCTTTTCATTACAGGCGGATGGTTATTACAGCCATGTAAAGAACAAGATAGTGGCCGCGCCGGGCAAGCTGTTCCGCTGGCAGATGCAGAACCTGGGATCGGTGGAGATTTATGGTGTAGATGCAGGTGTGCAGTTATCGCCCAGGCTTATTAAAACTGTGCAGACAGACTTCTCCGTGAAATATACTTACCAGAAGGCGCTGGATATGACCAATCCTGCTGAGGCCAATTATAAGGACCAGATAGCCTATGCGCCTGTACACAGTGGCTCCTTTATAGGGCATGCTTCCTGGAATAAATGGGAGGTGAACTATAGTTTTATCTATGTGGGGGAGCGTTACTTTCTTGGTGTGAACATACCTGAATATTATATGCAACCCTGGTATACCAGTGACCTGTCACTGTCTACCAGCTTCATTTTCAATAAAAAGCTGACACGGTTAACCGGAGAGGTCAATAATGTGTTTAATCAACATTACGACGTGGTGATCAGTTACCCGATGCCGGGGCGTTATTACCGTGTTACAGCTACTATAAATCTTTAAGCGATGACCAGGACATTCAATATATATCTGGTGGTATTAGTGGCGCTCGCCATTTTCGCAGGGGCATGCCGTAAGGGGCCTCAGATAGTCCCACCAGTAGAAACTCCGGTGGCTGATCCGGATTCACTGACCAATGGATTTTACCTGCTCAATGAAGGTAATATGGGGATGAACCTGGCTACGCTGGATTACTTTGACAGAAGTACCGGCACCTACAAACGTAATATTTACAGTGAGGTGAATCCCGGGGCGACAAAGGAGATGGGAGATGTGGGCAATGACATACAGATATATGGGGGCAAGCTTTATGCGGTGATCAATATGTCTGATAAGGTGGAGGTGATGGATGTACATTCTGCAAGGCGTATTGGACAGATCAGTATCCGTAACTGCCGGTACATCACTTTCTACAAGGGCAAGGCATATGTGAGCTCTTATGCCGCGGCCCAGGGTGATACCAATACCGGGGAAGGTTTTATTGCAGAAGTAGATACTGCTACCCTGCAGGTGTTAAGGAAAGTAGAAGTGGGAAGGCAGCCGGAAGAAATGGCGATTGTGGGAGACAGGATGTATGTGGCCAATTCAGGGGGGTATAGTCCGCCGAATTATGATCGTACCGTATCTGTAGTGGATATGAACACGTTCACAGAAGCAAAGCGGATAGATGTGGCTATTAACCTGCACCGGATGAAGGCTGATCAGTATGGGGATATATACGTTACTTCCAGGGGCGACTACTATGACATTCCGTCGAAGCTGTATGTAATAGATACCAAACAGGATATTGTAAAGGACTCTTTTGACCTGGGCGCCAGTAATCTTTGTATAAAGGGAGATTCTGCGTACATCTACAGTGTGGAATGGAGCTATATTACCAGCAGCAATACTGTTTCCTATGCTATTGTGAATGTGAAGAACGAAAACATAGTTACAAATAATTTTATTACTGACGGCTCGGAAAAGCAGATAGCAGTGCCTTATGGAATGGCTATAGATCCGGCAAGCGGCGACATCTATGTAACAGATGCCAAAGATTACCTGTTACCCGGCACCCTTTATTGTTTCGACAAAACGGGAAAGAAGAAATGGAGTGTTACCACAGGCGATATACCTGCCCATTTTGCTTTTATTCCCAGGTAGGAGAGAGTTCCCTCATCAACATATAAAAAGAAACCCATGAAAAAAATTGTTCTGTACACCCTTGGTCTTGCATTTGCCGTTTCTTTCTACAGCTGTAGCAAAGAAGAAACGCAGCAGTCCCTGTTACCCACCGACGGATTGGCATCCGGTCCATCTATAGCCAGCGTACCTGCCACAACGGGCGTTTATGTGCTCTGTGAAGGATTAATGGGCTCTAATAACAGCGCCATTTCCTATTACAATGTAGCTACCGGCGTGGTAGATAAAAACTATTTCAAGACAAAGAACGGTTATGGTCTTGGCGAGACAGCCAATGATATGAAACGTTATGGTAACAAGATCTATGTAACCGTTACCGGTATCCAGGGCGGTTTTAAATCTTATGTGGAAGTGCTGAATGCGACTACACTGGTATCGCTGGCGCGTATTCCTTTCTTTACGGGTACAACCGCAGAGTACCTGCCGCGTAATGTGGCATTTTCCGGCAGCAAAGTATATGTATCCTGTTACGACGGCTATGTAAGGCGTATCGATACCAGTTCTCTTACCATAGAGGCCAGTGTGCTGGCCGGAGGGGCATGTGAAGAGCTGACCGTATCCAACGGTAAACTGTATGTTACCAACTCTGATCATCCTTCTCATCCGTATGCTACTCCTACCACCGTTTCCGTGATCAATATCGCTACCTTTACCAAGACGGCGGAAATAACTGTAGGATATAATCCTGCCAGGGCTGTTACAGCCAAAGGAGGCGACGTATATGTAGCTTCCTGGGGCAGCTGGACCAATCCGGCGTTGACGCCACAGGTTACCAGGATCAATACGACAACGGATGCAGTGGCTACGCCTACATACAGTTACGACGTACAGGCGATGACGGTATATGGTGACAGCGTATACATGGTAAGCACTTACAGCCCGTGGATCAAGCCATTTAACAGCGTTACAAAAGTACTGGGAAGTAATTTCATCACTGATGGCACCAGCATTACCACACCCTATAGCATAACTGCTAACCAGAACGGAGGCGATATTTATATTGCGGATGTAAAGAATTATACGGGGGATGGGGAAATGTTCTGCTTTTATAACAACGGTACACTGCGATTCAAGTTTGCGACAGGACCTACACCGCAGAAGGCCGTGTTCTTATATTAAAAACATACACTGAATATATGTACTACAAAAAATCATCTACCGCCGTATTACTGTTAGCGGGCGTTTTCACGGCTCTTCTTTATTCCTGTAAGGATGATAAGGATGTTACGCCATCTTTGAACGTAACACTTTCTGTTACCAAAGATACCACTGTCAATGTGGGAGACAGCATCATTATTGAGGCCATTGCAGACAACAATGTACCTGTTACCCATTCATGGAAGATCAATGATACACTTACTATCACCGGCTGGCGACTGGCATATAAGCCAGGTGTTGCAGCCAAGTATGTGATCAAATATGAAGGCAGCCGTGCCAATGGCACTAAGGTGAATAAGGAATTAACGGTGGATGTGGTGCCTAAGGTAAGACCGGTAACGGGCACCAGTAGTAAGTATATAAGCGTGGTATATGAATATTTTCCTGCACCGGGCCAGTTTGTAAATGAAAGCATAGGTACTCCTGAAGGCGCGCAGAAGATCATTGGCGGTACCAGTAACATGGTGCACCTGGGTGCGTTTGGAGGATATGTCATATTTGGATTTGATCACTCCATAGTAAACAAATCAGGCGCAGATCTGGCCATATATGGCAATCCGCTGAAAACGCCTACAGAATGGTCAGAGCCGGGTATTGTGGTGGTAAGCCAGGATATTAACGGTAATGGTATTCCTGATGACCCGTGGTACGAGCTGGCGGGTAGTCAATATAATGCGGAAGGTACCATTAAGAATTATAAGGTTACCTATTACAATCCTAAGGCAGTAGCCAATGTGATATGGAAAGATAACCGAGGCAACAGCGACACGGTGCTTATTAACCGTTTCCATAATCACCAGTATTATCCTTTGTTTGCAGCCAACCAGGATTCCATCACCTTTGAGGGAACTGTGATGTCTAATACTTTTGGCTTAATGCCCGGCAGCAGTGTGTATATCAATGCGGCCTTTGCATGGGGTTATGCAGATAACTGGAGTACTGACGCCACCAAAGATCCGTATGAGACCAATATGTACAACTCATTGGATATTGCATGGGCAGTGGATAAGGACGGTAAAGCGGTTACCCTGAACGCGATCGACTTTGTAAAGGTCTATACCGGTCAGAATTGCAAGGGCAATACGCTGCTGGGTGAGGTTAGCACTGAGGTGAGAGGCGCCGCTGACCTGAATATGGAATAAGCATTTTTCAAACTTGATCTTTTATAAATAAGGGCCTGCCTTCCGGCAGGCCTTTTATTTTATGGGAACGGAGATTACTGCTTGTGACCGGCTGAATATTCAAAAGGGTTTTTACTAAATTCATGCAATAATGATCCCCGCTTTATGAAAAAAATACTTATCCTGTTGCTGGTGGCGGCTGCTATCAGTGCATTCCGCCCAACTACGGCACCACGCCATGCTACTATTTTTCCTGTTCCTGACAGCATTTTACCTGTAAGAGGCTTCTGTATAGGAGCTCCTCATAAGTCTTCACTGGATGCGTTCATCCGTTTTATACGGGAAGAGCTCGTTCCCAGGCAGGTAAATACGTTGCTTCTGAGGGTAGATTATAACTACCAGTATGAAAGTCACCCGGAATTGCGTGAAAACGACGCTCTTTCCAAAGCTGATGTCAAAAAACTTGTCCAGGTATGCCGGCAATCTAACATTAACCTGATCCCTCAGTTTAACCTGCTGGGGCATCAGTCCTGGGCTGGTTCTACCGGCCGGTTGCTTTCTGTCTATCCCCAGTTTGATGAAACGCCCTGGGTGAAGATGCCGGAGAATTATGTATGGCCTAATGATGACGGCCTGTATTGCAAGAGTTATTGTCCTCTTCATCCGGAAGTGCATGGTGTAGTGCTGACGCTGGTGGATGAGCTGTGTGACGCTTTCGAGGCCAAAGCTTTTCATGCCGGTATGGATGAGGTGTTTTACCTGGGAGAAGCGAAATGTCCGCGTTGTGGCGGGAGGGATAAAGCTGAGCTTTTTGCGGGAGAAGTGACGTTGTTACGGAATCACCTGGCATCGAAAGGCAGGGCATTGTGGATATGGGGAGACAGGTTGCTGGATGGGAAGACCACTGGTATGGGTATGTGGGAGGCCAGTCTCAACAATACGTACAGGGCAGTTGATCTTATTCCCAAGGATGTGGTGATATGTGACTGGCATTACGACAGACCGGATAAGACACCGGTTTATTTTGCCATGAAGGGGCTGCAGGTGATCACGTGCCCGTGGCGGAAGGCGGAAAGTGCGCAGCAGCAGCTGACGGATATGTTGCAGTTCAGGGCTACTTCCACGAAGGTGATGAAGGATAGGTACCAGGGAATGATGCAGACGGTGTGGTCTGGTCCGGAGGATTTTATGGAGGAATTCTATGGAAAAAAGGAATTTAAGACGCCGGCGGACACGTTGAAAACGCAGAGCAGGTGTTTCAGGGTGTTGTTTGGAGATATCAGTAAATTATAATGATAAGTTAAATTTTGAGTAAAAGTGGTGCAGATATGAGGGAAATTGGCCTGTTACCAGCCAGTAATTGTTTTTTTATTTGGCATCCGGCTATTTAACCCTTACCTTTATCCTTTACCAATTTTATAATTTAATTCAAATGAACACAAAATTCCAAGGAACTGTAAAGTTCTTTAACGAGACAAAAGGCTTTGGCTTCATTAAACATGATGAGTCCAATAAAGAGACTTTTGTACACGTAAACGGCCTGGTACACGAAATTCAAGCTGATGACAGGGTTGAATTTGAGCTGCAGGAAGGTAGGAAAGGTATGAACGCCGTTAACGTAAGACGTATTGACTAAGCTTGCTTTCTCATACATTTTAGCAAAGAACCTCCGGCCTGTCCGGAGGTTCTTCGTTTATAGCATTTCCTTAAATTACGGTACCTAAACACAGTGAAATGTCAGCATTATTCTCTCCATTACAGATAAACGGCGTAACATTCAGGAACAGGATCACTGTTTCTCCTATGTGTGAATACAGTTCGGAGAACGGTTTTGCCAATGACTGGCACCTGGTACATCTTGGCAGCAGGGCAGTGGGAGGCGCCGGGCTGGTGATCACGGAAGCGGCGGCAGTGAGCCCGGAGGGGAGGATATCTCCTGCTGACCTTGGCATATGGGATGATTCGCATATTAGCTTCCTTAAAAGGATCACGCAATTTATTCATCAGCAGGGCTCGGTGGCCGGTATACAGCTGGCGCATGCGGGCCGGAAGGCCAGCACATCACCACCGTGGCAGGGCATTAAGCTGATATTGCCGGAAAATGGCGGGTGGCCTGAGATTTATGCTCCCAGTGCTATTGCTTTTTCAGAGAAGTATGGTCAGCCGGTTGCGCTGACAACGGATGGGATCCGTAAGGTGATCGCTGATTTTAAGGCTGCGGCAAAACGATCGCTCGAAGCGGGATTTAAAGTAATTGAGCTGCATGCGGCCCATGGCTACCTGATACATGAGTTCCTGTCGCCCCTCAGCAATCACCGTACAGATGAGTATGGGGGCAGCTTTGAGAACAGGATACGGCTGTTGCAGGAAGTAGTGAGTGCAGTCCGGGAAGTGTGGCTGGAGGAATATCCTTTGTTTGTCCGTATTTCTGCTACGGACTGGGCGGAGGGCGGATGGGACCTTGATTCTTCTACGCAGCTGGCCAAACTATTGAGGCAGCAGGGAGTAGATCTGATAGATTGTTCTTCCGGCGGGCTGGTCCACCATCAACAGATATCAGTAGGACCGTTATACCAGGCCCCTTTTGCGGAGCATATACGCAAGGAAACGGGAATACTGACCGGGGCCGTAGGACTGATCACTACTGCGGCACAGGCTGAAAGTATTATTACAGAACAGAAGGCAGATCTTGTATTAATGGCGAGGGAGTTTCTGAGGGACCCGTACTTTCCTATGCGTGCTGCACATGAGCTGGAAGACGGTTCATTTACGTGGCCCGTACAATATGAGCGGGCTAAACTGAAATAATATAATGACGGGCTGACCTTTCAGTCAGCCCGGTTTTCACTTTAAAACCACGAGCTGGATTTTTCTTCATCCTCAGCCGGCAGCATCTTATCGTCCTCCGCACTGGCGTCAGGAGGCACAACATCATCGGCCTCTGTAGCGTGTTTGCGGATGGCACCTTCAATAACGGCGTCCTGTTCCACCTCGAGTATGAGGGCGGTTACATCTCCTTTAACATAAGCCTTGTTACTGATAACAGCTTTATTATTTACGAAAACATCTCCGTATACTTTTCCATAGGTAACAAGGTCAGTTGCATAGATATTTCCGCGAATACTGCCTGTTTTTCCAATTATAAGCATACCTTCTGTCCGGACATCGCCTCTTACATTTCCATCAATAGTTCCGGGTATAGTTGATTCGATAGTGCCTTGTACAGACACCTGCCTGGGGATAAAGAACCCGCTTTTCCCAAAGGCTTTCTTTATTAGATCTTTCAAGACAGACACATCATGGTTTTGGTTCAGCAGATATAGTTTCGTTTTCAAAAACGGAAATAATGGAGGAGGCATTGCCAAGGTCCAGTCCTACGCTTCTCTGATGTTTATCGTCAGAGATCCTGAGCGAGTTATAAAGATAACCAATGCTCACGAGGTTTTCCGGGTCCGGCGCGACTTCCACGGGGATAAAATCCCTGAATTCCTCTACGAAAGCGTCTGTCAGTTCGCGGTAATGGGCGCCGCCGCCCATCAGGTATATTTTGCTGCAATTTTCAAAGTCCTGGTCAGTGAAATAGTTTCTCATGAGGGGAGATACCACTTCTTTGTAATAGGCCGTCAGCAATGCTTTGCGCATATCTTTCAGGTCTATTCTTTTACGGTTGGTGAAGATGGAACCTTTCATGAAGGCATCGTCCAGCTGATGCTCGTTCTTCATATCCAGGTAATATTGTTTGTTCAGCTCACGGGCCAGGTTGTTAATGGCGTATTTGATGCCATGGGAGCTGAAGCAGGTACGGTTTATCAACCCATCGGCAGTAGCCATGCCGCCTTCAATAGTACCGAAGCCAAAGCTTACGGCGATGAAGTTCTCTGTTTTGGGATCGTTCACCGTTTTTTTCAGTCCGATGATACCGCCTACAATTTCAGGGATCACTTCAAACCGCTCAATATCCAGCATCCCTTTTTTAATAGCTCCTTTATTATTGAAAGTGTGAGTATCGTATTCTATCAGAAAGTGTCTCTTGGTTAAAAACTGTTCTGCTGCGCCTTTATATATATTATAAGTAGAGAAGGGAAAGCCCATGGTGACAGACAGTGGCTGTTGTACTTTATCAAGTACGTTGATCATGGCTGCTTTAAAGAGGATTTCGTAGTCAGCTTCCTGGGGAGCAGCGTTAGTGATGCGCCCGGGATTGATGCCGCCCCGTCTGGCCATGTTCCCAACAATGTACCAGTTATCGTCTTTTTTGATCTTAAGTCCGTTCAATAAGTCCTTGGAAGAGTTTTCAGTGTTGCCATACGCTGTTTCAAAAACACTTGGGAAGCTAATAGCAGATACTTTCATGATAGCAGGATTATATATGATTAAAATTTAAATCTGAGTTTTTTCAATAAAATTATCTTTATCACTTATGCCACAGGGATTCACGGGTCATTTTTCTCAATCGGGTCAGTGCTGTTTCCGCACAATAATGTCATTAAATATATAAAAAATAATTAAACATTATCCAACACAAATTTGTTGAAGCTCAAATTTATTGATTATCAATATAGCTTCAGGTTAACAATTTATCAATTTAATTCGTTATATGCAAGCGATTGCAATTTTTGGGGGAGGGGAAGAGAGGAGGAATTGTTCAAAAAAAATAGCTTTCGCCGTGGCGAAAGCTATTTTTTTTGAGGGGAGCTATGCGCAATAATTTATTTAAAGTCGGAATCGCTTAAACCGCTGTTTACCTTTACCTCGGTTACTTTAAAGTCGATTTGCTGGCCTCCCAGGTTATTTTTCAGCAAATAGGGGAATTTGACACCATTGACTTCCCGGTAATCGCTGGACTCAATTATACCTGAGATCTGTTCGCCGTTACGGTTCACGGTTTTTACTTTCAGGCCGGTTGTCACATCATAGTAAAGCTCTGTCACGCCACCTTCGTCGCCTTCGGACACGGTAAGCATGTAGGATTCTTTTCCATCGTCACCTGTAACAATATTCTGTGACAATTGTACTTTAGAAAGGTTATCGAGGTATCCCAGTTCAGGTACCAGTGTCAGGTTATCGCGGATACCAGCTTTTGCTTCATCGTTCAGCGGCATGGGAGCGCCCATCTGTATAGCTGAGATACTATCGCCGTTGATCACCAGTTTGCTGGCATGTACGTTCATGGCGGGGATGAAGACGTCAAGCAGGAATTTATCAGGTGATTTATATTTCCTGGTCATTTTGATATCAGTGCCCTGTACATTACCAGTAGCTACGGTAGCCTGGTCTTTGATCGCTTTGATCTTTTCTACACCGCCTATTGCCTGCAGATATCTGTTCAGGATATCTTTAACGGATACGGAGGCAGGTACTTTTTTGATATCGCCGTTCCAGGTATTGTTGACAGGGTCGATATCAGGGAAAGCTTTGTCAGGATCTATCACTACCCTGGTGATGCGGGAATCAGAATTATGTCTGAATGTCCAGGTGGAACCGCGTTCCCATACTTCGGCAGGGAGCTTTACTGTATCAGTTTGTCCTTTGCTGTCAGTAACGGCTACGATGACAGGCAGTGCCATCTGCTCCAGGTTCTCTACAGTGATGAGTGCACCGCGGGAGGGATCGGCACCTACGTATTTCACGTCTTTCACTGCCTGGTCCAGTTTCCAGTTGTTGATGAACCATCCTCTCCAGAACCAGCTCAGGTCTTCGCCGGCAGCATTTTCCATGGTACGGAAGAAGTCCCAGGGAGTTGGGTGTTTAAATGCCCAGCGTTGTATATAAGTGCGGAAAGCATATTCAAAACGTTCTTTACCCAGGATGTAATCGCGCAGGATGCCAAGGCCCATAGCGGGTTTATAATAAGCTGCAATACCCAGGTAGCTGCTCTGGATCACATCAGGAGTGCTCATGATGGGATCGGAGCCGAACATGGCGCGGCCCATGGATTGCCCCTGTTGTTTCTGGTAAAATTCACCGTTGTTGAATACTTTACCGGAGCCGTCGTTGATAAAGGTGTTGAAGCCTTCATCCATCCAGGCGTATTTTCTTTCGTTGGAGCCTACTATCATAGGGAACCAGTTATGGCCGAACTCGTGGTCTGTCACTCCCCAGAGACCGCTGCCGGAGCTTCTGTAGGAGCAGAAAACGATGCCGGGGTATTCCATACCACCTACAATGCCTGCTACGTTGGTAGCAACAGGATAGGTATATTCAAACCACTGGTTGGAATAGATCTCGATACAACCTTTTACAAATTCTGTTGATCTTACCCAGCCGTTAGGGCGCATCACGCTTTCAACGGGGTAAACAGACTGGGCCAGGGCTTTTTTGCCGCTGGGCAGGTTGATCCTGGCTGCATCCCAGATAAATGCCCTGGAAGCTGCCCAGGAAACATCGCGGGCATTTTTACATTCAAAATGCCAGGTCAGGTTACCGGTGCGGGCAGGTGTTTTTATTACGTCAGCGCTGTCTTTGATCATTACGGTCTGGTCGCTGTTACGTGCTTTGGCCAGCTGTGCTCTTTCGTTCTCTGTGAGCACCTGGGATTCGTTTTTCAGTTCGCCGGAGCCTACTACTACCAGTCCTGCAGGAGCGGTGATGGTGTAGTCAAAGTCTCCGTATTCCAGGTAAAACTCGGAAGCGCCCATGTAAGGAATGGAGTTCCAGCCCAGTACGTCGTCATATACTTCCATGCGCGGGTACCATTGGGCTATTTCATAGATCCAGCCGTTGCTGGTTTTCAGACGGCCGGTACGGTCTGTACCATACTGGGGCACATCATAGGAGTATTCGATGCTGATCTTTGCGGTACCTCCCCCGGCCTGTAACGGTTTCGGGAGAATGATCTGCATACGTGTATCTGTTACCAGGTATTTGATCTCTGTTTTTTTACCGCCTACGGTTACATTCACTGACCTGATATTATACCCGTCTGTAGAGGTACGGTTGGCGAAGCGGCCGCCGGTTACTACGGATGTGGCGGCGCCGCGGGAATTTTCCTTGTAAATGTTCTGGTCCAGCTGCAGCCAGAGGAATGGCAGGCCGTCGGGGCTGTTGTTCTTATAGGAGATGTTCACTGTACCGCTTACACTGTGTTTGGCGGTATCTAATGTCACGTTAATGGCATAGTCTGCCCTGTTCTGCCAGTATTTATGACCTGGGGCGCCGGTTGCGCTGCGGTATTCATTGCCGTTTGACGGATAGAACAGGGGGCTGAATGCTTCATGCTGGTCGTATTTTGATGTGGTTTGTCCTAAGACAGACTGCATGCAGGACATCAAAAGGAGGCCGGGAAGCAGGAGGATTTTGTTGATATTCATTTACGATATGTTTGGAAATAGTCATAAATATAACAAAAGGGGAATAAGGATAAAAGAAGTTGTATAGCAGTTTGAATTGTTTTTTGATGGGTGGTGGGGGGAGAGGAGCAGATAAAGATTAAATAAAATATTTATACATTTACACCCAGAACCACAAAAACCTATGAAATATTTCTACACAGGCCTTATCCTGTTGTTACTACTGTTTGCCAACCACGCATTTGCACAAACGCCTAAAGTACAGCTCAGCGAGAGCTTCCCTGAACCGGGAGACGGATTTGACAAGCTCGTTTTATTACCTAACGGCAATACCGCATACCTTCATTTTGATAAGAAACTGGGAATAGTGGTTACTATCTACAATGCCCAACATACGGTTGCGGCAACGGAAACCGTGACCGGCGCTCTCTGGGATGCACAAAATCTTAATGATACGGAGATAGATGGTATTTATGCTATTAATGGCCAGATAGTGCTCTTTTTGCAGCAACTGGTGAAATATAAACCTAACCTATACCGGTTGGTACTGGATGCCAGTACCGGTAAACTGGTGCAGGAAGATAAGCTGGGCGAGCTGCCTACTGTACTGCACAGGGACGTAGCTGTACAGAATAATTTTTCATCGCACGATTTTTATGTGGTAAAAGATGCGCAGAGCGACTATTATGCTGTTGCTTCTTTTGCCGGTGGGGAACTGCAAAGGAAAGAGCTGCCCGAAGAGCGTATCAGGGTCATGCACTTCAGCCCGGAGCATAAGCTGATACACAGCGCTGCTTATTATATGCCGGGAAGTCCTTATGATTATTATGCTTACCTGGATATGAGCGTACAGGGAGGAGAGAAGGTATATGTTGCTACGGCGGCGTTGAGTAACCGTAAAGGCAGTAAGGATTCTGCCGCTATTGTAGTGATCTCTTCAGCAGGCAGGGAAAACAGTGTTTTCGCTCACCGTACTCTTTCATATACCGCTAACTTTGCAGATGTGCATGCCAGCCTGCAACGGGCTGCCGGTACCAACATTTTACACCTGTTACTGAATAATACAGGAGAAGCTGATAACGCCGGCGCCTATATTAATTATATTGATGCTGCAACGCTGGAGCTTCGTCACTACAAGCATCTGCGTAAGGAGAAAGTAAGTGCGTTTGCACAGCAAAAAATGAAGTATACAGGGCCGTATTCCGGTCAGCCGCAGCTGTTGCTTTCGCATAAGGATGGCAGCAGTACTGTACTGTTTGAAACGATGAGTGAGTTTGCTTCTACGGGTACTAATTCATGGAATAAGATGCATACCAATCTGAATGATATAGGTGTGTCTCACCTGGATGCAACGGGTGCAGAACAGTCTGGTTATGCGCTGATCAAAATGCAGGTGGCCAATGGTACTTATTCGCCGTTGTACCTGCACAGGAAGAAAAAGGGACAATGGATTTTCCGTAACCGGATACAGGCGCTTAATACAACGCCGTATCTTTCTTTCGAGTATATTCCTACGCCAAAAGGTACTTATATAATTTTCAATGACTACCTGCAGTATCTTGATCCTGGTGGTACGTACCTGGATAAAAGGCCGTTGCGTTACCTGACTGAGGCGAATGCGGTGTGTTACCGTTGTGATGATAAACAACAGGAGCGGTTATTTCTTTTTGGTACACCGGAGACGTTTAAAGGATATTATTGTATGCTGGGTTCGTCTGATTATGGAGAAGCAAGTTCTACTTATGTTACTATCATGATCACGAGGAAAGGTGAGGAGAGAAAAGCGCAAATAGCGTGGGTTTCATTCTGATAAGATTGCTATTATAGAGCGGGAAAGTTGCACAAAAAAACGCTTTTGCCTTCGGCAAAAGCGTTTTTTTGTGGGGAGCGCTGCGCGGCTTTTTAGGGAGGGGATTGAGTTTGCGATGTTTGTTTTTTGTCTTGCGAATAAAAATGTATATTCATTAAATGCCCGTATTTCCTGTCGGGAGGCATATGCAATAAGATACCCATTTACATTTGTCATGTGATACACACATCCCCCCTATGTGTAGTGTTCGTTCTTACTCACTCACAAAACTAATCTGATTATGATGTACACTCAGCAATTGCCGGGCCTTTATTGCCCATTTCCGTCAAAGTTGAATCCTCACGTAGAAAAATCAGACAAACACACTACCAATTGGGTTAAAAAGTACAGGCTTGTTCCTTCAGAGGAAGTCTGGTCATATTATCACAGACAAAAGTTTACCTGGATGGTAGCGAGAATGTTTCCCACCGCAGAGCCGCATGCATTGAGTATTGCGGCCGATCTTAACACACTGTTGTTCATACTGGATGATCAGTTTGATGAACATTCGGATGACTCTGCCGGTATTAAACAGAGCATACAGTTTGAACGGCTTGTACACGCGCTCATCGGTATTATGAAACGTAACAGCATTGTAACACTAGAAAAGGGAGGGCCTGTACTGAGCGCAGTCAGCGACTTCTGGAGAAGGATCCGGAAGCTTGGAAACCTTGGCTGGCAAGTAAGATTTATAGAGAGCCTGCAACAGGCTTTTGCCGCTAACCTATGGAGAATTGAGAATGTTAACCGATCACAGTTGCCTTCAGTTGAAGAATATATGAAGTGGAGACCTATCTTCAGCGGGGCCAGTTTTTTTGCATATCTGCTTGAAGCGATAGAGGGATTTTGTTTGCCGGATTATGTTTTCCTGGATGGTAAGGTGCAGCGGCTGATCCAGCTGTGCAGCAATACTATCTGCTGGGCAAATGATCTTTTCTCTTTTAACAAGGAACTTGAGCAGGGGGACGAAATGAATCTTGTAATGCTGATCAGGAACAACAGGGACTGTTCTATTGATGAAGCCATTACAGCAGCAGTAAATATTCATGATGAACAGGTTAAACAGTTCGAGACGCTTGCACAGGAATTGCCATCATTCAATATGTCCACAGATCTACAGTTGAGCAGGTATATACATGCCTTATCCATTATGATGAAAGGAAATATAGACTGGAGTACGAAGGATACGGAGCGGTATCATTTTACCATGCTTGAAACGGCCTGATAATGGCTGACAGGGGGACGCCCATCCCGGTCACGTAACATAGGGGGGGATCAGGGGTGGGCCCCTGCCTGTAGATATTTAGTCAGTGTAGCGTGTAATGCTTTAAACTCTATTGGTTTTACCATATACTCATTGGCGCCTGCCAGCAGCATTTCTTCGCTGGCTTCTTTGAAAGCATCTCCACTAGCTATAATAACAGGGATATTTTTCAGTAAGGGATCTTTCCTGATCTGCGCCAGTGTATCTTTTCCGCTCATACCGGGAATATGAGAATCGAGAATAATGATATCGGGCCTGGAAGCTCTTGCCAGCAGGAGCCCCTGTACACCATCTTCAGCCTGCATAACCCTGCTGCCTAGTCCGCAGAGGAATCTTGAAAGGATCATCTGGCTCATTTTATCATCTTCGATGATCAGTATGGAAGTATGGCTGAGGTGGATGAATTGTTCTTCTTCATGTATGCCGCGGAGAGCACCGTTTGCTGCAACAGTGAGCAGAGGCAGTGTAACCGTGAAGGTTGTACCTTTTCCCGGGACGCTGCGCACATTTATATTACCACCCATTATGGTGATCAGATGCCGGGTAATGTGCAGTCCCAGGCCTGTGCCTTCGAGAAAGATATTCCTTTCGGTAACGAAGGCGTCGAATATAGTGGATTGTCTTTCGGGACTGATACCTTCTCCTTCATCTGTTACTTCCAGCTGCCAGTTATCATTCTCCGCAGATATGCGCAGCTGTACTTCACTTTCCTGGCAGGTAAATTTAATGGCGTTTGACAGGAGGTTATTCAGTGTTTTACTGAGCAGTATCCTGTCGCAGATGATCATTTCCGGCATGTTTTCGGCTATCCTATACCTGATCTTCACCATTTTTACGTTGGCTACATACTGATGCATGTTCACAATGCCTTCTATCCAATCCTGCAGGTTAAAGGCGGCCGGCTGGGGTGTATCCAGCTTACCGGCTTCTATCCTTGAAAATTCAAGCACATTGTTGATGATTTCGCGGGTATTGTAACTGGCCGCGTACAGATGATCTATGAGCTGTTTAACAGGGGCGAGCGTGTGTTCCTGTTCAGCTTTCAGTTGCAGCAACTGGCTGATGCCGAAAATAGCGTTAAGGGGAGTACGTATTTCGTGACTGGTTTCTCTTACAAATACTGTTTTGGCGTCTGTAGCTTTGGCCAGTTGGGCGGTGAGGAGTTCCAGTTCCTTGTTATGTCTTTCAACTTTCTTCAGCATTTCCTGCACCATTTCTGTTTCGCGCTTCTGCAGGCGATCTACGTTCTTTACATAATAATAGATGACCATCAGGTCCAGCAGGAGTATACTTGGAATGGTTACCCACCTGATAACAAATTGTGTGGCGGAGTGTTCATCTACCGGTGTTTCAGGGGTAATGAAACCATTGTACATGTTGATCTCTCCGAGCAGGAAACAGAAGATGGTTATGCCTATACCTAATCTTCTCATTTTTGCTGTTTCAAAGAGCAGCATGGAGAGACCCACCAGGAAAATGAAAAGCAGGTGGACTTCCGTTACTCTTCCCATTACAGCGCTGTAATACTGTATTGTAACGTTATTAACGAGTATGAGGGCTATTACAGCAGCGGTATATCTGCCAAGGTAGTTGAGGAAGATGATGCTTAGCAGCAATGCGGCTTCGATCATTGCCGGTGCAACTATGCTCTCTTTGCCGGTAAGGAAATAACAGCAGGCGCTAAATGCAATAGACATAGATGCAGTGGTGAGGCAGATTGTGTTCACTATGCGGATTGAACGTTTCTTGTCCTCATGCAGAGAGTCATTGCAGCCAGTAGTAACAATTCGTTGTAGTAGGTTCATGCACCGATCTTTTACTTTTACGGAACATCTGTTCAATGGGATTGTATCAGGTTTCCCTGCTTGTACAATTATTCCATCCGATTTTTCGAATTCAGATACAGTTTGTTGATTACATTGCAGAATAGCGATTGGGGCCAGGTTCCAACTGCAATTTACGTACATTCGGATATATATACATAGTATATCCGGTTTGATGATATTTTTTTATGGGTTTGGCCCTGCGGGCCAAACCGGTGTTTTATCTGATGGTACTTTTTTGGTTTGGCCTGCGGCCAAACGGAATTTTGCTGATAGTTGTTTTTATAATTGCCCCCTTGAACCAGAGCCTGACCGAGGCTCGAAACGGCTCATATTATTTTTGTTCAAATATCAATGGTAAATGCTGAAATCCGGATACAATAGTGCTGGGGTTCCTCGTGGGAGGCACCCCAGGCTTTAACTGTATATTGTACATTTTACTAAATACTGTTTCAAAAGTTATTTTCGTTTCCAGCCTGGCCAGCATTGCCCCTATGCAATAATGTGCGCCATAGCCAAAGCTGAGTATCTTTCCATTATCACGGTACATATTAAATTCATCGGGGTGCGGGAAAACTGTCTGGTCCCGGTTTGCCGCTGAGAGCCAGGCATTGACCAGGTCTCCTTTGCGGATCTGATGTCCTTCCAGCACCACATCCTGTCTGGCAATGCGGCACATGCTCTGTACGGGTGGGTCAAAGCGAAGTACTTCATTCAAAGCCAGAGGAATATCTGCCGGATTAGCAGCAAGGCGGGCCTGTATTTCAGGCATGCTTGCAAAATTATACATGGCGTTGGCCAGGAAACTATTGGTGGTTTCATTGCCTGCAATGAGCAGTGCTATGCAGAAGGCCAGTGTATCTGCAGGGCTAAGCCTTTCCCCATCTATTTCTGCCTGTAGAAGGTGGGTGATAAGGTCCTGTTGTGGTACCCGGGCCCTTTCTTCCAATAATGTCATGAACAGTTTCCCCATTTCCTGCTGCGCCTGAAAATAGGCTTCCATTCCTATTACGGCTGGATCGCTGGCAATGGCATTGATCCAGGCGTTGACCTGATCGTGGTCCTGGTTGGGTACTCCCAGCAGCTGGGCAGTGACCCTTCCGGGCAGGGGAATGGAGAATTCCTTTACAAAGTCCATTTCTCCGTTTTCCAGGCAGGAGTTGAGCAGTTCTTCGCACTCCTTTCTGATCCATGTTTCCATCTGTGCCACCATGGAAGGGGCGAAGGCTTTGCTGATCAGGGCTCTCAGCTGTCTGTGCCGGGGAGGATCTGTCTGGTTCAGGTTGCTGCCAAGGAGGTTATCGTCAGATTTGGGCATGTATTCATTAGAGAATACCTCATAATCGCTCAGGACACGTTGCACATCTTTGTGCCGGAACACCTGCCAGGCTCCCTGTCCGCCGAAATAAAATGTAAATGAAGCATCATAGTAAACAGGATTTTCGATTTGCATTTGTTGAAACCATGCAGAGGGAGCCGTCAAGCTTGAAGGAGTCATACAGAAAATCAGTTGTAATAGCGTGAATAGAACAAGATAAGATCAAAACAGTCACATTAGTATTGTCCTGGTATTTTCTAACTAACACATATGGCTCTAAAATAGTTCAATGTTAAGAGGAATTAGTTAATGCCTTGTTAATGAATTCATTTTCCCGGTTATAATCCCCCTGAAATACAATAGATTGCCTCTTTAATATATCCCAAATGAGATTCCACTTACCAACCATTACCGCATGTCTTATCATATGCTGTTCATGTGGCAATACTGCATCCAGGCACAGCAATGATCCTTATGAGTTAACAGATACGACCGCTTATGGGCTGACTTCTTCCCAGGAGGGGAATGGGGGCGTGTATTTCCGGACAGAGCTCTACACACACAGGAAAGATACTTCCCTTACTTATGTCAAGGTGTTCAATTACGGCGGGAAGCTGGCTGCCATACAGTTCTATAAGGGGGAGAAAAAGCATGGGCCTACTATTACTTATGATGAGAAGGGCGGCAGGCAGCTGGGGACTTATTACAGGAATGATACGGCTGTAGATATGCGTCCGTTTAAGTAGTGAGATGGGGTGTAAAAAAAGCTTTCACGGCAGGTGAAAGCTTTTTTTGCCGGAGGGAATGCGCAGCTGAATTTTGTGAGATCAGCTGGCTTTATACCACGTCCCACCAGGGTTTATCGTTGTTCTGATCGGGAAGAGAGGTGTCTGGTAAGACCTCTTTAGGTGCTTCCGGCAGATCTGCTTTGATATCTTTCCTGTTCAGCAGTAAACGAAATTTGTCTTTCAGCTGTTTTCCCGTTTCGGGCTTCACCATCTGCACGTAGTTGATATATCCTTCCATGCTGCTTACAATATTTCCATTGCCCCACTTCTTACCTGCGAAGCCGGAAACTGATACCTGGTGCAGCAATGCCCGGAATTTTCTGAGAGTAGTTCTGTCAAGGCTCATTTTTTCATTTACCACGATACCAGTTACTTCCTTTTTATCACCTTTGCGCATCACCTTGAGCTTGTCAGGGTGGATGGTAAATCCTTCTTCTTTCACTACTTTCTTTACTGCCCACAGCAGCTGTCCGGCTTTACCGGCTGTTTCACCACTGGTTGAGAAGGTCATATCGTCTGCATAACGGGTGTAGGTGTAATTGAATTTCTTTGCAAGGCCTTCAAAACGTTTGTCCAGCCGGTAACAGATAATATTTGTAATAGCTGGGCTGCAGGGCGCTCCCTGTGGCAGGTGGCGGTTGGTATTGGCTACATGATATTCTTTCCCGTCAAGCATCACCTGGTCTCTTTCCGGTTCGGTACAGAGCAGGGCCAGTATAGTGGCTATCTGTTCGCTGTATCCAAGCTTACAGAACATTCCTTTCACACGTTTGTAAACGATGGTGGGAAAGAAGTCACGCAGGTCAATATTGATCACAACATCTTTTCCTACGTGTTGCTGTGCGTTGGTGACAATAGACCTGCCGGGAATAAAGCCGTGCGCGGACTGGCTGCCGGGTATTTTATACAATATATTCTGAAGGACCCAGTACTGTGCTGCTTTCAGTTGTGGCATGGGGGCAGATATCAACCTGCGGCCACCTGATTTTTTAGGGAGATAGAAGCGTTTGTAGTGGGAAACTTCCTCTACTTTCCTGTTGTAGGAGAGGAAGCGAAGTTTGCCTAATGTAATGCCCATTGCTGCTGCCAGGCCAACGCCATCATGTAATATGGGTAATCCTGCAGCTGACAGGCGGGTGATATCTGAGAATGTTTTATTCAGTCCTGCGGAAACGTCTTCTCCGAGGTAAACAACGCTCCGTTCTTTCTCTGCAGCCCAGGCGGCGGCCTTTTCCCGGCGTTTCTCTTCATTACGCTGTTTGGTTTCTGCACGTTTTGCCTTTGCGTCCATCATCCGCTTCTTACGCAGATCGTTCAGTATTTTCTCTTTGTTGCGGTAACGTGCTTTTTCTTCCATCAGCTTATTCAGCTCACGGCGTAATTCGCTTTCTTTACGGATCAATGTTTCCGACAAGCTGGGGGCGCCTGTGCTACGCGCCCAGAAGCCCAAGCGTTTCATTTCTTCCAGGATCACTTCATCTCTGGTGGAAGAACGTATCCTGTCATACAGTTCCTGACGGGTCAAACCTGTCATAATTTTATGGCTTTAGTACTGATAATTTAGTCTGTTGAAATGGATAAGCGGGGTAGCAGCAGAAAGGGGAGTGGGGAGAGAAACAATGTAAAGAGGAAACGGCCCTTCGTGCAAGCCTTTGACTAAATCAATCAACTCCAGGGCGGGGCACACCTACCGGTGATTTATAGCCCCCGGGGCTTCTACCGTAAATCACTGGTAGGTGTGCCCCGCCCAAAGTAAAGATTGCATTTAGTGAAGCATGTATAGTCATGTTACCTGAGTGACGAAGCATCACTCTTCCCTGTTACGGGCGCAAGTGCAATCATTTCCTCTTTACAAAGAACTTCTTTAAAGATAGTGTCGGAGATACTATTCTTTTCTGACACGAAAGATAGAGACTTTTATGCAAACAACAAATACATATTGCATATTTTTTCTATCATTTTCTCATGCCCCTTTCACGTTACTACTTTTCCGTTTATCCGTTATGTTGTTTTTTCTTTTCAAACACCATACGCAATGCCAGCATATGCTCGCACGGGCCTTTATGGAGTTTGTTGGCGATGTAATCGCTGCAATCGCAATGTCCTGTGCTCAGTCTTTCATCTCCGTCTATCACTATAACGGGATGGTATGAACGCCGGTGTGCGGGTATTGTGCCTTCCAGCTGTAAGCCTACACCGGGCACCAGTTTTTCGGCGAAGGTGACTTTGCCTTCATCTGCCAGGCGGGTAGCGCTTTCTTCTTTAGGATTGGAGAAGCGCAGCTGATCCAGCGGCAGTGGTTCGCGGCTCAGTTCTCTGAGCCGGTAATATCCTGTGTGCAGATCATAGATCACTTTACCGGCCTGAGTGCAGATACCCAGTGCTGCCAGTACGGCGGCCCTGGTCAGGCCTGTGCGGGCTGCAATCTCGTCAGGGCGGCCCATCCAGTTCTGCTGCAGGTCATTGTATATTTTTATTTTGGAAACATCGTCGATAGCTGCGCGGGGAGCCATGAGGTCAAACTGTCCGCAGCGTGACCAGTCGTTCGCTGTCCATCCTGAAAGTCCGAGGGTGAACTGCATATCTCCCAGGTCTGCCACATAAAATGAGGGCAGTCCGTTACCTGTCAGGTGAACGGTAAATTTCTTAGCCACGGGGATGAGGCGTTCCAGGATGAGCAGTCGCCTGCGGCCCCAGATGCGGATCTCGCGGCGTTGGGGACCAGTATAGATGGACCTTGCGCAGGTAATCTCTTTGTTCCAGGGCTCGAAGATGGCCTTTACCGGTTTGCCTGGTTCCAGTACAAAACGGATGGAGCGTGGGCCTTTCTTTTCTTTGAAGCGGCGCAGCCAGAGGCAGAAGTTGTAAACATCCATCGGGTGGAGGTCAAATGTTGCTGCCGGCAGCGTCATGGCGGAACTAACCTGGAGGAAGCCGCGTACCCAGCTGTCGGGCAGGTCTATCTTGACTTCCCGGAACATTTCTTCCCTGGTGGTCTGAACAGAGAACCCGCCGGGATCTACGGTAAAGGAAGTCTCCTTATAGTCCCTTATCTTCTGGAATTCATTGTATAAAGCTGCGGAGTAATCGATGTTGGTAGTACCGCATTTAAATTCATTTACTTCTTTGAATACGTTGTAACTGGCGCTCAGTTTGCCGTATGCGGATTCATCCTGGCTGAAGCATTCGAAGAATATTTCGTCCGGGTGTACGCTGATCACGGGGTCGAGTACGAACCAGGCATCTCTGTCTTTCTGGTAGAGGTAATCGAAATAGGTTTTGCGTGCTTTATAAAACGGGGCCATCACACGATCCTTTTCCTTCTGTACATCTGTCAGCTCTACCTGCAGGGCTTTGATGCGGGCATCTGCCGCGGCGGCATCGTATTGTCCCATTGCTTCTGCCAGCCAGATACTTTCCTGTTGTGCAGCCCATTCTTTGTACGCTGTTTTATCCTTTGGTTTGAAGCGCAGATCGGATACTACGACGTCATGCAGGGCGGAGATAGCTTCGCGGAAAGCGATCTTCTTACGCAGTTTTCCTGCAAAGAAAGTGGGTTCGCGGTAGATATCCGGCGCAAAGGAGATGCCGGCGGCAGTAGCATTGCTGTATACCTGTGTGTGTCCGCTATATTTATAGTTAAATAACATTTTCCAGGGTTTAAGATCTTTTCACAGGGATTTCCATGAATCTTACAGGCAGGAACATTCCTTCATAGCGTTGATGGATATTCCGCATGATGGTGATACAACGCGCTTTATCTCCTATGGATACTGTTGCGGAGATATCGGCGATGATACCACCTATATAAGCAGCTGCTTCGGCCGATTGCAGGGCTTCTTTTTCCAGGAAGCTGAAGATCCTTTCTTTGGCTATCCTGGCCTTGTTAACCCTTGACAGTACAGATCTGAAGTAGTGTTCCAGTTCTTTCAGGTAGGGCAGGTTGCCGGTAGCATATTGTTCCAGGTAGTTGGTAGCAAAAAGCTGCATGGCTACTCCAGGGTGCTGGCTCAGCTTCATGAGGTAAGACGGTCCTTCTTCCTGGCGGAAGAAGCGGGTGAGCAGCTCACGGCCAAAAGCCTGGACTTCCGGTCTTACGCTATCTGCGATGGCAACCAGTGTTTCCGGCGACCAGTCATTTTCCTGGAACTGTTCACGGAAGAATTTCATGGCAAAGGCACGGGTATCATCCCAGGTGGCATCCAGCAATGCAATAGCGTCATCTCTTTCATAGCGGATGCGGGCAACATACTGTTCAAAGAAGCGCCAGCACCATTCCCTTACTGCCAGCAGCTCATGATTGCCGGTAGCTATGACCTGCTTCAAGGTAAGCTGATCCGCAGGTATATATTTCTCCAGTATTATCACCCCAAATCTCTGAGCGGGGCGGTAGTTGGAATAGAGTAAGCGTAATGCTGAGGCCTGGTCTATATCGTGCAGGTGTTCTACCAGTTCATTGCTGAGAATACCGGCGATGTCTTCATGGAGCATCTCTGATGTTTCCTTTCTCATCAGCAATGGCACCAGTTCATTGACCAGTGTTACTGCCAGCCGGGGATAGGCAGTTGCCAATCTTTTCAATACCGGTCTGATACCGTTACGGAGGTCTGTATAGGATGTTGTACAACAGTATAGCAGCAGCCCCTGGCGTTTAGACAATTCTTCGTCACCGATAGCCGAAAGTACGGCTGTACCTGCATCTCTAACCGGCTGATAGGTATTTTCGAGTAAGCGTAAGAGTAAGCTATCGGGTATGTGATTGAGATTGAACTGTTTTTTCTTGAGCAGGAGCAGGCGGGCTGCAAATGCCTGTGCAGCAGGCAGTTGATTGTTCAGCAGCTCTTCTATCAATGGGAAGTCCAGACTGCTCAGGGTGGGGCCAAAGCTCCATTCCAGCAGGCTGCATCCGTCTGTCAGGAAATCGTTCGTGGTTTTGTCTGCATTGCGGAAGGAAAGCAGGTGGGCGATAGCCTTGCCAACTATCAGCCTGGCGTTATCGCCAGTAATTGGTGTTTTTTCCAGTTGTTTACCGGCAAATGCCCTTATGTCTTTATAAGGGGAGAAGATCAGGTCCTTTACAAAATCGGCAGAGGCGAAGTAAACATCCGGCCTTCCGGTCATCCAATCCATACCTACGCTGCGGGCCTCTTCCCAGGGGCTGCCTATGAGGGCCAGCACAAGAGAAATGGAAGGAGTGTTGGGATCGTATTTCTCTTTTGCCAGCTCCAGTCCATATCGCTGAGGGATAGGGAAGGGATTCCTGAGCAGGGCAGTGATCAGTGATACGTCCATCTTTTGCCGGAGAGCGGTGTAATCCGGATGGGATGTCAGTTCTGTCAGTGCAAATACATGGATCTCTTCCATGCGTGCTTTAGCCAGCAGCTGAATAAAGGCCTGGGGCAATTTGCGCCAGAGATGTGCAAAAGGCGCAGGGCTATCGTTCGTTGTCTTCTCAGCAGATTCCTTTGGCTGACTGTCGTCTTTTTTTCCGCCACGGAGCAGGCTGGCCAATTTATTCAGTAAACCGTCCTCCTTTTTAAGCGCCTGGTTCGTTTGTTCCTGAGTGGTATCCTGTTTAATATACCAGCCCATGCCACCGTTTATCAGCTGGTAATCTTTCCTGTTGCCTGAAAGGATATAATGCAGGTATACGGCTTCTGCGTTGGCAGGATAATATTTTTCCAGTGTGGTATATGACCTTGTTGAGTAGTCATATCGCATGGTCCTGGCGTAGCGTTCCGGTACGTTATTGAGCGCTGCATCGTATTGCAGCAGCAGGGCTGTTGCAAGCCTTACGTACTGGATATCTTCAGCTTCGCCTAATTTTCTCAATCTTCTCAGCACGCGGTTCCTCAGGTAGTGCCTGGTTTTATTGGAGTAAGCGATCCTGCTGCCGGGCTTCTTCAGCTCTTTTGCTGTGCTTATATAAGACTGTAATGCCTCTACGTAAATTTCGGGCGAATATCCTTCATATGCTGTCCAGTTTTTGTGCCTGAACATTTCCGGTTCACGCTCAAAGCGGGCGCCCAGTATGCCAAACATCTCATGATCGTCACGGAGTTCTGCCTGTTTGAAGATGTGGCGGATGTGCTGGAAGTAATTAGGTTTAAAGGGTAACGTTGACAGGAATTCTACCAGCACCTGTTTTACTACCGGTACGCGGTATGCTATTATGTACAGCTCTTCCAGTACAGGATAAGAGGGGGAGATCAGGGTGCCTACCTGGTCTCTCAGCAATTGCAGCAGTTCCTGCCTGTTATCTTTATTGATAGCTTCCTGGAAGGGGAGTGGTAATATTTTCCGGTATTGTTCTAAATAGACGTCTGCCTCTTCCGGCGTCATGAGCAGCAACATGGAATTGCTGGCTATCTGGCGCTGGTAATATGGGTATGCCTGGTTGTTTGCGTAGGCGTGTAATACGGGAACGGCTGTATTATCTCCACAGCGGCCTAAGGCCCAGAGGGAGGCATAGCGTTGCATGGCGTCTTCCCGTTCTATCAGTTTGGTGATATAGGGCACGGCCTCTTTCAGGCGTAATTCGCCCGCCATCCAGATTACGCGGGATGTTTTCCAGCTGGTCTTAAATTTTGAATTTCTTTTAAGAGCGTATTCCAGTCGTTTGAGAATGGCCTGCTGTGCGGCTCCTTCTACCCCGGAAGCATCCGGGGCAACGAATTCTGCTACAGGTCCGGCATCCTCTTCTCCGGAATATCCTTTTGAGCGCTTTTCCTTTTCAAGGGCATCAAATATTGCAGTGGCTTCTGCCAGCGAAACAGGTGCTACTGTTTTGCTGCCTTCCTTCAACGCGCTGCCGCGTTTACCATAGCGGAAGTTTACTACATATTGTCCGGGGCCAACCTCGCATAGGTCTATTTCATAAGTTTTGTCCGAATTCCCCTCCCTGTAAAAAAGCCTGGTTTGTTTGACAAATCGCATGAGCTAACTAACATTATAAAGAACGGAGCTAAAAATAACATATTTTAATTATTTATTTATAAAAAATAATGTTTATAAATATTCTTAGAAGTTATTTTGATGCGGTGCTTCCTGCCATTCGGTAACTTCCTTAAATTCGAACTTCAAAAGGCTGATATAGATTTTCCTTCATCATCCAATAAAAGTACAGAATAATATGGCCATCGTACAGGAAGCTGATGCTTCCGGTCAACGATATTTGCTGTATCAAATAAGTAAACCCATATACAATGATCAACAACACAATTACGTTCCTGCTTCTGCGACTGGCTATTGGCGCCAGCATGTTTGGCCACGGGCTGGTAAGACTTTCCAAGCTTGATAAGTTCAGTGCATGGATGGTGCAGGGTTTTGAAAAATCCATGCTTCCTTCCGCGCTGGTTACGCCTTTCAGCTATGCCTTACCTATTGCTGAATTTGTAGTAGGACTGACACTTATTCTGGGCCTGTTCACCCGCCTTTCACTTATTGCCGGGGGGATTATTATGATACTGCTTATCCTGGGCACTACTCTTATAGAGAACTGGGAGGCGCTGACCTCGCAGCTGGTACATGCGGCTTTCTTCGCCTTGTTGTTAAGCTATGTATCATACAACGGTTGCGCGCTGGATAACCTTATCAGAAAGTAACGCTGATCTTGATCACAACTTTCTTTACCGGAACGGGGTCCTTCACTTTAATATTAGGCATGTGCAGGTCAGTAGGGAAGAAGATGGCGAACATACCAGCTTCGAGTTTTGAGAAGAAAGAAGGCGTTTCTCCGAACAGCATGAAATCAGTTGTTTCATCATATTCTCTGGAGGGGGATTGATTGCGCAGAAAGTCATGGCCAATCAGTTCCTCTCCGCTGACTATATACTGAACGTCGATGTATTTTTTGTGAGATTCCATTTGTTCTCCCGCTGTATCTATCGTATCATATTCATTTACAATGGCAAAGATATCTGTCCCTTCAATTTCATATTTGCCTTTTGCTACTTTTGAAAAGTCTGTCTGCTGCAGGTAGTCAAATGCCTTTACGAATTTTGCGCCCAGGTTGGCGTATAATGCCGCGTTCCTTAATGTATCGATGATCATACGGCAATATAGTTATATCTTAGAAAAGAAAACCAATGTTATGAGCAATTTCATGATGGCCGCTATAGAAGAGGCTTTAAAAGGCCTTGATGAAGGCGGTATTCCAATAGGGTCTGTGCTGGTACATAATGGAAATATTATAGGGCGCGGGCATAACAGGAGGATACAAAAGGGCAGCGTCATACTGCATGCGGAAATGGATGCGCTGGAAAATGCCGGCAGGCTTACTGCGGCTACCTATAAGGATTGTACGCTGTATACAACGCTGTCTCCCTGCCCGATGTGTACGGGTGCTATACTGCTGTATGGCATTCCGAAGGTCGTAATAGGTGAAAACCAGACGTTTATGGGTGGGGAAGACCTGCTGAAAGCAAATAACCGGGAAGTGATCGTAGAAAACAGCCAGGAATGTATTGAGATGATGCGGGAGTTTATAGAGAAGCGGCCGGAGCTCTGGAATGAGGATATAGGCAGATAGGTCTGTGTGGTATTAAAGTGTATCCGCAAATACGGCAGGTTTAATTCTTAATGAACGTTAATGATTGTTAAAGAAAAGTATAAGCCCGGCAGCAGAAGGTTAAATTTGCGGACATGAAGAAAGTGAGTAAAAGGATATGGTGGATAGCTATACCGGCTGTACTGACAGTATTACTATTTCAGCTTTACTGGCTGAGACAGACTTACCTGTCGCAACAGGAAGCTTTCCTGGCTACAGTGACAGAGATAGTAAAGGAGTCATATGACCAGTCTGTATTGCAATCTGTCAGGATACTTTCCGGTCCTGAGGAGGAGGAGTCTTATGTTTTTAAAGCCACTGTCAATGTAAATGTTACAAATTCTGATTCCGCCAAAATCAAAAAACAGGTAGCTACAGCCGCACAACCAGATACTATCAGTGTAGATTCCTCTCATGCTCCAGACCTGACTATGGGAGATACCTCGCCGTATTCACATTTTATTTCCACTGTCTTTACTTCCTTTACAAATGCCGCTCCCAATAAAGACAGCCTCCGGGTATTGTTGCAGAAAGAGTTCAGGAAAAAGGGGATCACCATACCTTTTCAACTGTTTGTAACTCCAAAAGAGATTAAACGGGCAAAGCCGCAGGTTACGGTTAACCCGGCGCTTTCCAATCAGCATAAGGTGGTGGCAGTACAGTTTACAGGCATCACTCTTTACCTGCTGAAGAAAATGAGCAGCGCTATTATACTTTCCCTGTTTATTGCGCTGCTGATAACCGGTTGCATATGGATATTATGGCGTATTATACTGAAGCAGGAAAAGCTGGATAATATGAGACGGGACTTTATCAGTCATGTGACCCATGAATTGAAGACGCCTGTAGCTATACTGAAGGCCACAAATGAGTCTTTGCTGACCTTCCATGGCAGGCATGACAAGGAGAAAACGGAACGTTACCTGCGTCATTCCAAAGACGAACTGGATAAACTGCAGGGGCTTATAGAAAAGATCATGCAGTTAACAAAACTGGAACAGACACAGCTTCCGTTATACAGGGAAGAGATCTCTATAAAGGAGCTGCTTGGCACAGCGGTAGCCCGGTTCGCTTATCAGCCGGAAGCGGAGATATCTATGCATTACAATATTGCACAGCCCTATATCTATACAGACAGGGAAGCAATGGATACTATCCTGGTGAACCTGCTGGATAATGCCATAAAATACAATGATAAGTTGCTGAAACGGGTAAGGGTCAGCGTTACAGAGCATCCTACATCTTTCAGTTTTGCTATTGCCGATAATGGCAATGGTATTGAAAAGCAGCATTATCCGTTCCTGTTCGATAAGTTTTACAGGGTGATACAGGGTGACAGGCTTGATACCAAAGGCTATGGTCTTGGATTAAGTCATGTGAGGGCGCTATTGGTGCAGATGAATGGTCATATATCTGTTGACAGTACTCCCGGAGAAGGCACAACGTTTACATTTCAAATACCGAAGAATGAAAAAGATCAAGCTCCTGCTGGTAGAAGATGAAGTGATATTGGCAGGGGTAGTGAAAGAAACCCTGGAAATGAATGGTTTCCATATCTCTCATGCTATAAATGGCGTGCAGGGGTGGGAACATTATCTTTCGTTCAGGCCGGATGTCTGTATCATAGATATCATGATGCCACGCAAGGATGGTATTTCGCTGGTGAAGGATATTCGTGCTGTGGATGAACAAACACCTATCATCTTCCTTACTGCCAAAAGTGAGACCACAGATGTGATCAACGGCCTGCAAACCGGCGCGGATGATTATATGAAGAAGCCTTTCAGCCTGGAAGAGCTGATACTGAGAATAAAAACATTGCTGAAGCGTAGTTTGCCTGCGGCTACTGGAAACAGGAATACTACAGGAGTTTACCTGCTGGGGAACTATACCTTTGATCATAACAGGCAGGAACTGAGGCATGAGAAGGAGCTGATACGTTTATCCCTCCGGGAGGCAGATCTCCTGAAAATGCTGGCGGCGAAACCGAATATGATCACGCACCGAAAGAATATACTACTGGAGATATGGGGAGATGATAATTTCTTTAATGGGAGGAATATGGATGTGTATATCAGTAAGCTGAGGAAGTATTTGCAGCATGATGATTCTGTGCAGCTGGTGAATGTGAGGGGGTTGGGGTATAAGCTTGTTTATTGAGTGGGTTTGACAGCGGTCTTTTTGAGAGAGGTGGTTAGCCCGGTTAACATTTGTTAACTATATACCAAGGTTTATTAACCCAAAGCCGTGACAGCACCAGATACTTTTGCATAGTCAACAAACCAGGAGGACTATGCGATCTTTTACAACCGGCTGTGCTATATTATTCATTATCCTATCTATCAGCCAGGCTTTTTCCCAAACCAGGGATACTCTTAAAGTACGTGCGTTAAAAGAAGTAATAGTAGAAAGCAAGCCACCTGTCAGAATGAAAGGAGACACGGTGGAATATGACGCTTCCCGCTTTAAAACAAGAGAGAATGCAGTTGTGGAAGAGTTGCTCAGGAAACTGCCCGGTGTAAAGGTAGATAAGGGAGGGAATATTATTGCACAGGGAGAGAAGGTCAGCAAAGTGCTTGTAGATGGAAAAGAATTCTTCGGTAATGATCCATCTATAGCAACTAAGAACCTGCCGGCAGATATGGTGAGTAAGATACAAGTGCTGGATAAAATGAGTGACCAGGAAGAGTTTACCGGCATAGATGATGGCAACAAAACAAAGACCATCAACATCATTACAAAGAAAGACCGTAAGAAAGGATATTTCGGGAATATATCTGCCGGGGCAGGGAGTAATGGCAGGTATGAAGCAGGGCTTAATATTAACAGTTTTATAGGAGAGCAGCAGGTATCCCTGCTGTTCAAAGCCAATAACGTTAATAAAACAGGTTTCTCTGCATCAGAGCTCATAAAGATGCTGAGCAATAATCCTGAGATGTTCAACAACCTCCCTTCATTTGCTATTTCTGAGCTCAGTAAGATGAAAGGGGTGCAGATCAATACAGATGATCCGGCTGAAAAGGCAGAGCTATCAAGAGCCAAAGGGCTGAATAATACACAATACGGCGGCGTTAATTACAACAATAACCGGGGAGACGACCTCAAACTGCGCAGCAATTATTTCTATAACCGTTTTACTACACAGAACAATTTTGATTATGCCCGTCATTATCAGCTGCCGGATACAGCTTATAATTACCTGCAGCGGGGAAGGACATCGCAGGAAAATATCAATCACCGGGCCAACGGGAGCCTTGATATCAGGCTGAATAGTAATTATTCCCTGAAGGTATCTCCAGTTTTTCTGTACAACACTACCGAGAATACCAGCAACCGGGAATACAGTTCTTCTGCAACAGATGGAAAGTTACTGAACAGGGGAAGTCAGGAGCTGACCGGTAACAGCAAGAGTACTAATGCAAGCACTGATATCCTGTACAGGCATCGTTTTGGGAGGGCTGGCAGGACATTGTCTGTCACCCTTACTCCTGGTTATTTTAAGATGGACAATCTTTCCCTGAACTATTCAAAAAACAGGTATTATAATATTGGCCAGGATGAGGTAAGAGACAGTATTGACCAGCAGACAAAGGGAATCTCAGAGAATTATACTGTGAACAGTACTATCATTTATACTGAACAGCTATCCTCTCATCTTGCATTAAAGCTTACGGAAAGGTTGGATATCAACCGGGGTAACTATCGTCAGCTCGCAAATAACTTCAATCATGCTTCAGCGAGGTATGATCTTGAAGATGAGCGGTACAGCGATATTTACTCCGGCAATACCTTTAAAGCACTGACAGATGTAGCATTTGCGGGTAAATACAAGCGATTCAACTACACAGCCGGTATTGGGTTTGAAAGCAGCAAACTTAATACACGTTCAGGTTATAAGGGATATGAGATAGATGGCAGATATCATAACCTGCTGCCGCATGTTTATGCCAGATACCGGTTCTCAAAATCGCGTAATCTTTCCCTGTATTATAATACACAGAGCACCTTACCGGGGTTTGGTCAGCTACGCCCGCTGGAAGATATTACTGATCCGCTTTATACGAGGAGAGGGAATCCTGATTTAAAGCAAGCTGTTAACCATTCCATTACACTGGCTTACCTGTTGGCCGATGTTTACAGAAATACGTTCACCAATATACAGTTGCGGCTATCCACAGTAAGAAACCAGTTCACTGATCAGTATAGCGTTGATAACAGCGGGAGGCAGGTGATCCTGCCAATTAATGCAAACGGGAACTTCATGGGAAGCCTGCATGCTGAAAGGTCTGTTCCTGTGGATGATAATGGCGCCAGTCTGACGATAGGAGCTGAGATATCGTATAACCAGTATCCCGGTTATTTCAATGCTGTTGCTGATAAGATACGGCTATGGGGTGTAACGCCAGACTTCAATTTCAATTACTATATCGGGAATGTGCTGAATATCACAGCAAGAGGAAGTACTGCCTGGAACAAGCGTCAAAGTGAGGCATTGCTGCAAGAGTACTGGTTCCTTAACTATGGGCTGGATGCCATTGTGTCCCTGCCCTTGAAGATAAGTGTTAATGCAGGGGTTGATTGTTATACTACAACGGGGTTGAGCAGTGCTTATAACAATACTGTGTCATTGCTGAATGCCGGTATTACAAAAGATATAGGGAAGAGGTATGCGTTACAAATGGAAGTGCAGGACCTGCTGAACCAGAATAACAGTTTTTCCCGTTTGTCGCGCAACGGGTATACGGAAGACCGGCGGAATAATGTGCTGGGCAGGTATTACATGCTGACGCTCATCTGTAAGCTTCGTCATTTTGCTAAATCATCTAAATAAATAAAACTATGAATTGCATTCAATCGTTCGTTATTGCTGTTGCTTTTGCTGTAAATTCTCTTTCTGCATTTTCGCAGGATAAAGCGGCAGGGCAGATTAATTATGAGGTTACATATAATGTTCATGCTTCACTGAAACCAGATCAGTTACAGTACAAAGACCTGATACCTGAAACTACGACTGAAAATGCTGTATTGCTTTATAAAGGGCAGCGTGTCAGAACTTATTTCAATGATCTTATTAAAAAAGAGGAGGATGGCGTTAATGCCAGTATTAAAATTGCTACTGATAATGGCAGGGATAAATACATGGATGTTGAGCAGAATAAGCTGTGGTGGGTGGATGAAAGCAAGGAGCCGGCGGTACTTGTTGAGAAGTTGCTGAAGGAGGAGGGAGATGAGGACGAGGAGGATAAGAGTGAAACGAAAAAGATACTGGATTATACCTGTAAGAAAATAGTTTCTGTGTCAAAGGCGGGGGGGAAGCAGGTGACCTGGTACACTACAGAGTTGCCGTTGAAATCAGGCGGGCCGCTGGGTGTTTATACTGACAAGGGGGTGGTGCTTGGATTTGAAAGTAAGGTTATGAGCTTTACTGCTACGGGAATTGAGTTTAAGGCGATAGATGAGAAGGAGGTTACGCCACCCGTTACAATGAAAGTGGTGAAATAGTTTTAAAGGGAGTTTTTTGTAGTTGGATTCCGGAAGGCCTTTGGCGTTTGTTTGCTACGGGCTTTGAATACGGTGGAAAAATAAGCAGGAGAAGAGAAGCCGCAGGCATATGCTATTTCTGAAATAGACTGGCTGGAGTTGGCAAGCAGGTACTTTGCTTTTTTTACACGGGCATCCAGGATATAGTCATTTACGTTACAGTCCAGCAGTTGTCTGACTTTGCGGTACAGCTGCATTTTAGAGACGGACAGCTGCTGGCATATATCTTCTACGCTAAAATGGTCATTACCCAGGTTATCTTCCACGATAGCAGTAAAGCTGTTTACAAATTGCCTGTCTGATTTACTTGACTGATGGGTATTTAACCTGGTTTCCGGTCCAGCTATGTAATGATCTTTCAACAGGGCCCTGTTACTGAGAATGCTGGCAATGGTCTCTGAGAGATATTTCAGATTAAAGGGCTTGCTGATATATGCATCTGCCTGGTGCTGCATGCCTTTGATACGCTGTTCCTCACTGCTGTTGGCGCTGAGCAGGATAACGGGTATATGTGAGGTGCGGATATCTTTCTTCAGCGTGTGTAATACCTGGATACCATCTATTCCCGGCAGCATAATATCGCAAAGGATAAGATCAGGGAGATGGCGGAAAGCCAGCTGCAGACCTTCTTCTCCGCCGGAGGCGTGAAATGATTCATAGTTCCCGCGCAGGTAGTCTGTAAGGAAGTGATTAAGATCAGGATTATCTTCAATGAGCAGCAGGGAGTGAGCATGTTCTGTAACAGGAGTGGCAGCGGTAGTAATACCGGAGATATGTTCTCTCTCGTCCAGGTAACGTTGCAGGGGATCGTTAATAATATTTATGCTTTCGGCGTCCTGTAATATCTCTTCCGGGGCAAAGGCGTCACTGTTGCAGGGTAGGCTGATGGTAAATGCAGTACCTCTGCCTTTATGGCTTTGCACTTCTATGGTACCGTGATGCAGGGAGATGATCTCACGGGTAAGCGCCAAACCTATACCAGTACCTTTATGGCCTGATTCCCGGCTCTGGTAGAACAGTTCAAATGCGTGCGCCAGGGTGGTTTCATCCATACCGGCGCCATCGTCTTCAATACGAATGACCGCTGCTGTTGAATGTTCAGGCTTTTCGAGGCTGATATGTACTTTACCGTAATCCGGTGTAAACTTGAAAGCATTGGACAGCAGGTTGTACAACACCCGGTCAAACAGGCGCTGGTCAAACCAGGCTGTAATATCCGGCTGACGGCTGATGAGGCGGAAGTCTATATGCTTGCTCATGGCTATTCCACGAAATGCCTCCATGATATCTGTAACAAAGGCAGATAGTTCGTTCTCAGATACTTTCAGCTGCAGTTTGCCGCTTTCAATACGGCGAAATTCCAGTAGCTGGTTTACCAGCCGCATTAAGCGGGTTACGTTGCGCTGCATGAGGTGTAGCTGGTCTTTCTGGGCAGAGGAAAGCTGTCTGCCTGTAAGCAGGTTTTCCAGTGGCGCCTGTATGAGAGTTAAAGGCGTACGGAATTCGTGTGAGATATTGGTAAAGAAGGCGAATTTGGCTTCTGTAGCTTCCTGGGCTTTGGCTGTCATTTCCACAAGCTGGTCTCTTTGCTGCAGGATTTCGTCCCGTTGTTGCTTCAGCTGGCGGTTAATGCGCCGGTTGGTGCGTAAGAGGAAATACAGGACTATTCCCAGCAGGAAAGCTACGCATAAGGTGGTGGCTACGATACGGAGCAGGTGCAGCTGGTCCTGGTAGAGGCGGCGTTGTTCCTGTAAGAGGGATTGTTGTTTCTCAATTTCCTGGTGCTGGGCCTGTATCTTGTCTATCTGCAGGCGCATGAGCTTTACGTTGCTGCTATCTATCAGTACGGTTTGCAGTAAGGTATTGCGGGCCGCTTTTTTGCCGGCCAGTATATCTGCCGCCATACTGATGGCTTCTTTGCCACCGCTGGGATACAGGAGGGAGGCGCTTAATATTCCACGGGAAACCAGGTCTATGCCCGCATCCGGATAAGGGGAGGCATCTACCCCGATGAATTTAATATGTTGTAAGCCATTCTCGCGGCAATAGCGATACATGCTGTAGGCCATCACGTCATTCTGTGCAAATACCACATCTGCCTGGTGTATGGCAGCCTTGTTATTTATGGCGGACTGCCGGGTCTTATCTGCCTCCCAGCCGCCTTCCAGGGTGGCAGTCAGTTTCAGGCCGGGGTAATGCGCCAGTGCGTCCAGGAATCCTTTATGCCTTTCTACTGTAGGAGAAGATCCGCGCAAGCCGGTTATTTCAATAATATTGCCTTTGCCTCCCAGTTGTCCGGCTATATATTCAGCCGCCAGTTTCCCTATATTATAATTATCACCGCCTATATATGCCGTGAAGGAATCGGTAGCTGCTTTACGGTCAAGGATAATGACCGGGATACCTTTATTATATACTTCTGCAATTGCCGGGGCCAGGGGAACGGCTTCGTTGGGCGATACCAGGAGGATATCTATCTTCTCTGCCAGTAGCTCGTGGATCTGCTGTACCTGACGTTTATTGTCGCTCTCCGCATCTCTATACAACAATTCCATTTCGGGATGGTAGAACAGTTCCCGTTTCATCTCGGTGAGCATGTTCCTTCTCCAGTCGTCATTACCTGTGCATTGCGAAAAACCGATACGGTACCTGGGGGTATTATCCCGCTGGCAGCCGGAGCACAATAATAATATTAAAAGTATGCTTATAACGAGACGTGGAGACACCTGGCTGATAATTTTAAAAGTACGTGGATGTTGCAAATTCTAAAAACAATGATACAAAATTGAAAATAAGAAAATTAAAACTTCTTTTAGCCTATTCATATTTAATTACTAATCAGTCAATTGTAAAAAACCAAGCCATGTTACAATTTTAAAAAGAACAGGTGCAATACAGTAATCTCCTCCATATTGAAAACGCTAGGTTTGGATTGCTATCAATATCTGCGTTATGAAACCAGGCCATAAAATTCTTCGTTCCACGGGTATTAATTATGAATTAAAAGTTATTTAAGGATGAACAGCAGCATTGTTTTTTTCTGGGCTTTTGTAGTTGCGCTCGGAGGTTTTCTATTCGGTTTTGATACGGCGGTGATTTCTGGTGCAGAGCAGGCCATACAGCAACACTGGCAGCTGACGGAGGTGCAGCATGGTTTTACTGTTTCCATTGCGCTGATAGGTACTGTATTGGGCGCCCTGGGTGGCAGCCTGCCGTCAGACCGGCTGGGGCGTAAGGCAACCCTGGTGCTGGTAGCCCTGGTGTACCTGTTTTCTGCGGCCGGGACGGCCCTGGCCACCAACTGGTATGCTTTCTTACTTTGCCGTTTTATAGGCGGGCTTGGAGTGGGAGCATCTTCAGTAACGGCGCCGGTATATATTTCAGAGGTTTCGCCGGCACAGTACCGGGGACGTATGGTGGCTCTCTTCCAGTTTAACGTGGTATTCGGGATACTGATCTCTTATTTGTCCAATTACCTGATTGGTCAGCATGGTGGGAATTCCTGGCGGCTGATGCTGGGCATACAGGTGGTGCCTGCCGCCCTGTTCCTGGTGTTGTTGCGCTGGGTGCCTGAAAGTCCCCGCTGGCTGTTGCTAAGGAATAAAAAAGAGGCTTCTGCCCTGGCTACCCTGCAGATCATCAATCCTGAGGGGTACCTGGAGGATATTCAGACTATCCGTCAATCGCAACGGGAGCAGCCTGTCAATGCGCCCGGAGAAAAGCTTTTCAGCAGGAAGTACCGGACACCTGTTATGCTGGCGGTGCTGTTTGCATTGTTTAACCAGGTATCCGGTATCAATGCCATTATCTATTATGCGCCGCGCATATTTGAGATGTCTGGTCTGGGGGAAGGTTCTTCATTGCTCTCTACCGTAGGTATTGGCATTGTCAATTTTGTCTTCACTTTAACGGCCATACGGTTTATTGACCGGATAGGGCGCCGGCAGCTGATGCTGATAGGCACTATTGGGCTGATAGCCACACTGGGGCTGGTAGCTATCTCTTTTTATACGCATACGGGCGGTCTTGCGGTGGTATCCTACCTGCTGGTCTATATTGCCTTTTTCGCATTCTCGCAAGGAGCGGTGATATGGGTCTTCATCTCTGAAATATTCCCCAATTCCGTGAGGGCTAAGGGACAAACGGTGGGCAGTTTTACGCACTGGATAGCAGCGGCGGTAATAGCATTTACATTTCCTTACCTGGCCCGCCAGATAGGCGGGGGCCACATCTTCCTGTTCTTCTGTTTTATGATGGTGTTACAGCTATTCTTTGTATGGCGCTGGATGCCTGAGACCAAAGGGCAGACACTGGAACAGATAGAAGTGAATATGATCACACACTGAAATAACAGCATATGACAAAATACAACATCGTAAGCGTGGGAGAAGTATTGTGGGATATACTGCCTGAGCAGGAGTTGCCGGGTGGCGCTCCTATGAATGCCGCCTATCATCTGCAGAAGTTACAGCAACAGGTGGCTATGGTTTCGAAGGTAGGCAGGGACGATCATGGCGGGCGGCTGTTGCAGCTGATGCAGCGCATGCAGCTTTCAACCAGCTTTATACAGGTAGATGAGACCTATAGCACCGGTAAGGTAAATGCCTGGATGAATGAGAATAATGATATGCAGTATGAGATACTGTACCCGGTGGCGTGGGACCATATTTCCTGGAATAGGGAGCTGGAAGACCTGTTCCGGAGCGGGGACCTGCAATACATGATATTTGGCAGCCTGATGGTAAGACATGATATAACCAGGCGTACACTTGAAAGGGCTTTACAATCTGATGTGCAGAAGGTGCTGGATATTAATCTGCGGGCGCCGTTCTACTCGCACGAAACACTGGAATGGCTGATGAACAGCTGTGACCTGCTGAAGCTCAATGGTGCTGAGCTGGAGCTGATAAGCTCCTGGTATGGCAGCTTTGCCAGTCATGAAGAACGGATACAGGAGTTGTCCCTGCGCTTTAATATTCCAACTGTCCTGGTCACCCTGGGCGGGGATGGCTGTATTGGTTACATAAACGGGCAATTTCATTACCGGCAGGGAATAGCGGTGAAAGTAGCCGATACTATTGGAAGTGGAGACGCTTTCCTGGCAGGGTTCCTGGCTTCCCGCATCAACGGTGGCACAGCGGAATACAGCCTCACCTTTGCCAATGCACTGGGGGCCCTGGTAGCATCAAAACCGGGAGGATGCCCGGAATACGACATTACAGAGATTACTGCGCTGGTGAAAGCGCCACTACATTGCTGATAAATATTGCTGTAGATATTCAAGGGGACATTTTATCAACCTAAAAAATTCCATTATGAAAAATGTATTTTACCTGTTACCTATGCTGCTGTACTGTTTTTTCGCAGCCGCTCAACAAAAAAGCATTACTGGTACTGTAACTGATAAACTGCATAAGGCGCCTATTCCGGGTGTTACTGTGCAGGCAGGCAACCGTAATGCCATTACCAATGATAAGGGGCAGTTCAGCATACAGGCTGCACCTGGGGAAGTCCTGACCTTTACCTATATAGGCATGAAACCTTTCATGCAAAAGGCAGGAGAAACCAATGTGCCTGTAGTGGTGGAACTGGAGGAAAGTGCTACAGACCTGAACCAGGTAGTTGTTACCGGTTACCAGGTCCAGAAAAAAGCAGATCTGACGGGCGCTGTAGCTGTTGTGAATGTTAACGAGATCAAAGATATTCCCCTGGGCAACCCTGTAAAGGCGTTGCAGGGCCGCGTACCGGGAGTGCTTATCGCCACCACCGGCGATCCTAACAGCAGCGCTACTGTGCGGATACGTGGTATCGGTACACTGGGCAATAATGATCCTTTGTATGTGATAGATGGTATACCTACCAAGAGGGGATTGCAGGAACTGAACCAGAACGATATTGAGTCCATACAGGTGTTGAAAGATGCGTCTTCCGCCACCATCTATGGTTCCAGGGCTGCAAACGGCGTGATCATCGTCACTACTAAAAGGGCTAAAAAAGGTTATAGCCGTATCAATGTGGATGCGTCATCCTCTCTTCAGTATTACTGCACAAAGATAAAAACGCTGAATACTGAAGGCCGTGGCCGTGCTTACTGGCAGGCTGCCGTTAATGACCATTCCAATCCTAACAACAACCAGATATACCAGTATGACTGGAACGGCGATTATACGAACCCTGTCCTGAACAAGGTAATACTGCCTGAATATATAGATGCAGCACAGACGATGCGTCCTGCTGATACTTACTGGTATGATGAGATTGCGCAGACTTCCCTGTTGCAGAACTATAACATATCTGTTGCCAATGGAGGAGAAAAGGGTAATTCATTCTTCTCTATAGGCTTTTACAATAATAAAGGCATAGTAAAAGCTACCAATCAGCAGAAGATCACTGCCAGGTTCAATACTGACTATTCCTTTTTTAACGGCAGGCTGAAAGTGGGAGAGAATCTATCGGCCACTTATACCAAAGATGCGCTGATACCTACTTCTGATGTTCTTTATACAGCCCTGGTGCAACAGCCGATAGTGCCGGTACATACGGTAAGCGGAGGCTGGGGTGGACCTGCTCCGGGAATGACGGACAGGCATAATCCTGTAAGGCTGATAGAAGATAACAGGCAGAATAAAAGTCATTTTGTGAGATTGTTCGGTAATGCGTATGCTACGCTGGAAATTATACCGGGACTGAACTTCAGGAGTAGTTTTGGCATAGATTATAATGGTACTTACCAGCGTACGCTGCGTAAATCCTATACATCCGGTTTTCTGTCAGACAACACGAATTTTTCGCAGACATCGCAGGATTATAATGGCAACTGGGTATGGCAGAATACGCTGACGTATAACAGGACTATACGGAAGCATCGCTTCGATGTTCTGCTGGGAGAGGAGCAGATCAGGTATATGGCGCAGAATTTTTATGCAAGCCGCCAGGGATATGCTCTCGAAAACATAGACTACTCCTACCTTAATGCAGGATCGGCCAATAAAGACAACGGTGGTACCGGCAGCGGGTATACGTTACTATCTTATTTCGGTAAGGCTAACTATTCTTATGATAACAGGTACCTGGCTTCTGTAACCCTGCGCCGGGACGGTTCTTCCCGTTTCGGGAAAGATAACCGTTTCGGGATGTTCCCGGCGGTATCTCTTGGCTGGCGACTGAGTGAGGAAGGCTTTATCCGCAATAATCTTCCTTTTATATCTGATCTGAAGCTGCGTTATGGCTGGGGAAGGTCAGGCAACCAGGAAATTGCCAATAATGCAACCTACACGCTTTATTCCTCCATTTATGGTATAGATCCTACCTGGGACTTTGACAGCGGCAGCGCTTATGACCTGGGTGGGACGGGATCAGGGCAGCTTCCCTCCGGTTATACGCTGATACAGCAGGGCAATCCATCACTTAAATGGGAGAGCACTACTGAATCGAACACCGGGATCGATTTTGGTTTGTTTGATAACCGTATTACCGGTTCTGTTGATTATTTCGTAAAAAAAACGTCTGATATACTGATCAGCCCAGCGTATCTGGCTGTAATAGGCGAGGGCGGTACCAGGTTTGTGAATGGCGCTTCTATGCAGAACAAGGGTTTTGAAATGCTCCTTTCGTACAACGGAAATATAGCCCCCGGGTTGTCGCTGACAGTGACCGGTAATGTGGCCACTTATCGCAATAAGATCACAAAGCTGCCGGAAGAGGTGCTGACTTCATACCCTGGTAACGGGCAGGATAAAACGATACTGGGCAGGTCTATCAACTCTACCTTTGGCTATGTGGCGGATGGTCTGTTCCGCTCTCAGAAAGAAGCGGATGATTATGTGCAACAGATAGGGAAGGGCCCGGGAAGGATACGTTATAAAGACCTTAATAATGACGGGGCCATTGATGATAAGGACCGCGATTATATTGGTAAAGGCAACCCGGATTTTACTTATGGTCTTAATGTATCCCTCGAGTATAAGCACTTTGATCTTTCTTTCTTCCTGCAGGGGTTGCAGGGTATACAGGTGTATAACACGTACAAAACGATCACTGATTTTGCATCTATATGGCCGGGGACCAACTGGGGCGACCGTACGCTGGATGCCTGGACGCCACAGCATCCTGATGCCTCTATTCCGGCGCTTACCCTGGTGGACCGTAACAATGAGAACAGGACTTCTACATACTTCCTGGAATCCGGTTCTTACCTGAAACTGAGGAACCTGCAGATAGGATACAGCTTCCAGCACCTGTTCAGCAAGCGGCTGCAGACTGCCAGGATCTATTTACAGGGCAGTAACCTCTTTACTGTTAAGAGCAAAACATTTACTGCCACTGATCCGGAGAATCCCAGCAATGCGTATCCGATACCTGTGATAGGTACTGTTGGAATGAACCTCGCTTTCTAAATCCGAAAAACACTGATAATGAAACGCAACCTATATATACTTATAACCAGCTGCCTGTTATTCGGCGCCTGCAGCAACTTCCTTGATCAGACGCCACAGGCCGTGATTTCCGGGGATGAACTGGATAAACCGGAGAATATAGAAAAGATGGTGACCGCCGCTTATTCGGCGCTTGGCAATGATCATTATACTGCGCCTTACTCAAGTATGTGGCCCTATGGTAACATCCGTAGCGGAGATGCCTATAAGGGCGGGGATGGTGCGGGTGATATTGACACTTATCATTTTTATGAAACTTTCTCGCTTAACAGGATAGATAATGGCGCTTCCGATCTTGTGTGGTTCCGATTATACATTTGTATTGGAAGGGCTAATGATGCGCTGGCGAGGCTGAACAAGGCAAGTGTTGATAATTATCCGCAGAAGCAGGTACGGCAGGCTGAAATGCGTTTCCTGAGAGGGCATTATTATTTCCTGCTGAAAGAGCTTTTTAAATATGTTCCATATATCGATGAAACTGTAGAGAAGGTCAATTATGACAGTATATCCAACAGAACGTATACCAATGATGAACTGTGGACGAAGATTGCGGATGACTTCCGTTTTGCAGCAGATAATCTTCCGGAGGTGCAACCGGAAACAGGTCGGGCCAATAAGTTCGCAGCCAAGGCTTATCTTGCGAAGACCTTGCTGTACCAGGCTTACAAACAGGATGAGAATAATACCGTAACAGATATTGATGCTTCTATGCTGCAACAGGTGAATACTGTTTGTGATGAAGTGATCAATTCAGGCAGATACCAGTTGTTTGCAGATTATGCAAACAACTTCCTGGCTGCTAATGATAATGGTCCTGAATCAGTCTTTGCTATCCAGTATTCCAAAAATGATGGCACGCCTAAAGGCCGGCTGGATTATGGCCATGCACTGGATTATCCTATGAACCAGGAATATGGTTGCTGTGGTTTCCATTCTCCCAGTTACAACCTGGTCAATGCCTTTAAAACAGGAGGTAACGGGCTTCCGTTGTTCAATTCGTTCAATGATGTGAATGTCGAGGATTTCTTCTCCAATTCCTTTGATCCCCGCCTGGACCATACGGTAGCTATTCCCGGTCACCCGTACAAATATGATCCTGCATTTATTTACCAGCGTTCCTGGGCGCGTGCCCCGGAAGTATATGGCGCTTACCTGAGTTTAAAGGAAGCTGTGTTGCCGGGCGACGCTTCTTTCCAGAAAGTGCCCCCGTTTATGTCCAGCTCCAAGAACTGGGTATTGATAAGGTATGCTGATGTGCTGCTGTTTAAAGCGGAGGCGTTGATAGAGCTGGGGCGTCAGGACGAAGCGCTGCCGCTCATCAACCGTATACGTGAAAGGGCTGCCGCCAGTACCGGTAAATTGAAGCAGAGCAACGGGACTTTCTCGTCCAACTATAATATTGACACTTATAAGCCCGGCATCAACTGTAACTGGACGCAGGATTTTGCCCGGCAGGCTTTGCGCTGGGAGCGCAGGCTGGAGTTTGCCATGGAAGGGAACCGTTTCTTTGATCTTGTACGCTGGGGCATTGCTGCTGAATATCTTAATACTTATTTTGCGGTAGAGAAAACACGTAGCGCGCATCTGAATGATGCTTCATTCCGTAAGGGGAGAGATGAATATCTTCCTGTTCCGTTAAACCAGATCAATTACAGTAAAGGATTATACAAACAGAATACCGGCTGGTAAAAATATCGACAGTGCCCGCTGAGCGGGCTGGTAAAATCATCAAACAATACTATTATGAAGAAAAAGCTATTTTCCATGTTACTGGCAGGGATGCTTCCGGGGTTACTATCTGCACAGGATACAACACCCACACCTCAATGGCGCCCTGTCTATCATTTTACTGCGCCGAAAAACTGGCTGAATGATCCTAACGGGCTGATCTACCTGGATGGGGTATATCACCTGTATTACCAGCATAATCCATATGAGAACAAATGGGGACATATGAGCTGGGGACATGCCACCAGCAAGGACCTGCTTCACTGGAAGCATTTGCCGATAGCTATTCCTGAGATAGAGCGTGCGGATACTACAACCTGGATATTTTCAGGCTCTGCCGTTGAAGATAAAAAGAATACGAGCGGTTTCGGGAAGAACGGGAAAGCGCCTGTTGTAGCAATTTATACGGCAGATCAGCCCAAGCAGCAGAAAGAATCACAGTTCATTGCTTACAGTAATGACGGCGGGCTTACTTATACCAATTACGCTGGCAATCCTGTAGTAGATGTTCATAAGAAAGATTTCCGTGATCCTAATGTGATCTGGCTGGAAGATAAAGGCTACTGGCTGATGACAGTAGCTTTGCCGACAGAGCATAAAGTACAGTTCTATAAGTCTTCTAATCTTAAGGAGTGGGAATTGCTCAGTGAATTTGGTAACCAGGGGGATACACGGAAGATATGGGAATGTCCTTCACTGACGCCGTTGTATGTGGACGGAGATCCTTCGAAGAAAAAATGGCTGCTGATGCTGTCTTCCGGGAACCAGGATGCAGGGACGGGGTTGCAGTATTTTATCGGCGACTTTGATGGTAAGACGTTTACGAATGCCAATTCACCCGAAACGCAGCTCTTTGTCGATTATGGACATACGTTCTATGCTGCTATCCCTTACAATAACCTGCCTGCAGGCCAGCAGATGATGATAGGCTGGCTTATGCCATTTGAAACGCCGACCTATCCGTGGCGGGGACAGATGTCTATTGCGCGGGACCTGGCGCTGAAAAGCACACAGGAAGGAGTGAGGCTGTACCAGCAACCGGCAGCGGTGATCAGGCCTTTGCTGGATAAGCTGCCTGCGTCAAAGAAATTTATAAAACAGGGGGTTGTTGTGAAGGATAAACTGCTGCTTAATGCGTTTAAAAGCAATGCAAGCTGGATCAAAGCAACATTTACACCAGGTACCGGAGAAGAATTTGGTTTCATCCTTGCAGGAACAACGGTTGGTTATAATGTAAAAAACAGCGAGCTTTTCATCAGGCATATTTCCGGTGATGTTGAAAAGGTAAAGGTACAGTCTGTTAAAAGCCTGGAGATATTGCTGGACAAGTCCTCGCTGGAGGTGTTTGCCAATGATGGGGAAAAGGTGCTGACTACGTTGGTATTTCCGGAGAAGAATAATACTGAGCTGGCTGTGTTTGGGAATGTGGTGGTTGACAAGCTTAGTGTATGGGATTTGCAGTAGTGATTGTTCAGTATAAGCAAAAAGCGGTATCTCATGAGGATGGGATACCGCTAAAATATCTATGTTATGAAAGTGGTTATTAAACGTATATATGATGAGTATGACCCTGATGATGGTTTGAGGATACTGGTAGATAGATTATGGCCACGGGGTATTAAAAAAAGCAATGCACATGTGGACCGTTGGGAAAAAGAAATTGCACCCAGTACGGAACTACGAAAATGGTTTTCTCATGACCCTGAGAAGCTGCCAAGGATGAAGCCCACACACATGCATTGGTTTTACAGGAGGTGTTAAAGAGGGGTGCTTAGGCGACTATTTGTTGTATAGCTGGGGATAAGAGTTTCTTTTTCAATTAATTATCTATTTAACATAATATAAATTATGAGGAAGAAATAGGAGTTCAGAGCAGGAGTTAAAGGAAACGCAGTTTCATATATTTTTGCTGATTATGGCATTTAATATTTTAGGTATTTCAGGGAGTTTGCGCAGCACGTCGTCTAATACATCGTTATTGCATGCGTGTGCTGAACTGGTTCCGTCGGATGTAAATTTTAGTCTGTATGCAGGTCTTGACAAGCTGCCATATTTCAGTCCTGAACTGGATGGCGAAGGCGCTGTTGCTGCAGATACGGTTGCTGATTTAAGGCAGCAATTGCAGGTTGCGGATGCGGTGATCTTCAGCACACCGGAATATGCGTTTGGCATGCCGGGCGTGCTGAAGAATGCGCTGGACTGGATTGTTTCGTCTGCCGAGCTGATGAACAAGCCTGTAGCTGTGATCAGCGCTTCGCCGCTTGCTACCGGTGGCGAGAAAGCGCATGCGTCGCTGGTGCAGACGTTGCGTGTAATGTCGGCCGTTATTGATGAGAAAAATATGTTGATTGTACCGCTGGTGCGTACAAAAATGGATGCTGCGGGAAATATTACAGATCTGCAGCTGGAAAATTCTCTGAAAGAGATATTAGTCAGGTTAGCTGTCAGAGCCGCCAGCGTAAGCCAGCGTTAGCTCCCAATCCGCCGATATTGATGTAGGATTTCAGATCGTTTGAGGGTTTGTTATCGTCCTTGTATTTGACCGTGGCGCCTTCCTGGCTGACTGGTGTGTTGGATTGCTGGTTCAGCGTGGTCTGGTATTCGGTATATCTTTCGGCTTCTGAAAGATCGTTCAGTCCACGGGTTTGTGTAGCGACAGCTGCACCTGTAGCGGGATTGCGCAGGGTAATGGATTCGTCATACGCTGTTACTTCCTTTTTCTTGCTTCTTACAGGTACGTTCCTGTATTCTGTTTCAAGAAAAATGTCAAGTCGTTTAGTCACCGGGTAAAGCACGCCTAAAGCGCCTTGAAAGCCGATAGTTACATTTGGGTGAACACTTTCTTCGCGTGAGATCTCTGTTTGTGAAAGCAGGGTTTGTCCGCCAACTACAGTTGTGCCGCTGCGGCTGGCTTCTGTGGCTATATTCAATCGACCCCATAAAGGAATGACCATACCGAAACGTACATATGGGTTCACTTTTTCAAAGTTTGGATTGAAAACAACTGATGGAGCGAAGTCGACCGCTTTTACATAGCCATTTGCTTCAATTTTTCCTACTACCTGGTTGCTGCCGGCCAGGGTTGTGATTTCGCGGGTCATCAGGTTTTCTTTGCTGCGATAATAGTTGAAGGCGCCTTCTACAGCGATGAAGTGGTTGATGTTCCAGCCAAAGGAGAGGCCCCCTCTCCCACCTGCTCCGTAAGATCCTGTCAGGATTTTTTCGGAAATGGTTGTAGTGGCGCCGGTCTGAGCGTTGTACTCTTTTCGTTCATCATGCGGTTCGTAGCTGCCTACTTTCGGGAATTGTCCCGGAAATACGCTGAAGAAGTAGCCGCCGGAGGCTTTTAGATAGAATTTTTGCTGGGCATGGGTTGTGAGTATGCAGCCGCAGATGAGTGCTAAGGATAGCAGGGTTTCTCTTTTCATAACGATATCTGTTTTGGGTTATATGTTTGGGTCCTGGGGAAGGTAGGATTTTGTTGGGAGATGGTCAAAAAAAGCCATCTGGCGGATGCAGATGGCTTTAGCAAGACGAAATTAGTTTTTGACTTTTTTCATTTGTCCATGTACACTTTCTACAAAGCTGAGCGGTACATTAAGAAGTTCTGCAATCTTTTCCTGACTGTAGTTAGTCGAGGTTAATAAGCGGTTGGTAAGTCTTTCTTCAACTTTTCTTATCCCCATCTTCATTCCTTTTTTAATACCTCTTTGCAAACCTACTCTTACTCCTTCTATTCTTGAGCATTCCTTTAAAAATTCTTCGATGTCCATAGTTTTAGCTTTTTGTATCTCGTTATTAAAAATTTTCTCATTTTTCTCGTTTTCGAAATGAACATAGTCCTTTAAGAATGCCATCAACACGCGGATTTTAGCGGCTGGAATTGATCTCTGGTTTAACTCTCTCAGCAGCTCGCGTTTGAAAGAAAGAAGTAGCTGGTCCCGTTCTGCACTATCACTGATATTTTTGCCTAAGAATTTGGACTTCGCGATCAGTACAGCCAAAGCAAAAAGATTATCGGATGCCCGTAATTCTGCTTCACCCTGTTCTGCTATCTTATAAACATTAAACTGATAACATATTTTTGTACCCATAAACTCTTGCCTGTATGTATCAGATCTTGGTTTCAGAACAGGCTCAGTAAGAATAGCACATGCTGAGATCCGCCGCTGGTATTTGTCGAATATCCGGTAGTAGTAGGTGAACATCCGCAGGGCAAAATCCTTTTTGAATGTGCCTTGTACTTCTACGTGTATCAATATCCATTCTTCTTTACCGTCAAGCGTATACACCTTTGCCAGTTTATCAGCCAGCCGGGGTGAATACCTGTTATTTTCATCAGTGTACAACTGTTCCAGTTCTTTATCGAGAAAAGTAATGCCCCGCGTAAAGTCAAATACCTTGTTTGCTTCCGGATAAAGGAAGCGGATAAAATCTTCAAATACTTCTTCCAGAACTCCCTTCCAGAGAATATCTTCCTGCTGTAGCATATATTAACATCACAATGGATTAATAGCTTCCCTGCTGTGGCGCAGGGCAGATATATTGATTAAATAAAAAGGGAGTTAAAAGTCAGAACAAAAGGTAGGAATCCTATGTATTTGCAAGTTTAGTGTATAAAATGATTAGAAACAAAAAAGTAAGATGTTTGTTTAAATTTCTTTGGCTGTGAAGTGTAAAAATTGCTCAAAAGAAAATGCTTTTGCTGAATGGCAAAAGCATTTTCTTTTGAGAGAGGTTTAACCAATTAATTGAATTTTTTCTATGTTGGACAACTTGAAATCTGGTATCAGAATGCTTCTGCAAGCGACAGGTACAATCCGGATTGACGTTGCTCACCGGGGCGCTGTTCTCCCCAGGCATAATCTATGCGTATGGTGAGTTTGGCGCCTTCGTCGTAGAACCAGCGGATGCCTGCACCATAGCTGGGTTTCAGGTGGGACGTCCCTATATCCTTATTATTAAAAACCGCGCCGGTACCGCCAAACGCTGCCAGTGCAAATTTGGGTTGCATACGTACAAACCAGATATTGATAGGGATTTTAGGATCCAGGAAGTACCTGTACTCAGCCTGGACAGCTGCATAGTTCTGGTCCCTGTACCGCCCGGTATAATATCCCCTCATCATCAGGTCATTTCCCATTTCCGGTAACTGGTAAAACGGTAAGTTTTTGCCCTGCAAGGAATTGAATAAGCCATTCAGGCCCAGTGTACTCCTGGGTGAGATAGGAACAAAATGACGTGCCTGGGCATCTATTCTCCATAATGTATGCTTGCTGAGGAAAGCCGGTGCATAGGATACATTCAGACGTACCCAGCTGCCTTTATGTGTATAGTTCTGGTTATCACGGTTATCAAATATACCCGTGGCACCGATAAAAGTTACGTAACCGCCGTCCTTATCGACTAAAGACATTCCGGGATAAATACCCTTTTCCTCGCGGGCTGAATAATCATCATACTGGTACTGAAGGAGCCCGCCGATATAGAAATGGCCTCCGATACGGCGTTCGGCTTCCAGCTGGACCTTGTAACGCTTGTTATTCAGCAAAGTACCGTCTGCTTTATGCGTGGTATCTCCTATTCCGTAAAAGAATATGGGAAAGTTATGATAACGCAGGTTGCTTTTGAAATGCCAGTTATTGGCGCTTGTCCAGATATCTGTTTTCAGATCTATCTTAAACTGCCTTTTGGAAGTTATGGAAGGGATCAGATTAATAGTGGAGTTGCGTAAGACCGGGTCCTTACCTGTATAAAAGGAGTATAGCATGGCAGCTCCTACTTCAAGTCCCTTTTCCGGGGAGTACCCCAGTACGGGGAGCGGGAAAAAACTCCTTTTATGAGGCTGAGTGCTATCATATGGATGTCCTATCTGAAGATACCTTTTCTTCCGGGGAACGATCGTATCTCCGGATTGCTGCTGGGCTACTGCTGCCTGAGCGGCGGTCAGTAATATGACTGTATAAGCTATTATTCTTTGCATACTCATCGGGATGCAAAGAAACGATTTTTATATATAATTGCGCTGATAATGATATGGTTTGATTTAGCGGCTTAAGCAAGTTATTTCCTGTCAGAATGCCCCAGGCTCTTTTCCGGAGCTATCCTGTCCCTCAGCAACTGTTTCACTTCCTTTATTTCCGGGAAATGTCCCAGGTCTTTCCTGTTCATCAGTATTTCCCCATCCAGGTGAATAATATAGCTTCCGCCTACTTCGCTAGGTTGTAATTCCACACTATGCAGCTCTTCAACGAAAGTAGTGAGCAGTTCCTGCGCCATCCAGGCAGCTCTCAGCAACCAACCACATTTTGGACAATATTCTATTGTAACGCGAGGTTTCATATTAAAGACCCTTTGATTTTACAGTGAAAGATACAATAACCTGTAAAAACAATCAGTATAACGACCAGATTTCACGTTATAACTGCCAGATTTCATATTTTAGAATTTGAATTGATTTTTTCAATAATTTAGCTCAGCATTCAGGTAACCCTTTTAAACACGTTAGTGCCGACAACCAGACTTTTCTATTCTATGCGGATAGTCCGACGCTGTGTATACATATCTTTACTCCTGGCAACCTGTTATTTTGTGCCGGTGAACAGTTATGCCTATGCCCCGTCAACCGTACTTTCCGTCCCAGAAGTTACTAAAAGTACTGCTGCCGGAGAATCTATAAGAAACCAGCAGGAGAACGAGCTACTCAGGAAAGAAAAGCAACGCCATCTTACTACTATTAAAGAACAAAGGATACTGGTAGTTTTCTGTATCATTCTCTTTTTTGTATTGCTGGTTATCACCACCGCATTGTACAGGATGTTCAGACGGCAACAGGAATTATACAGTCAGCTGAATATCAGGAATAACCAGGTACAGCAGCAGAACCATATTATTATGGAACAGAATGCAGCCCTGGAAAACGGAAATCATGTTAAAGACAAGATCTTTTCCGTGATATCGCACGATCTCCGTTCTCCTCTGGCTATTCTTGAAGGTATGCTCTTCCTTCTCAGAGATGATAAAATGTCTGTTCAGCAGTTCCGGTTATTTATTGATGAGCTATGGCGGGATATGAAAAATACCTCCTACATGATGGATAACCTGTTGCACTGGGCCAGCAGCCAGATGAAAGGGATCAGGGTGAACCCGGATGATTTTGATATCCGCACTGTTCTTCACTCAGAATTTGAATTGCTGCAGGCGCTTGCCCGGCAGAAGGAGATAACGCTGACGCATCAACTGCATCACCCTGTAATGGTATATGCAGATCAGGATATGATCCGCCTGGTACTCAGGAACCTTATTGGTAATGCTATTAAGTTCACTCCGGCTAACGGGACCGTAAATATTCATTATATGCTGTTACCGGAGAGGCTGGAAATTGTGGTGCAGGATAATGGGATCGGGATATCGAGGGATAATCAGCATAAGGTATTTTCAAATATAAATTATTCTACCAGCGGGACACAGAATGAGAAGGGTTGTGGTTTAGGGCTGCCGTTGTCTAAGGATTTCATTGAGAGGAATAACGGTGAGATCTGGTTTGACAGTTATCCGGGGCGGGGTACCAGTTTTCATTTTACGCTGCCTTTGTCTGAGGGAGATGAGGTGAATGGGAGTGGTTATACTATTGTTGTGAAGGATAATGTGCTTAGTTCTTTGGAGGAATAGAATATATTTTTGAATGGAGCGGAAAAACTGTTCAAAGAAAAGCGCTTTTGCCTTCGGCAAAAGCGCTTTTCTTTGAACGAGACCTGCGGCCGGCTGAGATTTTGCGCTGCGCGCAGCTTAAACTGAGAGCAGGCTTAAAGAAGATTTATAGGTTTGCGCTATTAAAGGTATCTCCCTGTTTAATATCCCCGGTCTCAAAGCCTTTTTTAAACCATTTCATTCTCTGGGCAGAAGTACCGTGAGTAAAAGCATCAGGTACAACATATCCCTGTGCAGCTTTCTGTAAGGCATCGTCGCCTACAGCGCTGGCGGCGTTGAGGGCTTCTTCAATATCTCCTTCTTCCAGGATATTCTGCATCTTTTGTGCGTGATGTGCCCATACCCCGGCCAGGAAATCTGCCTGCAATTCCAGTTTTACAGAGAGCTTGTTATATTCTTCTTCGCTTAGCCTGGAACGCATAGCCTGTACTTTCCGGCTGATACCCAGCAGGTTCTGTACATGGTGACCGACTTCATGAGCAATAACATAGGCCATGGCAAAATCGCCCGCTACCTTGAAGCGCTGTTCCATCTCCTTAAAAAAGGACAGGTCCAGGTATACTTTTTCATCTGCAGGGCAATAGAACGGGCCCATAGCTGACTGGGCAGAACCACATGCAGACTGGTCGTAGTCTGAGTATATTACCATTCCAGGTTCTTTATACTGCTGGCTCATTTCGGCAAACAGTTTCTTCCAGACATCTTCAGTATCAGCCAGTACGGTAGATGCAAAGCGGGACGTTTCATCGCTATTGGCAGTTACCGCTTCAGACTGCTGAGAGCCGCCACCGCCCTGCTGCTGCACGACCTGTAATGCCTGCTGAGGGTCTTTGTTAAACAATAATGCAAGCACAATGATGATGATGCCACCTATGCCTCCTCCTATTCCGAGGTTACGCATACCACCACCTCCACCGCTGCCGCGGCGGTCTTCGACATTGTCGCTTAGTCGTCTGTTTTGCCAGCGCATATCTTATACTTTTTTTTATATTTCGAAAGTAAGAAATTTTAATATCGAATCAATTGGTAGTGTTGTTGTTTGATTATTTTTTCTGCATCATGTAAAACCTGAACGTTTTTTGTGGTCAGATGCAGCTTTTTATATACCTTTCAGATATTCTATACCATTTCGCGACACCTCATACATTTATGTTATGCAATTCACCGACTTCTGGATTGGAAAGATACAGGCGGACAGATTGCCTGAGTCACTAGATACCCCGGGGCTCATAAAATATCTTACCGTGTTTGCCACTGAAGAACAGTGTTTCCAGGTGATGTACCAATGGCATGAAACCTCTCTTAAACGTACATCGGAGAAATGGTTCCCCAGGCAGGAACTGATAAAGCTCCTGGAAGATAAGATACATAAAAAAGGAATGACGCCTACACTGCGTTATTGTCTGGAGCTGCTGGACTCTTCTGAGAAAAGAACGGTGACTGCGGCGGAAGACAGGATCAATATCCGGATAGATAACCTGGTGAATAAGGGGCCGGACCTGCTGATAAGTCGCCGGGACCCGTTAGGCATCTACATACTCAATATAATAGAAGGATTTAATAAAGAGACCCAGCAGAAAGAATGGATAGATCTGCTGCGGCATTGTCTGAATGCCGGTACCGGCTCCCGTCCTACACAGAACTGGCTGAAAAAGGCGAGACAACTGACGGCGCGGCTGGATAATAAACAGCTATCCCAGCACCTGCATCAATGGATAAGTTATTGCCGTACTATTCTTACTGAAAGACATGAGGGGATTAAAGGTACGCCTGATTTTGATGTGGATTATCTCAGTCCTATCAATCACGACCTGTTAAAGGCCCTTATCTGGCTGATACCTCTTATCAAAGGGACCAGCCTGTACGATCTGGCGGAAGATTATGCCTGCTGGGCTTTTAAGAGGGGTAAGGAAACCGGTCCTCTTTCCTCAAGGACAGGTCTGGCCGTCACCTATGTATTCACGTTCCTTCCGTTTGACAGCGCTCTTTCCAGGATACTGGCCATCAGGAAGAGTGTGCAGGATAAAGCTGCGCAAAAGAGCATTGATAAAGTGCTGTTGCTGCTGGCAGAGAAGAACAATATATCATCCACTGAACTAGAAGAATCCCTGGTACCTACCTTTGGCGTAAAGTCCGGGGGAATTATTGAAACCACTATCGGAAAGCATGTGCTTTCCTGTCAGCTTATTTTTCCGGGAAAGTCTCCCGTTACCTGGAAGCTGAATGGCGCTGCAGTAGATACCAGCCGGTCATTAAAACAAAACAAGGCATTCAGGGAGTTTCAGGCGCAGGTGCGGAATGTAGAAAGTCAGCTGGCGGCTTATGCGGCGAAAATAGAAAGTTTTTTCCTGCAGCAGCGTTCATGGTCTTTTGCCCACTGGGAGAAATATTACCTGCAGCATCCATTACTGGGATTGTTATCCTCCCGTCTTATCTGGACCTTCAATGACGGCAACAAAAAGACTGAGTGTATATTGCTTAATGGCTGTCTGACGGATGTACAGGGGAATGTTGTTAATATGATGCCGGAAACGATCGTGACGCTATGGCATCCTCATGGTGCGAGTACGAGAGTGATGAATGCCTGGAAGAAATTCCTCCGTTTACATCAGATAGAACAGCCTTTTGAACAGGTGCACAGGTCTATCTTTGCTCCTAATACGGAAGAGCTGACAGATGGTATATTTTCCGGCAGGTTCTCTTCATTGTTGCTTGACCGAGGGAAGTTTACTGTTGCCAGTGTTCGTAAGGGATGGAATGTAAGGAAGAAGGTTCCGCATAACTGGCGGTTCCTGCCTTATATTGAGCTTACTGACTGGGATATAAGGGTGAATTTCCTGGCGGATATGAAAGAGGAAGATACTATTCTGACTGATAATATCAGTTTTTATAAACAGGGTGTGCCGTTGCCGTTGAAGGAGGTGCCGCCTGTTATTTTTTCGGAGATTATTTTGCATATTGATTCGTTTGTGAAAATGGCTAATACCGAGTTGTATAATAGATAATGAGGCGGGGAATTGCACAAAAAAACGCTTTTGCCTTCGGCAAAAGCGTTTTTTTGTGTGGGGGCGTTGCGCGGCTTTTCTAAAGAAAGATACATTTGTGTGTGTTTTCAGGCTGATTAAAATTAAAATGTTACAGTACCTTTATAATATGTCCAATCCTGCCATTTCTTACACCCGTATCACAAGAGTACAGGATACTCTCGTAACTACTACGGAAGATGCCCTGGCTGCAGAAGAACCGCTGGAAATATGGCTGGTATACGGCCAGCAGCATTGCCGTAAACAGCAGAGTATTACTGTTACCATGCGTACCCCCGGTCGTGATGCTGAACTGGCCACCGGTTTTCTTTATACGGAAGGTATTATTAAGAGCGCAGCAGATATTGCAGATATCAGCGCTGGTAGTGATAAGAGCAATATTATCCGTATTACCCTTCATGAAACAGTTGTTCCTTCTCTCGGTACTACATCCCGGAATTTCTTTTCTACCGCCAGCTGTGGCGTGTGTGGCAAGACAGACATTGCATCTATTTATGCCCCGGTAACCGGTCAACAACCGGAGACGGCAGCTGCTTCCTGGCATTCATCATTGATATTGCAATTGCCGGAAGTGCTCAGGCAACAGCAGCAGGTGTTTGAAGATACCGGTGGTTTACATGCTGCGGCATTGTTTGACCAACAGGGGCAACTGGTACTGCTGAGGGAAGATATTGGCAGGCATAATGCAGTGGATAAGGTTATAGGCGCCGCCCTACAGCAACAGGATTTTGTGCCGGACAGATATATATTACTGCTGAGCGGCCGTGCGGGATTTGAGCTGATACAGAAAGCTGCTGTAGCGGGTATAAGGCTGATAGCCGCAGTAGGCGCTCCTTCCAGTATGGCAGTCAGAATAGCAGCTGAAAGAGATATCACGCTGATCGGCTTTTTACGTGAGCAAAGGTTTAATATTTATACGGGTGAGAAAAGAATAGTGTTCTGAGTTAGTTAACGCATCTATCATGTCTGATCAACAAATTCCAACAACTCCCGGGGCTGAAAACCCCGAGGAATTTACCGGCCACGTAAAGCTGGGTAAGCCCCAAACTACAGCTGCCGGCATTCCTGCAGTTATTTCCAGCGCCAAACATATACTCCATGAAATGGATGCTGTTCGCGGACTGAAGGCCCTTCTGAAACTGAACCAGAAAGATGGCTTTGACTGTCCCGGCTGTGCATGGCCGGACCCGGATGACGAGCGTTCTTCCATCGCAGAATACTGTGAGAACGGCGCCAAAGCTATTGCTGAGGAAGCTACCACTAAAAAGCTGGGATCTGCATTCTTTGCATCCAACAGTGTGGATGAACTGGCCGCACTCACTGATTATGAGATAGGTAAGAAAGGACGGGTAGCGCAACCTATGTACCTCGCTCCCGGCGCTACTCATTATAAACCCCTGAGCTGGGAGGACGCATTCGGCAAGATAGCCGGGCATCTCAATGCATTATCGTCTCCTGATGAAGCGATATTTTATACTTCCGGCCGGACGAGTAATGAAGCCGCTTTCCTCTACCAGCTTTTTGTAAGGGAATACGGCACCAACAACCTGCCGGACTGCTCCAACATGTGTCATGAATCCAGTGGCGTGGCCCTGGGAGAATCCCTGGGTATAGGAAAAGGCTCTGTAACGCTGGATGATTTTTACCAGGCGGAAGCCATTATAATACTAGGGCAAAACCCGGGTACCAATCATCCGCGGATGCTTACTGCGTTGCAGAAAGCGAAGGACAACGGGGCTACTATTATTTCTGTCAATCCGTTACCGGAAACAGGTCTGCTTAACTTCCTGAACCCGCAGACGGTAAAAGGGGTATTCAATATTAAGGCCAAGCTGACAGATATCTTCCTGCAGGTGAAGATAAACGGGGATATGGCGCTGCTGAAGGCTATTGCCCTCTTGCTGCTGGAGGAGGAAGACCGGCAGCCGGGAACTGTGTTTGATAAAACGTTCATTAGTGAGAATACGCAGGGCGCGACAGATTATATAGATCACCTGCGCCGGCAGAATATGGATCAGCTGGTGGCTGCAAGTGGTGTTTCTTTGGAACAGATACGTGAGGCCGCCAATGCGCTGATGCATAAAAAGAAGGTCATTGCCTGCTGGGCAATGGGGCTTACCCAGCATAAAAATGCGGTTGATACTATTAAAGAAGTAGTTAATCTTCTTCTGCTGAAAGGCAGTATAGGTAAGCCAGGAGCCGGTACCTGTCCCGTAAGGGGACATAGTAATGTGCAGGGAGACCGTACCGTAGGTATTTATGAGAAACCTTCCGCCAGGCTTCTTGATAAGATACGGGACATATATGGATTTGAGCCTCCCCGGGAACATGGTTATGATACGGTTTCCGCTATCCGCGCCATGCGTGATGGTAAAGCCAGTGTATTCTTTGCTATGGGAGGTAATTTCCTCTCTGCCACGCCGGATACGGAGATCACCGCACAGGCGTTGCGTAATTGTGCGCTGACGGTACATGTTTCTACTAAACTGAACCGGAGTCACCTGGTACATGGCAGGGAAGCTATTATACTGCCTTGCCTGGGAAGGAGCGACCAGGATATTCTTAATGGGGAAAAGCAGTTTGTGACATGTGAGAACTCTATGGGAGTAGTGCAGATGTCTAAGGGTAACCTCCCTCCTATATCAGCCGATCTGCTGAGTGAGCCGGTTATTGTATGCCGGCTGGCGCAGGCTACGCTGGGAGACCGCTCCCGGGTTAACTGGAAGCATTATACGCAGCATTATGATTATATCAGGGAAGACCTGGAGAAGGTGATACCCGGGTTCAATAATTATAATACGCGGGTGAGACATCCGGGAGGTTTTTATCTGCCTAATAATGCAAGGGAAGGGAAGTTCGATACCGGGTCAGGTAAGGCTGTTTTTAATATTGCACCGCTGACCATTCATCCGTTGGCAGATGATGAATATATGATGATGACTATACGTAGTCATGATCAGTTCAATACAACTATTTATGGGTTGGATGACAGGTATAGAGGGATTTACCAGGAGAGGCGGGTTATTCTTATGAATAAAACAGATATTGATAAAGCCGGGTTGAAGACGGGAGATGTAGTAGACCTGGTGAATGTTTTTGAGGGGCAGGAAAGAGTGGTCAGGAAGTTCCTGGTAGTGGCTTATGATATTCCGGAGAGGTGTACGGCGACGTATTTTCCGGAGGCGAATGCGTTGGTGCCTTTGAATAGTGTAGCGGAGAAGAGTAATACGCCTACATCGAAGTTGGTTGTGATCAGGGTGAGGAAGAGTTTATAGAAGCGGATAGAATGCTCAAAAAAAGTGGTTTTTCCTTCGGCAAAACCACTTTTTTTGAGCGAGAAGTTAACCGGCCTACGGCCGGTAGAAATATTTGAAGTTTATCTGAACTGGAGGAATGCAGGAGCGCGTAAGGCGAAGATATCAAACCGGAAGTCGGTAATGGTAGTGATCTCGAAAAACGTAGACCTTACCGGGTAAGGTGGATTAGGATAATAGTTAGCCGAGATCTTAATAGTGTTGATAGGCAGGTTTTCATTCCTGATCCTGCAGCCGGCGCCTATACCGGCATAGATGGGATTTTTGAACAGGTTATTGCTTTGGCTGGTAAGTTGCGACGCCTGCACAGAGGCGAAGAAATTAAATTTAAAGCCCAGTATTTTCAGGGGACTGTAATACACTGTTTCTGAGCGCAGGTTCATTCGCTGGAAACCGTTCAGCAAAGTGCCGCGATATCCCCAGACACCAAATTCATTATTAATATTCAATGGTTTATAGAAGTAATTATTCAGGTTACCCAGGTAATCGAATGTAGCGAACTGGCGTAACCTGCCCCATGGAAAGCGGAACAAGCGGCTGTAATATTCCAGGCTCAGGTGCACTACTGCATCTTCCGATCGGTAATTACGGAAAAAGCTGCTGATCCCGGCATCTGCACGGATAATGCCCTGCGATCTTGTTACCCAGAACTTCTCCCCTTCCAATCCTGCATAGCCACGGGTCCTCCCCTTCCAGGTTTCCCAGCCCGAAGTAAAGGCAGTAGAATACCCCAGCGGAATATCCTCCGTTCTGCCATAGCCAAAAAAATGAGATGTCTTGAAGAAGTCCTGTTTGAACATCACCGCCTGCAAGAGGTAGAAACGGTGATTATTGTACAGGGGATCATTCTTGTAGATGGTCTGCCAGGGCCTGAGACTGAATATCTGGTTATAATGCCTTACCAGCAGCGCCAGGTTGGGCTTGCCCGAGTAAGGGTCTCCCCTGTCCTGCTTCAGGAAGTTATAACCGCCCCAGACGTCTATTACCTGATAACGGTAGTCCCGGTAAACAGAATCCGGGCGGCCGCGGACATTGAGGGAGAAACTCCGGCTCAGGCTTACGCCTCCTACCCAGTCGGCATCACTTTTATACAAGGGCCTGTTCATGCTTACATACCATGCCCCTTCATATACGCCGGAATCTATTGGCTGGTGGTTGTTCAGGGTGGTATAGCCCACCGAGAAGTCGACGAAGGAGCCCAGCGCGTTGTATTTGGTGTACCTGATCTCCTGGGTCCAGGGTGGATTATTATCGTTTCTCCAGGAAGCGCCGACCCGGAGTTCCTGTCCGGCGCCAAAGAGGTTGTTATTATAGACAGTGGTGCGCAAGGCTGTGGGGCTGGCCTCTGAGAGGTCAAGACCATACTCGAACACGTCTTTTGTTACCACGAGGATATCGACAGAATCGGGGGAAGCGCCCGCGTTGATGATGTAGAGACGGGCGTCCTGGATGAACGGGCGGCTACGCAGGTAACGTTCGTTGGCAGATATTTCGTTGGGACTGATGGTATCGTTCTGCCGGATAAAAAGGGATTGCCGGATGACCCATTCCTGGGAATTATAGTGCAGGCGGTTAGCCAGGTGCAATAATCTCATGGAGGTAGAGAAGGTGGTATCGGCAATGTTACTTGGGCCGAATACGTTCACCTTGCGGTAATAGATGTCGCGGATCACTTTGCCGGCAAAGGGCTTGAAATACTGTTCACTCTTTATGATGCTGCTATCTGTGCCCTGGGGCTCAGGTGCATTCTGACGGGTCATTCTGCGGATCAGCGAATCCCGGTACTGTTTATTCCGCAGAGAGTCCCGGTACCGTTTTAAGCCCTGGAACATGCCTCGTCTGGGATCTTTTTTGACCGGTACGGTGTCTTCCCTCTCCTGGTCCTGGAATGCTCCATTACCATGAACGGCGGGTATTGCCAGGGACAGGCAACAAAGAATGAGTAAGTAAGGTAATATTTTAAAACACTTTCCCAAAAGTAATAAGCAAGTTATACTCTTTATCTAACGTAAAGAATATGTGACAGTTGTACAGGGTTGTTATTATTTTGCTACTACCACGGTTTCCCATCCGTCATAGCGGGCATTTAACTGCTGGGCCAGTTCCCACAGCAGCATTACTGCTGCATCGATGCTCGCTTCATCCGTCTTATCATTACGGGAAAGCTGTAACCCAAAGGGTTGATGACTGTTCTTATCTACAGGGCGGGCTTCAATGGCAAAGCCCAGTTCCTCTGCCTGCTGCCAGTATAGTTCCCTGTCAGCCTCTCCTGAAAAATAGATCCAGTGATCTATATGGCGCTCTTCTTCTGCATTGTCCCCATGTTCTTTCAGTGTGCGCAGCACTTTCCTGTTCTGGATACGTTGAAATTCCTGCATATCGGGAAAGAGGAAATCAAAATACAGTTCCCAGGTCTTGTCTTCTTTTACACCATAATCATACTTATAAGCCGGGAAGTTGATCATGGCGTCTGCTATATGTTTGTCATACAGCAGGGTATTGGCGGTATAGAAATAAAAATCCCGCACCCCGTTAGAGATGGTGCGGCCTACAAAATGTGCCTGTAAGGTCGTTTCCAGCTGCTGTACAAGGCAATCCTCGATCTCGCCCAGTACCTCAAATTCGTCTCCCTGCGGGAAACCGTCTGCCCTTGGGTTATTGAGGTATACGGAAATATAGATGGCGTTAGGTTTCCTGGTAAGCGGGGCAAATCTCCGCAGGTCCAGGTCCAACCCGATGATGGCCGGATTATCCTCTATATGACATGTATATATATCCCAGTCCGGTTGGTAAGCGTTAGACATAAAGCATTGATTCGAAGTATAACAGTCGGCCGTAAAGATACGTAACCCTCTCCGCCATTCATCCATTATTGAACCTTTCTTTTTTTAAATCCTTTTACTTTTATGGCAGTTACAGGTTTATAAATGATATCATGCAGAAAATTGTCCTTTTATGTTTGGGAATGACATTGTCATTTCTTTCTTTTACTTATGCTCAACAACCGGCTCATAAACAGGCCGAGAACGGATCTCTCTACGGAAAACTCATTGATGCTCAGACAAATAACCCGGTAGAATATGCTTCAGTAGCATTGCTGCGTGCAGCTGATTCTTCCATTGCCACAGGTATGCTGTCAAAGCCTAACGGTGATTTCAGCTTCCCGGAAGTTGCCTATGGCAAGTATATTATCAAAGTAAATTTCATTGGTTATGTAACCGTTTATAAAACAATTACCCTTTCTGCTAAAAATAATAATGCAGATGTTGGTAATATTAAATTAAGCGCAAATGTAAAGGCGCTGAACACTGTGGAAGTAGTGGGTGAAAAGCCGGCTTATACTATGGCGATAGACAAGCGTGTGTTCAATGTGGACAAGAACCTGTCCAGCGTTGGCGGTACTGCTACGGATGTGCTGAAGCAGGTACCTTCTGTGAATGTGGACATTGACGGGAATGTAAGCGTGCGTAATGGTTCTCCTACCATTTTTGTTGATGGCCGTCCTACTACACTTACATTGGACCAGATCCCGGCAGATGCTATTGCGTCTATTGAAGTGGTGACCAATCCATCAGCAAAATATGATGCAGAAGGTGTGAGCGGTATTCTCAATATTGTGCTGAAAAAGAACCGTAAGGCTGGTATCAATGGTCAGATCAACGGCGGGCTTTCCTCTATTGGCGGTGGGAATGCGGGTGTGGACCTCAGTATCCGCCAGGAGAAATTCAACCTTTCCCTGAGCTATAACCTGAGAAGCAGGCAGGGAGATGCTTATTCTACCCTTTTCCGTAAGAATATCGGTACAGATACCACTACTTACCTTGACCAGATCAACAAGGGAGATAACGGACGTAAGTTCCAGTTTGCCCGTGTGGGATTTGACTGGTTTATGGATAACCGGAATACATTCAGTATCTCCCAGGGGCTCATGGCGGGTGATTTCAATAACAACAGCGCTCTGACGCTGTATGACCTGGATGAGAATAAGAACAGGGTGGATTATGGTACCGGTATTGACAATGATTACCATAATTTCCGCAATTACAGCACGCAGGTGGGATATAAACATACGTTTGCCCGGCAGGGACATGAACTGACGGCTGATTTTAACTATAACTACGCCAAATCGAAAGATGAATCGGATTATTCCCTGCAGTATTATACTATGGGACATGAGGCTATCGACAATCCTGTTCCGCAGATGAGGTATGGCCGTGGTGGTGGTAATACCACGTATATTACCGGTCAGATGGATTATGTGAACCCGCTCACGGACAAGTCTAAACTGGAAGCAGGTCTGCGTACTACCACACGTACTTTCAATAATAAGTTCAATACGATGGGCAAGGATTTTTCTTCCGGCGACTTTGTGCTGGATTCTTCCTTATCCAACGACTATCACTATACAGAAACCATCAATGCGGCCTATGCCAGTTATTCCGGTTCAATAGGCAACTTTGGTTACCAGGGTGGTATGCGTGCGGAGCAGTCTTTCTATAATGGCCAGATGCGCAGCATTGCCAAAAATGAATACTCAATAGATTATCCTGTCAGCCTGTTTCCCAGTTTGTTCCTCTCTCAGAAGTTCAAGGGAGATCATGAGTTGCAGTTGAATTACAGTCGCCGGGTACGCCGGCCCTGGTTCCGTGACCTGCTGCCTAACTACCAGTACTCCGCTCAAAGTGCCAGTCGCGGGAACCCGGCTTTACGCCCGGAGTTTACCAACTCTTTTGAGCTGAGTTACCTGAAAGATTTTAACAGGAAGCATAATGTACTGGTATCCTTATACTTCAGGAATACGCAGAAGGCTATCACTGATTATTATACGGATACAACGCTTAGCATTAATGGGGTAACACAGAAAGTGGTGCTGACCTATCCTGTCAATGCGGATACGAGGAATGCTTATGGTGCGGAATTTACGATACGTAACCAGATCGCCAGGGGATGGGATATTACGTCCAACCTGAACCTGGCGCAGACAAAGATCAATGCAAGTAATCTGCAGAATAACCTTAGTAACCAGGGCTTTACATGGTTCGGTAAAGTGAACAGCAATACGAAGCTGCCTTATAACCTGACCCTGCAGATAACGGGTAATTATGAATCCAAGCAGATCCTGCCGCAGGGAGAAAGGGCCGCGCAGTATTCAGCAGATATGGCTGTGAAGAAGGAGTTCCTGAAAAACAAATCGCTGGCAGTTTCCCTGGCGCTGAATGATATCTTCAATACTGACAGGAACCTGTCTTATACCACTACGGCCTATTCTGAGCAGGAAAGGTACCGTAAGCGCCAGACCCGTGAGCTGCGGTTGAATGTGTCCTGGCGTTTTGGTAAAATGGATACACAGCTGTTCAAGCGTAAAGGAGGTAAAAAAGAAGAACAGCAGGGAGGAAATGGAGAAGAATTTTAACTTTGCGGTGTCCTAAAACCTGACACCCTTATGATAGATATTGATTCGACAAGTAATACGGTCACCCTCCGGTTCCTGGCGGAACCATCTGATGTTAATTTTGGCGGGAAAGTGCATGGAGGTGCAGTGATGAAGTGGATTGACCAGGCGGGATATGCCTGCGCGGCTAACTGGAGCGGTCAGTACTGTGTAACGGTGTATGTGGGTGGTATCCGTTTCTTTAAGCCTATTGCTATCGGGGATATGGTGGAAATTACGGCGAGCATTATTTATACGGGAAATACCAGTATGCATATTGCTATTAATGTGCAGGCGGGGAATCCCAGGCATAAAGAGAGGGTGAAGACCACTCACTGTGTAATGGTTTTTGCTGCTGTGGATGATAATGGGAAGACGGTGGTTGTGCCTAAGTGGGTACCGGAGACGCCGGCGGCGGTGGAAATGGAAAGTTATGCGAAGAAGCTGATGAATCTCAGGCAGAATATTGAGGAAGAGATGAGGCCTTATATGTAGTTTTCTGCGTGAGGCGAATAAATACCCCTGGATGAGCTTTCACCTTCGGTGAAAGCTCATCCAGGGGCAAGTTTTTTTTGGCCTGCGGCCGGCTTTTTAATGCCGGGGAGGTTTATTGCCTGGAAAGGTTTGTTATCCAGAAAGATTTACTACCCGGCCGGTTCATTACTCAGACCGGCGGTTCTTACTGGAGTCTGCTGCACCTGTTCCATATCTTGAAGAATCTTCTCCGGGATTGATAGCTCCGGGGGGTGTTTCTGCCGCCGGCGCTGTGTCAGGAGTCAGCGCTGCCGTGTCTGTAGTGATGCCGGCAGAATCCCTGTCTGTGTTTCTTCCTCCTCCGCCACAAGCTGTAAGGAAGGCACAGCCTGTTATTGCCAGCCCTAATAAAAGGAGCTTGCTTTTCTGCATTACTATCATATAAAATAGTTTTATCGGGTGAACAATCACATTAATTGCCGCTATCTTTCCCGGCATATTTTTCTACAGATAGTAGATATATTTCGCCGGGCTAGTGAATAGGTGTGGAGTCTGGCCGGGTTACAGAAGTGTCCATGGGTTTAACCATTGTGTCTACTTTAGCCCCTGCAGTATCTGCCGGTACTGATACAGCTGCTGAATCAGTGCTGGTACCGCTCTCTTTCGCGCTGCCGCAGGCAAACAGGAAGAGACTTAGTATAATGGCCAGGCAGGCGGTGATACCTATTTTACATAGCGCCAGCCGCAGATTGATAGCTTTAAGGCCCAGGTCGTTTTTTTGCATTTGCATAGTCACGTGTTATAAGGTTAAAATTTTTCCTGGTGTCGGTAAATGATTGAAAGAATTGTGCCAGCGCTTACATTTGTATTGAAACGCACTCATGGAACAAACGATATTTCAGAATATTGAAGAGCATCAGTTGCTGAAGGTGATCATCTCTGTAGTGATAGGTGCACTGCTGGGATTGGAGAGAGAATACCGTCATAAGGCGGCGGGCATGCGTACCCTGACCCTTATCTGCCTGGGCAGCACTCTCTTTACTATACTTTCTGTGGAGCTGGGGTATCCCGGCAGCCCGGACCGTGTGGCGTCCAATATCCTGACGGGGGTTGGGTTCATTGGCGCCGGTGTTATCTTTAAGGGAGATTTTTCTATAGATGGCATTACTACGGCCGCTACGATCTGGATAGCATCTGCGTTGGGTATTGCCATAGGATGCAGCCATTATGTGCTGGCGGGGCTGTCACTTGTTGTTGTCCTGATACTGCTGATGGGTTTAAAGTTGCTGGAAAAATATATCAGCTCTATAAATGAGAAGAGAGTATACCGTATACTCTATCATAGGGACCGTTATACAAATCATGAAATAGCTGAGTTCTTCAACCGTTTCGGATTGAAACATAAACAACTGCAGTACATCAGGAAAGAGCTGATCATAGAAGAAAAATATGAGGCGAGCGGGAGTGTCAGAGCTATTGAGGAACTGAACACTTTTCTGCTCAACAACAACAATATCCATCATTTTGAAGTTCAGAACAATCCATTATAGGAGTTAGGAAACTATGTCACGCGCTTACGCAGATCTGCCTTTACATTACGGTCATGTACCACCCTGGCTGGCTAAGAGAATGAGCCTGCTGGGCGGCGCTATTATAGAAACCATAGCGGCTGATTATGGTAAAAGTGAGGTGTTGCGCCGGATCAGCGATCCGTGCTGGTTCCAGGCGCTGGGTTGTGTGCTGGGGATGGATTGGCACTCGTCAGGTATTACCACCAGTGTGATGGGTGCGTTGAAAAAGGCGCTGAATCCCAAGGCAAAAGAGCTGGGTATTTATATCTGCGGAGGTAAGGGAAAGCATTCCCGGGAGACACCTGCTGAACTGATGGCTATTGCCGAGCGTACCGGTTTGCCGGGGCATGAGCTTGTGCGCAGCAGTAAACTGGCGGCTAAAGTAGATAACACTGCCGTGCAGGACGGGTTCCAGATCTACCTGCATACTTTTATTGTATCTGACGAAGGGGAATGGGCTATTGTGCAGCAGGGCATGAATGATGCCAGTGGCGTGGCCCGCAGGTATCACTGGCATTCTACTGCTTTTCAGCATTTTACGGAGACGCCGCATACTTTTATTTATGGTCAGAACCAGGGATTGATACTGAACCTGACAGATAAGGAAGCTGCATCTACCAAGAACGGACTGTTACAGCTTACCAAAGAGGCGCCTGCTCAGCTCCTGCCGGAGATCCGCCGTATAACCATGCCTTCCCATCATGATGTGAGGGCTGAGAACGTAGATCTGAAACGGCTGGGAAGTGTGCTGGCAGTGGCTTATGAAAGGCAGGTAGCTGATTTTGAGTCGTTGTTGCTGCTGGAAGGTGTTGGTCCGCGGACACTGCAATCGCTCACCCTGGTGAGTGAGGTGATACATGGCACACCGTCCAGGTTTACAGATCCTGCGCGTTTTTCATTTGCGCATGGAGGCAAGGACGGTCATCCGTTCCCTGTGCCTGTCAATGTATATGATGATACCATCCGGATATTGAAGGATGCTGTGGGTAAGGCGAAGATCGGGCAGTCGGATAAGCAGGATGCTATCAGGAAATTATCTGTGTTATCTGAAGAGCTGGAGAAGGATTTTGTTCCTAATCAGCGTTTTGATGAGCTGATAGAAAAAGAGAGGGCTACGTCATGGCAGCATGGTGGGAGAACGGTGTTTGGGAAGGCGAAGCCGCCGGAGAAAAAGAGTGGTGGTCAGCTGAGTTTGTTTGGGGATTGAACCTGCATTTATGGTATAAAAAATTAGAGGTTCGGATCGATTGATCTGAACCTCTTTCCATTTCTTTTTCTTGTTCTCTATATTGGTTTTATCCAATTTAGGTATTTAAGTAAAAGAAACTTCTGATAATTACAGTCCCAAATCTGTGCCAGAATTGAACACTATTTTTGCAGGGATAAGAAGCATATGTTACAACTGAATTATGACACATTAACTATTACGGAGGCCACTAAGATACAGAACCAGCTTAGGGAAGAGATCCGTATCAGGGAAAGGAATTTCCCAATTGATATTATTGCGGGTGCAGATATCTCCTTCAATAAATTCAGCACTACTGTGTATGCGGGAATTGTGTTGCTTCGTTTCCCCAGTTTGCTGCCTGTTGCCTACAGCCTGGTGAAGAAAGAGGTGCTTTTTCCTTATGTACCTGGTTACCTGGCCTTCAGAGAGGTTCCTGCCCTGTTGGGAGCATGGGAGCAGTTAGCTGTAAAACCGGACCTGCTGGTAGTTGATGGGCATGGAATAGCGCATCCGCGGCGAATGGGGATTGCTGCTCATTTTGGGGTGCTGGCGCAGGTGCCGGCTATTGGGTGTGCCAAGAAGGTGCTTTGTGGCGGGTATGAGGAACCGGGGTTACAGCAGGGAAGTGAGAGTCCGTTGATATATAAAGATGAAGTGGTTGGGGTTGCGTTGAGGACCAAGAATGCGGTGAAGCCGGTTTATGTTTCTCCGGGGCATAAAATGGATGTGCCGGGGGCTGTGGAAGTGATGAAGCAATGTTTGGGAAGATACAGAATCCCGGAGCCGACGAGGTTAGCTCATAATACGGTGAATTTGTTCAGGACGGGAGAATTGTCTGAAGGGTATCATGAGGTTGGTTAATCTACTAATTTACAATATGTTATTAGTGGTTATTGGATTTTTAAAGTAGGTGTATTTGTTATTTAATGTTAAGTAGCTGTGACAATTGGCGAATAAAGATGACAATTGATCCATTTTTGTTCAGTGATGTTGAGAATAAAAAGGCAGATATGCTGCATAAGTTATTTATAAACAGTTAATTGTATTGAAAGAAGGCTGATCTTTTTCCGGTAGTTTATCGGAAGTTCTGTGTTGAGATTTAAGTACTATACCCGTGGCACTAAAGTGGTACCGCAATACATACATTAAACATGCTTAAGACATGCTTAAGACATGCTTAAGACATGCTTAAGACATGCTTAAGGGATGCTTCAAACATGCTTTAAACGTGGACATGATATGTATTAAAGAAGCTATTACTTCCGCTTTCCTAACGTCATCAGTACTACACCACCAATTACAATTGTACAGGCTATTAATGCCCTGGAAGATAAATTCTCATTCCCGATCAGCCAGCCCAGGAAAAGTGCCACTACAGGGTTTACATACGCGTAAGTAGACATCAGCCTGGGAGGTGCGTTCCGGGTAAGCCAGCTATAGGAAGTAAAGCCTACAAGGGAACCGATCAGTACCAGGTAAACATAGGCAGATACACTTCGCAGCGTTAGATGTCCCAATGTGCTCCAGGCTCCTGGTTCTATTGCCGCGCTTATGATAAAGCAGAAGACACTGCCTGCCAGCATCTGGATAGCTGTGGAGGTGATCTGTGCAGGCATGGGTAGTTTGGAGACAGACAATGAGCCGAGGGCCCAGGAGGTGCATCCGACTGCTACTACCGCGATAGGCCATAAAGGAAAGCTGCGGGACTGTGCGGCTTCGAAAGGGTTAAAGAGCAGGAACAATCCTCCAAGTCCTATCAGGATACCGGCCACTGTCATCCAGGTAGGTTTCTGGCGACTGAAAAAGGCCCAGTCCAATCCTACGAACCATACGGGGATAGCGGCGACTATCAGCGCTACCAGGCCGGAAGGCATATAATGAACGGCTACAGCTGTGCTGGAACCGCCAATACCTATCAGTAAGATACCTACCAGAACGGCTGACCATAATTGTTTCTTTCCAGGTAGCTGTTTTTCTCTCTTTTGTCCTATAGAGAATAATAGTGTTCCGGCGACGAGGAAGCGTAAAGCTGACAAAAGGAATGGGGGGATTACTTCTGTTGCTATCTTCATACCCAGGTAAGTAGATCCCCAGATGATGTATACCGCGAATAAATAAGCCCAGAGTTTAGTTTTGTTAGTTGCCACAGGATTAAAGTAAAATTCAATAGTTCTGTACAAGCTTCAGGCTTGTACCAACGTAATGGTTAAAATTAGTTTAAAAATAGAATCATTTTCTCATATCCGGTGAATGATATTATAAACAACCGGAGTTCACTTTTGTAAATAATAAGTCTGTACGAGCATACTATTCTTTCACATAAACTTCAATCATCGCATTTGTTGGACGGCGGGGCGCCACAAAGGCATCTGCTTTCCTGTAGTGTTGCTGTAGCTCATGACGTAATGCGAACGGGAAGAAGTTGTTCAGTCCCGGGGCATATTCATACAGTACTACATCATAATGCTGACGGCGTACCTTCTGTACAAAAGTATCCAGCTGGCGGTTGAACATACCTACTCCCAGGTGATACCATAAAGGATAGTCAGCACCTGTTTCCAGCTTATAAGGCAAGGCTTCAGCAAGAGGGGTTAACTCAGTCATATTCAACAATTTAATATCACCTTTCTTCTCTTTTACCACGGGCATCTGCTGCAGGCGTTTGATACCTTCTACGGTGGGCGCCGGCATATAGATCTTCTTAAATACGGGGAGGTCGCATTGTATCCACTGATCTGCAGGGACATCTGTAGTGTCTGTATTGATCATGAAATTATTCCGGGAAACTACGTTCTCTCCTGTAGCGCTGATCTGCGGATTATAGATAGCAAGGCTGCTGCTGTCAGCGTTTCCGCTGTTGCCTTTTGCGTATACCTGTTGGGGTATTATATAGGCAACTACCCTATCCAGGTATTTCCATACGGCGCCAGACCACCAGAATAATAACAGCAAAGCTGCTACGGCAAACTGCTTCCATTTACTCAGATCTACTTTCAGCTGTTGCTGTAAGTTGCTGGCAATGAATGCAAAAGCGAAGGCATGGAAGAAGATGTTATTGTCAGGCGGTGTGTAGCTTGTGACCTGGAAAATGGCTGCTTCTGCCAGGATACCAAGTGTAAGCAGGGAGAAAAGCATTAACTGCCGGTTGCCAAGGAAACTCTTCCACTGCCTGAAAACGGGTAACAGGCAAAGTACTACGAGGAATAAGTAGAGTTTGATCCACTGGGAGCCGCTCATGACTTCCGAGATGATATCGTATATGGATAAGCGGGAATTATGTGGTGGCTGGCCGTGATTGAACCAGTAGGCGAAGTCGTAAGACAATAATGGGAGAATTACAGCCAGTGCCACTATCGCATAAAAACCAAGGTAAGCGGGGATATTCCACCATTCCTTCTGCTGCCAGCTGTTATATGCCAGCAAAGCAAGGGAGAGTAAGAGTGCCAGTCCGCCGCCGTCCTGTTTTGTAAAGAAGGACAGGAAGGTGAATAATGCTGCGAGGAAGAGGAAGAAGAAACGTACTTTGCCTTGTGGTCCTATCATGAAACGGAAAAGGAAGGCAAGGCCTATGAGCTCGTATACGATAACCGTCTGGTTGTACCAGGGCCAGAAATTGAAAAAGGAATAAGAGAGTACGAAGAGTAATACCGAGAGTACGCGGATGGCTGGTTGTATGTCAAGGCTTTTCAGTATAGATCTGAAGGATAGTCCGGCGAGGATGTTCATCAGTACCTGGGCTTTTACCAGGGTTATGAGCTGGGGGCCGAAGATCTTAAAGAACAGGGCCGGCATCAGCCAGTAACCGTAACCCAGGGGTAAGCCAAAGTCTTTGTAGGGGATTTGTCCTTCGGAAATGCGGTAAGCGCCTTCCCAGGAGAGGAAGATGTTCACTCTGTAGGGGAATGGTACGAACAGGGGGACCAGGGCTAATCCGATTATGATCAGCAGTTCTGTAGCAAAAGCAGTTTTACGGCTGAATGGTGCATGAGCAGAAGGCATATGAAGGGGATAATTTCGTGTAAATTAATGAGATCGTGGCCAAAAATAGTTGAATTAATGCAAAAACAAATTTTGTGGGCGGCATCTGATAGTTAGAGAGCAGAAGTTTTAAGTGAGCTGATAAAAAAAGCCGCTTTCTTTCAGAAAGCAATGTGGTGCTAAAGTGCACCCGCAATGCATACACTATCCATACTTTATAGTAGGCTTTAAGTGGGAGTATCCATGCTATATCTATGCTTTGGGTATCCGGAATGTATTTTCAGAAAAGTTGATTTCGCCTTCGGCAAAAGCGATTTTTGAGGCAGGCCTGCGGCCGGTTGAAGATGAAAGAAGAAAGCGATTTTTTGGGAGAAGAGTTTGGGATTGGGGCCAATTGGGAATAAGAGGTGAAAGAGATTTGTACTGATTTTACATAATCCATCGTATCTTTCGCCAGGAAACAAGTTTTATCCCCGTGCAATATTTAAAATTATTAAGGCCCTCCCATTGGGCAAAGAACCTCTTCTTATATATTCCCCTTTTCTTTGCAGGCGAGATATTCAACCTGTCCAAGGTACTTGAGCTTTTCATTGCTTTTATTGCATTCAGCCTGATTGCCAGCAGCATCTATATTATTAATGACTATAAAGATGTAGAGGCTGATCGTATACATCCGGTAAAGTGTAAACGTCCTATTGCTTCCGGTGCTGTTTCCAAGCCGGCTGCATTGGTCTTCTTTGTGTTATGCGTGGCAATAGGTGCAGCATTGGCCTGGTATATTAAACCCAAATTCGCATTTGTAGTTGGTATCTACTTCATTATTAACATCTTATACTCTTTTGGCTTAAAGAACATTTCTATCCTGGATATACTGATCCTGTCTATCGGCTTTGTGTTGAGGGTGAAAGCGGGCGGGGTTGCAGCGAGCGTTGCTGTATCTGAATGGCTGATGATCATGGTGTTCCTGCTGGCTTTGTTTATGGCCATTGCCAAGCGCCGGGATGATGTGCTGATAAAAACACAGTCCGGGCAGGAAATGCGTAAGGCGTCTAAAGGGTATAATATGGATTTTATGAATGTGATGCTGGCGCTGGTATCGGCTGTGATTATAGTGGCCTACCTCATGTATACCATGGCGCCCGAAACGATGGAACGCTTTCATACTTACCGCCTCTATTATACATGTCTTTTTGTAATTGGTGGATTATTACGATATTTGCAAATAACATATGTGGAGAATAATACAGGTTCTCCAACCAAAATCCTATACAAAGACCGTTTCATTCAATTAACCATACTCCTGTGGGTGCTGAGTTTTTATGTGATTATTTATTTACCCACTAACAAAAGTTTTTTTGAGTAATGGAAAAACGGTTAGCAAACTGGGGGAATTACCCCGCTATCTCCTGCGATGAATCATCTTTTTCGCAAGAGGAACAGGTACAGGATTTTATATCCAGCCACTCTTCCATCATTGCCCGCGGCAATGGCCGCTGTTATGGTGACGCCTCCCTGGCGCATCATAGTGTCTCTACCCTTAAATACGATAAGGTACTGGCTTTTGATACTGTCAATGGCGTGTTTGAATGCCAGTCGGGCATCACGCTGGACCAGATACTTGAAATCATAGTACCGCAGGGCTGGTTCCTACCGGTCACTCCCGGGACTAAGTTCATTACGGTAGGAGGTGCGGTAGCTTCTGATGTGCATGGGAAGAATCATCATGTGGATGGTTCCTTCTCCGGTCATATTACAGAAATGGATGTGATCACGGGCAATAAGGAAACCATCACCTGTTCTGCAGAAAAGGAGCCGGACCTGTTCTGGGCAACCTGTGGTGGTATGGGACTTACCGGGATCATTACCCGGGTGAAGTTTGACCTGAAGAAGATCGAAACAGCTTATATACACCAGAAGCAGATCAAGGCTAAGAACCTGGAACACCTGATACAACTCTTTGAAGAATATAAAGCCTATACTTATTCCATGGCGTGGATAGATTGCCTGCAGAAAGGCGATGCTTTTGGCCGTGGTATACTGATAGTGGGCGAGCATGCCAGGCCGGAAGAACTAAATGCACAGCAAAGCAAAATGCCCCTGCAGCTGGCAGACAAACGAAAGCTGTCTGTTCCTTTCAATCTTCCGTCATTTGCACTGAATACACTGACTGTCAAAGCCTTTAACTGGCTGTATTATGCGAAGAACACGAAGCAGGAAATAGATAATGTCATTCCTTATGAGCCGTTCTTTTATCCCCTGGACGCTATTCTTCACTGGAACCGCGGTTATGGCAAGGCTGGTTTTGTACAATACCAGTTTGTACTACCCCTGGAAAAGAAAGAAGGGCTGGTAGCTATCCTGCGTCGTATAAGCGATAAAGGCTGGGGGTCGTTCCTGGCCGTGCTGAAGGTTTTCGGTGTACAGGAAAGCCTTATCTCTTTCCCTATGGAAGGTTATACGCTGGCGCTGGATTTTCCTGTACGTAAAGGCCTGTTCGAATTCCTGGATGAGCTGGATGAACTGGTGCTCCAGTATGGCGGCCGTCTGTACCTGTCTAAAGACGCCCGTATGAAAAAGGACATTTTCTGGAACAGCTATCCCAATGCCAGGAAATTTGCGGATATCGTCAAAACTTATAACAGCTCCGGCCTGTTCCGTTCTGTACAGTCAGACAGGCTGCTGCTGACCGAATAACACCAATTGTTTTTCTCACTTTAACGATCCTCCTTCGGAGGATACTTACTATTATTCATTATGCCTGTTGTTCTTATTCTGGGAGCGGGGTCAGATATGGCTGTGGCCATTGCCCGTCAGTTTGCCGGTAAAAAATATGATATTCAGCTGGCAGCCCGCAATGTAGCTTCTCTCGCGGCCCTGGAGCAGGACGTGAAGATCCGCTACGGGGTGGCTGCCAGCTCTCATGCCTTTGACGCCACAGATTTTGGGAGTCATCCGGCCTTTTATCAATCCCTGCCTGTCAAACCGGATATCACCATTTGTGTGTTCGGGTACCTGGGTGCGCAAGAGAAAGCGCAATCAGACTGGACTGAAGCGGCACGTATCATCCATACCAATTATACCGGTGCTGTATCGATACTGAACATAGTGGCGGAAGATTATGCCGCCCGTGGCGCCGGTACTATTGTGGGGATCAGTTCTGTGGCTGGTGAGCGGGGCCGCCAGAGCAATTATATTTATGGTAGTGCGAAAGCCGGGTTTACTGCTTATCTCAGCGGGTTGCGGAACCGTCTTTTTCATAAAGGAGTGCATGTGCTGAGTGTACAACCGGGTTTTGTTTATACCCGGATGACGGAAAACCTGCCTTTGCCACCATTGCTTACGGCACAGCCGCAGCAGGTAGCTAAAGATGTTTTCAATGCAGTGAAAGCAAAGAAGAACGTGATCTATACCAAATGGTTCTGGAGGTATATCATGCTCATTATCAAATCAATACCGGAGGCTATCTTCAAAAAACTCAAATTATGAGGCCATCCATTGCATTTTTTGACTTTGACGGTACGGTAACGAAGAAGGATACACTGTTTGAGATAGTACGTTATACCAAAGGTAATACCGCGCTGTACACGGGGTTGCTGATGCTTGCTCCTGCTATGGTGCTGATGAAACTGAAGATGCTGTCCAACGTTAAAGTTAAACAGCTTTTTCTCCAATACTTCTTCGGGAATATGCCGGAACAGCAGTTCAGAAGCAAATGTGCAGCGTTCTGCCGGGAGCGGCTGCCTTTCCTGATCAGGGAGGATGCGTTGCAGGCGATAAAGGAGCATCAGTTGCAAGGCCATAGGGTCGCCGTTGTTACAGCTTCTGCGCAGGAGTGGGTGCAACCGTGGTGTTCTGCGTTGGGGATTGAGTGTATAGCTACGAGGCTGGAGACGGTGAATGCGAGGATTACGGGAAGGATCTATGGGGAGAATTGTAATGGGGAGGAAAAGGTGAGGCGGATTGAGGAGAAGTTTAGTTTGCCTTTGTATGGGGAGATCTATGCTTATGGGGATACGAGTGGTGATAAGGCGATGCTGGCTATAGCTACGCATCCGTTTTTCAGGAAGTTTAATTGAGACAGATGCGGATAAATTGCATAAAAAAACGCTTTTGCCTTCGGCAAAAGCGTTTTTTTATGCGGTGGCTGGCCTGCGGCCAGCTAAAGAATTATGCCGCGGCTTTTATTTTAACGGTTTTTACCGTTGCTGTTTTCAGTTTGATGATGCCCAGGAAGTTGAAGAGCTTCATCACCGGGTAAGTAGGATCCAGTTCGAACCATTTCTTGGCGAAGTTAGGGCTGTCCTTAAACTTGTGGTGGTTGTTCTGGAACAGTTCACCCAGCAGGAGGATACCCCATGGAGAAGTATTCCTTGATTTGTCGCCGTTGTCAAAGCTCTTGTAGCCATATTTATGTCCGCACCAGTTTACAACTGCGCCCTGTACAGGCCCTACCAGGAAGTGGATAGGCAGCAGCAGGTACCAGCCCCATGCCGGAGCGAATGTTACATAAAAAGCTATATAAACGGCAGCCCATGCCAGACGGGTGATGTTGCTGTCACCGAACCTGTCCAGCGCTTCCCATACAGGTAGCGGAGGGTTGGTAGTGAACTTCTCGTCAGGTACGTTTCTGCCGGTATAAATATCATTGTACATTTTACGGGTGTGTACCATCATGCCCCATACATCTTTGAAGAAGTGTGGAGAATGCGGGTCATGTTCAGTATCGCTGAATTCATGGTGCATGCGGTGCATGGAGCCATAAGCACGAGGTACTAAGTAAGAAGTACCCTGGAAGAACCAGGTGCAGAAATAAAAGACCCTTTCCCAGAATTTACTGGTGGTATACATCTGGTGAGAAGCATACCTGTGCAGGAAAAACGTGTGAAAAAAGAGGGAAAGGAACCAGTGTGAAAAGAAAAATATCAGAATCGCAGTCATTTTCTCGCTTTAACTAAATAAAAAATTGTACTGTTTGAGATCTTTTATCAAGAATAGTTGGCTCTGCGGGCAAACTGAGATGCTATCAAAAAAATCAGCTTCAAAGGTAGCCCAAAAAAGCCGGGCAACTGCTATAAATAATTATATATCAGCATAGACATGGTTTATACTATCCCTTCATACCGCTACAGGGGCCGATGTGTAGGAAATGTTAAAGTTTTTAAGTGGTAGTGTTTTTTTGTTGCAAAAGACCAATGGCTGACAAATGAGCGAACTTATCCATGCTTTTCTATGCGCACTTTCCGAAGTTCCAGCAGGTTGAGGCCGTTATTTTCCATGCCCTTTACATTGGGTTGCACCAGGTGAATGACCTGGTCGTAAAATAAGGGTACAACGGGAGCGTCAGATACGATGATGCGGTCCATCTGCCGGTATAGTTCGTAACGGACGGAGTCGTTGTTTTCAGCGAGAGAGCGTTCATAGAGCTGGTCGAACGCCGGGTTGGCGTAACGCGTGTAATTGGGCGGGGCCGGGTTTTTACTGTAAAACACGGCCAGGTAGTTCTCAGCATCGGCATAATCTGCCATCCAGCTGCCGCGAAAGAAGAGAGCTGTGGATTTGGCGGTCTGTTCCAGGAGCAAGGCTTTCTGCATTACTTCCACCTGTACCCGTATGCCTATCTGCTGGAGCTGGTTAGCTACATAGTTGGCATAATCTTCATAGATGGGAATGGATAGCAGCCTGAGAGGGGGCAGCCCCTTTCCTTCCGGGTAACCGGCTTCTTTGAGCAAGGCCCTGGCTTTTGCCGGGTCGTAGTTGTATCCTTTTACTTTTACGGCGTCGAAGGAAGGTAGTCCTGCGGGGATGAAGCCAGCGTTAGCAGGTGTTCCGATCCCGTTACGCAGGTAGGTGATCAGTTTGTTCCGGTCAAAGCCGTAGTTGATGGCCAGGCGGACCTTCTGCAGTCTTGAAGGAGATGTCTTCACAGATGCTTTACTGCTATCCAGCAGGAAGCCAAAGTATTCTACATTGAGCTGGGCGTGTTTATCCAGCACCATCCTACCCTCCCACTCTTTTTTCAGTTCTCCTTTTTTTGTCAGCACCTCATCTTTAAAGGAGGCATCTATATCGTTCATAAAGTCCAGCTGTCCCTGGCGGAACAGGAGGAACTCAGTAGCCTTGCTGTCCAGGAAGGAGATCTTCACGGCATCCAGGTAGGGTAAAGTTCTGCCGGTGCTGTCTTTTTCAAAGTAATGAGGATTGCGGTGAAGGACCAACGCCTGGCCTTCTTCCCAGAGAAAAAAGCGGAAAGGCCCGGTGCCACAGGGATGACTGCGGAAGTCCTTACCGTATTTCTCTACTACTTCATGTGGTACAATGGAACAGTATTGCATACTGAGTATACCCATTACCGGGTGAAAGGGCCTAAGTAATGTGAGCTGGAAGGTGCTATCGTCCGGCGCTTTGAACCCCTCTTCCATATCTACTTTCCCGTTAAAGATCCATGCCCCGGGCGATGCGGTGGCAGGGTCCATGATCCGGCGGAGGCTGTATGCCACGTCCGTCGCGGTCATCCGTCTTCCTTTTCCGCCGGGGAAGGCCTCATTATCATGGAAGTATACGTCTGTCCTTAAGTGGAATGTATATGTGCGGCGATCTTCAGAAACTTCCCAGCGTGTAGCCAGCGAAGGTTGAATATTCAGGTTGCTGTCCGGTTCCACCAGGGTATTATATACCTGCCTGACGGCCCAGATCACGGCCTGGTTGCGGGAAAAAGCAGGATCCAGGGAAGAGATACCTTCCACTACATTATAACGGAATACCTGTTTTCCGGAGGAAGGTCTGTTATTGCAGGCGGCGATCAGACATAATACCAGTATACTTAAATATCTTGTCATTCAAACGGCAAAGCTGCCGGATTTTGCTTTCAAACGAAAATTAATACCTTTCCGTCATAAATACGATTTTTCTATGCGAGGTTTTCTGATGATATCCCTGGTCCTGCTCACGGCTCTGACGGCCGGCGCCCAACAAACAACCTTTACCCGTGCCGATACGCTGAGAGGCACTATTACCCCTCCCCGCGCCTGGTGGGATGTAAAAGTGTACGACCTGCACGTGAAGCTTGAAATGGGAGACAGTTCTCTTACCGGCTTTAACGCAATCACCTATCGTGTACTCAAAGTAGATAGTCTTATGCAGATAGATCTGCAGACGCCTATGGAAATAGATAGTATTGTACAGGATAAACAATCCCTGGATTATGTACGTGAGGGTAATGCCATTTTTGTCAAGACCAAAGCTAAACAGCTGAAAGGAAAGGATAAGAAGATCATTGTCTTTTACCATGGTAAGCCGAGGCAGGCTGTGAATCCGCCATGGGATGGCGGTATCATCTGGAGGAAAGATAACCAGGGCCGTCCGTGGATAGCTACTGCCTGCCAGGGACTGGGCGCCAGTGTGTGGTGGCCTAATAAAGATCATCAGAGTGATGAGCCGGAGAAAATGACTATCAGTGTTACCACGCCTCCTGAGCTGGTGGATGTATCTAATGGTAAGCTGAAAAAGAAGGTAATAGAGAAGGATGGTAATATTACCTGGGTATGGGCGGTTAACAATCCTATCAACAATTATGACGTAGCGCTTAACATAGGGCACTATGTTGAATTTAAAGATACTTATTCCGGCGAGGGGGGTAAACTGGAGCTGGGATTCTGGGTGCTGGATTATAACGTAGATACTGCGAAGCAGCATTTTGCTGTTGTAAAACCCATGCTGAAATGTTTTGAGTTCTGGTTTGGCAAGTATCCTTTCTATAAAGACAGTTATAAGCTGGTGGAATCTCCTCACCTGGGGATGGAACATCAGAGTGCTGTGGCTTATGGCAACAAGTTCCAGATGGGTTATAAAGGGACCGATCTTTCCGGCAGTGGCTGGGGATTGAAATGGGATTTTATCATTGTTCATGAAAGTGGTCATGAGTGGTTTGGTAATAATATCACCACTAAAGACATTGCTGATATGTGGGTGCATGAAAGCTTTACCAACTATTCAGAAACGCTGTTTACTGAATGCCAGTATGGAAGGGAGGCTGCCTTTGAGTATGTTACCGGTACCCGGAAGAATATCAAGAATGATATTCCTATTATTGGCCCTTATGGTGTTAATGTGGAAGGCAGTGGGGATATGTATTATAAAGGGGGGAATATGCTTCATACTATCAGGCAGGTTGTGAATAATGATTATGTTTTCAGGGATATTCTGCGTGGGTTGAATAAAACGTTCTGGCATCAGACGGTGACTACGAGGCAGATAGAAGAGTATTTCAACCAGAAGACGAATATGAACTTCAATAAGGTGTTTGAGCAATACCTGACGCACACTTCTATTCCTACGCTGGAATATCATTTTAATGGTTCTCAGTTGCAGTTCAGGTGGGTGACGGATGTGGAGAATTTTAATATGCCGGTTAAGGTTACGTTGGGGGATGATGGGTATAGGTTTATTTATCCGGGTAAGCAGTGGCAGTCGACTAATTTTACGTTGTCGGATAAGAAGAAGTTTAAAGTAGATCCGAATTTTTATATTAATGTGAAGGAGATATAGTTTTTCCGGAAATCGCTTTTGCCTTCGGCAAAAGCGATTTCCGTTTTTTTGCGCTGCGCGGGCTGAAAATGTTTTTACGGTTTGTGTACGATCAGCTTAAAGGCGTGATTCCAGGTGCCGGTACGAAAACCATAAGCATACCATAATATACTCAGGGGCTCGATATTCCTGCTCATTTCTATCGTTCCCATATCCACTACGTCCTTCCATCCCATTTCATTCAGCAATTGAGTAACAGTAGTTTTGGCGGCACGTTTATTTCCACAGATGAACATGGTAGGTATTTCCTGTTCCTGGAAAGGGCGGAACATCGCTTCATGCCCTATACAGCTCAATGCCTTCACTACATGTGCATCCGGTGGCAACCAGGCCTGCAGCTGTTCGCCTGCGGAATTGGTATGACCAATAGAAAAAGATAGTCTTCCCTGTGGGTCGGGACCTTTTCCATCCAGAGGATTTGTGACATCTACCACAACTTTTCCTTTGAAATTCCATAATCCTGCGGCTTCTATGGCTTTCTGGGTACCGGCCCAGCTGGTGCAGATGACCAGCAGCTCTCCCTGCGCGGTTGCTTCCCGGAAGGGTACAGCGGCGACCTTGTTGTCATGCTTTTTGAGCCATTGCTGAAGGGATTCTTTTGCGGGATTGCGGGTACCTAGTAGCACCTCATGTCCTGCGTTGATCAATCCTTCACTTAATGTAAGACCTACAGGGCCGCTACCGAGGATACCAATTTTCATATTGCCGGAATTTGTGTGAACAGATACAGATGGGGAAACTAATATAAAGAAAAAAGCCGAATACGTGGTATAAATGCTTAACAAACAGTGGTTTAAATTTTTTATTCTATATATGGCGGGGAGAGTAACTCTCAAACCGGGTTTCGCCTTCGGCAAAACCCGGTTTGAGAGTTATATTTTGCGCTGCGCGCGGCTGAAGCTTTTAAAAACGCCCTTTGAGGGAATGTTTTGCGCTGCGTGCAGCTGGAGGTTTTAAAAGCCTCGTTTTAGGGAATATTTTGCGCTGCGTGCGCTGAAAGTCTTAATTATATAAGATAACCCAGGAATTTCTGCATACCCTGGCGTTTGGCCGGCGTAAGCGGATAACTGATGTTCTGCAGGTAATAAGTGCTCAGATCATACAGGCTGTATGGGTTCTCTGCCACTACAGCGGGTATATTATGTATGCCTATGGCGTTGGCGTTACTGAATTCCTGGATAAACTCCACCGGGAGAGGTTTGTTGCTGATCCATGCTGCAAATACGAAAGGCAGGCTGGTGAAGCGCATCCAGTGTTCTGCAAGGTCGTAGATATAGGGGGAAATATGGCGTTGTGCCAGGGCGCGGTCGCCTATTACCAGTCCGGCGTCGGTGCCTTTGATCCTGTCCTGGTAATCGTCTGAGGTCTCTATCAGCTCTACATCCAGTTTCCAGTATTCATTGACCAGTACTTTCAGCAGGGCTACGGATGTACGGCTCTGGTAATCCAGGTAGATCCTTTTAATTTCTTTCAGGGGCACTTCACTGAAAAGACAAACGGAAGCTACGGGCCCCTCCGCTCCGATACAATAATCTGAAATGATATGATATTCCTTCAGTTTCGGGATTATGGCCACTGGTACCAATGCCACATCTACTTCTCCGTTAATGAGTTGTTGTGCTATCTTAGCAGGGTAATCCATACTCAGTTCCAACATTTTCATTACCGGATGATCCCTGAATCCGTACAATAATGGCCTGGTATTCAAATAACTTACTGCCGCTACTTTTACTTTCCGTTCCAATTTCAGTAATTTTGCCGGCTAAATTAGGCAAAAAGTAGAAAACGCTGAGCGCACTTTACTGCTAACTAACAATTAACATTATGCAATTACAAGCTTTGACCGCCATTTCTCCGCTGGATGGACGTTACCGCAGACAACTGGAAGAACTGGCTCCTTACTTCTCTGAATTTGCACTGATCCGTTACCGTGTGCTGGTAGAAATAGAGTATTTCATCGCACTGTCAGAACAGAAGCTGTTCCCGCTGACCAAGCCACAGGCGGCGTCACTGCGTAAGATCTACCAGGACTTTACGGTAGAGAATGCGCAACTGATCAAAGAAACAGAAAAGGTGACCAACCATGATGTGAAAGCTGTTGAGTATTTTGTTAAGAATGAGCTGAAAGGCCAGGGACTGGAAGACAGGCTGGAATGGGTTCATTTCGGGCTTACCTCCCAGGACGTAAATAATACCGCTACCCCCCTTTTCTGGAAAGAGGCGGTTGAGCATATTTATATGCCGGCCATTTCCAACCTGGTGCTGGCGCTGAAGAAAATGGGCAAATCCTGGATGAAAGTGCCTATGCTGGCCCGTACTCATGGTCAGCCGGCTTCTCCCACTATCCTGGGTAAAGAGATCCTGGTGTTCACAGAGCGCCTGGAAGGACAGATAAAGCTGCTGGGCGATATTCCCTTTGCGGCCAAGTTTGGCGGGGCGACGGGTAACTTCAATGCACATCATGTGGCATTCCCTAAGATCAACTGGGAAAAGTTCGGCGATAAGTTCGTGAACAATACGCTGGGACTGCAGCGTATGAAATATACCACCCAGATAGAACATTATGATAATATCTCCGCCCAGTTTGATACCCTGAAGCGGATCAATACCATCCTGATCGACTTCAGCCGTGATATATGGACATATATTTCCCTGGATTACTTCAAACAGAAGATCAAGGCTAATGAAGTAGGATCTTCGGCTATGCCTCATAAGGTAAACCCGATAGATTTCGAGAATGCTGAAGGTAACCTGGGGCTGGCCAATGCTATTTTTGAGCACCTGAGCGCCAAGCTGCCGGTTTCGAGGCTGCAGCGTGACCTGACCGATTCTACTGTGCTGCGTAATGTAGGGGTGCCTTTCGGGCATACTGTACTTGCGTTGAAATCTATTCAGAAAGGTATGGAGAAACTGATCCTGAACGAGGCCAAGCTTAATGAAGACCTGGAAAACAACTGGGCTGTAGTGGCGGAAGCGATACAGACGGTGTTGCGCAGGGAGAACTATCCTCAGCCTTATGAGGCGTTGAAAGCGCTGACCCGTGGTGGGGAGCAGATCACGCAGAAGACCATGCATAAGTTTATTGAGGGGTTGAAGATCAGTGCTGCGTTGAAGAAAGAGCTGAAGGCTATAACGCCTCATAATTATACAGGGGTGTGGAATTGAGTTTTTAATTGCTCAAAAAAATGCTGTTGCCTTCGGCGAGGGCACTGAAAAAGTAGTTTTCTTTAAAGAAATATTCGGGTAGGGGGTGGAGAATATTTTCGAATAGACGATTCTCAGAGCCTACGTAAGGACTTTTTCAGTGCCCTCGCCTTCGGCAACGGCATTTTTTTAAGAGGAAGTTAGCGGGTCTGCTAAAAAGCATCTTCAAAATGCACTAATTCATACTCCTCTCCTTTCGTAAAAGTAATAGAGATGACATCAAACCGGACCTCCGCCGGTAGTTCTTTCATCTGGTCCATGTAAACCGCTGCTGCTGCCAGCAGGTTTTTCCGCTTTCCGTAATTGACGTGTTGTTCCGGCCAGCCAAACAGGTTGTCTGCCAGTGTCTTGATCTCAAAGAAGACCAGGCAGCCGGAAATGGTTGCTATGATATCTATTTCACGATGTTTACTTCGCCAGTTGACAGCTAAGATATTGTACTGATGCTGGCGGAGATGCTCCTGTGCTATGAGCTCTCCTTTTTTACCTAATGCTATATGGGATGCCATTTGATTTGACTATTTTTGGCCTTCCATAAGGAAAGACAGGTTAACAATTACCGGAAAATACAAACATTATAACGCAATACGTCATCATGAGCGAGAAGAAATTATTCAGACTGGAAGGTAAGGTTCAGAACTATGCCTGGGGAGGCTTCCATTACATCCCTTCATTGCTGGGAATTCCTGAAACCGGTAAACCCAGCGCAGAATACTGGATGGGAGCACACCAGAGCGCACCATCGGCCATCACTGTAAATGGTGGCGCGAGCACGCTGGACCAGCTGATAAAGGCCAACCCTGAAAGTGTACTGGGTCCGAAAGTATGGAAACGTTTTGGAGAACTTCCTTACCTGTTTAAGATACTGGATGTAAAAGATATGCTTTCCATACAGGTACATCCAACCAAAGCTGAAGCAGAAAAAGGCTTTGCCCGTGAGAATGAAGCCGGTATCCCGCTCAATGCTTCACACCGTAATTATAAAGATGCAAATCACAAGCCGGAAATTATGGTGGCGCTCAGCGAGTTCTGGCTGTTGCACGGTTTTTTGCCGGAAGATAAGCTGAAGGAAGTATTAAAGACCGTTCCGGAGTTTGCTTCCCTGGCTCCTGTTTTCGAAAAGGAAGGTTATTTCGGTTTATATAAAACTGTGATGGAAATGCCACAGGAAGAAGTGAATACCTTCCTCCGTCCGCTGGCTGAAAGAGTATTACCTGCCTACCAGGCCGGTACTTTGAAGAAAGCGGATCCTGCTTTCTGGACAGGGAGGGCTATTGCCAATGATCCTGAAGGGTTGAACCGCCTGGACAGGGGTATTTTCTCCATTTACTTCTTCAATATACTGGAAGTGCATCCCGGGGAAGCGGTATTCCAGGATGCCGGGATCCCTCATGCCTATCTTGAAGGGCAGAACGTAGAACTGATGGCTAACTCGGATAATGTGCTGCGTGGTGGTCTTACTCCTAAACATATTGATGTACCGGAACTGCTGAAACATACGCGTTTTGAAGCGGTGCATCCTAAAATACTGACCGGCGCGGCTGTAAAAGGCGGTGTAGAGAAGATCTATCATTCACCGGCGCCTGATTTTGAGGTGAGCCGTATTGTTCTTCAGCCTGGTGAGCGTTATGAGCATACCAGCCTTTCTACCGAGATATTGCTGGTGCTGGATGGTTCCGGTGTTATTACCGGCGCTGACGGGGAGGGTATCAGTCTGGGCAAGGGGCAGGCGGCTGTAGCTTTGTTTGAGGCCGGGTATAAGATTGAGAGCCAGACAGGGATTACTATTTATAAAGCGGGAGTGCCTGCATTGTAAGTTTTGGTAAAATTGTATCTTTGGTCAAATAATCATCACCAAATATGAAAAAGGACTCCACCAGGGAAATCCTGGTAATTGCCGCCCTTATCTTTCTATCTGCCCTCTGCCGTATTTTCACCAACCAGATGGGACTGTGGAACTTCAACGCCATTGGCGCTGCTGCCCTGTTTGGCGGGGTGGTGCTGAAAGATAAAAAGCTGGTGTATATAGTACCGCTGTTATCTCTTTTCATTTCTGATGTTTTCCTCCAGCTGTTCACCAATATCAGGGCGCTGGAAAGTACTTATATTGGTCAGCTGCTGTTCGTGTATGGTGCATTTATGCTGATTGCATGGATAGGTTCCAGGATAAAAAAGGTCAACACACTGAATATCCTGCTGGCTTCTATAGGCACGGGAGTGTTGTTTTTCCTTATCACCAACCTGGGGACGTTCCTGACCACCAGCCTTTATCCTAAAACCGCACAGGGCCTGCTGCAATGTTATATTGCCGGTATTCCTTTCTACCAGGAAGGTAATCCTTTCAGCAGCTTTGCCCTTAACGGACTGATGGGGAATGTGTTCTTTACCGGGGTATTATTTGGTATCTGGGCACTGGTAAAACAATCTGTGCTGCAACCTAAAAGACAACTGGCATAAGCTGATTATGCTGTTTATATCAGTAAAGAGTGTATCAAAAGATACACTCTTTTTTTTGCGCTATATTTATTAATTTTAATGTGAAGAAATAGCAACCGAGAGAACGTCAATATTAACAACCCCAAACAATTCCCTTACAGACAGGCATTAAAAAGTAAGTCCTAATTCAAATTTTCATAGCGTATGAAAATACCATTGCCGTGCATCTTATTGGGAGCATTGTTATTCGTTTCCAATGCCAACGCTCAATCTGCCACCTCTGTTTCACCTGAGACCTGTAAAACCTGGGCTATAACAGGCTGGATCATCATAGGCCTGATGATAGCCGGCTTCTTTCTCCTGGCTATCCTATCCGAAGTACTGAGAGATGACATTACCAGCAAGCAGGCGTTTGCGAGAGCAGCCAAACGTTCTATTAAAGCTGACAGGATAAAAGAGAAAGACCTGCGCAGGCCGTATAGTCTTTCCCGGACACAGCTGGGCGTGTGGACGGTAGTGATAGCCTGTTCCTACATCTATGAGGCCTTCTGCAGCAACTGCCTGATGTCGCTGGAAGGGTTCAATACAACAGCACTTGTGCTGATGGGCATCAGTGGCGGCACTACTGCTGTAGGCAGCATCATTGACCAGTCACAGCAAAACCAGGTCAGGCATCAGAACAGGCCCAGCAAATGGTTCCTGATGGATATACTGTCTGACGAAAAAGGCGTGAGCATTCACCGTTTTCAGAACGTGGTATGGACACTTATTGCCATCGCCGTATATATATCACAGTTGTCGCAGGTGCAGGGTAAGCTGCCGGAGCTTGATCCGACGCTGATAGCGCTGACCGGCGTGAGCAATGCCGCTTACCTGGGACTTAAACTGACTGAGAACAGGGATAAAGTAGGTGATATACCTGTAAAGGACGCCTTAAATACCCCTGCTCCCGACAATCCTCTTGCCAGGTTTACACAACCGGAAGAAGGAGAAACATCTCAACCTAAATAATTCCTCCCCCATGAAATATATCCATTACACGTTACTTTGCGTGCTGCTGCTGACTGGTACGAGCACATTTGCACAACAGAATTATTTTAAAGATGCCAAAGAGCTGGCTTATTTCAGGAAGTATATGGAAGTATTACTTCCCCGGAAAGAAGGGCTTCAATTCAATTTCAAAAATGGTACTGATAATCTCTTTAAGAACAAATCGACCAACGATCTTCTTACAAAACTGGCTGTAGCTATCTCCCATCAACCGTTAAAAAATACGTCAACGGATACAGATACCGGGGATGCCCCGGCTGGGCTGCCAGTACCGGGCGCCAATCCGCAGCAACCGGTTGAGAAGAAGAAACAAAACGATACAGAAGGTAATAATATTCTTACGGATGAGGAGAAAATTGAAGTAACAAAAGAACTGATCAAAGATGAGCTGGCATACCTGCTGCTTATCATCTATGGTACTCCGGAAGAGATCATTGCGGCACCGGAAATGCCCAAACGTTTTGACTACCTGGAAAAGATCAATACTGCCCTGAAAGAGGTGACCCAAACGGCGAAGATAGATTTGCAGTCGACCGCTATGTCAGGCAATTTTGCCTTCAATGAATCTGCTATTATCTATGGTATTACCGACTTCATCATTCAAAGAGCTAAGGAAGAAATGCTGGAAGCGCAGCTTGGGCAGATCTATGATAAGCTGAATAGTGATGTGATCATCAAACAGCTTATTCCCAATACACTGAAGACATTCCAGCAATTCAAGGAAGATAATACCACTGGTCTTGCCAAATACGGGGACCTGTGGAAGGCCTCTTTCCAGCAGGACCTTCAGAATTTCCCGCTCATGCTGCAGAATGAATCTTTCCTGCAACAGGTGGGCGACAGGGTGCTTGCTGATAAAGATGAAAAAGTTAAAGCCCTTTTCAGGACTGAACTGAGGCCTGCCATTGCCGGCAGCAGTGAGCTGGTATATAATCTTTACCTGAAGAAACACCTGGTTGCCATACTGCAGGATATGGCTACAAAATATAGAACAGGCGCTACGGCAGATAGTCTTGCCGTATTCAAAAAGGCTGTTATTTTCAGTGATGTGGTGTCTTCTATTGTGGGACAATTTGATGGGAATAAGTATGCGCTGATCACATCGGAAGCTATCAATAAGATGTCTGTCGAAGAATGGTGGAACTTTGCACGTATCACTTACCTGCGTAATAAAACTGATCTGCACCTGGTAGGTGGCGCTACAATGGATTCTCTTGCCAACAGATCGGCCGCTGTTATTTCTTTCCTGAAGCAGTGGATAGTACCGGCGGTGAATACATATAATGCCTATCAGCAGATAATTGGCAGCGCACCTGCAGGTATAGCTGTTACTGACGCTAAAGTGCTGAATGGCGAAGATATTCATAAGCTGATAGCGCTTAGTTTCCAGATGGCAGACAATGCTATTTCCCAGCTGCGTAAGAATTCCTTTAAACCTGAGCTGGACCAGTTCCTCGACAGTACGTACCGTAATTGTGTGCAGCCTTACTTTACGCTGGCCAACCAGATAGGCGAAGGTATTTCCACGCGTGAATATGGTAAGGTGCTGGATGGTACCCTGCAGACTTTAAAGCTGGTGCAGGTGCGTCATAATAGTGGAGCACTGGATGGCCTTATCAGGGTAATGACCCAGTATGGCAGCTTTATGGTGAACATACTGGAAGCGGAAAAACCAGAACAGATAGAAGCCGCCCTGGATGAGCTGATCCCTAAAGGGCAGTATAAACTGAAGTACAAGCCGACCCTGAGCGTATCTCTGAGCGCTTATCCGGGTGCGTTTGGCGGTTGGGAAAGGATCAAAAAATACGATGCCAGTTCGGGGACTGTTAACAGGAACAATTCATCGAACAGTAATGGCGGCTCCCTGGCGTTCTATCTTCCTATAGGGCTGGATTTTAACCAGGGTATATCCAATAAAATGTGTGTGAGCCTTTTCCTGCAGGTGCTGGACCTGGGTGCGGTGCTGAATTATCGTCTGAATGCAGATGGTGATGAGCAGACTAACCCCGAAGTGAGTTTTAAACAGATCCTGTCTCCCGGTGGCAGTGTTATGATGCACTTCCCCCACTCTCCTTTTGTGGCTGGTTTTGGCGTTAACTATACGCCGGACCTCCGTAAAATAGAAGAGACCAATGGCGTCAGCTATACTACAAATGCACTGAGATACGGGTTTTTCGTGGGCGTGGATGTAACGATGTTACACATAGGCCTTAAAAGAAAGAACTAATCCTGTTATGCAGACACTGATAGTGAACGATAATATTTATACCAGCCGCAATAATATTGGCAGTATTGGTGGGTTTTATCAGTTCAGGGGCGATCCTGAGAAGAGGGTCTTTGGCCTTACCAACTATCATGTGGCGCAGATTGATGGTATATGTACTGCCGGGCAGAAGGCGTTTGGTATTAACAGTAATGAAGGAATTGGTACGCTGTTCAGCTGGTTCAGGCTGGAAAGTGACATTGTCAATTCTTTTGACCTGGCGCTGGTGAACCTGGATAAGACGCTGGTGCGGCCGCTGTGGGGGTTGGATACTGCCGGGTATGCGGTACCGGCTATTGACCAGGAAGTGAGGTTGATGAACCGGCGGGAGATCAGGACGGGGTTTATTTCCAATGTTAATTCAGGTGAGTTCAGTGTAACTATTGCCGGTACTGATTACCGGATAGGTAATCTTATACAGATAACCAGTGCGAATGATCTTCCGTTCAGTGAGCATGGTCATTCCGGTTCGGTGATATTTTCGGATACGAATCAGCTGGTGGGGGTGTTGGTTGGCGGGGATCCTGAGAACAGGCATTTGAGTTATGTGATGCCTTTTCTTGACAGGAGGAATAGAAAGGGGATACTTAATTCATGGGCGTTGGAAGTGGCTGATCTGTGAGTTTTTTTTCGGGCATGTTCTTTTTTGCCTGCGGCGCTAATTTTTGAAGGGGGATATTTTTTTTGCTACGGCGATTAACATAAAAACTTGTTCCAAACGAAAAAGCGGCCAGGAATGCACCCGGCCGCTTTTTACTTTTATCCAAATTTGATGTTATCCTTACTCATCCAGTTTTAATACTGCCAGGAATGCTTCCTGCGGTACTTCTACGTTACCGATCTGGCGCATACGTTTCTTACCTTCCTTCTGTTTTTCCAGCAGTTTACGTTTACGGGAGATGTCACCACCATAACATTTGGCGGTTACGTCCTTACGCATGGCGCTGATGGTTTCACGGGCCAGGATCTTGGCGCCGATAGCGGCCTGGATAGCGATCATGAACTGCTGACGGGGCAACAGTTCTTTCAGCTTTTCGCAGAGCTTACGGCCAAAGTCCTGTGCACGGCTGCGGTGGATCAGGGCGCTCAGCGCATCCACTTTATCGCCGTTCAGGAGGATGTCCATTTTAACGATGTCGCTGTCACGACGGCCGATAGGTGAATAATCGAATGAAGCGTAGCCACGGGTCTGGCTTTTCAGCTTATCGTAGAAGTCAAATACTATCTCTGTCAGCGGCATTTCAAAGATCAGCTCTACGCGGGTTGGCGTCAGGTAGCTCTGGTTAATGAGGAGACCTCTTTTACCCAGGCAGAGCGTCATGATATTGCCGATATAGTCAGGTTTGGTAATGATCTGTGCTTTGATGAAGGGTTCTTCGATGCGTTCCAGCCTGCTGGGGTCCGGCATCTCTGAAGGGTTGTTCACCGTGATGGTTTCCTGACGGGTGGTGTGAGCGATGAAGCTCACGTTTGGCACGGTGGTGATCACTGTCTGGTTGAATTCCCTTTCCAGGCGTTCCTGGATGATCTCCATGTGCAGCATGCCGAGGAATCCGCATCGGAAACCGAAGCCCAGCGCCTGTGAGGTTTCGAGCTCGAAGGTGAGGGAAGCGTCGTTCAGCTGGAGTTTCTCCATACAGTCTCGCAGCTCTTCGAAATCTTCTGTATTTACGGGGAAGATACCGGCAAATACCATTGGTTTCACTTCTTCAAAGCCTTTGATGGCTTCTTTGCTTGGGTTGGCCATGGAAGTGATGGTATCGCCCACTTTTACTTCTTTGGCGTTCTTGATACCGGTAATGATGTACCCCACGTCTCCGGTCTTCACTTCTTTTTCAGGCTGAAGACCCAGTTTCAGGATACCTACTTCATCAGCAAAGTATTCCTGGTCTGTATTGATGAATTTGATCTTTTCTCCTTTTTTGATGGTACCGTTGTAGATACGGTAGTAGGCGATGATACCGCGGAAGGAGTTGAATACGCTGTCAAAGATCAGCGCCTGCAGGGGAGCTTCCGGGTCGCCTTTGGGAGCGGGGATACGTTCTACGATAGCTTTCAGGATCTCCTCGATGCCGATACCGGTTTTACCGGAGGCCAGGAGTATATCTTCAACTTTGCAGCCTATCAGTTCTATGATCTGGTCCTGTACTTCAGGGATCATGGCTCCGTCCATATCGATCTTGTTGATCACGGGGATGATCTCCAGGTCGTTCTCCAGTGCCAGGTACAGGTTTGAAATGGTCTGTGCCTGGATACCCTGGGCGGCGTCTACCAGCAGCAGGGCGCCTTCACAGGCAGCGAGGGCACGGGACACCTCGTAGGAGAAATCCACGTGACCGGGGGTATCGATGAGATTAAATACATACTGCTGGCCATTCTGGGAATAGTTCATCTGGATAGCGTGGCTCTTGATAGTGATGCCTTTTTCCCTTTCCAGGTCCATGTCATCCAGTACCTGGGCCTGCATGTCTCTTTCGGAAATAGTTTTGGTATGCTCTAACAGCCTGTCAGCCAATGTACTTTTACCGTGGTCAATGTGTGCAATGATGCAAAAATTCCGGATATTCTTCATATATGCTTTTAAAACCAGGCGTTTAACGCCCCGCGTCAAGCCGCAAAGGTATTTAAATTTTGCTATACTATTTTAGCTACATTTAAGATAAAAACAGAACATGGACCAGCAACTATTCGAAGCTGCCGTGGCGGCCAGCAAAACCCTCTCCCAAAAGCCTGATAATGAGACCCTACTGCAACTTTACTCCCTCTACAAACAAGCTACTGAAGGAGATGTTAATACCGAGGCTCCTTCCAATCCGTTTGATTTTATAGCCAAAGCCAAATACGACGCCTGGGGAAACCAGAAAGGCAAGAGCAAAGATGCTGCGGCGCAGGAATACATTGACCTGGTAAACAGGCTGAAGGGGAAGTAGCAGGTAAATTGCTTACCTTTGAGCCTGTATGTTACAAGCATTTAAGATCAGCGATAAAACACAGCATTTCCTTCACCTGGAGGAACAATACGGAGCACATAATTACCACCCCCTGCCCGTAGTGCTGGAACGCGGTGAAGGCGTTTTTCTCTGGGACGTGGACGGGAAGAGGTATTACGACTTTCTTTCCGGTTACTCTGCCGTTAACCAGGGGCATTGCCATCCTGCCATTATCAACGCGCTGATGGCCCAGGCGCAGAAGCTGACCCTGACCTCAAGGGCGTTTCACAGCGACCTGCTGGGGGAATATGCCGCTTTTATCACCTCTTTTTTCGGTTATGACAAGGTATTGCCTATGAATACCGGTGTGGAAGCCGTAGAAACAGCGATGAAGCTTTGCCGCCGCTGGGGATATGTGGTAAAGGGCATTCCTGAGAACAAAGCTAAGATCATTGTATGTGCCAACAATTTCCATGGCCGTACAATCAATGTCATATCATTCAGTACAGATCCGTCTTCCCGTACCAACTTCGGACCATTCACCCCGGGCTATGAAGTGATCCCGTACAACGATCTGCCTGCACTGGAAAAAGCCCTGCAGGACAAGAACGTAGCAGGTTTCCTGGTAGAGCCTATACAGGGGGAAGCAGGTGTAGTGGTACCTGATGAAGGTTACCTGGCTAAAGCCAGTCAGTATTGCAGTGACGCGAATGTACTGTTCATTGTAGATGAGATCCAGACCGGCCTTGCCCGTACAGGGAAAATGCTGGCCTGTGACCATGAGCAGGTGCGTCCTGATATCCTGATCCTTGGCAAGGCTCTTTCCGGAGGCGCCCTCCCTGTATCTGCAGTGCTGGCTAACGATAATATCATGCTCACCATTAAGCCAGGGGAACATGGCAGTACTTATGGCGGGAATCCGCTGGCCTGTAAAGTAGCTATTACAGCGCTGACAGTGCTGAAGGAAGAGAAAATGGCTGAAAATGCGGAAGCAATGGGCGCCCTGCTCAGGCAGGAACTGGCGGCTCTGGAATCTCCTTTCGTTTCCACCATCAGGGGCAAGGGGTTGCTGAACGCTATTGTGGTTAAACACAAGAATCCGGAAGCGGCGTGGGACCTCTGCCTCTCGCTGAAAGAGAACGGATTGCTGGCTAAACCCACTCATGGGGATAAGATACGCTTCGCACCTCCCCTGCTGATCACAGCGGCACAGATCAAAGAATGTGTTCAGATCATTGCTAAAAGCCTGGAAACATTATAATGTCCGGTCAACAGAAAGCTATTCGCAGCAGCGGATGGAAAACGGATTTCATTATCGGCTTCCCCGAGGGGTTGCTGCTGGTGTTCTTTACCACTATGCTTATACAGGGGCTGCCGGTTACCGTACAGCAGTTCTATACCCTGAATACTGTTATCTGGGCTGGTGGTGCAGTATTGGTAAGCATGGGTGCATACCTGGCTAACCGCGGTGATACGCAGCATAATGAAAGTCATCTTTCTGCGGCAGAGAAGAGTAAACTGGAAAATCTTGATATAGGCGAAGGGGTTATTGCGGATATTGCGGCGGAAATGGCGAAGGATGCTGAGCAATGGGAGAAGACGCTGCAAACGGAGAATGTAGTTGAGACGGCTTTCAGCCGGTCCCGTGCTGTACGCAGTGCATTTTTTACGGGTCTGTTCTTTCTTCTGGGAGGGATACTTCCTCTTCTGCCCTATCTGAGAGATGAGAATTTTTCTGTTGCTGCAAAGAGTAGTGTTGTTGTTGCTTTCCTGGTGATGACGGTATTCAGTTTTCTGAAAGCGAGGATGACAAGTCAGTCTGTTATACCGGTTATATTGCGGAATCTTTTTTATATAGGTGCAGTTTGGGTTGGGGCGTATGTTCTTCAGCTTATTTTCAGATAGAAATTGGGTGAAAATTGCTTAAAAAAAACGCTTTTGCCTTCGGCAAAAGCGTTTTTTTTAAGAGGGCAATTAACTAGCCTGCGACCGCTTATTTACCCCATCGCTCATCAATACGCATATGAATGTAATGATAGCCGCCAGGAGGGAAAGATAAAGTCCTAATCCGCGGTCAGGGCACTCTCCCATTTCACAGCGTCCGAAGAGGATAAAATTTCTGAATGTCCATGCCACCAGGAAGGCAGTTATAAAAAGGTTGATCCTTGCCGCCCATTTATTGGCAGAGAGGAAGAGCAATCCTGCTATTACTGCAACAAAAATATTGAGTTTACCGGGCTCACCGAAACTGGAGCCGGCAGTGTTCATACCTGTAAATACCAGGTGTTTGCTTTCAATTGTGAGCCAGGGCAGGAACGCACAGGCTATTACTACGATAACGGCTGCAATGCCGCCCAGGTTTACTTTACTTATTTTCATATTTATCTTGCTCCCGGAGGACAATATTGTTTCAGGTATCTGGTATATAAAGAACCGAGGTGTTTGAAGGTACCTTCTCCTTCGCTGATGCTGTGCGTACGGTTAGGATAAGCCATGAACTGGAAGTATTTATTGTAACGCACCAGTTCATTTATCAGCAGTTCTGCATTCTGGTAATGTACGTTATCATCGCCGGTACCATGAATATACAGCAGGTTGCCACGGAGGTTCTTTGCATATGTGATGGGAGAACCGGCAATATAATCTGCTTTGTTCTCCTGTGGAAGTCCCATATAGCGTTCCTGGTAGATGTTGTCGTATGTGAGCAGGCTGCCTACAGCTGCAATGGCAATGCCTGTTTTAAAGATATCAGGATACTGGAAGAGGAGGTTCAGTGTCATAGAACCACCGCCACTCCAGCCCCATACAGCTACGCGGGAGGTATCCATGTAGGCATGCTGTTTGAAAAGCGCCAAAGCGCCCTGTGCCTGGTCTCGCGCATTGATCCGGCCTACATTGCGGTAAATGCTCTTGCGCCATTCCCTGCCTTTAGGCTGGGGAGTGCCGCGATTATCGAGAGATACGTAGATATAGCCGTCTTCGCTCATATCGCCATTATAGAGGAAGTTATAACCGGAGCCATATTTATTCCTTACGGTTGCTGCTGCAGGTTCTCCGTAAACATAGAATACAACGGGATACTTCTTTGTGGAGTCAAAATTGGTGGGGCGTACCATCCAGCCGTCCAGTGTTTGTCCGTCGGCGGTAGTTACCTTAAAGAACTCCTGGCGTAACATATACCTGGCAGATTGGAGGTCCATCGCTATCCGGCTGCCTTCTCCGCTCTTATGCTCAGGCAGGTATACTACCTCTTTCTGTGGATGGAAGTAATGATTGGAGAAGGTATGCAGTGCATATTTTGCGTCCGGTGCAATTTCGTAATCATGTGTTCCTTCTTCTACCAGCGGGGATATTCTTTCAGGAGTGCCTTTACCGTTGAGCGGGACCTTATAGAGATACTGTTCTGTCGGATTGTCCGGCGATGCCAGTACATAAGCCTGGTTATTGGCTTCATCTATCTGCAGCAGGTTGATGATATCGTAATTGCCGGGAGTGATCAGTGTTGCTTTACCGTACAGATCTACGTTATACAGGTGACGCCAGCCATCTTCTTCACTGACCCAGATGAATGACTTACCATTGTCAACCCAGTCCCATCCGCTCAGTTCGCGGTTATCCCAGCGGGATTTGATATCTATCCAGGCAGCATCTTTTTCAGTGTACAGCTGTCTGGCTTTGCCGGTTACTGCGTTGCAGATATAGAGTATGCTTTCGTTCTGTTTGCGGTTCAGTTGTTGCAGGATCACGGCCTGCTGACCGGGCACCCATTCCATGCGGGGAATATAATGCTGTTGCGCATCGCCTGGGACCTGCAGCCAGGTGGTCTGGCCGGAAGTGATATTTACCACTCCTACTTTACAGGCGGAGGGGCTTTCTCCTGTTTTGGGATATTCTACCGGCACTGTAAAGGAGTACAGGGAATCTGTATTATCTATCATCAGGAAGTCCCTGATCTTATTGGCGTTTATCTGCCAGAAAGCGATAGAGCGGCTGTCGGGGCTCCATCTGAAACCGTCTCGGCAGTCAAACTCTTCTTCGTAGGCCCAGTCAAATGTACCGTTGATGAGGCGGCGGGTACCGTCTTTGGTCAGGGCTTTTCTTGCTCCGGTAGCGAGGTTTTCCACGTAGAGGTTATGTCCGCTTACGTAGGCTACCTGTTTGCCGTCCGGAGAGAGTTTGGCGAACATCAGGGAAGATCCTGGTAATCCTTTACCCAGCTGCTTCAGGTTGCCGGAGGGGATGTCCAGCAGCCAGTAGTCGCCACGGGTGTTATATCTCCATACTTTCTTTGAGTTGGTATATACCAGTAATTTTTTTTCGTCTGAAGAGAAATCGAAGTCTTCTACTTTCAGCGGATCCTGATTCTTTGGTGTAAGCTGTTCCTTGCTGATCTTTGTAGATAGCTCTCCGTCTTTTGCACGGATAGCTACTATGATAGAGTTGTCTGCCTGGTAAAAGGATTGCGCGTCGGCGCTCCATTTTACTGATTTCCCCGGTTGTGCGTATAGGGTACTTCCAAGCAGGCAGATTAACAAGGTGAGTGCCCTGCGGGAGGGGCTTGTTAAATGATGTAATAATCCCATCTGCAAAAATTGAGACGGCAATATAAAGCATATTTGGGTGTAATATTGAATAAGCGGGGGTGAGTAGTTTAAATTTCCTTTTGATGTATAACGCGAAAGAATTTCTCAAAAACCGGGTTTCGCCTTCGGCAAAACCCGGTTTTTGAGAAAGGTTCTTTTGCGCTGCGCGCGGCTTTTTTTAAAAAATGATGAGAATTGGGACTACGGCAAACTGATTTTCGCGACAGAAAGGGTTTGCGCTGCGCGCGGCTGAATTTTTAAATGATGAGGATTGGGACTACGGACCGTAGAAAAAAGATAAAACAAACTTTCCTGAAATTGTGGAAAACTCATTGTGGAAAAGTTTTATACAAGTGAAACACAACTAGTTATTATTAAATTTAATATATTTATAGCGTCAAATTGTTGCACGATAATTGCAGATTACCGTGTGGATTACCGGGGACTATATATGACCTGATTTAACCAATACTTATTTTATTTAATATCCTTTGAAACGCGAATGTTATGATACAGGTAACGTACACCTATAAAAACCGTGAATTCCTGCAGTTGGAAGACTCCTTTATGAATCAGCTGGCACAGATGGGCGTAAGACAGATGCACGCATTGCTGGAGCCGTTATCAGATACACTGGTAAATGAGAATGGAAAGATACGCATCAACCTGGACCAGCACCCCAAAATAGAACTGGAAGGATTCAGCACTACGGTAAAAGACAGAATAGAAATGGTATTGAGAGGCGAAGAATAAACGGCCTCTTCAACCCTTATTTGTGTAATATGAAGAAGTTTTGCGTAACCTGGATCCTGTCAGGTATGACATTAGGGTCAAAAGACAGTGTGTTGAAACCAAAGGTACTGTCTGTCAGGTAGTTAATCTCACATAATGTAGAATCCAGCTTAAAGTAAGCATGTGTTACTGATTCATAGCTCATTGAATCTGAGACATTGTTCATAAATAATAATGCACTGCCACTATTTGTCTGAAAATCAATATAATCTGACCCTGAGTGATCTGTTATATCGTTCCGGGTATATGCGGTATCCCCATTTTCAATGGTATACTGTTTATTTACTGTCCGGAGAATATACCATTTCCCGTAGTAACCAGGTTGGGTAGAAGTATTATCATCCTTTTCACAAGCCATAAAGGCCAGCGATGCAAGCACCAGTAATTTCTTCATGGATATCCGATTGGTTATAAGGCCTCTAAAATAAGCAAATTCTGCATAGACAAGTGTAAACCCGGCTGGCTCACTATCTTTTGCTGAAAGATAAGCATGGTCCCCGTTGGTTTATACAACGGGCCTGTTACGAAAATGTTACATCTACCTGGTATTCTTTTTTAAGTAATGGTTTGAATTTTTTTATAAGAGAAGGTTAAAGCGGGGTTTTGCGGCCTGCTATGAGTTATTTCCTGCCGCCCAGTTTGAATTTGATCTTCCCATTTTCTCCATCAGTGGCATGCAGGTGCAGAACGATTCCTTTGCGGCGGTTTTTCCGTTTTTCTTCTTTATCTGTTACATCTTCATCTTTTTTAGGGTTGCGCAGCGGCACATCTATGTACATAGATGTACCGGCATTGATACCATATACACCGGATACATCCATGTACAGGGCGCTGGAATTGATCTGCATGGGTGGTATCAGTATCCTGCTGCCCTGCAATGTGAGGGTGTTCTTCAGGTTTTCGAAGGTAATGTTGCCCATGTCCCGTTTCCGGAATACGAGGTCGCCCAGGTCTTCCAGCGGGGCAAAGTGGAGAAGTGCGCCCTGGCGGAGGTCAAAAGCCAGCGTACCATACAGGGACTGTGGAGACATTTTACCGTTGTCTTTGATATTTCCTGTCAGTGCAGCGTTGGCATTCAGGATGCCTTTCAGGTTCTTTGAGGTGAGTGATTGCATCCCGAAATTGTTAAAGGCATGGAACAGCTGATCAATATGTACACTGCTGATCCCTGCATTGATCTTAAACCGGTTATTGCCCCCCTCCTGGGTCAGTGTTCCCGCCAGGTCTATTATACCGCCGGCATGCCGGAACCCTATTTTATTCAGCTGTACACCGGTACCGGACAGGGAAAGGTCTGCGTTCACCTGCCGGGCCGTGAAATTGCCGTAATTGAGCTTATCCAGCTGCATCTGCAGGTTCACGATACAGCTGCTCAGTACTACATCCAGCTGTGCTGCAATGCGGCTTACTTTTCTCCTGTTTGCGGCTGCCGACTTCCGGCTGCCTGTACGGCCTTTACGCTGGGAGAGGAAAGTGCGGAATTCGTCCAGGTCTATCAGCGGACTTTTCACTGACCAGTTCAAAACCAGTTTTTCCGGCGCGGCAAAGTAAAGCACAGCTATATTCCGGATGCTTCCTTCCATCTGCAGGCTGCTTTTCTGTGTCTGTATGCTGATATCCCGCAGAAAGAGGTCATAACCGTTGAAGTCAAGCGTGGCATTGCAGTTCTTAAACGGCAGGTTGCGGGGGGTATATTCCATTTCCCCCTGCTGCAGTTGTACGGTGCCTTTCAGGAAGGGCTTTACGGTATCGCCAGGGGTCAGTCCCCCTTTGTAAAAGAGCGCGGCTTTGGCCCTGCCTCCTGTAAATGTGAAAACACCTTCTTCCCCGGAAGCGTTGTTCAGGTCAGTTAACGGGAATTCAGCGGTGAAATATCCTGTTAGTGTGGGATGTTTCAGGTTGGAGATATGGATGGTATCAGCTTTTGCGGGCATGCCGTAGGTACGTGCGGTTAAGCCGTAAATGCTTACGATGGAGTTTTCGTCGGTATAGCCGCTGTCTTTTACCCGCTCGTTACTGTAACGCCCTCCGAAGGTGCATTCCTGTAATTCCAGTCCTTTGGTGGTCACGGTATTTCCTGTTGTTTTCCAGGTCACGTATATAAAGGGCGTTCCCCGTTGCCGGAGGTGTCCTTTCAGCTGGGCGTCTACGTCCAGCGGTTTTTCTATCGCAGCAATGTTATTCAGTTTCTGTTCAATTTTCGGGGTGAGCAGTGAGGTAGCGGTGCTGTAGGGCAGTTTATCTGCTATAATATGGATACTATAGGGGCCTGCCTTTTCGCCGAAAGCAAATGCCGCTCCTACAGACATGCTTTGTCCTGCTATCCTGATGGCCTGCTGTGGGATGTTGAGGACCTTTTTTTCCCGGTTGAACTGCAGCTCCAGGTTGGCTTCCACTCTTTTGCCTGCCAGGTAACTACCTTTTTCCAGGTTGAATGCCAGGCTTTTCACCACCAGGTCTGTACGCATATTAAGCACCCAGCCGGTATCGTTGTTGCGCAGGCTGCCTTTCAGTGAAGTAATATCAAAGCGGAAGAGTTTATTGCGCAGGCGGTTATCTATCACCACTTTCATATCTTCCATTTCCAGGCCGGTAATATCTGCTGCGCGGCCTTTATCAGTGCTGGTTTTCGTGCGCCGGCCCATAGCTTCTGTATTATGATATCCCGTGCTATCGGTATAAAGGGTAATACTTCCATTTACGAGGCTTATTCTTTTAATGTCCAGCTGTTTTTTCAATAAGGAGAAAGTATTTACTTTTATAAAGATGCGCGATACGTTAATAAGATCATGACCGTGCACATTCCACAGGCTGTCCCTTACCGTAACGTCTTCAAGGGTGACAGAGACATTGGGGAAACTTTGTATCAGCGAGGGTTCCATATTCCTTATCTGCAGCTGGCCGCCATGAAGACGATCACTTAATACACTACTGATCTGTTGCAGGATCCGGGCCTTGTTTTGCTTTATATACAGGGCTAATCCCAGCCACAGAAGAATGAGTAAACCAAGGAGGCTACCGGAAACAATGAAGGTTATACGAAGCCATTTACGCATATAGAGATCTAAGGAGCAGTGATATCATCTGAAGAAAAATCAAATGCTATCTCTACGGATTTATGGGGTGAAAAAAGCATTTGGATTATATTAACATAAAATGTGCCGTAGTTGGAATGGCTTTTGTGCTGGATCAATCACTTATGGAAAAACATACCTATCAGACAGGCATCATTGGCAACTGTGCATACATTGCACATGTAAATGTAAATACGAACATAGATTGGCTCTGCTGGCCGCAAATGGATAGTACTTTTATCTTTGGCAGTATGCTGGCCGGGGAGAAAGGCGGTGAATTTTCCATTCTGCCCCAGGAAGCTTACACTTCCAGGCAGTATTATATGGAAAATACGAATGTACTTTGTACGGAGATCACTACCGGCAATGGTAAATACCGTATTACAGACTTTGCACCGCGTTTTTACCAGTATGAGCGTTATTTCAAACCGCTCATGCTGATCCGCAGGATAGAGCCGCTGGAAGGCAACCCGCGTGTACGGGTGAAGTGCCAGCCGGTATGTGAATATGGCGGGCGCAAGCTCAAGGCGCAGCGTGGCAGCAATCATATTGAGTTTCTTGGCTGCGAGGAAGACATCCGTCTTACTACCAATATTCCCACCAGTTACCTTTTTGAAGAGGAATACTTTGTACTGAATGAAGACAAGTACCTGCTGCTCACCTACGGGCATCCGCTGGAGGCTCCTTTAAACAGTACTGCAGAGCGGTTCCTGCGGGAAACGATACTTTACTGGCGTACCTGGATCAAACATTCCAATATTGCCAATTTCTACCAGCCTGCGGTGATCCGTTCCGCTCTCACACTCAAGATACACCAGTTTGAAGATACCGGCGCCATCATTGCCGCCAGTACGACCAGCTTACCGGAATATCCCGGTAGCGGCCGTACCTGGGATTATCGTTATTGCTGGCTGAGGGATACTTACTATGTAATAACCGCACTCAACCATATTGGTCATTTCGAGGAAATGGAGAAGTATTTTGGTTATGTGGCTGATATTTCTTTTTCGGGAGATTACCGTTATCAGCCGTTATATGGCATAACGGGTAAGAAAAATCTTGTAGAACAGATATTGCCGCATGTGGAAGGATACCTGGGGAATCAGCCTGTACGTATCGGTAACCAGGCATATGAACATATTCAGAACGACATTTACGGGCAGGTGCTTATCTCCATGCTGCCCCTGTATACAGATCATCGTTTTGTTTTTTCAGAGCGAAAGGATTCTACCTGGTGGATAGAATACCTGCTTAATAAGATAGAGCATACTATTGATGAAAAAGATGCGGGTATATGGGAGTTCCGCAACTTTGCCAATATTCATTGTTACAGTAACCTGTTCCAGTGGGCGGGATGTTCTGCTGCTGAAAAAATGGCGAAGACCATTGGCAGTAAAGAGCTGGAGGAAAGGGCTATAAACCTGAAGAACCGCGCAGCTGCGCATATTGAAAGCTGTTATGATCCGGTAAGGAAAGTATATACCAATGCAGCAGGTAGTTTGCACCTGGATGCCAGTACCCTGCAGCTTATTATGATGAACTATCTTGACCCGGCTTCAGAGAGGGCCAGAGATCATCTGGCGGCGCTGGAGAAAGAGCTGAAAACTCCGCAGGGATTGTTTTACCGTTATCTGCATTCTGATGATTTTGGTAAGCCCAAGACCACTTTCCTGGTATGTGCGTTCTGGTATGTGGAAGCGCTGGCTTGTGTGGGAAGGTTGGATGATGCGGTGAAGGAGTTCCGGAACCTGTTGCAGTATTCTAATCACCTGATGTTGTTCAGTGAGGATGTGGATGAGGAGAATGGCAGTCAGTGGGGGAATTTTCCGCAGGCGTATAGTCATGTGGGGTTGATGAATGCGGCTTACAGGATTTCGATGAAGCTGGATACGCCGATATTTTTGTAGTTTTTTTTTGAAGCGGAGGGGATTGCTCATAAAAAACGCTTTTGTCTTCGGCAAAAGCGTTTTTTATGAGTGGGAGGATTTTTGCGCTGCGCGCGGCTTATAAATTGAGCACCGGCGTTCAAAATTATAGGATTAATGATCTTAAAAAGGCCCGTACTTCCTGGTAATTCCTCAGATAATATCTTGCAGCAGATACCTGGCTGCCTACTTTAATGGTAACGTCTTCCGGAGATAAAGCTTTAAAGATATCTTCATCCGTATGGTCGTCACCGATAGCCAGTATGAAATCAAATTCCCTGTCTGCCAGCCATGTTCTTGTTGCTTTTCCTTTATTGATCTCTACATTCTTTATTTCTATCACTTTATCGCCCGGTAATAATTGCAAACCGATATCGCTGGCAAAGTAGCGGAGCGTATTGAGTAATTCATTGGCACGCAGTTCTCCCAGGCCTGCTTCTACTTTGCGGTAATGCCATACCAGTGAATAGCTTTTTTCTTCTATAAAAGACCCTGGTGTACGGTCAGTGAATGTTTCAAGTATGGGTTGAATATCCTGTTTCCACTGAGCATCAAGTCCAGGCAGTTTTTGCCAGTCTTCGGCGTATTTCCTGTGCCATGCGCCATGTTCGGCTACCAGGTCCAGCTTCAGATGTCCCAGCCATTCTTCCATTGTTTCATGTTTGCGGCCGCTGATCATGACCAGGTGGTTGAGAGGATCTGCGGAAAGCTCTTTCAACAGGCTATACAGTTCCTGGTCTGGTGTTGCCATGTCTATATTAGCCTGGAACCCAACGAGTGTACCGTCATAATCCAGGAATATGGCGCGGGAATGTGCTTTCCGGTACAGTTTGCGTACATGTCCCTGCATATCTATGCTCATTCTTCTTGCCAGCATGGATTGCTGCAGTTGTTTTACTTCCTGCAGCCTTGCCATGAATAATTTTACCCAGTGCGCTATATTGAACTTTGCTACTACCTGGCGCATCTGTTTCATTCGGCGGGTCTGTTCCTGCAGCGGCATATTGAGCGCTTCATGCAATGCCCTGGCAATAGCTCCTATATTGTTGGGATTTACGATCAGGGCATCCTGCAGTTCTTTTGAGGCCCCTGCCATTTCGCTCAGGATCAGTACTCCGTTGTTATGTTTGCGGCTGGCAACATATTCCTTGCTCACCAGGTTCATACCATCGCGCATGGGGGTGACGAGACCTATGTCAGCGAAATTATACAGGGCTGCCAGCGTTTCTACGGGGAAAGAGCGGTAAAAGTAATTGATGGGATGCCAGTTTATTGTACGGAAGCGTGCGTTGATACTGCCTGCCAGCCTGTCAATGGCATCTCTTAATTCTTTGTATTGTGTTACGGTATCTCTTGATGGTACTACTATCATGTACAGGATCACCTTCTCCACATATTCCGGGTAGAGCTGGAGGAACAGTTCAAATGCCTGTAAACGCTGGAGGATGCCTTTACTGTAATCCAGCCTGTCTATCGATAACACCATATGTGTATCTCCGAAAGCTTCCTTCAGGCTTTCCAGCTGGCGCAGTACTTCCGGATCGTCAGAGAGCTCTTCAAACTTTGCGTTATCTATTCCCATAGGGAAGGTTTCTGCTATTACTGCACGGTCATTGGCCATTACCACGTTGGCGGAAGCATTTACCGGCAGCAGCCTGGTTACTGCATTCAGGAAATGATGGCTGTCATCGAAAGTATGAAATCCCAGCAGATCTGCACCCAGCATACCTTCCAGCAATTCTGCACGCCAGGGTATCAGGCGGAACAGCTCAAAAGAGGGGAACGGGATATGCTGAAAATAACCGATAGCTACATCCGGTGCTTCGGCGCGGATCATTCCGGGCAATAATAAGAGCTGGTAGTCGTGGATCCATATTACGTCTCCCGGTTCGGCCACCTGGAGCACCACATCCCGGAATTTACTGTTCACCTGGTAATAATAATCCCAGTACACCTGTTCATAGCGGGCATAAACGGACATATAGTGGAATACAGGCCACAGTATTTCGTTCGAAAATCCCTCATAATAGTTATTGATCTCCTCCTGTGTGAGGTACACGGGCATCAGATTCATCTCAGTCAGCTGTTCCCTGATCTGAGGCTGATATGCCTCGTTCACTTCAAGACCGGGCCATCCTATCCAGATATTATACCCTTGCCTGTAAATGGAACCCAAGCCTGTAGCTAAACCTCCTTCACTCGGATTTAACACGTACTCTCCATCTTTCTCTGTAATTTTTACCGGTAGTCTGTTAGATACAATAATGGTTTTACTCATAATACAGTTATCTCGTTTATATCAAATAATCTAAGCATAAGAACAATGCCAGTCCTTTCTTACGGAATGCCCCTAACAAAAAACGCACCTGAAAATGGATACGGAAAGAGACCCTGTTGCGATGTGCAGAAAAAATGATCAGCCAGGGATCATGAAAAGTGAGCGTAATATACGAAATTTAGGCAGGGTATCTGCGTGGTTTTAATTTGCGCTGTGTGCAGCGAAGAAAATAAAAAAAATTAAATAAGCTATAAAGATGGAAAAAAGACAATTGGGAAAATCAGCATTAAAGGTAGCGCCACTTGCATTTGGCGGGAATGTTTTTGGCTGGACAGCGAATGAAGCGGCTTCATTTAAACTCCTGGATGCCTTTGTGGCTGCAGGTTTCAATCTTATTGACACAGCAGATGTGTATTCTGCATGGGTACCTGGCAATAAAGGGGGTGAATCTGAAACTATTATTGGCAAATGGTTGAAGCAAAGTGGCAGGCGCGACCAGGTGGTTATTGCCACAAAAGTAGGAGCCGGCAAGGAACCGAACCTTTCTCCTTCCTATATTGAAAAGAAGGTGGAAGAGTCTCTCAGCCGGTTGCAGACAGATTACATTGATCTGTACCAGACGCATTACGATGACCTCAGCACGCCGGTGGAAGCTACGCTGGAAGCTTATCAGAAGCTGATCAAAGCGGGTAAGGTAAGAGTTATCGGGACCAGTAACATGAGCCCTGAAAGACTGCTGCAATCCCTGCAGGCCAGTGAAGCACATGGCTATCCCCGTTATGAATCCCTTCAGCCGGAATATAACCTGTATGACCGTCAGAAGTTTGAGAGGGAATATTCTCCTATTACGCAGCAGTATAACCTGGGTGTGATCAGTTATTATTCACTGGCCAGTGGGTTTCTGAGCGGGAAATACCGTTCAAAGGAAGATGTGGCGAAAAGCCAGAGGGGTAGCAAGGCGTTGAGTTATCTTGATGAGCGGGGGCAGAGTATATTGGAGACGTTGGATGAAGTGGCGGGGGATTATGGTACAAGCCAGGCTGCTGTGGCGATTGCGTGGCTGGTGCAGCGGCCGGATATTACTGCACCGATTGTGAGTGCTACGAGTGTTTCACAGCTGGAAGAGATTATGAAGGCGACGGAGTTGAATTTAGATGCTGCTGCTATTGAGAAGTTGAATATTGCGAGTGATTATCTGTAATTTTTTTTGGAGAAGGTTAACCGGTCTGTGGCCGGTTAACCAATATTTATCTTTATAACTGTTTTACCTTTTCCTTTTGCTTTTCTGCTTAATTCTATTGCTGCAGGCACATCTTCCATGCTGATCACAGTCTCTACAGGTACGCGTAGTTGTCCGCTATTGATAGCATCTGTCAAGGCATCGAGAGAGGCTGGGTTGCCGTGTGTTTCGAAGTTCCCGCCACTGATACCCATTTGCGACAATGTTTCTTTCTCAGCTACAAATGCGGTGGTCAGCGCCGCGCCGCCTTTTCTTACGAGGGAAGCCATTGTGTTAAAGGTCTCCGCATTGCTCACCAGATCTATCAGGCCGTCTATACCATCGGGGTATTTCGCTTTTATCTCCTTTTCTACGGACAATTTCTTATAGTTGACACTTTCCCTTGCCCCAAGCTTTTTTACACGCTCTGCGCCTTCCTCATCGCTTACGGTGGCAATTACGTAAATGCCCTGCATGGCAGCCAGCTGGATCACGAAAGACCCGACACCGCCGGTAGCGCCTACGAGCAGGAGTATCTGTTCATGTTTCAGCCCCAGTTTTTCCAGTATCTGCTGGGCGGTCATGCCGGCAGTGGGTATGGCTGCTGCTTCCAGGAGCGGGATGCTTTCGGGGGCATGTGAAATGGCTGCTTTTTCAGGTACTATGGCATATTCAGCATAAGAGCCTTCCCCGATAGGAGCATGTATGAACTGTCCGTAAATCTTATCTCCGGTATGAAAGCGGGTTACGCCCTCTCCTACGGCTTCTATTGTACCGGCACCATCTACTCCCATGATCAGGGGGAAGTTGTGCGGCATTTTACCATCAAGTATACCATCAATCAGTTTCCAGTCAAAAGGATTCATACCTGCTGCGGCTACACGCACCAGTACTGTTCCTGGTTTCAATGTTGGCTCAGGCAACTCCATCACTTCCGGAGCTGCTTTAAATCGGGTTACGGCTACAGCCTTCATACAAGATGTCTTTTTTGTCGAGGTTATTCAATAATATAATCAGATTGCTCAATATTTTTTCGAAACGGCAATACGCTGTGCACTGTAAATACCCGCATGTCCACTGAAATAATAAGCCGTAAAGCACGCAACGGCGAAGTATAGCACATGTGTCGTGCCAAAAAGTTCTGCGCCCATTAACGTGCAGGCCAATGGCGTATTGGTTGCACCTGCAAATACGGCAATAAATCCGAGTCCTGCAAATAGATCGACAGGTGCGCCCAGTAATACGGCCAGTGTATGCCCCAGTGTGGCGCCTATAAAGAACAGGGGAGTTACTTCCCCTCCTTTAAAGCCCATGCCCAGGGTAACTGCTGTAAATAATAATTTCCATAACCAGCTCCAGTCAGATATGGCGCCTTGCTTAAAAGCGTTCACGATGCTGACTGAGCCGGGGCTTAGTGAAGTTACGCCCAACCCGATATAGTCTCTTGTGCCCAGCAGCCAGCAGCCGATGATGATCATTACTCCGCCAGTTACGGGTATGAGCCAGGCGGGTTTGATCCATTGTTTTGCCTGCTTTTTAATGGTATGCATGCATATGGAGAAGAGGAAGCCCGCCAGTCCGAAACCTACGCCTGCCAGGATTACTTTGGTAAGCAGGGTGAAGTTGAGCAGGTCTTTATCTTTGAAGAGGATCTGGTAATGTGTATGGTGAATGCCCCATGCAGAGCATACGATATCGGCAAATACAGCAGCGATAAGGCAGGGTACCAGTGCGTCATAGCGGATAGTGCCGATGGCCAGCACCTCCAGTGCAAATACCGTCCCGGCCACGGGGGTACCAAATACGGCACCGAAGCCGGCGGCGATGCCCGTCATGAGTAAGATCCGGGTATCTGCGGGCGACAGCTTCATCCAGCGGCCCAGCATATTGGCCATGCTGCCTCCTATCTGTACCGCTGTGCCTTCTCTTCCGGCAGAACCGCCAAACAGGTGGGTGATGATGGTAGTACCCAGCACCAGGGGCGCCATACGGGCGGGTACTCCCCCACCGGGCTGATGGATCTCGTCCATGATGAGGTTATTCCCGCCTTCTGTATTTTTACCTAATTCCCTGTACAGCAGGTAAATGATGATGCCCGCCAGTGGCAGCAGGTACAGCAGCCATCCCTGTTCCCATCGCCAGACAGTTACCAGGTCCAGCAGCCAGAGGAAAAGGGCAACCAGGGTACCTGTTATCAGTGCAACGGGAATGATGATGACTGTCCACCGGATTAGCTGGTAAGCAATCGTCAATTGTTCAAAGGATTGTTTTATGTATTTCATAGCCTACAAATAAAGAAAACGCCACGTACCCTCATGGTACGTTAAGAACTATTTGCAGGCGCCATCAGACTTCATCCTGACGGATGAGACGGTTCTTGTGCAGGAAGACACCATTTCCTGGTATGCGGCAAATATACTATCTGTATGTTAAAAAAGTGAAATTATAGTTAAAGCAGAGGGGGCTTGATCAATTCTTTATGGAAAATTGTCAATTTTGTATTAACTTAAGTAACTATTACGCTTATTTGGTGACTGTTTACCTGTACTAAACAAACACATGAAGTATACATTACTCGCTTGCCTACAACTGGTTACACTCTGTGCAAAGGCTGATGACAAAGGCAATCATCGTGAATTCAGGGCTGTAGATACAGCAATAGCTCCTGCGGTTAACATACCGGCAGCAGATACTATTTTACCAGCAATAAGGCAAACCTTCAGACAGGATGCGCAGGCAAAGCCAATTCCTGTTTACAGGACCTCTATGGTGAGCCTGGCTATCCCTACGGTACTGCTGACCTATGGAGCCTTCTCCCTTTTCAATCCCGCCGTCAGATCGCTGGATCAAACTACGAAGAATGAAGTGCACGAAGATCATGCCAACTTCCATACTACTATTGATAATTATCTCATGTATGCCCCGGGCCTGGCAGTGTATGCACTGAACGCGGTAGGTATCAAGGGTAAACATAATCTGAAGGAGCGTTCTATCCTGCTGGGTATGTCTGTGCTGATGATGAAAGGAAGTGTGGATGGGTTGAAAGCGCTTACCAACAGGCAGCGTCCTGATGGGACTCAATATAATTCTTTTCCTTCCGGTCATACTGCTACGGCTTTTATGGGTGCGCAGTTTATGTGGGAGGAATATCATGAGGTTAGTCCGTGGTATGGCGTTGCAGGATATGCGGCGGCTACTGCTACCGGTGTAATGCGTATCTATAATAACCGTCACTGGTTCAGTGATGTTGTAGCTGGTGCGGGATTGGGGATACTTAGTACCAAGGCTGCGTACTGGTTGTATCCTAAAGTACAGAAAGTTTTTAATGGCAGGTCTTCTTCGTCTACGATACTGATGCCTACTTATGATAGTCAGTGGAAGAGTGTGGGATTGTCGTTAGTGGTGACGAAATAATTATGCGCCTCCACACAAAAAAACGCTTTTGCCTTCGGCAAAAGCGTTTTTTTGTGTGGAGGCGCTGCGCGGCTTCTTTTAAGGAGAGAATGAGCAGGTTTTTGTGAGGAGGTTGAGTTGTTTTTGTGAGGAGAATGAGCTGTTTTTTTTGTGAGGGGAGTAAACAGTTATCTGAGAGAAGATTATTTTTATATTAATAACTCAACCAGATCTGGTATCTGTAATCTTCAACAGATATGTTTGTAAAAAAAGGAAACTATGAACCGTCGTTCTTTACTGAAAAACCTGGGGCTCGGCGCATTTCTCGGCGCCCTGCCAGGTATTCGCGCCGTTGCATCTGTTACTGACACTACAACCCTGTTACAGAGAAAGCGTGTATTACGTTTTACCCATCTTACCGATGTTCACCTGGAGCCTGAACTGAAAGCCCCTGAAGGGCTGGCCAAATGCCTGCATCATATACAGGGCCAGAAAGATGCGCCTGCGCTGATCGTGAACACGGGAGATTGTATCATGGATGCTCTCAAACAACCCAAAGACCGCGTAGAAGTACAATGGAAGCTCTGGCATGGTCTTATGAAAAGCGATAACAGTCTTCCTGTTGAATACTGTATCGGTAATCATGATTGCTGGGGCGCCGGTCAGACCACAGACCTGCTTTATGGCAAGAAGTATGCGCTGGAGATGATGAAACTGGAAAAGCCTTACCGCAGCTTTGATAAAGCGGGCTGGCATTTCATTGTGCTGGACAGCATACAGCCTAAGAAAGACGGGGTATGGTATACCTGTCAGCTGGATGAGGAGCAATTTGCATGGCTGGAGAAAGACCTGGCAGCCAATACGGAAAAGCCGGTGGTAGTATTCTCACATGCACCTATCGTTTCTGCAGCCACTGTAGTGGTTGACAATAAATTCAAAGAAGATACCGGCTACCAGCTGGGGCTGGCATCCATGCATACAGATTCTGCCAGGATAGTAGCTTTATTTGATAAACATCCGCAGGTAAAATTATGCCTGAGCGGTCATATTCACCTGTATGAAGAAGTAAAATACAATGGCGTAACCTACATCAGTAACGGCGCTGTCAGCGGTAACTGGTGGAAAGGCATGCGTTACCGTACAGATAACGGGTATGCGATGGTGAACCTGTATGATGATGGCAGCTTCGATAATGAATACGTTAACTACGGCTGGACCGTCTAAGCTTTACGTCGTTGTTCGTCAGCTTTATCTTTGGCATCCCATTCATTTTCATCATATCCTTCAAGGGTATTATTCCTGTCATCATTGTACTCCGGTTTCGGCGTTTTTTTGACAGGCTGATGATCTGAAGCAGCAGCATTTTTGCGTTTCACCTGTTTGATGGCCCTTTGTGTGCCGGTTGATTTTTTCATCGTCATAATAAAAAGGCTTTTACAGTTGGAAACACAAAAATGCTGCCGTTTGATCTTATGTTCTAGTCAACAACTATCCCCTCTCCGATCTCATCATTTGCATGAACGATCACCTTTTCATCCGGCTGTAATGCACCGAAGATCTCGGTAGAATCGTTATGCCGGTTGCCTTCCTGTATATCTATCCATTTGGTACGCCCCTGTCTTACAGTCACTACATACTTCTTTTCCGTTGATGTTACTACAGCGCTGGCAGGCACGACCATGGCCTGATAAGAGCCTGTAACGGGAATAGTGATCTCAGCGTACATGCCAGGTTTCAGCAGATGCTGTACATTCTGTACGTCTGCTTCCACAGCTTCAGAACGATAGCGGTTGTTGAGGGAACCTGCCTGCCGGCTGATAGTCCCTGTAAATGTCCGGCCCGGCAGGGCATTGACCTGGAAAGAGATCTGTCTTGCAGAAGACAGCTGTGCGCTGTACACTTCCGGTACCTGTACCACCAGGCGCAACCTGTTCTCTTCTTCCAGCATCAGCATGGGCCGGCCATCGTTGCCGGCATTGGCAACCGGTCCAACCAGCGCTCCCGGGTGGATGTTACGTTCTGTGATCACCCCGTCAAAAGGCGCTGTTACTTTCAGATAGCCCCTGGTCACTTCCAGGGCACGTAAGTTGGCCAGTTCACTGTTCATAATGGCACTGTCTGCCGTCATTTTTGCCCCTGCTACTTCTACATCATGCTCGGAGATAGTGCCCGGTGTTTCATTTACTGCCAGTGTACGTTGGTAGTTGTCTTTGGAGGCCGCAAATACTGCTTTTGCCTGCAGGTATTTTGACTGGGCGGCGTAATACTGCTGGATCACCTCGGGTGCTTCCAGCTCCAGCAGCAGCTGTCCTTTGCGGACTACACTGCCCCTGTCTACCAGCACATTTTTTATAAAGCCGGCCGCCCGCGGATAAATGCTCACTTTCTGGTAGGGCTCCAGCACTGCCGGCAGCTGAATGCTGGACGATAAGGATCCGTGGACCACGGAAGCCAGTTCATAGCGGTTGTTATCTTCTGTTTTGATCTCTTTCTTTTTGGAAACCGCCTGCTGACAGGCGGCAAGACCTACAGCGCTTATGATGAACAGATATTTATACATGAGTGGATGTTGTTTTTAATTCGTCAATAAGATTATCAGGCATGAGAGATGGAGAAGCCAGGCTGCTCTTCCGTTGTATGCTGGCATATACCAGGGGTAGGATGAGCAATGCTGCCAGGGTGGAGGCTATCAGCCCTCCTATCACTGCCCGCCCCAGGGGGGCAGTCTGATCTCCGGATTCTCCCAGGCCGGTGGCCATGGGAACCATGCCTGCAATCATGGCCAGGCTGGTCATCAGGATAGGGCGTAAACGGATGCCTGCACTTGTGATCCCCGCCCGGTAAGCATCTTTAAACTCCAGTCGTAGTTTCTCTGCATTGGTGACTACCAGGATGGCGTTGGCTACAGATACGCCGGTAGACATGATCATGCCCATATAGGACTGCAGGTTGAGCGTAGCTCCCGTTAGCAGCAGCATGACGAGGGCGCCTGCAATTACTGCCGGTACTGTTACCAGCACTACCAGGCTCAGTTTAAATGACTGGTAATTAGCCGCCAGCAGGAGGAATATTACTACTATGGCCAGCAGCAGGCCGTTCTGCAGGCTGTTCAGCGTTTCTGTGAGCAGGCTGGAACTGCCTTTCAATTCTGTTTTCAGTCCTCTTGGCGGTGTACCCAATTCATCGATAGCATGCTGCACTACTTTGGTAGCCGCTCCGAGGTCTTTACCTGTTATATTCGCGCTGACGGTCACAAATCTCCTGGTGCCGGCCCTGTCAAACTCTCCCGGCATTTCACTGTTGGAGAAAATGGCTACATCTCCGAGCACAGGCCGGGCCTGACCTTTCACCAGTGGTATTTCCTTCAGGTCATTGATGGTTTGCATGATATATTCCGGCACCTGTACCTGCACCTGGTAAGTGTAGGCTACTTTTTCGTCCAGCCACTGGTTCTTTTCCGTAAAGCGGCTGCTGGACGTGGAGGCTGTTACAGAGCGGGCTACCTGGTACATATTGAGCCCCATCTGCGCAACTTTAAAACGGTCTATATCGATCTTAATGACAGGGTAATGCAAAGGCTGCGCTATCTGCACATCCCGCAGGAATGGCACTTCTTTCAGTTCTTTTACCAGCTTGCCTGCATACTTTTCTATCTGCTGCATATCTTTCCCCGCTACACGGACTTCTATGGGTGTTGCCGCTCCCTGGCTCATGATCTTCTCTGTCATATCTACCGGTTCGAAAGACACTCGCATTTCCGGCAGCCTGGCCTTGATCACGCTTCTCAGTGTATCCTTCAACGTTTCTATATCTACTTTGTAATCTTCATCCAGGTTTACCTGCAGTACTGCTTCATGTGTGCCGCTGTTAAAGATGTAGAGGTTACTGGTGCCGTAGCTGCTGGGAATAAGCCCTACGTAAGCAGAGCTGATGGCTACGTGCCCGTTCACGGTACTGTCTATGAGCTGCAGCACCTGGTGTACTTTTGCTTCTGTGCGTTCAAGGCGGGTGCCATCAGGTTCCCGCAGACGTAGCTGGAACTGACCGGTATTGACATGCGGCATAAGGTCTTTTCCTATCAGCATGAATGCACCTGCTGCTATACCAAAAGCCAATACCAGGTAGATGGTGGTTACCAGGCGGGAGCGTTTTCCCAGCCATTCCAGCAGCTGCAGGAAGCGGTCTTTAAAGCGGTCAAACCGGGTGCTGGTATGATGTTGCAGATCAGCCTCGATCTCTTTCACTTCTTCATTGTCAAGTGCAAGGCCGTGATTGAATTTCCCTTCTTTCAGCCACCAGTTGGCCAGTACGGGTACCAGTGATTGTGCCGCAAAATAGGAAGCGATCATTGCAAAGCCTATACTTAGTGACAAAGGCAGGAACATGGCCTTTGGCACACCGGTCATGATAAGTGAAGGGGCAAATACTGCCAGTATACATAGCAATATCAGCAACAGGGGGAAAGCAATTTCCTGGCATGCTTCATAGATAGCCTGTTTTTTTGACTTACCTATTTCCAGGTGCTGATGGATATTCTCTATTGTTACTGTGGCCTGGTCTACCAGTACTCCTATAGCCAGTGCAAGGCCGCTCAGCGTCATGAGGTTGATGGTCTGTCCGGCCAGGTATAAGCCAAGCACTGCTGCCAGTATGGCTACCGGGATGGTGATCACCACTACGAGGCAGCTCCGCAGATCTCTTAAGAATACCAGCACCATGATACCGGTAAGCAGGGCGCCCAGGATACCTTCTGTAAGCAGGCTTTTCACTGCGTTGATCACGAATACGGACTGATCAAACTCGTACGTCACCTTCACATCTTCCGGCAGGAGGCTTTGCATTTCCGGCAGCCGGGCTTTCAGTTGTTTTACCACATCCCAGGTAGAGGCATCTGCTGTTTTTACTACGGGTATGTATACGGAGCGTTTTCCGTTCACGAGTGCATAGTCGACCGTTACATCTGCAGCATCAGCAACGTTGGCCACATCCCTGATAAATACGGTAGAGTTGCCATTGGTGGTGATGGGAATGTCTCCGAAGTCCTGCACTTCTTTTTCGAGGGAGTTGATGGTGGTTACATACATGGTGTTATTGATCCTGATGTTGCCGGAGGGTGTCATCACATTGTTCTTTGCAATAGCTTCCACCACTTCATCTGCATTCATATTGAAGCTGCGTAAGCGGGCAGGATCTACATTCACAATCACGGAACGGGAGTTGGCCCCGAACGGTGGCGGGGCGGACAGTCCCGGTACGGAGCCGAACATGGGCCTCACACGTGTGTTGGCAAGGTCATAAATGTCTTTCAGTGACCTGTTGGGACAGCTGAACACCAGTTGTCCTACCGGTAGTGACGAGGCGTCAAAACGTACTACCTGTGGCGGTAATGCGCCCGGAGGGAAGAACTTCATGGCCCTGTTCACCTGCAGCGCCACCTGGGCCGAGGCTTCGGCCATATTGGTGGTTTCATAGAAAGTAAGTTTGATCATGGTCAGCCCCTGTATATTCTTACTGCTGATATTTTTAATGCCGTTCACATAGAGGAACTGGTCCTGCAAACGGGTGGCAAAGAAGCCTTCCATCTGTTGCGGGGACATACCACCATAAGGCTCTATCACGTAGATAGTGGGCAGGTTGAGCTTAGGAAAGATATCTATAGGGATATTGAGGACTGCCAGTATTGAAAAAAGGAACATGCCCAGGGTAAGCACTACCACGGACAATGGCTTTTTCAGTGCGGAAGTAACTAAAGACATAATAATGATTTTAAGGTTTACTGCTGCGTGCCACTTCCAGCTGTTGTAACAGCTCCCGGATAGTGTTGGCCGCATATGCTTCTGTCAGCAAGGCCTGCCAGGCTGTATTCCTGGTTTGTATAAGATCTGTTTCTGCACGGTTCAGCACATACAGGGCGTTGGTCACCTCAATGATGTTGGTTAACCCGCCCTTATACAATGCCATCTTCTGCAAAGCGGCTGCCCTTGCGGCATTCAGCTGTGCCGGCATTTCCTGCAGCTTCTCTGCGGCAGTTTGTATGTCCAGGCGCGCCTGTTGCAATTGGTTGTCCAGCATGGCGTGTGAGGCATCCAGTTGCTGAGCGGCAGCCTGGGTACGCAGGTGCTGCTCACGCACTTTGTCTTTTGTATGGCCGATGTCCATGAGGTTGTAGGTGATGGCCAGCCCTGCCATGTAGTTATAGCGGCTGACTCCCAGGCCTGTCATCAGGTCTTTGTTATAGATATCATTGTATTGTCCGCTGGAGCCGCGCAGCCAGCCTGCTGCCAGCAGGTTGACCTTAGGCAGCGCGGCTCTTTTTGTTACCTGTTCATGTTGCTGTTGCTGTAACAACAGGCCATTATAGTAGCGCAGCAAGGGATGTGCAGGTGTGATGGAGACTGTATCTGCCCCGGAGGTCAGTAATTGCGGCAGATGTTCGTCATACAGCGTATCTGGCTGTATGGCAGCGCTGTCCAGGCCTGTAAGGATACCGAGATGCGCGCGTACGCGATTATAGGCATTGCGGATGTCCAGGTAATTGAGCCGGGCTTTGGAAAGTTCTGCCGCAGCTATGGAGCTGTCCACTCCAGGTTTCAATCCGTGTAATACTATTGATGTAACGGCCTTCTGCACGGAGCGGGTGCGGGCAATGTTATCTTCCTGGATCTTCATCAGCCGGTGGTATTGCAGCAGGCCTATATAGTCCCGGACAACTGACAGTGTCAGATCATTGGCGGTAATATCTGCATCATAACCGGCTACTTTCTGTTTCTGCGCAGCCTCTTCACGTTGTGTGCGGTATGCGCCGAAGTTGTATATCTCCCATTGCACCTGCGCCAGCGCTATGTTGCCGCTCATCAGATCTGAACGGTTTCCATCCCTGATACCGCCAGATGTGGATGGTACGGTGCTGAGCGGAAAATAGGAGCCATAGATGCCGTTGTCTGTACCGACAGTGGCTTCCTCCATCAGTTTGACGGAGGGCCATCTGTTATGCCGTACATCAATACTCTGTGCTTCTGCCGCCTGGGATAAAGTTTGTTTTGCTTTTAATGAAGGATAATGTTGCAGGGTGAGTGTAACAGCCTGTTGCAATGTAAGCGTTTGTGCAAAGGAATGCCCTGTCATGCCTGTAAACAGGCATAACACCACTATACACACCCCTGCCCCTTTATGAAATATCATAAATGACAGTGTGAATTAAATTAGAAAATGATGGAAATACGATCTGTAGGATCAGGCTGTGGGAGGGCCCCGCCAGTCACTGAGCGTGACTGCTACGCTGATATATGATTCCTTATATCCTTTATAGACAGGAACGGAATAAATAAAGTTCAGAGGTTTGATGCGGATACTGGCAACAAACAGGAACAGCTCATGATAGTCATTCAGCGCCTTGGTGCGGAGCCTGTGCTGCTGGAACATATTGCAGGGCTCCAGCTGTACGGCGCGCGGTTTTGCAGCAGAGAATGAATGGAGAACTGTGTCAATGCGGGAAACAGTATTGGCAACATGCGGGCCTCCCTGTAGTACAGGCAGGATAAATATACCTAATAAAAACAGTAACAGCCGTTTCAATTGAGACCCATTTTAATTGATGATGCAAGATACCCAAACATCTTTATAAATGACAGCCCCCTTCCCTCTTTTAAGCGAATTATAATACCGTTGTACCGGAGCGCATATACCAGTTCAGTATATTTGCTTTATGAACTGTCTCATTATAGACGATAATAAGCTGGCCCGTACTGCCATGAAACAGCTGGTAAGCCATGTGGACGGGTTGCAGGTGCTGGGTGAATGTGCCAGTGCCATAGAGGCATATAACCTGTTGCAGAAGGAAAAGATAGATCTGTTGCTGCTGGATATTGAAATGCCGGGAATGAGCGGTATAGAGTTGACCCGCAACCTGGGGAAACAGGGGCCTGTCATCATCTTCACTACGGCTAAAAAGGATTACGCGGTAGAGGCGTTTGAGCTGAATGTAGCGGATTATCTTATTAAGCCTGTCAGCCCTGCCAGGTTTATCCAGGCTATAGATAAGGCCAGGGAGATCGTATCCGGCAGTTCAAAGGAACTGCACAGTTCGGATAGTGAATTTGTCTTTATCAGGGACAATGGAGTACTGAAAAGGATCAGCCTGGACGACATACTTTACCTGGAAGCCATGGGTGATTATGTAAAGCTGCATATTACGCAGAAGTTCCATGCTATTCATTCCACTTTAAAAGCGGTAGAAGAGAAACTGCCTCCTTCCCGTTTCATGCGTGTACACCGTTCTTATATTGTAGCATTGGATAAGATTGATGCTATAGAAGACGGCGCCATCATTATCAGAAAGGAGGCAGTGCCTGTAGCCGATGCTTACCGGGCTGCACTCAACAGCCGGCTCAATTTATTATAAGCTGTTAAGGGCCTGTTGCAGGTAACCGGTAAGGCGGTTTATTGCGGCAGCAGCAATGCCTATCTGTTCGTCAGCCTCTTTCCATTCTCTTTGTTCAATAGCTTCCCTGATACCGGGTAATGTCTTCACGCCGTAGCCGGTATAAAAACCAGGTGCATAGATGACGTGTTTGTACCAGGAGCGGTTAGGTAAGCCTTTATCTGACAGCAACTGCTGTTCCGCCTGGAACAGGGCTTTGTTGAAAGCCTCCAGTTTTGCGGCAGGCACCTGTTTCTTATTCCATACATCGTATACACGGCGGGATACGCTGTCCAGTCCAACAAGGGCATTCTGCAATCTTGAGAAGTCTATATAAGGCACTTCAGATTTGGGTGCGGGTGCTTTTAGCGGCTTGGTGGCATCGCTGGTGACCTGGTAGACATTGCTGTTTATGAGCTGGTTGTCTGTCAGGGTGGTTTCCCTCATCTGGTCTGCCAGTGTTACCAGCTCTGTAGTATAGCCGTTCACGGTTTTATACAGGCTACGGAAATCGAAAGGCAGCAGGTCAGCATCTGCCAGTCTTAATGCCGCATGTCCGCCAACTTTTGCCAGTGCTGTTCCGTATGCGAACCCGGGATCTTTAAAGCGGGAGTAGTTATCGTAAGTATCGTAGATGGAGTGGTATTCTCCTCCTGCCCCTTCTCCGCCGAAACCTATGTTCAGGGAAGGGATGCCCAGGTGCTGCAGGAAAGTGGAATAGTCGGAGCCGGAGCCCAGGGCGCTCAGGGTCAGGTCTTTCTTGTTGAGCAGGTCTTTCTTTGCTTTGGTGTTAGATGCCGCTGCTACATCTGAAGCCAGTTTCCTTTCTGCGATGCTGATGTTTGTCTGCGGATCGCTGATATCTTTTGCTATCTCCGCCACAAAGGGTTCCAGTGCGTGAGAACCACCGGCACCGAGGTATCCTCTGCTGTTGCCGTCTGAATTGATATATGCCACAACCTTTTGCTGTAGTTCTGCGGCATGTTCTTCCGCCCATTCTGTTGAGCCCAGCAGGCCGGGTTCTTCACCGTCCCATGCGGTATAGACCAGGGTCCTTTTAGGTCTGTATCCTTTCTTAGCCAGGTCGCCGATGGCGCGGGCTTCTTCCAGTAATGCCGCCAGGCCGCTTACCGGGTCTGCAGCCCCATATACCCATGCGTCATGGTGATTGCCACGGATGACCCATTGATCAGGGTATTCGCTGCCTTTCAGTGTAGCCACTACATTATATGCAGGCACTATTTTCCAGTCAAACTCCAGTTTCAGGTGTACTTTGGTCTTACCTGGCCCTACATGATAGGTGAAAGGCAGGGCGCCTCTCCAGGATTCAGGAGCTACGGGCCCACCCAGGGCTTCCAGTAATGGAGCTGCGTCATGATAGCTGATGGGTAGTACGGGTATCTTCAGGAGGTTGGGAGCGGCGGAGCGTTCCAGGCGTTGGGCCTTTTCCGTTGCCCCTACCCCTGGCGTCAGCGGATCTCCGGGGTATACTACTATATCCAGTACGGACCCACGCTGTACGCCGTATTCGCTTTTATATGCCCCCTGGGGGTATACTTCTCCCTGGTAATAACCATCATCTTCAGGATCAGAATAGATGATGGTGCCGATGGCGCCGTGTTCCTGCGCTACTTTTGGCTTGGTACCTCTCCAGGAGCGGCCGTATCTGGCTATTACTATCTTTCCTTTTACATCTATTCCCAGGCGTTCCAGGTATTCATAGTCTTCCGGCAGTCCGTAGTTGACGAATACCAGTTCGCCGGTTACATCTCCGTCTGCGCTCCAGGCGTTATAAGTAGGAAGCTCGTCCGGCTGGCCGGTAGTAGGATCTTCCTTTAAGGCAGGTTCTTTCAGAACGGCTTTATAGTTGTCAGGGTATACTGCTTCCAGTATCCTTGTTTTGGGCGTAGGGAACAATACCTGGAAGGTTTCTATCCTGGCATCCCATCCGTAGCTTTTGAACTGCTGGAGAATGTTTTCGGCCACCCATTTATCTCTCGGTATTCCGAGGTAATGTTGTTTTTCGGTAAGTGTCTTAATGTTCTTTCCGATGGCTTCAGCGCTGAGAAGCTTATCGAACCTGGCTTCCAGTTCCTGTTGTTGTGCAGCGTGCCCGCCGGTAAACCCGGCAGGTTTGTTCTGTGCATGTGCACTATGCAGCACGAAGAGTGCAATAGCGAGGGCACAGGTAGTTTTCATCATGTTCATTGCAGAAGAGGGTTTATTAGTCTACTTAATTAGTAGGTAAATATACCGGTTATTCTTTATTTTTCATTATCCCCGACGACAGTTTTTCCTTTTCCACCGATGGCTGTTGCCTGTTAACCCAAATCTGCCGGCCCGGGGCATGTTGCTGTTGTACCTTTAGGTCAACAAACTAATTGATCACTTAAAAAAGAAAGAGTCATGAAAAAGTTAGGAATAATGATGGCAGCAGCCATGATACTTGCAGGTACCGCAACTTATGCAAACATTAAACCTGCACATTCTGCAAAAGCAGCTACAACTGTTACAGCACAGCAGGAAAAGCCAACAGCATCAACAGCAAAGACTACAAAAAAGTCTCATAAGAAACATCATCACGCAAAGAAAGCAGCAGCAGCAACTACGGCTCCAAAGGCAAAATAAGGAATTACCGCTTCTGAAAAATACGGGTTACGGGTGAGCCTTTGTTCATCCGTAATTCCGTACTAACATCCTGGTTTAGTTTTTGTGCTGATTGCGGGTTAAGGACTTAATCATGAAAGTCGCTTCTGTCTACGGCAAAGGCGATTTTTGTGATATTTTTTCTTCGCGCTGCGCGCAGCTAAAAATCAAACTGCGACACTAGCTAATTCGTATTTATCTTTGTATCTCACTTACGGATTATCTGATCACAATGCAGCCGAAACTGGTCAAATATTATTTAATGGCCCTGTTCATTGCAGGGCTATTCCTGTTCATAGTGCTGCAGTTCAACTCCGCACAGAATATCCGCAAGCTCATTTCCGGTAATGAGCAGCTGCTGGCAGAACTGAATGTGAAGAATGAATTACAGAAGCTGCAGACAAGTATTGCCAAAACTGACAGTAAGGTAAGAGGCACTGTTATATCGCAGGATACGCTTAATATTACGGGTATTGAAGCGGAAGTAGCCCTTATCAGGGCAGAGCTTACCGAGATCAACAAGCTGGTGAGGAGCGACAGTACGGAGAAACTGCTTACCCAGCTCAACTATCTTGTTGATGAAAAGAATAATTTCAATGTAGCGGTGCTGGATTCCTTCTATGGCAAAGGCAAATGGTCTGCAGAGCGGATGATCAATGCCCAGAAGGGGAAGCGTCTCGGAGAAGCTATAAACAATATCCTTCACCAGCTGGACAGCACCCGGCAAACGGCTGTTAACCATACTACCCAGGTCATAGATACCAGTGGCCGCAAGGCGCTGAACTGGGGCACTGTAATGCTCTTTTTTGCGGGCATTGCCAGCCTCCTTTCCTTCCTTTACATTACCAGCAGGATCTATAAACAGGAGCAGCTGATAGATGCGCTTGACCAGTCCCGCGAGAAAGAAAAGAAACTGGCCGCTGTAAAAGATCAGTTCCTGGCTAATATGAGCCATGAGATACGTACTCCCATGAACGCTGTGCTGGGTTTTACCAACTTATTGCGGCAACAGCCCCTTAATGAAAGGTCTGAAGAATATGTAACGGCTATCCAGCATGCAGGAGAAAACCTGCTGGAGATCATCAACGATATACTGGATATCTCTAAAATAGAATCGGGGATGATGCGGCTGGAGCCGGTGTCTTTCAGCCTTCGGGGAATGCTGCATTCGTTACAGCTGATGTTCGGGCCTAAAGCAAGGGAAAAGCAGCTGGAGCTGACAGTGACGATAGACCAGGAAGTACCGGACCTCCTGTATGGTGATGTGGTGCGTCTTACACAGGTGCTGGTCAACCTGACCAACAATGCCATCAAGTTCACCGCCAGGGGCAGTGTAGCTATCAGGGTAGAGCGTATCAGTGCTATTCCCCAAACGGTATACCTGCGTTTCAGCGTTACCGATACAGGGATAGGAATAGCGCGGGATAAGCTGCCTGCTATTTTTGACCGTTTCAGCCAGGCGGAGGCGGATACCACCCGTAAATTCGGTGGCACAGGGCTTGGGCTTACCATCGTTAAACAACTGGTGGAACTGCAGCATGGGAAGATATCTGTGGAGAGCGAGCCTGGCAGGGGAAGCACGTTCATTGTTGAACTGCCTTATGCGCCGGGTGAGCTGCAGGCAGAGAACGGGGAGAATTATCTGCCTGAAAACTATATACTTCCACATGAAACGGACATACGGCTGCTGGTAGCGGAAGATAACCGCATGAACCAGCATCTGTTACGTCACCTGCTTACCAACAGGAAGTTTCACTTCCAGCTGGTGAACAACGGGCAGGAGGCATTGGCCGCTCTCAGCAATCATCATTTTGACCTGATATTAATGGATATACAGATGCCTGAAATGGATGGTTATACCACGGCCAGGAAGATACGTATGGAGCTGCAGTCCAATATACCTATCATTGCTATGACAGCCCATGCTATGGCCGGGGAAAGGGAAAGATGCCTGCAGGCGGGTATGAATGAATACCTTGCCAAGCCTATCCGGGAGGAAGAGCTGTTCCGGCTTATCCATGTATTTACCGGGAAGGCTGCCAGCCCCGAACTGTTTGCTCACCTGAACGGGCATACACATGTGCAGGAAGAAAAGCTGGTGCAGCTTGAATACCTGCAGCAGCTGTCCCGCGGAGACAAGGAGTTTGAAAAGAATATGCTGCAGCAGTTTGTTACCCAGCTGCCGGAAGACCTTTCCCGGCTTAAGCAGGCTATAGAAACGGATGATATACCCGGTATACGCAGTACTGCCCATAACCTGAAGACCACCGTATCTTTTATAGGCCTGCAGACAAGGCTGGAACCGCTGCTTTCCTCCCTGGAAAGAACGGATACCGGTAAGTACCAGGCAACTGCCGTAGCTACTACCTTTGATACGCTTAAACAGCTATGCATGCAGGCCATGCAGGAAACATTACAGATACTTCTGTAAATACCCTGACTTCACTTTCTCCTTTTTCAACGACACTTCGTCCCTTTTCACCGAAACCGCCCGGAAAACGGCCTCTGATGCCCGTAAATTTACATCAGAAACAATAACAAGATTTCTCAATCATTCTAAAACTAAAGATCATGAACTTCAAGAAAAGTCTTATTGTAGCGGCTGTATTTATGAGCATGAGCGCAATCACTTTCGCACAGACTCCTGCACAGAAACCTGCAAAGAAAGAAAAAGCTAAAACAGAGAAAGCTGTTTCTGATACTGCTAAAGCTGCTCATAAAGGTCATAAGCCTGCTGCAAAGAAAGGCGCCTGATCAGCTAACAAGAGGAAATCATTTCAGGGCTGGCCGGTTGGCCGGCCTTTTTTGTGGCAATATTTTAATCCTGCTTTCTTTAAATCTGACAAAAAAGTGATTTTTTTTGGTCCGGATGAGCTGGAAAAGAATAGAATTATTAATTTTACGCCGCATAATACTTTACCCCGTTCCACCCTCTTCTGCCGCGAAAGAAAGATAGCAGTACAGAAGCCATTGAGTTAACGCGGTTTAAGACATCTGATACCTGTCACACAAATCCTGTTAAAAAGAAGTATGCTGTTCCCAGCCATGGCTATGCTATGTCTTTGAGGACCCAGTTTAAGCATTTTAACGTTTGAAATATTAAAGTGGACTTTTTTGTTTCTATTATGAGAACCCGGACAATCTGTAGCAATGTAAACTATTGTTTGAGCTCACCACAACCCGATGTAACAAGACACAATATCGATCCGTCCTCCGGACAGGAAGGACGGGCATAACCATTAATGTTCAATATCATAAATTATGATTCGCGTTATTACTATTGATGATCACCCCATTGTACTGGAAGGCCTTAAGAACCTGTTCTCCAATGACCCGGATATTATACTGGAGAAGCAACTGACATCGGGAACAGATGCCTTAGAGGCTTTACAGGAAACGCAGCCAGATATTATCCTGCTTGATATTAACCTGCAGGATATAAATGGGGTCACACTTTGTGCTGATATCAAAAAAGAGTATAGCCATGTAAGTATCATAGTGTTCAGCAACAGCAATGACAGGAATGTAATATTATCTGCGCTGGCAAATGGCGCCAGTGGTTATATACTTAAGAACACTCCTAATGAAGAGATACCGGATGCTGTCAGGAAAGTATATGGCGGTGGTATATATTTCTGTTCCGGTACGCAGAAGATACTTAATAGTACAAGCCCTGAGTCTGTTTTGCAATTGCCTCAGCTTACCAGCCGGGAGAGGGAGATATTAGCGTTGATAGGCCAAGGGAATACTTCCCAGGAAATTGCTTCGCAGTTATTTATCAGTGCATATACGGTTGATGGCCACAGGAAGAAAATGATGAAGAAGTTTAAAGTAAATAGTATGATGGCTATTATAAAGATCGCGACTGAACATAGTCTCATGTAGGCCCCCTAATTTCAGGGATGTGAAAAACACCTATTACAGGGATTGTTCTGTATACATTGCTTATCTATTTTTGTTACCAGTTTCATATCAGAATTATTTAAAAAGAACTGCTCAGAATTTGCTTTCGCCTCCGGCAAAAGCAAATTTCTGAGGGGATATTTTCTTGCGCTACGCGCGGTTGAGAAATCAGAGGGGATGTATGAAGCTTAAAGTTTCAGAAGATCTTTTTGAGAGCAGATTTTTGCATGGTGAGTAGCTTAGCGTATCAAAGACATCTTTACAGGACGAATTTCCACACGGTAAACAGCTTATTTTAGTTATTACGTAAACGATCAATAAAACCCTTATAAATGCTGCCACCACCAGCATTCAGACACCCCTATTTTCTCAAGGCCATTAAACCCTGGAATAAATGTTAACGGAACTTAATAAACTTGCTGCCTTTATTGGACAAACACCCCTGATCCGGCTGGAAAATGACAAAGCCAATCTCTTTGCCAAATTAGAGTACAACAATTTCTCAGGCAGCTCAAAAGACCGGGCGGCCTTCAGCATTATCTACAACGGCATCAGATCAGGCGCTATCAATGCGGGAACTACTATCATTGCTTCCAGCTCCGGCAACCTTGCCATAGCTGCAGCTTCAATCTGTAAGAGGTTACACCTGAAATTCATTCCGGTTATAGACCCTAATATCAATAAGGCCTATGAGTCGCTGCTCAACCTGATTTCATACAGAGTTGTAAAAGTGACTAAAAGAGACCATACCGGCGGTTACCTGCTTACCAGGATAGACACTGTAAATGAGCTGTATGCCAGTACAACCAACGCCTTTATTGCTGACCAGTATGCAGACCCGAATAACTACAAAGGGTACTATGGTCTTGGACAGGAGATCGTCTCTTCTTTCGATAAGCTGGACTATATCTTCATTGCTGTAAGCTCCAGCGGCGCGATTACAGGCATCTCCAAAAGCGTGAAACAACAAAGACCCGGGATCAGGGTAGTTGGAGTGGACGTTGAAGGCTCCGTCATTTTCAGTAAAGAAGGAGGCAAACGGTATATTTCCGGTATCGGCGCCAGTAAAGTGCCTCCTATCATCGAAAATGCCATTATAGATGATGTAGTGATCGTTTCACAACTGGACCTGATCAGAGGCTGCCACGAACTCCTGGATGAGCAGGCCATCTTTGCAGGCGCTTCTTCAGGCGCTGTTTACCTGGCTGCCAAAAACTATGTGAAATACAGTCAGCATACTGATGAACCTACATCCCTGCTGATATTTCCCGATAAAGGCCATACTTACCTGGACACTATTTACGACGGAGACTGGGTGGAGCAACTGGCGGAAAAACTGCAACCTGCCGCTTCTGCGCAATAATGATTCTCATCATCTAAAGAATAATATATGCTCTATCTGAATGCTGATGATATCAGCTCAATCGGATTTGACTGGAAAGAACTGACCGGAGTGATCAGTGAAGCCATCATAGCCCTTGACAGGAATGATTATTCACAACCTATAAAACCTTACCTGCGGTATGGAGATCCGAAGAACAGGATCATTGCCATGCCTGCCTACCTGGGCGGTACCCTGCCGATGGCAGGGATCAAATGGATAGCCAGTTTCCCGGACAATATCTACAAAAACAAACTCCGGGCAAACTCCGTAACCATATTGAATGAGCCTGACAGCGGTGTTCCCCTTTGTGTCATCAATACTTCACTTATCAGTGCAGTAAGAACAGCTGCTGTATCCGGCCTGATGATAGTCAAATATCTTGAAGCCAACATTTCCGGCAGAAAACTTACCATTGGCATAAACGGCTTTGGGCCAATCGGGAGGATGCACCTTAAAATGGCTGCCGCTATACTGGGCAACAGGATAGAAAAGATCTTCCTTCATGACATTGCCGGTATTGACAAAGAGCAGGTAGATCCTGAGCTCAGGAGCCTTGTGGAAATTGCCTCTTCATGGGAAGAGGTATATTCTGATGCAGACATCTTTATGACCTGTACTGTTTCTGCTGCTCCTTATATAGACAAAGCGCCGCGTAACGGTTCATTACAACTGAATGTTTCCCTGCGCGACTATAAAGTGGACATGAAAGACCATATGAGCGCTATTGTAGTGGACGACTGGGACGAAGTATGCCGTCAGAACACGGATATTGAGAATATGCACAAAGTGAAAGGATTGCAGAAACAGGATACGCTTTCTATTGCCGATGTTGTTTGCAAAGATGCATTGAGGCAATATGCGGCACCATCTGTTGTGATGTTCAACCCTATGGGGATGGCCATCTTCGATATTGCAACAGGCTATTATTACTACAGGGAAGCCATTGCAAGAAAGACCGGTTCTGAAATGCCCGACTGATAACCCTACAACTGATACTTACGCTTTCCACTGAAATAACTATAAGACACGCTTTTTATGCCCCTTCAGACTTTGCCCCTCCATCCGGCCCAACAGGATGTGTATTTAGACCAGGCTATCAATACTGAGGTCCCCTATTACAATATGGGAGGATATATAAGATTAACAGGTCATCTTAACAAAGAAAAGTTCATTGAAGCCGTACGTTCGGCGCCGGAAATGTTCGACGTCCTCAGAATGCGGTTCGATCTTCATGATGAAGAACCTGTTGCTTATGTTGATGAAGCATATACTGCGTTTGAGCTTACTGAGCTGGAATTCCCGGATGGGGAGGATAAGAAAGAGCAGGTGGCACAATGGATACGGGAAAAGATGGCCACTCCCTTCCTCGTAGAGAAGGATACCATGCTGGCAGATCATTATCTTATCCGTATTTCTGAAGAAGAATACTGGTATTACTTCAGATACCATCACCTGATAGTGGACGGGTATGGTATTTCAGGGGTGTTGCAATACATTGCAAAGAAATATAAATCTCTCGTAACCGGCCAGCCGGTTACCTTCAACTATCCGTCTTACATAGAGGAAGCAAAACGTGCGGCGGCATTCTATGCTTCTGAAGAATATGCTGCGGAAGGCGAGTACTGGAAGAAGAAGATAGAAAAGCTGCCGTCAAAGCTGCTCCAAAAGAAATTCAAGGAGGAAGAAGGCATGAAGAGCAAATGTGACACCTTTATTCTTGAATTTGCCGGTGAGGAGAGGGCTTTACTTGAAGCACTGCAGGCGGAGACCAATGCCAATCTCCAACAGCTGACCATAGCAGCAATGATGATCTATTATGCAAGAACTTCCGGCCAGGAAGATTTTGTATTCGGCATTCCGCTGCATCGCAGAAGAAATAAGCAATTACGCACTATTGCCGGTATGTTCACCGGCGTTATCCCGTTTGCAGGAAGTTACAAAGCCGGCAGCCGGGTGTCAGACCTGATCAGATCTGTCCTGTCATCGCAACGTGAGGATTACCGCTATCAGAATTACCTGATAGGAGATTTAAGCAGGCATCTGAACGTGAGACATGACGAAGAGGGATTGATAGAGATAGCGGTCAACTTCGCTCCGGTTGATTTCCACCTGGACCTGGGGGAAGAGCTGTCTTCCGTACTGGTCAATGTTCCCAGCGGGTACTTACCGTTCCCGATGGAAATGTTCTGGTATGACTACGGCAAACATCAACCGTTACAACTACGTATAGACTACCAGGTAGCCTATTTCGACAAAGAAGATATTACAGGGCTGGTAAAGCGCCTGTTATTCATTTTGCATCAGTTTCGTGAAACGCCGGGCATGCCGGTAGAACAGGTCAGGCTAATTCCTGCTGAAGAGCAGGAAATGCTTGACCATTTCAGCAGTCCCGCGCCATATGATCCATATGGTGCAGAGGATACATTACCGGCATTGTTCTCTGCCCGGGCAAACATGGCTCCCCGGCGAATGGCCGTAGTTCACCGCAACGATTCTCTTTCTTATGGTCAGCTGGAGATGCAGGCCAACAGGCTTTCACATTACCTGCGTAGCAGGGGTGTTAACAAAGATAAGCTGGTACCTGTCTGCCTGGAGCGTTCCATCGATATGTTTGTGGCTATCCTGGCTATCTGGAAGGCCGGCGGCGCTTATGTACCGATAGACACCACCTACCCTGCTGAAAGGATCAGCTACCTGCTGGAAGATACCACTGCTACAGTGGTTATCTGCAGCAGCGCTACTTCTCATCTTTTTGGAGAACATGTGGAAACGTTGCTGACAGACAAGCTTCCTGATGCAGTGATGGTGGCCCGGGGAGATGTACCTGCCGGCAATCCTGCTCCACCGGACCTTTCTTATGTGATCTATACTTCCGGTTCTACCGGCAAGCCCAAGGGAGTAATGGTGGAGCACCGGGGTATGCTTAATCATCTTTATGCCAAGACCGGCGATCTGCAGATAGATGCAGAGACGGTACTGGCATTTACGGCATCCTATACTTTTGATATTTCCGTCTGGCAGATGTTTGCTGCGCTTATATATGGCGGGCATGCTGTTGTATACGACGATGATCATATTTACCAGCCCCTGGCGCTGCTAAGCGCTGTGGAGGAAGATAATGTGACTATACTGGAGCTGGTACCTTCTTACCTGGCAGCGGTATTGCAGGAGAAAGCAGCAATATCGCTGAACAGGTTACAATACCTTATGGTAACAGGCGAGGCTGTGAGCCAGCACCTGTTACAACAGTGGTTCTCTCATCCGCTGTACGGCCGTATTCCGGTGGTGAATGCCTATGGCCCCACAGAAGCGTCTGACGATATTACGCATCATATCATGCATAGTACGCCTGTGAGTACCAATGTGCCACTGGGCCGGCCTGTACGGAACATGAGCATTTATATTGTGAGCAGGGATATGGAATTATGTCCGGCAGGTATGGCCGGAGAGATCTGTGTGGCTGGCGTGGGCGTATCCCGAGGGTATCTTGGCAGGCCGGAGCTGACAGCAGAGAAGTTTATTCCTGATCCGTTCAGTGCAGATGCAACATGGCGCATGTACAGAACGGGAGATCTTGGTTACTGGTTACCGGACGGCACCATTGCGTACCTGGGCCGTATGGACGACCAGGTAAAGATACGCGGATACCGTATTGAGCTGGGCGAGATAGAAGCTGCGCTGCATCAGCTACCTCTGGTAAATGAAGCGGTGGTAGTAGCAAGAGAAGGCAAGGGCCATAAACAACTGGTGGCCTATGTTGTGGCCCAGGAAGGTTTTGACAGGGCAACTGCACTCATACATCTGAAAGATAAACTGCCTGAATATATGATACCCGTGATAGTAGAGCTGGAGAAAATGCCACTCACACCTAACGGGAAAGTAGATAAGCGCGCGTTGCCGGACCCGCTTGCAGACGGGCATATGCCGGATACATTTGCAGAACCGCGTAATAGAACAGAACAATTACTGGCAGAGATCTGGCAGGAACTGCTACACGTGGAAAGAGCGGGCATTCATGACAATTTCTTTGAACTGGGTGGTAATTCACTTCTGGGTATCCGGATGATTGCCGTTATATCCAGGACATTTGAGGCACGTCTTACAGTACGCCTGTTATTCCGTTATGCTACTATTGCTTCACTGGCGGCCTATATTCAGCAGCAGGACAAGAGCAGCAGTCTGCAGATCACGGCTCAGCCACATATCACGCCAAAACCGCTGTCATTCAGCCAGGAACGTCTCTGGTTTATAGATTCAATGGAGGGAAGTGAGCATTATCATATTCCTGTTGTATTGCAATTAAAAGGGCATCCGGACAGGAATGCACTACAATATGCATTACAGGCGGTGGTTAACCGTTATGAAATATTAAGAACTGTTGTATACGAACAGGATGGTACCGGTTATCAGCATGTGCTGGCTAAGGATAACTGGCAGCTGGAGGAGGTGATTGATGGAGAAGCCATCAACAGTTTTATTTACCGTCCTTTTGATCTCGGGAAAGATCATATGCTGCGTGCAGCGCTGCTGAAGCGGTCTGACGATGAATATACCCTTGTTATTACTGTTCATCATATTGCTGCAGATGCCTGGTCTATGGCGCTGATCATGAAAGAATTTGCCGCATACTATAACAATGCGTCTGTAAAGCTGGCGGAACTGCCATTTCAATATGCTGACTATGCAATATGGCAGAGGAGCTACCTGTCAGCCGAAGTGTTACTTGCCGGTCAGCAATACTGGAGGAAAAAACTGGCTGGTATAGAACCGCTGAACCTGGCAACAGATTATCCAAGACCAGCCATACAAAGTAAAAGGGGAGCTATCACTGCTTTCAATATAAATAAAGAAGTATCTGAAAAGCTACGCCAGCTGAGCAGGCAAGAAGGTACGACGTTGTTTGTCACTCTCCTGGCTGCATTCAAGGTGCTGCTGTTCCGGTACACAGGACAGCAGGATATCTGCATAGGAACGCCTGTTGCAGGCAGAAGGCAACAGGAACTGGAGAACATGGCCGGTTTCTTTGTTGATACCTTGCCATTGTACAGTCGCCTGGATGCGGGGAGCACTTTCAGCGCCTTGCTGCAACAGGTGAAAGAAGTGCTGCTGGAAGGATATGAGCACCAGGACCTGCCGTTTGAGAAAATTGTGGAAGCGGTTACTGATAACAGGGACCTGAGCAGGACACCTCTTTTCCAGGTAATGTTCGTGTTGCAGGATGCAGCTGATATGACTGATGTGCAGCTGAATGGCCTCATGTTAACTCCGGGAGAAATTGAACATAATATTTCCAAGTTCGATATAACAGTTATCGTTACAGAGAAACAGGATCAGCTGAGTTTCGAACTGGAATACTGTACAGACCTGTTCAACAGCGATACTATTCAACGTATGGGCGGGCATTTTGAGCAGCTGCTGCAATCTATCGGAGAGGATGCGTCTCAATCTCTCAACGGCCTGCAAATGCTCTCGCCCGCAGAGGAACAGCAATTGCTGCAAACATTTAATGATTCAGCTGTAGCCTATCCCCGGGATAAACATATTATGGACCTGTTTGACGAACAGGTAAAAATGATACCTGAAGCTACTGCGTTGATATTTAGAGACAGGACGCTGTCGTACCGGGAACTGGATGAACGCTCTAACCAGCTGGCCCGTTACCTTCGTAAACAGGGAGTAAACAAGGAAAGCAGGATACCTATCTGCATAGAGCGTTCGTTTGAAATGATTGCAGGTATACTGGGTATACTGAAAGCAGGTGGAGTGTATGTGCCTGTTGATCCGGACTATCCGGAAGAACGTATCAGCTATATACTGGAGGATACCGGGGCTACCCTTGTTATAAGCAGCAGCGCCTGTGCGCATAAGCTGGCGGGAGCGCCTGGCGTGAATGTTATCTCTCTGGATGAAGAAGCCTCACGTATCAACCGGTTTGCAGTCACTTCTCCGGGTATTGCTCTCAGCCCCTCGCAGCTGGCCTATATTATTTACACTTCAGGATCTACCGGTAAGCCCAAAGGCGTAATGCTGGAGCATAAAGGTGTGGTGAACCTGGCATTGAGCCAGGCAACAGCCCTTCGTTTGCAAAGAGGTACGCGCTCGTTACAGTTTGCCTCTTTTGGTTTTGACGCCTCCTGTTATGAGATATTCAATACACTGTTAAGCGGAGGAGTGCTGGTGTTGCCGGAGAAGGAGGACCTATTATCGCAGGAAAGATTCAGTGCACTTATCAACACACATGCAGTGGAGCTGGTGACGTTGCCTCCTTCCTATCAGCATATCATTAAAGAACATACCGGTGCTATTAAGACCATTGTTTCTGCCGGAGAGCCTCTTAACCGGGAGGATGGCAGGTACCTGCAATCAAAAGGCGTTCGTCTTATCAACGCTTACGGACCTACGGAGAATACGGTCTGTACAACGCTTACAGACGACCCTGTACGCAAAGATAATACGGTGGTAATAGGCAGACCTATTGCCAATGTACAGGTGTATATACTGGATGCCGGAGGCGGGCTTTGCCCCATAGGTGTGACCGGAGAGATCTGTATTGGCGGCGCCAACCTGGCCCGTGGTTACTGGAACCGTGCAGACCTTACAGCAGAGAAATTTATTACCAGTCCCTATAGTGAACGTCTGTACCGTACAGGAGATGTTGGCCGCTGGCTGGCAGACGGCAACATTGAGTACATAGGCCGTATGGATGACCAGGTGAAGATCCGTGGTTACCGTATAGAGCTGGGAGAGATTGAAAGTGTATTACAGGATTGCGCACTGGTAAACCAGGCAGCGGTGCTGGCCAAAGCAGGCAGTGACGGACAGAAGCAACTGGCGGCCTATATAGTGCCACAGGGCGCTTTTGACAGGGTGCAGGTATTGGAATACCTGCAACAACGTTTGCCCGGGTATATGATACCTTCCCTGTTCATTGCAATAGCACAGCTTCCTTTAACCCCGAGTGGAAAGATAGACCGTAAGGCACTGCCTGAGCCGGGAATAAACAATGAGGTCTATGTGGCTCCATGCACCCATATGGAGTTACAGCTGGCAAAGATCTGGCAGGAGCTGCTTGATAAAGAGCAGATAAGCATCCTGGAGAACTTCTTCCATCTTGGAGGGCATTCCCTGATGGCTATCCGGCTTATTGCGTCTGTACGTAAGCAGTTGCACACAGAAATATCAGTAAGGGACGTATTCACTCACAATACTATTGAAACGCTGGCTGTATTTATTGAGCAGCAGCAGGGAAAGTCCGTGTTGCCGGAAATAAGCGTACAATCCAGACCATTATACATCCCATTGTCATTCAGCCAGGAAAGGTTGTGGTTCATAGACAAGCTGGAGGGCAGCCTGCACTATCATACCTCTACCCTGCTGAAGCTGAAAGGACAGTTGAACAGGCATGCCCTGCAGCGTGCATTGCTTCATATTATTGAACGTCATGAAGCATTGAGGACTGTTATCAGGGAAGACGATGGTATTGCTTACCAGCAGGTATTAGCGGCTAACGGATGGCACTTGCAGGAGCTGGCTTCTGCCGGAGAGCTTTCTGCTTACGGAAGCCAGCCTTTCAATCTTGCATCTGACTACATGATGCGTGCGGCACTGGTACAATTGAACAGCGATGCTTACGAATTGCTAATTACCATGCACCATATTGCATCAGACGGCTGGTCCGTTTCTATACTGGCCGCAGAACTGTCTGAGCTGTATGCTGCATTTGCAGAAGAGAGACATCCTGTGTTACAACTGCTAACCATACAATATGCGGATTATTCCATCTGGCAGAAAAAATATGTAACCGGCGATGTGCTGCAACGCCAGCAGGATTACTGGATGAAAAAAATGTCGGGCATAGAGCCGCTGAATCTTCAGACAGACCATGCAAGACCTGCTGTGCAACGCAATAATGGCGCCCTGTTCATCTCTTCTATAGACAGGGAGCTGACGGATAGGGTAAATGAGCTTTCACGCAGGGAGGGGGTAACTCCGTTCATGACGTTGCTGGCAGCCCTCAAGGTGCTACTTTATCGTTACAGCGGACAGAATGATATCTGTGTGGGCACTCCGCTGGCAGGCAGAAAACAACAGGAAGTGGAATCCCTCATAGGGTTCTTTATCAATACCCTGGCTGTCAGAAGTAACCTGGAAAATAATTCTACGTTCAATACTTTCCTGCAGCAGGTGAAAAATACATTGCTGGAAGGATACGAGCACCAGGACATGCCGTTTGAGAAAGTGGTGGACGCTGTGGTAAGGACCAGGGACCTGAGCCGTCATCCGCTGTTCCAGGTGATGTTCGTATTACATAATACAACCGATATTCCTGTATTCAGACTGGGCAACCTTTCTGTTGATATGGAAGAAGTGGAAGAGAACACAGCAAAGTTTGACCTGGTATTTACCATACAGGCCAAAGGAGAAGAACTGTTGCTGGGAGTGGAATACTGTACTGACCTTTTCCTGGAAGAGACGGTAGCCAATATGGCGGAGCACTATAAACAGCTATTACTATCCCTGACGGCCGATCCGGCACAGCAGATAGGCTCCCTGAACATGCTGACAGCTGCAGAGAAGCAAACGCTACAGGCGTTTTCTACCGGGACCGTGATTGATCTGCCCCCGCATCAAACAGTAGTGACACTGTTTGAGGAACAGGTACGGCAATACCCTGAAGCAGTGGCTATACAGTTTGAGGATGAGAACATTTCCTACCTCACGTTGCATGAAAGAGCCAATCAACTGGCGCATTTGCTACGTAGCCAGGGGATAACGGCCAACAGTAAAGTACCCCTGTTCATAGACCGCTGCCCGGAAATGATCATTGCAGTGCTGGCCACCTGGAAAGCCGGAGGGGCATATGTGCCGGTTGATCCTAAGTTCCCGGAAGAAAGGGTGCGCTATATACTGGAGGAAACAGAAGCCCGGGTGGTGATCACCAATCAGCGTAGCAGCATATTACTTCCCGCAGGTATAACAGCAGCTGTAATAATGGCCGATGAGGAACAGGTGCTGATGGAGCAACCGCACAGTTCATTGCAGCCTGTTGCAGGTCAGGAACATCTTGCATATGTATTATATACTTCAGGCTCTACCGGCAAACCCAAAGGGGTACTGGTGGAACATGCAGGGCTACTGAACCATTTGCTGGCCATGACGGAGGAATTTGGCATGAGCGCATCCACTGTCCTGGCATTTACCGCGCCCTATACGTTCGATATCTCCGTATGGCAGATGGTGAACGCGCTGGTATGTGGTGGCAGGACCATCATCTATACGGAAAGTCTTATACACCGCCCTGATCTTTTTATCAGAACAGTAGAGAAACATGGCGTAACACTTTTACAGCTTGTCCCCTCCTATCTTGCTTCGGTGTTGCAGGAAAAGACGGATGTAAGGCTGAAGATGCTCGAATACCTGCTGGTAACAGGTGAGGCGGTAACGGTTTCTCTGCTGGAGCAATGGTTTGCACATGAGCATTTTGGGCTTATACCGGTAGTCAATGCCTACGGGCCTACGGAAGCATCTGACGATGTGAGCTTCTATTTCATGAAGCAGGCGCCGGAGGTGGTACAGGTGCCGGTAGGCAAGCCTATACGGAACCTGAGGATGTATGTGCTGGATAATAACATGCAGCTATGTGCGCCGGGAGTGCCGGGTGAAATATGTGTAGCCGGCCTTGCTGTAGCCCGTGGATACCAGAACAGGCCGGAGCTGACAGCAGAGAAATTCGTTGAAGATCCTTTCTATCCCGGTGAAAGAATGTACCGTACGGGCGACCTTGGAAGGTGGCTGTCTGACGGTAATATGGAATATATTGGTCGCGCGGACGACCAGGTGAAGATACGCGGCTTTCGCATAGAGCTGGGCGAGATAGAGCATGCGTTGCAGCAATATCCGCAGATTGCACAGGCTGTAGTGGTAGCAAGATCTGATGATAAGGGCATTAAACGACTGGTGGGTTACCTGGCAGTGCAGGGAGAAGTGGATAAAGACGCCATGGTTACCTACCTGAAAGAGCGGTTGCCGGAATATATGATACCGGTATTTGTTATACTGGATAAACTACCGCTTACTGCCAATGGTAAAGTAGATAAGAAAGCATTGCCTGACCCTGTGGCCAGCACCGCTACCAGCTATGTGGCGCCGCGTAATGCGCTTGAAAGCCGGCTGGCAGGCATCTGGCAGCGGCTGCTGGGTATAAAACAAGCAGGCATTTATGATAATTTCTTCGAATCAGGTGGTCACTCATTACTGGTTATCCGTCTCATTGCCGCTATACGTAAGGAGATAGGCGCGGAATTACAGGTGAAGGACGTCTTCCTTCATTCAGACATCGCATCCCTGGCGGCAGATATTAGCGGGAAAAGAACATCGCTGCTGCCGCCGGTAACCAGGATAGCACCCAGACCGGAACTGATACCGCTGTCTTTCGGGCAGGAAAGGCTCTGGTTCATTGACAAGCTGGAAGGTAGCACTCACTATCACAATCCAACTATTCTTAAACTGGAAGGGGCTGTGAGCCGTGAAGGCATAACATGGGCATTGCAGCAGGTCATTAACCGGCATGAGGTGTTGAGAACAGTGATCAGGGAAACAGATGGCACAGGCTACCAGTATATACTTGAAGCAGACAGCTGGAAAATGGACAACATTGATACGGCCGGTATTGCTGCATTTATAGGAAAACCTTTTGACCTTGGAAGGGAGCATATGTTGCGTGCTGCGCTTATCAGCCATTCATCCACCCATCACGTGCTGGTGATTGTTGTACATCATATTGCATTTGATGGATGGTCATCCGGTATTGTTATCAATGAACTTTCTGAATACTATGCTGCATACGTTGAAAAGCGTGCTGCTGTACTTGAGCCGCTTGCATTACAATATGCTGATTACGCCGTCTGGCAGCGGGCATACCTGGATAGCACTGCGCAGGCAACAGCTATGCAATACTGGAAACAGCAATTGTCAGGTATAGAACCGCTGAATATGCCGACAGATTATTCCCGGCCGCTGGTACAAAGCAAAAAGGGAGCTATGCTGACTATTCACCTGGAGGATGGTCTTGCCGGCACATTGAATGAATTCAGCAGGCAACAGGGTGTTACGCTTTTCATGACATTGCTGGCTACTTTTAAAGTATTGCTGCACCGTTATACCGGTCAGCAGGATATCTGTGTAGGTACACCCGTAGCAGGAAGAAATCAACAGGAGATCGAACCGCTTGCCGGGCTTTTCATTAATACGCTGGCATTACGCAGCCAGCCAGAAGGTACATTGTCCTTTACCACATACCTCCGGCAGGTGAAAGCCATACTGCTGGAAGCATATGAGCACCAGGACATGCCATTTGAAAAAATAGTGGACGCTGTGGTAAAGACCAGGGACCTTAGCAGAAGTCCGCTGTTCCAGGTCATGCTGGTGTTGCAGAACACTCCTGAAGAAAAAGCATTAAAGCTGGGAGACGCCATACTTACTGAAGAAGAGACTGAACCTGAGACATCCAAATACGACCTCATATTTGTACTCGAAGAAAAGAATGAAGGGCTGCTGCTGAACGTAGAATATTGCACGGACCTCTTCAGTCCGGCCACAGCAATGCAGCTGGCAAGGCATTACGGGCAGCTGCTGAAGGCAGTAACAACAATGCCGGAAGCTAAACTGAGCCTGCTCGATATGCTGACGGCTGACGACGAGCATTTGTTGCTGGAAGCATTCCAGGGACCTTCAGTTGGCTATCCGCAGGATAAGACCATTGTCACGCTCTTTGAAGAGCAATCCGCCAGAACACCAGAGCTGACGGCCGTGGTGTATAACAATCAAAAGCTGAGTTACCGTGAGCTGGAAGAACGTTCCAATCAACTGGCCCATTACCTGAGAAGTAAGGGCGTGAGAGAGGAAACGCTGGTGCCTGTTTGCATAGGGAAAGGGTTGGATATGATAGTCTGCATGCTGGGCATACTTAAAGCCGGAGGCGCATATGTGCCTGTAGACCCTGATTACCCCGAAGACCGTATACATTTTATGCTGGAAGACACCAGCGCCAGGCTGGCTATCAGCAGTAGTGCAGACAGTGCTGCGCTTCATGCAGCAGGCCTTGATATTGTAATAGAAACAGATACTGATACCGGCATTGCCACACAACCGGTCACTCCTGTGAATGCAGCCGTGAAACCCGGTAATGTAGCATATGTTATTTATACCTCCGGTTCTACCGGTCGGCCTAAAGGTGTGCTGATAGAGCATATCAATGTAGTGCGCCTCTTTGAAACGGAGACCCCGCTTTATGATTTTGATTCAAACGATGTATGGACAATGTTCCATTCATTCAGTTTTGATTTCTCTGTATGGGAGATATATGGCGCGTTGTTCTATGGCGGCCGTGTTGTAATAGTACCTAAAGATGTGGCCAGGGATGTTACCCGTTTTGGTCAGCTGCTGATCAGCGAAGGAGTGACAGTACTGAACCAGACGCCATCAGCTTTCTACGTATTACAGGACTACCTGACCACACAGCCGGAGAGCGTTTCTGTGCGTTATGTCATTTTTGGCGGAGAAGCGTTGAACCCAGCCAAGCTTCGTCCGTGGAAGGAACGTTTCCCGGCTTCCCGTCTGATCAACATGTACGGTATAACGGAAACAACCGTGCATGTGACTTTCCTTGAACTGGATGATACTCATCTGAGCAGCAGCGCCAGTCCTATAGGCAGGACCATTCCTACACTGAATGCATATATACTTGACAGCGAGCAGAAGCCGTCTCCTGTAGGGGTGACCGGCGAGCTTTATATTGGCGGAGCCGGGGTAGCCAGAGGATATCTCAATCGCCCGGAACTTACGGCTGCCAGGTTCCTGGCCAGTCCTTTCAGGGAAGGCCAACGGCTGTACCGCACGGGTGACCTGGCACGCTGGTATCCGGATGGTAACATTGAATACCAGGGCCGCATTGACGACCAGGTAAAGATCCGTGGCTTCAGGATAGAACTGGGAGAAATAGAAAATGTAATACAGGGCAGCGGCTTTGTGAGCAACAGTGTGGTGCTTGCAAAAACAGTGGGTACGGGAGATAAGCAGCTGGTGGCCTATGTCGTACCTGAAAACAATTATAGCAGGGAAGCAATGATCGGTCATCTGAAGAACCTGCTGCCGGAACATATGATACCCTCCCTCTGGGTGGTGATGGACGCTATCCCATTAACTTCTAACGGGAAGGTGAACAGGAAGGCATTACCGGAACCTGATGCTGCAAGACTTGCAAATGTCATATATATAGCCCCCCGTACCGGTACTGAAATTACCCTGGCAGGCATCTGGCAAGAATTGCTGGGAGTGGAAAGAGCAGGTACTCAGGATAATTTCTTTGAACTGGGAGGAGATTCCATCAGGGTGATCAAAGTGTCCAGCAGGATATACCAGCTTTTCCATAAGGAAGTGAAAGTATTTGAAATATACCAGGCAGCCACGCTTGAAGAACTGGCCAGAGTAGTAGATAACAAGGCCGCTACTGCAGCGTGGAGGGAAGCGGTTTACAGGGAAGTGAATGAAAGCCTGGAAAGACAGAAAGAAAGCCTGCTGCCATTACTGAAGGAAACAGCCAACATTGAAGACCTGTATCCTGTCAGTGATATTGAGCGTGGTATGTTGTTCATCTCCCTGATGAACCCTGGAGAGGCATTGTATCATGATCAGTTTGTCGGGAGGCTGCCGAAAACGTTCGATGCTGCTGTAGTCAGACAGGCATATAAACTGCTTGCCGCAAGGCATAGCATGCTGAGAACGGGCTTTAGAATGGGACTGAACGACCAGGACATACAGATAGTATACAAGTCTGTGCAGATTGATATACCTGTTTTTGATATACAGCAGCTAAGCGGGCCTGAAGTAAAAGTTGCAGTAGAACAATATCTGTCTGAAGAGAGAACACGTCCGTTTGTGATTGAAGATGCTCCGTTGTGGCGGGCGTCCTTATTCCAGGTAAAAGATCATAACCTGCTGGTGTTCCAGTTCCATCATGCGATACTGGATGGATGGAGCGTGGCATCGCTCAATACAGAACTGTATACACTATGTACGGCCCTGGTGGACAAGCAGGCAGTAAAGCCCCCTGCTCCGCTGAAATCATCTTATAAAGACTATATCATAGAAAGCCTGGTTGCTAAAAAAATAGATGACAACAGGAATTTCTGGAGTGAAGAACTGGCGGATTACAAACGGCTGGAAATATTCAGTGACAAGCCTGCGTTCCAGGTAGTCAGCTACCAGTTTGATGAAGAGTATGTTGCGCTGCTGAGAGAAAAGACCAGGAGGAATAATATCTCTATCAAGGGATTAGCACTTGGTGCCTATCTGTATACGCTGTCCCGGCTTACTTATGAAGAAGACCTGACTGTAGGGCTCGTGACCAATAACAGACCTCTTATTGAAGAAGCAGACCAGCTGCTGGGCTGTTTCCTTAATACTATCCCATTAAGATATAATATTGACAACAGTAAAACATGGAGGTCCTATTTTGAAGGTATAGAGGCAAAATTGTTAATGCTCAAGGAGCGCGACCGTACCAGTCTTTTCGATATAACAAAGATCACGGGTGAACATTCATCTGATAATAACCCCTATTTCGATACCATATTCAACTTTATCAACTTCCATGTTTATGACAGGCTGAAAGATGGTATTGGTACACTGACGCCGGAAGAATCTGCTATCAGCGATTATGAGCTGACCAATACTTTCCTTGATTGTACAGTAAGTACAACAGGCGATACTTTCACTGTACAGTATTCCTTACGCAGGGAGCTGAGTTCAGGAAAGACCCTCGAAGACCTGTTGTATTATTTCAGGCAAATAATAAACGCTTATCTGCTGCATTATGATGAGCAGGTAACAGTGACGGATATACTGCCGGTGGAGGAAAGCAGGCTTGTGCGGGAAACATTTTCTGTCTCCCCTTTGCAACAGCCGGTCCTGCCTCCTGCTACCCTGGTGTCTCTGTTCAGGGAACAGGCTTTGCTGCAGGAAGAGCAGACTGCACTGGTAAGCGGGGATATTCAACTCTCCTACCGGCAGCTGGATGAGCAGTCTAACCAGGTAGCACATTTCCTGCTATCCCGTGGCGTAAAAGCGGAAAGCCTTATTGCTGTGTGTATGGAACGTAGCCCACTGCTGGTTACCTGTATGCTGGGCATACTAAAAGCAGGCGCCGCATATGTACCGGTAGACGCCTCCTATCCGAAGGAACGTATTAACTATATGATAGCTGATAGTGGTTGTGAGATGGTATTAGCTACGCCTGAATATGCTTCTCTGTGTGGTGATAAGGCTGTACCTGCAGATGAAAAAATATTTGACAACTATCCTGACACTCCGTTAAAGGAGAATGTTTCTGAAGAACAGATGGCTTATGTGATATATACATCCGGTTCTACCGGCAAACCAAAAGGTGTGATGTCAGAACATCGTAACCTGGTGAACCTGGTACGATGGCACAAGGCTTACTACGAAGTAAATGCTGACAGCAAAGCTACCGCCATGGCAAGTATTGGGTTCGATGCATTTGGATGGGAGCTATGGCCATATCTCTGCGCCGGAGCTGCTGTATGGCTGCTGGATGATGAGGCAAGACTATCACCTCAAACAATAGCAGCCCTGTACCTTTCGGCCGGTATTACACACAGCTTTGTGGCTACAGGCCTGGTGCAGGAGATCATGCTGGAATTACAGGGACGGAATGTACCGTTGCAATACATGCTGACAGGAGGCGACCGGCTGCCGCCTGTTTCTCTGACTGGTATCAATTTCAGGCTGGTTAACAACTATGGCCCTACTGAGAATACAGTGGTAACGAGCAGCTATATGCTGCCTGCTACAGGTAGCAAACAACCTCCGATTGGTAAGGCTGTCAGCAATAGCCGTATCTATATATTGGATAAAGCCTTACGTCCCGTGCCGGTAGGTGTTGCGGGTGAACTGTGTGTAAGTGGTAGTCAGCTGGCACGGGGGTATCTCGGTCAGCCGGAATTGACAGCAGCGAAATTCGTTTCTCATCCTTTCAGGGCAGCAGAACGGTTGTACCGTACCGGTGATCTGGCACGCTGGCTGCCGGATGGTAATATAGAATTTATTGAACGAAAAGATGACCAGGTAAAGATCCGCGGGTATCGTATTGAGCTGGGCGAAATAGAAAATGTGTTATTACAGAGCGGTGTGGCTGTTCAGGCTGTAGTGACGGCCACGCCGGATGCCCGCGGCGTTAAACGACTGGTAGCTTATATAGTACCGTCAGGCGCCTTTGACGAAGCAGCATTGACACAGTTCCTGCAGGGCCGGTTACCGGGATATATGGTACCGTCGCGTTACGTAGTATTAGCTGCATTGCCGCTCACTGCGAATGGAAAAATTGACCGGCGGGCATTGCCGGAGCCGAAAGAAGAAGAGCCGCTGTCCGGACACCTGTATGCAGCGCCACGTAATGCAGCTGAAGCTGCGCTGGCAATGATCTGGGAAGAGCTTCTGGGAATAGGGAATATAGGTATCCATGATAATTTCTTCAGGCTGGGAGGAGACTCTATTATGAGCATACAGCTGGTAAGCCGGGCAAAACAGGCAGGCATTGCCCTGCGGGTAAAAGATATATTCTATTATCAGACAATAGCAAAATTATCGGCCATGCTTGCGGAGCGCCGTCCGAATGAAGAAAAGGCTGCAAGCGTGGAGGAATATGCAAAAAGCGAGCGATTATTATCACAGAAGCGTTACTGGCAACAGGTCTTGCAATACCAGCAGCAATTGCCAGCAGACACCAGAACAGCAACGACAGTAAGCCAGCTGAAAAATACCGGTGTCAACCTGGATGCAACCCTTACTACCTTATTACTGAACGATGTACAGGACACTTATCATACAGAAGTGAGTGATATACTGCTGGCGGCGCTGGCCCGTACCCTATGCAGCTGGAGTAAATTGCAGGAGGTGGTAATAGGTCTGGACAGCGATGGGGACAGTCATTACCCGATGTTGTTAAGCATCCGGGAAGGTACTGATGAAAGCCGCCTGATCAGAAGTATAAAGGAACAGCTACTTCATGTGCCTGATAATGGAATTGGCTTCAGCTTATTGAAGTCTATTGCACAGGAGCCTGTATTTCAGAAGGAAGCCCCGTACGAAATAAGTTTTCATTATGAAGGGAAGGACAATCCATCCCATATAGATCATCTGGTCTCTGTCAACAGTTCCGTAAAGAATGGTGAGCTTCACATTAACTGGACCTATAGCAGTGAGCATTTTAATGATGACACAGCTGCCATGTTATGCTCATCTTATATTGAACAGCTGAAACTGCTGATAGATCATTGTGTGCAATTAGGCCGTCTGGGTTCTGTACCAACGCCATGGGGTTATGGGTTGCCTGTATCTGTCGGTTACAAAGCGTTCGATAGATTCCTGGAGTGGCCCGTCAGCTCAGAGAATAATATGAGCCGGCTTCAGGCCATCAGTGCGGTATACCCACTGACGCCATTGCAGGAGGGCATGCTTTTCCATGGGTTATATGATAAACAATCTGCCGCCTATATTGAACAATTCAACTGTGAGCTTTACGATGTTGATGTACCTGCACTGAAGCGAAGCTGGGAGCAGCTGCTTACCAGGCATACCATTCTGCGTACGGGCTTCAATTACGAAGACCTGCCGGTACCGGTGCAATATGTATTCAAAACGACAACAATACCTTTTGAAACTGTAGACTACCGTCATCTTACTCCCGACAGACAGGAAGCGGCCATAGAGGCGTATATACAGGAGGACCGTGAAAGAGGCTTCAACTATGAGCAGCCGCCGCTCATGCGTGTTACATTGATACAGACGGATGACAGGAAATATCATATGCTATGGTCGTTCCATCACCTGTTGCTGGACGGATGGTCTGTTTCTCTTATTGTTGGAGAACTGTTGCAGCAATATGAATACGAAGTAAAGGGTGGCATGCCCATAACCGCTCCGGAGGACAGGTTCGGCGATTATATACATTACATAGAAAGCTGTGACAAGTGGAAAGAACAGGAATATTGGAGCCATTATATGGAAGGAGTGGAAACAGCTACGTTGCTGCCTTTCATTAAAAACAGCAGCAACCGTAACAAAGGTGTTGGCCAATACCGGGAGCAGCAGCTTCTTCTTGAAACACGCATTACGCAACAGATAACTGAAACAGCCAGGCGTTACGGTATAACGATCAACACCCTGATGCAGGGCGTGTGGGCATTGCTGTTGCATAAATATACCGGTTTGCAGGACATAGTATTTGGCGTATCTGTATCCGGCCGCCCTCCGGGCCTGCAGCATGTAGAACAACGTGCGGGTCTTTACATCAATACGTTACCGCTGCATACCCGTTTTGAAAAAGATATGGAGATCGGCAACTGGCTGCGGGAGATCCAGAAAGGACAGGTGCAGTCCCGGGAATATGAGCATACTTCATTGAACAAGATACAGGCTCTTACAGGCATTACCGGCGATCTGTTTGACAGCCTGCTGGTGTTTGACAACTATCCCGTAAGTGAGGCGCTGAAAGCAGGAGAAAACAGGTGGAGCCTGAAAGCAACGGGGGTGAAATTGCAGGAACAGACAAACTATCCGTTGGATATTCTGGTAGCACTGTCAAAAGAAAGGACGGAGATCACCTTCAATTATAATACAGAACTGCTGGATGAAATATACATGCGTCAGCTGGCTGGACATTTTGAAAGAGTACTGTTACAGTTCCTGGACAATGGGCAGCAACAGCTGGGAAGTGTTACGTTACTGACCAGTGCAGAAGAGCAGGCATTAAAAACACTCTCTGCCGGCCCAGTAGTACCATTGCCTGAAAACCAGACACTGGCCGGTCTCTTTGAGCAACAGGCAGCAGCCTACCCCGAATCAGTGGCCATTGAGTTTGAAGACTCTGCATTCACCTACAGAGAGTTAAATGAACGCGCCAACCAGGTGGCACACTACCTGGGAAGCAAAGGCGTAAGAGCAAATATGCCGGTGCCTGTCTTTATAGACAGGAGCCTTGAAATGATTGTGGGGATACTGGGCATTGTGAAGGCCGGTGGCGCTTACGTACCTATTGATCCCAATTATCCGAAAGACCGTACAGGATTCATACTGGAGGATATAAAAGCCAGTGTAGTACTGACAAATCAGCTATGCAGGGAACAATTGCCTGCCATGGACAATCTTACTATTGTGAGCCTGGATGAAGACGGGCAGCTGTCCCGTCAGCCGGTCACATCTCCCGGCAATATCATTTCAACAGACGATCTCTGTTATATCATCTTCACCTCAGGATCCACAGGATTACCTAAAGGGGCCATGATAGAACATGCGGGAATGGTGAACCATCTGTTCTCCAAAATAAATGACCTGCAGCTGGATACCTCTACCACTATAGCTTTCACGGCGTCCTATACATTCGACATCTCAGTATGGCAGATGTTTGCCGCTCTTATTTGCGGTGGACGCACCATTATTTATTCTGCAGATACAATATTGAATCCCGTGGCGCTGATCACCAAGGTAGCAGCAGACAGGGTGAATGTCCTGGAACTGGTACCCTCCTACCTGGCTATACTGCTGCAACAAAATACAGATGTTGAATTACAGCAGCTCCGTTACCTGCTGGTTACAGGAGAAGCTGTAATGCCATCGCTATTGAAACAATGGTTCGACCATCCGCTGTATAAAAACATTCCTGTGGTGAATGCTTATGGACCGACGGAAGCATCGGACGATATCTCCCTTTACTTCATGCGGGAAGCGCCTGATGTGAGCAACGTTCCTGTAGGAAAGCCTATACAGAACCTGCAGATACAGATACTGGACCAGGTACAGCACCCCTGTCCGCTGGGTGTGCCGGGAGAAATCTTTGTATCCGGTATTGGAGTAGGCCGTGGTTACCTGAACAGAGAGGAGCTTACGGCAGAGAAGTTTGTTTACCGGGATGGGATAAGGACCTACCGCACCGGCGATCTTGGCTGCTGGTTACCTGACGGCAATATTGAATACCTCGGCAGAATGGACCACCAGGTGAAGATCAGGGGTAACCGTATAGAGCTGGGTGAAATAGAAAGCGTATTACAAGCGCATGAACAGGTACATCAATGTGTGGTGATTGCCCGCAAGGATACACTGGTGGGTTACATAGTACCGAAACAGGCACAGAAGAAAGAAGAGATACTGGCTTTTCTTAAGGAGAGATTGCCCGAGTATATGATCCCCCTGCTGGTGGAGCTGGACGAAATGCCGCTGACACCGAACGGCAAGATAGACCGGAAAGCGCTGCCTGAACCGGATGCAGGCCTGCAGTCCGGTGAATATATCGTTCCCCGTAATAAAACGGAGGAAACACTTGCCGGCATTTGTGAGCAGTTACTGAATACAAGCACCATCGGCGTAAACCAGAACCTTTTTGAACTGGGTATGCACTCCCTGATGGTAATGCGTTTTGCAGCTGCGGTGCTGGATACCCTGCAGGTGGAAATACCGGTAAGGACTTTCTTTGAACTGCCTACTATTGAAGCGCTGGCTGCATTTACAGATGAAAAGAAGGCCAGGAAACGTAAACGCATTGCACTGTAAAGAGATAATAAATATGAAAACCTCCGGAATAACAGATATGGAAACCTTGCTGAAACAAGCGGCTGCGCTTGGGGTGGAGATATTACTGGAAGATGGTCAGCTGATAATAGAAATGGATGAGGATAGCGATGTGGGTGATGACCTTCTTGATGCTTTGAGAGATAATAAAGACGCATTGCTACAGTACCTGAAAAAGAACAGGGCATCGGGCCTGCAACGTATACCTGGGGGAGAAAAAATACCTCTCTCCTTCAGCCAGGAAAGACTTTGGCTGATAGACAGGCTGGAAGGCAGTGTGCATTATCACATTCCCTCCCTGATCAACATGAAAGGCAGGCTTGACCCTAACTGCATGGAAGCAGCCTTGCGTGATATTGTACAACGGCATGAGGCGTTGAGAACAGTAATATACTGGTGTGCCGATGACAATACAGCATGGCAGCATATACAGGATGCTGCAAACTGGCAACTGGAAGATATAGCTGCTGATGCAACAGACGCCTTTATACAAAAGCCGTTTGATCTCTCTGCCGATTATATGCTGCGTGCGGCGCTAGTCACCTGCGCCCCGGAAGAATATACACTGATCATTGTTACACATCATATATCTTCTGATGGGTGGTCTGAATCTATCATTGTTTCAGAGCTTGCAGAGCTGTATGCAGCCCATGTTGAAAAACGCGCTCCAAGATTGGAAGAGCCTCCTTTCCGTTATGCAGACTATGCCGCATGGCAACGCAGCAATATTAGCGGGAAAGTACTGGCAGACCAGCTGGAATACTGGAGAAAGCAACTCTCCGGCGTTACGGCCCTCGAATTGCCGCTTGATTATGGAAGACCTGCGGTGCAAAGCACTAAAGGCGCATTGGCTGTTTTCAGGCTGAATGCGGCACTTACTACGGCGTTAAAGCAGGTTAGCCAGAACAATGGAGTAACCCTGTTTATGACCCTGCTGGCTACGTTTAAGGTTTTATTACACCGGTACAGCAGGCAGGAAGATATCTGCACAGGCATTCCTGTTGCCGGAAGGAAATTACGTGAAACAGAATCTATAGTCGGTTACTTTATAAACACCCTGGCCATACGCAGTAATGTAGAAAGCACGCTTTCTTTCAGCGGTTTTCTTCAACAGCTGAAAGAGACATTATTACAGGCCTACCAGCACCAGGATACACCGTTTGAAAAAGTAGTGGACACTGTTGTTGTAGAAAGGGATCTGGGCAGAACTCCGCTGTTCCAGGTGATGTTCTCCCTCCAAAATACACCGGAGGCGGCGGAAGTTAACCTGGGTGGAATGGAACTGTCTACAGGCAATGCTGTACATAACAGCTCAAAGTTTGACCTATCCTTCGTACTGGATGAAAGTCCTGACGGGCTTACGCTTGATGTCGAATATTGTACAGATCTGTTCCGGGAAGATACTATTACCCGCATGGCAGGACATTACGAACAGTTGTTACAATCGGTTACTGAAGATCCGGAACAGCTGACGGGAGAATTGAATATGCTGACAGATGCTGAGCAATATCAGCTGCTGGAAGAGTTTCCTGTTTCTCCTTTGCAACAGCCCGTCCTGCCTCCTGCTACACTGGTAGCTCTGTTCAGGGAACAGGCTTTGCTGCAGGATGAGCAGACTGCATTGGTAAGCGGGGATATTCAACTCTCCTACCGGCAGCTGGATGAGCAGTCTAACCAGGTAGCACATTTCCTGCTATCCCGTGGCGCAAAAGCGGAAAGCCTTATTGCTGTGTGTATGGAACGTAGCCCACTGCTGGTTACCTGTATGCTGGGCATACTAAAAGCAGGCGCCGCATATGTACCGGTAGACGCCTCCTATCCGAAGGAACGTATTAACTATATGATAGCTGATAGTGGCTGTGAGATGGTATTAGCTACGCCTGAATATGCTTCTCTGTGTGGTGATAAGGCTGTACCTGCAGATGAAAAAATATTTGACAACTATCCTGACACTCCGTTAAAGGAGAATGTTTCTGAAGAACAGATGGCTTATGTGATATATACATCCGGTTCTACCGGCAAACCAAAAGGTGTGATGTTAGAACATCGTAACCTGGTGAACCTGGTACGATGGCACAAGGCTTACTACGAAGTAAATGCTGACAGCAAAGCTACCGCCATGGCTAGCATTGGGTTCGATGCATTTGGATGGGAGCTATGGCCATATCTCTGCGCCGGAGCTGCTGTATGGCTGCTGGATGATGAGGCAAGACTATCACCTCAAACAATAGCAGCCCTGTACCTTTCGGCCGGTATTACACACAGCTTTGTGGCTACAGGCCTGGTGCAGGAGATCATGCTGGAATTACAGGGACGGAATGTACCGTTGCAATACATGCTGACAGGAGGCGACCGGCTGCCGCCTGTTTCTCTGACTGGTATCAATTTCAGGCTGGTTAACAACTACGGCCCTACTGAGAATACAGTGGTAACGAGCAGCTATATGCTGCCTGCTACAGGTAGCAAACAACCTCCGATTGGTAAGGCTGTCAGCAATAGCCGTATCTATATATTGGATAAAGCCTTACGTCCCGTGCCGGTAGGTGTTGCGGGTGAACTGTGCGTAAGTGGTAGTCAGCTGGCACGGGGGTATCTCGGTCAGCCGGAATTGACAGCAGCAAAATTCGTTGCTCATCCTTTCAGGGCAGCAGAACGGTTGTACCGTACCGGTGATCTGGCACGCTGGCTGCCGGATGGTAATATAGAATTTATTGGACGAAAAGATGACCAGGTAAAGATCCGCGGGTATCGTATTGAGCTGGGTGAAATAGAAAATGTGTTATTACAGAGCGGTGTGGCTGTTCAGGCTGTAGTGACGGCCACGCCGGATGCCCGTGGCATTAAACGACTGGTAGCCTACATCGTGCCTGCCGGCACTTTTAATAAAACAACACTTGTTGAATACCTGGAGTCCCGTTTGCCAGCTTACATGTTGCCGGCAGTGTATGTAGAAATTGCAGCTATCCCTCTTACAGCTAACGGTAAAGTAGACCGCCGGGCTTTGCCTGAGCCACAGGAGGAAGTGCAGGACCCATCACCGGAATATACTGCTCCGCGTAATGCGACTGAAGTAGCGTTGGCCAGTATCTGGCAGGAACTGCTGGGCAAAGAGAACATCAGCATTCATGATAATTTCTTCCGGCTGGGAGGCGATTCTATTATCAGCATACAGTTGGTAAGCCGTGCCAGACGAGCAGGATATGATTTCCAGCCCAAAGAGGTATTCTTACACCAAACCATTGCGCAGCTGGCAGCATTGGTTGCACACCGGGGGAAAACATTCCTGGCGGCAGGAGAACAAGGTATACTGAACGGGGCTGCAGGCCTGCTTCCAATACAGCAATGGTTCTTTGAAGAAGGACCGGAAGCAGTATCTGACCTCAGTCATTTTAACCAGAGCATGCTGCTGCGCATAAACAAAGAGCTCAGTCCTGCACAGGTATCCCTTGCCGTACAACAGCTAATACTACACCATGATGCACTACGGTTTACCTATACAAAAAAGGAAACAGGCTGGCAACAGATGTATAGCGAAGAACTATGCCTGCCTGTAACTATTGATCTGAGCACCGTGGTGGAGGAAGCACTAGCAGCCCGCATCAATGAATACTGTGAACAGGGCCAACAACAGCTGGATATTACAGCAGGGAAGCTGGTCAACATATTACATATCATCACACCGGCATCTCATAACCGGCTCTTCATAGCTGTTCATCATCTTGCCATTGATGGTGTATCATGGCGTATCCTGCTGGAAGACCTGGAAATGCTTCTGCAAGATACGGAGGCAGTGCTTGCAGAGAAAACCAGCTCATACCGCCAATGGTACGCGGCATTGGAACAATACGGCCAGTCCCCCGCTCTGCTTGCACAGCTGTCTTACTGGCAGCACATAATGAAGGCAGCACGATCATTGCCTGTTGACCGTAATGAAGGGCAGATGCTTCTTACAAAAGAGACCTCCTCTTTCAGCATACACCTGGATACAACAGTTACACGTAGTTTGCTACATGAAGTACCACAGGCATATAATACAGAGATCAATGATATTTTATTATCTGCATTGGCACTAACACTCCACGAATGGACAGGCTATCAGCAGATAACTATAGGACTGGAAGGGCATGGAAGGGAAAGCCTGTGGCCAGGCGTTGATACAAGCCGTACAACAGGGTGGTTCACTACTCTTTATCCTGTACTACTTGACATGAAGAGAAAAGACGCGGTGATCGTCAGTGTAAAGGAACAACTCCGTCAGGTACCGGATAAAGGCGCGGGCTTTGGCGTATTGAGATACATACGCAAAGAACCTTCACTACAGGGCATTCTGCCATGGAACATCCTGTTCAATTACCTGGGCCAGTTTGATAACATCAGTGATGAAGAAAGTCTGCTGGCAGCCGCAGATGAATATGCCGGTAATGAAGTGAGCGGAAATTTTCCGATAAGGGAGCTGATCTCCATCAACAGTATGATACAGGATGGAGAGCTGACATTCCACTGGACGTACAGCTGCCGCCACTATGAGGACAGCACGGTACAATCTCTCGCTGCTATCTACATCAACCATCTCCAGGAACTGATCAGGCATTGTGTGAAGCAGGCAAAGCAAGGGCAGGTCTTCACTCCTGCTGACTATGGCCTGTCCGGCCAGGTGACGTATGAGAAAATGGAGCAGTTCCTGAATAGTGCGGAAGACCAATCTGAAGATATACTCAGCTTTTAAAACCAGGTAGCTTGTCTGCCGGTGGCAGGCAAGCCTATATACAACATAAACCTTATAGTAATGAGCATTAAAGAATTTGTTGACAGGCTCCAGGAATCGCATTTCTCGCTGACTGTAGAAGGGGAAAAACTTGTCCTGAAGGGCGATAAAAAAAGACTTACAGAAGAACAGATAACAGCTATCAGGAAAAATGAAGAAGTAACTGGTTTTATAAAACAGAACAAACAGGAGCTGATCAGTTTTTTGAACACCGATGCCCGGCCGACATCAAAGAAAAAGGCCAGGATCTCTTCTATGTATCGCCTGAGCCCTTTACAGGAAGGCATGTTGTTCCATGGTTTGTATGATGACCAGGCTTCTGCGTACATTGAGCAGTTCACCTGTCATGTATTCAATGCAGACCCGGAAATACTGAGACAAACCTGGCTCCTGTTACTACAGAAGCATACCATACTTCGTACTGCATTTGAATATGAAGCGATGGAGATACCGGTGCAATGTGTATATAATGAAGTAACGTTGCCTTTTACTGTGCAGGACTTCCGTAATTGTGATACTACAGAAGCAATAAATGATTTCCTGGAGACAGACAAAGCAAAGGGAATTGATTTCAAAACGCCGCCATTGATGCGTGTGGCACTGTTACAGACAGATGCGTACAATTATGTTATGGTATGGACCTATCACCACATACTGCTGGACGGATGGTCAGTATCGGTACTGATGGAGGAGTTTACAGCGTGCTATAAACAGCTGGCGGCGGGCGGAACGGTGCACAACATAGAAACAGATACCTATGAAGATTATATACGCTTCATTTCATTACAGGATGAAAACGCTGCCGAGCAACATTGGCGGCAATACATGAACGGAATCACGGCAGGAACGCTGTTACCGTTCATATATGCTACAACAGACCGGACAAAAGGATCAGGACATTTTAATGAAGAGCTGCTTACCCTGGACCGGGAGAATAGCAGTAAGGCAGCAGCATTTGCAAGTGTACATGGAATCACCATCAATACGCTGGTACAGGGTGTATGGGCGTACCTGTTGCATTACTATACAGGTCAGGATGACATTACATATGGCGTTACAGTATCCGGCAGGCCGGAGCAGCTTCCTTTGGTGGAAAGGCGGGTGGGAATGTACATTAATACATTGCCATTGTTTACGACTGTAACAGATGAAATGAATATTACAGATTGGTTACAACAGCTGCAACAGGGCCAGATACAATGCCGGGAATATGGCTACCTGTCGCTCAATACCATTCAGCAATGGGCCGGCATTGGAGGAGATCTGTTTGACAGTATCCTTGTCTTCGAGAACTATCCGCAGGCGGAAGAGGAAGCGGCAGTGGCAGGAGCCTTCCGGGTAGACCATGTTGAGATCAAAGAACACTCCAATTATCCGTTATGCGTAATTGTTGGCGCAGCAGAACAGATACAGGTACTTTTCATTTATAATGAAGCCATCCTGGAGGCAACTTATATCAAACAGATAGCAGGCCATTTCAGACAGGTGCTGCTACAGATCATTTCTTCAGGTTACAACAAAACCGGGGACCTGCTCCCTGTTACGGAAGAGGAATCAAAGCGTCTCCTGCATGAATTCAACCAAACATCCCGTCCATATCCGGAGCATGCAAATATTATCAGCCTGTTCAGAGAACAGGTGCAGCAGCGGCCGGATGCAATAGCTGTGACCTGTGGCCGAAAGGAAATAACCTACAGGTCGCTGGATGAACAGTCCGGCAAGCTGGCTCATTACCTGCATAAAAAAGGCGTAAGCAGTGAAACGCTGGTGCCGGTATGCATGGAACGGAGTCTGGAGATGATGGTGGTGATCATTGCTATTCTTAAAGCAGGAGGCGCTTATGTACCCATTGATCCTTCACATCCATGGGAACGTATCCGTTTCATGCTGGAAGATGCAGGTAACCGTATGATCATCACGGATGCTGCATTCAGGGATAGCATGAAAGAGGAACTGGCTGTTATCCCGGAGATTATCTGTAAAGAAGAGCTAGCAGTATTGATTGCTGAAGAGACTGGCTTACCCGAGCTGGAACCGGAGCAGCTGGCATATATCATGTATACGTCAGGTTCTACAGGCAAACCTAAGGGCGTGCTGGTAACACATCGTAATGTAGTTAGCCTGATATACCGTCCCGGTTATACGGAGTTTACCCATGAAGATGCGGTATTGTCAGCCGGATCACTTTCCTTCGATGCAACAACCTTTGAATACTGGGGGATGTTGCTCAATGGCGGCCGGTTGGTATTGAGTGAAGAAAATGACCTGATGGATATAAGCGTGCTGAAAAGAACACTGGTTGCAGGAGGCGTGAACAAGATGTTTATGACAACAGGCTGGTTTAACCAGCTGGTAGATGTTGATATTACAGTATTTGAGGGGTTAACCACTATATTGGTGGGAGGAGAAAAAATGTCTGCACAACATGCGGAGAAGTTTCACCGCTATTATCCGCAGATAGCTTTCAGCAATATTTATGGTCCTACAGAGAACACTACTTTTTCGCTTAGTTATCTCATCAATGATAACCCGTTCTCCTCCAATGTTCCGATAGGTGTGCCGATGAGCAATTGTACTGCTTACGTGTTGAACAGCCGGTTACAGCCGGTGCCGGTGGGTGTTGCCGGAGAATTGTACCTGGGCGGAAGCGGTGTTGCCAGAGGGTATTGTGGCGAACCGGAGCTGACGGCAGAGAAATTTATCAGCCATCCTTTCAGCAGCGATCCCCTGGAAAAATTATACCGTACGGGCGATATTGCCCGCTGGCTGCCGGATGGCAATATCGAATATATTACCCGCAGGGATGACCAGGTTAAGGTACGCGGGTATCGTATAGAGCTGGGAGAAGTAGAAGCCGCCTTGCAGAAATATGCGCAGGTAAAACAGGCTGTGGTACTGGCAATTCCTGACGATAATGGTCAGAAGAAACTGGTAGCATGGATTGTACCGGATGAGACATTCAATCGTGAAGGTATACTGGCTTTCCTGCGGGAGCAGGTGCCGGCATATATGGTACCTGGTACACTGGTTGAGATAGCACAGCTGCCACTGACGGCTAATGGTAAAGTAGATAAGAAGCAACTGCTGTTTTCCGGGGTAAGTAATGAAGTTGTTTCCACCCATACTCCTCCCCGTAACAAAACTGAAGAGATCCTTGCTTCCGTCTGGGCACGCCTGCTGAAGCTGGAGCATATAGGCATTCACGATAACTTCTTTGATCTGGGAGGCCACTCCCTGCTTGCCATCCGGCTGGTGGCAGCTATGCGCGAAGAAATAAGTGCGGAGTTATCTATAGGATCATTGTTCCTCTATCCTACCATTGCCGAACTGGCGGCCATTATCAATGAGAAGGACCTCAGTGCAAAACTCCCCGCAATCAGCGCTATGCCACGCCCTCGGCAGATACCTTTATCATACAGCCAGGAACGGCTGTGGTTTATTGATCAGCTGGAGGGAAGCCTCCATTACCACATGCCATCCGTATTACGGCTGAAAGGCTGGCTGGACCGGGAGGCGCTGGAACAGGCATTGCGGAATATTATAGCGCGGCATGAAATACTGAGAACGTCCATCATTGCCGAAGACGGAGTGCCGTACCAGGTGATCAGGGGGTATGAACAATGGGCGCTTCAGGATATTATGCCGGCTAATATACAGGCATTTATTAGCCGTCCTTTTGATCTTTCTGCTGATTATCTGCTACGCGCAGGCGTTGCCATTGTAAATGAGGATGAAACAGTGCTGGTAATGGTGATGCATCATATTGCGTCCGACGGCTGGTCAGCCGGTATACTGGTGCGCGAGCTAAGCACACTATATGAGCAGGCAGCATCTTTGCCCCCCTTACCATTGCAATATGCAGATTATGCCATCTGGCAACGGGCCAATGTGAGTGGCAAATTCCTGCAATCCCAACAATCTTACTGGGCTGAAAAACTGTCCGGCACAGCACCTCTGCAAATACAGACAGATTATGAACGTCCCGTTATACAGAGCAATGCGGGGGCTATAGTACATCATCGTATAGATGCGCTGTTAATGGACAGGTTACAGCAGCTAAGTGCGAAGGAAGGCGTAACGCTGTACATGACCCTGCTGGCGGCCTATAAAGTCTTACTGTTCCGTTACAGCGGCCAGGAAGATATCTGCGTAGGCACAGTGGTTGCCGGAAGACAGCAACAGGAAACAGAACATCTTATTGGCTTCTTTGTGAATACACTTGCACTGAGAAGCGAGGTAAAAGGGAATATTCCTTTCACAGAACTTCTGCAACAGGTAAGATCTACCCTGCTGGAAAGTTATGAACATCAGTACCTTCCCTTTGAGAAAGTGGTAGAACTGGTGGTGAAAGACCGTGATATGAGCAGGAGCCCTTTATTCCAGGCAATGTTTGTATCTGAGGATGTAGATGATACTGCATTCCGGCTGGGAGACCTGCAGGTATCTCCGGGAGAACTGGAATATACCACTTCCAAATTCGATATCAATTTTATGTGGTCTGCATCTGAAGATGGTATTGATCTGAATATAGTTTATTGCAGCGATCTCTTTTCGCCAGCTACCATCCAACGTATGGCGAAGCATTTTGAGCAATTATTATGGTCTGTTGTTACGTTGCCTTCACAGGAGGTAGGAGCACTTTATATGCTGGGTCAGGAAGAGAAACAGGAGTTATTGCATCAATTCAGCTGGCAGTCTGTCCATCTTGCCGGGAAGCCATCAAAAACAATTATAGAACAATTCCTTTCACATGCTACAACGCAGCCTGATGCCCCGGCGGTGGTATATGAAGGGCAGCAACTGACTTATAAAGAACTGGATGAACGTGCAGGTATACTGGCACAGTTCCTTATAAAGAAAGGAGTAAAGCATGACGTACCTGTGCCGTTGTGTATGGAAAGAGGTATTGAGATGATAGTGGGCATACTCGGCATACTGAAAGCTGGCGGAGCATATGTTCCAATTGATCCGGCTTTTCCTGAAGAGAGGATCTCCTACATACTTGAAGATACCGGCAGCAGTATAGTGCTTGCAGACCGTCATCTGCAATATAAGTTACAGTCGGCCGGCATTGCCACATACCTCGATCTCCGTGAGGACTGGCATATTATAAACGCGGATCCGGAAATGATTGAGCTGGATTATAGTCGGCCGGAACACCTGACCTACGTAATCTACACTTCCGGTTCTACCGGCAGGCCTAAAGGAGTAATGATAGAGCATAGGCATCTGGCTGATTATCTTCATGGTCTTCATCAACGGTGCAATTCTGAAGATTGCCGTTCGTTTGCACTGGTACCTACTATTGCAACTGACCTTGGCAATACGGTACTTTTCGGCGCGCTGGCCGCTGGCGCCGTTCTGCATATTATTTCAGCAGAGAGGATCACAGATGCAGAGCTTTTACGTGATTATTTCCAAAGTAACAGGATAGATTGCCTGAAAATAGTGCCTTCTCACTGGAAAGCGTTAAGCGCCGGAGACATGCTGTTGTTGCCGGAAAAGCTGCTCATCTTTGGTGGCGAGGCCCTTCAGCAGGATGTAATTGATACGATAGCCGCATCGGGCAGTAGTTGTGTGGTATACAACCACTACGGGCCTACGGAAACTACGATCGGTAAGTGTATGTACAGGGCGGTTGATCATGTGGCAAGCGTGGGCATACCTATTGGCACACCCATGACCGGAGCAGCAGCCTATATTACAGATCAGGCAGGGAACCTTGTTCCGCCCGGTGTAGCAGGAGAATTATGGATTGGCGGCGGTGGAGTAGCAAGAGGCTACTGGAACCAGCCGGAACTTAGTGCAGCTAAATTTATACAGGACCCTTTCAGCGTTAATCCGGCCGCAAGGGTATATAAAACCGGAGACCAGGCCCGATGGCTGCCGGAAGGCAATATACTCTTTATGGGCCGTACTGATGACCAGGTGAAGATCCGGGGTTACAGGACAGAGCCGGGAGAAATAGAGCGTGTATTGCAGGAAAGCGGTATGGTGCTGCAGGGAATTGTATTGCCGCGCCAGGATAGTACTAACAACAAATACCTGGCTGCTTACCTGGTAATGAAAGAAAATATCAGCAGAGAGCAGATATTGAGCATGTTGAGAAGCCGTTTACCTGAATATATGATACCCACTGCCATTATGGAAATGAAAGAGCTTCCACTTACTGCTAACGGGAAGGTAAACCGTAAAGCATTGCCGGAACCTGAGTCAGTATCACTCTCCGGTACGTCCTATGTAGCGCCGGTAACAGCTACCGAACAGTGGCTCAGTGGAATATGGCAGGAACTACTTGGTACAAAAGAGCCAGGCATTCATCATAACTTCTTTGAAGCAGGAGGTCATTCTCTCGCAGCAGTACGCCTGCTTTCACGTATCAGAAAAGCCGGGCATGATATACGGCTGAATGATATCATGACACATAAGACTATCGCCACTCAGGCCGCTTTGCTGGACAGCATCTCAAAGCCGGTCCTTTCAGACGAAAAGCATGTAATAACACTGGGCGGTAATGCTGCAGACAGACCATTGTTCATTATTCCCGGCGGCGATGGGGTTGTTGACTGGTATGATAACGTAGCCTCCAGGTTGGAAGCTATTGGGCCTGTATATGGCATCAGCATGCCTGGTATGCTTGATGGAGAACAGCCGCTGAACAGTGTGGAAGAAATAGCGGCATGGAATATTGCCCATATCAGAGGTATACAGCCGGAAGGACCTTACAGGTTAATGGGACATTCCTTCGGAGCATATGTACTTTACGAGATGATCAGGCAACTGGAGGCGGTAAATGAACAGGTAGAACAGGCTATTATACTGGATGCCCCGTCAACCCGGCGTGTATCTTATGAAGACGAGGAAATGCTGGTAGATGACATAGTGCAGTACATGGAGGAATATGGCCTGCTGCAGCAACCTTATCCGCAATGGGTACAGAACATCAAAGCCAGGCTGGCAACATTGCCTGTGGCTGAAAGGCGCAGTTACGTACTCAATGCCGTTCATCAATATATTCTGCAGAGCGGCTTGCCGGAGCTGACGCAACGTACTATCCGCCTGTTAATAAGCAATACTTCCATTGGTTATACTGTTGCCGGTAAAGTGAAGGCGTCGTTGCTGATAGTACGCGCCACTGAACAGAATTGGGAGCAGCTGGGATTTGATGAAGCCCTGGGCTGGGGCCCTTTTGCGGCTAAAGTTAAAACGGCAGTGGTACCGGGAGATCACGCTTCGATGATTAAGAATGAAAATGCAATAACATTGGCCAACGTGCTAAATCAATATCAATCTGACCTACAAATTTTTAACCCTTAAAACAATCTGCGGATATGTCTACACAAGTATTTGAAACAATGGAATCTAATGTACGGAGCTATTCCAGGAGCTTTCCCGTTGTTTTTAACAAAGCAAAAGGATCTTACCTGTATGCGGACAATGGCAACGCATACATTGACTTCCTCATGGGGGCCGGTGCTCTTAACTACGGTCATAACAATGAGTATATCAAACAACAGCTGCTGGCTTATATGGCTGATGACAGCATCATGCAGGGACTGGATATGTTCACCATAGCAAAGGGTGATTTTATCAGTTCTTTCAACGATCTCTTGCTGAAGCCAAAAGGTTTGCAATATAAATTCCAGTTTTGCGGCCCTACAGGCACCAATGCTATTGAAGCGGCACTGAAACTGGCAAGGAATTATACCAAACGTTCTAACGTGATTGCCTTCATGGGGGCGTATCACGGATTATCGCAGGGCAGCCTGGCGTTGACCAGCAACCAGTATCACCGCCAGGTGGCCGGGGTTGGCCTGCACAATGTGACCTTCCTGCCTTTTGAGAATGGCGGTCCTGCAGGACTTGACAGTCTCTCCTATTTTGAAATGATGCTGGAAGATACTCACTCCGGCATTGAAAAGCCGGCCGCCGTTATCCTTGAAAGCGTGCAGGCAGAGGGAGGTGTGAATGTTGCTTCAGCAGAATGGCTGCGCAGTCTGAAACAGATCTGTGAGAAACACGGTATACTCTTTATCAGCGATGATATACAGATAGGTTGTGGCAGGTCAGGCGACTTCTTCTCTTTCGAGCAGGCCGGTATTGTTCCTGACATTGTTGTGCTTTCCAAATCGCTCAGCGGATACGGATTGCCGATGGCTATGTTGCTGATAAAACCGGAACTGGATATCTGGCAACCGGGGGAACATAATGGAACTTTCAGGGGTTACCAGCTGGCTTTCATTGGTGGCAAGGCCGCCCTGGAATTCAGGCGTGATACAGGTCTTGAAGCTGCCGTGAAACAAAAGGCAATCTACATAGAACGTTTTCTGAAAGAAGAACTGGCGGCAGCAGATGAGCGTATTGTTATCAGGGGCCGGGGACTGATGTGGGGCATTGATCTTTCTTCCTTCGAAGATCCGTTACTGGCAAAGAAAGTAGCACAGCAAAGCTTTGAGGATAAGCTGATCGTGGAGTGTGTTGGCCGGCATGATAAAGTGATCAAACTATTACCAGCCCTGACAATTGAAGAGACTACATTGAACCAGGCGCTCGATATCCTGCAACGTAATATCAACGCTAACATCAGGTCCAGGGCATCCAGGAAAGCAGCATTGGCATAAACGAAACAATCAGTATTTATTTACAAGCATAACAGATGCAGACAGACACTTCATCGACACAGATGGTGAAACGCAGGCCCGGGAAAATGTTCAGGCTATACAGCTATATAAAACCTTACTGGTTATCATTTACCGCAGGGATGTTATTCCTGGTCCTGTCCAGTCTGGCGGGGCTTACAATACCCTACCTGCTGGGGCAGCTGGTAGATCACGGGGCGAAAGATCATCTGCCGGAAGCCATCAATCGTGTGGGATTGCTGTTACTGGCGGTACTGAGCGGACAGGCCGTACTATCTTTCTTCCGGGTAACACTCTTCGTTAATGTAACAGAAAGGACATTGTCGGCATTAAGGCAGGACGTCTATAACCACCTGATCAGGCTGCCTATGTCTTTCTTTATGAGAAGGAAGATAGGAGAACTGAACAGCCATATTTCAGCAGATATTTCCCTGCTGCAGGAAACGCTGGCTACCACGCTGGCAGAGTTCATCCGCAACGCGATCACATTTGCCGGCGCCTTTGCACTTCTGCTGACAACGTCTCTGAAACTTGCCCTGTTCATACTGCTGGTATTTCCGCTGATACTGGGTACAGGTCTGCTGTTTGGAAAATATATCCGCAAATTTTCCGGGGATGCGCAGGGAAAGATAGCGGAAGCAAACAATATACTGGAGGAAACGCTGCAAGGGATATTGAGTGTGAAGGCATTTGCCAATGAGTTCTTTGAAATGAAACGTTACCGGAAAAAAGTAATGGAAGGCGCTGATATAGGGATAAAGAACGGGAAATACAAAGGTGTGCTTACTTCCATGTTATTGTTCCTGAGCTTTGGAGCTATTGTGATCGTGATCTGGAAGGGCGCATTGCTGGTGGCTACAGGAGAAATGAAATCGGCCGGTGCACTGATATCTTTTGTGGTTTATGCCGCATTTATAGGCGGTTCCATCACTGAACTGGCAGAAACGTACACACATATGCAGAAGAGCTTAGGGGCTACCAGGCACCTGTTTGAGATACTGGAGGAAGAGCCGGAGCCGTTGACCGATACTGCCGGTGTAGTGCCGCAACAAGTACTTGACGGTATGATCCTTTTCAACAATGTTTCTTTCTGTTATCCTACACGTCCTGATCAGCAGGTATTGAGTGGGGCCAGTTTTTCTGTGGATGCCAATCAGAAGATAGCTTTGGTGGGACATAGCGGTGCTGGTAAAAGCACTATTGCTGCATTGCTGCTGAGGCTTTATGACCCTCTGAATGGCAATATCTATTTTGGCGGAAGAAACATCAGGAATATGTCCTATTCTGAGCTGAGAAGCCAGATAGCATTGGTACCACAGGATGTATTCCTGTTTGCCGCGTCTATCAGGGACAATATTGCATATGGTAATCCGGCGGCTACGGATGATGAGATCATTGCTGCAGCCAGACGGGCCAATGCGTGGGATTTTATACAGTATTTTCACCAGGGTATTGATACCATGGTGGGTGACAGAGGAGTTCAGCTTTCCGGCGGTCAGCGGCAGCGCATTGCTATTGCAAGGGCATTGCTGAAAAACCCCAGGATACTTATTCTTGACGAGGCTACCTCTGCGCTGGATTCAGAATCTGAACTGCTGGTACAGTCTGCGTTAGACCATCTTATGCAGGGGCGGACGAGTATTATCATTGCTCACAGGCTTTCTACTGTCAGAGAGGCTGATAAGATCATTGTGATAGATAAAGGGAAAGTAGCGGAGGAAGGGACCCATCATCAGTTGCTTGGTATTGAAGGAGGGATATACAGAAGTCTGATCGCTTTGCAGACGGTGAAGGAGGAGGTAGTGTAAATGTGTTGTCTGATGTGGAGGAATTTTGTAAAAAGATGGCTATTGCCTTCTCAGGCAAAAGCCATCTTGCATAAAGGCATTTTGACCTGCGGCCGGTTAAAAACTAATAGAGGGTCCTGTCTCCTTTTATCTGCCAGGCTTTGAATACATCTATTGCAGGAGCGAAAGGGAAAGAAATAAAAGGTATCTTTTTCTCTTCATGGGGCACTGCTATTTCACGATAGATGAATGAATCGTCAAAATCAATAGCTGCAGCATCGTCTTTGGTGTTGGCGAAGTATACGCGTTGGGGTCTTGCCCAGTAAATAGCCCCCAGGCACATGGGGCAGGGCTCGCAGGAGGTGAAGATCTCACAGTCATGTAACTGGAAGGTACCGAGACGGGAACAGGCGTCGCGGATAGCCATTACCTCTGCGTGAGCAGTGGGGTCGTTGAGAGACAATACCTGGTTCCAGCCTTCTCCTACTATCTCCTCTCCTCTTACTACTATTGCTCCAAAGGGGCCGCCTTCTCCGTTTTCCATTCCCTTACGGGAAAGCTCTACTGCTATCTGCATAAATCTTTTTTCTCTGTCGCCTATCATAATGTCGGGTTTGTACCAAATTTAAGGAATTTAAACTGAGGGAGTTCTTTTTTACGCTGCGGGGCACCGAAAACAACTTACGCAAAATAAAAAACCCGGATAAAGAATTACCCGGGTATTCGTAACTGTATATCGTCGTATTTGAATATGCTTTTATACGCTTACGGTATGATTCTGATTCCTTATCACTACTACTCCATCAAACACATCGATCAATACCGGTTTTGTCTTATCAACATCCCCAGCCAGGATCTTCTTACTCAACAGATTCACTATTTCCTTCTGGATCAATCTCTTCAAAGGTCTTGCACCAAACTGCGGATCATACCCCTGTGTAGCCAGGTAATCCAATGCATAATCAGAGAATTCCAATATCATGCCATTTTGTGCAACCAGGTCTTTCAGCTGTTGTAACTGGATATTGATAATACCTTTTATCTCGTCTCTCAATAATGGCTGGAACATGATCACTTCATCCACACGGTTCAGGAATTCCGGCCTGATTGTCTGTTTCAACAACTGCATCACTTCTTCCTTGGTAGCATCTACTATCGTTTCCCTGTTATTTTCATCTATCTTCTCAAAATTCTCCTGTATGATCTGGCTACCCATATTGCTGGTCATAATGATAATGGTGTTCTTAAAGTTCACCACACGGCCCTTATTATCGGTTAACCGTCCATCATCCAGTACCTGTAACAAAATGTTAAATGTATCAGGATGCGCTTTTTCTATTTCGTCCAGCAATACTACAGAGTAGGGCTTACGCCTTACCGCTTCGGTAAGCTGTCCGCCTTCATCGTATCCTACATATCCCGGAGGGGCGCCTATCAACCTGCTTACGGAATGTTTTTCCTGGTATTCGCTCATATCTATCCTGGTCATCATAGAATCATCGTCAAACAGGTATTCTGCCAATGCCTTGGCCAGCTCTGTTTTACCAACGCCGGTAGTACCCAGGAAGATGAATGAACCGATAGGACGTTTAGGGTCCTGGAGGCCTGCACGGCTTCTGCGGATAGCGTCAGAAACAGCTATGATGGCTTCTTCCTGTCCTACTACACGTCTATGCAGCTCTTCTTCCAGGTGAAGCAGCTTTTCCCTTTCGCTCTGCAGCATACGTGATACCGGGATACCTGTTGCTTTAGCCACATTTTCCGCAATATCTTCTGCATCTACTTCTTCTTTCAGCAGGCGTTTATGATCGGCAGACATTTCGTTCAGTTCAGCCGTATACCGTGCTACCAGTTCTTCCTGCTCTTTCACGTTACCATAACGGATCTCAGCCACGCGGCCATAGTCACCGTTACGTTCTGCCTGTTCTGCTTCCAGTTTCAGATTTTCGATAGAGGCTTTGGCGTTCTGCACCTTGTCTACTATCTCTTTTTCTGCCTGCCATTTTGCTTTGAAGGTGCTGCGCTGTTCTCCCAGTTTTGCAATCTCTTCATTCAGCTCACGCAGTTTATCTTCGTCATTCTCACGTTTAATGGCTTCCCTTTCAATTTCCAGCTGACGTATCCTCCGTTCCAGTTCATCCAGTTCTTCCGGCATGGAGTTCATTTCCAGCCTTAATTTAGCGGCGCTTTCATCTATCAGGTCAATCGCCTTATCCGGCAGGAAACGGTCTGTAATGTAGCGGTTAGAGAGTTCTACCGCGGCGATGATAGCCTCATCTTTGATCAGTACATGGTGATGACTTTCGTAGCGTTCTTTCAGTCCGCGGAGGATGGAAATAGCGTCTTCCACGCTTGGTTCGTCCACCATTACTTTCTGGAAGCGGCGTTCCAGGGCTTTATCTTTCTCAAAATATTTCTGGTATTCATTCAGAGTGGTGGCGCCGATAGCTCTCAGCTCACCACGTGCCAGGGCTGGCTTCAGGATATTGGCAGCATCCATAGCGCCTTCCATAGCACCTGCGCCTACCAGGGTATGAATTTCGTCTATAAAGAGGATGAGCTGACCGTCGCTTTCGGTCACTTCCTTGATCACAGCCTTCAGGCGTTCTTCAAATTCCCCCCTGTATTTTGCGCCTGCCATGAGCGCCCCCATGTCCAGGGCGTAGATGGTTTTGGAGCGGAGGTTTTCAGGAACGTCCCCGTTAATGATCCTGTGTGCCAGGCCTTCCACGATGGCGGTTTTACCGACACCGGGCTCACCTACCAGGATAGGGTTGTTCTTGGAACGGCGGGACAGGATATGCAGGGTTCTGCGGATCTCCTCGTCACGGCCTATTACCGGGTCTAGCTTACCTTCGCGGGCCAGGTCATTCAGGTTTTTGGCGTATTTCTGCAGTGAATTGTACTGGGTATCGGCAGTCTGAGAATTGACAGTGCTGCCTTTCCTCAGTTCTGTGATGGCTGCCTTTAATCCTTTTTCAGTCAGGCCGGCATCTTTCAGCAATTTGGCAGTGTCGTCACTTCCACCCAGTATACCCAGGAGCAGGTGTTCAACACTTACAAATTCGTCTTTAAATTCCTTTATGCTGGAGCCTGCCCTTAACATGGCATTATTGGCATCGCGGCTTAATACCTGGCCGGCTTCGCCGGAGGTTATGCGCGGGTATTTGCGTATCTGATCGTCCAGACGGGACGACAGAAAAGAGGTATTAACATTATTCTTTTTAAGTAAATAGTCTATTGCACTGTCCTCATCCGCAAGAAGGGCTTTGAGAAGGTGCCCGGTCTCTATGGCCTGCTGCTGGTTGTTAAATGCCAGCTGCTGTGCCTGTTGCAGTATTTCCTGCGATTTAATGGTGAAATTATTCAGATTCATATACAGTTTGTTTTCTCCTTTTTACGTGTCTAAGAACGTTATATGGAGAACAACAAAACTTACTCCAAGGTTATAAATCGGGGCAATTTGGCAGTAATTCCGGTACCGGACTGCTCTTTTAACAGGTAAACCGGTACCGGACTGTAATTTTTTCACTTTTTGACGAGTACAACTTTCGCCCTGTCGGCTTTATAAATGGCATTCATGAAAGTTTCCAGTTCGGGGAACTGAGCGGCGGGATATGTTCCTCCTTTTCTCTCAACAGCACGTATATATGTCAGGATATTTCCTTCCATACTTACTTTAGCAGTATAAGCACCGAAAGGACTATTCAATGTTACCGGCGCCGGTAATGATTCCGGTACATACCCTTCGGGAACGTTGATCCTTACTGTATCTATATCCCTGTAGGGAAACACGAGGCTGATATCGGCCCGGCGCTGTTCAACCGGATCTATACGGCTTGCTGTTTTATTCAGCAGGTTGGGAGCCAGGAACATACGTTTACCCGTCATGGAAGCATAGTTATGCGCATTGATCTCCAGTTGTTCATTGATGCCAGGTATTCCACCAGACGTTTCTTTACAGCCAAAACCATTCACATCATAACTGGATAACTGCAATCCCTGTTTCATTACATCCAGCATCTTCTCTTTGGTCAGGCTATGCAGCATTTGCCGCAGATCATCCTGTTGCAGACCGGTATAATACGTACTTGCTTTCATGATCACATCGCCTCCTTCTGTCACCTTTGCATCTATCTGCCGGACCTGAAGGTTTTGCTCTATAGTTAATGTTGGCGTATGCAGCAGTTTACTGCCTTTCTCATTAAGCATCAATACCGCCCTGTTGGCAGTAAATCCGCTCAGGTAACCGGCAGGCAGGTAACTGCTGGTACATTCCAGCCAGGTAGTATCTTTCTCACCCGGCGCACAGACAATAACGTGGTTAAACTGTGTGCTGGGAAATGCTTCATCCCGCATACTCAATCCATCTCCTGCACGTACCAGTACACAGGAGGCCTTAACGCCGGCCTCTTTCAGCATGGCACACATATAGTTGGAAAGCGCTTTACAATCGCCATATCCTTTGCTGGCCACATAAGCTGCATCGAAGGTCTGCCAGCCACCTATTCCCAGCTGTATGCTGATATAACGGGTATGTTCCTGCAGATAGCGGTACAGCTTATCGATCTTTTGTTCCCGGCTTAACCCATCTGTCAGCTGGTGAACAGTCTGCTTAATATTATCCGGCAATTCATCCTTTCCCTTGTTGAGGGCGTATATAAAGTTCCCATATTCTTCCCAGGTATTCATCGTTCCTTTATAACGCTGCATTTCGAAGCTGGCCGGCGCCAGTCTGACCATTACGGAACGTTTATCCCATTCCGGCGCATACTCTTCATCAGGCAAGGCTTCCAGGTCTTTTATTTCCCAGGTGTAGGTACGTGTGCCCTTTTCTGTTACGACAAGGGGCTCGCCTTTATAGTTGTAGCTGCGATGCCGCAGCGTATAATCATCCGGGGTGTTTACTACAAGACGGCTTTGTTCTACTGCAAATTCCTCTCCTTCCTGGGGTATCCAGTTTGGCAGATAGAAGGTATGATTTATCTTCATTTCCACTTCATACTCGACCGTATGAGGATAAAGCGTTTCATAGAACTGATGCCGTTTTATCCGGGCATCTGTCATCAGGGAAGCATCATCTACTGCGCTGAGGTCCTGTATATCACTTTGCTTCAGTTTTTTGACCTGGTTGCCTGCAGCATCGTACAACGCACCTTTGATGGAACGGATCTCCATCAGCTTGTCATAGTATTCCACCAGTCGTGCATCGCTTTCTCCTTTTGCATCCAGTATGGTGATAACGTAATGTTTTGTCAGTTTAACCTCTCCCGGGTTGTAGATCTTCACTTCCACTTCTTCCATGCGCTTTACCACGTGGGCGTTCTTCTTCAGCTTCTCCGGTATTTTTGCGGCAGAATAATCCGGATCGCCGGCAAATGCCGGCGGAAGGGAAAGGAGCATACAGATGCTGCCAAGCAAATAATGAATCAGTTTTGATTTCATATAGGGGATACTGTTAAGCTTTTTTCTTCAATACGATCTGTTCTGCCTGTTTCTTTACCACCATGTCAAAAAACTCCCGCAGGGAGTCATATTCGTCCGGCGCAAATGTGGCTTTGTTCAGTTTCAGGCGACAGCGGAACTGAATGGTATTTTCGCTGTGCTGGATAAGGTACTGGAATACTCCTTCCGTTTCATTGAACTTCACCATAGATGATTTTGGCAGCTCCTCTACCTGGTAACCTTCGGGGAGCACCATGTTCATTGTATAGGTCTCATCCATCAGGCAGGGCATTTCTACCGGGTAAGTCCGCTTCATGGATTTGAAGGGATTGGTACGGGTAGCTTCGTAGAACATGGGACTGATATACAATACATTGGCATCGTCAGACGCAATTTCAAAATCATATTTGAGCGTCACCCCTTCTTCATAGTCTTCCAGCTTTTCAATTTCTGTATTCTTCAATACAGTTTCCGCACCAAATTCTTTTGCTATTGCTTTGAAATATTCTTCTTTGCCTTTATCCTTTATTTTACTTCTTGTTACGCAGGATTCAATATAGGAAGGGCTTTGCTGGAAAGATCCTTTCAGCACACCATTATCCAGTGACAGCATTACGAATGTGCTTTTTTGTTCTACATGCTCATCTGCCTCAAAGCTGATGGCTGGCACTTCCGGCATCAGGACACGTGCATGCCCGTTATAACAGGAAATGTCCAGTCGCCCGAAACCCAGGTATGGCCTTGAAGCATCCAGGAAATAGGTCAGGGTGTCTGAAGTAATACAGGCAATGGTATAATTGAAACGGTTAAGAATAGGATACAATGGATTGGCACGTCCGTGATCGCGGGTGCTGAGAATGATCGGGGCTGCCTGCAGGTTAGCTCTGCGCAGCATAGCTATCAGCAGGAGGTTCAGATCAGCTTCATTACCGTTATGTGATGTAAAGACAGATTTCAGGGATTTGGTCAGATACAAACCGGAATGGCTGGTACAGGTAAAGTTGTTCCTTACATAGTTATAGATACGGCGGGCTTTGGCTGTATCTGAGGTCAGGCCTGCAGTAAGTTCTTTCACCACATCTCCCAGGTAGCCGTTGTTCTTATCCAGGTCGGCGCCGAATTCTTCGTCTTTATTCAGATCTTCATACAGCTTGGGCCAGGTACCCATGACAGGTCTTACGGGCGAGTTGGGATATTTGATAGCTGAAAGCTGGAATTCTATCTTGGAAACGTGATTCCGTAATGTTGTGGTATAGTTTTCCAGTTTTAATGCTGGAAGATTTTGAGCCGTCCACTGATAGGTTGATAGTCCAAGCGTCACATTCAGATTTTCGGACCGTCCGGCATTACCATTTGGTTCGTAGGTGAGATTGAAGCTCCTGCGGTCTGCCGATTTTTTAACCGTGGTTAGTTTATTAATATCCTGCTGCAGAAATACAAATTCGTAGATCTCAGGAATGGTTACCGTATACTCACTGAACAGGCAGGGATATTCTCCCTGGAAATGCCAGGGTTGCAGGTTGAAATAGAAGGGAGATGTTACCGAATAGCTATATTCGATAATTGTACCTTCCTTCACTGCCGGTAAGGTGAATTTTTTGGATATGTGATTCTTATCCAGTTTGTCAGTGAAAATGCTTTTGCTTTCCATCTTCGTTTCAACGACCTGGCCGTTTTCCATATTATAAGCTACGGCTTTCAGGTTCTGAAGACGTTCTTCTTCCTGCCCGGATATATACAATGGTATTTCCACAGTAGCGGCGTCATAGCCGTTCTTGTCAACGATCTTAATTCTTTTGTGACGTTTGAAGGTCACTTCGAAATGGTCACGCTGTACTTCAAATTCGGATGTCCCTATGTCTGACAATATCACAGCATGAGCGCTGGTGTCAGTTACTTTGCTGAATTCTTCCGGATCAACTTTCCCAAACTTTATCTTTTTATTCTGGGAATATGCCGTGAGGGAAAGCAGGCCACAAGCCATGACAATCAGGGGGGATACAATAGATTTGCGCATAAAGGTGATAGGATTGATATTTATATATGAAGGTAATGAAAATACATATCAATCAGTTCTTTAGGGAGAAAGTTGCTTAAAAATCAGTTTGAGTTAAAGGTGAAAGTTGATTTTAAGTAGGGGGAAGTAGCCCTGCTTTTTAAAAAGAGGCTGCCGAAAGCGTGAAAAAAATCTATTTATGTAATTTCGCATTACCATATGAACATGAGTGCAACATATACAGCCTTTATCAGGAAGCAGGCGGCAGATCTGGGCTTTGACCATTGCGGCATAGCACATGCCGTGCAACTGGACGATGATGCCCGCCGGCTGGAGAAATGGCTTAACAAAGGCATGCACGGTTCCATGCATTATATGGAGAATCACTTTGACAAGCGTATTGACCCGCGTAAGTTGGTAGATAACGCACAGTCTGTCATTACCCTGCTATTGAACTATTACCCTGAACAGCAACAGCAGCCGGACGCTCCCAAAATATCCAAATATGCCTACGGACAGGATTACCATGAGGTGATCAGGGCCAAACTTAATACCCTGCTGGCGCGTATGCAGGAAACCATGGGTGAAATAAGCGGAAGAGGGTTTGTGGATTCCGCCCCGGTACTGGAAAGAAGCTGGGCGCAGCGCAGCGGACTGGGATGGTTAGGGAAGAATGGGATGATCATTCATAAGCAGGCGGGTTCCTTCTTTTTTATAGCTACTCTTATTACAGACCTGGTACTGGAATACGACGGGCCGGTAACTGATCATTGCGGATCGTGTACGCGTTGCCTGGATGCCTGCCCTACAGGTGCGCTGGTGCAGCCCGGGGTAGTGGATGGCAGCAAATGTATTTCCTATTTCACTATAGAGCTGAAGGAAATGCTTATCCCTGAGAATATGCAGGGAAAGTTTGATAACTGGATGTTTGGCTGTGATGTGTGCCAGGATGTTTGTCCGTGGAACAGGTTCTCAAAACCAAATAAGACACCGGAATTCACCCCTGTTCCGGAGATACTGAATTTCACCACTAAACAGTGGGAAGAGCTTACTGAAGAGGAGTTTAAGAAGATATTCCGGCAGTCCCCCATGAAACGATCGAAATATGCAGGCATCAGGAGAAATCTGCGTTTTATTAACGGATAGTTATTTAACAGCGTGAAAAGCGATTTTTCTGTATATTGTTAGCATCAATTGCCAACTTACTTCATCTATCTGCTAAAGGAAGGGTAAAGACTATTATTACTTTATGGAAGCGAATGTATTAACTGTACCCGGATTATATGGGTCCGGGCCGGAGCACTGGCAAACTATATGGGAAAAACTGCCGGGCTTCAAACGAATTGAACAGCAAAACTGGGATGCACCTGCTTTAAAGGACTGGGTACAAACAATTGAGGAAGCCGTTACCGAAGCCGGCCCTGATGTAGTAATTGCCGCGCACAGCCTGGGTTGTATAGCCCTGGTACACTGGGCCAGGCAAACGCAACAGCAGATAAGAGGCGCATTACTGGTTGCACCTGCTGATGCAGAACGGCCAGGGTTCCCGGAAGCTGCTACAGGCTTTACGCCTATCCCACTGGAGCCGTTACCTTTTAAAAGTATTGTTGTATCCAGCACTAACGACGAATTTGCCTCTTTGCAGCGGGCGCAATCTTTTGCCGATGCCTGGGGCAGCCGCTTCGTAAACGCGGGTGAAATAGGACATATCAATGCAGCCTCTAAACTGGGAGAATGGCCTATAGGGCAAAAACTGGTAACAGAATTGGTGATGAACTGGCAGACGTTATAAAAAAAAGGCCATCCCGTCTAAAACGGGACGGCGTTTTACTCCACGTCATCATCGGCTGAGACAGCCTTATCTTGAATATTATTTAAACCCTTTCATCAGGTAAAAAGCATCGTTCCACCTTAACTCATTCCTGAACTGGTAAAGGTTGGTGTCTTTTGCTATACGCACATATTCGATACCCGCCATATCCGCAAAGTCCTGCATATGCGCTGCTGACAGGTTCTGGCTATAACATGTATGGTGCGCACCACCTGCCTGTATCCATGCAGCACAACCTGTACGCATGTCTGGCAGCGGTTTCCACAATACCCTTGCTACCGGCAGTTTAGGCAGGTCATGTTCTGGTTTTACAGCTTCCACATCATTTACCAGCAGACGAAAACGGTTGCCCATATCAATAACAGAAGCATTGATAGCCGGTCCTGCAGCTACGTTAAATACCAGTCTCACAGGGTCAGCCTTACCGCCTATGCCCAGTGGGTGGATCTCGCAGGAAGCTTTACCATCTGCAATGGAAGAACAGATCTCCAGCATGTGAGCTCCCAGTACCAGCCTGTTGGACGGATCAAAGTGATAGGTATAATCTTCCATGAAAGAGTTACCTCCCGGTAAACCGCTACCCATAACTTTCATAGCCCTTACCAGTGCAGCTGTTTTCCAGTCGCCCTCACCGCCAAAGCCGTAACCGTCAGCCATCAGTCGCTGTACAGCTATACCTGGCAGCTGTTCCATGCCATGCAGGTCTTCGAATGTATCTGTAAAGCCTTTGAAGTTACCGTCTTCCAGGAATGCGCGCAGACCTATTTCTATACGAGCAGCCTCTCTCAGGGAATTATGCTGGGCACCGCCCTTCAGCAGGCCGGAAGTCACTTTATAAGCGTCTGCATACTCAGTCACCAGTTTATCTATGGAGCTGTCGCTTACCTGTTTGATGAATTTCACCAGGTCACCGATACCATATCCGTTCACGGAATAACCGAACTGTAATTCAGCTTCTACTTTATCACCTTCAGTTACCGCTACCTGGCGCATGTTATCTCCGATCCTTGCAAAACGTGCACCCTGCCAGTCAAACCAGCCAGCAGCAGCACGCAGCCATACGCCTATCTCTCCTACTACCTCGGGGTCCTGCCAGTGGCCGGCCACTACTTTACGGTCCATACGCATACGGGACATCATGAAACCAAATTCCCTGTCGCCATGTGCTGACTGGTTCAGGTTCATAAAGTCCATATCTATTGCACCCCAGGGAATATCCCTGTTAAACTGTGTATGCAGGTGCAGTAATGGGCGCTGCAGCACTTTCAGGCCCCTGATCCACATTTTGGCAGGAGAGAATGTGTGCATCCATGCTATTATACCTATACAATTTTTGGCGTTATTCGCTTCCTGGCAGATCTGGTAGATCTCGTCCGGAGTTTTTACCACAGGTTTAAACACGATCCGCACGGGGATGCTTCCTTCATTATCCAGCGATTGGGCAATCTGCTGTGCATGTACAGCTACCTGCTGTAATGTTTCTTCTCCATAAAGATGCTGGCTACCGGTAATGAACCAGGCTTCTAATTGCTTCAACTGTATCATTTGCTGTTGGATTTTTTATGTGATGAGCTATTGACCATAATAAGCATCCGGTCCGTGTTTACGCTCAAAGTGTTTACGTATGAGAGAATCTTTTAAACGTGGCGCCTGGGCATTGATGTTTTCTGTCAGGAAAGCCATCTTTGCCACTTCTTCCAGAACTGCCGCATTATAAACAGCCTTATGAGCTGTCTTACCCCAGGTAAAGGGAGCGTGATTACCTACCAGGATCATTTCCACGTCTTTGTATGAGAGACCTTTTTCCTTCATGTAGTTCATGATCTGGAAACCTGTCTCATGCTCATAATTTCCCTTTATCATTTCGTCGCTCATAGGAGGAGCGCAGGGTACGTCTACTGTCAGGTGATCTGCATGGGTGGTGCCAAAGATGGGAATATCCCTCTGCGCCTGTGCCCAGGCAGTGGCGTAGGTGGAATGTGTATGTACAATGCCACCTATTTCAGGCCAGTGTTTGTATAATACGGCGTGAGTCTTGGTATCTGAAGATGGGCGGCCGGTGCCTTCAACGGTCTTTGCGTCAAAGTCAACGATCACCATTTTCTCCGGCGACAGCTCAGCATACGGTACGCCGCTGGGTTTGATGGCAAATACTCCTTTGCTGTGGTCTGCCACGCTCACGTTCCCGAACGTGAACAGTACAAGTCCGAGCGCCGGCAGCTGCATATTGGCTTCATAAGCCTGCTCTTTTATTGCCTGATAGCTCATACATATAATTTTTCAGTGAATGCTCCTAATTCCTTGAACCTCGCATAGCGTTTAGCGTAGTAAGGCACATTCTCAGCACGCGGGTGCCATACTGTTTCGAAGCCGGAGGACATGGCTTCCTGTGCAGCCGCTATATCTTTGTAAACACCTGCTGCTACAGCTGCGAACATTGCTGCTCCCAGTGCACAGGCGTTCTCGCTGTTGACTATTTTGATAGGCCTGTTCATCACATCTGCAAGTACCTGCATGGCGTAAGCTGATTTCTTGGCTACACCGCCCAGGGCAATCACCTCGTTAATAGGCACTCCTTCCTGTACGAAGCGCTCTGCAATATGCTGAGCACCGAAGGCTGTAGCTTCTACCAGTGCCTTGAACATCTCTGCTGCGTCAATACCCAGGTGAAGGCCGGTGATGGTGCTTTTAAGCGTGTGGTTAGCGTCCGGTGTACGGCGACCGTTAAACCAGTCCAGCGCCAGCGGATCATTGTCCCTCAGAGGCAGCTGTTGCGCCTGCTGGGAGAGATGTCCTAACAGTTTGCCTTCCACCTGTGCCAGTTTATCTGTTTCTTCCGGCAGTAAAGTATATAAAGGGCCCATGATAAGGCGGCGAAGCCAGGCGAATACGTCGCCATAGGCAGACTGCCCTGCTTCCAGTCCCAGCATACCTGGTATTACAGAACCGTCTACCTGTCCGCAGATACCTTTCACAAACAGGTGTCCTGCTTCTTCCATGGGAGCAACCAGGATATCGCAGGTGCTGGTGCCTATCACTTTACAGAGGGAATAGGACCTGATGCCGCCGCCCACGGCGCCCATGTGAGCGTCAAATGCGCCGGTGCCTATTACCACGTCTGCAGGTAATCCCAGGCGCTCAGCCCATTCGCTGCTGATGGTGCCTGCGGGTATAGTGGCTTCTACGGTGTCTTTATATGTCTGGTCGTATTTACCTAACAGCGGATTCAGTTTCTCCAGGAAGTCTTTGGGCGGCAGGCCGTTCCATGACTCATGCCACATAGCTTTGTGACCAGCCGCGCACCTGCTGCGCAACAGGGTGCCAAGGCTTTTGTTGCCGGTCAATACCGCTGGCACCCAGTCGCAATGCTCTACCCAGGAAACCGCCTTTTCCCTGATGGCCGCGTCTTCCTGTATTACATGCAGGATCTTTGCCCAGAACCATTCGCTGCTGTAAATACCTCCGCAATACTTTGTATAGTCGGTACTGTTTGCGTGGGCCACCTCGTTGATCAGTGCTGCTTCTGTATTGGCGGTATGATCTTTCCATAATACGAACATGGCATTGGGATTGTTCTCAAATCCCGGTAATAATGCCAGCGGGGTACCTGTTTCATCTACCGGACCAGGTGTGGAACCGGTAGTATCCACAGAAATACCTTTTACCAGCGCTGCTGTGCCCGGAGGGCATTGCGCCAGTGCTCCCTTAATGCTTTTTTCAAGCCCTTCCAGGTAATCCAGGGGATGTTGGCGGTATTGCTGCACGGAGGGATCGCAATACAGGCCTTTCTGCCAGCGGGAATAAAGATGGACTGCGCTGCCTGCTTCTTCCCCGGTGCGGGTGTTTACCACAAGTGAACGCACTGAGTCGGTGCCAAAGTCAACACCAATTACAAATGAATTTTCCATAACGTACACAACATTTGCGGGCCTGACTACAACCGGGCTGCTTACAGGGTGTTGCCACCTTTACCATAAGCCCCTGTCTGACCGGCCCCTGAACTCGTATTTAGTGATTAATAATAATTCCTGTTCTTTATTGTCAGATGGACAATTATTTGACCGGACAAAAAAATGCTGATATGAGCATCACTGGGTACAGTGATTATCATATCAGAGTGATCATTTCAGATTTCCCGGATCGGAAACAAAATTGAGGAAGGCGTGGAATTTGGCGCTGTACTTTCTTTTATCCAGCTTGTAATAGAATGCCCCCCTTTTGGAAGTAGCCCTCTCCTTTTCTTTTTGTTTAATCAGTAAACCCGTGGATAATACTTTCCTGCTAAAATTTCTTTTGTCAAAGCCTGCATCATAAACTGCCTCGAACAGGATCTGTAACTGAGGGATCGTGAACTTAGCCGGTAGCAACTCGAACAACAGAGGATGGATGGCGGCCTTATAACGCAATCTTGCCTGGGCTTCTGTCACCATGTCAGCATGGTCAAAGATCAGCTTTGGCGCATCTTTTAAAGGAAACCACTCAGCTTTGAACTCGTCCGTGATCTGCTGTTTGTACTGATTGATATCTATCAGTGCAAAATAAGCTACAGACAAGGTCCTCTCCATTGGGTCCCTCCGGGGGCTGCCAAAAGCAGTCAGTTGCTCCATGTACACTCCGTCTAATCCTGTCAGCTTAGTCAGTGTACGGGCTGCCGCGTCTTCCAGACTTTCATCCGGCTGTACGAAACCACCCATCAGGCTCCATTTTCCCTTCTCCGGTTCAAAACCACGTTTAATCAATAAAAGCTTGAGATCCTGTCCGTCAAATCCGAAAATAATACAGTCTACAGCTACCAGCATGCGGGTTTGCCGGGAATAACGTGTCATACTTTCCTGGTATTTAATTCCGCTAATATAAAACTCCCCGTTGATATTGCCAGTTTTTACTTAACAGACTAATTGTTTTCATACACAAGATAGGTAATTAAATGTCAAAATAACAATTATTTTTCGAGAGTGTGGATACTGGTCAATTTGCTGCTGTACAGGGATAAGAATTGATCAAAGAGTGTTGGAGTTGCTGCTATACAGAGCCGGAAATTACTCAAAAAAGATCGCTTTTGCCTTCGGCAAAAGCGATCTTTTTTGAGATAAGAGAGCCAGTCTCCGGCTGGCTTATAGGCTTTCGGGAGAGAAATCTGTATAATCCTGTATAAAAGTTATGATATTATCATACTGGCTGAACTCTTCCCTGGTATGCATAGTAGTGATCACTACCGCTTTCATCCCTGCATTGGCAGCCGCTTCCACTCCTTTGGGAGCGTCTTCAAAAACGATACAATCAGCAGGAGCAGCGCCCAGCTCTTCTGCAGCTTTCAGGAACACCTCAGGATCAGGTTTGCTGGCCACCACATCATCTGCAGTAACAATAGAGCTGAAATATTTACGTACATCCAGGTTATCGAGAGCAAAATCTACGTTAAACGGGATAGCCGCCGTACCTATAGCCATAGGAATATTCATCTGCCTGGCTTTCTCCAGGAACTCCTGCAACCCAGGTATGAGCTTTAGGTGAGGACGATAGGCCGCCTGGTAACGGCGCTCCTTTTCGAGTGATAAAGTGTTCATCTCTTCCTCTGTAAACCTGCCCTCTCCGAAAATACGGACCAATACCTCACTGTTCTTACCGTACATCTCCTTTTTTACAGCATCGCGGGTCATTCCGGCGCCCAGGTCCTCATTCAGGATGTTGTACCAGCCATGCACATGATATTCCATATCGTCAATCATAGTGCCGTTCATGTCGAAAATAAATGCCTTTTTCATACTATTATTTTTGATAGCAGGGCCACCTGCGATGCCCCTGTTGAAATGTGCGGCACAAAGCTATCTCAATATGTGGCAAAAAGCAAGAAGGTCGAATGACTTCGACCTTCGGCGATCATAGTTCACGTTATTGAATCGGCCGCATGCGGCAAAAATTACTGTGTAGTATGCATGCAGCTCGCAGAAACTCTTTTTCTTACCAGAACCTCACATACAATGCGCTCAGGATAAGCAGGGTAGCCACTATCATGATAATGGTGGCAGGCTGCAGCCTGAACATAGCTTTATCCAGTACAAATGCTTTTGGATTCACTTTAGGTCCCGCAAGGCTCAATCCCACCATCACCAGTAAAGTGAAGAAGAATGCCCATCCCATGCAGATCTGGAAAGGTATCTCGTAAACGCCCTTATTATTAATAAAGGCAGTATACAGCCATGTTTCAGTTCCAAACCAGCGGGGAGCATAGTTATTGAATACAACAGACAGCAGGAAACCGGTAACAATACCAGCTACAGCTGCTGTTCCGGTGGTACGTTTCCAGAACATACCCAGCAGGAACATGGCAAATACCCCCGGACTGATAAACCCGGTATATTTCTGGATGAAGGTGAAACCACCCTCTCCACCTATACCCAGCAGGTCATTCCAGGTAAAGGCTATAGCTACCAGCATAGCGCCGAATATAGCTATGCGGCCTGTCCATACCAGCTTCTTCTCGTCCGCTTCTTTGTCTATATAACGTTTATAAATGTCCAGTGTAAAGATCGTAGAGATACTGTTGGCCTTTCCTGCCAGAGAAGCTACTATCGCAGCTGTTAAAGCAGCAAGAGAAAGACCTTTCAGGCCCTCGGGCAGGAACGTCAGCACGGCGGAATAGGCGTTGTCAGGATTGAACACATTCCCAGGCGCCATTTCCTGCTGTAAAGCACCATTCTTATACAGTACATAAGCTGCTATACCCGGCAACATCACGATAACAGGCATCATCAGTTTCAGGAAGCCGGCAAACAGGATCCCGTTACGGGCAGTCTGCAGATTAGCACCCAGTGCTCTTTGCGTGATATATTGGTTACAACCCCAGTAGTTCAGGTTAATGATCCATTGCCCGGCAAAATAAATAGTGATACCAGGCAGCATCAGGTAGCGGTTAATGTACTCCTGCGAAGCCCCAGGTCCCGGTTTATCCAGTATCATTTTGAAGTGATCAGGAGAATTTGTCATCAGGGCCTTAAAGCCTGCCAGCGCATCTTTTCCCAGTCCGAAATGCTCGCTCACCATAGTCAGCGCCAGCCAGGTAGTGGCCAATCCACCAATGATCAGCACCAGTACCTGTATCACATCCGTATAACCTATCACCTTCATACCTCCCAGCGTGATGATCAGCGCAAATGCTGCCAACCCTATCATCACAAGGTGGAAGTTACCATTACCTATCAGGTTATTGATGGCCAGCGCACCCAGGAACAGGATGGAAGTAAGATTCACAAAAACATACAGGAACAGCCAGAAAATAGCCATGATCAGCGCTACCGTCTTGTTATACCGCGTTTCCAGGAACTGCGGCATCGTGTAGATCTTATTCTTCAGGTATACGGGCATAAACCAGACAGCAACAATGATCAGCGCTACCGCTGCTATCCACTCATAGGCAGATACCGCGATCCCCACAGTAAAGCCGTTTCCACTCATCCCGATAAATTGTTCTGCTGAAATGTTGGAGGCTATTAAAGAGGCACCAATAGCCCACCACGTAAGGGAACCTTCTGCCAGGAAAAAATCCTTCGTGCTCATGGTCTCCTTCTTCTTCCTCAGATAGATCCAGTAGCCGTAAGATGCTACTACCAGGAAATAAATAATGAAAATAACATAGTCAATGCCGCCTAGTCTATTCATAATCAGTGGAATGTGATTTAGGTACAGTTATGTTTTTCTAACGCTGGGCACAAGTTAGTGATAATTGTCAATTTTACAATTAAATTTTTTGAAGAGAGGATTATTTAGGTTTTTTTTAAGAAAAAAAGCTGACCTACGGCCAGCTATAAAAGACAAATACGAGTACTTTGAGACTTAATATGTAATAATGTCCTTATGGTCTGATACGATCTTCTTATATGGATCATCCAGGAACATCCTCATAAAATACTGGAAATCCCGGCCCCCTACTCCATGGCCCCGGTTTGTGAATAAAAGCCGCTGGCTGTTGGGCATATAATGATGTACCCTATCAATATAAAGAGGCCTGCAGGCATTGTCCATTTCCCCATCAGCCAGCAGCGCCGGCCTGTTTGAATAAAAAGGTTGCTTTGTAGCAGCTTTGATGGGAGGCGATGCCCAGCAATCACACATGGCCTTATAAACGTCATTGATATGATACCCCTTCATGTAGGGATAAGCATTATAAAGCTGCTGCATAACGGTCTCATTGTTATATACCGCCTGGTCTGCGCAATAAACAGATATCCGCATTCCGGACGGGCCCCGGCCATAACGGAACAGGTCATCCAGCAATTGTTTTACGTAATCATAATGGCGCCCGCTGATAAGCTCTGTAATAACAAATGGTGCTTTCTCCGGCTGACCTGAAAGATAGTTCTGGACAATATCCAGTAGATCATTCCTCGTGTACTGAATATTCAGGGTATCTGTTGTACCGCTTTCCACGTAAGGAATAGAAAACTTTTTTCCTTCAATGGAGGTAAAGTATCCCCGGAATCTCTCTTTAAGATTACCATATAGGACCTTATCCACAGAATCTCTTTCACAACGACTGAACAGCAATGACAGCGCTTCATTGAAATTGGCAGGCTCATCTTCATCAATAGGCACAAAGTTGGGTAACGGGGAATCCAGTATTAAAGACCGGATGCGGGAAGGGTCCCGCTGTAAAACAGCCAGCATAAGACCACCGCTGTAAGAAATGCCATAGAGATTAACAGAGTCGATCTGCAGACTGACGAGCAGGTCATGAACATCTGTTACAGTTTCGTCGGTATTATAGCCTGAAAGATCAATACCCCTGGCCTCCAGGCTTTTCCTGTAACGTTTTACACCTTCAATCACCATACTGTCCTTATTGAGGTTCTTCCTGTAAGACATTTTAATGGCACTGTCCAGTTCCGGGCTATTGAGGTTAGGCAGGGCATAATCAGTACCTCTTTGTCCAAAAGCAATGCAATCCCTGTCATTGATAATATTGCTTTTTGCAGCCCCCCTGGCCCATCCCAACGAACTACCTCCCGGACCACCAGACATGAACAACAGCGGGGCCTTCTTTTTATTGGGATTTTTACTCTCAACAACAATAAACGGCAGCTGAATAGTTTTCCCGTTATTCTTTTTCCTGTTTTCAGGTACAACCAGGTAACCACAGCGGGTTTTAAAACTACTGTCTATCTCAACCGGACAGGCACAGGGAATGATCTTCTGCTGTGAACGGACAACAGGTATACAACTGGCAAAAGCAATAAAGGTCAGAAGGACAATTTTCATCAGAGATTCTTTTAACCAAAAGTAGAAAGGAGGAAGAGAATGCGGTAGGTAAAAAACGGACATTTTAACGGAGGCCATCCATCCGTTGACCGGTAAACTTCACCATTTCCCTGTAAAAGTGGCTCATATCATAGTAACCATAATCACCGGAAACAAAGTTTTTCTTATCTGCCAGATAAGCAGATAATGCCGTTCTTGCCCGCAGAATGGAAAAGTATTTCCGGGGACTGATACCAACAATATTGTTGAAATAACGGTTGATGGTTTTAGAGGTAACAAACATCTTCTCTGCCGTTTCACTGGTGTTATATTGCAGGTTACCACTGTACAGATCAATGCTGTCTCTGACCAGCCGGATATAATGGTCCTTCTTTTTCTGCCGGACATAACTGAACAGGAAGAATTGCTGTAATAATTCCATCCGCTCTTCAAATGAACCTGCTGCTTTAACACTTTGGATAAGCGCCGGAGGCATAATGTGCTTTAATGGTATTACCTGGCCAATAAATTTTACCTGTGTGATCCCCAGGATACGTTCCAGTCCTCCGGGAAAGAACTTAACAGTGAATATATAATCTGAAGGCTGATTGTAGCGGGTCACCATAGAATCCCTTAGAATGAGTATATCATCAGAAGGAGTGATCGTATGGCAATCCTTTCCATTTATTACCTGGTAGGGAGAGCCTAAATTGATCCAGATGGTAGGTGTCCAGCTTGGGAACATTGTTACGCTGAAGGAGGTATTAACTGCATGCAGGGCAGTTGCTTCAGGTGATGATTCTGAGAAAAATTCGATATAGTCTGCCAGTTCAGGGCAGGGAGGACTGAAGTTGTACAGTTTCCGGATATTGTCGAAAATCTCAATCATCTGAATGAACGCTTGATCTGATCACTAATGTAAGAAGATCCGCCGTTTCCTGAGCAGTTTTCAGGAAGGCTGTCCCCCTCTGAAAAATATATATATTTGACCTGTATGCGCACATTACTCAAAAATTACAGCGAACTGCTGTTACTGCTGGCAGGCATTATCATAGGCAGTATCCTCGGTCTGATATACGGTCAGAAAGTGGAAGTGATCAAGCCTGTAGGGGATATTTTCCTGAACCTGCTGTTTACAGCGGTGATCCCTCTTGTATTCTTTTCCATTTCCTCTGCCATTGCCAATGTTGATCCCGGTCAGCAGCTGGGACGTGTTATTTCTGTAATGGGTCTGGTATTCCTGGGTACTGTACTGGTAGCTGCTTTCCTTACTATTGTGACTATCTGGATATTTCCGCTGCAGGCGGTTACTACCGGGCCGGCTGCTATGACGGCAGCAGAAAAGGTCAGTGTGGGAGAACAGATCACCCGCCTGCTCACAACGGGCGAGTTCTCTGAGTTACTATCGCGCAGAAATATGCTGCCTTTCATCATCTTCTCTGCTCTTGTAGGATTTGCCGCACTCAAGGCCGGTCCGGGGGCAAAAGCCTTCAGGGGTTTTCTTGTTTCGGGTAATGAGGTGATGAAAAAGCTGCTTATCCTTATCATGTACCTGGCCCCTATTGGTTTAGGCGCTTACTTTGCCTACCAGGTGGGCACGCTGGGGCCACAGCTATTTGGTACCTATGCCAGTTCTATGGCTGTGTACTATGGCTTTGGCATCTTCTATTTCATCGTACTTTTCAGTATCTATGCTTTCCTGGCCGGTGGCATTCCCGGGGTGAAACTCTACTGGAAAAATAACCTGGTGCCTACCTTTACGGCGCTGGGTTCCTGCAGTAGCATCGCCACAATTCCTGCCAATCTCGATGCAGCCCCTAAAATGGGTATCCCGTCGCATATCGGGAATGTGGTGATCCCACTTGGTGCCACCCTGCATAAAGATGGTTCCAGTATATCTTCTATCGTTAAAATAGGTGTTGTCTTTGCCATGTATGGCCGCCCGCTCAGCGGAGTTGATACAGTACTGCTGGCATTAGGGGTAACGGTTATAGTGAGTATAGTGGAAGGAGGCATTCCCAATGGCGGGTATATCGGGGAGCTGCTGGTCATGTCTGTTTACGGCTTTCCTGTAGACGCCCTACCCGCGGTAATGATTGTCGGTACACTGGTAGATCCCCTGGCTACCATCCTCAACGCTACCGGCGATACCGTAGCTGCAATGATGGTAACCAGGATCATGAAAGGAAGGCAATGGCTTAAGGATCTAACGGGTCTTCAGGATCCTGCTGCCATGCCCGTTGATCGGGGATAATAGCATTTTCCGTATTGCTGACCCGCTCCAGTTCTTTATATGGCAGGTAACCCAGTTCGTTCATAAAACGAAGGCCCATCTTTTCTATAGCCAGGGATTGGAAGGAATCTGACACTATCAGCATTGGCTTGGCAGAGGGCATATTATAGAGGTATGTCAGGCGCGCTGCATTCCGGATATTAGTAGTAGTATGCCTAGCATGCGGCTCAATGATGACCGCTCCGTCCGGTATGCCCAGCTTACCTGTCAGGTATTTCTTCATTTCTATTGCCTCACAGTAAGGTGTCTTGTAAGGATGTACATGTCCGCCAGACACGATAATAAAAGGCGCTACATCCTTTTTAAACCGCTCTGCCGCCAGTTTACAGCGGAATATGGCCATACTATCCAGGGACTGCCCGCTTTTTGACGGGCCACTGCCAGGCACCACGATAGCTGTAAAGCGATAGGCATTCCAGTTGATATTTCTCGATAATGCAAAAGCCCCGGCATTCATTCCTGCGTATAAAGGCTCGTAACGGGTAGCTTCGTCACGGGCATTGATAGCCAGTGCTTTCAATGCAGCCATCAGCGGTTCGCTGTAGAATGCTGTGCCAGTCCTGGCAGTTTGCTGCAGGGCAGTCTTTACCTGCTGTACAAATGCAGGGTTCCGGGAACTGAAAGAAATGGAATCTATCTTCGGATAACGTGGAGGAAGACCTGCTATATACACGTTGAATATATGGTTCATTCCTTTGGTCACATCTTCCCATACACGCATAATAAAAGCGGTATCATTCTCTTTGCTGTAAACAGGGTAACGGGCTTCTATCTTCAGCCGTTCTACCAGCTGGGCAATAGTGTTATCAGCGATTGCAAGTCTTTGCAGCTCATTACCGGCAGTACGGATATCTGCATCACTCCATTCCAGTGCCTCAGCTATACAGCTACCATCCGTACATGTTGCCAATGCCTGGCTCAGGCGTGCCTGGCGGTCCTTTGCCAGTTGTCCGAATACGCTGTTCTTTACCACCAGATCATGTGCGGCGCCTTTCCTTTCCAGTATGTAAAGCAGGTAGAAAGATTTCCTGAGTTGTACCTGTTGCGTTGGCGTGTAAGAAATTACAGCAGTAGCCGTTGTACGTGGTTTCGGTTTTACCGGCCTCTTTTTCCGTTGTGCATGTGTTGTTACTACCGATACCAGCAGCAGGGCAGGTATCAGTATCCCCTTTACTACTCTTCTCATCTTTTACTTTAAGTTATTTTAGCAGTGTTTCTGTTGAGTTAGTTTGTCCGCTTCAGGCGGGTTAAGACACTACCATTATTTTACTCTTTTTCCATTTTTCCATATGGCATAGATACTGTGCGTAGCTCTGATATCTTTTAACGGATCTCTATCCAGTACCATAAAGTCGGCCTTTTTACCGGGAGCTACTACTCCCCTGTCTGTTGCATTTAGCAGTTCTGCACCGTTATGGGTAGCGATGCTGATAATATGCAGGGGAGGAATTCCTGCACCTTTCATCAGCTCCAGCTCCAGGTGTTCGGAAAAACCGATAGCCCTTACAGGTTGTGCACCAGAGTCTGTACCCATAGCAACTTTCACGCCAGCGCTGTCTAATTTATAGACATTGCGTAATGACATCGTCAGAACTTTCATTTTCCGTTGTCTGTCTTTAGCCTGTTCCTCCTGGTAGTCTGCGCTTTTCAGCATGTCCCATACGCCGGGTTCAAGGGAACGTATAAAGAAGGGATCATTCATCCATGCAGGCTCTGTTCCATAGATGAAACCATATTCGTCGATCGTTAAAGTAGGAATGTAATATACGCCCTTTTCTTTCATGGCGGTGATCAGTGCATCATCAGCTTCTTTGTCGCGGATGCTGTGCGCCAGCAGGTCTATACCAGCATCTACCAGTTGCCTGGCATCTTCGAGATAATATACGTGGGCGGCTACTTTGATATGATGACGATGGGCTTCTGCGATGATGGCTTTAAATATTTCGGGAGTAACACGTGGTGCGCCAGGCGCACCGTCTACCCAGATCTTCACGAAATCGGGATGTAATGCGGCCAGTTTACGCATGTCTTCCGTGGCTTCTTCGGGAGAGGAAGGCCTTTGTATATAAGTGCCGAAAGCGCCGGGCGGAACGCCGCCTTTTGCTCCAAAGCCGTAGCCGGCAGTGAATAATGTGGCGCCGGGTATTTCGCCTTTTTGCGACTGGTCCCGCAGGCTGAATACAACGGGTTGGTCTGTACCTAATGACAGCACATCTCCTACTCCATAGTCCAGGTACTGCTGCAGCAGTCTTTTCATATTTTCAGCTGTGTAATTATCTGCCGAAGCGGTCTTTCCTTTTAGTAATCCCGGGTGACCATGACCGTTTATAAGCAAAGGCATCACTGTCCGGCCTGACATGTCCAGCACTTTTCCTGATGGCAGGTTGCTTCCGGCAGGCAGTATGGCGGCAATGGTATCTGCCTGTACAAGCAGGCTGACGTTTGAGCGGGCATCGGCCCCGCTTCCGTCTATCAGCGTAATATTTTTCAGTATAACTGGTGTGTTGGCCTGTGCGTAAGTATGCAAATAAAAAAAGGATAGGCTGACACTAAAAAGCAAAGATCTCAGCATCGTTTCCAGTTTGCAGTTAATGAATCCGGGAAGATACTGACTTAGTTTGTTAAGAATTCTCTAATATTTTCTTTAACAAAAAAGTAATTCTTCCGTTAGGAGCATGTAAGTGCAAAGTAGCGAAATATTTCTGAGGAGGAGAAGCGGGCCTGCGGCCCGCTGACAAACTAATAAAAAACCTTTTGGGAAACAGAAGCCCGGAGCTTCTCTTCTATTTTGTGAAAAGCAAGATCAAGGTCTGAAATAAGATCTTCTGCTTCTTCCAACCCTACAGATAAACGGATCAGACTATCCGCCACTCCTGCGGCCCTGCGTTTTTCGTCAGGGATAGATTTGTGGGTCATGCCGGCGGGATGGCATAATAAACTTTTAATACCGCCAAGGCTCTCTGCCAGCTTGAAATAACGGGTACCGGTCACAAATGCCTGTGCAGCTGTTTCAGTATCATCTTTCAATGTAAAGGAAATAATGCCGCCAAATCCTTTGGATTGTTTTTTTGCGATCTCATGACCAGGATGTGATGTAAGCCCGGGATAAAATACCTTGTCTACCAATGGATGTTTTTCCAGGTATTCTGCAATGGCTTGTGCGTTAGCACAATGCTGACGTACACGCAGATGCAGTGTTTCAATGCCGCGGATAAGCAGGAAGCTGTCAAACGGAGATAGGATAGCGCCACAGGCGTTCTGGTAGAATTTAATTTCTGCTCCCAGCTCTGCGGTTTTGGTTACTACTACCCCGGCTATCAGGTCGCTATGTCCGCCCAGGTATTTTGTTGCACTGTGTATGACTATATCTGCCCCTGACTCCAGCGGCTGCTGTAGTACCGGTGACGCGAAGGTATTGTCAACACAGAAGATACAGTGGTTGGCTTTAGCCACTTTTGCAATGGCTGCTATATCAGATATTTTCAGTGTAGGATTGGTCGGTGTTTCCAGCCATATCAGTTTGGTTGCCGGGGTGATAGCGTTGAATACTGCCTGTACGTCTGAGGTATCCACATACGTTACTTTGATACCGAATTTTTCGTACACCTTGTTGAACAGGCGGAATGCTCCACCGTAAATATCATCTACAGCTACTATTTCATCGCCGTATTGCAGGAGCTTGAGTATAGCGTCTATAGCGGCAAGGCCGCTTGAGAAGGCTATTCCTCTTGCGCCATGTTCCAGCTGGGCCACGAGCTTTTCCAGTACTTCGCGGGTAGGGTTGTTGGTGCGGGCATAATCGTATCCTTTGTTTACGCCGGGAGCTTCCTGTACGAATGTTGAAGTCTGGTAAATGGGTACTGCAATAGCGCCTGTCTGTTCATCTACCGGAATGGAATGGATCAGTTGAGTAATTGTGCTCATCTCTTTTTGTTTTTGAGTTTGATGATAAATGTTGATTATACAGGTCCGTACAAGCAGCTTATCGAAGAGAGAGCAGTGAGAGTAGGATTGTATTAAAACAAAAAAACTCACCTGGTAGCCAGGTGAGTTTCATTATATGAAGTAATACAGATCAAACCTACCGACTTATCTTTCCGCTATTGCGGATGGATGTAGCACCTTTCCTGTCTGGTGAAACAGGATGGTTGCTAAGGCTTCGCAGGGCCATTTCCCTCTGCCTTTCTTGATAAGAAACTTAAAGAACTGGTGCAAAGATATAGGTGAGATGTTTATATTTCCAAATTTTATTTTTGAGGGTAGTGCACAAGTTTAAATTCTTAGCCGGCAGCATTTCTATTAAACTGTTTTGGCAGCAACTGTCAATTTTATTCCTTCTTCATAGGAAGTAGGTTTAAAATTAAAATGCTTTTCAAACTTTGCGCTGTTGAATATATAGGGATAATTATTCTGGTACATCATTTCATGCAGCTCCCCTATTGTAGTATTAAAAAGCCCTGCCAGCTTCACCATAAAACCATTCAGTTTTGAATGCCGGGGTGTCACTTTCAGTGCCTCTGCCACCATCTGTACATATTCCTTCCCGTTAGGTGCAGGATTGGTGGTAGGCAGATGCCAGATCTGGTTGAAGGAAGAAGGATCGTTTGCCAGCAGGTAAAGGGCCTTACCGGCGTCCGGGGTAAAGGTGTAACTATGTGTTACCTGGTCATTACCCAGCCAGTTGGCTTTCTGTCCTTTAGCCAGTTTATCTATTACCAGCAGGTTCATTACGCCGGTGGTATCTGCTCCGGGGCCGTAGAAGTCAGCAGCCCGGGCAATGGTAGCCGTCAACCGCCCCTCTTTTACCCTATCCATGATCTTATTTGCTATCAAAGCTCTCACCTCTCCTTTTTTACTCCTGGGGTTATAAGGTGTGTCCTCGGTCATTGGCCCATCTACCAGGCCGTACATGTACACATTATCAAAAAAGACCAGGGGCACTCCCCCTTCGCTACAGGCGTGAATCACGTTCTGTATTATCTGAGGCCAGGCTGCCTGCCATATCTTATGGTTGTAAGCCAGGCCTGCACACAGAAATACCATAGTGGAACCGCTTACTGCTCTCCTGGTTTGCAGGGCATCTGTAATATCTGCCGCCATTACCTCCTGTACTCCCGTCACCGGCTTTCCCTGCCGGCTCACCAGCCGCACATTTTTACCATTTTTTAATAACTCATTGGTCAACTCTTTCGCAATAATCCCGCCCGCTCCTAAAATTGTGTACAATTCTGTGCCTGTATTGGCCATATAGGATCTGTTTTAATAGTTGACGTAAAAGTAGATAAAATATTTTATTTTCTAAACACCGTTTAGTAAATTTGCATCGTAAACTTAATTATATGGGAATAACGGATCGTAAGGAAAGGGAAAAGCAGGAAATGCGGAAGCTGATCATCGATGCCGCTATGGAGATGTTCATTGAAGTGGGATATGATAAGACTTCCATTCGTAGTATAGCTGACAAGATAGAATATAGTCCGGCCACAATTTATCTTTATTACAAGGATAAGGATGAGCTGTTATACGAGGTACAGGGAGAAGCGTTTGACAGGCTGCATAAACACTTTCTGAAAGAAGTTACAGCTGCAGACCCACTTGAAAGGCTTGAGCAGCTACTGGCTGCTTATATGACCTTCGGGCTTAAGCATCCGGATCTTTACGATCTTATGTTCATTCTCCGTTCCCCGATGAAAGCTGTAGAAGAAGAAGAAGCATGGCCTAATTGTGATAAGGAATATAATTTCCTGATAGATATAGTGAAAGGATGTATAGATAAGCTTCGCTTTACTGATCCGATGATAGCCGCTACCACTATCTGGTCTCTCGGACATGGAATTATTTCTCTGTATATCCGTGGGCGTTATAAAGTCTCGAAACTACCTGACGAGCAGATAAAGGAAATGATGTGGCAGACGGCGAAAGCGCATATTGAGCTTATAAAACGTTAACAGGCAGGATGATAATACCAATTATATGATGTGGTCAATATTTTTTAGGAGGCGGTTGGCTTTTGTTGCTTGACTTTGTCATGTTTGTATGCACAACATAGAATTCAATTTTTAGAACACGGGGATCCGTGTTTTTTTTAAATCTTATTACTAAACATTGTTCATTATGTCAACAAACATTATTAAACATTTACTGTTCATAATGCTGGGACTAACTATTTCCTATACCGGCTCAGGTCAGGACAAAGTGTTGGATAATTATATCCAGGAGGCATTTTCACATAATCAGGGCCTGCAGCAGCAGGGTTTTCAACTGGAAAAGTCACTCTATGCGCTGAAAGAAGCAAAAAGTATGTTCTATCCGCAGATAGGATTACAGGGCAGTTATACCAAAGCTGATGGCGGCCGTACTATAGACCTGCCCCTGGGAGATCTGCTGAATGGCGCTTACAGCACATTGAACCAGCTGACCAACAGCGAGCGGTTCCCACAGTTGAAGAACCAGACAGTATTATTGAACCCTGACAATTTCTATGATGCACATATCCGCACATCAATGCCTTTGGTCAATACAGAGATCTGGTATGCGCAAAAGATCAGGAAGGAAAGCATTTCCTTACAACAGGCAACAGTCAATGTATATAAACGCTCTCTTGTTAAAGAGATCAAAACCGCGTATTACCAGTATTACCAGGCATGTAAAGCCGTAGATATCTATAATACCAACCTGCTGCAGGTACAGGAAAACATCCGCGTCAATACCAGCTTTGTAACTAACGGCGTTACCAATACCACAGCGCTTACCCGTGCCAGGGCAGAACAGCAGAAGGTTACAGCTGCGATTACGGATGCAGGGAATAAACAAAAGAATGCGCAGGCATATTTCAATTTTCTGCTGAACCGCCCGCTCTCCACTCCTGTGATCATGGACAGTACAGCATTCGTGGCCACTGAAGTAGTACCAGGCAATGCTCCTGTCGTCCGGGAGGAATTGCTGCAACTTACCCAACAGGAAAAAGTAGCCTCATTAGTCTATAAACAATCAAAATCTTACCTGGTGCCTAAACTCAGTACCTACCTGGACCTCGGGTCCCAGGCTTTCAACTGGAAGGTGAATAGCCAGTCGCGCTATTACATGTGGGGAGTGAACCTTCAGTGGGACCTCTTTTCTGCCGGTCAGCGGAAACATAAAGCTGCACAGGCAGCTGCAGATATAAAGGTGATACAGGCCGCCTATAATGAGACCAACAATAGTCTGCAACTGGAGCAACAGGTGGCAGAGAACAACTTCCATACAGCCGTTGCCAATTACAAAAGTGCTGAACAGCAACTACAGCTTTCAGAAAAATATTATACGGACCAATCAAAGGTGTATAAAGCCGGGCAGCTGTTGTACATAGAACTGCTGGATGCACAGAACCAGCTTACCAGTGCACGTTTGCAACTGTCTGTGGCGCTGGCGGCCGTACAGACAGCGCTGGCCGATATAGAACGTACACAAGCCTCTTACAAACTTTAAACTTAAAACCAGGTAGTGTACCAGAGTAGTGCGTCTGCCTCTGACGGATAAACTGAAACACTATCTAAAATCATTACAGATATGAAAACGATCCTCTCTATCGCACTACTGGCATCTCTCCCGGTTTTTATGATCTCCTGCAGAGAAGCCAGCTCCGCCAGTCAGACCAACCAGGTCTCCGTTATCCCGGTAAAACTGCTTCCGCTTAATGCACAGCTGAGCAGCACTTCTTCTATTGCCGTATCAGGACAGTTCACTACCGATGATGAGGTGCTGCTTTCTTTCAAAACAGGCGGTATCATTCAAAGGATAATGGTAAAGGAAGGAGATGCTATCAAACAGGGACAATTGCTGGCAGCGCTCAATCCTGTTGAGATCAACGCACAGGTGCAACAGGCACAACTCGGACATGAGAAAGCACAGCGTGATTATAAAAGAGTGGAAAACCTCTATAAGGACAGCGTGGCCACCCTGGAGCAGTTGCAGAACGCCAAAACCGCGCTGGACATAGCAGCAGAGCAATTAAAGACAGCACAGTTCAATCGCAGCCACTCGCAGATCCTTGCTACCGCTAATGGCTATGTGCTGCGTAAACTGGCCAGTGAAGGACAACTTGTACAACCCGGCACGCCGGTACTGGAAACCAATGGCGCACAATCCGGGAACTGGTTGCTGCGTGTAAACCTGAGCAATAAGGAATGGGCGGCAATCCGCCTGAACGATAAAGCAGCAGTAGAAGTAGAAGCCGCTCCGGGACAGATCTTTCACGGCGCTATCTCCCGTAAATCAGAAGGTATTCAGCCACAGAACAGCACCTTCACTGCCGATATCCGTCTAACCGGCCCCATGCCGGCTGCCATAGCATTCGGCATGTTCGGCAAAGCGGTGTTATCCCCTTCAGATACTGCCACCACTACGGCAAATGGCCCATGGGCAATACCTTATGATGCACTCCTGGAAGGAGACGGCAGCAACGGTTATGTATTCATCACGAACGATAACAAGACCGCGCACAAAATACCTGTTACCATTTCCGGTATGGAAAAGGACAAGGTTATTGTCAGTAACGGGCTTCAACAGGCTGCTGCCCTTATCATTTCCGGTAGCGCTTATCTTACGGAAGGCAGCACAATTAAAGTACAGTAAGGCCCTTTTATCATCCGTCAAATTATCTGAAAAATGAAGATCTCAACATATGCGGTAAAGAACTACCAGTTCACCCTGGTGCTCTTTATCATGATCATTGTATTGGGCATTACTACTATTATGACCATGCCCCGGTCTGAAGACCCGGACACCCACTCTCCTTCTTTCCTCGTGGTAACAGTTTATCCCGGCACCAGTCCGAAAGATATGGAGAACCTGGTGGTAGATCCGCTGGAAAAGGAGCTCTATTCGCAGGAGAACATCAAACGTGTACGTTCTAACATAGGTGATGGCCTGGCTGTAATAAGGGTGGATTATACCTATAACAGTAATGTGGACGACAAATACCAGGAAATACTGCGTGTAGTGAACGGGAAACGTGGCGATCTTCCGGAGAATATCAATCTTACGGTACAGCGCATACAGCCCAGTGATGTGAACATTATGCAGATAGCGCTGATCTCAGAAACAGCTTCCCGCGATAAGCTGCAATACTATGCAGAAAAACTCCAGGATGAACTGGAAAGAGTTAAAGCATTAAAAAATGTAGAGATACACGGTATCCCTAAAAGGCAGGTGAGGATAGAGCTGAACATGGAGAAAATAGCTACTATGGGACTGCCGCTGAACAATGTAATAGGCAGCGTGCAGAACGAGATCACCAATATACCCGGCGGCAGTGTAGACGCCGGCAACCGTACATACAACATCAAGAGCAGCGGCAGCTATCAGCAGCTGGATGAAATAAAGAATACGATAGTATACAACAGCAATGGCAAGAATATTTTTCTCCGGGATATTGCCAACCTGTATTATGGCTTTGAAGATGAACAATATGAAACAAGGCTGAACGGGCGCCGCTGTGCTCTTGTTGTTGCAGCGCAGAAAGAAGGACAGAATATCAGTAAAACAAAGGAAGAATATGCCCCGGTGCTGGCCCGGTTCAAAAAGACGCTGCCGGCAAATATCGATATGATACAGCATTTTGACCAGGCAGAGAACGTGAACAGGCGGCTTGGTAAACTGGGAGAAGACTTCATCATTGCTATCCTGCTGGTGGCTATTACCCTGCTGCCCCTGGGCTTCCGCCCGGCAGTGATAGTAATGATCTCTATCCCTCTTTCGCTGGCTATAGGTATTATTCTCCTGCAGATATTCGGATATAGTCTTAACCAGCTGAGTATTGTAGGACTGGTAGTTGCACTCGGCTTGCTGGTAGATGACAGCATCGTAGTAGTAGAGAATATTGAACGCTGGATACTGGAGGGGCATAGCCGGATGGAAGCTACGCTTAAAGCTACCAAACAGATAGGCATGGCCGTTTTAGGTTGTACTGCTGCGCTGATGATAGCCTTTATGCCGCTGGTATTCCTGCCGGAAGGTGCGGGCGATTTTATTCGTAGTCTCCCACTGGCAGTGATCTTCAGCGTATTTGCATCGATGCTGGTATCTCTCACTATCATCCCGTTCCTGTCCAGCAAGCTGCTGAAAGAACATGCAGGTAACCCGGAAGGAAATATCTTCATGCGCGCCCTGAAACGTCTTATCCATGGTAGCTATTCACGGCTGCTGGATAAAGCGCTTAAAAGACCGGTTATTACTATCGTCATTACACTGATCATTTTCGGCGGGTCTATGGTGCTGTTCCAGGTAGTAGGCTTCAGTCTTTTCCCGGCCTCAGAAAAGCCCCAGTTCCTTATCAATATCACTACGCCGCCACAGTCCAGTCTGGCATACACCAAATCCGTTGCCAGGAATATTGAGCAGACGCTGCTGCATGAAAAAGAGGTACAGTATTTTTCTACCAACGTAGGTAAGGGTAATCCGCGTATTTACTACAACGTTATACAGGAAAATGAAAAGACAGATTTTGCGCAGCTCTTCGTGCAACTGCATGTAAACACAACACCGGAACAGAAACTGGAGCTGATAGAAAAGCTGCGCCGGCAATGGACGCCTTATCCGGGAGCAAAAGTAGAGGTGGTGAACTTTGAACAGGGCCCTCCTGTTACCGCGCCTGTGGAAGTGCGATTGTTCGGAGACAACCTGGATACACTACGGAACCTGGCAGGGAAAGTAGAGAGGATGCTGGAACAGGTGCCGGGCGCCATGTATGTAAACAACCCGGTTAAACTACTGAAAAGTGATATACGTGTAAATATAGATAAGGATAAAGCCCAGCTGCTGGGAATACCGGGAATCAATATTGACCGTACTGTGCGACTGGCTGTAGCAGGACTTAAGCTGGGGCATTATGCTGACAACAACGATAATGACTATGATGTGCTGATGACACGTAATAAAGATGGCAGGCCTACATTGGATGTATTCCGTAACCTGTATGTAAACAACCAGGATGGAAAGGCCATTCCGCTTTCGCAGGTGGCTGATCTGAAAATGGAGGCGTCTCCGCTCAGCATCAATCACCAGGAAAAGAGAAGGGTGGTAACTGTCTCAGCTTCTGTAAAGAAAGGGTTCCTGGCTGACCAGGTTATAAATACCACCATTGCCAAAATGGATGTGATGCCTATGCCTGTTGGGTATAGCTATGAAATGGGAGGTGAAGTAGAAACAAGAAAGGATTCCTTTGGCGGGTTCATGAGTATCATTATCGTTACTATTTTCCTTTTCATTGCGGTGCTGGTGCTGGAATTCAAGACATTTAAGAGTACCCTTATTGTACTTTCTGTTATTCCGCTGGGGGTTGTAGGCGCTGCTGTTGCCTTATGGGTGACCGGGAATTCTCTCTCATTTGTAGCTATTATAGGAATGATAGCACTGGCGGGTATTGAAGTGAAGAATACAATACTGTTAGTGGACTTTACCAATCAGCTGAGAGCGGAAGGGAAAACGCTGGATGAAGCGGTAAGAGAGGCTGGTGAGATACGTTTTCTGCCTATTGTGCTGACGTCGCTGACAGCTATTGGCGGGTTGATACCCATTGCAATTTCTACTAATCCGCTGATAGCGCCGTTGGCTATTGTGCTGATTGGCGGGCTTATCAGCTCTACGTTGTTGTCGAGGATAGTGACGCCTATCATTTATAAGTTAATACCACCAGGAGTGGGATGATTGCAAAAAAAGCGGGTCTATGGCCCGCTTTTTTTATTTTTTAATTGTTTCCAACCATGCAGAAGACATCAGAGAAGCCCCTGCCAGCGAAGGATGCACCCCATCTCCCGTCCAGTAAACGCCTGGTGCAGATTGCTGTGCTTTGTCGAAGACAGTTTGATAAGGGATGAAAGCTGCGTCATACTTTGTTGCTATTTCATGTGCAGCCGCACGGTAATCGTTAAATGCAGGATACCATTTATCGTCCACTGCTTTGATACCTTTTACCGCAAACGGCTCACCAATGATGAGCTGCAGCTCAGGCAGCTTCTGCTTTGTACGGTCCAGCAATGCTGTAAAGTCATCACGGTATGTTTTGATGGTACCCTTATAATTACCTGTCAGTGTATGCCAGAAGTCGTTTACCCCTATCAGAATGCTGAGTACGTCTGGTTTGATATCCAGGCATTCTGCGTCCCAGCGTTCTGCCAGCTGATATACTTTGTTACCACTGATCCCTTTATTATAGATCTTCAGGTTCCTGTCCGGGAATTGTTTCAGCAGCGCTGCGGCGGTGAGATAGGCATAACCGTTGCCCAGTGCGCCGGAGTCGTTAGCGTCTGACTTATCTTTCTTTCTTCCTGCATCAGTGATAGAATCACCCTGGAAGAGCACTACTGCGTCTTTCTTTAAAGTTATTTTCTTAACGCGGGTTTCATTTACTGTGGCAGCAGCAACAACTTCCGGCAGGCTTAGAGCTGCCAGGCTGCCCAGGGAAACATTCCGGATAAAGTTCCTCCGGTTGGAAATAGGTTTTTGTTCCATGGAATTGTTTGAATTAAAATAAAGCTAATAAATTATAGTAATAAAAATAAGAGAGTGTCTCAATTTGGGTTTGTCTGCTGCAGGCAGACAAACGGTGGCTATAATAAAAATAAATATGCCGCCCAGGATTAGGCGGCAATTTAGTTATCTATCCTATGAAAACCTGTGTTAAAAAATCTTTCGCAGTTGCCTGGTATACAACGACTACGTATAACCAGGCTTAACGAGAGTTTATTGGCTTTATTAGGATATGGCTCTCGTTCTTTACAAACGGCATACTTTATGATATATCTTGCAGTATGCGATACTAAAAGAATAAAATATGTCGTTAAATGATATAAGTTTAAACCCTCATTTGTATAATTTCATATTCTGAATATGATTAGCTTTAAATGATTTATGTATTTCTGATGTAAAGATGGTCAATTGTTGCGGTCGATTAGATAATTTTACCGGGCTGTTTTCGAAAATGAGTAAGGATACACATATTTCTAGGTGCTAACACTTATTTTAAGCAATGGCAGCAGCCCCGGCATTTAAAGCCCACGTTATTTAACGCATATTTACGTGCAGATCGAGGTTGCAGGCTCACTACCCCATATCTTTCCTTGAAATTCCTGGTGAATAATCCTGAACACCGGTAATGAAAATTACTATTACAGGAATGGTCATAACCTATCATTAAAATGAACACATTTGAATATTCAGCTTAACATGGCTCTTGCTACTATGCCAATACTATTGTATCCTGAGGCCAGTTTAAACGACTATTATGCGTCTTATAAAAACACTAACGTATCCGGTTATCCTATGCTCCAGCAACAGACTAACAGGAACGAATAAACTACCTCAAACATAATCGCCAATGAAAGAACCAATGTACAGAATACTGATTCTGGAAGAAGATGCTGCTTTGATCAAAAAGATACAACAGTTGCTGACCCTTCACAACTATGATGTACTGACCTGCACAACTGCTGAAGAAGGTATTTATATCTGCCGTCAGTATAAACCGGACCTGCTTGTTTGCGGGGTAAGATTAAGGGGAGGCAGTGGTTTCCATTTTCTGATGGAATTGCGTAATGATCCTTCATTACAGCATATGCCTTTTATTTTTATCAGCGGAAAAGAAACGAAAGAAGACATGCGTATGGGGATGAACCTGGGTGCTGATGATTTTCTCACTAAACCTTTTAAAAGCAAGGAACTGTTGCTGAGCATTAAGTCGAGGCTTACAAGGTTTACTGTTTTTAATATCCAACAGCGGGAAAAGAAACATACTACTATTGTTTCCATGCCTGTTATCCCGCCTGAGATCCATAACAAACTCAGCAAGACAGAATTCAGGATCATGCAGATGATCGCAGAAGGCCTTAGTACCCGTGAAATAGCAGAGCAGCTGAACATCAGCATCAAAACGGTGGAGAACCACAGACACAATATTTCAAAAAAACTGAACCTTACAGGTCACAATTCCCTCATCAAGTATGCAATAAAGAATCTTACCCAGCAATACCGTATACTCTCATAGAATGTTCAATGCCTTTTTTATGAAGTATTGCCAACCCGCTGCCTACTTCAGATGCACAGTTCCCTGGTTATCGGAGTAATGCTCTATATCTCCTACTACTTGGAGTGTTTCGAGAAAATAATCCAGCTTTTGCTGTTTTTCCAGGCCACCGGTAAATCTCTTTGCTGCCAGTGAAGGATTGTCAAATACCACTTTCACACCATACCAGCGGTCTATTACTTCGGCTATTTCATGTAGCGGAGTGTTGCGGAAGATGTAAACACCTTTCATCCATGCCAGCACTTCCTCTTCATCAAATGGCCGGACACTATAGCCTTTGCCGGCAATGAAGACAGCTTCCTGTCCTGGTTTCAGCGCTGCTTTCTCCTGTCCGGAGCGGGTCACTACGGCGCCGCTCACCAGGGAAGTCCTGGTAGTTACGTCTTTGTATGTCGTTACATTGAAGGAGGTGCCAAGCACTTCTATGTCTGTTTGCTCTGTATGTACAATGAACGGCCTGGCAGCATTTGAGGCTACCTGGAAGTAGGCTTCTCCTTCCAGGTATACTTCACGTGCCTTTCCGCTGAATTCAAAGGGAAATTTCAGCTTGGAGGTTGCGTTCAGCCAAACCTCTGTGCCGTCAGAAAGCTGCAGTTTATAATCCATTTTAGGCGGTACTACCAGGGTATTATATCCTTCTGCTCCTTTAGTTGTACCGGCAGTATAGTTCAGTTTTTTAGCGCCAGCGTTCAGCTGTACATTGCCGGCGCTGATCTGTTGCTGCGGCTTGTTATAAGGCAGGTCTACCGTTTTTCCGTCTGCCATGAGCAGCTGCAGCCCGTTTGCCGGAGCAACTGTCACAGGAACAGATGTATTTACTGCAAGCTTACCGGGTTGCCGGTTGCTTTTCCATAACAATCCTATTCCTGTAAATGCTACCAGGAGAATAGCAGCCGCCAGCAGCCATCCGCGCTGAGAGCTTCCGCCACTGCGTCTTACCGCAAGGTCTTCTTTCACGGTGTTCCAGGCCCTGGAAGCGTCTATCTGCGACCAGAACTTTTCTTCACCAGGCAGTGAAAAACTATGCTTCAGCGCTCTCCACATCAGATCTATCTCCTCATGGACGCTGATAAGGCCGGACACGTACTGGTCGTCAGATTCATTGATGGTGCCATTACGTTTCTGTAACAGCAGCTGATATATATGTTCGTGATTCACACTCATTATGGCTTTACAGTTTAATAAGATCGTTTTGCCGGTTTCCGCACGTTGGTTGGTATATTGGTATCATATGATTATCAGGGCAACCCCTGCAATCTATTGCATGAAGCTACGGTGTTCCGTTCATTTAAACTGTTAATTGACAGTTAATGAGTAAGTTAACGAAAAAGGCAGCCCCTGAGGGACTGCCTTCTAAGTAATTATTTATGAGTTCCTTATTTAATATCTGGAATCCGGGCGACTGGCCGCTGCTTTACCAAATTCATAGGCTGGTTTGCTGCCCATGGTGATCTTCAGGGTACCTCCTTTCTGGATATCAGCATGCCTGATATAGCTGTTGTTATATGGTTTACCGTTCAGTGTTACCTGCTGAATGTAGATATTTTCAGGACTGTTATTCACTGTCTGTACGGTAAATGTTTTACCACCCTGCAGTTTCAGGGTAGCTTTTTCAAACAACGGGCTACCAAATACGTAGATGCCTTTAGCCGGGTTTACCGGGTAAAAGCCCAGGGAAGAGACTACATACCAGGAAGACATAGCGCCTACGTCTTCGTTACCTGCCAGTCCTTCGGGAGTGTGGGTATAGAATTCCTTCATTACCTGGCGTACTTTTTCAGCAGTTTTCCACTGATTGCCGGCATATGCGTACATATAGGCAACGTGGTGGCTGGGCTCATTACCATGCGCGTACATACCTATGAGGCCGGAAATATCGTTGGAAGCTTCTGCGCCCATATCTCCTTTCGCCTGGAACAGGCTATCCAGTTTCTGAGTAAAGGCATCATCGCCACCCATGAGGCTGATCAGGCCTTCTACGTCCTGCGGCACCAGCCAGGTGTATTGCCAGCCGTTACCTTCTGTGAAATCGCCTTTCTCGTGAATGGAATGGAAAGGATCATAAGGTGTTTTCCAGCTGCCATCGTCCATTCTGGGACGTACAAATTTGATGTTGCTATCAAAGTAGTTCTTATAGTAACCAGCGCGTTTTGAGAAATACTCAAAATCTTCTGTTCGGCCCAGTTTCTTTGCCATAGCGGCAATACACCAGTCGTCTATCGCATATTCCAGTGCTTTGGACACTGATTCATATTCTTTATCGGCCGGGATATATCCTTTGGCTTTGATATCCTTCATGCCCAGGTCATCTCTCATTGCAGATGCTTTCATCGCTTCAAAAGCTTCATTTGCATTAAAGCCTTTGAACCCTTTCAGGTATGCGTCTGCAATAACGGGTACGGCATGATATCCTACCATACAGTTGGTCTCATTGCCCATCAGTGGCCAGATGGGCAGCTTACCCTGCTGTTTGTAAATAGTTACCATGGAATTTACGAAGCTGTTCACTCTCTCCGGCTGTGTCAGTGTATACAGCGGAGCACAGGAACGGTAAATATCCCAGAGAGAGAAAACAGAGTAGTTGTCAAACCCCGGGTTAGCATATTCCTTTTTGTCTGTGCCGCGGTATGCGCGGTTATGATCATTGAACAGCGCCGGGCCAATCATAGTATGATATAATGCTGTATAGAAGATAGATCTGTTAACTGTATCTTTTGTTTCCAGCTTAATCTTTGAAAGCTCTGTATTCCATTTGGCATTGGCGCTTTTTACCGTAGCGGCAAAATCCCAGGTGGGAATTTCTGCGTTGATGTTAGCCAGTGCGTTCTCACTGCTTACAGGAGAAATACCTATTTTCAGCTGTACCTGTGCTGGTGCTTTATCAAAAGAGATCACACCTTTCACATATTTACCTTTGGCCTCCGTTCCTGGTTGAGCGGCATCTCCATCAAATACGCTGAACTGTTTCAGGGGCACATTACTGCGGATGGCAAACCACAGGCGCTGATCAACCGCCCAGCCTTTGGAATAGCGGTATCCTTCAAGGGTATACTCATCTTTTTTGCGGATGAAGGTTTCTACAGGTGCGTCCCATCCTATTCCTTCTTTCAGGTCTACGATGATATGTCCTTCCTGTCCTTCAGGGAAAGTATACTTGTGATAGCCAACACGCTCCGAAGCGGTCAGTTCTACCTTAATATTATAATCTTCCAGCTGCACAGCATAGTAGCCCGGTGTAGCTGTTTCGTGAGCGTGTGTATAATGGGAACCGTAGCCAGAAGTTGGGTTTTCCTGTGTACCGCGGCTGGTGCGGATCTTGCCGGTATAAGGCATGATAAGCACATCGCCGAGGTCGCCTATGCCGGTACCGCTCAGGTGAGTCTGGGGGAAACCGATCACCACGCTATCTGAATAGTGATAGCCCGAGCACCAGTCCCAGCCCTTTACAATGTTAGTTGGCCCTACCTGTACTGCCCCAAAGGGTACGCTGGCGCCTACAAAAACGTGTCCATGTCCTCCGGAGCCAATATAAGGGTCAACATATGCTACCAGGTTCTCACCTTTTGCAGTTGTCGCCTTTTTTTGTTGTCCGTTTACCTGCATGCCGGCAAGTAACAAAGTTGCTGCCAGCAAGGGGTATTGCTTAAGTCCCATTTGCATATCTCAAAATTCGTTAGACAGGCAATATACGGCGCGGAATGGAGAAAGCGAAAAAGGTGAAAATTATATCAAACACAGGTAACAATGCACTATCAGGGTATCCCACTTCCGGTACAAAATGAAATTCGTGTTACTTCACTGAGCCTGCTTTACAGCAGGTCCGGGAAACTGGCCTGGTCCCGGAGTACCGGAAGCTATATTAGATATTGAAAATCACCTTTATCAATAAGGTTATCTGTCATTTTCTTTCACTTAATATATATATGTAAAAAATTACTCCTCAAGAGGCAATCCGACATTTTATCATGCTACGTATGTGTTATTACTGCCAAATCATACATTAAAAATAGCTTTAATAAAATAATAGTTTTATCTTTACTTAATTTCTTAATATAAGAATATAATTAATGTTATATTTTAGACATATCATTGACAAACTACCTATGAGATGAAAGCAATTTTACTCATTTTACTTATCCCCATATTTGTGTGTTGGAGTGGACTTGCCAGGGCTCAGCAAACTGGTTTAACAGGCATTACCTATCAGGCAGTTGCGAGAGATGCTAAAGGTTCTGTGTATGCCCTGAAACCTATCCAGATACGGTTCAGTATCCTGGCCGGCAGTCCTACCGGTACAGCGGTGTATGTTGAAAGACAATCCAAACAGACTACATTGCTGGGTCTTTTCAGCGCTACAATAGGACAAGGTACCCCTGAAGTAGGTTCTTTCAATACCATTCCCTGGAGTAATGGGAACCAATATCTGAAAGTAGAGATCGAAGCTAACGCTGATGGTAATTTCATGCAGGCCGGCGTTATGCCGTTTATGGCCGTTCCCTATGCCCTTTATGCCGCCAACGGTGGTTCCGGTAACGGCAGCGGCGGTACAGTAGCGCTGTCATGGCTGGGTACAATGGCTACTCCTCCTACAGATGCGAAACCAAGCCAGGCATATTACAACAGTACAGATAAGCGTTCATATATCATGGACAGCACGAGTAGCTGGCAGATACTTGCGCAGGATGGTACTTCCATTACATGGCTGGGTGAATTTGCTACTGATCCCTCCGGGGCGGCAGTAAACCAGGCATATTACAATATAACCGATAAGAAAGCCTATATATATGATGGTTCCACATGGCAGGTTTTAAGTGAAGATGGTAAAGACGGCAGCTCCATCACGTGGCTGGGTGAGTTTGCCACCGCTCCAACAGATCCGCTGGTTAACCAGGCTTATCACAATATTCCTGACCGCAAATCCTACATATGGGACGGCACTGCCTGGCAGGTGCTGAACCTGGACGGCGTCTCGATCAGCTGGCTGGGCACCTTTGCCACAGCGCCTGCATCACCTACTCTCAACCAGGCATATTACAACAGCACAGACCGTAAATCTTATATATGGGATGGTACCGCATGGCAGCCGTTTGCACAGGATGGTACCGGATGGAACCTTTCTACGCTGGACTACCTGAAAGACGGTAAACTGGCTATGACCACTACTGCCAATGGAGATACACTCAAATCAGCAAACAGGTCATGGTTAACCAATGGCAATAGCGGAATAGATGCACAGACAGACTTTATAGGCACACTGGATACTGCAGCACTGGTAATAAAAACAAATGGTAATGGAGCACAGAATGAAAGGATCAGGTTTACCAAAGGTGTTCCTGTTCTTGTGAATGGTACTGCAGATACAACAACAGCGCAGGGTCTGGGAGTATTCACCGTATTCTCCGGCGATGCTATGCTGAGCCTTAACAAAGACGCTTCCTATAAGAATGCTATCAACGGTTATTCCAACGGTGGCGGTAATGCTATTTTTGGGCGTAACTACAGTAATGGGGCAGGTGTAAAAGGTGTTTCTTCTGCCGGTCCTGGCATATGGGGCTACTCCAATACCAGGATAGCCATGCTGGCCGTAAAAGGTGAACATACCGCTTCCAATGGCGGTATCGGCGTATTTGGAACTTCCTATTCCCCTCCCTCCTCTACCGGCGGTTTCTCCAGCGGCGTATACGGCTGGGCGCAGAACACACAGGGTATAGGCGTGATTGGGATGGGTAACAATATCAACTATCAGACATTCCTGTATGCTCCGTTGTCGACCGGCGCAGGTGTAGTGGGTAACGGTAATTTCTACGGCGTGGTAGGCGTAGGCGTACTGGCAAACATGTCAGGAGCGGCGTTCAGCACCGGTGGTACAGGTGTTGCCGGCGGTGCAAGAGGGTTACTGCCCGTAGTGCCTTCAGAAGGCGCCGGTGTAAGTGGCGCGGGCTTTAAGATCGGTACTGCCGGTTATGCTATCACAACAACAGGTACTGATATGGGACGTTGGGGCGGATATTTCGCTTATGGCTCTTCAGCATCTACACCTGTGGTATGGACAAAGCTGGCAGGTATGGACTCTGCCGGTGTGGTGAGCGGCATCATTTCAAGCGGACCGAAAAACACGCTGATCAAAGATGCAGAAGGCAATAACCGCCTGTTATATTGTACAGAAGCGCCCGAAGTACTGTTCCAGGATTTTGGTACCGGCGAACTGGTAGACGGCACGGCACATATTGCACTGGAGCAACTGCTGACACATACCATTTTAGTGGATGCCAAACACCCGCTGAAAGTATTCATTCAGCTGGAAGGCGAGTGTAACGGTGTTTATGTGACCAACAAATCAGCGAAAGGTTTTGATGTAAAAGAGCTGCAGGGTGGTAAATCAAATGTATCATTCACCTGGCAGATCGTTGCATCCCGTGCAGATGAGACGCTGGCAGATGGTTCGCAGATCGTTTACACTGACAAACGCTTCCCGAAAGTTTCCGGTCCTATTGCCAGCATCAATGAAAATGATCCTGATGCCAGGAAAAATATAACAGCAGCGCCGGCAGCATTGAAAAAAGCGGAACTGAAAAAAGAAGAAAGCGCTGTAGTAAATACCGCTTTTGCCAACCTCCAATTTGCCACTGCCAAAGCTGAAATTGCTGCTTCTTCCCTCTCTTCTCTCGACAAAATGGCTTCCCTGCTGAAAGCTCATCCCGGATGGCATCTGAAACTGAGCGGCCATACTGATAATGAAGGCTCTGAAGCATTTAACCAGACCCTTTCCGAGAAAAGAAGTGAAGCGGTAAAACAATACCTTGTTGAAAAAGGCGTTCCCGCTGAAAAGATCACTACTATCGGATACGGACAAACCAAACCCATTGCTACTAATAACAGTAAGGCGGCTAAGGAGAAAAACAGAAGAGTGGAAATGGAAATACTGACTGAAGAATAGTATGAGTTATGAATAAACTAAAAACATTCATATCGGCAGGTCTGCTTTGCGCATCTGTTACGGGTGCGCAGGCACAGGGTGTTACAGAGATAATAACAGACAGGTACGTAATATCCGTTACGGGCTATAGCAGAGTAACGGACGAAGGCTTCCAGATTGACTGGTCCGTAGGTGAACCAATAGTTGAAACCATTTCTGCCGGCAAGTGGGTGCTTACCCAGGGGTACCAGCAACCACGTAATGGCCGTGTTGTCAGTGAAACCTCTGAAGTAGACCCTATGATCATTTATCCTAATCCGGCCAACAATACCGACAATGTGACAATTGAGTATACGCCGGCGGATACCACTGAGCAAAGGCTGATAACACAGTTTGATGTTAAGATAATGAACTACATAGGCCAGGTTGTTTATACTGATACTAAAACGGTTGAACCCGAAACTCCCGTTATCATGTATACAATACCATCCGGCAAACTTTCCCGTAGCTTCTATCTTGTAAGCCTGATCCTCAATACCGGTGTAACTATAACAAGAAAATTACTCAGAGTGGACTACTAAGTTTTGTATATTGCCAGCATGAAAAAACTGATTCCACATTGTTTCATGCTGACAGCAGTTATGATAAGCGCCTGTGTACAGGCTTCGGCACAAAAGAAAAGCCCTGTTCTGAACCATATCGCACACTACGTGAAAGACCTTGAAAAATGCACTGCATTTTACCGAGATATTCTTCAGATCGATACCATTCCGGAACCATTTCACGACGGACGCCACACCTGGTTTAAAATAGGTGAGCATAGTCAGTTGCACCTGATCGGCGGAGCCAAAGAGGTGACAACGCATGACAGAAACTCACATCTGTGTTTCAGCGTACCGTCCATGGACGCGTTTATTAACGGGTTACAGAAGAACCGTATTTCCTTCTACAGCTGGGCAGGAGAATTAAATAAGGTAACTAACCGCGTAGATGGGGTTAAGCAGGTTTATATCACTGATCCGGAGGGATATTGGGTAGAGATCAATGATGACCGGTATTAGCAACAGGCCCTGCCGGTGGCAGGACCTGGGCAAACTACGGCTTAAGAAGATTTAATCTCCACCTGTGTCTTAGGCAGGCAGTAAGGATGATTCTGCTGTATGAAGCTGATCATTCTTTCCCGTATATAGCAACGCAGATCGAACGCTTTTCCCGAACTATTGGCACTTACCAGGAAACGCACCTCTATCACCCGTTCCTTAATATCCGTTACCTGCATCACTTTTACCCGGCCGTCCCACAGGGGCTGGTCTTTCAGCAACCGGTCAAATTCCAGCCGCAGGGCATCAAAGGGAGCAGTATAGTCCAGGTATATAAAGGCGGTACCAAGAATCGCAGAACCTGTACGGGTCCAGTTCTGGAAAGGTTTTTCAATAAAATAGTTGATAGGCAGGATCAGCTTGCGCTGGTCCCATATGCCCAGTACCACGTAAGTCAGCGTGATCTCTTCCACGCGGCCCCACTCTCCTTCCACTACCAGCACGTCATCTATCCTGATAGGCTGGGTAAAAGCGATCTGCATACCTGCCAGGAAATTACCAAGAGAGCGTTGTGCAGCAAATCCCACGATAATACCACCAACGCCTACACCTGTCAGCAAACCGGCGCCGATTTTCCGCAGGTTGTCAAAACTTAACAAAACGGCACAAAGTGTGAGGACCATAATGGTGCTGACAGCCAGTTTTCTTACAAACTGCAGTTGTGTACGCAATTTCCGCTCCCTCAGGTTATCTTCTTTTTTCAGGTCATACTGGTGATACATATAATCTTCAAAAACCTTCACCAGGCCTGTCAATGTAAATCCGAACGTGATGATCAGGCCTATTTCTGTAACTCTGCTGAGGAAGTTCAATGATCTGGACGGCAGTTCCATCAGCGGAAGCGCCATATTAAACAGCAGCAGGGGCAGAAAATAGTTGATAGGCTTTCCCAGCCGGAAAACGATAGAACGGACCAGGGAGTAATCAGTCACTTTACGGGCGGTGAACTTCAGGAATACTGCAAGCAGGTATTTGATGATCAATCCCGCCAGCAGTGCGGCGCATCCCAGTAAAATATTCCATAAGAACGGTGGCAGGCGCAGGCTTTTCTGTAAATCTTCGGGCATTATGGGTTATTTTATGATATCTTGCAGACTCCGCAAAGAACATACCGTATGGCATACGGCCGGTTAAAAATTAAAACTGCTGCTCTGTCACCATATGTGTACTAACTACAATTATGTATCTTTAGCTAAATATTAACTGATCAAAACCATATAAGCATTTTGTATTTTGATGAATTTGACCTGGATGACCGGGTATTGGATGGCATAGATGCAATGGGTTATACAACGGCCACCCCTGTGCAGGAAAAGGTGATCCCTCCTATCATTGACGGGAAAGATATCCTGGCCTGCGCCCAGACCGGTACCGGAAAAACCGCCGCCTTCCTGCTCCCCATCCTTCACCGCCTGATCACTGAGCCCCATGATACCAATAAGATCAACTCACTGATTATAGTACCTACACGCGAACTGGCTGTTCAGATAGCACAGACGCTGGAAGGCATGTCTTATTTTACTTCCGTCAGCTCTATCGCCGTTTACGGCGGCAGCAACGGCGCCCTTTTCTCTGCCGAGAAAAAAGCACTGACCTCCGGAGTAGATATTGTGGTATGCACACCCGGCCGTATGATAGCTCATCTCAATATGGGTTATGTAAAGCTGGATGCAGTAAAATACCTGGTACTGGACGAAGCAGACCGTATGCTGGACATGGGCTTTAATGATGATATTATTAAGATCACTTCTTTTCTGCCCAAACAGCGGCAAAATCTTCTGTTCTCTGCCACTATGCCGGATAAGATCAGGAAACTGGCGCTGAAGATCCTGCATAACCCGGAAGAGATCAATATTGCCATCTCCAAGCCCCCGGAAAAGATAGTACAGGAGGCCTTCATTGTATTTGAAGAGCAGAAAACGCCGCTGATCAAGCATCTCCTGCAAAAGAAGGAGTTTGGCAATATCATTATCTTCTGCTCCCGTAAGCAGCAGGTAAAACAACTCTGCCATGACCTGCAGCGGGCAAAATTCTCTGTAGAACAGATCCACTCCGACCTGGAGCAGGAGCAACGGGAACAGGTGCTGATGGATTTTAAGAATAAAAAGCTGAAAATGCTGGTGGCGACAGACATCCTGAGCCGCGGTATTGATATTGAAGATATTGACCTGGTGATCAACTATGATGTTCCTAATGACGCGGAAGATTATATTCACCGTATTGGCCGTACTGCCCGTGCCGCTACTGATGGTACTGCCTATACTATTGTGAGTGATAAAGAGCAGCGGAAGTTTGCGCGTATAGAGGAAGTCCTGGGAAAACCTGTTACCAAGTCTGAAGTTCCTCAACAGCTGGGGCCTGTTCCGGAATATGCGCCGAAATTGCATCGTTCCGGTGGCGGGCACCGTAACGGGAAGAAGAGACCGGGAGGCCCTCGTCCCGGAGGAAATCGTAATCAGCAGAATAATCGTCGAAATAGTTCGAAGCCGAAGTAATCATATAAACATATCAGGGCAAAAAAGACAGCCCGCACCTTCGGTGCGGGCTGTCTTTTTTGGAAATGGCCCCCATTTTTCCATTTTCTGGAAAATCTTTCCTGAAACTAGACGCTTTCCGTACCATGCCAATTCCTAAATCAGCCACTGTGGCCGATCTGGCACCATGCCATTTTCTGGCACTCAAATGGTTTCTTACTAATCAAACAACGATTATGGCAAACAAGTACGACAGCAGGATTTATATAGTAGATGACGATCCGTTCTGTCTGGCGTCATACGAAAAACACCTCCGGGGACAGGGTTACGAACACATCAGTTCGTTCCAGAACGGAGGGGACTTCCTGGTACAACTGACTGATAAGCCTGACATCGTACTGCTGGATTATGATCTGGGAGATATGAACGGACTGGATATTTTAAAGCAGATCAAACGTTTCAACACCAACATCTTTGTCATCTTCGCCAGTGCAAGCCAGGAACCGGAAGTTGCTGCGGAATCACTCAAAAACGGCGCATTTGACTATATTATTAAAGACGAACATGTACTTGAACATATCACCACAACATTAAATAAGTTATACGTAGTAAAAGATTATCTGCAAAAACGACGACGGAATGGAAGGGGGTTTATCTTCTGAGAAAGCCGTTGCTCCCAAAAAAAATATTGCTTTTTTCATAACCAATGCCGGTAAGCCTACACCTGCAACAGGCCCTGTTTATCCCTTTACCTATGATCTGCTAAATACTTTTTTTATGAAAAAGATGATCGCAATACACCTGAAAGATGACCGAAGCGGTAGTTCATTAATATTTCGGCAGTCGCTCGAAGCATTAGCTGAAAAAGGTATGACTGTACATCTTATTACAACGCGCACCAACGATACTCCAGGGTTCCTTACAGACGTACCCGGTATTCAGTATCACTATATAAGAAATTACGAACGGGGGGACAAATGGCGCACTTTCTTCAGTTTCCTGTTGGCACAGCTGCTTATTTTCAGGAAAGTTTTGGGGCTGATTGAACCGGGCGATAGCGTGTACATCAATACACTGCTGCCGTTTGGCGCAGCATGGGCCGGCAGGCTGAAGAACGCGCCGATCACTTATCACATTCACGAAACAGCGGTACATCCTGCTTACATGCGTAAGTTCCTGCTGTATATGGCACAACAGATGGCTACACATGTGATATTCGGCTCCCGTTATGTAAAGACACAGATGAATTTTCCGAAGTCAACGCATCATATTATTCATAGCTGTTTGCCTGAGTCTTTTGTACAGGAGGCCTTACTGCATACCAATCACGGATCACGTAAGACTGTGCTGATGATAGCTTCTCCGGGCCATGAAAGTGGTGTGATGGAGCTGCTGCAGCTGGCTGGACTGATGCCTTCCACAAGGTTTGAGCTGGTGCTCAATGCCAGCAGGAAGGAAAGAAAAGAATTCTTTGGCCTGCGGTTGATCCCTGATAATGTGATAGTGTATGGTCCGCAGATTAACCTTCACCCCTTCTATCAACGTGCGGCTGTAGTGTTGAACCTGTCACAGACGGAGCATTACCAGGATATATTCGACATCAGCATTCTTCAGGCCATGAGTTATGGCAGGCCGGTAATAGTACCGCTTGCAGGAGGCGCTAACGAGCTGGTAGCGCATGGATGGAACGGATATCGTATCAGTGGTCATTACCTGGAACAAGTACGCCGTCACGTTGAACAGCTGCTACATAACAAACCGTTGTACGCCGATATGAGCTGTGCTGCTCAACTGGTAGCTTCCCAGTTCAAACCTCAGGTGTTCAAACAACAGGTAGAAGATATTTTCCTGGAAGGTAATGTGTTCACTCCTGGCAGGAAAAAGGAACAGCTTGCAGAAGTATTGCTTTACCCTGCAGCATTACAGGACTACATTAATAATTCCCTTAACTAAGATATTGTGTGATGAGAGATGCAAACATTCATCCCGGCCCCATGAAGATGCTGGCTGGAAGTACGGAAAGGGGGCCTGGGGATGCTTGTTAAAGATTTTTGAGGTTTCATGTGAACATTGTGTTGAGTATGCAGACATTTATCCCGGCCCCGGTGCAGTTGCTGTCAGCCGGGTTCCAGAAGGGGCCGGGGCATGTCTTTCTGAAAAGTTCTTAAAAAAGGTGTGTAGAGTATATGAAACATTCATCCCGGCCCCGGATACGGTTGCTGTCTGGTCTGGTAGCTTGAAGGGGCCGCAGGATGTCTGTCTGAGAAACACTAAAGAAGCCATAATTGTAGATGAACAGAGAACACTCATCCCGGCCCTGGTGCCGTTGCTGTCAGTGATAGAGAAGGGCCGGGATGATCTTTTTAAAACGAACAGATCTGCCAACTTATAGAAAGCCATCTCCCAGCTCCGGTGCAAATGAGAAGTGTTATGACAAGGAGCTGGGTTTAATTTAAAAAAATCGGGTTATCGTATAAATCCCTATGCCAGATGAGAGGGGCGCCTTCAGATCGAAGGCGCCTTTATTTTAGGGACAACGATATATTTCTTTATAGATATTTAAATAACTATGCAACTAACGAGGACAACAATCCAAAACAGGGTTAATGAAGTAGTAGCCGGGATCTTAATTGATCATGACTTCCTGATAAAACGGGAAGAAGGTACTCAGATATTTAAGTGCGTAAAGAGAAGTAGATCAGGGTATGACTATACCACCTTACCCAGCATTCGTTATCACAGTGACCTGTTTACTTTTAATCTTACATTATTTAAGCGTATAGATGCTGTTGAGCAGGTATGGCAGGACCTGGCGCCTCTGGTCAATGTTCATTACCAGGATACGGAGAACCCTGCTACATTTCATGTTGGCGGTGATTCATTACAATTTCCCTATACAGAACACGCTCTTAATGATGTGCAGGACATCCTGACAGATCTATTGACCAGCCATCTGTTACCTGATCTGGCAACATTCAGTGACATAAAAAAACTGGATGCTTTTATCAATACCTCTTTTCCCTATAATGAAAATGTGCATTCCATGCTGGGTATTGAGGGTTTAATATTCAAACGGATAGCTATTGCCAGGCTTGCAGGTAATCCGAACTTTGAGGACCTGTGCAATTTTATCAGGAATAGTTTTGATTGGTACAGGGAGTATGCTAAAAATGACGGGCTGGAATACTTTGCCAATTATCCGGTTGTTTTTGAGAAAGTATATGAGCGGTTGAAAAATAAATGACTTTATAATTTATCATTTGGCTTATTGGTTACCAAATTAAGTTAATGATTGATGATGGCCATCATCAATCATTAACTTTTATAGTACAGATAGCAGTATCCCGTCACACCAGCCCCTTCCTCTCCAGATCTTCCTTCATTTCCAGGAAAGCTGCAGACTCCTGCCCTGCCTTGCTTTCATTTGTAATACCTCTGGTTGTTGTATTACCTTTACTATTCTTCACAGCCTCCACCTCTCTGCCGGTTTTCGTTCCGGCATTATTTTCATTCATTTTAAATCCCAGGTAAGCCGAAGCGCTTATCCCCATTAATGTCAGCTGCCAGTCCTCAAAGTCCAGGAAGGGAAACAGCTCATTATGAATATTCTTAATAAACGCCACAACGAAAGCAATTCCGAAAATAATAGTGAACACTATAGACTGGAACCGGTGTATACTTATTCCACCATCGTCCGAAAGAATATCTATCAATAGACCTTTGGCTGGTCCAACATCCTGGTGCCTGACAGGAACGGCATCCTTATTGGCTTCTGTCTGGGAATTATCAATGACCTTTCCAAACAGGGCTACTGCCAGCCCCCCCCCCAACAGGATAGCAATAGTAGAAGTAAATGCCGGCAATATACCGGTATAGATATAAAAGGCCAGGAAACAGGAAAGTATGATACTGGTCCACCATAGCAACTGTACCTTGGCATAGCTGAAAGGCCTTTCTTTTTCCGGTCTTAAAGCGCTGGTCTGAGGGTCATAGCTCAGGTCCCGGCAAAGGGGAGTACGGAACAGTAACCATAATCCCGGTCCTGCTACCAGTAAGAATCCTATTATCAAGCCCCAGCGGGGAGAAGCCGCTTTATTCTCATACAGTTTCTTTGTGTGCTCCTGCTGGGCTTTCAGCGTTTTGAGCAAGGCTGTGGAAGCTTTCTGAGCAGTGGTGTCTGTCTTTTTATTGGTAGTATCTTTCATTTTCTTATTAGTAGTGGAGTCTGTTGCTGCTTTAGTGGTACTATCCTGTGCCAGGTTATCTGCAAATACTCTTCCCGAGAAAAACAGCATCAGTATAACGAGAGCATATTTCATGATTATGGATTTAGCTATTGTAAATTAAATTCCCGGAGGGAGCCAGTCAATACCAACTGGTTTGTATATTCCGGGAGGCGTATTACCTCCCGGGCCCCTTTAATTGATGAAGCTATAATTCAATGAAATGAACCATCCCGGCCGGATCACGTCCCGGGTAACCGTACCGGGATTAGTGACATATTTGCGGTCGGTTGAATATGCTGAAGACAAACGGCTTACAAAACCACCTATTACACCTCCGGTTATCATCAGCCTGTTCTTGTCTCCTGTTATGAAAGATGCTCCCAATAAGATCCTGGGCTTGGGTTTATCAGCCACAGACATTCCTGCTCCGAAGGCTACGCCCAGGTAATTGCATTTTTCTTTTGTCAGGTTCCAGCCGGTATAAGCCAGGGCATTGATGCCAAATTCAGCTTTCCCGGAATGTTTTTCTTTCATAACAGAAAAAGAGGAATCTTCATTTTCTTTCGTGGCATATGTTTCGTTGAAAAGGCCGCCGGTGTAAATGCCGGCACTTACACCCCATACCTGTCTCGGTACCCAGGGCAGGAAAAATGTGGTTTTGTAAGGCGGCAGTCCCAGGCTGTCTGCTCTTGGCTTAAATTCGATGGTGATCTTTTTCCGGTCGTCAAACAGGTAAAGCGGTAGTGAGGTATAACAGCCTGTTGAAGAAAGCTGCAGCTGTTTTAGTTGGGTGATGAGCTTATCCTGAGCCTGCAGGCTGACATTAGATTGTGCAGCTGTCAAAGCTGTGGTCATCCGTGCATATGAGCCCCTGATCAGGGTATCATTCAATTTCAGTCCTGCATCCTTTTGCATAGCTGTATAGTGGGGAGTGACTTTTTTAATGTAGTTGAAGGCATCTTCTTCAATAGCATGTTGCTTGTTAATCAACTGTTTCCTGAGATCCTCCATCTTCCGCTCAATGTCGGCAATCGTCTTTTCGGATGCTATCTCTCCTTCTGCGCAACTGATAACCGGTTCCATTTTAATCCGGAATTTGCGCTGGAGGTTATACAATAAGTCCTCTGCATCCTGGTTGATCTTATCTATCTCGCGTTTTTGTTGCAGGATAGCGTCTATTTCATCGGATTGGATTTCCAATACAGTAGGGGTAGTCTTCTTCTTTCCGCCTACTGCTGCTACAAGTGCCTTCCCTCCCGCCAGAGCAGGTACAACACTTACAGCAGAGGAAAGGTTTGCTACCAGGTCTGCCAGGTTGTTGTTGTTCAGAAAGTTTGAAAGTAATGTTCCGTTATTGGGTGGTATAATATCCAGCGTATCAATATCTACTACAGATAATTTATACAGGTTAGGGTTATAATTGATAACCCTGAGCTGTACCGCATCACGCTTATTCAACTTCCTGGTGGAAAAGTCAATCTGCTTTGTTTTAAAATCAACGGTGACAGTAGAATTCTGCGAAAAACCGTCCTGTGGCAGCAGAGAAAGTGAGAGTGCCAGCAAACAAAGGCTTCTTAAGTAAATAGTGTACATGATCATTGGGATTAATAGTTGAAGAAATGAATGACGGTATAAAGTTCAGTTGTTTGTTTCTGGGGGACAACGGGGAAATTGTCAGAGGGGGCCGGTTTTTTTCCCGTATTTGAGGGGGATGGTTAGATGTTGGCTGAATTTTGTCTTTTGAGGAAATACGTAAAAGCAGTTTGTAAAAGTATATCAAAGCAAGCTGCCCCGAGTCAGACTATTCGTGTTTTAATATAATATTTCTTCCGTAACCAGAACGCTACATTTACAAGCAGGATCAGAGCAGGCACCTCTACTAATGGCCCAATCACACCAGCAAAGGCTTGTCCTGAATTAATACCAAATACTCCGATAGCTACAGCTATGGCCAGTTCAAAGTTGTTCCCGGCAGCGGTAAAGGAGATAGCAGCATTTTGTGAATAATCCGCCCCAAGGGCCTTTCCCATGAGGAAGCTTGCCAGGAACATAATGGCAAAATATATTACCAGGGGCAGGGCAATCCGTAGTACATCAAAGGGTATTTGTACTATCAATCCACCCTTCAGACTGAACATTACGATTATAGTAAAGAGAAGTGCTATTAAGGTAACAGGAGAAATAAAAGGGATGAATTTCTCCTGATACCATTGTTCCCCTTTCAGGTTTAGCAATATATACCGGCTGATAATTCCAGCGGCAAAAGGGATACCTAAGTAGATAGCAACACTTTCTGCTATCTGGCCGATCGTTATGTTGACAGACAACCCTTTATAACCAAAAAAAGGTGGCAAAATAGTAATGAAAACGTAGGCATAAATACTGTATAACAATACCTGGAATATGCTATTTAAAGCAACTAATCCCGCTGCGTATTCCCTGTTACCGTCTGCCAGCTCGTTCCATACAATCACCATAGCAATACAACGCGCAAGACCTATTAGGATCAGCCCTACCATGTATTCGGGATAGCCATGCAGGAACAAGAGCGCCAAAAGGAACATCAGTACAGGCCCTATTACCCAGTTGAGCAACAGGGATACACCTAATATCTTTGCATCTTTAAAGACCTTTCCCATCTGTTCATAACGCACTTTTGCCAAAGGCGGATACATCATGAGGATTAATCCTACTGCTAACGGAACATTGGTGGTACCAGATGAAAAAGAGTTAATGAATGTTGATATACCAGGTATGATATAGCCAATAGCCACACCGATCGCCATCGCAAGAAATATCCACAGCGTGAGGTAACGGTCTAAAAAGCTGAGGCGCTTTCTTTCTATAACAGGATTACAGTTGCCTGCGCTCATAATCAGGAAATGTGATGAAGAATGAAATTACTACTATATTGCCTGATCATCTCACGTACCACCCTGAACTGATCCATAATTTCTGGTTCTGTGCCTGTGGCTTTTGCCGGGTCCGGGAAGTTATAATGAAACTTCTGAGCCGTAGTAGGGAAATACGGACAACGTTCTTTAGCATTGTCACAAACGGTGATCACGTAGTCAAAGTCAATACCACGATATTCGTCAATATGATTGGAAGTATGACCTGAAATATCGATACCATCTTCCTTCATGATAGCGATAGCACGGGGATTTACGCCATGTGTTTCAACCCCTGCGCTATACACTTCAGCTTTTCCTGCTGCGAAATGTCTTAAATAGCCTTCAGCTATCTGGCTGCGGCAACTGTTGCCTGTACAAAGTACCAATATCTTTTTCATATCAACTTTTGAGTGTGTCTGATTTTTAATCGCAACAACCGGGTGCGCAACAAGCTGATGCCTGTGGTTTTTCAGCGTAAACGGTAATACTATAGATCCCTGTATTGCTGTTCCTGAACTGGCTTATTTCATTCTGTGGCAGGTAGTTTGACAGAATATCGTCCGGTATAAAAATGGCTTTCTCTTTCTGTAAAGTGATATTGACAAATCCGTTACTGTTTATCAGCTCCAGGTATGATTTTTTCTGAATGGCGCCAGATACACAGCCTGCATACATTTCCGCAGCCTGCTGAATGATAGGAGGCAGATCTCCTTCCAGTACGATATCCGAAATACTGAAATGCCCACCGGGTTTCAATACCCGGAAAACCTCTTTGAGAACACCATCTTTATTGGGTACCAGGTTTAATACACAGTTGCTTACTATCACATCTGCAACATTAGCCGTTACAGGCATCTTTTCAATATCTCCCTGCCGGAATTCGACGTTGTTATAATTTAACTTTTCTGCATTGGCACGAGCTTTTTCAATCATAGCAGGGGTAAAGTCTATACCAATGACCTTTCCTGTCTCCCCTGTTTCCTGACGGGCAATGAAACAGTCATTGCCAGCACCGGAGCCCAGGTCTATTACGGTGTCTCCCTTTTTAATCCGGGCAAACTGAGTAGGCAGGCCACAACCTAATCCGAGATCAGCGTCAGGGTTATAGCCTTCCATCTTTGAATAATCTTCACTCATAATGTTATACACCTCTGCTGAGCAGCAGCCGGAACCACAGCAGGAAGCCTGGTTGGTTTCTTTGTCCTGTAAAGCAATTTCACTGTATTTCTGTTTTACAAGTTCTTTCAGTTCCTGATCGGTAGACATAAAAGAGAGTTTTAATTATTAAATCGCAATATTGCGATATATTAAAGCAAAAAAAATCAACAACAGTTGTTATCGATAGTTACATTTTTAAAGAAGCTGTTGAACAGTTCTTTATACTTCAGCCATACTTTAGGATCGATACAATAACAAACGCTCGGCCCATCAATTGTTCCCTGAATAATACCGGCATTCTTCAATTCTTTAAGATGTTGGGAGGTTGTTGCCTGGGCCAGTCCCAGTTCATCGACAATATCCCCGCATACACAGGCATTTTTCTTAACCAGGTACTGCAATATTGCAATCCGGGCAGGGTGAGCCAGCGCCTTAGCCATTGAAGCCAGTTCATTCTGTTGTTCTGTAAATAGTTCAGTTTTTGTAGCTCCCATACCTTAAATTCCCATCGCAATATTACGATATATAATTCAATCTCAAAAAAAACACTTCAAATTTCTTAAAATATTTTCCTGCTTTTTGGAAGGTATCGCAAAATGCGATACCAGGTTTGCCACCAGGATCACTTCTTTTAATACTTTTCTCATAATATTATTAAACAACGATTTCTTCCTGTAGCTATAAAAAGAAAAAGACCGAAACCGGCCTTTAATTCTATGCGAGTACGTATGGCATATAAATTTTCATTACCGCTTCTGCCATCTGCGTCATCAACTTACAGAAGAAAATAGCATCTGCCCGTTCTTCTGTAGTCCAGCTATCTGCCTGTGGGCTGGTCATAGCTGTATCAACGATCTCCTGCATAACTCTTCTCACATCTTCAATATCATCATAACATGACAAAAACTGATTAATTAAATTGATGGGAGGTTGTGAAGCGTAAGTGGTGTTACTAAACAATTTTACTGTAGACATACTGACAATTTTTTTGGTTAACAAAAAACGTGGGATCCCTTGCCGCCTACAAAGAACCCGTTGAAAGAAGGGATGACACGACGGACAAGGACCCCACGCAATACATTGCCTTGAGTATATCCATTACAGTGCTTGTCTGAACTCTTTCAACTTTTCTTTGTAGCGACTGTTTTGATAAAACAAAAATAACACCCCTGTTTTATCCAATCAAACACCATTCTGTTCAATCTGTATATTTTGTTCAGCCTGTTCACACAACTTTTATTACTTTTAACCTGCAAATATTATCATTATTGAATGAACCCAACAGTGAAATACAAAGGAACCTATACAGATAGCCTTGGCCCCGCAGAAGTTACAATTGAAAATGATTTTAAGACCCTGCATGTTGATATTGACGGTGTAAGATTTTCCGGCTCAGAATTTTCAGACCTGGCAATAGTTGACAAAGCAAACCATCCCCAAAAACAACTTGAAAGATTTTCGTTCTATCCAATACCAGTTTATAACACAGATACGATCCAGGAAACATTATGCAACTGTTCTTTTGAGTTTTCTATAAACCAGGTACTTATTGACAGAAGGAAGAATACAGATATCGATGCCAGGCTTTCAGTTAACTATTCATTAGGCAAAGCACGGCCTCAACCTCAGAGTGGAATTGAATCTGAAAAAGTACAACTGACCCTATTTATAAATGAATGGCAATTCTCAGGCGAAGGAGATTTTTTCGAAGTGGCCTTTGATCAGATCAAAGCGCAGCTAACAGACAGGTATAGCTTTAAGAATTGTTATGGTTGTTTGTACGGCGATTATTCATACATAGGACAAAGTAGCTTTGGAACAATGCAATGTTATGTAAATCAAAAAGAGGCATATCTTAAAGTGAACAGCAAAGACGATTATATGGATTTACCAGCAGATTACAGGCAGGTACAGGAAATATACTGTTGTGATAAATTTGAAATAAGGAAACCAGGAACCGGTTACCGTGGCTGATATTTATACACTGCTCATATCTGGAGAAAGCCCTCCTGCTAAAACAGTAACTTGCCTTCAGTAAAATTAAATTCAAACTGATGCACCACCGTTTTCTCCAATAATTGGAAAATTTCCTAAATTAACATAAAATTCCATGAATGCTCGATTTCAAGATTTTCATTGTTGAAGATGACAAATGGTATGGTGGGCTTTTACATCATTACCTCAGTCAAAACCCCGATTACGATGTCACCCTTTTCGGTACGGGCAAGGAATGCCTTGCACAGTTACATCGCAAACCAGATCTCGTTACCATCGATTTTGGCCTCCCTGATATGACCGGAGAAGAGCTATACGGCAAAATAAAGCAGGCCTACCCCAATTTACCGGTTATCATTATCAGCGCCCAGGAAAGGATCACTACAGCCGTCAACCTCTTAAAAATGGGCGCAGAAGATTATCTCATCAAAGATGAAAACACACAACAACTGCTCTGGAGAGCTATCATAAGGCTAAGGGAAAAACAATCCCTTCATAATGAAATATCCGAGCTGAAAGCTGAACTTAAAACAAAATACGACTACTCTCATTCTATTATCGGTAAAAGCCCTGCCCTGCAGGCCGTTTTCAAGTTAATAGATAAAGCGGCCGGCTCACTCATCAACGTATCCATTGCCGGCGAGACCGGAACAGGTAAAGAACTGGTAGCAAGAGCCGTACATTACAACTCCTCCAGGAGCGGACACCCCTTCATACCTGTAAACATGGCAGCTATACCAAAAGACCTTGTGGAAAGTGAGCTGTTCGGCTATGAAAAAGGCGCATTTACCGGCGCACTCAACAGGAAATCCGGCCGTTTTGAAGAAGCAGGCAGCGGCACGCTTTTCCTGGACGAAATAGGAGAAATGGACCTGAACATACAGAGTAAACTGCTCAGAGTACTGCAGGAAAAGGAATTGACACGCCTGGGCGGCACCAGCAAGATAAAACTGGATTTCCGGCTGGTAGTGGCTACACATAAGAACCTCTCGGAAGAAGTGAAGAAAGGTAATTTCCGGGAAGACCTTTACTACCGTATAGTTGGTCTCCCTATTAACCTTCCTCCGCTGAGAGAACGCAGAGAAGATATACTGCTGATCACCCAGCACTTTCTCACAGCCTACTGCAAGGAAAACAAGATACCGGAGGTCAGGGTCTCTCCCGCCGCCCGTGAGAAACTGCTTGATTACAGCTACCCGGGCAATGTACGTGAGCTGAAATCTGTAGTTGAACTGGCAGCTGTAATGTCAGAGAACAATATAATAGAACCGGAAGATATTACCTTCCTTTCCGGCAACAGCCAGAATGTTGATGCTGTACTGAATACAGAACTTACCCTCCGGGAATATACCCGGCTCATTATACGGAACTATCTTAAACGCTACGATGATAACGTGCTGCTTGTAGCGGAAAAACTGGACATTGGTAAATCTACTATTTACAAAATGTTACAGACGGGAGAAATAGAAGGCGCTTAACACCTCAATTACCGGATACCGTGCATAAGCAATATTCTTATACATACCTGTATAAAATAGCGAACAACAGCAATTCCTTTATCAGGAAGATGATCGGCATATTCATCAGCTCACTGGATGAATATATTGCAGACCTTGACAGAGAGCGGCATAACAGGAATATGGAAGAGCTGAAAAAGACTATTCATAAAATGAAACCCAGCATACTCAACCTTGAAGTGAAAGGTGCTGCGAAAGAACTGGAATTGCTGTCAAAGCATGACAAATGGAATGCTGCAGTAGATGCCAGCGTAGTCAGGCTAGGTACAATCTTACAGAATATCAGGCCTTTGATGCAGAAAGATCTGCAGGAGTTGCCTGAGACTGACGAATAAAAAAAGAATTGCTTTTACCTGCGGCAAAAGCAATTCTTTTTTTCGAAGAAATTAAAAATTTACCTGTTTGCATCACGTAATGCCTTGATCTGATCATGAGAGGCTTTTAAAGTCATCTGTTGCTCGCTGATCATTTCACGCAGGTATGCCGGCAGTTCTTCTTCATCCAGTGCCATTCTGTATGCCCGTTGCGCAGCATCTTCCCCCGCTTCGCAATTAGCCAGGATAGATTCGCGGGTACGTCCTGTAAATACGGCCTTCACATCCATCCAGGCGCGGTATATCTTACCGGCAGTAGTAGTTGAATGATCCATATCTCCACCCAATACATTTACTTCTGTTCCAAGTGCAAGACGTATTTCATGACTTTCACTGATCATAGAAGAGAACAGTGCCTTCAGGTCTGAATCTTCTGCTTTCAAATCTTCCAATGCCTTTTCATAGCCTGCAATACGGTCATTATTGATCTGTATCAGATCATTCAGTGTTTCAATGGTTTCCAGTGTTGCTTGCATAAAATAAACTTTTTGGTTACCTGAACAGGCCAAAAAATTATGCCACAGCATTTCTCCTACAGGTATGAAACATATCCGTAGAAATACTAGCAAAGGAATCATCATTATGTGTAAATTAACGGACGGGCTCAGGTAGCGGGAACAGGGACCTTCACCGCCTGTCTTCCCAGCAGTTTCCACTGATTACCCTCTTTGGCCCATATCAGCAAAACATGCAGGTGCACATTTCCAGGTTTACCCCCGTCATTGGTTTCGGCAGTCAGGGTATGACGAACAAGAGCAGTATTGCCAACAATGGTTATTTTCTGATCTGTGAAAGCGAGAGTGATAAAATCAGAGTTACCACCTACAATGTTGGATACAAAAGCAGCTTTATCTTCTATTTTCCCACCGGAGTGACCATAGCTGAGCTTATCGTCAGTCAGTTTTTCCAGTGTTGCCTTATCAGCATCCTGCATTGCTTTTCTTAATGACTCTACCTGGTCGGCTATGGTCTTTTCGTCTTTGGTCTGGGCAAATGATAGGATAGACATGGTACAAAATGCGAGTAATAAACAATAAAGTTTCATAAAGTGGTCTTATTGCTTAAATATAGGGAGAATTAAACAAAAAAAAAGGCTGGCCTGCGGCCAGCCTGAAAAAAGCTTAGTTCATTGAGCTGCCATATTGCTTTCTGAAAGCCACCAGTGCTTCCTGCGTCCATTGCTGATAATCTTCCAGCTGAATACCCAGGCGCTCATCACGCTCTATCTCTTTATATTCCCGGCTATCCCAGTAACCTTTAGCCAATGATCTCACATTATCAACAGCCACTGTTCCCGCTACACCATATTCATCAGGATAGCTTTTGTAATTGCCTGTAGCCAGTTCCTGGATAGAATGTTTAACGCCTTCTCTGTTCTTCTTTGACATGGTAAAAATTTTTGGTTCAGTCTTTAAAGAACAACAATTATTCCTCCATGCCAGGAAACAGATAACTTTAACTTATTCTTCAGATATCTTTAAGTTATCTTTTACCTTTCTTCTCATCAATATACCCTCCATAGGAAATAGGCTGCCTGTTAGTGCTTAATACCTGCAAAGTGGCATAACCATTATCTGAAACCGTGAGCATCAATTGCCTGGCTTCCTGTGTATCCTGCGGTTTGATCAGGATATCCCAACCGCCTTTCTTGCGCTCTTTGGATGTATATTCAAATTTTGTCGAAGTAAATTTGATACCTCCCTGACTGGGATCTATCGGCGCCACATAAGCCCGGCCAAAATAAGGCAGATAGCTGATCACCGTGTCTGGCGATATCTTCAGATCATAGTCGGAAGTGATCTGCCTGTTAGGAGATGGCTGCATAGGCTGTACCGTCTGTACTCTGAAAACATAATTCCTGTTCTCTACCAGCTGACGTATAACCGCCTTCTTATCATTATCTTTTTTCTGCGCGTATAATCCGTTATTAAACAATAAAATAGACAGCAACAATGCTGCTATAATACCCTTTTGACTGTTTTTCATAACCTATTTTTTTTAATTGATGAGCTAAGATCGTTCCATTTTTAGTCAACTTTGTGTTATAACATCTAAGTGCTATGTCAAGTTATGGCTTAAAAGGCGACCTTTGCGTAACTCATAGTAAATCAGCATTCACTATTAAACCACCATTTTGCGTAAAATTCTACGTAAAGCTACCGACCTCTGGGAAGAGCTTGTAGGCGATCCTGCATTCTTTACACTGGAGAATCGTGCATTTAACTCGATCAGTGTGATCACAATGATCCTGCTGACTATCTTATTACCCTTCAATATGTGGCTCGGCCTGACGGCCGTGTGGATTATTGTGGCTGTATTACTGGCGCTTCAGATCTTTTGCTTTTATCTATCCCGATACAGGAAAATATACAACATAAGCATGCTGGCTTATGTCCTTATCAGTTACATTACCCTTACCGCAACTTTTTACCTGAACTCCGGCAGTCATGGCCCTGCCCTGCTGCTCTTCTTTCTGACATTCAATCTCATCATAGCTTTCAGTCCCCGGCATCAGCACTGGATATGGGCTATGCTGCACCTGCTTATCCCCCTGGCACTGCTCACAAAAGAATACCTGCATCCTTCATGGATCGCTGACAATTACCGCAACGCCCAGAACAGGTACATAGATATTCTTTCCAGCTACCTGATCACACTTACCTGTATATACCTGATCACCAATTATCTCCGGAATAATTATGAAAGGGAAAAAAGGAACGCCGAAGACCGCGCTGATAAAATTGATCTGCAGAATACCAATCTTGAACAGCTGAACCAGAAAAAAGATAAACTGTTCTCCATCATTGCTCACGATCTGCAAAGTCCGCTCAATTCCATCATCACCACCCTTCACCTGATAGCAGAATACGAACTGTCTGAAGAAGATAAAAAGATGCTTGGCGATGAACTGCTTACCCTGACAAAGAACACCTCCAATATGCTGACCAACCTGCTTACCTGGTCAAAGCTGCAGATGGATGGCCGGGGAGTAAGATTATCATCCGTTCATGTGTACGACGTGGTGGAAAGAGTGCTTACACTGCAGAAAATGCTGGCAGATAAGAAATCAGTCAGTATAGCTTCCAATATAGATCCTTCTGTCTATGTAACGGCCGATAATAACATGCTGGAACTGATTATCCGCAACCTGGTGAACAATGCTATCAAATTTACTCCCGAGGGAGGCCTGATACGTATTTATCTGAAAACAGAGGATAATATATGCCGGATCATGGTGGCAGATAATGGTATAGGCATAGATGCAACTCAGCAGGATGAACTTTTTACACTGAAAACACATTCTACCTTCGGCACCAATAATGAAAAAGGGATAGGTCTGGGGCTGGTGCTTTGCAAAGAGCTGCTCAGTTTACAGGAAGGCGAGCTTTCCTTTGAAAGTTATCCGGGGAAAGGGACCACTTTCTCTGCGGCCATACCGATCAGCCAGGCGGTGGCAGGGAATAAGCTGTCTGCCTGAGATAGTTTCAGGGGAGCCGCAGCCCCCCTGAAAAAAGTTTTATTGATCCCACCACAGATGATCTGCCAGTGAATTCACTTCCGGGATACTACCAGGATTAGTGCTCACCTCTGAAGCAGGATATCCCACCCTTCTGATAAATGTTGACAGCAACGCATTCTTCGGCAATACAAAATCTTTGTACTGGTAATCTGATCTGCGTGCATCCGTCCACGTTTCAGGATGCAGGAAAGTAGCTACGTACTTTTCTTTGAAGATCAGGGTTTTGGTAAACGCCCCTGCTCCCACTGCCACTACCGGGTTAGCCAGGTAAGCAGCTTTGTTGACCGCACTCACGCCCAGCTTATCCATATTGGCTGCTATACCATCCAGGTAAGCCTGGTAAGAACGGGCCTTATCAGTAGAAAAGGTTGCTTCTGCTTCTATAAACTTCATCTCTGCATAGCTGAGCAGGATCAGCGGGGCGCCGCTGCGGGAATAAAACCCGTTTACAGACAGGTAACACTCATCCCTGGTAGTACCGGTACCTACACGTCCGGCGCCATTCACCGTACCCCGGTAATCACCGTAACGGGTAGTGTCAGAGATCAGTGGCAAACGGGGGTCGAATACTCCGTAAGTTGTTCCGTCAAGGGCATTGATGAAAGTAGCGCTCAGCCAGCCATCCAGCAGGCCGCCGGCATTATTCCTTGCTACCGAATTCCACGGACTTAAATTCGTGAAACGCGTCACCTGCGCATCGTCACTGTTACTGTCATACGCCTTATCCAGGGCAGCCAGGATAGCAGCCGGATCGTAAGAGGATAGTTTGCTCAACCTGTTCAACAACCTTGCCTTAAGCGCATAGCCGGTTTTGATCCAGGCGCTTTTCACTCCGTTATGGATCAGGTCGTAACTGGCGTCCAGCGTTACCTGCGGATCAGCCTGGTTCAGAGAAGCAATGCCCTGGTCTATCAGGCTGAGACAGGTATCATAAAGCGCCTGTGCCTTGTCATACTTAGGTTTCAGTATCTCTCCATTTGTCCATGCTTCAGAATATGGTGCATCTCCAAAAAGATCGGTTAGCAGGCTCATATTCATCGCTTCCAGGATCTTTCCTACTCCAAGGTGCTCATAAGCGTTTTTACTGACCGCAAGGGCCTCCATTTGCTTAATATCGTTAAGATTAAGATAGATTCCCCTCCAGGTACTGCTCCTGTCTACATCATCATACACATCAGACCCACTGCCGGCATTAGGCGATGCCAGCTGCTGCACATAGTAGGAAGTAAAATTCGAGGCATTGAAGACATTCAGGCCGGCAGAATATGTTGTACCTGCCAGCAGACCGTTGATAGGCGGCTTTTCCGTCAGGTTGGGATTGGTCTGGTTAACGTCAAGGTAACCTTTGGTACAGGACGACAAAAAAAGACCAAGTCCTGCCGCCAGCGCTATAATAGATAGTTTGAGTTTCATGTTGTCTGGTTTAGAATTGAAGATTCAGGCTGAACAAAAAGCTCCTGGTAGCAGGGTACGTAAACCCGGAAAAGCTGTCAGACGCATTACTGCCGGCACCGGTAGAGCTGGTTTCAGGATCAAATCCAGTATACTTTGTGCTCAGCCAGAGATTGTTTCCTGTAAAAGATACCGTAGCGCTCCTGATAGTCTTTGTAGTACTCAGCCAGCTACCCGGCAGGGTATATGCCAGGGAAACAGTACGCAGCCTTACCCATGAGGCATTTTCAATGAAGTTCTCACTGGAGCCCCTGTAGACATTACGGTAAAAACCGGCTCCGTAATCCACTCCATCAGGGCCGGTTGCCTGGCCCAGGTAAACAGCTTTGGTATTAGCAGTACCATCTGCCAGCACACCCTTAAACACAATGGTCTGGTCCCTGTTCTCCGTCATTTTGGATTCTCCGAATGCAGACTGGAAATTGGCCAGCTGGTTGTATTTGTATTGTCCCTGGCGTACGTCAAGCAGAATGGAGAGTGACAGGTCCTTATAACGGAACGAATGCAGCGTACTGCCTATCCATTCAGGCAGGGCACTGCCCAGGTAACGCTGGTTAGAAGCATCGTCCAGAACAGGGAAACCATTGGCGCCTATCAGTAGGGGAAGATCTTTTTCCAGTACGGTAGGATCGTCCGGCTTATTGCTATAGTAACGTTTGTAGGTACGGCCATACAGCGCACCATATGCCTTGCCGGGCACCAGTTTGCTGGTAACGGTAGAGTTCAGATAACCGGACTGACTGGAGATAATGATCTCACCGCCCAGCGCTTCATTCACCCTTACTACCCTGTTCTTGTTAGTGGAAAAATTGATCCTGAAGTCCCAGCTGAAATCCTTTGTACGTACAGGCATGGCAGATAATGTCAGCTCCAGGCCCTTATTGCTGATCTCTCCGGCATTTACATATGCCCTGTCAAAACCGGTAGTGGTAGATACGTTTACGGGCACCAGCAGGTCTTTACTCTTCTGTTGATAAACCGCGGCTTCCAGTCCCAGTCTGTTGTCCAGGAAGCGCAGCTCTGCCCCTATCTCCGCAGTTTGTGTGAACTCCGGACGCAGGTTAGGATTGCCTAATACCCTGCTCTGGTAGAATGGTACAGTAGAACCTATCACCGTACCGGTCTGGTAACCGTTGGTAATGGCATAAGCATCGCCATCCTTACCTATTTTGGCGTAAGATACCTTCAGCTTACCACTGCTCCACCATACAGGCAGTTTGAACATATCGCTGAAAATGTAACTGAGGCTGGCGGAAGGATAGAAATAGCTGCGATTATTTTTTGATAATGTTGATGTCAGGTCATTTCTTCCTGTAAGCTCCAGGAACAGGTAATTATTAAAGCCCAGGGTGAGGTCTGCAAAGTATCCATAGTTCCTGTAATCATAGATATATGATTTGCCTATCACTCTTTTTGCATTGCCTAACAGGAAGAGGTCAGGTACAACCAGTGTATCTCCTTCTGCGCTGTTACGCCTGATGCGCTGATCGCGGAGGTCATGTCCCAGCTTCAGATCTACAGAGAACTTTTCCTTGAAAGTATGTGTGATATTGGTCATGAACGTAGATGTGATGATACGGTTACGTCCATTGTACTCGTTGATAAAACCATACCTGTTGTCGTTCAGGTTAGGCGCCTCTCCTACCAGTCCCAGAGGGCCCGGCGCCCGGTGTGTGATACCCGTGGTATAGAAGTCGTTCCCGAAACGGTAGTTGAAGCTCAGCCATTTCAGAGGCGTATAAGTAATAAACGCACTGGCAATGGTACGGTTCACATTATCCTTGTACCTGTTGGAATACAGCGTGTATATAGGGTTATTGGTACCACTGCTGTAGGTCTGTTGCGTACCATCTGGTTTAAGATAGTCTTTCATATCCCACCTGGGCGACCAGTAAATGATCTGCTCTCCATAGCGGTCAGCATTGGCCCTGGTACCGCCTGAATTGATATAGTTCAATGCAGCTCCGGCGCTGATCTTATCACTGAGTTTGAACTGGGCGTTTAACCGGCCATTGTAGCTGGTGAAGTCACTGAAAGGAATGACCCCGTTCTGATCAAAATAGGATAATGATCCCATCAGCCGTGCACGTTCTGTTCCACCTCCCAGGTTAATGGTATGCCTTGTCTGCATACCGGTTTTGAATGCCTGTTTATAGTTGTTGTATAGTTTAGCAGGATGTGTGGGGTCTTGTTGCCTGGCTGCTTCTACTGTGGGTCCCCAGGTAGGCCAGAAGCTGGTGCTGTCATATACTCCAAGGTATCCTTGTGTAAATTTCATTTGTACTTCGGGGATCTTGTTCACGTTCTCAAACCCATACATACCATTATAGCTCACCTGTAGTTTCCCTTCTTTGGCTGATTTTGTTGTGATCAGTATAGCGCCGTTGGCTGCGCGGATGCCATATAGTGCAGTAGCGGCGCCGCCTCTCAGTACAGATACACTTTCTATATCGTCCGGGTTGATGTCTACTGCGCGGTTGCTTAGTCCGCGGGTGGCAGAGCCGGTAGTCGTATCCGTAGTATTATCTATTTCCACTCCATCTACAATGAACAATGGCTGGTTGTTCCTGTCGGCAATAGAGTTAATACCTCTGATGATAATACGCGATCCCTGTCCGGGGCCACCACCGGCGCTGGATATCTGTACACCGGCAACTTTTCCCTGCAGGGCATTTACTACGTTGGGCTGATGGTTTACGTTCAGGTCTTTATTATCTACCTGTTGAATGGCATAACCAAGAGAACGTCTCTCCTTCTTTACGCCGAAGGCGGTTACCACTACTTCATTCAGGTCTTTCAATGAAGATTGCATGGTGACGTTCAATGTTGTCTGTTCCCCCACAGGCAGTTGTTGCGTAGCGTAGCCAACATAGGCGAAAACGAGAGTCGCATTCTCTCCGGTAAGTGTAATTGAATAATCGCCCGAGGCGCTGGTGAAGACATGGTTCCGGGTCCCTTTTTCCAGCACGGCTACTCTTTCCAATGGTTGCCGGGTATCGCCGCCCGATACCTGTCCGTGCACAACTCTCCCTTTTTGTGCAAATACGGTGGGGCAGGCAGCTAAAAGCAGTATTAGCACCAGCCCGGTAGTAATTTTCATAAGCTCTTTTTTTTAGATGAATGATGCATAAAGCACTTGCCTTGCAGGCAGGCTACAGGATTTTGGTTTTACTTTCTTTAATACGGAATAAGTTAACTTTTACATGAGTTCATAGTTCCCTTAACAGATGGTATGACCTTGATAACTTTGTTATTCTATAACAAAATATAAAAAAATTTCTTTCAATGCATTGTGAAGAGATTAATCCGGGCTATGAAAAATAATGATCTCTACACGGCGGTTCTTTCTACGCCCTTCTGCGGTACGGTTATCGGCTACCGGCTGAGTTTCCCCCGCCCCACTCACGAGGCGGATATCATTCCCCAACCCATGTTCCTGCATATACTTAGATACTGCATTAGCACGCCTGAGAGATAGTTGTGCATTATATTCCGGCGTTCCGGAATTATCTGTATGCCCTGTTACCTGCAGCTGTATGCTGCCATTATGGGGAATTTTCTGGATGAGGCTATCCAAAGCATGGTTGAAGGTCATATTCAGCTCGCTGCTGTTAAACCGGAAAAGGATATCCGGTATAATAAGGGTATCTGGCCTGGGCACAGGACGTGGACGTATGCTATCTTTTGCGATAGCCGGCCTGCAAAGGATCATCTCTACCCGGTTGTTATCTCCCCTGCTGGTACCGGTAGTATCATATCTCGGCTGACTTTTACCCATTCCCTGTATATCAAAGTCGTCAAAGCTATATCCCTGGTTATATACCAGGAAACTAGCTACTGCACGGGCTTTATCTACAGAAATGATCTGGTTGTATTCAGGAGAAGCATCCTGCCAGGCATGCCCTACCAGGCGGATACGCATACGGCCTGCACTGCGGTAGGCAGTAAGGGCGGTCTCTATCTGCTGGCGATAGCGGGTATTCAGGCTGGTCCTGTCTGCCGTGAAAAGATCGTCTTTCAGAATAAGGGTATCACAACCTTTGCCTCCGTCCAGCCGCTGCACAACATTCCTTCCCGGTGCATACAGCTCCGGTATAGTATGCCTGTGATGCTCTGCATACAGGAAGCTTATCACATCTATCTTGTTGCTGCAGGGTGCTGGGCCATCAACAGGACTAATACTGATACTATCTATCATCAGCTGGGCATTGCTGTAACCGGTGTATCCTTCCTTGCGCTGTGGGGCCCTGAAATTACCGATAATAAGATGGGTAGCTGGCTGAGTGGCTACATATACCTTTTCCAGCATATACCACGGGTGATTGAGCCGCCAAAGTTTCTTCTGCACATCGTTCTCAGTCAGTTCCATACTGGCCGGCCATTGCAGGCAGGCGGCGCTTTCGGTGAAAATAAAGGCTGTATCAAAACGGATGCCTGCACGTAAAGGGTAGTTCTCTGTATTCATGTAAAAGCGTACCCGGTAGGCATGTCCCTGCTTCAGCGGACAGAGCAGGCGGGTCTGTATATATACCCTGGTATCAGGATTGTCCCTTCCCTCCTGCAATAATGCAACATGATGCTGCCCCTGCAGCGCCGTGCCATTACACAGGTACTTCATTTTTGCTATTTCAGGGGCCACTGCCACCCATGCCGCAGGCGCACAGGGTGCCGTATACTCAGTACAGATATTGACGTCCTCAAAAGATGCATTTGGCACCAGGTTCTGGGCAACGATGTGTAATGTACAGCAACAGCACAATACCAGCAGGATACTTTTTGTTATGTAAGCCAGCATGCACGTGGAATTATTGATATCTTCGTCCATCGAAAACCACTACTAAATTACTACTTATGTTCTTCTTTATTAAATTTCTGATTGGCTTCTGTATCGGTGAACACCTTTATATCCTCTGGCTGGAAATGTTTGCATGGACCACCCGGGCCCCAAAAGTCTTCAAAAGCCTGCCTGCCCATCTCTTTGAGCCTACCAAAACACTGGCCGCCAACCAGGGACTCTACAACGGCTTCCTGGCTGCAGGTCTTATCTGGTCTTTCTTTATCAGCGATCCTGCCTGGTCACTCAATGTTGCTACCTTTTTTCTTATATGCATTGCCGTTGCAGGCATTTATGGCGCCATGACCGCAGGTAAAAAGATATTCTTTGTACAGGCGCTGCCTGCACTTATCACACTTTTACTGATCCTGCTTTCTTAGATTATTCCGCTGTCAGCTCCAGTACATAGCTGGATAAGGCCTCCCGCGGCGATACCTGTAATCCCACCTTCATGAGATAATCTCCTGAATATACCCCGTCATGCCCTGCCCAGGAGCTTTTTCCCCCGGGAAGATTGATCTCCCGTATCCTGTAGCGTTTTCCTGCATCCAGTCCTTCCAGTCTTACAGCAGTGAAAGATTCGCCAAAACGTGTATGCAGGTTATATGAGAACAATACGGCTTTGTTCTTTGTTTCATCTATATACATCAATACGGCCCTGTTCTCATCATAAGGAGAGATAAGCCTGTACTGGCTGCCATGAGCAATTACAGGGTAAAGGCGTTTGTAATCTGCTACCGCCTGCTGACTGAAAGCCCATTCTTCCGGTGTAAATCTATCCAGGTTAATATCATAGCCCAAACGCCCCATCATAGCTACATCTGTACGGAACTTCAGGGATTGTTTACCCCATGTTGTTACGTGACTGGCAATAGTGAAGGAAGGAAAGAAATAAGAATATCCCCATTGAATAAATACCCGTTCAAAACCATCGGTATCATCGCTGGGCCAAAACTCAGTGAAATACGGCAATGCGCCGTAATCTACCCGTCCGCCGCCACCGGAACATAACATGATGGGCAATGCAGGATATTTGGCACGTAAGCGCTTCAGCACTTCGTACAGGCTTTTGGTATATTCAATATACAGACCTGATTGATTGTCTTTCAGGTATGGAGACCAACCATTAGTGATCATACGGTTACAATCCCATTTAATATAAGCTATGTCCGGGTTGGCAGTGAGCATTTTATCCAATACACCGAATACAAAGTCCTGTACTTTAGGGTTGATAAGGTCTAATACCAGCTGATTACGATAGTAGTCTTCATCCCTGTTGGGCAGTTTCAGTACCCAGTCGGGATGTTTCTCATAGAGCTCGCTTTTTGGGTTCACCATTTCCGGTTCTACCCAGATGCCAAATTTTATTTTCCTGGCGGCCGCCTCCTTAACAAGATAGCCAATGCCGTGAGGCAGCTTGGCTTTGTTCTCTTCCCAGTCGCCCAGCCCTGCTTCATCATTATTTCTGGGGAATTTATTGGCAAACCAGCCATCGTCCAGGAGGAAAAGATCTGCACCCAGTTTATGTCCTTCTTCAAACAGTGATGTCAGTTTGCTTTCATTGAAATCAAAATAGGTAGCTTCCCAGTTGTTCAGCAACACCATTCGCGGTGTATCTCCGTTCAGCACTCCGTATTTACTGCCCCACCTGTGAAAGTTACGGCTGGCGGTGCCACGGCCGGTATTGGACCAGGTGAAGATAAAGGCAGGAGTGGTAAATGTTTGTCCCGGCGGTAATTTGTATTGAGAAGCGAAGTTGTTGATACCGGCAATGACGCGCAGGGAGTTCTGCTCATCTACTTCAAAGGCAAAGCGGAAGTTCCCTGTCCATGCCAGCGTGCCGGCAATGAGCTCTCCCTCGTTTTCAGCAGAAGGTTTTCCCAGTGAAACAAAAAAGAAGGGCGCCTGGTACATATCTGCCCGGGTCCCCAGCTTAGTGTCCAGTATCTTGATGCCGCTGGTCAGTTCGTTGTCTTTCATCTTCATTTCTTCTGCCCAGTCGCCATGGAAGTTGGTCAGCCAGTACCGTGGCGCGTCAAAATGCAGCATGGCAGAGGCGAAGTTGGAAAGGGTGAGCGCTGTTTTTTCCTGGTGGCGTATCTCTGTCCAGCTTTTGAAGATGTCTTCTTTATTGTAAGCTGCTATGTGCAGCAATACTTCGAAAGGATATTTCGGATCTTTCAGGGTGATGGTTGTGGAATGCTCATTGCCATCAGCGTGTTCTGTTTTTACTTCCTTGAATAATAATTCCAGGGATGGATTGCCATCAGCATGAGTGACGCCTATAGCCGGTTCGAAAAGGTTATTGGTGCCGGAAGGGATATAAGCTTCATGGCGACCGGCAGGAACAACAGCTTCATCGCCTTGCCGGAGCTTTTCTCCAAGATAGCTTTGATAGAGCTTTCCTTTTTCATTGACGGTGAGGAGTAATTCCAGGTGGTCTGTGGTGACGGCTATCTGCCTGGGTGTCTGCGCGTTGACGCGGAATAGGATGAGTAATGCAATAAGAGCAATAGCTGATGGTTTGATCATAACGTTCAGGACCTTGAATGAGGGGGTAAGCTATTACTTTTTTTTGAGTTTTTAAGGGGGGCTTGCGCCCCCTTAAACTACACATTATACCCACCATCAATGGTCAGTGAAGTACCGGTTATAAAACCACTCTCCTTTCCCGCCAGGTATTCTACCAGTCCGGCAATCTCTTCCACACTGCCATAACGCCCCAATGCCATCATAGTTCTGGCCTCATCTGCATGAGCACCGGTGGCAGGGTTCATATCCGTATCTACAGGACCAGGCTGTACGAGGTTGACTGTAATTCCCCTGGGCCCCAGTTCACGGGCAAGACCTTTGGTAAACCCGGTAAGAGCTGATTTACTCATAGCATACAATGAGGCGCCCGGCATTGCTACACGGTCCGCCATGTTGCTGCCAATGGTAATGATCCTCCCTCCGCTGCCTATATGCTTCAATGCCGCCATAGTAGCCATGAACACAGCTTTTACATTGACATTCATTGTCTGGTCATATTCTTCAGCCGTATGGTCCACCAACAGCTTAAACTGCCCAACACCCGCATTATTTACCAGTATATCTATCCTGCCAAATGCTGCTGCCGCCTGTTCTACTGCGGCTGTTACCGCTTCATGTGAGGCATTATCTGCCTGGATAGCCAGTGCTCTCCTGCCACTTTCCTTTTTAATGGCTGCCACTACTTCTTCCGCCTGGGTTGCAGACTTTACATAGGTGATCACAACATCCGCTCCGGCCATTGCCAGCCTTTTTGCTATAGCGGCGCCCATACCGCGGCTGCCACCTGTTACTAATGCTACTTTGTTTTCAAGATGTTTCATAATAACGTTTTTCGTTAATTGTTTTGCAAAAGTAAGTTGGTAGCTGTACTTTTGTAGGTACTGACATTATTATTAAGTACTGACAAAAATGTAAGTAATGAGAAAGGAAAGCTCAACTAATACATTGAACAGGAATAACATAAACCTGAATTGTGGGATGGCGTACACCCTTGATCTGATAGGTGGCAGATGGAAACCAAACATCCTCTGGATCCTGATGAAAAATGGTAAACTGCGCTACAGCGAGCTGAAAAAAAGCATCCCGGACGTTTCAGAACGTATATTGGTATTACAATTAAGAGAACTGGAGAAAGACGGGCTGATCAAAAGGCTGGTATACGCAGAAGTGCCTCCCCGTGTGGAGTACGAATTAACCAATGACGGGCATTCACTTAAACCCATGTTACAGATCATATCTGACTGGGGGGATGTACATAGACCAAAAAACGGGAATTAATACTATCTTAAAGATCACTCTTTTAAACTAAGACACACTAAAATGGCGTTGGACATATTTTTTACCATCTTCCTGGTACTGCTGAACGGATTCTTCGTTGCGGCAGAATTTGCGATCGTTAAAGTCCGGTCATCGCAGATAGAAGTAAACGCAGGCCGCAGTAAAACGGTCTCGCAGGTGGCAAAAAGCATTATCAATAACCTTGACGGCTATCTTGCCGCTACACAGTTGGGTATCACCCTGGCATCGCTGGGCCTTGGCTGGGTGGGAGAAAAAGTGATGACCACCCTCATCCTTAATATTTTCCACGCATTGGGGCTGAACCTGAACGAGCAGGTTGCACATAACGCGGCATTACCTGTAGCTTTCCTCTCTATCACCATTCTTCATATCGTGTTCGGAGAGCTGGCGCCAAAATCACTCGCCATCCGCAAACCTGTGCCTACCACCTTCACCATTGCACTTCCCCTGAAATTATTTTACGTTGTATTCAGGCCCTTTATCTGGATCCTGAACGGGTTAGCGAACATTATACTCCGCCTGGTAGGAATACGCCCCGTACATGAACATGAAGATATACACACGGAAGAAGAATTACGTGTGATCATTGCCGAAAGCCACCAGGGAGGTGTTATTGAGGAAACAGAAAAAGCGCTTATCCAAAACGTATTCAACCTGGGCGACCGCCACGTATCTACTCTCATGACACCACGTAATGAGGTTGTATGGCTGGATGTAATGGATGCTCCTGAGGTGAATAAAGCTAAAATCCTTACTAAAAAACATACCGTCTATCCCCTTGCAAAAGGAGACCTGGACCATACTACCGGTTTCGTATACTCGAAAGATCTGCTCAGTGATAATTTCAATGGCGTAATTAATAACCTTGAGTCCATCAGCCGTAAACTGCTGGTAGTAACTGTACATAACCGTACATATCAGCTGCTGGAGCTCTTTAAAAGAGAAAGAATATACCAGGCAATGGTTGTAGATGAATTTGGCTCCATTAAAGGGCTTGTTACCATTAACGACATTGTAGACGCACTGGTGGGCGATATATCTGAAACGAACGAGTTTGAGTATGAGGTTATCCGAAATGAGGATGGCAGTATTCTTGTGGATGGCCAGCTGCCTTTCGTAGAGTTCCTGGAGCTGATGGGAATTGATGCAGACCCGCAGCGTATCAACGATACTAATTTTGTTACACTGGGCGGTTTTATATTAGATAAACTGGGAAAAATACCACAGGCCGGAGATAGCATGAAATGGAGAAATCTGAAACTGGAAGTGGTGAAAATGGATCAGCACCGCATTGCAAAAGTGAATATCTGTAATGTAAATAAGGATGATGATAAGGATTAAGATCTTCTTTTTTAATAAAAAAATGCTTTTGCCATTTGACGGCAAAAGCATTTTTTTTGCTGATCCGGAGGTTTATCTCCTGATAACAGTAATAAAGCCTTTCTTAATACCAGCCCCATTACCAAAATCAATGATGTAGTAATATGTTCCTTCCGCCAGCGGACTACCATTTACCGTTGCTCCCCAGTTGTTGGTATAGCCTTTCTTTGTATATACCAGTCTGCCGCTACGGTCAAATATCTTCACCTCGTTGTTGGGGAACATATCTATGTTCCTGACAATCCAGTAGTCATTGATACCATCGCCATTGGGAGTGAGAATATTAGTAGCGCCAACTGCCTCCAGGTCGTCTTTTACCTCAAGGGTAAATGTCTGGGTACTGCTTCTGCCGTATTGATTTGAGCCTGTAACAGTGTAAGTAGTAGTGACGGATGGGCGGACGGTCAGTACAGAGGTGTTCTCTCCGCTAACAATGCCATTGGCTGCCAACCATTGATAAGTATTCGCTCCGCCAGCTGTCAGCAGCACTGTTTCTCCTTTACTGATGCTGTTCCCTTTATTGCTTTCAATCACAATCACCGGAAGAGGATTGTCGAGGATTGTCAGTTGCTGAGAAACCGGTGTGGCCGCCGTGTAATTGACGTTGCCATCCTGGCTGGCAGTGATTATAACGGTTCCTGCCTGCAGGATCTCCACCTGGTTGCCATTGACGATCCTGGCTATAGCAGAGTTACTGCTGGTATAGATAACAGGTAACCCGGACGTAGCTGTTGCCGTTAATGTAAAGGTGCCATCTGTAGAGAGTTTATCTTCAAGCGCTTCGAAGTCAATATGCTGATTAGAAGAGGTGATGGTCAGCGTACCATCCACAAAGCTGATATCATAATTTTGTGATGTTGCCCCACCTGCCCTGATAGGGTAAGTCCCTACCGGAGAGTTAATATCAGCTGTAGTAGTTAATACAACAGGCGTATTCAGTACAGTCTCATTATCTGTACCGGTAAATCCTGTATAAGTTGCACTCAGTATAGGGTTTGCTGTACCGAATACTTTATTCTTATCGTCAGCTGAGATGGTCAGTGACTTTTTCTTAATGGTAAGATCAGCGGCTGTATAATTTAATATGTAATTCTGACCCAGGCTCAACGTGTTTTGGTTGATACTGTATGTACCAACGTTTTCACCGGCGGTTCTGCTTAATGTACCGGCAAAGGCATCTCCTGTTATCAAAGCTGGTGTGAATGTATAAGTAAGGGCAGGATCTGTATCGCCGTAGGTTTTGTTTTGAGCATTAGCTGTAACAGTGATTACTTTGGCCCCTATGGTCAAATCAGCACCAGTGTAGCTCAATACATAGTTACTATTTAATGAGAGAGTATTCCGATTGATGCTGTAAGTACCAATACTTTCTCCCACAGTTCGGCTCAATATGCCTGTAAACGCATCTCCTGTTATAAGAGCCGGTGCGAAAGTGTAAGTGAGTGCAGGATCAGTATCGCCGTAGGTTTTGTTTTGAGCATCAGCAGTTACAACAACTGTCTTTTTGCCTATTGTCAGATCTGCACTGGCATAGTTCAATACATAGTTGCTGTTTAACGAGAGGGAATTCTGATTGATAGCGTAAGTACCAATACTTTCTCCGGCGGTTCTGCTCAACGCACCTGTAAAGCCGTCACCTGTTACCAGAGCTGGTGCAACAGTATAAGTGAACACAGGATCAGCATCGCCGTAGGTTTTGCTTTGAGCATTAGCAGTAACAACAACTGTCTTTTCACCTATTGTCAGATCAGCGCTGGTATAGTTCAATATATAGTTATTGTTTAAGGAAAGAGTATTTTGATTGATTGCGTAAGTACCAACACCCTCTCCGGCAGTTCGGCTTAATGTACCGGTAAAAGCGTCACCTGTTATAAGAGCCGGTGCAACAGTATAAGTGAACGCAGGATCAGCATCGCCGTAGGTCTTGTTTTGAGCATTAGCAGTTACAGCAACTGTCTTTTTACCTATTGTTAAATCAGCACTTATATAGTTTAAGTCATAATTACTACTTAAAGCAAGAGTACTTTGATTGATAGCGTAAGTACCAAAATTTTCTCCGGCCGCCCTGCTTAACGTACCGGTGAAGGCATCTCCGGTTACAAGCGCAGGAGTAAAAGTATATGTGAGTGCCGGATCAGTATCCCCGTAGGTTTTGCTTTTAGCACCAGCAGTAACGGTAATTGCTTTTGCTCCAATCGTCAGTAAATCGGTGGTATAGATCAGGGTATAGTTGCTATTTAACGAGAGCGTGTTCTGATCAATGGTGTATGAACCAACGCTTTCTCCGGCGGTCCTGCTTAATGTACCTGCAAACCCATCTCCTGCTAAAAGTGACGGTGTGAAAGTATAAGTGAGCGCCGGATCAGCATCGCCATAAGTTTTACTTTTGGCATCTGCCGTAACTGCAATTATCCTCCGGGTTATTGTCAGATCAGCATCGTAATAATCCAATATATAGTTGCTGTTTAACGCAAGCGAGTATTGTTTGATATTGTAAGTACCGATATTCTCTCCCGCCATTCTTTTCAATGTGCCTGTAAACGCATCTCCGGTCACAAGCGCAGGTGTAAATGTATAAGTAAGTACGGGATCAGCATCACCATAACCTTTACGCTGATCATCGGCTGTGACGGTGATGGTCTTTTTACCGATGGTTAAATTTGCACCGGTATAATTCAACACATAGTTGCTATTCAACGTAAGGGTATTCTTAATGATGGTATAGAGGCCAGCATTCTCTCCGGCGGCCCTCCCCAATGTGCCCGTAAAGGCATCTCCTGTTACCAGGGCAGGTGTAAATGTATAGGTGAGTACAGGATCAGCATCACCGTATGTTTTACTTTGAGCGTTGGCTGTAACAGTAATTGTTTTTGTACCTATCGTCAGATCAGCACCGGTATAGTTCAGTATATAGTTACCGCTTAAAGCGAGGGTATTTTGATTGATGGCGTATGCACCAATGTTCTCTCCGGCTGCCCGGCTTAATGTGCCCGTAAAGGCATCTCCGGCTACAAGAGCTGGAGTGAAAGTATATGTAAGCGCCGGATCAGCATCACCGTAAGTTTTGCTTTGAGCATTAGCTGTTACAGTAATGCTCTTTTTATTTACGACCAGCGTCCGTATTACATCTGCTGCGGCATCGTAGTTTGCATTGCCTGCCTGGCTGGCCGTAATAGTAGTAGTGCCTGCAGCAAGAATGGTAACAGTGCCGTTACTGATGGTAGCTACAGTAGTATTGGAGCTGGTAAAGGTTAAAGGGTTGCCTGACGCCCCTCCATATGCCGGCAGGTTGAAAGGATCATCACCATAAGTGCTGTTTGACAAGGCTGTAAATGTAATGGTCTGTGTTTCACGCCTCGTTACCGTAACGGTGTATATTTTAACAGTAGTACCATCGGCAGCAGTAACTTTTACATCAATTGTATTACTACCCACATTCAGCGCCAAAGGGCCTGAGGCATTACCTGCTGCCACGTTTGTGTATCCACCCCCATTCACCTGTACAGCTACAGTAGCATTCGCTTCTGCCTGCACCGGCGTAACTGTGATACTACCAACAGTATTGCCCACACTTGCTGTATAAGCAGTGGTGCCTGAATTGAAGGCAGGCAATAAGGTCCCCGAACTAAGGGCCAATGCAGACAGATCAGCATTATCAGACAGATATCTGAATACCCATGTGGCGCCCATATTTGAATTATCCATATTACCGCCTGAAATAAAGGTATTTCCATCGGCGCTAAGTGATACAGACATACCCTGAGTAGCTGTTCCCACATTACCCGTACCAACCCGTTTGTTACCCTGCTGAGTCCAGGTAGTTCCGCTTCTTGTGTATACCCATGCAGCTCCTTCACTGGAGTTATCGGTCGCTCCTCCTACTACTGCAGTATTACCATCAGCACTGAGTGATACGGAATAGCCCAGGGAACCGGGACTTAAAATATCTGTAGCTGTAAGTTTACTGCCTTGCTGCGACCAGGAAGTACCACTTCTGACAAATACCCATGCAGCACCAATACCGCCATTATCACCAAATCCACCTACAATAGCTGTATTGCCATCAGCATTGATCGATACAGTCTGTCCCTGATGTGGATTTCCACTACTACCCGTACCTAACAGTTTACTGCCCTGCTGCGACCAGGAAGTACCACTTCTGACAAATATCCATGCGGCCCCCTTAGTACTATTATCAGATTCTCCTCCCACAATTGCAGTATTACCATCACTACTGAGCGATACGGAAGTTCCCTGATTCGGATTTCCAATACCACCGGTGCCTACCAGTTTGTTGCCCTGCTGCGACCAGGTAGTACCGCTCCTGACAAATACCCACGTAGCCCCTATACCACTGTTATCAGACTTTCCACCTACCAGGGCAGTATTGCCATCAGCACTGAGCGCCACAGAATACCCCTGAAACGCAGTTCCGGTATTCCCGGTACCTACCAGCTTGTTACCTTGTTGGGTCCAGGTCGTGCCATTCCTGACAAATATCCACGCAGCGCCCATATTGGCATTATCAGTAATTCCGCCCAATATAACGGTGTTACCATCAGCGCTAATGCCAACTGACCGGCCCTGACTGATATAAGTTCCTGTTGCCCCCGTTCCGACCAGCTTATTGCCCTGCTGGGACCAGGTCCCTCCGCTACGGGTGAAGATCCATGCCGCCCCCATTCCATTGTTATCGGAATATCCGCCCACAACAGCAGTATTACCATCAGCACTAAGAGCCACAGCTGTTCCCTGTAGTGCTGTTCCTGCATTCCCCGTACCTACCAGTTTACTACCTTGCTGTACATTGGGCGCTGGCGAAATAGTTATAATAAAATTACTGCTGCTGGTTGCTGTACCGGCAGCCGTTGTAACAGATATGCTGCCTGTTACAGCTCCCGCCATGACCATAGCTACAAGGCTGCTGCCTGTATTAGAGACTGCAATCGCAGCTTTTCCTCCAATACTTAGTGCTGTAAGACCGGATAGATCAGTCCCCGTTATCGTTACCAATGTACCTACCGGGCCTAAAGCCGGGGTAAATGAAGCAATAGAAGGTGCAGCCCGCCCCGCTAAAGGCTTTGCTGTACTTATTATGCTGCATCCTGTAAATAAGAGGAAAATTAAAATTCTCTTCATCATATAACTTTATAATACTTATAAAAAGAGATCTCTTTATCTTCTGACTATAGTAATAAAGCCTTTCTTAATACCAGCCCCATTACCAAAATCAATGATGTAGTAATATGTTCCTTCCGCCAGCGGACTACCATTTACCGTTGCTCCCCAGTTGTTGGTATAGCCTTTCTTTGTATATACCAGTCTGCCGCTACGGTCAAATATCTTCACCTCGTTGTTAGGGAACATATCTATGTTCCTGACAATCCAGTAGTCATTGATACCATCACCGTTGGGAGTGAGAATATTGGTGGCTCCGGTCGCCTCCAGGTCGTCTTTTACCTCAAGGGTAAATGTCTGGGTACTGCTTCTGCCGTATTGATTTGAGCCTGTAACAGTGTAAGTAGTAGTGACGGATGGGCGGACGGTCAGTACAGAGGTGTTCTCTCCGCTAACAATGCCATTGGCTGCCAACCATTGATAAGTATTCGCTCCGCCAGCTGTCAGCAGCACTGTTTCTCCTTTACTGATGCTGCTTCCCTTATTGCTTTCAATCACAATCACCGGAAGAGGATTGTCGAGGATTGTCAGTTGCTGAGAAACCGGTGTGGCCGCCGTGTAATTGACGTTGCCATCCTGGCTGGCAGTGATTATAACGGTTCCTGCGTGCAGGATCTCCACCTGGTTGCCATTAACGATCCTGGCTATAGCAGAGTTACTGCTGGTATAGATAACAGGTAACCCGGACGTAGCTGTTGCCGTTAATGTAAAGGTGCCATCTGTAGAGAGTTTATCTTCAAGCGCTTCGAAGTCAATATGCTGATTAGAAGAGGTGATGGTCAGCGTACCATCCACAAAGCTGATATCATAATTTTGTGATGTTGCCCCACCTGCCCTGATAGGGTAAGTCCCTACCGGAGAGTTAATATCAGCTGTAATAGTTAATACAACAGGCGTATTCAATACAGTCTCATTATCTGTACCGGTAAATCCTGTATAAGTTGCACTCAGTATAGGGTTTGCTGTACCGAATACTTTATTCTTATCGTCAGCTGAGATGGTCAGTGACTTTTTCTTAATGGTAAGATCAGCGGCTGTATAATTTAATATGTAATTCTGACCCAGGCTCAACGTGTTTTGGTTGATACTGTATGTACCAACGTTTTCACTGGCGGTTCTGCTTAATGTACCGGTGAAGGCATCTCCTGTTATCAAAGCAGGCGTGAAAGTATAAGTAAGCGCAGGATCAGTATCGCCGTAGGTTTTGCTTTTAGTGTCTGCAGTAACGGTAATTGTCTTAGCTCCTATCGTCAAATCAGCGCCGGCATAGTTCAATACATAGTTGCTATTTAATGAGAGAGTATTCTGATTGATGCTGTAAGTACCAATACTTTCTCCCACAGTTCGGCTCAATATGCCTGTAAACGCATCTCCTGTTATAAGAGCCGGTGCGAAAGTGTAAGTGAGTGCAGGATCAGTATCGCCGTAGATCTTGTTTTGAGCATCAGCAGTTACAACAACTGTCTTTTTGCCTATTGTCAGATCTGCACTGGCATAGTTCAATACATAGTTGCTGTTTAACGAGAGGGAATTCTGATTGATACTGTAAGTACCAATACTTTCTCCGGCGGTTCTGCTCAACGCACCTGTAAAGCCGTCACCTGTTACCAGAGCCGGTGCAACAATATAAGTGAACACCGGATCAGCATCGCCGTAGGTTTTGCTTTGAGCATTAGCAGTAACAACAACTGTCTTTTTAGCTATTGTCAGATCAGCACTGGTATAGTTCAATACATAGTTACTATTTAACGCAAGGGTATTCTGATGAATAGCATAAGTACCAATATTCTCCCCGGCGGTTCTGCCCAATACTCCTGTAAACGAGTCTCCCATTACAAGTGCCGGCGTAACAGTATAAGTAAATGTAGGATCTGCATCGCCATAGGTTTTGTTTTGAGCATCAGCAGTAACAGTAACTGTTTTTGTACCTATCGTCAGATCGGCACTGGTATAGTTCAATATATAGTTGCTGTTCAGTGCGAGTGTATTCTGATTGATAGCATAAGTACCAACATTTTCTCCAGCGGCTCTGCTTAATGTACCGGTGAACACATCTCCTGCTATCAGGGCAGGGATGAAAGTATATGTGAGCGCCGGATCAGCGTCTCCATAAGTCTTACTTTTAGCATCAGCTGTAACAGTAACTGCTTTTGTACCTATCGTCAGATCTGCATCTATATAATTTAAGGCATAATTACTATTTAAAGAGAGTGTGTTTTGATTGATAGTATAAGTACCTGCATTTTCTCCGGTAGTTCTGCTCAATACACCTGTAAAGGCATCGCCTGTTATCAGGGCTGGTGTGAAAGTATAAGTAAGTGCAGGATCAGCATCGCCGTAGGTTTTGCTTTTGGCATCTGCAGTGATGGTAACTGCTTTTGCACCTATCGTCAGATCCGAACTGGTATAGTTCAATATATAATTGCTGTTCAGCGCGAGTGTATTCTGATTGATAGCATAGGCACCCACGTTTTCTCCCGCTGCTCTGTCCAATATACCAGTGAAGGCATCTCCGGTTACAAGAGCAGGTGAAAAAGTGTAAGTGAGCACAGGGTCAGCATCTCCATAGTTTTTGATTTTAGCATCTGCCGTTACGGTGATGTTCTTTCTATCTATAGTCAGCACCTGTGTTACATCTGCAGCAGCATCGTAAGTTGCATCTCCTGCCTGGCTGGCCGTGATAGTGGTGGTACCAGCTGCAAGAATAGTTACTGTATTACCGCTGATAGTAGCAACAGTCATATCTGAGCTGGTATAAGTAACGGGATTACCGGAAGCGCCTCCTGTTACTGCCAGCATAAAATCAGGATCACCATAGGTATGGTTTGCCAATGCTGTAAATGTGATGACCTGTTCTTCAAGCCTGGTTACTGTAACAGTATATATCTTAACATTGATACCATCAGCAGCGGTAACCTTTATATCAATTGTGTTGCTGCCTGTATTTAACGCTAAATTCCCCGATGCACTTCCACTTTCCACAGCTGCATATCCCCCACCGTTTACCTGTACTTCTATAGTAGCATTTGCTTCTTCCCGTACCGGCGTAACCGTAATACTGCTGACTGTATTGTTTACACTTGCTGTATAAGCAATAATAGCAGGGTCAAAGACAGGTGATAAGGTACCTGAACTGAGGGTTAATGCAGAGAGATTGGCATTATCAGAGGCATATTTGAATATCCATGCAGCGCCAGTGCCACTGGCATCGAACCATCCGCCTGAAATAAAAGTATTACCATCGGCACTGAGTGCTGCACTGTTACCCTGTGCCGCCGGTCCGGCCCCACCTGTACCTACCCGCTTGTTACCCTTCTGCGTCCAGGTGCTTCCACTCCGGGTATACACCCATACACCTCCCTCATTACCATTATCCTGCGAACCTCCCACAATGGCAGTATTACCATCAGCACTAAGCGATACAGAACGCCCCTCCCAGCCAAAGCCCGTAGCAGCATCTGTCCCTGCAAGTTTGCTGCCTTGCTGCGACCAGCTACTACCACTTCTGGCAAATACCCAGGCAGCGCCTACACTGTTATTGTCACTTATCCCACCTATAATAGCTGTATTACCATTAGCGCTAAGCGCTACAGAAGTACCCTGTTCCGAATTTCCTGTATTGCCCGTACCTACCAGCTTATTCCCCTGTTGTGTCCAGGTGCTTCCACTCCTGGTGAATATCCATGCAGCCCCTATACCACCATTATCCTGCGTTCCTCCCAGTATGGCAGTATTACCATCAGCGCTGAGCGATACAGCAGCGCCCTGATTTGCATCCCCGGCATTACCCGTACCTACCAGTTTGTTACCCTGTTGCGTCCAGACTCCTCCACTTCTGACAAATACCCATGCAGCACCCTTTCCATTATTATCAGTAGGCCCACCTACTAAAGCAGTATTCCCATCAGCACTGAGAGATACGGAAACGCCCTGCTGCGAACCGATCCCGTTCGTGCCTGTCAGTTTGCTACCCTCCTGGGTCCAGACACCTCCACTTCTGACAAAGACCCAGGTAGCTCCTGTATTACCATCACCAATTCCGCCTACTAAAGCAGTATTCCCATCAGCGCTGATAGCAACTGACCAGCCCAGATCAGTACTGGCATCCGTCGCCCCCGTCCCTACCAGCTTACTACCCTCCTGTGTCCAGGTTTCTCCGCTCCTGGTGAAGACCCATGCCGCTCCCTTACCATTGTCATCCGCATATCCACCCACAATGGCAGTATTACCATCGGCGCTGATAGCGGCTGAATAAGCCTGATATGCAGCTCCGGTATTCCCCGTCCCAACCAGTTTATTACCCTGTTGTATGTTCGGAGCAGGTGTGGGAGTTATAGTAACCGGGAAGTAGCTGCCACCAAGAACTGCACCGGTATTTGTTGTAAGGACCAGGTTGCCTGTTACCGCCCCGGGCATGATCATAGCCACCAGCCTGGTGTCTGTCTTCGATATAATAATAGCGTTTGTTCCGCCAATAGTCGCATTTACAATAGAGCTCAGATTAAAACCCGTTATTGTTACTAAGGTTCCCACCGGCCCGGAAGAGGGAGTATAAGAAAAAAGGCCGGTACGCTGTGCTATACCTGTCAGGCTGTACCCTATAAATAAAAGGAAGAGTAAAATTTTCTTCATCAGATAACTTTGCTGTAAGATTTTGAGAAACAGATATTCTGACCTGGGGCCAAAGGCATAGGCAGAAACGGCCCAAAGCTCAAAAAGAGATTTATAAAAAGCCAATAACAGGTATCGACAAAGTGTATACATGTTACAAAATGTTACACTACAGAAAGGAGAGTTATTTATAATCAACACGTTATAAACAACCACGTCGAGCCGCCCTCCTTAACACATGAATTAATTGACACCGGCATGTAGTTTTGAAGAATTGCGCCGGCTCATATCTCTTGAGGGAGCTTCTATTCGGGTATACCGGTTTTTCTTCCCCGTTCATCTATGGAATCTTCCTCTCTGTAGTTTGCAGACAATACGTTTTCCACTCCCCCGTTTCTATACATGCCATTCCCTATAATCTCAGTGCTGTCAGCAAGGAACTATTGCTTACCAGACAGAACTCGTGAAGAAATCCCTTAGAAAACCTGCCGGCATTGCAGGTATGATATGCCTTTTTATTGCTGGTACTGCCGCAGGAGACATACAGCGACGTTATGTACACTCCATAACGCGCGATTCTGTTATACCTGTGAAAGCAACGCCCGATACCCTGAAATATCCTATCACTGACAGGCATGCCCCTCAATTGATTGAAGGAGCCAGGAATACTATGGATCTGAAAGATCCTTCCGGTATTAAACAGTCAGTAGAATATGACCCGGTAACCGGACAGTATACCATTTCAGAAAAGATTGGCGACAGCTACTACCGTCAGCCTACCCTTATGAGCTTTAAGGATTTTTATGACCTCCAGTCCCGTAAAAGCGAAGAAGAATATTTCCGCAAACGCGCCGCTACCCTCGGTAATTTAAACCGCACCGGCAATGAACCTGCCCTGGTAAAAAGCAACAACCTCTTTGACCGCCTCTTTGGCGGTAATAAAGTAGATATCAAACCCCAGGGGTTCCTGGAGGTCTCTCTGGGTTACGACGGACAGTACATCAATAACCCCGTCCTCACCGAACAGGCCCGCAGAAGCGGAGGACTTGCCATGGATATGAACATTAATCTGAACGTTACCGGTAAAATAGGTGACAAACTGAAGATCATCACCAACTATAACACTCAATCCACCTTCGATTTTGAGAACCAGATCAAACTGGAATACACCGGTTATTCAGATGAGATCATCAAAAAGATAGAAGCAGGGAACGTAAGCTTCCCACTAAGCAGTTCCCTCATCAGTGGTATGCAATCCCTCTTTGGGATAAAAACACAATTGCAGTTCGGCCGGTTAATGATAACCAGCGTACTCTCCAGCCAGAAATCAGAAAAACAGACATTGACGCTGAAAGGAGGCTCACAATCGCAGTCTTATACCATCAAAGCCAACGCCTATGACGACAACCGTCACTTCCTCATGGCGCAGTTCTTCAGGGATACTTTCAACTACGCAATGGGCAACCTGCCCTCCGTACGCTCTATGGTGAATATCACCAGGCTGGAAGTATGGGTCACCAACAAGACCGGCACCACCACGAATACACGGAACGTAGTAGCACTGATGGACCTGGCAGAATACAATCCTTATAATACCAGTGCAGTGCAGGTAATCTCAGGAGGCAAATTACCCTTCAACGGTATTAATAACCTGTACAGCAACCTCAATGACGATGCCGCCAGGAACCCATTCACAGTAGTAAGCAGGCTGCAGGCGGCCGGATTGGCGCCTGTACAGGATTATGAGAAGACCTATGCCCGCAAGCTGGACAGTACAGAGTACACCGTCAACAGAAAACTGGGATATATATCACTTAATAGCCAGCTGGCTTCAGACCAGGTGCTGGCAGTAGCATACGAGTATAGCTACAACGGGCGTACCTATAAGGTGGGCGACTTTGCCCAGGACCTCCCCCCTGATGAAAGCAACAGCGCCAACAGCAGGGTCCTTTTCCTGAAAATGCTGAAGGCTACCGCCGCCCGTCCAGCCCTGCCCATATGGGACCTGATGATGAAGAACATCTACTCCACCGGCGCCTACCAGGTCAGTAATACTGACTTTACGATGGACATCTATTACAATGATCCGGGCAATGACAGTCGCGCATCCAGCCAACGACGTTATCTCCCGGACGCGGTTGACAGCTGGAGCGGGGCTCCTATCATCTCCATAGTCAACCTCGATAATCTCAATAATAATAACGACCCGCAACCGGACGGTGTGTTTGACTTCGTGAGCGGTTATACCATAGATCCTTCCAACGGCAGGATCATCTTTCCTGTGCTGGAGCCCTTTGGTAAAGACCTGGCTAAAGCTTTCGGGGGAGATGCTGCCCTGGAAAAACAATACCTCTACACCCAGCTGTATGACTCTACCAAAACAGCGGCAGAACAGTTCACCGCTCTGAACCGCTTCCTGCTCAAAGGCTCATACAAGGCCGGCAGCTCATCAGAAGTATCTCTTAACGCCTTCAATATTCCTTCAGGCTCCGTAACAGTTACCTCCGGCGGCAGAACGCTGACAGAGAATATTGACTATGTGGTGGATTATAACCTGGGCAGGGTGAAGATCATCAACGATGGTATACTCAGCTCCGGTAACACTATCAACGTATCTTTCGAGAACGGCGGGCTTTATGGTCAGCAGGTACGTAACTACAGCGGCACCCGGCTGGATTATGCCATCAATGACAAGCTGAATATCGGCTCTACTATCGTGCATATGAGTGAACGCCCGTATACCAATAAAGTGAACTATGGAGAAGATCCTATCAACAATACCGTAGTAGGCTTAGATGGTAATTACAATTCCGAATGGAAGGGCCTGACAAGACTGCTGGACAAGCTGCCCTATTACAGTACTAAAACCCCGTCCATGATCAGCCTGAGCGGAGAAGGCGCCCGCCTGTTTCCCGGTCACAGTAAGCTGATCAACAACTTCGGCACCAGCGAGGGACAGATATACATAGACGATTTTGAAGGCACTCAAAGCAACTATGACCTGAAAAGCCCCTCCTCCAGCTGGGTGCTGGCCTCCACTCCTGCCGGTGCAACAGACAGCACTGGGGCAATAATGTTCCCCGAAGCTACCCAGATAGACTCCCTGGGCTATGGCAAGAACAGGGCATTGCTGGCCTGGTATATTATAGAGCCTACCCTGCAGCTCACATCCACCACGGGACTGCCTGCAGGCATCACCCGCGATGACCAGTCAGACCCCAGGGTACGTATCGTATATCAGCAGGAGATCTTCCCGAATATCTCAACCGGGTATTCCCAGACCCAGCTGCCTACGCTTGATCTGGCGTATTATCCTGACCAGCGCGGCCCTTATAACTTCGAGACTGACAGAACAGCGCTGAATGATAATGGTACGCTTAAATCGCCTAAAAAACGCTGGGCAGGGATCATGCGTTCGCTGGATAATACCGACTTTGAAAATTCCAATATACAGTACATAGAATTCTGGTTGCAGGACCCGTTCATTAAAGCACCTACCAGTACCGGCGGCGATCTCTATTTCAACCTGGGCAGTATTTCTGAAGATGTGCTGAAAGATTCCCGCAAGTTCTTTGAGAACGGGTTGAAAAGCCCGTCAACCACTATCAACTATGACTCCAGCAGCTGGGGCAGAGTGCCTAACTATGAGCAACAGCTGACCAGGGCGTTTGATAATGATGCTTCCGTAAGGCAGTACCAGGACGTAGGATATGATGGCTTGGGCAGTGCAGATGAAGCGGCATTCCGGTCTGCTTACCTTACACAGCTGAGGAACAATTTCGGCGCTAACTCCCCTGTCTACCAGGCAGCGCTTGCAGATCCCTCCAACGATAATTACCACTACTACCGGGGCGATGATTATGATGCAGAACAACTGTCTATACAACGCCGGTACAAACGTTTCAGCATGCCGGAAGGCAACTCGCCCGCCACCAGCGGCAATGCCACTTACTCTTCCGCGGCAACGAATACTCCTGAATCGGAAGATCTTAACAATGATAACACCATGAATGAAACGGAAGCTTATTTCCAGTACCGGGTGCATATGCAGCCCAATATGGAAATAGGCGCCAACTACATTGTAGATAAGATCAACACCAACGTTACACTGGCCAATGGCAGCACATCCACAGAAACATGGTACCAGTTTAAGATACCTGTTGATCAGTACAACGCTGCCATTGGCGGTATTACCGATTTCAAGTCCATTCGCTTCATGCGCATGTTCCTGACCAACTTCCAGGACTCTGTAGTACTGCGCTTCGGCAAACTCGGACTGGTACGCAACCAGTGGAGGCAATACCGTTATGAACTGCAGACAGGTGCAGGAGATATGGTAAATACCAGCACGGCTACTACCTTCAACACTACCGCCGTGAACATAGAAGAAAATGCTTCCCGTACACCGGTACCATATGTGCTGCCCCCGGGATTGCAACGTTCATCAACCGTCAGCACCAGCAACACTACCCTTCTTCTCAATGAGCAATCTCTTTCCATGCAGGTGTGCAACCTGCAGGACGGCAAAGGCAGAGCCGTTTACAAAACCCTGGGAATGGACCTCCGGCGCTATAAAAAACTGCAGATGTTCATTCACGCTGAAGCAGTAGATAACGAGGCCTCCCTGAATGATAACGACCTGGAAGCCGTTATCCGCCTGGGAAGCGACTTTACCGAGAACTTCTATGAATACCGTATCCCGTTGAAAAAAACGGCCTTCGGCTCTAAATCGCAAACTGCCATATGGCCCACTGAAAATGAGCTGAACCTTCTTCTCACAGACTTCAGCAACCTGAAGCTGACACGGAACAATGCAGGAGCATCCACTACTACACTTTATGAAAAAACGCTGACAGGCGGCAATACCATTGCTGTAATAGGCAACCCCAACCTGGGAAATGTGGAAGCAATGATGATAGCGGTATACAATCCACAGAATGATGGTTCACCCAAATGTGGCGAGATATGGTTTGATGAACTACGGCTGAGCGGTATGGACGAGAAAGGTGGTTATGCCGCCACCGGCCGTTTAAACCTGCAATTGGCAGATCTTGGTACGCTGGCGCTTAGCGGCAATATGCATACCGCCGGTTATGGCGCTGTAAACCAGAGTGTGAATGAACGGTTCCAGGATAACCTGACACAATACGATGCTTCTCTTAGCCTGGATATGGGTAAGTTATTACCAAAGAAAGCCAATATAGCTATACCTGTTTATGCTGGTCAGTCGAAATCCAATAGTCTGCCGGAATATGATCCTTTTGATGCAGACATCAAACTGAAAGACAAGCTCAACATGGCTACCAGCAAGCGGCAGCGGGACTCTATCCGGCAGCAGGCGCAGGATGTGACCACTATCACCAGCCTGAATGTGACCAACATGAGAAAACTCAGTAACGGGAAAAAGAAGCTCAAACCCTGGAGTATTGAGAACCTGGACCTTACCTATGCCTATACCGGCACCAGGCAGCACAACCCTATCACAGAAAATTATGAGCTGACAAAGAACAGGGGTGTGCTGGGTTACAACTATAGTACACAAGGCAAATACATACAGCCATTTAAAAAACTGTTCAAAAGCAAATCAGCCTGGCTGGCGTTGATAAGAGATTTCAATTTCAATCCGCTGCCGTCTTCCGTCAACTTCCGTGCAGATCTGAACAGGCAGTTCAGCGCCACCCGGTTGCGGAATGTGGGAAGTGATTATAAGCTCAGGGAAACGTACAGCAAATACTTTAACTTTGACCGTTATTATGGGCTGAAATGGGACCTTACCCGCAATCTCAGCTTTGACCTTACAGCAGTCAACAATGCCAGGGTAGATGAACCTGAAGGGCGTATCAATACACAGGCAAAGAAAGACAGCTTATGGTCTAACCTGAAAAAGCTGGGACGCACCACCAATTACTTCCAGACATTCAATGCCACGTATGCACTTCCTATGAACAAACTGCCATTACTGAACTGGACCAGCATTGCCGTGAACTATACTGCCCAGTACCGGTGGACGGCCGCTTCTCTGTCCAACAGGATACAGGGTAATACAATAGAGAACTCGCAGGCCACTACCATAGTAGCAGAGTTCAAACTGAGTGATCTTTATAATAAATCAAAATTCCTGAAACAGGTCACCGCCAATCCGCAGCAACCGGCTAAATCAACGCCAGGCAAGAATACAGCTGCTGCAAAGAAACCGGCGGAGCCTCCGCCACCAGAAATATCTCCATTGGTAAAAGGATTACTGAAGCCGTTGCTGGCTGTTAAAAGGATCAGCATTAACTACTCCGAAAATAACTATACCAGTTTACCGGGGTATATGGACAGTACACAGGCATTAGGTATGAATTGGCGCAGTATGCAGCCAGGGCTGGCATTTGTATTCGGGTATCAGCCGGATTCAAAATGGCTGGATGAAAAAGCACGTAAGGGACTGATAAGCCGGGATACGCTGTTCAACTCACAGTTCCGCCAGCAGTTCTCACAATCGCTCAATGTACAGGCACAGTTAGAACCTGTCAACAGTTTGCGGATTGATCTGTCACTCACAAAAACGTTCTCAAAAACACATACAGAACTGTTCAAAGACCGTTACGGTGCTGGTAACTATGAACATCTTGATCCCTATGAAACAGGAGGTTTCCAGGTCACTTCCATTATGCTGAAAACGTTCTTTGGCAAGGGTGGGTTAGCAAAGGCTTTTACCAACTTCCGGAATTACCGTACCATTCTTTCCAGGCGGTACTGGAATCAGAACCCCTATACAAAAGATCCTGACCTGCCGGTGTATGATACCGGCGATGCCAGTTATATGTATGGTTATGGCAAGTATGAACAGAATGTGCTGATCTCTTCTTTCCTTGCTGCCTACACGGGGAAAGATCCCGAGAAGATAGGGCTGATAGCTACTTCGGGATTGGATAAAGTGCGGAGCAATCCCTTCCGGAACATTATCCCCCTGCCTAACTGGCGGGTTACCTATGATGGTTTGAGCAGGCTGGAGCCCTTCAGCAGCCTGGTGCAAAGCCTGATACTGACGCATGCTTATGTGAGCAATATCAGTATGAATTCATTTAACAGCACTTCTACGTACCTGGATAAATGGTCGCTCGGTAATCCCAGCTTTATTGATACCCTCTCCGGTAACTACGTCCCTTATTACACGGTGCCTAATATCACCATGATGGAACAGATGTCGCCATTACTGGGTATTGATATGACGTTGAAGAATAACCTGAATATGCGGATTGAATACAGGACCACACGTTCTCTTAGTCTTAACCTGACGGATTACCAGTTAGTGGAAGCGCATACAGGTGAGATCACCGTCGGAGGCGGCTACAGGATAAGAGGATTAATACTGCCTTTTGCTATAGGGCCTGATGGTTCCAGGAAGCTGGATAATGATCTGAACCTGCGTATGGATATAGGATATCGTGATGAGAAGTCTGTTAACCATCAGCTGGATGGTAGTGTGTCTGTTCCTACATCAGGTCAAAAGGTGATCAGTATAGCGCCTTCTGTTGATTATGTGCTTAATAAGCGGATGAACCTGAAATTCTTTTATACGAGGAAGCAGACCATACCGGTGTTGTCTACAGCAAGTCCCACTATTACCACAAGTGGTGGGTTGACGTTGAGGTTTATGCTGGGGCAGTGATGTATATAATTTCAGAATCAGGCTTCGTGTTTAAACATCCGGGGCCTTAATGCTTAGAAAGCGTTCTCTACTTCAAATTTTCTAACTGCTTAAAGAAAGGAATTAAGGTCTTTCCATTTTCGGTGAGATAGTATTCAATATGCAGGGGTTTTTCCTTTATAACAACCTTTTGCAATAAGCCAACTTCTTCCAACTCTCTTAGAGCGACAGACAATGTTTGCCTATTGGCCCCTTCAATTTGACGCAACAAACTATTAAAACGTAAAGAGCCATCAACAGCCAAACGAAAAATTTCCGGCTTCCATTTGCCTGACAATTGTTTTAAGATGGCCTGTGCAGGACAAGTTTCATTTTTTCCCATTGCTCTTTTAGTAGTCATAAAAAAGTGACTTATTGGAGGCGTAAATTATTACGCTGAACTTTACGCAAAAGTAATAATATTTATGATACAAGAAACGGTAAAAGCACTTACTGTAGTGCAAGAAATGTTAACAGCATTTGGTAAAGGTGATTTGGAATCTCTTAAACAAACATTATCAGAAGACACCGTTTGGATTTATCACGGAGTAGACGGTATTCCATATAACGGAACTTATCAGGGCAAGGAAGGTGCTGTAAACTTCATTATGAACATTATGAATAATGTTGACATTCTGGATTTTCAGATAACAAAGATGATTGCAGATCAAAATACAGTTGTTGTATTAGGCAGTGAAAAGCAAAAAATAAAAAATAATAGTGAAGTCTTAGAACAAAAATGGGTACAGGTTTATACTGTTGAAAATAATTTAATAACCCGACTAGAAGAATTTTCAAATACGGCCTTCTCATTCCAATTATTTCAAAGATGAAGCTATCCGGCTATCTTCTAATATCAATACTCTTATTTGGTCATAAAATTTGTCAGGCTCAAACAAAAAGAATGGAAAATAATAACCCTTTATTGTGCAATCCGGAAAATGGCATTTGTGAACTTCCTGCACACGACACGAGATCGGCTGATAGTAACAATTATAAGCCAGAAAGGAAGCCAATAAAGATTATTTACTACACCGACCCAATCTGCTCTTCCTGTTGGGGCGTAGAGCCTCAATTGCGGAAACTTAAATTAGAATATGGGGGAAGTATTGAAATAGAGTACAGAATGGGTGGTTTGTTACCTGATTGGAGTTATAATAGTGGAGGAATTAGTAAACCTGCTGATGTTGCTCACCACTGGGATGAAGTAAGTATGTATTATGATATGCCCATAGATGGCGATATTTGGTTAGAAGACCCATTAACATCTTCTTATCCACCTTCAATTGCCTTTAAGGCAGCCCAACTACAAGACAACGAAAAAGCAATTTTATTTCTTCGTGAAATCAGAGAAATGGTATTCCTGAAAAAAAAGAATATAACAAAATGGGAGCACCTGGAATTAGCTGCCAGGAATGTTGGGTTGAACATTGTCCAATTTAAAAAGTCTTATGAAGGAGAAGCAAAAGAACTTTTTAATAAAGATTTGCAATCAGGCAGAGAATTAGGAGTAAAAGGTTTCCCTACAATATTTTTTGCTGACACAGCAGGAAAGACTGAAATTGTTTATGGTTCAAGACCATACAGTTTTTATGAAAATGCCTTACTGAATCTTTACCCAACTACTGTAAAAAGCCAGTATGACAAAACCTGGCTTTCTGTATTCTCAAAGTATTCTTCACTGACAGCGAAAGAATTTTCAGAACTAACAGGAGCGGCAAGAAACGAAAGTGAAAGTATCCTGGACGAATTAACTACCAAAGGGAAGTTAGATAAATTGATAACAAAAAACGGAGCACTTTGGACATTTAGGAATGCCAATCCCTGATAGCGATTGGACAATAGTGACATAAATATACACGTGCCCTGAAAGGTTTGTATTGATGTTTGACTACCGCTGGAGAAAATCTTTAGAACGAATAATTTGTATAACGTTTAACTCAAATCAGATGAAAAAAAAGTGGACAACTGAAGAACTTAAAGAGCGTTCCTGGAAATTTGACGATGAAGCATTTAACAAATGGAATTTTGATATCGTGGATGAATTGGTGCATCCTGATTTTATAAATCATGATCCTTTACCAGGAATGGATCCGACAAGAGAAGGAATAAAAAATTATTTACCAGGTTTTAAGGCTGCGTTTCCCGATCTGAAATTTGTCAATGACAGCATAATAGCGGAAGGTGATATTGTCGCCCACCGCGTAACATGGTACGGTACACATTCTGGTGAATACCTGGGTGTGCCGGCAACAGGCAAAAAAATCAGTTTCCGAACACATGACTTTCAACGTTGGGAGGATGGATTATTAATAGAAAGATGGAGCACAGCAGACGTTGAACAAATGTTAATTGACTTGGGCCTTAAATAAAGGTAGTGTTCATCAGGCAGTAAGAAAAAGGACTATTGTCTTTTTATTTAGGTATGTTGTACTTTACAAAACATTTCTATATTCAGGAGGCTGCATTAGCTAATTTGATGCAGCCTCTGATTATTATTTTCAAGTAGAGAAAATACTTTAAGGAACTCAGTAAAACATTAACTTTATCAACAAAGCAGATACTACATATTATGGAATCGAAGATATAATGACAACAGCTTAAAATTGGGGGAAGGCGCTGTCGCGCCTTCCCCGTTCCACCAATGGAAAGATTGCCAATGCTAAGAGACTGTAAAATGAACTGTGTCAAAGGTTAAAAATAATTTTCTGACCTTTAACACAAGTTTCTTTTTATGAGCAAGAATGATCAATTTGATTATGACGGCCTCAAGAAAAAGGCCTTAGAACAGTTTCGCTCAGGTAAGTCTCTATTTGGTAAGGATGGAGCCTTTGCGCCCTTGCTAAAGGAGTTCCTGGAAGCGGCCATGGAAGGCGAGCTGGATGAGCATTTAGATGATGTCCAGCGCGAAGATGGTAACCGTAAAAATGGGTATACACCCAAACGGCTTAAAACAGCAGACGGTACCATTAATATTGAAACACCACGTGATCGGTCTTCTACATTCGATCCGCAAATTGTCAAAAAGCGGGAAACAATCCTTGCAGAAAGTCTTGAACATAAAATTACTGGCATGTATGGGCATGGAATGAGCTTTCGCGATATTTCCGCCCATATCAAAGACATGTATGATACTGACATATCAGCCGGTACCCTTTCAGCTATTACAGACAAGGTTATTCCCCTTGTAAAAGAATGGCAGAACAGGCCCTTAGAGGCCATCTACTGCATTGTTTGGCTGGATGCTATGTTCTACAAGGTAAAAGAGGATGGGCACGTGAGAAGCCGCTGCGTTTACAATATTTTAGGGATAAATACTGAAGGACGCAAAGATCTACTAGGCATGTATGTTTCCG
>NZ_WRXN01000013.1 GCF_009758205.1 Chitinophaga tropicalis
TACCTATCTCTATGTGAGTTAAGTACCCTTCCCAATGCTTTATTCTGATGGGCCGCCGTATACGGAACCGTACGTACGGTGGCTAGAGGGGACAGGTAGGGAACTAATCCCTACCTTCCTACTCAATAGAATTGCAACTGAGAAAATAAATTAAATATTTGAATGATGACTTTCGGTACACAAAGATCAATGGATGAATTAAAGGAGCAATACGGTGAACAATACTGGTGGAACTGGTTTGAAGAAACTGCATCGCTGAATGACGAGCCGGTTTCAATCAGACATGTAACCGGCCCATTGCAGATGGATGGTGATCTTATTCTCGATGAAGATCCCTGGGCCATTATCATTGATGGAGATGTGAAAATAAAAGGAACTATTATTTGTAAAACCCCTGAAGAGCGTGTAAGCACACTGGTGGTTCTGGGGAAATTGCAGGCTGATAATCTTTTCTTCTCAGGCAGTGCACGTCTGGCAATTGAAGATGATACCACATTGAATGGCTTTGTTGTAGGTACCTGGGGGGATGGGGGCGCGAGCTTTGATGTGAGTGGAACCCTCACTGCACGTGGTGTATTGCTGGATCCGCATACGCCGGCAAAGGCGTCAAAGCAAATTGATGCCCTGATCATGTGTGGCGAAGGCTGGCCAATAGAACCGGATTTCCTGGATGGTGATCAACCGGAGCTTTTTGATCCGGGTGTATTAGACAGAGGTGGTCCCTTTGTTAACTTTAATCTTATTCGTAACGCAGCGCAGGCCGGGGCACCCGTATTTGATCCGGTTGCAGAACAGGCATGGAGAAAGGATAAAGGATTACCGGTATAATAGCGTTCACAATGGATAGAGCTGCGTTTGAAACGCAATTACGGGAAATAACAGCGGGCCTGGATGAGATAAAGCTGGCAGCTTTTGTGAAAAGCCTGCAGCCGCATAATATTGAGCAGTATAAAACGGAACTGGCCAATGCCTGGCTGGAATTGTTCTCTGTTTGGTACTTTGATTTTACTTGCGGTAAAGTGATCATGGAAGAAGGACCGGATCCTTTTTTTTCTTCCCTGCTTGATATGCTAACGGCTGCTGAAGAGATTAACCCGTCCCGGATTTATTATGAGGGAAAAGCTGATTGCTATCAGGCGCTGGCTGAATTAAAGAGCAACCAGGATGAGCAACTCAGTTATATAGAAAAAGCCGCACAGCAGGTATTGAAGGCGTTGGAAGATCAACCGGACTCCTTTGAACTTAACAGTAAGCTCGTTAATATCTTATTGGATAAAATAAAGATCAACCATCAATTTACAGATGATGAGTTTACAATTGTATTAGCTTACTTTGAACGCGCTTTATCAAACTATACAAGTCCGTTTCACCTGACACTGATTTACGACAGCTTCAGTATACTGGGCTTGCCCTTCCCTAAAAGCCAGTACTGGCATACTGTCTTTATAGAGAAACTTGCGTCAGTGCTTCATCCATCGGCCGAAAAAGATCCGTTCATATACCTGCAATGGTCAAACGAACTGACAAGAATAGCTGACCGTAAATATGATTATATCTCTTCTGTTTGTAGACAAGAAATCACCACACAGGTAATTACCTTATTGAGTGCTTTAGTGAATATCGAAACAGGTAATGCGGAAGAATTGAATCAGCTGGGTACTGCTTTCTCAAAAGCAGCCAGCCAGTTGAACGACGGAGCTTTACCATACTACGAAGTGGCGTTAAAATATTTCATGAAGGGCCAGGATATTAACCCTGCCACCTGGACTTTTCCCGTATATGCTACTAATGTATTAAAGGCTATGGCAGTTATTTATCATGGTCAACAGGATCAGAGCAAGGTGATCGAATTGTTTGAGAAGGGGAAAACCATTTTCTCAGGAATGTCTGAGCATGAATTAGATTATACGATCAATATCTATTGGGGTGAGCTTCTGATTGAATATGCGCGGCTGGCTTATAACTTTAATGCACCGGATATTTTTAAGGAGGCGGAGGAAAAATTATTGCTGGCAAAGGAGCTGGGACAAGGATATTATGCAGGACCTTATTATGGACTGGCTAAACTTGCCCTGAAATCAGGTGACCGGGATAAATGCCTGGCAATTTTAAAAGAATGTAAGACTGTATTTAGTGAAGCATATTATCAATTTCCCTTAGACCAGGTATTAGCTGATGAAGATTTTAAGGAAATAAGAACAGAGATACTAATGATGAAGGGGAGAGAAGAGTAAATAAAAACGAGAGGATAGAAGCGCTCAACTGGGAAATCGTCCGACCTGGAATGCTGCCTACCTTTACAACTTAGGCAGGCTATCCAATTGCCCAACGTAAGCCGTTGGGAATAGCCGTAGGAATAAGTGAATATTATTATGAAAGGGGATGCGATTACTAACCGCCTCCCCTTTATATTACACCTCGTCCCCAACCAGGTGAGATCTATAAAATCAATATTGTTAGAAGCTTAGGATGATCTGACGAAGCATTCCCGGGATAGTCTATATCATTAAGCCGCCAGTCAAAGTGATATATGGATTAATATCCCGTTGCCCCTTGGCCGGAGAAGAAAGTCAAACGTGTATATGAAAAAAATTAAAATGCAGGCTCATACTCTGTCTTTCGCCTCAAGATACAACATTGCCTCCTTCACCGCCACCACCGACGACTTCGGCATAAACCCCAACTCTACCTTCGCTTTCGAAATATCAAAATCCTGCTGCAACCCCGAAAACATAGCCACATCATTAACCGACAGCAAAGGAGCCTTACCACTTACTTTACTGATCACTTCCATCAGCCATGCCATTGCGTACAATAACGGCTTCGGAACAGCCCCCGGAGATTTTATTTTCCTCGCCGGGAATAGCTCCTGCGCAATCTTTGTCGTGTCCTTAATGGAAGTACACCGCTCATTGGCCAGGATATAACGTTCTCCATTTCTGCCCTTTGTAGCAGCTAAATAGCAGCCATCTGCCACGTCTTTTACATCTATCCAGTTCAGCGTAATATTTGTTTCAACGGGTATCTTATTCTTCAGGATCAGATCAAGAATATTATAGGAAACGCTCAGCTGCCCGAAAGCCCTGCTTCCAATCATTGCCGACGGAAGCACCGTCACCAATTCAACACCAAGGGTCCTCGCCAGCTTAAAAGCCAGCTCCTCGCTGTCGTTCTTGGAATTGTAATACCAGTTGCGCCTGTCGGGATTGTATCCATAACTTTCCCTGGTCGGTAAAGTGGTATAGTTAAGCGCAGCGATAGAGCTGACGTACACGATTCTTTTAACCCCCGCTTCCTTCGCGGCTTCCACAATGTTTCTTGCGCCCAGGAGATTCACATCGTAGATATCTTTCCTGGGGTCTTTAGCCCAAAGCCTGAAAACAGCACCCACTGCGTAAAAAACCTCTACGCCCTGTAGTGCTCTTATAAGAGAAGCTTTGTCGGCAATATCGGCCTGCACCACTTCACAGTCCAGCCCCGCAAACGGTTCTCTGTTTTTTATATTTCGGACCGAAGCCCTCACCGGAATGCCTTTGCTAATAAGATGCCTTACCAAATTGTTGCCAAGGTGCCCATTGGCGCCTGTAACCAATGCTAAATTTTGTGTTGTCATTTTTTTAAGATTTGATGATGACACAAAACTCAATATTGGCCAGGTAATTCTACTTCACAAATGTTACTTAATCTGCTGTCTGCGGATTCGGCTCAGGCTTTTTGGGTTCATGCCCAAAAAAGAAGCGATGTATTGTAATGGCACATTGTGCAATATGTCAGGGTAGTTTTCAATTAATTTCTGGTATCGCCGTTCTGCTGTCAGCGTAGCAAACTCTTTTGAACGGTTTTCATTGTAGGCCAGCGATTGCTGAAAAACATAGATGCTGAAATCTTTCACGGCGCTGCTTTGAAGGATGAGTGCATCCAGGTCCTTTTTAGTAATACGTAGCAAGGCACAGTCAGTAATACAGTCTACATTCTCGCTTGCTCTTGTCTGGTTGATAAAATGATTATAGGAAGTAATAAATCCCGGCGGACAATTAATATGCGAGGTGACCTCATCACCATTATCATTATGTCCAAAAAGCCGCACATAGCCTGACACGATAAAATACAAGTACCGTGGTATATGATTTTCTTCCTCGATGATTCTGTTCCTGGGGAAAAGCACAGGTTCAAAATATTGTTCGCACAGCGCTATGTCCGTATCGGCAAGCTTTACCGTTTTTTTGATAACCTGTATTAACTTTTCGTGCATCTACAAATATATAAAAGCCTGACCGTAACCTGATCAGCCTTGAAGACTTCTATAAAAACGGCGACATTGTAAAAAGCGGAAAATAATTGGCATAAAAAAAGCTCCACATTTTAGTGAAGCTTCTTTCGTGAACCGGATTGGATTCGAACCAATGACCTGCTGCTTAGAAGGCAGCTGCTCTATCCAGCCCTATCCCTTGGTATCTTGATTGTAGCCTATTTAAATATTAAATAAAAAAAGTATTGCACTGCGATCTTGCAGGTCCCGTTAACCGTTTCGTCAACGGCGCTTCTTCACCTGCAACTCCTTTTCTACTTCAATTACAGCGGCTTTTAAACGATCCAAAGGGGACTGCTTTTTGTCCTCCCGGAACATATTCTTTTCAAAGCCGAATATCCAGTTAACGTTAGCGCCTGTCAGCTCAGCTGCAGCCAGAATCTGATCAACAGTGAAGCCTCTTACACCATTACGGAGCTTGCCTGCATTGCCTGCATATGCTCCAATTTGATCCAGGAATTCACTTTGGCTGTTGGGCCACCCCTCATTATCCTGTGCCACTACCCATTCAATCAGCAGAAGCATCCGTTCGTCTGTTATTTTTAGTTTTATTTTGGTCATGTTGTTCAAACTCGCTCAAACTTATCGGGAGACCGATGCTGTAGGTCGACCCATCCATCAATAGATATTTCTTTAATTGTGCCGGTAGATTTCTCCAGCACCCTTACCTTGGGAAGATCCCCTATCTGTTTTGATAACAGTAGTTCTAAAAGCAACTCTTGCTTTTTCTGATTTTTTATGATATCATTCAACCCCCAATACCACCAAAAGATGCGTCGGAGGGCGATGATAACAGCGATTGATACTGTTATTATTAAGAAGTATTCTACCATTCAATTGGGATTTTATCTTTTAACACGAACTGTTAAGCTGACGTAGTAAATACCGTCAGAGAACTCTGGTTTTCCTTTAATCAGGATCTCACCGTTTGCTGATAGTATTTGAGCATACCAATCATCACTATCTCTATGCCTCACTACAACTTTGGCGTCACCGCCTTCAGGCAATTGAACCTCCTTAAAAAATGTTCCATCTCCTTTCATTCCAAATTCACGAACGTCCTTTATGTTTCCTCTATTATCAGATTGTGAGAATACAGCGTCTGTGAATGGTAACTCTGTATTTGATTTGATCTCATACCTGATGTTAATTAAGTTATCAGCAGGGGCTCCTCCATCCTTGCTACAAGAAAAAAGTAGAAAGAATGAAATGAATAAAATGATACAGCGTATTCTCATTGTCTCGGTGTATTTTTGGTTTAATATGTTAACAAATAGTTAACGGGGTTGTAAATCAGAAATTTATATACTTGCAATGATAAGGGGCGACTATCAATAGACTATCAATAGATACTGGAAACCTGTAGCCAATCCTATGCTTCCAGGTCCTAAACCACATTACTGAAATTAAATTATTAACTCACTTTGTCTGCGCCGATACGCTGCGTACTGGAACAGGAATTTTAGATCCTTTCCTCAAACATACCCGCCGGCCCATACAGTACAAATCAGCAGGTCCTAACACCTATTAACCATCTTATTGTTATGAAAAGAACTACTATTAAGAAAGAGAATGTCATCGAGGGCTCTAATGAGAAATCTAACCTCTACCCTTATTTGACCGACGCAGATCATTTAAAATTCGCTTGGACCCGTTCTCTATATCGTCGAGACATTCATCATATGACCGATTCCGACCAAGCAATTTGTAAACCAAGGATTTCAAATCAGCAACCTCCTGTTCAAGATTAATAATTTTAGCGCGCTCCCAGTTTGCTTCATCGTCTGGATTAAATGTATCGCCTATCTTGCCGATAAAGTCTTCCATGGAAAAACCATTAGCTTTTCCATAGAGATCACAGAATTTCTGTATTGATTCAATGCTGATATTTTGGCGCCCACTCTTTATCTCTGTGAGAGTATTTCCGCTTCCCATACCAAGTTTTGCTGCTAACGCGCTATTGCTAGGCAATTTTTTCTCATTCTTTAATCTATTGAAAATCAGTATGAATCTTTCAGTATGCGGTAAAATTTCCACCATAAAAAAATAATTCCACAAATTATTTGTGATTTCACAGAAATATCTGTAATATTGTATTGTTATCACAAAGTTATAGTCATTTTGACTATAAAAATGACAGTAAATATACGCAAAATGATCATCGCAGTTAGTACGCAGGAAAGGAAACGGGAAAAATCCCGTATGGCTAAGATGCTCAAAGAGTACAGGATAACTATGAAAGATGTAGAGGCAGAATGCGATTATCATTACCAGACAGTTAGGAACGCATTGAATAGTGATTCAAAGTACTGGAATCAGAATATCATAGATCTGGCAGAACGGCTAATCCTCGAGAAGCAAAACAAAGCAACCACAGCCCCTACTAATAGCTAATCTTACTATCAATATTGTTCAGAGCAATCAGCAGCGCTAATACGCTGAATGGGATTCTTATTGCCTGTAAAATGTGACGAATGGAGCTTAAAAACATACAACAGAGATTAACAATACTAAGCGCAACTATCACGGCTGCGCAGGAAGAAGCTACAAAACTGATGAAAGAGCTGGAGCAGGTCTCTGCTCCGCTCCCCGAGAGGGGGTGTAAGAAGACGCCTCTTTCAAAGGAACAGGTTAGTAAGGTATTAGCTAACAGGCTCAGATCTATCAAACACTAAACTTTTTACTATGAGACTTTCCAATTCACAATCAAAAACGCAGCACGAAAAGTGCGCTAAGATCTTGGACTTAGCCATGACTGCAAAGGCTATGTCTAACAGGAATCTTTGCGCAGTCAACCGCCTTACCTCACAGGGACGCGCATATGACGGCTTCGGTCATAGTATCTATGAATTCCGCAGCGAACAGCGGAGGTGGCAGCAGATATATGAACGGGTGAAGAAGTACTACAGCAACCAGCTGCTGAAGTTGATCAGTGAGGATTACGTGAACGTCAACTCTTTTGCAACGCTATGAACTGGATTAATGTCACCGGAGGTATCCTCTTGTATTTTATCACACTTGGCGTACTGCTTGGTCTGTTGCGCCACCAAAGCTGGAAAAATGATCATCGCAATAACTATAGTAAAGATCGCCATAGCCGTTCTCGCAGGTAAGATGTGTGTGGGGTGGATAGAACGGAGATTTTCATAGGATCATAGGATAGGAGCGTAAGTGTACCGGGCTCTGATCTCACTGCCCGGCCTTCTTCAAGCTAATTCTTTAACCACAATAGATTTTTAGTTATGTACACAAAAGAACAAGTAGCAAAAATTTACTCAGATATTCTGAATGATATGGCCCTTCGCTACGATGGGTGCAACAGAGATCTGCAGGAAGCTGCCAGGAACGTATTGGAGAGCGCGGAAAAGAATGGATTCAAAGATCCAGAGCTGGATGTAGAGGGCGCATTAGTTGAGCTGAAGATTAAATGGTAAAGATTTTTGGGGTTAACAAACAATGGATGAAAGAGCCGGTGCTGATCGCAGCGCTGGCCTCCTTAAAACGAAAGACATGAATAGCTTATCACAAACCTATAGTACTGCAGAAAAGACATTGAATGGGACTACTATTCAATCAGCTGATTTCTATATACTCCTTCGCAGGATCATTAAGGAATATCCAGGATGCAAAGTGCATGATGACGGAGACAAGGTAATCTGGATGTATCCTTCTTAAAATAATTACAGGCACCTCCCGGATAGCGCGGTTCGGCTAAAAGTTCTTTCCTGGAAATACGACTACTACTCAGACAGATGAGGCGCCTGTATCTTCTTTTGGGGGGGTAAGTGGCGTCTCTCTTAGCTCAGTTGGCAGAGCATTAGTTTCCCAAACTAAAGGTCGCGGGTTCGAGCCCCGCAGGGAGAGCAGATATTTTTTCTTAATCACGTAAAACTGTACAAACAATGACAGAAGTAAACAACGCCCCGGCTATTGAGCCTGAAATCACTGATGAAGCAACTGCAACGGCTGTACCTGCGGAAGAAGTAACTGCTGCTGGCCCGGAAGACCAGGAAGCTAAGGAAGAGGACGAAGAAGGAGAATAGAAAGGAGAGTAGTTGACCTGGTTAGACAATGTAATCAGCCCCGTTGCATGTTTCGGGGCTGATCCGGACGGGTGGTGGAATGGCAGACACAGCAGACTTAGGATCTGGCGCTTCACGGCATAGGGGTTCGATTCCCCTCCCGTCTACACCAACACACAAGAAAGCTCAACCGAAAGATTCGGTACCGGTTAATCGAACTGGTTGCAAACAGGACCTTTTGTCGGTACTGTGTTTTCCAGGAAGTACAACTGGATAGGTTGGGCGAAGGGCTTTAGGTTGAGGAACCAAAACAACCTCGTTGCCGGACGCATAATCGGACTGCTGGAGTAAGACCAGCACTCTTTTTAAATCCGGATTAAATCCTGCACCTGAGACCGGACCAGGGCGTAAAAGGCAGAGCAATGTTGCTGCAGGTCTAACAACAAAAAACTACCGCCTATGTGCTAGTAACCCAGCCCGCATTTAGTTACCAATTCAGAAAGCACCTCCCGGTAAAAGGCCGGGAGGTTAAATCACAAAACGATGGAAAAGAAAGTAGACAGACAAACAATGATCAATACACTGGATGGAATGATCGACAACTCTTACTCCATTTCCCAGCTGAACGCATGCAGTGTAATTGTGCATGATGTTATGTGGACCAGGTATAATGAGGATCAGGAAGAGAAGAGAATGCAGTCAGCCATTCAGGCGAAGAGAGATCTTATTAACCTCAACAAAAAAGGCTGCTGAGATCAGCAGCCCGGCGAAAAGCAATAATTAAACCTCAAAGATATGGGAATATTAAATATCAGGCTTGCAAAGAGGGGGGAGAGTAAAGCGATAATAGGCATCGCTGGTGTCTCCGGGTCAGGCAAAACATATACGGCCTTGAAGATAGCCAGGGGAATGGTGTCTAAGGCGTCAGAGATAGGATTCCTGGATACCGAAAACAAAAGGGGATCACTTTACGCGGACATATTGGATGGTGAGTTTATGATCGGCGATCTGTATCCCCCTTTCTCACCCAGCCGTTACCGCGATGCGATTAAAGAATTCCAGGAAGCTGGTGTGAAGGTACTTGTCATTGACAGTGTATCTCATGAGTGGGAAGGTGAGGGTGGCGTAGATGATATAGCCAACATCAAGATGGGCAAAAGCAATATGCCTAACTGGATACTTGCAAAAAGAGAGCACAAGGCCTTTATGAATACGCTCCTGCAGAGCACAATGAATATTATCTGCTGTCTCCGAGCCCGGGAGAAAACAGACTTCAAAAATCCAAAAGAACCAGTATCCCTGGGCATCCAACCGGTGTGTGAGAAAAACTTCATGTTTGAGATGACAGCCTCTCTGCTGATGGAGAATGAGGGTAAGACACAGAAGTTCCTGAAGATACCTGAATTCCTGCGTAGTGCTTTTGGTACCGGATCTGGTTACCTGGGAGAGGCAACGGGAAAGAAGATCATTGACTGGATCAATACCGGCGAAAAGGAGGATCCTGTGATTACAAAACTAAAGTCTGAAATGCTGATGGCTTGTGAGTTCGGCTTGGCTGGTGTGATTGCCATCTGGAACACCCTCACCCCTGCTCAGAAGAAAAAGCTGGAGTCTCATAAGAATATGTGTAAGGAGTCTGCTGAGGAATATGAGCGCCAGGCTAAGATGGCAGATGAAACCCCACAGGATTCTATCAGGAACCCTGACGGACAAATAGCACCCGTAAATCTCCCCTGATCATGGAAAGCATTTATAAATCATACACCCCCGAACAGTACCAGGAACTTTTCAGTCACTTCCTGGTTGACAGTTGGAGCTACTCAAAGGTGAGCAGCTTTGCCCGTAACGAGAAGGCGTTCGAGATGCAGCATATCTATGGTATCTATTCCCGCCAGAGTGCTACCACCGTCGCAGGTAATGCCTATCATGAGGCTCTGCAGTGCTACTTCATGCAGAAGAGTGAGGGTAAGACCCTTGACTTGGTAGAGCTTGAGGCCTGCGCCTTTGCTTACATCGACAACCTGGACGCTAATAGGTGGAAACTCCAGAAGACAACTCCTACGATTGAGGTCTGCGCAAAGAAGGCAACTACCATTGTATCATCACTCCTGAAGAACTTTGTCACAGAAAAAGAAGTCTATGAGGATGACATTGAAGAGATCCTCGATGTGGAAGTGCGCTGTGAGGAATTCCTCACTGTCAACGGTGTGGACATACCACTACCCTGCAACGCGAAAATAGACCTTGTTGTTAGGACAAAGTCAGGAGGTATCGCTGTTATTGACCACAAGTCCAAGAACGCATTTACCGCCGAAGAGGAACTCTCACTATCCATCGGCGTGCAGGCCATCACATATGTTCTCGTATACGAAGCCCGAACAGGCCTGCAGGTAACTGAAGTCTGGTTTGTTGAGAACAAGTATTCGCAGAACAAAGATAAGACCCCACAGGTAAGCAAATTTCCCGTTACCATAGATGGGAACACCAGGCGCCTTTACGAGGCTCTTCTTTACGAACCGTTGAAGCGGATGATAGAAGCTGTGTCTAATCCGGATTATGTCTTCTTGATTAATAACTCAGACAACCTGGTAGACATGGCGGAGTTGTACGACTTCTGGGCCCGGACCATGATCTGTGAGGTAGATGACTTCAACGTGGAAGAAACAAAGAAGGAGCTTGTGGCCAAGCGCCTGAAGAAGATCCGCGATTCCTCACTGGAGGTTGTTCCTCCTACTGTTATCAAGCAGTTCAAAGCGAATGCAGAAAAATTTATTCAATACGATTTATCTGATAAACAAATGACACAGGAAGAAAAGATCGAACATGCACTGCGTAGCTTCAGCGTCATCGCCCGCTGTGCTCACACCTTCGAAGGTTATTCAAGCAATACTTACCTGCTGGAGATATCCGCAGGTGTAAAAGTAGCTTCTGTTTATAAGTACCGCCTCGATATCGCGAACGCATTAAACGTTCCTACTGTCCGTTTTTCCAGCGATATGGTGATCCATGAAGGCAAATCATATCTGTCCGTGGAGATTGCCAAAAAACGTACTGCGGATCTCCTTTTTGATCCGGCTGAGCTGGTTGATTATCGGATCCCTTTGGGTAGGGATAACTTCAACAACAAGATTGTATGGGACCTGCAGAACCATTCTACTCCACACGCTCTGATCTGCGGTGCTACCGGATCGGGTAAGTCTGTTTGTGTACGCACGATTATAGAATATGCGATAGAAGCCAGTATTCAGAACATTGTTATACTGGATCCCAAATACGAATTCTTAAACTACCAGGCCAAAGGTATTGCTGTAGTGAACGAGGTGGAGGAGATAGAAGCAACGATGAAGAAGCTGGTGGACCACATGCACGAGCTGGTACGGAGCGGTAAGCATGAGAAGACACTGGTCGTGTTTGATGAGTTTGCTGATGCCGTAGCGAATGCAAGGTCAGGTAAAGACCTCGATGTATACGAAACAGTCACAGCATACGATGCTTTAGGCATGCCTAAAACGGTGAGACAATATGTAGGGACTGATAAGCCATTGGAAGAAAACCTTCGCATCCTTCTGCAAAAAGGGCGGTCCTGCGGTATCAGGATAGCAGCAGCGACTCAACGTGCATCAGTTAAGGTGATCACTGGGGATGCAAAGGTCAATTTTCCTGTACAGATCTGCTTCCGGGTACCTAAAGCAACCGACTCCATGGTTGTCCTGGATGAACCGGGTGCTGAGGCATTGGCCGGCCGCGGTGATGGCCTGATCAAATCTCCTGAGTATGACAACGTTGTTCGCTTCCAGGCCTATTACAAAGCATAGTATGGATACGGCCGGTACACGGACGATGGCATACGCTGTATCGAAAGAGCAGCATAGCAACTTCCATCATGGTGGGAAGCCGATCATATACTGTAGGACCGGAGAGCCTGTGGATCTGATCGCGGAACATGGTGATATATGGATTGTAGAGAGTACTGCTGGCATCCGTTTCCCTGTTAATAAAAAATTTGTCATTCACCTTAAAAACAGTAACAGTAATGGGTAGAAAGAAAGAAGCCGATATAGGCACGAAAAAGAAGGTTAACAGCTACACCCAGGAGCGCCTGCAAAAGCTCGTAGAAAAGCAGCTGGGAGGCCAGGAAATTGAAATCAGGGCAGGGTATCTCAAGGACAACATGTTCTGTCACTATGAATATGATCATACTGTAGCTGCCAATACTACAGACAACATCAAAAGGAAAAGCCAGGTACCGGTGCATGAGGATATGATCACGGCTTTTTCCGATCTGGATGTACACCTGGCCGTGATCTGGAAAGAGATCAATCCGGAGGAGATAAAAGACATTGACAACCTGCCGGAGCTCATTGAAGATCTGGACCTGGATGATCCTGGACAGGATAAACTGGCAGTGATGCTTTCAAAGTTTAGTGTTAATGCTTTTAAAATCGTTGGAAGTGGCGAAAACGAGGGAGTTGTGCTTATTGGCCAGAAACAACTTGACAACTACGAAAATGGCAAGCTGGAGACACCTGTTGTAAAATGGCAGAGCGATTACCCTTTCGTTAATGAGCTGCACGTTGCTGTGTTTAACGCGGTAGAGGAGATCGAGCAGTACATGCAAGGCAAGCAGGCGCCTCCCAAGCAGCAGGAATTGAACTTCGAAGTTGGTGTAGACGGAGAGGTTAGAGGAATAGAGGAAGATGAGGTTTTTTAACAAGGATGCCGGTGTGGTGGAGGGGCAAGGCGCCTGGCTGCAGTCCAGATCACAGTGGTTCGAATCCGCTCACCGGCTCTCTTAAAAGTATAGCAATATGAACACTACGGAAAAATTCGAACAGTGGTGCATCATCGAACTGATGGGTCACCAGAAGATAGCAGGTAAATGCACTGAACAAAACATTGCTGGCGCTAATATGCTACGGGTAGATGTCCCGGAAATAAAGCTGGTTGATGCCTGCTCTGGAAATCCAGGGGGCCGTTATTTACCCGGTTTTACCCGTTTCTATGCCTCATCTGCTGTGTATTGTATACACCCTGTAGATGAGGGCACTGCAACCGCGATGGCCGGGAGGCTACAACAGCAGCCCATTACGATATGGGACATACAGGAAATATTGAAGACTCAACCTAAACAGCTGGTTCAAGCCCATGGAGAAGAAGATGATGACGATGATGGAGGCTTTTGATAATTGGCATCGCCCGGACTTCCATGGCGATCCGTCACATATAGCAAAACTTATAAAAGGCAATTATAATGGCAGACTTTAAAAACATTCCTTTAAAAAGTATTATGGCCGATGAGAATCAGCCGCGCAGATTTTTTGACGAAACCGCCCTGCAGGAACTAACTGATTCGGTACGCATTAATGGTATTCTGCAACCTGTTATGGTACGCCCTAATCCCAGCGGATTAAAAGACAAGTACCTCCTGGTCTGTGGGGAAAGAAGGTTCCGGGCAGCAATTGCAGTCATGACGCTCTACAAGGATCGGAATACTATTCCCGCTGTGATCCGGGAGCTTACGGATGAACAGGCCCTGGAACTGCAGATCGTTGAAAACCTCCAACGTAAGGATGTGCATCCCATGGAGGAAGCAGTTGCTTTCAAATCCCTCTTGGATCACAAGCAATTCTCTGTACATGAGATAGCGGCAAGGGTAGGTAAGAGCGACTTCTATGTGCGTCAGCGCCTGAAACTCAACGACCTTACAGAGGCCTGGCAGAAAGCCTTCTTTGCTAATCACATAGCCTTGAAAGACGCCATGCTGATCTTTCAGTTACCTGTACAAGCACAGGATTCCCTTTATAAGTCTAAAAATGTAGAGAAGTGTCATCCCGGGTCATGGATAAAAATTGATACCTGGGATGTTGATGGTTACAGGGGTGAGCTTCAGAAGGCCGCTTTCGATCTTACAGATATTACATTGAATGAAAAGGCCGGCGCATGCACATCCTGTAACTTCAATACCGCTGTATCTGTCCTTTTCCCGGAGGAAGAGAAGGCGCCGCGGTGTATGAACGTATCGTGTTTCCATGAAAAAAATAAGAAACACTTTGAATCCCAGTTAAAAACTGCTTTGGAAGACCCGTCTGTTATACTGGCGCACAACACTTATGGCAACATTGATGGAATGGCGAAGAAATTAAAGGATGAGGGTAGTGTTATCTATAAACTATATGATGATTATACCTCCGTTGATGCGCCGGAGAAGCCTGATCTTTTGGAGTTGAGGGAACAATACGAATATGAACTGGAGGAAGGCGATAAAACTGAGAAGGACATTGAGCAAGAATTTAGTGAGCTGCAGGTACAGTATGATAAAAAGTTGGCTGAATACAATAAGAAGATGTCTTCCGGCAAATTCAAGAAGGCATTTGTTCTTACCGGAAGTGAGAAAGGGAAATATATATATGTACAGCTGAAGGATAAAGGCCAGGTAAAGACCGCTAAAGCGGCATTGGAAGCAGGGGAATCAATATCCACAACAGATATTGACACTGAGATTACTCGTCTGCAGGAGCGTGAGAAAAGGGCGAAAGAACTGGATGCTGAGAAGGTGCATGCTATAATAAAGGAAACGATTTTAAACTCCTCTTCCTTTCAAGAGGTGCGAGCGGTTAATACATTCACGCCTGAATTGTCGCGGGCGGAAATAGTTGCCGCTTCGATATCTTTATGGCAAGCTGGTTCATTATCCTACAGGAGGGAAATTGTGAAAATGTTTAGTACACTGAAACCAAAGGAAATACGTGGCTACGATGTTTATACTTGTAAGCCAGAATTGGTAGAGTACTTCAAGGACATGACCATACTGTCCCTTTATGATATGCTACGCTCCTTTATGTTGGATAAACTCATAGGCAATGGTGGTTCCCGATTTGTTGGCGGCGATGACCTTGCCTTACATAACCTCGCCTTGCAGTATGAACCTGATGCGGTAAACAAAGTTCTCTTGGAACAGGAAGAGATAGCAATTAAAAGGGCAAAGCGTGTTGAAGACCGCATCACCGAGCTACAGAAACAGAAAGAGGAGCTGCAACCGGCGAAGCCTGCTTCCAAAAAGAAACTTGCCAAACAAAAGGACAAGAATGAAACCCCTCTCTCAAAAGGTATTTCTTCACTTTTAAATAATAAATCATGAAACTGAAAGAGTTTAATGTGGCAAACACCATTACCCGTATTTTGACTACTCCTACACTGAGCATCAATACTAAATCAGGAGTATTCAATTTTAACCAGGCGGCTGGAGAGTTGCTTAACCTAAAAGAGGGTGACTCAATCCAACTCTTACAGGACGAAGAGAACCCAGATTGCTGGTACGTTGAAAAACTGACAGGGAAAGAAGCCAGTAAAGGCTTTAAGCTGCGGTATAAAAGCACGAAGTACGGTATCTCTTTTAATAACACCACCTTAGCCAGGCAGCTTTTCGATAGTCTTTGTATAACAGCCGAACATGCAAAAGCCCACATCGCCAAGAGTGCTACCGTTCTGGAAAAAAGGGAACTGTACGGTATTACACACTTTGTAGTAAAAGAAGAAAGGGAAGATGCAGATAATTGAGCACGCAACTGAATTTCACATCTCCTTTCCTTTCGGGAAGCTGTTCAAGCGGAACATGGTAGCCGTCAAGGCACTCCCAGGGAGGCAATGGGAAAAGGAAAAGAAGATATGGCGTGTGCCCATTCGCTTTAAAGACGCCGTGTATGAACTCCGCGATACTCATCGTGCAAAGATCCTGTTGGCCAGTGCGGCAACTCCTGAGCAGATCGGAGAACTTTCGCCAATGCCTGAGCTGAGCGTTGAATTGCCTATAAAGGCAATCCTACGTCCCTACCAGGGGCAAGGTGTAGCTCAAAACATGATCTTCGGTAGTAGCCTGAACGGAGATGAGCCGGGCTTGGGAAAAACCATTCAAAGCATAGCCTCTGTACTTGCATTGAACGCCTTCCCTTGCCTGGTGATCTGTCCGTCCTCTTTGAAGCTAAACTGGCAACGTGAGTGGCAGAAATTCACAGATAAAAGAGCCATGATCCTGGATGATAAAACCAGGATCACCTGGCATCAGTATTACAAGGTAGGCATGGTAGATGTGTTCATAGTGAATTACGAAAGCCTGAAGAAGTTCTTCGTCGTATCGATGCCAGAGAAATTAAGGGGTAAGAGTAATGGGCACAGTAGTGGTTATGTAATGAGAGATACTGTGAATCTTTTCTCAACAGTGATTGTTGATGAAAGTCATCGTTGTAAGAACGAAGACACACTTACAAGTAAGCTCACGTTGCGGATCACTCATAAAAAGCAGCATGTCTTTGCCCTCTCTGGTACACCGGTGGTGAATAAACCCAAAGATCTCTGGCCTCAGCTGGCGATCATCAACAGGCTGCATCTGTTCGGCGGAAAGAAGGGCTTCCTGGATAGGTATTGCGAGGGTGGCCGTGGCGCTAATAACCTGAAGGAACTGAATTACCTGCTGCGTAAGCATTGTTTTTTCAGACGTGAGAAAAAAGAGGTACTAAAGGATCTACCTCCTAAGCAGCGGCAGATTATTGAATGTGATATCGCTACCCGGGATGAATACAACAAGGCCGTTAGGGACTTCTCTTCTTATCTGAAAGCCAGTGGCTGCAGTGATGCTGATATTGCTCGTAAAATGAAAGGTGAGATCATGGTGAAGATCGGCATCCTCCGGCAGATCTCAGCGCGTGGTAAGCTGAATGAAGTAAAGGAATATGTTGAAGATATTCTGGCTGCAGGAGAAAAGATCGTCCTGTTCTGCAATCTTCATGAGATAGTTGATGAACTAAAGAGAATGTTCCCCTGCTCTATGACTATCACCGGCCGTGACTCTGACCAACAAAAGCAGGCTGCTGTAGACCGTTTTCAGAAAGATCCCAATTGCCAGGTAGCTATCCTAAACATTAGGGCGGGTGGTGTTGGCCATACGTTAACCGCCAGCTCCCGGGTTGGATTCGTAGAGTTCCCCTGGCATCCGGCAGACTGCGTGCAGTGTGAAGATCGATGTCATCGTATTGGTCAAAATGATAGTGTAATGGCCGGCTACTTTCTCGGAAAGGATACTATTGACGAACGACTGTTTGAGATAATACAGGAGAAGGCGGAGACCGCTAACGCTGTCACCGGATCCAGTGACGACATGGAAATGGAAGTGGTAAGTAAGATTATTGACCTGTTTAATATTTAACCCATGGATACAGACACACTACAGAAACGCCTGGACCGCCTGCTAAATGTAGCCGAGAAAGTCAGGCATCACCAGAAAAGGTACTTCGGCTTCAAGACCAGTGTAGATCTGGAAAAGGCAAAGTACTATGAAAGACAGCTTGATAAGCTACTTAAAGAAGAGGGAAAAATCAAAGAATCACAACAGAAGGAATTATTCTAATGGGTAGAAAGGTACAGCCAGGAATCAAATATTACCGGATGGAGTGTGAACACATTCGGAATACAAAAGTCCGTCTCCTGTATAATGAATTTCAGGAGACCGGGTACTGGATCTGGCAATGTATCCTGTCAAGATCTTACGAGGATAAAGGATATTACTTTGACTGTAATGATAAAGATGCATTGGAACTCTTTGCTTCAGAGGTCTGCAAAAAGCGGGTCTCTCAAGTGGAGGAAGTGATACGTGGGTGTGTCAGGCGTTCCCTGTTTGACAAGGGGGTGTATGACATGTTCAATGTACTGACCAGCGCCGAAATGCAGGAAGTATACCTCGATGCCACTGCTGAACGTAGACGTAAGGGTACAATAATAGAAATGGTACCAGGTTATCTGTTGATTACTCGAGACGAGAATGACTTAAAAAGATGGGAAAACATTCACTTAACTGGTGAAAAAACAATTCTTCCGCGGAACAATTCCATTAATCCACGGAACAACAAAGAAAATCCGCGGCATAATCTGCAAAGTAAAGTAAAGGAAATAGAAGAAGAGAAAACTATAGCTGAAACTCCGGTGTTGCCACCGGTACCACCTGCGGTGGTGAGCTTGGATCCTGGTAAAGATTTGCAGAAGGAATACGAGCAGCTGGAAAAAACGAAGGAAGATATCTTTCACTTTATCCGTCAGTATCACCCTGAATTTATTCAGCCTTATGCTGACTTCTGGAACTTCTTCGCCAGTAAACATTCTCTACCGAAGATCACAGCCATTAGTAAAAAGCGTAAGCAGCACTTCTCTGTCCGGATTAAAGAAAAGGACTTTGATTTTCCTAATATCCTCCGAAAGGCGAAAACCTCAGACTTCCTGCTAACCGGTAGCTGGTTTGGGTTTGACTGGTTGATTAAGAACGATTCCAACTACCTGAAAGTGCTGGAGGGCAATTACGATAACAAGAAAACTGAAGGGCAAAACAATGCAGAATCAGCAACAGAAGAATATCTCAAAAAGCGGGCAAAACTGGAGGAGGAAGCCAGACTCCGGGCGCAGCGTTGAAACTTTGGCGTATGGTAAGATTCCCCCGCAGGCAAAGGAAATGGAGGAAGCAGTACTGGGCGCCTGCATGCTGGAAAAACAGGCTATGGATATCATCATCGGCATTCTTAAACCTGAATGCTTTTATGTGGATGCGCACAAGACTATCTACCAGGTATTCCTTACACTATCTGAGGCTTATCAGCCGATTGATATTCTTACAGTAGTAGAGCAACTCCGCAAGGCTGGGGAATTGGAACTGGTAGGAGGGCCTTACTATATCACTCAGTTGACCAATAAGGTGGTATCCTCTGCGAATATAGAGGCGCATGCCCGTATCATAGTACAGAAGTTCATGCAGCGTGAGCTGATCCGGATAGGAGGAGAGATAGTGAACGATGCTTTCGAAGATACCAGTGATGTCTTTGATAGCCTGGACAAAGCAGAGGCGCAGCTGTTCTCCCTGAACGATGGCAATCTGAGAAAGGACTTTAAGGTGCTCAGAACCGCCTTCAATAGCGCAATGAAGATTATCAAAGAGCGGATGCAATCTGACGAAGAGATAACCGGTGTTCCCTCCGGGTTCCCATCACTGGATAATGTAACGCATGGTTGGCAGGATACAGACCTTATCATTATTGCAGCACGTCCATCAGTAGGTAAGACCGCTTTTGCGTTGAACCTGGCCAGAAATGCCGCAATGAACACAATAAAGCCAACAAACGCGGCAGTTTTCTGTCTCGAAATGAGCACTTTACAGATCACCTGCAGGCTGATATCTGCAGAAAGTGGAGTAAGTCTGGACGACATCACTCAGGGAAATTTAACGGACTGGCAGCTAGAAAACATATGGGAGGCCTGCGATATCAATAAGCTCCAGGAAGGGGTCTTTATTGACGATACCCCTGCACTGAGCATCTTTGAGCTGCGCGCAAAAGCCAGAAGACTTGTGTATAACCATGGTGTAGGCGTGATCATCATAGATTACCTGCAGCTAATGTCTGCCGGCAGCAGCGAAGGTAAACCAGGCCTGCGTGAACAGGAAGTAAGTAAAATCTCCAGAGACCTGAAAGCCCTGGCAAAAGAGCTGCATGTCCCGATATTGGCACTCTCACAGCTCAGCCGTGAGGTAGAGAAGAGGAAAGGAGGAGCAGTACTGAGTGATCTGCGTGAATCTGGAGCGATAGAGCAGGATGCTGACATGGTAATGTTCCTGAGCAGGCCTGACTACCAGCAGGAGGCCTCTGAAGTAGATCCAGCTCTTCGGGGAAAGGTTGATGTGAAAATAGCGAAGCATCGTAATGGTAAGCTGGCCACTATTCCCTTGGATGCGGATCTATCTATACAGAAATTCTCTGACCCCTGCACAGCTGCAGACACTCAGCGTACAAGTTCATACATAAGTAAACGTATTGCGGATAAAAGGTTTTCGTTAGAGAGCCCACCACCGCCTCTGGATACCGACGATGACACAGAAGATTTACCCTTTTAATAGTATGTAAATGAGCAAGAAATGGACAATAAAAGATATAGCTAACCTGCAGGTAAATGGCTATCAGGCTAAATCTACGGCAGCTGTACCACAGCGGCAGCAAGTGCAGTATGCTATCGGAATAGATCCCGGTGTGAATACAGGGATAGCTATCTGGAACAGGCAAAAGAAGGCCTTCGACCAGGTGTCCTGCATGAAGATCCACGTAGCCATGCAGCTGCTGCAGGATCAATTGAAGATAGTAGTAGCAGGCGCTCTTCTGGTCCGCCTGGAGGACGCACGTCAACATATCTGGTTCGGCGACGGCGCACAGAAGCGTATTCAAGGCGCAGGCAGTGTAAAGAGAGACTGCGGTATCTGGCAGGACTTCCTGGAAGAGAAAGGTATTCCCTACCAGCTGGTGCCACCTAAGAAAAATAAAACTAAGGTAAATGCTACCTGGTTTGCATCCGTATCCGGCTGGAAGGAAAGAACCAACAACCATGCGCGTGATGCAGCCATGCTTGTACTTAATTTTTAACCAAAATTCTTTGAAATGATAGAGGTATTATCTACGGATCAGGTCTTTACAATGTCGCCAGACGCTGGTCATCCAACCTGCATCTGTTCCAGATGTGGTGCACAAATAAAAGAAGATGAATGTCCTACAAGGATCTGGACCACAAACAATCAGGGTAAAGTAGATGGGGATTCTCTGGAGTACCGGTATTGTGAAGCATGTATGCAAGCCGCCGGCATTGTTGTGTATCTCCCTTCTATGTCTTGGGAAGACGATCCTTTTGACCCAGTACCGGAACGTACCTGCCGGCAGTGCGGGTGTAGCCACATGGATGCCTGCCAGCATCCTGAACATGGGAATTGTTGGTGGGCGGAATCTGATCTATGCAGCCATTGTCATTTCTGGCTAGGAGAATCAAGGAGGTATTCTGAGAAAAAAGGAGATAAGTGATAAAAGCAAAAGCATCGAGATTAATACTGCGCCTGTAGCTGCCAGAAAGTTGTCAGTACATCCATTCTTTTGCTTGGGATAACTCCGTCAGAGGATGCTCGGCTATCATCGCCCTTTTCTGTCCAAGTGAACTTATCCTTTACCCCATTAAGGCTTTCTGTGTCAAACTCAAATGTGTGTCTATCTATTTGGTTTACATGTGCCTTGATACCACTTTCAGTGGTGAAATTTAAAGGATACTTAATCGCCATAAAATTTTATTTAGGCTTGCGAAATAATGAAAGTTCTTTGAGAGAACCAAAAGGCCCCAAACCTATATTCTTGAATAATTGATGATAAATAAGTATATGAAAATACATATTGATTTGAGGCGCACAATTGGTCATTTATACAAACCGAGAGTGACCATGTCCTTTTCAAACTCTTTTGCCTGGTCAGCAGTATATGTCCAAGTGGCAGTACCACCCTTTTGGAATCTGAAGAAAATTTCACCATAGAATCCGGATTGAGTGTTGCCTTCGTACACATTCTTCACAAAAGCTAAATCGAGATCAATAGTTTGGTTGTTTTTCTGCTTAACGGAAGATGTAATAAGATTTGCCATAAATGATGCTTATATGAGTAATGTACAAAAAATAAATATGCCGGAGGTATACAACGATCTCATTTTATCCCACACTGAGTTTGGCAGCAACATGGCTCAGGCCCGTGCAGACATACTTATTCACTTATATAAAACAAACTCATATGCCCCATCTAACAGTAAACCTAGACGGATCAAGGAGACATCTATGGAACGCTTTCAATAGCATAGTAAAGACCTTCAATGAGGGTATTAATAAGGATAGCAGAGAGATTAGGATAAGCATAGATGATCTGGAAAGGCACGTCAGCAACCTGCAGTCACACATAGCTACCCTCTGCTGCAGTTATATCGAAGGCTCGGAAGTGTTTACTGACATATCCGAGAACCTGCCCGATGTAGTGGAATTCAACCCAAACGATTTATAAAAAATAAAACTAATAACAATGGCACTTTGTAAACAAGCCGTAGAGAAGGCCTGGTACCTCTTCCGTGATATGTTGGGAGCAGAAGGTATGTGTATCAACTCTTTCATATCAGAATTTGATAAAAGCTGGGATGAGGATGCCGTCAGGACAGGACATGTGTTTGGAGTCGACAGAAAGTATGATGACGGCTGGGAGAATGTATTCATTCAGTTACGTGAATTTACTCCGCAGCAAAAGGAAATATGGGAAAAAGGGATAGACACTGTTCCCTACTCTTCATTTGTTCATGAGCCCAACCAGCATGGCGTCTGGCAAATAGGGTTCTTTTAGACAGGATTATTATTCACCAAAACCAACCGGGCGCGGAACGCAGTAATTATGGAAAAGGTAACATATAAGGAGCATTGCCTGGCTGTGGCCAGAGACATCGCGATAACGCAATACGGGTCTTGTCCGGACGAAAAAAGCGCATTGCATGAATTCAACCATCTTACAAGTGTGGTGATTCAAATGCAGGCAGAGGCTATCAGGAAGATTATAAAGGACGCCGAAATATGGCATATTCAGGGTATATCCATTGAGAAATACCTGCAGGAGAGGGGTTACCTGCCGTCTTCGGATGGGGTTAAATGTAGGCATTGTGGTGTACGCTACTTCGGTGCATATTGTGAGAATGAAAAGTGTCTCGGACCGAGAGTATCTCCGTAATAGAAATCCACCAGACATGTGGATAAATACATAGGATAAGCCCTTTAAGCGTTTTTTAAGCGATTGCCCATCATTTGTATAATATTGTCCTTCTTTGCGATTATCCGGTTGGGCTGTATGATAAAATACTACCAGAAAGACAAGCAAGCAATTCCTTGAACGCTCAAAAGATGCTTAAACGTTATCAAAAATGATAGTTTAGTATATGAAAATATACTATTTTCGCAAAAGAAAAGGCCCGGAAGGATCAGTTCCAGGCCTAATCAGAAAACTACCAGAAGTGATCATAAATACTGATCATAACTGGGATGACCTTTAGGAGCAGCAGTACCAATGCTCTCCAGCGGAACCCGGTCCGTCCGCATTTCCCTTGTTTCATTTAATCTGGCTTTAAAGCGCCAGTATCTTGGAATCCGTTCGGTCTAAAAAGGCTGAACGGATTTTTTACAAAATTATATACCATTCTTGTTTCCAAATTTTTCTCTTAACTTTTCTTAGATCCATTTTTCCACATTGTTAGCAACTCCCCCCTCTGCCTATTGTTCATTATTCCTGTACGTTGTTACTTTGCATCATAACTTCCCTTTCCCTGCATCTCCTGCTTTTCAGCATGGAGATGTCCATTATTGCAAAAGTACTGATGTATCCAAACCCTTCCATGCTTAGTTTTTAACAGGCTGTGGAAAAAGAAGCGTGAACTTTCGGAAATACTCCCTGATGGTACATTACAGCTGTAAATAAAGTATTAATCCCCATTTAATCCCCATCCACAGCGTCTTTCAGCCTTATGCTTTTTATTGGAATCTGCATTTTTTTGACTGAATAACAGCATTTTATTTAATATATTTATTACTACTACTATATGATCGGCTCTTCCGCCCAGATGGAGCCGGCAAACGCACGTCCGAGAAAGTTATGGTCGGATTGATCCCTTTAAGGGAAATAGCCAGAAAGTGTTACACATGAAGTTCACATTAAATGTATTAAAGGCCTTAAAAAACTGAAAGGTGGAGAAAGGAGATCTACCTGTAGAAAATTAATTTTTAGCTTATATTTGCTAATATTTTTAGCAATCTTATGAAGACACCTATAAGCTACTATGGAGGTAAGCAGAAGTTGGCCCGCACTATTGTTTCCTTAATACCTACGCACATGCTCTATTGTGAGCCCTTTCTGGGCGGAGGTGCTGTATTCTTCACAAAGCCCCAATCCGAAGTGGAGGTGCTGAATGATACTAACCGAGAGCTGATCAACTTCTACCGTGTGGTACAGCAGGACTTTACCAGCCTGGAAAAGGAGATAAGGATAAGTTTGCACAGCCGGGATTTGCACAGAAAAGCCAGCGTGGTATATGAAAACCCGGATATGTTCTCTGATATCAAACGTGCCTGGGCTGTCTGGATACTCTCTTTACAGACCTTTGCGGCAAAACTGGACGGCCCTTGGGGATATGACCGTAGTGGCAATACAACTACTAAAAAGATCACCAACAAACGGGAAGCCTTTACAGAAGACTATGCAATCCGCTTGCAGAACGTTCAGCTGGAATGTGCGGACGCATTGTATGTAATTCGTAGTCGGGACAGTGATAATAGTTTCTTTTATTGTGACCCACCTTACTATAACGCAAACTGTGGTCACTATGATGGATATTCTATACAGGACTTTGAGAACCTCCTGGCAATACTGAGCCAGGTGAAAGGCAAGTTCCTTTTATCCTCTTACCCGTCCGATCTCTTAACCAGGTACACAAAAGAAAACAGCTGGTCCACTCAGGTTTTTGAGCAAGGCGTTTCCGTTAATGCAAAAGGCGGCTATATGAAAAGGAAATGGGAGGTGCTGACAGCTAATTATCAGATATAAAAAAGCCCAAGCTAATTACCCGGGCTTTATCAGAAGAATGCAGTTAAATGTTAGGTTGTTCCTCCTTGCTGTCCTCGCCATCGTCTTTACCATCGGCCTTAATCTTATACTTTTCCACAACAACCTCTTTTACTAAGGTCACTAATTCTCCGTGTACGGGAACGAATTGCTGGTTCTCTATCTTTCCTATTGAAAACTTCCCATCGTCCTCTTTTATATAATAGGAGAAACGGCGAGGCATTTCCAGAAAGCCGCTAGCCTCTTCTATATACCTGAAAGTGACTTGGATTAGGTTGGTTGGCCGCGATTCATGGATATCTTTTGAGCCAGGCATAGCGGTAAAGAAACCGAATACCGTGTACCGGTTATTCTCTTTGCTCACATAGGAAGTTGCGAAATCGCTTGACATATTTATCATAAAATATCTGTTTGCTTCAAAAATAGGAAAGATGTGATAATGGGATTTATAATAGGTGTCCGTTAACTTGCCTTTAACTCTATGGAATCTTTAGGATTATTATAAAGTCAAATAGATTATTTTTGTTTAGAAAAACAGCACAATGGCACATTTAAAAAGGGGAGATCGGCGGACAAAAGAGGAAATGCAGAAAGATGCCCTGGCTAAATATGAGGAACTGGGTAATATCACCTTGGCGTGTAAGAGAGCCAAGGTACCAAGACGAACATTTTACAACTGGCTGGATGAGGAGAAGGATGAGAACAAAGAGTTTATCAAGGCGTTTGAGGTGGCAAACGAGCTGGCAGTAGGAATACTGGAAGCAGAGGCACACAGAAGGGCGGTTACAGGCCTTAAAAAGGGTGTTTTCTACAAAGGAAAAAAGGTAGCAACAGAGCAGGAGTATTCTGATACCCTGCTTATTGTCCTGCTGAAAGCTCATGCGCCGGAGAAGTATAAGGACCGGGTAGCCAACGAGCATACCGGTAAAGGTGGTAAGCCTATACAGAAAGAAGTCATACACCGCGTAATCTTCGATGATAATGCAGGTGGTTGAGCACAAACACCACTTTTCGCATCTTTATAAGCCTGTCTTTACCACAAAGGCCAGGTATATCCACATATGGGGAGGACGTGCAGCCGGCCGGTCTCATTTCGGTACCAGCTACTTCCTCTTCCAGATCACCCAGCCGGGTTACTTCCGTGGCGTCTTTCTTCGTCATGTATTCTCTGATATCCGTGATTCCCTATTTGCGGACTTTAAGGACCGGCTGGAGGAGAGTGACTTTAATGGGGCAGACTTTGAGATCAACGAGAGCAAGATGACTATCCTGTATAAGCCTACAGGCAATACGATCATCAGTAAGGGCTTCAGAAAGTCATCTGGCAACCGATCTGCGAAGCTGAAGTCCCTTGCTGGCATTACCCATGTACTGATAGAAGAAGCAGATGAGAACACAGAAGGCGACGTTAACAAGCTGGATGACTCTATCCGTACAGACAAGATTGAGAACATTCAGGTAATCTTTCTGTATAACCCACCTTCAAAGAACCACTGGTTGATAAAACGGTTCTACAACCTGGTTGATACCGGTATCCTGGATGAGACAGGAAAACCAATACCTTACTACCGCGCTATCCCCAAAACTAATCCTGATGTTCTGGTTATTCATAGTACTTACCGGGACAATATTCGCAACTTGAACGAAAAGACGATAAAAAAGTATCAGTCTTATGGTGATCCTGAATCTATATTCTACAACGAGGAGATGTATTATGTCGATGTGTGCGGCTTGGTACCGGAAGGTGCCCGCGGCAGGATCTACCGCGGTTGGAAACCCGTATCATTGGAGTTCTTCCGCAACCTGCCGTATCCCAGCTATTACGGTATTGACTTCGGTTATTCCGATGACCCAGTAGCTGTAATAGAGATAAAGAGCCACAATAAACGCAACTTCTGGCATGAGGTGGTGTACGAACCTGGCCTCACTAACCCTGCCTTGGCTGATCTTATGCGCGTCCGTGGTGTTCCTCTGGGTGCAGATATCTATGCAGATTCGGCAGAACCCAAATCCATCCAGGAGTTAAAAGATCTCGGCTTCTACAGAATAAAAGAAGCGGACAAGGGACCGGACAGCGTGTTGTTTGGCATCAAACAAGTATCCGCAATGGAAAACTATATCACCGAAGGATCTGCCAACCTGTGGAGCGAAAATGAGGAATACAAGTGGAAGCTGGACCAGAATGGAGAGCCTACTAATGAGCCGGTCGATAAAAATAACCACGCAAAGGATGCCGGCAGGTATGCAATTACTACAAAGAAGCAGTTGAAAAGGAAAAAGAAGATAAAGGTGGCAAAAACCTCTGATTCAGTAGAGGCTCCTAAAGCATCTGCTGATAAATCTAAACTTGATTGGTTGTAATCCTTTGGATTGTAATGTAATCAAATTGATTAACTTTGAAAGAAAGTAGTTCTTATGTTCACATCTGACAATCCGATTGGCCAAACGGCCGAACTGTTAGAGCAGGCAAAATCCTACGCTGAAGACCTGCTCGAAGGCAATCCATCCGTAATTCTCATGGTTAGCTCAGGCCTTGTGGCAATTATAAACCGGCTCAACTTCATGGCCGGCAGGGAATCACAGATAAACAAACCGGTGGAATTCCCTCCTATTACCGAATTTATGGGGGAAGAGATCAAGTACGCTAAGAAGATTGAGAAAGCTGACCTCACGCCTGCAGAAGCGGACAGACAGGATTTCATCAAGAAGGTGGAGCAGTTATATGCGCAGTTTGACAGTATTACACCTGAAGGCCTGTTGCATGGTTATACGCTTCCTGAAGATCAGTTGGTGATCAGAGGTGTGGCAAAACGTGCCGGTGTGGAAGACTATGCTGATCGTGATATCGACATATACTTCCTGGAAGATATTGCCGCAGCAATCCGGCAGAACGCAGCAGCAGACGCGAAACAACAGGAGATCGAAAGGCAGCTGGCCCAGGGAACAGTTGTAACCAACCCACAGGATACCGAAGGCGGTCAGGATAGCGATGAAGAAGAGGACGATGATGATGAGACTATTCCATCTGCACCTGCAGTAGAAGGTACAGAAGCCCAGGCCTCAGCCAACGCGAAGCAGGAAGAAGGGACACTTCCAACACCTACTCCAACAGCCACTAACACTTCCGGTCGCAAAAACCGCAATATCAAATGAGGCTCACAATCAATGACAACCAGGTCATAATACCATCTTCCCTGTCTGAGTTCACCCTCGGACAGCGTATTGCATTCCAGGAGGAATATGGGAATGAGCTGGATACCTGGGCTAAAACCATTCTGGAAATGGAAGATGGTCAGGAGAAAGAGCTGGAGTTCACGTCTTTCCAGATCGAAAAGATGTTCCGGACGTTCGCCTTCTTCGCAGGATGTACACCTGAATCGTTGCAGGAAAGTGAATTCGTTGACGACATAGCGAACATCTACTACTCTTGCCTTACTCTTCTCTTTGAACAGGAGGAACAGATAGAACTGCAGCCTGAATACATCTGGAAGGGTGAGACTTGGGTATTGCATCCCCCACATCTGCAGCACGGCGATAAGATGACCTTTGGTGAGCTTATCGACGCCAAGCAGATTGTTAAGGATCTCAGTGAGCTTGGTAAAAGCCACTGGGATAAGCTACTGCGTCTCTGTGCTATTTACCTGCGCAAGCCTAATGAAGAATACCATGAGTCCTTTGTGTACGCAGATAGTGAGCGGATTGAGATGATGAAAGAACTACCAATGGATATTGCTCTCGCGGTAGGTTTTTTTTTGACCGCTTCAATCAATATATACATAAAACATTTCCTGTCTTCTCCCCCAGCAGAGCAAAAGGAGGAGGAAGGTATTCAGCTCAGCACTTTGAACGCTGGGGATGGGTTAATTTCCTGAAGTCTGTCGCCAAGACGAAGGTTTTCGATATACCTGGTAGCCGGTTAAACAGCATAGAATGCGCGAGAAAAGCAAAAGCCTTTGATGTCCTGGTGTATGCTTCTGAAGAAAAAGAGATGAACGAGGCACAGGCACTGGACTACGAGGAAGAAACTAAAAAACATAAATAATTCACAATTATGAACGTAATCGAGCAGTACAACGCACGTAAACAGCAATGCCTGCAGGCGCAAAAGATGCCCTCTGCATTGATAACAGACAGATGGTTCACGGCTGTTAAAACAGCCCTATGTTGTAGCTCTCCGATGTCTTTAGGGATTCAGGTTACAGACTTCCGGCGCCTATATCACTCCGACAAAGACGAGCTAACGCTCATGGATTTTGCTATTCTTTCTAACAACCTGGAATCAAAAAGCGCCAACGAACTGGGTGTACCCATGTATGAGTACCTGGCATCCCTTTCTGAAGGCGTAGCGCCTGTAAAGCAATGGCAGGATGTAGTTAGCGAGATTGATGAAAGCATCAAAAAGGAACTGGCGGAAGAGGCAATTAAGATGAAGGAGGCCGGTATCAACCAGGTTGGTGGTTTCTTAAATAACCCTGCCAAAGCATGACCAGTTATCCTTTCATAGAGGCATTCTTCCGTAACGTCCTGGAAAAGTCGAAAGGCATCCAGGGACGTTTCCATTTGTGCCCGCGTTATGGACTGGAGATCAACAGTGATCAGCTGGAAGAGGTCCTTAAAGACGATGTAAGGCCGGATACTGGGAGGAAGTACCCTCTGGTACTCATGATGCCTCCGAGGAGCCAGGGTAGATTCACAGCTCCTGAAGGAGAGTGGGAGAAGTACCGGTGTGTATTGTTTTTCCTAACCCCAACCTATTATACCGGCAACAACCAGGTAAAGGTGCCTAACAAAACTACTGGTACCTCTACTCACACCGTCCCGCAGGACTGGCACGATATGAAAAGGTGTGCTGTCAGTTTCCTGCGTGTACTCGACAAAGTGCAGATACAAAAGGACCTGGTACAATCCACGTTCCGCTTGGGAGGTAGCCAAGATCAAGAACGAATGATAGATCCTGTCTCTTTCATTGGTTCAGAGCGCATCTCAGGTATTCGTCTGGACTTCACATTCTCCCTGTTCGTTGGCTGTGAGCTGGAAGACTATAACCAGGAAGACATTAATTCAATCACGATTCCGGAGGCAGATCCGCATCCGGAGCATAAACTGTAAGCTATGTGGACAAAAGAAGATGAATTAAGCAAGCTGGCATCTTTGGAGGCCTTACAATTTCCGTCTCTGCCGGTTCAGGAAATCCCATCTGCACCAACAGCATGGCCTAACTGGCCTAAAGAGGCCCAACCTACCATTACAGACCAAGCAGCTGCAGAGCGTTTGGGTATGAACATTGAGCGTTTCAAAGAGATTCAATGCTACACGTTGGAATTAAGGAAAAAGTATCCGCACATGAAGCCCACTCGGATACAGCGCAAAGTCACCGAACACTTCAAAATCAAGCTCACATGACAGTAAGGGAGATCGCCGGCAGGATACCGGCTGAGTATCGTAAAGAGATCCTGGAGACCAACATGATCAGCCAGGCCACAGCGAATAGCGCAGACGTGTCTATGCATTACCTGTTGACCATCTGGAAAAACTACGTGGAACCAAACGAGATTGTCGATATGGGCTGTGGTCTCTGTAAAGAAAGGATCCTGAAAAACTACCGGGAACTGCAGCCCATCCTGGTAGAATTGGAAAAACAATCAAACCTACTGAATGCGCTATGATCAGAACACCAGAAGAAGTAATGAAAGGAGGCGCGGCCATAGTGGAGGCAGGCATAAAGGAGGAAAGTCGGGCCCAAGGCCACTACCTTACTGGCGCCATGCAGAATTCGTTGTCCGTGGTTGCCGGTAGGTTTGCCAACGCCCGCGTGGTCTTCGGTACTGCGGTTGATTATACTCATTATGTCAACAAGGGGGTAGCTGCCGGCAAAATCCCTTTTCAACAGGGCTCCGGGGCTGGTAAATCGGCTTATATCGAAGGGCTGAGACAGTTCTTCATCCTGAAGGGGTTGTCCGATAAAGAGGCTTTAGGAGCTGCTTTTGCGACAGCGAAGACTCATAAGAAAGAAGGCATGCCGAGTAAGGGCTCTTATGCACACAGTTCTACCGGCCAGCGTACCGGGATGATTGAAACTGCAATGAGAAAGAAGGAGCCTCAGTTGGATGCTCATATGAGCACTGGCTTTGACAGCCTGGTAGAATATGAATTCCAAAAATGTAAGTCAGAAACAGTATGATCACAGCCATCACAGTACAGCCAACCAGTAACAGCCTGCATGCAGCATATAGGCCTATTGTTTTCCAGGTAACGGCTGTATCCCTGTTTGACACGTTTATACAGCCGCCTGTTGTGTATTGCGACATATATTTTGGGGGGGTGTATTATAAGACGGTCTCTAAGACCATACCTCTGGCTTCTGGTGAGTGGCAATTCGATATCCAGGATGCCGCGCAAGAATACCTGCGGAAATATCTTGCCCCAAACGCTGGCACAGAATTCTACCAGGCAACTCCGGCGATGACAAAGTCTTTCTGTCGATTCAGGGCCTCTGGTATCAACACGAATGGCTTTGTTGTCCCAGAGGGACTTATACCAGTTCAGGGCACGGGAAGTCAGCCGCCTGTCAATGGGGGTGGTACAGAAAGTAATTCTTTCTACATAGTGAATGCCACACTGCAGCACGAAGACAACCAGAATCTTGCCGCTCATCTGAATACATATAAGAACGGAACCTGGTCCGCCCAGGCCTGGCCTCTTACACATCGTCCACAACCTTATCCGATTGGTCTGTCGGAGAGCGATTACTACCCAATCGCTTATACTGGTATCAGCCCATTGAAGTGTATCAATGTTTATTACCGCTTCCGTGGACAAACCACATTCCATTCGGCAACAAAGTGCCTTGAAAACCCCTGTCCAATTGTTCAGATAGTACATAGTGAGGTAACGGTTATTGATGAAACAGCTCAAGAGCTACAATTCTTTCATCAGGTCATGCCGTATTATGTCACTGGTGTAAAGATGGAATACAGACCAATTAATTCAGAAGATGACTTTACCGTGATCTTCTATGATCCAGAGCAGGGATCAACACCGGGGGAGGGTATTGAGATAACTGTTCCTCGCGATATCTATGATGTTTACTTCACGGCTATAGGTAATTGCTCTGGAGGAAGGACAGCTCATCTTGTAATCGGAGAAACGTTATAATCATGATCAGCACAGAATCTGCATATCACATACCTGACGGAACAAAGAATGTTGCTACCCTCTTTCCTTCAATATCCTGGAAAGACGTAGAAGAATACTACCTGGTAATTAATAATCTCGAAGGCGATCCCATTGCAACTACCTGTAACAACAAGATAGTAGGCGGCATAGAAGATAATACTGTCCGTCTTCACTTCCTGAATAGTTTGGGCATGATAGATGCCGTTAACTTCTGCCAGGTACAGGAGGACTATGACATAAAATCTGATAACTCAGAAAAGCCGTTGTCGTATCCTCTGATAAAATCAGACGGTGGTAGCGCCAGGTACAACATCCGGGCAAACGAGAGTTACAAGGTCATAACCACCTTGTATTCTGAGGAGCAGATGAAATGGCTGAAAGAGTTATTCTCCAGCCCTGCAGTATGGGTTGAATGGAAAGGGACGCAGGGACAGGCAGATGATTACCTGCCAGTAGTTCTCGCTGATGCAAAGTATACAACACTGAAGATAGAAGAGCGCTACACCTACCAGGTAACTGTAGAGTACAGATTGTCCAACCAAGATATTACAATACGCAACTGATGTCATCTAATAAGTACATAAAGATCAAGCTGGACGGCCAACCACTAGACCTCACCGATACAGATATTCAGATAAGTATCAATTATCAGGTGGAGGATACAGACGATTTTACAAAGAAAAAATCCAGTGAAGCCTTCAACATTACAGTACCGGCTACAATCAACAATGATCAACTGGCTAATACCTTGCATAACCCCGACATTGAGGATATGACCGATGGCAAAGCATTCCGGAGCTATCGTAACGGTAGCATTGAAGCTAACGGAGACGAATTGCTGGTCGGTAAGGCCTTCCTTACTTCAGCTACTCACACGAACCGTCCTATATCATACCAGTATGATTTTTATGGTAATAATGGGGATTGGATAATTCCGCTGAAGGAAACCACCCTGTTTGATCTTCTGAAGCACATCAATTTCACATTTACAAAAGATGTCATTGTCGATTCCTGGGAATTCAACGGTCGGCTTGAAGGCTTACCATATGTTTTTGCCCCTGTACGGTACCGGGCGCCTATGGATATCTATGATGAAACTATTGTTGATGGTGATTACAAGGATGACAACATGACAGCCCTATACATGAAGCCTTCTATCAGTGTATACTGGCTGATATACTGGGGTCTGAAGAGCGTTGGTTACCAGATACAGTCAACCTTCATGGATACCGATTACTTTGTTCGTCAAGTCATGCCGTGGACCTGGGGTAACTTCCTCAATGCAGAGGGTAACAGGCAGGATAACCTCAAGTTCCTGGCGAAAGGAACGGAGCGTGTGCAATCTCCCAATAACTACGACGCATACATAGATGTGAAGGCCAGTAATGACTTTGAGGAAGGTGGCTATGACACAAACAATGTGTACACTTACAGCTCTGTAGATTGTGAAATGAAGTGGACGTATCCTACGGCTTTCGATTATAAAACGATCAAAGCTACTTTCAATTTACAGATAGACTGGGAAGTGCTGCTGAATACTAATAGAGAGGTGCTGGTGAGGGTGGATTGGATTGTCAATGGAGGAGCACCAATTGAACACGAAGTCGTCCACGCATCAACCGGGCCAACTTTTGGTTTCCAAAAAAGAGACGTATTTGACGACTTCTTTACAGTGGAAGTTAATGCATTAGATACCATATCTGCAAAGGTGTATGTAAAAACGACAGGAACGTCTGTTGGGGTCTCTTGGGCAAAGTTGGAGGTGATCCAGTTCACTATTTCTGATATTACAATTCCGTTGGGAGGTGAGATCAACTTTGAGAACTACAATGGGTTAAAGAACTACAAGTTCCTCGATTTTCTTGCCGGCATCTTTGACTGCTACAATATCATACCTGGTACCGACCCCGTAAACAAGGTGGTGCTCATGGAACCCGCACATCCATACTCACTGGATAACAGTGCTACTCCCACGCATGCCGGCTATTTCAACGCCGATTATCTGGACTGGAATGATAAACAGGATCTTTCGAAAGAATCTACTATAGAGCTTTACCGGGACTATGAGCGAGAGCTGACAATGAAGTTTAAGGATGATAGCAACGACGGTCTCTTAAAGGTGGTGCAGGAACGTAATTCTACCACCCTGGCTGCTGCCAAGTATGTGTTCCCTGAACGATTTAAGGCAGAGAAGAAAGACCTGGAGAACCGCTTCTTTTCGCCAGTAATGCACTATGAGGTGGCTCAGTGGCAGGGAATTGCAACTCCGGCCAAAACCCCGCAGATGATATGCATCGTGCCAGAAAACGTTAGCAACACATCAAACGAGGAATCACAGCACACTTTCGCACCTAAACTGGCATATTATAAGGGTGTGGTCAGTGATGCCGGCGGTTGGCGCTTCGATGGGGATGAGTACACTACGTTCCCTTTCATGTTTGCCGTCAACTATCAACCAGGTGGCCAGGACGATCCCATACTATCATATTGCGATGAAATAACCGGTAGTGCCCGTGGTAAAGGGCTACTTCGCCGGTTCTTCCTGCAGCGTTTCGCCATCATGCGCAATGGTCAGTTTTATACCACTTTTTTCCGCCTGAACAACAAAGATGCTACCAATTGGTACCACAGGGAGCATAAGATCTGCCGCGGACAACGTTGGGAGTTGGTAAAGATGACTAATTACCGGCCTCTTTCTGAAGGCTCTACAGAGTGTTACCTGCGTAAATGGTCACCCATCACTGAAGAAGATTACAACTCAGTGTTTCCATCGTTCAAACTTACTCCAGACAAGTACGATACAAAGTATTCACCATTAAAGTGCTTGGCCAAAGATGTGCCAGGTCCTTTAAATGAAACTGAACTTTAATAACTATGGCGACAACATTCGGTAAAGTCACGAAAATATATGATCTCCGTACGCTGGGGTATGATCGGCTGATAAAGGAACAGACGACCGTTACTGCCAACTGGGAGAAGGCCTCTCGGGCAAAGAGAGAGTTGAACAAGGTTGCAGCAGAAACAGCCCGGGCACAGGGCGTAGAGTCAGAGGCGTATAAGAAAACTATTCAGCAGCTGGCAGAGCTGAAGGTAAAAGAGGCTGAGTTGCGTGTAGAGCGTCAGAAGCTAATCAACGAACAAAAGGCACAACAGGCGCAGCGTCAATCAGAGATCACGCAACGTGAGAAAGGAAAGCAGGCCATTGAGAACGAGAAACTGGCACAGCAGCAGCTACGTACAGAAAGGGAACGTGCCGCAGCGCAGCTGAAGCAGGAACAGTTGACGCGTCAACAGGAGATTAACCAGCGGAATAAGGAAAAGCAGTCAGTAGATGCTGCGGCTGGTAGCTATAATTCGTTAAATAGACAGTATAGAGAACTTTATAACCTCGTTAAAAGTGCTGGACCAGGTAGCAATATCAACTTCAGGGGGCAGACGCTGAATTATGATCAGGCTATTTCTAAGCTGAAACAATTGGCTGCGGCCGAGCAGGATTTCCGACGTCAATTTCAACGTGACGGGCTTCTTGTTGGTGAATATACCTCTGGCATTGTTCAGGCCTTTAAAAGGATGGGACTTGGAGATCTGGTGGGTGCCCAGGTTACACAGGCGCAACAGAGGCTGCAGCAGCTTAATACCACATTCAATGGTCTGAAACAGCAGTTAGAACAGGTCCGCGCTACCGGTAAAGGCAGCTTGGAACAGATTGAACGTCTCCTGCTGGAGAATAGAAGGGAAGCCATCGCACTGCAGGAACAGATAAGGGGAGTGCGTAGTAGTTTATTAGGCTTTGGAGACATCGGTAACCAGATCACAAAAGGCATTGCCCAGGGCTTTAAAGACATGCGCACCCAGCTGGCGCAGTTTGTGGTTGGGTACCTGGGCTTCCAGGCGATATTGTCCGGCACGCAAAAGCTCATCCACCAGAACTATGAGCTGTCTGACAGCATAGCACAGATAAAGATCTACACCAAAGGTACCACAGAGGATGTAAGGGATCTGGTGGACGAACTGAAGAAACTGGATACCCGTACCTCTTTACGTGGATTGACTGATATTGCCGCTATTGTTGCTAAGAAAGGTGTCGCGCGTGATGAAATAGTAGGCGTTACACAGGCATTGGACCAGCTGTTTGTTGTCCTGGGTAAAGAGGTGGGCGATCCGCACGAGGCTGTGCAGAGCATGGTGAAGCTCGTTAACGTGTACAGCCATGATCAGCATGTTACGGCAAAGAATATCTCCGATATTGGTGCCGCTATTGCGAAGCTCACCAGTTCTGGTGTTGCTACTGGTCGGTTCCTGATCGACTTCTCCGAGCGCATGGCGGGTATTCGTGGTATTACCGGCCTTACCATTGATAAGGTACTGGGCCTTGGTGCCGCACTGCAGGAATTGGGACAACGTTCTGAGGTGTCGGCGACTGCTCTTTCTCAGCTGATCGTTAAGCTATTCACCAACGCCGAGAAATATGCTGCCATAGTAGGTAAGTCAACAGCAGAGTTCAATAAGATGCTGCGCGATAGCCCAATCGATACGTTTGTACTGGTCGCAGAGCGGCTGAAAGGGAACGCTGGTGAGATGGAGAAGTTCTTCGAAGGTGTTACTGACTTACATGTACGTGGTGGTAGGATCATCGGTGTGCTGGGTGATATCGCCGGTAACGCAGAATACGCAAGAAAGCGTTTGAAAGCTGCTACGGAAGCTCTTGGAGATCAGGCTGCATTAGCTTATGCCTTTGGGGAGAAGAATAAAACTTTTGCAGCCACCCTTGATCAGATTGGAAAAAAGTTTGAATTACTTGGAGCCAACAGGTCTGTACAGATCTTACTGGCTGCAATTGCTGGCCTCATAATCACGTTGTTGAGCAATATTCCAACCCTTTTATTATTAACAGGGCTGTGGACTACAGGCTGGGCATTAATGAATAGAGAGTTATTCCTTGCGCGCGCTAATCTCCTGTTAGTTAACGCTCAATTGTTGGCTGGCAGATTGGCATTGGGTGCAATTACAATCGTTACAAACTTTTATACGGTAGCTCTAACTCTCCTCACAGGTACTTACAGAGGGCTGACTATTGCCGCTACGGCATTCAGTCGTGTGTTATTGGCGACACCTATCGGATGGATCTTGGCGGGCGTTGGCCTTCTGGCTGGAGCAATGGCAGCCTTCGCCGGTACGGTATCTGGCACTACGGGTAAAATCGTAGATCATGCCATGAAGATGAAACTGATGGGAGAGATTCAGGAGAAAGTACAACAGCAAACAGGTGCGACGATTAATAAGATAGCATTACTACGCAGTGTGATGGCTGATAGTAATATCAGCATGAGTTCAAGGAAGAAGGCGCTAGAGGATTTGATTGCATTAAACCCTGAATATCTCAAGGGATTAACGCTGGAAAATGCTGTAACTGCTGAAGGAAAAAATCTATTGGACGGTTATATTGCTTCTTTGCGAGAGAAAGCCGAGCTGCAGGCAGGGGAGGCAATCGCAAATAAGGCCATTGAGGAAAGAACCCGATTGGAAAAGACCCTATTTGACCTCGAATTAAAGCGGAAGCAGGGCAAAACTGGCAAATATGAGCTTTCAGATGAAGAGCAGAAGTTTCTCTCTCGTGGCCGTCAATTACCTTTTGGGGCTGCAATTGGTGCGGTTTTCGGTAAGTCTTCAGTAGATAATGCTATTGACAATGTAAAAGATGCGATTTCAGCCGCGACCGCACAAGTTGATCAGGCCAACGTATTTCTGAAGAGTAAATATGATCAAATTGGTAAAACAACCAAGAAAGAAGACGGAACTAAATCTGGGCCGCCAAAGCGCACGCCTTCATACTTAGAAGGGCTAATAGATGACCTGAACAAGCAACTTAAAGTCACCGAAATAGGAACAGAGGCGGCTAAGCAGCTGAAAGAAGAAAGAGATAAACTGCAAAAAGAGTATGACGATGCCACAAAAAAAGATACTGACAAAACTTACTCTGGAGCAAAACTATCGGGCGAACAACGGGATGTACTTAAAGAGGCTGATGCCGCTCGCGACCAGCTACTGGCTGATGAACAACTGAGGTTTGCAAAGGGGGAGATAGATGAAGCCACTCACCTGCAGAACATCCTGAAGATTAACCAGGATGCTATTGATAAAAAGATATCCTTACTGAAAGGTGCTAATGCAGAGGAAAAGAAGGTGATATCAGACCTGAAGCTGGACCGCATCACCCAGGAGAGGGAGACGAATGAGAAGCTGTTTAAGCTCGAAGAGGACCGGCTGAAGAATCACCTGGAGAATGTAAAAAAGAATGCTGAACAGGATGCAAAAGCTGTTGCTGATAATCCTGTTGCTACCGAAACGGAGAAAGCACAGGCTAAACTTGATGCTGATAAAACCATACTATCGGCGCAGGAGGCGTATAATGCTGCAATGGATACCCTGGAGAAGCGGTTCTCTGTTAATTCCAAAAAGAATGCTGAAGAGCGTGCTACGGCAGTAAAGCAGATCAATGCAGACGTGAATAAAGATCTGCTCGTAGCATCTAAGGCAACAATTGCTGATTTGAAAAAGCAAGGGGAAGCAGCTGTTGCAGCATATAAGGCTACCATTGAAAAGCAGAAAGCTGTTGTCGCAAGCAGCAATAAGACCGGAGCGCAGAAGAAGCTATTAACCGACACGCTGAGCAAAGCAGAGAACGTCGGTATTCTTGCCCGGGAAGTAGAATCAATGAACCAGCAGCTTCCAATATACAAGAAGCTGCTGGATGAAAAGAAGATCACGGAACAGGAGTATAATGACTTCCTGACACAATTGTATGAGAAACAACAGGCATTATCTCAGGCTGCAACTGATGCTCAGAAGAAAGATATGCTGAGTCTCTCCGATACAATTAAAGGTGTTATTTCAAAGCTCTTTGGCACAACAGATGAGATGACGTCTGTCATATTCAATGCACTCGCCGGCGCCTTCGATCTCGCTAAGTCCGCAATGAATAACTTCTTTGATGCTGAGCAGAACAGAATCCAACAAAGTAAAGAAGCTGCGCTCGAGCGTCTGGACCTGGAAAAGAAGCGTGTTCTCTCAATCGCGCAGAGTAAGGCTGAGGAGGAGCGGATCGAGAAGCAATATGACCTAAAGAAAAAACAGATAGAGAAGGATGCGGCTAACCGGCTGAAGGCTCTAAAGAAAAAGGAGGCCAGATTATTACTTGTATCTGAATTGGCAGCCATTGCAGCAGCTGCTGCCTCCAACCCGCTGAACGGCGTAACTTTCGGTGCTGCTGGTGTGGCGCAATATGCAGTTCAAGCGGCATTGGCGCTTGGTAGATATGCCATCCGAGTGGGAGAGATCAACAACACCCAGTTCCGGTATGGTGGATCTGCTGATGTTCCTACTAGGGGTGGAAGGTTCGGCGGAAACTCTCATGAACAGGGCGGTACACCTTTTATCTATAAGGGCCGAACCTTTGAGGCGGAGGCGAATGAACTTGCAGTGATCAGGACGAGGAATGCAGCACCAGGCAATTATACTATATCCGGCAATCACACACAGATTGCTTCTGCGCTCAATGAGCTGGGCGGTGGTATACGTTTTGCACCTGGCGCGAAGGTTAGTAGGTTTGAATATGGGGGCGGCCTGGGAGAATCATTGCAGCCGCCAGTGTTCGTTCCTACCATATATAATACAGCCGTTTCTTCATCTGGCGGGCAGGGTGATGCCCTTCTGGTACTGATGGAACAGACTAAGGCCATTCAGGCGATTAATGGCCGTATAGATCGAATAGAGGTAGTGCAGGTTACCGGTACCGTTACCGCAGCGCAACAGAAGCAAGTGAAACAAATCAGCGTAGGTACATTATGAGAATGACCGAATTAGATAAGAAACTACAGGAAATAGCCCTGGCCAACTGGGAACAGTTTGTTCACCTGGTTGGCCAGGATGCTATTCTATCAGCTAAGATCTGTTTGTTACGCCAAAATAAGGCCAGCTATGGCGAGATTGAAAACCGGTTGGGTATTACTACCAACCAGGCCCGGTATGGCTGTCAGAAGTGCGAGGATAAGAAAACTCTGTGAAAATTTCCCATAGAAAAAATCTTTAAGACTATATGATAATCTTTATGATTGCAATTTTGTAATCATGAAGCGACCTGCCCAGATATTCAATTTCCGCATACAGAATGCCTCTTCTGATTCCGTCGACATATTCATCGACGGTGAGATTGTTGATGCCGGTACTCAGGAGTTCTTACGTGAATGGTGGGGAGATGACACAACAGTGTCTTTCAAGTCCTTCCGTGAAGAACTGGGAAAGCATGATGTAGGTACTTATAACATCTACATCAATAGCCCTGGTGGTCAGGTAACTGACGCCATGGCTATGCATGATCATCTTCAGGATCTGAAAGCAAAAGGGAAAAGGATTAACACGTTCGGCCGTGGTATTGTTGCTAGTGCAGCCACTTATATCCTAATGGCCGGCGATGCTCCAGAAATGAGTGCCAACAGCTGGTTCATGATCCACAATGTTTCTGGTATTGCATGGGGCGACGTTAACCAGCTGGAACAGATGGCTGCCACGATGCGGAAGTTTAATAATGCCGTTCGTGACTTCTACGCAAAGGCCACCAGCATGCGTAAAGAAGAAATCAGCAAAATGATGGATGCGGAAACCTGGATGCTGGCCGATGAAGCTAAAAACAAGGGCTTCATTAAGCAGATCTCTGGAGAGGCATCATTCACCAATCTCCTGCAGGAAGAATACTGGAACTATTCCAATAAGGACGTTCTGGCGGCTTACAACTCCGCCGTGAAAACGCCTGCGTCTCCTTCCGCCCTCACCATAGATACCGTACAACAGCTCATCAACAATTCAAACAACGATATGAAAAAGTTTTTCCAGAACATCCTCGACAGCTTGAAGAACCTGAAAACAGAGGATAGCGCCAAGCCGGCTGACATCGTGAACCAGATCACAGAGGCATTGACCAAGCCCTTTGAGGACCTCGGAGCCGAGATCGAGAACAATGTCAATACGGCTGTTAATGCAGCCAAAACAGAGCTTCAGAATGCTCTGAAAAGGGACTATGACGAAAAGATCACAGCCCTGGAAAATAAGGTTACTGAGCTCGAGAAAAAGAACGGTGAGCTGGAAACTGAACTGGCTGACAACAAAGGCAAACAGACCAATTCCGGCAAGCAGGAAGACGGTCCTAAGCCGATCGGCAATTTTAGCAATGCCAAATAAAACAGTACATCATCTGCCAACCTTAAAAACCTTTTATAATGCAAGCAATTGACAATTCCAATCTAATCAACTATTGCAAATCTGGGTGCAATATAACCAGCTTCTTGCCTGCGGTATCATACACATATGATCCTGTGGAAAAAGAGGTAGTTGTGACGGATGGATCTACCTACGCAGCCGGCGATGGCTTGAAGAAAGTGCATGTCAAAGTGCACGACAACTTCGGCAAGGAAGTCCGTGATACCATTACGGTTACCGGTGCACCTGGTGCAAAGACTATCGACGTCTCCACCTTGAACGCCAGTAAAGGTCTGAACATTACTGCCACAATTATCACGAATGTGGACTTCCATGCAGATGGCAGCGCCTTCGTGATTCAGGCAGCCGGCAACCTAGCTAACTGGGACAAAAAGTAAATCATCATCTGCCAACCATTCTAAAACCTGAATAATATGTTTCAAACGTTTTCTATTGACTCGCTCAGCTTCTTCGAGGCAGTAATCCAGCCGGCCTTCGCTGATATTGTGCCGACAGGATTCCCCTTCCAGGGCACGCTGAACGAGTTTACCATAATGGATAATGTGGTATCCAAGCGTCCCATTATCGATATCCGCAGGGTACAGAATATCCTTCAGCGCCGTGATGGGTCCTGTGATATCAACTACAAAAAGGTAGTTGGCGCCACCACCAGACAGATCGCTGTAGAAGAAGTATATGGTGCAACCCAGTTTTGCCGTAACGAATTCTACCAAGGCTGTCTGAAAGACTTCCGTGCAAATGACCCGTTGTTCGGTAATAAGATCCTGCCTTTCTTCCAGGGTGCTGTTAACGTTGATATTGCTTCCAATGCTTATTTTGGCGACGTAGACCGCATATCTCCGGTTAATGCGCAATGGTCCACCAACATCTTTGATGGCATCTTCAAGTGGATTAAAAAGTACATCACCGGTGGTGTTATTCCTGCTGGTCAGACTATCGCTATAGCAGATGGCACTGACTACACAACTAACGCTACAGCTGCGTACAACCTGCTGAACAGTATGTATAACAAGCAACCGGTTTTGATGGATGCTTTTCTTGACAGCCAGAAGGCATTCTATGTCTCTAAAGACATAGCATCCGGCTATGAAGATTACCTGATCAGCACTGGTACTCAGGCACAAGGTTATACGCTGCTTGCCAACGGCATTAAGCAGTTATCCTTCAAGGGCATCCCCGTCCTGGTAGAAAACATATGGAAGCCCATCATTGCGGAAATCAAAGGATCTCTTGGACATGCGGCTATCCTTACCCTGCGGGGCAACTTCGTTTTTGCTACTGACAAAAACTACGGTGAAGGCGAAGACGGAAAGACTGCACTGGAAGTGTGGTATGAGAAAAAGGAAATGCAGTGGTACTACCGCATATTCATGAAAGCCGGTACTCAGATAGGCCTGCCTGAGTTCAACGTGATCGCCCTTTCCAGCTGGTCTTAATCTTATTTCTTAACAACTTTTATTCAACAATTATGCTGTGCGTATTATTACAGGAATATAACAGGGCATGTTCCGGGGTCGCTGGTGGTATCTCCGATATCGCCATATTTGACCCATCCGATTTCAATTTCACCCAAACGACCGCTACCTCACCTTATAGTGCAGTAGCTCTCCGTGCCGGTGCCACTGCGGAGAACGGAGGCAAATTCTTCATCATCAACTTCCAGTACCGGGAGGCTGAATGGACGTGGAAGCAATCGAAGAACGGTTGTGCCTCCAAGTATGAACACGAATTTAAATTCCAGCTTGCTGAAAACAGCAATACCCTAACCAACTTTCTGCAGGCACTTGATGCAGCCAGCTGCTGCTGTGGCATTGGCATAGCTGCCCGACTGAACTCTGGCAAAATCATCATTGCCGGTGAGAAGTATGTTAATGCAAGTTCTATTACCAAGTTCGTTGTAGAGCAGGATGGTTCAGACGGTGGTAGCGGTAAGGAGTTGGATAACCCCAACGTGGGCAATATCCTGCTGAAGGGTAACTACTCTCGTAACCTGCGTGAATACTCAGGTACCTGGGCTTCCATTGAGGCATTGATGTAATCTCCATTCAGTTGTATGGGAAAAAAGAAGAAAAAAATGGTTACGATTAAGAAAGAATATCAGTCCGCTGTTGTCGCATTCGGTAACAGCGGACTTCCGCTTGGACAGCGGGATGACCTGCTGGATCTCGCAATTATTGCCACGAAGAGTGGCGATCCTTCCTTACTTCAGCTCTTCGAGCCTCTTCCATCACTGGAGGAGCTACAGAAGATGAAAGTTCAACCACTCCTTCCCGTGATTGAAGCACTGAAAGAAACTGCATCACCAGGTACAGAAGAATAAAGCAAATGGCTAAGCAGCAAACCACGAGCAAACCGGCAGCAAAGAAATCCACAAAGGTTAGCAATGAGATCCGACTGGATGCCAAGAATCCTATCCCGTTCGATGGCGGACGGGCATTTTCTTTTGTGAATAATACTGAATATCTGCCCTTCCTGGATGGAAAGGACGATTTCGGGCAGCAGCTGCTGGAGTGTAGAATTCTGTCAGCGACACACAACCGGTGCGTAGTTTCAAAGGCCAATTATTGCGCAGGTGACGGTTTTATGGATACAGACGGAAATGAGCTGCCTACAGAGTTGACGGATTGGTTGGCCAGTATGAACATGAAAAATGAGGCAGCTACAGAACTGACCAGACGCATGTTAGAAGACATCTTCACCTGGGGTAATGTTCCGATAGAGATTGTTCGATTCAAGTCTGCTGGCAAGAAGTATGTATATGTTTATGTACACAACTTCCTGGAATGGCGACTTGGAAAGCCTGACGAAGATGATATCGTTCAGTACGCCATTCAATCAAAGCTGTTCCTACGTAATCAGCGCTCACTCACGCCTGATGAGATCAGCCGATCCAAGAAACTTCCTCTGTACAATCCCCGGAAGAATAAAAAAGACAACTGGTACCAGGATGACAAAGGAGTGGAGCGCACTTTAATATGGCTAAAGAATTCAGTATCTGGATTTTCTCAGTATGGTCTTCCTTCAGCTATTGCCAGTATGATTTATCAGCTGCTGGAATACAAGGGCGCCCGTTATAACCTGGACAACTTCGACAACAACATGGTTGTTTCTGCTCTGTTGGCTATCAAGGGTAATATCAGCCAGACAGAGGCAGATCGTATAGGTAAAAAGGCAATACAGACGCACACCGGTGATGGTAAGCGCGGGCGTGTAATGGTGGTTGCCTCGGAGGAAGGTATTGAGGGGTCCGATCTTCATACGTTCGACACGCAGAAGGAAGGATCCTTTAAGGATTCTGATGATAAATGGATGCAAAAGATCATCTTGGCGAATGAGTGGGACGCAGTACTGGCGGGCATCCAATCCGCAAGCACGATGGGTAAGGGCTCCGGATTCCTTACAAAGATCATTGAACATATTAACCGGACGGTAATTCTGCCGGCACAGAAAAAGCTCATGACAACTGTATGGAGCCACATATTCACCATCGCAGGTGAATGGATGGACTGGGATCTTAAGAAGTTCAACCTGGCCATAAAGAGCAATATTGATATCTCAGGCCTTACAGATGTTGATATCACACCTGCGGTTACTGTTGACGAAGTAAGAGAGGCTAAAGGCCTGCCGAGGGATGGAGGAGAGCGTGGTAAGAAATACCTGGGTGAACTGAAGGTTAACCAGCAGCAGAAAAAAGGAGGTGACAATGTACAGGATTAACAGATTAATGCGTGGTGTGTTGATCACTACAGATGAGGTGCTCTTTCATGCACCGACGCAACAGACTATTGATCCCCGGATAATTGAACAATCTATCATTGTTGCTGAAGAACGCATTATCAGACCCGCTCTATCTGATGATCTTTATTATGCCCTGATTGAGCAAAAAAACACGGAGGTTACAGCCGAAAACAAAGCCACGCTGGAACAGCAGATTAATGATAGCCTGCCGGAAGGATCAGAGCCGGTTGTGCTGGCTGTTGGTGAAATAGTCAACGCAATGGAATTCCTGAACGCGGGCAATATGAAGCTATGGAAGCAGCATTTGTGGAAACTGACTGCTGAATGCGTAATGCTGTTAGCTACTCCGGAAGGATTCGTACAGTTCGGGGCGCAGGGCATTATCCATACCCAACCGGCATCCAGTCCAATGAATACTTCAGGCCTGGTCACTCCTGAGCTTCGGTCAGTAAAATGGGTAATGGACAAGAAGATGATGGACCGGATAGACCCGTTGACAGAGGCCATGCACGCATGGTTATGCCGCTATAAGGCCGATTATTCCCTGTACAAAAGAGACTGTGGTTGCGACGCTAAAGGTGTGGCATACAAACGTAAATCTGACATTGTACTGGGACTGTACGATGATATTGATAACCCTCATTCCTGCGGCTGCTATGAAGATTAAAAACATAATCATTGGATGGGGGAAGCGTTTTAGCTTTCTTCCCACTTCTGAGGCAGAGAAAAAGCTGTCTCAATTGAGAATGATGCTATGCAGTGGCTGTCCAGATTCTATTGAATCAACAGCCTTGAAGATCATTAATGGCGAAGGCGTATATGAGCACCGACTGGCGTGCACCAGGTGCAAGTGCCCTTGCCTTGAGAAAAGCATCGTTGTTGAAGAGTATTGTCCAATCGGAAAATGGTAACAATGGAAGGATACTTTGATTATTATAAGCTATATCTCGCCGGACAATATACGCCGGTGGAAATTAACATGCTCACCAACATGGATGCAGAGCCCGACCACTATCCCGTTGAAGTATACGATCTGGATGGGAATGATGTCGGTACCGCAGCTAGTAAAACGGCCTATGTCACTTTGTGGAATGCAATCCCCACTAATTCTGCTATAGGCATATTAAAAGGCGGCCAAGGCCCTTTCTCATTTGTTCTTGAGTTGAAACCCGGACAAACAGTACCTGCGAAAGTAACAGGAGATCCTGTGCATCTCTTTTCAGGTATATTCTCTAACCAATTCGGATCTGAATTCAACTAAACATGGCAACATCAATCGAAATATTCAAAGAGGCGGTAAAAACATCAATAAAAGACAAGGTAGCAGAGGGTTCCATCCTGAATTCTGATATAGCTGCGCGATTCTACGACGCTGCAGATCTTATCCTGTCTGTTGCTGCTGAAGGGGGCGTAGGCCTCGAAGGAGCAGCGACACCTTCTACCAACCCCGGGGCGCCAGAAGGGAAACGTATGTGGATCACTTCAACGCCGGGAACTTATACTAATTTCAGTGGCGTTGAAGTGAATAATGGAGAGCTGGTGTTCCTTATTGACAATGGTACAGCATACACTAAACTCGTTGTACCGGTTGATCCTGTTCCTGTAACAACTGTGCAAGTAGCTGGTGTTGGAAAAAATAAGCTGGATTCAAGCGCCTTCGTTGAAGGGAATGTTAATAGCTCCGGTACTTTGGACGCCGTTCTCCCGCTAACCGGCTGGCAGAGAACTGCACGTGTACCTGTTGTTGCCGGCACCACATATACGTTCAGTGCTGTTGGATTCACTGCCAGCAGTTCTAAATATGTTGTGTTCTACACCGCCAGCAATGTCTACATAAGCCGTGTTACAATCACAACAGCCCCTCCATTCTCGTTCACGGTGCCGGCTACTGCAACAAATATTGTCATTAACCTCAAAGAGCCGGCGAACGCAGCTCCCACAAATGTTCAGCTGGAAATAGGTAATGCTGCGACAGCGTATGAGGCATATATACCACCAGTTAATGCAGCTGACACAATAAAGACCAATCCTTTAGCAGCAAGTTATTTGATAGACTCTCCGGGAAACAGAGCATTTATAACAGCGATGCTCAACAATAATGTTACAACCCAGAATGTATATTCTAAGAATATACTGGATGAGGAGAACATTAAAGTAGGGCTTGTCAGTAGTTCGGGTGTAATTCTAACAACAGCCGGCTGGTTACGCAGCGATAAGACTCCAATAACGGCTGGCAGTGTGTACACCTTTTCTGCGCTCAACTATGTCCCATCAACGGCAAAGGTACTGGCATACTATACAGCAAGTGATGTGTATATCACACGCACGAGTGTAGCCACAGCGCCGCCATTCACGTTTACTCCACCTGCAGGAGCTGCATATTTTATCCTTAACCTCAAAGAGCCAACCGACGCGACTACCCCATCACAAATGCAGGTGGAAAATGAAAACGTAGCCACAAGCTATGTCCCGCACAGAAAAACGGTTATATCCCAGATTCTGGGGTATGATTTGTTGAGTAGTAATTCTTCCTCTGCTCCCACGACGCAGATACAGGCCTTGGTTAATCTGTATCCGCAGATATATGGAAAGCTACAGAACTTCAGGAAGAGGTATGCCGGCCCTCTCAACGCAACTGCAGATGATAGAGTGAAGATCATTATGGAAGGAGACAGCATCTTCGCTCGTGAGATGCACACAACAATTGGTCCAGTGGCACCAGCATCTTACCCTCCTACGTTTGTTACAAACAATTTTGGAGCTAACTTATTCCGTTCTCTCCTCAGCCTGGAACGGCCTGTCTACTCACGCTGGGACAAGGCAGGCACCTTTACAGAGACAGGTACCTGGTCTATAGAAACTACCGGTTGGGACGACGCCGGCACCCGCCCCAACGACACAAGACTTTCCACTACATCAGCCGCGGCGCTATCCTTTGCTGTAGCAGCTGCATACAATAGATTCAACTTCGTAGACAGAACCGATCTGGCAGCATCTACCAGCATAGCTATTGCTGTAACAGGTGGTGCCGGAAAGGTAGAAGTAAAGCTACCTGGTGCAACAGTTTGGGTAGAGGCCAACGGCGCATTATTATCTCAGCTGGAGGTAGCCGGTACTCGGCGAAGTAATAGCGTCTATGCACGTCGGGTGGAGTTCAGAAAGGTCGGGGCTACTATAGGTACTTCCGTCACTATTACGTTAACCAAACCAGCAGATAGCACCAAATTCCTATACTGGGGTCTAGAACTGATTAGCGGCGCTAAGCCTTATATACAGCTGGTTAATATTGCACGTGGTGGTAACACCCTTGCTCAACTGACCAATTACATTCAGAACGATCTCATAGAGCGCAAGCCTAACCTGGTACTCTTCGAGATACCGCTTCTGAACATGGTAGCAGCCAGCCAGCTACCATCCTATAGCGTGAACTGGGTGCAGGACTTCCTATACGGCGACCGTGCAGGAAATACTAACACCTGGAATCTGAAGACGGCCAGTAACAACTGGGTTGACTTCGAAGTGCTGTGCGTACTTCCTCACTTTGCACGGAGTTACTTCAACTCAGACGGTTCAATGATCACTCAATCATCAGGGTACACGATGGCGGAGATATGGAGTGCTGTTAAGTCGTTCTTATACGAAAAAGGAGATATCCCGTTCGTTGATATGTCCGCAGCGTTTGTTCGCGAGGCAGAAAGTGGCTATTTGGGCAACTATTACAACGCGTTCGCCGGCTCTGGTGTTAATGGTAACACGCTATCGAGCGATGGCGTACACCTGAATGATCGCGGTACGGCTGTCTACGCCAAACACTTGTGCCCAATTTTCGACCTCAACTCTATCTAAGTATGAAAGCAATAGTTATATATCTAACACTCGGATGGGCAATGGCGCCAGTAATTTCCTGGATAGAAAAATATGTATTTTCTGATTGGGAGTTTTTAAAGTTCCTTTTTGTTATTGTGTCGGTTGATACTGCGCTGGGACTTTTCAAAGCGATACGGCAACGTCAAGTGAGCAGTAAAGGGTTTGGCATGGTGCTGAGAAAGATTATTATCTATACTTCAGCATTGGTTGCGACTTCCGCCCTCACAAAGTTCACCGTTAGTGGAGCTCCGCAGGTTGCCTTTTCTTTCCTCGGTAATGTAGTATTCTCCGCTATCATGGTACGGGAAGCAATCAGCATCTTCGAAAACATTGCTGAAATAGATCCGGGGGTATTACCAGGTTGGATTTTAAAGTATCTCCAAAAATTCGATTCTCTCACCGGCAAAAAATTAACGGATGAAAATTAACGTATGGACCACTTTGTTCGCCGTTGTGGCTATCTTCTTCGTTTTCCTGCAGGTAAAATCCTATCGACAAGAAACATATTATAAGGGTATCATTGCTGCAAAGGATGATACTGTAAGAACCTGGCAGGACGAAGCCGGCCGGTGGAGAGCTGAGGCAACATCTACCCAGGTTGCAAATAAGGATCTGCAGGAGTTTTTTCACATGGAAGCAGAGCAGATCCGTAAGGACTTCAACTTGAAGTTGAAGAATGTTACTGGCTACTTGCGTGCAAACCTGCAGACTTCTGGTACGGTAACAATAAAGCCGGACAGCGGCACAACTGTCATTGTTCGGAATCCCTCCGGATCAGATACAGCTCACTTCCGGTACCGGGATCACTGGTCTAAATTTGACGCTACTTTACTCAACAACAAGCTAACGCTTGATTATCAGACAAGAGATTCAGTTGCTTTTGCAATGTCTCGAAAACGTCGCAGTCTCTTTGGACCTAAACGCGCCGTCCTGGAGGGCATAAGCTACAATCCTAATAGTACAATTGCGGGTATCACTGGTATCGAAATTAAAGCGCCAAACTATCGCTGGAGCATTGGTCCTTGTGCTGCTTACGGCTGGATGGGGAATCGATGGTCACTATTTACCGGAGTCTCTGTGCAATACTCACTGATTAAATTCTAACAATGACAAAAGAACTGTTCTTTAAACAATACTACCACTCTGCGGTGAAAGCAGAAAGGGAAACAGGAGTACCGGCTTTGGCTGTGCTCGCACAGGCTGCACTGGAATCCGGATGGGGAGAGAAGGCGCCCAACAACATGTTCTTTGGGATAAAGGCAGGGCCTTCCTGGAAGGGAAAGCGACAGTTGATCACTACCAGGGAAGTGCACTCAAAACGTGACATAAAATATCCGGAAATACTTAGCATTATAGCACGTTCGGATGGTAAGTATGATTACAGAGTAAAGGATTGGTTTCGTGCATATGACACTGCTGGTGAATCTTTTGCTGACCATGGTCGGTTCCTGCAGGAGAATCCCAGGTATAAGAAGGCATTTGAAACAACGGATCCTGTAAAGTTTGTTGAAGCAGTAGCTGCTGCTGGATATGCAACAGATCCTGAATACGCGAAGACTTTAAAGAGCATCATTGCCAGCCTTCAAAAGATGGTCCCCGGTAGTTGATGCCGATTCATAACGTGGAATTAAACGATAAAGCCGGGTTTTCACCCGGCTTTCCTATTTGCAAGCATAGAACCAGAGCAAAGCCAAAATAGTCAAACAGGCCATAGCTGTGACTATTTTGACCCGTTTTATCTTCCTTCGTATTCTCCTGGCCTCCACCAGAGCTTTTATCCTCTGAAGTTCCTCTTTCTTCAGCTGCTCTTTTGTTAACACACTATGCAAGTAATCTGACATTGATTGAGCTTCTGGAATAGCGGCTCTGATAAGGTCTAACTTCAATTTCTCAGTCGGAGTTATAGATTCCCTGATCTCAGCTATTATAAGAGCACGAATGTGCTTTATTATTTCGGATGTCGTTAACTCCATTATAGCTGTGTTTTCTTGACAAATGAAATAACATAGTTAATCGCTTCTGAAACGGTGTCCCCGAACTCTCTCATCCGCTCGTTAACTACTGTAACAGCGTCATCAAGATGTTCGTCAGGAACGCCTTTCTGCCTGAGCACCTCTTTGTCGGTAAAGGGACGTTGCTTTTTATAACGCGGAGAAGGCAGGAAGTGCTTTTCTATCAACTTCAGTATAGTCTCTTCGAACCGGGGTACCGGTTCATTTGAGAGGCGTTTGACTCGTTTCGGATTCGAAACATTGTACTCAATTACGCGTTCTTCATATGAAGCCCTCACCAGGTGAGGCTTCAGTGGGACTTTGTTAAGTCTTAGATCAACGGATTGTTTGTCTAATTGGATTTTAAACAGCATATGGATGACATTTTGGTTATTGTAGCTAATTTAGTTAAGTTTTATATAACTAGATTTATAAATCTAGTTATATAGATTTAGAATTATTAATCTAAATGTGTATATGTTCGTTATAGAATGTTGAATAACGAACATATCATCAAACAACAGATTGGCGCCCGCATTAAAAAACTAAGGGAAGACCGTGGCATGTCACAGTCGGATTTGGGCTATGAAGCCAATATTGACCAGAATACAGTTTCCAGGATCGAACTGGGAAAGAATAACTGGCGGTTGGAAACTATGATAGCAATTGCCAATGCCTTGGAGACTAACTTTTTTGAATTGTTCAAACCGGGAAAAGGTCATTAGGCAAACTTATTCTTAGCTACCTTCTTAATAGCCAGCTCTCGCTCGGCATTATTGACATCGTAGATACTGCGGACCATTGTTGTGGTAGTATGTCCATTCTGTTCAGCCGCTTTCTGCTGTGCATCCTGCAACGCCTTCTGAAGTTCACTATTTACAGATTCTGTAGTATTCAAGTGCTTTAGCGGATAAAAGTCCTTCTCAATACCGAGCTTATCTTTAACATGAAATTTCCACCGTCGAGATATCTGTTCCTGCCGAATCGGCCGATTCCGCCACATGGGCATTAGGTCTTCGCAAAATAGATAAAGCCTTTCATCTGGTCCGCCAGCAGAAAGTTCGTCTGCTTCTTTAACTACTTCTTGCCACAGGGGTAACGCATTAACATTAATTGGTCTGTCATCTTCCCGATAAAATTCTCCCTTTTTAATTAGCACCTTAAATATTTGCTTTTCAAGGTCTACATGGCGGCGCTCAACACTGAGTAGTTCTGATTCCCTTGCTCCAGAATGAAAGAATATTTGCATAAACCGCCAAAAGGAATAATAATTCTCCCGCAAGTGTGTATTAACGAGAATGCGTTCCTTCACAGAAAGGACATCTCTTTTTTTCCTTACTGTTTTCCTCTTGCTGATCCCCTCGATAGGGTTGACTTCCATTGCCTCCAGCTCGTTCAATTCTTTAAAGATGATCTGCAGATCTGTTCTATAACGATTAAAGTTGTTTGCAGTCCAATTTTCTTTTTTATTCCGGCCAATTCTATCCAGCAGTAGCCGAATATGCTTTCTTCGGATACTGCCTATCGGCATATCTGAGAGCAATTGATCATTCAATTTAATAGCCTCAGCAGCCCTTTTTACATGGGGCATCTTATTGGCGATATCTTTTTTTGTTTTTTCACTCATGACTTTCATCTCCAGCCCTAGCTTCAAGGCTTGTATAAAGGGGGTGCCCGGGTCGATGAGGGAAAGCGTCGGAGAATCATCCGGTTTTTCACGCTCATTAAGAATAGGGTTATATCCCTGATTCTCAAGCAGGTCACGTTCGAAGGTGATCAGCTCTCTCATCATTTGCTGTCTTCGTTCCCTGTCTTTTTCCTTATTGAGACCACTTTTAATGACTTTACGCTTCCCTTCCGGGTACTTTTCTTTGAATGCTGGGTCAAAAAAACGGTATTCAATCCGCCAGGTGAGTTTCATTGACGCACGGGTAGTATTCCAGTTCTTTGGAAACTTGTTAAACTCTGTGTAGTGGCATCCATTTGTGAGGTGGTTCTTCATGTAGCTAATGTTTTCCCGTCAACGTTTCCGTCAACGCTTGTGAAAAAAAGCTACAAATCTGATGAGAGAGAGAGGGTGAAAGCCTTACTAGGTAAGGCTTTCGAGAGTGAACCGACCAGGATTCGAACCTGGGACCTGCTGCTTAGAAGGCAGCTGCTCTATCCAGCTGAGCTACCGGTCCTATTCACCAAAAATTCCCGTATATTTATACGTTTTATTTGGGAGTGCAAATCTATGGAAAATTCCCTTAATTTTTCAAAAAATTCAGCTATTCAAAAAAATTAAAAAATATGGAGGTTAAAATCGAAGAAAGTTGGAAGGAAATCCTAAAAGATGAGTTTAAGAAATCCTACTTTGAACAGGTTGTAATGGCCTTAAAGCACGAAAAAGCAGCCGGTCACACCATTTATCCTCCCGGCAATCTTATTTTCAATGCCTTTGACAAAACCCCTTTTGACAAAGTAAAAGTAGTCCTTTTGGGACAGGACCCCTATCATGGAGCCGGACAGGCCCATGGATTATGCTTTTCTGTTCAGGACGGAGTAAAACCGCCTCCCTCACTGGTAAACATCTATAAAGAGCTTCAGAGCGACCTCGGAATTCCTATTCCTGCTACAGGAGACCTTACCAAATGGGCTGACCATGGGGTATTATTACTCAACGCCATTCTCAGCGTAAGGGCAAGTGAGCCGGCCTCTCATAGTAAAATAGGGTGGGAGAGCTTCACTGACGCTGTTATACGTAAGGTATCCGAGCTTAAAAAGGATGTGGTATTCATTCTCTGGGGGCGCTTTGCCCAGGACAAGCAGGTCCTCATAGATGCTACGCGTCATCATATCCTGAAAGCAGCCCATCCTTCTCCTTTTAGTGCAGATAAAGGGTTTTTCGGCTGCCGCCATTTTTCCAAAACGAATGAATTGCTTGCCAAGGCAGGCATAGAGCCTGTAGATTGGCGGTTATAAGCAGATTTTATTGCTAATGGCCGGGAACCCCAACCGGCCATATAAACACTTATGTATATTATATACTATAATATAGCTATATTTATATACCAAAATCAAAGGATTGCTCAACTGACTATGAAATGGCTAAAGAATCTGCCAGGTAGGCTCTATGCCGCGTATGCCTTGCTTCTCTTTATTTGTATGATGCTGATCATGCTACTCCCTATGTGGCTGGTCTCCCTCCTGCCGGCTCCCCTGGATATAAAGTATTTCACCACACTGGGCAGGGTCTGGGTACATATATACCTCCCGCTTATTTTCTGTCCGGTACGTGTAAAAGGGCGACAGTACTTCAAATCAGAAGGTCCCTATATTATAGTGTGCAACCATAATTCCTTCGTTGACATTCCCGCTACCTTCTATGCCATTCCCGATGCCAGTAAAAGCCTGGCTAAAAAGGAGATGGTTAAGACACCTATATTCGGCATAATGTATAGAGTGGGGTCTGTACTGGTTGACCGGAATGATCCCGAAAGCAGGAAACAAAGTTTTGTTGACATGAAAGAAGTGTTGCAGCAAGGAGTACACATGCTGTTATATCCTGAAGGCACGCGTAATAAAACGGATGACCCGCTTAAGTTCTTTTATGATGGCGCTTTCTCCCTGGCAGTAGAAACAAAGAAACCTATTTTACCTACTGTCATTTTCAATACCCGGAAAATTCTACCTGTAGGTAAAGGCTTTTATGCAAAACCTCATAAAATAGATGTTCATTTCCTGCCACCGGTAGAAGTTGATGGGTTATCTATGGAGGAACTGAAGGAGCAGGTGTTTAATACTATGTGGGATTATATAAAGCTGTGGCAATAAGGTTGTTTAGGAGATATAGCGTATAGCTATCATCCAGCTACTATCCATATATCATCGCAGAAGTAAACGTGGACATGATGTGGGAATGACTTCCAGATGTGTAGTGCCGCGGTAAATCTATCAGGAAAGAGTGTAAGGGTATGTTCTACCAATGAGAAAACGGCTGCAGGTCACGCCTGCAGTCAGAAAATGGAATAAGTATGTAATTCAAAGAATAGGTTATTTACCAGTATATATTTATCGGGTCAGGATAATTATTCCCGTTGAATGACGGATGGTTGTGAATGAATATAGTTAGTGTATGGTATATTCCGGGGCTGGGGATATATCTGTTTATGAAAGACTTCCAGCGTTTGCGGAGTCTGTACTGCAACAATATCGGCAGCAAGATACCTGGCGTTGTGGGAAAGGATATTATTCTGCAAGCCTCTTACCTGTAAGGTTACCATCAGGGTTCCGTTACCGGGTACATCAACTGGGAATGCTGCGCCGTTAAAAAATTTTCCTGCCTCTACGATCAACACGTCACTATCCGTACCTACTACTTCATGTGTTGTGAAGTTGATACGTGTAGCGATCACCTTTACTTCCAGGGAGGTGATGCCTTTGAATACAGGTAATGTTTGTGCAGGAATGTGCAGTTTGCCATCCGCAGAAAGTTGAGGCGATAGGATAAAGAACTTGTCTGTTCCAGTATGTTCATTGAACCGGAAGCCTGTCAGGCCCTTTATGTTATCGCCTGCAGAGGGAATGAGTACTGTTGTTAACCGGTTGATATGACTTTTGTCTCTGCAAACGTCTAATTCGCCATAAAATGCATGGCGGATGAGCGCTCCTGTTTTACTGGCCATGCCGAAGCGTTGGGCAGCACGACGGGTACGAGCAGATTGCCGGACAATTTCAGGCATGCTGCGCAGGAGGTATTTTCCATTTCGTCTATAACCGATCAGGTTACCGAGCTTACCAGTGAAAAGAAGTATTGAATTTTGCTGGCCCATAAATAATATACTGTTAATGCATGAAGATAGCATTATATGCTGCAGGCATTTGGCAGTAGGATTGGGGTTATGTAAGGGTAGAGAACGAATATAGAAGGGTATTTAAGGGAGAGTATGGGGAATTTGATAGCGATTAATGGGAGTTGAAGTTGGGAGGTTTCGAAAAGTGTGTGTGGGACATTGTAGAAATTGGCATATTCAGGTCATTAATCTATACTTCCTATATGATACATGGTAAGCTGGAAGCTGACTTTAAAGGTACTTTGATTTTACAATGATTATTAATGAGCTTGTTATTTGAGGGTTTTTTACAATATAAACTAGATTCTATTAACAAACTTCCCAATTCTAAAGCTTAGAAATTTTAATGACTTAAATCATTAAATTGCAATGTAATTATTCTCCAGCTTCTCAACAGTTATTACATTTATGAGCACCCCCAAGCCATTTATTTTTATTGGATGTTCAAGTGAAGGCTTAGAATTAGCAAAGAATATTCAATTTCAGCTGCAAAATATTGCACGAACTAAAATTTGGAACCAAGGTGTTTTCCCTTTGGGTGAAAGTATATTAGAGGGGCTGATACAAGCTTCAGATGATTTTGATTATGCGATATTAATTTTAAGCGCTGATGATGAGTCGATAAGCAGGAATGTGAGACAGCCAGTAAGTCGAGATAATGTTTTGTTTGAACTAGGACTTTTTATGGGAAAATTAGGTCGAAAAAAAACTTTTGCTGTATATGATGCCCATAAACGTCCAAAGATTATATCAGACTTAGAAGGTATTATACTTGCAACATATGATAGTAGTGATAATGATTTATCTTCTTCACTGGGCCCGGCCTGCTATTTAATCAGCCAAACTATAAAAGATACATTTCAAATACAAAAATCAGCAACTACTTCTTTTTGGAAATCCTATATGGGAAATAACTACCATATAGTAATAGGAAGATTCCAGGAATTTCAAAATTTTGAACCTACTGGTTTCCTTGCAGTAGGGGATGCTAGAGGTCTATCAGATATCTGTGCGTATCTTGAGTCAATAGGCAGTAAAGTCCCTCAAATAGAGTATGCTGATAAAATGAATGGAGATTTTCTCGGTAATGACCTTATTATAATTGGGGGGCCAGATGCTAATGAATTATGTAAAGCAACAATTTCAAGATTGAACCTCACTATCAAATTTGGCAATCCTGAAAAATACGAAGTGAGTTTTAGGAATAATGAGACAGGGGATAGGTTTGTTCCGAAAATAATTAACAATAAGGTACAGAAAGACTTTGGAGTAATTATTAAAGCCCCTAATCCATTTAATCCAAAGAGAAATGCAGTGCTATTATTTGGTGCATTTGGATATGGTACCTGGGCGGCTATTAAATATGCTACCAGTCTTGACTTTCTTGAAAATAAAATTGTATCGGAACAGTATTTTGAATGTATTGTGGAAACTGAAGTAGTCAAAGATACTCCCCAGGCACTTAGAGAAGTTTTTCTAAAAAAGCTGGATCTATAATGAATTGAATTTATTGGATGCTATGTATCTTTTGAAGCAAGTATATATTCTCTCGAAATCAATATATATGGTTTTGAAGCTTACAATTTAAGAACATTCTAATTGTGAAATTCAAAGCGAGATGGAATCTTTTAATTGAAATTCAGGTCAAAACAATCTGGTAAATAGCTATTGTAGGGAGAAGGGATATTTTTCTTAGGAAATAAATAAATAACTGCCGGTTATTCTTTAATATGGGGATGGATTATACAACTCAGACAACAAACGAGCGGGTATGGACTACAATTTCCATGTCAAATAATGCTTTCCAAGCTTAAGACAGGCGTTTATCATAGAATTCAAAGACGGGTACATTTGTTATGGAATAAATATGCAATTATGCAGAAAAAGGAGGGTGTCAAAGAACTATTTGAGTGTACCTGAGAAAAATAAATTACCCTTTTACATTTAAAGGCAGCGATCAGAAAGAACTATAGTTAATAAATAAAAACTGATACTGTCTTCTTTAGAAGGAAGGGGATGTGTCAAAAATAAATGAACGTTCTCAGAATTGCTTAAATGATTACCTGATTCCATCAGGTACACGAATAAAAAGAGGCTGCTCAATACTTTTGAGACAGCCTCTTCCTTTTAGAACATTTTTGTTCAATGCGTATAAGCCTGTTTAGCTTTAACATCCCTGATTTTTGAGTGTAGATCCATTAACGCAAGAATATCCATGGTATACATCATACCAGTTCGCTGGAAATAAGCCAATAAGGTTCATAGACATAGATGGAGCAGAGGAAGGAGACCCCTTCTTTTCTTGAGAAGACCGCTTATACGACTAGTTAACAAAGCCTATGTAGTTGCAACTTCGTATTGCCTTCGTCTCTGAAATGTTCATAGCGCTCTACTCAATCTATCCAGAATAGGAAAGTACAGGATAGTTAACAACAGTCATTCCCTATATTTAATTATCAAACACTCATCAAAATTCCCGTTATGAAAAAGCATGTGCTTCTATTCCTGCTCTATGGTCTTTTTTTCAATGCGCTGGGGCAAACCAAAGTCGATGCTCTTCTTTGTGAGAACCGTGTCAATCCAGGCGGTATAGACGTATCTGAACCATTGTTCAGCTGGCAACTATCAGGCAGCCGAAAGGGGATCCGTCAATCTGCCTATGAATTGCGCGTCCGGACGTCCTCCAGACAGTTATGGAATAGCGGAAAGATCACTTCCGACCAATCCGTTCATATACCTTATAAAGGGCCAGCCCTTACCTCCGGGACAAGATATTACTGGCAGGTCAGGGTATGGGATGAAAAAGGGCAGGCTTCTGACTGGAGCCCGGTAGCAGAGTGGCAGATGGCGCTTTTACAGCCGGGCGACTGGAAAGCCAGCTGGATTGAGCCGGGATTTAAGCTGGACAGCTTGTTAAGGCCAAGCCCTATATTCCGCAAAACATTCAACACCTCAAAAAAGATAAAGGCAGCTACTGCCTATGTTACTTCGAGGGGGCTTTATGAGGCGTGCATCAACGGCAAAAGGATAGGAGATGCCTTACTTACTCCCGGTTGGACCAGCTACAGGAAAAGATTACAATACCAGCAATACGATGTGACCAAGCTGCTTCGCCAGGGTGACAATGCAGTCGGAGTTGCATTAGGAGTGGGGTGGTACAGCGGGTACCTGGCATGGAGTGACAGCAGGAATCATTTTGGATCCAATATCGCTTTACTTTTCCAGCTAAACATTCAATACACTGATGGCACTGAAGAAACGGTTGTTTCAGACGGCAGCTGGAAATCATCTACAGGCAGTATCCTTTATGCGGAGATCTACCATGGCGAAACTATCGATGCCAGAAAGGAAAAGGAAGGCTGGTGTACTCCCGCTTATAATGACCATGACTGGTCTCCCGTTCGGCTCAGCAGTGACAATAGTAAGGATAACCTGATCGCCACCGTGAATGAACCGATAAAAAAGCATGAACAATTCAAGCCGGTGCGAATATTTACCACTCCCGCCGGTGAAAAGGTGATGGATTTTGGCCAGAACATGGTAGGATGGGTACAGGTGCGGCTTAAGGGTAGTCCGGGAGATAGCATAGTGCTGCAGCACGCCGAAGTGCTGGATAAGAACGGGAATTTTTATACAGAGAACCTCCGCCATGCCCGGCAAAAGAATACTTACATCCTTAAAGGGAATGCGACCGAGCTGTTTGAGCCTCATTTCACATTCCAGGGCTTCCGTTATGTTAAGATAACCGGGTTTAACGGTCAGATAACCCCTGATGATTTTACGGCTTTCGCCCTCTATTCTGACATGCCTGTAACCGGAAGCTTCAGCTGCTCAAATCCACTGATCAACCAGTTACAGCACAATATTGAATGGGGCCAGCGCGGGAACTTCCTGGATGTACCTACAGATTGTCCACAACGGGATGAAAGGCTTGGATGGACAGGGGATGCACAGGCATTTTCCAGGACAGCTGCATTTAACCGGCAGGTGAATAATTTCTTTGCGAAATGGCTGAAAGATGTAGCGGCCGACCAACGAGCCGATGGCAGCATTCCTTTTGTTGTTCCCAATGTGCTGGGAAATACAGCTATGGGCTCTGCCGGTTGGGCTGATGTGGCGACTATTCTTCCATGGAACATGTACCTGGCGTATGCAGACAAACGCCTGCTGGAACAACAATATCCCAGTATGAAAGGCTGGGTCGATTATATGAAAGGCCAAAGTGTTCAGGACTTATGGAATACTGGCTTCCATTTCGGCGACTGGCTGTTTTATCATCCTGACGATGATCTGGACGGGACCGCCGCTATCACCGACAAATACCTGATCGCACAATGTTTTTATGCCCATTCTACCCAGTTGCTCATCAATGCTGCACAGGTATTGGGTAAAACAGCCGATGTAACCAGTTATACGGAGCTGCTGCAACGTATAAAAGCGGCATTCGTAAAAGAATATGTTACTCCCAGCGGGCGACTGGTATCCGGTTCCCAGACAGCATATGTTCTGGCATTAAACTTTGATATGCTGCCTGAAAACCTGAGAGCCCAGGCAGCCCTCAGATTGGTGAACAACATTAAAAGCTATAATAACCATCTCACTACCGGTTTTCTCGGTACGCCTTACCTGTGTCATGTGCTAAGCCGTTTTGGATACCTGGATATAGCATATACACTTTTATTGCAGGATACTTATCCTTCCTGGTTATATCCTGTAAAAATGGGTGCTACCACGATATGGGAGAGATGGGATGGTATAAAGCCGGACCATAGCTTTGAAACGCCCGGTATGAATTCATTCAATCACTACGCTTATGGCGCCATAGGCGACTGGATGTACAGGGTCATTGCAGGGATCGATACCAAAGAAGATGCACCAGGCTATCGTGAGATCATCATCCACCCGCATCCGGGTGGAAAACTCACAGAAGCAACCGGTTCACTGCTCACTTATTATGGAAACATCAGATCCTCCTGGCAACTGAAAGACGGGCAGTTTATGCTTGATGTGGAAATACCGGCAAATACTACAGCTACTGTTTATATCCCGGGAAAGGAGAGTAGTGATATACTGGAGAGCGGTAAATCTATCACTGCTCAAAAAGACATACATCTTATCAGCCGGGAGAAGGATGTTACAATAGTGAAAATAGGTTCAGGGCAATACCATTTCACAACAGCGCAATAAGGAAATAAAACAGGCCGTATCCCAAAAGATGCGGCCTGTTTTATTATCAGTTCTGCAATGTCCATTGGCTGCTTTCAAAATAGGCCGGTACTGCCGTGCATTGTGCCAGTCCGCTCTGGTTTTCCAGGTTCAGGTAAGTTCCCTGCCATTCATTCTTCAGACGGGTATACCCGTTATAGTCTTCCAGCACCCAATAGCTGCTGTAGAAAGTATTTGGAACGTCAGTACTTTCTACATAGCTGTAGAGATGTTCTATGTTCAGATAATGTCCGCTAGCGAGGTTTTTGAAACGAACATGTCCGTTCACCTGCTCCTGTACCCATTTGTACTGATTGCCGGTATTGCCGGTGCTATATTTTACCTGTCCGTTCTCTTCATATAGATAGGTGTTCAGCCACCTGTTCTTGATATATACACCCTGAGTGGAAGGACCGCTTATACTGTTTAATAATGCTTCAGCATCGCTCACCCGCAGATTGGCCAGATGAGTAAATACCTGCGCCAGTTGGGCCTGTATACTGCTATTACCACTATATTGCTTTCTTGCCTGGTAAAGACGGAAAATGAGTTCCAGTTCATGCTGCCCATATTGCACACCTAATTTCTGCTGCATGATGGTGAGGAAGGAATAGCCTGTTTCCTCCGTAGGTTCTATCATGGTGCCTTCTCCATAATCGTTCCAGGTTGCAAACTGTATGATGCTTACGCCAGAGTTAAGTGCTTTGTCCAGCATTGCAGAGAAAGTGGAGGTGCCATTGAAAGGGATCTGCCAGGTTGGTCCGTCGGCGCCACCGGCGGCATAAAAGGAATTGAAGCCCGGATATACTACTCCGATAGCCAGTGAGAAATTGGCCACCTGTGAATAGTAGTTGTCTACCACCGTAGGATGGTCCTGGTAGATCCAGGGAAATTCACCTCCTGCGTTATGGCTGCCTACCTGGCTGGTGAAACCATATAGAGGCAGTACTTTGGGCTTTGGATTGATGCCATTCAGTATTGCATCCCATTCAGAGGATTGATGAAAGGTGATAGGGCCGAAGTTGAGCACAACGGGAACGTTGTTTGTTCTCAGGTAATTGGACTGGCCAAAGTAATTGTTCTGCATGTACACAAAATCTCCATGTGCCCCGGAGGTGTTGCCGGCATCCCAGTTTCTGTCTTCATGTACAATTGAAAATTGAAGTCCCACGGCATTGAGTTTGCTGATCAGTGCATTAGAGTTGTACAGGTTATCGGGATAATCATATAGTTGCCGGGTGCCTGGCCAGTCAATGAAGATACCATCTGCACCGGCGTACTTCATCAACAGTAACTGATATTCAAGGATATCAGGATCTGCGGATGCATAAGGGCCTGTTTTAGGATAATACCAGGCGGCAATCTGTCTTCTGCCATTGACGATGATATCCGGGTTCTGTGTATTCATCTTCCAGTGATAACCCCATGTACCTTTGGAGGCTGGTGTTTCAAACCAGGGCATCCAGTGAATGAAGATCTTCTTTGTGGTTGTCTTGCTTACGCCAGCGGCATTTACCGTAACAGCCTGTAATGGGCTGTCTGATCGTGGAATGACCTCCTTTGCGGGTTTGTTACATGCAAACAGGAATAATGCACAGCATAGGAGCCGGGTTAGTGTTTTCATAAGGTCTTAAATGAATTTTGAGGGTAATGAATGGGAGCGAAGATCGCTTCCGTTTTTCGGGAGTGAAGTTAGTTATACGTGGTCATCCGGCATTATAAAGTGCCCTGAATATAGAAGAAAAATACGCTTTGTTGTATTATATGATTGGAAATCAGTTTGATGTATGGGTGACGTATATAGACTTAGTCAAATGATAATGGTGGAATTTTTACCGGCAGACCGGCTGATACTTCCTGCCGTTCATATACAAATTCCAGTCGGCTTCAGTAAGTCTGTAATTGAGTAGCCTGCATGCAAGGCTTATTGCATCAGAAGCTCTCCAAAGCCATGCTGATGTTTTGTATTTTTGTGAGGCGGCAATGATATATTTACCGTCTGAAGAGAAAGCTACCTTTTCAACCGGGTCATTGGAATTCCAGGTTATGAAAGATACCTCTGTTTTTGTTTGAAGGTCGCGGATGTGTATTGTTCCATCCTGGCAGGCTGTAGCCAGGTATCTTCCCGTTTTGTCAAAAGAAGCGGCATTTACAGCTGAATTATGTCTGAAGCTGGTAGTCCTTTTACCCGTACGTATATCATACAGGGTAATAGTGCTATCGTTAGAGCTGGAAACGGCTAATGATTTATTGTCAGGGCTTCCTGCAATATCCAGACCGTTGCTGACTGGAATGGTTACTTCGTCAGTGGCGCTATTATCAAAATTTAAGCGGAATATTTTATCTTCTGCGATCAGGCAAATGTGATTTTTATCCGGGCTAAGATTTACACTTCGTAAATTGGGATATTCTCTTGTAAAGAAAGAAGTTTTCTTTTCCATATTTAAGAGGCTTAATCTGTTGCCTGCATCGATAAGTACCAGTGATTGGGCGCTTCCGCTGAAGGCTATATAATAAACAGGATCTTTGGCCGGTTGGGAGAAGAACGTCTTCCAGGAGGAGGTTTCTAAAATAGTTATACCATTTGCACTTCCAATGGCAAGGTATTTACCGTTGTGATCAAAGCTGAGGGAATTAATTCCCTTTCCCGGTGAATACTGGAAAATCAATTTGTGTGTTTTAACGTCCCATACCTTTACCAGGCTATCACTTGCTGTGGCAAGCATATTACCGGTGTCAGCATATGCAACTGTTGCAATGGGCAAGCCATGTTTAAATGCAGACATATTCTTTTTTGTGAGGTCCCATAATCTTGCAGCGCCATCTTCATTTCCAGTCAGAAGATGAGTATTATCGGGAGCCATAACTGCTGACCATCCCTGGGTTATAATAGGCACTCCTTCACCCGTAATACGGTCATTTGTTTCGACTTCTTTTCTTGTATTATCAACTACTTTCCATACTCTGCCCTTACTTCCATCAGCTGTAGCAATGTATTCACCGTCGGGGCTGAAACTAACGTTATAGGCATCTGCTTCTTTATAGAGGCGATTTACCTCTTTATAAGTAGTAGTGTTCCAGACACTCGTATAACTCCCGCCGGCAACAAAATACCGGCTGTCAGGGCTGTAAGCGATGGAATAAATTATCCCATTGGTATTAATAGTTGATAATAGCCGGAAATCGCGGGCTGACCAGATTTTAATTGTTTTATCCCAACCGGTTGTTATGAGCGTATTGCTATCGGGACTATAGGCGGCTGCCATTACACGGGCGGAATGTTCAAGTGTCTTTGTAAGCCTGCCGTTTGAGGTATTCCATATTTTTGCGGTTGCATCGTCAGATGTACTCAGCATGTATTTGTCGTCCATGCTGAAAGCCACGCTCCACAACATGTTATCGTGTTTAAAGCTGTACTTCTTTTCAGACTTTTTTACATCCCATAATATAGCTGTACTATCTCTGCTGGCAGTTGCCAGGTAATTATTATCATGACTGAATGCCAAAGACCATACCTTGGAGGTATGCCTGATGGTTGACCGTTTGATTTTTTGAGACAGCTCCCAGATGCAGGCCGTATTATCCTCGCTGGCTGAGGCAAGGTACCTGTTGTCGGGGGAGAAAAGTACTTTACGTACAGCGGCTGAGTGCATAAAGATTGTTATCAGCTGACCGGTCTTTACATCTATTACTTTTACAGTACCATCATTGCCCGCAGTGGCAAACATATTTCCATCGTTACTGAAAGTAATATCCCATATTGCTCCCTTATTAGGTATTTTAAGGACCGTTTTATTGGAAGACCTTTCAATGATCCTTGCTATGCTATCCTGACCAGATGTGGCAAAGTATTTCCCATCAGGACTGAACCTGGCCTGACTTATCTCCTGGTTATCAGTCTCGTTACATAGTTCCGGTAGTAATACAATGCTCTCCCACGCAGCGTGATCAATTTCGGTAGAAGAGTATATATTCAGTGCTTCAGTGGCAAGGGCCACTGCTAAAGGAAGATTTTTGAAATCATTGCTGCGTATTAACTCTGACTGAGCTGCCAATTGTCTTGCCAGGGAGATTGAGCTTTGCTCCAGGGCAGTTTTTCTTTGCTGATTGGCAACAATAGCCTGCCAGATCGCTACTATTGAAATGGCTCCTATGATTAAACCGGTGAGCCATAGAATGATCCTGGTAATACGATGCTGCCGCACATCTTCACCACCTAGTTCCTCTTTACTTTTTCCATGTAAAGGAGCTGCAATTGACAGGATATTATCAAGAAATGATGGATCGCGTAAGTTAAAGGTCTCTGCTGATTTGAATTGCCGGAAATCAATATAGTTTGGCTCAGATTTGAATTTGCCTGAGAGTATGTTGGGTAAGGCATTGGTCCTGCTCCAGTCAAAATCATTCTTATCATCATTCCATAGTACTTCTCCATCTGTAAGGATGATAAATAGCTTATCTGCTGATCTGTTCTCAACCCACCAGGTTATTTCCCGTTTTACCCATTTGGATTGAGTAGCGCCCTGAGAGGCAAATAGCAGGAAGTAGTCAGACTGGCTGATGGCTTGCTGTATATTGGGCCAGAGCTCCGGGCTGATAGAAAGGTTTGTCTGATCTCTGTAGATATGCAGTTGTCTCAGCTTATACCATGGCTTTGCAAACTTATGTAATGCTGATTGTATCCTGGGGGCAAGCTTATTGTCAGCCGCATGGCTATAAGATATGAACGCATTGTATTTAAAACCAGCGTTATTCACTTTGTTGTTTGGGGATTTAATTATAAAACTGATCAATTGAACCTACAACCTATCGAGAAAAAGAGCGTTGAACATGGTGAATTCATTAAATTGAATACTATTGTACGAAATATCAGGAATAATATATTCTGCCAGATGCCCGGGAAGCTGTTGATGTGAAAAATTTTCTCCGATCAAAGTTTGCAATTTATTTACCTCTTCGGAATATTCTGACAGGTCCCGTTTGTACTGCAGAAGATTTAAATAAGCGAAATCCGGGTCTGTTTTCTCAAATTCCAGTATGAACATATCATAATATGGCATTATGATACTGATAGTAAGATTAAGCGTTAATAACCTGGAAGCAGAATTTTCGACTTTAAGCAGCAGGTGGTAACATCTCTCTCTTATAAAGAGCTTTGTTTCATCACGAATTGTTTTACCGGGAAACGCTACCTGTACAGCTTTGATAAAATTTGACCAGGGTTCTTTATTTTCCCGGTAATGACAACAGATTTCTGTGAGTTGCTTAAATTCTATGGTATCAGTATAAGCTTCGCTCAAACCATCTATATTTTTAGGGAAAAACTGATAGATCTTCTCCTTTAATGAATCGATTAACAAGTCCTGGTCCATAATAAAGCTAAATATATTATTTTTTGAGTAAGAGATACCGGCACCTGGCTTTATATTTTATAATATTAATTATATTAATAATGTTTGTATATATTTGTGCCCTGATTTAAGAAGACAACAACTGTTAAGTTTATAACCGGAGACCAATATACTGTTGCATTATAAATCCTAAATACATAAAAACCTGTGAAAAAACTTTTCTTGAGTGCTACTTCACTTATGGTATTGTTTGCTGCCTGTAGCAAAGATGATGACAATGCTCCTCAAACCAATAAAAAATACGTGCTGAGCATTGCGTATTCATCAGATAGTCTTGAAATATCGTATGATGATAATAACAGAATGAAGAAAATACGGGACTGGTACCTGGAGCAGGATTACATTGACTCTTCTGAGCTGGTTTATGAAAACGGTAAACTGACAAAGCTGACAAGTAACAATTCTGAAGGCGTAATGAAGTTATCTCAATCCTTTGAGTACAACAACGCTGGTAAGCTGATGAGGGCAAACTCTTATAATTCCATTGGTGAGAGACATAACTATGACAGTCTTGTATATAATAATGATGGCCGTTTAGTTGCTTTGTATGAAGCGGCAGCTGATGGATATATGCGTAAACATAACTATACCTGGGACAGTAAGGGGAATATTGTTAGCAGTGTGCGTATCAATATAGCAGAAGGTGTTGAAACGAAGGATAGCGCTTTCACTGTCTATACCTATGACAGTAAAGTGAATTTCGGCTCCAGGCAACCAGAGTTTTTTACCCTGGAACCGAAAGAGCCAGCCTCCTGGTTATCTGCCAATAACCTTGTTAAGTCTGTGGAGACAAATAACACAGACAGGAGTTATGCTATGACTGTAACGAATGAATACACTTACGATGCAGATGGCTATCCTGTTACAAGGAAAGAACTTGAGAAATCAGTACGGGGAGAAGAAGTAGTGTATTCACACGAAGACACTTTCAGGTATCGTTATATCATGAAATAATTTTTAATGATCCGGTTAAAAGGGGGCGTGATGTACATCGCGCCCCTTTTTGTTTGAGGCATATGCTTAAAATTATTTTGTCACAATCCACCCTTCTAAAGTCGCATTTACCCTGCATCAGCTTTTGCCATCGCTGCTATATTTGTAACAACAAAAAACAAAGTAACTATGGCAAAGATCATTGTAAACAATTTTGTTTCGCTTGATGGTGTGATACAGTCACCTGGCGGTCCTGACGAAGATACCTCCAATGGTTTTAAATGGGGAGGATGGGTTGCTCCCCACTGGGACGATCTGATGAACGAAACAATGGGTGCGTCTATGCAGAAACCTTATGACCTCTTATTAGGCAGGCGCACTTATGAGATATTTGCAGCTCACTGGCCGTACAGGCAGAATGATCCTATTGCGGAGAAATTCAATAGTATCCGTAAATACGCTGTCTCCGGCAAACAGGTGGAGCTGAACTGGAAAGGTTCAATCCTGATAACCGGAGATGTGGCAGCACAGTTGCAGCAGCTGAAGAGTCAACCGGGCCCTGATCTCCTGGTATTTGGAAGTGGTAAACTGGTGCAGACCTTGCTGGCTAATAACCTGGTAGATATTCTTCAGGTCTGGACCTTTCCCGTAACAATAGGAAAAGGGAAGCGTCTATTTGCTGAAGGTACACAGCCGGGTAACTGGAAAGTAACGGATTCCAGGGTCTCCACCACAGGAGTTGTTATTGCCAGTTATGAGCCGGCCGGGGAAATAAAACTAGCTGCCATAGCTCCTGAAGCTCCTTCGGAGGCTGAATTAGAGAGAAGGGAACGGCATGCAGTGGAGTAATACTGAAAGCATAAAACCTTACAGCGTCCTGTAAGGTTTTATTATACATGTCAACGCGTTTTCTTCTTAAATGGGTTGTAAGACGCTCCGATGCTAAAGTAACCAGGTGATTTCCGGTTTACTTCAAGAATATAATTACTGGCTGTTTTTCCCTTTTCTGTCAGCTTGCTTTCAAAAAAGGAGGAAAAGCCCGATTTGAAAGTAAGTATAACACCATTAATGTTATGCTCATACGTTATGCCTGTTCTTAATTCCATTTGTCTGAAATTATAGACTGGTGGAGTTGGAGTATATACATAGAAATTATCCCCGGTCAGTTCTGTTCCGAGTGACAGGCGGCCATTGGTAAAAAGACTGCGTTTCATGAGTAAGCGCTGCGGCAGGATGAAGTCCAGTATCCATGGTGAGTTTCGGAATTTATACTCCAGTGAAAAAGTGGGCGCCATTGGTACAGGAGAGGAGGGATCAAAGAATACCAGGGCGCCTACGCTCATAGTTGTTGAAGGTGTGCGCTTAAATATCCAGGAAGCGCCAAGAAATCCTTTAACCCATTCTGCATCTTTTTCTGAGCCATCTACGAGAATGCTGGCATTATAAATAAAAGGCTTCTTAAATAAAGTAGAGAAATAAGTAAAGCTAATCCCTCCGGAAAGATAGTGGTACTCATGCTTCTGATTAAAGGCCGGTTGCTGAGCATCTCCTTTATTGATCACATTTTGCATATCATAAGCATCATAACGATATACGAAGGAAGAAGTGAGATTCCATTTGGGCTGGCGTATTACTGGAATGTTGGCTCCAAATCTGAACCTGGAATGGCTTTTTATTTCTCCTTCCTGAAAGTCTTTTCCGAACAATTTATTGTCGAATCCGGAAGACAGGTATTGCAGGAATTGTAGATCAAAGGTCCTTGTGACGGGAAATTTGTCAGCAATTGTTGCCTGCATGTTTTTCTTGACCTCACCGTTATCCTGTGCCTTTACAAAAAGACATAGGAATACCGATGAAAATAAACAGATTGTTTTTTTCATGCGCATTGTTTGATAGAATTATTAATGATTCCCGGTGTCTTACAGCTTATCCGGAAGTATCTTGCCTAGATATGTTTCCAGGAAGTCTTTTCTGAAAACATCACCAATGGGTATTTCTGAATTCTTTATGTAAAGAGTATGACTATCGAATGAAGTAATGTAATTTGTATTTACCACATAAGATTTACTTACACGGATAAAGCAGGTGTTGTCCAGGTGACCATGAATGGTTTTCAGATTCATCGCGGTAATGATCTTATTGTCTTCCAGATGAATGACCACATAGTCTTTAAGTGCCTCGACATACAATATATTTTTGTTCAAAACCTTATGATAGCGGCGTTCGGCTTTGATCAGCATGAAATCATTCCCGACCTGTTCGGTCCTGCCTTCCCCGTTCAGCAGACCATGGTAGGAGATAGCTTTAGCTACGGCTTTCTTCAGCCTTTCTTTTTTAATAGGTTTCACGAGGTAGTCTATGGCATCTACCTCATAACTCTGTAAGGCATATTGAGAGAAGGCTGTCGTAAATACCACCAATGTTTGCTGTGGTATGGACGTGGCAAATTCCAGCCCGTTAATACCTGGCATTTGTATATCCAGGAAAATAAGATCTACCTGGTTTGACAACATAAATTCGCTCGCCCTTTTAGCGCTGTTAAAGCTGCCTGTTATTGTCAGCTCTGTGAAGCCCTGCAGCTGCAGCAGGATACCCTCGCGGGCCAACGGTTCATCATCTACAATTATACAATTCATAATGGTAAATGCAGTATTACTTTGTACAGAGAATCGGTTTCATTTATTTTCAGTGTATAGTGCTTACCATATAACAGATCCAGTCTGCGTGTTATATTTGTAAGCCCCAGCCCTCCGCCTGTTGTTTTTGAGGAGGGATCTCCCGGTTTTGTGTTGATACAGGTAAAGAAGATACTTTTATTATCTCTGGTAAAGGATAGGTCTACTCTGGAGGGAACATCGTCCGGATCAGCGCTATGTTTTACTGCGTTTTCAACAAAGGTGGTGAATAAGCTGGGTGGCAGTAAGAGATCTCCCGGCTTACCGGGATTTTTATTTGTGATCGTAAAACTGAAATCATCCCGCCTTATCTTTTCCAGTTCAAGAAAGTCATTGAGAAAGGTTATTTCCGATTGTAATGAGACCAGCTTATTATTATTTTCATATAGCTGATGATGCAGAAAATCAGAGAGCTTCATTAATACAACTGATGCCTTTTCCGGATCTTTTAGTACCAGCACATTTGCGTTGTTGAGCATATTGAACAGAAAGTGAGGGTTGATCTGGTTCTTCAGCTCACGAAGCTCTATCTGCAGAGACTTTTTTTCCAGTTCATTAATACGGACGGTATCTTTCTGCCACCGTTGAAGCAATTTTATAGAAGTAGATGAAAACACGATAACTCCTAATATATTAGTATTGGCTATTATTTCCCTGAAAACGCTGGTGTACCTGCGCGCCTTAAAAATGCGGTATGCCCCGAAGTTATATTCATAGAAATGCTCAATAAGGAAATGATTTATTGTTATCATTGTAACCAGGGTACAGATATAGGCAAGATACTTGTCCCTGAATAACAATTTGGGGACAAGCAGATACATATTCGTATACACCATCAATATGAAAAATAATAATTTGGTTATCCGCAGATACAGATCATAGTTTCCTGAAAATTCTCTTGGTTCGCCGGGATCATAATACTCTGTAAAGATCAGGTATACCCACATGAATAAATGGCGGTAAACTCTGTATTTGTTCTCCAGAAGGTAATTGATGGCTCGGTTTTGCTGACGCGAAATATTCTGCATAGTTCTAAAGCGACCCTTTAATCTGGTGCTAAGTAAGACAAAAAACTTTGTCGCAAAATCTTATTTATACCAAGGCCCCTTTTTTTTATACCAAAAGGAATTACCAATACAGGGAGGTATTGTAGTATATCTGTTCGTATAAAATAAGGGTCTGTTTGTATAAAAAGCAGGTACGCTCTATTGTGTGCGGTTACTTTTGCCGAAAAACGGAAGCGTTATGGATCAGATATTGATTTTTAAAACGAATGTAGACTCTCCCATGCATGTCCTGAAGGTGGAGGGACTTTTCAGGTCCATTCATTCAATTATACGATGGAATTTTGACCTGGAAGATTGCGACAGAATTTTGCGTGTTGTAGTGTCTGATATACATATGCGGCCGGAAATGATTGAACAGCTTTTAAGATCAGAGGGTATATGTTGTGAATACCTTGAATTTTAAGGGAATGGGGCCTTTTTTTTAATATAACCTTTTTTACTTCGTAATCTTTCAGTATATTTTGTCAAAGATTATAGTATTGTTTCACTGAACCCGACATACTGGAAATGAAAGATACCGGTTTTATCATAGAGTTTTATACTGGCTGTACACCAAATAATGTGTCTGGCTATCGGGAATGCACTAAAAATAAGGAATAATATCCTGTAAATACCAAGGGAAGCCCTACTTCGGCTGCCAGGCCTGTGCCAGGCAGGGAATACATTGTTCCCTGTGGATCTGAAAATGCAATAACCCAATGTAGATATTACTAAAAAAATAGTATTGTATGAAGTATGCCTTCTTCCCTGACTTGGCGGTAAGAAACCCTACATTCAGCCATGTTCATTACTTTTCATCTGCCGATTTTGACCAGCTTTTGCAGCAAGACATGTTCAGAGCTGCCTTGTACCTTGCCAGTGCCGATTTTTATAGTGAGTTAGAAAAGCGTGGATTTGAATATGAGAAATTGAGCAATGCCCAGAAAAATACTCTTCGCAAGTACTTTAACCGGGCTTGTTTCAGGCCTACGCCTTTTGGCGCCTTTTCTTCAATAACCAGTGTGGGATGGACAGGGGCAGAGGACGGTATCAGGTTCAGGGAGGAAAAGGTGAATACGCACCTGAAGCTGGATTACCAGCCGAGCCTGAAACTTTGTGAAAAAATACTTGAAACCGAAGCTGGTGGAATGATGCGGTACAGGACCAATGCCTCCCTGTACAAAATATTCCAGCACTTCCGGTATATCAAATACAGTGTTGATGATCAGCAATTGAAAAGATCATTTTCCATTATTTCCCTGATGGAGAATGAGATGATAAGCAAGGTGGTTGACTTTTGTAAAAGCGGACGGTTGCAGAGTGAGATAACAGGGTTTCTGCTTGAAAAAACAAGATATGACCGGAATGTGATTGAAAGCTTTGTTGAACAACTGATCGGGGAACAGATCATCCTGCCGGAATGGGGAGGGAATATAACAGGAGAGGGGTGCCTGGAAGAGTTACTGGAACATCTCTCGGTACAGGGGTTACAGTCGGAACGGATTGAATCGGTCCGATCGGTGCTGTCAGAAATCAACATGGCCGCGGGTCAACCGCAATATCTGCAGGCATGCAGGCAGCAACTGGGGATGTTGCTGGACGAAACAGAAATGGGGAAGAACATCTTTTATGCGGTAACAGAGCGAAACAATGCAGAGGGCGGAATAAATAACAAATACCAGCAGATGATCCTGGACGGGTTATATTGCCTGGATAAGCTGGTGCCGTTTTATGGAAATACGGAGCTGGAAAATTTTAAACAGGCTTTTACAGCCAAGTTTGAAGGCAGGGAAATACCCTTGCTGGTAGCTCTTGATCCGGAAGCTGGCATTGGTTATGAAAACCAGGAGGCTATTGTATATGGTGAGGGTGCTTTACTGAAAGACATACATTTTGACAGCGTTAACCAGGAGCGGGAAGAATACCTGCAATGGACGGCAGGACATGCACTGCTATTGAATAAGCTGCATCAGCAACATGAGAACCGCGATTACCGGCAGCTGCTGCTCACGGAGGAAGACATAGCAGTAATAAAACCTTCGGGCCGGGATTATGAATTACCACCAAGCATTTCAACTATTTTCAGGATACATAATGAATTCGTTTACCTGGAGAGCGCGGGAGGTGCATCAGCTACGTCCCTGATAGGGAGATTTTCTTCCTTTGGCGATAATTTTCTGTCAATGGCCAGGAAGATAGCAGAAAGGGAACAGAGCCTTAACAAGAATGTGATTTTCGCAGAAATAGCTCACATATGTGATATGCACGCGGCCAATATTAACAGGAGAAAACACATCCGCCAATATGAGCTGCCTGTTGTGACAGTGTCAACGTTGGGGGAAGAACAACAACTTGCATTATCAGATATTTTTATATCTGTGCGGAACAACGAGATCATTCTGAGATCGAAGAAACTGAATGCAGTGATAATACCCCGTCTCAGTTCAGCCTTCAATCACAGAAACGGCAGTTTACCATTATTCCGTTTTCTTTGTGATCTGCAATACCAGGGACTGAAAAGCAGTTTTAAACTGGAGTTGAATAATTTTTTTCCGGGACTCCGGTTTTATCCGCGTGTGGTATACAAGCAGACTATCCTTAGCTTGGCTACCTGGTATCTTTCTGCCAGTGATTTTTCTTTTCTCAGGACCACAGATCCTGCCCGGTGGTATGAACAGTTCAATAAGCTGGCAACATCTATCAACCTGCCCCGTTATTTTGCACTCACACAATATGACAACCACCTGGTATTTGACAGGAATGATCATGAGGAAGTCCTGTTATTCCTGGATGCGGTCAGAAATTATGACAGTCTTACACTGACTGAATTCCTGATGAATGAAGAAAACGGGGACCGGGTTACCGACAGCAGGGGTAATCCTTTAATAAGCCAGTATATTGCTCCATTGTATCTTAATGATGCTGTATATAACCAGCCGCATAATCCCGGTTTCGGAGAGCAGCAGGAGACGAATGCCGATCCTGCTGCAGGGACTGACTGGTTGTATTTTAAAATATACTGTCATCCTGTTAAAGCGAATGAATTGCTCTGCGATGTGCTGATGCCGCTGCTTAATATGGTACGTCACACAAACTTTGTCGACAAGTGGTTTTACATACGTTATACGGACCCTGATCACCATATCCGGCTGAGGATGCATATGCTGAACGGCCAGTCAGACATCCTCATTGCGCTTTTTAGTAAAACGCTGAAAGGCTTGCTGGACGACCGGAAAATAGAAAGATATCACCTGGATACCTATACACGGGAGCTGGACAGATATGCGCCTGCATCTATAGAAGATATAGAAACCTTCTTTTTTGCCAGCAGTTTTTTTACCGTTCATTATATTAACAGTGGTATGAAGGGGGAGAGCAGGCATTCCTATGACCTGGATATTATTATGCTTGCGCTTGAAGATATTCAGAACGCATTTGAGCTTACACTGGAGCAGCGCGCCCTGCTTTTTGAAGAGTTATATACGGGCTTTTACCGGGAATTTGGAGAGACCCGGAATCTGAAGAAAAGCCTGGAGAAAAAATATCATGAACTGCGGAAGGAGATGAACGTTATATATGAAAACCTTGGCCAACTGAAAGAGAGCCAGGGCATCCATTGTTCGCAGTTATTTGAAGCGACAAAAACTGTAGCTGATAAGGTTGCTATCATGCAGGATGTACGGGTGGAAAAACTGATAGGGGATATGATACATATGCACCTTAACCGCTTGTTTGTGCAGAACCCGCGTCAGCAGGAGCTGATCATCTACTACCTGTTATATAAACATTATACGGCAATGGTATACCGGAAGCAGTTATCCAGGTAACCTTTTGGTCTTTATCATTTTTTCATTCAGGCGGTTGAAGAAGGCTTCTTTGTAGCTTACTCCAAGTGTAAGCTCCATTTTATCTTTCAGCTGGATAAGGTTTCCGTCTATAGCCACCACTTTGGTAAGGTTCACTATAAAGGATTTATGTACACGCATGAAGATGGCAGGAGGTAAACTCTCCTCCATCTCTTTCATGGTGAGGTAGGTAATATATTTTCCGTTATGGGCATGAATGATCACATAGTTTTTCAGCGCCTGGATCTGAACAACATCTTCATAGGCTAATTTCACGATCTTCCCTTTCATTTCATACTGGATGTAGAAATGCCCACGGCTATTATCTTCTTCTTCCTGCGGGCTTTTAACAATACGGCTGTTCTGTTTATTGATACATTTCAGAAACCTTTCATAAGAGATGGGTTTAAGAATGTAATCAATAGCATTCTTTTCAAAGGCCTGTACTGCATATTTATCGTAAGCTGTAGCAAATACGATAGACGTTTTGTCGTGGAGAAGTTCTGAAAGGTCTATGCCTGATAACTGAGGCATATCAATGTCTACGAAAGTAATGTCAGCATAACCTTTCTCCCGGAAGATCTGCAGCGCTTCCAGCGGGTTTTCAGATGTCCCCATGAGCAGGAGTCCCGGCGTTTGCTCAATGTATTTTGCCAATACTTGTATTGCGTGTTTTTCGTCGTCTACGATATAGCAGCTGATCATATCATTCGGGTTTTATTTAAGTGTATCACCAGGTGTACATAAAAGTCCTGTTCTTCTTTGTTAATGGTCAGGGTATAAGCATCCTTATAAAGATTGTCAAGGCGCTTACGGATATTCACCAGTCCGGTACCATGGCTATAGGCTTTATTCCTGGTTTTTTTCCTGTTTGATGTTACCAGTTCCAGGTCTTCACCATTATAGTTTACCGTAATTTTTCCCGGGTAGTCTTTATCGGTTAGATTGGCATGTTTAAAAACGTTCTCAACGAAAGGCAGCAATCCCATGGGCATGATACGGGCATCGCTGAAGTCGCCGTTAAATTCTACATCCAGGAAAAGCGCATTACTAAAACGTATCTGGTTTATTTTTATGATATTCCCTATCTGGTCTATTTCGTTCTCCAGTTCCACTTTCCCGTCCGGTTCGAGCTCTCTCAGCGAATAATTCATCAGGTCTGACAGTAGCAATATGGCTTCTGAGGCTTCCTGGGATGCCTGCTGCACATTATTGTAGATGAAATTAAGGGTGTTAAAGAGCATATGCGGATTAACCTGGGACTGAAGATAAGCGTTTTCCATCTCGATAAAGCCTTTTTCCAGGTTGCTTTTTTCTACCAGGTGTTGCATCTGCTGTTTTTCAAGGTCCAGCACTTTTCTTTCGGAAGCCATACTTCTGAGTGCAAACCAGTAGGCGAAGCTGAACCCTATAAAGTAGATACCCCGCCATAGCTGGGTAAGTAAAGGGACCAGGTTCGCTTTTTCCAGTTGTGTAAAGATATTCCGGGGGGTATCTGAACTGAAGCTGTCCAGTAAGGCCATCAGGCTCAGATAGAGCAGCAGTTCTGTAACTGTTAGCAGAAAAAACAGGCTGTATGACCTCCGGTTGGACCTGAAGGAGTAATCCATGGTAACATGGGCGTGGAAGTAGAACAGGCTTATATTGATAGCATATGGTAAAATGTAATCAAAATAGATCCCCCTGTCTTTTTGAATATTCCTGAGTAATAGTGCGGATATTTCATAAAGTATGAATAAAGTCCATCCCAGAACGTGGTATTGTATTGTCTTGTTACGAAAAAAAACTAAAGGGCGATACGGGCTGGAGTTCATGTGTCTAAAATAATAAAAAAGGTCATAAAGTAAGGTTCCTTTCCCGGGGCTTTATAACGGGAAAAACCCTAAAACCGGCATAACCGAAAATTCATGTCTCTAAAATAGTAAAAGATATCTTGGGAAAATGCATACTTGTGTAATAATTCCGGGAAGGACCGAATGGAGGACTAATTTGCTCATAAATCTTAAAAACATATCAAAATGAACAACACAATCACATCTCCGTTCTTAATCCAGGCAAAACCTCTTTTCAGGTACGAAAAAAATGCAGGTCATGCACAGCAGGGCAGAAAAATGGATACCACAGCAACTATAACAAGCACCGGCGTAATTGGGGTTTCCTTACTGATGAAGGGCAAAGATGCAAGAAGCGTTTCCCGTTTTGCATAAATAATTGCCTGACCCCACCCCGTCTGATATATCAGAGCCAGCTTTCCTAACCTCATACTTTTTACAATGAGCCAAGGTCAAAAAGAGTCAAAAAAATGGTATGTATTGTATACCCGCCCAAAGTTTGAAAGAAAGATCTGCAAGGAAACTGATTACCTGCATATTGAGCACTACCTCCCGTTATTAACTGTTAACCGTCGCTGGAGTGACAGGATTAAAAAGATAGAGGAGCCATTGTTTTCAAGTTACGTTTTTGTGAAAACCAATATCAGGCGCGGAATAGATCTGTTACAGATCCCTGGTGTAATAAGGTTCGTTGCTTCCGAAGGACGCCCGGCGGAGATCCAGGAAGGTGAAATAGACAGGATCCGGTTGATAGAATCACAGGGGAATGACCTGCAGCGCGAAGACTACTTCACGGCAGGGGATGAGGTAATAGTGACCAAAGGCGCTTTTATGGGGATGAAAGGCATACTGGTAGGATCCCTGGAAAACGGAGCCAGGCTGCTGATCAGACTTTCCCTCCTGAAACAGGCCATATCAGTAGAGATGCCTGTTGGTGACCTGATGAAGATTAGCTGAGGTCCCCCACGTTTTTATAACTTCTTCTGACGTCCAATGTGCCGGACGTCCCGTTAACTATCTCCACTTTTAGTACAAAAATGCAATGTGACTTGAATTAGCGAAGCTCTGCCTTTTAAAGAACGGCAGGAGAATGGGTAACTCATGTCAATGAAAAAAGTAACAGTTGTAAGATATGATTGAGCCACTGAACAGTTCCATTACGGAACACCCGGTAACAGCTGAAGCACTGAAAGGGATACCTATAGCGCCCGCAGCTGATTTCTATGAGCTTTCTTACGCTCAGAAACGCATTCTGGCCGCCAGCAGGGCGGCCAGTGGCAGGCGGCAGTCCAACCTGTTGTTTTTTTCTTTTGTGGATGGGCCGCTGGATATTGATGCTGTAGAAAAAGCTGTAGCAGCGCTGATAGCGCGACATGAAAGCCTGCGTACCAGCATTGTAGAGCAGGAAGAAACTGCCTGGCAGCATATTAATTCTGCCGGTCTGTTCAGTCTGAAGGTCAACTATATAGATATCAGCAACTACGAGAACAAGCATGAACTTACCCAGGAAATTATACATGAAGAACAAAGCTTTGCTTTTGACCTGCAGACCGGGCCACTGATGAGGGTGGTGCTAATTCACTCTGCAGCGGAACAATTCATCCTCATATTTTCTGTTCATCATCTTATTTCTGACGACCGGTCCCTTGAGATCATTGTAAGAGAATTCTTTATGATTTACAATGCGTTCCGGCAGCAAAAAGAGAATCCGCTGCCAGACCTGAGGATCCAGTATAAGGACTTTGTGGCCTGGAAAAACGCCCAGCTGAAGGGAGATAGGCTATGGTCCCTTGAAAATTTCTGGCTGAATTACCTCCAGGATAAATGGCAGGCAGTTAAACTGCCGGAAGACTTTCCCGGCAACAGCCTGGTCTTTCCAGGTGAGGGAATGGCTGAATTTGAAATGAGTTCCGAACTGACAGCCCGGCTTAAAGAAGCCGCCCGGCTGAACGAGGTGAACCTTTTCATTGCATTGGTTGGGGTTGTGGCCATCCTGCTGAACAGGTACTCCGGGCAGGAAGATATTATTGTGGGTGCGCCAGTCACCACCCGGGACCACCCCGAACTGGAAAACCAGGTAGGACAGTACATGGACCTGTTGCCCGTCAGTATCCGCCTGGAGCCGGCTAAGGACAGCCTTACCGTCATCCTGGAGAAGATAAGGAACACTACCCGGGAAGTGCTCAGGTATTATCTATACCCCTACGATATGCTGGCAGAAAGAATGATCGTTTCAGATAACAGGAAGCATATCAAGCCATTCAATATACTGGTACAGCTGGACAACGGTAGTCCGAAAGACTTCCCCGAAGTTCCCGGACTATCTGTTCATAATCATTGGGGAGAATATCTTGCTGACCATACAGACATTATTTTTAAGTTCAGGACAATAGACAACTATATCAAAACCGGTGTTGTATACAATACCGCATTGTTCAAGAGATCCACCATCAACCGGATCAATGAGAACCTGCTGCATATAACCCGCCTTACAACGGAAGATCTGAACAGGGCTATAAACAGCATAGACCTGATAGAGCTATCAATGGCTCAACCGGAAGATTAGCCCGAATTATTATCCCCCTTTTTCTGTTTTAGAATAACCGGTGACCTGATGGTCGCCTTTGAATCATATATGAGATGAAAAAAATAGCATCCGTACAGGAACCTATTTGGTTAACACAGCATATTTATACCGGATCCACCCTCTATAACGTGGGTGGATATGCCTGCATTGATGGCGGGCTGGAAGTGTCTTTACTGCAGGAGACCATTGAGAAAGTGTTGCAGACTGCAGATGTTACAGAGCTGGGCTATTATGCTTTTAATGAACCAGGTTCAGCATTCAGCAGGTATGACATGGCTGTAACGGACCTTTCCGGCAATGCTGAGCCGGACAGGGCTTGTATGGACTGGATGTATGCTGATATGAACACCGCCCTGGACACAGGTATATGTCTTTTAAAAGTACGATTGCTGAAAGCGTCAGAGAACAGGTATTACTGGTACACTAAAGTGCACCACCTGGTTTTTGATGGTTATTCAATGTCACTGTTCTTTAACAAGGTAGCTGCTGCATACTCCGCCACTATCAATAGAGAAACTGCTTCTCAGGATAATAGCAGGTACTTCTACGAAGATTTTATCCTGGAAGATATTGCATACAAAAATTCAGAGGAATTCAGGAAGAGCGGAGATTTCTGGGAAGACCGCTTAAAACAGTTGCCGGATATCAAGGCATTTCAATCCTGCTTCAGGACAGGGAAAGCCAATACTCTTTCATGTTCCAGGAAGCAGATCTCCATCTCCAGGGAGCTTTATAACCAGCTTGGCAGCTTCTCTGAAAAATATAACTGTACGGCCTTTCATTATTTTATTGCCACATTATTTGTGCTGAATAAATGCTATAATAATAATGAAATCCCGCTGATAGGAATTCCCGTGTTCAACAGGAGGAACAGGTATTTTAAAAATACATTGGGAACATTTGTGAATATGTTGCCATTCTCCATTTCGCTTGAAAATGATGCAACCTTTACAGAAGTGCTTGTACAGGTGAAAAATGAGCTCAGGGACTGTTACCGGCATCAACGCTTTCCATTATACGAAACCCTGAAAAGGTTGGACAGGCAGGGAATTCTTTACAATATATCTTTCTCATACCAGAAAAATACCTATGAGGCGAGGTTGGGCAATACCCTGACCTCTATCAACTTTATTACAAGTGGAGAGCAGCAGGAAGACCTGATATTCCATTTGCTGGAATATTCAGATACAGAAGACCTGGTGCTGGCTGTAGATTACCTGGAAGAGCTGTTCACCGCTGAAATTATTGAAGGGCTGCTGGCACATTTTCATAACCTGCTGAAGACGCTGTTACAGCATGGTAATGTGCCTTTACAGAAGCAGGACTATTTAAGCGTGCAGGAGAAACAATTATTGTTGAACACTTTCAATAATACAGATGCTGCTTATCCTTCAGATAAGACATTGGTGGAGTTATTTGAAGCCCAGGTGGCACGTACGCCTGATCATATAGCCCTTGTATTTAATGACGCTTCCTTTACTTATCGCGAACTGAATGAGCGTGCTAACCAGTTAGGCGCTTACCTGCGTGAGCAGTATCATGTTCATGCTGATGATCTTATAGGTGTACAATTACATCGTAGTGAGCAGATGATCATAGCGTTGCTTGGTGTATTGAAATCAGGCGGCGCATATGTGCCTGTTGATCCCGGTTATCCGCAGGAGCGCATAGATTATATGCTGGAAGACAGCGGATGTAAGGCGCTGCTGGATGCAGCCGGCATGGAAGGATTTATGGCGGTAGCAGATAACTACAGTGGTGAAAACCTGCCTTTGGTAAATAAACCAACAGACCTTGTATATGTGATCTACACCTCCGGCTCTACCGGTAGGCCTAAAGGTTGTATGCTGGAACATCGTGGTGTGATCAACCGCATAGAATGGATGTGGTCTCACTATGGTTTCTGTTCAGATGATATCATCCTTCAGAAAACGACGTTCACTTTTGACGTATCTGTGTGGGAGCTGTGGATGCCTTTATGCTGGGGCACACGTATGGTGCTTTGTCAACAGGATGATATCAGCTCGCCTGACCGTATAACAGAGCTGATCAGCCGTGAGGGCGTCACCTGCCTTCATTTTGTACCGAGCATGCTGCAGGCGTTTCTTTCTTCACAGGAAGACCGTGCAGATCTTGCGGATCAGCTTCAGAGCCTTCGCCGTGTTATTACGAGTGGCGAGGCGTTACCGGCAGAGACGGTTAACAGCTGGTATGAACTGGTGGATGTACCTGTTCATAACCTTTACGGCCCTACGGAGGCATCCGTGGATGTAACTTATTATGCCACTCAGCGTGGGGATCGTTGTATTCCCATTGGCCGTCCTATCTGGAACACATCTATGTATGTGCTGGGTAGTGGAGATCAGCTGGTGCCTGTAGGAGTTGTAGGAGAGATCTGTATAGGGGGAACCGGTCTGGCCCGTGGTTACCTGAACAAACCAGAACTGACAGCAGAAAAATTTGTAGCTAACCCATTCAGGTCAGGGGAGAAGATCTATCGTACGGGAGATCTAGGCCGCTGGCTGGCAGATGGTAATATAGAATACCTGGGCCGCAAAGATGACCAGGTGAAGATCCGTGGCTATCGTATAGAGCTGGGCGAGATAGAAGCCGCTTTACAGGGGTATGAGGGCATATCTGCCGCGGCCGTTATAGCCAGAGCAGTTGGCAGTGGAGAGAAAGAGTTGGTGGCCTATGTGGTAGGAGGGGAAGCCTTACAGGCATCAGCGCTGCGCGCTTACCTGGGTAGTCTTTTACCTGCTTACATGGTACCGGGTTATTATGTACAGCTGGAAGCGCTGCCATTGTCACCTAACGGGAAACTGGACCGCAAGCGGTTACCATCGCCTGAAGGTATGGGGCTGTCTGGTAGTCATGAATATATAGCCCCCCGTAGTGAAACAGAAAAACAACTGGTGCATATCTGGGAGTCCATACTGGGCAAACAGCAGATCGGGATAAAAGATAATTTCTTTGAGCTTGGCGGTCATAGCTTAAAAGCTACACGGCTGGCCAGCCAGATACATAAAGTCTTCCAGGTAAAGCTTTCGCTGAAAGAGTTGTTCTCAGCTACTGTGCTGGAAGATCAGGCCCTGCTGATAGGGCAGGCAGCGAAGAGCCGTTTTACGGCCATCAGTCGTGCACCGGAGCAGACCAGCTATCCTTTGTCATCCGCCCAGCGTCGTTTGTGGGTATTAAGCCAGTTTGAGGAAGGCAGTACTGCCTATAATATGCCTGGCTGTTTTGAGTTCAGCGGAGCGCTGGATGTAGCGGCGCTGGAACGTTCTTTTGCCAGGCTGATAGCCCGTCATGAGAGCCTGCGTACAGTTTTCCGTGAAGATGAGCATGGAGAGGTACGTCAGTATATTGAAGCTTCCGGCTTTGGTATTCGTAGGGAAGACCATCGGGGGGCTACGGCAGAGCAGCTGCAGGCGCTTGTTACAGCTGATGTAATGAAGGCCTTTGACCTGGGTTGTGGACCGCTGCTGCGTGCCAGTCTTTACCAGGTAGCTACTAACCGGTGGATCTTCACGTATGTGATGCATCACATCATCAGCGATGGATGGTCTATGCAGGTGCTGGTGGGTGAGTTACTGGATTATTATCGTAGTTATACATCGGGTAAAGAGCCAGAGGTGTCAGCTTTGCCGTTGCAATATAAGGACTATGCCGTTTGGCAGCAGGAGCAGCTGAATGCCGGAGTATTACAGGCAGATAAAGTTTACTGGGAGGATCGTTTAAGTGGCAGTCTGCCGGTACTGGGTTTGAGTGGCGATCATGTACGTCCTGCGGTTAAAAGCTATCGTGGCGGCCGTAGCCGGTTTTTATTAAATGAAGAGCTGACCGGTCAGCTGAAACAGCTTTTACAGGTGCATGACAGTACTTTGTTTATGGGCCTGCTGGCAGGGGTACAGACATTGCTGTACCGTTATACGGGTCAGGAAGACCTGATCATCGGCAGTCCTGTAGCAGGCCGTGGCCATGCAGATCTTTCAGATCAGATAGGCTTTTATGTGAATACGCTGGCGCTGCGTACACAGCTGAGCGGCAGCGATAGTTATGAAGTGTTGCTGGGTAAGGTGCGTGAGCTGACACTGGAAGCATACGACCATCAGCATTACCCGTTTGATGAGCTGGTGGAAGGCTTGCAGCTGGAGCGTGATCTGAGCCGCAGTCCGCTGTTCGATGTCATGGTGATTATGCAGAACAATGAAGGCTCCGGTACTTTACCGGAGCTGCCGGGAGTAAATATTCGTCCCTATATGCGTGACGGGCAGGTACAGAGCAAGTTTGACCTGACTTTCAGCTTTGTAGAACAGGGGGAAGGATTACAATATGAAATAGAATATAACAGTGATATCTATGAGGGGTCTACAATAGATCGCCTGGGCAGACACCTGGAGCAGCTGTTGGGTGCAATTGCGGCGGCACCGGCTATGCCTCTGGGCACTCTGGATTACCTGGATGCCGCAGAGAAGGAACAGCTGTTGCAGGTCTTTAATGATACGGCACATGCTTATCCTTCAGATAAGACATTGGTGGAGTTATTTGAAGCACAGGTGGCACGTACGCCTGAGCACATCGCCCTTGTGTTTAATGGTACTTCTTTTACTTACCGTGAACTGAATACCCGGGCCAACCAGCTGGGCGCTTACCTGCGGGAGCAGTATCATGTTCATGCTGATGATCTTATAGGTGTACAGTTACATCGTAGTGAGCAGATGATCATCGCATTGCTGGGAGTGCTGAAATCAGGCGGTGCATATGTACCTGTTGATCCCGGTTATCCGCAGGAACGAATTGATTATATGCTGGAAGACAGCGGCTGTAAGGCATTGCTGGATGCAGCAGCCATGGAAGGATTTATGGCAGTAGCAGATAACTACAGCGGTGAGGACCTGCCTTTGGTGAATGAACCGGCAGATCTTGTATATGTGATCTACACCTCCGGTTCTACCGGCCGGCCTAAGGGTGTGATGGTAGAGAACAGGAACCTGGTAAATTACCTTACTGCTATCAATGACTTGTATCATGTAAAGGGAGACGACCGTATTCTGCAGGCCTCTAATTTCTCATTTGACGCTTCTGTTGAACAGATATTTCTTTCTCTCGTATATGGCGCTACGTTATATGTTATCCCTGCTGATCTGCTGGTGGATGATGCAGCTCTGAATGTTTTCATAGAAGAGAATGCCATCACACATCTGCATTCAGTACCTGCCTTACTGGAAAGGATAGATGTTGTGCCTGATTCCTCTCTCAGACGGATTATTTCTGCAGGTGAGGATTGTCCTGCTTCTTTGTTAAATAAATGGTATTCCAGGGTTAACTTTTATAATAAATACGGCCCCACGGAAGCTACAATTTCTTCAACCATTTTTCAGGCAAAAGCGCAAACGCCGCTGCTTTCAAAAGTACCGATAGGAAGCCCGGTAAGTAATAAAATATACATTGTTGACGAACAGGGATTATTAGTGCCGGCAGGTGTAGCCGGAGAGCTTTGCATAAGTGGAGCTGGCATTGCCCGTGGTTACCTGAACAAACCTGAGCTGACGGCAGAGAAGTTTGTATCTGATCCATTCAGGGCAGGGGAGAGAATGTATCGTACGGGAGATCTCGCCCGCTGGCTGGCAGATGGTAATATAGAATACCTTGGCCGCAAAGATGACCAGGTGAAGATCCGTGGCTATCGTATAGAGCTGGGCGAGATAGAAGCCGCTTTACAGGGGCATGAGGGCATATCTGCCGCAGCAGTTATCGCCCGGGTTACAGGCAGTGGAGAGAAAGAGCTGGTAGCGTATGTTGTAGGGGATGAAGCCTTACAGGCATCAGTGCTGCGCACTTACCTGGGTAGTCTTTTACCTGCTTACATGGTACCAGGTTATTATGTGCAGCTGGCATCGTTGCCATTGTCACCCAACGGGAAGCTGGACCGCAAGCGGTTACCATCACCGGAAGGTATGGGGCTGACGAATGGTCACGAGTATATAGCCCCCCGTACAGCAACAGAAAAACAACTGGTAGAGATCTGGGAATCTATACTGGATAAACAACAGATCGGCATAAAAGATAATTTCTTTGAGCTTGGCGGTCATAGCTTAAAAGCTACACGGCTGGCCAGCCAGATACATAAAGTCTTCCATGTAAAGCTTTCGCTGAAAGAGTTGTTCTCAGCTACTGTGCTGGAAGATCAGGCCCTGCTGATAGGGCAGGCAGCGAAGAGCCGTTTTACGGCCATCAGTCGTGCACCGGAGCAGACCAGCTATCCTTTGTCATCCGCCCAGCGTCGTTTGTGGGTATTAAGCCAGTTTGAGGAAGGCAGTACTGCCTATAATATGCCTGGCTGTTTTGAGTTCAGCGGAGCGCTGGATGTAGCGGCGCTGGAACGTTCCTTTGCAAAGCTGATAGATCGTCATGAGAGCCTGCGTACAGTTTTCCGTGAAGATGAACAGGGAGAGGTACGTCAGTATATTGAAGCTTCCGGCTTTGGTATTCGTAGGGAAGACCATCGGGGGGCTACGGCAGAGCAGCTGCAGGCGCTTGTTACAGCTGATGTAATGAAGGCCTTTGACCTGGGTTGTGGACCGCTGCTGCGTGCCAGTCTTTACCAGGTAGCTACTAACCGGTGGATCTTCACGTATGTGATGCATCACATCATCAGCGATGGATGGTCTATGCAGGTGCTGGTGGGTGAGTTACTGGATTATTATCGTAGTTATACATCGGGTAAAGAGCCAGAGGTGTCAGCTTTGCCGTTGCAATATAAGGACTATGCCGTTTGGCAGCAGGAGCAGCTGAATGCCGGAGTATTACAGGCAGATAAAGTTTACTGGGAGGATCGTTTAAGTGGCAGTCTGCCAGTACTGGGGTTGAGTGGCGATCATGTACGTCCTGCGGTTAAAAGCTATCGTGGCGGCCGTAGCCGGTTTTTATTAAATGAAGAGCTGACCGGTCAGCTGAAACAGCTTTTACAGGTGCATGACAGTACTTTGTTTATGGGCCTGCTGGCAGGGGTACAGACATTGCTGTACCGTTATACGGGTCAGGAAGACCTGATCATCGGCAGTCCTGTAGCAGGCCGTGGCCATGCAGATCTTTCAGATCAGATAGGCTTTTATGTGAATACGCTGGCGCTGCGTACACAGCTGAGCGGCAGCGATAGTTATGAAGTGTTGCTGGGCAGGGTGCGTGAGCTGACACTGGAAGCATACGACCATCAGCATTACCCTTTTGATGAGCTGGTGGAAAGCTTGCAGCTGGAGCGTGATCTGAGCCGCAGTCCGCTGTTCGATGTCATGGTGATTATGCAGAACAATGAAGGCGCCGGTACTTTACCGGAGCTGCCGGGAGTAAATATTCGTCCTTATATGCGGGAGGGCCAGGTACAGAGCAAGTTTGACCTGACTTTCAGCTTTGTAGAACAGGGGGAAGGATTACAATATGAAATAGAATATAACAGTGATATCTATGAGGGGTCTACAATAGATCGTCTGGGCAGACACCTGGAGCAGCTGTTGGGTGCAATCGCGGCGGCGCCGGCTATGCCTCTGGGCACTTTGGATTACCTGGATGCAGCAGAGAAAGAACAGCTGCTGCAGGTCTTTAATGATACGGCACATGCTTATCCTTCAGATAAGACATTGGTGGAGTTATTTGAAGCCCAGGTGGCACGTACGCCTGAGCACATCGCCCTTGTGTTTAATGGTACTTCTTTTACTTACAGTGAACTGAATACCCGGGCCAACCAGCTGGGCGCTTACCTGCGGGAGCAGTATCATGTTCATGCTGATGATCTTATAGGTGTACAGTTACATCGTAGTGAGCAGATGATCATCGCATTGCTGGGAGTGCTGAAATCAGGCGGTGCATATGTACCTGTTGATCCCGGTTATCCGCAGGAACGAATTGATTATATGCTGGAAGACAGCGGCTGTAAGGCATTGCTGGATGCAGCAGCCATGGAAGGATTTATGGCGGTAGCAGATAACTACAGCGGTGAGGACCTGCCTTTGGTGAATAAACCAACAGACCTTGTATATGTGATCTACACCTCCGGTTCTACCGGTAGACCTAAAGGCTGTATGCTGGAACATCGTGGTGTGATCAACCGCATAGAATGGATGTGGTCTCACTATGGTTTCTGTTCAGATGATATCATCCTTCAGAAAACGACGTTCACTTTTGACGTATCTGTGTGGGAACTGTGGATGCCTTTATGCTGGGGCACACGTATGGTGCTTTGTCAACAGGATGATATCAGCTCGCCTGACCGTATAACAGAGCTGATCAGCCGTGAGGGCGTCACCTGCCTTCATTTTGTACCGAGCATGCTGCAGGCGTTCCTTTCTTCACAGGAAGACCGTGCAGATCTTGCAGATCAGCTTCAGAGCCTTCGCCGTGTTATTACGAGTGGTGAGGCGTTACCGGCAGCGACGGTTAACAGCTGGTATGAACTGGTGGATGTACCTGTTCATAACCTTTACGGCCCTACGGAGGCATCCGTGGACGTAACTTATTATGCCACTCAGCGTGGAGATCGCCGTATTCCAATTGGCCGTCCTATCTGGAACACATCTATGTATGTGCTGGGAAGTGGAGACCAGCTGGCGCCTGTAGGAGTTGTGGGAGAGATCTGTATAGGTGGAACCGGTCTGGCCCGCGGTTACCTGAACAAACCAGAACTGACAGCAGAAAAATTTGTAGCTAATCCTTATCGTATAGGAGAGAAGATCTATCGTACGGGAGATCTAGGCCGCTGGCTGGCAGATGGTAATATAGAATACCTGGGGCGCAAAGATGACCAGGTGAAGATCCGTGGCTATCGTATAGAGCTGGGCGAGATAGAAGCCGCTTTACAGGAGTATGAGGGCATATCTGCCGCGGCCGTTATAGCCAGAGCAGTTGGCAGTGGAGAGAAAGAGCTGGTGGCCTATGTGGTAGGAGATGAAGCCTTACAGGCATCAGCGCTGCGCGCTTACCTGGGTAGTCTTTTACCTGCTTACATGGTACCGGGTTATTATGTACAGCTGGAAGCGCTGCCATTGTCACCTAACGGGAAACTGGACCGCAAGCGGTTACCATCGCCTGAAGGTATGGGGCTGTCTGGTAGTCATGAATATATAGCCCCCCGTAGTGAAACAGAAAAACAACTGGTGCATATCTGGGAGTCCATACTGGGCAAACAGCAGATCGGGATAAAAGATAATTTCTTTGAGCTTGGCGGTCATAGCTTAAAAGCTACACGACTGGCCAGCCAGATACATAAAGTCTTCCATGTAAAGCTTTCGCTGAAAGAGTTGTTCACGGCTACTATCCCTGAAGACCAGGCAGCACTGATAGACAATGCGGTGAAGAGCCGTTTTACAGCCATCAGCCGGGCGCCGGAACAGGTAAGCTATCCCTTGTCCTCCGCCCAGCGTCGTTTGTGGGTATTAAGCCAGTTTGAGGAGGGCAGTACGGCTTATAATATGCCGGGCTGCTTTGAGTTCAGCGGAGAGCTGGATGTAGTAGCGCTGGAACGTTCTTTTGCCAGGTTGATAGCCCGTCATGAGAGCCTGCGTACAGTTTTCCGTGAAGATGAGCATGGAGAGGTACGTCAGTATATCATTGCCTGGGAAACGGCTGGTTTCCGTATCGGGTTTGAAGATCTGAGAGGTGTAGCTGCCGGGCAGTTAGATGCACTGGTAGCCCTTGATGTAATGAGAGCCTTTGATCTGGTTTGTGGTCCGCTGCTGCGTGCCAGTCTTTACCAGGTAGATGGTAACCGGTGGATCTTCACGTATGTGATGCATCACATCATCAGCGATGGATGGTCTATGCAGGTGCTGGTGGGAGAATTACTGAATTATTATCGTAGTTATACAGCGGGAAAAGAGCCAGAGGTATCAGCTTTACCGTTGCAATATAAGGACTATGCCGTTTGGCAGCAGGAGCAGCTGAATGGAGGAGTATTACAGGCGGATAAAGTTTACTGGGAGGATCGTTTAAGTGGTAGTCTGCCGGTACTGGGTTTGAGTGGCGATCATGTACGTCCTGCGGTTAAAAGCTATCGTGGCGGCCGTAGCCGGTTTTTATTAAATGAAGCGTTGACTGACCAGCTGAAACAGCTTTTACAGGAACATGACTGTACCCTGTTTATGGGACTGCTGGCTGGTGTGCAGACATTGCTGTACCGTTATAGCGGTCAGGAAGATCTTATTATAGGGAGTCCTGTAGCAGGCCGTGGCCATGCAGATCTTTCAGATCAGATAGGCTTTTATGTTAACACGCTTGCACTTCGTACCCGGTTAAGTGGCAGCGATAGCTATGAAGCGTTGCTGGGCAAGGTTCGAGAGCTGACACTGGAAGCATATGACCATCAGCATTATCCTTTTGATGAGCTGGTGGAAGGTTTGCCTCTTGAGCGTGATCTGAGCCGCAGCCCGTTGTTTGATGTCATGGTGGTATTACAGAACAATGAAGGCGCCGGATTTTTACCGGAGTTGCCGGGTTTGAGCATCCGTCCTTATACACAGAACGGACAGGTGCAGAGCAGGTTTGACCTGTTATTTCACTTCACGGAAGTGGGCACAGGCCTGGAAATGGTGATAGAATTCAACAGTGATATTTATGAAAAGTCTACAATAGACCGTCTGGGTACACACCTGGAGCTGCTGCTGGAAAATATGACAATATCTCCGCAGATGCCTTTGGGAGAGCTGGATTACCTGGGTACTTCCGAGAAATTACAGTTACTGGGTACTTTCAACAATACAGCTGCTTCTTATCCGGCTGATAAGACGATAGTGGACCTGTTCAGGGAACAGGTAATGAGCACACCGGAACATACTGCTATATACTGGGAAGGAAGGAGTATCAGCTATCGTGAGCTGGATGAGCACTCTAATCAACTGGCACATTACCTGAAAGTGAATTATCCTATAGGACCGGATAACCTGATCGCTATTAAAATGGAAAGAAGCGATGCTTTCATCATAGCCATCCTGGCCGTTTTGAAAGCCGGCGCTGCTTACCTGCCAATTGATCCCAATTATCCGGCAGAAAGGGTGGCTTACCTGGAAAAGGACAGTAATTGCGTGATAACTATCGATTTTTCTCTGTATACGCAGTTCCTGAAGCAAAGAGCACGTTATTCAATATTGCCACTGTTCACCGTTATCCGGCCGGATAACCTGGTATACCTGATCTATACTTCCGGTTCGACAGGGAATCCGAAAGGAATTATGATGACGCACAGGGCAATGCTGAACCTGATGATGTTCCATGTAAATGAATTTGCCCCTGGAGAAGTGAAGAAAGTATTGCAGTGTGCCAGTGTAAGCTTTGATGTTTCTTTCCAGGAAATATTCTCAACGTTACTGGCGGGTGCAGCTTTATATCCTATAACAGAAGATAGCAAGAAGGATGTAACAGAGCTGGTTGATTTTGTTACAGGAAATAGTATAGATACTATGTTCCTGCCTACTGCATACTTCAAGTTATTAATGGAAGAGGAATACTTCCTGACACTTATCGGGTTATCTGTCAGGCATATTATTGTTGCCGGGGAACAGCTGGTGTTGGGAGAGGCATTCATTGCCTATCTGAAAACGCATAATCTGGTATTACATAACCACTATGGCCCGGCAGAAACGCATGTAGTTACTACTATCCGGTTATCAAAAGAACAGTCTGCCACGCTGAAAAAAATTCCTTCTATCGGAAAGCCGGTCAGCAATAATGAGATCTATATACTGGACAGTAAGCTGTCACTTGTACCTGTGGGCGTGATAGGAGAGCTTTGTATAGGTGGTGTGGGTGTTGCAAGAGGTTACCTGAACAAACCAGAGCTGACAGCAGAGAAGTTTGTAGCTAATCCTTTCAGAGCTGGTGAGAGAATGTACCGCACGGGTGATCTTGCCCGCTGGCTGGCAGATGGTAGTATAGAGTACCTGGGCCGTAAAGATGACCAGGTGAAGATCCGTGGATTCCGCATAGAGCCGGGCGAGATAGAAACAGCATTACAGGGCCATGGATCAGTCACTACAGCAGCTGTTATAGCCAGAGCAGTTGGCAGTGGAGAGAAAGAGCTGGTGGCCTATGTAGTAGGAGGGGAAGCCTTACAGGCATCAACGCTGCGCGCTTACCTGGGTAGTCTTTTACCCGCTTACATGGTGCCGGGTTATTTTGTACAGCTGGAAGCGCTGCCCTTATCACCTAACGGGAAACTGGACCGCAAGCGGTTACCATCACCTGAAGGTATGGGGTTGTCTGGTAGTCATGAATATGTAGCTCCCCGGAGTGAAACAGAAAAACAACTGGTGGAGATCTGGGAGTCCATACTGGGCAAACAGCAGATCAGTATAAAAGATAATTTCTTTGAGCTGGGAGGTCATAGCTTAAAAGCAACGCGACTGGCCAGCCAGATACATAAGAGCTTCCAGGTAAAGCTGTCGCTGAAAGAATTGTTCTCAGCTACTGTACTGGAAGATCAGGCCCTGCTGATAGGGCAGGCAGCGAAGAGCCGTTTTACGGCTATCAGTCGTGCGCCGGAGCAGGCCAGCTATCCTTTGTCATCCGCCCAGCGTCGTTTATGGGTATTAAGCCAGTTTGAAGAAGGCAGTACTGCCTATAATATGCCTGGCTGTTTTGAGTTCAGCGGAGCGCTGGATGTAGTGGCGCTGGAACGTTCTTTTGCCAGGCTGATAGACCGTCATGAAAGCCTTCGTACTGTTTTCCGTGAAGATGAACAGGGAGAGGTACGGCAGTATATAGAAGCTTCCGGTTTTGGTATCCATCGTGAAGATCAGCAGGGAGCCACGGCTGGGCAGCTGCAGGCCCTGGTTACAGCTGATGTGATGAAGGCATTTGACCTGGGTAAAGGCCCGCTGTTGCGTGCCAGTCTTTACCAGGTAGCTGCTAACCGGTGGATCTTCACCTATGTGATGCATCACATTATCAGCGATGGCTGGTCTATGCAGGTGCTGGTGAGTGAGTTACTGGATTACTATCGTAGCTATACAGCCGGCAGGGAGCCGGAAGTTTCGCCTTTGCCATTGCAATATAAAGACTATGCCGTATGGCAGCAGGAGCAACTGGGCGCAGGCGTATTACAGGCAGATAAAGTTTACTGGGAGGATCGTTTAAGTGGTAGTTTGCCGGTACTGGCGCTGAGTGGCGATCATGTACGTCCGGCGGTTAAAAGCTATCGTGGTGGTCGTAGCCGTTTTATGTTAAATGAAGAGCTGACCGGTCAGCTGAAACAGCTGTTACAGTCGCACGACTGTACCCTTTTCATGGGCCTGCTGGCAGGAGTACAGACATTACTGTACCGTTATACCGGTCAGGAAGACCTGATCATTGGCAGCCCTGTAGCGGGTCGCGGTCATGCAGACCTGTCAGCGCAGATAGGCTTTTATGTGAACACGCTGGCATTGCGTACACAGTTAAATGGCAGCGATAGTTATGAAGCGTTGCTGGGTAAGGTGCGTGAGCTGACACTGGAAGCATACGATCATCAACATTACCCGTTTGATGAGCTGGTGGAAGGCTTACAGCTGGAGCGTGATCTGAGCCGCAGTCCGCTGTTCGATGTAATGGTGATTATGCAGAACAATGAAGGCGCTGGCGTTTTACCGGAGCTACCGGGCGTAAATATCCGCCCTTATATGCGTGAAGGCCAGGTACAGAGCAAGTTTGACCTGACCTTCAGTTTTGTTGAACAGGGAGAAGGATTACAATATGAAATAGAATATAACAGTGATATCTATGAGCTATCCACGATAGAACGGTTGGGTATCCACCTTGCACAGCTGTTGTCAGCCATTGCAGCAGCACCAGCTATGCCGCTGGGGCGGCTGGATTACCTGGATGCGTCAGAGAAGGAACAACTGTTGTCAGGCTTTAATGCCACCACACATGATTATCCTTCTGATAAAACACTGGTGGAGTTATTCGAAGAGCAGGTGTCACGCACACCTGGCAATGTAGCGTTGGTGTTTAATGGTACTTCGTTTACTTACCGTGAACTGAATGAGCGTGCCAACCAGTTAGGCGCTTACCTGCGTGAACAGTATCATATCCGTCCTGATGATCTTGTGGGCGTTCAGTTACAGCGCAGTGAAGAGATGATCATCGCTTTGCTGGGCGTATTGAAATCAGGCGGCGCTTACGTACCAATTGATCCCGGTTACCCGCAGGAGCGCATAGACTATATGCTGGAAGACAGTGGTTGTAAAACACTGCTGGATGCAGCTGCCATGGAACGTTTTACAGCAGTAGCCGGTAACTACAGCTGTGAGAACCTGCCTTTGGTGAATCAACCAACAGACCTTGTATATGTGATCTACACCTCCGGTTCTACCGGTAGGCCTAAAGGGGTGATGATAGAGAACAGGAGTGTGAATGCATTTATAGACTGGTGCATGGAGGAGTTCAGGAATGATAATTTTGATATTGTTTTTGCGGTAACTTCTATTTGTTTTGACCTTTCTGTTTTTGAGATCTTCTATACCCTTTGCACAGGGAAAAAGCTGAAGCTGCTGGAAAACGCATTATCTATCAGGCAGCACCTGGATACATCCGGGCATATCCTGTTAAATACAGTACCCAGCGTAGTAGCAATGCTGTTGGCTGAAGATGCAGATCTGAGCAGGGTAAGTGTGTTGAATATGGCGGGAGAACCTATCCCCGGAAAGACCATTGAAAGGCTTGATACGGACAACACTGTTTGCCGGAATTTGTATGGCCCTTCCGAAGATACCACTTACAGTACAGTATACAAGATACAACATGGCAATAAGGTACTGATAGGAAAGCCTATCACCAATACCAGTATATATATTCTTGATGATAGTGAGCAGCTGCTGCCTGTGGGTGTTCCCGGTGAAATCTGTATCAGTGGAGCAGGTCTGGCCCGTGGGTATTTACATAAGCCTGGGCTGACGGCAGAGAAGTTTGTGAATGATCCTTTTCATGCCGGGGAGCGGATGTACAAAACAGGAGACCTGGGAAGGTGGATGCCGGATGGAAATATTGAATTCCTTGGCAGAAAGGATAACCAGGTGAAGGTACGAGGTTTCCGTATAGAGCTGGGTGAGATAGAAACAGTGCTGCAGGGTCTGGGAGATATCGAGGCCGCTGTAGTTACAGCGGTGGTTAACAGTCGCGGGGAAAAAGAGCTGGCAGCATATTTTGTCAGTCAGCACCCCCAAAATATTACCGGTATAAAATCCCGTTTAGGCAGGGTATTACCAGGGTATATGGTGCCTGACCACTATGTGCAGCTGGAGGAGATGCCATATACGGCAACAGGTAAGATAGACCGGAAGAAATTGCCTGATCCGCAGGGGTTGAGCCTTCACCCGGTTGTTGAATACATTGCGCCTGCCACTGATATCCAGAAGAAGCTGGTGTTGATATGGCAGGAGATCTTAGGGAAAGAACAGATTGGAATAAGAGATAATTTCTTTGACCTGGGAGGACATAGTCTGAAGGTTACCCGTCTTGCCAGCTACCTGCATAAAGCGTTTGAGACGCGGATACCCCTGCATGAGCTGTTTGCCGCGCCCGTGCTGGAAGATCAGGCAAGGTTGCTGGAGCAGGCCAGGAAAACGGCCTTTCTCAATATTGAGTGTGCAGCGCCGCAACCAGGTTACCCGCTTTCTTCTGCCCAGCAGCTGATCTGGATTTCCAGCCAGTCTGACGAGGCCAGCAAGGCATATAACATGCCTGCCGCGTATATCCTTGAAGGAACGCTTGACCGCACTGCACTGGAATATGCCTTTAACAGGCTGATTGCCCGTCATGAGAGTTTGCGGACAGTATTCCGGAAAGATGGACTGAGGGGGATGAAACAGTTCATTCTTCCTCAAAGCAGCGCAGGGTTCAACATAGCTTACAGTGATCTGCGACAGGATGAGGAACAGGATAAGTCACTAAAAGGCCTGATCTATGCAGCAGCAACAGATGTGTTCAATCTATCAGCCGGACCGTTGTTAAGAGCAGGGTTGTACCAGCTGGAGAATAACAAATGGGTATTTATCTATACGATGCATCACATTATTACAGATGGCTGGTCCATGAATGTGCTGCTGAAAGAGTTGCTGCTTATCTACGAAGCCTATACAAAAGGAGAGGAAGGCGCTTTAAGCCCGTTACGGATCCAATACAAAGATTATGCAGTATGGCAACAGCAACAGATGAATAAAGCTTCGCTGGTTAACCAGAGAACTTACTGGCTTAAACAGTTTGAAGGCGAGCTGCCTGTGTTGCAATTACCTGTTGATTATCCCCGCCCGGATATGAAGACATACAAGGGGGGAAGCGTGAGGAAAGCCATCAGCTTACAGGTAAGCAATGATATAAAGAACATTGCGCAGGAACGTGGGAGCACGTTGTTCATGGGGCTTTTATCTGCCGTGAATATGCTGTTGCATAATTACACAGGCCAGGAAGATATCATTATCGGAAGCCCGGTAGCCGGAAGGGAGCATATAGACCTGGAAGGACAGATAGGTTTCTATGTGAACACCCTGGCATTAAGAACGCAGTTCAGGGAGAGCAATACTTACCTGGAGCTGCTGGAGCAGGTAAGGCAGATCACCTTAGGCGCCTATGAGCACCAGGTATACCCGTTTGACAGACTTGTGGCAGATCTGGGTTTGCAGGGAGAGGGCCGCAGGAACAACCTGTTTGATGTATCACTGATACTTCAGAATGCCGGTCCTGACCTCAACGGCGTCCGGCACAGGTTGAAGGGGCTTAGTATAGCTCCTTATCAGCAGGAAGGGTATGAACTGAGCAAATTTGATCTGACCTTCTTTTTCATTGAAACGCCTGAGGGACTGCAGGCAAGCATTAAGTACAATACTGATCTTTTCAGAAAAGATACTATCCGGCAAATGCTGGATAACCTCGAAAAACTGCTGACAGAGATCGCAGTCAATCCGCTTGTTACTATTCAGCAGCCGGGCTACTCATACAGCAGTCCCGTCACAGCACATACAGCTGATGTTGACTATTCATTCAAAACAGCTATCAGCGACGAGTTCTGACCCTATCACTATTTTTTAACCCGCCTGATTAACATTCCGGTGTCATTTATTCATGAAGTTATGAACAGCAAAAAGAAACTTGGCATTATTGGAGGCATGGGCTCCCGTGCAGGTGCTTTCTTCCTGAAAAAGATAATTGATTATTCCCCGGCAGAGAGCGACCAGGAATTTCCTGAGATCATATTTCATAACAATTCCCTGACCCCTGACAGGACAAGGGCTATTGTATACAATGAACCTTCTCCGCTTTCCTCGCTACTGAGATCTGTTGACCTGTTTAACAGGAACCAGGTGGAAGTAATAGCTATGGGATGTATTACTGCATACTATTACTACGACCAGATCATCCAGCATACCGACGCAAAGGTGATAAATCCTCTGTATGCAGCGGTAGAGCATATTAACAGCTACTATCCCGGTGCAAGAAGGATAGGCCTGCTGGCTACAACCGGCACTATCAGGTCCCGGCTTTTCCACAAGGTACTGAACAGAAATGGTATGGATGTTATAACCCTGGACCGGGTAAAGCAGGAAGATATATTTATGCGTGCTGTCTATATGAAGAACGGCTTCAAGTCTGCTCATATCTCGGATGAGGCCAGGAGACAGATGTATGATGCTATGGAAGAGATCAGTGCCCTGGATGTGGACATCATTATAGGTGGCTGCACTGAAGTGTCTATCGGTATTGATCCCAAAAGTGTTGACCTCCCGTACCTGGATCTTCTTGACCTGCTGGCAAGAGAGATGGTGGAACATTGTTACAGCGCTGATTTAGTAAAGAAATAAAGCAAGCATCATGAACAAGAGAATAATACATACAGTATTTGAGGATGTAGCGGCAGGCTTGTCGTCAAAAGTAGCTATAGAGGCGGGAAGTGACCATATTACCTATGGAGCGCTGAATACCCTGGCTAACCGTTTGTCCCACCTGTTGACATACCTGAATTATGGGCCGGAGAAGATCGTGAATGTTGTGATGCCGCCCTCTATTCACCTGGTGGGCACGATGCTTGGGATTTTCAAGAGCGGAAGTATCTTCCTGCCTGTAGATCCGGGTTTCTCTGAAAAGCGCCTGCGCCAGGTATTCCGTGATACATTTGATGGAGCAGTGATCGTAACCGCCGATCTGAAGGAAAAGATGCTGGAAATAGCAGCTGTACTGGATATCAGCATTGCCCATCTCATTGTGGTGAATGCAGATGATTCACTGTTGTTATATACAGGAACGGAAGACGGGCTTATGCCTGAATTGTTCGATGAAGAGGACATATGGTCCTGCAATCCTCCGTTGGTGATAAACGGGGACAGCGCTGCCTATATCTATTATACCTCAGGTTCAACCGGCGATGGTAAAGCTATACTGGGCGCGCACGCCAGCCTGAGTCACTTTATTCAATGGGAGATCAGGGAGTTTGGGTTTAATAATTCCGGCAGGTTCAGCCAGCTGGCCCAGATCACCTTTGATGCTTCCCTTCGCGATATTTTTGTAGCCCTTATCTCCGGTGGAACGTTGTGTATACCACCGGCTAATGTAAAGACAAACCCTGCACAGCTGCTTGGCTGGCTGGCGGCATCGGGGGTGAGTACTGTACATTGTGTGCCATCTCTTTTCCGGGTGCTGACAAAAGAACTTGAAACTGCAGCTGAGAACACATACAATCTGCGTGAGCTTACTCATGTGCTGATGGCGGGTGAGCTGATCTTTGCGAAGGATATTCACAACTGGCGCCGTGTTGCAGGAAACAATGCCTGCCTTGTTAACCTTTACGGTCCTACGGAAACAACATTAATCAAAACCTTTTACAGGATACAGGAGGTACCGGCCAATCCTTCACAGGCTATACCCGCGGGTATCCCTATCAGCAATACTGTTGTAGCAATTATTCAGAATGGGCGTATCTGCAGGCCCGGAGAGAAAGGAGAGATCTATATCAAGACTCCGTTTGCAACAAAAGGTTATTACAGGAATGAGCAGTTGACCAGCGAATGTTTTGTTCAGAATCCACTGGTAAGTGATGAAAGGGATATTGTTTATAAAACGGGCGACCTGGGGCGTTATCTGCCTGATGGAAATATTGAGGTGCTGGGAAGGATGGATACACAGGTAAAAGTAAATGGCATCCGTGTAGAGCTGACTGAAATAGAACGTGCGCTGCTCGATCTGACACAGGTCACAGGCGCCGTTGTAAAGCTGCATAGCACGGCGGAGCATTTTTCCACGCTGGTAGCTTATTATACCGGTACGGAGATGGATGCTGAACAGCTCAGAAAAGAGCTGGAGAAAACACTGAACCCGCAGCTGATACCTTCCTGTTTTATTTACATGCAGGCGTTTCCGTTAAACATGAATGGGAAAGTAGATAGGAAATCGTTGCCACTTCCTGAAGAGGTGATCATGGGAGGAACCGCATTTGAGCCTCCCGTGGGTGAAATGGAGAATGCCCTGGCTGCATTCTGGAAAGAGATACTGGGATATAAAAAAACAGGGAGGAATATTTCCTTCTTTAATGCAGGTGGTAATTCCCTGCGCGCCATCCAGCTGATATCAAGGATAGAAAAGGCTTTTGGTGTAAGCCTGAGCATTGCAGACATATTCACGTATCCTACCATCGCAGAGATGGCGGCCTTTATTACCAATGGGACCGAAATGGAATTCAGTGATATTCCTGTAGTGGCTGAACAGCCTCATTATGCGCTGTCAGCTTCGCAACGCCGGCTCTGGATGCTTAGCCAGCTGGGCGAAACCAGTGTTGCCTATAACATGTCCGGTATATATACATTTGAAGGTGAACTGAGTGCTGCGGCACTGAATCATGCTTTTAACAAGCTTGTTCAACGGCATGAAAGTCTGCGCACTGTGTTCAGCGAGGATGATGCGGAGGGTGTAAGACAATTTATCCTGACAGCGGAGAAGGCCGGAGCGCGCATGGTAGTAAAGGATGTGAGGCAGGAAGGAGAGCTGCTGCCCTGTCTTCTGTACCAGGTAACCGGTCGCCCTTTTGACCTGGCTGCTGGTCCGCTTGTACGTGCAGCGTTGTATCGTGTGGCAGATGATAAATGGATCTTCGCTTATGGCATGCATCATATTATCAGCGATGGCTGGTCTATGAATGTGCTGATCAATGAACTGTTAACATTTTACAAGGCGCATACTGCAAATATAGCTTATCCGTTGCCACCGTTACGTATTCAGTATAAGGATTACGCGGCCTGGCAACTGGAGCAGCTTTCCGGCGAATTGAGGGAGAAGCACCGTGCCTATTGGCTGCAACAGTTTGCAGGGGAGTTGCCCGTGCTGGAGCTGATCACAGACAGACCCCGCCCGGTAGCGAAGACCTATAACGGAGGCGTGGTGCATAAAAGAATGGGTAATGTGCTGACCCGGGAGCTCCAGGAGTTGATGCAGCAGGAAAGTGCTACCCTTTTCATGGGTCTGCTGGCTGCCGTAAATGCTTTATTATACCGCTATACCGGTCAGGAAGATATCATTATCGGCAGCCCGGTTGCCGGTCGGGGTCATATTGACCTGGAGAACCAGATCGGTTTCTATGTGAACACGCTTGCATTAAGAGCACGTTTCAACGGAAAGGACAGTTACAGGGAACTGTTATCGCATATACGAAATGTTACGCTTGGCGCTTACGAGCACCAGGTATATCCTTTTGATGAACTGGTGAATGACCTGGACGTACCGCGTGATATGAGCCGGAGCGCACTGTTTGATGTGATGATAGTATTACAGGACGCCCGTACCGGAAAAGGAAACGAACAATTCCTGGATAATGTCCGGGTAAGTGAATACCATGGCGATGAGCGCCATACCAGCAAATTTGATCTGAATTTCAGGTTCTCTGAAACAAGTGATGGCCTTCACCTGAATATTGTTTACAACAGTGATCTGTACGATGGGGCAACGGTTGCGCGTATGGCCGATCACCTGGAACAGTTGCTGCGCACGGCTGTAGCTGATGCCGGCTGCCCTGTACAGGAGCTGGATTATATAAGTGTTGAAGAAGAGCATCAGCTGCTTGAAGTTTTTAATAATATGGATGCAGCTCCTGTATCTGATAAAACATTTGTTACATTATTTGAGGAGCAGGCAGCCTTATATCCTGACAGAAAGGCTGTAGTATATGATGAAGAATCGCTTACTTACCGTGAGCTAAATGAACGGGCCAACAGGCTGGCCTGTTACCTGCGTAATGAGCAGAGTATAGATGCTGATGGCCTGGTGGGCATTCTGCTGGACCGTTCGGCAGATATGATAGTTGGGATACTGGGGGTGCTGAAGTCAGGTGGCACATATGTACCGATAGACCCTGAATACCCGCAGCAGCGTATCAGCTTTCTGCTGGAAGACACGGCCGTGGAAGTACTGCTGACCAACAGTGAGTACAGATCACTGGCCACCGGTTACAATGGTACTTTATTTGAAATGGACCGGCAGCTGGACGAGCTGCCACATGTAGCAGATAATCCTGCATTTGCCATAGCGGGTGATGATCTTGCCTATGTTATCTATACCTCAGGCTCTACCGGTCAGCCTAAAGGAGTGATGATCAGCCACGGATCTTTATCGGACTATTGCCTGGGCGTACTTTCCAGGACGAATATAAGTGAGTGCCGTCATTTCGGCCTGTTGTCGACCATTGCCGCAGACCTTGGTAATACAGTACTTTATCCTGCCTTGCTGGTAGGAGGCACGTTACATATTTTCCCTGGCACTTCGCAACTGGATGCGGAAAGAATGCGAAGGGCAGCGCTTGATTGCATCAAGATCGTTCCTTCGCATTGGAAAGCTCTGTCAGATGAAGCCGGCTGTTTTGTGCCGGCGCGCTGTCTGATATTCGGAGGTGAGTCACTGACGGCAGATGTGTTGTCACAGATCCGTTCTGTGAACAGTACCTGCCGTGTATATAACCACTATGGACCAACGGAAACCACGGTAGGTAAACTGATCCATGAAGTAATGCCTGAAGGACGTATACCATTAGGCGCTCCGTTCTGTCGCAGTGAGGTATATATCCTGGATAAACAGGACCAGCTGTGTGGTATAGGTATACCCGGTGAGATCTGTATCAGTGGTGCGGGAGTAGCCCGTGGTTACCTGAACAGGCCGGAGCTGACAGCAGAAAAATTTGTGGTGAACCCTTACCGTGAAAACGAGCGGATGTATCGTACCGGAGATGTTGGCCGCTGGCTGCCGGATGGCCGTATAGAATACCTGGGTCGTAAGGATGATCAGGTGAAGCTACGTGGTTATCGTATAGAGCTGGGAGAGATAGCCCGTTCACTGGAAAGCCATGCCCTGATCCGTTCTGCGGTTGCCGTTGTAAGGACCAATGATACGGGGGAGCAGGAGTTGGCCGCCTATTTTTCGGGAGATGCAGGTTTGCAGGTAAGTGAGCTTCGAAGCTGGTTAAGCCGGAGTCTGCCATCATATATGCTGCCGCATCATTATGTGCAGCTGGACGCAATTCCGTTGACAGCCAACGGGAAGGTAGACCGCAGAAAATTGCCTGAGCCTGACGGATTGGCTATCGATGCAAGGGTAGCATATGTTGCTCCCCGGAATGAGACTGAAGAAAAACTGATACAGATCTGGGAGACCATACTAGGCAAACAACAGATCGGTGTAAAAGATAATTTCTTTGAGCTGGGCGGACACAGTTTAAAAGCTACCCGCCTGGTAACGCATATACACAAGGTCTTCGAGGTAAGACTACCTCTGAGGGCGCTTTTTGCCAATGAAGTCCTGGAAGAACAGGCGCAACTGATACAGGAAGGGAAGAAAACATCTTTTATTTCTATTGCACCTGTGGAAGAGCGTGCATTTTACCCGCTGTCTGCCACACAGCGCCGCTTATGGATGCTGGGACAGTTTGATGAAGATAACGTGGCCTTTAATATGCAGCGGGTGTACGTTTTTGAGGGTAAGCTGGATATGGCTTCCCTGCAGGCTTCTTTTGATACGCTGATTGCCCGTCATGAGAGTCTGCGCACTGTGTTCCGTGAAGATGAACAGGGAGAGGTGGGACAGGTGATCCTGCAGCAGGAACAGGTCAGGTTTAGTATAGATTATAAGGATATCAGCGATGAGAAAGAACAGGAAGCCAGGCTCAGGGAGCTGATTGCAGCTGCTGCCTCCTGTCCTTTTAATCTTGCTTCCGGTCCGCTTGTACGTGCAACGGTATACCAGGTAGCGGCCAATAAATGGGTGTTTTACTATGGTATGCATCATATTGTGAGTGATGGCTGGTCTATGAGTGTGCTGCTTAAAGAGCTGCTGCTTTCTTACAATGCAGCTGTGAACGGAACTGTTGTTACTCCTGCGCCGTTGCGTATCCAGTATAAAGATTATGCCGTATGGCAACAGGAACAGCTGGGAGGAACGGCCTTGCAAACGCACAGGGAATACTGGCTGGAACGTTTTGAAGGCGAGCTGCCGGTGCTGATATTACCGGCAGACAGGAGCAGACCTCCAGTAAAAACATATAACGGAAGCGCTATTTATAAAGTGATTGGCAGAGAGCTGACCGGACGCCTGAAGCAACTGCTGCAGCAGGAAGGAAGTACCCTGTTTATGGGCTTGCTGGCAGCCGTAAAAGCACTCCTGCACAGGTATTCACAACAGGAGGACATTGTTGTTGGCAGCCCGGTAGCCGGGAGAGATCATATTGAACTGGAGAACCAGATAGGTTTTTATATCAATCCCCTGGCATTGAGAACGCAGCTCCGTCCGGCAGACAGTTACCTGCAGCTGCTGAGAAAAGTAAAGCAGGTAACGCTTGACGCTTATGAGCACCAGATGTACCCGTTCGACGAACTGGTGGATGAGCTGAACCCGCCAAGGGATATGAGCCGCAGTCCTTTATTTGACGTAATGGTGATACTGCAGAACCATGATAGTGTTTCTTTCAGACAACAGCAGGATTTAACAGACCTGCGGGTAAGTGAATATAAAGGCGAGGAACATGAGGTCAGCAAGTTTGACCTCTCATTTTACTTCGTAGAAAATAACGGAGAGATACGTGCTAAGATCGAATATAACAGTGATCTTTTCGATAGTGCTACAGTGTCCCGGATAGCAGGTCATTTGGAACAGGTGCTGGACACGGTGACAGCACAACCGGATATCGCTGTTGGCAGGATTGATTACCTGACTATGGCAGAGCAGCAACTGCTGCTGACCGGTTTCAATGATACAGATGTGACATTTCCGGAGGATACTACCTTTATCACCCTGTTTGAAGAGCAGGTACGGCAAACCCCGGACAATGCAGCCATCATCTTCGGGGATGTGACCCTCAGCTATAGTGAGTTGAATGAAAGGGCCAACCAGCTGGCAGACTACCTGAGAACAAACTATGATGTGCAGGCAGATGACCTTATAGGCATTAAGCTGGACAGGAGTGAATGGATGCTGGTAGCCATCCTGGGTGTCATGAAAGCAGGCGCCGGTTATATACCACTGGATGTAAACTACCCGCAGGAACGGGTTGATTATATATTGTCAGACAGTAACAGCAAAGTGCTGGTAGATGAGCAGGAGCTGGAGAGATTCAGAACAACCGCAGACCTCTATACAAGTGTTAACCCGCCGATTACTGCCGGTGTAAACAACCTTGCCTATGTGATCTACACTTCCGGTTCTACCGGCCGCCCAAAAGGAGCAATGATAGAGCATGCAGGCATGCTTAACCACCTGGTGGCCATGGCAGAAGAACTGGAGCTGGACGCAGATAGCCGGATAGCGCAGATCGCTTCATTTACTTTTGATATATCTGTATGGCAGCTGCTGAACGCCCTTATTACGGGTGGCATTACAGTGATGTACTCCCAGCAGGAAATACTGGACCCTGCGGCATTCCTGAAAAGCCTGGAAAAACAAAGGATCACTATACTACAGGTAGTGCCAAGTTATCTGAAAGTATTGCTGGATATAATTGATGAGGGGAACGCAGGTGACCTGAGCAGGTTATCCTATATGCTGGTAACAGGAGAAGCCGTAACGCGGCCGGTACTGAGTCGCTGGTTCGATGCTTTCCCTGATAAAAAAGTAGTGAATGCATATGGCCCCGCAGAAGCGGCTGACGATATTACCCTTCATATTATGGACCGTGTGCCGGATTCGGATAATATTCCTGTAGGCAAGCCTATACGGAATATACGGATATATATCCTGGACAATGCCGGAATGCTATGTGGTATAGGAGCAGAAGGAGAGATATGCGTGTCCGGTATTGGGGTGGGCAGAGCCTACCTGAACGATCCGGAGCGTACTGCCAGGAGCTTTACCATAGATCCTTTCCGTCCGGGAGAGCAGGTAAGGATGTACAGGACAGGAGATCTTGGCAGGTGGCTGCCTGATGGTACACTTGAATTTATTGGCAGAAGAGATAACCAGGTAAAGGTCCGCGGTTATCGCATTGAGTTGGGCGAAATAGAAAGCGCATTACTGCGCTACCCTGAGATGGAGGCGGTGGTGGTGAACGCCTTTGAAGAAGCTAACAAGGAAAAGGTACTGGTGGCTTACCTGGTAAACAAACAATCATTAAACGCAGACACCCTGCGCAGTTACCTGGGTGATAAGCTGCCACCCTATATGATCCCTTCCTGCTTTATGCAGCTGGATGAGCTGCCACTTAACGCAAATGGTAAGGTAGACAGGAAGCGGTTGCCGGCTCCGGGGAAGGACAGTCTTTCAACCGGTGTTACCTATGTGGCTCCCCAGAATGAGACAGAGGAGACGCTGGTAAATATATGGCAGGATATATTGGGTAAAGAGCAGATAGGAATAAAAGACAATTTTTTTGAAGCGGGTGGTCACAGCTTAAAAGTAACCCGGTTGTCCAGCCAGATACATAAACGCTTTGACGTAAAGATCGCGTTGAAGGACCTGTTCACCAAACCTGTGCTGGAAGAGCAGGCTATGCTGATACGGCAGGCGCAGAGAACGTCCTTTACCGCTATACCTGTTGCACCGGAGCAACCTTACTATGAACTCTCTTCCTCTCAACGCCGCTTGTGGGTGCTGAGCCAGTTTGAAAACGGCAACGTTGCCTACAATATGCCAGGCGCCTTCATCTTTGAAGGTGAGCTGGACAGTTACGCATTTACAGCTTCCTTTGAATGGCTGATAGCGCGTCATGAGATACTGAGAACAGTTTTCCGGGAAGATGAAAAGGGTAATGTCAGGCAGTTTATCCTTTCACCCGGACAGATGCCTTTCCATATCGATACGATAGACCTGAGGAAAAGGGGCAGGAAGATAAATGAATTGATACAACGGGATTTCACGCAGCATTTTGATCTGGCTGCAGGACCTCTGCTCAGGGCTTCCCTGTATCGTATTGCTGACAATAAATGGGTGTTCACTTATGTGATGCATCATATTATCAGCGATGGCTGGTCTATGAACGTGCTGATGAAGGAACTCCTGATGCTCTACAATGCTTCTACCGGCAGGCAGGAAAACCCTTTGCTTCCCCTGCGCATACAATACAAGGATTACGCTACCTGGCAACAGCAACAGGGAGAAGAGCTGCTCAGAGAACATAAGGAATACTGGCTGAAACAGTTTTCCGGTTGGTTGCCGGTGCTGGAATTGCCTGCTGATAAGCCCCGTCCTGCTATACAGACCTATAACGGCGGACTGGTACAGCGTAAGATCAGCGCCTCTGCAAGTACAGGCTTAAAGACGCTGACCCGGCAGCAGGGCAGCACATTGTTCATGGGGCTGCTGGCAGCCGTGAATGTGTTGTTGTACAGATATACCGGGCAGGATGATATTATTATCGGCAGCCCGGTAGCCGGCAGGGAACATGCTGATCTGGAAGACCAGATAGGACTGTACCTGAATACACTGGCATTAAGGACCAGTTTTGACGGTAATGACAGCTATTATAAGCTGCTGGAGAATGTAAAGCAGGTAGCACTGGATGCTTATGAACATCAGCTGTATCCGTTCGATGACCTGGTGGACGAGCTGAAACTGCACCGGGATATGAGCCGTAATGCCCTGTTTGATGTCATGGTGACATTACACAATACCCGTACACATGATACGAACGCACTACGTCCGGATGGACTGACCATTGCAAAATATGAATGGAGTAATACACCGATCAGCAAGTTTGACCTGTCTTTTGATTTTGTGGAAGCAGGAGAGGAGATACAGGTCAGCATAGAGTATAACAGTGATCTGTTTGAGAAAGAAACGGTATCACGTATGGCGGTTCACCTGGAGCTGCTGCTGCAAAACATTATTACCAATCCTTCCATGCCTTTATGCCGGTTTGATTATGTCAGTGATGAAGAGAAGCGGCAACTGCTGGAAACATTCAATGATACTACCGTTTTATATAACAAAGATCGCCTGGTAATTGACCTGTTTGAAGAGCAGGTAGAGAAAACACCTGATCATATGGCACTGGTATTTGGTGAAACGGAGCTTTGCTACCATGAACTGAATGAGCGGGCTAACCAGCTGGCAGGTTACCTGAGCGCGAATTACAGGCTTATGCCGAACCATCTGGCTGGCATTAAGCTGGCGCGCAGTGAATGGATGATCATCGCCACGCTGGCCGTTCTGAAAACAGGAGCTGCTTATGTACCTGTTGATCCCGGCTATCCGCAGGACAGGATAGACTATATGCTTGCGGACAGCAACTGTAAACTGGTCGTGGATGAGGAACTGCTGCGTCATTTTATGCAGACAGCGGAGGAATACGGCAATACCAATCCCGTGCGTACTACGCAGCCGGATGACCTGGTATATGTGATCTATACCTCCGGCTCTACCGGGCGGCCTAAAGGGGTAATGGTAGCCAATAAGCATGTGGTCAACATAGCTGAGGGATGGAGACGCAGTTACGGGCTGGATAACATCCGCGTAAACCTGCTGCAGATGGCAAGCCATTCCTTTGATGTGTTTATGGGAGATGTTTGTCGCTCACTGCTTACAGGTGGTAAAATGGTGATCTGCCCTAATGATGTAAAACTGGACCCTGAAAGCCTGTACAGCATGATGGAGCGGCACCGGATCTCAATACTGGAAAGTCCGCCGGGTGTATTACTGCCGCTGATGGATTATATCCTGGATAATAACCAACCATTGGATTTTATGAAACTGCTGATATTCGGCTCAGACACGCTGAATATAACAGCTTATAAAAAGCTGGTGGACAGGGTAGGAGATCAGCTGAGGATCATCAACAGTTATGGCGCAACAGAGGCCGCCATTGACTCCTCTTATTATGAAGCCGGTCCCGGTGCTGTAATCAGAGCATATCATTCAACCCCTATAGGAAAACCTTTTCCGAACAGCAGTTTTTACATACTTAATAACGAAGACCAGTTGCAGCCTGTTGGTATTGCCGGTGAGATCTGTATAGGTGGAGCAGGCGTAGCCAAAGGATATCTGAACAGGGAGGAGCTGACAGCAGAGAAATTCACAGCCAATCCTTTCAGGGCAGGAGAAAGAATGTACAGGACAGGTGATCTGGGCAGATGGTTGCCCGATGGCAATGTTGAATTCCTGGGCAGAAAAGATGACCAGGTGAAAATACGTGGCTATCGTGTGGAGCTGGGAGAGATTGAAAGCGCGTTGTTGTTGCATCCTGAGGTGGAAGCTGCTGTTGCCGCAGTACAGACAGGGAACGGCGGAGAGAAAGACCTGGTCGCCTACCTGGTGATAAGGAATGAGCTGCACGTATCGGATATACGTTCTTACCTGAACCGGAACCTGCCGGCATATATGATCCCCAACTATTATGTGCAGTTGGAAGAACTGCCGCTTACTCCAAACGGAAAGATAGACAGGAAACGCCTGCCGTCTCACAAAGGATTAGGTATGTCTGCAAGTGTGGAATATGTAGCGCCACGTAATGAAACGGAAAAGCAGCTTGTGCAGATCTGGGAGGAAGTGCTGGACAGGAAGGAGATAGGTATAAAGGACAATTTCTTTGAGCTGGGTGGCCACAGCCTGAAGCTGATGCGCGTGTTAGCCAGGATATCAGAACAGTTTGATGTGAAGATAAGTATTGAAACATTCTTTAAAGACCCATATATAGAAGTGCTTTCCAGATACATTGATGCCTTCTTAACCCTGCAGGAAGAAGCTATTCCTGAAACAACAGATGAACTCATCTTTTAAACCCGCTTATAAAAAATTAAACTGAATAAAATGAGAAACGAATCCAACGTAAATAGTTATGCCAGACAGTTTCCCGCCATTTTCGAATCAGGCGAAGGAAGTAAGATCACCGATGTTGCAGGAAACAAATATCTCGACTTTTTCTGCGGCGCCGGCGCCCTGAATTACGGACACAATAACCCCAGGTTGAAACAGGCCCTGCTTTCTTTCCTGGAGAAAGATGCTGTTGTGCACTGCCTGGATATGAACAGCGCAGTAAAGGACAGATTCCTGGAAAGATTTGAAAGCATCATCCTGCAACCACGTGATCTGAATTACAAAGTACAGTTTACCGGTCCTACAGGAACCAACGCGGTCGAAGCCGCTGTAAAGCTGGCCAGGCTGGCAACCAGGAGAAGGAAGGTGATCTCCTTTACTCATTCCTTTCATGGAATGACGGCTACTTCCCTTGCATTATCCGGCAGCCGTGAGGAAAAGCATAAAGTGAACCCTGCCCAGGACGTTATTTTCTTCCCTTACGATGGCTTCTTTGGCGAAGGGGTGGACACAATGGAATACCTGGAAAAAATGATCCTTACCAGGGGAACAGGCGTTGAATTGCCTGCTGCGATCATCCTGGAAACTATACAGGCTGAAGGAGGTGTAAATGTAGCCAGCAACAAATGGCTGCAGGACCTGCGCAGATTTACCCGGGAAAATGAGATCGTGCTTATTGCGGACGATATACAGGTTGGTTGCGGCAGAGCGGGTTATTTCTTCAGTTTTGAAAGGGCAGGCATTGTTCCTGACATTGTGCTGCTGTCTAAATCTATCAGCGGTTACGGCCTGCCATTATCCCTGCTGCTGATGAAGCCGGAGCTGGATGTATGGAAGCCCGGTGAGCATAACGGTACTTTCCGTTCAAATAACATGGCCCTTTGTACAGCTACTGAAGCGCTGGAATTCTGGAAAGACAATTCGCAGGAAAAGACCACCGCTCAGAATGCAGCTATTGTAAAGCGGCAGCTGGAACAACTGGCAGAAGCTTCGGAACATGTGGTGGCTGTGAGGGGTACGGGCATGATATGGGGGCTTGAATTTACATCAGGTGCCATTGCCAGGAAAATATCCTCTAACCTGTTCGGCAAGGGAATGATCATAGAAACCTGCGGTAACAATGAACAGGTGATCAAGTTGCTGCCGGCACTAACTATCCCTGAAGCTGAACTCAGAACAGGATTGAGTATGCTGGCGGAAGAAGTACTTGCACTGGACAACAGTGTTATCATGGAACATAACTCTTTGGTTGCATAATTATAAACAACTTTTTAAGATGAAAGATATATTGGAATTCATCATTGATCTGAGGGGCAGGGGGGTATTTATCCAGGAATTTAATGAACAGCTGAAAATAACCGGTAATGTATCTTCCTTATCTGAAGAGGATAAGAATACGATCAGGGAACTTAAACCGGCATTGCTGAATTTCCTGAAAGATAACGGGAAGGGACGTAAACAACATTTCAGCAGGATAGAGCCCGTTGCTGCTGCTAAAGATTATAGCTTATCTTCTTCACAGCGCAGGTTGTGGATACTGAGCCAGTATGACCAGGGGAATGCAGCCTATAATATATCCGGGGCATATGTTTTTGAAGGCAGTCTGGATACAGATGTATTCAGACAGTCTTTCGATGTGCTGATCGCCCGTCATGAAATTCTTCGCACTGTGTTCAGGGAAGATGAGGAAGGGCGTGTTCGCCAGCTCATTCTTTCCCCGGAGCAGACAGGGTTTGATATCAGCTTCGAAGATCTGCGGTTGCAGGATGAACAGGTAAGACAACAACTGGTGGCAGAGATAGCCGGTCAGCTTTTTGACCTGGCTGCCGGTCCGCTGGTACGTGCAGGCCTATACCAGGTTGCGGACAATAAATGGGTCTTTGCATATGCCATGCATCACATTATCAGCGATGCATGGTCTATGGATGTGCTCATCAGGGAATTGTTGCAGGTATATAATGCCCGTGCAAAAGGTGAACCTGAGTCATTGCAGCCGCTGCGTATCCAGTACAAGGATTATGCTGCCTGGCAACAGGAGCAACTGAGCGGAGATGCTTTGCGTCAACACCAGGAGTATTGGTTAAAACAGTTTGACGGGGAGCTGCCGGTACTGGAGCTGATCCCCGACAGGCCACGCCCTGCGGTGAAGACCTATAACGGAGCTTCAGTAAGAAGGAAAATCGATATCCAGCTTACCCGCAGCCTGAAAGCGCTGACACAGGAACTGGGCAGCACGCTGTTTATGGGATTGCTGGCAGCAGTAAAAGCATTGATATACCGTTATACAGGCCAGGAGGATGTTGTTATTGGCAGCCCTATTGCCGGCAGGGACCATGTAGACCTGGAAGGACAGATAGGCTTCTATATTAACACGCTGGCCTTAAGAACACGTTTTAAAGGAGAAAGCAGCTACAGGGAATTACTGGAGCAGGTAAAACAGACTACCCTGAATGCTTATGAATACCAGCTGTATCCCTTTGACGAAATAGTGGAGAAACTGGGCCTGCGCCGGGATACAAGCCGTTCTCCCCTGTTTGATGTGATGGTGATATTACAGAATGCAGGTAGTGAGCATACAAAAGCGCAGCAGCTTGACAAACTTGCGATAACAGGCTATGAGGGACTGAAACAGATGGTGAGCCAGTTTGATATCACCTTCGAGTTTGGTGAGGCAGAAGATGGCCTGCAATTGAATATAGTTTACAATAGTGACCTGTACGATGTAGCTACAATTGAGCGTATGGGCAACCACCTGGAGGAGCTGTTGCGTGCAGCTACTGCCAATGCAGGCTGCCCCGTACAGGAACTGGATTTTATAAATGCAGCAGAGAAAGAGCAGCTGTTGCTGACCTTTAATGATACTGCGCATGATTACCCTTCTGATAAGACACTGGTTGCCTTATTTGAAGAGCAGGTATCACGTACGCCTGAGCAGGTAGCGCTGGTGTTCAACGGTACTTCCTTCACTTACCGTGAACTGAATGAACGGGCCAACCAGCTGGGCGCTTATCTGCGTGAGCAGTACAATATATGCCCTGACGATCTTGTAGGTGTGCAGTTACAGCGTAGCGAGCAGATGATCATCGCCCTGCTGGGCGTACTGAAATCAGGTGGCGCGTATGTGCCTGTTGATCCCGGTTACCCGCAGGAGCGTATCGATTATATCCTGGAAGACAGTGGTTGTAAGGTAATGCTGGATGCAGCCGCTATGGAGCGTTTTGCCGCAACTGCAGATAACTACAGCCGTGAGGACCTGCCTTTGGTGAATCAACCTACAGACCTGGTATATGTAATCTATACCTCTGGTTCTACCGGTCGTCCAAAAGGCTGTATGCTGGAACACCGTGGTGTGATCAACCGTATAGAATGGATGTGGTCTCACTATGGCTTCCATTCAGATGATATTATCCTGCAGAAAACCACGTTCACTTTTGACGTGTCAGTCTGGGAACTATGGATGCCATTATGCTGGGGCACCCGTATGGTGCTTTGTGAACAGGATGATATTGGTTCACCGGACCGTATCGTAGCACTGATCAACCGTGAAGGCATTACCTGTCTGCACTTTGTACCGAGCATGCTGCAGGCATTCCTGTCCTCCATGGAAGACCGTTCAGATCTGGCAGAGCAGCTGCAAAGCCTTCGCCGTGTATTTACCAGCGGTGAGGCATTATCAACAGAGACAGTAAATCGCTGGTATGAGAGGGTGGACGTACCTGTTCATAACCTTTACGGCCCTACGGAAGCATCTGTAGATGTAACCTACTATGCCACCCAGCGTGGAGATCGTCGTATTCCTATTGGTCGTCCTATCTGGAACACGTCTATGTATGTACTGGGCAGCAGAGATCAGCTGGCGCCGGTGGGTGTTGTAGGAGAGCTTTGCATAGGAGGCACTGGTCTGGCGCGGGGTTACCTGAACAAACCGGAATTAACTGCAGAGAAGTTTGTAGCAGATCCATTCAGGGCAGGAGAGAGAATATACCGTACCGGCGATCTTGGTCGCTGGCTGGCAGATGGTAATATAGAATACCTGGGGCGCAAAGATGACCAGGTGAAGATCCGTGGTTACCGTATAGAGCTGGGAGAGATATCTGTGGCGCTGGAAAGCCATGATATGATCCGCGCTGCGGTAACGGTGGTAAGGACCAATCCTGCGGGCGACAAAGAGCTGATGGCATATTTTACCGGCGATCCCGGCGTAGAGGTGAGCGAGCTGCGCTCCTGGTTGGGTCGTTGTCTTCCGTCCTATATGCTTCCGCATCATTACATACGTCTGCATGCCATTCCGCTGACATCAAACGGTAAGGTGGACCGTAAACAACTGCCGGTTCCCGAAGAGCTTGCGCTCGCTGCCAGCACATCCTATGTGGCGCCGCGGAATGAAAAGGAACGTTGCCTGGTGGCAATGTATGAGGAAGTCCTCAAAAAACAGCCCATTGGTATAAAAGATGATTTCTTTGCATTGGGCGGAGATTCCATTAAATCCATACAGGTAGTATCCCGTTTAAGACAGAGAGGCTATGCCCTTACTATCGGGGATATTCTTCAATACCCGGTTGTGGAAGATCTTGTTGGTCATATGAGTGTGATCAGCAGAACTATTTCCCAGGCAACCGTAGAAGGTATAATTCCTTTGAGTCCTATTCAGAAACACTTCTTTGAAACGAGGACTACAGACAGGCATCACTACAATCAATCAGTATTGCTGTACAGCCGTACCCCGGTTTCAGAAGATGGTTTGCGTGCTGCCCTTGACAAGATCATGGCGCATCATGATGCGCTGAGGATGGTGTTCCGGGAAACCCCGGAGGGACTGGTGCAGGAGAACAAGGGACTGGAAGCAGGATGCACGCTGGAAGTGATAAATGCTACGGATAAGGAAAGCTTTAATGCACATTGTGACAGGATACAGTCCGGGATTGACCTTGCAACAGGTCCGTTGTTCAAGGCTGTATTGTTCCATGGTGCTGATGGCGACCGTATCCTGCTGGTAGCTCATCACCTGGTAATAGACGGTGTATCCTGGCGTATTATCTTTGAAGACCTTTCCAGCCTTTATCAGCAGTATATTTCCGGAACTCCTTTAACGCTGCCTGCAAAGACGGATTCTTTTGCTTACTGGCAGGAACAGCAGCTGGCTTATGCCGGTAGTGATGCTTTACAACAGGAAGAGCCTTACTGGAATTCCATTGCCTCTACCCCGGTACAATCGTTGCCTCTGGATAACCCGGATGGCAGCAATTTACTGAAGGATGTGGGAGCTGCTTCTTTCATGCTGGATGAAGCCACAACAGAAAAACTGCTGACCGGTTGTTACAAGGCTTATCGTACAGATGTGAACGATATCCTGCTGACAGCAATGGGGCTGGCACTGGAAGAGACATTTGGCCTGAAACAGGCTGTGATCAGCCTGGAAGGACATGGCCGTGAAGATATAGGTTCAGATACTGATGTGACCCGTACCGTTGGCTGGTTCGCTTCCCTGTACCCTGTTGTATTGAATATGCAATACAAGGATGATATGATCCGGCAGCTGATAGCTGTAAAAGAAAACCTGCACCGTTTGCCCAACAAGGGTATCGGCTATGGTATACTGCATTACCTGGCAGGTCGTGATTACAAAATCGCGCCGGAGATCATATTCAACTACCTGGGCGATTTTGGTTCCGGCGTAAAAACGGATGAAGGAGATGCGTTGTTCGCATTTTCCAGTGAGTTCCGTGGAAAGGAATACTCCGGCAACATCCGCCGCCACTGCATATTGAATATTTCCGGGATGATAGCGGATGGCCGTTTCCGTTTGCGGACAGAATACAGCACCGGGCAATATACCGCTTCTACGATCAATCAGCTGCTGACTGTTTACCAGCGTCACCTGGAGCAGTTGGTAGAGCGCCTGTCCCGTGAAGAAGAAGTTCACCTGACACCGGTGGACCTTACCTACAGATCACTGAACGTGGAGCAGGTGCTGGAGCTGGATACCAGGTACAGGATAGAAGATGTTTATCCTTTAAGCCCACTGCAGGAAGGGCTTTATTACCACTGGTCAGCCTCTCCTGACTCCCCCGTCTATTTTGAGGAGATGAGCTATCAGCTGAAAGGGAGCCTGGACCTGGCCCTGCTGGAAGAAAGCTACAACCGGCTTGTTGCCCGTCACGCAATATTAAGAACGTTCTTTACCCCGGATTACGGAGAAGAACTGCTGCAGGTAGTAAGACGCGAAGTACCGTCCACTTTCCGGGTGCTGGATATAACAGGGGATGATTCATTTTCAATTGAAGCTTACAAACAGCAGAACCGTTCAGCGGGCTTTGACCTTCACAAAGGGCCTATGATCCGTTTAGCGATACTGCATAATGCAGATACATATGAGTTCATCTGGAGCCATCATCACATATTAATGGATGGCTGGTGCAGGAGTATCCTGGTCAAGGAATTCTTCCAGATCTATCACGCTTTGCAGGCCGGCAGAACGCCGGAGCTGAACAAAGTGTATGCTTATTCAGATTACATAAAATGGCTGAATGGCATAGACAAGGCTAAAACGCTGGATTACTGGACAAAATACCTGCAGGGGTATGATACAGTGAGCAGTCTGCCACAGGAGAATAGCCCGGTGGCTGCCGGTTACAGGGCAGGCCAGAATATCTTTATACTGGATGGTGATATACGCCGCTCTATCCGGACTTTATGTGCGGAGATGGGCATTACAGAAAATACGTTTATCCAGGCGGTATGGGGCATATTGCTGAGCAAGTATAATAATACGGACGATGTGGTATTCGGAACGGTGGTATCAGCCCGTCCTCCTGAGCTGGAAGGCGTGGAAGAAATGATCGGCCTTTTCAGTAATGCGATACCGGTGCGTATCCCTGTAGAGGAAAATGTTCCGGTCAGGGAGTTGCTGAAAGATGTGCAGCAACGCTCTATAGAAGGTATTGATCATCATTATATGCAGCTGGCGGAGATCCAGTCACTGACAGCGCCTGGCAGGAACCTGTTTGATCATATACTGCTGTTTGAGAATTACCCTGTCCAGGAAATGGTAAAACAGAGCGTAGAGAGTACAGAAGAGAACAATAGTTTCTCGTTGCTGTCTACCAGCGGATTTGAGCGCTCCAGCTATGATTTTATGTTCACAGTAATGCCTGCTGAACGTTTCCTGGTTAAGTTCAGCTATAATGCCAACCTTTACAGCGAGGCTCAGGTAACTGCTTTATACGGACATCTTGTGCGTATTATAGAGAACATCCTGAAGGATCAGTCCGTGACAGTAGGGGAAACAGATTGCCTGACCCCGCAGGAAAGACATCAGCTGCTTACCAGCTTCAATGCCTCTGCCGTTGAATATCCTCAGCATAATACATTATTGGGCCTGTTTGAAGACCAGGTAAAGAAAACACCGGATAACACCGCGGTGTTTTTTGAGGGCGCGAGTCTTACCTACCGTAAGCTGGATGAAAAGGCAAACCAGTTAGCCAACTACCTGTTACAGGAATACCAGTTGCAGAAAGATGAGCTGGTAGCCATCATGCTGGACAGGTCAGAGAAAATGTTAATTGCCATACTGGGAACATTAAAAGCGGGAGCTGCTTATGTGCCGATCGATCCCGGTTATCCTGAAACAAGAAAGGAATTCATCCTGAAGGATACAGGCGCCAAAGCGCTGATCACACAGACAGATTACGTATTTGACCTGGATTATTACGAAGGCGCTGTGTTTGCGATAGACATTCAGCTGGACAGCATCGAAGCGCCGGCAGTGACTACCGGCGTGGTCGTACAACCCGGGGACCTGGCTTATGTGATCTATACATCCGGTTCTACCGGTAATCCTAAAGGCGTGATGATTGAACATCGTGCCATTGTAAATACTATTTATGCTCAGCAAACATTATTCAATGTACAGCAACATGAGAGAGGGTTACAGTTTGCCTCCCTGTCGTTCGACGCGTCTGTATGGGAAATATTCCTGATGCTGTCTTCCGGTGGCGCACTGTATATCGTCAGTGAAGAGGCTAAGAAAACGCCGCAGCTGCTGGAGCAATATATAGCAGAAAATGAGATCGATATTGCCACGCTTCCCCCTGCTTATGTAAAAGTACTGAGCATGGAAGGGATCAGCCGTATCAGGCAGTTGATCACTGCCGGAGAGGCGGCTATCGCAGATCAGGCAGTTGCCTTTACAAAGTATGGTACCTATTATAACGCGTACGGGCCTACTGAGTCCAGCATCTGCGCTACCATATTCCGGCTGAACGGAAAAGAAATGGATGCTGAGAAGGGCATTCCCGTTGGAATACCTATCCCCAATACGCAGATCTATATCGTCAATAATCATGGTAACCTATTACCTGCAGGAGTGGCAGGAGAGATCTGTATTGCAGGCGCCGGGCTTGCACGCGGATACCTGAATAACCGGGAATTAACGGCATTGAAGTTTGTACCCAATCCTTTCCGGGAAGACGAGCGGATGTACCGTACAGGCGATCTTGGAAAATGGCTGCCCGATGGTAATATAGCGTTCATTGGTCGCAAGGATAACCAGGTTAAAATACGTGGTTACAGGATAGAGCCCGGTGAGATTGAGAGCGCTCTTCAGGCCTTCAACGGCATTAGTGCAGTAGCTGTTGTGCCTTATACCAATGCAGCAGGAGAAAAGGAACTGGTTGCTTACCTGTCAGGCAATGATACGCTCAGTGCAGCAGATATCAGGGCTTACCTGGAGCAACAGCTGCCTTCCTATATGATCCCTGCTCATTATGTATTGCTGGAAGCGCTGCCCTTGAACACCAGCGGTAAAATAGACCGTAAGAACCTGCCTGCACCGGAAGGTCTGGGCATGTTGTCAGGTGTAGCATACGTACCGCCGGTAACGGAAACAGAACAACGGCTGGTTGCTATCTGGCAGGAAGTACTGGGTAAGGAGAGAATAGGTATAAAGGATGATTTCTTTGACCTGGGAGGGCATAGTCTGAAGGCTACCCGCCTGGCCAGCCAGATACATAAGGAGTTTGATGTAAAGATCACTTTAAAAGACCTGTTTGCATCCACTATACTGGAAGAACAGGCGGCATTCATAGAAAAAGAACGGAAGACCTCTTTCACAGAAATACCCGCCGCACCTGTACAGCCACATTATCCGCTGTCAGCATCCCAGCGCAGGTTATGGATATTGAGCCAGTTTGAAGAAGCCAGTGTGGCGTATAATATGTCCGGTGCGTATATGTTTGAAGGCGAGCTGCACCTGGAATCGCTGGAGCATGCCTTTAACATGTTACTGATACGTCATGAAGGCTTACGTACAATTTTCAGGGAGGATAGTATTGCCGGTGTAAGGCAATTCATCCTGTTGCCCGAAGAAACTGACGCCCGGCTGGTGTACCAGGACCTGAGAGGAGAGCAGGAGCAGGATAAAAAGCTGAGGCAGCTGATATTCCAGGTAACGGGTCGTCCCTTTAACCTGGCTGCCGGGCCGCTTTTACGTGCAGGAGTGTATCGTGTGGCGGATGACAAATGGATCTTCGCCTATGGTATGCACCATATCATCAGTGATGGCTGGTCATTGAATGTGCTGATCAATGAGCTGCTGGCGCTTTACCATGCGCATACTGCCGGAGCGCTTGATCCTTTAGCCCCGCTGCGTATCCAGTACAAAGACTACGCTGTATGGCAGCAGGAGCAGCTTTCAGGCGCATCACTGGAAGAGCACCGCCAATACTGGCTGCAACAGTTTGCAGGCGAGCTGCCTGTACTGGAGCTGTTCCCCGATAACCCCCGTCCTGCGGTTAAGACCTATAACGGAGGCGTCGTGCATAAAGCGCTGAGCAAAGAGCTGACCGGCGGCCTCAGGGCGCTGGTACAGGAGGAAGGCGCTACTCTTTTCATGGGACTGCTTGCAGCAGTGAAGGCATTGCTGTACCGCTATACCGGCCAGGAAGATATCATTGTAGGTAGTCCTGTTGCCGGCAGGGAACATATTGACCTGGAAGACCAGATCGGGTTTTATGTCAACACACTGGCATTAAGAACGCGTTTCCAGGGTACGGACAGTTACCGGGAGCTGCTGTCGCAGATCCGGGATGTTACGTTGGGCGCCTATGAGCACCAGGTATATCCTTTTGACGACCTGGTGGATGAACTGGGGCTTCAACGTAATATGAGCCGCAGCGCGCTGTTTGACGTAATGGTAATATTGCAGAATAATACCCGTCGTACAGTGGCTGGTCAGCGCTCAGACAGCCTGCGGATCAGTACTTATAAAGAGAACGAACTGCCTGTAAGTAAATTTGACCTGGCCTTTGACTTTGTAGAGTCAGGAGAAGAGATACAGGCCCGCATCAGCTATAACAGCGATATCTATTCAAGAAATACAATTGCCAGGCTGGCCGGGCACCTGGAAGGACTGATCAGGAGCCTGGTGAAACAGCCTGCTGCGCCTATCCACCAGCTGGATTACCTCAGCGAAGTGGAAAGACAGCAGTTGCTGGTAACATTCAACAGAACGGGCGCCAGTTACCCGGGAAATAAAACCTTGACTGACCTGTTTGAAGACCAGGTGGAAAGAACTCCCCATCTGCCGGCAGTTGTATATGACGGTATAACGCTCACCTACAGCGAGCTGAATGAAAAAGCCAATCAGCTGGCAGCGTACCTGAGAGACCATTATAGGGTAATGCCTGACAACCTGGTGGCCATAAAGCTGGATCGCAGCGAATGGCTCATCATTGCCATACTGGGAGTATTAAAGTCCGGTGCCGCTTACCTGCCTGTCGATCCTGCCTATCCGCAGGAGCGTATTGACTACATATTGCAGGACAGTAACTGTTGTTTACTGATCGATGAAGGAGAGCTGGCGAAGTTCAGGAGAGAGGAGGAACAGTACAGTACAGCTAATTTATCTCCTGCCGGCACAACTGGCAACCTGGCTTATGTGATCTATACATCCGGATCTACCGGTCGTCCAAAAGGTGTCATGATAGAACATGGCACTATCGTCAATACCATTCTCTCACAACGTGAAATTTTTGATATCCGCAAAGGAGAAAGAGGGCTTCAGTTTGCTTCTGCATCGTTCGACGCTTCCGTTTCCGAGATATTTATCATCATCACGGCGGGCGGAACGTTGTACATCATAAGTGATGAAGCTAAAAAAGCCCCGCTGCTGCTGGAAAAGTGCATTATTGAAAATGAGATTGATATTGCAACCATTCCACCTGCATATCTTAAACTGCTGAAAACAGAGAGGATACGGGGGCTCAGGAAGCTCATTACTGCCGGAGAACAGGCCGTATATGAGCAGGTAGCTGATTTCACTGAAAATGGCATCTGTTTCAACGCCTACGGGCCAACCGAATCCAGCATATGTGCCACCATATTCCGTATTGATAAAGGAGAGGCGCCGGATGCGCACAATATTCCCATTGGAACGCCTATTGCCAATACCAGCATTTACATTTTAGACAGTCATTCCAACCTGGTACCGATAGGTGCTGTGGGAGAACTGTGTATTGGTGGTGCCGGACTGGCCCGTGCATACCTGAACAAGCCGGAACTGACGGCAGAAAAATTTGTGCCTGATCCTTTCCGTGCAGGTGCGCGCATTTACAAAACGGGCGACCTGGCAAGATGGCTTCCTGACGGAAATATAGAATTCGTTGGCAGGAAAGATGAGCAGGTGAAGATCAGGGGTTTCAGGATCGAGACCGGGGAGATCGGGAATGTGCTGCAGCAGCATCCTGAAGTAGAAGCCGCTGTTGTAACCGTAAGGGTTAATGCAGACGGGGAGAAGGAACTGATTGCCTACCTGGTGGGCAGGCAATCACTGAATGCTTTGGATATGCGCTCACATCTGAGCCGCACACTTCCGGTATACATGCTGCCCGACCATTATCTGCAGCTGGAGGAACTGCCATTGAATGCCAGTGGTAAAGTAGATAAGAAACGGCTACCTTCTCCTGAAGGACTGGAGCTTTCTACCGGTGTTGAGTATGTGGCGCCCAGGAATGAAATAGAAGAGAAGCTGGTGCAGATCTGGCAGGAGCTGCTGGGCAGGGAGAAGATAGGCATTATTGACAATTTCTTTGAAGTGGGAGGTACTTCCATGAAGATCGTGAAGCTGTCAAAGCTGGCAAGTGTTGCACTGGACCGGGAGATAAGCGTAGCCCTGCTGTTCCAGTATGCCAATATCAGGGACCTGGCAGATTACCTGACCCAGAAGCCTGTCAGCTATGTTGAGGTGGATTTTGACCGCGACGAAGTAATCGGAGATCTTGACAAATTTAAATTTAACTAAATGACAACCGCGAAAGAATACAATGGTCTTGAGATTGCGATCATAGGCATATCGGGACAATTTCCTGCAAGCGCAAATCACAGGGAGTATTGGCAGAACCTGGCAGACGGCCGGGAACTGGTCAGACAATACACGGATGATGAGCTGAGAAGGACCGGCATGAAGGAAGAGGTACTGAGCAATGAACGGTATATCAAATCTTTTGGGGTACTTGAGAATAAAGATTGCTTTGATCCTTCGTTTTTCGGATATACAGCGGAAGAGGCCGCGCTGATGGACCCCCAGATAAGGGTATTTCATGAGCAGTGCTGGAATGCGCTGGAAGATGCCGGTTATACCTCACAGATAGATAAAAGGAAGATCGGTTTGTTTGCCGGGGCCTCAGGTAATGATACATGGAAGATATATGCTCACAGCAAGGCCGGAACGTCTGCTGTAGACCCTTTCTTCCTGAACATGATCACTGCCCAGAGCTTTATCAGCACGCTTGTGTCCTATAAGCTGAACCTGAGAGGCCCTTCATTCTATGTAGATACCGCCTGTTCAACCTCCCTGGCAGCAGTACACCTGGCCTGCAGGAGTCTCCTTACCAGGGAGTGCACCATCGCATTGGCAGGTGGCGTATGTGTAACCTCCAGGAAGGGCAAAGGATATTTTTATAAGGAAGGTATGATCTTTTCTGCCGATGGCCATTGCCGTACGTTTGATGCTGCGTCCAGCGGCACAATAGCTGGAGAAGGCGCCGGTGTGGTAGTGCTGAAGCGTTTAAGCGAAGCGATCAAAGACAGGGACCATATTTACGCTGTTATCCGGTCTACCTCTTCCAATAACGATGGGAACCATAAAGTAGGTTATACCGCGCCGGGCGTAAAAGGGCAGACGGAATGTATCATTGCCGCACATAAGCTGGCAGGTATTGATCCCCGTACTATCAGCTACGTTGAAGCGCATGGCACGGCTACGAAACTGGGTGACCAGATAGAGATAAGAGCGCTTAATGAGGCATTTGGTACAGGCGGTGGTAATAAGTTCTGCGCCATTGGCTCTGTAAAAACGAACCTGGGCCACCTGGATACGGCGGCCGGAGTGGCAGGCCTGATCAAAACGGCCCTCAGCCTGAAGCATAAAAAGATACCCGCCAGTCTTCACTTTACAGCGCCTAACCCGGAGATAGATTTTGACGGAGGGCCTTTTTATGTGAACGATCGTCTGCAGGAATGGAAACGGAATGATGCTGCTCCGCTCCGCGCCGGTATCAGCTCTTTCGGAATAGGCGGTACCAATGTACATGCCGTGCTGGAAGAAGCGCCGGCGCCGCAGGCCACAGATCCGGAACGCACCTATAAACTGCTGACCGTATCAGCGAAAACAGAAGGATCGCTGGGCCGTTACCTGGATAGCCTGCAGGACTTCCTGCTGAAGGAGCCGGGAACCAACCTGGGAGATCTGTCCTATACCTTACAGGCCGGGCGGAAACATTTCACGTGGCGGCAATCACTGGTATACCGCGACCGTGAAGACCTGTTAAGCCAGCTGGAGGACAGCCGTAACAAAGGCCTGTTTGTACGCAGCCAGGAACGTAACGGAGGGCTGGTATTTCTGTTCCCCGGCCAGGGCTCCCAGTACCGCGAAATGGGCAGGGACCTGTATGCCGGAGAGCCGGTGTTCCGCCAGGAAATGGACCGCGGTTTTTCGATCATAGAGAAGCTGACGGGAGAAGATTTCCGAGAAGTATTGTTCCCCTCATCACCGGAAGATACCCGTATCAATGATACACGTTATACCCAGGCGCTGATCTTCCTGGTTTCTTATTCGTTGTCCCGCGTATTGCAGGGCATGGGAATCAAACCCCGTTATATGCTTGGTCACAGCATAGGAGAATATGTAGCCGCCTGTATGAGCGGCGTGTTCAGCTTTGAAGATGGTTTACGGCTGGTGCTGAAAAGGGGAGCGCTGATGGGCAGTGTTGAAAAAGGCACCATGGTGAGCGTGGGCATGAGTGCCGGGCAGGCCTCATTGTACCTGGAGACAGGTATTTCACTGGCAGCAGTGAATGGTCCCGAGCAGGTAGTTTTTTCCGGCGAGCCATCACAGATGGCCTCATTGATGGATAAACTCTCTGCCGCAGATATACCCCATGTGAAGCTTCATACCTCCCATGCCTTTCATTCATCGATGCAGGACCCCATCCTGGAAGCGTTCCGTTCAGAGCTGGAACAGGTAACGTTCAATAAGCCTGAGCTTCCGTTCGTGTCTAACCTGACAGGAGGCCTGATCAGTGCGGAGCAGGCCTGCAGTGCTGATTACTGGGTACGTCACCTGCGTGAGACAGTGCAGTTCAGCCAGGGAGTGACTACGTTGCTTCAGCAGGGCAAAGGCCTGGTATTCCTTGAAGTGGGAGCCGGGGCTTCATTGTCCAAACTGGTTAAACAGCATTTACCCGGCGTAACGGATGTACCGGTAGTGAACCTTGTGCGTGGAGTGAAGGAGGGTGCCGATGATGTACGTTACCTGAACAATGGTCTTGGCCAGCTGTGGAGCGCGGGAGTAAGTTTAGACTGGGATGCTTTTTACGGAGAGGAGCGTCGTAACCGCATTTCGTTGCCTGGCTACAGTTTTGAACCGGTGAAGTTCCCTACAGAGGTAGATCCTTTTGAAAGTGGATTCCTGGCAGGCCTGACCCCGGCAAAAACTATTAACCGGGAACTGAAGGACTGGGTATATTATCCTTCCTGGAAACGTGCGGTGCTTCCATCGCCAGATGCGGCTACCGGCAGAAAGGTATACCTGCTGTTCTCTTTCAGCAGTGAGTTTTCCGGCAGCATAAAGGCCAGGCTGCTGGCACAGGGAAATGAAGTAGTGGAGGTATATGCCGGCAGTACTTTTGAAAAGCTTTCAGATACACAATACACCATTGATCCAGCTGATACCGGCAACTTTAACCGTTTGCTGAATGAAACGGAGAGTGATGGTATTGTCATCACAGATATTATTTATGCCTGGGCAGCAGCTGCAGACCCTTCGAAGCTGGAGCTGCAGGAAGGTAACAGGGATCTGGACCTGGTTTATTTCAATATCGTGAGGCTTGTACAGTCACTGTTACAACAGAACACTCTCAAAGGAAAGCATCTGTATATCCTAACTAACTCCCTGCATAAGGTGCTGGGAAATGAAGAAATAGCTTATGTGCAATCCCTCGCATTGGGACTGGTAAATGCACTGCCGCAGGAATACTCAGCTTCCTGTTCTAATATCGATATAGATCTGAAAGAGGATATGGAGCAGGTAACAAATCTTCTTGTCGGAGAGCTGAAGAATAGTGAGAGTAAAGACCGTATTGTGGCGATTCGTCATGGACAGCGCTGGATACAGGATTTCCAGAAACATGCCAGCCCTATACCTGAAACAAAAAGCAGCATCCGGAGCGGAGGCGTTTACCTGGTAACCGGTGGACTTGGCAATGTAGGTTTTGTACTGGCCAGACACCTGGCAGAGCAGCACAATGCAAAGCTGATCATCACCGGCAGAAAGGTGATCAGGGAAGAAGAGAGCTTCCTTCCCGGCAATGACAACGAAGCGTTTAACAGGCTTAATTACCTGAAAGGAGTAAGCCCGGGTGTGAGATATTATAGTGTGGATGTAGCGGATGAAGAAAATTTCAGTCGCGCTGTAAAGGACGGGGAAATAGCCCTGGGCCGGATAGACGGCGTCATTCACACCGCGGGGATCATCGATGACCGCTACTTTGAGCTGATCGAAGATATGACCGCTGAGAAGGTACTGACACTGTTCGGGCCTAAGGTACAGGGTATCCGCAATATCTATCACCTGTTCAGGCACCGCAGCCCGGATTTTGTATGGATCACTTCCAGCCTTGCAACCGTATTAGGTGGTCTTGGTTTTGGCGCTTATTCCGCAGCCAACCTGTTCATGGACCACTTCGTGTATGCCATATCAGGAGAATTGCCGGGCTGGAAATGTATTGATCTGGCGGGGATGGTGTTCACCAACGAAGCAAAGGAAAAGGAAGCCCATGCGCTGAACCCGTCGGAAATAGCGAGATTGTTTGAATGGAGCCTGACAGTGAAAGGCGTTCCTGTTATCCTGGAGAACAAGGCTGATCTGGCAGCAAGGATAGAGGAAGTGTATAATAAGAAGAAAGCATCCTACCTGGATGACGATACAGCAACAGCGCCAGCTGTAGTGAACAAGCTGCATCGTCCGGAACTGTCCACGATTTATGAAGAAGCCGAAACTGAAACAGAGATGAAGCTGAAAGTACTTTTTGAGCAATTCTTCGGCATTGAAAGCATAGGAGTGGAAGATAACTTCTTTGAGCTTGGCGGTGATTCGTTAAAAGGAATGATGCTGCTGAAGCGGATCAAAAAGGAATTCGACATCAGCCTGACGCTGAAAGATTTCTTCCATTGTCCCACTATCAGAGGCGCGGCGGCGAAGATCGATGAGATCGTCTGGTTTAATACCGATGTGGAAATGGAGAATGCGATCACCATTTAGTATACCATCTAACGGCTTTTTTAAAAAGTAAACTTAGGATTGATGGAAAATTTATTAAGGAGATTAAAGGAGAACAATATTTCCGTATCGCTGGATAAAAGTGACCTGAAAGTAAAGTTCAATGGCGCCGGTCTGTCTGACACATTGATCAGGGAGCTGAAGGATAATAAAGTACAGATCCTTGAATACCTGACAAAGCTCAGCAAGGATAAAAATACTGCCAGTATAGTTGTTGCCCCGGAAAGCGAGCATTATCCCCTGTCTTCCTCTCAAAAGAGGTTATGGGTGCTGAGCCAGCTGGAGGAAGGAAATATTGCTTACAATATGCCCGGTGTATATGTATTTGAAGGGAAGCTGGACCAGGCTGCATTGAACAGGGCCTTTAATACGCTGATAGCACGCCATGAAAGCCTGCGCACTGTGTTCAGGGAAGATAAGCATGGCAATGTGCGCCAGTTTATAAACCCTGTGCAGAAAAGCCCTTTCAGTATATCTTTCCAAGATCTGCGGCAGGAGAAAGAGCAGGGAACCAGGGTAGAAATCCTGGTGCGTGAAGAAGCGGTACGGCCATTTAATCTGTACGCCGGGCCTTTACTTCGCGCAGGCTTGCTGCAGGTGGCAGATGACAGGTGGATCTTCACTTATACCATGCATCATATTATCAGCGATGGCTGGTCTATGAATATCCTTATCAGGGAAGTATTACAGTTTTACAATGCTTATGTAAATAACGGGAAAAACCCATTGTCTCCCCTGCCTATCCATTACAAAGATTACGCGGTATGGCAACAGGAGCAGCTGAGCGGAGCGCAGCTGCAGCATCACAGGAACTACTGGCTGCAGCAGTTTGAAGGAGAGCTGCCGGTGCTGGAGTTAAGAACAGACAAACCCAGGCCATCAATAAAAACATATAGCGGTGGCGCTGTCAGTAAAATAATCAGCAGGCACACAACTGCCGCGCTGAAATTGCTGGTACAGGAGCAGGGCGCTACCTTGTTCATGGGATTGCTGGCGGGTGTGAATACCCTGCTGCACCGTTACACCGGGCAGGAAGACTTTATCATAGGAAGTCCTATTGCCGGTCGTGAACATATGGACCTGGATGACCAGATCGGGTTCTATCTGAATACGCTGGCATTAAGAGCGAGATTCAAAGGACAGGATAGTTACAGGGACCTGTTGAAACATATTAAGCAGGTAACATTGGGCGCTTACGAGCACCAGGTGTACCCTCTGGATGAGCTGATCGATGAAATGGATTTCAGGAGGGACAGAAGCCGCAACCCCCTGTTTGACGTGGTAATGGTGCTACAGAATAATGAAAGCGCCTACCTGAAAAAGAAGCAGCAGCTTGCCGGCCTGCAGATAAGCGAATATAACGGGGGCGGACACCAGATCAGCAAATTCGATCTCTCTTTTTATTTTGTTGAAGCAGGAGATGAGATCCATGCCAGGCTGGAATATAACACAGATCTGTATGCGAAGGAAACCGTGCTGCGGCTTGCAAACCACCTGGAACAACTACTGGCAGCCATAGCCGATCAACCTGCCGCTCCACTATGTACACTGGATTACCTGTCAGCTGCAGAAAAGGAACAACTGTTGGTTGAATTTAATGCTACCGGCTCTGAATACCCCAGGGAGAAAACCATTGTGGAGCTGTTTGAAGAGCAGGCAGCGCTTACTCCTGATAATATTGCGGTAGCATTTGAAGACACTACACTTACCTACCGTGAACTGAATGAACAGGCTAACCGCCTGGGGGACTACCTGTGCAGCAATTACTGGATCAGGCCGGACGACCTGGTAGGGATAAAGCTTGAACGGTCAGAGAAGATGATCATCGCTATACTGGCTATACTGAAATCCGGCGGGGCTTATGTGCCTGTTGACCCGGATTATCCGCAGGACCGTATAGACTTTATGCTGTTAGACAGCGGATGCAAGGTAGTGATAGACCCGGAAGAGTGGGCTAAGTTTGAGATGCATGCAGATGAGTGCCCGGTTGTTAATCCCACTCCCGTTAACCTGCCCGGGGATCTTGCTTATGTTATTTATACATCCGGTACCACCGGCAAGCCTAAGGGGACGTTGATAGAGCATAACAACGTAGTGCGTCTGCTCAGGACAGAGAAACAGTTGTACGATTTTAAGTCAACCGATGTATGGACAATGTTCCATTCCTACTGTTTTGATTTCTCTGTGTGGGAAATGTACGGCGCACTGCTGTATGGTGGTAAAATAGTGGTAGTACCTGCTATCACAGCCCGGGATCCGGATGCCTTTATAGACCTGTTATGCCGGGAAGGTGTGACAGTACTGAACCAGACACCTTCTGCATTTGATAACCTGGTGCGCCATGAGCTGGCAAGACCGGCTGCTGCATTGAACCTGCGTTATGTAATATTCGGGGGAGAGGCGCTTAATCCCGGTAACCTGAAGGGTTGGAGAAAAAGATACCCCGGTACCTGCCTTGTTAACATGTATGGTATCACGGAAACTACAGTGCATGTTACGTATAAGGAGATCACGGAGAAAGAGATAGAGAACGGCGCCAGCAATATAGGCGTGCCTATTCCCACACTGCGTTGCTATGTACTGGACCAGCATCAGCAACTCATGCCGGTAGGCGCCTGTGGAGAATTGTATGTAGGCGGTGAAGGTGTGGCAAGAGGTTATTTAAATCGTGAAGAGCTGACAGCCAGACGGTTTATTCCAAGTCCGTTCAATGCCGGTGAACGTTTGTACCGTTCCGGCGATAAAGTGAAGCTGCTGGAGAACGGGGAGATGGAATATCTTGGTCGTATAGATGACCAGGTGAAGATCCGTGGTTATCGTATAGAGCTGGGAGAGATAGAAAATGCACTCCGCCGTTATGAAAAGATAGACGATGTGGTGGTACTGGCCAGGAAGGACCAGCAGGGTGAAAGTAACTTAGTGGCTTACGTGGTGGGTAAAGTACCGCTGAATGCCACGGAGCTGAGAAGCTCCCTCGCCCGGCATTTACCTGCCTATATGTTACCAGCTCATTTTGTGCAGCTGGGGCGGCTGCCACTTACATCAAACGGAAAAGTAGACAAGAAGAACCTGCCAGCCCCGGAGGGAGCAATGCTGGCTGCCAATACTACCTATGTGGCGCCGCGGGATGAAAAAGAAAGTTGCCTGGTGGCGGTCTATGAGGACGTGCTGAGAAGAGAGGAGATTGGTGTAAAAGATGATTTTTTTGCACTGGGGGGAGACTCTATCAAATCCATACAGGTAGTATCCCGTTTAAGACAACGCAATTATACGCTGACCATCAGGGATATTTTACTGCATCCTGTTATAGAAGACCTGGCGGGCCATATGACCGTGAGCAACAGGACCATTTCACAGGATACGGCAACAGGTATCATACCATTAAGCCCTATACAAAGGTATTTCTTTGAGCACTATTCCACGGAGAACCATCACTACAATCAATCCGTACTGCTTTACAGCCGTACGCCCGTTTCCGAAGAAGGATTGCGGGCTGCCCTTGACAAGATCATGGCGCATCATGATGCGCTGAGAATGGTATACCGCGAAACGCCGGGAAGCTGGGTACAGGAAAATAAAGGACTGGAACTGAGCTGCACGCTGGAGGTGATAAGCGCCTACGATAAGGAAGGCTACGCCGCCCACTGTGACCGGATCCAGTCTGGTATAGACCTGGCAACCGGCCCGCTGTTCAAAGCTGCGCTGTTTCACGGTGCTGATGGGGACCGCATCCTGCTGGTGGCTCATCACCTGGTTATAGACGGTGTTTCCTGGCGTATTATTTTCGAGGACCTTTCCAGTCTTTACCAGCAATATATTTCCGGTAGCCCGCTAACGCTTCCGGCAAAAACAGATTCTTTTGCCTACTGGCAGGAACAGCAGCAGGCTTATGCCAGCAGCAAAACCCTGCAGCAGGAAGAACCTTACTGGGCATCCATTGCCTCCCTTCCTGTACAACCACTGCCTCTGGACAACCCGGAAGGAGATAACCTGATGAAGCATGCAATTGCCGCTTCGCTTACACTGGATGAAAGTACCACGGCGAAACTGCTGACAGGCTGTTATAAGGCTTACCGCACGGATGTGAACGATATCCTGCTTACAGCATTGGGACTGGCGCTGGAAGAAGTGTTTGGCCTGAGCCAGGTGGTGATCAACCTGGAAGGACATGGCCGTGAAGAAATAGGATCTGATACGGACGTGACCCGTACCATTGGCTGGTTTACCTCCCTGTATCCTGTTGCGCTGGACATGCAGCACAATGATGATATGATCCGTCAGCTGATCTCTGTAAAGGAAGGCCTGCACCGTTTGCCCAATAAAGGCATTGGTTATGGTATTCTGCGCTACCTGGCAGACCGTGATTATCATATAGATCCTGAGATCACATTCAACTACCTGGGCGATTTTGGCTCGGGAGTAAAAACGGATGAAGGGGATGCGCTGTTCGCATTTTCCGGTGAATTCCGCGGAAATGAATTTGCAGACAGTATTTCCCGTACCGCTGTACTGGATATTACAAGCAGGGTGGTGGATGGCCGTATGAGCCTGTCAATAGGATACAGTACCCAACAATACAATACATCCACTATCAATAAGCTGCTGACTAGCTATCAGCAACACCTGGAACAGCTGGTAGTACGTTTGTCCCGTGAAGAGGGCGTGCACCTGACACCCGTGGACCTCACGTACAAGTCGCTCAGCATAGAACAGGTGCTTGAACTGGATGCCAGGTACAGGATCGAAGATATTTATCCCATGAGCCCCCTGCAGGAGGGACTTTATTATCACTGGCTCACATCTCCCGATTCATCGGTTTACTTTGAAGAGATGAGTTACCAGCTGAAAGGGAACCTGGACCTGTCCCTGCTGGAAGAGAGCTATCACCGTCTGGTATCCCGCCATGCGGTATTAAGGACGTTCTTTACCCAGGATTATGGGGAAGAACTGCTGCAGGTGGTAAGACGTGAAGTGCCCTCCACTTTCCATGTACAGGATATTACGGAGGATGATTCCTTCTCTGTGGAAGCATATAAACAGCAGAACCGTTCAGCAGGTTTTGACCTTCACAAGGGGCCTATGATCCGGTTAACGGTGCTGCGTAAGGGAGATACCTATGATTTTATATGGAGCCATCATCACATATTAATGGATGGCTGGTGCAGCAGTATCCTGATCAGGGAATTTTTTGAGATCTACTATGCACTACTGGCAGGCAGGGAGCCCGTGCTGAACAAGGTGCATGCATATGCGGATTACATAAAGTGGCTGAGTGGAATAGACAGGGATGATACGCTGGCTTACTGGTCATCATACCTGCAGGGATATGATACAGTGAGTAGCCTGCCGCAGGAGAGTGGTGCTGCAGCTGCTGGTTATAAGGGGGCTGAACATATATTCCTGCTGGAAGGGGATGTACGTCATTCCATCCGGTCTTTGTGCGCAGAGCTGGGTATTACTGAAAACACGTTTATCCAGACGGTATGGGGAATACTGCTGAGCAAGTATAACAATACAGACGATGTAGTATTTGGCGCTGTCGTGTCAGGCCGCCCTCCGGAGCTGGAGGGCATTGAGGACATGATCGGTCTTTTCATCAATGCAATACCGGTACGCGTCCGTGCAGGCAAAGATGTTCCTGTCAGAGAGCTGCTGAAAGAAGTACAGCAAAGCTCCATAGAGGGTATGGACCATCACTATGCGCAGCTGGCGGAGATTCAGTCTGTAACTGAGCTGGGCAGGAACCTGTTTGACCACATACTGGTGTTTGAGAACTATCCTGTCCAGGAAGTGGTGAAGGAGAGTGTGGAAAGCAGTGGTAATGATGGTAAGCTGTCTATGTTATCTGCCGACAGCTTTGAGCAGTCCAACTATGACTTTACATTCATGGTGGTGCCCGGCGATGATATCACTGTTAAATTCAGCTATAACGGCAACAGGTATACGGAATCGCAGATAGCAGCATTGCAGGGACACTTTGTCCGCATTATAGAACAGGTACTGGATAACCCCCTTGTGCCTGTAAAGGGAATAGATTACCTGGCCGCAGCAGAGAAGGATCAGTTGCTGTTTGCCTTTAATAATACTACACATGATTACCCTTCAGATAAAACCCTGGTAGCCTTATTTGAAGAGCAGGTGGCACGTACGCCTAAGCAGGTGGCATTGGTGTTTAACGGTACTTCCTTTACTTACCGTGAACTGAATGAACGGGCTAACCAGCTGGGCGCTTACCTGCGTGAGCAGTACAATATCCGTCCGGATGATCTTGTAGGTGTGCAGTTACAGCGTAGCGAGCAGATGATCATCGCCCTGCTGGGCGTACTGAAATCAGGTGGTGCGTATGTACCTGTTGATCCCGGTCATCCGCAGGAGCGTATTGATTATATGCTGCAGGACAGTGGTTGTAAAACACTGCTGGATGCTGCTGCTATGGAGCGCTTTACGGCAGTAGCAGATAACTATGGCCGTGAGGACCTGCCTTTGGTGAATCAACCCACAGACCTGGTGTATGTGATCTATACTTCCGGCTCTACCGGTCGGCCTAAAGGCTGTATGCTGGAACATCGTGGTGTGATCAACCGTATAGAATGGATGTGGTCTCACTATGGCTTCCGTTCAGATGATATTATCCTGCAGAAAACGACGTTCACTTTTGACGTATCAGTCTGGGAGCTGTGGATGCCCTTATGCTGGGGCACCCGCATGGTGCTCTGTGAACAGGATGATATAGGTTCACCGGACCGTATCGTAGCACTGATCAACCGCGAGAGTGTTACCTGCCTTCACTTCGTACCAAGCATGTTACAGGCGTTCCTATCCTCCGTGGAAGACCGTTCAGATCTGGCAGAACAGTTGCAAAGCCTTCGCCGTGTAATTACGAGTGGAGAAGCCTTGCCGGTGGAGACGGTGAACAGTTGGTATGACAGGGTGGATGTACCCATCCATAACCTTTACGGCCCTACGGAAGCGTCAGTGGATGTGACCTACTACGGCACAGCCCGTGGAGATCGTCGTATCCCTATTGGCCGTCCTATCTGGAACACGTCTATGTATGTGCTGGGCAGTGATGATCAGCTGGTTCCTGTGGGCGTAGCAGGGGAGATCTGTATAGGAGGCACTGGTCTGGCGCGGGGTTACCTGAACAAACCGGAGCTGACAGCGGAGAAGTTTGTAGCAGATCCGTTCAGGGCCGGGGAGAGGATCTACCGTACGGGTGATCTTGGTCGCTGGTTGCCTGATGGAAATATAGAATACCTGGGCCGTAAAGATGACCAGGTGAAGATCCGCGGTTACCGTATAGAGCTGGGAGAAATAGAGTCTGCATTACAAGTCCATGAGTCAGTAACAGCGGCTGCTGTTATAGCCAGGGCAACAGACGGCAGTGAGAAAGAGCTGGTAGCATATGTGGTTGGAGGTGAAGCCCTGCAGGCATCGGTGCTGCGGGCTTACCTGGGCAAGACCTTACCTGCTTACATGGTACCGGGTTATTATGTACAGCTGGAAGCGCTGCCGTTGTCCCCCAACGGGAAACTGGACCGCAAACGGCTTCCATCGCCGGAAGGTATGGGGTTGTCCAGCGGCCGTGAATATGTAGCTCCGCGGAACGAGATAGAAGAACGGCTGGTGCAGATCTGGCGGGAACTATTAGGGAAGGAAAGAATAGGGGTAAGAGACAACTTCTTTGAAGTGGGAGGTAACTCTATCAGGATCATCAGGCTGGCAAAGCTGGTCAGCAAGGCCCTGGACAGGGAGATAACAGTCACATTGCTCTTCCAGTACGCCAACATAGAAGACCTTGTAAGTTACATTACGCAGGATGCTGCCGCTTATGAAGAAGATGAGTTTGACAGTGATGGCCTGGCTGATGACCTTGACAAATTCAACCTTGCCTGAACCGGTAAAAAACAAAAAACATGTATCATGAAAAACAGCAATAATGAATTTATGTCTGTAGAAAGGATCTCCAGTCCTTCGAAAGCAGTATTTAACAAGCAATACGGATTTGCATCCAGACCGGTACTCATAACAGGTATGACAGACAACTGGAATGCAATGACGCGGTGGACAACAGAATTTTTTGAGAGCCGTATGGGACAATATGAAGCGCTGGCGTCAAGATCGCGTGACAGGAAAGACAAGAAACAGATGAAGGTCCGCGAATACTTCAGCTATATGAGGAACAGTACAGATAATGACCCTTACTATCTTTCAAACTGCCAGTTCCACCTGAAAACGGATATGACGGCAGACTATACTGTTCCCGATTACTTCATCAGCTGCCTGCAGCTGATGGAAGATAAGCTTCCCCTGCAATTCAGACTGTCCTGGATGTTCATAGGAGCTGCCAATACCTATTCGGCCCTTCACCTGGATATATTCAATACCAGTGCATGGAATGCCGTGATCACAGGGAGGAAGCTATGGTTGTTCTATCCGTCTGAACAGGCCAGGTACCTGTATAATGGCAATGTTAATCCATTCAGCCCTGACCTGGAAAAATACCCCGAGTTCAGCAAAGCAAAACCCCTGGTATGTGTACAGCATCCCGGTGAGGTTGTTTTCACACCCAGTGGGTGGTGGCACGCGGTGCTGAACGAAGAAGGCGGTATCTCGATCACGGAGAATTTCATCAATGAGACCAACTATGATATAGTCAGGGCAACACTGGCGCACTACCAGAAAACCGAAGAAGCCAGGATCGTTGATGAATGTATGACCCGTTACCTGGTAGAAGAAAACAATGCCTCATTGCTGATATAGCCAACTCCCGAAGCATTAACCCAAAGTGGATCATTCTTTCAAATAAACCCATAGATAATAATGGAAGAGTTATTAAGGACCCTGAAGCGGAATAATATTGCTGTTTCCCTGGATAAAAGCGACCTGAAAGTGAAGTTCAATGGTACAGCGCTTCCTGCAGACCTGGTCAGACAATTGAAAGACAATAAAGCCTCACTGATCAAATACCTGTCCGGATTAAATAAAGAAGCTGCCACCGGTCATATCGGGAAGGCTGCAACTGCGGATCATTACCCATTATCTTCTTCACAGCGTAGGGTGTGGATGGTGAGTCAGCTGGAAGATGGCAACAGGGCCTATAATATGCCGGGTGTATTCCTTTTCGAGGGCAACTTTGATCTGTCTGCATTTTCCCGTGCGCTGGATGCGCTGATTGCCCGCCATGAAAGCCTGCGTACAGTATTCCGGGAAGTGGAGGATGAGGCCAGGCAGTTTATCCTTCTGCCGCATGAGGCGGGGTTCAGGGTAGATTACCGGGACCTCCGGGAAGAAGGGGACAGGGACAGCAAGGCAAAGGAACTGATACAGGCTGCGCTGGTAGCCCCTTTTAACCTGTCCACCGGACCTTTGCTGAGAGTGGGTCTATACCGGATAGCAGATGACAGGCATGTGTTTGTATACGTAATGCACCATATTATCAGTGATGGATGGTCCCTGAATATCATGATCAGGGAGCTGTTCTCACTCTATAACGCTTATACCGGCAATGCAGGAGAAGAGTTATTACCGCTGCGTATTCAATATAAGGATTATGCAGTCTGGCAGCAGGAACAGCTGAGTGACGAAAAGCTGTCAGCCCATCAATCGTATTGGCTTAAACAATTTGAAGGCACGCTGCCGGTCATAGATTTTCCGACCGACTATGAACGTCCGGCAATGAAGACCTATAACGGGCGGTTACAAAGCTGGTATATTGCGCCTGCATTGAGCAAAGGCATAAAAGCACTTAGCCAGGAACAGGGAGGGACCTTGTTTATGGGGTTGCTGGCGGCCATCAATGTGCTGATGTACCGTTATACAGGCCAGGAAGACCAGATCATAGGTACTCCTGTTGCGGGCAGGGAACATGCTGACCTGGAAGACCAGATCGGTTTTTACCTGAATACACTGGCGCTGAGAGCAAAGTTCAGCGGCAGTCATACCTTCCGTGAACTGCTGGAAAATGTCCGGCAGGTTACGCTGGCAGCATATGAGCACCAGGTATACCCGTTTGATAAACTGGTAGATGAGCTGCACCTTAAAAGAGACCTGAGCAGGGGGGTATTGTTCGATGTGATGATCCTGCTGCAGAATACCCAACAGGCAGAGGCGATAGGCAGAGAAGCTGAGCAGACGCTCGGCGATATCCGGATAAAAGGATATGGAGGTGGAGAGTCTGTAGTGAGTAAGTATGATCTTACTTTTTATTTTACCGAAGTACAGGACACAATAAGGCTGGATATAGAATACAATAACGATCTCTTCAATGCTGCTACCATTGAGCGGCTGGAGGCATATTTTGAGCAGCTGCTGGCAGCTGCAACAGCAGCTCCGGAGAGGACCATCGATGAGCTGGTTTTCATGAACACAGGTTCACAGCTTATAGAAGGCGGGCATGATACTATAACAGAGTTTGCCTGCACTCACCATCAGGAACGTTTATGGTTTATTGATCAGTTTGAGAAGAACTACCTGTACCAGGGCAGTCCTGTATATCATAACCTGCCATTGATAGTGCGGTTCAATGAAAAGCCGGATATCGGGCTGCTCAATGACAGTATCAGGAAATGTATTGACAGGTATGCTATCCTGCGTACGACGGTTGTGAACAGGAACAGTGTGCCTTTCCAGGTAACCGGCCCCGGTACCTTTGATGGACTGAAGGTGCAGCACGTGGCTGGCAGCGCCCGGGACAGGGCTTGTGTGATCAGGCATTGCCTGACAGCAATAGAACAGCCCATGGAGATTGACAGCGAATCGCTGGTGCGTTTTAACCTGCTGGAGTTTGAAGATGGTGGTTGGGTATTTGTAATAACAGCTCATCATCTCATAGCAGACCGGCAGTCGCTACGCCTGCTCTTCAATGAGATCACGGCTCATTACTGTGGTACTCCCGTTACGAATGAGGGACAACTACAATACGCTGATCTTGCGGTATGGCAGAAAGGCCTGCCGGCAGATGCACTGGCTCCCTTGTCTGTTTACTGGAAAAAGAAGCTGAAAGACGCTCCTGTGTTATACCTTGATACAGATAACGAGCGCGAGCATATACATATTTACAGTGCAGCGGAACAACAAAAGATCTTAACACCCGAGTTGTCAGCCCGGGTCCATGCTTTTTGCAATGACCGTAATATAACTCCCTTTACCTTTCTGCTGACGGCCTTCAATACATTGTTATACCGCTATACAGGCAGTGATGAGATAGTGATCGGAACACTTTACCCCAACAGGGACAATGAAGCAGTAAAGGCTGTTATAGGCCCTGTTGCCAACCTGCTTACCCTGAAAAGCGAGGTGAAACCTGGCGTTAGCTTCAGAGAGCTCCTGCAGCAGGTTGCATCGGATTATCAGCGCGCTGTGGAATGCGCAGCCGTTCCGTTTGAAAAAGTGGTGCTGGATGTTAACCCCGGCAAGGATATGAGCCGCACAGCGCTTTTCGACATAATGATACATTATGAAAAGGAAGAGCATGCATTTGACATAGTAGAGCTGAACTACGGGTTAGGCAAATATGACTTTAACCTGCTGATAAAGGATGGCAGCCACCTGGAATTTTTCCTCACTTACAATGAAAGATATTTTGGCAGTGCGCGTATAGAGCGACTGCTGGAGCATTACACAGGTATTATCGAAGCAGCGCTGAATGGATATGAAAGCGCTGTAAGCGGTTTTCCTTACCTGGCGCCGGCGGAAACAGCGCAGCTGCTGCATGGTTTTAATGAAACAGGTACAGCTTATCCACGGGAGAAAACCATTGTACACCTGTTTGAAGAGCAGGTAGCGCTTACTCCAGACAACATTGCGGTAGTATTTGAAGACACTACACTTACCTACCGCGAGCTGAATGAACAGGCTAACCGCCTGGGTAAATACCTGCGTACCGTTTATGGCATCAGGCCGGATGACCTGGTAGGGATAAAGCTGGACCGGTCAGAAAAGATGATCATCGCTATACTGGGTATACTGAAATCCGGCGGGGCTTATGTGCCTGTTGAACCGGATTACCCGCAGGACCGTATAGACTTTATGCTGTCAGACAGCGGATGCAGGGTATTGATAGACCCGGTGGAATGGGCAAAGTTTGAGGCGCAGGCAGATAAATATGCCGCTGTGAATCCGCCGGTGGTAAACCTGCCTGGTGATCTTGCCTATGTCATTTATACCTCAGGTACTACAGGTAAACCTAAGGGCACATTGATAGAACATAACAATGTTGTTCGCCTCTTTAAGACAGAGAAACAGCTGTATGATTTTAAACCCACCGATGTATGGACCGTGTTCCATTCCTACTGTTTTGATTTCTCTGTATGGGAGATGTATGGCGCGCTGCTTTATGGCGGTAAAGTAGTGGTAGTACCTGCTATCACAGCCAAAGATCCGGATGCTTTTATAGACCTGTTATGCCGGGAAGGCGTGACAGTACTTAACCAGACACCTTCTGCATTTGATAACCTGGTGCGCCACGAGTTGGCAAGACCTTCTGCCGCATTGAAGCTGCGTTATGTGATATTCGGAGGGGAGGCACTTAATCCCGGGAACCTGAAAGAATGGAGAAAGAGATATCCCGGTACCTGTCTTGTTAACATGTATGGTATCACGGAAACGACCGTGCATGTCACGTTTAAAGAAATTACAGAAAAAGAAATAGAGAGAGGCAGCAGTAATATAGGAATGCCTATACCCACACTGCGTTGCTATGTACTGGACCAACACCAGCAATTGCTGCCGGTGGGCACCTCCGGCGAATTGTATGTAGGCGGTGAAGGGGTATCAAGAGGTTACCTGAACCGGGAGGAGCTGACAGCCAGACGGTTTATTGAAAGCCCGTTTAATCGCGGTGAGCGTTTGTACCGTTCTGGCGACAAAGTGAAGCTGCTGGAGAACGGGGAGATGGAATATATTGGCCGTATAGACAACCAGGTAAAGATCCGTGGTTATCGTATAGAGCTGGGAGAGGTAGAGAATGTACTTCGCCGTTATGAAAAGATAGATGATGTGGTAGTGCTTGCCAGGAAGGATGATCGTGGAGAAACTTCACTGGTAGCTTATGTGGTGAGCAGGGAGCAGCTGAATGTTACAGCGCTTCGTCTGGCCCTGGCACAATATTTACCTGCCTATATGCTGCCTGGTTATTTTGTACAGCTGGAGCGGCTGCCACTTACTTCAAACGGAAAAATAGACAAGAAGAACCTTCCAGATCCGGCGGGCATGGACCTGTCAGCAGGCACTACTTACGTAGCGCCAAGGAACGCAACTGAAGCGAAGCTGGCTGCCATCTGGCAGGAGGTGCTGGATAGGGAGAGCGTAAGCATAACGGATAATTTCTTCGAATTGGGAGGACATAGTCTGAAGGCTACCCGTCTGACCAACCTGATACATAAGGAATTTGATATCAGGATAGCGTTGAGGGACATATTTACCAAGCCGGTACTGGAAGAACAGGCGCTCCTGGTGGCTAATGCAGGCAAAAGCGCATTTACGGCCATATCTCCGGCGCCCGTGCAGCCGCATTATCCATTATCTTCTTCACAGCGCAGGATATGGATGCTATGCCAGCTGGAAGGCAGCAGCACAGCATATAACATGCCTGGGGCCTTTGTGTTTGAGGGGGCGCTTGACCGTACAGCGCTTAGTTATGCGCTCAGTACGCTGGTAGCCCGCCATGAAAGTCTGCGTACTGTATTCAGGGAAACTGAAGCAGGGGAGATCAGGCAATTTATACTGCAGCCGGAAATGGCTGGTATCAGCCTGGCCTACAATGATCTCAGGGATGCAGCAGATACTGAAAGGCAGGCAGAAAGACAGGTGCAGAAGATGCTGGCGGCTCCCTTTGACCTGGCGCAAGGCCCATTGCTGAGGGCTGGTTTGTACAGGGTAGCCGGCAACAAATGGTTTTTCGGTTACGTGATGCACCATATCATCAGCGACGGATGGTCAATGAATATATTGATGAATGAGCTGTTGCAATGTTATAATGCTGCCTGCAAAGAGCAGGAAGCAGCCTTACCCCATCTGAACATCCAATATAAAGACTATGCCGTATGGCAGCAGGAACAGCTTGCAGGAGACATCCTTAACGGGCACAGGGCCTGGTGGCTGGAACAGTTCAAAGGAGAGCTGCCGGTGCTGGAATTACCGGCAGACAGGCCCCGCCCTGTAATAAAGACATATCATGGCGGTACTGTGCATAAAGAGATAGGTAAAGAACCTACCCGGCAGCTCAGGCGTATTGTGCAGGAAGAAAGCAGCACCCTGTTCATGGGAATACTGGCAGCCGTTAATGTATTGTTGCACAGGTATTCAGGTCAGGATGACATTATTATTGGTAGTCCTATAGCCGGCAGAACACATGATGATCTCAAAGACCAGATCGGTTTTTATGTAAATACGTTAGCACTCAGGACCCGGTTCAGCAAAGAAGACAGTTATCTTGGATTGCTGTCGGCCGTTAAACAGGCAACCCTGGGAGCATATGAGCACCAGGTATATCCTTTTGATGAACTTGTAGACGAACTTCGTCTTCAACGTGATACCAGTCGCAGTCCGCTGTTTGACGTCATGGTAATGCTGCAGAATAATGAAGCCGGAAACAGTGGCGCAGAGCAGGGTATGGAGCATGTTATTGTCAGGCAATATGGAAATACGGAAGAGATAGTCAGCAAATTTGACCTGACCTTCAATTTCGTGGAAGCCGGCGATACCCTGCAGATAGACATAGAGTACAACCGTGATATTTATGAAGCAGACACGGTAGCGCGCATGGCAAATCACCTGGAGCAGTTGTTTACCGCTGTTACAGCCAATCCACATCAGCCGGTAAGTCAGCTGAACTACCTGGACCACGCAGAGCAGGAACAGCTTTTAATTACATTCAACCAGGCGGCATCTGTTTATCCTGCTGACAAAACGGTGATAGACCTGTTTGAAGAGCAGGTTTATAAAACGCCCGATGACACGGCGGTTATATTCGGCGAAACATCCCTTAGCTACAGGAAGCTGAATGAACAGGCTAACCGGCTGGCCAGCTATCTAAGATCTGTATACCGGCTGGAGCCCAACGATCTTGTTGCTATAAAGCAGGACCGTAGTGAATGGATGATCATATCCATACTGGGAGTGTTGAAGTCAGGTGCCGCTTATGTGCCCGTAGATCCTGCATATCCTGCAGACCGTATTGAGTACCTGCTCTCCGATAGTGGCTGTAAAGTGCTGATAGATGAGGCAGAGCTCAACCGCTTCAGGGCAGAGGCAGACGGGTATTCTCCCAGGGATATGAAAATGATACAGCACGCAGACCACCTGGCATATGTGATCTATACATCCGGCTCTACCGGGTTGCCCAAGGGATGTACTGTTACATGCAGCAACCTGTCCGGTTATATCCAGTGGGCCAACAGCTATTATTTCAACGAAACCGGACCGGCCAGTTTCGGGCTATATACATCTCTTTCCTTTGACCTTACGGTAACGAGTATCTTCTGTCCGCTTACACAGGGAGGCAGGCTATTCGTTTACAGGCAGGATGAGGAGCTGCCTTCCATACTGGAGCACAGCTTTAGCCCGGAGAGCGGTATAAACTGTATCAAGCTCACGCCTTCCCATATTCATATACTGAAGCAGCTGGACATCCACGCAACGTCTGTTCAATGCGCCATAGTAGGTGGAGAAGATGTAACTCCTGAACAGGTGAACATCCTGAAATCCATCAGCCAGGGCATCAGGATATATAACGAATACGGGCCAACGGAAGCCACTGTTGGCTGTATAGTGAAAGAGCTGGAACCCGATACCCGTATCCTGATCGGTAAACCAATTTCCGGTACCGGCATATATATCCTGGATGATGAACTGGCGCTTTGCCCGGTGGGTATTCCCGGTGAGATATTTATCCGTGGTACGGGCGTAGCAAAAGGCTACCTGAACAAACCGGAGCTGACCAGGCAGAAGTTCTTACCGGACCCTTTCGCAGGGAAGAGCGCTATGTATAGAACGGGCGACCTGGCAAGATGGCTGCCCGACGGAGATATTGAGTTCTTTGGCCGGAAGGACGACCAGGTAAAGATCCGCGGTCACCGGATAGAATTGGGTGAGATAGAAAGTGCGCTGCAGGATTACCCTGGTATCAATGCCGCCGCTGTTATTGCAAGGGCTGGTAAAGACGGGCAGAAAGAGCTGGTAGCATATATAACAGGAGTGCACACACTGAGCACATCAGAAATACGCGCTTTCCTGGTACGGTCGCTGCCGGTATACATGCTGCCTGACCATTATGTGCAGCTGGAAACACTGCCGTTGACACAGAATGGTAAAGTGGACCGGAAAAGGTTGCCTGATCCCGGAGATGCAAGACTTACCACCGGCCAGGCATATGAGGCCCCACGGAATGAAAAGGAAGCATGCCTGGTAGCTGTATGGCAGGAAGTGCTGGGAGATATGCCGATAGGGATCAATGATAACTTTTTTGACCTCGGTGGTAATTCCATGAAGCTGATGAAAATGGTAGGGCTGTTAAACAAGACATTGGGTTGCAGGATATCTGTGGTGTCAGCATTCCGGTTTCCCAGTATTGCGGCCCTGGCAGCGTACCTGGGGGCGGCAGAACAGCAGGATATGCAGGCCGGGGCAGAAGAAGACCAGCGCTCTGTAGATATCATGGAAGAGACTTTTTCCCTGTTAAACGAGTAACAAGATGACGAATAATCAGAAATATACCGGATTAGAGATAGCAATAGTCGGGATGGCATGCCGCTTTCCCGGCGCCCGTAACTGGCGGGAATTCTGGGATAACCTGTCCGCCGGTGAAGAATCCATCCGCTTCCTGTCTGAAGAAGAGCTGGCAGCACTTGGCGTGGACAGGAGCACCTTTGAAGACGGGCGGTTTGTGAACGCTGTTGCCCGGCTGCAGGACAAGGATGTATTTGATCATTCTTTCTTTGGCTACAGACCGGACGATGCCAGTATCATGAATCCCGTACACAGGATCTTTCATGAATGTGTGTGGGAGGCGCTGGAAGATGCAGGATATGATCCGCAGCAGCAAAAAGGAGGAATTGGCTTATATGTTGGTGCAGGAGATGATTCCAACTGGAAGCTCTATGCGGGTATCCGGAACAGGGACCGCAAGCTGGACGAGATCACTTTCAATAACCTGGTCAGCAAGGACTTTCTTGCCTCCCTGCTGGCATATAAACTGAACCTGAAAGGCCCTGTTTTTTCTGTTAATACAACCTGTTCAACGTCGCTGGTAGCTGTCAGCCTGGCCTGTAAAAGCCTTCTGCTGGGAGAGGCAAAGATGGCGCTGGCAGGCGGAATTACGATCAGGACCAGCAAGGAGCGCGGGTACTTCTATAAAGAAGGAATGATCCTCTCCCGCGATGGCCACTGTAAAGCTTTTGACAAAGAGGCCAGTGGTACGGTTTCCGGTGAAGGCGCCGGTGTAGTGGTACTGAAAAGACTGGCGGATGCTATTGCTGACCGGGACCATATTTACTGTGTGATCAAAGGCAGCGCCATCAATAACGATGGCAGCAGGAAGGTGGGATTTACCGCCTCCAGCGTGGAAGGACAGGCGGAATGTATTGCCAGGGCGCATAAGTTTGCCAGGGTAGAGCCGCATACCATCAGCTACGTTGAAGCGCATGGAACAGGTACCCTGCTGGGAGATCCCATAGAAATAGAGGCTTTGAATATCGCCTTCGGTAAAGACAAGACATCACCTATTGCCATCGGCTCTGTAAAAACAAACATAGGCCACCTGGATACGGCGGCCGGCGTGGCAGGCCTGATCAAAACGGCCCTCAGCCTGAAACATAAAAAGATACCTGCCAGTCTTCACTTTACAGCGCCTAACCCGGAGATAGATTTTGACGGAGGCCCTTTTTATGTGAACGACCATCTGCAGGAATGGAAACGGAATGATGCTGCACCACTCCGCGCCGGTATCAGCTCTTTCGGAATAGGCGGTACCAATGTACATGCCGTGCTGGAAGAAGCGCCGGCGCCGCAGGCCACAGATCCGGAACGCACCTATAAACTGCTGACCGTATCAGCGAAAACAGAAGGATCGCTGGGCCGTTACCTGGATAGCCTGCAGGACTTCCTGCTGAAGGAGCCGGGAACCAACCTGGGAGATCTGTCCTATACCTTACAGGCCGGGCGGAAACATTTCACGTGGCGGCAATCACTGGTGTACCGCGACCGTGAAGACCTGTTAAGCCAGCTGCAGGACAGCCGTAACAAAGGCCTGTTTGTACGCAGCCAGGAACGTAACGGAGGGCTGGTATTCCTGTTCCCCGGCCAGGGCTCCCAGTACCGTGAAATGGGCAGGGACCTGTATGCCGGAGAGCCGGTGTTCCGCCAGGAAATGGACCGCGGTTTTTCGATCATAGAGAAGCTGACGGGAGAAGATTTCCGAGAAGTATTGTTCCCCTCATCACCGGAAGATACCCGTATCAATGATACGCGTTATACCCAGGCGCTGATCTTCCTGGTTTCCTATTCGCTGTCCCGCGTATTGCAGGGCATGGGAATCAAACCCCGTTATATGCTTGGTCACAGCATAGGAGAATATGTAGCCGCCTGTATGAGCGGCGTGTTCAGCTTTGAAGATGGTTTACGGCTGGTACTGAAGAGAGGAGCGCTGATGGGCAGTGTTGAGAAAGGAATCATGGTAAGCGTGGGCATGAGTGCCGGGCAGGCCACATCGTACCTGGAGACAGGTATTTCACTGGCAGCAGTGAATGGCCCTGAGCAGGTAGTTTTTTCCGGCGAGCCATCACAGATGGCCTCATTGATGGATAAACTCTCTGCCGCAGATATACCCCATGTGAAGCTTCATACCTCCCATGCCTTTCATTCATCGATGCAGGACCCCATCCTGGAAGCGTTCCGTTCAGAGCTGGAACAGGTAACGTTCAATAAGCCTGAGCTTCCGTTCGTGTCTAACCTGACAGGAGGCCTGATCAGTGCGGAGCAGGCCTGCAGTGCTGATTACTGGGTACGTCACCTGCGTGAGACAGTGCAGTTCAGCCAGGGAGTGACTACGTTACTTCAGCAGGGCAAAGGCCTGGTATTCCTTGAAGTGGGAGCCGGGGCTTCATTGTCCAAACTGGTTAAACAGCATTTACCCGGCGTAACGGATGTACCGGTAGTGAACCTTGTGCGTGGAGTGAAGGAGGGTGCCGATGATGTACGTTACCTGAACAATGGTCTTGGCCAGCTGTGGAGCGCGGGAGTAAGTTTAGACTGGGATGCTTTTTACGGAGAGGAGCGTCGTAACCGCATTTCGTTGCCTGGCTACAGTTTTGAACCGGTGAAGTTCCCTACAGAGGTAGATCCTTTCGAAAGTGGATTCTTTTCGGCTGACGCAGTGGCAGTCACACTACAGGAAGAAGATACGCAGCGTGAATATGTGTTTGTCAAACAGGAACGGAATGGCCTTTCAACTGTTTACACAGCTCCTGCAACAGAAACAGAAGAAACGCTGACGGCACTGTTCGAAGATTTTTTTGGAATGGAAGGAATAGGAGTGGAGGACAATTTCTTTGAACTGGGAGGAGATTCATTGAAGGGAATGCTGTTATTGAGGAGAATAAAAAAGGAATGTGAGATCAACCTGGCGGTGAAAGACTTTTTTGACAGGCAGACCATACGCCAGATCGCACTTTATATAGATGACATCAAATTGTTGCTGGAAGAGAAAAGCAATGCTTCAAACAAATCGTTTATTATATGAACATCATACATCTGATCAGGGATTTTAAGGATAGCGGTATTGACATTTCCTTATATGGAGAAGATCTGAAGATAAGCGTTGAGGGTGATATGCCGGCGGAAGATGTGCTGCAAAAGCTCAGGGCCAGCAAGGCTGCCATTATTGATTTTTTGAAGAAGGTGCAGTCCGGCACCAGCACTGATATCCCTGTAACCCCAAAGCAGGAATCCTATCCTTTATCTTCTTCTCAGCGCAGGTTGTGGATACTGAGCCAGTTTGAGGAAAGCAGTATGGCTTACAATATGCCAGGCGTTTACATATTTGAGGGTGAGCTGAATGTGGCTGCGTTATCACATGGTTTTGAAAAGCTGGTTGCCCGCCATGAGAGCCTGCGTACGGTATTCAGGCAGGATGAAGAAGGAGAGCTGCGTCAGCTGATCCTCCATCCGGGAGAAACCGGATTTGAAGTATTATCTGCAGACCTCCGGCAGGAGGAAGACCGCGATGGAATTGTCCGCCGGTGTGTGCAGGCAGAGATCACCACACCGTTTGATCTGTCTGATGGCCCGCTGCTGCGTGCCGCCTTATACCAGGTAGCAGATAACAAATGGGTATTTACCTATACCATGCATCATATTATCAGCGATGGCTGGTCCATGCGGATACTGATGAAAGAGCTTTTACTTTATTATAACGCATATGTTAAGGGCGAAGAGGTGGCTATTGCGCCTTTGCGTATCCACTATAAAGACTATACAATATGGCAGCAGCAACAGCTGAGCGGCCAACAGCTGCAATACCACAGGAATTACTGGTTAGAGCAGTTCAAAGGGGAATTGCCCATACTGGCATTACCGGGGGACAGGCCCCGTCCGGCTGTTAAAACGCATAATGGCGGGTTGGTGCATGTTTCTGTGGACAGAAATGTAGCGCGGAACTTCAAAGGGATGGTACGCGAACAGGGGGGCAGCCTGTTCATGGGACTGCTGGCAGCTGTGAACACTTTACTGTACCGTTATACCGGCCAGGAAGATATTATTATAGGTAGTCCTGTTGCAGGGCGCGAGCATACAGACCTTGAAGACCAGATCGGTTTCTATGTAAACACACTGGCGCTCAGGGCACAGTTTAAAGGAAATAAGAGTTTCCGGGATCTGCTGGACCATATCAGGGAGGTGACATTAGGTGCGTATGAACACCAGGTATATCCTTTTGATGACCTGGTAGACCAGCTGAACCTGCAGCGTGATATGAGCCGTAATGCGCTGTTCGATGTAATGGTTGCATTACAGAACACGAAGATCAGCAGTCGCGATGAACAACGCTCCCTGGCCGGAATAAATGTAGCCGGGTACCAGAGTAGCGGAGAAGTGATCAGCAAGTTTGATCTGACCTTCAATTTTGCAGAGCAGGGAGAGTCCCTGCTGCTTGACATTGAGTACAACAGTGATATCTATGAAAAATCTACGATGGAGCGGCTGGGCACACACCTGGGGCAATTGCTGGCAGCTATAGCTGCAGCGCCGTCCATCCCGCTGAACCGGCTGGATTATGTGAGTGCAGCGGAGAAGGAACAGTTACTGTTTGCCTTTAATGATACTACACATGATTACCCTTCTGATAAAACGCTGGTAGCCTTATTTGAAGAACAGGTGGCACGTACGCCAGAGCAGGTGGCATTGGTGTTTAACGGTACTTCCTTTACTTACCGTGAACTGAATGAACGGGCCAACCAGTTAGGCGCTTACCTGCGTGAGCAGTATCATATCCGTCCTGATGATCTTGTGGGTGTTCAGTTACAGCGTAGCGAGCAGATGATCATTGCCCTGCTGGGCGTACTGAAATCAGGCGGCGCGTATGTGCCTGTTGATCCCGGTCATCCGCAGGAGCGTATTGATTATATGCTGCAGGACAGTGGTTGTAAAACACTGCTGGATGCAGGCGCTATGGAGCGCTTTACGGCAGTAGCAGATAACTATAGCCGTGAGGACCTGCCTTTGGTGAATCAACCCACAGACCTGGTGTATGTGATCTATACTTCCGGCTCTACCGGTCGTCCTAAAGGCTGTATGCTGGAACATCGTGGTGTGATCAACCGTATAGAATGGATGTGGTCTCACTATGGTTTCCGTTCAGATGATATCATCCTGCAGAAAACGACGTTCACTTTTGACGTATCAGTCTGGGAGCTGTGGATGCCCTTATGCTGGGGCACCCGCATGGTGCTCTGTGAACAGGATGATATAGGTTCACCGGACCGTATCGTAGCACTGATCAACCGCGAGGGTGTTACCTGCCTTCACTTTGTACCAAGCATGTTACAGGCGTTCCTATCCTCCGTGGAAGACCGTTCAGATCTGGCAGAACAGTTGCAAAGCCTCCGCCGTGTTATTACGAGTGGAGAGGCCTTACCGGTGGAAACGGTGAACAGCTGGTATGACAGGGTGGATGTACCCATCCATAACCTTTACGGCCCTACGGAAGCATCTGTGGATGTAACCTACTATGCCACCAAGCGTGGAGATCGTCGTATCCCTATTGGCCGTCCTATCTGGAACACGTCTATGTATGTGCTGGGCAGTGATGATCAGCTGGTTCCTGTGGGCGTAGCAGGGGAGATCTGTATAGGAGGCACTGGTCTGGCGCGGGGTTACCTGAACAAACCGGAGCTGACAGCGGAGAAGTTTGTAGCAGATCCGTTCAGGGCCGGGGAGAGGATCTACCGTACAGGAGATCTTGGTCGCTGGCTGGCAGATGGGAATATAGAATACCTGGGCCGTAAAGATGACCAGGTGAAGATCCGTGGTTACCGCATAGAGCTGGGAGAGATAGAGTCTGCATTACAGGGCCATGAGTCAGTAACAGCAGCAGCAGTTATAGCCAGGGTTGTTGGCAGTGGAGAGAAAGAGCTGGTAGCATATGTAGTAGGAGGTGAAGCCCTGCAGGCATCGGTGTTGCGGGCTTACCTGGGCAAGACCTTACCTGCTTACATGGTGCCGGGTTATTATGTACAGCTGGAAGCGCTGCCTTTATCACCCAACGGGAAGCTGGACCGCAAGCGGTTACCATCGCCGGAAGGTATGGGATTGCCTGGCGGACATGAATATGTAGCTCCCCGGAGTGCAACTGAAAAACAACTGGCAGAGATCTGGGAATCTATACTGGGTAAACAACAGATCGGCATAAAAGATAATTTCTTTGAGCTGGGTGGTCATAGCTTGAAAGCTACGCGGCTGGCCAGCCAGGTATATAAAACATTTGAAGCAAAGATCAGCTTAAAGGACCTCTTTGCTGTTCCGGTGCTGGAAGAGCAGGCGGCTTTTATACAGCGTGCTAAAAAGACAGCATTTGTGGAGATCAGCACTGTACCTGTACAGGAGCATTATCCGCTGTCATCTTCCCAGTACAGGTTATGGGTGTTATGCAGGATGGAAGAGGCTAACATCTCTTATAACATGAGCGGAAGTTATTTTTTTGAAGGTCAGCTGGACTTTGAAGCACTGGCAGCCGCCTTCAATACCATGATTGCCCGCCATGAAGTGCTCCGCACTGTTTTCAGGGAGCTGGAGAATGGGGAAGTACGTCAGTATGTGCTGCCTGTAGAGGAGTCCGGCTTCAGTATCAAATACCTGGACCTGCGGGAGGAAGCAGACAATGAAGCAGTGATCCGCAGACTGGTAAAAGAGGATATGACCACTGCCTTTGATCTTGCAAACGGACCATTGCTGCGGGTTGGGCTGTATCAGCCTGCTGATAACAAGTGGGTATTTTCTCACGTAATCCATCATATTATCAGTGATGCATGGTCTATGGATATACTGGTGGGCGAACTGTTGTTGTTCTATCATATGCACAGGAACAGGAGAGAGAACCCGCTGTCTCCCCTGCGCATTCAATACAAGGATTACGCATCCTGGCAGCAGGAGCAGGTGAATGGTAATACATTGGATGATCAGAAGGCTTACTGGCTGAAGCAATTTGAGGGAGAGCTGCCGGTGCTGCAGCTGCCTGCTGACAAGATACGTCCTGCATTGAAAACGTATAATGCCGGTAGTATAAAGAGACGTATCAATACAAAACTTACCGGTGAACTGAAGTCTCTTTGCCAGGAAACAGGCAGTACGCTCTTTATGGGACTGCTGGCCACTATCAATACCCTGTTATACCGTTATACCGGGCAGGATGATATTATTGTTGGCAGTCCTGTGGCCGGCAGGGCGCATGCAAACCTGGAAGACCAGATAGGCTTTTATGTAAATACGCTGGCATTGAGGACCCGTTTTGAGGGTACTGGTACTTACCGGCAGTTGCTTGAGAATGTAAAGCAGGTAACGCTGGATGCCTATGATAACCAGCTGTATCCCTTCGATAAGCTGGTCGATGCCCTCAACCTGAAGAGGGATATCAGCCGCAGTCCCTTATTTGACGTAATGCTTGTACTGAAACAACCGAATAATATTGAGGAAAGCGCCAGCCAGGACGACATGAGAATAGGGGCTTATGAAGGAGAAGAGCATTTAACAGTAAAAGTAGATCTCACCTTTGATGTATTTGATACAGGGAATGAACTGTATATCCGTGTCGGATACAACAATGACATATATGCCAGGAACAGCATGGAACGCCTGGCAGACCACCTGGAACAGCTGTTAGCCGTTGCCGCAGCCAGCCCGGATATGCCGTTAAACAGGCTGGATTACCTGAGCCCGGCAGAGAAGGAACAGCTGCTGCTGACATTTAATAACACTGTGTATGATCGTCCTGCAGATAAAACGTTGATGACATTGTTTGAAGAGCAGGTAGTACGTACCCCTGACCAGGTTGCATTGATGTTTAATGGTAATTCTTTCACCTACAGGGAACTAAATGAAAGGGCCAACCAGCTGGGGCGTTACCTGCGTCAGCAGTATCGTGTAGGTCCCAATGACCTGGTAGGCGTCAGAATGCGCCGTAGTGAGCAAATGATCATCTCCCTGCTGGGTGTGCTGAAATCAGGGGCTGCTTATTTGCCGGTTGATCCGGATTATCCGCAGGAGCGGATCGACTATATGCTGGAAGACAGTAACTGTAAGATGCTGCTGGATGCAGCCAGCTTAAAACATTTTTCGACAGTAGCAGATAACTATAGCCGTGAAAACCTGGCAATGGTGAATCAACCTGCTGACCTGGTGTATGTGATCTATACCTCCGGTTCTACCGGTTCTCCTAAAGGAGTGATGATTGAGAACGGAAACCTGGTGAATTACCTTATTGCGATCAATGATGTTTATCGTTTAAAAGGAGATGAGCGTATCCTGCAGACCTCTAATTTTTCATTTGATGCTTCCGTTGAACAGATATTCCTTTCTCTTGTATCTGGTGCTACGCTATATGTGATCACCGCAGATCTGCTGATAGACGACGTTGCATTGAATGCCTTCATACAGGAGAATGCTATTACACATCTGCATGCGGTACCGGCCATATTGGATAAGATAGCTGTTGAGTATAGCGCTTCTCTCAGAAGAATTATTTCTGCGGGGGAGGATTGTCCTTCTTCATTGCTAAACAGATGGCATTCCCGTGTTAACTTCTACAATAAATATGGCCCTACAGAAGCTACAATTTCTTCCGTCATTTTCCAGGCAGACAGGCAGATGCCCATGCTTTCAAAAGTGCCGATAGGACGCCCGGTGAGTAACAAAATATACATTGTTGATGAATTGGGCGCGTTGGTGCCTGCAGGTGTAACCGGAGAACTTTGCATAAGCGGAGCAGGTGTTGCGCGAGGGTACCTGAACAAGCCGGAGCTGACAGCAGAAAAGTTCGTTTTGAACCCTTATAAAGCAGGGGAGAGAATATACCGTACCGGCGATCTTGCCCGTTGGCTGGCAGATGGCAGTATAGAATATCTTGGTCGCAAAGATGACCAGGTGAAGACCCGCGGTTATCGTATAGAACTGGGCGAAATCAAGAACGCGTTGATGGCCTGTAATGGGGTGAGATCTGCTGTAGTTGCTGCCAAAACAAATGCTTACGGAGAGAAGGAGCTGATCGCGTACCTGGTGGGTAGTGGCGGACTGAATGTTGCAGGTATCAGGTCGCAACTTAGCAAGACCTTGCCGGTATTCATGGTACCTGCGTATTATGTACAACTGGAATCACTGCCGTTATCGCCGAACGGGAAGCTGGATATGAAGAAGCTGCCTGTCAGGGAAGGATTGGCAATGACCACAGATACGACGTATGAGGCGCCCCGTAACGAAACGGAGCACGTTCTTGTGAAGATATGGGAAGAGGTGCTGGGCCGGGAAGGAATTGGTATCAGGGATAATGTCTTTGAGCTGGGAGGTAACTCTATTAACCTGATCAGGCTGAATATGGGAATAAATAAGGCTTTTGGAAGAAACGAGCCGCTGAAGACCATGTTCCATCTTCCTACTGTTGCGGAAATGGCTGAATATCTGGAATCAGGCGCTACCACTGAAACAACATCCATAGTAAACGTCAATACAATCCCTGCTCTGGCAGCGGATTCACCTGCCGGAATATCATATAATATGGCTGGTTATTTCTCAGGGTGGTCTTCACTGGAAGATCCGATGGTATTGTATGTAGAGTACCCGGAGATAAACATAGATGCTCTCAGGCTGGCTGTGAACCGGCTGGTGCAACGGCATGAAATATTAAGGACTGTTTTTGTTGCGGATAATGACAGCATTTTCATGCAGGTATTGTCTGCAGCAGAATGGCAGGTAGATGTGAGCGAGCATCCTGTGAAAATGACGGCGGAGATGTGTGCAGAATTCATTGCAGAAGAACACCGGAGGGAGTTTGACCTGTATAAAGGGCCGTTACTTTTCGTAAATGTTTTGAGACTGGAGAAAGGCATGTCACTTGTGGTACTGAATATGCATCATGCCATTTCAGATGGTTTTTCCTCAGGAATACTGAAGCAGGAACTTATGCAGCTGTATGCAGGAGCAACCGGTAGGAACGAAGCTGATATATTGCCATTGCCGTTCCAGTACCGCGATTTTGCAAGGTGGCAGCAAAGCTTTGTGCAGTCCGCAGAAGGGGAAAAACATAAGCAATACTGGCAGCAAAGACTGAATGAATGTCTACCTGAAGTAAGATTTTCTGCCAGGGAAAAGATCGTGCATACAAAACAGAATGGCATTTGCAGCAACCTGTTAATTGAAGGCTTCCTGCTGGAAGACCTGGATGCGTTCGCGAAGGAGAACAAAGTTACGCGCACCGTTTTTCTGCTGGGAGTATTGAACATAGTATTGAACAGATTGACGAACCAGGCTGATATTACTATCCTGACACGCCTTTCCGGGCGGCATCACAAGTACTATGGAGATATGGATGTAACAGGGTTGATCGGCTTCTTTGTAAATACCCTGCTTATCAGGAGCAGGATTGACAGTAATACTCCTGTACCGGCATATTTCCGCGAGCTGCAGGAAGATTTCCTGGATGACCTGGGCTTTAGCGCCTATCCGTTCGGAAAGCTGATCAACGAGCTTCCCGGTATATCGCCGGCTGCTTTCCTGGGTTCAACAGTTGTATATAACTACCATAACTATGACTATCTCCGGGACGTAACATACAGAGAAGAGCCGGGGTTGGCGGAGAACCATCATAGGCCAACTATACAGACAGCACTGGTGCTACACGTAAAGGAATTCGGGAACTGTCTGCTGCTGGAATTCATAGGTAGTGAAAATGTATTCAGTGAAAACGATCTCCTGCATATCACCTCGCTTTACCACTCACTACTGGAGCAGGTGCTGTATGAAAGAAGATCATTGTATAACGTCAGTAAAGAAAATTTACCATGCGCAGAATATTAAAGATTGTGTTACCCCTGATCGGGAAAATGGGATTCTTCAGGTACACGCTGCTGGGAATTCTTTCAGGGCTGTTCAGCTTCCTGTTCATCAACCTGGTCACCAAAGTGGTAGGCCTTATCATTGCCGGCAATTTTACCGGCATCAGCAGGGAATACATCGTCATCTTTGCATCCGTGATATTATTGTTTATATGGATCAGGAGAACTTTATCGCTCGCCATTATCAACCTTGCCCAGACGCTCTTCTGGCAACTACGGTTGCAGATACTGTCGTATGTGCTGAAAGCAGGATACCAGCAACTGTCAGGGAGGAAGGAGCGTATATATTCAGCGATATTCAATGATGTATATATCCTGACAGATGCTTCAATGAGCATCATCAGCTTTGCCACTTCGCTCATACTGGCGCTGGCCAGCCTTGGATATCTTGCCTCCATTTCCTTTACGCTGTTCCTTATTACTTTAGGGGTAGCGCTGCTGGGAGTGACAGTGTACCATATCGGTACTAAAAAGAATAACCGCAGCCTGCAGAAAACGAGGGTACTTGAAAATAAGTTTGTGGCAAAGGCAAATGCTTTACTGGACGGTTTTAAGGAGATATACATTGAACCCCGGAAGGGAAAGGACATTTATGAAAACAGTATCGATCCTATTGCAAAGGAGGCATACCGGAGCAATACACTCGCCTTTACGGGTTTTCTCAACAACCAGATCACAGGACAGGTGCTTTTCTATATCCTTATTTCTTCTGTCCTGCTTTTTTTCAGCATCACGCTTAACATTAAACCCAAAGATACTGTCAGCTTCGTATTTACCCTTCTTTACCTCTTAGGCGCTATTGAGACCATTATGGTAATACTACCGGGACTTATGAGGGCAAGAGTAGCTGCCAATCACCTGGTGGATCTGAAGAATGAGCTGGAAGAGGCCGGCTTCAGCAATCCTCTCCCCGAAAAATATATCAACCGGGAGGAATTCGAAAGTATATCTGTCAGGGGACTGGAATTCAGGTATGATGATAACGAAAGCGCTTTTGGTGTAGGACCGGTGAACTTCGACATCAGGCAAGGAGAGGTGGCCTTTATATATGGAGGTAACGGAAGCGGCAAAACCACCTTTGTCTACATGACGCTTGGGCTATGGCTGCCGTCAGCCGGTGAGATCAGGTTGAACGGCGTACGTGTCAGCCATGATAATTATCCTGCATACCGGGCTGCGTTCGCTGTTGTTTACAGTAATTTTTACCTGTTTGAAGAGTTGCTTGGACTGGAGACATTCAACCGGGAAAAATGGAACTATTATATCCGGCTATTTGAACTTGAAGGAAAGGTAACACTGGAAGGGACAAAGTTTTCCACTACAGAGCTTTCTACCGGTCAACGGAAGCGCCTGGCGCTTATTGCTGCGCTCATGGAAGAAAAACCAGTACTGGTCATTGATGAATGGGCTGCTGACCAGGACCCCTATTTCAGACGGAAGTTCTATACAGAGATCATACCCCTGCTGAAGAAAGAAGGCATTGCCATTATTGCCATAACCCATGATGACAGATACTATAACTGCGCCGATAAGCTATACAGGATGGACTATGGTAAGCTTGTCAGGGAATCGGTTCCTGATCCTATGGCGTCAATGCTCAACTGATATGTAACATAAAAAAGTAATCATATGAAAAGGCCTCAATTATTTCTTCTGCATTTTGCGGGAGGGAACTGCTATTCCTTTCAGTTCCTTACCTCCCGTCTGAAAGACTTTGATGTTGTACCCCTTGAGCTGCCTGGTCGCGGACGCAGGTTGAAAGAGAATCTGCTGAAAGAATTTGACCAGGCTGCCGGAGATATTTTCAACCAGGTTATGGAAAAGCTCACCTCAGATAACTTCCTTATATATGGTCATAGTATGGGGGCCTACCTGGCATTGCGGATCACCAATATGCTGGCGGAAAAAGAAAAGTTTCCCATCTGCCTCTTTGTTAGCGGGAACGCAGGCCCGGATGTGAGAGAAAATAAGAACAGGTATCTGCTGGCGCACGACGATTTTATTGCGGAGCTGAAAAAACTGGGCGGGGTGCCACCGGAATTTACTGAGAACAAAGAGCTGTTTGATTTTTTTGAACCTATCCTGAGAGCTGATTTTGAGATCGCGGAACGGAACAATATGAAAGATGAGCAGCCGGTGAGTGTTCCGTTGTATGCCATGATGGGCAGTGAAGAGCTGCATGTTGACAAAATAGCCAACTGGGCAAGGTTCACCCTGCTGGAATTTGATTATGAAGTGTTGCCCGGGGATCATTTTTTCATTTATGATCATCCTGAAAAACTGGCTGGTATTATAAAACAGAATTATAAAAGGATGGTGATGGTGCCGCAACTATAAAGAGCTTAAAAAAAACTGAGATGAAAAAGATAAAAGCGGATTTTCTGTTCCCACTCATCGCATTGGCTATCCTGATCTTTGCATTGTCGACCCAGATATTCAATGTACCGCCATTGGGCAAACTGCTGAATCCATTTACCGGTGTTATTCAGAACGATAAAGAGACAGCGCTTTCGGCAGCCCGCATAACAATTGATGATGCTGGCCTGTCAGATACGGTACAGGTATTCTTTGATGACAGGAAGGTACCGCATATTTATGCCAGGAATACGGAAGACCTCTATTTTGCCCAGGGCTATGTAAGTGCCAGCCTGCGTCTCTGGCAGATGGACTTCCTGAGTTATGTATCTGCCGGTAGATTATCAGAGATACTTACGGGAAGCCGTTTTCTGGATTATGACCGCAATCAGCGGCGTATAGGGATACCCGAAGCGGCCCGCAGGTCCCTGGCCATGATAGAACAGGACTCCATAACAAACCAGGCGCTTACTGCCTACACAAAGGGAGTGAATGCTTATATCAGTCGCTTGGGGTACGGAGACTTCCCATTAGAATATAAGCTTCTGAACTATAGTCCTGAGCCATGGACCAAACTTAAAAGCGTGCTGTTGCTAAAACAGCTGGGCAACACGCTGGCGGGATATGAAGAGGATATGATCATGTCGGAACTGGTCCTTGTTCTGGGAGAGGAAACTTTTAATAACCTCTATCCCGATTTTCAGCCTCATATGACGCCTGTAATGAACAGGGCTGGGCAGGAACTAAGTGCAGCTTTTGGCCCTGTAAAAAAGCCCGCATATCTCGATTATTCCTTCCTGAATGCCAGTACCACTATCGCTCAGAATCAGTATAACCCTCACCTGGGAAGCAATAGCTGGGCCGTATCCGGGAAGAGGACGAAATCGGGGTTTCCTATTCTTGCCAGCGATCCGCATCTGAACCTTTCTTTTCCCTGTGTATGGCTGGAGATGCAGTTATCCTCCCCGGGGATGAATGTATATGGAGTAACAATTCCGGGTACGCCTGCCATCATTATTGGTTTTAACGAACATATTGCCTGGGGAATTACCAACGGGGCTGACGATGTTAAGGACTGGTATAAGCTGCGGGTAACGGAAGACTACAGGCAATATGAGCTTGACGGCAAATGGATACCGTTGTCTTACAGGGTAGAGAAGATTGGAAGGCGCGGCGGAAAGCCGTTTTATGATACAATTTATAACACTGTTCAGGGACCGGTGGTAACTACCGCCGGTTTCTCAGAGAAGCGGCCGGAACTGATGAACTATGCGTTAAGATGGACCTTGCATAATCCATCCAACGAATTTCGTTCTTTCCTGGACCTGAACCGTGCAACGAACTATAAAGAATATGCTGCAGCTATAAGGTATTATGCCTGCCCGGTGATGAACTTCACATTTGCCTGCAAGGACAACACTATTGCGGTGAACCACCAGGGCAACCTGCCGTTGAAGGCGCCGGGGCAGGGAAGGTTCATACAGGATGGTACCAACAGTACGCAGGTTTATACAGGATTGATACCAGCAGACAGCCTGCCTCACGAGCTGAACCCTGCTGATGGCTATGTGATATCAGCCAACCAGCATCCTACGGGCGCAGGATACCGGTATTACTACAACGGTTACTATGCTGAAACAAGAGCCAACAGGATAAAGGAACTTCTTGACAAAGAGACCAGCCTTGATATCCCGAAAATGGAAAAGATACAGCTGGATAATACAAACTCATTTGCCGTGGAGGCGCTGCCTGTATTTCTTAATAATATTGACAGCAGGCGGTTGAGCAAGCCGGTTCTGCAGGCGCTGACTGCTTTAAGCGCCTGGAAAGGGAACTACGATGCAAAAGAAAAAAGTGCCAGGTTGTTTGAGCTATGGTTGAAGAATATAAAGGAATATACCTGGGACGAGCTGAAGAATTATCCGTTTCCCCTGAAGCAGCCGGCTGACTATACCTTACTCTCACTGATCCGGAATGATCCATTCAACAGGTTTTTTGACCGGGTGGGAACTTCTGAAAAGGAACATGCGGCTGATATTATCACAACAGCATTTGAAGCGGCTTTCTTCACATATGAAGATGAGAAAAAGAATGGCAGTGTAGAATGGAGCCAGGAGAATAAAGTAAATATTATGCACATGATGGAGATCTCTGCATTCAGTATAATGAACCTGCCATCTGCCGGGCATCCGCAGGCTATCAATGCTACTTCCCGCAGCTGGGGCCCTTCCTGGCGTATGATCGTTGAACTGGGAGACAGGCCAAGGGCTTATGGAGTTTATCCCGGTGGACAGTCAGGGAATGCCGGCAGCAGGTACTATGATAGTTTCGTGACCACCTGGAACCAGGGTAAATATTATCCCCTGCAGTTCTTCCTGTCTGCCGCAGAAGCAGAAAAACATACGTACACCAGATGGGTGATGAACCAGGTATCTGCAAGGAAAATCACTTTATAAAACAACTGATCATGAAAGCAAAAAAAACAGATAACGCAAAGGCAGCAGCTATTGTAGTTGTACTGACAATTCTTACAGGGATGATAAACTATCTGCCATGGTGGAGCTTCGTTGTACCGGTGCTGATTTTCGGGATAACAGCCACTTCACTGCAATGGAAGATCTCCGGGTTTCCTATTGGTTTTTTGTCTGGGTTCATAGTATGGTTCAGCATCAACCTTTATCTGCATATGATCAGCAATGGCCTTGTTTTTAACAGGATGGGCCGGCTTTTTTCGATACCCGGCATATTGGTGATACTCGTTTCGGGCATTATAGCTGGTCTGCTGAACGGGGTGGCCTTGTATACAGGTGTACGCGTCATAAAAATTAACATTATTAAATAAAAATAATTGCCATGAAGAGCGAAAAGTTATATCTTAAGCCTAATGTAATTATCGAGCCTTTAATCGAAAGATGGTATGCCTGGACGCATCTGGTTTCTCCGGCTACAGCAGCCATGAATATAGCAGGCCGTCATCTGAAGATCATGAATTCCTATATACAGGCCCCGCAGATACATGCGGCCGCCGTATTGAATCCGAAGATGCTGGGTGGCCCGTTCATGGATTATGGTGGCAAACGGGTAGATGAGGTCAGAAAGCTCAGGAGTAAAACACTGGAAAGACAGGCGAAGTCAATAGAACTGGCGGATGCCATTAAAGAGCTCGATAGAATGTTGAAAACCCATGCAAAAGGATACTCGTTGGAAACACTGTATGAAAAAGTGCCGGAGATACTGAAGGGATATGTTGAGTTAACCTATGACCTCAATAACCATCCATCCTTCAGGATTTTTGAATCTCTGCTGTATAAGAGCGAATTCTATAACAAGTCATCACAGAGCATCGCATTATGGATAACAGATAATGACGAACGCCCTTTTTGTCTGAGCACGCCCAGGCTGGACGAACCGCATGTACTGCATCTTGATATTCCATTTGATCATCCCGGTATTGATACGCTGAGCAAAATGAAAAGAGAAGCGGGATCTGTGGATGAAATAGCAGAGATACTTGGTGTAAAGGAAGAAGACAGGGCACTCTTTAATACCTTCTTTACTACTCAGAAATACCCGGTTTACAGGAAGTATAAGGGCGACTTTGTAAGAATGCGTTATTTCGGGCATGCCTGTATCCTCATCGAGACTAAAGATGTAAGCATTCTTGTAGACCCGCTCATCAGCTACTATGGGTATGAGTCCAGTGTAGCACATTTTTCTGATGTAGACCTTCCGGATGTGATAGATTATGTGCTCATCACCCATAACCACCAGGACCATATCCTGTTTGAAACATTGCTGCCACTAAGGCACAAGATAAAGAACATCATTGTGCCGAGAACCACTACGGGGGCATTGCAGGACCCTAATCTCAAACTGGTCTTCAATCAGCTTGGCTTCCGTAATGTTACGGAGATCGATGTAATGGAGGAAGTAAAATTTGATAACTGTACCATCACGGGCGTACCATTCACAGGTGAACATAGTGATCTTAATATACAGGCGAAAACCTGTTACCACATTGCTATCGATAAATTTACATTCCTTTTTGTGGCAGATTCCAGGATTGTAGAGGCAAAGCTTTATGAACATGTACATAACAGCATTGGCGATGTGGATGTGATCTTCCTTGGAATGGAATGTGATGGTGCTCCACTGTCATGGCTGTACGGTCCGTTGCTCACAGAAGAGCTCCCAAGGGATAAGGACCAGTCCAGGAGACTATCAGGATCAAATTATGAAAAAGGAATGCACCTTGTCAATATTTTTAACCCGAAGGAGACCTACGTTTATGCCATGGGACAGGAGCCCTGGCTTGAATTTATCAGCACCGTAAGGTATACAGATGAATCTAACCCCATCATTCAGTCAAACAGGCTTGTACAGGAATGTACAGAGCGCGGTATCATAGCAGAAAGACTGTTTGGTGAAAAGGAGCTGTTATACGGATATAGTGAAGTGCTGGCGGAAGTGGCTTCCTAGGCCATCAAATAAAATAAATATTATAGTTAGCAATTTAAATTGTATGAAGAAACCCGTAAATGTAATCTCAATGAGAGCGTTGGCTATTATGTACAGCCTGATATTTGTGTTGTGCTTTCAGCAGGTGGTAAATGCCCAGGAAACAGCCTCTGGCAACAGGATCAGCGGCATGGTAACGGATGGTGCAGGGAAACCTATGGAGTTCGCAACTGTTGTGCTTTTCAAGGCGGCGGATTCTGTACTTGTTAAAACGGCACTGACGGAGCCGAATGGAAAGTTTCAATTCAGTGTGGCTGAGGATGGCGAGTATTATGTGCTGACAACTTTTGTGGGATACACGAAGGTGAAGAGCAAGGTATTCCATGTGGAGGGAACTACTCCTGATATAGACCTGGGCCGCCTGGAGCTGCGGGCTACTTCAAAAAATCTGAAGGAAATAAACGTGGTAGCTGCCAGACCTTTATTTGAGCGTAAGATAGATAAGCTGGTGATGAACGTTTCAAACAGCAGTATTGCTACGGGATCTACCGCATTGGAGGTCTTGCAGCGGGCGCCCGGTGTAGCAGTAGACCAGAACGATAATATTTCAATGAAAGGTAAGCAGGGAGTGCTGATCATGCTGGATGGCAAACCTACCTATATGAGCAGTACTGATGTGGCTAACCTGCTCCGCAATATGCAGAGTACCCAGATAGAATCCATTGAGCTGATCACGAATCCTTCAGCCCGTTATGATGCATCCGGCAATTCGGGGATCATCAATATTAAAACTATTAAAAGCCAGAAGGATGGTACGAACGGCACTATCTCCCTGGGGGCCAACTACTGGCAGCGCTGGAGAGAATACGGGAGTATCAGCCTGAACCATCGCAGTGGAAGGTTCAATATATTCGGTAACTATGATTATGGCGGAGGGAAAAGGAATAATCATATTGAGATCAACCGCCTGGCCAAAGGCAATCCCAATACATATTTTTCCCAGAACACCAACATAGTGCCCAGTTTCAGCAATAATAACATGAAAGCCGGTATTGACTTCGCCATTAATGACCGCAATACCCTGGGTGTGATGGTAACGGGATATTTTAACGCTGCGAAAGAAGATGGCAATGTAGAAACACTCATCGGGGCAAAAAACGGCTCTTATGACTCAAGCCTGGTGGCAAAGAACAAGTCGAAAGACCATTTCAACAACCTTACCTACAATATTAACTATAAATCCGTGCTGGACAGCAACGGTCAGGAGCTGTCTGTAGACCTGGATTATTCCCGTATGGATGGAAAAGAGATAGCTAACTACAATAACTGGTATTATTATGCAAATGGTGATCCTATCCGTTCGCCGGTATTGAACCGGAATACCACACCTACAAATGTTGACATAAAGGTGTTTAAAGTTGACTACACATTACCTCTGGCAAATAAGCTGAAGTTGGAGGCTGGTGTTAAAGGCAGCTGGGTCAGAACGGATAATAATTTGCTGGCAGAACGGCAGTCGGGTGGCGAATGGGTGAACAGGGAGGAGCTGAGCAATCATTTTATTTATGATGAGAACGTGATGGCAGGGTACCTGAATTTCTACAAAGAGTTTAAGTCCACATCTGTTCAGGCAGGGCTGAGGGCAGAGAATACCAGTTCCAGGGGAAATTCTGTAACAGCAAATTCCATTGTAGAACGCAACTATCTCAATTTCTTTCCGAGTGTGTTTGTTACACAGGACCTGGGAAAAGATCATACCCTGGGTATATCATACAGTCGTCGTATAGACCGGCCGGACTATGGCTCACTCAATCCTTTTGTGTATTACCTGGACCAGTACACTTATCAGAAAGGTAATCCATACCTGAAACCTCAATATGCCAATAGTGTTGAGCTAAGTTATACGTTTCAGAAGAAATATAGCCTGACGCTTAACTACAACAAACTGACAGATGTAATATCAGAGGCAATACTGCCGGATTCTGCATCCAAGGGCTTCTACCAGGTTTTTGAGAACCTTGCAAAGCAGTATTATTACGGAGCCAGCATCAGCGTGCCGGTAAAACCATTCAAATGGTGGGATATGTATAATAACCTTGACGTTTTTAACCTGCAGTTCAAGTCTCCCAACCTGGCCGGTCAGGCGGTAAATACGAACAAGACTACGATGATGTTTAAATCAAACAACAGTTTTTCATTGTATAAAGGTTTGAATGGCGAGGTCAGTTTCAGCTATCGTTCTGCCGCCAACTACGGTGTTATAAAGATAGAAGAGCAGCATTATGTGGATGTTGGCCTCAGCAAATCTTTACTTAACAATAAACTTAATATCAAGTTTGCCATCAGCGATCTGTTCAATACTTACGAAACTCATTTAAGCAGCGCATATACGGGTTTCAATTACAGGCTTTACCAGAAGATGGATAGCCGGAGAGCTAAGCTGACAATAACCTATAAGTTTGGAAGCAAGGATGTTAAGGCCCAGAGAAGACGGTCAACCGGAACGGAAAATGAAGTACAGAGATTGAAAAACTAAAATATTTCTAACAATCATTTCATACAATGTAATAAAATGAATACTACAGAAATAAATGTTCACCAGGTGCTTATTGAAAACCTGGAAACTGTCAGGAATGAATATCTCCGGTTGGAAGATAAACGGGAGCGTGAGGCATTGTTATTGCGGACGCTGAAAAATGCTACCGGCGATATGAATGAAATGGTAGGCAGCAATCTCCTGAATATTATCACCCATTATACAACTGCAAATAACCTGAACCTGGACCAGCTGGTTCACTTTCTGAGTGCAATTATGGATAACCCGGTTGATAATATTGTGCAGTTGCGGGAGTTGCAGGATGATTTTGACAGTAAGTTCAATACTTCTACCAGCATGGTAATGTATCAGTATGAACTCCCTGAGAAAGTGTCGGCGGAAAGACATAAAAATGCCACCCGATATGTACCCAGCCCGGTGGAAGCTGTGCATATCGCAATGAAGGCATTGCCGGAATATAACGTCCGTTACGAGGATTTTGTCTTCGTCGATATAGGCTCCGGAATGGGGCGGAACCTGCTGCTGGCGTCTCATTATCCGTTCAGGAAGATCATGGGGGTTGAAATATCATCACATCTTCACAACATTGCTGAACAAAATATTGCCCGGTATAAAATGCCGGAACAACAATGTGATCAGTTTGAGTTGCAATGCGTGAATGCGCTGGATTTCTCTTTCCCGGAAAATGATATGGTACTATACTTTTATGAGCCTTTCAGTACCGTAATAGCTGATAGTTTTTTCCGGAAGCTGGAGCATTTCCTGGAAAACAGGAAGCATAAAGTGGTACTGATCTTCCTGCCAATTGTTTATGCAGTTGTGAAACAATCATCCGTATTCTCGTTCAGAAGTAATCTTGCTACACCTGAAATGGCGGGTACCAGTAAAGGTTATTTTACCTACAGCGTTTATACAAACTTCTGAATAACTCTATCTAATCATATCGAAACAAATACTTTAATCTTAAAAAAATAAAAAAATGAACATAGAAAACTTACAGGTCAGAAAGGATGTTATTGATGGACATCCTGTATATATCGTTGACAATTGCCTTGACGGAGCGCATATAGATGCTTATTACAAAGAGTCAATGAAGGTGAGTTTCAGGAAAGGTGAGACTGATTTTAAAGGAGACCAGTTTCCTGTATTCAGTTATGATTTTGACCCTATCAGTTTTTCATCAAAGTATTCAATTGGCAAGACAGCTGATATGCTGCTGGCAAAGTTATTCCCGGAATCTGACTGTACCTTGTTCCGTTCCTACATTAATATGATCCATTATGGTGATATGGAATACCCTCACAGGGACTGCGAGATAGGAAAAGGGAATATTACTTTCCTTTATTATGTCAACAATAACTGGGATTATACCTGGGGGGGAGAGACTAAATTCTATGAAGATGGAGAGCCCCGGATGGCAATTCTTCCCAAACCCGGAAGGTGCGTTATTTTCCTGGGAGAAGTAGAGCATTCTGCAGGAGTACCAACGCGGATCTGTTCTTCATCAAGGCTGACGCTGGCATTAAAATATGCAGTGGATAAAAAGAATGATCCGTGTTTGATCCTTTAGGGACTCAAACCTGGCAAATCAAAGTGATAAAATAAACCTTAAGAGGGTGTTTTTCAATATAGAAAGGCACCCTCTTTTTTTGTAGTGAAATTATCCTGATGGAGCGGGGAAAATATTTTTACGGATATAAGATGTTGCAGGAACAGGTGTTTGTAGTTTAAGTGATAATTTAGTTATATATTAAAATGATTGATTGTTATTGTAATAGGTTGTGAGGCCAACTGTTCTTCAGAATTTCTTCAGAATTGTCCCCCATGTTTGTACTGGCTTTAAACACATAGTATGACTACAAGGATCTTTAGCAACAGGCTTTCAATTATCGGGTTGATATTCGTAATTATAGTAATAATTTCAGGATTTACGCGCATAGCTCTCCTGGCAGGCACTCCGTCTTCCGGTGTTGCACTCGGTCAGGTTACGGGATCGTTTCTTATCGGGCTTCTTTACGATCTTTCGGTTGGTATTTTTATTATCATCCCTTTTGTTTTACACTTATGGCTTCAGAATGATCTTATTTATAAGAGGAAGATATTTCCTTTTGTTTGCCTGTTCTTTGTGGTAGCATTAGGGGGATTGTTATTTACAAGTATTATCCCAAAGGATTTCAGCCCGGAATTATACCGGGCAGTCATTTATTATATAGGTTTCCGCTTCCTGGTTTACCTGTTCCTTTTCTCACGGACACCCGCTTTTCGTTTAAAATGGCGGACAGGGGTATTGTATATAGGAATGACGATTGTCACTTTCCTGTTGTTGTTTAACGCTGTTGCTGAGTGGTTCTTCTGGCAGGAGTTCTCTACGCGTTACAATTTCATAGCGGTAGATTACCTGGTGTATACTACTGAAGTGATCGGCAACATTACTGAATCCTATCCGCTGATGCCTATCCTGACAGGCCTGTTCATTCTTGCGGTGTTGCTGGTAGTAGTATTAAGGCGGTTGATCCGTAACAGCGCGGTTTTACCGTTGTCTTTTGCAAAGCGGTCTGTAATTTCAGTGGGTATGCTGCTATTGCCGTTGCTGGTTTATTTTACTGTCCCGGAGAAATGGCGGCATTTTAGCCGGAATGAATATGCAAATTCATTAGCAGGTAATGGCCTTTTTGAGTTTGCAAATGCGTTTACACAGAATGAGCTGGATTTTTACAGTTTTTATACTATACTACCGGATGATGAAGCATTCCGGATAGTTCACAATCAACTGCAAACTCCCAATAGCCGGTTTGTTAAGAACGATCTTTATTCCATTGAAAGAGATATCAGTTATAATGAACCGGAAAGAAAGCTGAATGTAGTACTGATCAGTGTAGAAAGCTTCAGTGCTGATTTTATGCAGGCTTTTGGCAGCACAAAGAATATTACTCCTTACCTGGATTCTCTTGCCGCCCACAGTCTGCTTTTTACCAATTTATACGCCTCCGGTACCCGGACTGTCAGAGGACTGGAAGCATTATCACTCTCCATTCCGCCTACCCCCGGGCAGAGCATTGTAAAAAGGCCGGATAATGGTCATCTGTTTTCGCTGGGCAGCGTGTTACGTAGTCATGGGTATACTACCCAGTACCTTTATGGTGGGTATAGTTACTTTGATAACATGAAAACATTCTTTAGCGGAAATGGCTATACGGTAATCGACAGGTCTGCTATACCGGCAGCACAGGTGCATTACCAGAACATCTGGGGAGTGGCTGATGAAGATCTGTTTACACTGGCGCTCCGGGTACTTGATTCCAATAGCTTGTTCCGGAAACCTTTTTTTGCTCATATCATGACGGTAAGCAATCACCGTCCGTTCACTTATCCGGAGGGGAGAATTGATATCTCACCTGAAAAGCAGATAAGGGAAGGAGCGGTGAAATACACAGATTATGCCATTAACAGGTTTTTAAAAGAGGCTAGCGCCAGGAGATGGTTTGATAGTACTGTGTTTGTGATCGTGGCAGATCATTGTGCCGGCAGTGCTGGCAGTGTGGAATTGCCGGTTACCGGGTATCATATTCCAATGCTGATCTTTGCTCCCAAAATATTACAGCCGCAACAGGTAAATACGTTAACCGCGCAAATTGATATTGCTCCCACTATACTTGGTCTTTTAAAACTCCGGTACCGGTCTAAATTCTTTGGGTATGATGTGCTGAATATGCCGGCAGACAGGCAGCGTGCATTCATCAGCACTTACCAGGGGCTTGGTTATCTGCGGAACGGAAAGTTAGTTATTCAGTCGCCCGTTAAAAACATAAAAGAATACCAGCCTGACTTTATTACCGGTAATGCGAAGCAGATCACGTTGAATGATTCCCTGGCACGTGAAGCTATTGCAGACTATCAATGTACCAGCTGGCTGTTGAGGCATGGACGGCAATCTGAATAGAACAACAGGTTACTCACTTAAGCAGTATTTTCCTCATTTAAAATTAACATACCGCTAAACTTCCCATAACATTCGCTTTAGACATTTGCACACTGAATCGCCAACGTAAATCCATATCGATTATGCACACTTGTCTAAAGCGAATGTTCTTAAGCTCGCTGCTTTTCCTTATTTCATTGTACTCAGTAGCCCAGACCAACCTTGCAGGTATATCCGGTAAGGTGAGTAGTAGCAATGGAGAGCCCTTGCCAGGCGCAAGGATACTGGTAAGGAATGAATCTACCGGTTTCCAGACCAGGGCTGTCTCTAATGAGAAGGGAGAGTTCCTGTTAAAGGAATTACCATTAGGTACTCCTTATTCTGTTACTGTTGAATCTATGGGAATGGTTACCCGGAAACAGACTGGCTATGCACTTAACCAGGGAGACCTGTTACAGGTGTCTTTTCAGATGGCTGAGAAGATGACAGACCTCCAGGCAGTTGTTGTAACTTCCGGTTCTGTAAAGAACAAAGTAGAAAATATCGGCGCTGTAACAGCTGTAACAGCCAGGGATATAGCGAAGCTGCCGGTTAACGGACGTAACTTCACTTCGCTGATGGACCTTTCTCCTCTAAGCAGTGGAACGAACTTATCAGGACAACTGGCATCTGCTACCAACTTTACAATTGATGGTATGGCTGCAAGAGGTACTATTTCCGGCGGACAACCAACCGGCGCATATTCCATCACTATGGAAGCCGTACGTGAGTTCCAGGTAGTAACCAACCAGTATGACGTTACTTACGGCAATGCCGGTGGCGGTACTGTTAGCACTGTAACTAAATCAGGTACCAACACACTGACAGGCAGCGCCTTTACTTTCATCCGCACCAACTGGCTGTCCAGTAAATATGGCCTTAACGGACAAAAACGTAATCAGCCATTCTCTACTTATCAGTATGGATTCTCACTCGGCGGACCTATCATCAAAGATAAAGCGCATTTCTTCTTTGCATGGGACCACCAGGATGACTCACGTCCGTTATATATAGCCAATATACAATCGCCCGCAGACGAGAAGAGGTACAATGTTACCCAGGCTACGCTGGATCAATACCTGACTATCGCAAGAAGCAAATATGGTGTGGCCGGCTCTCCTCAATTCGGACAGTTCGATAAGAAGAAGAACACACATGCCTTATTCGGAAGGATTGACTGGCAGCTGAATTCCAGGAACCTGTTCACTATCAGGGATAATTTTATCTATGATATGGATAACCAGTCTGACGGAGATAACACTGCTATCAATATTTATGAAGTATACAGCAGCAGGAAGAGCATCAACAACAGCCTGATAGCCTCACTGCGTACTTCTATCAACTCAAATGTGACAAACGAACTGAAGCTGCAGCACTACTGGGAGTATAATAAATTGTTTGCCAACTCCCAGCTGCCTGCAGCTAATATACCCAGGGCCATTGTACAGAATATCCAGTCTGTAGCGAGCGACAGCTCAACAGTAACTACTGCTATACAGCTGGGCGGACAGCGCTATGGCGGTGATTACTTCAATAATAACCTGGTACAGTTAATAGATAACCTCTACTGGAATACTGGTAAGTCACACTTTACTTTTGGTGGTGGTGTTACCTTTACTCACCAGAATTCCATCTATGGTAGCGAAACCAACGGTCGTTTCTACTTTACCGGGATGGACAACTTCAACAACCTTACTCCTTACCGTTACGCAAGAGACATCTATCTGACTGACGATCATAATATCAAATTCAATATCCTGGTGCCTAATGTATATGCTCAGATGCAGACAACGTTATTCCCCGGATTTGATATCACCGCCGGTGTGCGCGTAGATTACACGGCATACCTGAACAAAGCTAATTTCAACCAGACTGTTAACAGTACCCTGGGATTAAATACCTCTAATAAGCTCAGGACTTTACAGGTACAGCCCCGTTTTCAGGCTACCTGGGACCTCGGGCAGAACAAACGTGATATTATCCGTGTAGGAGCCGGTATTCTGGGATCTGCTCTGAACCCTTATTCTATGATCAATAATATGCTGTTTGACGGATCGCATATAGTAGGAGTGGACCTGACAGGCAGCCTGGTGCCAACGCCCAATTTCCCTGGCTACAGGGCTGATCCGGCTACAGCTCCGGGTATGGACCTTCTCAGAAATGAAGCTATTCCCAAACTGGCTACTATCAACATGAATGGTAAAGATGCAAAAGTGCCTACTGTTTATAAGATGAATGCTTCCTATTCCCACTTCTTTACAGAGGCGTTCCGGATGAGTATTAACGGGTACCTGACCTATGGCCGTAATAACTATACTTATATAGATCGTAACATGGTAGATCAGCCATACTTTACCATTGCAGCGGAAGCTAACCGTGGCGTGTATGTACCCGCATCAACCATTAATGCAGCCAATGGTGCGGCCGACTGGACAAAGAGCCGTAAAACCACAGAGGTTGGCCGTGTACTGGAACTGCAGAGCATCGGAAAGGTGAACCAGATGGCTTTTGTGATAGATGGAGCCTATCGTTATTACAAGGATGGAGAGATCGCGTTCTCTTATACCTGGAACCAGTCTAAGGATAATACTTCCTATAATGGCAACGTTGCCAACACTGCAACGCTGGTACAATATGTAAAGGATGATCCGCGTAACCTGGGTAAGATGACCTATTCAGATAACCAGTTCCGGAATAAAGTGGTTGTATATGGTACAGCCCCTACTTTCTGGGGAATAAGCGCAGGCGTACGTTTCTCCGGTATCGGCGGTACACGCTACACCCTGTATGTAAACGGGAATATGAACGGGGACTTTGTAGCTACCAACGACCTGGCATATGTATATGATCCTAAGGACAGCAATACGCCTCAATATCTGAAAGATGGTATCAACGCTATTCTCAGTAACCCGAATGTGGAGGAAAGTACAAAGACTTATATCAGAAACAGTTTCGGAAAGATGGCAGAGCGTAATGGAGGGGTAAATCCATTCTACGGTGTATTTGACCTGAGATTGACCAAGAAGATAAAAACGTTTAAAAAACAATATGTGGAAATCTCTGCAGATATGTTCAATGTAGCTAATTTCTTCAATAAATCATGGGGTGTTAACCATAACGTAGGGGCAACCAGCTTGTATACTATCAAGAGCTTTGACCCGGCTACAAATACATTTAAATACGCTGTCAACACTAATGCAGGAGTATCTTCCCTGAGCGGAAACCCTTACCAGGTGCAGATAGGAGTGAGGTACGGTTTCTGATTGCCGGTTGCAGGTCATGAAAAAGGCGCAATTAAATTGTGCCTTTTTTTATGAATTTATTCATTCTCCACGATTTCTTTCTATGTCAGATATCGTCAGCACTCGGAATAATCTGATGAAAAAGTACCATTAACTGCATATAATTTATCTATCCTGATCTCTGTCTGATCATCCAGCTTCAGCCATTGTTTGCCTTCGCGTTCAAAAACGCTTTCAATGAATCCGTTGGCACGGGTAACGCCATTGTCGTCATACAGAATGGCAGCTTTCTGCTTTTTCTGAAAGAGGTCCATGACCAGGGGATAAAAAGACCCGCCGGTTGGAATAGTTTCTCTGGTATCCATAATGTTGAATATTGAGTGATTATGCAAATGTACAATGATCGTGGGTTTTCCTTTTATTTTTTAGGGAGGACAGAGTAATTGGTTGTTATTGAGGTAGATATTACCAGATATAAAATATCTTTTTTTATCAGAACAAAGAAAATTTTTTTTTGAGTATTTAGGATAAATTGCCAGCAGATTATAACCCTCAAATTAACCCGGATTCAAATGGACCCAACTGTAAATTGCATTGTAGCACTATAAGAACCCCAGGAAGAGCAAAAGACACAAGGACAGAAACCATCAGTTTTAATGTTGAGTGTGCAATTTCCTGATTCACCTGATATTATTCGAAGAGGTATTCCTTAATGTTGCGGCCTGTAGTTATGCCACATAAACCTGCTTTTGTTTTATAACCTGTAATGATTGTTTAATGAGAAACAGAAACCCTCAAAATAATATTCGCTATTGGAAGGCCGGCTAAGTGTATAGCCTGTGTATTCTTCTGAATGCTCATCTTTTTACCGGTAAACGCAAAATGAGCCGATGCAAGTGGCCATCAGCAGAGGAGCGTTTTGTGCCTGCGCATCCATGCTGCGCTTTTCCCCGCATGGCGTTCAATACTGGTATAATAACGTGAAACTTTTACCAATTTTTCCCCAATTCAAATTGTTAATCAAATGAAACACTCTAATGTAGACGTAATCCGCGCATGGAAAGATGCAGAATACAGAAATCAGTTATCTGCAGAACAACTGGCTACCCTGCCTGCTAACCCTATCGAATCAGCTGATATCGATGGTTCCCTGCTGAAAGGTGGTATTGCCCGCGAAATTGAAGCACCAGCAGTTTCTGGTGGCTGGGTTTGCACCATCAGCGGAGAGTGCAATGGTGGCTCCTGCTGCAATCCGTTTACTTCCCGCTAAGAAGGAAGAGTATTCCTGATATTCAATGAGCCGGCAGGAATTCTGCCGGCTCATTCCCCAACAATAACCACCATCAGCTAATTTATGTCCAACGCTACGCTCATACGTCCGGCCCTGCTGTTACGCGCACTGAGGCAGGACGAAAGACAGGAACTGCTAAACACGCATGCTGTACTGCGTGATAAATTGAATGGGACAGCGCTATCTTCCCCTGCTTTTTTTGATGCAGTTATAGAAACTGATATACCATTACCCAAATGGCTCTGTGACCTGGCAGACTGGTATGAAGAAGAACCTCAGTCAGCCCCCCGGTTCTCTGCCCGTTTCATTACAGATGTACCCCTGGCAGCATTTTTTGATGTAGCAGAACCCATTATCAGCCGCACTACTGTCAGCTTTCGCCAATGGCTGGAAACGTATAGTGCTGAAGTACCCCAATTCCCATTTAATATAGATGAACTGGAACAGCAACTGCTGTTTGACATGGCCTTTTCCATATTCGACATGCTTGACCGCACAATGGTGCTGGAACTGAATGTAGCCAGGCTTAGCAGTGAACTGACTGGAGATACCTCTGAAGACCGTTTTAACAGCTTTATCCATCTGCTTTCTGACCCCGTTAAACGTATTGCGCTTCTCGAAGAATACCCCGTACTTTTCAGGAGCATCTATGAATTTTCCGGCAGATGGCTGGACAATAGTATGCTTTTTGTACAACGCCTGACCGGCGACTGGCAAAAGCTTAAAGAACATTTCAATATCACTTCAGACGGTGGTATACGGAAGTTGCATATCAATGCGGGAGACCGTCACAATAACGGCAAAACCGTTATCCTCATTACTTTCAATACCGGCGAAAAGATTGTTTATAAACCCCGGGGCCTTGACCTTGATCTGTATTTTCAGCAGATATTACAATGGTTCAATGACAAAGGCGTACAACCTGCTCATAAACTGCTGAACATATTAAACAGGCAGGACTATGGATGGATGGAATTTGTAACATACCAGCAATGCTCCTCTCCTGGAGAAATAGAACGCTTTTACAGCCGCATAGGCAGCCTGCTGGCCATTCTCTATGCCATTAATGCAACTGATTTTCATTATGAGAATATTATAGCGGCCGGAGAATACCCGGTGCTGATAGACCTGGAAAGCCTGTTCCATAACAACGGCGCCGCGGAAATAAAAGATATTGACAGCTTCCTGGTTGCCAGGATGAAGCAGTCTGTACTGCAGATACATATCCTTCCTTTCAAACTATATATGGATGAAGGTGTGGTGGATATCAGCGGTGTCTCTGATGTGGAAGGAACAGACCATCCTAAAATGATACCTATATGGGAAGGGAAGGCTACAGATGAAATGAAGCTGACCAGGATGAGGGGTAAGTTCACAGAAAGTAAGAATAGCCCCCGTCTACAGGAGAAGAAAGTGAACGTGCTGGATTATGCGCAATACATTGATGCTGCTTTTAAGTCATGCTATGATCTCATCATGCATAACAAAGAGGCTATGCTTAACCATCCTTCCCTGTTAGGAGGACTTTCCCGGCAGGTACAGGTACGTATACTTGTACGGGCCACAGCTGCATATACACAGCTTATCCGTGCAGGTTTCCATCCGGATTACCTGCGGGACGCCCTGAAGCGCGACCAGCTCTTTGAGATGCTGTGGACCAGTGAGCCTTCAGGCGGCGTGTACCTGAATATAGTTCCATCTGAGATCGCATCTTTAAACAGGATGGATGTACCTTTCTTTGTAACTACACCTGACTCGCTTGACATATATCCCGGCAGTCTTTCTGAAGGGAAACCCTTTTTCAGCCAGACAGGGTACGAACAGGTAAGACAGAAGATCGCAGACTTCTCAGAAGCAGATCGTGAGCTGCAATGCTGGTACATTAAAGCAGCACTTTCATCTTCTACTTCTGCTCATGGTGGTGGTGGCGTTGATAAGTACATATCTGACCGGTACCTTTTAACAGGAGAGAGGTCAGTTACGCAGGAAGAACTGGTAGACGCAGCAAAAAGTATTGCCAGCCGTATTGCTACGCTGGCCATACGTTATAATGATCATGCACAGTGGGTAAGCCTTATTCAGCTGGATGATGATAACTGTGATGTAAAACCCCTGATGATAGATATTTACAGTGGTATCTCAGGTGTAGTGCTTTTTCTCGGGGCGCTTACACATACCACTGAAGATAAAAGCTGCAATGACCTTTTCAATCAGAGTCTGAATAAACTTCTGCAAATGACCCGCATCTTCATGGACAGGAAGTATACCCACAAAATGGGTGCTTTCGACGGGTGGGGCGGTGTATTGTACACGCTTCAGCTGCTGGAAGGCTGGTCTGACAGGGAAGATATCAGATCTATGAAAGAAGAGATCAGGGATTATATCATTGCCAATCATCATCACATTACAGAACATGACATCCTGGGAGGAACGGCAGGGTTGATACTTTGCCTCATGAAAGTGTACGATGATACCGGTGATGAAGAACTTTTACAAACGATGACCTCCCTGTCCGGAAAACTACTTGAAGCGGCGGTAAAGATGGAAGAAGGAATAGGCTGGCAGAACACCATCACCGGTAATATACTTGGAGGACTGGGCCATGGTGGAGGCGGCATTGCTATCGCCCTGATGGAAATGTATGCGCTGACAGGAAAGGAGGAGTATCAGCTGGGAGCAGAACAGGCGCTTGCATATGAAAGAAGCCTGTTTATTCCGCAAAGCGGTAACTGGATGGATAAAAGGGCTTTCCGCAGCCAGGAGCTGGAAGACCAGATAGCTCATGAAATGATTGCCTGGTGCCACGGGGCTACTGGTATAGGACTTAGCAGATTGAAGATCTATCGTCATATGCCGGCCGAAGTCATAAAGAATGAGACAATGACAGCTATTTCAACTGTACTGGAACGCGGAATGGGAAAGAACCAGTCTGTCTGTCACGGAGATTTCGGCAATATGGAGCTGCTGATGATGGCTGCACATGAAATGAATATCAGCACACTGCAGGAACAGGTAAACCGTATCGCTGCATCGCTGGTAGAATATATACGTGAAAATGGAAGTATTTGCGGAGTGGCGCTGGGAGTAGAGAACCCCGGTTTCATGCTGGGATTGTCAGGGATAGGTTACCAGTTGTTAAGGCTGGCGTATCCGGATGTTTATCCCTCCGTAGCGTTGCTGGACTGATCTTTTAATTTGTTGAATATGGATAGCGTGATTCGCATACAGCATCTTCATTTCAGTTATCAGCAAAAAGATGTGCTGAGAGATCTGAACATCACTGTTCCGGAGGGTGCTATCTATGGCTTCCTTGGGAAGAATGGCGCCGGTAAAACAACCACTATCAAGATCCTGCTGGGACTTATCAGAGTACAAAGCGGGAAGGTGTTTGTATTTGACCGGGATATGAATGATGAGAGAAGCCGTATGGAGATATTGCGTAGAACCGGCAGCTTTGTAGAGTCGCACGCTTTATATCCCAATATGAAAGCAAGGGAATATCTTAAAGTAAAACAGGTATTGCTTGGTTTGCCGGAAAGGAACATTGATGAGACGCTTGAAATGGTAGAGCTGCGTCCGGGAAAGCTGCGGATACGCGAGTTTTCCCTGGGTATGAAACAACGTCTCTGCCTGGCATATGCACTGCTCAACAAACCCTCCCTGTTGGTGCTGGACGAACCTGCCAATGGATTGGACCCTGCCGGTATTATTGCAATGCGTGAGCTGCTGATGAGGCTGAACCGGGAGTATGGCATTACTATTTTTGTTTCCAGTCACCTGCTGACAGAGATAGAAAAAACAGTAACCCACCTGGGGGTGATCAGTAATAACAGGATCGTGTTCCAGGGTACTACAGAGGAATTGCAGCAGAATGCAGGCGGGATATTGAGAGTGGGTACAGGAGATATTCCACGGGCCATGCTGTTGCTGGAGAAGGCCGGTTACCGGCCCCTGCTAACATCAGATAATAAATTACAGCTGGCTATTGCCTCCATGCAGGACATTCATGAGGTTAATAAACTGCTGGTAGATAATAATGTGCCGGTATTTTATCTCAATGCAGAAGAGCAGTTGGAACAATTCTTTATGCAGCTGACCAATAACTAAATCATGAAGAGTGTTTTATTAAGAAGTCTTTATGCAGAACATCTGAGGGTAAAGTCGACCGTGGCTTTCAAAATAGCCTTGCTGGCGCCTGTTATGCAGGTGGCCATGAACTTCCTTATTTATATGTTCAATTATACCTATTTCGTTGAAAAGAATGACCGCCAGATATGGAGCACTTTTACTGCCAGCACCTGGGGGTTCTGGTGTACGCTGACATTGCCTATGCTGATAGCTATACAGACGGCGCTGGTGAACGGGCTGGAACACAACAACAACGGCTGGCGTAACCTTTTTGCACTACCGGTACCCAGGAGCAGTATTTATGCTGCCAAACTTATTTACGCCTGTCTGCTCATTTTCCTGAGCCAGCTGCTGTTATGCGGGGCAGAAGTAGTGGCTGGTTATACTTTGTCGGTGATCCGTCCGCAGCTGGGCTTTCAGCACCAGGCTATTCCCCTGGTATTATTACTGACGCCGCTGGCAGCCATGTGCGGCTCTATGCTGATCATAGTAGTGCATAACCTGGTAAGCAGTTTCTCAGCCAATTTCTTTGTAAGCACAGGCGCTGCCGTGGTATTTACTTTATTTAATCTTATCCTGGTGAACAAGGATGAGCTGGCGGTTTATTATCCGTGGACATATCCGCAGCTGGCGGCCAGGTTCGTGATATATCCAGCAGAGAGCGGAACCCTTATACGTGCTGTAGTGGCCATGAACATCAGTCTTATAGGGGCATGGCTACTGGGTATACTGGGTATTATGAAGCTGTCAGCACAAAAGCAGATCGCATAAAAAATATGTATGAACCTCTTTTTCCCCTTTTATAAGCAGTATGATGTCATGGATTGTGGTCCGACCTGTCTCCGCATGATTGCGAAGCATTATGGAAAAGACTATTCTCCGGCATACCTGCGTGAGATCTCCTATATCACAAAACAAGGGGTCAGTTTCCGGAATATCAGCCTGGCGGCAGAGAGGATAGGTTTCCGTACTATGATAGGAGGAACAACAGTAGAGAAACTGGCAGATCAGACACCATTACCGTGTATACTGCACTGGGATCAGGACCACTTTGTTGTACTATACAAGATCAGCCGGCAGAAAGATAAATTCTACATTGCAGACCCGGCCAGGGGAAGAGTAAGCATATCTGCGTCTGACTTCAGGGCCAGGTGGGCGCAGGGGCAGGATGGTAAAGGATTTTTGCTGATGCTGTCACCTTCCTCTTCTTTCTATGAACAGACTGAAGCCATGAAAGGAGGTAAGGGCTGGCTGTTCCTGTACCGGTATATCAAACCTTATTCAAAGCTGCTGGTGCAGCTGCTGGTCACTTTCATTGCTGCCACCCTGATCTCCCTGGTACTGCCATTCCTGACGCAAAGCCTGGTAGATAATGGTATACAGCACCGCAATATTAACTTCGTATATCTTGTACTTATTTCCCAGCTGGTGCTCTTTGCCGGGAATATGGCTATAGATGTGATACGCAGCTGGATACTGATTCATATCAATGCCCGGGTCAATATATCTATACTTTCTGACTTCCTCATCAAGCTGATGAAACTGCCCGTACGTCTTTTTGATTCCAAACATACGGGAGACATTATACAGCGTGTCAATGATCACCGCAGAATAGAGTCTTTTCTTACCGGTACCACACTTAATTCAATGTTCTCCCTATTGAATATTCTTGTGTTTTCCATTGTGCTGGGCGTCTATAGCGGAAAGATCTTCCTGACCTTTTTCCTCGGTTCTGTTTCTGCTATTGGCTGGATACTGTTGTTCATGCGTAAACGTAAAAGCATTGATTATACGAAGTTCCGTTATATGTCAGACAACCAGGACAGCCTGTATGAGATGATCACAGGTATGCAGGAGATACGCCTGAATAATAATGAAGTATACCGCCGCTGGAAATGGGAGCAGATACAGGGAAAGCTGTTTGCTGTTAACCTTAAAGGCCTTTCGCTGGAACAATGGCAGCAGGTAGGCACTGCCTTCTGTAACCAGCTGAAAAATATCCTGATATCTTACTTCTCTGCTACAGAGGTGCTTTCAGGCAATATCAGCCTGGGTATGATGCTGAGTATTTCCTATATAGTAGGGCAGATGAACAGCCCTGTTGATCAGCTGCTGGCTATGGTCAGGTCTGCCCAGGATGCGAAGATCAGCCTGGACCGCCTGCGTGAGATCCACGAGCAGGAAAATGAAGATGAAGGCAAAGAAGCCACAGGGTCTTCATACATCATACGGCCTCAGTTCACCGGTAATGGAAGCGCGCATTCACATGAAGGCGGCATAGTACTGGAGAATGTATCTTTTCAATATGAAGGTCCCGAATCGCCTTATGTTCTGAAAGATATTAACCTCACTATTCCTTATGGGAAAACTACTGCCATTGTGGGTACCAGCGGCAGTGGTAAGACCACGCTGATGAAGATGCTGCTTAAATTCTATGCACCGGCCAGCGGTATTATCAGGATAGAAGGCGAGGAACTGGATAAGATACCTGCATATGACTGGCGCAGCCGTTGCGGAGTAGTTATGCAGGACGGATTTATTTTCTCTGACACTATTGCCCGCAACATAGCAATGAATGATGAGTATATCAATGCAGGAGAACTGGACTATGCGGTGGAAATTGCCAATATACAGGACCTGATACGGCGGGCGCCCAAAGGGTTTGATATGAAGATAGGCAATACAGGCGCAGGACTGAGCGCGGGTCAGAAGCAACGGATACTGATTGCCAGAGCCGTTTACAAGAACCCTGCCTACCTGTTCTTTGACGAAGCTACCAGTGCACTGGATGCAAGGAATGAAAAGAAGATCATAGAGAACCTCAGACATTTTTTCAAAGGTAGAACAGTGCTGGTCATTGCTCACAGGTTAAGTACCGTGAAGGAGGCAGACCAGATCGTTGTACTGGAGAACGGATGTATCGTTGAAACCGGCGATCATCAGACCCTTACAGAAAAGAAAGGAAAATATTTTGAGCTGGTGAAGAACCAGCTGGAACTTGGAAATTAGTTATTTATGCCGGTACAGACTTATGACCTGGAGACAGAAGGTATACAGGAGATCATGAATCATCCTCCCGGCTGGATAGTGCGTTGGGGAGCTACCGTTATTACGCTGGTTCTCTTTGCATTCCTGTTGGGTGCCTGGTTTATCCGTTATCCTGATATTGTCAGCGCAAAGGTGGTGATCTCTTATTCCAATCCGCCGGTAAAGATAGTAAGCCGTAATAACGGTATTATTTCTTCTATCCTGGCTGCCGACGGTAGCAGGGTAGAGGCGGGACAACCTTTACTTGTATTACAGAGCAATGCTGCTTTTAAGGATCTGCAGCAGGTAATGGACGGGGTCGGGAAAATAGATACCGCAAGAGACCTTGCCAGGAGTATAAGCAATATCAATTTTCCCCGTAAGGTACAGCTGGGAGACCTGCAGGCAGAATATTCCACCTTGCTGAAAGCAGTGGCAGACTACCAGTTCTTTATTGATAACCGCTTTTATGTACGGAAGATAGAACACCTGAAAAAACAGATCAGTCAATATGGGGACCTGAACTTTTCCCTCGATGAACAGGCAGCTCTGCAAAACCAGAAATATAATGCAGGTATTGCCAACTTTACGATAGACTCAATGTTGTTTGAAAGTAAGACCATTGCTGCGGTAGAATTTAACAATTCCCGGCAGCGTATACTGGACCAGCGTATAGAAGGAAAGAACACACGTTCTGTAATGATACAGAATACACTGCAGCAGGAAGAATACCGGAAGAATATCACCGATATCCTGCAGCAACAGTTACAGGACGATAATACATTACAGCTGCGTATAAAAGAGAGCATCAGGCGCTTGCAGGGGCAATATGATACCTGGAAAGAGAATTACCTCATTAAAAGCCCCATAAGCGGTAAAGCGGAGTTTTTCCAGGTATGGAATGAATTCCAGTATATCAACTCAGGGCAGGGCATTATGATGATCACTCCTTCTTCTGTACAATACATCGCCAAAGGATATGTTCCGCTGGTGGGAGCAGGCAAGATAATGAAAGGACAGAAGGTACTGATCAAACTGTACGCATTTCCATTTGAGGAATTTGGCATGATAGAAAGTCATGTGGATAATATCTCTTCAGTGGCGATGGACAGTTTGTTTGCAGTGAATATGAAATTACCTTCCCCACTCATTACAGGTGCGAACAGGCGAATACCGGAACAGCCCCAGATGCTCGGAGTGGGAGAGATCCTTACGGAAGATAAAAGCCTGTTGCAAAGACTGTTTGAGAACATCTATAAGAAATGGAAAGAATGATAACCATTATTGCTTTAGCTCCTGCAGGAACTGCGTAGGCGTTTTCCCGAATTCCTTTTTAAATGCTTTGGTAAAATAGGATTGCGTTTGTATGCCTATCCGCAGTATCACTTCAGACAATGGTACGTCTTCATGTGACATAATATGAGCGGCCTTCTTCAGCCGGATGGTGCGTACAAAATCGCCCGTTGACTGTCCTGTCAGCTGTTTGATTTTCTGGTACAGGTTTGTTTTACTCATCCCCATTTCACTGCACAATACGCTGATATCAAAATCAGGGTCCATCAGATTTTCCTCTATCCGGTTAAGCAGGTTATCCATAAACTCTTTATCCTTCGTGGAGTTAACCAGTTCTTTTGCTTCGTAGTAATAATCTTTTAAAAACCGCTCCCTTGATTTTCTTCGTTGTTCCAGTGTATTCTTTATAGTGATAAGAAGCAACTCTATGCTCAGCGGTTTACCGAAGTAAAAATCTGCACCTGATGCGGCGCCTTCTATGTTGGAAGATAATGCTGTTTTTGCGGTGAGCATCATGAAGGGAATATGGCTGGTTTCCAGGTTCTCTTTTGCCAGCTTGCAGAAGGCAATGCCATCCATTACAGGCATCATCACGTCACTGATAATGATATCCGGCATTTCAGCTTTTGCTTTCTCGAATCCCATTTGTCCGTCAGAGGCTTCAATGATGCGGTATTCCGGTAACAGGGCTCCTTTCAGGAACTCCCTCAGTTCACTGTTATCGTCTACCACCAGGATGGTAGCTGCTTCTGCAGATGCTTCTTTTTCCGGTGCGGTAGCGGGTGTTGTTAATGTATAACGCTGATTGGATACTAGGCTTTCCAGTTGTTTCACTGTCTTTGAAGGATCGCCCATCCATCTTTCCTGCTCCGTGTAGTCTGACTTTTGAAAGGGCAGGGAGATAATGATCTCTGTGCCTTTGTTACGTTCACTGTATACGCGGATACTGCCTTTATGCAGAAATGTGAGGCTTTTCACAAAGGCCAGTCCTATACCTGAGCCAAGGTGGTTCTCATTCACCCTGAAATAGCGCTCAAATAGGTGTTCTATAGATTCTTTTGAAATGCCTATACCATTATCTGTGACCCTGATATGGAGGTATTCATTTGTTTTATAGTCGTTTTGTAAAACCAGTTCATGCGGATAGGAAGGTTTAACGTCCTGGATAGAACTGCGCATCTCCAGGGTTATCTGTCCTCCGGAGGGAGTGTATTTAAACGCATTGCTCAACAGGTTATAAATGATCTTCTCCAGTACCTGGTTATCAAACCAGGCCTCTGCCGGCGGATCGACCGTATTTACCGTGAACCTTATCTGCTTTTCTGCCGCCCATTCACGGAACTCTTCTGATATTTCTTCCAGGAACAGCGAAGGATTGGCCGGCATTACTTTCAACTGCAATACGCCGGATTCTGCTTTCCTGAAATCCATTACTTCATTCACCAGGTCCAGCAGCCTGTAGGCATTTTTCTGCATCAGTCTGTAGTAGTGCAGTTGCGCACTGTCTTTTACTTCTTTGATCATCTTTTCCAGCGGACCCAGTATTAAAGTAAGCGGGGTGCGGAATTCATGTGAGATATTAGTGAAGAACTGCAGTTTCAGCTGGTGCACTTCTTCCCGTTTCTTTTCACTGATCTTTTTCAGCTCAGCTGCCCTTCTGAATGCCAGTATGCGGTATACTGCAAATATGATAGCTGCTGATAGTAGTAACAGGAACCACCAGCTTCTCCAGAAAGGAGGATATATAACAACTGTGATAGCTGTTCCTTTCTCATTCCATACACCATCACTGTTTGAGGCTTTTACCCTGAATACATAGGTGCCGGGGTTCAGGTTGGTATAAGCCGCTTTCCGTTCATTACCTACATAGTTCCAGTCTTTATCCCATCCTTCCAGTTTATAGGCATACTGGTTATTTTCAGGAGCGGTATAATCCAGTGCAGCGAAGCTGAAAGAGAAAGAGGACTGTTTGTAGTTAAATGCTATTTTATCTGTCAGGCTGATCTCCTGTTGTAACGGTGAGCCTTTCACACCGGGCAGCATGCGCTGGTTTGATACCTGGAGGTCGGTGACATAAACCGGGGGCAGGAATGAATTGGTCTTTATTTCCCCGGGATAGAAGGCATTGAAACCATTAACGCCCCCGAAGTACATCTGGCCGTTGCGGGTTTTTATATATGCGTTGGCCTCAAATTCAAGTCCCTGTAATCCATCGCCTGTATTATAGGTCTTATATTGATGAGTGTCCGGGTGAAAGCGTACAATGCCATTGGCTGTAGATATCCAGAAATTGCCAGCGGTATCTTCCGTTATCCCTTTAATGAAAGCGGATGCCAGGCCGGCTTCTGAGGTGTAAAGGGAAAAGCTTTTACTGGTCTCATTGAAGAGGTAAAGTCCTGATTGTCCCACCCACAAACGTCCTTTGCTGTCAGTAAACAGTATACGGAGGTCGGGCTTTTTCTCGCCCCCGGTAAAGAAGTGAGTGATCTGTTCAGAATAAGGGTCATAGCAGTTCAGGCCACCATCATCCGTTCCTATCCAGATTCGTCCTTTACTGTCTTCTGTCATAGAAATGGCGTTCTTCCCGGAGAGGTTGCTGGGGAAACGCCTGAATTGCCTGGTAGTGCGGTCGTAAATGTTGACGCCTCCGTAATAAGTGGCTATCCAGAGATTGCCCCGGCTGTCTTCCATTACTTTCTGCACATAGTTGGAACTGATGCTGTGCGGATCGGCAGGATTGTTCAGAAAGCGGGTGAAGCCTTCATCTGCCGGGTTATAGAGATTTAATCCCCCGCCCCAGGTGCCTACCCAGATGTTGCCCTGCCGGTCTTCCGTAATACAGAGCACCTCGTTGGAGCCCAGCGTTCTTTTATTGAAGGGATTGTACTGGTAATGACGGAAACTTTGCCTGGCAGGGTCGAATAGGTTTAGTCCCCCACCATCTGTTCCTATCCATATCCCCCCATGACGATCTTCACAAAAAGCTTTCACATCATTGTAACTCAGGCTGTTCTGTTTTAACTGCTGTTGGTACAGCCAGAATTTTTCAGCTCCGGGTACATATATATTAATACCACCACGGTGGGTGCCTATCCATAAAATACCCTGTTTATCTTCAAAAAGGGCGGAAACAGTTCTTTGGGACAGGCTTCTTTGGTTCTCCGGTTCATTCTGATAATGGAAGAAGGTTCCCTTTTCAGGGTTGAAGAGGTCCAGTCCCCCGTTCACGCCGCCGGTCCACAGGTTACCCCTGCTATCCGGCAGGACGGCCCTGACCTGGTTAGTGGAAAGGCTGGAGGGTTCTTTTTCCTGGTGCTCATACCTGATATAGCTGTTGTTTGCCGGGTCGAACAGGAATAGTCCCCTGTCCTCGGTTCCCAGCCAGAGATTTCCATGACCATCATCTTTAATGGTCCTGATTTCCTGCTGACTTTCGCCTGGAGCTGGGGCAATGGTGCGAAAGTTCTTATTATCTCTGTCAAACAGGGCCAGTCCGTTTTCAGTAGCTACCCAGAAGCGGCCCTTGATATCCTCATGGAGGTAGTTCACCCGGTTGTCGGGAAGGCCCTGCCGGTTATTGAAACGGGTAAATGTGCCGGTTGCCCGGTCAAAGAGGTTTAATCCGCCTCCATAAGTGCTGACCCAGCATCGTCCCTGCCGGTCTTCATAGATGCAGGTCACCTGGTTATGGCTCAGGCTTGTGCTGCTGGATGGCTGATGGGGAAAGCGGGTAAAGTTGTTTTTGCCGGCGTTGAACCGGTTCAATCCGTTTTGGGTACCTATCCACAGGGTATGTTGCCTGTCTTCATAGACATATTTAATATAGTTGTCGCTGATGCTGTTACTGTCTGCTGCGTTGTAACGGTAAACAACCATCTGGTAGCCGTCGTATTTATTCAGTCCGTCCCGGGTGCCAAACCACATGAAACCCCTGCTGTCCTGGAAGATAGTTTCCACTGTACTGTTAGACAATCCCTGTTCATTGGTCAGATGCCTGAAGTGTAATACCGGCGCCTGGGAAAAAAGGCGTGCGCTGAAAAGGAATTGCAGAGATAAAAGGAAATACCATTTTAACATGACATCACATTGTTCGTAAAAGCGTAAAAAGGCCCGGGACAAGGCGTGGAATACAAGCACTGTGGCAAAATTAGATCAATAGAACAAAAAAAATGAACAATCGGATAACAACCTGAAGCCAGGCTATTTTACATTGCGGGCCTAAAATACGACCTAAAACAAAATATGCCACGATGAAAATTAGAAAACGGTTGCTCCACGTTGTACTGTGTTTTATCCTTACAATGTTCGCTGGGTTATCTGCGTTTGCCCAGCAGCAGGTAAAGGGAACACTGAAGTCTTCCTCCGGCGAGCCGGTTCCCGGCGCCACCATAACAGTGAAACGGGCAGGTAATGTAGCTATTGCTGATACAGCAGGTAACTTTACGATCAAGGCGCAGGCAGGGGATACCCTGGTTGTTTCCTTTATTGGTTTTGAAAGGCAGCAGATCCGGGTCCCTGCCTCACAGTTCGTTAATATAATATTAAAGGAGACCGTCTCCACCCTGAATGATGTGGTGGTGATCGGTTACGGTACCCGTGCCCAGAAAGACCTGACAGGGTCGGTAGCTACGGTGACCGCCAAAGATTTCCAGCAGGGGGCGGTTACTACGCCCGATCAGCTGGTGACCGGTAAAGTGGCCGGGGTGGTCATTACCTCCAACGGGGGCGCTCCCGGGGCCGGTGGCACCATCAGGATCAGGGGAGGTACCTCCCTGAATGCCAGTAATAATCCGCTGATAGTGGTGGATGGGGTGCCGCTTACCAGTGAAGGTGTTTCCGGTGTGTCCAACCCTCTCAGCCTGGTGAACCCGAGCGATATTGAGTCTTTCAACATCCTCAAGGATGCTTCTGCTACCGCTATCTATGGTAACCGTGCCTCCAACGGGGTGATCATCATTACCACAAAGAGCGGTTCCGCAGGTAAACTGAAGGTCACCTTCAACTCAGTGCTTTCCCAATCTGTCAGGAGAAATGAAATAGATGTCCTGGATGGGGTGCAGTATCGCCGTTTGATCGCTGAAAAAGGGAATGACGAGGAAAAGTCACTGGTAGGTACCGCAAATACAGACTGGCAGGACCAGATCTTCCAGAAAGCTTTTGGGGGAGACTATAACCTTGGGCTTTCCGGAGGTATAAAGAAACTGCCTTACCGTCTCTCAATGGGTTATACCTACCAGGACGGTATCCTGAAAACCAGTAATATAAAAAGGACTTCCGGGGCACTGAATCTGACGCCGGCCTTCTTTAATAATACCTTGAAGGTGAACATCAACCTGAAGGGAGTGTACCAGAAAACAAGGTTTGCCAATGAAGGGGCCATCGGCGCTGCTATCGGGTTTGATCCTACCCAGCCGGTTTATTCCAGCAATAAGTATGGCAACTTCTTTGAATGGCTGAACCCGGCCACAGGTATTCCTATTGAGCTGGCCACCAAGAACCCTCTTGGACAGCTGATGCTTAATTCCAGTCTCAGTGATGTGTACAGGAGCATAGGCAGCATCAAGGTAGATTATAAACTGCCGTTCTTCCCTGCGCTGACCGCTACCGCTAATGCCGGTTATGATATCTCCAAAACGGAAGGTAATGGCTTTGTACCTGCCTACGCTGCGCTTTCTTATCAGAGAGGCGGTTCCAGGACGCAATATTCCCAGAGAAGAAAGGATAAGTTGCTGGACCTTTACCTGACCTATGCAAAGAACTTGGACGCTATCAGGAGTAAGCTGGATGTAACTGCCGGTTATTCCTACCAGGATTTCTTCAGAGGCAGCCCTGCCTACCCGGTAAGGAATGCGAATGGGGATATCATCAATACCCCGGTAGCCGATTCCAGCCGCAATACACTGATCTCTTTCTTTGCCCGCGCTAACTATACGTTGATGGACAGGTACCTGCTGACAGCTTCCTTCCGACGTGACGGTTCTTCCCGTTTTGCCGCCAGCAACCACTGGGGTAATTTCTCCTCCCTGGCATTGGCCTGGAGAATAAAGGAAGAAGGTTTCCTCAAAGATGTCAATGTACTTTCCGATCTTAAACTGCGTGTAGGGTATGGCGTAACAGGTAACCAGGATATAGGTCTTGCCTATCCCTTCCTGCCCATTTATACACAGGGGGCCAGCAACGTACAATACCCGTTTGCCAACGGCTCTTATCTGACTTACCGTGCAGAGGCATATGATCCCAATATCAAGTGGGAACAGACGGCAGCCTGGAATGCCGGTCTTGATTATGGTTTTGTGAACAACAGGATCAGCGGTACACTGGATTTCTATTATAAGAAAACCAAAGACCTCCTGGCAGATATTCCTACTGCCGCCGGCGCTAACTTAAGCAACCATGTGCTGACCAATGTAGGCAATATAGAAAGCAAAGGGGGGGAACTGGCCATTAACGCTGTGATCATTGAGAAGAAAGATTTTAACTGGAAGACAGGGTTCAATATCAGCTATAACCAGAACAAGATCCTGAAGCTGTCCAATGTATCTGATTCAAGCTCTGAAGGTATACTGACCGGCGCTATTGCAGGCGGTACTGGCAATACTATCCAGATCAATACCGTTGGATATGCGCCCCAGACATTTTATGTATACAGGCAGGTATATGGTCCTGATGGCAGGCCCGTTGAAGGAGTATATGAGAAACCTGTGAGCGGTAGCAATATGTTCTACAGGTACAAATCTCCCAATCCAAAGCTGACAATGGGTTTCACTTCACAGATGAACTACCGTAACTGGGACCTTTCTTTTGTGCTGCGCAGTAATATAGGCAACTATGTATATAATAATATCAGGTCAGCCGGAGGCGCTTATAACAGCATCAGGACATCAATGGGATATATAGGAAATGTAAATGCTGATTACCTGAATACAGGGTTCAGCAACAGCCAGTATTCTTCTGATTACTATGTGGAGAACGCTTCTTTCCTTCGGATGGACAACCTTTCACTGGGATATAACTTTGGTAAGATACTTCGCAATTCTGCTACGCTACGTTTGAATGCCATTGTGCAGAATGTTTTCGTGATCACCAAATACAGTGGTCTCGACCCGGAGATCTTCAGTGGTATTGATAACAATCCATATCCCAAACCACGTATCTATTCCCTGGGTATCAACCTTGCTTACTAACTGATCAAAAAGAAGGACCATGACAATTAAATCTCTATCTATAATATCTGCCTGTGTTGCCCTTGCTATGGCAACCGGCTCCTGCACCAAAGACCTGAACCGTCTGCCTTATGTGCAGGAAACCTCTGAGACCGTGTATAAAGATCCGGTGAAGATAAAAGGCGTGCTTGCCAAGTTGTACGGAAGCCTTTGCCTCAGCGGACAGCATTATGAAGATAACAGCCTGTCAGATATAATAACAGATAATACAGGCACTAACGTATTTCTGCGTAACTACTGGGCTTTGCAGGAGCTTACTACTGATGAAGCTGTGATTGGCTGGAACGATGGTGACCTGCTCAGTTTCCATAACCTGAACTTTACGCCGGATGGCAAATATGTAAAGGTGATGTATGATCGTATCTTCTTTGGTGTGGCTGCCTGTAATGAATTTCTGCGTCAGACCACGGACAATAAAATGAGCGGTTTTTCTGCTGATATACAGGCCAGCATACAGGAATACCGCTATGAGGCCCGCTTCCTGCGTGCATTCTATTACTGGATAGCTATAGATATGTATGGTAAAGTGCCTTTTGTAACGGAGAAAGATCCTGTTGGTGCTTTTCAGCCTGAGCAGATATCCCGTGCAGACCTGTTCACTTACCTTGAAACAGAGCTGAAAGAGCTGGAAACCCTGTTGCCTGAACCACGTACAGGCGAGTATGGCAGGGCAGACAGAGGGGCGGCATGGATACTACTGGCTAAACTGTATCTTAACGCTAAGATATATACCGGTACAGATAAGAATACAGAGACCATTACTTACTGCAATAAGCTGATCAGCTCTGCTGCTTATACACTGGAGGCAGACTATTCCCGTTTGTTTAAAACAGATAACAACCTCACTACAGAGATCATCTTCCCTATTATGGCAGATGGTGTAACGTCCCAGTCTTATGGTAATACTACCTACATCCTGCTGGGCTCTTTAGGAGGGACCATGAACCCGGCAGATTACGGTGTTTCCACCACCTGGGGCGGTATGAGAACTACCAGAAATGTGGTGAACAGGTTCCCGGATCCCTTTGGTACTGCAGACAAGCGCGCTATATTCTATACCAGCGGTCAGAACCTGGATATCAGCGATCTGTCCAGCTTTAATGATGGTTATGCGGTGCCTAAATTTAAGAATATCAGCTCTACCGGCCAGCCCGGATCTGATCCTACCAAAAGGTTCACCGATACTGACTTTCCTATGTTCCGCTTTGCAGATGTTTACCTGATGTATGCAGAGGCAGTAGTGAGGGGAGGAGCAGGCGGCTCTGTTGCAGAAGCGGTGAATTATGTGAACCTGTTACGCCGTCGTGCATATGGTAATAACAGCGGAGATATCAGTGCCGGTCAGCTGACGCTGGATTTCTTACTGGATGAGAGAGGAAGGGAATTATACTGGGAAGCCACCAGGAGAACAGACCTGGTACGTTTCGGTAAGCTGACCAGCGGTAGTTACCTGTGGCCTTTCAAGGGTGGTGTTGCGGCAGGTACTGCTGTACAGGAGAAGTATAATGTATTCCCGATACCTAACACAGACAGGATTGCCAATCCTAACCTTGTTCAAAACGATGGCTATTAAAAAAGATCATATGAAACGCATCATAAATTATTTTCTGTTCATACTGTTATTTGCTTCCTGTAAAAAGGATGAGACAAGAGTGGTATACAGCCTGCCTGCAGGCACACCTTCTTTCAGCAGCAGCATTAGCTCAATTGTACTGGATAGTACGCATAAAGAAGATGTGGCTGTGTCATTTGCCTGGTCTTCCCTGAGCTACAGTATCAATGCTGCGGTGACCTACTCGCTCGAGTTTGACACAGCCAATGCCATGTCAAATCCAGTAGCCTTCATCATGAATGCAGATACCACTAAGTCATATACTGTGGCACAGCTGAATGCTATTGCTTTACAGGCAGGCCTTGAAGGGGCTAAGGCTGGTAAGCTGAATGTACGTATGAAAGCAGAAGTCCGCATGAATGGCACTTCTACCAATCCATCCACTATTCCTGCTACCTATTCAGCAGTGCTTCCTGTCACCATCACAGCTTATGCTCCTGCCACTGTTTCCCGTTTATGGGTGCCAGGTGAATACCAGGGCTGGAATGCAGCTACAGCGCCTACACTGGCTGACGTAGCAGGCAAAGGCGCTTATGAAGGATATATCTATTTTCCCAATAATGCCAGCGGCAACTATACTTTCAAGATCACCACCGCGCCTAACTGGAATGATCCTTCATGGGGATATGAAAGCGCTACCAAAATGGTGAAAGGCGGAGGAAATCTTTATACACCAGGAGAAGGGTACTTCCTGGTGAGGGCTAATACTACATCGCGCGACTGGAGCACAACGCCCACCACCTGGTCCATAGTGGGCGATGCGGTGACTGACTGGGATACAGATGTACCGATGACCTACGATACTGAATCCGGTACATGGGTGATCAGTTCTGTCAACATCAAAGCCAGCGGCGGTTTCAAATTCAGGGCCAATAGCGCCTGGACAATCAACTATGGTCCTGCCGATGGCAAACTGGTACAGGATGGCGGTAATATCTTCGCTCCCGGCGGAGTGGCCGGCAACTATAAAGTTGTACTCAACCTGAGCGATGCGGGCAATTATACTTATACGCTCACCAAACTCTGACAGGGTACACCATTATGCAAACAAAGAATGAGAACACAATGAAGAAACTCTTTATAGCAACAGGTATATTGTTCCTCGCAATGACCAGCTGCAAAAAATATGATATGCCTGGTAACACACCGGCTACAAACCCCATCCTGGCTAATATGGTGCGTGGCGCTGATGTAAGCTGGATCACAGAGATGGAGGATGACGGTCTTAAATTCTACGATACCACCGGCAAACAGACAGATGGTATACAGCTGATGAAAGACCTGAACATGAATGCCATCCGTCTGCGTGTATGGGTAAACCCGGCAAACGGGTACAATAACCTGGCAGATGTAACTGCCAAGGCCGTACGTGCTAATAACGTGGGTCTGAAGTTGCTGATAGACTTTCATTACAGCGATTCCTGGGCAGACCCCGGTCAGCAGACCGTACCAGCAGCATGGAGCGGGCTGGATATAACAGCCCTGCAAACATCTGTCTATAATCATACGCATGAAGTACTGGCAGCGCTGAAAGCTAAAGGTATTATACCTGCCTGGGTGCAGGTGGGCAATGAGACCAACAATGGCATGTTATGGCCATTGGGTAAGGCATCTGATCATATGGACAATTTTGCTTTGCTCATTAATGCAGGTTATAAGGCGGTGAAAGAGATAGACAGCAACATTAAGGTGATAGTACATCTTTCCAACGGGTTCAATAATGAATTGTACAGGTGGATGTTTGATGGTCTTACAGCAAACAAAGCCAGCTTTGATGTAATAGGTATGTCATTATACCCGGCTACGAGTGAGTGGCAAACACCTAACCAGCAATGTGAAGCGAATATGAAAGATATGATTTCCCGTTATAACAAAGAGATTATGATCTGTGAGGTAGGTATGCCGGCTACGGCGCCTGTAGCAACCAATTACTTTATCAGGGACCTTTACACAAGAATCAATAACTTGCCCGGAGGAAAAGGCCTTGGCCTGTTCTACTGGGAACCGCAGGCATATAACAGATGGCAGAATTATCCTCTGGGCGCATTTGATGCTTCCGGCAAACCTACTTTCGCAATGGATGCTTTCAGGTAAAAGATCACTGGTATTGTAATGAGAAGAACAGCTTTATTTTTAATTATCCTCCTGGCCGCTAAATGCAGCTTTGCCCAGCGGCCTGTATATGTTGACAAGGCAGGTGTGCTCCGGTACACCGCCAATAAGGAAGAAGCTACTTTCTTTGGTGTCAACTACACCATTCCGTTTGCATATGGTTACCGCTCTCACAAGACGCTTGGCGCAGATCTGAAAAAGGCTATTGACAGCGACGTATATCACCTGTCAAGGCTGGGCATAGATGCTTTCCGTGTGCACGTATGGGATACAGAGATCAGTGATGCGGCAGGCAACCTGCTGGTAAATGAACACCTTGATCTTTTTGATTACCTGCTGAGCAAACTGAAGGAGAGAAAGATCAGGATACTGATCACTCCCATTGCTTTCTGGGGAAATGGTTATCCTGAAAAGGATGAGAACACAGGCAGCTTTTCCTTTATCTATGGAAAGGAAAAAGCATTGGTGAACGATACCGCTATCCGTGCACAGGAGAACTATCTGAAACAATTCTATGTGCATGTGAACCCATACACCGGTCTTAGTTATAAGAATGATCCGGATATCATTGCCACAGAGATCAATAATGAACCTCATCATTCCGGTACGCTGGCAGGGGCTGCCAGTTATGTGAACAGGATGGCGGCAGCTATACGTAGTACAGGATGGAATAAACCTGTTTTCTACAATATCAGTGAATCACCTTCATTTGCCAGTGCTATTGCAGGCGCGCGGATTGACGGTGTCAGCTTTCAATGGTATCCTACAGGGCTTGTTGCCAACCGTACCTTACAGGGTAATTTACTGCCTAATGTAGACCGTTATGCCATTCCTTTCGATACTATCCCGGCTTTCAGGAACAAGGCCCGCATGGTGTATGAATTTGATGCAGGAGATGTATTGCAGCCTGTCATGTATCCTGCTATGGCCCGCAGTTTTCGCACCGCCGGCTTCCAGTGGGCAACACAGTTTGCATACGACCCTATGCATACTGCCTATGCCAATACAGAGTACCAGACACATTACCTGAACCTGGCATATACACCGGAGAAGGCTCTCAGCCTGCTTATTGCCGGTAAGGTATTTCATCAGCTGCCACGGAATAAAAGTTACGGCATTTATCCTGCTGACACCCTGTTTGGTGCAGCCAGGGTAAGTTATGAACAACAGCTGAGCGAGTGGAATACACCGGCTGAATTTTATTATACCGGCAATACAACCACAAAGCCAGTTGATCTGCAACAGCTGAAGCACCTGGCAGGCACCGGCGCTTCTCCCGTAGTGCAGTACCAGGGAACAGGCGCTTATTTTCTTGACAGGATAGAAGATGGGGTGTGGAGACTGGAACTGATGCCAGACGTACTGTCGTTGATGGACCCGTTTGATAGAGCCTTTCTTTCAAAAGAAGTAAGGCGTGTACAGTGGAATAACCAACCGATGGCTATTCAGCTGCCTGATCTCGGAGAGGATTTCACAGTAATAGCGGTAAATAAAGACAACAATACTATTCCGGCAGTATCCGGACATACATGCACAATATGGCCGGGAGCTTACCTGCTGGTACGTAAAGGGAAACAGGCTGATGCTGTAAAGAGCCGGGCTGGCATCGCTGAATTTGTGGCGCCACAACCTGTCAGCACTGCGCTTACGGTAAGTCATACTCCTTTTACTGAGCTGACAGCTGGCGTACCTGTTACAGCAGAGGCAATAGTTGGCGGAGTGGATACTTCTGCACGCGTATGGCTGGAAGGGAATATGCGTGGTGGAAAGTGGTTCAGGGCTGACATGCACCCGGTTGCCCCATCCCGCTATATAACAGAATTACCGGCAAACCTTCTGCAGCCCGGGGAGCTACAGTACCGGTTGATTGTACAGCAGGGCAGAGAATTTACAGCTTTCCCCGGAGGCCGGAAGGGAATTCCTTATGCCTGGGATTACTATCATAAGGATACCTGGAAGTCTTTCGTTGCAGTGCCAAACAGCATGTTATCATTGCTGGATGTAGCAACAAATAATGACCTGATCATGTTGCCTGCTTATACTGCAGATGCCTATACGGCGGCAGACAGGTCTGGTCAGCTGGCTATACGCATTAGCGGGAATGGAACTGGATCCGATCCTGTTACCGGCGTAAGCAGGGCTGTAGGTACGCAGCTGAAGGGACGGAGAGAAGAATTGCCTGCCTTTAATACAATAGTTATCCGTGCCAGGGTGACAGGCGTGGCCAATGCCAATGCAAGGATAGCATTGATCACAACCGGCGCTGTTGCTTTTGCCACACAATTCCCTCTTACAGGAGAATTCAGGGAAATTGAAATACCTGTAGGCAGCCTGCAGCCGGACCAGGCATTGTTGCTGCCGAGACCATATCCGGGCTTTATGCCGCTCTGGCTGAAGGAGAGCAGCAATGCTCCGTTCAACCTGAAGTTGCTCGATAAAATTGAAATAACCAATATAACCGGCGTTGGTGTTAGCGTACCATATGCGATTGAAATAGCATCCGTCTGGTTAAAAGTTAAATAAGCTTATGAAAAAAAATAAATGGTCATTGCTGCTGGCAATGATGATAGTGAGCGTACAGGGCATGGCCCAGGTGCGGCAGGAATACCTGCTGGAAAAGGACTGGAAATTTGCTAAAGGAGACCACCCGCAGGCAGAACAAACCGTATTTGATGATGCGCAATGGCAAACAGTTACAGTGCCGCATGACTGGGCTATTACCGGTCCGTTTGATGGCAATAATGACCTCCAGAAAGTGGCTATTGTACAGAATGGGGAAACAGAAGCCGGTATGAAAGCCGGTCGTACAGGCGGACTGCCTTTCATTGGCGCCGGCTGGTACCGTTTATCTTTCGGTGTTCCGGGCTTCCGCCCGGGTAAAAGGGTAGTGCTGTTGTTTGACGGAGCAATGAGCAATGCCGTTGTTTATGTAAATGGTAAGAAAGCAGGTAACTGGCCTTATGGTTATAACTCTTTCTCTTTTGATATTACAGACTATATTCATGCAGAAGGAAAGAATACACTGGCCGTAAGACTGGAAAACTTTGCACAATCCTCCCGCTGGTATCCCGGTGCAGGTTTATACCGGAATGTACATCTGATAGTTACTAACGATACTTATGTTCCCGTATGGGGCACTTATATTACCACACCTGTTGTCAGTGCTGATAAAGCTGCTGTTCAGCTGCGCACTGCTGTTAACAGGAAGGGTACAAAACAGTTGGTGGAGATAAGGACAAGATTGTTGAATGCCGCAGGTAAGGTCATAGCTACTGTTGTAGACCAGGTATCGCCGGATAGTACAGCTATAACACAACGGTTCACTATAGAACATCCTGTTCTCTGGAGTCCGGAAACACCGGTATTATATAAAGCTGTAACGCAGCTGTATGAGGGTAAGCAGCTGAAGGACGAGTATGAAACGCCTTTTGGCATCCGTACTATTGAATATAAAGCCGGCAAAGGTTTCCTGCTGAACGGACAGGCGCGGAAATTCAAAGGTGTCTGTAACCATCATGATCTTGGTCCGCTGGGGGCTGCAATCAACACTGCAGCATTGCGCAGGCAGATCCGGCTGCTGAAAGATATGGGTTGTGATGCTATCCGCACATCGCACAACATGCCTGCACCTGAACTGGTAAAGCTATGTGATGAAATGGGAATACTATTGATGGTGGAGTCTTTTGATGAGTGGAAGGCGCCGAAAGTGAAGAACGGGTATAGCCGGTATTTTGATGAGTGGGTAGAGAAAGACCTGGTGAATATGGTGCATCATTACCGTAATAATCCTTCCAATATAATGTGGAGCATAGGGAACGAGGTGCCTGATCAGAGTACAAAGGATGGTAAGGATATTGCCAGAAGGCTGCAGGATATTTGTCACCGGGAAGATCCGACCCGTCCTGTAACAGTTGGTATGGACCGTATCGATGATGCTATTAAAATGGGTTTTGCAGCTGTACTTGATATTCCCGGGTTTAACTATAAGCCTCACCGTTATCCGGAGGCACACAGTAAGTTACCACAGGGTTTCCTGATGGGTACTGAAACTGCTTCTACGGTAAGTTCGAGAGGGGTATATAAATTCCCGCTGGCTTTTTATAAGAACAAGGCATATGATGATAACCAGTGTTCTTCCTATGATTTTGAAGCCTGTTCATGGTCGCAGGTGCCTGACGATGAATTTGTGCAGCAGGATGATCTTGATTATGTGATAGGAGAATTTGTATGGACGGGGTTTGATTACCTGGGAGAGCCTACGCCTTATGATGCGAAGTGGCCTTCACACAGTTCTTACTTTGGTATTTTTGATCTGGCGGGATTACCGAAAGACCGGTTCTATCTCTACAGGAGCAAATGGAACCCTGGTCAGCCTACTATGCATATACTTCCTCACTGGACATGGCCTGGCCGCGAAGGCGAGGTAACACCGGTGTTTTGCTACACCAACTATCCATCGGCGGAGCTTTTTGTTAATGGGAAGAGCATGGGAAGGATATCTAAAGATAGTTCAAGTCGCCAGAGCCGTTACAGGCTGATGTGGAAAGATGTGGTGTATCAGCCCGGTGTTATTAAAGTAGTGGCTTATGATGTGAATGGGAAGGCAGTAGGGTTGGATAGTGTGAAAACTGCCGGGAAGCCTCACCATATTGTGCTGGAAGCAGATCGTAAACAATTGACTGCCGATGGTAAGGACCTGGTATATATTACTGCCAGTGTAGTAGATAAAGACGGTAATCTTTGTCCGTCTGCCGATAATCTGCTTCGTTTTAATGTAACGGGCGCTGGAAGTTTTAAAGCGGTGGCTAATGGTGACGCTACCAGCCTGGAATCTTTTCAGTTGCCGCAGATGAAGGTGTTTAGCGGTAAGCTGGTGTTCATTGTACGGGCAGGGGAGAAGAAGGGAAGTATTAAAGCTGTTGCGCAATCAGGTGGTTTACAGGATGCGTCCTGTACTGTGAAAGTGCAATAATTGGTAATAACAGGATCAGATCGCCTTCCAAATTTCCATCATTAAAAGAAATCAGCAGCGCGCAGCGCAAAAAAGTCCCCTCTCAAAAAAAGGGTTTTGCCGAAACCCTTTTTTTTGAGCAGTTTTTCTCGCTGTACATCGAAAAGAAATTCAAACTGGTGCACTACTAACAAAAGAGGTTTGACCGGCAGGAATTTGTTTGTTTCTTATCATGTCGGAAAACAGAATTTACCCGGATTGGCCGAAAAACGGCCAATTTTTTTTATATTTATTAAGTACTCGAGGTAGCTATTCACTCACCCAATATCATAAAGATGCATCAACCAAGTCTAAATCTAACCAGGGCTTTATTATGCTTATCCATCACGCTTTTCTCTTTAACAAATGCCCGGGCACAGGTTACTACAGCAACCCTTAGCGGGGTAGTTAAAACCGAAGCCGGGCAGCCGCTTCCGGGTGCTACTATTAAAGTAACCTATGAGGATGCCGGGATCAACAAGGGGCTTGTAGCCAAATCAGATGGCAGCTTCCTTGTACCCAACCTCCGTGTGGGTGGCCCGTATACCGTTACAGTCACCTACACCGGCTATGCCACAAAAACAGCTACAGACGTTTTCCTCAACCTGGGGCAGAATACTGCACTGGACCTAAGATTATCAGAAGCGGCCGGCAAACTGAACGAGGTGGTTATCAGCGGCCGTTCTACTATTTTTAATGATCAGCGTACCGGCGCCTCCACCAATATCGGCGCCACGCAGATCAGGCAACTACCTACCATTTCCCGGTCGGCAGATGATTACCTGCGGCTAACACCTTCAGCCTCACCTACGTACAACGGGATATCCTTTGCCGGCAGGAACGGGCAATATAATAACTTCTCACTGGACGGGGCGGTGTTCAATAACCCGTTTGGACTGGACGCACCTACTCCCGGCGGACAAACAAACGCACAGCCTATCTCTCTGGACGCTATTGATCAGATACAGATCAATATTGCTCCTTACGATGTTACGCAGTCCGGTTTTACCGGCGCGGGTGTAAATACCGTTACCAAAAGCGGGAGTAACAAATTTGCCGGTACGGTATACGCCTTTTTCCGTAATGATGCCCTTACCGGCAGTAAGGTAGACGGACAGAAGCTGACCGTACCTACACTGAACCAGTTCCAGGCAGGCTTCTCGCTGGGCGGCGCCATTAAAAAGAACAAGCTGTATTACTTCATCAACTTCGAATCAGAACAGCGTAAAGATGAAGTCAGCGCTTATGTAGCCCGGAACAACGACAATGCCGGTGGTATTACCACTTCCCGCGTGCTGGAATCAGACCTCGTAGCAGTAAGCAACCTGCTGAACCAGCGGTACGGTTATATTACCGGTCCTTACCAGCATTACGACCTTTCCCGCAGCAATTATAAGTGGCTGGCAAAACTGGACTGGGTGATCAACAGTAAACATACCCTTTCATTCACCTATAACGGGCTGAATGCCTCCCAGGAAAAACCGGCGCATCCCAATGCTATCAATCGCCGCGGACCAGATGCCATCACCCTGCAATTCCGTAATTCAGGTTATAAGATGATCAATAAACTGCACTCCTTCGGCCTGGAGCTTAAATCGGATTTCAATGATACATATGCGAACAAGTTTCGTGCTGTATTTACGACCTTCAGGGATAAGCGGGACCCTTTCTCAGCGCCCTTCCCTGTGCTCAATATCACCAAATATAATGTACCTTATATTGTTGCCGGGTATGAACCTTTTTCTATCAACAACCGCCTGAACCAGGACGCCCTTCAGCTGACGGACAATTTCAATATTATCCTGCCCAAACATACACTGACCATAGGAGCCTCCTATGAACAGTTCAAGTTTGGTAACTCCTTCAACCTGACCGGCTTTGGCTTCACTGTATTCTCAGGTGTGGATATCAATACTTTCCTGACCACAGCTGCAGCAGGCGCGTATGATAATAATGTGACCTATGCAAGGAACCGTGCTGCGGCCGACAAATGGACCTGGTACTACCTTACAGTAGGACAGCTTTCTGCCTATCTGCAGGATGAATGGCATGCAGCACCCAACTTTAAAGTAACCTATGGGGTACGCTTTGATAAAGCGCTGTATTTCCCGTCCAAAGCCAGCTATAACAGTCCTAATGTCAATGCTGACGGTACTTATGCAGGTACCAATACCACCGGTTCCCCAACTGTTCCTAACAGGGACAACCTCACATTGTACGATCCTAACGGTAACCCCGTAAGCAATGGCGCCGGCCAGGAGATAGATAACACTCGTATGCCTACCGGCAAAATACTGGTATCTCCCCGCCTGGGCTTTAACTGGGATATTAAAGGAGATAAGACAGTACAGTTGCGTGGTGGTACCGGCCTGTTTACCGGCCGTTTCCCCTTTGTATGGCTGGGTAACGCCATTGGTAACCCCTTCACCGGTTATTACAACGTAACGGCCCGCAACTTCAAATGGCCGCAGATCTGGCGTTCCAATATAGGACTGGATTATAGACTGCCCACAGGTACTATCCTTACAGGCGATGTGGCTTACTCTAAAGACGTGAACGCCATGATGGTGCGTGACTATGGGCTGGGTATACCTACAGGCGTCCTGAACTCAGGCACTGCCGATACCCGTAGTGTTTATACTGCCGCCAACAAAGGCAATACCGGTACTTATGTGTTTACCAACGCCAAAGTGGGTTATTCGTTCAATACTTCCTTCCAGGCCCAGCAAACTTTCAAAAAAGGATATTTCCTGATGTTGGGTTACAACTATCTTATTGCTAAAGATGCCAGCTCTATCTCTGCTGAGATATCCGGAGACGCTTTTGACCGTAACCCTGTATTGGGCAACGCCAATAAAGCCATAGAGTCCACTTCGCTGTACGGCAATACACACCGCTTTACCCTGGCTGGTATAAAGAAATTTGAATACGGTAAAGGTAAGTATGCTACTACCGTTTCATTCTTCAGCAGCTGGACAAGCGGCAACCGCTTCTCCTATGTATACGGAGGCGATGTGAATAATGATGGCTCATTTGCGAATGACCTGCTGTATGTACCTACACAGTCGGAGATCTCCAAAATGAACTTTGCAACACTGACAGACGCAGAAGGTAATCAACAGAATGCTGCCGCGCAGGGAGCTGCACTGGAAGCATTCATACAACAGGACAAATACCTGCGTTCCCACCGTGGTCAGTATACGGGTAAATATGCAGGTGCAACACCCTGGTTCAGTCAGCTGGACATGCGTATCCTGCAGGATTTCAACTTCCATTCCAAAGAGCGTGTCAGCACCATTCAGATCAGCATGGATGTTGTGAACCTGGGCAACCTGATCAACAGTAAATGGGGCGTACGTAAATATGCCAGTGCTTCCGGTTATTATCAGCCGTTGACATATACCGGTGTGGATGGACAGGGAAAAGCCATTTACCAGTTTGATCCTTCACAGAAAAGTACATTCATTGCCAGCCCTGACCTGCCTTCAAGATGGCAGATCCAGTTTGGTGCACGTTATATTTTCTGATCCGTTTGTTTTGCCACATAGAAAAAAACGCCACATGGTCTTACTGTGTGGCGTTCCTTTTTATAACAGAAATAAACGGCATCTCCTATGTTTTTACGGGGCCTCTAAATTATTTTCACAGTATTGCTTTTACCTTTAGTCAGCGCCTGTAATTCTTATACTACTCCATATGCTTCGCGTTACCTTGTTTGTTATAATATTCTGCCTGACAGCCTGCTTTGGCCGGAAGCCTGCAAGCACCGGGCTGGAAGGTAAATCTATGCCAACTTTCAATCTCTTACTTATTGACAGCGTTACTTATCTGAACACCGGGAATATTCCCGGTGGAAAGGAAACTGTAATTTTTGGATTCACTCCGTTCTGCCCCCATTGCCGCGCACAGCTGGAAGAAATGCTGGGAGATATGGATAGTCTGCAGCATTTGCAGTTTTACATGGTGTCAGGTTTTCCCATGCCGGAAATTCAGCGGTTCATGAAGAAATATGAATTGGAGAAATATGGGAATGTAAAGGTAGGGAGAGATACTGCCGACGTTATAGCGAGGTATTTCAAAGCGCCCGGAGCTCCTTATACAGCTATTTATGATAAGGATAAAAAGTTGATCAGGTATTTCCTGGGAAGAATAAAGAGTAAAGACATCCTGGCTGCAGCGCAACTCAGGCCTTGAAAATTGTGGTTAATCTTGCCGGGCAATGATTAACAGCAAAGGTTACCGCTTCTGAACAACGGTAACCTTTGTCGTTTAAAAAAGAAAAGCCGCCCTTAAAAGAGCAGCTGTCTGATATCCCTATACCTATGAAATATTGGCCCCGAAAATACAAATCGGGTTTCTCTTATTAGTTAATGGGATGTTAACAGAATTAAAAAAGTCTGTCAGTTTTATAAAAGTCTATTGATTTTGTAGAGTAACTACAACGCCTTACCTTTGCCGGCAAACTTTACCTGTGATAAAAAAGTCAATCGAGAGCCTGCAGCTGGAAGCGGCGCAGAGCGGCAGCAATACATTAAGACGTAGCCTTGGAGGCATTAACCTGATAGCCATAGGGATAGGTGTGATCATCGGGGCAGGGTTGTTTTCACTGACAGGCCTTGCAGCCGCCAATAACGCAGGTCCGGCCGTTATATTATCTTTCGTACTGGCGGCGGTAGGTTGTGCCTTCAGCGCCCTCTGTTACGCAGAAATGGCCAGTATGGTGCCAGTGGCAGGAAGCGCCTATACCTACGCCTATGCTACTCTCGGAGAACTTTTTGCCTGGATAATAGGATGGGACCTGGTGCTGGAATACTCCGTAGGCGCTGCCACGGTAGGCATCAGCTGGTCTCAGTACCTGGTCTCTTTCCTCGATAAATTTAATATACACCTGCCTGCCCAGCTGGTAGCTTCTCCTTTTGAGCTGATCACGCTGGCTGACGGCACCCGGATACACGGGTATATTAACCTGCCGGCAGTACTCATTATAGTATTCATTACTTCCATTATCATTTTCGGTACCAAAGGCTCTGCTTTCTTCAATGCCATTGTGGTGGCATTAAAGGTAGGCGTGGTACTGGTATTCATAGCCCTGGGCTGGCATTATATCAACCCGGAAAATTACAAGCCATTCATTCCAAGGAACACGGGAGAATTTGGCAGCTTCGGATGGAGCGGCATCCTGCGTGGGGCAGGAGTAGTGTTCTTTGTCTTCATAGGCTTTGACATTGTAGCCACTATGGCCCAGGAAACGAGGAATCCCAAACGGAATATGCCTATAGGCATCCTCGGGTCCCTGATCATATGTACTATACTGTTTGTACTTTTCGGTTATGTGATGACCGGTCTGGCCCACTATACGGCCTTTAAAGGCAGCGCCGCACCTGTGGCGGTGGCTATAAAGAATACTCCCTACGAATGGCTCTTCATAGCCGTTATTGCTGCTATACTGATAGGCTATACTTCTGTGATCCTGGTAGACTTGCTGGGACAATCCAGGGTATTTTACTCTATGAGTAAGGATGGTCTGCTGCCGCAGATCTTCTCCCAGCTGCATCCCCGTTTTGCCACTCCTTACAAGTCCAATATAGTGCTGTGCATTTTTATCAGCCTTTTTGCCGGCCTTGTACCCTTAAAGGTAGTAGGAGAGATGACCAGCATTGGCACCCTGCTGGCCTTTGTAATGGTCTGCCTGGGAGTATTGATACTCCGTTATAAACAGCCGGACCTGCCCAGGGCATTCAGAACGCCTTTTGTACCGGTAGTACCCATACTGGGCATACTTACCTGCCTGCTCATGATGGTTTCCCTGCCGCTGGATACCTGGATCCGCCTTATTGTCTGGCTGGTGCTGGGTTTCATTATCTACTTCGGCTATGGAATTAAAAACAGTAAGCTGCGCAGACAACTGCAGTAACCCCGGGCATTTCACCTTTACTGGAGCAGAACAGCCACTTGTCATTTTATAAAATGATACGGGGCTGCGTTTCTTATATTTACCGGCCTTACAACAAGATCCAGTTCATTCATCAGCTTATGAAAAGATTACTACTTGCACTTTCAGTGTGCCTGGCAGCCACCGCCCAGGCCCAGGATAATGCTCTCTGGCTGCGCTATCCCGCTATATCGCCTGACGGGAAGACCATTGCCTTTGGTTATAAAGGGGATATATACAGGGTAGATGCAAACGGGGGAGTGGCCGTGCCCATTACCATCCATGAAGCACATGATATGATGCCTGTATGGAGCCATGACGGAAAACAGATCGCCTTTGCGAGCGACCGCTATGGCAACTTTGACGTATTTGTAATGCCGGCCGCAGGCGGAACGCCCGTCCGGCTTACCTATAACAGTGCAGGAGATTATCCTTATGATTTCTCGGCAGACAATAAACAGGTGCTCTTCGGCAGCGGCCGTAACGCTCCTGCTGCCAGTATACGCTTCAGCGCTCCCCGCTTCTTCAACAACCTGTATACTGTACCGGTTACCGGCGGAAGGTCTGTACTGGTAAGCGCTGCCGGAGCAGAAAATGCGCATTATAACAGCAAAGGCAACCAGATCATTTTCCAGGACCGTAAAGGTTACGAAGATCCCTGGCGTAAGCACCACGCATCTTCCGTAACCCGCGATATCTGGATATTTGACATTGGCAGCGGCACTTACAAACAGGTGTCCGGCTATGAAGGAGAAGACAGGGAGCCTCTTTTTGCGTCAGACAACCAGGTCTATTACCTGAGCGAAAAAGGAGGCATTTCACAGAATATTTTCAAAGGGCCCGCTTCCGGTAGCGGAGAATTACAGCAGCTTACCCGCTTTGATAAACACCCGGTACGCCATCTCTCAAAATCTAACGATAACACCCTCTGTTTTACTTATAACGGAGAAATATATACGCTGAAAGAAGGACAGCAGCCTAAAAAAATAGCTGTACAGGTTTTCAATGACGGCCGTACTGCCGTAGCCCGCCCATTACCGGTAAACGGTAATGTTACCGAGTTTGCCATGAGACCGGATGGTAAGGAAATGGCCTTTATAGCCCGTGGGGAAGTATTTGTGACCAGTGTGGACAATAACATGACCAAACGCATCACCAATACCCCGCAACAGGAAAGGTCCGTTGAATGGTCGCCGGACGGCAAGCGTCTTGTTTATGCGGCTGAACGTAATGGTAACTGGGATATTTTCCAGAGCAGCATTGTCCGTCCACAGGAAACCTATTTCTCTTCCGCTACGCTGCTGAAGGAAGAACCGCTTATTGCCACTGAAGCAGAAGAGTTTCAGCCTGTATTTTCTCCTGATGGTAAGGAGCTGGCGTTTGTAGAAGATCGTAACGTACTGAGGGTATATAACCTGGCGTCAAAGAAGTCCCGCACCCTGCTGCCTAAGGGCCGCAACCACTCTTATTCTGACGGTGACTGGGAATTTGCCTGGAGCCCTGACAGTAAATGGCTGGTAACAGAAGATCACCAGGGATATTTTAATGTTACCAATGCAGCTATCCTGAGTGCTGACGGTAAGGGTGAAACTATCTATCCTGTATTGAGCGGCTTCGGTGAAACAGCCAGTAAATGGTCGGCAGATGGAAAGGTAATGACCTGGAAGAGTGAACGTGAAGGCCGCCGTGGACTGGCCCGTCAGGGTAGTAAAGAATTTGATATCTATGGTGTATTCTTTGACCAGGAAGCATATGACAGATTTAAGCTGTCTAAAGATGAGTTCAGCCTGCTGAAAGAAAAAGAAGATAAGGCTGTAAAAGATTCTTCCGCAAAGAAAGATTCAGCTGCAAAGAAGACATTCGTACCTGATTTTAACAACCTCGATAACAGGACAGTACGTTTTACCATCAACAGCGCTTCCATCAGTGATTATGTGCTGAGTAAAGATGCCGGCAAATTATATTACATGGCCTCTTTCGAAAAGGGATACGATCTGTGGGTAACAGAGCCCCGTACTGGTGAAACAAAGATACTGGCCAAACTGGGAGGTAGCCCGGGAAGTATTGTGCTGAGTAAGGATGGCAACAACCTGTTTGTAAGTAACAAGGGCAGTGTGGTAAAAGTAGATGCCGCCTCCGGCAAGATCACGCCGGTAAGCATCAATACAGAGTTTATATTAGACCAGGAAGCAGAGCGCCGCTATATCTATGAACATGCCTGGAAGCAGGTAGAGGACAAGTTCTATGCACCTGAACAGCTCAAAGCCAACTGGGAGTTCTATGCAAAGAACTATGAGCGTTTCCTGCCATATATCAGTAATAACTACGACTTCCAGGAGCTGCTGAGCGAACTGCTGGGTGAGCTGAATGCTTCCCACACAGGCGGCCGTTACAGTCCTGTGCGTACTGATGGAGATAATACAGCTTCCCTGGGCCTGTTGTACGATGAGGCCTTTACAGGTAAAGGGCTGAAAGTGGATGAAGTAATAGCCGGCGGACCGTTTGACAAAGCCGCCAGCAAACTGAAAAAAGGAGATATCATAGAGAAGATAGACGGAGAAGAGATCACTACGCAGACAGACTGGGCAGCATTCCTCAACCGCAAATCAGGGCATAATACCCTGGTGAGTATTTACAGTCCTGCCACACAACAACGTTGGGATGAAACCGTTATACCTGTGGGGAATGATGTTGAAAGCACCCTTATGTACAAACGTTGGGTCAACACCATGCGAAACTTGGTAGATAAGCTCAGCGGTGGAAAAATAGGATATGTGCATGTACAGAGTATGAATGATGCCAGCTACCGTTCTGTTTATGATGAAGTGATGGGAAAGAACAGGGAGAAAAAAGCCCTGATAGTAGATACCCGCTTCAATGGTGGCGGATGGCTGCATGACGACCTGTATAATTTCCTGCAGGCTAAACAGTATGTAAGCTTCGCTCCGCAGGGAGAAAAGGTGAAAGGCGGAGAGCCGCAAACCCGGTGGACTGCCCCCAGCTGTGTGCTGATGTCTGAAGGCAATTACAGTGATGCCTACATCTTCCCTTATATCTATAAACAGGACCATCTGGGTAAGGTGATAGGTATGCCTGTGCCTGGTACAGGTACGGCGGTATGGTGGGAAAAGCAGATAGATCCGACACTGGTATTTGGTATTCCGATGATTGGGGTGATAGGTAAGAGTAATGACCGCCCTGTAGAGAACCAGCAACTGGAACCGGATATACGTGTACCGCTGCGTTATGAAGATGCGCTCAGCGGGAAGGATACCCAGCTGGAAGCCGCAGTAACAGAGATGTTGAAAGAGATCCGATAAATATAAAAGGCTGCCCGTAAGGCAGCCTTTTATATAACTGTCAGAACAGGTTATAGAATGGCGTTTGTTTAATCAAATATACTCTCTCTGAACTATTCATGTGGGGGTGAAAAAAGCCAGCAGCAGGGGGTATTCAGGACAAATGTTGTAAATTACAGCACTTGTTAAACACCTGTAATAATGACGAACTTAGCATTGCTGCTAACCTACAACCACCGGCTGATCAGCACAGCTGCCATTATAGACGTATTCGATACGGTAAACAGTTTTTACGAAGCCTCACAACAGCCCCGTTTTTTCAACCTGCAACTGATATCAGCTAATGAACAGGCGTCACAGGTACCCTTCTACGGAAAATATACACCGGTTAGGCTTACCGATGCTATGCCGGCTGATGTGGTACTGATCCCTGCTTTTTCTGCAGGCGATATTCAATCTGCTCTTACCGTTAACCAGGCTTTTATTCCATGGATAAAGCAACAGCACCAGAGAGGCGCTGAGATTGCCAGCTTCTGTACCGGCGCTTTCCTGTTGGGCGCCACCGGCCTGCTCAACGGTAAGCCTGCTACAACGCACCTGAATGCATGTGATGCCTTTGCCGGGCATTTCCCGGATGTGCTGTTACAGCCGGACAGGGTGCTTACTGCAGATGCCGGTATTTATACCAGTGGCGGTGCCACCAGTACTTTTCATCTGTTGCTCTATCTCGTAGAGAAATACTGTGGCAGACAAAAAGCTGTACAGGCTGCCAAACTGTTTGCTATTGATATGGACCGTGAGACACAGGCCTATTTCAGTATGTTCCTGCCGGAGAAGAAACACACAGACCCTCTGATCTCGGAGGTACAGCAAAGAATGGAGAAAGGTTTTCAAAAGCCGGGTACAGTAGAATCTTTTGTGGAAGACATTCCTGCCAGCAGGCGGAATTTTGTGCGGCGTTTTAAACAGGCTACGGGTATTACGCCTATAGAGTACCTGCAAAAGACACGTATGGAGGCAGCCAAGCGTTTTCTCGAACAGACCGATAACAGCATACTGGCAGTGATGCTGGATTGTGGGTATAATGATATTAAGGCTTTCCGGAAGGTGTTCAGGAAAGAAGTGGGGCTGACGCCTACAGAATACAGGTTGAAGTTTGCTGTGAATGCGCGTAAACCGGCTTCACTGGGTAGTGCAACCGTTTAAATTCTAAGCCTGCCGCAGGCCAGAAAATCGCTCTCAAAGAATAACGAATTTTAATTCTAAGCTTGCCGCAGGCCAGAAAAGCGCCCTCAGAAAATCGCTTTTACCGAAGGTAAACGCGATTTTCTGAGCAATTTCTTCCCATTAAGTATAATATAAAACTTCAAACCAGTGCATCTGCACGCATAAAAGAAATTAAAGGAAATAATGTATCTTGACAGGCAGGGAATAAATAATACTTCAGGAAGGCAACAGGGATGATCTCATTACCTAATCCCGTAATCATGTCATCACAGCAAACACTAAAAAAAGTTATAAAGCCGGTACATCTCTGGGCTATTGGCGTCGGACTGGTAATATCAGGCGAATATTTCGGATGGAATTATGGCTGGGGAGCTGCCGGTACACTGGGCTTTCTTGCCTCTACACTCATTATCACCCTGCTATACCTCACCTTTATTTTCAGCTTCACAGAACTAACCACTTCCATACCACAGGCAGGCGGCCCATTCACTTATACACACAAAGCTATGGGCCCTCTCGGCGGACTAATAGCCGGGTATGCCACAGCAGTAGAGTTCCTGCTCGCTACACCAGCTATTGCCGCCGCATTAGGTAATTATCTGCACTTCCTGCATCCATCGCTACCTGTGCTGGGATGTGGTGTTGCGTTTTATGTCCTGCTTACCTGCATCAATCTCCTGGGAATTAAAGAATCTGCTCTTTTCTCACTGATCATTACATTGCTGGCTGTCGCTGAGCTGCTGATCTACATGGGAATAATAGGGCCTTCCTTTAAAATATCCAACTTCACACATAACGCCATGCCTGCAGGATGGTATGGTGTATTTGCCGGACTGCCTTTTGCCATATGGTTGTATGTATGTATTGAGGGCATTGCGATGGTGGCAGAAGAAGTGAAAGACCCTTCACGCAATATTCCCAAAGGATATATTTCTGCTATGCTTACCCCCACCCTGCTGGCTATAGGAGTAATGGTGCTGACGGGTGGCATTACAGACTGGCAGCAGCTGTCTGCTATCGATTATCCGCTGCCGGAGGCCATTGGGATTGTACTGGGCAAACAGAACGGCATCACGAAGATCTTTGCAGGTATAGGCTTGTTTGGTCTCATTGCGTCTTTCAACGGTATTATTATCAGCTATTCCCGCCAGCTTTTTGCCCTGGCCCGAAGCGGTTACCTGCCGCCTTTCCTGGCAGAAGTAAGCCCTAAGCGCCAGGTACCTTACTGGTCGCTTATCGTTGGCGGATTGCTGGGGATGGTGGCCCTGTGTATCGGGAAAACAGACCAGCTGGTTATCCTTTCTGTGATGGGAGCCGTGGTTATGTATATTTTCAGCATGATCAGCCTTTTTATCTTACGCAGGAAGGAGCCTGAGTTGGAACGTCCGTACAAAGCGCCTTTCTACCCCTGGTTTCCGGGCATTGCGCTGGCGCTTTCAGTATTGTCTCTTTTTGCCATGATATGGTATAATCCCTTACTCAGCCTGCTTTTCTTTGCAGGTATGGGACTGGCGCTGATTATCTTTTTTGCGCAGGGAAAACACAGAAGTACAACGGTAGATATGCCTGTTGCGGTGCCGGATACGACCTTTATTAAAGAATGATCACTACATGAGCTATCAGCATACCATACAACACAGAACATACCGCTTTGACAACCTGCGCATGCTGCTGGCCAGGGCGACGCCTTTCCGTTCAGGAGATGCCCTGGCAGGACTGGCGGCAGATAGCTATGAAGAACGTGTAGCTGCACAACTGGCACTGGCAGATGTACCTCTGAAAATATTCCTGGAAGAAACAGTGATACCGTATGAGAAAGATGAAGTGACCCGTCTTATACTGGACACACATAACAAAACAGCATTTGCACCCATAAGCCATTTTACGGTGGGAGAGCTGCGCGACTGGCTGCTTAGTGATGCTGCAGATACCGCTGCTTTACAGGCGTTATCTCCGGGGCTGACACCTGAAATGGTGGCGGCTGTATCAAAGCTGATGCGTAACCAGGACCTGATCAGCGTAGCCGATAAATGTGAGGTGGTGACCCGCTTCCGCAACACCATCGGTCTGAAAGGACATCTTTCTGTACGGCTGCAGCCCAATCATAATACGGACGATCCCCGTGGAATAGCGGCCAGTATTATAGACGGTCTGCTTTATGGCAGCGGGGATGCCGTGATAGGTATCAATCCGGCAACTGACAGCCCGCAGGCCGTAGTAACCCTGTTGCAGATGCTGGACAATCTGCGTCTGCAATTCGATATCCCTACCCAGTCCTGTGTATTGTGTCATGTTACCACAGCTATGCAGATCATGCATCATGCGCCGGTCGACCTGGTATTTCAGTCCATTGCCGGTACAGAACAGGCTAACCGTAGTTTTGGTATAGATCTGGCCCTGCTGAAAGAGGCGCATGAAGGTGCGCTTTCGCTCAGACGGGGTACAGTGGGACAGAACGTGATGTATTTTGAAACCGGTCAGGGAAGTGCTTTATCTGCCAACGCACACAGCGGTATAGATCAGCAGACCTGCGAGGTGAGGGCCTATGCTGTAGCCAGGCAGTTTGCACCTTTGCTGGTGAACACTGTTGTGGGATTTATAGGGCCTGAATATCTGTTTGACGGCAAACAGATCATCAGAGCCGCGCTGGAAGACCACTGCTGCGGAAAATTGCTGGGATTGCCAATGGGAGTGGATATCTGTTATACCAATCACGCAGAGGCCGACCAGGACGATATGGATAACCTGCTGACCCTCCTGGGCGTAGCCGGCTGCAATTTCATTATGGGAGTACCGGGAGCGGACGATATCATGCTGAATTATCAATCCACTTCCTTTCATGACGCCCTGTATGTAAGAAAGGTGCTGGGTCTGCATGCGGCGCCTGAGTTTGAGCAATGGTTGCAACAGCAGGGTATTATGGACCATACAGGAGCAATATTACCGGTCAGCAACGCGCACCGGTTATTAGGCTACTCCGCAACAGCCAACAGATAAAAGGAAACATGGAATTACGTCACAACAATCATATACAGGAAGATCCCTGGGCTTCCTTACGTGCTTTTACCACTGCCCGTATTGCATTGGGCAGGACAGGCGCTGCTATCCCCCTGAAGGAAGTGCTGGCTTTCAGGCTGGCTCATGCCCATGCCCGTGATGCTGTTTACTCTCATCTTGATACCAACGGTTTGCAGGAAAAATTGCAGGCAATATTTGCCGGGCCGGTGTTGCAGTTACACAGTAGTGTGGCAGACCGTTATGAATACCTCCAGCGGCCCGATAAAGGCCGCCGGCTGGATACGGAAAGCAGCGGCAGATTATCTGCGCTTAAAGATGAATATAAACAGCAGGATATTGCCATTATCCTTGCCGATGGATTATCTGCTACAGCACTTAACATACATGCAATACCATTGCTGGAACTGTTACTGCCTATGCTGAAAGCTGCCGGCAGGTCTGTAGCTCCGCTTTGCCTGGCAGAACAGGGACGGGTGGCTATCGGAGATGAGATAGGAGCATTGCTGCAGGCAAAGTGTACGCTTGTGTTGATAGGAGAGCGGCCTGGCCTCAGTTCTGCAGACAGTATGGGCGCATATCTTACTTATTCTCCCAGACCGGGTAATACTGATGAAACCCGTAATTGTATTTCTAATATAAGGGAAGAAGGGTTGGACTATTCACATGCTGCAGGCAAGATATCTTACCTGGTATCAGAGGCTTTCAGACTGTGTCTTTCAGGGGTGGATTTAAAAGATAATTATGGGTTATTTCTTGAAAAATAATGATATTTTGTGGTGACCTTCTTAACCCGGGATGCCAACAGACGGATACCATATCTCAGCTGAACAAGCTACAGAAGCCCTTTTAACCCACAATGTGCTAGTCTTTCAGCAGATCTACCTGGCCTACAGTGAAGAGCTATACCTGCTGGCATATCGTTGCCTGAAAGATCAAAGCCTTGCCAAAGACCTGGTACAGAATCTCTTTGCTCATCTCTGGGAAAACGGCGCCACTATAAGTGGAAATGTACGGCATTACCTTTACCGCGCTATCACCAACAGGGCTATTAATGAGCTGAAACGGCGATCACGTTTTGTGAGTGAAGACGTATTGCAATGGGAAACTGAAAAGGAAGGTCTGCAGGAAATGACAGATTATCTGCTGCTGCAGAAAGAGATGATGAGACAGGTACAGGCCCTTACGCCCCGTTGCCGGGAAATTTTCCTGCTTAGCAGGGTAGAAGGGATGGAGCCTGCAGAAATAGCTGCAAAGCTGGACATAACGCTCAATACCGTTTATTTTCAGCTGACGATGGCCCTCAAACATTTGCGCACCCGTCTCCTGGACGGGAAAAGACTGAAGTAATAGGATCTTACATGGTCTCCGCCTCTTCCGGATGCCTGGGCTTATACCAGAGGTAATAATAGGCCAGTATCAACACGCCTGTTACAAAAGGAATGACGGCCAGGTGCTTGTAAGTGATATTGCCGGTGACGATATCAGCGTCAAAATGCAGGAACTCACTGATCATCCAGTAAGAGTTGGCAGTGATCCAGACAGCGATAGCCAGGTTATGACAGAGCTCCGACATGAACTGCCGTGTACGGTAAGCTATTATAAGCGCAATGATAAGAGTAGGAAAGATCATGACTATACCCAATGGTTTCCAGATCATACACCAGCTGATGTCTTTTACAAGCCAGAAAACAATGTGGAGGTTTTCCATTTTCCGGTATTTTAACGGGATACTGTAAACAGGCTCTTTTTCCTGTAGTGATGTAGTCTCGGACATATCAGATCTTGATTGTGGACGCAAAAATATAAAATGCCGGCGTCAATTGGTATAACTCTTGTGATATATCTGACGGACCAAAAAATCTGACCATGAAAAAAGCTATGATCGCCGCCTCCATAGTAGGCGCTGCAGCGGCAGGAGCAATTTTATACTTTGTCAGGAGGAACCGTGTTATGATGGACGATACATCTGATACTGCTGAAAAGGCCAGCCGTACCGCACGCCGTCACCTGCGTAAAAACCCGCAGAAAGTAAATGATATGGCACATAATGCAATGGAATAATTCCCCGCTTTCCACCTGCAAAAAATAATGAGAAGATCGCTTGCATTTCAGGTGTAAGCGATCTTTGTGTTTATATGAATGTCCTTACGCCAGATAAACTTTCCCTGAAACTTTTAGGCGTACAACCCTTCTTCTTCTTGAAGATCCTGTTGAAATTGGAAATATTATTGAAACCGCATTTATAGGATATCTCCGCAATTGCATAAGATGTATTCACCAGCATTCTGCATGCATGTCCCAGCCTGATCTCATTCAGGCTGTCTATAAAAGTATTACCTGTACACTTCTTGATAAACCGGCTGAAAGAGACCTCGGTCATATTCACCAGTTTCGCTACATCGGTAAGGCTTACCTGCTTGTCATAATTATTGTTCATATACTCAAATGCCTTTTCTATACGCCGGCTGCTGTAATTGAATAACCCCTTGTGAAAAGTGGTATCAGACAATAACCGCATGTTACGGGATATAGACAGGTCGTGAAGTATGGACATCAGTTCCAGCACGGAATCAAAACCGCTTTGCTGGTTGAGTGACAGCAGGCGGGGCGCCAGTGTTCTGATCGTTTCCTGCGAGAACAATATGCCGTTGGCCGCATTCTCAAACATGCTGCGCATAAAACGCAACTGATTTTTCCGGAGCAGTTTATCATCAAACAGGTCTTTGTGGAACTGTATGGTCACCTCAGTGATCTCGGGGCTTGTACATTCATGTGTAAACCAGCCATGGTTAAGGTTAGGGCCTACCAGTACCAGTTCATGTTCATCTATTGAATCGATATGGTCACCCACGATCCGTTGTGCGCCTTTCGCATTCAGTATCAGGTTTAATTCAAACTCTTCGTGGTAATGCAGGGGGAAATCAAACTTGTTTTTAGTACGGGAAAAGATCATAAAGCAATCACTCTGGGTAAGTGGCGTGATCTCGCGGAGAATATTTGTATCGGTCATAACGTGCTTTTTGAATACTCATGTGGATAATTACTCTAAGTTAAGGGATAAAATAATATTATCTAGTATCTCAACCTGTTAAAATCTATAAATTCAATATGGCATTATGTTTCGGAGGAAAGTTTTTCTGTATGGAGTACATGTCGTCATTATTTGTCAATTAACGGATAAAAAAGTATTATGTATGAGTAGGGAATAAAATTAGCTTTGGAGTAAATTCTTCGTTATGAAATTGACATTTAGAAAATTGTCCGTTATGGGGCTATTGTGGCTCTTATATGGATTGTCCCTGTCAGCACAGAACAGAACTGTTACTGGTACAGTTACAGATGATAAGAACAGCCCGCTTCCCGGAGCTACTATCCGGTTAAAGAATTCCAGCATTGCAGCCGTATCAGACAACAAAGGCAATTTCACAATGTCCGTTCCTGACGGCAACGGAGTATTGATCTTCTCTTTTACAGGTATGGAAACAAAGGAAGTTTCCCTGCAGAACCGTTCCAACGTCAATCTCGCCTTGCAATATGCCAATACCAATCTTTCTGACGTAGTAGTAATAGGTTATGGTACTGTAAAGAAAAGGGACCTTACAGGTACTGTTTCTACAGTGAAAGGGGCAGAGCTGACCAAGTCAGCCGTAAGCTCTCTTGAACAGGGCCTTCAGGGACGCATGTCCGGCGTGGCGGTAACGCAGAATGATGCTGCTCCCGGCGGTGGCCTCAGCGTACAGGTACGCGGCGTCAGCACATTGCTGGGCAGCTCAGAGCCCTTATATGTAATAGATGGAGTTCCTGTTGCCAATGCCCGTGCTTCACTTCAGCAGGCAGGTCCGCAGGAACAGAACCATATTATCATGACCAACACCAACCCCCTTTCCTCCATTGCTCCGGCAGATATTGAATCTATCGAAGTACTGAAAGATGCTTCTGCAACCGCGATCTACGGTTCCCGTGGCGCTAATGGCGTGGTGCTGGTAACCACTAAAAAAGGTAAAGCCGGTAAGGGAAGGATATCCTTTAATACCTCTCAGGGCATAGCTACTGTCAGCAAAAAGCTGGACATGCTCAATGCCTATGAATATGCGCAGTATGTGAACGAAGCCTATAAGAATGCAGGTTTCAGTGATAGCGACCTCCCTTACAGCGGTACTAACGGTAAACTTTCTCCTGACCAGATCCGTGAGCATTTTGGCGAAGGTATCAACTGGCAGGATGTAATCTATCGCAGTGCGCGTATACAGAACTATGAGCTGGGCATTTCCGGTGGTACAGACAGAAGCACTTATTCCATTATGGGTAATTACCTGGTGCAGGAAGGTGTGATCAAAGGCTCCGAATTTAAACGTGGAGGCCTTCGCCTTAACCTGGACAACCAGGTGAATGACTGGCTGAAAACATCCACTAACCTGTCTTTCAGCCGCTCAGGCAATGCCCTGGTAAGAACAGCAGCTACCACTTCTGGTCTGGAAGGCGGTATAGTAAGAGGAGCGCTCAACTATCAGCCTATCCCTTACTATACTGTAGATAGCAACAACCAGGTACATGTGATAGACTATACAAAAGACCGTACGGTTTCACAGGATATCTTCAACCGTTTTGGCGCCAGTCCGCTGCGATATACAGATGAAGTAAAGAGCAGGCAAACCATTAACAGCGGGTTTGGCGGCTTCAACGCATACATCACCCTGCCTAAAGGATTTATGTTCCAGACAAGACTGGGAGCCAACTACTTTGATCAGCTCAATGAAACATATTATCCGCGTACAGTTTCTGAAGGCCGCGCCACCAATGGTAAGGCTATTGTGAGCAGCAGCGTATATACCAGCCTGCTTACAGAGAACCTGCTCACGTACAAACGTGAAACCGGCAAGCATCGTTTTGATGCGATGGGCGGTTTCTCTTACGAAACAAGTATGAGCCGTTTCCGTACTTCCGAAACAAGGAACTTTGCGGACGATAAACTGGGTTATTACAGTCTGAAAGATGGTCTTTCCGTAGCGCCTACTGTTACCGGTACTACTGCATGGCAACTGGCTTCTTTCATTGCGCGCGCCAACTATGCGTACGCTGATAAATATCTCTTCACCTATACTTTCCGCGCAGACGGTTCTTCCCGCCTGGCTAAGAAATGGGATTCCTTCAACTCTGTAGCACTTGCCTGGAGAATGAGTGAAGAGCCTTTCATTAAAGAACTGAATGTTTTCTCCGACCTGAAACTGCGTGCCGGGTACGGTGAATCCGGCAACCAGGCGGTATCTCCCTATAGCTCAAAAGGTATCCTGTCCGGTATTGTGGCTAGTATAGGCAACCAGCTGGTGTCCGGCGTGGACCAGACAAGCCTGCCTAATACAGGCCTGAAATGGGAGCATAGCGGACAGTATAACATTGGCCTGGATGCAGCATTTGCAGACAGGTTCAACTTCACACTGAACGTTTATCAGCGTAAGACCCGCGACCTCCTGCAGCAGATCACTATCCCGGCCTCTACCGGTTTTACTGTAGCTACTGTAAATGCAGGCAGCATGCGTAACAACGGTATTGAACTGGAAGTAGGAGCTACTGTAGTGAAAAGCACCTTTAACTGGAATATCTCCGCAAACATTTCACGCAACAGGAATGAGATAACAGACCTGGGCCCGGTGGAAGAACAGTTTGCCAACAGGCTTGGCGCCGGTTATGGTCTTGACGCCAAACCCTTCATCCAGAAAAAAGGATATTCTGTAGGTACTGTATGGGGCTTTGTGGAAGACGGTATCTTCCAGAACCAGAAAGATGTGGACGACTATAAATCAGTACAGCAGAACGCCAAAATAGGACAGATGCGCTATAAGGACCTGAACGGAGATGGTGCGTTGAACGATCTTGACAGGCAGAAAATAGGTGATATCAATCCTGACTTCACATGGGGCTTTACCAACAACTTCAGCTATAAGAATTTTGACCTGAGCATACTGATAACAGGTGTACAGGGTAATGATGTACTCAATGCCAACCTGCTGAACTTCTATACATTGAATGGTTCCGGCAATATTCCCAGATACATCTACGAAAGTACCTGGAAAGGAGAGAACAGCACCAACAAGGTGATACAGGCAAACCAGGGTAATACCACTTCTGCCAATTTCTCCCGTTCTTTCCTGGAAGATGGTTCCTTTATCCGCATCAAGAACGTACAGCTGGGATATAACCTGCCTAAGATCAGGGGTATTTACAGCGCACGTGTGTTCCTGAACGCCATCAACCTTGCTACATTCACGAAGTACAAAGGATATGATCCGGAAGTGAGCGCCTTTGAAAATGCCAATATGCGTGGCGTGGACCTGGGTAGCTATCCGCAGTCCCGCACTGTAAGTATAGGCGCAAATGTTACATTTTAATCGCTTCACCACATTCAATTATCAACAATGAAAAAGTTACTCAACATATTTATTGCCGCACTGGTGCTGGGATCTGCCGCATCCTGCAAGAAAGCGCTGGAAGAGGATGTTTACGATTTCAGGGACCCGGACAATTTCTATTCAACAGATGCAGAGCTGTTACAGGGCATTAACGGGGTGTATAAGAACCTGATGACATGGAACCTTTACATTTCCCCGGCCTGGAGCTCTGTATTAGGTGAAGATGATGACCTGCTCCTGGAAAACTGGATAGGTGGTGGTTATTCAGGCAATCAGAACGGACAGTGGTATATACAGCGACCATGGAATGGTTACTATTATGTAGTACAACGCGCCAACCTGGTGCTGAAATATGCTGAAACAGTGACTGGCGATACAGCCATGATCAACCGGATAAAAGGAGAGGCATATTTCCTGCGTGGCTTCTGCTATTCTGAAATAGGCATGCGTTTTGGCGCGGCCCCTATACGTACGGCAGCTTACGATCCTACACAATCGAAAGATATTGCACGCAGTCCGCTGGAAGATGTTTATAAACAATCCATATCCGACCTGCAGATGGCAGCTGCATTATTACCTGCCAATTTCACCACAGGGGAGTATGGCGATGCAGATCGTGGCCGTCCCACAAAGGCGGCCGCCCTTGGACTGATGGCCCGCGTATACCTGCATATGGCCGGCAATGAGCTGAAACAGACGCAATATTTCCAGGATGCGGCCAATGCTGCAAAAGCTGTGAAAGATATGGCAGATGGTTCCGGCTTCCCTGCACTGGAATCCAACTATATGGCTGTATTTGATCAGGCTACACAGGACAGGAGCAATGAAATGCTTTTCTCTGTTCCAGCTACCAATTCCCCTAACCAGGGACCGGAACTGCCGGGATATTTTTCTCCTTCCGGCCTTTACGCGGGCGGTGGCAGCAATGGTTTTGTGAGCATCCGCAAGGACTTCTATGAAACATTCAATCCTGCTGATAAACGCATTGCCTTTGGTACCGCTTTATGGGATACCTGGACAGATGCCGGTGGTAACGAATTGTATAATATTGCCACCGTACCTGCCGGCGCTACCCTTGTTGGACAGGGCACCTGGGGCGGCGAATACGATGGCGGCGGAGGATATGGCCAGAACACTTACAGGCTGGGCAGCAAAACTATTTACGCTACTCCCCGTTATTATTCAAAGAAATATGTAGACGCTGGTGCACAGGCAAAAGATGAGAATGGTAATAACCCGATCATCATACGTTACGCCGATGTACTGCTGATGCTGGCAGAAGCGCAGAATGAAGTAGCAGGTCCTGACGCGGTAGCCTATGCGGCTGTGAATGCCATAAGACAACGTGCAGGAATAGGCGACCTGGTAAGTGGTCTTTCAAAAGATGCCTTCCGTGATTCCGTAAGAGTGGAAAGAAGGCACGAGCTGTACGGAGAATTCCAGCGCCGTTTTGACCTGGTACGCTGGGGCACATGGCTGGAGGTGATGAATGCTGCCGGTCGCCCGCGTTTGGCATACCAGCTGTTATATCCTCTTTCACAGGAAGAGATTGCAGGTAATAAACTGATCACTATCAACAACCCCGGATATTAATGAGATATCTTTTTCTGACCACGTGGCTATTGTTTGCAGGCTTTGGCCTTTTACAGGCCCAACAGCCTGCCGATCCGAAAGCTACTCCGGCAACAGTGAAATTATATGACCAATTGCATGCTCTTCTCGGGAAGGGCGTGCTTTTTGGTCACCAGGACGATCTGGCCTATGGCGTGCACTGGAAATACCAACATAACCGCTCCGATGTAAAAGATGTTTGTGGCGATTATCCCGCTGTATACGGCTGGGACCTGGGCCATCTGGAGATGGATAGTCCGCATGACCTTGACAGTGTACCGTTTGACAGCCTCCGTAATTACATCCGCTATGTCTACGACAGAGGAGGGGTGAACACTATCGGCTGGCATCTCAACAATCCCGGCAACGGTGGCTCTGCCTGGGATACCTTTCATGTAGTGAAAGATATTCTGCCCGGTGGAAAAAAACACCAGGTATATACTGCCTGGCTGGATAAAGTAGCAGCTTTCCTGCTTAGCCTTAAAGGCTCTGATGGTACCGCTGCGCCGGTTATATTCCGGCCCTTCCATGAACATACCGGCAGCTGGTTCTGGTGGGGACAAAGACATTGCTCCACCAAAGAATTCATTGATCTCTGGCAGTTCACTATCCGTTACCTGCAAGAGAAGAACGTACATAACCTGCTGTATGCCTATTCAGCAGCTGATTACAGGGATGCAGCCCATTACCTGGAACGTTATCCCGGTGATAAATTTGTCGATATCATAGGTACTGACGCTTACCAGTATGGCAGCAGTGCGGCGTATACTGCACAGGTGAAACAGCGGCTGGACATACTGGAGAAAATAGCAGTTCAGCATAACAAGATCCCGGCGCTGACAGAAACAGGATATGAACGTATTCCGGACACCCGCTGGTGGACGGAAACACTGTTGCCCATCCTGAAATCTTACCGGCTTGCTTATGTGCTGATGTGGAGAAATGGCCGGCCTGACCATTTCTATGCACCTTATTCCGGGCACAGCAGTGCTCCTGATTTTATACAGTTCTATAAAGACCCGGCCACCTGGTTTGAGAGCGACTGGAAACATTAACCGTATAGCGAATGAAATTAGCAACAATAGACCTGATCATTATTTTCCTGTACCTGCTGGCCACTATTGTTATTGGCATAGCATTGAAGAAAAAGGCCAAGGCTAATAAGGACGCTTATATGCTGGGGGGAAAGACATTGCCCTGGTATATGCTGGGCCTCTCCAATGCCTCAGATATGTTCGATATCTCCGGCACCATGTGGATGGTAACGCTGGCTTTTGTTTACGGACTGAAAAGCATCTGGATACCCTGGTTATGGCCTTCCTTCAACCAGGTGTTCATGATGGTATATCTCTCTGCATGGCTGCGCCGCTCCAATGTTACTACCGGTGCTGAATGGATCAATACACGTTTCGGAAGAGGAAAAGGCACTGCATTGTCTCATACCATCGTAGTGATCTTTGCATTGATCAGCTGCCTTGGTTTTCTTGCTTATGGCTTTATTGGCCTGGGTAAGTTCGTGGAGATCTTTGTGCCGTGGAATGTAGTACAACCGTATTTACCTTTTACTATCGACGCACCTTATGTGCCTCATTTCTATGGAATCCTGTTCACCCTGTTTGCCGTGTTCTATGCGGTAATGGGTGGTATGACCAGTGTGGTATGGGCAGATGTACTGAAATACATAATAATGACCGTTGCGGCAGTCACTATTGCGGTGATTGCCTATACCAGCCTGGCCGGCCGTCAGCTGGAAGTACCTGCCGGATGGACCAATCCTTTCTTTGGCTGGAAGCTGGAAGATCTTGACTGGAGCAGCCGGATCAGGGAAGTGAACGAGAAGATCAAAAGCGATGGGTTTACGCTCTTTGGCGCTTTCTTTATGATGATGGTGTTTAAAGGCATTCTGGCCAGTCTTGCCGGTCCTGCTCCCAACTATGACATGCAGAAAGTGCTTAGCACCCGTTCTCCCAAAGAAGCCGCCATGATGAGCGGTATTGTGTCTGTAGTACTTATTCCTGTGCGTTATGCCATGATCATCGGGTTTGCTGTGCTGGCCCTGTTGTATTATGATCAGCTGAACCTCAGCACGGCAACAGGAATAGACTTTGAAAAGATACTGCCTTCTGCTATCAATAATTTTGTACCGGTAGGGTTAACCGGGCTCCTGCTGGCCGGCCTGCTCGCCGCTTTTATGGGCACTTTTGCTGGTACCCTGAATGCTGCCCAGGCCTATATCGTTAATGATATTTACCTGCGTTACCTGCAGCCGCAGGCTTCCAACCGCAGCATTGCCCGTATGAACTACCTGTCCGGTATACTGGTTACACTGGTCAGTATTATACTGGGCCTCTTTGCTAAAGATGTGAACAGCATATTACAGTGGATCGTATCTGCCCTGTATGGTGGTTATGTGGCTGCCAATGTGCTTAAATGGCACTGGTGGCGGTTTAACGGCAATGGTTTCTTCTGGGGTATGCTGGCTGGTATTGTGCCGGCCCTCATCTTCCCCCATATATTACCTGACATGCTGGAGCTTTATTATTTCCCGCTGATCTTCATCATGTCCCTTGCCGGTTGTGTCATAGGCACATATGCTTCTCCGGCGGCAGACATGGATACATTGAAACATTTTTATCGTACTGTACGGCCCTGGGGCTGGTGGAAGCCGGTGCATGAACAGGTTATGGCAGAGACGCCCGATTTTGTACCGAACAAAAAGTTTGGCCTGGATATGTTCAATGTAGTGATAGGAATTGTGGCGCAGGTCACGCTGACGTTGCTGCCCATCTATGCCGTACTTGCTATGAAAACTCCCTTGATAATAACCGTTGTCATCCTTGCGCTGGCTCTTTTGATACTGCGTAAAACATGGTGGAAACGACTTGATGAACAGAATTAAAATTAAAATCTTAACCGGATTATATGATGCATTTTAGAGAGCGTTTGACAGAACTGGAAAAGCAACACCAGGTGCTTGTTAACAGACGTAACGAGGCCCTCACACCCGGTAACGGTGTATACAGCAGGTACAAATATCCTGTGCTCACAGCTGCGCATGCGCCACTGGAGTGGCGTTATGACCTGAACCCTGCTTCCAATCCCCATCTTATGGAACGTTATGGCATAAACGGAGTGTTCAATGCAGGGGCCATAAAATGGAAAGGAAAATACCTGATGATGGCGCGCGTGGAAAGCATAGACCGCAAATCGTTCTTTGCTGTTGCAGAAAGTGATAATGGTATAGACAATTTCCGTTTCTGGGAATATCCTTCCATTATCCCTGAAACAGAAGATCCTGATACCAACATCTATGATATTCGCCTGGTGCAGCACGAGGACGGATATATTTACGGGCTGTTCTGTTCAGAACGTAAAGATCCTTCTGCGCCACCGTACGATCAGTCGGCCGCTATTGCCGAATGTGGTATTGTGCGCACAAAAGACATGAAGGATTGGGAGCGCCTGCCTGATCTTAAAACGCCTTCTCCACAGCAACGTAATGTAGTGCTGCACCCTGAATTTGTAAATGGCAAATATGCATTCTATACACGTCCGCAGGACGGGTTTATCAATGCCGGCACCGGTGGTGGTATTGGCTTTGGCCTGAGTGACAGTATGGAGAACCCTGTTATAACAGAAGAGAAGATACTGGACCCGAAGATATATCATACTGTCTATGAACTGAAGAACGGTCTTGGCCCTGCACCTGTCAAAACGGCAAAGGGATGGTTGCACCTGGCGCATGGTGTACGTAATACGGCCGCGGGATTACGCTATGTGCTTTATATGTTCATGACAGACCTGCATGATCTTTCCCGTGTTACGTATAAGCCAGCCGGTTACTTTATGGCGCCAGAGGGAGAGGAGAGAGTGGGGGATGTTTCCAATGTGCTGTTCTGTAACGGGTGGATAGCAGACGATGACGGCACCGTTTACATTTACTATGCCTCTTCCGATACACGTATGCATGTAGCCACCTCTACTATAGACAAACTGGTGGATTATGTTACTAACAGCCCGGCAGATGGCTTCAGGTCTGCCGTTACTGTCAATACCATCTGCAGGATCATTGACAGGAATAAAACAGTTGTTTCAGATACGAATCATCATTGATGGATAACAGGTTAGCGGTATATCGTAAAGAGCTTACAGAAGAACTGTACAACATCCTTCGCTACTGGCAGCAACACACTGTGGATGAGCATGACGGCGGGTTTTACGGTGGATTGAATAATGAGAATGAAGTACTGCCTGACAGCCCGAAAGGCGGTGTGCTCAATGCCCGTATTCTGTGGACCTTTGCCGCGGCTTATAAGTGTGATGGCGACAGTCGCTGGCTGCAGCTGGCAGACAGGGCGTACAATTACCTGTCTGATCATTTCCGTGACAGGGAATATGGCGGTATCTACTGGTCTGTTTCTGCGAAAGGACGGCCTTTGGAAACCCGCAAGCAGGTATATGGACAGGCATTTGCCATCTATGCACTAAGCGAGTATTACAGGTGTAACGGCAATAAAGAAGTGCTGGACTGGGCTGTCAATATTTATCAGCTGCTGGAAGATCATAGCTTTGATCCGGTGTTTAAGGGATATCATGACGCTTTTTCCCGCGAATGGCGGCATATTGACGACACACGGTTGAGTGAAAAGGATGACAATGCGGCTAAGACAATGAACACTCATCTGCATGTACTGGAAGCCTATACGAACCTGTACCGCGTATGGCCGGATGCCCGTCTGCGTAACCAGTTGCATCAGCTTGTAAAGATATTCATTGAAAAGATCATTGATAAACAGACCCATCACCAGGTATTGTTCTTTGACAACACCTGGAGACCGCAATCTACCGTAGTATCCTACGGACATGACATAGAAGCGGCCTGGTTATTACTGGAAGCGGCAGAACAGCTGGGCATCAGTGAACTGGTGCAACAGGTAAGGGAGATAGCACTTGCATTGGCCAATGCTACACTGCCCGGATTAGAAAGTAACGGGGGATTACGGTATGAATACGAGCCCGGTACAAAACATGTCAATGCTGAAAAGCATTGGTGGGTACAGGCAGAGGCAATGGTAGGTTTTTTCAACGCCTGGGAGATCAGTGGTAAAGAAGAATTTCTCGATCGTTCCCTGCAAAACTGGGACTTCGTAAAGCAACATATTCTTGACAGGAGTAAGGGAGAGTGGTTCTGGGGAGTGACGGATACGTTAAAGGTTATGCCGGGACAGGATAAGGCGGGTTTCTGGAAATGCCCTTATCATAACAGTCGCGCTTGCCTGGAGCTTATTCACCGCACCGGTAAATTTAAATGATTGATGATTACGCATAGTGTTTAGCACGTAATGAACAAAGGAGGGTCTTTGCAGGCCCTCCTTCTTATTTTACCATTTCTTTATTCTTTTGATACATGCTGTCAGTTCATCAGCTATCTGCTGGTGTTCTGCCAGATCAGGATGATCGCCACATCCGTTGTGATAACGTTTACTGAAGAAGTAACGGTATACATTTCTGTCTCCTTTGCTATTCACAGCATTTACAACTCCCATCAGGTAACGCTGTAATACTTTTGTCAGCTCAGCATCTGCCATAGGGCTGGTCAGGCAGATGATGGTGGCAGAAGGATAGTGCTTTCTCAAGGTGTCTATAAATTGAACATACGCTCCGCAGAAAGCAACAGAATCCTGTTTACCATCATTCTGTCCCAGGCATACTGTTACCACATCCGGCTGATATCTGCTGAAATCCCATTTAATACTGTCTTCCCGCATATTCACTTTATCAAATACCCTGGGCATGGTGATCTTCATGTCACAGCAACTGTGTATCAATCCTATACCTGATACCGAGCTGAGCTGCCATTGTGCATCTAAACGCCTGGCGGTGAGGGGGCCATAAGCCATATAGGCGTTGTTCTGATCATACCACTGGCCCTTACCACATGGTACAACAGAAAGGTCGCTACCCATACCACAGGTAATGGAATTGCCGATAAGCTCTATCTTCCTTGATGGTGGCGCAGGAAGAGGAAGCAGTGCCTTACATTGTAAACCAAGGAATTGAAGATAACCAATGCCAGCCTCCGTATTCTTGCAGATAGTGATGGTATGTTCTTCATCAGAAAGCCCCGTAGCAGCAGTAATAACATTGTGTTTTCCAGTTGTTTGTAAACGCTGTACAGGCAGGCTGTCTACTTGTATGGCAATATAATTATGTGAAGTGCCATATAATATTTCATCGTTTATCACCACATTGCAATAACTGCCTTTGAATTTTGCCCTGATATAAACTCCTGGTTGCCAGAACTTAGGAGCAGAAGCATCGGCCATGTCTATACGTCCTGTATATTGTATAAGCGGATTATTGGCTTTAAAAAAGGTAGTGTCTGCAGCTTTGGATTGTAAAAAAGAGGTGAGCAACAACAGCAAAAAGTATTTTTTCATTGCGGAATTTTATAAGCGAAAAGTATAAAATAAAGCTGATTTAACAGCATTTTCTCCAATCATTAAAAAATATCTGGCAGCTGATAACCAGTATATTAACGGGCCTAACGTCAAATGGTAATAAAATATTATGTTTATAGATAAATATATTCTTTATATTTATAACATGAAATAGTTTAAAAGGGACTATACAGTTGACCTATGAACAACCACAACCCTGTACCTGTATTTTACAGAATAGTACTTACACTGTTATTGTTTTTTCTGCCCCCGGTTTTTGCCCATTCAGCCGCCCGAGGCCCTGAGCAACCTGCAGAAGTGGACACATCGATCATCAAGGACGCAGAGAGCTATGCGCTGGGAGTTTTCGAGAAGATCAAAGCAAAAGGCGCTTTCGTAGAAGCGCTAAACCTGGAAAATATCGGCACCCTTCCCGTGGGACTGGTTAGGGAGATTAATGGCAAAGTATATGTCATTGCGATAGACAGTGTCCGGATGACGCCGAAAGGGGCGTATTTCAGCGCTTATTTCCGTTTTACCTTCCCAGGTACCAATAGTGAGCTGATCTTCGGCGGAAAGAACATCTTCTTCACGCCGGGAGGTATTGGTGCGGGCACCTCTACTAAACTTGTGCTGCTGAATAATAAGAATGTTCACATCAACGAACATCTTGATCTCCTTTTCCCGGGAGATGGCTCTAACTATATAGAGTGGGACTGTAACGGTTTCAAAGCTGCCAATCTGAGCGGCGTTTTTGAATTTGATAAAGGCTGGATAGAACCGGAAGATCCCAATGCCGATAAACTGCGCGCTTCCCTGAAGGTCAACGTACATGACCTGAATAATATCCTTGCTACAATAGATCTGCCGGCGTTTCATATCACCAGGCTGAAAGACTTCAGCTTTAAGGTGAAGAACGCTACCATAGATATGAGTGATATCGCCAATCCTGCTTCACTCAATGTAACCGGCGATATGGTGGACGACCCGGGCAACCCCTTGCTCTGGCGCGGCTTCTACCTGCAGCAGGTAGAAGTGGGATTACCATCGCAGATGGCATCTGCAGACGGGCGCCCTAAAGTAAGTGTTGATAATTTTTATATAGATGACCAGGGCGTTAGCGGTACCATCTCTGCCGAGAATATTGTAAAACTTGGCGGGGCCAGCGCCAGCGGATGGCCGCTCTCCATAGATAAAGTAGGGCTTAGTTTCAGTAAGAATAAACTGAATGGCGGTGTGCTGGGCGGGCAGCTTAAGGTTGCCTTCCTGGGTGAAGATCCCCTGGATTATGATGCTGCCATCAGCATGCGCAACGGAGATACTTATTACTCCTTTGCCCTGGCTACAACAGCCGAAAAGAAATTTGGCTTCTTTGCAGGAAACATCATCCTCAACAAAGGTTGCCGTATAGAAGTTACCAAAACCGATAAGGACTTCATTCCCAAAGCCACACTGGCCGGTAAGGTCGAGCTGAATAAGAGCGTGCTCAATATAAAAGGCGTAGCCTTCGAAGACCTGGTGCTCTCTACCCAGAAACCTTACGTGCACAGCGGTACTTTCGATATTGCCACTGCCGCCAGCGATTCAAAGATGGGCGGTTTCCCCGTAGGGTTTGATAAACTGCATATCGGCATATCAGAAGGTAAAGTGGCTATAGGAGCTACTGTGCGCCTGAACTTCATGAACTCGAGCGATAAAGGCTTTGGTGGCAGCACATCCTTCATAATCACTGCCCTGCAGGAAGAGAAGAAGGAAACAGTGATGGTGAACAACGCTCCGGTAGAAAAGACCTCCACAAAATGGAAACTGGATAAGGTAACCATCAATGAGATCAAACTGTCTGTAAAAGTGACGGCCTTCCAGCTGGATGGCTCGCTTACGATATTTGATGATCATCCTGTATACGGCAACGGCTTCAGAGGTTCCCTTGACCTCACTATTCCCGGGCCTGTACCGAGAGCAAAAGCTACCGCTTACTTCGGTTCCAAAGACGATTACAAATACTGGCACGTAGATGCATATATAGGTGTTACCATTCCATTACCACCCATGTTACAGATCACAGGGTTGATGGGAGGTATGTCCTATCATATGGAAAGACCTTCCGACTTTGATCCTTATGATACACGTAACTCACTGGACCAGAAAGGAGGCATGAAAGATCTCAGCGAGATCTTCCAGTACGTACCATCTAAAGATGCCGGTCTGGGCTTTATGGGAGGTGTATCACTGGCCTTCCTGTACGAAACGGTCGTGAATGCGAACGTAGCACTGGAAGTACAGTTTGGTACAGACGGAGGTTTCCGCTATGCACAGTTTGACGGCGCCGGTTATGTACTGCACGAAGCCGTGATGGCCAACAGCCAGGATGAAGCCAAAGAAGATGCTTCAGCACCAGCCTGGGTACAGTTCAGAATGCGCTTTGACAATGTCAATAAAAGCTTTGATGCCAACATGAAGACCTACATCAATATTGCTGGTGTAATTAAAGGTATTCATGAACGGGGCCTGGTAGGTGAAGCGGCATTCCACCTGGGCCAGGGCGACTGGTGGTTCTACATTGGCCGTCCGTCCAGCATGTTCGGACTGTCAATCCTCGGACTGGCAGAAACCAAAAGCTACTTCATGATGGGTACGAAAGTAGAAGATATGCCTCCGCTGCCAACAGAAGTGTCTGAAGTGTTTGACGATATCAATACTGATTTCATGGCCACCGAGAATGCCTTCAGCACTGGCCGTGGATTCGGTTTCGGTAACCACTTCAGGGCAGGGTTCAAGTTTGATTACGGCGTATATGGTGAATTTGCCATCGGAGCCGGTGCAGACATCCTGTTACGTAATTATGGTGAAGCAAGATGTAAAGGCAGTGGTAGTCCTTTAGGCTTTGACGGATGGTATGCTTCCGGTCAGGCATATGCCTTCCTGAAAGGTGATGTAGGTATCCGCGTAAAAGTATTTGGCCGTAAGCGCGGTTTCTCCATCGCAAAACTTTCTGCCGCTGTGCTCTTACAGGCAAAACTGCCTAACCCAAGCTGGTTCCGCGGTATGGTTGGCGTGAAATACAGGATACTGGGCGGTATGATCAAAGGTTCTGCCAGCATAAAGGTTGAACTGGGCTCACAGTGTGAGATTGTAGGAGCTAAAGAGCTGGATATACAGGTGATCAGCGAGATCAGACCGGAAAATGCAGTGGAAGACGTAAGTGTATTTGCACCTACCCAGGTTGCATTTAATATGGCGATAGGCCAGCCTTTTGAAATGCTCAACAACTTTGATATAGTATCTACTTACCGTATTAAACTGGATGAAATAAAACTGAAGAAAGGTGATACAGAGATCAGAGGCGAGATCACAGTAGAGCCGGATGGTAAATCCGCTACCCTGACTCAGCACGATATCCTGCCTCCGTTAAGCAAACTGGACGCCTCTGCAATGGTACATATTGAAAAACAGAGCGGCAGCAGCTGGGAGCCACTGAAAACGAACGATAAGGTAGAATATGAGACGAAAGCAGTGAGCTTCACTACCGGCGAAGCACCTAATTATGTTCCATGGGAGAATATCGCTTACGCATATCCCATCAGGAATCAATATAACTTCCTGCCAAAGGAATACCGCAAAGGTTACATGAAACTGAAGATCGGCCAGCCTTACCTTTTCACTCCTGTTGATGATGCAGGTAAGAAATGGAAACTAACAGCATCCTTCAACCCGCCACAGGGCGCACCGGTAGAAGGTACTGTTTCCTACGATCAGGGTGTGGCACAGATCAATTTTGATATTCCGGCAACCCTCTCCCGGGAGACGATCTATACTTACAGCATCATGCGCTCTTCAGCTGATGGTGAATCTGCTGCCAACAACGTGAATGTAAATGTAAATACAACAGTGGGCACAGACGGAGATACTACCTCCGTAGCACAGACCACACTGAAAGGCGATGCCAACTCCGGCATCAGCAAAGAAGTGATAGCCTGCACCTTCCGTACCAGCAGGTACACCACATTTGCTGAGAAGATGAGCGCAGTAACAGATCCGAGAGACCTGTTCGATGTGGCTACCGGTTATGTTGGTGTAGTAGGCCTGCGTTTTACAACGGACGAAACATTTGACAAGTTCGAGATAGAAGGAGACGGTTCATTCTCCACCAAACCGCTCATCCTGCTCAAAGCGGGACTGAACAACAGCTGGCTGCAAACGAAGATACTGCCCCTGTTGTACAACGGTTATCCGTTTGCACCATCACTTACCTTCTCCAGGGACCTTGCTACCACAGGTGGCATACCTCCGCTGGAAGCAGTAAGGCTGTATAATAATGATGACGCCACCATGTACAAACTGGAGGAAAGCGCTATAAAAGATGGTATTGCACTGAGCAAGCCCGGTCGCTGCCGCTTTATGTATTACCTGTCTTATGTAGCTCACGAGGATTACATGGAAGTACTTAACAAAGCAAGCCGCCTGTATGTGAATGGCGCAGGAGCATCCAATACGCGTATCGCTAACCTGCTGCAATCCATCTACCCGGACCTCCAGGGCAACATCTATTACCCGGTTGAGCTCCAGTACCGTTTACCTGGTTCCAACTATGTATCATCAACAATCACCAAGAGCATTTACTATAAATTATAAGAGTAATGTACCGTTCACTATTAGTCTGTTTGTTTTCAGTGCTGTTTGTATTGACAGGCCGCAGCCTGTCCTATGCCCAGGAGCAGTCTAAACATAGAATTGTTGGCGTTGCAGACCCGAAGCCGGACAAGATCAGGCTGCGCTGGTCGCCCGCCAGCTATATTGCCTGGGAAATGGGTAATAAATACGGCTATACCGTAGAGAGGTTTACCATTTCAGTGAACGGTGTATTGGTGAAACAGCCTCAGCCTGTGCTGCTCACTGCTCAGCCTATGAAGCCTTACACACTTCAGCAAATGGAAGCAGCTGCAGAAAAGAATGATCATATTGCCATGATAGCAGAGCTGATACATGGGGAAGGGGCTAAGAAAGTAACCCCGGAAGAAGGTATCGGCGCTTATTTTGAAAATCAGAATCAGAACGACTGGCGTATGGCAATGGCACTGTTGACCTGCGATTTGTCGCCTGATGCTGCAAAAGCTGCCGCCCTCTACATAGAAGATCCCAATGTGAAAAAAGGCGAGCGTTATACCTACCGTATTGCGCTGGCACAACAACCTAAGAACCTGGTGATAGATACTGCATATGTAGTAGCTTCTGTAGATGAACCACTGTTACTATCTCCTCCCAGGGAACTGGCTATTGTCTGCGCAGACAGTACCGCCACGCTTGGATGGCAGACAGCTTTTACCAAAAGCATGTATTCTGCATATGTAGTAGAACGTGCGTCAGACGGAAAAACATTCAAACCGGTATCAAACCTGCCCGTAATACCTACGGAATCTGATAAGAACGGTTTCTCCTACTACCAGGATTCTCTGCCTGACAATGATAATAAATATACTTACCGGATCAAAGGTATCAATGCTTTCGGCGAATATGGCCCTTACTCACAAACAGTGGAAGGAGTAGGCGTGCCGTCTATAGAAGACCGCCCCATCATGGATACCATGATCGTCATCAACAACAAGAAAATAGAACTGCGCTGGAAGCTGCCGGGTAAATTATCCCAGCAGCTTGACAAGATCATCATTACCCGCTCAGAAACCGGGAAAGGGCCATTCCTTCCCATTGCCACGCTGAAAATGGGTAAAACGCCTGTGTACACCTATACAGATGAAGCTCCTCAGAACAGTAACTATTATCGCATCAAAGGGCTTACTAAAAAAGGGAAAGCCGTTTATTCCTTCCCTTATTTTGCACAGCTGATAGACAGTATACCTCCTGCCATGCCACAGGGACTGGCAGGAAAGATAGACAGTACAGGCGTGGTGACCCTTACCTGGAAAAAGAATACAGAAAAAGACCTGCAAGGGTATCGTGTATTCCGTGCCAACAGCACTCAGGAAGAATTTGTAGAGGTGACACAGATTATACTGGACAGCACATATTTTACGGATACGGTTACACTGCATACCCTTACTTCTAAGGTGTTCTATAAAATCATTGCGGTCGACAAGAACTTCAATACATCAGATTATACACCTTACCTGGCACTGAAAAGGCCTGATACCATTGCACCTGTTCGTCCGCTTATCACAAAGGCCTATCGTTCAGACAGCCTGCAGGCTATTGTCCTGGAATGGATCAACAGCTCCAGCCGGGATGTGGTGAAGTATACACTGTTCAGCGTCAATGTAAAAGACAGTTCCCGTAAACAGGTAGCTGTATGGGATACACTGAACAAGCGTGAAAGGTATGTTGATACTGCGCTGCAGCTGGGAAATACCTACTACTATGAACTGACAGCATATGATGATTCCAACAACAAAGCTACAGAGCTGAGCGGTGAAGTTTGGTTTGAAACAGGTAAGCGGCCGGCTATTACCAGCTGGAACGGTAATGTAGATAAAGAAAAGAAACTCATCCGGTTAGATTGGCAATGTAAACAACAGGATGTTAAGAACTACAGGATATATCGCGCAAAAAATGACGGGCCTTTCACCCTTTATACTACACAGGACAGGGCTATAGCCACATGGGCAGACAATGAAGTTATTCTTGGAAATGTTTATAAGTATAAAATATTAGCTGTATTGAAAGGAGATGTTAAGACGTCGATGAGCAGGACAATTGAAATCAGATTTTAATGATATGAGGATGAAGCATGCCTACAGGGTATTGTTTGTTATTGGACTTTTTATAATTGCATACACAAAGGTTTCCGCTCAGGTAAAACTGAACGGCAACGTGACTATTTTTGGCCAGATCAACCAGGGAGCTTCTTATGATCTCGGTTATGGTCTTGGATTAAGTTCGAGCGGTAGCAGTGCTACGCCTGAATACTCTATGAGTACCACACCATTTGGACCAGGGTTAATTGTTGGCAGCACAGCTATTGATTATGCACCGCCTTATGTGATTATGCGTAATAGCGGTTCAGGTATGGGAGGATGGAGTACTGTAGGTACTTTTTATGTTTATATGACTGCATATCCTATACCTAGTATTGCCGCAGTCAGGGATGATATCCCCTTCTGGGGTCCTTACTTAAACTATAATAAATTTCAGGCACGTTGGGTATACACTATGATTCCACCTTACAAGCCTACTGTTTATCCCACCGGAACTATTTGTGGAGATAAAACTGTTTCACTGACTTCATCTCGAAACTGGGCCATACTGACTGATAGTTATGTTACAATGACCGTTGTATGGGAGTACAGTATCGGCACTACAAATACTTGGAAAGGCATTGATTCTACAAGGCCATCCTATTACCTGGATTTCACTCTCTCAGATAAGATCCCCGAGATCCGTACATCGAAACAGAATGTCCGGTTCCGCTGTCGTACTAAAGCCCAATATAGCGACAGGGTATATTATTCTGCCTATTCTGAGGCATCTGACTATATAGAGGTTATTCCCGGACCTCCGCGGGTAAACACTGCGCTGATCTCCACTACCAAAACCTGTATAGGAGACAATGTTGGTACAATGACATTGCCGGGGACCGGTATTACCAGCTATTATAGCACGATGCGCTGGATACTTCGCCCAGGCCTTACCCCTGATCCCTGCGATCCGGGACTTGGCACAGGCGTATCCAACTGTGGCGATGAATTTGACTGGAGTGAAGGCACTGTTCCGGTGTCCGGAGGCATTTCCATCAGTAATATTCCCAAAGGGGATTATTCCTTATGGGTACTTAACCCAGGAGTGGAAACAGGTAACTGCTTCAGCTCTTATCCCGTTACCATAGGAGAATTTGACGCACTGACCGCTACAGAGAACACAGCACAACATGTAAACCTCAGCTGTTATAACAGTGCCGATGGCAAAATAGGTGTTACGGCCGCGGGAGCAGATCCCGGCGGCACATATTATTTTACACTGTTATCCGGCAGTACGGTGGTTCGCGCCAGGCAGGCGGGTACCGGCGCTACCATGCTGTGGCAGAACCTGCCCGCAGGTACCTATAAGGTACAGGTGGAGAACAGTACCTGTACCAGGGTAGCTGTGGTAGATAATATTGTACTGACCCAGCCTCCGTCTATATCCGGATCTGTTACTTCTGCACAACCTACCTGTATTACACCCGGCAATGGCAGTATTACAGTTACTGCTTCGGCTACAGGAGGCACAGTAGCTAATTATACATTTAACCTGTTGAAAGGGGGCGTATCAGATCCGCAATCTGCAACAGTAGCAACAAATACACGCACATTCTCGGGCCTTGCAGGAGGTACCTATACAGTACAGGTCCTGAACGCAGATAAGCCGCTTTGTACAGGATGGTCTTCCAACGTGACGCTGAATGTGATAACACCGCTTACGTTACAGCTCAGCTCCCGCGATTCTGTAAGTTGTAACGGAGGTAGTGACGGCCGCCTGCAGGTATCAGCTACGGGAGGCTCCGGCCTTTATCGGTATACATTAGGCACTACTACCAATACTACAGGGCTCTTCACCGGTCTTGCCGCAGGCACATATACAGTAAAACTGAAGAACCAGGATGCTACCTGTAATGATGAGGTATCTGCCAGCTTTACCATATTCCAGCGTCCTGCATTAAATGTGGTGTTACAGAAAACAGATATTATCTGTAACGGAGCTATGAATGGGATACTGAAAGCAATTCCCAACGGAGGTTCCGGCAGTTATAAATATGGCTGGCAACAGCTGAAGAACGGTGTGTGGACTACCAGCAGCTTCTGGTTTAATACAGATCAGCAGATAGAAGGACTGGAACCAGGAACCTATCGCGTTATTATTACTGATGATAAAGCTACTGGTTGTTCTGTCACTTCATCGCAGGTCACTATCGCAGAGCCTGCGGCAGTACAGATCACCAATGTTTCCATTCGCGAGGCTGTCTGCCTGGCAGATGGAGCGGGTATGACAATGACAGGAACCGGTGGCGACGGTAATTATACCTATACATGGTCACTTGACGGCACTAACTACCAGCCATTCACCTCAGCTACAAAGTTCACAGTTGCCGGTAATTATCAGCTGCGCCTGACAGACGGCAAAGGCTGTTATGCAGACGCTGCCCGGTCATATACTATTACCTTGCCAGCTACAGCACTGGACTTTACTACCCAGCTATCTCATATCAGCTGTAAAGATGCCGGAGATGGAAAGATCACGGTGACCGCTACGGGTGGTAACGGTGGCCCTTATA
>NZ_WRXN01000014.1 GCF_009758205.1 Chitinophaga tropicalis
CGTTCAATGCTAAGATTAAAGCCTTTAGAAATGCACTAAGGGGAGTCAGAGATGTAGAGTTTTTCCTTTACAGATTAGCCAAAATCTATGCTTAGAATCAAAATCCCCCAAGTTTTCAACTTGATCCGATAATTATATTTTCTCCTGGATTGCCCAGCTATCGGGCAATCCCCCAGAAAACGAAAAAGGGACCGATCATCTTTTCGATAATCAGTCCCTCTTTGCGGACCAGACGGGACTCGAACCCGCGACCTCCGCCGTGACAGGGCGGCATTCTAACCAACTGAACTACTGATCCTTCCCGTTTTGGGATTGCAAAGATAGCAACAAAACAATCAATTATGCAAATCTTTTTTAAAAAATATTTAAGAGTTTATCTTTACACCGTTCTTTAACCAATTTATACTTAAATATGCAATTCCTGGATTTTGAGAAACCTATTGCGGATCTGTATGATCAGTTGGAAAAACTGAAGGAGAATGGAGCAAAGTCTGGTGTGGATGTCACCGCTACTGTCAAGGAGTATGAGCAGAAGATCTCTACTACCCGGCAGGAACTATACGACCACCTCACCAGCTACCAGAAGGTACTCCTCAGCAGGCATCCTGATAGGCCCTATACCTTGGCGTACATTGAAAAAATGTGTACCAACTTTGTGGAGCTGCATGGCGACAGGAATGTGAAAGATGACAAAGCGATGGTAGGCGGTTTCGCCGAACTGGATGGAGAAACCGTCATGTTCATCGGTCAGCAGAAAGGTATCAACACCAAGATGCGCCAGATCCGCAACTTCGGGATGGCTAATCCTGAAGGCTACCGTAAGGCCCTCCGCCTGATGAAACTGGCAGAAAAGTTCAATAAGCCTATCGTTACCCTCATCGATACTCCCGGTGCATATCCCGGTCTGGAAGCTGAAGAGCGTGGCCAGGGTGAAGCAATTGCCCGGAATATCTTTGAAATGGTAAAACTGCGCGTACCTGTTATCTGTGTAATTATCGGGGAAGGCGCCTCCGGCGGTGCCCTCGGTATTGGCATAGGAGACAGGATCCTGATGCTCGAGAACAGCTGGTATACCGTTATCTCTCCCGAAAACTGCTCTACCATCCTCTGGCGCAGCTGGAACTTCAAGGAAAAGGCAGCAGAAGAGCTGAAGCTCACTTCAGATCATATGAGCCGCTTTGGCCTGGTAGACGGAGTTATCAAAGAACCGCTGGGTGGCGCACATGTTAACCCGGACGAAATGGCGGTGATCCTCAAACAGAAGATCAAGGAAACCCTGGCAGAACTGAAGAAGATCGATGCCGATACCCGTATCGAACAGAGGATCGACAAGTTCAGTAACATGGGCTTTTTCGAAGAACGCTAAATTTTTTTGTCATATACCATTTCAAATTGTCATCTTTGCACCACATTTTGAAGTAGTATCCAGTTTGACCGCCAGGCCAGACTGCCCAAATGATATGATATATTACTCATTTTGAATGTGCGGAGAATGATTTGAAATTAGTTATCTGGAATCTTAACAGAATATGGAACAACTGAGAGGCACCGGTGTTGCGCTGGTTACGCCCTTTAAAAAAGACGAAAGCATCGACTGGAATGCTTTGGAAAAAGTGATTGATCATGTAATTTCCGGGGGGGTAGATTATATTGTGTCTCTGGGTACAACCGGAGAAACTCCTACTCTCAGCGCTGAAGAAAAGCTGGACATTATAAAGTTCACCTTCGGAAAGGTAAGCAAACGGGTCCCTGTTGTAATAGGCGTAGGCGATTACAATACCCGCGATGTCGTGAAGCGGCTGGAAACCTGTCCGCTGGACGAGGCCGCAGCCGTGCTCAGCGTAGCTCCTTACTACAGCAAGCCAAGCCAGGAAGGATTGTTCCAGCATTATAAGGCCGTTGCCGCCGCTTCTCCCAAACCTGTTATCCTGTATAACGTGCCGGGTCGTACCGGCCGTAATATGACAGCACAGACCACTTTGCGCCTGGCTCATGAAGTGCCTAACATCATAGCAATGAAAGAAGCTAGTGGCGATATGGTACAGTGTATGCAGATCATCAAAGACAAACCTGAAGATTTCCTGGTAATAAGCGGGGATGATGCCCTGGCTATGCCACAGGTAGCTGCCGGTATGGACGGCCTGATCTCTGTAGCAGCTAACTACTTTGCTGAAGGCGTTTCCGGTATGATCAGAGCCACTCTGGCAAATGACCTGCCTGCCGCCCGTCAGCTGCATTATAGCCTGCAGGATGCGTTTGATCTCATGTTTGAAGAGAATAACCCGGCAGGTGTAAAGGCTTTCATGCAGGAAGCCGGGCTGATAGAGAATGTATTCCGCCTGCCTGTTGTACCGGTAAGCGCCGGTTTACAGAGCCGTATTGCTGCTTTTTTGAAGAATTACGCATAATTCCGGTTGGCCGCAGGCCAGCTTCCAATAAAAAAGGGTTTTGCTTCTGGCAAAACCCTTTTTGTTTATATCAGGTAAGTAGTCCCTTCAAGTGCAAGGTCTGTATTCGGGAAAACCTGCCGGCATTCCTCCTCAAAACCGGACAGCTCCGTATACTTGGACGAAAAATGTCCGATGATCAGTCTTTTGGCATTAGCTTTCAGTGCCAGGGTAGCCGCCTGCGTGGTTGTACTGTGAAACCGTTCTGTAGCCCTTTCCTCCAGCTGCTGCAGGTAAGTGGTTTCATGATACATCAGGTCAGCATTTTGCGCGTAAACAGCCAGATCCTCCGAATACTGCGTATCCGCAAAATACACATACCGTTTGCCGGGAGGAGGGGGGAGCGTTACCCAGTCATTCTTCACCAGCAATCCATCTTTCCGTTGATAATCAGCGCCTTCCTGCAAATGTGAGAAATAGGCAGCGGGTATCTCATATGCCCTGGCCTGGTCAGGAATGATCTTCCTCTTACGCTTCTGCATTTCAATGATAAAGCCAAAACAAGGTATCCGGTGATGTACAGGGAAAAAGCTGACCCGCAGCTCTTTATCCTCCAGTATCACCCCCTGGTTCTCCTCTCGCAGAGGCACAAATATGAGCTCAAACTGTAAAGTGGTGCCGGAACATTCTAGTTGGAGGTGGAGAATGGTTTCCAGTTCCGGCGGACCGAATACCGTCAGGGGTTCTTTCTGTCCCAGCAGGCTCAGGGTGTTTATCAGGCCTATCAGCCCGAAATAATGATCGCCATGCATGTGACTGATGAAAATATACCGTAACCGGCTTCTTTTGATCTTATAACGTGCAATCTGGAGCTGGGTGCCCTCTCCGCAGTCAATCAGGAGCAACTGTTCGTTGCATGTAACTATCTGGGCCGTTGGATGCCTTTCTAACGTGGGGATAGCTGAATTATTACCTAAAATCGTAACCGCAAACATGCCAAAAATAAATAATTGCTGAAAATTCAGGATTTGCAATGCCTCAGTTTGGCCGCAGAGCCAAAAATACCCCTGATAAAACTCAAACCTGGGATTTATTTCCGGAAAATGGAAAACGAATTCCATATTCCGGAAAATTATGGCATCAATATGTGAGTAATAAAGAACTATTCCTCATCATTCAATAATTCTCTTTCAAAATCTTCCATCATCACCAGGTCAATAGCTTCTAACATAGTAGGGGCAAGGTTGTAGACGGTTTCGTCTGCCGCTTTTATCTGATTTGTTAAAGTGCTGTTAAGCCCGGTAAGCGCGCAGGACATCCCGCTGTCATACTGCTGGTGATAGACTGTTAAAATGGCTCGCAGCCCTTCCTCATCGGCTTTTTCCACTAACGCCATGTCCAGTATAAGGTTACGTCCATCAAGGTCGGGTAGATTGCTCACGTCAGTAGTAAACCTGGCTGACAAATTAGCATTCAATTCGGGGATTTGGGGTTGCACAACCAGTATTTTTTCTTTGGTATCAATTTTGAATTCCATTAAGCAAGATTTTCTTTTATAAGTTAGTAAATAAGTAATTCAGAATCCTGCCAAATAACAGCCTTCGTTCTTACTTACCCAACTTTAATTGTAACTTATACTATTAAAGTGTTAGGGTAAAGGTAAATCAAAATTATTTGCTAATATTGTATAAGCAAGTCCCCGTAAGGGTTTTAATAATTTAATATTCTCACAATGGACCAGAATTTTTCACCGCAAGTAAAGGAGATCATTTCGTTTAGCAGAGAGGAAGCTTTACGCCTGGGGAATGATTTCATCGGCACAGAGCACCTGCTGCTAGGCATTATTCGCGAAGGGGAAGGGACAGCTGTTAAAATTCTGCAGGCTTTAAATGTAGACCTTTATGAACTGCGTAAGGAAGTTGAATTGGCCGTTAAAGACAAGACAGGTAAGAACATCGCCAACATCAACAGTTTACCCCTTACAAGACAGGCAGAAAAGGTTATACGTGTAACGGTACTTGAAGCCAAAGCGCTCAAGAGCCCAACTGTGGAAACAGAGCACCTAATGCTATCTATCCTCAAGAATAAAGAAAACGTTTGTACACAAATCTTACAACAGTTTGACGTGGATTACGACACTTTTAAAAACGAACTGGGCTTCGTAAAATCTGCAGATCCTAAGGCAGAGTTTGATGATCCGGGAGAGGAAGAATTTGAAGACGAACGCAAAAGCTTTGCCTCCAAGGCCAAACAAACTAATACGAAGTCTAAAACTCCCGTGCTGGATAATTTCGGCAGGGACATAACCAAACTGGCCGAGAGCGGCAGTCTTGACCCTATTGTTGGTCGCGAGCAGGAAATTGAGCGTGTATCGCAGATATTGTCCCGCCGTAAAAAGAATAATCCGATCCTCATCGGTGAACCAGGCGTTGGTAAAACAGCCATTGTGGAAGGCCTCGCCCTCCGCATCGTGCAACGCAAGGTTTCCCGTGTGCTGTTCGATAAACGCGTGGTAAGCCTTGACCTGGCAGCCCTCGTGGCCGGTACAAAATACCGCGGACAGTTTGAAGAAAGGATGAAAGCCATCATGAATGAACTGGAGAAAAACAGGGACGTGATCCTCTTCATAGATGAGATCCACACCATTGTTGGCGCAGGTGGCGCTTCCGGTTCACTGGATGCTTCCAACATCTTCAAGCCAGCCCTCGCCCGTGGCGAACTTCAGTGCATTGGCGCATCTACGCTGGACGAATACCGTATGTACATCGAGAAAGACGGTGCATTAGACCGCCGCTTCCAGAAAGTAATGGTAGATCCTCCAACCGTAGACGAAACCATCCAGATCCTCAACAACATCAAACCTCGCTACGAAGAGTATCATAATGTTAGCTACTCTCAGGATGCAATCGAAGCCTGCGTTAAACTGAGCGACCGCTACATGACAGACCGCCTGTTGCCTGACAAGGCCATAGACGTACTCGATGAGGTAGGTGCAAGGGTACACCTGAAGAACATCAACGTTCCTCAGAATATCCTGGACCTGGAAAAACAGATCGAAGACATCAAACAGGAAAAGAATAAAGTTGTGAAGAGCCAGCGCTTCGAAGAAGCCGCAGCCCTGCGCGACACTGAAAAGAAACTGGGTGAAGACCTGGAACGTGCCAAGAATGTCTGGGAAGAAGAAGTGAAACACAAACGCTACCCGATAGATGAAGAAGCTATCGCGGAAGTAGTGAGCATGATGACAGGCATCCCCGTAAAACGTATGGTACAGGCCGAAACCGAAAAACTCCGCCGTATGGGTGAAGACCTGAAAGGCGCTGTGATCGGTCAGGACGAAGCCATCTCCAAGGTGACCAAAGCCATTCAGCGTAACAGGGTAGGATTAAAAGATCCTAAAAAGCCTATCGGTACCTTTATCTTCCTCGGCCCCACCGGCGTAGGTAAAACCGAACTGGCCAAATCCCTGGCACGCTACATGTTCGACTCTGAAGATACCCTGATCCGTATCGATATGAGTGAATACATGGAGAAATTCTCCGTAAGCCGCCTTATCGGTGCACCTCCGGGATACGTAGGTTATGAAGAAGGTGGTCAGCTGACTGAAAAAGTACGCCGTAAACCTTACTCCGTAATCCTCCTGGACGAGATCGAAAAAGCTCACCCGGATATCTATAACATCCTGCTGCAGGTACTGGATGACGGTATTCTCACTGACGGTCTTGGCCGTAAAGTGGACTTCAAGAACACCCTCATTATCATGACCTCCAACATCGGTGTCCGCCAGCTGAAAGACTTCGGCGCAGGCGTTGGTTTTACTACCAGCGCAAAAGCTACCAGCGAAGAAGATAATACCAAAGCAGTGATCGAAAAGGCACTGAAACGTACCTTCTCTCCTGAGTTCCTGAACCGTATCGACGACGTCATCATATTCAACTCTCTCAGCAAAGAGCACATCCACACTATCATAGATATCACTATGCAGAGTGTGTTGAAACGCCTCAACAATCTGGGCTTCAGCCTGGAACTGACAGAAGAGGCCAAAGGCTTCCTGGCAGAGAAAGGTTACGACCAGCAGTTCGGCGCCCGCCCATTGCACCGCGCCATCCAGAAATACCTGGAAGATCCGCTGGCAGAAGAAATACTGAATATGAACATCAACAACGGCGATGTGCTGATTGCAGATCTTGACAAGGAAAATCAGAAACTGATATTCACCTTGAAGAACTCTTCAAAAAGCAACAAATCCGAAAAATCAGAAGCATAAACAATAAGCCATAGTTGATATAAAAAAGCTCCCGGGTCACCCCCCGGGAGCTTTTTTTATATACCTCTTTCGTGTGAAGGAACATCCCCCCTAAAGCCCGTTTTTAAATTTTAACATTTCTCTCACATAACACTTATGTGTTATGTTTGTAACAGGCATAAATCATAATCAATAGCATATCAAATTGCATTATTTACTAAAATGATACATTAGTGTCATTTAATAAATATTTTAATATTAGATATTTGCGCTATACAATCGTATAGGAGAACTAATGATCAGCATCAGTTCGTGAACACCAGTGGACAATCTACTTCTTTTAACCTGATTTACTGAAAACCTGATACACAAGGTAGCTCGCTGCAAGAGAAGAGTTACTGTCTGTTATGATTACCCCAAAAGCGGTTAAACGTAACGGAACTTATTGTGCATAAGAGATGCGTAATATTCACTTGCAAAACACGATGTCAATAATTAAACAAAAGGATACATTATTTAACGTAAAATCTATCTATCCCTATACTATGAAATCAGTTATACGCAACGCTTCGCGCACTCTCTTCTTAGCTGGTGGTATCACCCTTGCAGCTACTGCGGTTCAGGCCCAGATGAAAATTGGTGATAATCCTACTGATATTAAAAAATCAGCTATCCTGGAACTGAACAGCACAAGACAAGGTCTGTTGCTGCCAAGGCTGACAGACTTCACCGGCATCAATACAGCAATAGGAACAGATCCTGTTGACGGTATGATCGTATACCTGAACAGTGGTACTGCTGCCAACGATGGAGTTTACATGCGTAAAGGCGGCGCCTGGGTAAAAATAGCCAGCGCAGCTGACGCCCTGGCCAACTGGGGCACTACCGGTAATGCAGGTACTACCGCTGCTAACTATATCGGTACTTCAGACAACCAACCTCTCTCTATCCGTACCAACGGTGTTGAAAGGATCAATGTAGCTACCGATGGTCAGCTGCAATTCAAAAACGTAGTTTCCGGCGGTACCAGCTTCGATGTACTGGTAATAGACCAGACCACAGGCGCAGTTACCAAAAGACAGCTGCCTAAAACAGCTTTCAATACCCTGGTAAGCAACTTCGCTGCCAACGCTGCTACTACAAACGCAGATTTCAATATCTCAGAAAATGCCACTACCGGTGCCCTGACAATCAATGCACCAGTACTGGGAACAGGTTCTGCCGCTACCACATACGGTTTCCTTTCTGTAGCCGATTGGAATAAACTCCAGGCTTTATCAGCAGGAAACAACATCACCGTTGCCGACTTCATTACTACAGTAGCTGCCGCAGAAGTGAACAGAGGTGGTAAGATCACCTACAACGCAGGTACCGCTACCTATACACTGGAGCTCTTCGCTGCCAGCGCTACTAACGCAGGTATCGTAACCACCGGTGCTCAGACCTTCGGTGGTAACAAAACCTTCGCAAACGATCTCACAGTTACCGGCGCTACTACCGCTTCAAACGGTCTGACCGTTTCTGCGGGTAACGTAACCGTAAACTCCGGCAACCTGGCGCTCACTACCGGCAATGCTACCATCGGCGGTACCCTGAACGCTGGCGCTTCCACACTCTCCAGCTTAACAGTTTCCGGTGCCTCCAGCCTGAACACTCTGGCTACCACCGGTGCTGCTACAGTAGGCGGTGCACTGACCCTGAATACAGTAGCTACCCTGCCTGCTACTACTACCGGCGCACTGAACGTATTGGTACAGGACGGTTCCAACACCGTTGTAAAAAGAGCATTTGACATGGCAGCTATCGAAAGCGCTGTACAGTTCATCACCACAGGTGGCGGTACAGGTTCTACGGGCGGTGCAAGCGTTGCTTTCAACCCTGGTACTACCGGTACAGACTTCAATATCGTAGCTGACGGTACCGCTAAAACAGTAACTTTCAACGTTCCTGATGCGAGCGCTGTAGATGCTACTCACACCGCCGCTCAGCGTGGTGCCGTATCCACCGGCGATCAGACCTTTGCAGGTAAAAAGAGCTTTGCTTCTACCGTTGCAGTAGGCGCTAACACAACAGCTAACTCTACCCTACAGGTTGCTGGTTCCGTATCAATGGCTATCAAATCTGTAAACGCTGACTATACAGTAACTACAGATGATAACACCATCCTGGCTAAACCAACTACCAGCCAGATCACTATCACCCTGCCTGCTCCTTCTACCGCTGCAGCATCTAACAACGTAGGTCGTATCTACACTATCAAAAAAGTGTCCGGCGATATCGATAATCCCGTTGTAATTATGCCTGGCGGTGGTACTATTGAAGGTGGCGCCAGCTACACTATCTACAACGACTGGACTTACATCACTGTACAAACTGATGGTACTGCATGGTATATCATCAAGAAATAAGGGAAATATGATTTAGCAGACAGAAGCGGTGTTATACCGCTTCTGTTTCGCTCTTTTTTCTCCTACCATTTCTTGAACCAACTATTACCACATACCTCATGAATACATTGAATTGTCGCGGAGCGCTACTGTGTCTTTTTTTATTCTTCACACCCATGCTGCTGAGGGCGCAGCAGTTGAAACTGGGTGCATCGCCCTCCGTGATCGAAAAATCCGCCTTACTAGAACTGAACAGTGACAAGCAGGGATTATTATTACCCCGCATAAGTAATTATACAGTTGCGCCGCTCAATGCAGCGCCTGACGGGATGCTCATTTACTATGTACCTGATAAACTACTGTACATCAGGAAAAATGGCGTCTGGAGAAAACTTGTTGATGAAACAAGCGCAATTACATCCGTAAACGGACAAACAGGTCCGGTTGTTAACCTTACCACAAACGATATTTCTGAATCTGTCAACCTGTATTATACTGATGCAAGGGCTAGGGCAGCATTCAGCGCTGGCACCGGCATTAACCTGACCGGTGCAGGTGTTATTTCAGCACTTAACTCATCTGCTATCTGGAACGCTTCACAGCTCCAGGGACGTAATATAGCTGCCACCGCCCCGGCAAACAACGACGTACTTTCATGGGATGCCACTACCAGCACCTGGCTGCCCAAAGCAGTTACCAGTGGCGGGTCAGGTTCTGTTACCTCCGTAGGACTATCCCTGCCGTCTTCTGTATTCAATATATCAAACAGTCCTGTTACATCATCAGGTACACTGACAGGCGCCTTTGCCAATCAGGCTCAGCGCCAGGTATTCGCTTCTCCCTTATGGTCTGCCGGTGCTCCGTCTTTCAGAGCGCTCGATGCCCTGGATATTCCAAATATCGGAGCAGAGAAGATCACCTCAGGCGTATTACCTACTTCCGTTGGCGGCACCGGGTTGAACTACCTCGGAGGCGCCACCAATGTACTGAGAGTAAAGAGCGATGGCTCAGGCCTGGAATGGTCTAACGATTATGTACAGATGACCTCTGCTATCAACATGGGTGGAGACGTATCAGGGTCCGGCAACTTCTATTACATCAACACTACGCTGGCCAATGCAGGTACAGCAGGCACATACACCAAAGTGACCACAGATGCAAAAGGCAGGGTTACTTTTGGAACAACACTGGCAGATACTGATATCCCCAACCTGGATGCGGCTAAGATCACTTCAGGTATCTTCCCTCCTGCAAGAGGCGGTACCGGTCTTACATATATAGGATCTGCCGGCCAGTCTATCAGGATCAACAGCGGAGGTACAGGCTTTGAATATTATACTCCGGCAGCACTACCTTCCATGACAGTCGGTTCAGTACCGTTTGCCGGCACAGGAGGCACTTTAACGCAGAATAATGCCAATCTCTTTTGGGATAATACCAATAACCGCCTGGGACTAGGTACCAATACACCTAACAATACACTGGAAGTAGCCGGAACAGTGGCCGCTTCTGGCTTGTCAGGCTTAAGACTGACCGGATTGGGCGCCGCGACTTTACAATCATCATTGCCAAATGTCTTGTCCGTAAATTCAAACGGAGATGTAGTAGTAACTTCAAACGCCGCCGCAAACAACTGGCTGATCACCGGTAATGCTGGCGTTAATGCTGCAACCCAGTTCCTCGGAACAGTTGACGATAACAAGATGGTGATCAAATCAAATAACTCATCATTCCTGGAATTTGCTCGCCGTGCCACTTTAGGGCTCGTACAGGATTATGACGATTACAGGGATAATGATGAAAAAGTTACCCTCCTGAGATCTGCATTACAGTTTGACGTGCCTTCAACAGTTGAATTCTATAAACCGAAAATGTGGACAACTGCAGACGGTAACTTCCGTATGAAAGGCCCTTCAGCAGGTACAGACTATTTTGAATTTGGTGCAACCGGTACAGCAAATAACGGTGGCTTCGAATTCATTATCGGTGATGATGGTAACGAACCTATTGTATTTAAAAGCTACTACTTTGCTACGCCTTCTTTTACTGAAATAATGCGCCTGCAGAGCGGAAATGTAGGTATAGGACTGGCCGGGGCTACTCCCGCCAAACGTCTGCATGTAGATGCTAACAACGATGCTATCCGCCTCGCCAACCTGGCTTCCAGCGGTACCGGAAATCCACTTGTCATCAATGCCACTGGCGATGTGAAACAGACCACAGCGCTGAATGGTGTTTCAATTGGTGCTACTACACGGTCATCAGGCGCTTTCACAACATTAGCAGGTGCAAAAGTAAATATCAGCATCACCGCAGCCGTAACCAATGATCTTGCAATAGGAAATTCTACTTTCATCAGGATTGCAGGTACCAGTGTTGGAAACTTTATGATTTCCGGAATTGCTGCAGGTGTAGATGGTCAGATAATTACAATTTATAACAGTACCGGAAGTAATATGTCCATACTGCATCAGAATACGGCAAGTAGCGCGGCAAACAGGATCATATCCAATACAGGCGGTACTATTGCAACAACTGGTGTTGGCTGTGTAACTCTGATATACTCGCAGGACGATAGCAGATGGATTGTAACATCATCAGCATTATAATCATTCTTAGTAATTAAAATCTTTTCGTTAAAGAAAGAGCTCTAAGCATGGTAAAAACATAACAGATACATGAAGGGAAGTCTACTAATATTATTCTGTTTTCTGTTGCTTTCAACAACTACTTCTGCTCAGCAGCCGGTATATATTCCTGCTGATGGCAAAGTATGGAGCTTTGGTAATGTTGCTGTATTCGGGGATATTACCAACGAAGGATTGTTGGGCTCTAACCCCGCCACACTTCTTTATTTCCTGGGTAAGCAATGGACAAATACCTATACAGCTATACTGTCAGATGAAAGCGCCAGCGGCACAGACGGTACCGGCGGCATTTTCCGCTTTGCCGGCACCAGCGGCCAGCAGATCATTGCAGGCGGATATAACGTTGCCTCCAAAACAGGTCCCAGCTTCCCTAATATCGAAATAAGCAACGGTAACGGAGTGGTCCTGGCAGACCTGAACGACCTCAAAGTAAGGAATAACCTGAACCTGGCCAATGGCCACGTATTCCTTAACGGATGGAACCTCATGGTAGGACATAACACACCAGGTACCATCACCGGTTATAGCGATAAACGTTACATTGTAACGGGAGCGGATATAGCAGGAGGCTTCCTCTATCGCTCCAAACTGACCAGCGCAGCAGGTCAGGTAATATTCCCTGTAGGTACTTCTGCCACCAACTACGCCCCTGCCGGCGTAGTATATGAAGGAACAGCGGAAGACTTCAAAGTAAGAGTGTTTGATAGAGTATTGCAGTACGCAGTATCCGGCGACATGCTGTATGACAGCGTAGTGTATAAAACCTGGAACATTGGCCAGGAAACGAACAGCACCGGGCTGACAGCACTGACCCTGCAACATCTGAATGCAGATGAAGGACCGGAATACAGCGTTAACAGGGCAAACAGCTACATCAGCCGTTTCAGTTACGGCGCATGGGAAGTACGTAAATCTGTCAACGACAATATGCAGACAGGCACGATCACCACCCAGCCCATGCAGGAGGCGGCTACCATGCACTCCCGCGGCTTTGCCGGACTGGGAACGGATGCCTACTTCATTAAAATGACCACAGGTACTGCCAGCTATCTGCCGGTAGATATCGTCTATTTCAACGCATACCGTGTCTCCTATGCACTGGTAGACCTGCTGTGGACTACCACAAGAGAGACCAACAACTCCGTATTTGAAATTGAGCGTATGCTCGACAACGAAACAGAATTCAAAAAGGTCGGTACTGTCGATACAAAAGCCCCCGGAGGATATAGCACCAGCAAACTGGACTACTATTTCCAGGATATTAATGATTACGATGGATGGAGCTACTATCGTATCAGGGCCGTATCCACTACCGGCAGATATGTATACTCAGACGTAAGAGAAGTAGGCCCGCTGGTACAGGCTAAAGTATTCCCGAACCCGAACCAGGGCCAGTTTAAAGTGAAGGTAAGAGGTATCAGGACGCCGCTCATTGTACAGGTATTTGACACCTGGGGACAGCAGGTCCGGAAACTGGAAATGACAGGTGAAACAGAAGTACAGATCAAAGACATGCCTAAGGGTACTTACGTATTGGTATTGACACATAAAGAATCTAAGAAACAGGCATACGTTACAAAAGTGGTTGTGATCGAATAGTAACAACACCTATGACAAACAATAGCAAACTGGAAAGGACATACGTAGAACATAAAGAAAGGCGCAGGCATCCCCTGCGTACTTTCTTATTTTTGTGATATACTGTCCTGACCATAACCCGATATTTATGAAGACCAGATTATTATTGGATACTGTTAAGCTTTTACCACTGTTATTATCCGTATCGGCCATCGCCAGTGCGCAACAGCTGAAATTGGGAGATAATCCCACTTCTATACAGAAGTCTGCCTTGCTGGAGCTGGAAAGTAAATCACAGGGTTTATTATTACCTCGCATTGCTGATACAACACTGGCGCCTATTAATGCAGCACCGGACGGTATGCTGATCTATCTCACAACAAATAAGAGTATTTATATCCGCGCCAACGGTTACTGGCAGAAGCTGATCCCACAGGGCAGTGCTGCCGGTGGCGATCTGACAGGCGCTTACCCTGATCCGCAGATAGCTAACGGAGCAGTGACCGGTGCCAAGATAGCACAGGCAGGAGCTACCTCCGGCCAGGTGCTGAAATGGAACGGTACCACCTGGGCGCCTGCAGCAGATAATAATACCGGCTCTATTTCTTCTATCGGCCTTACAGTACCATCCCTGTTATCTGTTACTCCAGCTACATTAACAGCTAACGGTACTTTTAGTATCGGCCTGAACTCACAGACAGCCAATACTTTTTTCGCAGCTCCTGATGGTGCAGCAGGTAATCCAGCCTTCCGCTCTATTGTAGCTGCAGATATACCGGCGCTCGATGCAGGTAAGATCACCACAGGCATTCTGCCTGTTGCCCGCGGAGGTACAGGATTAAGTACCGTTGGAGCAGCAGGTACCGTTCTGACAAGCAATGGAACAACGCTTTCCTATACCGCCATTCCTTCTGGAGCATTCACCCTGACGGGCGATGTAACCGGTACCGGAAGTGGTTCTGTAGCTACTACCATTGCCAATCAGGCCGTCACTTTCGCCAAAATGCAGAACATCAATACACAGAAACTGCTGGGCCGTTTTGCAACAGGAGCAGGTAGCCCACAGGAAGTAGCATTGGATAATTCAATTAAACTGAATACCGGTGGTACGCTGTATACAGACAGTTCGCTGGCTATCTGGAACGCTTCTGAGCTCCAGGGTAGGAGAGTAGCTGCTATAGCGCCAACAGATAATTATATCCTGAAATGGGACGCTACCGCCAATGCCTGGATACCTAAAGCTGAGACAAGCGCTACCAACTGGCTTTTTACAGGTAACAGTAATACAACAGCCACCAGCTTCCTGGGTACAACAGTAGATCAGCCCATGGTGCTGAAGTATAATAATACTGAGCTTTTCCGCGGTACAAAAGGTACAGGAGCGTATACAGATAAAACAGTTGCTCTCTTTAACGGAGCTTCTTCCTATAACGGTCATCCGGTAGTGATCCGCGCTAATGGCAATGATGTACTGGCTTTCCAGGATGAAAGCGGCACTACAAAGTGGCACTGGAATATGTTGGCCGGCGGTTTGAATTTCGTGGAAACGAATGTGATGGATTACAGGTTGTTTTTGCAGAACGGTGGTCATGTAGGTATCAATACAAGCACTCCGGAAGCTTACCTGGATGTAGAAGGAGATGTGAAGTTGGGTACAAACGGAACAGTGTTCAATGGTCTCCTAAGAGCTACAGGAGTTTCTGTTACAGCTACTGGAATAACATCAACCAACCCGGTTACTGTGACAGTTGCGATGGCAAATGTGACAGCAAACGCCTCAGTAATAGTGAATCCCAGGGCAAGCCTTCCTGCCGGCGTAGCAATTGCATTTGCAAGAACTACTGCAGGTAACGTCATTATAAAATTCATTAACACTACTGGCACCGCAGCATCAGCTACTGGTACTTATGATATTACTGTAATTCAGTAAGCAAAAAAACTCTTTTTAAAACTATACGTTGCTTTAAAGAACCTCTTTTAAAAAAAGCTCTTTTAAAAGCAGTACATCGCTCTAAAATCCTTTTTTAAAAAAAACTCTTTTTAAAGCCGCGCGCAGCGCCCCCCACTCAAAAAAACGCTTTTGCCGGAGGCAAAAGCGTTTTTTTGAGCAACTCAGTTAAATTTTTGCTGTAACTTTACACCGTCTTTTAATTCATCAGGCATTTAACTTCAGGGTCTTGAAAAAAATTATTATCACAATAGATGGTTATTCTTCATGTGGAAAAAGCACCCTCGCCAAACAACTGGCAAGAGAGCTTGATTACACCTACATCGACAGCGGAGCCATGTATCGTGCCATTACCCTGTATTTTATCCAGAACCGTATTGACTGGAACAACCACGATGAAGTAAGAGAAGCGCTGGATAACATCGAACTGGAATTTGAATACAACCCCATTACCCAGGCATCTGAAATGCACCTGAACGGAGAGAACGTAGAACTCATGATCCGTGAAATGCTGGTAGCCGAAAAGGTAAGTGAAGTAGCCGCTGTTAAAGAGGTAAGAGAATTTGCCGTAGCACAGCAACAGAAAATGGGGGAACAGAAAGGTATTGTAATGGACGGCCGGGATATCGGCACAACCGTTTTTCCCGACGCCGAGCTCAAAATATTCATGACCGCCGATACAGCTATCCGTGTAGAACGCCGCTTCAAAGAACTATATGCCAGGAACAAGAATATTTCCATTCATGAAGTAAAAGAAAACCTGGAACTGAGAGATTATATCGACACTAACAGAGAGATCAGCCCGCTCCGTAAAGCTGAAGATGCTATTATATTGGATAACAGTCAGTTAACTCCTGATGACCAGCTCAGGCTTGTTATGCAATGGGTAGAAGACGCGCTGATGGTACAATCCTCCTGAATTTATTTTACTATTAGCAAAACCTTTTTTACATTTGTCTTGTCCCCATATATTTTTACCGGGGAGAAACCCTTGATAATTTTCCACATCCTTTAGAATTTCCTGCAATTTGTTGTAAACATGTTGACCGGTGCGTTAAGAACGACCGTCCAATTATATTGCCAACTTGGTCAAGAGAAGTGATATAAAGCCTGACAGACTTTTATATCAGCTATATCCGGAGACCTGTTGCTATTAACCGTTCTAATATCAACACATAAATATAACGGGGTTTAAAAACCTTATTCGGTAAACTTAATGTGGTACAGGGCAGGAATGCCTGTTCTGTTTCCATATTTTCAGTAGGTGTATTCGGTTAATAGGAAGAAGGGGCGAATTCTTTCGCCCTTTCGCTTTTTTAACTAAATTGTGACTATTAGCTGGCTGATGCATGTTTAAAAGCTTTTTCTCCTTCCTGCTCCTGCTACTCATTTTAGTAAAAGGAAGCAATACCTTTGCTCAGGACTCAGTCCTCGTATTCCGCACGCTTGATTCTGCCCGCAAAATACCGGCCGATACCGGGAAAGTGAACTGGCTTATTGACAAAGGAAAAGCCCTGGGCCGCTATTTCGACAAACGCTCTCTGGAAAATCCCTTCTTCCAGGAAGCCATTACCCTCTCTCAGAGATGGCGGTTTGCCCGTGGACTATTCAACGCTTATAATGAAACAGGTATCTCTAAAAGGAACAGATCTGAATACCTCCTGGCGGCCGACTATCACCAGAAAGCAGTAAAATACGCAGAAGAGATCGGCAACGACCTGCTGCTTTGCATTGCCCTGAACAATACCGGTGTAGATTACCGGCGGATGGACGACCAGTTGGAGAAGGCTTTTGAGTATCACTTCCGCGCCCTTCAGCTGGCAGAAAAGATCAACGACGTCCGTAATATTTGTATAGCCATCAACAGTATCGGTAACATCCAGCTCTCCACAGAGAAATATGCAGATGCCATCAACCATTTTGAAAAGGCACTTGAACTGGAAAGAGAAAACAAGAATAACCTGGGCGTAGCCATCAACCTGGGAAATATCGGGTACGCCTACCAGGGACTGGGCAAACTGGACCTGGCCATCGACTATTACAAAAGATCACTGGCAGTCAACAACCAGCTGGATAATAATACCGGCAGAGCCATCTGCTACAATGCCCTCGGATCAGTCTATCAGCAGAAGAAAGATTACAATAATGCCCTGTTCTACCTGAACCGGGCACTGGAAGTAAACGGACATGTAGACGATAAAGTACACATAGCGGAAAGCTACCTGAACATCGGCAAACTATGGAGCCTGCAGGGCAAACATGCAGAAGCACGCAGGTATTTCCAGCAGTCCGTCGATCTCAGCCTGGCCTGGCGGTTCAAATACATCCTGACGGAAGTGTATAAAGCCATGGCGGCAGATTATAAAGCCAGTGGCGACTTTAAACGCTCCCTGGAATCGATGGACACATCATTGCTGTATAAAGACAGCATCCTGAACGAAAAATCTGCCCTGGCCCTGGCCCAGACACAAGCTATTTATGAAGTTGACAGAAAAGACAACCAGATCAAATTACTGGAACATGATAAGCAGATCAGCGAGCTGCGCACTAAACGTAACGTAGTTTACACTCTTTCCATGGCCGGCTTCCTGCTGATGCTGGCAGTAGGAGGGTTCTTTTATATCCGTCACCGTAACCTGGAAACAAATAAACAGACCCTGCAGCTGGAACTGCGCTCCCTGCGTGCCCAGATGAACCCGCACTTCATCTTTAACTCCCTTAGCTCCATTCATCGTTTTATCTGGAGCAACAACCAGGAAGAAGCCTCAGACTATCTGACCAAATTCTCCCGGCTCATGCGCATGATCCTCGATAACACACAGCATACCTTCATTTCTCTCAATAAAGAGCTGGAATCATTACGCCTCTACCTGGACCTTGAAAAGTTGCGGTGCAACAACGTATTTGAATACAGGATAGAAGTAGACGAAGAGATCAACGAAGAAGAGGTGATGATCCCTCCAATGATCATCCAGCCTTATGTAGAAAATGCTATCTGGCATGGGCTGGTGCATAAATCCGGCAAAGGCCTGCTGGAAATAGCGGTCAACCTGAAAGGACGCACCCTCATCTGTACAGTAACAGACAATGGCATTGGACGTAAAAAAGCAATAGAAATAAAAGAAAAAAAAGGACAAACCCACCGCTCCATGGGAATGCAGGTAACAGAAGGCCGTATAGACCTTATCAGGAAGATCAATAATACCAAAGAAGCAACTGTAAACATTACCGATCTGGAAGATGAAGTAGGTAAACCAACAGGTACCCAGGTAAAACTGGTACTGCCGGTTGAATTCATCTTCTAGGCTATTATATCATTGGCAATTTGTAATTTGCCGCATATAGCTAAACCTACACACACAGCATGAGCGAGATAAAAGCGATCATCGTAGATGATGAGCAGCACTGTATTGACGCCCTTCAGACAATGCTGCAGAAAAAATGCCCTGAAGTAACTGTGCTCGGCGGAGTTAACAGTGTAAAAGAAGCAAGGGACCTTATCGATGAAGTAAAGCCGGATGTAGTATTCCTCGATGTGGAAATGCCTTATCAGAATGGATTTGAACTACTGAAACTGTTTGACAGGATAACTTTCGATGTAATATTCACTACCGCATATGAACAATACGCCCTCAAAGCTATTAAGTTCAATGCACTGGACTATCTATTGAAACCCTTCAGCGTAAAGGAGCTCCAGGACGCCGTCCAGAAATGTATCAGCAGGCGGAATAACACACCGGCAGATATGCAGCATTCTCCCATAGACGTCTTCCTGCAGAATATGAAAACACTGCACCAGACACACAAGAAAATAGCACTTCCTACTATCAACGGACTGGTATTTATGCCCGTGCAGAACATTGTACGTTGCGAATCTACCGGCAATTACACCCGCATCTTCTTTACCGATAAAAAGAACCTGATGGTATCAAGGCCGTTAAAGGAATTTGAAGAACTGCTCAGTGATGTGGATTTCTTCCGGGTACATAACTCTCATCTTATAAATATGCAGCAGATGCAGTCGTATATACAGGGCGAGGGGGGATTTGCGCTGATGAGCGATGGCACGCAGGTAGAAGTGTCCCGCCGCCGGAAAGCAGATTTCCTGAAAAAGGCCATGCAGTTCTAACCAGATTTAACCTGTTTTACGCCACTTACAGGAAATTGACCACCGGATAATAATTCTCTCTTGTGGGCTGCTATTGTAAAAACTATTTTTGACTCAGGTTTAAACTAATTATGATATAAAAGTTTTTTTCTCTGCATTACTAGCATTGATTAGCCCCAAAGAAAAAAGACACCATCAGGTGTCTTTTTTAATTATAAGAAGTTTCTTCGTTTAAGCGCCGAATGTTTTCGCTATCTCTTCCATTTTATCTTCCAGGTTATAGAACGACAGCAGCTTCCGGATCACCGCTTCTACCATTGCATCAGGACAGGAAGCCCCGCTGGTAAGCATAATGGTGACCTGTTCTTTTTCCGGCAGGAAAGGATTACTGAGCAGTTCCTGCTTATGATGGAAATCCCAGTGCTGTACCTGGCTGCCTGAAATAAGCTTCTCTTCAGAAGAAATGAAATAGGTAGGCAGCTTTTCTTCACAAAGCTCTACCAGGTGGGACGTATTTGAACTGTTATATCCACCCACTACAATGGCCAGGTCAGCCTGTTCCTGCAATAAGCCGGTTACAGCGCTCTGGTTGTCGTTGGTAGCATAACAGAGGGTATCACGGGTATCGGCAAAGCGCTCACCTGCATTTTCAGAAGTAAGTGCATACCTGTCCATGATCACATGCTTGATATAATCAGCAATAGCCTGTGTTTCCGTAGCCAGCATGGTGGTTTGGTTCACCACGCCCACACGTTGCAGGTCTTTTACCACGTCAAAACCGGTGGAATATTGCCCTTTAAAGAGATCGTAAAATTCTGCCGCCGGCCTTTCTCCTGTAATAAAGGTAGCCAGCAGCCTGGCTTCTTCCATATCCTTTACTACCACGGTAGGTGTGTTGCTGCGGCTATGGGAGAAAGTGGCACGGGTCTCTTCATGTCCCGGTTTGCCATGAACTATTACGGTATATGATTGCTTTCCTATCTGCTCTGCCTTGTTCCATACCCTTTCCACAAAAGGACAGGTAGTATTGTACTGAAGGGGAACGATACCCAGAGAAGCCAGCTGGGCCTCTATTTCCAGGGTAGTGCCAAATGCCGGGATGATCACAATGTCCTCTGCTGTCAGCTGCTCCCAGGGCACCAGCTGTTTGCCGCTGGTATCCATGATGAACTGCACGCCTTTGGAAAGAAGGTCATTGTTCACATGCGGATTATGGATCATTTCACTGAGCAGGAAAATACGTTTGTCCGGGTTCTCTTCCACTGTTTTGAACGCTATCTCTATAGCATTTTCTACACCATAGCAAAATCCGAAGTGGCGGGCCAGCAGGATCTTTAAAGGACCAAAATCCAGTGCAGTAGGCGTAAAATCCTTTTTCATGCGGTCCTGCTGCTTACGGACGTTTTTAATGGCCGTGATCAGCGGACTGCGATATATGACAGGAACGTTAAATGTTTTCATCTGGAGGCAAAGTTACATATTTTGTATCGCCGTAATACAAAGGGGAGCTACTCCTGGCTCATTTTCTTTAACCAGGCCTTTTCTTCAGGGCTGAGGCTTTCTATGCCCTTGTCATTTATTTTGTCCAGCAACTGGTCCAGGCGCAGTTGTTTGTTCTCTTCCTGCTGGGGCTTTACTACCCGGAGAGGAGATTTTTTAGGTCTGAAGCTGCGTTTGGTGCGTTTGCCACCTTCCACACGAAGCCGGCGGTTAAACAGCCAGATAAGAGGCTGACAGATGTCTGTCCCGTTGTCCAGGAGCTTGATGTAGACAAACCCCACCAGGGCGCCGCCCATGTGGGCTACAATGCCGCCGGTATTACCTTTGGTGATGGAAAGCAGGTCCAATACAATAATGGCCAGTGCCACCCATTTGATCCTGATAGCGCCTATGAACAGCAGTCCTACCTCATAATTGGGTATTTTGGTGGCGCAGGCAATAAGCAGCGCCATCACAGAAGCAGATGCCCCTATCATGGTGCTGTCAAACCCGGGGAAAGCCAGGTTGTAAACAAGCAGGTACACCAGCCCGCCGCTCAGCCCTCCCAGAAGGTAAAGCGGCAATACACGGTGATTGCCCAGGAAAGACCTGAAAAGATTCCCGAACCAGTAAAGGTTCAGCATATTAAAAAGGACATGAAAAATGTCAACATGAGTGAACATATAGGTCAGCAATCCCCAGGGCCTTATAATAAGAGCCGGCAGCGTAGCATGCAGTGAAAGCTGATCATATAGAAATACGGAAATAAAACCGGTTGACGGAGAAATTCTGCCTATGACGTATAGTATTCCCATTACCAGGAATACAACAATGTTCCAGAAAAGAAGATGGTTTATTGTGTTTCCTTGCCTGAGCCAGTAGCGTATATCTGATCTGAATGAGGTTCCGTTCATACTTGAAAATTAGTACAAAATCCTCATTCCTAAATCTATTTAGCGGTAGATTTTTTTGAGCCGGATTTCCCTTCAAAACCAATCTGCTCTTCCCAAAACAGATTCCCCCCCAAAGAAAATCCCCCTCTCAGTATCGTTCGGAAAAAACGGGAAAATTATTGAATATTAAGTATCTTTGCCGTCCAATTAAAACTTTCGGGCCTAAAATCCGGAGGTTATTTTACCACAAAAGGAGGAACCAAATTTTGGCAGAAAACAACATTACTAACGAACAAAACGCTGAACAACAGGCACCTGCAGCAGCAGCTCAGGAAGCAACAGCGACAAAAAAGGCACCTGTTGTAGAGACCGCTCACGATGATTTCGACTGGAGCGTAGACAAACGCAATGTATCTTCTTACAGCAAAGAAGAGAAAGCGAAGTACGACGAAACGTACGACAACACTTTTAAAGTGATCGAAGAAAACGGCCTGCTCACCGGTACCGTAGTTGGTTTAACCAAAACGGACGTAGTGATCAACATCGGCTTTAAATCTGACGGTCTGATCTCTCTGAACGAGTTCCGCGATCTGCAGGGACTGAAAGTAGGAGACGAAGTAGAAGTGCTGGTAGTAGAAAAAGAAGACCGCGATGGTAACCTGCACCTGAGCCGCAAACAGGCTCGCCAGCAACGTGCATGGGAGAAAATCGTGGAAGTTTACAAAACAGGCGAAGTGGTTACCGGTACCGTTACCAGCAAAACCAAAGGCGGCCTGATCGTGGACGTTTACGGTATGGAAACATTCCTGCCAGGTTCACAGATCGACGTTAAACCTGTTACTGACTACGATCAGTTTGTAAGCAAAACAATGGAGTTCAAGGTGGTGAAAGTGAACGAAGCCATCAGGAACGCAGTTGTTTCTCACAAAGCGCTTATCGAAAGCGATATCGAACAGCAAAGAGTGGATATTATCTCCAAACTGGAAAAAGGCCAGGTGCTGGAAGGTACTATCAAGAATATCACAGATTTCGGCGCATTCATCGACCTGGGTGGTCTGGATGGTCTGCTGTACATCACCGACATCAGCTGGGGACGTATCTCTCACCCAAGCGAAGTACTGCAGATGGATCAGAAGATCAACGTTGTGGTACTCGACTTCGACGACGAGAAAAAACGTATCAGCCTCGGTTACAAACAGCTTACCCCTCATCCTTGGGATACCCTGCCTGCTCACATCACTGAAGGTGCGCGCGTAAAAGGTAAGGTAGTGAACATCGAAGATTACGGTGCATTCCTGGAAATTCTGCCTGGCGTAGAAGGTCTGGTACACGTATCTGAGATCTCCTGGGCTTCTACACCTATCAATGCTAAAGAATTCTTCAAATTAGGCGAAGAATACGAAGCAGTGGTAGTTACACTGAGCAAGGACGAGCGTAAGATGAGCCTGTCTATCAAACAGCTGACAGAAGATCCTTGGGCTACTATCGAAACCAAATTCCCGCTGGACAGCCGTCACAAAGGTATCGTGAAGAACATCACTCCTTATGGCGTGTTCGTTGAACTGGAAACAGGTATCGGTGGTATGATCCACATCTCTGACCTGAGCTGGATCAAACGCTTCAACCACCCAAGTGAATACACTAAAGTGGGCAGCGAGATCGAAGTAGTTATACTGGGTATCGATAAAGATAACCGTAAACTGAGCCTGGGTCACAAACAGATCGAAGAAGATCCATGGAATACTTTCGAAACTATCTTCCCGATCGGTTCCGTTCACGAAGGCACCGTAGTGAAGAAAGACGAAAAAGGCGCTACCGTTCAACTGCAGTATGGTCTGGAAGCTTACGCTCCTGCCCGTCACCTGCGCACTGAAGACGAGAAACCTATCAGCGTTGAAGATGTGAAAGAATTCATGATCATTGAATTCGACCGCAGCGAAAAACGTATACTGGTATCTCATACAAGAGTGTGGGAACAGGCTAAGAACGAAGAGAAAGAAGCCGTTGCTAAAGAAAAGAGAGCTGACGCTGACAAAACACGTAAAGCTGTGAAAAACATCCAGAGCAAAGTAGAGAAAGCTACACTTGGCGACCTGGGTGCACTGGCTGAACTGAGAGAAAAGCTGAAGCAGAACGAAGGCGACGAGAAAAAAGGTGAATAAGCTTTTTTAGGTTGTACCGTGATTTGCTTTCAATTCCTGATCGCTTATTCACTATAATCCAGCTTTTTTAGGTTGTTGAAATATAAAGGGGTTGTTTCGAATAGAAACAACCCCTTTCGCTTTTAGAAGGCACAACATCAAAAACTATAAAGCTGCTAATATCTCATCATTAAAATCCAGCAAAGAATCCAGCTTCACATCCGCCAGCGCATACCTCTTATTACTCCTGTTATGCGCCTCCGGCACCACAACCGTCTTCATCCTCGCCGCCTTCGCCGCCGTCATCCCCGTCACAGAATCCTCAAAAGCCACACATTCCAGCGGAGAGCTCCCCAGTTTCCTGGCACAACTCAGGTACACCGCCGGATGCGGCTTGCCATGAGACTCAAACTCCGCAGAAGAGATCACCTGGAACCTGTCCTTAATACCCATATGCGTCACGGCAGATTCTATCAGCCGCAGGGGAGAAGAAGACGCCAGCCCCATCTTAAAATTCCTGGCGCTGAAAAAATCCAGGATATACTCCAATCCCTCCATCGCCTCACCATGAGCCAGTATCTTCGCCGTCACCGTATCAATGATCTCATTCGTCACCTGCTCCCTGTCCTTACCCTGCCATTTAAAATAATCATGCCAGTAATCCACTACTTCCGCCGTACGCAGGCCCGTAGTGTGACTGGCTAATTCTGAAGTCAGCTCAACACCAACTGTTGCAAATACTTCTTTCATGGCCAGGCCCCATAAAGGCTCAGAATCAATTAATAACCCGTCCATGTCAAAAATCACCGTATTGATCATATTCAATTCATTTGTTGCTGCGCCGCAAAGTTACGGCAGAGAGTGGAGAAAGCATCCGTATAAATAATAGTTATCCCCTATAATCTATGGTTATGGGCTTAGTCCGCTACTTTTTACCCCCGATCCCTTACATTCAGCCATACTGCTGCATTTGGATGTACCAGATCTTCCATAGCAGGCTCAGGGCCGGAATTTCCCGCTTTTAGCCCACCCATAATAACTTTTGGAATTCTCCCCCAGATGTATAACTTTGTATTAGTCTACTAAAACTATAGGAAATAGGAAGCGGACGGCCTCTTTACGGCGTCATTATTAAAATCTAATAATTTACCACCAAGAAAATATTACTTATGCAAAGCTTCAGAACAGAATTGGAAAACCCGGTTGTAGAAAGGGATATCATCGAACTGGAGAAAAAGATCCGCCTGTTCCGCGAGGGACAGATACCTGAAGAAAAGTTCCGGAGCCTCCGTCTGGCCAGGGGCATTTACGGTCAGCGCCAGCCAGGCGTACAGATGATCCGTATCAAACTACCCTATGGTAAAATGACACTGGAACAATGGAAAAGGATCTCAGACGTATCAGATGAATTCTCTACCGGCAATCTGCACCTCACTACCCGCCAGGACGTGCAGATCCACTTCGTAAGCCTGGAGAGGACCCCCGAATTATGGACTAAACTCGACCTCGACGATATCACCATCCGTGAAGCATGCGGTAACACCGTACGTAATATCACCGCCTCTGACAGAGCCGGCATAGATCCGGAAGAACCGTTTGATGTAACTCCTTACGCAGACGCAGCCTTCCGCTATTTCCTCCGCAACCCCATCTGCCAGGATATGGGCCGGAAGATTAAGATGTCTTTCTCCAGCAGTGACGCAGACTCTGCCTGGTCCTTCATGCACGATATGGGAGCTATTCCCAAGATCAGGATAATTGACGGTAAAGAAGTACGTGGTTTTAAAGTACTGGTAGGCGGCGGCCTTGGCGCCCAGCCTTACCTGGCGCATGTAGCTTATGAATTCCTGGAAGCCGATCAGCTAATCCCTTACATTGAAAGCGTTCTGCGCGTATTTGACCGCCATGGTGAAAGAGCCAGCCGTAATAAAGCACGTATGAAATTCCTGATCCAGAAGATAGGTTTTGAAGAATTTACCCGCCTGGTACAGGAAGAATTCATCGCCAACAAATCCAAATCTTTCCATGTAGATGCCAACGCATGGCCGGAAGTAGAACTGCCTGCTGCCAATGCGGTTTTACCGGCATATACTGTAAAAGATCCTAAAAAATATGAAGCCTGGAAAACCACCAATGCCTTCCGTCAGCGCCAGGCAGACTACTATGCTGCTTACGTACGCGTACCACTGGGCAATATCAGCTCTGTAATATCCCGTCAGCTCGTAGAAGCCCTCAGACCCGCTATAGCTAACGATGTACGCGTAACTGCCAACCAGGGCCTGCTGCTGAAATATATTCAGCCTGCCCACCTGCCTTACGTGTTCAGCGTTCTGGAAACCGCAGGTTTCGCAGAACCCGGATTTGACAGCATCGCCGATATCACTTCCTGTCCGGGTACAGACACCTGTAACCTGGCCATCTCAAGCAGCACCGGTATCTCCGCTGCACTGGAACTGGTTATCCAGGAAGAATTCCCTGATCTGGTATATAATAAAGACATCAAGATAAAGATCAGTGGTTGCATGAACTCCTGTGGTCAGCACGGTATCGCTTCCATTGGTTTCCACGGCAGCTCCATGAAGAGCGGTGGTAAAGTATTGCCCGCCCTGCAGGTATTGCTGGGAGGTGGTATAGTAGGAGACGGTGTTGGCCGTGTAGCCGATAAAGTGATCAAAGTGCCAAGCAAACGCGGACCAGATGTACTGCGTACACTGCTGAACGACTATGAAGCGAATGGCGCTGAGAACGAAAAATTCAACGACTACTATGACCGCCAGGGTGAAAGATATTTCTACGATCTGCTGAAACCATTAACTGATCTGGCTTCACTCCAGGATGAAGATTTCATTGACTGGGGCCAGGGCGACAAATTCGCTACCGCCATCGGTGTGGGCGAGTGCGCCAGTGTTGTGATTGACCTGGTAGCCACCCTGCTGTTTGAAGGTGAAGAGAAACTGCAATCAGGCACTGTCGCACTGGAAACAAAACAGTACGCAGACAGCATCTACCATTCCTATTCCACTTTCGTACAGACAGCAAAAGCCCTGCTGCTGGGAGAAGGCGTAAGCTGCAACACCCAGACAGGCATTATCAACGATTTCGACAAACATTTCGTTGCTACCGGCAAATGGCAGCTGGACGGAGAATTTAAAGACCTGGTGCTGCAGATCAATAAGAATGAACCTTCAGAAAGTTTTGCAAAAGCATATCATCAGCAGGCATCAGATTTTTATCAGCAGGCACAGGCTTTCAGGCAGCAAACATCCGCAGTTGCCCTGTAAGAAAGATAGTACCCGGTTTGTTCCACCACAGGTGGAACAAACTACTGAAGAAGAGACAGGCAGCGGTTTTCACATTTTAAAAGTACACTATGCAAAATATACATCCGAAATTGACACTGGTGGGGGCGGGCCCCGGAGATCCTGAGCTGATCACTGTAAAAGGCCTGAAGGCCATACAGCAGGCAAGGGTGATCCTCTATGACGCCCTCTCTAACAACGAACTGCTGGAACACGCGTCTCCCAACTGTCTCAAGCGCTTTGTTGGAAAACGTGCTGGCATGCATGTGTACTCTCAGGATGAGATCAACCGCATGATCGTCAAGTATGCGCTTACTTACGGCAGCGTGGTAAGGCTTAAAGGTGGCGACTCCTTTGTATTTGGCCGCGGACAGGAAGAATTGGCCTTTGCCCAGCAGTTCAATATAGATACAGAAGTCGTTCCCGGCGTTACCAGCGCTATCTCCGTACCCGGCATCAACAGGATACCGGTAACGGCGCGTAACGTGAGCGAAGGCTTCTGGGTCTTAACCGGTACCACACAACGTGGGAGCTTGTCCCGTGACCTGGCCTATGCAGTCCAGGCGAATACAACGGTAGTGATACTCATGGGAATGGGCAAACTGGACGAAATATCCGCTGCTTACACTGCGCTGGGAAAAGGCGACGTGCCCGCAGCAATTATCCAGAACGGTACCCTGCCTGATCAGAAAGTAGGTATAGGCAAAGTCGCTGAGCTGAAAGAACTGGCCGCCAGGGAAGATCTGCGTAACCCGGCCATTATTGTAATAGGAGAGGTGGTACGTTTTCATGAAGCCTTCCAGGCGGTGAAAGAGAAGATTGCGGCAGAATTAAAGATCGCTGTATAAACATAATTTTCTCAACTGTGCCCCGCACAGAGAAAAAAACCTCAAAAATCGCTTTTGCCCAAGGCAAAAGCGATTTTTGCCGTTAGATTAACTTATTTTGCTTATAAGATAAGTGTGTTATGGAAGAAAATCATTTATTCCCTGTTTTTTTCAAATTGAACCACCTGCACGTACTGGTAGTAGGTGGCGGAAACATAGGGCACGAAAAAGTAAATGCGCTGCTGGAAAACTGTCCAACCGCCAACATCATCGTTGTAGCTACCTGGTTCCTGCCGGAGCTTACCGAACTGGCTAAGCAGGCCCCTAACCTGGAATTGATACAGAAAGCCTTCTCCTGCGGTGACCTGCTGGGAAAAGACCTGGCTATTGCCGCTACAAATGACCATGAGCTGAACCGGCAGATATGGGAAAGCGCAAAATGCAGCAAAGTACTCATCAATGTTGCCGATACCCCGGAACTCTGTGATTTTTACCTGGGGTCTATAGTACAGAAAGGTAGTCTCAAGATCGCCATCTCCACCAATGGCAAATCTCCCACTGTTGCCAAACGCCTTAAACAGGTATTACAGGAAGCTATCCCAGGCTCTATTAATGACGTACTGGATAAATTACATGTCATCCGTGACAGGCTGAAAGGCGACTTTACCGAGAAAGTAAAACAACTGAACCATATTACCGAAGTGCTGGTAAAGAAGGATTAACCCCCACCATTAACTCCCTTCTCTTCATTCCTCTTTCCTGAAAATACTAACAGGATACTGATTTCTGCTGAAATACTATCTGTATTTAGAGAGGAGTATCTCCAATCTTTATTATATTATTAATATAAATATATTTATGTTTTTCTGGTAATGGCTGTGAAAATTGAGATATGATTATTATTTTTATGATAAATAAATGAGTAGTTATTGTTTAAAAATCATTTATTGCTTTTAAGAATATCATATTATAATTTTTATAATTAAACAATCAAAGCGGTAAAGGCGGGAAGAAACCTTGGACTAGGGTCAGCGAAGGTCAGTAAGTTTTTGACCTCGAAGTCCGGATCGGTAAAAAATTCATTCCCGCCTTAAACCGCGCCAACAGATATAAATTATTCCCGCTTCCCTGAAGTATATACCTTATACCAGAGGCCCAAAAGGGGCCTCTATAAGGTATCTTTCAAAAGCAGAGATCTTTCTTTTATCAACCAGAATGTATATCGCAGACAAGAGTAGTTCTGCTAAAAATGAACTGTCCCCTTTTTTAAGGGGACCAATTTTTTTAAAGAAAAAGACGAAGAATATCTTAGTGAAGCAAGATACCTGGTCATTCTAATTGCATGCCGGAATAGCGGGAGGGGGAAACGGGAAAGGAAGAAGGTTACCTGAAACAATCTCTATTATATACACACAATTATGCTTTTGAGTATCCTTTCCTGTTTCTCCCTTTCTTCGTTTCGGAACTAAGCATTTTCCGCTTCATATCCTATATTTGACCCCATGAGTGAGAACACAACAGGTATTTCGCCTATCATTTCCAAAACAGTATCATTTGTAAAACAGGAGCTTGCACAGGCAGAAGGAGGCCATGACTGGTGGCATATCTATCGCGTCTGGCAACTTTCCCGACGCATAGCGGCAGGAGAGAAGGTAGATATGCAGATAGTAGAACTGGGAGCTTTATTACATGATATCGCCGATTCCAAGTTCCATGGAGGAGATGAAAGCATCGGTCCCCGGAAAGCCCGCACCTTCCTGGAATCACAAAAGGTACCAGAGCCGGTCATTCAACACGTAGTAAATATTATAGAATATGTCTCCTTTAAAGGAGGACATAATACAGGCGGTTTTTACTCGCCGGAACTGGGTGTGGTACAGGATGCCGACCGGCTGGATGCCCTTGGCGCCATTGGCATTGCCCGCGCATTCAATTACGGAGGATTTAAGAACAGGGCCTTATACGATCCCGCCATTGCGCCGGACCTGAACATGACACGGGAACAGTATAAAAAAAGTGCTGCCCCTACTATCAATCATTTCTACGAAAAGCTGTTACTGCTCAAAGACAGGATGAATACAAGTACCGGCAGAGAGCTGGCAGAGGAAAGACACGCCTTTATGGAATTGTTCCTGGAAAAATTCTACAAAGAATGGGAAGGAGAAAACTAGTAATAAAAAATCCCGGTGACTATCACCGGGATTTTTTATTATATAAACAGTGCTTTTAATTCTTCCGCATCTCCGGGTTTCATTTTACCACCCAGCACCAACCTCAGCTGCCTGCGGCGCATAGCGCCATCATATAATACTTTTTCTTCCTCCGTATCAGGAATAACCTGCGGCACCGGTCTGGATTTACCATTGGGGTCCAGCGCTACAAAGGTCATAAACGCCTCATTGGATTTATAACGGTATTGTTGTACCGGATCTTCTCCCCATACCCGCAGGTGTACTTCCATAGATGTGGTGAAGGCCCGTGTTACCTTAGCTTCAATATGCACTACATTACCCAGCTTGATCGGTGTTTCAAAAGAGATGTTATCTACAGAAGCTGTTACCACCGGTGCACTGCAGTGTTTCATAGTGGCCAGGGCGGCAGCAATATCCATCCAGTACATCAGACGGCCACCCATCAGGTTGCCAAAAGTATTGGTATCGTTCGGTAAAACCAGTTCCGTCATCTGTATCAGGGATTCCTGTGCTCGCTTGGGAGTAAATGTCATATTTGTTTTTATTTCGGCGGCAAAATTAGTATATCTGTGCTCAAAAACATTGTTTTAGCTGGCTACAGGTCAAAAATCCCTATAAAAATCCCCAAATCATCTCAGCCGGCCACAGGCCAAAAACTCCCCTTAAGGAAATCTCATCCTCTTCTTATACCTGGTTCATGAATGTTCCACATATAGTTCCTTCTACTCAACTCCACCTTTCAAGTATGTTTCAAGCATGTTTCAAGCATGTCTTAAGCATGTTTAGTGTATGTATTGCGGTACCACTTTAGCACCAGGGTATAGTCCTGATATTGGTTTACACTTCTGTCAGATAATCCTGTGTGAAGTTTACAATTGTTGGGGTTAATCCTGTAATTGGTTTACAGAGCTTCTTTTCTGTGGGTATAGCCCTGGTATAGGTTTACACTTTCTGTTAGATGATCTTGCTTGAAGTGCATAATTGCTGCTCCCCGTTTAATAGTCTTAACAGAATATCCTTTTCCCGCAGGTCAGATTCTCATTCTCCCTTGTAAATCCCGCTCACCTTCCTCTCCGAAGAAAATTGTATCCTCTAAAAAGTATTGAACCAATTTATTATGAAATAGTTACACGTTCATATTCACTGAAATGTGAAAAACCCTTTTGGGTGCGCTGCAAATTTGATTAACTTTGCCTGACCTTCGGAAGTTATTTTTACTTGACTGGTTACACCAAACGTCGTCCGGCACTTCCTCTTTAGGTCAAGTATACTCTGCAGAATTATTAGATCTTATGGCAAAATATATCTTCGTTACGGGAGGTGTTACTTCCTCGTTGGGTAAAGGAATTATAGCTGCCTCGCTGGCAAAACTATTGCAGGCACGTGGCTTTAGAGTGACTATTCAGAAATTCGATCCATATATAAACGTGGATCCGGGAACATTGAACCCTTACGAGCACGGGGAATGTTATGTAACTGAAGATGGCGCCGAAACCGACCTGGACCTTGGTCACTACGAGCGTTTTCTGAACACACCTACTTCTCAGGCCAACAACGTAACAACAGGCCGAATTTACCAAACCGTTATTAACAAAGAACGTGAAGGCGCCTACCTGGGCAAAACCGTACAGGTAGTACCTCACATCACCGACGAGATCAAGCGCAGAATACTGCTGCTGGGTAAAGACGGTAAACATGATATCGTGATCACTGAGCTGGGTGGTACCGTGGGTGACATCGAATCCCTGCCTTACATCGAGGCTGTACGCCAGTTACAATGGGAACTGGACGAACAGGACTGCCTGGTGGTACACCTGACCCTCATCCCGTACCTGCGTGCGGCAAAAGAACTGAAAACCAAACCCACACAGCACTCCGTAAAAATGATGAGCGAGAATGGCGTACATCCTGACGTGATCGTATGCCGTACAGAAGAGCCCATGTACAGCGACCTCAAAAAGAAGATCGCACTGTTCTGTAACGTGACCGTAGACGCGGTAATTGAAGCAACTGACATGAGCACTATCTATGAAGTACCGCTGGAAATGCTGCGGGAAAAACTGGATGTGATCTGTATGAAAAAGCTGAACATTCCCATTGAAAAGGAACCCGACATGACCAAATGGCGCGCATTCCTGGACAAACTGAAATATCCGAAATCCAAAGTGACCATCGGTCTCATTGGTAAATACGTCGAACTGCAGGATGCCTATAAATCCATCCTCGAATCATTCATCCACGCAGGCGCTATGAATGAATGTAAAGTAGTGGTACAGAACATTCATTCTGAATTCCTTACATCTGAAAATGTAGCCGAGAAACTGCGCAACCTGGACGGTTTGCTGGTAGCTCCCGGCTTCGGTCACCGTGGTATTGAAGGAAAGATCATCGCTATTCAGTACGCCCGCGAAAATAACCTGCCTTTCTTCGGTATCTGCCTCGGTATGCAGATGAGCGTGGTAGAATACGCCCGCAACGTGATCGGCTGGAAAGACGCACATTCTACTGAGATGAACCCGGATACCCCTCATGCCGTAATAGGCCTGATGGAAGAACAGAAAAAGATCACTGCCAAAGGCGGTACCATGCGCCTCGGTGCTTATACCTGCGTATTGAACGAAGGTTCAAAAGCAGCATCCATCTATAACAGCACCGTGATCAGCGAACGCCACCGCCACCGCTACGAGTTTAACAACCAGTTCCTGGCCGATTTTGAAAAGGCCGGCATGATAGCTTCCGGTAAAAACCCCGAAAGCGGACTGGTAGAAATGGTAGAACTGCCTGATCATCCGTTCTTTGTGGGCTGCCAGTTCCATCCGGAACTGAAAAGCACCGTAGAGAGCCCTGCTCCGCTGTTCGTACATTTCATTGCAGCTGCCAAGCAATATGCTGAAGATAAGACCAGCAAGGCGAAAGTAGCCGAAGAGAAGATCGCCCACCAATAATAATTAGTCAGCCGCAGGCTTTCCGTTGTAAACAGCACTGTTATTATATTGCTGTTTACGGCTAAAAGCTTGCGGCTTTTACTTACCTTTGCTGCCTAAATTTTAATTGAATTTCATGGACAGAAACTCAGTCATTGGCTTTGCGCTGCTGGGAGTATTGCTTGTAGGTTACTTTTTCTTTAACCAGAAGCAACAGATCGCTACACAGAAAGAGAAAGCGCGTCAGGATTCCATTGCCAATCTTAATAAGCCCAAGCCCGTGGATACTGCCAGCTACACAGCGGCCGGTACCCCCGATTCCAGTAAACTGGCTTCTGCTTACGGTACTTTTGCTGGTGCTGCCAACGGTACCCGCCAGACTGCCGTTCTGGAGAATAAAGTGCTGAAAATCACCTTTTCTAACCAGGGTGGACAGCCAGAAACAGTACAACTGAAAGAATTTAAAGATTTCCAGGGTAAACCCCTGCTGCTGGTAAACGGTTCCTTTAACCGCATCTCCCTGCAGGTTCCTGCCAATAACAATACCTTATTAAATACTGCCGACCTCTACTTTACCGGTGGTGCAGTAAAAAATCTGCCAGACGGTAGCCAGGCCATCTCTTACCGCCTGCCTACCTCAAATCCCGACCAGTTCCTGGAATATGTATATACCCTGAAACAGGACGGATACGCAGTAGATTTTGATATTCACGCAGTTGGCCTGGAAAGCGTACTCCCTGCCGGTCAGAAGACCCTCAGCTTACAGTGGGACGCACAGAACGACAAACAGGAACTGGATATGCAGAACGAACGCCTGAACAACCAGGTACACTATCGTGATGCAGATGGTAAGCATGACTATTTCACCCTGCAGCGTACCAGCCACCAGAAATGGGATAACAGCCTCCAGTGGGTAAGCATAAAACAACAGTTCTTCAACACCACTTTCATTGCAAAGAAAAATGCCCGTTTCAGCGGTGCAGAGATCAATACCAAAGTACCTGAAAGCGGAAATATTGTAGGACAGACCTTCGCCACACTGGAAATACCTTACAACCGTGCACATGATTTCTCTTTCCCTATAGAGATCTATTACGGTCCCAACCACTATAAAACACTGAAGTCATTCGATATAGGCCTGGAGAATATCATTCCCCTGGGTTCCGGTATCTTCGCTTTCGTGAAATATGTGAACAAGTGGGTGATCATCCCGGTGTTCAACTTCCTGAGCGGATTCATTTCCAACTACGGTATCATCATCATCCTGCTCACCCTCTTCATCCGCCTGCTCATAGCTCCTTTCACTTACCAGAGCTATGTATCATCAGCCAAGATGAAAGTGCTGAAACCGGAGATCGACGCTCTCAAAGCTAAATATGGCGATGATCAGCAGGCTTTCGGTATGGAGCAGATGAAACTCTTCAAGAGCGCAGGGGTAAACCCGCTGGGTGGATGTTTACCTGCACTGATGCAGCTGCCCATCCTCGTGGCAATGTATAGCTTCTTCCCCTCTTCCATCGAGTTGAGGCAGGAAAGCTTCCTCTGGGCAAAAGACCTTTCTTCCTACGATTCCATCCTGAACCTTCCATTCAATATACCTTTCTATGGTAGCCATGTCAGCCTGTTCACACTCCTGATGACCGCCACCAGCTTAATACTGGCGTTCAACAACCGTGGTATGGCAGATCAGAGCAACCCGGTAATGAAATATATGCCGTACGTGTTCCCCATCATGCTGCTTGGTATATTCAACCGCCTGGCTTCTGCATTGACCTTCTACTACTTCCTGTCTAACGTGATCAGTATCGCTTTACAGTGGGTGATCCAGAAGTTCATTATCAATCATGATAAGATCCATGCCCAGATCCAGGAAAATAAAAAGAAACCGGCCAGCAAATCCAAATGGCAGGAAAAACTGGAAGAAATGCAACGTCGTCAGCAGGATATGCAGCAGCGCAGAAAGTAGTAGGTCTGACGATGCACACTGATAACCTGGGCACTCTCTACAGTTTGACCGTAGGCCAAACCAACACAAACACTAATAGCTTACAATCTTTTTGACATATTTTCTTAACTGAAGGCTTCCAGATACGGAAGCCTTCTTTATTTTCATACGGTAATTTCATGCTATAACCTATATACCTACCTGGATGAAACACTTATTCTTATTGAGCGCAGCTACTGTTTTAGGTCTCACAGTACATGCGCAGGATTACATGCCTTCTGCCAACCGGATACAGAAAACCGTTTCCTTCCTGGCATCTGACAAGCTGAAAGGCCGCGGCACCGGCCAGAAAGGCAGCATTAAAGCCAGCCGTTTTGTAGCAGCGCAATTCAAAAAAATGGGCCTGGCCCCCGGCAATGCCGGCAGCTACTATCAGGACTTCACATTTGACAGGAACAGCCATAAAGGACTGACCAGCCGCAATGTAATAGGATGGCTGGATAACGGCGCCGCCCGTACTATTATCATTGGCGCACACTATGATCACCTGGGAACTGCAGAACTTTTTGATGGTAAATATCCCGCCGGTCAGATACATAACGGAGCAGATGATAATGCCTCCGGTGTAGCGGGACTGCTGGAGTTTGTAAGATATTTTACCGAAAATGGGGAGAAAGAGCCTTTTAACTTCCTCTTCCTTGCTTTTGGTGGTGAAGAAATGGGATTACAGGGCTCAAAGTACTTTACTGCAAATCCTACCTTACCGCTTGCCAATGTACATTTCATGCTGAATATGGATATGATAGGACGCTATAATGATGAAAGAGGCATCGGCATCGGCGGATATGCCACCGCAGAAGAATGGCCTGCTGTATTCAAAGATGTGCAGGAGCCGGGTATTCATTATTTTACTGATGGTTCAGGTAAAGGTGCTTCTGATCATCATAACTTCTTTATGAATAAAGTACCGGTTATCTTCCTGCATACAGGTCCGCATGATGATTATCATAAACCCACAGACGATGCGCCTAAGCTGAAAGCTAAAGAAGAAGCGCTGATCCTGCAGCTGGGAATAAAATTGATCAATAATGCAATGAAATATAAAGAATTGCATTATCACGAATAATTTTTTAGCCAGCCTGCACCCGGAACAAACTTTCAGCCGGCCGCAGGCCACCCCCTCAAAAAAAATGCTTTCACCGAAGGTGAAAGCATTTTTTTTGAGCAATACTGCAAACCTACTTAGGCTGCGGCGGCAAAGTCGCCTTCGGCGCCTGCCCACCATTCTGCGGCTGCGTCTTATTAACCTCCTTCGCCTTCTCCTTCTCCCTCTTCTCCGCTTCCTTATCCGCCGCACTCTCATACTGACTCACATCCAGGTAATCATCTACAGCACCATTCCCTACATCTTCCGCCTCAGCACCAGGTTTGATATTATCATTGAAGTTCTCATATATCTCGTTATTAATAGATGGAGGGATCGCAAACGTAGCCTTATCATCTATTTTCAGCGTCTTATCCGCATACAGTTTCTGGAAGAAATACGCCCAGATAGGAAGACCGGTATTAGCCCCCTGACCATTGGCAGTAGAACTGAAATGCAGGAAGTTATTCTCACAACCCACCCATGCACCAGCCAGCAACTGCGGAGTGAATCCCAGGAACCAGCCATCAGTATTATCATTGGTAGTACCCGTCTTACCAGCTACTTCACTCTGAATACCATAACGGAAACGCAGACGCGCAGAAGTACCGCCAGGCCCTGTCACACCCTGCATCATCTTCACCATGGTATAAGATTCATTCTCACTGATCACTTCCCTTTTCTCCGGTGGAGTGGTTTGCAGGATATTACCATTCCTGTCCTCTATACGGGTAATGTAAATCGGCTTGGTAATGATACCCCTTGCAGGGAACATGGTATAAGCCTGCAGCATTTCATACAGCGAGATCTCCGGCGTACCCAGCGAGATAGAAGGGTAAGCGGGAATATCACTGCTGAAACCGATCTTGTTCTTCGCAAAATCAGCCACCGCCTGCGGACCAAGCTGCTTGATCAGGTAAGCAGATACCAGGTTCAGCGATTTTGCAAGAGCGCCTGCCATAGTAATACTACCACCAACACTACCTTCAGAGTTACGGCTCAGCGTCCAGTTATATTTCGGGAAAGATACCGGCTCATTGGGCAGCACAGTATTGGGAGACATACCATTCATAATGGCAAAGCAATACAGGAAAGGCTTAAACGTAGAACCTACCTGCCTTCTGGTCTTCGCTACGTGATCGTTCTTGAAATAACGGAAATCCGGACCCCCCACCCATGCTTTTACCTCACCGCTTTCAGGGTCCAGTGCCATAAAGCCGGCCTGTAAGATGGCGCGCATGTATTTAATCGAATCCAGCGGCGTCATCACAGTGTCCATTTCATTCAGATCAGGCTCTGTAAAGCTTTTCCAGGCAAAAACCTTCATTTTCACCGGGGTATTGAACGCTCTTTTGATCTCTTCATCAGAAGCCTCTGCTTCTTTCATATCCTTGTAGCGGTCAGATTCCTTCATATAACGGTCCAGGTATTTCTCCCAGTTCTTCCACGCACTGCCGGTCTTGATATTATTCTGGTTAGCAAATACTTTCTGCAGATCTTTCAGATGGTGAGCCACTGCTTCCTCGGCATACAGCTGCATCCGGGGATTGATAGTGGTATAGATCTTCAGACCGTCGCGGTAGAGGTTATATTCAGAACCATCTGCCTTCTTATGTTCCTTACACCATGCTTTCAGCTCGTCGCGCAATACTTCACGGAAGTAAGGAGCAAGGCCTTTGTTATGATCTATCTTATTGTATCTTAATACAATAGGTTTGCTTTTAGCGGCAGCTGCTTCGGCAGAAGTGATGAATTTGTTCTTCTCCATCAGTTCAATCACCGTATTACGGCGGTCCAAAGCCATTTTCGGATTACGGCGGGGGTTATACAGGTTGGTACCTTTCAGCATAGCAATTAGCGTAGCGGCTTCTTCAATGGAAAGATGACCTGCATCTTTGCTGAAGAAGGTACGGGCACCGTTCTCAATACCATAAACATTATCCCCGAATGGAACGGTATTCAGGTAGAGGGTGATGATCTCCTGCTTGGTGAAGTTGCGTTCCAGTTTAATAGCTATCAGCCATTCCTGCATTTTCTGAAAACCCCTCAGGATGATATTGCTGGCACGCTGGGCGCCGGTATTATCTGCCTGCAGGTTCAGGGCCAGCTGCTGGGTAATGGTACTGGAACCTCTCTTTTTACCTATAGCCAGGTAAAAGGGGATAGCTATCGTACCATAAGGGTCAACGCCGGAGTGCTCATAGAACCTTACGTCTTCTGTGGCAATAAGGGCATTGATCACATTTTTGGAGATCTCATCATAGTCAGAGCTGGAACGGTCTACCTGATAATATTTACCAAGGATGGTACCGTCTTCCGCAATAACCTCAGATGCCAGGGCCGCCCTGGGGTTTTCCAGTGTTTCCATGGATGGCATATTGCCGATAATGCGGAAATTGACCAGTAATATCAGCAACAATAGTAATCCTGTCACAGATAACACTGTCAACCACAATATTTTAACCGATTTTTTCATACTTACTTTAAAAATTTGACTGGTGGAGGGCCGTATTTCTCCAGGTATGGCATTATATTACCTGATAGCAATTTACGGGCCTCATTCCCATAATGAGGTGCAACAGCGGGCAAAACTATTAAAAAAAAGTGGCTGATGTCCCCCTATTATTGTTAAAATCCTGAATATTTATTTTGAACTTTTGGGCCGGGCGCAATACGGGGTAATTACCCCCGGGAATAGCTTTGGCAGCGACCAAAGCTATTCCCCCGAAGCTTATTGTGTAACGTAGTTGTCGTCAAAGAATTTCTTATACCCCTGAATATCCTTGGTGCTGTTCATCAGTATGAAATTGTCCCTTGATATGATGAACATAGTATAATCTGATGGCCGTATGCGTGGAACGATCTTTTCTGCGCCAATCCTGATCTCGTCGTAGTATTCCAGGGCTTTTCCCTCGTTGGGGAACAGCCGGAAAATGAGCATGACCTCATCCTGTGTCAATACAAAGTTAGCTACCTGTATATTGTCAGCCTTATGTTTCTCGGCATTGTACTTTGTAAATTCTTTCAATCCTTCTTCCATCAGTGCTTTAGACACCCTGTTAAAGGCAAATACAACGAAATGAGGATTGTTCTCATTGATCTTGTAAAGAGTGACCGGCTTTTTAGGCGCTGGCAGCGGTTGCACCGGAGCGGCGGCATTGAGCGCCAGCTTGATAGAATCTGCCATGGCGGTTTTTATCTTCACTGAGTCAAGCGCAAACTGTGGCTGCGGGTTCTGCCACGGGTAGCGGAAGGAGATGTTCTCATCCACTACTTTATTATCTTCTTTTACTTTATCTATCTCCAGCCTGGAAAGGTACACCACCAGGGCGGCCCTGTTATCCAGCGCCTCCATAAGGGCAGCGGCTTTTTCATGCACAGCCTCGTCCTGCTGGTATTTGTTCAGTACGTTGGCTACCGCCTGCCGTCCAAACTCGCAGGTATCTGTCTTCATGATGATCATGGCTTCCAGCAGGTCAAACTTAGGCGTCATGAAGTTGAGCCCGAAAGCAGAATCTGCCGCCTTCTTCAGGTCCAGCGCACCGTAATAGTTGCAGTCCAGGTAAGCCATATATACTTTATCATATGCGGCAGAGATCTCTTTTTTCTTGCCTTTATCCACATCTTCCAGGCCGCCGTATTTAATAATGCTGGCAAACTTGGAATCACCCAGGGTCATCACGTTCTGCTTGTACTTGTTAGCCAATGTGGTATGTCCCAGTTTGGTATGCCATAAATAGAGGGAGTATACCACCTCTGTTTTATGTGGATGCTGCGGATAGCGGCGCAGCAGGGTGTCGTAAGTTTCGATGGCCAGCTCTGTGTTATCCAGCTTGTCGTTATAGAGTTTGCCAAGATCATACAGGGCATCTTCCACAATGACATTGGATTTAAGCAGATCGTCCGGGGTGAGCGGCAGGCCGGCGGCAAGTGAGCGGGCAGTGGCACTGTCTGCCGGAACAGCAGGCTTTGCCGGCTCTCCTAAAGGATTGCCATTCTCATCTTCCGCCTGTAACGGCTGGTTCACAGCTACAGTGCCGGTCTGGCTTCTGCGCCAGTTATCTGACAGCGGCCGGTTACCCCAGCGCTTCTTAAACTCTGAATAACCGGAAGCTTTGGTGGTAGTATTATAGAAGTACCAGTCGCCCTGGTCATCTTTCTTAGGCCCCAGGCTATTGTTAGCCATATTGTTAGAGAAAGGGTTGTTAGCCACTCCATTCCCTTCTTCCGTATTGTTCTTGTCGGCCTGGGCTTTCTTTGCTTTCTCTTCAGCTTCTTTACGGATATTGGCAGCCATTTTTTCCAGGAATATCTGCCTGTCGCTCTCCGGCATAGCCGCTATACGCTGCAGGCTGTCTTCCTTCTGTATAGCTTCCACGCGGACTACCACATCAGAAAGCACGCGCTTACGCAGGTTTACAATACCGCTGTCCTGGAATTCCGGTGGCATAACCCCCGAGGTGCTGTCGTAGAAATCCCTTGCCAGCCTGTACTGGCGCTGCCCATAGTAAATATCGGCGATAGCCTTGAAGGAGAGTGCCTTCTGCACAGGGTTATCGCTTTCCACACGCAGGGACTTACGCAGGTATTCCATGGCCAGTTCCTGGTCTTTGGTCATTACCAGGTTGGCCATTGTATAATAGATGGCGTCCCGGAAGGCGATATACTTCTCCTTACGGGCCATTTTTTTCAGTCGCGCCAGGCTCTGGTCCAGCGATCCGCCTTCCATAGTGCCTTCCAGCTTGGCTATCTGTATCCTTGCCTGGAACTCCATCATAGGGTCAGGCTTGGTAGAGATTACTTTCCTGAACATGAGAAGGGCAGAATCCGGCTTGTGGTAGTTGGTATATAACTGCCCCAGGATATACGACATCCTGGCTTTCTCATCCCTGTTGTTCTTGCTTTTCAGTGCCATTTGCATAGGAGCGATAGCCTCGGCAAAACGTTCCTGCTTATAGAGGGAATAGGCTTTTACTTCTGCCAGCTCGCCCTGCAGGCGTTTGGGGAAGTAAGGGTCATGTTCCAGGATATTCATAATGGAACGGGCCTCGTCAAATTCTTTCTCTTCCAGCAGGGTCTTGGCCCTCCATACAAAAGCGTCGTTCCTTGCATAGGTATGTTTAAAGTAGCCGATAGGCGGCTTCCTCTTCTCGCGGGAGGCGATAGAGATCTGGTCTTCCGCACTGGCGCCGACTACCGTCTTGTACTCATTTTTCTTTTTGGGAGCGAATTTGGTGTTGATGAAGGCAAATGTCCTGTTCGCTTTATCCCATTCACCCTGGTAGAAATAAGCCTGCCCTATGATCAGGTAGCTGTCGTCTATCCATTTGCTGCGGGGATCATGTATCTGTATGTTGATAGAAGCCTTTTCGATCACCGTATCCAGGTCCCCTTTACTTAGGCCCAGGTTTTGGAGGCTGTATGGATAGAAGGGAAGGAGGTAGTTGTAGTTGTCCAGGCCCTGGCGACTAACATTATGCGTAATGGCATGCAGCTTTTTGCGGGCGTTGAAGTAGTAGTTATAGCGCGCAAGCATGTTCTGCACCAGCTTACGTTTGATGGTCCAGCGGCGGTCTGCCAGCTGCTCTGAGGGTGGTCGTCTGTCCTGTACACGAGGCTGTACTGTTGGTGCAAGGGGCTTTTGCATGGTGCGTGGAGGCATCCTGCTGGTGTTCCTTGACTGGTTTGTTACCGTGGTATCCCTTCTTTGGGCCATGGCCCCGTTAATGTTGATACAGCACAAGAACAAACTCACTAAACAGGTGTATGATAGATGTACGCAAACTGCTCTGTAATGATTCATGGATGCCAGGGTGTAATAGGCTTAGCTATATAACTTATTATGTGTGAAAATTATTTTTAAAGATAGGATAATTTTTTTGAGGTGGCCGCGTCTACAAAGCAGCAATAGTTTCCCAATAAAAAGCCATCCTATCCAATTTTTTAAATGTGAAATAATATAAATGTTTAACTTTAGCCGGTTGATTATCAGAAAAATTATTCAAGTCTTATAGCGGATATGGCTAAGCAGCGTGATAAAAAAGGAAGAAACGGGGCCAAGATAGGGAACAGGTACCGTTTGGTGATCATGAACGACAGTACCTATGAAGAGGTGACCTCTTTTAAATTATCCCGTATGAGCGTATATGTAGCCCTCAGTACATTGTTTGTACTGCTGGTGACTATTACAGTAGCTACGGTGGTATTTACACCGTTGCGGTACTACATTCCCGGATACGGTGATCTGAAACAGCGCAGGGAGTTTATCCGGCTCAAAATGAGGACAGACTCGCTGGAAGCCGCTATCAATGCACGTGACAAATACCTGGATAATATCCAGCAGGTTATAAGCGGAGATTTCTCGAAAAGCAAGCTCGACACAACCACGATAAAGACTCCTAAAGTAGATAACAGTAATTACTAAAGCAGATTTTTAATATTATTACTATACGCGGCAGGGGGGAAATGCCGTTTTAAGAGGAATGTGGAAAACTTCTTAAAGGAAATGATTGTCAATATGTAATAATATGTTAATAAATATTACTATCTTACAAAACACTTAAAGCTGAAAAACCTAGAATCCTATGTTTAGCAACAACAATCGTAATGCAAGAAGCGAGAGCAAATCAGTAATGCCTACTTCCAACGTAAATATTATTGGAAGCGGAACATCAATCCAGGGCGATATTGTATGCGAAGGAGATATTCGCATCGATGGTCAGGTGAATGGCCTGGTATCTACAAAGGCTAAAATCGTAGTAGGACCGGAAGGTGAGATCACCGGAGACCTGGTATGCAACAGCGCAGACATCCTGGGTAAGGTAACCGGCATCATCAAAGTAGAAGATCTGCTTTTCCTGAAAGGAAATGCATTGGTGAAAGGGGATGTCTACACAGCTCATTTTGAAATGGAACCAACAGCTAAATTCAACGGGCGTTGCTATATGGAGCCTGAAGACGTAGCTGCTGCAAATCAGAAAGAGAAGAATGGAAGATCCGTTGTCACAGAAGAAGCCGCGCAGGAAGCCTGATAACAGGTTGCTGTTCAGGTATGCGGGGTTAGCTTTTCAGATGATGGCCACATTAGGACTGGCAGTATTCATTGGTTATAAACTTGACCAGTGGACAGGATGGTCGTTTCCCGTTTTTATGATCATTTTGTCTTTATTAGCTTTAGTCTTAATTTTGTGGCAAATTATCAAAGATACACGCAGGAATGAGTGAACGGTTTTACTTTAGAGTTATAGCACTATTTGCAGTATTATTAGGTGCTATTATATTTTTAAAAGCCTGGTTGTTGGACAATGGTGCACATCTCAATGTGTTGTTTATCGGCAACCTGGCTTTAGGTCTTCTTTCCCTTATTACTTACAGGATGAGCCGCAAAGGAGTACACGCAGACAATAACGCATCATTCGTGATGAGAGTGTACGGGGCAATGTTTGTCAGGATGTTCTTATGCCTGACAGGTATCACTGTTTATGCAGTATTAAACAGGGCTCATACCAGTAAAATGACGATCTTTATCCTTATGTTCTTCTACTGCGTTTACGCATTTACAGAGAACGTAAGTCTGCAACAGGTTACCAGGAACAAAAACTAATTATTTTCTGTGAAGCAGGAGGCCCCTTTACATGCGTTAGCAGCTTATCTGCCCGATGGGACATTCGAGCAGGTAATGGCCTACCTCACTGAATATAAAGTACATCTGACCGTAACAAGAGAGCGGCAGAGTATACTGGGGGACTATCGTCATCCTGACCGCAGGGGTGGCCACAGGATCAGCATTAACGGAAATCTGAACCGCTATGCATTCCTGATCACACTATTGCACGAAATTTCACACCTCACAACCTACATGCAATACGGTAATACCGTAGCATCGCATGGAAAGGAGTGGAAGTTTCATTTCTCAGCTGTCCTGAAACAATTTGTAGGCAAAGGATATCTGCCGCCGGACGTAGAAATGGCTTTACGCCAGAGTATTCAGAACCCGGCTGCCAGCTCCTGCGCAGATGATGACCTGATGCGCGTACTCAAACGGTACGACCATAAAAAGGAAAATCATTTCCTGGTGGAACAGCTGCCCGAAAACCAGTTGTTCCGTACCAAAGACGGAAGAGTGTTCAGAAAAGGAGAGAGGATACGGAAACGGTACAGGTGTGAAGAAGTGGCTACAAAAAGAATGTATCTTTTTAGCCCCGTGTATGAAGTGGAAGTTGTTGCAGCTTAAAATACCGCTGCCCGGCCGGTACGGCCAGGCAGCGGTTATTATTTTCAGGACGCCGGCGCCGTTTGCCCGATCATCATTTTCTTTGCATAAGCCCTTTCCCTCTTTTCAATCTGTTCTTTCCTGTAAATAATATAAGCATGTTCGTGTACCTCTAACAGGTCGTCATACGGCCCGCGGGGAGAAATAAGCTTTACAAATACCGGTGCTGTTTCAATAGTGATGAACAGCAGGATAATGAACCAGTTAGCCCAGCGTACCGGTACGCTCCTGTCAGTCAGCCGCCCCAGCGCCTCCAGCCGCGAAGCCAGCCCGTCAATATGGCTGCGGTCCAGCTGTGCTACAGTAGCCTTGTAAGAAGAATCCAGTGAGGCCAGCTCCCGGCGTTTCTGGTTGATCAGCGCTCCATTCTGGCCGGAAATGGTTTGCAGCAGGGCAGCGGCGCTATCAGCATCCGCCTTTTTAGCCTTGTAAATAGGGCCTAAGTTACGTATCCGGGAACCGCCGGTACCATCAGCTTCCTGTTGGGCAATGAGCTGCAGGGTATCTCGCTTGGCCGCCTGGGCCTGGATGGCGTTGTTAAGCCCCGTTATCTCCGCATTCAGCTCATCCGTGCGTTTCTGGAAACGCTCCTTCACTTTGTCTTCCTGTGTTTTGAAGACCTGTTGTTCCATAGTGATCAGCTCCTGCTGTATCTCCTTGTTAAAAACCTGCAGCTCCAGCGGCTTGGAGATTACCACAGCTATGAGCACTGCCAGCACTAACCGGGGTATGGCCATGCCAAACTCGTTTTTGAAGCTGTTGCGCTTTTTCATGCCCGAAACAATGTACCTGTCCAGGTTAAAGATCATCAACCCCCAGACAAGGCCAAACAAAAGGGCTGCCCACCACTGGTTAAAGACAGTCCACATAGCATAACCGCCTGAGAAAGCGGCCAGCAGACCTGTGAAGAAGATAGTGGCGCCAATGCCGCCATACTTATTCACTTCAGATGGTGCGCGTTTCAGCATAGGCACATGGACCCCCGAACAGAAAAGAAAGAAATCGCGAAAGCGCTTCATAGTTGACTCCGTTAAATTGGTATATATAAAATAAAAAAAGCCCGCAGGACGCAGGTATATAAGAAGGATGGATTATAAAGGTAGGCTTTTTTCCCGGGGTAACTGAAATATGTGATCAATCAGCAAAAGAAAGTGACAAAATATATCGTCAAACACAACTAAAATTCTCCTGCCGCGCGCAGCGCAAAAACAGCAAAAACAAAGCCCCGGGCATAAACCCAGGGCTTCATTTTATTTTTAGTCAATCACTACTAATTCATATTAAGCGCTCACGGCTTTATTAACCAGCGCAGCAGCTTCGCTGAGCAGGATAGCAGATTGTACTGTCAAACCACTCTCTTCTATCAGCTTTTTCGCTTCTTCCGCATTGGTACCCTGCAGGCGCACAATGATAGGAACAGTGATATTACCGATAGATTTATAAGCATCGATCACACCCTGGGCAACACGGTCACAACGAACAATACCACCAAAGATATTGATCAGGATCGCTTTCACCTTAGGATCTTTCAGGATGATACGGAAACCCGCTTCTACAGTCTGTGCATTGGCAGTACCCCCTACGTCCAGGAAGTTGGCAGGCTCACCACCGCTCAGTTTGATCATATCCATAGTAGCCATCGCCAGACCGGCGCCGTTCACCATACAACCCACGTTACCATCCAGTTTCACAAAGTTCAGGTTGTATTTACCAGCTTCTACTTCAGTAGGATCTTCCTCAGAGATATCACGCAGCGCTTCCAGGTCAGCGTGACGCATCAGCGCGTTATCATCCAGGTTCAGCTTACAGTCAACCGCAATGATCTTCTCATCGCTGGTTTTGAACAGCGGGTTGATTTCCAGCATGCTGGCATCCAGACCTACGTAAGCATTGTACAAATTAGTTACAAATTTCACCATGTTCTTGAACGCTTCACCGCTCAGACCAAAGTTGAAAGCTATTTTCCTTGCCTGGAAAGGTTGCAGGGTAGCATTTGGTTGTACCCACTCTTTAAAGATCTTTTCAGGAGTATTATGTGCTACTTCTTCAATATCCATACCGCCTTCTGTGGAGTACATGATCACATTCTGTCCTTTAGCACGGTCCAGCAGGATCGACAGGTATAATTCTTTTATGGGGTTTGGACCGGGATAGTAAACGTCCTGGGCTACCAGCACCTTGTTTACCAGCTTTCCGGCTTCTCCGGTCTGAATGGTCACGAGCACGCCACCCAGGATGTTACCGGCAATTGTTTTTACATCTTCCGCATTCTTACCTACAGCCACGCCTCTCTGCTCTTTACCACGAATGGTACCCTTACCACGACCACCAGCATGTATCTGCGCTTTTACCACTGCAAACTCGTTACCATATTGTACTTTCAGCTGCTTGTAAGCTTCCGCCGCCGCTTCCGGGGTATCTACGGGAATCCCTTCCTGTACCGGTACGTTGTATTTCTTCAACAGTTCTTTCGCCTGGTATTCATGTAAGTTCATCTGATAAAAATTTGCCGCTAAATTAGGTCATTATGATTTAAATGTAAAACAGTAGTCTTATGGAAATTAAAAATAACTTTGCGCAACCTGTTTAAAGGACATAATAAATGAGTGATCTCGTACAACAAATAGCTGCTGCGGCCAACTATATCAGGAAAATATGGCCTGCCACCCCCGAAGTGGGCATTATCTTAGGTAGCGGTCTGGGTAACCTGGCCGGCGATATTACCGACAGTAAAGAAATTGCCTATGGGGATATCCCTCATTTCCCCGTTTCCACCGTGGAAGGACATAAAGGAAAGCTGATCCTCGGTAAAATGAACGGCCGTAACGTTGTGGCCATGGCAGGACGGTTCCATTTTTACGAAGGACTGAGCATGCAGCAGGTCACCTTTCCCGTAAGAGTGATGAAAGCACTGGGAGTACATACATTGCTGGTTTCCAATGCTGCCGGTGGAATGAACAGGGCTTTTGCAGTAGGAGACCTGATGATTATCCGGGACCATATCAACCTGCAGCCGGAACACCCGCTCAGAGGCCCCAATATCGCAGAACTGGGGCCACGCTTCCCGGATATGAGCGAACCATATTCCAAAGCGCTGATTTCCAAAGCAAAGGATATTGCTGCCGCCAATAACATCAATGTACATACAGGCGTTTATGTAGGCGTACAGGGCCCTACCTTCGAAACCAGGGCTGAGTACCAGTACATGCATTTCATTGGCGGAGATGCCGTAGGCATGAGTACCGTCCCTGAAGTGATCGTAGCCATACACAGCGGAATGAAGGTTTTTGCCATGAGTGTGATCACCGATATCGGCATACGGGAAGAAGAGAATATCATCACGCACGAAGAAGTGCTGGAAGCGGCAAATGCGGCAGAACCGAAATTAACCCTTATTTTCAGGGAATTGATCAAAGTATTATAAAAGGTAGTGTATCACTACATAATAAAAGGCTATCCCTCCGTTTTTATCCCTGCCGGCTTCTCCGGTCAGGGATATAATATATAGGCATAACCTGGTAAATCAAAGAAGAACGAAGCAGGAAATTATCATAGGATGAGGTCATTTATTTTAATATGTTGTTTGCTGGTAAGTGTGCAGCAGTTGCAGGCGCAGATCGGTAACCGCATCAACAGCCTTGGCAGAGGCAGCGGAGGCAGTTCCACTATGCAGCGGGATACAGGGACCCACAAACATGATGTGGATACCATCACCATTACCTACCGCAGGCTGGGAGAACCTACTGATTTCAGGATAGACTCGTCCATAGCAGATTTTAACGGTACTTTTGTCAGGGTACCAGCCAATTACGTTTTCCTGGGCAACAACGGCTCCCCGGCCCGTAACATCCTGTTCACCCCCTTCATGAAAGCAGGATTTGACGCCGGGTTCCATACTTTCGATCCATACGGCTTCAATCACGAAAACGCCCGGATCTATACCACCACCCGCCCCTATACTGAACTGCAATACATGATAGGCAGCCAGCAGGAACAACAGATAGGTCTCTTACATACACAGAACCGTACTGACCGTTTTAACATAGGATTTGAATACCAGAAGATCTATGCACCGGGATACTTCCGATCACAGGCCACAAACCATAACCTGTACCGCATTACCAGCCGTTTCAACAGCAAAAACAAACGGTACAATGCTTACCTGAGCTACTACTTTAACCAATATGCCAATGGTGAGAACGGAGGGATCAGAAGTGACACCTTCCTGAATAATGACCGCTACAGCCAGCGTAAGACCATAGACGTGAACCTGGGCAACTATGCTACCACCAGCTCCAGCCTTTTCAGTACCACCATCCCCGTAAAAACATCGCACGATCAGTCAGGAATACTGTTCATGCAACAGTACGACTGGGGTAAGGGAGATACCATTCACGTCAATGATACAACGGAATACTATAAGTTCGACCCCGTATTCCGTGTACAGTATACGCTTAAATTCAATAACGACAACTACAGTTACAAAGACGGGCAACCGGATACCTTCTTTTATGCCAACAAGTACAACTGGGCTTTCTCCGGCGATACCGTTACTGCCAAACATAACTGGAAAACACTCTCTAACGATCTGTCACTTATTCAGTTCCCCATCAGGGGCAACCAGGCGCATTTCTTTAATGTAGGCGCCCGCTTTGACAACATCACCGGCGTATTCCTGGACACCGATATCAAATTCAGCAACCTGGCCATCCACGGCGAATACCGTAATAAGACCCGCAACAAAAAATGGGATTTTTCTGCCAAAGGCGAAATGTACCTGGCAGGAGAGAACTCGGGCGATTATAACGTAAGCGGTATGCTGAGCCGTTACCTCAATGAAACATGGGGAAACGTACACCTGTATTTCAACAACGTGAACAGAGAGCCATCTTATGTCTATAAATACTTCAGCAGCAGCTATGACAGCTGGTATAACAGTACCCTGGGAAAAGAGAATATCACCCAGCTCCAGTTTGCCGCCAATAACGCTAAGCTGAAGTATGACCTGGTAGTGAACTACTATATCATCAACAACTATACTTACTTCGAGAACTATTATAAGAGTGTACAGTCACCCGCACTGTTCAACCTCCTGCAAATCTCGTTCAGCAAACATTTCAGACTCAGGAAGTTCAACTGGTATGCTGATGTTTCCTTCCAGCAGGTACATGGAGACGGCCGTATTAATGTACCTACCATCTGGACACGTCACCGCTTCACCTATGAGAACAAACTGTTTAACAACCTGAACCTGATGACAGGTATCGAAGCCAGGTATAATACCTCTTACTATGCAGATGATTACTCTCCTGTAACAGGTCAATTTGTGTATCAAACTACACAGAAGGTTAAGTACAATGCGCCTGATCTGGCCGCTTTTGTCCATTTCAGGATCAAATCCTTCTCCGCCTTCATCAGGGGAGAGAACCTCAATACCTTCTTCGCTACCAACAACTTCGCCGCGCCATATTACCTGTATAACAACTTCTCTTTCAGGCTTGGAATACGCTGGTGGTTCATCAACTAATTATTTATCAACATAAACCGTTTTAGTATACCCGGATAGTTGCAGATTTCAGTAATACTGCAACTATCTGGCGTAGCTTTTGTTTAAGTTTGTATAAAGCATAAACAAATGAAGGCGTTTACCGTAAACTACAATGACAACAGGTATATCGTTAAGCCCCTGAACGGTCACTCACTCCGTTTCAAAGTAAATGTAGAAGGGCAGGATATAGTATTTGAACATGATATGGACGGCCATATCCGTCCGGAAGCTACCAAAGTGGCAAGTATGTCACTGTTATTGGGGCTGGCAGATAAGATCGAAGAAAGTGCAGGCTGGTAAGCACATCGCACTGCTGAAATGAAGGAACTTACAACTATATTGACCATTCTCCTGTGTATAATGATCTGACACTGTTAGTGTTAGGTCCTCCCTCTTATTGTGTTCCCCAAAATAAATGTATTTCATACCTTTGCGTTTCAAATAGAGAATAATGAAGAAAGCAGTTGTGGCCGTATTGAAATTCGTGCAGTCGCTTTTCGTGAAAAAAAATTGCTGCAGATAAATATCTTCCGGCCCTTTACAGGCCCGCAATTTAAACCCCTGTCATCTTCTTAAAAGGGTAGCATTACAATATCTTTTTATATAATGTATCAGCTATTCCCTACCTTTAAATAATTGTTTTGTATCGCCAATGAAGTATCGGTTTTTTAGGGACAATCAGCTACGTACAGCCGTGGCCTTTTTTGCATTGTTATCATTGTTTTCCTGCCACAGAAAGCGGGCGCCCCGGGAAAGGGAAATTGTAAAGGACGTAAGACAACTGAGTGAAGTAGTGCCTGAGCATATTACGGAATACCTTGAATTTATAGCGGACAATGAAAATATTATGGAAGATAGCGTACGGGCCCAGGACCCGGCAGCGCTGACCTACTTTTACCAGCAAACCGGTAACGGTGCAGTATGGTCTTCCAATGGCGTATTGAACCCCGCCGCAGATTCCATGTTCTTTTTTATTGATCATGCAGATGAATCCGGCCTCCGCCCGGCAGATTACCATGCTGCAGCACTAAAAACAGCCCTGGGACTTATTAAAGGAGATAGTGAAGATGGTGAAGCAGCCCGCAAAGATGCCTCTCTCTGGGCCCGCGTGGATGTGATGATGACAGACGCTTTTATGAAAATGGCATCCCACCTGCGTTTTGGCGTTGCCCCCAAAGACAGTATCACCCTTCGGAAAGACTCTATTTTCACAGACACACTGCTGTCCGACATGCTGCGTACCGCATTGATGCAGGACAATCCCGGCGCCGCCATCGGCGAGGCCCTGGGAGAACTGGAACCCACATATGAAGGTTACCGGCAGCTCAAAGCCCAGCTACGCCCCTTCAAAGCTAAATATGCAGCTATGCACTGGGATTCCCTGCCGCTTTCTTATACAGATACCCCGGCTTTCCGTCAGCAACTCATCAACAGGCTGGTACAGACAGGACACCTGGATACTGCCGGCGGGCACAGTACAGATACAGCCCTGCTGAAACCAGGCATACGCCTGTTCCAGCGGGAGTTTAATATGTATGACGACGGACTTGCCGGGAAGAAAACCATACAGGCGCTGAACAGATCTTATACCGACTGGCTGGCGCAGGTGGCAGTAAACCTGGACCGCTGGCGTAAACTGCCGGACTCCCTGCCTGACAGATACATTTTTGTCAACATACCCGCTTACCGTATGGAACTGTGGGATAGCGGACAGGTAGTACTGGAATCCAGGGTAATAGTAGGTGCGCCCCGCACCCGCACTCCTCTGCTCAACAGCCGTATGACCAACTTCGTAATGTACCCTTACTGGAGAGTACCCTTCAGCATTGCCGTAAAAGAAATGTTGCCGGCTATCAGGAAAGACAGGGAATACCTCGTGAAAAAGAACCTGGAAGTGATAGGCAAAAGCGGGGAAGCGGTTCATCCTGACAGCATTAACTGGGACAAGCTCAGTAAGAACTATTTCCCATACGTATTAAGACAGATGGATGGCGTAGAGAACTCGCTGGGTATTATGAAGTTCAATTTCATGAATAAATACAGTGTATACCTGCACGATACCAATAGCCGCGGACTGTTCAAAAATGCTTACCGTGCACTCAGTCATGGTTGTGTACGAGTGCAACAGTGGGATAGCCTGGCTATGTACCTGATCAAAGATGATTCCCGTCATTCAAGAGATAGTGTCCGCGCCTGGCTGGCCAGGGGAGAAAAGAAGCAGATAGATATACAGCGAAGCATCCCTATTTATCTGCGTTACTTTACGGCAGAAGGAAGGAATGATAAGCTGGTATTTCATGAAGATATTTATGGTGAGGATAAGGTATTAAAGAAACTAATGGGCTGGAAATAATATTATCGGACCGAGGCCGCCAATCTTTCCCAAAAAAGGGCGCTGCGCCTCCTTAAAAAGCTGGCCGCAGGCCCCCACAAAAAAACGCTTTGGGCAGACCGCAAGTCTGCCCCTACTACTACACAGCATAACCCAGTCAATGTTACCCCACTTTCCCTCCGCAACTATAGAGTAATATTTGATTTTTGTACTTTTTACTTTGATACATACTATTTTCTCTATCCCTTCACCGGTAATTTTGTCTTCACAAAACGGATCATTATGAAGTATAAATTATTAGGGAATACAGGGCTCAGAGTGTCTGAGCTTTGTTTAGGCACAATGACATTTGGAGGGAAAGGCTTCTGGACACAGATAGGTACATTACCCCAGGACGAAGTGGATGCTATCATAAAACGGGCTGTGGAAGGCGGCATCAATTTCATTGATACAGCCAACGTGTATTCAGAAGGACTCTCAGAGGAAATGACAGGAAAAGCTATCCGTAACCTCGGACTGGACCGTGACAGCCTGGTAATTGCCACCAAGGTGCGTGGCAGAATGGGAGATGGCCCTAACGACAGCGGCCTTACCAGGAAACATATCTTCTCCCAGGTAGATGCCAGCCTGAAACGTTTGCAGATAGATTATATTGATCTGTACCAGATCCATAGCTATGACCCGCTCACTCCGCTGGAAGAGACCATAGATGCGCTGGACGACCTGGTAAAGGCCGGAAAGATACGTTACACCGGCGCCAGTAACCTGGCAGCCTGGCAACTGATGAAGGCACAGGCTTATTCCACTTATTACAGGAAGGCAAAATTTGCATCTCTGCAGGCATATTATACACTGGCAGGACGTGACCTGGAAAGAGAGATAGTTCCCCTGCTCAAAGATCAGCAAACCGGCTTAATGGTATGGAGCCCACTGGCAGGCGGCTTCCTGAGTGGTAAATACACCCGCCAGGGAAGCGCTGAAGATGGCGCTCGCAGGGCAAATTTTGATTTCCCTCCGGTAAATAAAGAAAGGGCGTACGATGTAGTAGAAGCGCTGGCAGTAATGGCAAAAGAGAAGAATGCAACAGTAGCCCGGCTCGCGCTGGCATGGCTGCTGCATCAGCCGGTGGTGAGCACAGTGATCATAGGCGCTAAAAGGCTGGAACAACTGGATGATAACCTGAAAGCGGTTGAAGTAACATTCTCTGCAGATGAGCTGAAGCAGCTGGATGAGATCAGTAAACTGCCGTCAGAATATCCCGTATGGATGTTGGAGCGTACAGGTATCGACAGGCAGCTGTAATATAAGTATCCATAAATAACAAGGTCCCGGCATGTGCCGGGACCTTGTTATTATATCAGTATTGCGAACGTGTGACTTATTTTTTCAGCTTTACTTTTAAAGCGTTGTCCAGTTCCTGCAGGAACTCTTCTGTGTAAAGATAGTGTTTTCCATGCTCTACTTTGTTACCATGGATGCAAACAGCCAGATCTTTTGTCATCTTACCGCTTTCAACAACCTCAACGCATACCTGTTCCAGAGCATGGCAGAAGTTGATCAGCTCCTGGTTGTTATCCAGGCGGCCACGGAATTCCAGACCACGGGTCCATGCAAAGATAGAAGCAATAGGGTTGGTAGAAGTTGGTTTACCAGCCTGGTGGTCACGATAGTGACGGGTTACAGTACCGTGAGCGGCCTCTGCTTCCATTACTTTACCATCAGGGGTAACCAGGGTAGACGTCATCAGACCCAGTGAACCGAAGCCCTGAGCTACAGTATCAGACTGTACGTCGCCATCATAGTTCTTACATGCCCATACAAAGTTACCGTTCCATTTCAGGGCGCTGGCAACCATGTCATCGATCAGGCGGTGTTCGTACACCAGTCCGTTCTTGTCAAATTCAGCTTTGAATTCGTTCTGGTAGATCTCTTCGAAGATATCTTTGAAACGGCCATCATATTTTTTCAGGATGGTGTTCTTGGTGCTCAGGTAGAGAGGCCATTTTTTGATCAGGGCCTGGTTGAAGCAGGCACGTGCAAATCCTTTGATAGACTCGTCGGTATTGTACATAGCCAGGGCAACGCCGTCTCCTTTGAAGTTGTATACTTCATGCTCTATCACTTCGCCGTTCTCACCTTCAAATTTGATGGTCAGTTTACCTTTACCTTTTGTTACAAAGTCAGTAGCACGGTACTGGTCGCCGAATGCGTGACGGCCAATACAGATAGGAGCAGTCCAGTTAGGTACCAGGCGGGGAACGTTGCTGGTTACGATAGGCTCACGGAATACGGTACCGTCCAGGATGTTACGGATAGTGCCGTTTGGTGATTTCCACATCTGTTTCAGGTTGAATTCCTTTACACGGGCTTCATCCGGAGTAATGGTAGCGCATTTGATACCAACGCCTACCTCTCTGATAGCGTTAGCTGCGTCTATGGTTACCTGGTCATTGGTAGCATCGCGGTGTTCCATTCCCAGGTCATAGTATTTGATATCAACTTCCAGGTAAGGAAGTATCAGTTTATCCTTGATAAATTTCCAGATGATCCGTGTCATCTCATCTCCATCCAGTTCTACAACCGGGTTAGCGACTTTGATTTTTTCTGCCATTTCGACTTTGATTTTTAATTAGTTACGAGTATTCATACGAGTAATCGCGAAATATACGACAATGGGGCACAATTTACAAGTTCCGCTTTCAATGCCTCCTTTTTGCAACAATTCTTTGACAATTCAATGAATTATCTCTTATCTGTTGACGGGAGGCTATGAAAGCGGAACTATAGTATAAAATATGCTATCAGTGAGACTGATCAGAGGTGTTTGATCACCTCATCTGCGAACTCGCTGGTTTTCACAAGGGTTGCGTCGTCCATCAGCTTGTAGAAGTCGATGGTCACGCGTTTGCGGGCAATGGCAGTACTGAGGCCATGTACTATAATATTTGCTGCTTCTTTCCAGCCCATATATTCCAGCATCATTACACCGCTGAGTATAACGGAGCTGGGGTTCATGGTGTTGGTATTGGCAAAGCGGGGAGCGGTACCATGCGTAGCTTCAAATACGGCATGACCGGTAGAGTAATTGATATTGGCTCCGGGAGCAATACCGATGCCACCAACGGCAGCAGCAAGCGCATCGGAAATATAGTCACCGTTCAGATTGAGGGTGGCCACTACAGAGTAGTCCTGTGGCGCCAGCAGGATCTGCTGCAGGAAGTTGTCAGCGATCACGTCCTTCACAATAAGCTTCTTGTGGGCAATAGCCACATTCAGTTCTTTATTGGCTTCATCTTCACCCTGGGATTTCTTGGTAGCTTCCCACTGTTCCCATGTGTATACCTGGTCGCCAAATTCACGTACGGCCAGCTCATAGCCCCAGTTCTTGAAGCCCCCTTCGGTAAACTTCATGATGTTGCCTTTATGCACCAGGGTCAGTGAAGGCAGTTTCTTTTCCAGCGCATATTTCAGGGCAGCGCGTACCAGCCTTTCCGTACCTTCTTTGGATACCGGTTTGATACCCAGGGAGGAAGTTTCAGGGAAGCGGATCTTCTTCACACCCATTTCATTCTGGAGGAAGTTGAGCAGTTTTTCTGCTTCAGGCGTACCATACATATATTCTATGCCGGCATAAATATCTTCTGTGTTTTCACGGAAGATCACCATATCAACCTTTTCAGGATGTTTAACAGGGGAAGGCACCTTGTCAAACCAGCGTACGGGGCGCACACAGGCGTAGAGGTCCAGTTCCTGGCGCATTGCTACGTTCAGGGAACGGATACCGCCGCCTACAGGCGTAGAAAGTGGTCCTTTAATAGATACGAGGTACTCCTTAAAAGCGTCCAGGGTGGCTTTAGGCAGCCATTCTCCCGTTTGCTGGAAGGCTTTTTCCCCGGCCAGCACTTCTTTCCATTCTATCTTTCTTTTGCCACCATAGGCTTTTTCCACAGCGGCGTCAAATACACGCACACTGGCCCGCCAGATATCAGGCCCTATTCCGTCACCTTCAATAAAAGGGATAATAGGATGATCGGGCACCTGTAACTGGCCATTGGTCATTGATATTTTTTCTGCCGGCATAAAACAGTTTCTTTACGAGTTTCGTAATTAAATTTACGAGCGCAAAGGTACGTATTATTAATCCACAGGCAATCTCCAAAACTGATAGCATTTGAACGTTTAGCATTTCTTTAGCAAACTTTTCCCATGTCCAGATTAATATTAATTTACTGTTTATTTTTTGTCGCTAAAACACAGGCAACCCCTATGGCACCGGATACTACAACGCCCCGTTTCACTTACCTGGCACTGGGAGACAGCTATACTATCGGAGAAGACGTACCGGAAGAACAACGTTACCCGGTCCAGACAGTAACCCTGCTGGCAGATAGCGGCATTACTATAGACGGGCCCCGCATCATAGCCCGTACCGGCTGGACTACAGACGAACTGGAGGCGGCCATCCGGGCAGAAGAGGTCAGAGACACCTTCAGCGTGGTAACCCTGCTCATAGGCGTCAATAACCAATACCGGGGCCGCAGCGTCCAGGAATATAAGGTCGAATTTACCCGCCTGCTCAAACAGGCCATCCAGTTTGCCGGCGGCCACTCAGACAGGGTAGTGGTGCTCTCCATCCCCGACTGGAGCCGTGTGCCCTTTGCAGAAGGCCGCAACCGCCAGGAAATAGCAGAAGATATAGACGCCTTCAACACCGCCAATAAAGCCATAGCCCGTAAATATAAAGTGCATTACCTCGATATTACGGCAGACAGCCGCAAAGCCGACCATGACATCACCCTCGTAGCTGGCGACGGGCTCCACTACTCCGGTAAAGAAATGGCTATATGGGCCGGTAAACTGGCCGCTATATTCCGGAACATACTTCACTGATCTTCCGATATTATCCCAGTTGTCCCGAAGAGACAAACTGAGATCCCCCTGATCTTTTTTACCGCCCTTTTCATGCCGTTTACCGGAAACGGGCACTTTTTAACCTAAATGCCCTTTCAGGGGAAAGGTCTGCTTGTTAGTTTTGTATCGTAAACGTTAAACATACATATGGACAAGCAAGAACAAGAATATACGAATACAGACGGCGGACAAAGAGGAGGTTTCGGAAAAGGGCTCATTTTCCTGCTGATAGGTGCATTCCTGTTAGTGAAAAACCTTCACCTGGACATTCCCTCCTGGATAATATCCTGGCAGATGCTGCTGATCGTTATAGGACTGGTGGTTTGGACTAAAAGTGAGTTTAAGAGCATAGGAGGCGTGATCATGATGCTGGTAGGCGGTCTTTTCCTTGCCAAAGAATTCTTCTGGTTCCCGTTCGATTTTGCCCGTTTTCTCTGGCCGGCGGTTTTCATTATATTAGGTCTCGGCCTGATGTTTGGCCGTAATATTGACTGTAAACGAAAAACCCCCAGACATAGACTCATTAAGAACGATCCTACAGACGATTGGCTGGAAGCTTCCATGATCTTCAGCGGAGAGAACAGGATAGTGGTTTCCAAGAACCTGAAAGGAGGCCGGGTTTCTGCCATCTTCGGAGGAATAGATGTAAACCTGCTCCAGGCAGACTTCCAGGGAACAATAGAGATCGATGCCACCTGTGTTTTCGGTGGGCTCGAACTGGTGGTACCATCCAACTGGAACGTTAAAGTAGATATGACCACCATCATGGGCGGTGTGGAAGACAAACGTCCGGCAGAGCTCATAGGAAGTAATCCCGACAAAGTACTCATTATCAGGGGTAGCTGTGTATTCGGAGGCATAGAGATCAAAAGTTACGCCTGATAACAACTATCGTGTTTCAGTTTAGCCCGCAGGGCCGTTACTTCTTATCAGAAAGCTCAAAACTGATACACTAACCATAACAACCTTTATTTCATTCTTATAATACTATATCTTATGCAATGGTTTGTAGCGAAAATTGTTTACCAGATCATCAGTGGCAACGGAGACCATATGCCACAGTTTGACGAGCAGTTGCGACTCATCAATGCCGGAAGCAGATACGAAGCCTTTCAACGTGCAAGCGAAATAGGAGCACAGGAACAGTACGCTTTCAAAAACCAAAGACAGGAACTGGTGGAATGGCGCTTTATCAACGTGCCTGAAGTAAATGCACTGGACTCACTGGGAGATGGAATGGAACTGTATTCCCGCATTGAAGAACCCGGAGACGCAAACGCATATATCTCCTGGCTGCAGGTAAAGGCGGCACAACTGAAAGCACCGCAATACCTGGACGTTCATGCATAACTCTGTTCACCCATTTATCCTGATCTTACTTGGCCACACCAATATTCTCAAATAAATCCTTCCGCCGGGCCTTCCTGGGCACAACTTATGTGTTCGCGATCCTGCAGGCAAACCTGCTGATCTACTGGTATGGCCTGAATGACAGTATTGCGTGGACAGACAGCGTAGTGCATATTCTCCTGCTTGCGCTGTCTGCTTTTTCCGTTAGCTTCTGTCTTGGATATTACCGGCCGGCAAAAGGGAAATATGTCTTCCTGCTTGCATATTGTACTATGCAGACCGTAATGTGGACGGCCCTGAGCTTTTACATAATGCTCTACACTTTCCCGCAGGATGACAGCTACCGGGTATGGATTCACCAGGCATTGCCCGTAAGGTTCGTTTTCGGATGGCTCATCATCACAGCCCTGGGCATCAAAAGCCTGATCTGGTACGATATGGAAGAACAGAGCGAAAAGCTGTCAAGAAAGGAAGCCACAGAGAGACTGGCAAGAGAGGCAGAACTATATAAACTCAGACAACAGCTGCAGCCACACTTCCTGTTCAACAGCCTTAACTCCATCAATGCCCTGATAACACTACGCCCCCAGCAAGCCAGGGAAATGGTCCTCAAACTGAGCGATTTCCTCAGAGGTACCCTGAAACGTGAAGACCAGCAATGGATACAGTTGCCGGAAGAACTCCAGTACCTGCAATGGTACCTTGACATAGAAAAAGTACGCTTCGGACATCGCCTCGCTACAGAGATCACAGCAGAAGAAGGAACGGAAATTTCTATGATTCCTCCAATGCTGCTGCAGCCTGTGGTGGAGAATGCCATTAAATACGGTCTTTACGATACAACAGAAGCTATCACTATCACCATCCACGCATGGATGGAAAAAGACATGCTATTCCTGGAAGTAAAGAACCCTTTCGATGCAGAACTGCAACAACCGGTAAAAGGTACCGGCTTCGGTCTTTCTTCCATCAGCAGACGGCTATACCTCTTGTTTGCCCGTCATGACCTGCTCGAAACAAAAGCTGAAGAGAACATTTATACAACACTGATTAAAGTGCCGCAACGCTATGATAAAAGCAGTAATAATTGACGATGAGCCGCTGGCGCGGGAAATAGTAAAGGAATATCTGCAGGCATATACGCAGGTCCAGGTGATGCAGGAATGTGGTGACGGATTTGAAGGATTGAAAGCTATTCAGCATCATCAGCCGGACATTGTTTTCCTGGATGTGCAGATGCCCAAGATCAACGGCTTTGAAATGCTGGAACTGGTGGAAACACTGCCTGCCATTGTTTTTACCACAGCATTTGAAGAACATGCCATCCGCGCTTTTGAAGTAAATGCTGTAGACTATCTCCTGAAACCTTTCTCAAAAGAACGTTTTGACAAAGCTGTCCAGAAATGGCTGGACCGCCATCAGGCAGATGAACAGCAGCAGCAAACAACAGCGCTGCTGGAAACTGCCGGAGCTTCCCCTTTGCAAAGCAACAGGATAGTAGTGAAGATCAACGGAAAGATCAAGATCATTCCCGTACAGGATATCCATTACCTGGAAGCGGCAGATGATTATGTGAAGATCATTACCCCGGAAGGCCCGTTCCTGAAGAACAAGACCATGCAGTTCTTCGAGAAAACACTTGACCCGCAACAGTTTGCAAGGGTACACCGTTCCTATATGCTGAATGTGAACCAGGTAACCCGCATAGAGCCTTATGAAAAGGAAAATCACCTGGCTATATTGCGCTCAGGCGTAAAAGTGCCTGTCAGCAAAACCGGCTATCCCCGCCTTAAATCAGCGCTGGGATTGTGAGCAGTTCATGGGGCTGAGACCATGAACTACTGCACTACCAGCACGGGTATCCGTACCTTATGTCTCACCTGGTTGGTAGTCTCTCCATATATCCAGTCTTTAATGCCGGTATGGCCATGACCTCCCAGTACGAGAAAATCTGCTTCTTCTTCTTTTACAATGCGAACAATCTCCTCCGCCCGGTGTCTGTATCCAAGCAGGCCCCTGGCGCGGATGTTCCGTGAATGTAATAACGTTACATACGTTTCCATCTGCTCTTTATCCTTCCTGGTTTCGAAATCGTCCGATTCTCTGCCAAGATATCTTGCAGAAGCGCTTTCCACTATATGTATCAGTAGATATTCCGTATGTGGGTTGCCGTGAGCAAGCGCGTTGGAAATGATCTTCTCATCGTCCAGGCTGAAATCCAGCGCCATAGCTATCCTGTTATACACAGGCGGCTCTATGTTGTTCAATGTCAGCTCATGCACAGGATGTATACGTGCAGAGGCTTTCTGCTGGTAACGGCTGATCAGCGGATAAAGAATGGTGACCAGCAACAACGCCAGGAAACCTATTCCGGCAATGATGATGATAACGTCTACAACAGGATTGCCATCACCACTGATATAATCTGCCGCTTCTGTATACACCATGCGTGTATTGAGATATACCAGCACAGCAGTAATGATCCAGCCTGCCACCTTCACTGCCGGCTTTACGGCGAAGTTGCCCATCGTCTTTTTATCACTTACAAAGTGGATCAGCGGGATGATGGCAAAGCCCAGCTGGAGGCTTAACAACACCTGGCTGAATACCAGCAGTTCTCCTACCTTCTCAGGTCCTGACAGCAGGATGACCAGCAGCGCCGGCACAATGGCCAGCAGCCGGGTAAGCAACCGGCGGAGCCAGGGATTGATACGCAGGCGCAGATACCCCTCCATAACTATCTGCCCGGCCAGCGTACCTGTTACGGTAGAGCTTTGCCCCGCGGCTATCAGCGCTACTGCAAACAGGGTAGGGGCCAGTTTGTTGCCCAGCAGCTTTTCCAGCAGCTGATGTGCGTCCTGTATCTCCGCCACATTTGTACGGCCCGTCTTGAAGAACACAGCCGCTGCCAGTATCAGGATAGCAGCATTGACAAAGAACGCCAGGTTCAGCGCTACAGCGCTGTCTATAAAGTTCAGTTTCAGCGCCTGTTTAATGCCTGCATCATCCCTTTTGATCTTGCGTGTCTGCACCAGGGCAGAATGCAGGTAAAGGTTGTGAGGCATGACAGTAGCGCCTATGATGCCTATAGCTATATAAAGGGCGGTATTGTCAGGAAGAGAGGGAATAAAGCCGGTAACCACTTCATTCATAGCAGGTTTTGCCATAAATAGCTCTATCAGGAAAGACAGGCCTACAATAGCTACCAGCGCAATAATAAAGGCTTCCATCTTACGGATCCCGTAACGTTGCAATACCAGCAACAGGAAAGTATCAAACACGGTGATGCTGACGCCCCATGCAAGCGGAAGACCTGTCAGCAGCTGTATCCCGATAGCCATACCCAGCACTTCCGCCAGGTCTGTAGCCGCTATCGCCACTTCTGCAAGTATATAAAGAATGAAATTGATAAGAGGAGGATAGGTTTCACGGTTGGCCTGCGCAAGGTCCCGCCCCCTCACAATACCCAGGCGGGCACTGAGGCTCTGCAGAAGCAGGGCCATGAGGTTGCTCATAAGCAGCACCCACAACAGTTTATAACCGTACTGGCTGCCGCCGGCAAGGTCTGTAGCCCAGTTGCCCGGATCCATATATCCTACGCTGACAAGGTATGCAGGCCCAAAAAAGGCCAGCAGCTTCCTCCAGCGGGAAATTCCATTGGTGGTTGTATCTACACTTTGATGTACTTCGCCTAAAGAAATGTGCTGATGATCCATAGTGTTTCAAATAAGTGCAATGGCCCGCCATAGCAGACCATGTATTATATCGGTTTTACCATTATGCTTTTTGATACCTGCTCGCTGATGGTAAAGGCAGGTTGATTCTTGATCTTCAGTTCTATGGAGTTATCAAACTCGTAACGCTCAATCACGTCCAGCTGAGTACCCAGGCGTATCCCCTTGGCATTGAGGAATTCCAGCAGGGCGGTAGATCTGTCCGATACGGCCACTACTTCCAGTCGTTTGGCCCGCGCCTTATGAAGAGAGGTCTGTATACGGGGCTTTCCCATTTTGCCATGAGCGTCCGGGATCGGGTCTCCATGAGGGTCTGTAGTGGGATTGCCTAAAAATTCACTTAAACGGTTGGTGAGCTTTTCACTGCGTACATGCTCCAGCTCTTCTGCCAGTTCATGTACCTCCTCCCAGCTGAATGCCAGCTTATTGACAAGAAAACATTCCCATAGCCTGTGCCTCCGAATGATCTGCAAAGCAGTTTTTTTGCCTTCAGCAGTAAGATTTATACCCTGGTACTTTTCATAGTCGATCAGCTTTTTCTCCTTCAGCTTCTTCGCCATGTCCGTCACAGATGCAGGCTTTGTGTCAAGTTCTGCCGCCAGGGCATTGGTTGTAACTGAATCCGGGCTATCTTCTTCCAATTTGTAGATCGACTTGATATAATTCTCCTCTGCAATTGACAAATTCATATCTCTTAAAATAAAGTTTAGGTAAATCTAAATAAAACGTGCCAGATATACAAATGATTGCCTTTTGGAAGTGCACCGGTTTAAATTCTTAGCCGGCCGCAGGCCCCAAAAAGCGCCCTCAAAAAATCGCTTTTACCGAAGGTAAAAGCGATTTTTTGAGCAGTTTCTTCGCATTGAGCATAATATAAAGCTTCAAACTGCTGCACCACCCCTTTTAGTTACACACATTTCCCCCTTATTTTGATCATATCATTTTTTTCTCTAACTTTTCGGCCGTAATAAACAAGCACATACGCATGAACAAGCTAATGTTGGTAGTACTATCTATCGGCCTCCTGGCTGGTTGTGGATCAAAGAAAGACAAAAAAGGAAAGGACGCACTGACATTTGAAGACTTCCGCCAGTTATTCAATACTGCATCACTGCCGTATAAGCTGACCCCGGATTCCCTGAAAACCAAAGTTGCTGATTCTTCCGTGATCACAACGGAACTGTTGCAACAGTTCCTGACAGATACACTGGCCAAAGCAGACTTCCCCGAGAACGCTGCTATAAGGTACTATCCCGTGGCATATATACAGGGGGCCGCAGTGAATTATTTCGTAGTAAAAGCTGTAGGCAAATCTGCCACTACTGCATATATCTGTTTCCTCGATAAAAAAGGTAAATACCTGAACAGGCTGGCGGCAGCAAAGATAGATGGACAGAATGAACAACACTATTTCTCGATCGATGGTAAACAGGTGGTTAAAGTAACCAACGAGATCCAGATCGCTCCCGGACGTACCGCCACAAGAGAGGATTTCTACGGTGTATCAGATAACGGGCAAACTACCCTTATCATGACCAACTCCAGTGGAGAAGCCGCTGCAGGACAGATATTCAACCCTATAGATACCCTGCCGGCAAAGCATAAATTATCTGGCGATTATTTTGCAGGCGAAAGCGGCCTCGTATCTATACGCGATGGAGAAGATCCAAAGTCTTTCCAGTTCTTCATCACATTCTCCAAAGAGAAAACCGGTTGTAAAGGAGAGCTTTCCGGTCACGGACGTTTTACCAGTGCTAACAAGGGAGAATATAAGGACAAGGAAACAGACTGTGGCATCGCTTTCCAGTTTGCCTCGGGAAGAGTGAGCATCAGAGAAATAGGTGGATGTGGCGCCTACAGGGGCATTCGTTGCTTCTTTGAAGGCAGCTATGCAAAGAAAAAGTAAATGATATCTTTATAGGATGAGACTCCGCTTCCGTTCAGGGGGCGGAGTTTTTTTTATTGTTCCCGCTCTATAATGGTCAGGAAATCTTGCCTGTCTATCATACGTGCCCCCAGGGAAGCCAGGTGTTCCGTATATACCTGGCAATCTATCAGAACAAGGCCCTGGGCTTCAGCATGTTTTACAAAAGTGATAAAGGCTGCTTTGGAAGCATTGCTTACATGACTGAACATAGATTCTCCAAAAAAGCACCTGCCCAGCTGTATACCATAAAACCCGCCAACCAGCTTCCCATCCTCCCAGCATTCCACAGAATGGGCATAGCCATTCTTATGCAGGTCTGTATATGCCTGTTCCACCTCTTCCGTAATCCAGGTACCATGCTGTCCCGGACGGTAGGTATGACGGCAGCCGGATATAACGCCGGCAAAATCCTTGTTGAAGGTAATAGTGAAAAGACCCTTCTTCAGCACCTGCTTCATGCTGGCAGATATCTTCAGTTCACCGGGAAATAATACAAAGCGGGGATCGGGGCTCCACCATAAGATAGGTGGTTCGTCATACCAGGGAAAGATACCCTGGCTGTAGGCAAGCAATAAACGCTGAGCTGTCAGGTCACCTCCATAAGCCAGCAGGCCATCAGGTTCTGCAAGTGCAACAGGAGGAAAGATCAGTTCTTCTGTCAGCTCAAATACAGGCATCCCGTTCAGCTTTCTACAGCTTCTTCTAAAGTAGCGCTGATGCCTCTGTCTAACAAGGCCTCGCACATGGGACGGAGTTGAGTGAACTCTCCCTGTTTTACAGCGTATTTTCCGTTATGATGGATGATGAGGGCACATTGCTCAGCCTGTTCCTGGGTATGGTCACATACTTCTATCAGTGACTGGATCACCCAATCAAAAGTATTGACTTCATCGTTCCATACGATAAGACTAAAGGGGAACTGTTCATCTTCAGCTACCAACACATCTTCCCATTCTCTGGTTTGCGTACCTGTTTGCTTACGCTCGCTCATATCCGGTATTACATTTACACAAAACTACGTCTAATAATCGTTAAAGTAAACAGGAAAGTTCAGGTTTCCCGGCCATGCACTATACAAAAAGAAATTGCGCAACAAACGCTTTAGCCGTATTATTGTACTCATCAGATTTAAGGTTATGAACATATTGAAAGGCATTAATTTATTGATGAATATTGCATTACCGCTGAAAGACCCGGTGCCCATCTTTTCTTTGGTATTATTTATCATTCTCCTGGCACCGATCATCCTGCGTAAATTCCGCATTCCCAGTATCATAGGACTGATACTGGCAGGCATGGCAATAGGGGACCATGGTTTTAAGATCATTGAAAAAGGCAGTATAGACCTGTTTGGTAAAGCCGGCTTATTATATATCATGTTCCTGGCAGGCCTGGAACTGGACATGACAGAGTTCAGGAAAAACCGCAACAGAAGCCTTGTCTTTGGCGCATTTACTTTCTTCATACCATTAACGCTGGGGTACCTTGTCTGTACCTACCTGCTTCACTTTAATTTCATGGCTACTTTGCTGGTATCCAGCATGTTTGCCACACATACACTGGTAGCTTATCCGCTGGCCAGCCGACTGGGTATTACAAAGAATGAAGCCGTAACCGTAGCCGTTGGAGGCACCATCATCACAGATACCGCCGTGCTGGTCATCCTGGCAGTCATTACCGGCGCTACAGCAGGTAACCTGAACACTGATTTCTGGGTCAGGCTTTCCGTATCCCTGGCCGTATTCACCATTATTGTATTATGGATCTTCCCGATGATTGGACGCTGGTTCTTCAGGAAGATCAAGGACGATAAAACTTCCCACTTCATCTTTGTACTGGCATTGGTGTTCCTGGCCGCTTTCCTGGCTGAGCTGGCCGGGGTGGAAGGCATCATAGGCGCCTTCCTGGCCGGACTGGCATTGAACCAGCTGATACCGCATACTTCCTCTCTCATGAACAGGATAGAGTTTACAGGTAACGCCCTGTTCATTCCGTTCTTCCTGATCAGCGTGGGAATGCTGGTAGATCTCCGCGTATTGCTGAAAGGCCCGGAAGCTTTGCTGATAGCAGGTACCCTCACCGTAATGGCCCTGGTAAGCAAATGGCTGGCGGCATTCTTTACCCAGCTCTCATTCAGGTATACTGCCACCCAGCGTAATGTCATTTTCGGCTTAAGCAGCGCCCATGCGGCGGCCACTATTGCTGTGATACTGATCGGGTTCAACATGGGCATTATCAATGAGAACGTGTTGAATGGTACCGTAGTGCTCATCCTTATTACCTGCCTGGTAGGTTCTTTCGTAACAGAGAGCGCAGGCCGCAAGCTGGCCATTGTAGAGGCAGAGCGTAAGCCGGCTGCCGAAGGTACGCCTGAACGTGTGCTGGTGCCTATTTCAAAACAGGAGCATATGGAATCGCTGCTGGACTTTGCCCTGATGATCAAAGATCCGCATGCAGATACACCTATCTACCCGCTTGCAGTACTGCAGGACGATGAAGAAGCTAAAGAGAAAGTGCCTCTTACAAATAAGATCATGGAAGCCGCTGTTGTACATGCTGCCGCCACAGAAAGCAAGGTGCAGGCCGTTACCCGTATTGATCTGAACGTATCCGACGGTATTGCAAGGGCAGCCAAAGAACTCATGATCACAGATGTGGTGCTGGGATGGACAGATAAAACGAGTACGACTGAACGCTTGTTCGGCTCCATCTTCGGTACTACGTTGGACAACATACTGCAAAGTGTATGGGAAACCATTTATGTGTGCGACTTCCATCACCCGTTAAATACCACACGTAAAATGGTGCTGGTAATGCCTAAGAATGCGGAATATGAAGTAGGCTTTACGCATTACCTCCAGAAGCTCTTTATCCTCAGCAAACAGGTGGGAGCGAGGATACTGCTTTGCTGCCACCATAAAACACAGGAAGTGATAGAAGGCCTTTTACAGCAGTCCAGGCAAAGCGTGGATATTGCATACAGGCAGTTTGATAATATTGAAGAACTGCTGGTGCTGGCGCGCGATATTACCAGTAACGACCTGGTAGTGGTGGTGACAGCCCGTAAAGGCAGCCTGTCTTACCGCCCTTACCTGGATGGCATGCCTTCCCGCTTAAGCAGGCATTTTACAGACCATAATGTTGTACTGATCTATCCTGAACAGACGGAGATAGATTATGTGGAAGCAGGCTTGCAACCGGAAGATCTCACGTTGGCGCCTATACAGGAACAGCTGGATAACCTGAATAAGCTGGGTAAAGTGGTGAAGAGGATACTGAAAGGGAAGAATAAGTAAACATGATTTATAGCTGCACGCAGCGAAAAAAAGAATGCTTTTGCCTTTGGGTGAAAGCATTCTTTTGAAGGGGATAAGGACCTGTATAAAACAAAAAAGCAGTTACAAACCTGTAACTGCTTTTTCTGTGGGAGTTGACGGATTCGAACCATCGACCCTCTGCTTGTAAGGCAGATGCTCTGAACCAGCTGAGCTAAACTCCCTTGAACTAAAATACCAGTAAAAAAATTTAAAGAGTGGGAGTTGACGGATTCGAACCATCGACCCTCTGCTTGTAAGGCAGATGCTCTGAACCAGCTGAGCTAAACTCCCTCTTTTTCTTTCGTTACCATCAGGCCTTTCGTCTGATGGGATTGCAAAGGTATAAACTATTTTTATTCTGCCAAATTTTTTTTGAAACTTTTGAAAGATTATAGTTTTTGATTTCTCTCAAACGCTGTGATAGCAAGTGTTTCCAGTTGCTGCAAATTATTTGCACAATGATATATAAAGAACTTTTCTGAGAAGAATGCAGATGAAAAATACTAACGCAGTTCCCAGTCAACCAGCTGGTTTACCCATTCCTGTCTGTGTGGAGTGGTTACCTTGATATAGTTGTCTGTATACCCTTCCATCATACCATCTTTGCTATGTCCTTCAAACAGCACTTTACGGGTCTGACCGGTGTATTGTTCATTGAAGTACGATTGTTTTTTATGGCTCAGGTTGCGCAGCATTTTATTACGCTCATTGCGGACGTTTACCGGAATAACCGGTTGTATGTCCAGGGCATGGGTGTTGGCGCGTTCTGAATAGGTGAATACATGCAGGTAAGATACATCCAGCCCATGAAGGAAATCATACGTTTCCTGGAAGCGTTCATCTGTTTCTGCGGGGAACCCTACAATGACGTCTACGCCTATGCTGCAGTGTGGCATGAACTGTTTGATCATGGCTACTTTTTCTGCATACAGCTCACGGCGGTAACGGCGGCGCATCAGTCCCAGTATTTCATTACTGCCGCTCTGCAGTGGTATATGGAAGTGAGGCATGAATTTGCGGCTGTTGGCTACAAATTCTATGATCTCATTACTAAGCAGGTTTGGTTCTATAGAAGAGATGCGGTAGCGTTCAATACCTTCCACCTCATCCAGTGCCTGTACCAGTTCAAAAAATGTCTCCTCCCGTTTTTTACCGCCCTCAAAGCCCTTTCCGAAGTCGCCCAGGTTAACGCCGGTCAGTACAATTTCCTTTACGCCATTGCCGGCCAGGGTAGTAGCTTGTTTCACCACATTGGCAACACTGTCGCTACGGCTTTTACCGCGGGCCATGGGAATGGTACAGAATGCGCAGGTATAGTCGCATCCGTCCTGTACCTTCAGGAAGGTGCGGGTACGGTCGTTCAGGGAGTAGGAGGCATGGAAGGTGTTCACTTCTTCAATATCGCAGGAACATATCTTGGCGCTATCGCCTTTGGTGAGGGTCTTCAGATGGTCTACTATGTTGAACTTCTCTGCAGCGCCCAATACCAGGTCCACCCCTTCAATCCCGGCAATTTCTTCCGGTTTGAGCTGGGCATAACAGCCGGTAATAACCACCATGCTGCCGGGCGCTCTCCGCTGTATACGGCGTACCAGCTGCCGGCACTCCTTGTCGGCATTATCTGTAACAGAGCAGGTGTTGATCACATATACGTCGGCCTGCCCTTCAAACTCCGTTTTCACAAAACCATCCTGTTCCAGCAACCTGCTGATAGAGGAGGTCTCTGAAAAGTTCAGCTTACAGCCGAGGGTGTGAAACGCTACTGTTTTACCTGTTGTCATAAGGAGGGCAAAGTTAGCACCTTTTTTGGTAGCGCATCAGTTTGAATTTTCCAGCCGGCCGCCGGCCAGACTCTTCCTCCTCCAAAACCGTGTTTTACCGAAGGTGACGCCCCCTTCGTTCAAAAAATCAGCCTCGCACAGCGCAAAAAACGCTCTCTCCAAAACCGTGTTACCGAAGGTGACGCCCCCTTCGTTCAAAAAATCAGCCTCGCACAGCGCAAAAAACGCTCTCTCCAAAACCGTGTTTTACCGAAGATGACGTCCCCTTTATTCAAAAATCAGCCGCGCGCAGCGCAAAAAACGCTCTCTCCAAAACTGTGTTTTACCGAAGATGACGTCCCCTTTATTCAAAAATCAGCCGCGCGCAGCGCAAAAAAGATCCCCCTCAAAAACAGGGTTTTGCCGAAGGCGAAACCCCTGTTTTTGAGCAGTTGCACATCAAAAAGAAATTTAAACTAATACACTCCCCTTTTTTTTGTATCGATTATATTGCTAAAATTGTATAGATTGCCGCCGCATGAGCAATGCTATTATAGTAATCAGAGCATAACATGAAATCAAAGGGTAAGTATATACCTATGTTGTTATTGGCGGTATTGCTGTGGCTGGCCTGGCAGCAGCAATGGTGGAAGGGCCCCGGACGTCCTTCCCAGTCACGCACACATAACAATTCCACTACAACTGTCAGAAGAACACCGGTTAGCGGACCTGCAGCACTGAATCGTCACTCTCCGCTCAGATTCACCCGCCACGCCCGTTGCAGGATGGAATGCCGTCATATTACCGAAGCAGAAGTGGCTGAAATCCTGGAATTCGGAACACTCAACACAGAAAAATCCAATCCGATGGACGAACCCTGTCCAACTTACGCCCTGGAAGGCTATTCCGAAGAAGGACAACACCTGAGAGTTGTTTTTGCCCCCTGCGGGAACGAAGACAGCATCCGGGTGGTGACCTGCATAGACCTTGATAAAGAGTGGAGTTGCAGTTGCAATTAGGTATTTCCAGCTGTAAACAGTAATTTTCCGGCTTGCTTTCGATAAAAGAGACTGGCATTATTATGAAGTTATTGTTTAAGCCATTGCGTGTGGTGTATCTTATATATGCTGCAATTGTATTCCTGGGTATCATGTTCCTGATCCTTCCCTTTATTTTCCTCGCATCTTTTCTCGGAAGAGTGAAGGGAGGAAATATCGTTTTCTATTTCCTGCGTTTCTGGTCACATACCTGGTTCCCGGCCGTAGGCATCATGGTGAAAAGGATCTATGAATGGGACAGGAAAGATAAAACGCCCTACCTGTACGTTGTAAATCACTGCTCTTACCTGGATGCAGCACTGGCCGTACAGGTAATGCGCCTGCCTTTCCGCCCGCTGGGAAAGATAGAGATGCAGAAGATCCCCTTCTTCGGGTTCATTTATAAACAGTCTGTAGTACCGGTCGATCGCTCAGACGCCAAAGCCCGTTCCCGCAGCGTACGTGAAATGATTGCTGTGCTGAAACATGGCATCTCCATCCTGATATTTCCTGAAGGCACTACCAACAGTACCAATAAAATATTACAACCCTTCCATAACGGTGCATTCCGTATAGCCATAGAAACACAGACACCCATACAGCCTGTATTATACCTGGACAACCGTAAAAGGCTGCCCTCAGGCGGATTGAAGCTGAACCCCGGCCGCTGCCGCGTAGTATACCTTCCGCCCGTTCCTGTAACAGGACTTACTATGGAAGACCTGCCCGCCCTCAAACAACAGGTGTTTGAGATTATGGAAGGAGAATTGAAAGCAAGAATATAATTTCCTGTCATGAAATTTGCCGACGTCATACTGCCCCTGGCATTGCCAAAGAATTATACCTACACGGTACCGCCTGAAATGGAAGGCACCGTGAAGGCAGGCAGCCGTGTGGCCGTACAACTGGGCAAACAGAAAAAGTATGCAGGAATTGTAAAGTCAGTACACGAACAGCCGCCGGCCAATTATAAGACCAAACCCCTGCTGGACGTACTGGATAAAGACCCGGTAGTATATCCTACCCAGCTTTCTTTCTGGCAATGGTTATCGTCCTATTACATGTGTACAGAAGGAGAGGTCCTGAATGCAGCATTGCCGGCACACCTTAAGCTCTCCAGTGAAACGCTGCTGTTGTTCAACGATGCTTACGGTGATGATTTTTCCGCTCTGGACGATGATGAATACCTGGTAGCCGAAGCCCTCCATATCAGGAAAGAATTACGTATTGACGAAGTACAGCTCATCCTTGATAAATCTGACGTTTACTCCGTCATCAAAGAACTGCTGGAAAAGAAAGTACTGCTGGTGTATGAAGAGCTGAAGGAAGTCTATAAAGAGAAGAAAGAGAACTTCGTACAACTGCATGCACAATATGAAGATGAAGAACAACTGGCGCCCCTCTTCAACGAACTGGCCAAAGCACCCAAACAAATGGAGCTGCTGCTGGCTTACCTGCACCTGATTAAAACACAGGGCAGCGTGCTGCAGAGTGAGTTACTGAAGAAGTCCGGCGCTACCGTTGCCCAGCTGAAAGGGCTGGTGGAGAAGAATATACTCTGGGTGGAAAAGAGAACGGTAGACAGGGTGCCGGGAGGAGGAAAAATAGAGGTACAGATAGATTTCAGCCTCAGCCCCGCCCAGGAAAAAGCCCTGTCTGAAGTAAGACGCAACTTTGAAGAGAAACCGGTTACCTTGCTGCATGGTGTTACCTCCAGCGGGAAAACCCAGTTATATGTAAAACTGATCGAAGAGTATGTGGCAAAAGGAAAACAGGTGCTTTACCTGTTGCCAGAAATAGCGCTGACAGCACAGATCATCCGCCGTTTACAGAAACATTTCGGAAATAAGATAGGCATCTACCACTCCCGTTTCAATAATAATGAACGTGTGGAGATATGGAACAAGGTAAAGAGCGGAGAGCTGCAGATATTACTGGGCGCCCGTTCCAGCCTGTTACTGCCCTTCCGTGACCTGGGAATGATCATCCTGGACGAAGAGCATGATGCTTCCTATAAACAGCAGGACCCTGCCCCTCGCTATCACGCCAGGGATGCTGCCATTTATTATGCCGGCCTGTTCAGGGCCAAAGTACTGCTGGGATCTGCCACGCCATCACTGGAATCCTATTTCAATGCACAACAGGGCAAATATGGACTGGTGGAGCTGACAGAGCGTTTCGGCGGACTGGAAATGCCGCAGATAGAGATCATTGATGTGAAGAAAGAGCGTGCAGAAAAGAACATGGACGAGAACTTCACTCCGCAGCTGAAAGCCGCTATCAGCAACAGCATGGCCGCAGATAAACAGGTCATCCTGTTCCAGAACAGGAGAGGATATGCGCCTTTCCTGATGTGTACTACCTGCGGCTGGATCCCTAACTGTAAGAACTGTGACGTATCACTCACCTATCATCGTTACCAGGATAAACTGCACTGCCATTATTGCGGCACGCGCTACCCATACCCGCAAACCTGCGGCGCATGCGGCAGCCAGACAATGGTGACTAAAAGCTTCGGAACAGAGAAGATAGAAGACGACCTGCAGCAGGTGTTTCCCAAAGCACGCATTGCCCGTATGGACATGGACGCTGTAAGGAACAAGGACAGCCATAACAAAATGATCCAGCTGCTGGAACAGAAAGGAATAGACATACTGGTAGGTACGCAGATGGTAGTGAAAGGACTTGACTTTGAGAATGTGAACCTGGTAGGTATATTAAGTGCAGACAGCCTGCTGAGCTTCCCCGATTTCCGTGTCAACGAAAGGGCCTTCCAGTTGATGGAGCAGGTGAGCGGCCGCGCAGGACGTAAACATGGTCAGGGTAAGGTGATCATACAGGCCAGCAACACAAAACATCCTATCCTGCATTATGTGACCATGCACGATTATAAAGCAATGTATGCAGCTGAAATAGCAGAGCGGCAACGCTTTGGCTATCCTCCTTTTTTCAGGTTGTTAAAGATCACTTTCAAGCATAAAGATCAGCAGATAGTAGAACAGGCGGCACAGGTGTTTGGCAACTGGGTAAGACCACATATTGGTCCGCGGTTGGTAGGGCCGGCAGCGCCATTGGTAGGACGTATAAGGAACAATTACCTGCAGGAAATGCTTGTCAAACTGCCCCGGGATACAAAAGTAATAACAGATACCAAGAGATTATTACAGGAACATTTCATAAAGCTGCAGGCAGAAAAGCAGTTCCGTTCGGTAGTTATTGTGCCGGATGTGGATTGCGTATAGATAGCTCCTGTATAGCATCAGATTCATAGATATGAACACCTGAAGGCCCCTCAGCAGCAGCGTTCACCATTGCCTGCGCTACATTAGACGCTTTTATAGGCCTGTATTTTTTCCACCTCCCCTGCAGCAGGAAAAGGAACAACATTACCAGGCATTTTCCTAACCACTCCCCGAAACGGAATTCAGTACGTGCTCCCAGCAATATAGAAGGCCGGAAGATATGCAGTCCCGGGTACCCCAGCTGCTGTATGGCCTGTTCCACTTCCCCCTTGGTACGGGTATAGAAATTGCGGGCCCTCGCATTGGCGCCAACAGAAGAGATCAGCAGGAATTGCTGGGTGCCCTGCCGGCGGGCCAGGGTAGCGCATCTCACAGGAATATTAAAATCTACTTCCCTGAACTGCTCCTGGCTGCCTGCCTTACGGATAGTGGTACCTACACAGCAGAACAGCACATCTCCCTGCAGGGCCGGGGCCAGGGACTCTTCATCATTAAAATCCACGATAATGGGCGTCAGCCCCGGTCGTGGCTTAAGCGAAGGACTTCGTAACAGCACCTTTACATTACTGAAATGAGGATCATGCAGCAGCAAAGTAACAAGATGCCTTCCTGTAAGGCCGGTGGCCCCTATTACAACAGCAGTTTGAGACATGGTTTTATTATATTTGACGCTGAAACCTGAATAGCTTAAGCTATTCTAATTTACGATCATTATGAGTATAGTCGAAAATTATTCGCTCCGGCATTTAAATACATTTGGCATAGACGTGCAGGCCCGTTATTTCTCCGCTTTTTCCTCAGCAGCAGAACTGGAAAGCCTGCTCCGGGAAGGGCCGGCAGCTAACGGCATCCCTAACATGATCCTGGGCGGAGGCAGTAATATACTGCTCACCCGCAACTTTGACGGCTATGTGCTGAAGAATGAGATAAGCGGTATTGAGGTAGTAAGGGAAGATGACGCTCATATATACGTGAAGGTAGGGGCAGGCGTGAACTGGCACAGCTTTGTGATGGATTGTATTGCAAACAACAGGGCAGGACTGGAAAACCTCTCCCTCATACCTGGCAATGTAGGAGCCAGTCCCATGCAGAATATAGGAGCGTACGGAGTAGAAATAAAGGACAATTTCCATGAGCTGGAGGCATATCATTTACACGATCATGCCATTGTAACATTTGATAATGCCGCCTGTCATTTCGGTTACCGGGAAAGTGTTTTTAAAAGGCAATATAAAGGTCAGTTTGCTATTCTGTCGGTTACCTATCGCCTGAATAAAAATCCTCATTTTAATACCAGTTATGGCGCTATTGAAGAAGAACTGAAACATATGGGTATACAGGAGCTGTCTATCAAAACTATCAGCCAGGCAGTGATCAATATCCGTTCTTCCAAGCTGCCTGACCCGAAACAGATAGGCAATGCCGGTAGTTTCTTCAAGAATCCTACTGTTGATGCAGCTGTTTATGAACAGTTGAAAGCAGCGCATCCCAATATAGTGGCATATCCTGTGGAAGGAGGGCATTATAAGCTGGCAGCAGGCTGGCTGATAGAGCAATGTGGCTGGAAGGGCCGCCGTGAAGGAGATGCAGGGGTACATGCAAGACAGGCGCTGGTACTGGTGAACTATGGTAATGCTACCGGCCGTCAGATATATGACCTGTCACAGCAGGTATTGGATAGTGTGCAGGAACGGTTTGGTGTGGAACTGGAAAGAGAAGTGAATATAATTTAATTAGAATTTTTAACTGGCCGCAGGCCCGCTAAGCCGTGCGCAGCACAATTCCCCCTCTCAAAAAAGCGTTTTCGCCGAAGGCGAAAACGCTTTTTTTCCGCTATTTAGCAACAATATGTGCAATGATCTTATCCGCATGCTCCCTTGAATTCTCAATAAACCACACATGCGTATCCATTCCCCCGCAAACAACCCCCGCCAGGTAAATACCAGGCATATTCGTCTCCATCGTATCCGGGTTGTAGGAAGGATACTTCTTCCCATCTTTAGACAAATGAATACCAGCCTTTTCCAGGAAGCTGAAATTAGGCTGATAGCCTGTCAACGCCAGCACAAAATCGTTCTCAATAGTGATCAGTCCTTCAGGAGTAAGTATATCCACTTCATTTTCCCGTATAGCCTGTACATGTGAATGGTAATATGCTTTAATACTTCCCTCACTGATCCTGTTCTCAATATCAGGCTTTACCCAGTATTTCACACGTTTCCCGATACCTTCTTCCCTTATAACCATGGTCACCTGCGCACCTTTGCGGTAGGTCTCCAGTGCAGCATCCACAGAAGAATTATTGGCGCCTATAACAATTACTTTCTGTGCTGCATAGAAATGCGGGTCTTTATAGTAGTGATTGACTTTAGGAAGATTTTCTCCCGGTATATAGAGCATATTAGGAATGTCGTAAAAACCGGTAGCAATGATCACATGTTTTGCGGTGTAACTTGTTCTTTCCGTCTTCACCGTGTATTGCTGACCGTCTGGCAATATCTCTTCCACAGCTTCAAACAATCTGACGTTCAGATGATTGGAGATAGTGACACGGCGATAGTATTCCAGCGCTTCCGGGCGTACAGGCTTGGCGCTGATAGATACAAAGGGAATACCTCCTATTTCCAGTCTTTCGGAAGTAGAAAAGAAGGTCATATATAACGGGTAATTATAGAGAGAGTTGGTGAGGCAGCCTTTTTCCACTATCGTGTAGCTTAATCCTGCCTTCTTTGCTGCCAGCCCGCATGCCAGTCCTATCGGCCCGGCGCCTACGATCAGTATATCTAAAGTTTCCATAGCTATAAAATTACGAATCATAGCCCGGAATATCACTCATTTCACAACAGCCATTGCCACATGGTAATATTCATAGCCTTTCATTCCTGCTGCTTTTTCTTCACCATAGTACATTTTACGGATACTGTCTATATCCAGGTCATGCAGCAGCTGCATATTGTAAGAAGCGAGAAAGCCGTCAAGCTGCGCAGGGTTCAGGCCAAAGTTCCATTGCTCATTGCCCCGGCGTAGCAGCCTGGTGACATTAACAGCACCGGGAAATTTCTCCGGGTGTTTCCTTACTTCATTGTCTACATAAGTAAAGATGATGATGGTACCGGGTTTGAAGCGCTGAAAGTATTCGAATGCAATAGGCGCAACAGGAGCCGTAAGTGAGTTGGTAACACCTTCCCAGATGAAAAGTGTTTTATAATGTTCCATCTGAAAGATGAACGGTAGGATTTCTTCCAGTTTCTGACTGTGCAGATCTACTGACAGGTAATTGATCTGTGAGGCGTTATGCGCCGCAGGATCTGCCTTTTCCAGTTTTTTACGTTTAGTGCGCTGTATTTCCGGGTGATCTGTTTCCACAAACTGTATCCTTCTCCTGAGCAACAGGCGTAATGCCCTGGAGTCATAACCGGCGCCGAATATAATGACCTGGTTGATACCTTCATCCTGTATGGTGTTGACGGTCATAACATCTACCAGCCTTGTTCTTACGCTGCAGGCAGAGAGTGCGCCGGTCCAGTGTTTATTTATTATCCAGGAAATAAAACGGTTCATGAAACCGAGTCTGGAAAGCACTTCTACAGGTTTCAGTACAGGAGGGACAAACAGCTTTGCATACGGATCTGAAAACAGGCGTTGCTGTGAGGGGCGGTTAGATTCTATTGCGCGCAGTAATGCCAGATACTCCACTGCTTTGCTGGCTGGGACCAGGCTCATGATGTTGTACGTTTTAAAAAATGGGACTTAGTTTCTGATAACGTGTACGGCTTGACAAAGGGACATCAGTCCAGATATTGGTTGAAAATTTACAATTCATAAATGTAACAAATATTTTCATTCTGACATTTGAATTATAAACAAAAAGCCCCTGTCCGTAAGGACAGGGGCCTGTATATTTTAACTGATACTTCAGCTTAGAAGTGATATCTCACAAAAGCTTCCATAGCAGCATACTTCTGCAAACCTAACTGGTCATAGAGGTTAGCCGTATTAGCGTTACGGTCTTCAGCTCTTTCCCAGAACTCGCGCAGGTCAGTACCCTGGAAAGGCACCACGTCCTTCTGGCTCTGGTGAATGAAGATACCAAGGCGTTTCTGCAGCACCTGGTCAGGGCTCATTGGTACAGCCATTTCAATTTCATGGATGTTCCATTCCTGCCATGCACCTTTATACAGCCATACCCAGCAGTCTTTCATGAAATCTTCGTGTTTCAGTCTTTCCAGCGCTGCGAAGATGATATCCAGACATACTTTGTGTGTACCATGTGGATCTGCAAGGTCGCCGGCGCAATAGATCTGGTGAGGTTTTACTTCACGGATCAGATCTACGGTCAGCTGAACGTCTGCTTCACTCATAGGTTTCTTTTCTATCAGGCCTGTTTCATAGAAAGGCAGGTTCTGGTAGTGGATATTTTCTTCCGGAATACCTACGTAACGGCAGGTAGCTTTTGCTTCACCACGGCGTATCAGGCCTTTGATAGCGCGCAGTTCAGGCGTATCTTTCTGGCTTGGCTTTTTCACACGCAGGAAAGCTTTGGCATCTTCCAGTATCTGGGAGCTCTTGCTGCGGTCTATATCGAACATACCTTCAAAACCTACGGCAAAGTCGATAAAGCGCAGTGCAAATTCGTCTGTTACCGCGATGTTGCCGGAAGTCTGGTAAGCAACATGCACGTCATGTCCCTGCTCGTGCAGGCGGATAAAGGTACCACCCATAGAGATGATATCATCGTCCGGGTGAGGGGAGAAGATCAGTACACGTTTATGTAAAGGTTCAGAACGTTCGGGATGGCTGGGCAGCTGTGCACCAGGCTTACCGCCGGGCCATCCGGTGATGGTGTCACGGATGCCGTTGAACTCTTCGATGTTTAATTCATATGCTGAACCGTATTGTACGATCAGGTCGTTTAAACCATTTTCATTGTAATCCCTGTCTGTCAGCATGAGGATAGGCTTGTTCAGCTTCAGCGCCAGGTTGGTCACTGCTTTGCGGCGCAGATTGGGCGTCCATTCGCAGTCGCCCGTCAGCCATGGCTCTTTAAAGCGGGTCAGCTCTTCCGCAGCCTGCTCATCGATCACGAATTTGCAGTCAGGGTGTTGTTGCAGGAGAGAAGCAGGCACCTGGTCAGTGCTGTGCCCTTCTACAGCCTTACGTACAATTTTGGCTTTGTGAGTACCCCATGCAAGGAGTATAACACGTTTGGCTTTGAATATAGTGCTCAGACCCATGGTGATAGCCAGACGGGGTACCTGGCTCATGGTAGCAAATTCAAAAGCGTTTGCCTGCCTGGTAGCATTGTCCAGGGTAACCAGGCGGGTGTGCGAGGTCAGGGGAGAACCAGGCTCATTGAAACCGATATGGCCATTGGTACCGATGCCCAGGATCTGGATATCTATACCACCGGCAGCTTCAATACGACGCTCATATTCTAAAGCGTACTCTTTTACTTTTTCCTTTGGCAATGTGCCATCGGGAACAAAGTAATTGCCCGCCGGAATGTCAATGTGATTGAAGAGCTGCTCCTTCATGAACCTGTTGTAGCTTTGCAGCGCATCAGATTCAATGGGATAGTACTCGTCCAGGTTGAAAGTCAGCACGTTTTTGAAGCTGAGACCTTCTTCCTTGTGCAGGCGTACCAGTTCTGCATAAAGATACTTAGGGGTAGAGCCTGTAGCCAGCCCCAATACTACGTTTTGATTAGCGGCCTGTCTTGCCTTAATCAGTGCTGCTATTTCCTGCGCAACTGCTCTGGAACCTTCTTTAGCGGTAGGATGTATATCCACGGCTATCTGTTCGAAACTGTCAATCAGTTCAATTTCCTGATGATTAAGCGTCATGATTAGTGTTTTGGATTAGATGCGGTTTAAAAACGAGACGGAAAATTAAAAAAAATCTCTCTAACCACATAGGAAATTGTCATTTGTTAACGATTGCCGGCAATTTGTTAAATGTATAAGATACCCTTATCAGAGGCCCGGCCAGCGGGGTAAAACAGTGAAAGGCCCGGAGAGCACGTGTGGGATTATGTTAAAACAGTATCAGACATTGCTTTTTTAACACAAAGATGGGATTTATGACCTTAGTCAATGATTGCCGGCATATTTTTAATATTTTGTTGCCCGAAACGGATATCTCCGTACACTATTGAACTTTAGGAAAATCAGCAGAGACTCCACTTTAACAGGGAACAGTCAGACTTAATACTTAATAGAATAATGTATACAGGCTGGTATACATGAACAGATTGTAATGTTGGATCAGGCTACTATACAAATGCTGGCCGGAAGAGTGGCTACAGGGGATGAACAGGCTTACAGGGAGTTATTCCGGCATTTTTATAAACCGCTGGGCAAATTTGCAGTAACTATTGTCAAATCTGCCGAACAGGCGGAAGAAATAGCTTCAGATGTTTTTGTGAATATCTGGAAGAACAGGGAACGATTGCTGGAAATCGGCAACCTGAAAGTATACCTGTATGTGGCTACCAGGAATATGGCGCTGAATTACTTAAGTAAGCAGAAACTGCAGATATTCAACCTGGATGAGCTGAATGTAGATATGACGCTGGCTGATAATACCCCTGAACAGCTCATGATATCCGGTGAAATGGTGCGGAAAATGGCAGAAGCTGTGAATAAACTGCCGCCGCGTTGTAAGATCATCTATAAACTGGTGCGTGAAGATGGTTTGAAGTATAAGGAAGTGGCCAGTATACTTGATATTTCTGTTAATACCATAGATGTACAGATGGCTATTGCCTGTAAAAAGATCAGTGAATCACTCCGTCTTTATCTTCCTGAAAAATGATGTCTTTTATATAGTGCAGAGGGAAACTTCTCAAAAAAAACGCTTTCGCCGTGGGCGAAAGCGTTTTTTTTGAGAAGAAGGTGATTGGACCTGCGGTCGGCAATAAACTGAATGACAGAGGCACTGTTTTTTTAAAAAAATTAACTTTTTTTTAAAACGGCTTAGTAGATACCCCTCATTCCCCTGTCTTATCAATTGTAAAGCCCATTGAAAATTTTTATGAGTCAAGATAGAACCTGGTTATTACTTGGCAGGAAAATATCTGGTGAAGCTACTTTGGATGAATTACGGGAGTTGGAATTATTGCTGAAAGAGAATGCACATCTGAGCTATCAGGCGTCGCTGATGAAGGAACTGGAGATGAAAACACCGGACCTGACGGCAGCTACAGAGACTTTGCTGGAAAAGCACATGCAACGCATGCAAATGCTGTTTCCGGGCGATTTCCCTCCGGCTGCACATGAACAGGAGGAAGAAGAGCAAAGACCCCGCAGAAAAGGTGTCTGGATAATGGCAGTCACCGCCGCTATCCTGGCTGTGGCAGGAGGCATATGGGGCTTACGCACACCAAAGAAAACAGAAGGGCCGCAGCTGGTCAGCGAAATAACTACCCGCCACGGCTCAAGATCTAAAGTAACCCTGCCTGACGGTTCAACTGTACATCTGAACGTTAGCAGCAGGCTTACATACGATTACAGTAAAGACGACAGCCGGCAGGTAACACTGGATGGAGAAGCCTTTTTTGATGTGGAAAAAGATGAACAAAGGCCATTTGTGATCCATACCGGGAAAATGGACATCACTGTATTAGGCACTTCTTTCAACGTAAGGGCATATAAAGGAGATAAAACAACAGAAACCTCCCTGATACAGGGAAAGGTTGAGGTAACCATAAAAGGAGATATACTGAAAAAGGTAATACTGTCACCGTTACAGAAGATAGTATTGTACAACAGCCCGGAGCAGAAAACCGACAGGGTACCGGCAGCAGCACAACCGGAAAAAGAGGACTTCCATATAGGAGAAGTATCTGTCAGTCAGCAGGACAGCCTTGTAGCCGAAACTGCCTGGAAGGAGAACTACCTGGTATTTAACAACGAGCGTTTTGAAGAAATAGCAGTCAGGCTGGAACGCTGGTATGATATGCAGGTGGTATTTGAAGATGAAGATATGAAGCAGGCCCGGTTTACAGGCACTTTTATCAATGAAACAATCAGCGAAACTTTAGAGGCACTACGCTTTACCTCGCCTTTTCATTACACTATTGACAAAAAGAAGATAATCATCAAACGCTAAAAAGAAAATATTAATGTAACGCTTACGCAGGGGAAAAAAGAAAGGGGGCAATGCAGCACATAACCCCCTTCAACCAAGATCAAAAGGACAGGAGGTTTCATTTGGCGATGAGGCCTGTCCCGTATTTTATTGACCTTTTAACAATCTAAAAGTATGGAAAAAACCAGACTTAATCTGTTTCTTTTACCTAAACGGAAGTCTTTCCTAAAAGCAATTTTTTTAATGAAACTGGCCTTTCTTGTCGTTTTAGTTACCTGTTTACAGGTATCTGCCAGTGTTTATTCTCAACGGTTTACATTGAACCTGGAAGATGTGAAGCTGGCAAAACTGCTAAAACTCATTGAAAAACAAAGTGACTACCGCTTTGTATACAGCAATGACCTGATCTCTGCTGATACAAAGGTGACGGTAACTGTAACAGATAAGCCTGTTGAACAGGTGCTGAACCAGGCGCTGGCAAGCACCGGTCTCACTTACCGGGTCATGTCCAATAAGCTTGTGGGTATTGCGCCCAAAGCAGAAGTGATCGACGATATTAAAGTGAAAGGCCGGGTGACGGATGAAAGCGGCTCTCCTCTTATAGGTGTGAGCGTACGCGTACAGAAAACCGGTAAAGGCACTACTACCAACGCAAACGGTGAATATGAAATAGAAGTACCTTCTACAGGTATGCTCGTGTTCAGCTACATGGGTCACGTAGACCAGGAGGTAGCCGTGAAAGGCCGCGGAACTGTCAGCATCGTGCTGCAACAGGACACGAAAGGTCTGAACGAAGTAGTGGTAATTGCCTATGGTACCGCCAACCGTAAAACATTTACCGGCTCACTGACGCAGATAGAATCCAAAGACCTGCAGACACGCCCCGTTACCAATGCCTTCAACGCACTGGAAGGCGCTGCTCCCGGTATACAGGTGAACTCCGGCAGCGGACAACCAGGCGATGGCCCTTCCATCCGCATCCGCGGTATAGGCTCCATCAACGCCTCCAGCGAACCGCTGTATGTTGTTGACGGTGTGCCCTTCAGCGGAGATATCTCCTCTATCAGCGCTGACGATATTGAAAGTATGTCCCTGCTGAAAGACGCTTCTTCTTCTGCGCTTTACGGTGCACGCGCCGCCAACGGCGTAGTGATCATCACGACCAAAAAAGGAAAACGCAACGGTCATCATATCCAGTTTAAAGCAATGCAGGGCGTTACCGGCCGCGCTATACCTGAATATGACCGCGTGAACGCATATGAGTATTATCCGCTGATGTGGGAAGCATACCGTAACAGCCTTGTATCATCCACCGTTACATTGGAACAGGCCAGCCAGACCGCTTCAAATGATATCAAGAACAGGCTGGGTTATAACCCTTTCAACGTGGCAGACAACGCCATCGTTGGCACAGACGGTAAAATAAACCCTGATGCAAAACTGAAATATGCAGATGACCTGGACTGGACAAAAGCAGTACAGCGCACCGGCAGCCGTGGCGACTATGGCATCAGCTTCAACGGCGGTTCTGATAAAAGCGATTACTTCATCTCCCTGGGTTATGTGAAAGAGAAAGGTTTCGTTATGAAATCAGACTTTGAAAGGGTGAATGGCCGTATCAACCTCAATACCAATCCGCTGAAATGGTTTAAAACCGGTATCAACGCAAACGGTTCCTTTATCAGGACCAACCAGGGTAATACTGTAGATAACAGCTCATCTTACATCAACCCGTTCAACTTTACCCGGAACATGGGGCCTATTTATCCTATACATAAACACGACGCTACCACAGGTGAATATGTACTGGACGAATTTGGTAAGAAGATCTATGACCTGGGCGATGCAAGACCTGCAGGCGCCTTCGCCGGCCGTCACGTGATCCAGGAAACTGAACTGAACAACAACAGCTTTAAAAGGAACACATTCTCTGCCAGAACTTATGGTGAGGTTTCTTTCCTGCGCGACTTCAAATTCACTACCAATATCAGTGTAGATGTACAGAACGACCTGGTATCTACTTACGACAACACCACAGTAGGCGATGGCGCTCCTGCAGGAAGGGCCAGCCGCACCAACCGTACCCGGACCGGCTTTACCTTCAACCAGTTGCTGAACTACAACCGTTCCTTTGGTCTGCACAACATCGAAGTGCTGGCAGGTCATGAGAACTACGATTTCACCTACAACTACCTGTATGGTGCAAGACAGCAGGTGATCATCGACGGCAGCTCTTCAGAACTGGCCAACTTCACCACCACCAACTCACTCACCTCCCGTACTGACAAATACCGTACAGAAGGATACCTGAGCCGTGCCAACTATAACTATAACGAGAAATACTTCCTGTCTGCTTCCCTGCGCCGCGATGGTACCAGCCGTTTCTCCAAAGACCTGAGATGGGGTAATTTCTGGTCAGTAGGCGCTGGCTGGCGACTGGACAGCGAGCGTTTCATGGAAGGTACCACCAACTGGCTGGACATGCTGAAAGTACGTTCCTCTTACGGTTCTGTAGGTAATGACGCATTGCTGGACGCTGATCTGGACCCTATCTACTACGCATGGCAGGCTTTATACGAGCCCCGCGCCAATGCTGACGAACCAGGCGTATTGCAGACCACCCTGTCCAGCAACCTGGTATGGGAACAGAATAAAACATTTGATGCAGGCGTAGACTTCGGCTTCCTCAAAAACCGCATCACCGGTAGCTTTGAGTTCTTCCGCCGCCAGTCTTCCAACCTGTTGTTCCGTGTACCACTGCCTTTATCTACCGGCCTGGTGGAAAGGAATGAGAACGTAGGTACCATGTGGAACCGTGGTTTTGAAGTGCAGTTAGGTATTGAGATAATCCGTAAGAAAGATTTCAAATGGAGACTGGACCTGAATGCTACTACTTATAAAAACCAGGTTACCAAACTGCCTAAAGACGAGATCATCAACGGTACTAAAAAGCTGATGGTAGGCCACTCACAGTATGACTACTGGCTGCGTGAATACTATGGTGTAGATCCTGATGATGGTGCTCCGCTATACAGGGCGCTCAATACAGCTGCTTCCAGCAACCGTATCACCAAGAGCGGAGATACTGTTACCACTTCTGTAAGCAATGCTAAATATCACTATGCCGGTAGTGCTATTCCTGATGTATATGGTGGTTTCACAAACACTTTCAGCTATAAGAACTTTGAATTGTCTGTACTGGTAAGCTACCAGATAGGTGGTAAAGTATACGACCAGACCTATCTGGGCCTCATGCACGGTGGTACCTACGGTGCTGCATTGCATAAAGACGCGCTGAAACGCTGGCAGAAAGCAGGCGATGTTACTGACGTGCCTAAATTCAATAACGGTAACCTGACCAACATTGCTGCAGGTACTTCAGACCGCTGGCTGGTAGATGCCTCCTACATTAACCTGAGAAGGGTGAGCCTGGGATATACCCTGCCAAAAGTATATACTTCCATGCTACACCTGACCAGCGCCAACATCTTTGTAAGCGGTGAAAACCTCTTCCTGAAAACAGCGCGTAAAGGTATGAACGTAACCCAGGCATTTACAGGGGTAACATCCAACGTATATGTACCGGCTCGTATCATCACCATGGGTATTAATGTTGCACTTTAAAAACGGACATCCACATGACTAAGAAATTATTATATATACTTATAGCCATACCGGCACTACTTTTTACAGCCTGTAAAAAGGACTACCTGGACACTACACCAACCGATTACTATCCTTCTGAAACCGTGTTTACATCGGTAGCTAACGGATGGGCCGCTATCAACGGTATTCACCGCTCCCTCTACATCCAGTACGATGCGCAGGACCAGGGCGGACAGGGCAGCATCATGATCATGAACGATATGCTGGGTGAAGACCTGGTAATGACAGCTGCCGGTAACGGATGGTTCAATGCTACTTACCAGTGGACCATGCACCGCACTTCTTCTGCCACTTTCCTGAAGTTCTCTTACCTGTTCTACTATAAGGTCATCTCCAATGCCAATATGATCATCAACAACATCAATGGCGTACCGGGCGATGATACAGAGAAGAAGAATATCCGCGGACAGGCACAGGCTTACCGTGCATGGGCTTACCTGGCGCTGGTACAGCAGTTTGGTAAACGTTATGTAGCCGGTACTGCAAATGCACAATTGGGTGTTCCCATTGTACTGGACGCGACTACTACAGGACAGCCAAGAGCTACTGTAGGCGCTGTTTACACCCAGATCGTAAAAGACATAGATTCTGCTGTTATTAACTTAGATGGTTTTTCATCCAACAATTCCCACATCAGCGGTAAAGTGGCAAAAGGTATCAGGGCACGTGTAGCGCTGGCTATGCAGGACTGGGCCACAGCTGCCGATTATGCAAAACAGGCAAGAGAAGGTTATGTGCTGATGAGCAATGACGAGTACAAACTGGGCTTCAATGATTATGGTAACAGGGAATGGATGTGGGGTAGTCATCAGAACTCTGAGCAGACCACCTATTTCTATTCATTCTTTGCTTATATGTCTGCCAATTTCAACTCTACCAATATCAGGACCAACCCTAAGGCTATCAATTCTGCGCTGTATGGAAAAATCTCTGCTACAGACGTTCGTAAGTCTATGTGGAGTGTAACAGGTGCTGATGTACCCGTTCCTTCCGGTGGTGTGAAAAAGGCTTATGCCAATAAGAAATTCCTGGCAGCCAGCTCCAGCAGCAGCATTGGTGACGTGCCTTTAATGCGCGCTGCTGAAATGTACCTGATAGAAGCAGAAGCAAATGCAAGGCTGGGACAGGATGCCGCTGCTGCAGATGCCTTGTACACTCTGGCTGTAAACCGTGACCCTGCTTATACCAGGAGCACTAATACCGGCGATGCGTTGTTACAGGAAATACTGATACAGCGCCGTATAGAGCTGTGGGGCGAAGGCTTCCGTTTTACTGATCTGAAGCGCCAGCATCTGCCACTGGACAGGACCGGCGCTAACCATACTGCTGCCTTAACAGCTAACGTTCTTCAGGTAGGAGCTGATGACATCCGTTGGGATTTCCTTTTCCCTCAGGATGAGATCAACGCCAACAAGGCTATCATTCAGAACGATATTTAATTTCTTATGCGCGCAGTTCTTAGCTGCGCGCAAGGCAAAAAGAATTCCCTCTGAGGGAACAAAATCTAACCTGATATGAATAAAAAAGCTTCCGGTCACGGAAGCTTTTTCTTTATCATTTATTAGCAGCTGCTGTTGCCAGCTCTCTTATCTTCTTCACATCTTCCACCTGCGTCAGCGAAATACCATATTCCGGTACTCCCGGTATCCCACCCATACTTACATTAGGATTCCTGTACACCATTCCGCTCTCTTCATAAGCCCTTGCAGTAGTATGAAATTCCACAGCCCCTGTTTCCTGTACCAGCTGGGTGATATTGTTAACACGTACCCCGGACCCTACCATAATAGCTATACGGCCCTCAGCTTTCTCTACCAGTGTTTTCAGTAAAGGAATGCCTTCTATAGCGGTATTCCGTTGCCCGGAGGTTAAGATACGCTCACAACCGGTGGAGATCACATCTTCAAGTGCCTGCAACGGATCTTCCGTCATATCAAAAGCACGGTGAAAGGTCACGCCCATAGGCCATGCCAGTTCTACCAGGGCTTTGGTGCGCGGTACATCTATTTTACCATCGGCAGTCAGCAATCCTATCACCACACCGTTACAGCCTAATTCTTTGCAGAGCTGTATATCTTTCTGCATGATGGCATATTCCAGGTCGTCATAGAGGAAGTCGCCCCCACGTGGCCGGATAATAGGGTAGAGGTCTATTTTCACCTTTTCCCTTGCAATGGCGATAGTGGCATAGCTGGGGGTAGTGCCGCCTTCCAGCAGGTTATCGCACAGTTCTATACGGGATGCCCCGCCTGCTTCTGCTGCAATGCAGGAAGCTACAGAACCGGCGCATATTTCGAGTGTTATTTTCTTGCTCATTCTCCGGATCAGAAATAATGTTTGCCATCTATCAGTACGTTGTTCTCTTTCTCAGACAGTACTGCATAGTTAAATCCTTTCTGCAGGCAGTAAGCGCCGTGCTGGCCTTTTTTGTTGATAGCCAGGAAACCTACCTGCAGGCCTTTGGCACGGGCAGGATTCTTTTTCACGATGCGGGTCACTGCTTCTTTGCAGGCATTCTCGGGAGAGTATCCCTGCCGCATCAGTTCCACTACCAGGAAGCTGCCTACCACGCGTATCACCTCCTCGCCAACACCGGTAGAAGTGGCCGCGCCTACTTCATTGTCTACATACAGACCTGCGCCGATAATAGGAGAGTCTCCTACACGGCCGTGCATTTTATATGCCATACCGCTAGTGGTGCAGGCGCCTGACAGGTTACCGTCGGCATCCAGTGCCACCATGCCAATAGTGTCGTGATTGTATACGTTTCCGGGCAGTGTCAGCGGGCTGAAAGTGGTTTCTTTACCGGCGCCATAAGAACTGTTCTCTATGTTCATAATGGGCTTGTATTCGGATTTTTTCAGCCACTCTTTCCAGGCCTTTTCAGATTCCGGGGTGAGCAGGTTCTCTTTTTTGAAACCGTTGGCCAGTGCAAACTGTAGTGCGCCGTCGCCCACCAGCATGACATGCGGTGTTTTCTCCATTACGGCACGGGCAACAGAGATAGCGTGTACCACGTGTTCCAGTGCAGCTACGGAACCACAGTTGCCCAGCTCATCCATGATACAGGCGTCCAGTGTAACGCGGCCGTCACGGTCAGGATAGCCGCTGTAACCTACTGTGTGGTTGTTGGGATCTGCTTCCGGTATGCGTACACCGGCTTCTACGGCATCCAGTGCACGGCCGCCCTTTTTGAGGACTTCCCAGGCTGCTTCGTTGGCAGCGCGACCAAAATCCCAGGTAGAAACCACTACTGGTTTTGCTTTACCGCCTTTTACATAAGGCGCCGCATGTGCGGGGGTAGATGTAATGCCATCTAAAGATAAAGCAGCGGCACCAAGGGCCGCTGCTTTAAGGAAATGTCTGCGATCTTGCATAATGCTTTATTTATGAAACCGAATCATCATTTCTGCAAATTTAGTCTTTCATCTCCCATGCCAGTGCGCTTGCACCCAGGATGGCTGCATCGCTTTCCTTCAGCTCGGAGAAGACCAGTTTCACTTTGTTCTGGAAAATAGGAAGGAGGTTCTTTTCCATGTGTTCACGTACGGGCTTCATGATCATGTCTCCGGCTTTTGTCAGGCCGCCAAACAGGATAATAGCTTCCGGACTGGAGAACATCACGAAGTTGGCGAGCGCCTCACCCAGTATTTTACCGGTAAATTCATAGACTTCTGTGGCCAGCGGATCGCCTTTCATAGCAGCCTCATATATCAGTTTTGAATTGATCTCTTCTTTCGGATGATCACGGAGCAGGCTCTTAACGTCAGGGCGGTTAGCCAGGAACTCAAGCGCAGTGTTGGTTACACCTGTTGCAGAAGCATATGCTTCCAGGGAACCGTGAGCGCCGGTGCCGGGATGGTAACGGCCGCCTGGTATTACGATACAGTGACCCAGCTCGCCGGCAAAGCCGTCGTGACCGTAGATCAGCTGTCCGTTGGCAACAATACCGCTACCTACGCCTGTACCCAGGGTGATCACGATAAAGTCCTTCATACTTCTGGCAGCACCATACTGGAATTCACCCAGGGCAGCCGCATTGGCGTCGTTAGTGAGAATAGCAGGTACTCCGAATTTTTCCGACAGCAATTTCGCCAATGGAATAACGCCTTTCCAGCGTAGGTTTGGAGCATATTCGATGTTCCCGGTATAGAAGTTACCATTGGGAGCGCCTACACCAATTCCCCTGATACTGTCAATACCGCCCACCTGCTCGATCAAAGGCGCCAGATTATCATGTAATTCGTCCAGGAATCCGTGTACATCTTCGTGTTGATTTGTAAGCATACGACCATCACACAGAATATTACCTCTGCGATCTACTATGCCAAACTTTGTATTGGTTCCTCCAATATCAATGCCCACCGCTAATTGCTGACTCATAATCTATTCCCTGTGATTTTAATATGTTTTTAACTCTGAATGCAAAGAAAGCCAGGTATGCAAAGCATACAACCGGTATAATATAAGAATGATGAATGCCGATGAACGGAATATCTGCCAGACCACCCTGAACAGGAGGTACCAGAGAACCACCCAGGATCATGAGGATCAGGAACGAAGAGCCCTGGCTGGTATATTTTCCCAGACCGGCAATAGACAGTGCAAAGATGCAGGACCACATCACGGAGCAGAATAAACCGCCGCTGATGAAGGCGAATATAGCTACAGGACCGGATGTCATTAACCCGATAACCATAGCCATTATACCCAGCAGTGCAAATATCATCAGGGTCTTGGCAGGTTTGTCCTGGCCGGCAAAGAAACCTATGATCTGTACTACAAGCACTCCTGCATAAGGATATAATACACTAACATCTGTGCCTTTTAAATGGTTGGCGCCTAGCACCACACCATAAGCAATGAACGGAACGATAACTGACAATACCTTGCGGGTCTTCTCAGAAATATTGAACACCGTAATGGCGCCTGTCCACCTGCCCACCATCATACTACCCCAGAAAAGGGATACATAAGGGTCTATCTGCGATTCCGATAAACCATCCAGTGTCAGGAAACCAGGATGCTTCAGCAGGGCGCCCATGTTGCTGGCAATGGTCACTTCCACGCCAACATACACGAAAATAGCTATCATGCCCAGGATCAGCTGAGGGTATTTCATAGCGCCCCAGCCATCGCCACCGCTGTTTTTGGCGGTCAGCCTGGCATAGAACAATATACCCAGGATACCTACTATACCTGTTACAAAGAAAGGCAGTTCCTTTTTCAAGGCTATACCCAGCATGATCAGCACAAACATACCTGTGATACCCGTAAGGGCGCCACTGGCTTTGGGCGACTGCTCAAAAGGCTCGTCAGAAGTGCCTTTAGGCATTTTCGAGAACCAGAATATAACCGCTGCTACCAGGAACAGCGCTATCAGCAGGATATACAGGCTGTTGATCTTACTGATATCAGTTTCTGCCGCGGCCGACGCATCTTTTGCAGAACCGAACAACAGGATACTTACGATAAGCGGACCAATAGTAGTACCAAACGAGTTAATACCACCCGCCAGGTTCAGACGATGGGTACCCTTGGCAGGATCTCCCAGCAGAATGGCAAACGGGTTGGCAGCTGTCTGTTGTAAAGAAAAGCCCAGCGCTACGATAAAGAATGCGCCGAGAATAAGGTAAAAGGCATAGGTGGTGTTTTCCATACCATTCCCGATGTTCACCGCAGCTATCAGCGCTGCAGCCCCTACGACTGAAATAAGCAGTCCATAGATAATACCTTTCTGGTAGCCGATCTTGTTAAGAATATCGATGCCCCGGATTGCTGAAAACAGGTAAAGCAATAAGGAACCGATAAAGTAAGCGCCATAGAACGAGAAATCGATCAGCTGAGACTCCAGCTGGTTCAAGTGGAAATGAGACTTACAAAAGGGGATAAATATGCTGTTGGAAGCAGCTACAAAACCCCAGAAAAAAAATACAAGTATCAGTACAAAGAAAGATGGATGTGTACTTTGCTTTGTTTGTTGAACCATAAACGTGTTAAATTACTGTAATTTTTGCCCGATAAATGTATAAATTATTTTTCGAGAATTCCTAAATTTTCAAGAAAAATGTGCCTATTTTTCTGATGCAAAAACGTTTTAGCTAATATGTTGTAAAATTTCTATCTTGGACAAATAAAAATTGATTAATTGCTAAGAAGAAAGCCGGGAAGTGTACTATTTGAACTATTTAACATGTAAATTTAGCATCTGTCAACCGGGAAGCGGGAATTAGTCGTTGTTTATTATGAAATGCGAAGTTAGTTAACTAAGTTCGCGAGTATCAATCAATATCTTAAAAAAATTTCAATTCAGGAAGTATGGCTAACACCGCACCATCGCTTGCCGGGCCTAAACAGGCCAGTTATGTGCAGGCGCTCAGTATTCTGGGGATTCTTTATTTTATGATGGGATTTGTAACGTGGGTGAATGGAACGCTGATCCCCTTTCTGCGAATAGCCTGCGAGCTGAATATTTCAGAAGCGCTCCTGGTTACCTTCGCCTTTTACCTGGCCTATTTCTTTCTGTCTATCCCTTCATCATTTATTATCAAGAAAACCGGTTTCAAGAACGGTATGGCGCTGAGCCTTGTAGTAATGGCTGCCGGCTCCCTGGTATTCATTCCTGCAGCAAACACCCGTAGCTTTGGCCTTTTCCTGACCGGCCTGTTTGTTCAGGGGGCAGGACTTTCCCTGCTGCAAACGGCATCCAATCCTTATGTAAGCATCATTGGCCCCATAGAAAGCGCGGCCAAACGTATCAGCATAATGGGTATCTGTAACAAGATTGCCGGCGCGCTCAGCCCCGTAATACTCGGGGCCATTGTACTGAAAAACGCTTCAGAGCTGGAAAAACAGATAGCTGCAGCTACAGATCCCGCTCAGAAGGGAATACTGCTGGACAGCCTGGCTTCAAGAGTAATAGGCCCATACATCGTGATTGCCGTGGTACTCGTATTGCTGGCCGTAGTTATCAGCCGTTCCTCCCTGCCTGAAATAGAAACAGGCGACAGTGCTCCGGCAGAGAAAAGCGCTGATGGCGCTTCCGGCGACAGAGGCAGCATTTTCAAATATCCTTACCTGTTACTGGGTACTCTCTGCATTTTTGTATATGTTGGGGTGGAAGTAATGGCCGGAGACGTAATAGGTACGTATGGTAATGCCCTCGGGATGAGCCTTGACAAAACAAAATATTTCACCACTTTCACCCTCCTGGCTATGCTGGTAGGATACATCATCGGCATTATCACCATCCCGAAATACCTGTCGCAGGACAAAAGCCTCCGCATCTCCGCCATCCTCGGCATTGTATTTACAGTATGTGCCTTTATGACCACCGGTTACACAGCAGTGACCTTCATTGCCCTGCTGGGCCTTGCCAACTCACTGATGTGGCCTGCTATCTGGCCGTTGGCTATCGATAAGCTGGGCCGCTACACTAAGATTGGCTCTGCTTTCCTGGTAATGGGTATTGTAGGCGGTGGCATATTGCCACAGGTATACAGTGGTCTTTACAACAAAGATGGCTTGTTCCATTTCCTGTACTCTGAAGGCATGGATTTCAGGCTGTCATTCCTGTACTGCATGGTGCCCTGTTATATCTATATCCTGTATTATGCCATAGCAGGACATAAAGTAGGCAAACGCGCTTAATACAACTCTGCATAAAAGTAAAAGGCTATATCGTTTCGATATAGCCTTTCTTTATTTTAGTACTGGTCATCCAGCGCAAAGACCGGTTTCCGGTTCATCCATCGTCCTCTCGTGAAATCCGGGATATACTGCACATTCCCTCCTTCTGCAACCGATTGTTCACTCAGTGGCGTAATTGCATACCAGGTGGCAAGATCGTATACGTCCAGAGCATAAGGCGCTCCGCGTTTAACGCTTTCGATAAACGAATTGATCACATACCAATCCATTCCTCCATGCCCGGCGCCGGCGGCGCTGCTGGTGTAACGCTTCCACAGCGGGTGGTCATAGCGGGCCATATAACTGCCAGCATCCTTTTCTGTACCTGCTTTCTCCCACTCATCGTAAGGACTTTTCCCTTCCACATAGATGCTGTCCATATCGTCCATCCATAACCCATTAGTACCCTGTACCCGGAAGTTCAGAGAGTAGGGGCGGGGAGAGTTGGTATCGTGAGAGAGCATGATGGTTTCCCCGTTGTTGGTGCGTATCAGCGTGGTGACAATATCGCCCAGCTTGAATTCCACTTTTGCATTTGGGTGATTTTCTCCACCGTTATCTACAACGTATTTGTGCAGTCCGCGGGACTTTGTTGCCACCGAAGTAAGTGACAGCAAACGGTTACCACGGTTGATGTTGATCATATTGGCTACGGGGCCAAGGCCATGGGTAGGATAGAGGTCTCCGTTACGGTGTACGCTGTGCGCGGTTCTCCATTTGGCTTCAGACATGGCTTTTTCTCCAAATTCCACTCCGCCGCCATACAGTTGTTTGCCGTTGTTGAATTTCACCTTGCGCAGGTCATGCTGATAGCCGCCCTGCAGGTGGGTGATCTCTCCGAAAAGACCCTGGCGTACCATATTCAGTACAGCCATGACATCCCTTCTGTAGCATACGTTTTCCATACCGAACAGGGGAATGCCTGTTTCCTCGCTGGTATTTACCAGGCTCCAGCACTCCTGTATGTCAGATGCGCCGCATACTTCCACTGCCGGCGTTTTGCCGGCTTTCATAGCGGCTACTGCCTGGATGGTATGCCATTCCCAGGGAGTGGCAATGATCACGGCATCAATATCATCCCTTTTAAGAAGGTTGTGAAAATCTTCCGGACCGTTACTGTATTCTGCTACTTTCTTTTTACCGCCGTAAGCTTTGGCGATAAGGGAGCGGGATTGGGGAATGGCCCAGTTGGTATCGGGGTCGCAGATGGCTATTACATCTACATCTTCCCGGTGAAGGCATAATTCCAGATGCCCCTGTCCGCGGGCGCCTACCCCGATAAGGCCTACTCTTACTTTCTCTTTTGCTGCGTTGGCAAATAACCTGGCGGGGGTGCTGAGAAGTGATAATCCTACACCTGCGGCCACAGTGTTTTTGAGAAAGCTTCTCCTGTGAAGTTGCTGCTTTTTCATGCGTTTTTGGTTTTGGCTCCTGCCATTCCCGTGGATTGCTGGTGTGTGACTAAAAATAGATAAAATAAATTACAATTAGTATAAGCTGTTGTTGCAGTGGTAGTAATTTGAGCAATTTTGCATGAAATTGCCGGAAATGCTGGTTTTTACATTGTCATGTGGTGCACTTTAGCTCCCGCAATACATACACTAAACATGCTTTAAACATGCTTTAAACATGCCTCAAACATGCCTGAAAGTGGGAGTATCTATGGGGTACGTCAGGAGTATACCTCAGGATTTTGAATATTGCTTATTTCAATCCCTTCCAAACCTGCTGCCATTTCTTAAATTCCGATGGCCGCACACGGTATCGGGCAAAGTTGCCTTCATGCAAAGAAAGAAGCTCTGTTGCCACAACTTCAAAAAACTTTTCCTGATCGGCTTGCGGTAAACGGGTTGCTTCCTGGCGTATAGCGTCGTTTGTCTCTTGTGCCGGTAAAGCTTCGGTTACTATCCTGCCTATCAGCTCTTTTATGATATCCCTGTATTTCAGCCGGAATGGATCAGGCTCACCCAGAGATTGGCGCAGGGCGGCATATCGTTGAGCTGACCTTTCATAAGCCCACATAAATACGTCTTTAAAAAGTTCTATTCGATTCAGCTCATAAATGCCCATGATGCCCTGAACATATATGTCATTCGGAACGTCTACAAACGCCAGGGGAGAGAGATTATGTTTGCTTAAAGGAATATTCGCAGCCAGACGTGATACCCTTTTATTAACATCATCAAATGGTTGCAGGTAAGGTAACTGCACCATAGCAAAGAAAGCCTGTTCAAAGGGGTTTTCTATCTGCTCAGCTTTGTGAAGCAACAACTCAAACATTTCTTCTATCTGCTGTGGTATGCCTAAGGGTATAAATACAGAGTTAGTTATGCCTACAGCAATGCCCCTTAATCTGCCGGATGCTGCAGGATCTGGCAGAAGGTTATTGGATAGTAAGCCATGCAGGTTTGTCAGTGTATAACGATTAAAACCTATTTCCTCACCACCTTGTACAATAAACTCAATAGCGTCCTTGTGATTAAGGATCATTTGTGCTTCTGCTGCAGTTTTATTATCAGCTTCCTGACCTTGGGAAATCAGACGTTGTGTATCAAGAAGGCTATATGTATTGCCTTCCAGGCGACTTGAGTTCCAGGACAGGTCTATAAGGAGCCTTTGCAGAATTTCTTTGGTATAAGTACCCGCGGGTTGATTCAGATTCGCAGTTTTACCCAGTTCTGCAAGCCTGGCTTTGTCTTCGGCTGTTAAATAACTATCAACATTGGGGCGATAATCTGTTAAGAAGTCAATGTTATATCCGACTGGTCGCCTTTTTGCGCTGGGTTGCGCTATAATAGCCCTTATTTCGTTTCCCTCGGGGGATAATGGAACAATTTCAATTTCTGTTGCAGAGATATTAAGCGTTGGTTTTTGGGGATGATAAAGTGTGCCTTTACGTTGACCGGATATCCTAATGCGCCCTTGGCTGGCTAGCGCCTTCAAACGTCTTTGGAGCGTCCGCAATTCCATCCCTACAAGTGTACGAATATCTTCAATGGAAGCCCCTTGCCTGAAATTTTTAAGAGCGTCTTCAATAAGATTTAATTCATGTTTCAATTGCTTTGACATAGTTATGGACGGTTTGTGCGACATTTATACGACAAATATATTGTATTTTGTCGTATAGACTCACTTTTACGACATATTAGCGGCTGTTTTGTCGCATAAATCTTTTGTGCGACAAAACATCGTAACCAGTTTTACATCAGGAATTCAATTCCGGAATTGTAAAACAACTACCATCAATCCTCGCTAATTATTCAATTTTACCTTTCCCTGCATCAATTTTCTCAGTATATATAATATCACCTATAAGAAACATTATTTTTAATGTGCTTAGTGAGGACAGGATAATAATACAACGGGTCATATTTTAAAAACAGGTCAACGATCAACTGGTTGTGCCCGGAACGCCTGTTCCGGCTCCACGAAGGGGACAAACATTCAAAATGAGAAAATTCTTATTAATGGCCGGGCTTTGCAGCAGCCTGGCAACTGCTCATGCGCAGGAAATCGCTCCTTACGGCTCGCTGCCATCCCAGGCACAGCTGAACTGGCAGGACATGGAATATTACATGTTCATTCACCTGGGGCCTAATACCTTTACAGACAAGGAATGGGGGCATGGAGACGAAGACCCCAGGGTCTTCAATCCCACTCAGCTGGATGCCCGTCAATGGGCGCGTACCGCCAAAGCTGCCGGTATGAAAGCCATTATCATCACCGCCAAACACCATGACGGCTTCTGCCTCTGGCCAAGTAAATTCAGTACCCACACCGTACGTGAAAGCGCCTGGAAAGATGGCAAAGGCGATGTACTGAAAGAACTGTCTGCCGCCTGTAAGGAATATGGCCTGAAATTCGGCGTATACCTTTCTCCCTGGGACCGTAATCACCCTGCATACGGTACACCGGAATACAACCAGGTGTTTGCCAATACCCTGAACGAAGTGCTGAGCAGCTACGGCCCTGTATTTGAACAGTGGTTTGACGGCGCCAACGGGGAAGGGCCTAATGGCAAGAAACCAACGTATGACTGGCCGCTTTTCCACCAGACAGTATATAAGAACCAACCTAACGCAGTTATTTTCAGCGATGTAGGCCCGGGCTGCCGCTGGGTAGGGAATGAAGATGGCTTTGCCGGCACTACCAACTGGAGCACACTTAATATAACCGGTTTTGCACCGGGAAAGAATGCCCCTCCGCAATCTGTGCTGAATGAAGGAAATATGAATGGTGAGAAGTGGATACCTACAGAGTGTGATGTGTCTATTCGCCCGGGATGGTTTTATAGCGCATCTACAGATGATAAGGTGAAGAGCGTACAGAACCTGCTGGATATCTACTACGGATCTGTAGGCCGCAACGGCAACCTGCTGCTCAATGTTCCGGTTGACAGGAGAGGGCTGATCTTTTCTGCAGATTCCATCCGCCTGATGGAATTCCGCCAGATCAGGGAAGCTATCTTCAAAACCAACCTGGCACCAAAAGCTAAAGTGACCGCTACCAATACCCGTAAGGGCAATAAAAAGGTAAATGCCCGCTATCTTATTGACGGGAACAGCAAAACTTACTGGGCTACAGGAGACGATCAGCTGACAGGCGCTATCACCCTGGAGTATGCCAGCCCGGTTAGTTTCAACCGCCTGGTGTTGCAGGAGTACATCGCCCTGGGACAGCGCGTAAAATCATTCTCTGTCGATATCTGGGAGGATGGCGCTTATAAGGAGATCGCTACCGGTACTACCATTGGTCATAAACGCATTCTGCTGTTGCCGGATGTAACCACTACCAAAGTGAGGATCAGCATCCAGGACGCGCTGGCCTGCCCTGTGATCAGTGAAGTACAGCTGTACAAAGCCCCGGGGCTGCTGGCGGTGCCTGCCATACAGCGTAATAAGGACGGAGAGGTAAGCATTACCTGCTCTTCTCCCGATCCTGAGCTGCATTATACACTGGACGGTAAAGAACCTACTTACCATTCACCTAAATATACCGGTACCATTCACCTGCCTGAAGGAGGCGTGGTAAAAGCCCGTGCATTCCTCGAAAAGGGAAAAATAGCGAGCACCACTGTTACGGCGACTTTTGATGTGGCGCCGGCCAAATGGAAAGTGACGTTCACTGACGGACAGGCAGACGGGGCAGATCCGGTAAGGGCTATAGACGGTAACCCGAATTCCTACTGGATGACCAACTATCAGCCTGACGCTGCGAAGTATCCCCATGAGATCCAGGTAGATATGACAGACACCCTGACACTCAAAGGGTTTACATATACTCCCCGTCACCAGACCATACATTCCGGCACCATATATACATATGCCTTTTATGTGAGCCTGGACGGAGAAAACTGGGGACAGCCGGTGGCACAGGGCAGTTTTGCCAATATTGCCAATAACCCGGTTATCCAGTATGTGAAATTTAACAGCCCGGCAAAAGGCAGGTTTATCCGCCTGGTTGCCCTGGCGCCTGCCAATGAAAATGAACATTGGGCCAGTGTGGCTGAGCTGGGAGTGATCACCCGCTAAAATAATCAGTTGATTTTCAGTAACTCCCTGCCGGACCGGTGGGGAGTTTTTTTATATATGCATATAAAATATCTATGTTGGCCCGTAATTTGCAAATGACTATTTGATAATTTAACAGTTTGCCTTTAATTTTTTGGCCGCTAAGAAAAAATAATATTATAACTTTGCGGTTGATTTAAATAAAGACAGTTTTTAACAATTTAATGCTGAACTGAAGTTGGAAAACTTTGCGGCCCATAACCTTTCTGCATATCATCCTTCTCTGATGGAAGGAGAGTACTCTATTGGGTTCAATGTCTTTAGATATCTTTCCCGACGACCTCGTATTTGATAGCGTTCGCTTATTTACAGGCCAGCTATCGCACCATGACCTTCCCAGTCATATAAAGGTGTTTCTATCCAGTAAATGGATTCCAGATTAATAATTTATTGATTTACGTTTTCAATTGACAAAATTGGAAAATCCAAATATCATTGTCAGGGTTGCGACCACTGACGATCAGCATTATGGCAAAACCATCACAGACGAGATGGAATCTTCCGCCAAGGCGCGGGGAACTGGTATTGCCAAACGTTCTCCTGAATATGTGCAGCACAAGATGGAAGAAGGTAAAGCCGTTATTGCAGTTACAGACAAAGGCGAATGGGTAGGTTTCTGCTATATAGAAGCCTGGGGGCATGAAAAGTTCGTGGCCAACTCAGGGCTTATTGTAAACCCTGCCTTCAGAGGGCATGGCGTGGCCAAAGCTATCAAACACCGTGTATTTGAACTGTCAAGAGAAAAATATCCTGATGCCAAGATCTTTGGTCTGACCACCGGCCTGGCCGTCATGAAGATCAACTCAGAACTGGGATATGAGCCGGTTACCTATTCAGAGCTTACAGATGATGAGGAATTCTGGAAAGGATGCCGCAGCTGTGTGAACTTTGACGTGCTGACCAGCAAGAACAGGAAAAACTGTCTCTGCACTGCTATGCTCTATGATCCGGTAGAGAAAGCAAAAGAAGCTGCCGAAAGAGAAGCTGCCCAGAAGGCAACCCTGTCTATACAGACAGAGCCTGCACAGCCTCAGATACTGGTGGCTGCCAACGGTACCATAGAGCACAAGAAAAAGCAAAGGAAATTTAAAGAGAATTTCAAGCTGTTTGAAAGATGGCTCCGGTATAAAAGATTTGTACTGCTGAAAGGAAATAAAGATCAGCAAAGTGGCGGCGCTTCTTCCAGCAGGAAAAAATTCTTTTTGTTCAACTTATTCTAACTATCATCATTCTTTAATCTTGCCATAAATGAAAAAAGTAGTACTGGGATTCAGCGGAGGACTTGATACTTCCTATTGCGTAAAATACCTGACCGAAGAGAAAGGGTATGAAGTGCATTCTGTAATAGTAAATACCGGTGGTTTTTCTGCCGAAGAACTGCAGGAAATTGAAAAACGTGCTTACAGCCTGGGAGTGAAGAGTCACAAAACCGTAGACGCAGTACGTTCTTATTATGACAAGGTGATCAAATACCTGGTGTTCGGCAATGTGCTGAAAAATAACACCTATCCGCTGAGCGTAAGCGCTGAGCGTATGAGCCAGGCCCTGGCCATCGCAGAATATGTGAAGGAAACAGGCGCCACCGCCGTAGCGCACGGCAGTACCGGGGCAGGTAATGACCAGGTACGTTTTGACATGATTTTTAACATCATGATCCCAGGGGTAGAGATCATCACACCCATCCGCGACATGAAACTGAGCCGCGAGGAAGAGATTACCTACCTGAAAGGAAAAGGTGTGGAAATGAATTTTGAAAAAGCAGCTTATTCCATCAATAAAGGTATCTGGGGTACTTCCGTAGGCGGTAAAGAAACCCTGACTTCCAACGGCTTCCTGCCTGAAGAAGCATGGCCTACCCAGCTTACTAAGAACGACGCTGAGCAGGTAACCCTGAAATTCGTGAAAGGGGAACTGACCGGCGTGAACGATAAATCATTCAGCCATCCTACAGAAGCTATCCAGTACCTGCAAACACTGGCAGGCCCTTATGCTATTGGCCGTGACATTCACGTAGGCGATACCATTATCGGTATCAAAGGCCGCGTTGGATTTGAAGCAGCAGCGCCGGTAGTGATCCTCAAAGCACACCATGCACTGGAAAAACACGTGCTCACCAAATGGCAGCTGAGCTGGAAAGATCAGCTGGCACAGTTCTATGGCAACTGGATGCACGAAGGGCAGATCCTGGACCCTGTAATGCGCGATATCGAAGCATACCTGCAGAACAGCCAGGAACATGTGACCGGAGAAGTATACGTAACCCTGCAGCCTTACCGCTTCCAGGTAACAGGTATACAATCGCCTTACGACCTGATGAGCAGCAAGTTTGGCAAATACGGTGAAATGAACAATGGCTGGAGCGGTGAAGACGTGAGAGGCTTCAGCAAAATATTCGGTAACCAGACAATGATCTGGCATCAGGTAGCAGACAGCGTAAAAGGTTAGCTGCGCATAAATCAGAAAGAAACATGGCAAACGATAAAAAGATAAAGGCAGGGATCATTGGTGGAGCAGGATATACAGGCGGAGAGATGATCCGTGTTTTATTGAACCATCCGGACGTAACAATCGCTTATATACATAGCCGCAGCAATGCAGGCAATCCTCTCTACGCAGTACATGCCGACCTGCTGGGAGAAACAGAGCTGACCTTTACAGGAGAGCTGAGTAACGATATAGATGTGATGTTCCTTTGCCTTGGACATGGAGAAGCAAAGAAGTTCCTGGCAGAAAATGAAATAGCGCCAACAGTTAAAGTGATAGACCTCAGCCAGGATTTCAGGCTGGGAGAAACCAGCAACGGCAGGGAGTTTGTATACGGCCTGCCCGAGCTGCAGAGAGAAAAGATCGCAACAGCAAGCAATATTGCCAACCCTGGCTGCTTTGCCACCGCTATACAGCTTGGCCTGCTGCCACTGGCAAAAGCCGGCCTGCTGAATGAAGTGCATACCACCGGCATTACCGGTTCTACCGGCGCAGGACAAAGCCTGCAGGCCACTTCCCACTTCACATGGAGAGCCAACAACGTATCAACGTATAAAGTCCTCACGCATCAGCACCTGAAAGAAATACGACGAAGCCTGCAGCTGTTGCAGCCTTCCTTTGGCGGAGAGATCAATTTCGTACCGGTACGCGGAGATTATCCAAGAGGCATCTGGATCACTTCCTACCTGCAGAGCGATCTCACACTGGAAGAAGCACAGCAGCTGTATAAAAACTACTATGCGGGCCATCCGTTCACACATGTAAGTGAAAAACAGATAGACCTTAAGCAGGTGGTGAATACCAATAAATGCCTGATCCAGCTGGAAAAAACAGGCAATAAACTGGTGATCCACTCCATAGAGGACAACCTGCTCAAAGGCGCATCAGGACAGGCAGTACAGAACATGAACATCATGTGCGGACTGGACGAGACCGCAGGGTTGAAACTGAAATCTATCGTATTCTAACCTTTTGCTGACAGCAAGAGTATCTTTTTATCTCCCGTTTATGCCCGGGAACAATCCTTCAGTAAATGCAATTATTCGACGTATATCCTATCAACGATATCACCATAGAAAAAGCTGCCGGTTCCAACGTATGGGACGACAAAGGCAATAAATACCTGGACCTGTATGGCGGTCATGCCGTGATCTCCATCGGCCACACACATCCTCACTATGTACAGCGGCTTACAGAGCAGCTGGGCAAAGTAGGTTTCTATTCCAATTCTATCAGGATACCTCTCCAGAAACAACTGGCAGAGAAACTGGGTAAGCTGTCCGGCAAGGAAGATTATCAACTGTTCCTGTGTAACTCCGGCGCAGAAGCCAACGAGAATGCGCTGAAACTGGCTTCCTTCCACAATGGTAAAAAGAAGATCATCGCTTTCAGAAAATCTTTCCACGGCAGAACTTCCCTGGCAGTTGCAGCAACAGATAATCCTAAAATAGTAGCGCCTGTAAATGAGACAGACAACGTGGTATTCCTGCCCTGGCAGGATGAAGCCGCATTGCAGGCTGCCTTTGAACAATACGAAGTTTCTTCTGTTATTATCGAAGGCATTCAGGGCGTAGGCGGTATACAGGTAGCAGGAACCTCTTTCCTGAAAAAGATCAGAAGCCTGTGCGATCAGTACAATGCAGTGTTCATTGCAGATAGCGTACAGTGTGGTTATGGCAGGAGCGGAAAATTTTTCTCTCATGATCATGCCGGCGTTAACGCAGATATCTATACCATGGCAAAAGGTATGGGCAATGGCTTCCCGATAGGAGGCATCATCATTGCACCACATATCCAGCCTTCCTATGGTTTGCTGGGCACTACCTTTGGCGGTAATCACCTGGCCTGTGCAGCTGCTCTTGCCGTACTGGAAGTGATGGAGAAAGATAACCTGGTAGAGAACGCCGCTACTGTTGGCAACTACCTGATAGAAGAACTGAAAAAAATCCCGCAGGTAAAAGAAGTAAGAGGAATGGGCCTGATGATAGGTATAGAATTACCCGAATCCCTGGCGCATGTGAGAAAGGAACTGCTGTTCAAACACAGGATCTTCACCGGCGAAGCAAAGCCTAATGTGATCAGGTTACTGCCTTCTCTGGCACTGACCAAAGCGCATGCTGATGAGTTCCTGGCTGCATTCAAAGAAGAAGTAGAAAAAGCATAAACAAAAAACCGTTATTATAGAGCCACACACACGATGAAACAATTTATTTCCGTAGATGATGTTCCAAGTGTCCCGCGGTTAGTGGATATAGCACTGGACTACAAAAAACAGCCCTTTTCAGACAAGGCATTAGGTGCAAACAAAACATTGGGTATGATATTCCTGAACCCAAGCCTGCGAACACGATTAAGTACGCAGGTGGCGGCTAAGAACCTGGGTATGGAAGTGGTCGTATTCAATATTGACAAAGAAGGCTGGCAACTGGAAATGAATGATGGCGCTATAATGAATGGCAACACCACAGAGCACGTGAAGGAAGCGGCAGCAGTAATGGGTCAGTATTTCGATATCCTGGCCATCCGTACCTTCCCGGGCCTGAAAGATAAAGAATCTGACTACACCGAGAAGTACATCAACCAGTTCATTAAATACGCCGGTGTACCGGTACTGAGCCTGGAAAGCGCTACCCTGCATCCTTTGCAGAGCTTAACAGATATCATCACCATGAAGGAGCAATGGCAGCAGCCACGCAGACCTAAAGTAGTGATGACTTGGGCGCCTCACGTAAAACCGCTGCCACAGGCTGTGCCTAACTCATTTGCACAATGGGTGAACGCATGGGGAGAAGCTGATTTCGTGATCACTCACCCTGAAGGCTATGAACTGGATGAGAAATTTACCGGTAACGCAACAATAGAATACAACCAGGACAAAGCGCTGCAGGATGCTGACTTTGTTTATGTGAAGAACTGGTCTTCATACAAAGATTATGGAAAGATCACCTGCACAGACAGCAGCTGGATGGTAACGAACGATAAGCTGAAAGGCACCAACCAGGCCAAAGTAATGCACTGCCTGCCTGTAAGAAGGAATGTGGTGATAGCTGATGAAGTACTGGACGGTCCGCAGTCAATCGTGATCCCTGAAGCCGGCAACCGTGTATGGGCGGCACAGGCGGTACTGAGCCAGATTCTAAAAGGATAATTTTATGATCGACCTTTTTGTAATAAAAGTAGGCGGCAACGTCATCGATAATCCTGTACTGCTGCAATCATTCCTGAAGAAATTTGCAGACGTAAAAGGAAAGAAAATACTGATCCATGGGGGTGGCAAAATTGCCACCCGCATTGGTGATAAGTTGGGTATTGAATCTAAATATGTGGACGGCCGCCGTATCACAGATGCAGAAACAATAGACGTAGTGACCATGGTATACGGCGGATTGGTGAACAAACAGCTGGTGGCCAAATTACAGGCCAACGGCTGTAACGCCATAGGCCTGACCGGGGCAGATGCCAATATCATCCCCGCTTATAAACGCCCGGTAAAAGAAGTGGATTTTGGATTTGCAGGAGATATCAGGGTAGAAGATGTACAGGCAGCTCCGCTGAAAGCATTGCTGGACGCAGGACTGACACCTGTATTTGCTTCGCTTACGCACGACGGGCAGGGACAGATACTGAATACCAACGCAGATACGATAGCCTCTTCACTGGCAATTGCTTTATCGAAATATTATTCCGTAAGACTGATCTACTGCTTTGAAAAGAAAGGTGTGTTGCATGATGCCAGTAACGATGATGCGGTGATCAACCTTATCGATCGTGTAATCTATAAAGAGCTACGTGAAGACAATGTGCTGACAGATGGTATCCTGCCTAAACTGGAGAACGCTTTTGCCGCTATTGAAAGCGGAGTGGCGGAAGTGCTGATAGGGCACGCAGACGATGTGCAGAGTAATACCACAGACACAGTAGCGGGTACTTTAATACGCTAACCTATGTGGAACCAACAACTGTATGAAGATGCAGTAACATTATTGAAATCGCTGATCAGTGTGCCCTCCTTAAGCAGGGAAGAACAGGGTACAGCGCAGCTGATCGCTGAATTCCTCAAAGAAAGAGGCATACCTTATCAGCAACATCTGAATAATATCTGGGCAAAGAACAAACACTTTGACCCTTCCAGACCTGTTATTGTCTTTAATTCCCATCACGATACCGTTAAACCTAATCCGCAGTACACCCGCAATCCCTTCTCTCCCGACGTGGAAGACGGCCGCCTGTACGGATTAGGCAGCAATGACGCCGGTGGCTGCCTGGTAAGCCTGATAGCCACATTCCTGCACTTCTATGAGCGCGCTGACATGAAGTACAACATTGTACTGACTGCCACCGCAGAAGAAGAGATCAGCGGCGCCAACGGAATAGAAAGCATACTGGACCAGCTGCCGAAGATCGATTTTGCTATTGTGGGAGAGCCTACGCAAACCCAGCTGGCTATTGCAGAAAAAGGCCTGATGGTGCTGGACTGCACCGTACAGGGTAACGCTGGTCATGCAGCCCGCGATGAGGGAGAAAATGCACTTTATAAAGCATTGCCTGATATAGAATGGTTCCGTACTTACCGTTTCCCGAAAGTATCGGAAACACTGGGCCCTGTAAAGATGAGCGTAACAGTGATCAACACTTCCAACAAAGCGCATAACGTAGTGCCGGCAGATTGTTCCTTTGTGGTGGATGTACGTGTAACGGAACAGTATACACTGGAACAGGTGCTGGACATTATCCGCAGCAATGTGAAGTGTGAAGTAAAGCCCCGCTCACTGCGCATGCGCCCGTCAGGTATCCCGATGGACCATCCCTTCGTTCAGGGCGGCATACGCCAGGGTAAGACCTGCTATGGTTCGCCTACCACATCAGACCAGGCACTGATCCCCGCAACATCCATAAAAATGGGACCGGGAGATTCTGCCCGTTCGCACACAGCGGATGAATACATTTACCTGGATGAGGTGCGCCAGGGTATTGATAGTTACATTAATTTACTGGAAGAAATCTTGTAGGATATGAAAATATGGCAAAAGGATAAAACCGCATTGGCAGAAGTAGACCGGTTTACCGTTGGTAAAGACCGTGAAATGGATGCTTACCTGGCGCCGTTCGATGTGCTGGGCTCACTCGCGCATATCACTATGCTGCAAAGCATAGACCTGCTTACGGCAGAAGAGCTGACCGTGCTGCAGAAAGAACTGAAACAGATCTATAAGGAAATAGAAGCAGGCAGCTTTATACTGGAAGAAGGAGTGGAAGATATCCATTCACAGGTAGAGATGCTGCTCACCCGCCGGTTGGGAGAAGTAGGGAAGAAGATACACAGCGGCCGTTCCAGGAACGACCAGGTGCTGGTTGACCTGAAACTCTTCCTGCGTCATGAGCTGCAGGTACTGGTACAGGAAGTGAAAACACTGTTTGACCTCCTCCAGAAAAAAAGCATTGAATACAAAGATCGCCTGATACCTGGTTATACTCACCTGCAGGTGGCTATGCCTTCTTCTTTCGGATTGTGGTTTGGCGCATATGCGGAAAGCCTGGTGGACGATCTCACCGTCTTACAGGGCGCCTATAAAGTAGTGAATAAAAATCCGCTTGGCTCTGCTGCCGGCTACGGTTCTTCTTTCCCGCTCAACCGTACCATGACAACAGAACTGCTGGGATTTGAAGCGCTGAACTACAACGTGGTTTATGCGCAGATGGGACGTGGTAAAACCGAGAAGATAGTAGCCTTTGCGCTGGCTGGCATTGCTGCCACACTGGCTAAAATGGCGATGGATGCCTGCCTGTTCATGAACCAGAACTTTGGCTTTATCAGCTTCCCTGACGAGCTGACCACCGGTTCCAGTATCATGCCGCATAAAAAGAACCCTGACGTATGGGAGCTGATCCGCTCACACGGCAACAAACTGCAGGCACTGCCTAATGAAATTGCCATGATGATCACCAACCTGCCAAGCGGCTATCACCGTGACCTGCAGTTGCTGAAAGAGAACCTGTTCCCTGCCTTCGGCGTACTGAAAGATTGTATACAGATGACAGGATTAATGCTGGAAAATATCCGCATTAAAGAGAATATCCTGGATGATGATAAATACCGTTACCTGTTCAGCGTGGAAGTGGTGAACCGCCTGGTGCTGGAAGGGGTGCCTTTCCGTGAAGCGTACAAACAGGTAGGGCTGGATATTGAAAATGGAACTTTCACACCGGAGAAGATTGTGCAGCATACACATGAAGGAAGTATCGGTAATCCCGGTAATGCTGAAGTGGGTAAGATGATGGATAAGGTGCTGGAAGGTTTCTCTTTTGACAAAGTAAAAACCGCAATAGCTAAACTCTTATCATAATCAGCTGCGCGCAGCACGAAAAAACACCCTCAAAAAAAAGCGCTTTTGCCGAAGGCGAAAGCGCTTTTTTTTGAGGGTGTTTTTTCGCTTAGAAGCCAACGGTAATCCCCGCAAAGAAATTAGTTCCCGCCATCGGATAATACCCATTATCAGAAACTGTCTTACCTCCCTGTACAGATGCATACGTCCACCCGTTAGGAGAATACTTCTTATTGAAAATATTGTTAAGCATAAACTGTAATCCCAGTTCCTTAAATAATTTCTGCGGCACAGAATAAATGAAACGCAGATCATTGGTATAATAGCCTTCAAGACTACGCTCTTTCGCCTCTGTATTATCAAGGTACTGCCTGCTTACATACTTACCTATCAGGCTAAGCTCCAGCCGTTTTACCGGGCGTGCAGACAGTGTATAACCACCTACAAAAGAAGGAGAGAAAGCTATAGTACTGCTTTTGTAGAACACGGTATCCTGCGATCCGCTATCCCAGTTATCAACATACGTAGTATAATCCTTTATTTTATTCTGACTAAGCGCTGCATTCACCGCCAGCGTGAAGATACTTCCCAGTCTTGCACTGCCCTGCAGTTCCACACCGGCCCGGTAACTTTTCGGAATATTGGTACGCGTATAGGCGCCAACGTCATTCAGCATACCGGTCTGTACCAGCTGATTTTTGTAATCCATGTAATACACGTTGGCCTGCAGTACAATGTTGTTGGTTTTAAAGCTGTATCCGGCCTCTATATCGCGTAACGTTTCATGTTTTGGTGTATGTGTCAGCCCGGCTTCGAAATCGTCTCTGTTGGGCTCTTTATTGCCAACAGCGAAAGATGCGTAGATGTCCTGGCGTTCATCCAGTGTATAAGAAACGCCGGCCTTAGGATTGAAGAAATTATAAGTATTGTGCTGGATCAGGGTAGGGTTCTGTCGGAAGCCGTCAATATCGTATTTCACGGTACGGTACTGCAGGTCTGCAAACAGGCGTAATGCGCCGGTTACCTTGTATTCCCCTTTCCAGTAAATGTTCATATCGCGTTTCAGCGCATCCAGGTCATACCATTTGTGATCTTTACCGATAGCATATTGTGCCCAGATGATCTTACCGTAGTGATTGCCTTCATAGCGGTTCCATCCGCCACCAAGGCTCCAGTTGAATTTGCTGCTGTTATAGTTTACGGAGAAGATGCCGCCGTAGAAGTAGTTATCCAGCCATAGCTGCCTGATAAGATCTGTGGTGGTAACAGGTGCATCGTTGATGACAGGGTCAGGCAGACCATAGTCGGCAAAAGCTTCCTTTTCACGGTATTGCTCATAATATCCTCTGCCCCTGGTATAATGCCCCGCTATGTTGAAGTTGAGATGACTGCTCAGCGCCTGGTTAAGGAACAGCTGGTAATGGTCCTGCTGGTAGTTATCTGTTTCGTTATCATAGTAGGTGCCGTCAGAACGTTTGCCGGCAGAGTTGTAGGTACGGTTTGTTTTCAGGGAATCCTGCGGTACGCCGTTCCATGCCTGGTAGGTCTTTTCCTTGCCGGAGAATACATTGAGGCGGATAGCAGTGTTCTTCGAAATGTAGGCGGCAGAAGTATAGAAAGACTTCAGGTCAGAAGAAGCGCGGTCTATATATCCGTCGGACGATATTTTAGATAATCTTGCATCGAAGGTGAAGTGATTGTTGATCAACCCGGTACCGGCTTTTACGGTATGCTTCCAGGAGTTGAAGGAGCCGTAGCTGTTGCTGATCTCTGCATATGGCTTATCCCTGAATTCGTTTGTACTGAGATTGAGGGTAGCGCCGAATGCGCCTGCGCCGTTGGTAGATGTACCTACACCGCGTTGCAGCTGTATGCTGCTTACAGAAGAGGCAAAGTCAGGCATATTCACAAAGAACGTACCCTGCGATTCCGCATCGTTGATAGGAATACCGTTGGCGGTAACGTTGATACGGGTGATATCTGTACCTCTTACACGCATATTGGTATAGCCGATGCCTGTACCGGCATCAGAGTTGGTCACTACACCAGGTTGCTGGTTCAGCAACAGTGGCAGGTCCTGGCCCAGGTTATCCTTTTTGATGTCTTCAGCAGTGAGGGTGGATTGTGTGAAAGGGGAGTGCTGTCCTGCGCGTAGACTCGATATCTCTACCGGTTTTACGAACAGCCCTGTCTCTTCCAGTAATATATCTGTCTGTACAGTGCCTGGTGTGGCGGTAACGGAAACAGTCGTTGTTTTATAGCCCAGGTAGCTGGCCTGTATGGTATAGCTGCCCCTGGATGGTACTGTGATACGGTAACGGCCTTCTGTATTGGTATGAACGCCGGTGTTGTTGGATTGTATGCTTACAGATACGCCTTCCAGCGGTTTCCCGCCGGTCTTATCGGTCACCACGCCGGTCAGCACAGTTTGTGCGTGTACGGCATTTATGCTGCATAGCAGCAATAAAAGTAGAATTTGTCTCATTGGACTATGACAATTTAATAGCTGACAATCGTAGCTTCAATTCAATATGCGGGTAAGGAAGAGATTGTTCGCTTACCTTTCCTAAACAGCATTACCTGGTCAGGTTCAACGGGTCTGATCTCAGCCTGATAGTAAGGCACCCCGAGGTGAAACCTGGAGTTTTGATTATGCGCAGCGGCGCACTCCTGTTTCCAGGAGCAAAGGTATAATTTTTTTTTAGCCAGCCGGAAAAATCCTATCTTCCGTCTTCACTCTGATTTTTCTCCCCCAGAACTGAAACTCCGCTGATTTATTTTTTTGTTAACCTGTTAAATCATACCACATGATCAGACTTCAGTTTATCGGGCATCTCGGGCATGATGCCATTCAGAAGAACGTCAACGGAAAAGCAGTGCTGAACTTCCGCGTAGCGCACACAGAACGCTTTAAAGACCAGTACGGTCAGCAGCAGGAAAGAACGATCTGGATCGATTGTGCTTACTGGGAACATGAAAAGGTAGGTCCTTACCTGACAAAAGGCACACAGGTGTACATTGATGGCAAACCCTCCCTGGAAATGTATGATAGCAGGGAAGGAGAACGCATGGCCGCATTAAAGCTGCATGTGTTCGGTCTGCAATTATTGAGCGGAAAGAAAAAAGATGAACTGGTTGTTCCCGGGCAGGAAGAAGAAGTAAATGAGGACCTGCCATTCTGAAAAGAATGTTGACCCTGCTGTTACTTCTATACAGCAGAGCTTATCAGTCATTCAGAAAAGAGAGCCGGACTCCTGCGTTCAAAAACTTTTTCATTTTTTAAAAAAAAGATTTGGCGGGAATAATTTAAATCCTATCTTTGCACCCTCATTGCGAGGTAGAGCAGAGGTAGCTCGTCGGGCTCATAACCCGAAGGTCAGGGGTTCGAATCCTCTCCTCGCTACTAACATAGCACGAAAAAAGCCGAAGTGATTCGGCTTTTTTTATTTCAGGAAGTTCAGGAAATTCGTAGTACATGCACAAAGCTGGTTTTGTAAATATCTTCGGAAAGGCCAATGCAGGGAAAAGCACCCTCATGAACGCCCTTGTGGGTGAAAAGCTGGCTATTGTATCCCCGAAGGTGCAAACTACCAGGCATCGTATCACAGGTGTGGTTACCACGCCGGAATACCAGATCGTATTCTCAGATACCCCCGGTATCATTGATCCCCGTTACCGGCTGCACGAAAAGATGATGGGCGCTGTCAAATCTGCCCTCGAAGATGCTGATGTAGCCATGCTGATAATGGATGCAAGAGACAACGTACAGGAAAACCTTGAACTGTTTGGCTCGTTAAAACTGAAAGCGAAGAGCATTCTGGTTATTAACAAGTCAGACACCATGATGAAGGAAGAGCTGGATGCCCTGGTAAAACAGTGTGAAGAGTGGGGAAAGGCACAGAAAGTGCTGGTCATCTCTGCCTTACAGCAGAAAGGTATCCCCGCCCTGCTGGAAAGCATTGTGGCAATGCTGCCTGAAAGCGAGCCCTTCTATCCGGAAGATACTTTAACAGATAAGTCTACACGATTTTTTGTAGCCGAGATCATCCGCGAAAAGATCTTCCAGCTGTTTGACGAAGAGATCCCCTATCATACGGCCGTTGCAGTTACCCAGTTCCAGGAAAAGGATACCCTGACCAAAATATCTGCAGAGATCATTGTGACCAGGGAAACCCAGAAAGCTATTATACTGGGAGATAAAGGCGCCTCCATCAAAAAGATCGGTACGCTGGCACGCCAGGATATTGAAGCCTTTATTGGCCGGAAGGTATTCCTGGAGCTCTTTGTGAAAGTGCGTGGTAAGTGGAGGGATAATGATATTTATTTGAAGGAATACGGGTATTAGTATTCCGGTGGAACACGATTTAATTTTTTAAAAGATTATGGCAGGATTTACAGTAGCAATCGTAGGGCGCCCCAACGTTGGGAAATCAACCCTTTTTAACCGTTTGCTGGAACAGCGTAAAGCCATTGTGGATGATGTGAGCGGCGTTACGCGCGACCGCCAGTATGGAGTAGCCGACTGGAACGGCAAGACTTTCAACGTAATTGACACCGGTGGTTTTGTATCCAGGAGTGAAGATATATTTGAGCGTGAAATACGCAAACAGGTAAAAATAGCAATGGAAGAAGCTAACCTCCTGTTATTTATGTGCGACGTTGCCACAGGCATCACTGACCTGGATTCAGACATGGCTGATATGCTGCGCCGTTCCTCAAAACCGGTTTTCCTGGTGGTGAACAAAGTAGATAACGCCACCCGTCAGCTGGAAGCTACAGAATTTTACAGCCTGGGGTTTGAGAAAGTATTCTTCATGTCTTCTATGAGCGGCAGTGGTGGCGGAGAACTGCTCGATGAAGTAGCGGCGCTGATACCTGAAGAGGAAGAAGCAGAAAAAGAGACGGAAGAAAGTGTGAAAATCCCCAAGATAGCGATCATTGGTCAGCCTAACGTAGGTAAGTCATCCCTGCTGAATGCGTTGATAGGAGAGGAGAGGAACATAGTTTCCGATATTCCCGGTACAACCCGCGATACCATTCACACACACTATAAAATGTTCCAGAAGGACTTCATACTGATTGATACGGCTGGTATCCGCCGTAAAACAAAAGTACAGGAAGACCTGGAATTTTACTCCGTGATCCGCGCCATCAAAGCGATGGATGAAGCGGATGTATGTCTGCTGCTGCTGGATGCTACCAAAGGCATTACAGGGCAGGACCTCAACATCTTCAGCCTGGCCGGCCGTAAAGGTAAAGGCCTGGTAGTGCTGGTGAATAAGTGGGACCTGATAGAAGATAAGAGCACCAATACAGCCCGTGATTATGAAAAGGAGTTAAAGAGCCGCCTGGCGCCGTTTTCTGATGTGCCTATCATCTTTACTTCCGTAATGGAGAAGCAGCGTATCTTCAAAGCTATAGAAGAAGCCCTGCGCGTGTACGAGAACCGCCAGCGCAAAGTACCTACTTCCAAGCTGAACGAAGTGATGCTCAAGGCAATAGAATCTTATCACCCGCCGGTAGTAAGAGGTATTCCTGTCCGTATCAAGTATGTAACACAGCTGCCAACATTCACACCGGCTTTTGCATTTTTCTGCAACCTCCCGGACGATGTGAAGCAACCGTATAAAAATTATCTTGAAAATCAATTGCGTAGCAACTTCGATTTTGAAGGAGTACCTGTAAAACTGTTTTTCAGAAAGAAATAAAGGTGAATTTTTAATATAGTATTGTTCTATAATTAAAAATAACTATACCTTTGCGCAACTTTTAAAACAAACAAAAGCATGAAAAAATTATTCTTCTTAGCAGCTGCTGCTGGTCTGTTCTTCGTTGCTTGCAACGGTGGTGCATCTACTACAACTACTGATTCTACTGCTACTGAATCTGCTGTAGATACTGCTGCTGCTGCTCCTGCAACAGTTGACACTGCTGCTGCAACAGTTGATACTGCTGCTGCTCAGGTAGCTGATACAGCTGCTGCTCCTGCTGCTGAAGCAAAACACTAATTGTGTTTTGTTAAGAATTATTAGCCGTCCTGTTTTACAGGGCGGTTTTTTGTTTTAATAAAGGGGGCTATAGCCCCCTTTATTTTGAGAAGTGTTTTGTTAAGAGTTATTAGCTGTTCTGATTTATTATATGGCGTTTTTTTGTTTATAATTCACTTAAAGGATATTGAATTCTATTTTTTGTTATTTTTGATCCTTAACTGCCAGTTTTTGCAGTATAAAAAAAATTGTTAACGTGTTTTGTTACCTATGAGAAGAATTGTTTTACCCATTTTATGTGCTGTGTTCATCACACTATTTTTAGTGGCTTGTCAAAAAGAGAGTAATAAAGAAGATCTTCAATCATCAGAGAATTCGATTTCAGTAGCTGATGCTAAAAAGTTTTTTGAAGCGGAGGTATTGCCTATTACTGCAAGGATTAAGAATGCGGTTCATAAACAAGTAGACTGGAATAAGGCTTACTCTCAGATAGCCGGTAAACAATTGGTAGTAATCCCGGTTGATTTTGACAAACCATTCTACGCCAGTAGAGACAATGGAAAGACTAAGTTTGACATGCGTAGAAATACTTTTCTGGTCTTTTACAGAGACTCTTTACAAAAGATCCATGCAGAAGTTGTTTATAAACAGCCGGAAAATATCACTACTGCAAAAAAAACATTTTCGGGTAGTATCCTTATAGAAAGCTGGTCAGGAGAGCTGTTAAAATCTTTTAAGTACGTTGACGGTAAGCGTTATAAGGGAGATGCAGTAAGATTAGCTAGTGGTGATTATATGGCCGCAGATTATGGAAGCCTGACTTATTGCTGGATAACTAATTATTATTATTGTGTATATTATAATGGACAGCAATTAAGTTGTACCAATAGCTATGCCATTCAAACCTGTATCGATTTGACTGGTTCAGCAGAAAATCCAGGAGGAGGTCCTCCTGATGGTCCTGATACAGAAGATAATGCAGACCCGGAGTATGAGGGAGTAGGTGAAAATAATTGGGTGGAATTCAGAGATATTACGAACGGAGTAAATACTCCTTGTTTTTCTGAAGTTGTAGACTCTATAAGCAAAGGGCATTTACAAGCAGCTATTTCTTTAATTTTATTACAGACTTTTAACCAGACAGATTTGATAAATATTTCATTTATCGATTCTCATTATGGTTCTACACAGACAGATGCAACTACAAACGTATCCAGTTCAAATGGAATGGCTAATTATCTGGTTGATCTGAATATCGATGCTTTACAGAATGCTTCGAAAGAATACATTGCGGCGACTATATTTCATGAGATACTACATGCCTATTTCGCAACAAAGAATATTGATCCTGTTCTGGAGCATGATGAAATGGCTCTGTATTACAGAGATCAGATTGCAACTGCTGTAAGATCTCTTTATCCTTCAATAAGTGAAAATGATGCAAATGCACTTGCATATGGTGGCTTGCAGCATACATATACATGGAGTGAATTAGTAAGAACTAATCCATCGGCAGCTAATTCGATAGTCAGCATAAATCAGGCATATAAAAATGGAACATCCGGAGTATCTTGTAATTAATTCAATATGAGAAATATACTTTTATTAATTTTTTTCTATAGTTCACTCTTTTCGGCTAATGCGGCTGTATTTTCGGAAGATTCTACTGAGATAACCCGTTTTCAACGGAGTTTTATAAAGAATTTCTACCTGCCTACTGCAGAGGCCTATACTTGCAAGCCATCAGTGATATCAATTGCGGTGTGTTTTAAAGAAAAAAAAATAGAGAAGATATTGTATTCTGAAAATTGCTCGGCGGCTCTGATTGAAGTCCTTGAGAAGGAACATACAGTATATCAGCAAACTAATTGGGGAAAAATATTTCCTGCTATAAAAGAAGAAAAGGAATATGTTATTGTTCTGCCTATTGTATATTACTTTGATAAGACTTGTGGAACAACTACCCCTATGAATGTATTTGCGGAGCTCTCAAAGGGCCTTATTATACCAGGATTGAAAGATGAAGTTTATATGCTTTCTCCTATAGAGTTTACTATTCGTAAACCAGTATCCTGAGCAGTATCAGTACCGGAAGGAACAATGCTAATTGAAAAAGTGTTTCTTGCTTCTTTTAAGGAAGACAGGAAACACCTTTTCAATAGATAAATATTTCAAATTATTTCAACGGCGTATTATTATTCAACACCTCAATCGCCTTCCTCATCATCTCATCATCTTTATTCAAAGACTGGTAAAACCCTGCATAACTCCATATCTGCCTTGCCAGCAACGCTTTAATCCGGCTTTTGATCTCAGCTTCGTCCCGTGGTTTAATGTTTTCAATACCCCGAATACTATCTTTCGCCGCAAAGCTCTTATAACTGTTATACAACTCATTACTTACCTGGAACTGGTTAGTGAACTGGGTAGGATCTTTATACCGGCTGAAATCTTCCCTGTGTGAATTGTAATACTGGTACGCAAAGTTGCTGAAAGTATTACGGGAGTACATGCCGGTCAGTATATTGGAGAAACGGCTGGTATCGAAAGGTATGAAAATATCGGGAGTGATACCGCCGCCACCATATACTATCCGCCCGCCTGCAGTTTTATAAGGAACAGTATCCAACGGATGTATGCTGTCTTTACTGACAAACTCACCATGATTGAACCTGTTCAGTATATCTTCATCATAAGCCTCTCTGCCATTGGCATAAGACTTCTGTATACTCCTGCCGGAAGGAATATAGTAACGAGCTATTGTCAGTCGCAGGGCGCCGCCATTGCTCAGGTCAAACTGTTCCTGCACCAGCCCCTTACCAAAAGTCCGCCTGCCAATTATAGTACCGCGGTCCCAGTCCTGTACAGCTCCCGCCAGGATCTCACTGGCGCTGGCAGAACCTTCATCTGTCAGGATGGCCAGTTCTCCTTTCTCAAACAATCCTGGTTTCTCGCATTTATAATCTGTACGGGGGTAGCTTTGGCCTTTAGTGTAAAGTATCAGCTTATTGTCATCCAGCAGTTCATCTGCAATACGGGTAGCGGCATCAAGATAACCTCCCGGGTTCTGGCGCAGATCTACAACCAGTTTGGTCATACCTGCCTTTTCCAGTTTGCGGATAGCATCCATAAACTCCTGGTAGGTGGTGCCGGCAAATTTGCTGATCTTGATATAGCCGATCTGCGGAGTGGCCATATAGCTGGCATCTATGCTGTATAAAGGAATATCGCCGCGGATGATCTGGATAGGCAGCATTTTCTGCTTGCGCAGCATAGTTACCTGTACTTTGGAGTTTTTCGGGCCGCGCAGCAGCTTACGGATCTTTTCTGCAGAGATGCCATTGCCTGCTACAAGGGTGTCGTTCACTTTAATGATCTTATCGCCTGACTGTACCCCTGCCGTTTCAGAGGGGCCGCCTGCCACTACAGATATTACATTAACAGTGTCGGCAATGATATTGAATTCCACACCTATGCCCTGGAACCTTCCTTCCAGGTCTTCATTCACTTCCTGCAGGTGGGAGGGAGGAATATATACGGAATGAGGGTCCAGGTGGCTGAGCAGTCCTTCAATAGCTTCCTGCTGGAGGTCAGCTACCTGCAAGGTATCAACGTATTTGAACTTCAGGAGGTCCATCACTTCCTGTAACGGAGCCCGGGCGCCTCTGCTGAATAAAAGCGTTTGCGCCCCTGTGTTAGCTCCCGGCATTTTATGCCCGAGATACATCCCTAAAGCCAGTACTATCGCGAATAAGATGGGCAAAAAAACATTCAGTTTCCTGTTCGACATAATCATGTATTGAAAACAGCTGCAAGGTAGCTTGTAACTTGTAGCTATTTATTTAACTTGTGGCAAAAATAGTATAATAAACCTCAACCTTCAACGGATGTGACATGAAAGTACAGCTAATCGCAGACAGCGGATCCACCAAGGCTGATTGGTGTTTACTGGGGGCCCGGGAAACAGGGCATTACAAGACGCATGGTATCAGTCCCTATTTCCTGGACACACAGCAGATCAGGGAGTTGATCGAGAAGGAGTTGCTACCCCAGCTGCCACCGGATGTGCAGATAGACGAGATCCACTACTATGGTACCGGCTGTTTACAGCGGAAAAGCGTACAGATCGTGGAAAGCGCCCTGAAAGCAGTCTGGCCGGTGTCAGGAATAGAGGTAAAGCATGACCTGATGGGAGCCGCCAGGGCATTATGCGGACGGGAGCCTGGCGTAGCCAGCATCCTGGGTACCGGTTCCAATTCCTGCTTTTATAATGGTACTGAGATAACCAAGAATAATCCCGGGCTGGGTTATGTACTGGGAGACGAAGGCGCCGGCACCCAATTGGGCAAAAAGCTCCTGCAGTATTACCTTTACAACTCCTTTGATGAAGAGCTGAGAGCCCGTTTTGACGCCCAGTATAATACCAGCCACGAAGAAATACTGGAAAATGTATACCGCAAGCCAATGCCTAACCGCTACCTGGCAGGGTTCGCAAAGTTCCTGGGAGAGAACCGGGGCCATTACATGATAGAGAACATACTGGAAGACTGCCTGAACGAATTTTTCTTCAATCATATTTATAAATACAGCGAAAGCTGGACACACCCTTTGCACTTTACCGGGAGCATTGCCTGGAACTTCAGGGATATCCTGAAAGAGTTATGTGAACTGTATGAACTGCAACTGGGGAGGATATTGCATAGTCCGATGGAAGGACTGGTGGCATATCATCAATAATCAAATCCGCAACTAAATGTCTTTTCAGAGAATAACAGAGCAGACGTCACGCTATCGCCACCTGGAGAAAATGAGCGTGCAGGAGGTATTGAGCAACATTAACAAAGAAGATAACAGCGTACCGGCAGCCGTAGAGAAAGTACTGCCGCAGATAGAGAAACTGGTCACCGCCATAACAGATAAAATGCTGGCCGGCGGACGGCTGTTTTACCTGGGAGCAGGCACCAGCGGGCGACTGGGAATTGTGGATGCTTCCGAATGCCCGCCTACTTTCGGGGTACCTCATGGGCTGGTAATAGGATTGATTGCCGGAGGAGACGCCGCTATCCGCAAAGCGGTAGAGTTTGCCGAAGATGACAGGGAACAGGGCTGGAAAGACCTCCAGGAATGTAACATCACAGAAAAGGACGTAGTAGTGGGCATCGCCGCCAGCGGCACCACTCCATATGTAATAGGTGCACTGCACAAGTGCCGCCAGGTAGGTATTGTAACCGGCAGTATCTGCTGTAATCCCGATGCCCCCTTATCTGCCGAAGCAGACTTCCCCATAGAAGTAGTGGTAGGACCGGAATTCATTACCGGCAGCACCCGCATGAAAAGCGGCACTGCCCAGAAACTGGTGCTCAACATGATCTCTACCGCTGTAATGATACAACTGGGCCGCGTAGAGGACAATAAAATGGTGAACATGCAGCTGAGCAATGATAAGCTGGTAGACAGAGGTGTGAAGATGCTGATGGAAAAACTGTCACTGACAGATTATGAGAAGGCAAAAGCTTTGCTGCTCAAGGCCGGTAGCGTGAGAAAGGCTATTGAAGACTATGTATAGTTACGACTTTTTCCAGAAATGCCACGTTTCTATTTTTGGAGTTTTCCCCCGAAATTTGTAGAAACGACATTTCCAGGAACTAGCTTTTAGAGTGACATGCATGATATAGAACCCTTTTATAACTGGCGGCATTTATACACAGCGGAGGATGATGAGCTGTCACCCTTCTACGGCAGGGAATATAGCGAGTTTACCTTTACCAATACAGTGTATAATTACTATGTACACCCTCAGTGGGACGAATTCGGTTCCCGTAACCTTTATCTGAAGATCCTTTTTTCAGATTACCAGTTCAATTTCGCCATCATAGAAGTACTGGGAGAGTGGAATGACTGTATCGAGAATGATATCATGACACTGAAAAGAGATGTGATAGATATCATGATCTCCAACGGTATCAATAAATTTATACTGATCACTGAGAATGTAATGAACTTTCACTCCTCAGACGATTGCTATTATGAAGAGTGGTGGGACGATATCCGTGATGACGGAGGCTGGATAGTAAGCCTCAATATGCCGGAACAGACCAGGCAGGAATTTGAGCGGGCGCATCTGGACCATTATGTACACCTCCTCGATATTGAAAAGTGGCGTACTTATCAGCCACAACATCTATACAACATGGTAGACAACGTTATGATGCGCAGATTAGAATAGTGATATCCAGGTGTTTCATTCCACGGAAAAACAGGGACAAATAGTGGTCTCCCGGCCTTTTAATGTCTCAAAAACTGAGAAATATCATTTGGATTTAATTTTTCCTGCGCTAAATTTGCGCGATATATCGGAAATATCATCATATTTATCTTTTTTATCTTTTAGGAAGCTTAGAATTTTACTTATGAAGTGGTCACAGTTCTTTAATACCTCTATCGGTAAAAAATTATTAGTGGGTGCTACCGGCCTTTTTCTTTGCAGCTTTGTTATAGTGCATCTGGCAGGTAATATTCAGTTACTCTACAACGATGGAGGCGAGGCTTTTAACGTGTATGCCACATTCATGAGCCACAACAGCCTGATCCAGTTTATTGCCTGGGGTCTGAAGGTTGTTATTCTCCTGCATGCGTTTATTGCCTTACAGCTTACATTCAAAAACAGGGCAGCACGTCCGGTAAAGTATGCTATCAATCCCGGTAACCAGACATCTTCCTGGTTTAGCCGCCAGATGGCTATTATGGGGAGTATCCTGCTGGTTTTCCTGATCATTCACCTGAAAGATTTCTGGTGGAGAATGCACTATGGAGAACTGCCTGAAGCTACTTATAAAGGCGAGACTTACAAGGACCTGTACCTGGCTACCAATGAGGCATTCAAGGAATTATGGGTAGTGATCCTATATGTGATAGGCATGATCGGGCTTTCTTTCCACCTGATCCACGGTTTCAAGAGTGCTTTCCAGACCTTCGGTCTCAATCACGTTAAGTACAACGGCCTTATCAATTTTATAGGCGTATGGGTGTTCGGGATCATCATCCCTGTTGGCTTTGCCATCATTCCCTTAGTTATCTATTTCAAATAATCTCAGTAAAGTAAGTATATGTTGAACTCAAAAATTCCTGCCGGTTCATTAAACGATAAATGGGAATATTATAAGGGGCATTGTAAGCTGGTGAACCCGGCTAACAAGCGCAACATGGAGGTGATCATAGTAGGTACCGGTCTGGCAGGGGCTTCTGCCGCTGCATCTTTGGGAGAGTTAGGCTATAAAGTAAAAGCTTTCTGTTTCCAGGACAGTCCGCGCCGTGCGCACAGTATTGCTGCGCAGGGTGGTATCAATGCTGCTAAGAACTACCAGAACGACGGTGACTCAGTGTTCCGTCTGTTCTATGATACTGTAAAAGGTGGCGACTACCGCGCCCGCGAAGCAAACGTGCATCGCCTGGCTGAGGTAAGTGGCAATATTATAGACCAATGCGTGGCACAGGGTGTTCCCTTTGCGCGCGAATATGGCGGATTGCTCAGCAACCGCTCTTTTGGTGGTACACAGGTACAGCGTACCTTTTACGCTGCCGGTCAGACCGGTCAGCAGCTGCTGTTAGGCGCATACTCCGCACTGGAGCGCCAGGTAGCCCTGGGTAACGTGAAAATGTACAACCGCCATGAAATGCTGGACGTAGTGATCGTAGACGGTAAAGCCCGTGGTATCATTGCCCGCGATCTCATTACCGGTAAACTGGAACGTCACTTCGGCCACGCCGTACTGCTCTGCAGCGGTGGTTATGGTAACGTGTTCTACCTGTCTACCAACGCAATGGGCTCTAACGTTACAGCCGCCTGGAAAGCTACCCGCAAAGGCGCTTTCTTCGGCAATCCCTGCTATACGCAGATACACCCTACCTGTATCCCCGTTTCCGGCGATCATCAGTCCAAACTGACACTGATGTCTGAATCACTGCGTAACGACGGACGTATCTGGGTGCCTAAAAAACAGAACGATAACCGCAAACCAGCCGATATCCCTGAAGATGAAAGGGACTATTACCTGGAAAGAAGATATCCTGCCTTCGGTAACCTGGTACCACGTGACGTGGCTTCCCGCGCTGCCAAGGAAAGATGCGACGCCGGCTACGGCGTAGGCAGCTCCAGGCAGGCAGTATACCTGGATTATGCCGCAGCAATAGAACGTTATGGTAAGATCGAAGCCGGTAAAAGGCAGATCGCTAACCCTGACGCAGAAACTGTTCGCAAACTGGGTAAAGAAGTAGTAGCCGAGAAATACGGTAACCTCTTCGATATGTACGCCAAGATCACCGGCGAAAACCCATATGAAGTGCCCATGAGGATATATCCTGCAGTACACTATACCATGGGCGGTCTCTGGGTGGATTATGAACTGATGACCTCCATCACCGGCCTGTATGCACTGGGTGAAGCTAACTTCTCTGATCACGGCGCTAACCGCCTGGGTGCTTCGGCGCTCATGCAGGGCCTGGCAGACGGTTACTTCGTTATTCCTTACACCCTGGGTAACTACCTGGCAGACGATATCCGCACCAAAGCTATCTCTACAGACCATCCTGCTTTCGTTGAAGCAGAGAAGAATGTACAGGATACTATCAATAAACTGATGAGCATCAAGGGTACTAAATCTGTAGACCACTTCCACAAGAAACTGGGTAAGATCATGTGGGATAAATGCGGTATGGCCCGTAACGAAGCCGGTCTGAAAGAAGCCATCAAAGAAATCCAGCAGCTGCGCGCTGAATTCTGGAAAGATGTACGCATTCCGGGTGAAGCCAACGAGTTCAACCCCGAACTGGAAAAAGCCGGTCGTGTGGCTGACTTCCTGGAACTGGGTGAGCTGATGTGCGTAGATGCCCTGAACCGCCGTGAATCCTGTGGTGGCCACTTCCGTGAAGAATCACAGACCGAAGATGGTGAAGCACAACGCGATGACGAAAACTTTAGCTACGTAGCTGCATGGGAATATAAAGGTGAGAGCCAGTTCGAGCTGCATAAAGAAATGCTGGAATTTGTTGAATGTAAACCAACACAGCGTAGCTACAAATAATATTCAAGAACAATAATAGTCCAACTGATATGGAACATTATAATATGAATCTCACACTGAAAGTGTGGAGACAAAAAAATAAAGACGCTCAGGGAAATTTTGAAACTTACCAGGTGCCCGGCATTTCCTCCGAAATGTCATTCCTGGAAATGTTTGACGTGCTGAACGAGCGCCTGATCAATGAAGGTAAAGATCCGATAGCGTTTGACCACGATTGCCGCGAAGGTATCTGCGGTATGTGTTCCATGCATATTAACGGTCGTGCACATGGCCCATGGCAGGGTACTACTACCTGTCAGCTGCACATGCGTGCGTTCAAAGACGGTGATACCATCACCGTTGAACCCTGGAGAGCCGGTTCTTTCCCTGTTGTGAGAGACCTGACCGTAGACAGGGGCGCATTTGACCGTATCATAGAAGCTGGTGGTTTCGTTTCTGTAAATACTGGCAACGCCCAGGACGCTAACAGCATCCTGATCCCGAAAGATAAAGCTGATGAGGCTTTCGCAGCAGCAGCATGTATCGGTTGCGGCGCCTGCGTAGCGGCTTGTAAGAACTCTTCTGCTATGCTCTTCGTTTCTGCTAAAGTTTCCCAGCTGGCATTACTGCCTCAGGGACAGCCTGAAAAGAAAACAAGGGTACTGAATATGCTGGCTCAGATGGATAAGGAAGGTTTTGGTAGCTGTACCAATACCGGCGCCTGTGAAGCTGAATGTCCGAAAGAGATCTCTCTGACAAATATTGCACGTCTGAACCGTGAGTTTATCGCTGCCGGTTTTACGTACGAGAAATAATTATCTGGCTGGCCACAGGCTAGCTAAACATCACTAAAAAGAGGGTTTTGCCGAAGGCAAAACCCTCTTTTTTTAGAGCAATTGCCGCTCTTTATTTTTTTGTATCTTGTTTACAAACCCATCTACGTTATGTCCAATCACTCCAGAAGAAAATTCCTCCGTAACCTGGGAGGTACAACCGCAGCTATATTGGGAGCAGGTCCCCTCGCTGCAATGAGCATGGAACATGCACACATCCTTCAACCCGTTACCCGCATCTCTGCCAACGATAAGATCCGCATTGGCTGTATAGGCATGGGCATTATGGGCTTTGGCGATGTACAGACCGCCCTGAAAGTACCCGGTGTGGAATTCGTAGCCGCTGCAGACCTTTACGACGGTCACCTGGCCAAAGTAAAAGAAGTTTACGGCAATAATATCTTCACCACGCGCGATTACCGGGAACTGCTCAACAGGAAAGATATAGATGCCGTGATAGTAGCCACACCTGACCACTGGCATGATACTATCTCTATAGACGCCATGGAAAAAGGCAAGGCCGTGTACTGTGAAAAGCCTATGGTACAGCAGATAGCAGAAGGGCATAAGGTAATAGCCACTCAGCAACGGACCAAAGCCGTATTCCAGGTAGGGAGCCAGCGTGTAAGCAGCGTTTCCCTGGCAGAAGCCCGCAAACGTTACCTGGCAGGAGAGATAGGCCGGCTCAACGTTGTTGAGGCCCGTATGGACCGCCACGATGCCCTGGGCGCATGGCAATACTCCATACCTCCTGATGCCTCCCCGCAAACACTTGATTTTGATGCCTTCCTGAAAGATACTGCCAAAGTCCCCTTCGATCCCGTACGTTTCTTCCGCTGGCGCAACTACAGGGCCTATGGTACCGGTATTCCGGGAGATCTGTTCGTACACCTGATATCCGGCCTGCATTTTATTACCGGCTCTCTCGGACCGGAACGCGTTTATGCCAGTGGTAACCTGGTACAATGGAAAGATGGAAGGGATGTACCCGATGTAGTGGTAGCCATTTTCGATTACCCTGAAACCAAACAGCATCCGGCTTTTCAGATGACCTTACGCGTCAACTTCGCAGATGGCAGCGGGGGAGGGGAATATACCCGCCTCATTGGTACAGAAGGTGTGATGGAACTGGGATGGGAAGACTTCCGTATCAAAAAGCACCGGCTGCCGGAAGCACCAGGCTATGGAGGATGGGATACCTACAACACCTTCACCAAAGACATGCAGGAAACATTTGTAAAGCAATACAACGCAAAATATACGGATGAACAAAGAAAGCCTGCACAGGTATCAGAGAATAGTTACAGGGCTCCGCAGGGTTATGATTCCCGGCTGGACCATTTCATCAATTTCTTTGAATCCATGCGTAGTGGCAAACCCGTTGTGGAAGATGCTTCCTTCGGATTGCGTGCAGCCGGTCCGGCGCTGCTTACCAACGAAAGCTATTTCCGCCGGGAACCGCTTAAATGGGATGCAGAAAAAATGCAGATTGTCTAACAGGATAACATTACATTCGTAGCATCAATTTGTCACCTATGAGAAGAGCCGCTGCATTTTGCATAATGTTGTCAGGCATGGGCCTGTTTGCCTGTAAGGAAAATAATAAGAAGATGCCGGAAGAAGTTATATCAACAATAAAACCACCCGTTGCGGAACAGATAGATACCGCAATGACCATTCACGGAGATACCAGGATAGATAAGTACTATTGGATGAACGACAGGAACGATCCGCGTGTCATCAGTTACCTGAAAGCAGAAAACGCTTACCTGGACACCATTATGAAGCCGTTTGCCAAACTACGGCAAAAGCTGTACGACGAAATGCGCGGCCGTATCATGGAAACAGATGCAAGCGTACCTTATCTCAAAGAAGGATACTATTACTACACCCGTTATACGCAGGGAAAGGAGTACCCGGTGTACTGCCGCAAGAAAGGCAGCCTGGAAGCTACTGAAGAGATCATCCTGGATGTGAATGTACTGGCTCTGGGGCATGACTATTACCAGGTAGGCGGCCTTACAGTAAGCCCTGACGGTCTGTGGCTGGCTTATGGTGTTGATACGGTAAGCCGCCGTAAATACACTATCTATATCAAAAACCTGCAAACAGGAGAACTGTTGCCGGAAACCATAGCCGAAACTTCCGGTAGCGTAGCATGGGCAAGTGATAATAAGACCTTCTTCTATACGGTGAAAAATCCCGTAACACTCAGGGAAGAACGTATTAAACGCCATACGGCAGGTACGGATGCCGCGAAAGACAAAGATATCTTTACAGAGAAGGATGAAACCTATACTACCAGGACCTACCGCAGCAAATCCGGTAAGTTCATCATGATAGAAAGCAGCAGTACTTTATCTTCCGAGTTCCGCGTACTGGATGCGTCTAAACCTGATGATGCTTTCCGCGTTTTCCAGCCCAGGCAGAAAGACATGCTCTACGATATAGATCACCAGGATAACCAGTTCTACATCGTTACCAACTGGGAAGCGGTGAACTTCCGCCTTATGCAATGCCCACAGGATAAAACAGAGCGGAGTAACTGGAAAGAGGTCATCCCTCACCGTACAGATGTGCTGCTGCAGGGCATAGAATTGTTCCGCGAACACCTGGTGCTCAGTGAAAGGAAGAACGGGCTGACACAGCTGCGTGTTATCAATACCCGCACAAAGGCAGATCACTATCTGCATTTTGAAGAACCTGCTTATGTAGCGTCTATCTCCGTAAATCCTGAATTTGATACAAAAACGCTGCGTTACACCTACGCTTCCATGACAACTCCCGTATCCACGTATGATTATGACATGGATGCAAAAACAAATGAACTGCGTAAAAGGCAGGAAGTGCTGGGAGGTTATGATCCGAAGGATTATGTAACAGAAAGACTGTACGTTACAGCAAGGGACGGCGTGAAAGTACCTGTTTCCATAGTATATAAAAAAGGTTTTGAGAAGAACGGTAAAAAGCCGCTGTTACTGTATGGCTATGGCTCTTATGGTTTCAGTGTGGAACCCGGTTTCAACAGTAACCGTCTCAGTCTGCTGGACAGGGGCTTTGCCTATGCAATAGCTCATATCAGGGGTGGTGAGGAAATGGGAAGGCAATGGTATGAAGATGGAAAGCTGTTCAAAAAGATGAACACTTTTACTGACTTCATTGATTGTGCTGATTACCTGGTAGCGCAGCATTATACTGACAGCTCTCACCTGTATGCTATGGGTGGCAGCGCTGGCGGATTGCTTATGGGCGCGGTAGTGAATATGCGTCCGGGATTATGGAAAGGCGTAGTGGCTGCGGTACCTTTTGTAGATGTGCTGACCACCATGCTGGATGAAAGTATCCCTTTGACCACGGGAGAATTTGATGAGTGGGGCAATCCAAAGAACAAGGATTCTTATGAGTACATGAAGCAATACTCCCCGTACGATAATGTAAAAGCGCATGCCTATCCGAACATGCTTGTTACTACCGGCCTGCACGATTCACAGGTACAGTACTGGGAGCCGGCAAAATGGGTGGCTAAACTGCGTGAGCTGAAAACAGATAAGAATTTACTGCTGCTGCATACCAATATGGAAGCAGGCCATGGCGGGGCTTCCGGCAGGTTTAAGCCGCTGGAAGACGTTGCTTTGCAATATGCGTTCCTGTTAGGACTTGAAGAGAAATAATTACTGGCCGCAGGCCAAATGCCTTCATTCAAAAAAGCGGTAGGCTAAATCTTTTTCTTAAAATATAGTCGGCCGCAGGCCAAATCCCCCCATAAAAAAAATGAGTTTTGCCGAAGGCAAAACTCATTTTTTTTGCAAATTTTACATCTCATGTTCCAGGTACTCAGTTTTCACTGTCTCCCCAAAAAATATCTGCGTCAGCTTCTCAAAGATCAGCGGATCATCAGTAGTAAAAAATTTCCTCCTTCCCCCCTTACTCAATCTCACCTCCATTTCCGGATGCCTTTGCAGGTAATCCTTCAAACTATGAGCCACTATCTTTCCCTGGGATAATAATGTGATTCCTCCAGGCAGGAACTGCCGGATCTTCCTTGTCAGGATAGGATAGTGTGTACACGCCAGCACCAGGGTATCTATATCCGGTGCACCCGCCAGTATCTGGTCAAGATATTTCTTTACAAAATAATCCGCTCCTTCGCTGTCAGCCTCGTTGTTCTCTATCAACGGTACCCACATAGGACAAGCCAGTTGATGCACATTTACATGAGGGAAGAACTTTTTGATCTCTATCGGGTAGGATTGTGAGCTGACAGTACCTTGGGTGGCCAGTATTCCTACTTCGCCTGTTTGTGTGAGCGTTCCCACCATTTCTGTGGTAGGACGTATCACTCCCAGTACTCTGCGGTCCGGCGCTATATGCGGCAGGTCTTTCTGTTGTATGGTACGCAGGGCTTTGGCAGACGCGGTATTGCAGGCAAGTATTACCAGGGGGCAGCCCATGCTGAAGAGATGCTGTACACATTCCAGCGTGTAGGCATGTATGGTTTCAAACCCCCGGTTGCCATACGGTGCACGGGCATTATCGCCCAGGTAGATATAATCATATTCAGGTAATGCTGCTATGATCTCTTTCAGTACGGTCAGTCCGCCATACCCTGAATCAAATACACCTATTGGTCCTGTCATTTTTCTTTCTTTTTCATCAGTCCTTTTCCTGTCAGGTCGTATATCTCCTGTATGTTGTGCAGTACGCCTTCAAAATCTATGTTCAGGTCTATCAGGTTTCCTGAGTAAAGATCGTATACCCATCCATGTACGGTAGGGTAGTGGTTCTCATAATAAGATTGCTGTACGGCCGCTGTTTTGATCACGTTCACGCATTGTTCCTGTACGTTCAGTTCTACCAGCCGGTTGAAACGGGCATGATCATCTTCTATCGCGTCCAGTTCCACTCTGTGCAGGCGGTATACGTCGCGTATATTACGCAGCCAGGGATTGAGTATGCCCAGGTCTGCTGCCTGCATGGCCGCTTTTACGCCTCCGCAATTGTAATGGCCGCAAACGATGATGTGTTTCACCTGCAGGTGTCTTACTGCGTAGTTGATAGTAGACATCACGTTGAGGTCAATGTTATTCACCAGGTTGGCCACGTTGCGGTGTACAAACACCTCGCCTGCATCCAGTCCCATGATCTCGTTGGTGGGTACCCTGCTGTCACTGCATCCTATGTACAGGTAATCCGGGTTTTGTTCCTTAGCCAGTTTTTTGAAGAAGTCTGTATCGCCTGCCGTTTTCTGAGCAACCCAAAGACGGTTGTTCTCGAAGATTTCATTGTACTTGGTCATGTAATGCAGTTTTGAGTGAGTGAAGATGGTGGTAAAGATATGAAATAGAGTTTTTAATCGGCAGACAGTCTCATACGATAGGCATTCATCGCTGCTTTGCCCAGTTTTTCCGTGAGCCGGTGATTCACTACGGCACCTACGGCGGCGCCTATAACAGGCATGAGCTGAAGCAGTTTGGCCAGGTCCAGGTAGTCCCGGTATTCCTGCTGGAAATTCCGCCAGTCAAAAGCATGTATATCGTCAGGCAATTCCCGGCTGTATTGCTGCCAGTTGGCAATGACGGGATATATTTTATTCCGCGATTCCTGTGCAGAAAAAGTGATCTGGAAGATGTAGAGAATGAAGATGCGTTCCTTGTAATTGTTCACGTCATATCCGTACAGGGCGGCAATATCAAACAGCATTTTCATTTTGATGGCCAGGAAAAGGGGAAAGTCTGCCAGTCCCAGGAGAATACCTCCCGCCCCGGTCAGGGCGCCTTCGGTAGCGGCAGTGGTCTTGTAGAAGCTGATCCTGGCCCTTACTTTTTCTTCCAGGAGCAGGATATCGCTCTCCCGCAGGGGGGAGGGTGCTGTAAAGCCCGCTCCGGTTATAACGGCGCGGGTCATTTGTTTAATGGCGGTGGTCAGGGCATTATGGACCTTTTCGGGGATCACTTTGTTGATCCGCTGCTGTACCTTGCGCGCCAGCCTGCCCGGAAGGCCTGGCCCCCGTTGCATGGCTTTCTGCCAGGTACGCAGCTCTTTGTTCATTTTTTCCTTATAAATGTCCATATGATAGGAATTCTTGCAAAGAATAAACCACAAACAGGAAAACCCCAAACATTTCGTAACTTTGCGCCTTAAATTTCTTTAGCCAGCATGATCAGTGTTAAAAACGTATCGCTTTCTTTCGGGAAAAGAGTGTTGTTCGATGAAGTTAACCTCAATTTTACAAAAGGTAACTGTTATGGGGTAATAGGCGCCAATGGGGCCGGTAAGACAACTTTCATGAAAATTCTGTCAGGTGAGATCGAACCCTCCAAAGGGTCTGTAGAGATCACTCCTGGCGAGCGTATGAGCGTGTTGAAACAGAACCATTTCGAATTTGACGAGGTCACCGTTCTGAATACCGTTCTGATGGGTAATAAGAAGCTCTGGGAGATTGCTCACGAAAGGGATGCTATCTATGCCAAAGCTGACTTTACCGAAGAAGACGGTATGCGTGCAGGTGAACTGGAGGCTGAATACGGCGAAATGGGCGGTTATACCGCTGAAAGCGATGCCGGTGTGCTGCTGGGCGATCTTGGCGTGTCTGAGGAAACTCACAGCATGCTGATGAAAGACCTGAGCGGTAACCTCAAGGTACGTGTACTGCTGGCTCAGGCATTGTTCGGTAACCCGGACATCCTGCTGCTGGATGAGCCCACCAACCACCTGGACGTTGAAACCATCGGGTGGCTGGAAAACTTCCTGGCTGATTATGAGAACATTGTGATAGTGGTATCGCACGACCGTCACTTCCTGGATGCTGTTTGTACCCATGTGGCGGATGTAGACCGCGCCAAAATACAGATCTTCTCCGGTAACTATAGCTTCTGGTACGAGTCTTCCCAGCTGATGGCCCGCCAGATAGCAGATAAGAACAAGAAGATGGAAGATAAACGTAAGGACCTGCTGGACTTCATTGCCCGCTTCAGTGCCAACGCTTCCAAAAGTAAACAGGCTACTTCCCGTAAAAAAGCACTGGAAAAACTGGTTATCGAAGATATCCAGCCTTCCAACCGTAAATATCCTGGTATCATCTTCAAGCAGCAGCGTGAAGTAGGCAACCAGATCCTGAATGTGGAAAAGCTGGAGAAATCTATCGAAGGCAATACTCTGTTCAGTAATGTGACTTTCACTGTAAATAAGGGTGATAAGATTGCTTTCCTGTCTAAAGATCATATAGCCCTCACTACTTTCTTCGAGATCATTAACGGAGAGCAGCAGGCTGATGGTGGTAAATATGAGTGGGGAACTACCGTTACCTCAGCTTATCTGCCTAACGATAACGCCAAATTTTTCACAGATCCTTCCCTGAACCTGATGGACTGGCTGCGCCAGTTCGTGCCTCCGCACGTAACAGATGTGGATGAGCCTTTCCTGCGCGGTTTCCTGGGTAAAATGCTGTTCAGCGGCGATGAGATCATGAAGAAGACCAGTGTGCTGAGCGGTGGTGAGAAAGTACGTTGTATGACCAGCCGTATGATGCTGCAAGACCCTAACGTGGTTGTGCTGGACGAGCCTACCAACCACCTTGACCTGGAATCTATCCAGTCTTTCAACGAAAGCATGATCAACTTCAAGGGGATCGTGATGTTCACTACGCATGACCATACTTTTATGCAGTCTGTAGCTAACCGTATCATAGAGATTACGCCAAGGGGGATTATTGACAGGCTCTCTACATTTGATGAGTACCTGGAAGATGAAAGGGTGAAGGCGCTGAGAGAAGAGATGTATGGAGAGAAAGTCGCTATTTCTTAAGCATATTATTTAAATTTTTAGCCGGGCGCAGACCCAAAAAGAGAGGGTGCATCAGAACGATGCACCCTTTGCAATAATTGTATATGTCCCCTGAAAGGAGTCCTGCAGTGGCAGGAAACTCTATTAACTTTGATACAGATAGTTTTTGATGACCTCCATTTTGGAAGGGTCCAGCGGTTTGGTGATGTAAGCCATCAGCTCGGGTGTACGCTGTACCTTCTGCATATCCCGCATATCAAGTGAAGACGAGCACATGATAATAGGTATCTGGTGATGCAGGGAATGTTTAATATCACGGTAAGCCTCAATAAAATCCCATCCGTTCATCCTTTGCATATTCATATCCAGTATGATCAGCGAGGGCAAACCCATTTTCACACGTTGCAGGTGCTCCAGTGCATCTTCTGCACAAAGGAACGAAGTAACTTCCAGGTTTTCACCCTGTTGTTCAAGCATTTTTTTCAGGATGAAATGAAATATTTCATCGTCGTCAACAACATACACTTGCTTAGAGCTTTCCGCCATAACTGATACCTGTATTTATCCTGTTAGTTTTCCTAACGTTTACAATCTGCAAAGGGTGTAACCTGGTCGCTGCAAGTAAGAGGCATTTCCCCGTTTTCACATGATATTACCTGCAAATAAACACTAATTAATTATATTTTTATATATGACTTTTTCTCAATAACTAATTGTTAACAAATTGACACCGCAATTGTCACCTGTTGCATATTAACAGGAGTCCTAACATACAGGCAAAAAAAATCCCAAATTCCTTATCCGTGGCGGATATGGAATTTGGGACCCGGTATTCCGGAGGCAGTTTTTCCTAGAACAGGCCGCCTTTCTTCAGGGTTACTTTACCCTGACCTATTTTGTAACCGTCATGGTAGATCTCAACACCATAATCGCCGGGTTTGAAATCAGAATTCTGTTTCCAGTCCATGCTAACGGTCTGTTTCTGGCCGGTAGCATAGTTAACGGTTTTCTTTGCAGTATATAATTTCTCGGTACCATCTTCCAGGGTGAAACGACCAGAGCCCAGCGCTTCAACAGCCAGGGGAGAACCGTCAGGAGAAGTGATGGAAACGTAGAGTTCTTTATCACCGGTAGTAGCAATGCGGTTTTCGTCCAGGTCAAAGGTAACGCGCATCATATCTGCACGTTTAGCTTTGGTAGTTTCTACTTCCTTCCCGTTCTTTTTCACATTGATAGGCAGCAGGTGAATATTGGAGGCATGCAATACAGAACCAAGACTTACTTTCTTGTTGAGGCTGTCACGCTGAACGCCTATTTCATCCCTTTCTTTACGGGCAAAGTCACGTTCGCCGGTCAGGATGATCTTTTCGCCTTCCAGGCGCTCAATAGTCTGCTGATAGCCTTCGATGTTACCTTTCAGGGTTTCGATCAGACGGCGTGCTTCAGCCAGTTCTGCTGTAGTAGCATTTTTATTTTTCAGGATGCTGGCAATCCTGGATTTCATATCCTGGATCTCTTTATCTTTCGTTTTAACCAGGCTGTCCATACGGCTGTTCTGGGAGATCAGATCGTCCAGACGTGCATTGGCAGCATTGTACTCCTGCTGTAATGCGTCACGTGATGTAGAAATAGAATCTATCTGAACATCTTTTTGAGCAATCTGGTCAGTCGTTTTATTTTTGTCATACAACATATAAATCCAGGTGCCGGCTAAAGCTGCAATCAGAATACCATATATAAGTCCGTTGCGGCTTCTTGGTTTTTCGGACCCGGAGGACCCAGAAGCTGGCGTGTTGAATGTGTTCTCAGTCATAGTCGTTTTTTGTGTTTTTATAGTTTAATTGTATATGGTTAAAACTAGGTATGCAAATGTAACTGTAAAAAAGACTTTATTATAAAAAAATATAAACTGTTTATACTCGTGCTACCACATCTTTCATTGGATCAGTTATTACTGTTGGACATAGAGACTACACCTGCCTTTGAAGCATTTGATAAACTACCTGACACCATGCAATTGCTCTGGCAGGACAAAATTGCAAAAACTGCGCCAGAATCAGGGAACTGGGCAGACGCATACGCAGACAGGGCAGGACTTTATGCCGAATTCGGCAAGATCATATGTATTTCCGTGGGATTCTTTCATGCAGAAGGCGGTCGTTATCAATTACGTATGAAATCATTTTATAATGACGATGAAAAGGTTGTATTGAGTGGTTTTTTAGAATTGATAAATAAATTCCATATAAAAAATCCAAGATTCCAGTTTGCAGGACATAATATCAGGGAATTTGATATTCCTTTTATTTGCAGGCGATCTGTTATTCATCAGCTATCTTTGCCCGTGCCTTTACAGCTGCATGGACTGAAACCCTGGGAGGTCCCCATGCTGGATACCATGCATTTGTGGCGTTTCGGGGAAATGAAGAACTATACGTCCCTGAAACTGCTGACCGCCGTGCTGGGTATTCCCACGCCCAAAGACGATATCGACGGTGGTATGGTAGGAAAGGTCTACTGGCAGGATAAAGACCTGGAAAGGATCGTAAATTACTGTCAGAAAGATGTGGTGGCCGTGGGCCAGCTGCTCATGCGTTTCAAGGGAGTACCCCCGCTGGAAACAGAAGATGTGGTTTTTATAAAACAATAAAGAATGGATTATCAGGATATTATAAAAGAATGGAAACAGAAGAAATTTCGCTCTTTGTACTGGCTGGAAGGAGAAGAGGACTTTTTTATTGACCAGGTAAGCAATTATGCGGAACATCACCTGCTGGACGAGGCAGAGAAAGGATTTAATCTGACCATCCTGTATGGTAAGGATACCGACTGGAGCACGGTCATAAATGCCTGCCGCCGTTATCCCATGTTTGCCGAAAGACAGGTAGTGGTGCTGAAAGAGGCTCAGTCCATGAAAGATATCCTGAAACTGGAAGCTTATATTGAAAACCCGCTGTCTTCCACCATATTTGTTGTAGCCCATAAACAGGGGAAACTGGATGGCCGCAGTAAAATGGCCAAACTGGTAAAGGAAAAAGGAGTGCTGCTAAGCACCAAAAAGATGTACGACAATCAGCTGCCTGCCTGGGTAGATGCCTATGTAAGCAGCCTGGGAAGGGCCATCACCCAGAAAGCAGGTATCCTGCTGGTAGATCATATCGGGAATGACCTGGCCCGTATGGCCAATGAAGTGGATAAGCTCCTGGTGAACCTGCCGGAAGGTAAAAAAATAGACGAGAACGATATTGAAAAATATGTAGGCATCAGCAAGGAATACAATGTGTTTGAGTTGCAGAATGCCCTGGGACAGAAAGATATAGAGAAAGTAATGCGCATCATCCGTTACTTTGCCGCCAACCCCAAAGCGGGCCCTATTCAGATGGTACTGCCTGCCCTGTATAACTTCTTCAGTAAAATGAATATGGTGTTCGGTGTGAAAGGTGGTGAAAAAGAGATTGCCGCCGCCCTGGGGGTGCATCCCTTCTTTGTGAAGGATTATATGGCCGCTGCCCGCCAGTATGGCCCCGAAGGGGCTGAAAAAGCTATCCTGCTCCTGCACAGCTATAACCTGCGCAGTATAGGTATCAATGACAGCGGGGTGGAAGATGGTGAGTTAATGAAGGAACTTGTCTATAAGATGATGTATTAGGCCTGTAACACGCTCCTGGCTATCAGGCTGTCCTTATCCATCTGTGAAATAAGGGCTTCTATATTGTCAAATTTCTGGTTGGCGCGGATATAGCTGATCATTTCCACCCTCAGCAGCTGGTTATAGATATCTCCGCTGAAATCAAAGATATGCGCTTCCACGCGCAGATCACTCCCGTTAAAGGTAGGACGAGTGCCTATGCTCATTACGCCGTTCAGGGCCTTTCCCTGTCTGTCTATCTGTACCCGGATGGCATAAATGCCTTCTGCCGGGATCAGTTTCCGGGAGTCGGTCAGTTCAATATTGGCAGTAGGATACCCCAGTTTACGGCCCATCTTATCACCGTGTATCACCTTCCCCTCTATAAAATAACGGTATCCCAGCAGCTCATTGGCCAGGTCTGTATTACCTTCCAGCAGGCTTTTCCTGATCTTGGTAGAACTGACTGCCAGGTCATGCACCACCTGCTGAGGTATTTCCACCAGCTGAAAACCATAACGGTTCTGTTCTGCTTCCAGCAGTTCCAGTCCGCCTTCGCGGTTGTGTCCGAAACGGTGGTCATAGCCAATGATAATAGTATGCGGATTAAAGGTCCTGATAAGGAAGTCTTCCAGGTAAGCCCTGGCAGAAAGTTCAGAGAACTCACGGGTGAATGGCACTATCACCAGGTGATCTATGCCTTGTGCGGCGAGCAGGGCTATCTTTTCATCAAGGGTGGTCAGCAGCTTTATGGGAGGGCCGCCTGGTTGTAATACCTCCCTGGGATGAGGATCGAAGGTAATGATCACAGTCTCTCCGTCACACGCTGCCGCCGTTTGCTGCAATTGCCCGATGATATGACGGTGCCCGCTGTGAACGCCGTCAAAAGTACCGATAGTTATAACCGCCCGCCTCAAAGCTGGCAAATGGGTGAGGTCCCTGTGTATCTGCATAAAATGCTGTAATCGATCAAAATCCTATGCAAATTACAACATTTCGATACTTTTGCAGCAGATTGTTCATTATTAAAATTACCTGGTGGATCAGAATATCTACGCGCAGCGCGGCGTTTCAGCCGGCAAAGAGGATGTACATAATGCTATAAAGCATATTGACAAAGGCTTGTTTCCGAAAGCGTTCTGTAAAATAATACCAGATATCCTGGGCGGCCAGGAAGATTACTGCAATATCATGCACGCAGACGGTGCCGGCACCAAATCTTCACTGGCTTATACTTACTGGAAAGAAACAGGTGACCTGGATGTATGGAGAGGCATTGCACAGGATGCCATCATCATGAACATCGATGACCTGCTCTGCGTAGGAGCTACAGAAAATATCCTCCTGTCTTCCACTATAGGCCGTAACAAACAACTGGTGCCGGGAGAAGTGATAGCCGCCATCATCAACGGTACAGAAGAGATACTGGAAGAGCTGAGAGGCCATGGTATCAGCATCTACTCCACCGGCGGGGAAACCGCTGATGTGGGAGACCTGGTACGCACCATCATCGTAGATTCTACCGTTACCTGCCGCATGAAAAGGGCAGAAGTGATCTCCAATCATACCATACAGGCCGGAGATGTGATAGTAGGTCTGGCTTCCTACGGACAGGCAACTTACGAGAAATCCTATAACGGCGGTATGGGCAGCAACGGTCTGACCTCAGCCCGCCATGATGTATTCAATAAACAGGTAGCAGAGAAATATCCCGAAAGCTTTGACCCGGGCATTCCTTACAACCTGGTATTCAGTGGTAAGAAATCTCTTACCGATAAAGTGGAAATTCCCGGTTTTGGCCCTGTTGATGCAGGCAGGCTGGTATTATCACCTACACGTACCTACGCCCCCGTTATCAGGCAGGTGCTGGAAGCATACCGTTCACAGATCCACGGACTGGTACATTGCAGCGGAGGCGCCCAGACCAAAGTCCTGCACTTCATCGATAACCTGCACGTTATCAAGGACAACCTGTTTCCCGTTCCCCCATTATTCAGCCTGATACAGGAACAATCCGGCACCGGCTGGAAGGAAATGTACCAGGTGTTCAATATGGGGCACCGTATGGAGCTTTATGTTCCTGAAGCTATAGCAGCAGATATCATTAAGATCAGTAAGAGCTTTAATATAGACGCGCAGATAGTGGGCAGGGTAGAGCCGGCCGCGGCAAAACAGGTAACAGTGCGCAGTGAAAATGGAGAGTTTGTATATAACTAAAATTAGTTACACAGCGTTTTAGTCTGGTCTTATTTGGCTATTTTTGTTAAGACTAAACCCATCCAACAATACTAATGGCTGAGCAACCAATTATACAGTTATCCAATGTAAATATATACCAGGGCACTTCCCTGATCCTCGCCGATGTGAACGTTACCGTTAACAAGGGAGAGTTCGTATACCTGATAGGCCGTACCGGCACAGGCAAATCCAGCCTGCTGAAAACCCTGTACGGAGACCTGTCGCTGAAAGAAGGCAACGGTACTGTAGTAGGATTTGACCTGAAGAAAATGGACTGGAAGAAAGTACCTTTCCTGCGCCGTAACCTGGGTGTAGTATTCCAGGACTTCCAGCTGCTGACAGACAGGACCGTTCACGACAACCTGAAATTTGCCCTGAAAGCCACCGGCTGGACAGACAATAAGAAAATGGAGGAAAAGATCAATGATGTCCTGGATAAAGTGGGATTGAACACCAAAGGGTTCAAGATGCCATACGAACTGAGCGGCGGCGAGCAGCAGCGTGTAGACATTGCCAGAGCCATGCTCAATTCCCCCAAGCTCATCCTGGCAGACGAGCCCACCGGTAACCTGGACCCGGAAACCTCAGACGGCATCATGCAACTGTTGTTCAGGATCAGCAGGGAAGAAGGCGCTGCCGTGGTAATGGCTACGCACGACTATATCCTGCTGCAGAAGTTCCCGTCAAGAGTACTGCGCACTGAGAACGGTAAGGTAACTGATCACGCCAGCGTGACATTTGTATAGAGGGAAGAAAGTGTAAATCAATAGGTTACTTAAAATTTATTTGAAATTGTCAATTACCAAATATTTGATTTACCTTTGCCCCGGAAAAATAGCGACTAAATAAACCTTTATCATTTTATTATTATTAAAGATGTCTTACTTAACTGTTGAAAAGAAAGCCAATATTTTTAAAGAATTTGGTGGAAGCGAGAAAAATACCGGCTCTGTAGAAGCGCAAATTGCACTCCTGACTGAGCGTATCAACAGCATTTCCAGTCACCTGAAAGAAAACAAAAAGGACTTTTCTACGCACCGTGGTTTGATGAAAATGGTAGGCCAGAGAAAGCGTCTGCTTTCCTACCTTTCTAAAACTAACCTCACAGGCTACCGCGCCCTGCTTGAGAAATTAGGTCTCAGAAAATAATAAGAACTTTTTTATAGCGCTATTCCCAACTTATTAGGTTGGGAATAGTTTTTTTTTAGGTATACCATTTTAATCTTCACTTTTTTATGAATCTGACACCTATCTCAGTTAATTTCGATATAGGAGATGGCCGGATCGTAACCATCGAAACTGGTAAGTTAGCCCGCCAGGCAGATGGAGCCGTAACGGTTCGTCTGGGTAATTGTATCCTGCTGGCTACCGTTGTGGCTGCTAAAACTCCAAAACCCGGACAATCTTTCTTTCCCCTGACTGTTGATTACCAGGAAAAATTTGCCTCTGCCGGCCGTATACCAGGATCCTTCTTCAAAAGAGAAGGTAAATTATCTGACTATGAAGTCCTGATTTCACGTTTGATAGACCGCGCTCTGCGCCCCCTTTTCCCTGATGATTATTTCTGCGAAGTACAGGTGCTGGTTACCCTCATCTCTTCAGATCCTGAAGTGATGCCGGATGCCCTGGCATGTCTTGCTGCTTCTGCTGCACTGGCCGTTTCTGACGTGCCCATCCAGGAAATTATCTCTGAAGTAAGAGTTGCCCGCATAGACGGACAATTAACTATAAATCCAAACCGTACCCCGCTGGAAAAAGCGGATATGGACTTCATCATCGGTGCTACTGACAAGAACATCATGATGGTGGAAGGCGAAAGTAAAGAGTGCAGCGAAGAAGATATTATCAAAGCTATCGAATTTGCACACAACGCTATCAAAGTACAGGTAAAAGCACAGGAAGAACTGCGCGATAAAGCTGGTGTTACCGGCAAACGTGCATTTGACCTGCCTTATGCCAACGAAGAGCTGAAAGCTAAAATAGCTGCTTTTGCAAAAGACCGCATCCTTGCCGTAGCAAAATCTGCTTCTGCAAAACATGATCGTGGAGACGCGTTCGAAAAGATCAGCGAAGAACTGGTGGAATCACTGGGAGAACTGTCTGAAGAAGACGCTCCACTGGTAGGCAAATACTTCCATAGCCTGGAAAAAGAGGTGATCCGCAACATGATCCTGGACGAATCCATCCGCCTGGATGGCCGTGGCCTGGACCAGGTACGCCCCCTGAACATGGAAGTAGACATACTGCCTTCCCCTCACGGTTCCGCTCTCTTCACCCGCGGTGAAACCCAATCCCTCACTTCTGTGACCCTGGGTACCCCGGACGATGAGCTGCTGATAGAAAGCGCAGCTGTTTCCAAATACTCTAAATTTATCCTGCACTATAACTTCCCGCCTTTCTCTACAGGAGAGGTAAAACCAATGCGCGGCCCCGGCCGTCGCGAGGTGGGACACGGTAACCTGGCTATGCGCTCCCTGAAACAAATGATGCCGGGCAGCGAATACGCTTATACCGTACGTGTAGTATCTGATATCCTGGAATCCAATGGTTCCTCCTCCATGGCTACCGTTTGCGCCGGTTCACTGGCCCTCATGGACGCAGGCGTACCTTTGCCTAAACACGTTTCCGGTGTGGCAATGGGTCTGATCTCCCGCGCTTCTGATGGTAAGTGGGCAGTGCTCACAGACATCCTCGGAGACGAAGACCACCTTGGTGATATGGACTTCAAAGTAACCGGTACACGCGATGGTATCTGCGGTATCCAGATGGATATCAAAGTAGACGGCCTCAGCATGGACGTTATGCGTAAAGCACTGGAACAGGCCCGCCTGGGACGCCTGCACATCATCGATGCCATGTACAGCTGCATGGAAGCTGCACGCCCTGAGCCTAAACCACACGCTCCACGCATGGAGAAACTGATCATTGACCGTGAATTTATCGGCGCAGTGATAGGACCCGGTGGTAAAGTAATACAGGAGATCCAGCGCGAAACCGGTACAAACATCAACATCGAAGAAGTTGGTGAAACCGGCGAAGTAAGCATCTTCTCTGCACAGAAAGAAGGCCTCATGAAGGCGCTCGAATGGATAAAAGGTATCGTAGCCGTTCCCGAGATCGGCGAAGTATACGAATCTACCGTGAAGTCAGTAATGCCTTACGGTGCTTTCGTAGAATTCCTGCCTGGTAAACAGGGACTGCTGCACATCTCTGAAGTTTCATGGAAACGCCTGGAAAACATGGACGGTGTCCTGTCTGAAGGCGAAAAAGTGAAAGTGAAGCTGGTAGGTACCGATCCTAAGACCGGTAAGTTCAAACTGAGCCGCCGTGTACTGATGCCAAAACCGGAAGGTTATGTTGAAAGACCGGAAGGTGAACGCAGCGACCGTGGTGACAGAGGTGACCGCGGAGATCGTGGTGGCCGTGGCGGCGACAGAGGTGACCGTCGTGGTGGTGGCGATCGCGGAGACCGTGGTGACCGTCGTGGTCCACGCGATGGTGGCGACCGTGGCGATCGTGGTCCTCGTCCTCCAAGACAGGAAGAACAACGCCCTGAAGAACCAATGTTCGACAGCGAATAAGCATATTATTCATGATAAGAAAAGCCGTCTCATTTATGGGACGGCTTTTCTATTTTTCAGCCCGCCATTCATCACAAAGACACTGGTCAAAGTCGTCATCCGGACTGACCGTTCCTAACATTTCACATCCCAGGCTGGATATTTCAAGCTATTTTTCAATAGACTGAAATCACCTCCCCGGTGAAATGATCTGCTTTTTAGTTAAACGGAAACCGGCCTTATGCCCTTGTACCCCACTTTTAATATCATCCAGACATTCAAAAAGAAAGGGTGCATCCGCATGTGACGCACCCTTTTAAATTTCTGTGTTTATCTCTTTTATCTTGACTGGGCAAACTGCTCCAGGAAGAAATTACTTTCCTTGAAAATGATCTTGCCGGAAGGCAGTTTATAGATCCTGTAAGGACGTCCTGCTATATCTTCATAGAAGATAGAATATTGCGGCGTAGTCTTGTGCAGGGCCTTATCTTCTACCCTGATCCTGCCGTCAGACAATAACGTCGATAACAGGTCTTCAATGTAAGGAAGCAGGATATACTCACCCTGTGTCCAGAACAATGTGATCTTGTCTGTTGTGTACTGCAGATCTGTGTGCGTAGAGTCTTTCAGGTAGTCAAATGCCTGGGTGAAGTGTTCTTCCACTTCCTGTGGCGTCAGGCGGCTGAATTGCGCATTCTTGAAGATCTTGTTCTCGTAGCAGGTCTGATGAAGGACAGAGTCCAGTCCTATCATATAATTCATCAGGTCTACACGGTTAAATACAAGTACACTGGTAGAGTTCTTGTAAACGATAGAGTCTTTCATGGTATCGTCATGGCGATACTCTACAACATCCTGGGCCAGGCTGGTCATGGACAGTACCAGCCCTGTCATTACTAGAAGTAAGGTTTTCATCAAAATATGGTTTTGTATTAACTATTTTGCAAATATAAAAAAGTTTTCGAATGTATTCAGGTCGCGGGGGAAATGGCTTTAACATTCTGATAACAACAGCAGTTCAGGGTTTGAACGTATACACTATATATCATGCACTTAGTTTAAAAGATTATATTTGCTTTTATGTCACATATTGCAATTACCCTGACCTGTACTGCCGAATTGAAAGATATACTTGTAGCTGAGTTGTCAGAAAAGGGGTTTGAAGGTTTTGAGGAGCAGGCTGGCAACACACTTGTTGCCTATATACCCGAACAGGATTTTAATGAAACGGATATACGTGCTTTAACCGCAGGATATAATGTTACATTTACGCAGGAGCGTATTGGTCAGACTAACTGGAACGCAGTGTGGGAAAGTAACTTTGAGCCGGTACTGGTAGATGATTTCTGTGGTATCAGGGCTTCTTTCCATCCGGCATTTGTTCCTGCCCCTCAGCATGAGATAATGATCACGCCCAAAATGTCTTTCGGTACAGGTCACCATGCCACCACCTATTCCATGATCAAACTGATGAAGGGAATAGATTTCAGGAGTAAAAAGGTATTTGACTTCGGTACAGGTACGGGCATATTAGCTATCCTGGCTGCCAAGATGGGCGCTTCAGTGATAGATGCAATAGATATTGATACCTGGTCTGTAGAAAATACGAAGGAGAATGTTACCAATAACAACGCCTTGCCGGTAAAAGTGTGGCAGGCGGATTCCCTGAAGGGTATTAGAGATAATTATAATGTTGTGCTTGCCAACATCAATCGCAATATTTTACTTGAATTCATGGCAGATATGCGCCGTTTATTGGTAAGAGACGGTATTTTATTGCTGAGTGGCATCCTGAAAGAGGATGAATCTGCTATCCTGGAAACCGCCAGAAAAAATGCCCTGGTACTGGAATCCCAGATAGAAAAGGATAACTGGCTGGCAATGAAATTATTAGCCAGATAGAGGCCCAGTAGAAAAAAATAGGCAATAAAAGCATGAAAAGTATACCATTTTCGTGTTAATGAAAATTTTAATGTTTTGTTAACTTTAACATTAAATTGACTATCTTAGCAAAACCTAACTTGTTGTATGACAGAATTATTGTTGCTTTTTTGTGCTTATCTGATCGGTTCCGTACCCACAGCTGTGTGGGTAAGTAAAGGTGTATTCGGCATGGATATCCGGGAGTATGGCAGCGGCAATGCCGGTGCTACAAATACCTTCCGTGTTCTTGGCCCGAAAGCTGGTTCTTTTGTGATGCTGGTAGATATGCTCAAAGGGGTAATGGCTGTTCGCCTGTCTTACCTGCTGTCCTACTATCACAATCCTGATCATCTTACCCAGCTGGTAAACTTCCAGATAGGTCTGGGACTGGCCGCTGTAGTAGGCCATATCTTCCCGATATGGGCCAATTTCCGCGGAGGCAAGGGTATTGCTACCTTATTCGGATTAGTGCTGGCTATTCAGCCCCTGGTGGCTATATGCTGCGTAGGCGTATTCATGCTCAGCCTGACGCTTACAAGGTATGTATCACTCAGTTCCATTACCGCAAGTATTGCTTTCCCTATTCTGATCCTGTATATCTTTAATGAACCAGAGGTATTCTACCGCATTTTTGCAATAGCTGTGGCTTTAATGGTGGTACTGACCCACCAGAAGAATATCTTCCGCCTGCTGAACGGTAACGAAAGCAAAGTACCATTGTTCAGAAACAGAAGGGAAAGAAAGTAATTGACCGACCTTTCAATGTATGTCTACTTCTGGCATACCTCTTGCATTAAATCCATATAAAATTCTTTAACTTAACGCAGTTTTTGATTGTTACCTTATAAGCTTGAAGCGTATAACGTAATAATCAAAAGCTGTTTTAATTCTGTACCAATTCCTGGCGGAATAAGACATCCGTCAAACTCAAATCTTTTCAGATGCAAAAGCAATTTCTTCTTCTCGGTACCGGTCTGGTTTTACTGGCGGCCTGCGCCAAAGTGCCTATCACAGGTCGCAGCCAGCTGAACCTTATTCCTGAAAGCACTATGCAATCTATGGCCTTGCAGGAATACAAATCATTTCTTTCTGAAAATAAAACGGTAGCAGAAGCAGGCAGCAAAGATGCTGCTATGGTAAAAAGGGTAGGAAGGCGTATTGCCGATGCCGTTACCAGGTACATGACCCAGAACAACATGGGCAATGAAGTGAAAAATTACCAGTGGGAATTTAACCTTGTTGATAGTAAAGACGTAAATGCCTGGTGTATGCCCGGTGGTAAAGTAGTGGTATATACAGGTTTATTGCCGGTAACACAGAACGAAACCGCGCTGGCCTGCGTAATGGGGCATGAAATAGCGCATGCTATCGCTCGTCACGGTAACGAACGTATGAGTCAGCAGGTAGTAGCACAGGGTATACAGGTAGCAGGCTCCGTAGCGCTGAACCGCAACCCGCAGGCACAAAACATTTTCCTCCAGTCTTTCGGTGTAGGCGGCAACCTCGGTATGCTGGCTTATTCCCGTAAAAATGAGCTGGAAGCAGATCACCTGGGTGTGATCTTTATGGCGATGGCAGGTTATAACCCGCAGGAGGCCATTCCTTTCTGGCAACGTATGGCTGCAGCAGGCGGCAGTAACAAACCACCTGAAATTACCAGCACACACCCCAGCGATGCGCGTCGTGTAGCTGAACTGCAAAAGCTTATGCCGGAAGCAATGAAATACTATACACCAATAAAATAGGTACAAACTACTACCAATAGAAAAGGCTGTATCATGAGATGCAGCCTTTTCTTTTTTATGGCAATGCTTATTATCGTTCCAGGGTAATATCCACTACCTTCCTGTTCTTCTGCACTTTCATCTTTTCAGGCACATGCGCCAGTATCTCCTTCTTAAAAGCAGCTATCAGCGCCTGTTTAATGAAGAAACGATGCGTTACCAGGCTGATCTCCCTCACCGGTTCAGGAGATTTAAAATAGCGCACCATGTTCATCTGACGGGCAGAGAGCTCCTGTAATGACAACTCCGGCAGGATAGTATAACCCGCATTGAGATCTACCATTCTTTTCAATGTTTCCACACTGCCGGTATTATATTCCAGGTTCTTATATTCTCCCATAGTAAATTTATCCCGGCAAATGTTCAGCACCTGGTTGCGCATGCAATGCCCTTCATTCAGTAACCACACTTCACGTACATCTATATCTTCCGGTTTGATATATTTCTTCTCAAAAAGGTTATTGGTCTTCGCCGCATATACCACAAAAGATTCGTAGAACAGCGGATGCTCTTCCAGGCTGGGATTCTGAAGGGGAGTGGCCAGCAGTCCACAGTCCAGCTGCTCCTGTTTTAACTGCTGTACTATCTGCTCCGTCGGGTACTCCCATATCTCCAGCTTCACCTTAGGGTATTTCTTCATGAACCCCGTCAGTATACGTGGCAGGAGATAAGGCGCCAGGGTAGGTATAATGCCTACGCGCAGATTACCCTGTACTTCCTTTTTATGACCAGCAATGATCTCTTTAATACGTCCATTCTCTTTCAGTATGATCCTTGCCTGTTCTACCACCGCTACTCCTATCTCTGTAGGCACTACAGGCAGCTTGCTCCTGTCAAATATCTTGATGCCAAGTTCGTCTTCCAGCTTCTGTATCTGCATACTCAGCGTAGGCTGTGTAACGAAACATTTATCTGCAGCAACAACAAAGCTTCTGTAGGTATCTACTGCAACGATATATTCTAGTTGAACTGTAGTCATACCGCAAAATTAACCTCTTGAGAGTTATTGATAAAATCTATTTCTATGACTGTTATCAATAGATAAAAAAAGGCCCTGCATTTTGCAGGGCCTTTAAACGAATTAGAATATCCGATAGCGGTATTTGATCTTATCAGTATTACTATATAGTTCCCTGATATTGATGGAAGCCTGTATCTCTTTTACCGCTTCATCTTTCAGGTTCCTGAATTCAGCCTGCTTGGTATCAATAGTGTTCTTATCTGCAAGGCCATTATCCTGCGCTATTTTCAGAGAGCTGTTCACCTTACCGTAATAAGAATCCAGCAGTGTGAAATATTCATTGTACAGGTTCTCGAAACGTTTGGTTTGCAGGATCAGATCTTCCAGCTGGTTGTTCACTTCTTTCAGGTTCGGATTTTCACGCAGCAATGCTTCATAATCTATCTTTTTACCCTTGGTATATTTTACCTCCAGGTCATTAAAGAACATCACTACTTTCTCTTTTTTGAAGTCGAAGAAGAAGTCGTTCAGCGTTTCTCCGATAGATTTATTACCACGCTGAGGAAGCTGGTATTTCAATGCGCTGGCAGTGAACATGATATGATCATACAGGTTATCCTGCAGCAGGTTCAGCTGATCTTTATTGAAGTTCAGGCCATACTCAAATTTCTGGTTCGCATCATTCAACGCAGTATAGTAAACAACATACTTGTTCAGTTCTTTCTCAAATTCTTTCAGTGTTTGCTGATTGATCTCTTTATTGTTCACGCTGATGCTGTGCAGGAAGTTCATCACTGAATTGGCAATGGCCAGCGGCGGCGTCAGTGACGTAAAGCTCTGGAAGATCGGGCTGGCAATGATAGATTTGGTAGATTCCACGATCTTGCCATTTTTCTCATTCTTGTCAGCTTTACCTTTCAATACTACTTTTTCCACCAGTTCCACAATACGGTCACTCAGTGAAAAGCCCAGCTCTTTACTTTCCGGGTTGTTCAGTGATGTAATGAACACGTCCAGGTTGTTGGTAGTAGTACGCGATTTCAGGTCAATGATCTTTTTATTGAGCAGGTAATACGTTTCGCTCGCAAATACGATATTGTTACGTATCAGTTCATACTTGGTAATATTGTCAATTTCACGTCCCTGGAGCAGTCCCTGGATAGCGTTGGAGTTCTGCTTGTCACTGTCATTGATGCGTTGCAGCTCTTCCATTATCCTGCGGATAGTAGTATCCTGTGTTCTCACCTGTGGCATTACCACATTCCTGAGTTCTGAAGCAGGATCAGTTGTTGGCTGCTTAGGTTTTTCAGGTTCCTGTGCGCTGGCATAATGGAAGCTGGAAAGAAAAATAAGTAATAGTGTCAGATATCTCATAGAAATTAAATGCATGATCTTGACTGATTAGTTAGCAATGACAATTATAATAGGACACGCTCTCTCACCCAGGCCGACCTCAGATGTCCGCCTCCAGTTGCGACCTGTAATTGTTCCTGCATGCTATACTTAGCGTTTTTTTAACATGCCAATGAAAATATGGTGCCAAAAAACATCCGGCCGCAAAGATAACAATTTATAATAAGTTGAAATTGCCAGTCTTTCAACTACTTTATTACCTTTGCTGCCAAATTATCCACTTTCATGTTAAATAATAAGAAGATAGTGGTGGTATTGCCTGCCTACAACGCAGCTTTAACGTTGGAAAAAACTTACCGGGAAATACCTTTTGACATTGTAGACGAAGTTGTACTGGTAGACGACGCCAGTAAAGACGAAACCGTAAAGGTGGGTAAGGAGCTGGGAATCAGGCACATTATCCGTCATGACAACAACAAAGGGTATGGAGGGAATCAGAAATCCTGTTACAACAAAGCCCTGGAGCTGAATGCAGATATCGTTATCATGCTGCATCCTGATTATCAGTACACTCCGAGGCTGATCATAGCGATGAGCACCATCATTGCCAATGAAGTCTATCCTGTGGTGCTCGGTTCACGTATCCTTGGAAAAGGTGCGCTGAAAGGAGGAATGCCCTATTACAAGTACATCGCCAACCGTTTCCTCACCCTGGTGCAGAACCTGCTCATAGGTCAGAAACTGAGTGAATATCATACCGGTTACAGGGCCTTTTCCGGTGAAGTGCTGAGAAGCATTGACTACATGGCCAACAATGATGATTTTATCTTTGACAATGAAATGTTGTCACAGATCTTCATGAAAGATTACGAAATAGGAGAGGTGACCTGTCCTACCAAATATTTTGAAGAAGCGTCCAGCATCAACTTCAAGCGCAGCTGTATCTACGGACTGGGTGTGCTGAGGGTGTCATTGCAGCACCGCCTGCATAAATGGGGGCTTTTTAAAGGAAAAATATATAACTGATCTAAACTGTCTATTTTGGGCTTACAGTGGGAATTAGCGAAGAAATACCTGCGTTATTATTTTACGGCCGGCAACAGGCACGATGTGCATTCACCTTTTGTTTACGACCTGGTAGAGAAAGTTTTACGTGATAAAAGTCAACCGGCAGCATTCCGTGAAATTGAACAGGTGCGTAAAACATTATTGCGGAGTTCAGAAACCCTGCAGGTAACTGACCTCGGAGCAGGGTCGCTGATGGGCGCAGGCCATGAACGTAAAGTGAGCGACATTACCCGTCATGCGGCAAAACCGCCTAAGTACGGACAGTTATTTTACAGGCTGATACAGTATTTCCAGCCGGCCTACCTGCTGGAACTGGGCACCTCTATGGGCATGTCCACTTCCTACATGGCCAAAGCAGCGCCACAGGCAACCGTGCATACCATAGAAGGTTGTCCGAACATTGCAGCCCGCGCCGGCCGCAATTTTGAAGCGCAACAGCTCAGCAATATCCGGCAGCATGTAGGGAATTTTGATACGGTACTGGGAGAAGTGCTGAAAGAGATACCACAGCTGGATTATGTATACATTGACGGTAATCATCGCTCAGCACCCACACTGGCTTATTTTAAGCAGTGCCTGGAAAAAGCGCACAGCAATTCCCTGTTTATCTTTGACGACATTCACTGGACTCCGGATATGGAAGCTGCATGGCATACCATACAGGAACATCCCAGGGTGACTTTTACTATCGATCTCTTTTTTATAGGGCTGGTATTTTTCAGGCCGGAAATGAAAATAAAACAGCATTTCATATTGAAATACTGATATTTACCGCTTGTCTCTGAAAAACGCTTCCGCATCACTGCAGAAGCGTTTTTTTATGGCGTTTGCTTATCTTACAGGCAAACATTCCATTATGAAAACTTTTCTTGCCCTGGCTGTATGTCTCCTGCTGCAGCTCAGTATAAAAGCCCAATCTACTCCCGATTACAGCACCTACAGTTACGAAACCTACATCACCGGTCATGATACCCTTCGCTACAGGATGTTAACACCCGCAGGATATGACGTGCAAAAAGCCTATCCGCTGGTCATCTTCCTGCATGGAGCAGGAGAGAGGGGTAGTGATAATGCAGCACAGCTATTACATGGTGGCAGCCTGTTTCTGAAAGACTCTGTCAGAAGGCAATTCCCTGCTTTCGTGATCTTCCCGCAGTGCCCTAAAGATTCTACCTGGGCGCCTTTCAGGTTAAAGAGAGATACATCAGGACAGGTGACAGACATTCTCTTTTCTGACGCTGCCGACAGGGGGACCACTCCGGGCCGGTTAGTGAAGTCGCTGCTGGACAGCCTGCTGAAAACAGGTAAAATAGACAGCAAACGAGTGTACCTGGGAGGATTGTCATTAGGAGGAATGGGCACTTTCGATCTGCTGGCCCGTTATCCTTCTACCTGGGCCGCAGCTTTCCCCATCTGCGGTATGGGTAATGTAAAGAATGCCGCCCGTTTTCAGAAAGTGCCTCTATGGATCTTCCATGGCGCGGCAGATAATGTTGTACCTGTATCAGGCTCAAAGAACTACTATGATGCCTTAAAAGGAAAGAACCCGGATCTAAAATATTCAGAATATCCCGGTGTAGGACATAACAGCTGGGATAATGCTTTTGCTGAACCGGAATTGTTGCCATGGCTCTTCTCTCACAAAAAGAAATAAAATATAAAACGCCCCGGCACATGACCGGGGCGTTTTTCCACTCTGCACAGGATTTGAATTGTTAACTATTTGTGATGACCGCTATCGATGCTTTAGCTGCAGCGATAGTAGCGTCAAGATCTTCTGTTGTCAGCGCATTGCTCAGGAACCAGCTTTCAAATGCAGAAGGTGGCAGGTAAATACCACGTTCAAGCATAGCGTGAAAAAAGTGTTTGAATAATTCATTGTTGGCCCCGGAAGCTGATTCAAAATTAATGATCGGATATTCTGCAAAATGAACACTCAGCATAGAACCCAGACTGTTCACCTGGTGCACAATTCCAGCTGCACTGAACACTGATTGTAATCCTCCCGCCAGATAGGCACCTTTTTCTGCAAGTTGCCGGTATATGTCAGGATTTTCGTTTAATGTCTGCAATAATGTATAACCCGCTATCATGGCAATAGGATTGCCACTTAATGTCCCCGCCTGGTAAACTTTACCCGCAGGTGCTACATGTTCCATGATTTCCGTACTTCCGGCAAAGGCGCCCACCGGCATACCTGCGCCAATAATCTTGCCAAAGGTAACCAAATCTGCTTTAATATTGAACAGCTCCTGTGCTCCTCCGCGTGCTAAGCGGAAACCCGTCATCACTTCATCAAAAATGAGCAGGATATTATGTTGATCACACAGACTGCGCAGACCTTGCAAAAAGTCCTGCTGTGGAAGGATACAGCCCATGTTCCCCGCTACCGGTTCTACAATGATGGCAGCAATCTGGTCCGGATGTTCTTCCACCAGTTTTTCCACAGCCGGTAAATTATTATAAGGAGCGGTCAGCGTATCCGCAGCTACGGTTTGCGTAACGCCGGGTACGGATTGTATTTCCAGTGTGGCTACACCACTGCCCGCGCTGACCAGGAAAGAATCAGCATGACCGTGGTAATTACCTTCAAACTTGATGAACTTATTACGGCCGGTATAACCCCTTGCCAGCCTTAAGGCAGACATACAGGCTTCCGTTCCGGAATTGACCATACGCACCTGCTCAATATTAGGCACCATGCTGATGATCAGCTCTGCTATTTTGATCTCCAGTTCTGTAGGAGCGCCAAAGGAAGTAGAGTATGTGGCATATTCCTGTATGGCCTTCACGACAGGCTCATAGGCATGACCCATGATCATAGGGCCCCAGGAGTTGATATAATCTATATAACGGTTGCCATCCACATCGTACATGTAAGCGCCCTTTGCGCTTTTCATGAAAACAGGCGTTCCGCCCACTCCTTTGAATGCGCGTACGGGCGAGTTTACTCCACCGGGGATGAGCTTTTTTGCCCTTTCAAATAATGATGTGCTTTGCGTGTACATGGTTGAGATAATGATTTAAACTGAAAGCATGAGGGGGAAAATTACAATAATCGCACCGCATCTTTTGCAAAGTAAGTGGCAATCAGATCTGCTCCAGCCCTTTTGATACTGGTAAGAGATTCGATGATAGCCTTATTTTCATCCAGCCAGCCCATTTTGGCGGCGGCTTTGATCATAGCGTATTCACCGCTTACGTGATAAGCGCTGACAGGTATGTTAACACTGTCTTTAATGGTCCTGATCACATCCAGATAAGCCAGTGCAGGTTTCACCATTACAATATCCGCCCCTTCGTCAACATCCATCAGTGTTTCCTTCAACGCCTGCTTTGCATTGGCAAAATCCAGCTGGTAGGTCTTTTTATCCCCAAAACCAGGTGCTGAATCCAGCGCATCGCGGAAAGGCCCGTAAAAGCAGGAAGCATATTTGGCGCTGTACGCCATGATACCTACTTTAGGAAAACTGTGCTGTTCCAGTATGCTGCGGATAGCCGCAGTACGGCCGTCCATCTTATCGCTCGGGGCTACAAAGTCTGCTCCTGCCTGGGCATGGGTAAGGCTCATCTGCGCCAGTACTTCTGTCGTAGCATCGTTCACTATCTCCCCGTTCTCAACAATGCCGTCATGGCCGTAAGAAGAATAAGGGTCCAGCGCTACATCTGTCATCACCACTATCTCAGGAACTGCATCCTTGACGGCCTTTATAGCACGCTGCATCAAACCATTCGGATCTGTTGCAGACTTACCGGTATTATCTTTCAGATGGTCAGGGCATTTAATGAACAGTAATACACACTTAATACCCATGCTCCATAGCTCTTTCACTTCTTTCACGGTAAGGTCAAGCGAATGACGGAAATAACCTGGCATGGAGCTGATCTCTTCTTTCACATTTTCTCCTTCCACGATGAACAGCGGCGCAATAAAATCGCTGGGCGTCAGTATCGTTTCTGCCACTATAGCGCGTATAGCGGAGGAAGTTTTCAATATCCTGTTTCTACGTATCATGGTATTTCTGTTTAAGCTTTTAAAATCAAACGGCCCATTCCCTGGGTTTAAGATATTCCAGCAATTCTGCTTCACGGCTGCCCGGTGCAGGATGGTAATCATATTCCCAGCGTGCTCTCGGCGGCAGGCTCATGAGAATAGATTCTATGCGTCCATTGGTTTTCAGACCAAAAAGAGTACCTCTGTCATGTATCAGGTTGAACTCCACATAGCGTCCGCGCCTGTATTCCTGCCAGTCCTTTTCAGCCGTTGTATAGGGCCGGTCTTTCGTTCTCTCCACAATAGGCAGATAGGCCTGTAATAAAGCTTCACCGTTTGCTTTGGCAAAGTTGTAGAGCTGTTGTGCACTTCTTTCAGCGTTGGGACGCAGGTAGTCATAAAAGATACCGCCAATGCCTCTGGCTTCATTATTCCTGTGCTTATTTACAAAGTATTCGTCACATTGTTTTTTATACTGCGGATAAAGCTCCTTTCCAAAAGGATCACAGGCATTTTTAAATGTCTGGTGAAAGTGGACGCCATCCCGTTCATCCAGGTAGTAAGGGGTGAGATCGGCCCCGCCGCCAAACCAGCTGTCTTTGAGACTGCCTTTCTCATCATACAGCTCAAAATACCGGAAATTAGCGTGTACCGTAGGCACAAAAGGGTTAAGCGGGTGTATGACCAGGGATATGCCGCAGGCCATAAATTGGGCATCTGTAACGCCAAACTGCTGGGCCATTACTGCAGGCAGTTCCCCATGCACGATGGAGGTGTTAACCCCGCCTTTTTCAAAAACATTACCGTCAGCAATTACGCGCGATTTACCGCCACCGCCGCCAGGGCGTTCCCAGCGGTCTTCACGGAAACGCGCTTTGCCATCTATATTTTCCAGCGCCGTGCAGATATCATCCTGCAGGCGGTGAATGAGGGAAATAAAATCGTCTTTGATGCTCATCTTAGTGTTCTTTAACGGTGTCAACAAAAGCCCTGGCATGATCTACCGGTACATTGGGCAGAATACCATGACCGAGGTTGGCAATATGACGGTAGCCTCCAAATCCGTTCAGCATTTCCTTCACCGCTTTTTTGATCTCCGGTATTGGCGCCAGCAACTTGGCCGGGTCAAAGTTACCCTGCAGGGTAACATTATTGCCTGCAAACTGCCTTGCACGGGCAGGCTGTATGCCCCAGTCAATACCCAGTCCATGGGCGCCGGTAGCCGCCATCTCTTCCAGCGCAAACCAGGCGCCTTTTGCAAACATGATGACAGGGCAGGTGTCTTTCAGCGCTGCCACTATCTGGCGCATGTAACGTAGGGAGAAGTTCTCAAAATCTTCCGGGCTGAGCAGGCCTCCCCAGGAATCAAATATCTGTACCAGGTCAGCGCCGGCCTTAGTTTGCTCCTTCAGGTAGGCAATAGTAGTATCGGTAAGCATCTGGAGCAGCTGGTGCGCTACTTCAGGTTGCTGGTAGCAGAATGCTTTGGCAGCGTCAAAGGTCTTGGAACCTTTGCCCTGTACCATGTAGCAGAGCAGGGTCCACGGAGCGCCTGCAAATCCTATAAGAGGAACGGCGCCTGCCAGCGTTTTTTTGGTAAGGCTCAGCGCCTCAAATACATAGTTCAGTTTATCCTTTACATCAGGTACACAGAGTTTCTTCAGGTCTTCAGCACTTTTAACAGGGTCCGGCAGTACGGGACCTATCTTTTCTATCAGCTGTACTTCCATGCCCATAGCCTGTGGCACAACAAGGATATCTGAAAAGATGATAGCAGCATCAACGCCTACCTGGTGTACCGGCATAACAGTGATCTCTGTAGCCAGCTCAGGATTCATGCAACGTTCAAAGAAGGAGTATTTTTCCCTCAGTTTGATGTAGTCAGGCAGATAACGGCCGGCCTGGCGCATCATCCATACAGGAGTACGTTCTGTTGTTTCTCCGCGTAAAGCTCTCAGTAAAAGGTCATTCTTTAAAGCACTCATTCGTAGCAGTTGATGTTGTTAAAATAAAATATTGCTGTCTGCACCAGTTCAGACATGCTGGGGCCGGTGCTTGTAATAATTTTATTATCAGTATAATCCTGTAGGGCAGTGGCAGTGGTCGGGCCAATGGAAAAACAGACAGTATGCCGGGATATCCGGTTCACTGAAAAAAAGCTGTTCACTGCACTGGGACTGAGGAAAAAGATACCGTCATAATCTTCTGTTGAAATAGCCGGTGTTTCTGTTGTTTCATACACCACTACTTCTTCCACGCTGATGCCATGCTGCCTGAGCATGTCCGGTAATTCTCCCCGTCGTTTATTACCACAGAAAAATACTACAGAAGTAATATCTCCCTGGTTTATTATTTTTTGTGCCAGGTCTGCTGCCTTTGTGCCCGTGGCTTTGATACGGCAGTTTATCCCGGCGTCTTTTACGGCTCCCTGTGTAGCGCCTTCCAGGCAGAAAGTATCCCAGCCGGGTGAATAAAAGCCGCCTTTTTTCCATTCATTCACATATTTCTCTGTCACATTGGGTGGAAATGATGCCCAGTCGCCATAGTAGAATTTTCCATCCGGCTGCAGGTAATGCTGTGCAATGGTATTCACCGCATTGGCACTGGTAAATACTGCATATATCTTTTGCTGCAGTAGCTGGTGCAATCTGTCTTTCAGGTCATCCGTAATGAGAGGCCTTATGTTAATGAATGATTGCGGAATGATATCGAAGCCCTGAGCCCCGGCCAGTTCTATAAGACGGGAATCAACATCTTTGGTGCTTAGTATACGATATCGCTTATTTAATGGCATTCCTGATCTGTGCAACTATTTTATCACCGCCTTCTGACAGGACCTTTTCTGCAGCAGCTTTACCTATAAGGCCCGCCTGTTCCAGGGGCGCCTGTTCCATCACAGAAAACATCTGTTGCCCGTCAAGGCTGCATAGTTCTCCTGAAAAGTGAACGGTTTCATTTTCTATATGAGCATACGCACTGATAGGGGTGGTGCAGCCGCCCATCAACGTACGTAAGAAATCTCTTTCAATGCGGGTGGCCAGTGCAGTAGGCAGGTGATTCAGCGGGGCGCAGGCCTGTTTGCAGAAGTCGTCGTCCTCACGGCATACGGCTACCACAGCGCCCTGCGCAGGTGCTGGTAACATCCAGTCCAGCTCTGTTGATTGCGGAGGACGTACATTGATCCTTTCAAGTCCGGCAGCGGCAAAGATGGCGCCGTCCCAGTTCTCTGCCGCCAGCTTCTGCAGACGGGTATTCACATTACCACGCAGGTTATGTATCTGGTGCTGGGGAAATCTCCGCAGCCATTGTGCTTTACGCCTTACACTGCTGGTAGCAATATTGGCAATATAGCCTTCCTGTTCAAGAAAAGAAGTATCCTGCTTATATACCAGCAGGTCCTTTACAGGGCCCCTTTCCAGTACTGCAGCCTGTATAATGCCCTTGGGCAGTTGTGTGGGAACGTCTTTCAGTGAGTGAACGGCAATGTCTATGCGGTTGTTGAGCAGCGCCAGGTCCAGGCTTTTAGTGAAGATACCCTGTACGCCTATCTCATAAAGAGGAGTGACGAGGTCTATATCTCCCTCGCTTTTGATAGGCACCAGCGTTGTTGTATATCCCTGCGCTTCCAGCAGGTCTTTTACCTTGTTAGCCTGCCAGAGTGCCAGCTGGCTTTCTCTTGTACCTATCCTGATTTCTTTGTTCATGAATTATTCCTGATTAACGCCTGTTTCAAATATATCGTTGATCATAGCGATATACTGATCACTTTTATCTGCTTCCCGGCGCACTTTCCCGGCCATCAGGTTGATCATTTTCTGGATGATGCGGGACGAGACAGCTTCAATGTCTTCAAGCTTATATTGTGCGCCGTTCTTTTGTTGTTGTATTTCCTTGGTATGCATCTCCGTCAGCTTATCCTTCACTGCTTTCAGTACCACTGCATGCTTACGCATTTTGTACCAGTAGAGGAACTCGTTCATATGCTCTTCTATGATAACAAGCGCCTTAGGCACTTCCTGCTGGCGCATCTGCAGCGTTTCGTCCTGTATTTTAGAAAGTTCATCCACGTTCACCAGCTCTATATGAGACAGCTCTCTCACAGCAGGATCTACATTGAACGGAATAGACAGGTCGATGATCAGCTTGGGCGTAGAGCCTTCAAAGTGAGACGGCAGCACAGTCGGTTCCGGCGCGTTTGATGCTACCAGTATGATATCTGCCGCTTTCAGCTCCTGCTCCAGTTGTTCATATGGCGCAAAACGAAGTCCGTGCTGACCTGCAAAATCTTCTGCTACTTTAGCTGTGCGGTTTACCAGTGTAATCTGCTGAACGCCCAGGTAATCTATCATGTTCTTGATAGTGTTGCGGCCTATCTTGCCTACACCGGTCAGCAGTATTTTCTTCTGAAGTATGTCCGGCACTTTATGTTCCAGCAGCCTTACAGCCGCAAAAGCAACAGATACCGTGCCTGCACTGAGAGACGTTTCGTTCTTGATCAGTTTGGATACCTGCAATACACTGTTCACCAGTCGTTCCTGGAACCCGCCCAGGCAACCGTTTGTTTTGGCAAATTTCGTTGCGGTACGTATCTGGCCTATTATTTCATAATCGCCCAGGATCTGTGAATCCAGCCCGGTACCTACCTGGTACAGATGTTTGATCGCCTCTTCCCCCGATTTAACATAGGACAGCTGGCTGAACAGGTTACAATCTCCTTCAGTTTCTTTACACACCAGTTCTATCAGCTGTTGCGGATCATCGGCAAAGCCATAGATCTCAGTCCTGTTACAAGTGGAGAGTACGAATATATCGTCCAGGTATAAGGATTTGGCATTGTCCAGTAAATGCTGGTATTGCGCCTGATTTATTGCAAATGACCCTCTTATAGCAGCGTCTGTTTTCTTATAGTTGATGCCAACGATATGAAAATGGGCTATATCTTTTGAATGACTACCCTGCATGTTTTACTTATAAGCTTCCGGGTGCAAAAATACTTGCATAGACCGCAACTACAGGCATCAGGCTGTCATTAGTGTGTCATTTCTGCTGCTGGTAATAAGTGATGCGGAAAAATGATTTTTATCAGTTTGGAGGCTGATAGAAATTATCTATGGATGAATAGATGATTATTACTTTAATTCAACAATTGTATGACATTTGCAGCACAGATAACCTGTTACATTTGCAACAATTTTAAGTATAGGAATGGAAGCTAAATCTGATGTAGGGATCATCCTGATGAACCTCGGCTCGCCGGATTCTACGGCTGTACCCGATGTAAAGCGTTATCTCAATGAGTTTTTGATGGACAAACGGGTAATTGATTACCCCTATCTGTTCCGTTTATTACTGATCAGGGGCATCATCGTGCCCAGGCGTGCGCCTAAATCAGCAGAGGCCTACCAGTCTATCTGGTGGGAAGATGGCTCTCCGTTAATAGTACTGACAAAACAATTACAAAACGCCGTACAGCATGATCTGCAAATGCCGGTAGAGATAGCCATGCGCTATGGCAATCCCTCCCAGGAATACGCATATGAACGGTTACTGGCACAGAACCCCGGGCTGAAAGAAGTGGTACTGCTGCCATTATACCCGCACTATGCCATGTCCTCCTACGAGACAGCAGTAGAACATGCAAAGGCAGTACATAAGAAAAAGGGATATAATTTTAAACTGACCATCATACCTCCTTATTATGATCAGCCGGATTATATCAACGCATTGGCAGAAAGCATGCGCCCATATGTGGAGCAGGATTTCGATCACCTGTTATTCAGCTACCACGGTGTACCGGAAAGGCACATACGAAAGGGAGATATTACAGGAAAACATTGCCTGCAGGTAGATGATTGCTGCCATGTAGCCTCTCCTGCACACGAATTCTGCTATCGTCACCAGGTCCATATCACTTCAGAACTGGTGGCGGAAAAACTGAAAATACCGCGTGAGAAGTGGAGCGTATCATTCCAGTCCCGCCTGGGAAGGGAAGAATGGCTGAAACCTTACACGGCCGCAAAACTGGAAGAATTGCCAAAGCAAGGCGTAAAACGCCTGCTGGTATCCTGCCCGGCCTTCGTGTCTGACTGCCTGGAAACATTAGAGGAAATAGCAGTTGAAGGCAAGCACAGTTTTATCAAGAGCGGTGGCGACAGCTTTACCATGATACCCTGCCTGAATGTACACCCCTTATGGGTACAGGCTGTGGTGAAGTGGTTGGGCACGTCTCAATCCTGACCTATTTAAGAAACCATGGATACAAGACCTGTTATCATTGCTGGCGCCGGCATTGCCGGGCTTAGCATTGCGTATGAGCTACAGAAAAAAGGAATCCCCTACGAGATCCTGGAAGCAGGACCCCGCACAGGCGGCCTGATCACCTCCCTCCACAAAGACGGTTATGAGCTGGATGCAGGCCCTAACTCCCTCGCCGCATCCCAGGATGTACTGGCATTTATCAGGGAAATAGGACTGGAAAATGAAATGATGGAAGCGTCGGCAGTAAGTAAGAACCGCTTCCTGGTAAGGAATAACCAGCTACATGCCATATCCCCCCATCCCCTGAAAATAATCAGATCGAAATATGTGAGCGGCAGCGCCAAATGGCGACTATTCACCGAACAGTTCCGCAAAAGCATACCTGCCGTCACAGAAGAGTCTGTTACCTCCTTCGTAACCCGCCGCTTCGGTGCAGAAATAGCAGAATACCTGTTTGAACCGGTATTGTCAGGCATCTATGCAGGCAACCCCGACCTCTTATCCATACAGGAAGTCCTGCCCATGCTGCCCAAATGGGAAAAAGAATATGGCAGCGTTACCAAAGGATTGATGAAGAACAAACAGTCCATGGGCGGCCGGAAGATCATCGCTTTCAAAGGCGGCAACCAGACCTTACCCAATAAACTGGCAGCTTTACTGACTGGCTGTATACGGCTTAACTGCGCCATCACAGGAATTGTCAGAGACACTTCCGGTTACATCGTCCAATATAATGAGAACGGCAACCCGGGCGTACTGAATGCCGGCAGGGTGATCTTCACCACACCGGCTTATACCACTGCTGCATTTATTCAGAATATGGACCCTGTACTGGCCGGTATGCTGAACGGCATTCACTATCCTCATATGGGCGTATTACACCTTGCCTTTGGTGAAGAAGCCCTGGAAAAAATGCCGGCAGGCTTCGGCTTCCTGATACCTCATGCCGCAGGTAAACATTTCCTGGGCGCTATCTGCAACTCTGCCATTTTCCCTTCACGTGCCCCGCAGGGTAAAGTGCTGTTCACCATCTTCGTTGGCGGCGCCATGCAGGAACACCTCTTTAAACAAATGGATGGTGAACGCCTGCAACAGCAGATCATAAAGGAATTCATGGAAATATTGCAATTGCAGCAGCCGCCCGTATTCCAGCTCTTCAGTGAATGGAAGAAAGCTATTCCCCAGTTGAACGTAGGATTTGCGCAGATCAGGGAACAGATCAGGATATTTGAAGAAAGATATCCCGGTATAAGAATAGCCGGTAACTATGTAACAGGCGTGGCCGTACCGGCTATTATACAGGCCGCCAGGCAATACTCCTGATATTTAGTTGGCACGCTTTTTTTGCCATTTTTATCATGGCAGGAAAGATCCACATCGGTACATCAGGCTGGAGTTATAAACACTGGAAAGAACGCTTCTATCCGGCAGATCTGAAACCAGTAGAATATCTCGCATATTATGCAGATCATTTTCAAACTGCAGAGATCAATACCAGCTTCTACCATTTACCAAAACCTTCCACAATAAAAAAATGGGCAGAAACAGTGAACACACGTTTCCGTTTCTGCCCAAAAATAAGCAGGTATATTACCCACATTAAAAAACTGAACGACCCTGAAGAAACATTACCCCGCTTCTTTGAGATCTTTGACCCCATTCACAAAAGCTTAGGCCCTGTATTATTGCAACTACCTCCCACACTGGCTTTTCATGAAGAGAAAGTAGCACATTTCTTTGAAGTGCTCCGCCAGTACAAAGGGTATACTTTTGCGCTGGAACCCCGCCATGATACCTGGCTGGAAGAGAATGCCATCGCCTTGCTGGAAAAATATAAGATCGCCTTTGTAATAGCGGAATCCGGCAATCGCTGGCCCTATGGAGAGTTTGTTACAGCCAGGCACATTTACATACGTTTTCATGGTCCTGATGGCTCCTATGCAAAGTCTTATGATAACAGGGCACTTAAAAAATATGCAGGTAAAATGCTGCAATGGAGTGAAGAAGGACACACTATCTGGGTATTCTTCAACAACGATGGAAACGCATATGCTATTGAAAATGCCGGGACACTGGCAGAACTGACAAAAACATAAATTTATGAAAACAGTTACCAGGAAAAAGACCGCGCCTGCGCGTAAGAAAACAATAAAGAAAGACCTGTCTGAAACATACAACGAGTTTAAAGAATTTAAAGGACGGCAGTATACCGGCATGAAAATAGGCCGTAGCCATAAGTGGAACTACGATGCAGGCGTATGGAAAGAAACAAAGATAACGCCTGACCTCTGGGAAATATCTTACGCTGTTACCAAACGCAGGGCAGGACATGCGCCGGAAGGCTCGGGAGTGCCTGTAGGAACAGAATATCACTGGTATATTATGTCCCATCAGAATGTACGCAAACTGAATGCGAACGACTATACAACTTCTATGTCCGGCCTGAAACTCAAACTGGCCCACAAACGGGCAGATAAACAGAAATGGAGCATTTCATCCAAAACCCAGCGTAAACACCTCATTGATTTTCTGAAAGAGATCATCGGTCAGCTGGAAAAAGACCCCATTCCACTTGATTTTACCTACAACGAAAAAGAGTATATTGGCGAGGCTATTCCTATCGGACAAACTTGTCATGACGGTATCTGTGAAGAACTGGATATTATCCTGAACGATGCCAGTATGGGTATCATACGGCGAATGAAGAACGGATGGAAAATAGACGGTGTGGAAGATAAAAAATTTGTCAAAGCTATAGGAGAAGCCATCATTTCATCCTATAAATAATTAACAATATGCCCGAGCTACCAGACCTGCAGGTATTCAGTCACAACCTTGACAAAAAATTGTCAGGCAAAGTACTGACCGATGTTACCGTTCATTCAAAGAAAGCAAAAGACAGCGCTGCCAGTTTTAAAAAAGCCCTGAAAGGCGCAACATTGGATAAAGTATACCGGGAAGGCAAAGAGCTGCGCTTTAAATTTGATAATAAAGAGATCATGGGAATGCATCTCATGCTGCATGGAAAGCTCTATTTTTTTGAAGAGAAAAATACAAATAAACATACCGTCACAGAGCTTCTTTTTGAAGACGGCACCGGCCTTGCGCTCACAGATTTTCAGGGCGCAGCCAATCCCTCCCTGAACCCGGAAGAGAAAAATGCCCCGGATGCTTTATCAGATGAACTGACAGAAACATACCTGAAAGACCAGTGCAAAAACAAACGTACCCTGATCAAAAAAGTACTGCTCGATCAGCATATAATACGTGGCATAGGCAATGCTTATGCAGATGAAATATTATGGGATGCTGGCATTTCTCCTTTCTCCGTTTGTAATAAGATACCGGCAGAAAAGATTAAAGCCCTGGCACACTCAATCAAAAAAGTACTGAAGAACGCTGAGAAGCAGATCAGGAAGGAACATCCTGATATTATAGCAGGAGAGGTGAGGGACTTCATGAAGATCCACAATTCCAAACAAACACATAGCCCTTCCGGTGCCGCAATTGAACAGAAAGAAATAGGCGGAAGGAAAACATATTACACGGACGAACAGGAACTGTATGAATAATAATAAGGAAAGGCAGGCATGTCACCTGCCTTTCCTGCTATTTTATGCATAGCGGAGAGACGCTGCCATCTGGCTTTCTGCAGGCATCCTCTCTTTGTCAACAAGAAAGACATTCCCATTATGTAAGATGGTTTGCACAATCACATTGTTCAACAGGCACTCATCTCCCGGTTGCTCCTCATCATGAATGTCCAGCTGATCGGTTGTTACATCGAACGTACCCCATAAAGTACCGTCTTTCTGAACAAACAGGTTATCTACCTGTCCGTAAGATGCTGCACGGATAACATCATCCGGTATAGAAGCAGTAAGTGCAGAGGCCGAACCATTATTGTATTTTTCAATAGCCTGCAACAGGCGCTGATCAAAATATGGCTGCATCTTCTCTTTTGCCTGTCTGTATATCTCCTGCATGTTCTCATGCTCATAATTTCCTGTCAGCGCTTCATCTGAAATATATTGATAGCGGGATACTTTCCTGTAAATAGGCTGCAGGTAATCTACCGACGCCAGCATTAAAGGAATATGTTTATCGTACAACACTTCCTTCCAGACAGTTTTATCTACCTCTTCCAGGTAAAGGGCAATATCAGTTTTATGGTCCGGGTTGGAGTTCATACCATGATAATTGGCCCCTTCCCCGGCTCCGGAGCTACCTGTTCTGAACAACATCTGGTTACCTTTTTCCTCAAAATGTACAACATCCGCAATTCCATCCGGCATTCCTTCCACTTCTACAGGCTGCATACCAAAAGCATCTGCCAGGTAGAGCTGAGCATGGTGCTTGCTGAACACCAGCAGATAAAACTGTTCTTCCTTTGTTAGTACAGGCAATAACGGCGTCAGCATAAAATGATTATTGCAGTAAACATGCTCATTCACGGTCACAGGCACACGCAGAAAACGAAAAGCATCCTTTGTAATAAAACATACCAGTCCCTGTTGCTGCTGCCGCCAGAAAGCGTCATCCCTCAACAGCTCATAACCCGGTTGCAACAGCCGCTGAATAGTGGATGTGTCTGTTTGCTTTCCTTCCAGCATTTTCTGTGCTTTCTGTAACATACTTTTAAACAGGATAGCGTCCTGTTTTTCGTTAACTTCCTTACCGGAAGCATGCGTTGGAAGGTAAATGCTCAGGCATAGGTCTGTGCTGACAGATGCCAGTTCTGCAAAAAGCGCTTTATTCAGGCGCTGTGATATTTCTTCTGTCCGGATAGCCGGCCGTTCTCCCGCAAATGTCTCTTCAACAGTCTTATCTGCCGGGGCTTCCCGCTTATTTTCCTGTTGCTGTGAAGCCTTTTTGGCGGTATCCCTGTTAGGATGTCTTACATGGATGCCGGGGGCAAGCTGGTCAGGACCTGTTGTATATTTTTCGGTCATCGCTTCGTCCTGCTTTAATGCTTCCGGGCTAATGGAGGGCCTTAAGCCTAAACCTTCTTTTCCGCTGCCGGAGGGCTTCCCTTTTATCGGGATGAACCGTCCGTTCCTGTCTTTTCCCATATCTGAGTTTTTTAAATGGCTTAAAATAAAGCTGTACACCAATATCCTGCCAATCCGGCCAAAACAGACACTACTATAACGCTCCATATATCAGAAAACTACCGTAAATTCAGTATATAAATTCCATCTGATGATTGCAGGGGTCCTAAAAGAACAACCAGGAGAAAACAGGGTTTCTTTAGTGCCGGATATAGTGAAGCAATTAGGTAAACAGGGAGTGACAGTCTGGATAGAGGAAGATGCGGGCGCCCGTGCATTTTATCCTGATAGTACCTATATACAGGCAGGAGCTGTTATCAAACCCGCAACCGCTATTATACAGGAAGCGGATATCATTCTAAGCATTCAGGCTCCCCAGAGAACGCTGTGGGAAATGGTGCCGCCGGGAAAGATACTGGCAGGCATATATCAGCCATTGTACAACACCGGACTGATGGAGCAGTGGGCGTCCAGGCAGCTCACTACATTCAGCCTGGATACCGTTCCACGAACTACACGGGCACAGAGTATGGACGTACTCAGCTCTCAGGCCAATATTGCCGGTTATAAAGCAGTGCTGCTGGCAGCAACCAGCTACAGCCGGTATTTTCCCATGTTCATGACCGCAGCCGGCAGTATTGCTCCCGCAAAAGTGCTGATATTGGGCGCAGGCGTGGCCGGATTGCAGGCAATAGCTACCGCACGCCGTTTAGGCGCGGTAGTTGAGGTATTTGATACAAGACCGGCAGTAAAAGAAGAAGTGATGAGCCTCGGGGCACGTTTTATCGATGTGGAAGGCGCCGCCGATGTGTCTGCGGCAGGTGGGTATGCTGTAGAGCAGACAACGGAATACCAGCGCAGGCAACAGGAGAAAATCGCGGCCAGCATTGCCAAAGCGGATATTGTGATCACCACGGCCCAGATACCAGGCAAAAAAGCGCCCCTGCTGGTTACAAAGGAAATGCTGGAAACCATGCGCCCCGGTTCCGTGATAGTAGATCTTGCAGCCTCCAGCGGAGGGAACACCGCATGGACGAAGAATAATGAAACCGTGCAACAGCAGGGAGTGACCATCATCGGCGATTCTAACCTGCCCTCTTCCATGCCGGCAGATGCCAGCAAACTTTATGCAAAGAACATCTTCAACTTTTTACAGTTGTTAATAAAAGACGGTGAACCGGTGCTGAATTTTTCTGACGATATTGTGAAAGGGGCCTGTATCACACATAGTGGCGCCATCACATACGAGCGGTTACAACAAGCTGATAAGATGAAGATCTGATCAATAAAATCTTCCTGTTATGAATGTTATTCTTTCCTTTATCCAGGCCCACCTGGAACTGACCTACGTTGTTATCCTGAGCATCTTCCTTGGCGTAGAAGTGATTTCCCGCGTACCCTCCGTACTGCATACCCCATTGATGAGCGGCGCCAATGCCATACACGGCGTAGTGATCATCGGGGCCATTATTGTAATGGGACAGGCAGAGGCAGATAATTACCTCGCGCTCATCCTCGGTTTCCTGGCAGTAATACTGGGAACGCTGAATGTAGTAGGCGGATTCGTAGTGACAGACCGTATGCTTGAAATGTTCAAGTCAAAGAAGACCAAATAATCTGATATGCTATCACTGATTTATCTGACAGGCTCTGTTACATTCATTGTAGGATTAAAGATGCTGAGCAACCCGGCTACTGCACGCCGGGGAAATGCAGTGGCAGCAGCCGGTATGACCCTGGCAATATTAGGGACCATTTTCCTGTATGAGCACAATGGCCGGCATTTGCGTAATTACGGTTGGATCACAGCAGGTTTGCTGATCGGTGGCGTAATAGGTTTTCTTTCCGCCAAACGTGTAAAGATGACCGCTATGCCCGAAATGGTAAGCCTCTTCAATGGCATGGGCGGCGCCTGTGCAGCGCTGATCTCCGTAGTAGAGTTCAACCACATGATACGGGCATTTTCCGGAGGCGTTGAGATCGACCATCTGCAGCTGCTGATCGTTTTCGCAGGACTGATCATCGGCGCAGTATCTTTTGCCGGATCTGTCATCGCATGGGGAAAGTTGAACGGGAATATCAAAGATATCACCTTTGGCGGTCAGCATATCTTCAACATCTCATTACTGGCAGTGATGCTGATACTGTCAGTGTATGTCATAGCTGCACAGCCTCCGTTTACAGGAATACTGTTTGCCCTGATCCTGCTGTTATCCCTCGTGTACGGGGTCTTCTTTGTATTACCTATAGGCGGCGCCGATATGCCCGTAGTGATTTCCCTGCTTAACTCATTCACCGGTGTGGCAGCAGCCTGCGGCGGCTTCCTGTATAATAATCCCGTAATGCTGACCGGCGGTATCCTGGTAGGATCAGCAGGCAGCATCCTTACCATCCTGATGTGCAAAGCCATGAACCGTTCCCTCAAAAATGTGCTGATAGGCTCCTTTGGCGGAACACATGGAGGAGGCACTGCAAAAGAGCAGGGAGCCTATAAGGAGATCAGTAATGCCGATATGGCTGTAGTACTGGCCTATGCCCATAAAGTGATGATAGTGCCCGGTTACGGGCTGGCCGTGGCCCAGGCCCAGCATGCCTGTCACGAGCTGGAAAACCTGCTGGAAGCAAGAGGTGTGGAAGTAAGGTATGCCATCCATCCCGTAGCAGGACGTATGCCCGGACATATGAACGTATTACTGGCAGAAGCAGACGTGCCCTATGAAAAGCTGCTGGAAATGGAACAGGCCAACGGTCAGTTCAACACCACCGATGTTGTGCTGGTGCTGGGGGCCAATGATGTTGTTAACCCCGCCGCAAAAAAAGACCCCGCCAGCCCTATCTACGGTATGCCAATCCTGGAAGTAGAGAATGCCAGGATGGTAGTTGTAAATAAACGCAGCATGAAACCTGGTTACGCAGGGATAGAGAACGATCTTTTTTTTCAACCCAAAACCTCCATGCTTTTCGGAGACGCCAAACATGTGTTACAGCAGCTGGTAGCAGAAATAGCGCAGATCTGAGCGCATGGTCTATCGGCTAAATTTCAGTATTTTGCCGCAAAAAGCGGGTTGGATCACTTACCAAAAACATTTACAGATACTTTATCAGGACTGCCAGGCATGGATTTGGCAGCCTTTTTGCGTGTACATGCCACAGGTGAAAAGATCACCTCTCTCAGGATCAATCCTGCCAAAATACAGGATGAAGATGCAGTACAAAAGGTACTGTGTTCACTGACGGAAGAAGAGTCAGGTCATGTGCCCTGGTCTGAGTACGGTTATTACCTGGCAACACGCCCTTCCTTCACATTGGACCCAAACTTTCATGGCGGCGCATATTATGTGCAGGAAGCGTCTTCCATGTTCCTGGAACAGGTGATGCGGCATGCATGTGATCTGTCTGCTCCGCTGAAAGTACTGGACCTCTGTGCGGCGCCAGGCGGTAAGTCCACTTTGCTGCAATCTCTGATCAGCGCAGATAGTATGCTGGTATCCAATGAAGTGATCAAAACCAGGGCTGCTATCCTGGCGGATAATATCAGCAAATGGGGCGCCGCAAACGTAGTGGTGACAAACAACGACCCCCGCGATTTTGCCCGGCTTGCCGGGTATTTTGACGTGATGGTGGTAGATGCGCCCTGCTCAGGCTCTGGACTGTTCCGCAGAGAGCCGGAAGCAGTACAGGAATGGTCACCGGAAAACGTAGCCCTCTGCAGCCAACGGCAACAGCGCATACTGGCCGATGTATGGCCGGCATTGAAGGAAAACGGGATCCTGATCTATGCAACGTGCTCTTATTCAAGAGAAGAAGATGAAACGATCATGGAATGGATAGAAGATAATTTCCCTGCCGAAAATGTGCCCATACCATTGAATGACAACTGGCATATCGTGAAAACTTCCGCCGGCAGACAATCCGAAGGATACCGGTTCTATCCGGACAAGGTAAAGGGAGAAGGCTTCTTCATCACCTGTTACCGCAAAACAGCAGGAGAGATCTGGACGGCTAAAAAACAAAAGGACACCATAACGCCGTTATCTAAAAAAGACAGGGAAAAAGTACTGCCATGGCTGACTTCAGACAATGGCCTGTTTATGATGGAGCACCAGAGGGACGTATTATTATTCCCGGAAAATATGGCAACAGCTGTGCCGTTATTACAACAGCACTTATATTTGCGGAAAGCTGGTGTAAAAGCAGGACAGTTAACAGCTAAAGAAATGGTGCCCGATCACCAGCTGGCCATGAGCACATTGACCGCCCATGCCGTACCACGGGTAGCATTGACCAGAGAACAGGCGCTTCGTTACCTGAAAAAAGAAGATCCTGTCGTACAGGCCAGTATAAAAGGGTGGGCGCTTATGATTTATGAAGGTATGCCGCTCGGATGGGCGAAGATCTTACCGAACCGTATCAACAATTACTATCCTAAAGAACTCCGTATTCTGAAAGAAGTATAAATTTTTAATTTCGTTACCCGAAAAAGGTATAAACAGCGTAGTAATGGTAAAAACGTTCATGACAATTGCAGGACTTGTATTATGTGTAGCCGGTGTACAGGCACAGGACAGGCTGGAGGTGCAGGGTACCTCTCCGGACCTGTATGTATTGCACACCGTAAAAAAAGGTGAAACATTCTACAGCCTCGGAAGGTCCTACAGTGTGTCTCCCAAGGATATAGCGGGTGAAAACAAGATATCATTTGAACAGGGCCTCCAGCTGGGACAACAGGTGAAGATCCCCTTAAGCAATAACAACTTCTCACAGAAAAGCGATGTAGGCGCAGGATATACCCCGCTATACCATAAGGTAGGAGAGAAAGAAACCCTGTACCGCCTCAGCGTGAACCATAATAAAGTGTCGCTGGACAATATCCGTCACTGGAACAAAATGACCGGCGATGGGCTGCAGAAAGACAGCTATGTGATCGTAGGCTGGCTGAAAGGCGGTGGTGGAACACCTGCTCCATCTGTTCCATCTGCACCGGTGGCAACCAATCCGGCGCCCACACAGCCTTCTACACAGCCTCCTGCCACACATCCGTCTAATCCTCCGGCATCAACTACACCGGCGCCAACACAATCCGCGCCTCCTGTAGTAACAACACCGCCGGCAACAACTACGCCTCCGGCTACACAGCCGTCCACACCGCCTCCTGCCACCAATACGCCGGCAGAGACGTCCAAACCTGCTGAAACAAGTAAGCCTGCTCCCGCAGCAGGTGCTTCTTTCGAAGCCATCTACAATCAGCAGACTAACAGCGGCAAAAATGTAACATCTGAAAAAGGCCCCGGCGGATGGTTTAAAAGTAACGCCGGAGCAGGAAAATATTATGCACTGCATAACACAGCGCCAAGAGGTACTATCATTAAAGTGACCAACCCGCTGAACGGCAGGTCTATTTACGCAAAAGTACTGGAAGCTATTCCGCAGATAAAACAGAACGAAGGACTTATCATTAAACTCAGCGATTCCGCACTGGAAGCTCTGGGAACCAATGAAGCGAAATTCTACTGTAATCTCAGCTACGAAGATTAATTACTTAAGCTGGTCGCAGGTTAAACCTTCGCTTTAATCTCCATTTAAAGCCGGCCGCAGGCCAAAAAAATATTCCCCCAAAAAAAACGCTTTTGCCGAAGGCAAAAGCGTTTTTTTTGGGCCACTCCCAATAATTTACTGCAACCTGAACCCCCTCAAAAAAGCCTCAATATCCATTTTCTTCTTCCCCTCCAATTGTATCTCCTTCAAAGAAAGATAACCATCCGCCGCCGCTATCTTCAAATAACTCTTATTATCCGTCAACACCTCTCCCGGCGCTTCCGCAGGCTGCTTATTCTCCTTCACTGCCTTGAATATCTTCATACTTTTACCCTGTAAGGTAGTCCATGCAGTAGGATAGGGGCTCAGCCCCCGCACCAGGTTGTAGATCTTATCAACAGGCTCCTCCCATTTTATAAGACAATCTTCCTTGAATATCTTAGGCGCATGCTTGAGAGAACCCGCGTCTATATGCGCCTGCGGCGTTTCCGCTGCCTGGCCTGAAGCAAGCGCCTCTACAGTTTTAAGCAGCAATGCAGCCCCGGTAGCCATCAGGTCATCATGCAGCTCTCCGGCAGTTTCATCCTCACGGATATCGACCGACTGGCTGAAAAGTATATCGCCCGTATCTATTTCATGTTTCAGTTTGAAAGTAGTAACACCTGATTGCTTTTCTCCGTTGATAATAGCCCAGTTAATAGGCGCTGCACCTCTGTAATTAGGCAGTAAAGAAGCATGTACGTTGATAGTGCCCAGCGGCGGCATATTCCATACTACTTCCGGCAGCATACGAAAAGCTACTACTACCTGCAGATCTGCCTGTAAAGCCTTTAGTTCTTCCAGGAAGGCCGGGTTCTTCAGCTTTTCAGGTTGTAATACCTTCAGCCCTTTCGATACCGCATATTGCTTCACAGCGCTTTCATGCATCTGCAGGCCTCTGCCGGCAGGCTTGTCTGGCGCTGTGATCACACCAGCAATATTATATCCGTTCTGTACAAGTACATCCAGCGATGCTACCGCAAAATCGGGGGTACCCATAAATACTATCCTGATCTTCTTTTGATCCGTTAACTCACTCTGCATATAAAAGATATTTCCTCCTGGTGATTTTGAATTTTGATAAAGCAGGCTCCCAGCTCTTGCGTATTTCCTCTTCGCTCAGGCCTTGCCTGATCTGTTGCTGCAGGATACGGTTGCCCGCAAGTTTATTAATGAAAGGTGTAAAGAATTTCTCCTTGTCGTTGAAAAGATTGTAAGCCTGTATCAGCCATTTCAGCTGTATTCTTCCATTCATTTCAGCCCTTGCCTGTTCAGGTGTGCCGGTCAGGTTATAGCCGTAACAGGTAGTATCTTTCAGCACAGGGTTTTTATTACCGGTACTGGCTCGTGGAGTGAACGAAAAAAGATCTTTAGGATACGACGGATGGCCAAATACCTGGAATGGCAGGTTAGTACCACGCCCCAGGCTCAGTACCGTACCTTCAAAAAGACAGGTGGAAGGGTACAGGTAAATGGCCGCCATATTGGGCAGGTTAGGGGAGGGGGCAATAGGTAGCTGATAAAAAGTATGATGATCATACTTTTTGCAGGTGATCACGGTAAGTTTGCATTGCACGCCATTCTTCAGCCACTTCTCACCATTCAGCATCTTTGCATATTCACCAACCGTCATGCCATGTACAATAGGAATAGATTGCATACCTATGAAGGAACGCAGGGTAGTATCCAGCAGTACAGGACCATCCACATAATGTCCGTTAGGATTAGGCCTGTCCAGTACTATGAGTGGTTTGTGGTTTTCTGCTGCAGATTCCATCAGTTCCTGTAACGAGGAAATGTAAGTATAGAAACGTGTACCCACATCCTGTATATCAAAAATGAGTACATCCACATCTTTCAGATCTGCTGCATCAGCCTTGCGATGTTTACCATAAAGGGATACGATAGGAAGGCCTGTACCGGGATCTTTGCTGTTACCTATTTTTGCGCCGGCATCTGCATTACCTCTGAACCCATGTTCCGGGCTGAAGATCTTCAGTATTTTGACATGCAGTTTTAATAGTGAGTCTACCAGGTGGGTACGGCCTATAGTGGCAGTCTGGTTTACCAGCAATGCTACTCTCTTACCTTTCAGCAGAGGCAGGTATTCCGTTGTTCTTTCTGCCCCGGTAATAACCTGCGCATTGGCTGTGCTGGCGTAGAGCAGTAATAATAATAGTATGAATTTATACATGGCGTAAAAATAATTTAATAATGTCTTAAACCAGCATTCTTTCTTTTTAGCTGTCAACAGACCATCCTTCACCTCAAAAAATTACTTCATTCTCTATGTATCCACACAAAAAATCCCCTGTTGAAGCGCAATCCAACTATTTTCTTACCTTGCACTAATAAATCCTGTAAACACTTATAATTTATTTCTTATGCAAGCAGTTAAAAACGGAGATACGGTGCGTGTGCATTATCATGGACGTCTGACAAACGGAACAACTTTCGATTCCTCTGAAGGACGTGAGCCGCTGGAGTTTAAGGTTGGCGCCGGTATGGTTATTAAAGGCTTTGACAATGGTGTGATGGATATGAAAGTAGGCGATAAAAAGACCGTTAATATTCCGGTAGAAGAAGCATACGGTCCAAAAGACGCCAAATTGTTGATGGAGTTCCCCAAAGACCGTATTCCTACAGATCTGAACCCGCAACTGGGCATGGATCTGCAGATGAGCAATCCTGAAGGTCAGATTTTCCAGGTAAAAGTAGCCGCTATCGGCCCTGACTCTATTACCTTGGACGCTAACCATCCCCTGGCTGGTGAAGCGCTGGTCTTTGACATTGAACTGGTAGAGATCAAGTAGGCTAATGCTTAAACGTATAAATGCAGAACGCTGATCGCCCGCAGGCAATCAGCGTTCTGCATTTGTGACATATGCTATTCGTGTGGCAGCACAATCTGTGTCGGCCTTTTCTGATCATCAATTGCCACAAAAGTGAAACTGCCTGAAATAGCCTTTTCACGGTGTGTATTGTACATCTGTTCCACGTAAATATCCACCTCTACTTTCAGACTGGTCCTGCCCACATGCACAACTTTCCCTACCAGCTCTATAATAGTGCCATGAGGAATAGCCATTTTAAAATCAATACGGTCGCTGGATACGGTCACCATCCGCATGCGACTGAACCTGGTGGCAGTAATGAACGCTGCTTCATCCATAAGTTGCATGGCGGTGCCGCCAAATAAGGTATCATAATGGTTCACTGTGTTGGGAAATACTGCCTTGAATATCCGTGTAACGGATTCGGCTATCTGCTTTTCGTATGCCATATTGTTGTAGCTGATTTATCTTTTTTTTGAGAGAGAGAATATCCTCTGCAATCTTTGTTTGAAACGGACCTGCCTGTAAGCTGTTTTCAGGTCCTGCAGGCAGTTGGCGCAGAGGCAGCTGCTGTAATGTTCACCTATGTAGGCGCGTTCGTCTTCTGTCAGCTCCACCTGCTGGCACTGACAGCGAAGGATAGAGCCAACACGGCATTCAAACGATGCTTTGCAACGGGGACAGGTAACTGTTTCATGACACGCCATAATCACGAATTTACGAATTAACACGCAACCCTTATTTCAAAACAATTCCCGGCTGTCCGCAGGCCAGCCCGCCACCCTCAAAAAAAAGGTTTCGCCGAAGGCGAGGGCACTGAAAAAGTCCTTACGTAGGCTCTGAGAATCGTCTATTCGAAAATATTCTCCACCCCCTACCCGAATATTTCTTTAAAGAAAACTACTTTTTCAGTGCCCTCGCCGAAGGCGAAACCTTTTTTTTGAGCAATCCTCCGCTCCAGATATCGCATAAAAACTCATCCCATCAAAAAGTGCAACAGGAAAACTCCCTGTTACACTTCTCTGGTTTTGTGCCGGATAATGGCTAGTGGTTATTGATCATACACTCTCTTTCACAGCTACGCGCATATTCTGAGCCGCCGCCACCATATTGCGGAGAGATTGCTCCGTCTCAGGCCATTTACGCGTTTTCAAACCGCAATCCGGGTTAACCCAGATATTGCGCGCAGGTAATAATTGTATCGCTTTTTCCAGCAACTCCGTCATTTCAGCTACAGTAGGTACGCGTGGAGAGTGAATATCATACACTCCCGGCCCTATCTCATATGGATATTTGAACACAGAGAACACTTCCAGTAATTCCATCTGGGAACGGGAGGTTTCTATCGTGATCACATCCGCATCCATAGCGGCAATATTGCTGATAATATCATTGAACTCAGAATAACACATATGGGTATGTATCTGCGTAGCATCCTCAACACCGGAAACAGATACACGGAACGCTTTCACAGCCCAGTCAAGATACGCCTGCCAGTCGGCCTGACGCAGCGGCAATCCTTCCCTGATAGCAGGTTCATCTACCTGTATCACCCTGATGCCTGCCTGCTCCAGGTCAACTACTTCATCACGTATGGCCAGTGCTATCTGCAGGGTAGTATCAGCACGTGGCTGGTCATCACGCACAAAAGACCATTGCAGGATAGTAACAGGACCTGTAAGCATACCTTTCATCGGTTTGCTGGTAAGAGATTGTGCATAGCTGCTCCATTCTACTGTCATAGGTGCGTTGCGCTGCACGTCGCCATAGATAACCGGTGGTTTCACACAACGGGAGCCATAACTCTGTACCCATCCGTTCTTTGTAAATACAAATCCTTCCAGCTGCTCGCCAAAATATTCCACCATATCATTACGCTCAAACTCACCATGTACCAGTACATCTATGCGCAGGCTTTCCTGCAGGGCAACAGATTCCTGTATAGCTTTGCGGATAGATGTTTCATATGCTGCAGGTGTAATAACTCCTTTTTTGAAATCCGCTCTGAGCTTCCTGATATCTTCCGTTTGTGGGAAAGACCCGATGGTAGTGGTAGGGAACAGAGGCAGTTTCAGTACAGCTTCCTGGGCTTTCTGTCTTGCCGGGAAAGCGCTCTTACGTTCAGCATCGGCAGCGGTAAGCGCAGCCAGCCTTGCTTTTACGGCCGGTTTGTGGATAATGGCGGCAGTGCTCCTTTCCTTCATAGCTGCAGTGTTGGCTGCCAGGGCAGCGGTGTTGCCGGCAGCGATCTGTTGCAGGTCTGTCAGCTCCCGTACTTTCTGCTTGGCAAAAGCCATCCAGTTCTTGATCTGGGGCGTCAGCACAGCTTCATCTGTTTCCAGGTCAAGATCGTAAGGAGAGTGTAACAGGGAGCAGGAAGTAGCTATCAGCACACGTTCTTCACCCAGTACGGCAGTAGCTTTTTTAATGAGCTGAAGGGCCTGTTCATAATTGTTCTTCCAGATATTACGGCCGTTCACTACACCGACAGACAATGTGATGTTTGCAGGTAATGCTGCCAGTATAGCGTCCAGTTGTTCCGGCGCTCTTACCAGGTCTATGTGGAGGGCATCCACAGGCAGTTTCAGCGTTAATTCTGTATTGTCCTGCAATCCGCCAAAGTAAGTGGTCAGGATAATTTTCAGAGAAGGAACGGCAGCCCTGATCTTATTGTAGGCATACTGGAACAATGACTGCTGTGCGGGCGTAAGGTCCAGCACCAGTGTGGGCTCGTCTATCTGTACCCATGTAGCGCCTGCCTGTTGCAATGATTGCAGCAGCTGTATATAAACAGGCAGCAGTTTGTCCAGCAGATCGGCAACCTGTAGTTGTTCGTCTTTTACTTTGCCCAGCAGCAGGAAGCTGATAGGCCCGATCAGCACCGGTTTGGTGTGTATTCCGAGGGAAAGTGCTTCTTTGAATTCCTCCAGGCATTTGTTGTACAGAAGGCTGTATTGCTGCGTAGTATCAAACTCCGGCACCAGGTAGTGATAGTTGGTATCAAACCACTTGGTCATTTCCATGGCGGTGATGTCAAAACCATTCTTCTGGTAACCACGGGCCATTGCAAAATACAGCTCAGGACTGCTTACACTGGCCTGTGTTTCCATGAGCGACCTGAAACGCGCCGGTATAGTGCCGGTCATCAGGCACATGTCCAATACCTGGTCGTAAAAGGAAAAGTCGTTGGAGGGGATCAGGTCTATACCTGCACTTTTCAATGTCTCCCAGTTCTGCCGGCGCAGCTGCCGGGCTGTCATCTGTAATTTTTCGAGAGAGATCTTCCCTGCCCAGTAGGCTTCGTTTGCCTTCTTCAATTCTCTGTTGCTACCAATACGCGGATAGCCAAGAACGTTAGTTTGCATGCTTGCAATTTTTAAAAGTAAAAAAATGAAGGCTTACAGCGGGTATGCATTTGCGGGGAAGAAATATAACAGGAAGTGGGAGAGGAAGAAAACAGCCTGAAGGCAGCGGAGAATGCTGCACACGGCTATCCACGGCATTGCCGGGATAAGCTGTAAACTACCAACATCAATTACCTGATTATTGCTTCGGGCGCGAAAGCATACATCAATCTGTTTGTGGCAAGTATCCTGGCTTGTAACAGCTACGGCCGTCCTTCTCACCGGTTATTTATTCCCGGCAATGGATATCATATGACCATAACCTTTTTTAGGTTACTTACAGTTGCGCGTCAGCCCGTGAATTGCACACGGTTCCTTTTTAATCCCCTCTCCTTAAAAGAAGGGAACCGCAAACAGCTATTGAGTTGTGTAAAGAACCGTTGCAAATATAAGTCAGTTTTATTTTCTCTGCAAACTTATTATTATGGAACAAATAATAAGTAAATTATTTTATTTTGGTTATTTGTTCTATTTATATATTTTATAAAGATAGATGTACTGTTTTTGAATAAAAGGGGCATAAAAAAAAGTCATTTTTTCCTTCACAGATGCGCAATCTTAAATTTCTTACGTTTGCAATATGTTTGACAATTATAAATACACCGTGATCGAGCGCTTCCTGCGCTACGTACAGATAGACACTCAATCAGATCCGCTCAGCAAAACCTTCCCTTCCACAGAAAAACAGAAGGACCTGGGCCGCCTGCTGGTACAGGAACTACAGGAAATGGGCATCATAGACGCCATAATGGACGAACACGGATACGTATTCGCCACTATCCCAGGCAATACCACCAAAAAAGTCCCCGTCATCTGCTTCTGTTCTCATATGGATACTTCAAGCGATTGCAGTGGCAAAGACGTAAAACCTATCATCCACCGCGAATACGATGGTAAAGACATTACTTTGCCTGATGAAGGCACTGTGATCAGAGCCTCAGAACACCCTTACCTGCAATCCAAAAAAGGAGACGATATCATTACCGCCAGCGGTGCCACCCTCCTGGGGGCAGACGATAAAGCCGGCGTGGCAGAGATCATGGATGCGGCTTATTATCTTATCCGGCACCCGGAAATTAAACATGGCGATATCCGCATCCTCTTCACTCCCGACGAAGAAGTAGGCCGCGGTGTGGAAAAACTGGATATGCAGCGCCTGGGCGCCCAATTCGGTTATACAATGGACGGTGGTGAACGCGGCTCCCTGGAAGAAGAAAGCTTCTCTGCAGATGCAGCCAGGATAACCATCAACGGCGTCAGCGTACATCCCGGCACCGCTAAAGATAAACTGGTGAGCGCCATTAAGATAGCAGGAGAGATCATAGATGCCCTGCCGAAAGACAGCCTGTCTCCCGAAACCACGGAAGACCGCCAGGGCTTTATTCACCCGGTAAGAATGCACGGCATCGTTGAACATGCAGAGATAGACTTTATCCTGCGCGATTTCATCACCGCCAGGCTGGATGAGCATGCCGCTTTCCTGCGTAACATTATGAATACAGTAATGGCCCGTTATCCACAGGCCAGCGCAGAACTGACCGTTACACAACAATACAGGAACATGAAAGAAGTGCTGGACCTTCATCCGCAGGTAACCGCCAATGCAGAAGAAGCCATCCGCCGCGCAGGTGTAGAACCGTTAAGACTGATCATCAGGGGAGGTACCGACGGTTCCCGCCTGTCCTTTATGGGATTGCCCTGCCCCAATATCTTCACCGGGGAAATGGCCCTGCACAGCAAATATGAATATGTAAGTATCCAGGATATGCAGAAAGCTGTACAGACTATCGTACATCTGGCACAGGTTTGGGAGGAACGGAGCTGATTAGTTGGTTGATTGGCAATATTTTGGCTAAACATACGTTAATTGTTTACCATATTATTGGTATCTTCCTCCCTTGTTGCACCTGAATTTAATACTTTTGCAAGGTTAAAATTTTTTTCATGCTCTTAGGACTAGTTACATTACTACAGGATTCTTTATTACTGCCAAAGGCAGATACAGTCGCTGCTGCGGCTTCCGGAGCCGCCGCTGCGGACCAGCAGATCAAATTGCTCGACCTGCTCATGAAAGGGGGCGTACTCATGATCCCACTGGGGATCCTCTCCGTAATAGCAGTTTTTGCTTTCGTTGAAAGGTATCTGACCATTTCAAAAGCAGGTAAGCTGGAAGATAACTTTATGCCAATGATCAGAGATCATATCTCCAATGGCAATATCTCCGCCGCCCGCTCGCTGTCAAAGAATACCAACAGTCCTATTGCCCGTATGATAGATAAAGGTATTCAACGCATAGGCAAACCGATAGACAGTATTGAAAAATCAATGGAAAATGTAGGCAAACTGGAAATATACAAAATGGAAAAGAACCTGGTGATCCTGTCTATCATAGCAGGTATCGCTCCAATGTTCGGATTCCTCGGTACCATTGCCGGTATGATCCAGACCTTCTTCAACATCTCCATCACCTCAGATATCACCTTAGGCACCATCGCCGGCGGTATCTATGTAAAAATGATCACTTCCGCTACTGGTCTGATCATCGGCCTGGTAGCATACATAGGCTACAGCTTCCTCAACGCGCAGATAGATAAGACCATCAACAAAATGGAAGGCGCTTCTGCCGAGTTTATAGATATTTTGCAAGAACCACCAACAAGGTAATTATGAACTTACGAAGCAGAAGAAATAAAAGGCATGTGGAACTGCACAACGGCGCGCTGAATGACATCCTGTTCATCCTGCTGCTGTTCTTCCTGATCGTTTCCACTCTGGCCAATCCGAACGTGATCAAACTTACTTTGCCAAAAGCAAAGAGCAATACCAAAGCCAAACAAACAGTAGTGGTAAGTATCAACGATAAAGGAGAGTTCTTTGTAGGGACCAACAAAGTACCTTACGAAGGCCTCAAACAAATGCTGATACCCGCCATTACCCGCGAAAGCGTTGATCCTACCATAGTGATCAATGCCGAAAAAACCGTACCGGTAGAAGATGTAGTGAAAGTGATGGAAGTAGCCCGGGAAATTGGGGCAAAAGTGGTGCTGGCTACCGCCAATCCACAAAGCAAGGGATAGACATTACCTGAATAGTAAAAAAGGCAGGTCCATACAGACCTGCCTTTTTATTTATATAACAGCCTTTATCATCCTGTCTTTCCCAAAAATATCCTTTTTCAGTACCACATCTTTATACCCCTGCTCCCTCAGCAATTGCATAGTCTCTTCCCCAAAAGCTTCATTGATCTCAAAATATAATGCACCGCCGGTATGTAATTTCTGTTTGCCCAGCAGGCCTATCTCCCGGTAAAAAAGCAAAGCATCATTATCCGGCACAAAAAGAGCAATAGATGGTTCATAAGCTACTACATGCTCCTGCATACCTGCCTGCTCCTGCTCACAGATATAAGGCGGATTGCTGACAATGATATCAAAGGATGGGAGTGAAGCTGTTGCCTTTGTATCCAGTATATTCATCAGTTCAAAATGAACGTCAAATCCTTGTTTTACTGCATTGGCCTTCGCAGTCTCCAGCGCCCCCTCGCTTACATCAACAGCCCATACCTCAGCCGCAGACAGCTCTTTCTTCAGGGCAACAGGAATAGCACCGCTGCCCGTGCCTATATCCAGCAGCTTATGCCCCGCCTGCCTGCCTGTACGCACATCATCCACTATCCATTCTACCAGCTCTTCCGTTTCAGGCCGGGGTATCAGCACATGACCGTTCACATTCAGCTCCATACCGTAGAACCAGCTGCTGCCTGTTACATACTGTATAGGCTGATGCGCCAGCAAAGCCTGCAGCCCTTCTTCCAGCTGCATTTCCTGCGCCGGTTCCAGACCTTTATCTTTATACACGATCCTGTCCATCCTGGACATGCCGGTCACATGCTCCATCAGCAGATGAGCAATATTGGCCGCCTCCCGCTGGCCATGGATAGGCTCCAGGGAGGAAATGATCTTTGTAAATGCAGTCTGTATGGTCATTTGTGCTGTGCTATAAAGAAAGAAACAATACTTTTGCACACAAAAGTATAATAACGCACGCTATCATGGACAGTTCCTTCGATGAATTTTATATGCAACGATGCCTGCAGCTGGCTAAACTGGGAGCAGGGTATGTAGCGCCCAATCCCATGGTAGGTGCTGTTCTGGTACACCAGGGAAGGATCATCGGGGAAGGGTACCACCGCTTATACGGACAGGCACATGCAGAAGTGAACTGCGTAAGATCGGTGACAGCAGAAGATCAGCATCTCATCTCCTTATCCACCATGTACGTCAGCCTGGAACCCTGCGCACATCATGGCAAAACTCCTCCCTGTGCAGCCCTGATCGTATCCCAGCGCATACCGGAAGTCGTGATAGGCTGCGTGGATACCTTTTCCGCCGTTTCCGGCAAAGGCATCTCCATACTGGAAAATGCAGGTATCACCGTACGCACAGGTGTACTGGAAAAAGAATGCCGGGAACTGAACAAACGCTTCTTTACTTATCATGAACAGCAACGTCCCTACATTATACTGAAATGGGCCCAGGACCCTTCAGGCTACATGGCAACGGCAGACGGCGCTCCCATAAGGCTTTCCAATATTTTTACAGACAGGCTGGTACACCGCTGGCGTAGTGAGGAAGCTGGCATACTGGTAGGTACCGGGACAGCTGTTAACGATAACCCCCGGTTAAATAACCGCCTGTGGACAGGCAAAGACCCTGTAAGACTGGTAATTGACCGTACGTTGAAGACGCCCCGTCACTTCCATCTCTGGCAGGGAGATATTCCCACGCTCTTCTTTACAGAAGGAACATCTTCAAAAGAAGGCGCAACGGAAACGGTACAACTTAATTTCGAACAGCCGGTATTGCCACAGGTATTACAGCAATTATATGAACACCGGATATTGAGCGTAATAGTGGAAGGTGGTCCCTACCTGCTGCAACGTTTCATTGAAGCAGGACTGTGGGACGAAGCACGCGTCATCACCGGTACAAATGCTATCCCCGATGGAAGAAAAGCGCCGGCACTGCCTCACGCATTGCTCACAGAAGAAATTTTCCTGGAAGGCGATAGCATCCGGTATTACATCAACAAAAGTTAGTATGGCCCCTATCAGAAAACTGCTTTGCATTGTTATCTTGTTATGCTGTGTCTGCACAGCTGCCGCCCAGGCTGACAAATGGGCCGGCACCTGGTACATGGAATATAAACCCACACCTAACAATAGTCCCATCAAAGTACAGCTGCTGATCGGTCAGCCGGAATATAATACACTGTATCCTGCACAGCTGAAAATAGATTTTGCCACCTTCTCCGGTACTTACCTGGTATTGCTGGCAAAGAAGAATGAGAACCAGTTAGGTATTGGCCGTAATAAATATCCCCTTAATGAAGTGCCTTTCAAACTGCGTGCATGGATGCTATACCTCAACGGTACTTTCAATTATGAAAAGAAAGCTACCCCTGCTATCAGCCTGCAAAGAATGTGGATCGACTCTCACGAGCTCTATATGCAGGGCCTTTATGAAGGAGATGAAATGAACGCATACCTGAAAGACCTCCTGAGAGATCTTTTATCGCGGCGCGACTTCACACTCAAAAAGCTGAACAACACTCCCTGGAAACATCCTGATACCCGCCGGATCCTTCATCCGGAAGAAGATCCCATCTATTTTGGTATCTACGATAAAGAAACCGTGTATGATTCTATCATCCCGCTTACTATCCGGGATGAAGATATGATAGATAAAGACACCGTAACCCTCCTGCATAATGGTAAGATATTGCTGGATAAGGCTTATGTAAATGAAAAGGAGAAAATAGTACCTGTATCACTGGATACGGGTATGAATATACTGACGCTCTTTGCCGATAATTACGGCAGGCTGCCGCCTAATACAGGCTCTTTCTTTTTCAGGTCAGATACCTCTGCTTACCTGTATGATTTCTCTGACAGGGCCAATGGCTATGCCACATTCCTGGTAGCACAGGTAGTGCGCAAGACCCGGCCGGCAGGAGAGAAGGAACAACTCCGTATACAGGTAAAGGAAACTCCGCCTGTAAAAGCACAACCTCGTATACCGGTAAAGGAAATACCGGCTGTAAAAGAAGATCCCCGTATCGTCATCCGTAAAACAACACTGCTGGATAAAGTTACATTTACCTCTCCCGTAGTAACGCTTGATCTCTGGGATGATGCAGCAGAAGATGGCGACAGTATTTCCCTGGCGCTGAACGGACAGGATATAGTAACAGGGTTCCCTGTACGTAAACAACGGCAGCAGCTGGTTGTTACTTTATTACCGGGAGAAAATAAGCTGGTCATGATAGCAGATAACCTGGGCAGCATCCCTCCCAATACAGCAGTGTTAAGAGTATCGTCAGGAGCATTGAGGAAATATGTGCGTATCAAGACAGACCTGAAGCAGAATAATATGCTGCTGATCTACTACCAGCCGGAAGGAGAGAAGTCATCCGGTGGAAAATAACAAAAGAATGGAAATTTACTTTACTATAGAAAAGACTGCTACGGCAGAATTTAAGGACAGGGGCAGCAAGTTCCTGGCTTATGCCTGGCCCGTGAAAACTCCCGAGCAGGTAAAAGAATGCCTGCAGGAAATAAAGAAAGAACACCCCAAAGCTACCCATCACTGCTATGCTTACAGGCTGGGAACGGATGGGTTACAGTACCGTGCCGTAGATGATGGCGAGCCTTCAGGCACAGCAGGTAAACCTATTCTCGGACAGATAGACAGCAAACAGCTGACGGATGTACTGGTAGTGGTGGTACGTTATTTTGGCGGCACCTTACTCGGTGCGCCGGGACTGATCAATGCATATAAAATGTCCACAGCACTGGTATTACAGCTGATACCCGCTGTACAGAAAAATGTAGAGATCAAATACCGGCTCAGCTTTGATTATACTATTATGAACGATGTGATGATGGTGGTGAAACAGCAGAACTGTACTATATATGAACAGGAGCTGCAGCTTTTCTGCTCTATGGTGATAGGAGTGCCTAAAGCCGTGCAGGAGCTGACCCTGCTGAGGCTGAATGATATCTTAAGCCTGGAAATTAAACCGGAAAAATAACTTCTTTCATTTTCAACTGGTTGTGGGCTCAGAAAGCTCTCTCAAAAAAACGCTTGTGCCGAAGGCACAAGCGTTTTTTTGAGCAATTTTCCCGCTAATATCAGCTAAACCGCTCACTCACCACAAGATCTTTACTCCCTTTCTCATACTTATAAAACCCTTCTCCGCTCTTCACCCCAAGATAACCGGCTGTCACCATATTCACCAGTAGCGGACAGGGAGCATACTTCGGATTACCAAATCCATCATGCAATACATGAAGAATAGACAAACATACATCCAGCCCTATGAAATCCGCCAGTTGCAGCGGCCCCATCGGGTGAGCCATTCCCAGTTTCATCACCGTATCTATTTCCGCTACGCCAGCTACGCCTTCATACAATGAATAAATAGCTTCATTGATCATAGGCATGAGTATGCGGTTGGCAATAAAACCTGGATAGTCATTCACTACACAAGGTACTTTTCCCAGTTTTTCAGAAAGCTGAACGATGGAATCGGTCACTTCTTTTTCTGTTGCATAACCATTGATGATCTCCACCAGTTTCATAACCGGAACAGGGTTCATGAAATGCATACCTATCACTTTACCTGCTCTTTTGGTAACGGCAGCAATGCGGGTGATGGAGATAGAAGATGTGTTGGTAGCCAGTATAACGCCCGGGGCGGTATGCTGGTCCAGTTCCCGGAAGATCTTCAGCTTCAGATCTACGTTCTCTGTAGCTGCTTCCACAACCAGCTCTGCGTTTTTAACGCCGGCAGGAAGATCTGTGAAAGTAGTAATGTTTTGCAGGGTCTGTGTTTTGACATCGGCAGTGATGGCTTCTTTGGCCAGTTGCCTGTCAAGGTTCTTTTCGATGGTTTGCAGTGCCTTTTCCAGGGCTGGTGCAGATACATCAATGAGGTTCACTTTAAAACCGTTTTGTGCAAAAACGTGCGCTATACCATTTCCCATGGTGCCTGCGCCGATAACTGCAATCTGTTGCATGGTGTATTGATTTTGTTAATAGCCGTAACCGTAAGTGTTATTGCTCTTGTTCTTGAAGTCGCCCCGCTTCCAGGCCTGTATGAACTTGGCCCATGCCAGGGGATTCATTATACCCTGTGGAGGTTGCTGACCAGCATAATACAGGGACTGGGCCTGCCTGTTAAGATATGAATTGGTAGCCTCGCGCGCATCAGGAGGCGTATAACGTGAAAGGGCGCGCATTCTCGCTTCTTCGGTATTTTTTCTGGCCAGTTCGTATTCGTCGTCCGGAACATCTGCACTCACAAATGCCTTGTCAAATTCTTCCCGGCTGGGGTAAGGTCTTATAATGGTAACCGGCAGATAGGTGGTATCTATCACCAGCAGCTGTATCATCGAGTAATTGTTGCCCGGCAGGTTGGTTGGTATCTTATAGTCCTTACGTTTGAAACCTACGGCGCTGAAGGTAAGGGTATCTCCCTTAAATGCTACGATAGAGAACACACCCTGGCTGTTGGAAATGGTTCCCCGGTTCTGCCCTCTTACCAGTACACTCACTGCAGGAATGGCGCGAAGACTGTCGGCGGTCATGGTAATACCGGAAATCTGGATAATACTGTCTTTGAACTGCGAAAGCTGGGCTTTAAGCAGGAAAGGAAAAAACAGGAATAATAACAGTATGTAGGAACTCTTTTTGTGCATGCCGCCTCTAAGATAAATGTTTTGTTTTAAACAGGAGCCATAGGATTGTATTCCAGCCCTATATAGATGATGAGCGGGAAAGTTGAAAGACAAAAACTATGACAGCGTGACAAATTAACTCGCAATTGGGTTAACTTTGTACCCTGGAATTAAAATTAACAACTATTTATGATCACTACGGAACAGATTTTACAGGCTTTGAGCAATGTGGAAGAGCCTGATCTGGGGAAGGACCTCGTAACGCTGAATATGGTGAAGGATGTTGAGATTGATGGGAATAAAGTGAAATTTACTGTAGTGCTTACTACTCCCGCCTGTCCGCTGAAAGATCTGATCAGGAATGCTTGTGTGAATGCAATTCACCACCTGGTGAGTAAAGAGGCTGAAGTTCATGTGAATATGACAGCTAACGTAAACTCTAACAGGAAGGATGGCCGGAGTATTTTACCTAACGTAAAGAATATCATTGTAGTAGCGTCCGGCAAGGGCGGTGTAGGTAAATCCACTGTGGCAGCTAACCTGGCCCTGGCGCTGGCTGAAGGCGGCGCTAAGGTAGGACTGATGGATGCAGATATTTACGGTCCTTCCGTACCCATTATGTTTGGCGTACGCGGAGAACGGCCATTGATGACCACCGTAGAAGGCAAAGGCATGATAGTTCCGCTGGAAAAACATGGCATCAAACTCATGTCCATCGGGTTACTGATAGATGAAAAGCAGGCAGTAGTATGGCGTGGCCCTATGGCCAGCAGCGCTTTGAAACAGTTTATCACTGACGTGAACTGGGGAGAGCTGGATTACCTGGTAATAGATATGCCTCCCGGCACAGGTGATATTCACCTCACACTGGTACAGACCGTACCGGTTACCGGCGCTGTAATGGTAACCACCCCTCAGGATGTGGCGCTGGCAGATGCCAAAAAAGGTATCGCTATGTTCGGCGGCTCTCAGATCAATGTACCGATCATCGGGCTGGTAGAGAATATGGCTTATTTCACTCCGGCAGAACTGCCTGAAAATAAGTACTACATTTTTGGTAAAGAAGGTGGTAAACGCCTCGCCCAGCAGCTGGAAATTCCCTTCCTCGGACAAATACCCCTGGTACAAAGCATTCGCGAAGGCGGGGATGATGGCGTACCGGCAATGGTAGGAGGAGATGATGTTACCAAACTGGCATTTATGGGCATTGCCAGCACAGCAGCCCGTAACATCGCTATGCGCAATGCCAACGTAGCGCCTACCAGGATCGTCGAAGTCTTCGTATAATAACTTTCTCAGCCGTGCGGCTAAAACTATCACTATAATTTAGCCGCGCGCAGCGCAAAAAGAATCCCCGGAAATCGCTTTTGCCGAAGGCAAAAGCGATTTCCGGGGCAAATTCTTAACCAGCAGAAATTATTCTCAAAAGCCCTCTGTTTATACCAGGGGGCTTTTTCTTTTATAGTATAAACGGCTTACCACCAACCATCACCTCCTGCGTAGCCTCATCAAAAGTTGCCTTCATCCCGGTACGGTAAGCCGCATTCGCCATGATCAGCGCAATAGAATGAGAATAAGCCGCTTCGATAGGCGCATTCGCAGGCTTCCTGTCTCTTACACTCTGCATCCAGTTCCGCACGTGAGCATTGGTAAGCGGGTCACCCCCTGTATTAGCACTGGTAGCCGCTTTGGTTTCACTGGTAGCAAGCGTCATCTCAGGCAGCAGGTTGGCACGCATCCCCATTTCCTTCGCTTCCCTCTCAGTAAGACCGCCGGTAGGAGTGATCTTGTTCTTATCAATATCAATAGTACCGCCATTAGAGAAATACATTTCCTTGATACCACCAGCCGAGTTGGAGAAACGGGAACTGTAAGCTACCTGGAAACCCGATTTCGGATCATTCTCCGGACCATAATCAAATACTGCTGTAATAGTATCCGCATTGGTACGGCCATCCTTCCACTGGTAAATACCCCCGTTAGATACAGCAGAACGTGGATGTTTCAGTCCGCTGAACCAGTGCACGGTATCTATCTGGTGCGTCATCCACTGACCATAAATACCGGAAGAATAAGGCCAGAACAGGCGGTATTCCAGGTATTTACGCGGGTCCCAGTTATCTTTCGGCCTGCCTGCAAGGAAACGCCCCCAGTCAGTATCCTGCTCACGGATCTCCTTCACTAGCTCCGGCCTGCGCCAGCGTCCCGGCTGATTCACATTCCAGGTCATTTCCACCATGGTAATAGGACCAAACTTACCTGATTTAATAAAGTCATTCGCCGCATGATAGCTGTCGCCACTCCTGCGCTGTGTACCTACCTGGAAGATCTTGCCGGAATCTTTAACGGCTTTCAGCGCCTTACGGGCATCATCCATAGTTTCTGCAAATGGTTTCTCGCAGTACACATCTACTTTGTTGCCAACAGCTTCAATAGTATGATAGGCATGCTGGAAGTCGGCCGTAGCTATAAATACAGCATCGAGGTCCTTAATGCGGTACAGTTCATCATTGTTCACACATGCTTTGACATCATGGCCGGCCTTTTCCTGCAGCCATGCCTTACCTTCATCGCGTCTGCGTTTCCAGATATCGGATACAGCGATCATGTCAAAGTTCAGTTCCTTATTATTTGCAAAGAAGCAGGGCAGTAACGCCTGGCGGGCACGGTCGGAAAAACCAACCAGTCCGACATTTACCCTGTCATTAGCACCCATTATACGGGCATAGCTGCTGGCAGGCAGTCCCATTGCGGTAAGCGTAATACCTGCGCCGCTCAGCATAGATTGTTTCAGGAATTCACGACGTGATTTCATTCTGTGTGGGTTTAAAAGTTTTGATGGATCATTTATACGATGCTGCGATCTGTTTTTTCATGTATTCCAGGGTAGGCGCCGCCTGCTTGTTCATGTCATCCCAGCGGCACTCCAGTGAGATCCTGCCGGTATAACCTATTTTCCCCAATGCGGCTATATAAGGAACAATATCGTCACCGGTAGATCCCGGAGCTGTTCTCTTCTCCCTTTCCGCTATATGGCAGTGCACCAGGTTCTTTTTAGCTTTTATCAGCTCCGCTGGTGACTCATTCTCCTTCAGCATATGATAAATGTCTGCCGTAAGTTTGAAGTTGGGATGGTTCACCTTTGTAACTATAGCATTTGCTTCCGCCAATGTGTTAACAAAGTTGGTTTCCGTGCTGTTCAGGTTCTCTATTGCTATCACACAATGATAAGGCGCGGCAGCTACCGCCATCTTCCGGCAAAGTGAAATGAACTGCCCGGTGGCCGTATCTTTATTATAATTGTCCGGCAGCTTGCGGGATACACCGCTGCCCAGCACTACCACCTCTATACCAGCAGTTTGCGCTCTCTTCATCACCCCCTCCACATATTCCAGCACCTGCTTTTCATTCACATCCGGACCGGTAAGCCGGATATTCCCGGGAAAAAAGACATTACAGGCCTTTACAGGACATTTCAGTTGCTTCAGTTGCGCCAGCTGCAGCCGGAAAGTATCTTCCCCGATAGCAGGAGAGAGGAGCTTCTGTACACTTTCCTCTATATACCCATATCCTGCATTGTGTAAAAGTGCATCGTTTGAGCGGGATGTACATACTCCTACCTGAGGGACCCGGGTTTGTGCATTCGATTGCAAAACGCAAACTAATGCTGCGCATAATAGCCAGTTGAGACAGTTCTTCATATATTTTTTTTCATAAACGCAGAGCGCAAAAGTTAGGAACATTATTTTATAAATCCAAATAGGGTGTGATGAGCGTAATGTTGCAGATTTTTTTTCCTATATTTAATTACGAATTACCATAGGAGTATTCCACTTTTTACTAATATTTTCATTTCAATCGCATTGCTTAAGTTTTACTTAACTTTGCGCCCCAAATCAGTAATTTATGAACAGACAGGAATTGGTGAATTTGATAAAGGAGCGGCAATCTTACCTATGCGTGGGACTGGACACAGACCTGCAAAAGATCCCCCGCCATTTACTCTCTCATCCTGACCCGGTATTTGCTTTTAATAAGGCCATTATTGATGCAACAAAAGATCTTTGTGTGTCTTATAAGATCAATACTGCCTTTTATGAGTGCATGGGCATCCGTGGCTGGGAAAGCCTGCAACGTACAGTAGAATATATCCCTTCCGGCCTGTTTACTATTGCAGATGCCAAACGTGGAGATATAGGCAATACCTCCACCCAGTATGCCAAAACATTCTTTGAAACATACAACTTCGACGCAGTGACCGTAGCCCCCTATATGGGCCGTGACAGCGTTACGCCTTTCCTCTCCTTCAACGAGAAATGGACCATCATGCTGGGACTGACCTCCAACGAAGGAAGCAATGACTTCCAGCTGCAGTCTGCAGGAGATGAAAAGCTCTATGAAAAAGTATTGAAAGCAGGTATGAGCTGGGGATCACCTGATAACCTGATGTTTGTGATCGGCGCCACTCAGGCGTCACAGTTAGCTTACATCCGGCAGCTGGTGCCAGACCACTTCTTCCTCGTGCCAGGAGTAGGTGCACAGGGCGGTAACCTCCAGGAAATCTCCGCCGTAGCCATGAATAAGGACTGCGGATTGCTGGTAAATGCCAGCCGTTCTGTTATCTATGCCGGCAACGGAGAAGACTTTGCCCAGGACGCCAGGAATGCCGCACAACTACTGCAGCAGGAAATGGCAGAATACCTGGACGTGAAATTGTCTTCTATAGCCTGAATACATTAAGTTGTTATCGCTTGAATACATTAAGCTGCTGCTTGAATGCATTAACAGCGGTTATCGCCTGCAAATTCATTTCTTTTTAACACATTAAGCCGCGCACAGCGCAAAAAATACCCCCCGCAAAAAAAAGAAGCCGTCTCAAAAGTAATTTGGGACGGCTTCAGCTTTTTATACATTTTTTTAGATAAAAGGCGCCTTTTTGTTAACCATATGATGCTTATTGTGTTATAGGAAGTATGGCAAGAGGCAAAA
>NZ_WRXN01000015.1 GCF_009758205.1 Chitinophaga tropicalis
CCTCGTTACTGAATGATATTTTTTGGACCTTTGGGATCAATGCCCCGCTGCATCAGAAAAAATATCATTCAGTAACGAGGCCTGTTAAGTACTTAAGTTTTATTGACACAGTTTATTTTACACACCCGGCGCTTTTGTTTAGGATGATCTCATTCCTAAAATTCTACAACTATTTTATCCTTCTTCACCTTATAAACAAACTTCGCCGTCTTCTTCATCTCATCCATCACCTCCTGCAACGTCTTCCCCTGAAAATCACCATCTACATTCCCCGCACCGGAAACATCCCCCTCCACATAGATCTCCGTACTATACCAATCCTCCAGTTTATGTACAGCATTCATAAAAGGCTCATCATGAAACATCAGCTTCTCCTGCCTCCACACCTCCATATCAACAGGATGATAGGTCTCTTTTTCCATCAGATCTATTTCCTTATTAGCAAGTATCATATTACCCGGCCCCAGTATTTCCGGTTGATTATCCGTAGCAGAATGATAAGACTTAACTACTTTCACCTGCCCCTGCAACACATAAGCTGTAGCGCCTTGTTGCGCCTCAAAACATCTTAGCTTGAAAATAGAAGGCGCCTGCGTACTCATCGTCACAATATTGGTCTTTACAGTAATAGGATGAGCTGTACTGTCAAAGTAAGCCTCACCATCTAGTAACACAATACGCTGTTGTGCAAAATTGGAAGGTACCAGTAAACGTGAATGACTGTTCAGAATAACAGGAGTATTGTCAGGCAACATGATCTTTGTACGGGTGCCAATCGTTCCCTCATATGTTTTATAGGTGATATTCTTATCATGCAGGCGTTGCAAAACCGGCCTGGCACTCTTACGGTATAGCAACGTAAGAATAGCTGCTGCAAATAATACTATCAGGAGGATGATATACCCCCATTTATTAAGGGGGGTACTGTTTGATTGTTTAGAAGGCACTGGGAATATTTGATTTTGTTGAAGATATAAAAATAAAGAAAAAAATATAGGACGGAAGTGATATTGAATTTAAATAAAGTTCTTTTTTATAACGTTTTGTTTAAAAAAGAATGATTTTCCCTCAATATTCTCTAAACCGTTTTCCTCACGGAGAGATCATTTTTGTGGAAACCTGCCGGCATACTAACTTTGCCGCCCATGGAAAAGCAGCTACCATTATCATTCGAGAATACCGCTATAGCCTTTGAATCAAAATCAGATAAAGCATTAAAGAAAGCTGATTTCCTTTTCAGTAACATAGGCAAGCCCTGGCTGGTTAAACTTGGCGCAGCAGTAACACCGCTGGCGCTGAAGATAGGATTACCCATTAAAGGATTGATCCGCAATACTATTTTCAGCCAGTTCTGCGGAGGCGAAACCCTGGAAGAGGCAGCCCGGACCGCTGAAACTTTAGGGAAATACCACGTAGGCGTAGCGTTGGATTACGGTGTAGAGGCAATGGAAGGAGAGGAGAACTACGACCATGCCGTTCCCGAATTTATCCGTGCCATCGAATACGCTGCCGGCAACCACAACATTCCCTTTCTTGCTATAAAAGTAACCGGTTTCGCCCGTTTCTCCCTGCTTGAAAAAATACACGCAGGTACGCCGCTAAGCCCGGAAGAAACAGAAGAATATGCCCGCGTCCGCAACCGCATACAGGCAATTGCTGAAACTGCCGCAAAAAATAAAATAGGCCTGCTCATAGATGCAGAAGAATCATGGATCCAGCAACCGGTAGATGACCTGGCAAACAGCCTGATGGCCCGCTACAATAAAGAGGACGTTATTATATTCAATACCTTCCAGCTCTACAGGCATGACCGTCTCGCTTTCCTTCAGCACTCCTTCGAAAAAGCACAGCAACAGGGATACCTGCTTGGAGCCAAACTTGTTCGCGGAGCTTACATGGAGAAAGAACGCAAACGTGCAGAAGAATTGGGATATCCTTCCCCCATACAACCCGATAAAGCAGCTACAGACAAGGACTACAATGCAGCAGTACGCTTCTGCATGGACCGCCTGAACAGGTTAGCAGTTTTTGTAGGCACTCATAATGAAGACAGTAGCATGCTGGCCGCCGGATTACTTCACCAGAAAAACCTGCCGCACAATCATCCCCATGTCAGCTTCTCCCAGCTGCTGGGCATGAGTGATAATATCACCTTCAACCTGGCCCATGCCGGGTATCATGTCTCCAAATACCTGCCTTATGGACCGGTAAAAGATGTAATGCCATACTTATTACGCCGCGCCCAGGAAAATACATCCATTTCCGGTCAGATGGGACGTGAATTAAACCTGATCCGTAAGGAAAGGAAGAGAAGGGGGATATAGTATTTTTCCCTGATGTTGTAACTTTTAAATATGTGGGGCGTTTCATGAGTAACCACCGGGTATCCGGTTTAAATCTAAATCCTCCCATATTATGAAAGCTATTCTGTACCTGCTTCCGGCAGCATTGCTTACTATTGCTGCATGTAAAAAAGACAAGGAAATTCCATCAGAAGGTAAGGACAATACAAGACAACCTCTGACCCAGGCCAGCATTGAAGGTAGCTGGAGCCTTGTTAAATATTACCTTTCAGATGGAACATCTGCAATTAACTGGCAAACTCCTGAAGATCCCGTGTATCTGACCTTTACCCAGGATGGTACTGTCAAAGAAAACGGAAAGAAATACGCTTTCGTACCCAACTGGAGATCCCCGTCAGATACCTTTCTGCTGGTCTACAGGCAGAATGATACTACTCAGATGCGGGTCACCCAACTGACTAAAGATAAACTTGTTATCTCCTATCAGTGTTATGAAGGCTGCTCCTACAATTATGTCCGCATAGGAAAGTAACAGAACATTTTCGTTACTTTGCAGCCATGGAACAATACCTCAATCTGCTGCAAAACATACTGGACCAGGGCGCTGTAAAATCAGACCGTACTGGTACAGGTACTACCAGCATCTTCGGCGCTCAATTACGGTTTAACCTGCAGGATGGCTTTCCACTGGTAACTACCAAGAAATTACATCTTAAATCTATTATATACGAATTGCTGTGGTTCCTGAACGGAGACACTAATATTAAATACCTGAAAGATAACGGTGTAAGTATATGGAACGAATGGGCTGACGGGAACGGCAACCTCGGTCCCGTATACGGTAAACAATGGCGTAGCTGGGAAACAAAGGATGGCAAAGTAATAGATCAGATCGCAGATGCTGTTAAAACCATCAAAAACAACCCTGATTCCCGTCGTATCATTGTAAACGCCTGGAACGTAGGAGATCTGCCTCAAATGGCACTGAGCCCCTGCCACTGCCTTTTCCAGTTCTATGTAGCGAACGGACGCCTTAGCTGCCAGTTGTACCAGCGCAGCGCAGACGTGTTCCTGGGGGTGCCTTTTAACATCGCCTCCTATGCTATTCTCACTATGATGATGGCCCAGGTATGCGATCTGGAACCGGGCGATTTTATCCATACTTTCGGAGACGTACACTTATACAGTAATCATATAGAACAGGCTAAACTGCAACTGAGCAGACAACCCTATCCCTTGCCGGTACTGAAGATCAACCCGGCGGTGAAAGATATCTTCAGCTTTAAGTATGAAGATTTTGAACTGCTCAATTACCAGTTTCACCCGCACATCAAAGCGCCGGTGGCTATCTGATCCAAACTGCATTTCCCATCTCTAAATATTTACTGCTTGACAATCTCAATAATCGTTGCAGCCTCCGAAAATAATGTGATCGGTATCAATAACCATTTACCCTGGCACCTGCCGGTAGATATGAAGTATTTCAGGGATACCACTATCGGTAAACCTATTGTGATGGGACGTAAATCGTTCGATGAACTCGGTAAGGCATTACCCGGAAGACCTAACATAGTGATCACCCGCCAGAAGGATTTTACACGCGAAGGTATATATGTGGTTCCTTCCCTGGAAGCAGGTATAGAAAAGGCGAAGACCTTCAACACCGGAGAGATCTTTGTAACAGGTGGGGGAGAGATCTTCAGACTGGCGCTGGATTCTGATCTGATAGACAGGCTGTACCTCACCAGGGTACATGCTACCGTACAGGGCGATACTTGTTTCCCGCAGTTTAATCCGAAAGGATGGAAGCTTGTAAAGGACGAATTTCATGATAAAGATGAGCGCCATGCTCATTCACTGACTTTCCAGGTATGGGAACGGGAACGGACTATCTGAAGATAACCGTTCCGATGCCCTGGGTCAGCTCCGTTTCAAGCTGCTTCAGGTGCTTATGCATCTCAATACATTTGATCTGCTCTTCAAAAACAGTTGAACGTTCCATTTCCTGCTGATTCTCTACTATCATTTTCCTGATCTTTCTGAGTATCAGGTAATTGGTGGTAGAGATGGTATCTTTCAGGTAGGCATTGTCGCCATATACTGTATCTATCTCAAACTTCTCCTTCCAGGCAGCACTTAATTCAGCTTCTTTATCTTCCATGATATGTACCACCATGGAAGAGATGTCCTGGTCGTTATGATACAGGAACCATTTCCTGTCAGGCAGGTTGTCCTGGTCATAGAACTGTTTGTATTCTCTTAATATCTTCCTGACCATCTCATTATCTGCGAGCGATTCGAAGTCGTACGGCAGGTGGAAGATATAATCCGCCACAGTACTTTTATCCTCTTCACTGAAGGGCTTATCACCGAAGCGCAGTAGTATTTTTACCAGTTCCCTTTCCTGCTTTTCATCAGGGTTGAAAAAGTTCACCGCAGGCTCGCCACCACCCTCCATGGCTTCCATGGCGGCAATAGCTTCAGGGGAAAGATCATCGTCCGGCGGGGTGGAAGCTGCCTGTTCTTTGGCAAGCTGGTTTTCCTTTTTCTGAAACCTTTCACGGATGAATTTATTCACCAGGTTGATCATCCCCTGCTCATCTATCTTCAGCACCTGGCTGCACTGGCGTATATAGTCCTGTTGCCGTGTAAAATCTTCCGTTTTATCGATCTTGGAGATCGTTTCTGCTATTTCATTTACCAGCTGTGATTTGCGGCTGCTGTCATTACCTGCTTCCTGCATGGAGATCTGCAGCTTGAACAGGACAAAGTCCTGTTTATTGGCGGCAATGAATTCCCTGAAAGCGGCAGCGCCTATCTTCTGTACATAGCTGTCCGGGTCTTCTTTGTCTGGTATCAGCACCAGCTTTACATTCAGCCCTTCCTCAATAGCCATGTCCAGGCCGCGTAGGGCGGCTTTGATACCGGCGTTGTCACCATCAAACAGGATGGTGAGGTTATTGGTGTATTTCTTAATGAGCCGCAGCTGATGTTGTGTCAGTGAAGTACCGCTGGAAGCCACTACGTTCTCTATACCGGCCTGGTGAAGGGAAATTACATCTGTATAACCTTCTACCAGCAAACACTCATTCAGTTTGTCAATGGCATGCCGGGCAAAATAGGTACCATAAAGTACCCTGTTCTTAATATATATCTCGTTTTCAGGCGAGTTGATATATTTTGGGGCACGATCGTTCTTAACAAGTATACGGGCTCCAAAACCAAGCACTTTACCACTCTGGTTATGGATAGGAAAGATAACCCTGCCCCGGTAATTGTCTCCCGGCTGTTCATTCCTTACTGTTACCAGGCCTGTTTTCTGCAGGTATTCGAGATTATATCCCTTACTGATGGCCGCTTTAGTGAACGCGTCCCACACATTCAGGCTGTAACCCAGCTGGAATTTTTTAATGGTTTCCTGTGTGAAACCACGCTCCTCAAAGTAGCTCAGCCCTACGTTCTGTCCTTCTTCGGTATTGAAAAGGGTATTGGAAAAATATTCTCTCGCAAAGTTGTTGATGATATAGAGACTGTCTGCCAGCTGCTGCTGTTGCCTCACTTCGGCGCTCACCTCTGTCTCCTCGATGGGAACATCATATTTCTGTGCCAGCCAGCGTAATGCCTCCACATAGGAATACTTCTCATGTTCCATCAGGAACTTGATGGCATTACCGCTTACACCGCAGCCAAAACATTTGAAGATCTCCTTACTGGGGGTAACTGTAAAGGAGGGGCTTTTTTCATTATGAAAAGGACAGAGCCCCAGGTAGTTGGCGCCCCGCTTTTTCAGCTTTACAAAATTCCCGACAATCTCCACGATGTCTATTCGGCTGAGTATCTGTTGTATGGTCTGCTGTGAAATCAATGTTCTCCGGATCTGATCTGCGAAAATAGGTATTTTTCGGGTAGTGTGTCAGACCTTGCTTTCAGTGGCGCTTTCTGAGAACATCTCTCATACTGTTAACCTATGAATGAGTATAAATACATAATTTTCATTATATTTGAAGTTCTTTTTAGTTTTCACCAACCCTTTATCTATGAAGAGATTTTTACTATTGTTTGTTTTTATTTTTTCCTGTCTTTGTTCATCGGCACAGTCGGCATTGTATCCGGCTTTTAGGATAAAACAGGAGTGTGCCACTGTTTTTTTCTATGATTCTTCTTACGCTGTAGGCGCTCCTATAGTAAAACGGAAATGGTATTTTGGTGACGGGACATCAGATACTGCACTTAATCCTGTGCATGTCTACGGCTCACGTGCTATGTACAATGTAACGCTTGTAGTAGAAAATAGTGAAGGCAAGAGAGATAGCAGTATATTATACGATTTGTATGTTAATACACCTTTTAACGCTGAAATAACGCTTAGTAAAGGCCTTTATGATTCATTAGGGATCGACTATTTTTTTGATAGATATACTTGTACATGGTATTTGAATGATGAACCGTTTCCTTCTGGAAATTATATGTGGGAATGTTTTCCCAGTGAAAATGGTGTCTATAAGGTAATTGTAAAAAGTCATGATGGTTGTATTGATACATCAGCGCCTTTTATTTATAACAGGAAAGACAGCATATTTGCTGATATATATCATTATATATCGAATACCTGTAAACCGTCAGAGATTACTTTCCAGGGTGAATACTCAGGTTCCGAATGGCTTTCAAAAGTAGATTCTGTCAGATGGGACTTTGGCGATGGTCAGAGCAGTACCCGGGAACGCTTTGACTACTTTACTCATAACTATGCCACTCCTGGAACATACGTGGTTAAGCTAACTCCTTTCATATCTTCCGGCTATACAAGAGCGTTTACAAAAACAATAGTAGTGTCAAAGTGGAGTGTTAAGATTGTTCCCGATTCTGTAGCCGTTGCCGGAGCACGTACGCTTAGCGCAATAAGTAACCCGGAAATAAGCAGTGTAATTTGGAGCACAGGTGAAAAGACAAATAAAATATCAATACAGCAATCAGGTATCTACAGCGTGTGGGGAAAAGACGCTTGCGGTACTATACGTGCTGCTGATACGTTGTATGTAGATATTACACTTGCAACCAAAGATACTGTTCAACTTGAAACCGGCGCCATAACCGGCAACGACAGCCTCGCTATCAAAGCAGCTTTCAACCAGGACTTCAACGCAGACAACGTATTCAACATCCAGCTCTCCTTCGACAATTCCGGCGGCCGTGGCTTACAACCCGGAGAAGTGATCAGCCTCGGAACAGCTAACGGTACATCCGGGAATACCTCATTAAAAGTAGCTATTCCAGACACCCTGGCCTGCGCAGTCAACTACGTATTACGCATCGTAGCCAGCTCTCCGGCAGATACTACTGAATGGTCACAACCTTTCAGCATCATTAATCAGCCGCAGCAACCGGTTATTATACAAAGAGGAGACAGCCTGTTCACCACATCTCCATACAACCTGCAATGGTATAAGAACGGTCAGCCTGTAGAAGGCGCAACCAACTCATACTACCGCGCAAGAGTCAATGCTTCCTACACAGTAGAAGCGCAGAACGGTACAGGATGCAGCAGCATGTCCGATGCAAGATCTGTAGTGATCACCGCTGTAGGAGACGTGACCCTGGGAGAAAATACAGTAAAAACATATCCCAATCCTTCATCGGGAACAGTATACCTGCAATTTGGCAAGCCAGTACTGAAAACAGTTACCATCAATGTATATGATCTGAAAGGTAAGTTACATTACACCCGTACTACCCGCCAGCAACTGCAGCCACTGGATCTTTCCCTGTTGCCTGAAGGATACTATCTTGTCGAGGTGAATGGCTATGGTACCAGGAAAGTACTATCCATTATCCTGCAATAATGTACCCAATTTGACATTGATCCTGCCGGTAATTATTGCCGGCAGGATTTTTTATAGTCATAAACCTTAATGTAACTTTTCATTTTACACATACGTTTTAAGCAAAAATCCCTGAATGATCCGACTGAAATTAACCTACATTCTGTTAGGGACAATAATACTGTTAGCAGGATGTTCCCCTGATGATCCATGGCAAAGAGGAACCGTTGAAGGATATGTTCCCGTTTACAGCAATGACCCTTCCACAAAACAGGTGCAATCCCTGCCAGCCCGTCCTGTAGTGAATGGAGGAAAATTATATAACGCGGGAACAGACGTATTGCTGGAAGAAAAAGATTCCGGCCTGCATATTATCTCTTATGCCAATCCTGTTCGTCCCCGGCGTACCGGTTTTATACGCATTCCTGGTATGGGACAGGTAACTGTAGAAGGCAATTACCTGTACGCCGCTAATTATAATGATATTGTCATCATAGACCTGGCTACAATGGAAGTACGTGGCCGTATTAACGGTGTTGCTTCGGCAAAAGCTTTCCCCCCGGTAGATAACGCATATTTTGAATGTGCAGACCCATCTAAAGGTACTGTTATTGGCTGGCGTAAAACGCTGGTGAACAACCCGCAATGCCGTACCTCAAGATATGGTAATATCTATGCGGGAAATGAGAATGATCTCAATGCAGGTATAGTCGTTTCGCAACAGCATCTCTATCTGGCGAAGGATAAGAACCTGCTCGTATATTCCATCGCGCAGTCTTCTTCGCCCGTTTTAAAAAAGAGCCTGCCATTCCCCTATACACCAGACAGCATTTTCCGTTTTAACGATGATCTGGCTGTAACAGCTAATATCTATTCCGGTGGTATGGACTTATATAGCCTTGCAGAACCGGAAACTCCTGTACTGAAAAAGTACTACCAGGATATTACTGCCTGTTTAAAAATAAGAGCAGCTGGGCAGTATGCATTTGCTATTACTAAGAGAAGGGACGGATGTTCCTGGAGTAGCGGACTGAATATTTATGACATGGCAAAAGACTCGCCCTTTTTATCGTCAATACCAATACAGGCGCCGGGCTCTTTGGCATTGAGTGATAGGATCATTTATGTGAGCGGTTTTTCAGGAACGGAAATTATAAATATGACAGATGTTTCCAGCCCGGTTATCATAAGCGGCCAGTTATCTGAAATATTCTCAGATATGCAAACCGCCGGAAATTTATTATTTGCCCGTACTGATAGCGTTACCTGGTGCTATAACATAACCCTCCCGCAAGCTCCGGTATTAATCTCTAAACTGACCGACAGATGAAGCATTTTTACTTCTTATTTTTCATACTGATCCTACCTGTAACGGTGATGTCCCAACGCCGGGGAGATACACCCGATTCCCTGATCACCGGTTGGCGTATCAGCACCAATATAATGTCGTTATATGAACCGGATGCAGGGCCTGCTCTGGCAGTGGAATATCGTCCAAACAAATCCTGGAGTGTTTTACTGGAAGGGGCCTGGATCTGCTATGACCTGAAAGATGTATACGATTTGCGGAATGAATACGCGCCCATGGCAAAAGGGCTGCGTCTGCGTCCCGAAGTACGTTATTACCTGCCTGGCAGAAAAAGGAAAAACTATGTGTTCTTCTTTTCCCAGGAACTGATGTACAAAAGAGTGAATTTCCTGGAAGAGAGGATAGTACGCAAGGGAGGAGGTACCTCGGGAGATTTTGACTATGAACAGTTAACTCCCTATAAAAAGACAAAACAGCTATTCGGTACAGCCGGTAAGTTTGGTTTCCAGCGGTTTGTTGACCGTCCCCATCACGTATTTATCGAGTTCTATTTTGGGATAGGGCTGAAATACCGTACCTCCTCCTATAAGGAGCAACCGCCTGTCAACAGCTATCTGGAAGACAACGACAAGTATAATTGGGAAGTACGGGGTGATGGCTGGTTATTGTATACTCCGGTAGGATTTAAAGTAGGGTACCGTTTCTGAGGATAGTATACCGGTTTGAATTTCAGCCGCGCGCAGCGCAAAAAAAATCTCCCTCGAAAACTGGGTTTTGCCGAAGGCGAAACCCAGTTTTCGGGCAATTTTTTTAAACTCCCTTCTTCGCGTACTATACCCCGGTCCCTGAATTTCCGTTATATTTGAAGAAAACCAAACAATCTTAATAAGGACTGGCCTAATACCAGTCCAAAAAAGCTCTACGGATGAAAGAAGTATTTATCGTATCGGCAGTACGGACTCCCATTGGGTCCTTTAACGGTGCACTGGCTGGAATTAACGCAACACAATTAGGCGCCCTTGTTATCAAATCAGCTCTGGAAAGAGCAGCTGTCCCTGCTACTGCAGTAAATGAAGTATACATGGGCAATGTGATCAGCTCCAACGAAGGACAGGCGCCCGCCAACCAGGCAAGCATCTATGCAGGCCTGCCGGTAAACGTTCCCTGCACAACTGTCAACAAAGTTTGCGCTTCCGGCATGAAAGCCATCATGTTAGGCGCGCAGAGTATTTTATTGGGAGATAATGATGTGGTAGTGGCCGGTGGCATGGAAAGCATGAGCAACGTACCTTATTATCTGGATAAAGGCCGTAATGGTTATCGCCTTGGAAACGGCGCTGTTATTGATGGTATTATCAGGGATGGCTTATGGGATCCCTATAAGGATTTTCACATGGGTAATGCTGCAGAGATCTGTGCAGCTGAATATAAGATAACAAGGGAAGAGCAGGACCAGTATGCTGCAGAAAGTTATCGCCGTGCAGCAGCAGCTACAGAAAAAGGATATTTCAAAAACGAAGTGATACCTGTAGAAGTGCCTGGAAAACAGGTAGTAACAGTGACGGAAGATGAAGACTATAAGAAAGTGAACTTTGACAAGATCCCCTCACTAAAGCCCAGTTTCCAGAAAGATGGTACTATTACAGCAGCCAATGCTTCCAATATCAATGACGGGGCAGCGGCAGTAGTGCTGGTAAGTGGAGAAAAACTGCGCGAGCTGGGGCTGACCCCGCTGGCAAAGATCATCAGCTTTGCTGATGCCTCTCAGGCGCCGGAATGGTTTACCACTACACCGGTAAAAGCCATCAATAAGGCTCTCGAAAAAGCAAAACTTTCCATTACTGATATAGATTTCGCAGAGATCAACGAGGCATTTTCCTGTGTTCCCATTGCCAATCAGCGCGATCTGGGCCTTCCCTCCAATAAAGTGAATATCTGGGGCGGGGCAGTAGCCATCGGGCATCCTATCGGCTGCAGCGGTGCGCGTATCGTTGTTACGCTTAATTCTATCCTGCATCATCACAGTGCCCGCTACGGCGTAGCTGGCATCTGCAACGGCGGTGGCGGCGCCAGCGCTATTATTATAGAAAGGGTTTAAAACTACTGGATCAGGCAGATGGTTGTGTCATAACGGCTTATACTGCCTGGTCCTTTCATCAGGTTCATATGCAGCGTTACGCTGTCTGTCCCTCTTTTCTCCAGTTTCAACGCCTGCAACGGGGCTCCCGGAGTCACCACATCTCCAGTGATCTTCTCAAAAAACCAGTATTTATCTTCTACAAGGCTATAAGCAGGTGTTCTGTAAAGGATATCTACTGATTTGGACTGGATACTGTAGTCATTATCAATAGGATAGCGCTCCAGTTCCCCGTCAGATAATAATCCCAGTCCCAGGATAACTGTCAGCGTACGCAGCGGTGGCAGTAACAGGCCAAATGCCAGTGCAAACGGAAACCCATAAAAAGCACAGAGATATACCCACTTGGCAGATACATCCTGGGCCGTCAGTCCATATAATACTATACCTGAGCCTGCATAGAATGTAAAGAATACTCGTTCCGTATAACTTCCCTTAAAGCCATAGCCGCTTAACAGCAGGATGACGCATAAAGCAGAAAATACCAGCATGACCAGGTGAAAATACCAGATCAGACCGGTGATAAGAGGTGCTTTCACCTTCTTGATCTTACAGGATATGGCTGCCAGAAAGCAAATGGAAAGAATGGTAATGGTAAACATAGGATGCTAATATAATTATTATTTTATATGTAATTATATTTAAAAATTATAGCCGCGCGCAGCGCAAAAAAACTCCCCTCAACCCGGTAACAGGTAGTACCCCTTTAAATTCTTAGCCGGCAGCAGGCCCAAAAAGCCCCCTCAAAAAATCGCTTTTACCTTCGGTAAAAACGATTTTTTGAGCAGTTTCTTCACGTTGAGTATAACATAAAGCTCCAACCCGCCCCACAACCCGGTAACATTTCCTTTGCTTTTTCGGCAAACAAACAATAATTTTGCCCCTGCCTTAATTTAAAAGAGGTATTAAACTTTCAAACTTTAAGAGTAACAGCATGCGTCAGATAGCTTTCAGACAAGCCTTACGAGAAGCCATGCAGGAAGAAATGCGTCGTGACGACCGCGTGTTCCTGATGGGAGAGGAAGTAGCCGAATACAATGGAGCCTATAAAGTTAGCCAGGGAATGCTGGACGAATTCGGCCCCAAGAGAGTAATTGATACCCCGATAGCTGAGCTGGGTTTCACCGCCATCGGCGTTGGCGCTGCTCAGAACGGTCTTCGCCCCGTACTGGAATTTATGACCTGGAACTTTGCCGTACTGGCGCTGGACCAGATACTGAATACAGCATCTAAAATGCTGGCTATGAGCGGCGGACAGGTAGGTTGCCCTATCGTTTTCCGCGGACCAAACGGTTCTGCCGGTCAGCTGGGAGCACAGCACTCTACCGCTTTCGAAAGCTATTATGCAAATATCCCCGGTTTAAAAGTAATCTCCGTTTCCAATCCATATGATGCAAAAGGCCTGCTGAAAGCAGCTATCCGCGACGATGATCCGGTTGTATTCATGGAAAGCGAAGTGATGTACGGCGATATGGGTGAAGTACCTGAAGAAGAATACATTATCCCTATCGGTAAAGCCGATATCAAACGTGCCGGTAAAGACGTTACCATCGTTTCTTTCAACAAAATGATGAAAGTTGCCCTGGGCGCCGCTGAAGAACTGGCAAAAGAAGGTATCGAAGCTGAAGTGATAGACCTCCGTACTATCCGCCCGCTGGACTGGTTCACCATCCTGGAATCTGTAAAGAAAACAAACCGCCTGGTGATCGTGGAAGAACAATGGCCATTCTCCAGCGTTTCTTCTGAGATCTCTTACCGTATCCAGAAAGAAGGTTTTGACTACCTGGATGCTCCTATCCGCCGTATCACCGCTGCTGACGCACCTATGCACTACGCACCTAACCTGGTGAAATTATATCTGCCTGATATCGAGCGTACCGTGAAACTGGTGAAAGAAGTAATGTACATGAAGAAATAGTACTGACGTATAAATAAGAAAGCCGTCCTGCATTAAGCGGGACGGCTTTCTTATTTTATGCAGATACTCAACTGCCAAACAGGTCTGACGACAGGTACCTGTCGCCACGGTCGCAGATAATACACACCAGCACTCCCCGTTCTATCTCTGCAGATATCCTTGCAGCAGCAGAAACAGCGCCTCCACTGCTCATACCACAGAAAACACCTTCCTCCTTAGCCAGCCTGCGGGCCATATCCCTCGCCTCATCCTCCGAAATATCCATGGTCCGGTCTACCCGGCTCTTATCAAATATCTTTGGCAGATACGCCTCCGGCCATTTACGTATACCCGGTATTCTTGATCCCTCAGTCGGCTGACAACCAACTATCTGCACCTCCTGGCTCTGTTCCTTCAGGTACTTTGATACCCCCATAATAGTACCGGTAGTACCCATAGCACTTACAAAATGCGTAACAGCACCTTTGGTATCCCGCCATATTTCTGGACCGGTAGTTTTATAATGCATATTATAGTTGTCAGGATTGGCAAACTGGTTCAGCATATGATAACCGCCCTTTGCCACCTGCTCATTCGCATAATCTATAGATCCCTCCATAGAAGCATCTTTAGGCGTCAGCACCACTTTCGCTCCAAAAGCTTCCATAGTCAGCACCCGCTCGCGGGTCGCATCTTCCGGCATTACAAGTTCTATTTCCACACCAAAAAGACTCGCTATCATAGCCAGTGCAATCCCGGTGTTACCGCTGGTAGCCTCTATCAGCTTTACCCCGGGCTTTAACTCACCACGGTCCAGCGCTCCTTTGATCATACCATAAGCCGCTCTGTCTTTAACACTGCCTCCCGGGTTATTTCCTTCCAGTTTGGCGTAGATCGTTACGTCGGGATTCGCACTTATATGTTTCAGCGCTACCATCGGCGTATTTCCTACCAGGTCTAATATCGAATGCATTAATAACTGTTTTCTACTACGTTTATACTTCCGTCCGCGCGGTAATAGATGCGGCTGAAAGGAGCTGTGCTCTTGATCAGCCATACATTCCCGCCAATAATACTGTGATGCCCTACTATAGTGTCGCCGCCAAGGATAGTGGCCCCGGCATAAATGATCACGTTATCTTCTATGGTAGGATGACGCTTGCTGCGTGCCATATCCTTTTCCACGCTCAGCGCACCCAGGGTCACTCCCTGGTACAGCTTCACATGTGAACCTATGATGCAGGTTTCACCTATCACTATACCTGTGCCATGATCTATGCAGAAATAAGGCGCTATTTCTGCCGCCGGATGTATATCAATACCGGTACGGCTATGTGCCTGTTCCGTGATCATCCTTGGAAGTAAAGGTATGTGTAGCCGCTGCAGCGCATGCGCTATGCGGTAAAAAGCGATGGCATAAAAGCCCGGATAGGCTCTTATTACCTCATACAGGCAGGTGGCTGCCGGATCTCCTTTATAGATAGCCTCTGCATCTTTGTTCAACGCATCATAAATAACAGGCGCCTGCGCCATGAATTGCTGGCTCAGTTGCTCTGCCGGCGCAGGCAGCTGCTGCTGCATAGGCTGTAAAAGATGCTGCAGTTCCTGTTGCAGCATATGGGCATATTCCTCCAGCAAAACCAGATCAGCCATTACTTTTCCGGTGTATTCAGGGAACAGCCAGTTGATGAAATTGTTGGCAAACTCGTTTACCGCACTTGTGGATGGATAGGCAGTTGCTGCAGCCTGCAGGTGCCTCCGTCTCAATTCGTCCAAAAATTGTTGCATATGCAAGTGAATTACAGGATTGGGAGCCGTTCCCGGACAATGAAATTACGTATAAAAGGTGACAGTCCATAGCTTGTATAGACTAATACTATCATATTCTGAATTTTTAGCTATATGCCATAATGTATCAACCGTTTACCTTATTTTTGCCTGTTGTTCACTAAAACATTGATATGGCCAACATTCTGATCATTGATGACGAGAAAAGCATCCGTAAAACATTATCGGAGATCCTGAGCTATGAAGGATATAAAGTAGATGAAGCAGCTGACGGGGCCGAAGGATTTAAAATGTTCAAAGACAAACAGTACGACGCAGTACTGTGTGACATAAAAATGCCCAAAATGGACGGGCTGGAATTCCTGGAAAAAGCAAAAGAAACCAATCCGGATATTCCCATCGTTATGGTATCTGGCCACGGCAACATTGACACCGCCGTTGAAGCAGTAAAGAAAGGCGCATATGATTATATTTCCAAACCGCCTGACCTGAACCGCCTGCTCATCACCCTGCGCAACGCAATGGACAAGAGCAACCTGGTAACAGAAACCAAAACACTTCGCCGTAAGGTGAACAGAACGCAGGAAATGATCGGAACTTCCGCTCCCATCCTGAAAATAAAAGAGACCATAGAAAAAGTTGCCCCTACCGATGCCCGCGTACTGGTAACAGGCGAGAACGGCGTAGGTAAGGAACTCGTAGCCCGCTGGATCCACGAACGCAGCAACCGGGCTTCCGGCCCTATCGTAGAAGTGAACTGCGCAGCTATTCCCAGCGAACTGATTGAAAGTGAGCTGTTCGGACATGAAAAAGGCTCCTTTACCTCCGCAGTTAAACAACGCATAGGTAAATTCGAACAGGCCAACGGAGGCACCCTCTTCCTCGACGAGATCGGAGATATGAGCCTCAGCGCCCAGGCAAAAGTACTCAGAGCATTACAGGAAGGTAAGATCACCCGCGTTGGCGGCGATAAAGAGATCAGTGTAGATGTACGCGTAGTAGCTGCTACCAACAAAGACCTGCTGAAAGAAGTGGAAGAGAAGAACTTCCGCCTTGACCTTTACCACCGTCTCAGCGTTATCCTGATCCATGTACCTTCCCTGAACGACCGCCGGGATGATATCCCCCTGCTGGTAGAACACTTCCTGGAAAGCGCCTGCCAGGAATACGGCATGGCTAAAAAAGCGATCGACAAGGAAGCAATGAAAGCACTGCAGCAGCATAACTGGTCCGGTAACATCCGCGAACTCGGCAACGTAGTAGCCCGCCTCGTGATCCTCTCCGGCAAAACCATCACGGCAGAAGATGTCTATGATTATGTAGTGCCAAGCAGGGAGAAGAAAAAAGTAAATATCTGAAGGTAGTTTCAGCCAGCCAAAGGCCAGAAAAATATCCTCCTGAAAAAATTGCTTTCGCCGAAGACGAAAGCAATTTTTTCAGGCAATTTCCCCCCACTGCTTTATGGAAAAACATATCTACCTTATCAGCGGCATGGGAGCTGACCAACGTATCTTCAACAACCTTCTCTTCCCGGAAGGCTACATCCCTCATTACCTTGAATGGCTAACCCCCGGCGAAGAAGAAAGCTATATAGATTATGCCGCCAGGATGGCCGCCCGCATAGAACACGAAAACGTATCCCTGCTGGGCGTTTCCTTCGGAGGCATGCTTAGCCTGGAAATTGCCCGCCAACGCCCCATAAACAAGACCATCCTGATCAGCAGCATCAAACAAACCAGCGAAAAGCCATCTTATCTCAACCTGGTAAGAAGGACAGGACTACTTCGCCTGCTTAACTTACCGGATGCCATTATCTTCAAAAACAGGGGCATGATACTCCGGTATTTCCTCCATGCAGAAACACCGGAAGAAAAACAACTGCTGACAGATTACCTGAACAAGACCTCGTACGACTACCTGCGATGGAGCATCCGGCAGGTAGTGAACTGGCAGAATGATTTCCTCCCCGAAGGTCTGGTACATATCCACGGCGGAAAAGACATGTCTTTCCCCATCCGTTTTGTACGCCCCGACTACACCATTCCCACCGGCGGACACCTCATGGTATTGAACAGGGCGGCAGAGATCAATGAGATCCTGAAGAAAGAACTGCCATAGCAAGGGACTATAAATTATTACTTTACATGTAAAAAAGTTTCCTGAATCGATATGTTGGCTTATTTTAGTAAAACTTTAGACCGGTATTACCGGCTAGTACCCAATGGAATATTATATTTGATCTTTAAAATATCCTAAACGAATCTTAATGAATCTGGCTTTTTGGAAAAAGAAGAAAGAGGGACAGACAAAGAAGAAATCCGTAGTAAGAGAATGGTTTGATGCGGCAATTTTTGCCGTTATTGCCGCCACTTTGATAAGGACCTTTATCTTTGAAGCATACACCATCCCTACACCCTCTATGGAAAAGACTTTGCTGGTGAACGATTTTCTCTTCGTCAGCAAGATCAGCTATGGCCCGCGTATCCCCATGACGCCCCTGGCCGTTCCATTTACACATCATACACTGCCTTTTACCCAGTATACCAAAGCCTATTCAGAGGCCGTACAATGGAAATACAGGCGCTTACCCGGTTTCTCAGAGGTAAAACGTTATGATGTGGTAGTCTTCAACTTTCCTGAAGGTGACACCGTGGCACTGGAACAGAATGACATGAGCTATTATAAACTGGTACGTGATTACGGACGCGAAAACGTATGGCAGCAGTTCCATGTTACCTCCCGCCCGGTAGACAAACGTGAGAACTATATCAAACGTTGCATGGGCGCCCCCGGAGATACCCTCTCCATCCGCGATAACGTAGTATATGTTAACGGTGCCGAGGCGCCAGTACCCCCTGCAAGTGAACGCAGATATAACGTAAAGACCACCGGCGATCCACTCAATCCCTCCCGCCTGGATGAACTGGATATAGATCCTAATCCAATGGGCGTAGGCGATTCCGGCTCCTACAGGTACGATTTCACACCCGGCGCAGTAGCCCTGCTGAAAACATGGCCGGTTATTACCAGCATCACCCCCTATGTGAAACAGCAACAGGCTGATGTAGACGTATTCCCGCACGATCCCGCTCACTATCCGTGGACAGAGCACAACTTCGGCCCCCTGTACATCCCGAAGAAAGGAGCATCTGTAAAGCTGGATAGCAGCAATATTGCTATCTATGACCGCATTATCCGCATCTATGAAGGCAATAAGCTGGAATTTAAGAACGGCCGTTTTTATATCAATGACAAACCAACAGATACCTATACATTCAAAATGAACTATTACTGGATGATGGGAGATAACAGAGATAACTCACTGGATTCCAGGTTCTGGGGTTTTGTACCTGAAGATCACATTGTAGGTAAGGCATGGCTGATCTGGATGAGCTACGGCAAAGGCAATATCCGCTGGAGCAGGCTATTTAATATCATCCGTTAATCCTCAAAAAGATTTTCAGCTGCGCGCAGCGCTAAAAGAACGCTCAAAAAAAGGGTTTTGCCTTATATTCTGGCTGGCCATAGGCCAGCCTCCTCACTCAGAAAAAACGGGTTTCGCCTTCGGCAAAACCCGTTTTTTCTGAGCAATTCCCCTCGCTTCACACCCAACCATCCCACCATTTTTTTCCTCACCTGTAAATCGTAATTTAGCCCAATGGACATCCGCAAACATTCCTTCGAATACCAATCTTACCCTGACAGCACAACACTCCCCGCCGCAGACCAGAAACTCCTGGAAGAAGCCCGGGACGTAACAGCCCAGGCCTACGCCCCTTATTCCAACTTCTACGTAGGCGCAATGATCTTACTGGCTAACGGAGTAACCGTTCCCGGTACCAACCAGGAAAACGCCTCATTCCCCGCCGGCATCTGTGCAGAAAGAACAGCCCTCTCCGCTGCCGCCTCCCTTTATCCCGGAGTCCCCATTCTCAGCATCGCCATCAGCTACAACAACCCCAACGGGAAAAGCGATACACCTATTTCCCCCTGTGGCATCTGCCGGCAGTCACTCACAGAGTACGAAGGCCGCCAGCAGCACCCCATCCGTGTTATCCTCGGAGGACAGACAGGAAAGGTTTTCGTGATCCAAACCGCCAGGCATTTACTCCCACTGGTATTTTCTGCAGAAGATATGCAATAAATAGTTAATACTATTTCCGTATTTTCGCTCTGCTTCCTATTTAACCGCTATGTTATATATCCGTATCCTATGCCTGCTGTTTGTAGCCGTGCTATTTGTGCGTACCGTTATCGCTTATCCCGGTATAAAATTAAAAGCCCTTTATAATCAGGGTATGACCTGCATGAAAGCAGGACAGTTTGATGCAGCACTGCATTGCTTTAACCAGGTCGTTTTAAAAGATAGAAACTATACAGCCGCTTATCTCCGTATGGGCGATGTTTATCTTGCCGTCAATAATACCAAAGCCGCAGAAGAACAATACAGCTATGTATTGCAGCGGGAGCCCCGCAACTGCGAGGCACTGTATGGCCTGGGCGTTGTTCACTTTAACCGGAAAAACTACCCGGATGCTGTGCGTGCTTTTGAACAGAGCGCTGATTACGGCTATAAAGCAAATGCAGATTTTCACCTTAATAAAGGAGTTGCCCATCTGCAGCTGAGAGACACCAGTGGGGCCGTACAGGAACTCCTGTCCTGCCTTGAACTGAACCCTGCAGAGGCACGCGCGTTGCAATCTCTTGCCCATATCAGTTTTACGAATGGCAAATATGAGGATGCGATCCTGTACTGGGACAGGCTACTGCTGTTACAGCCTGGAAACGCCTTTGCCCTTTTTATGCTGGGTAAGTCACACATCAGCAGCGGACGTACAGAAAGAGGAGAGGAGCTGTGCAATAAGGCATTGCAGATGCAATAAAAGGATTTAAAGATTCAGCCGCGCGCAGCGCAAAAAAACTCTCGAAAAGACACACTATCAAAAAAAAGCTTGTGCCAACGGCACAAGCTTTAATATTTCACACTATCTGCAAATCAAACTTACATCCTCTCCGGTACATCAATTCCCAGTAACTTCATACTCCTCGCAATTGTCCGCGCCGTCAGTATAGCAATCTGCGTACGCAGCTTCTGACTTTCCTCACTCTCAGCATTCACTATGGAATAAATGTACTTACCTTCTACTTTCTCCGCATAAAAAGAGTTGAATTGCTGCGCAAGACGGAACACATAATTCGCGATCACAGAAGGGCTCATCTCTTTCTGCGCCTCTTCCAGGACACTTTCAAACTGCTCATTCAGCACTATTATTTCCTTTTCCATAGGCATCAGGCTGCCCTTATGACAGTACCCTTCCAGCTTATCTGCATCTGCTGCTACTTCACGGAGGATAGATTTAATACGCGCATGTGCATACTGTACAAAGGTACTGGTAAAGCCATGCAGATCTATTGATTCTTCCGGGTTAAAGATCATCCTCTTCTTCGGATCTACACGAAGCAGGAAGAACTTCATAGCGCCCAATCCTATCATTTCATGTAAGAGCGTAAGCTCATCCTCTCCAAAATCCTTCAGCTTACCGGATGCATTGGTCTGCTCTGCCGCAGTAGAGATCATTTCATCTATCATATCATCTGCATCCACAACGGTACCTTCACGGCTTTTCATACGGCCATGCGGCAGCTCCACCATACCGTAAGACAGGTGGAAGATCCCGTCAGCACAAGGCTCCTGCAGTTTTTTCAGGATCAGCTGCAACACTTTGAAGTGATAGTTCTGCTCATCTGCCACTACATAGATGCTCTGGTCCATATGGAAATCGTCATATTTCAAACGCGCTGTGCCCAGGTCCTGCGTCATGTACACAGAAGTACCATCGCCACGCAGCAGGAGCTTCTCATCCAGGCCATCAGCAGTAAGATCTATCCATACAGAATTATCTTCTTTTTTGAACAGTACTCCCTTAGCCAGCCCTTCTTCCACCAGGTCTTTACCCAGCAGGTAGGTCTGGCTTTCATAGTACATTTTGTCAAAGTCTATACCCAGGCGTTTGTAGGTCTGATCAAAGCCTTCATATACCCAGCTGTTCATGGTATTCCACAGGGACCTCACTTCATGATTACCTGCTTCCCATTGCTGCAGCATGATTTTGGCCTGTTGCATGATCTCCGTCTGCTTCCGGGCCAGTTCCTTGATATCATCATTGATCTTTTCCAGTTTGTCCTTATCCTGCTGCACTTCAGGTTTATGCATGGCGGTTACCAGTTTCTGGATCTTCTCCAGGTCAGCTCCGGTAAAATCTTTGAAGTCATTCTCCAGCGCACGCGCTATAATAGGCTCTGCCTGCTCTTTCAGGATGGTCTCAAATTTCACGTAATAATCGCCCACCAGGTGATCTCCTTTGATACCGGTGGTTTGCGGGGTATCCCCATGGGCAAACAGCTGCCATGCCAGCATGGATTTACAGATGTGGATACCACGGTCATTCACCAGGTTGGCTTTGATCACTTCATATCCGTTAGCTTTCAGTATCTCTGAAATAGAATAACCAAGAAAGTTATTACGCAGATGCCCCAGGTGCAGAGGTTTGTTGGTATTGGGAGAAGAATATTCCACCATTACCTTTTTACCATTGGCTGGTTTTATACCGATGTTACGGTTATTGAAATGCTGTTGCAGGTACGCTGTCCAGTATCGTTCTTCTATGTGAAGGTTCAGAAAACCTTTGATCACATTAAATCCGGCTACCAGGTCAGGGTTGTGCTCTTTCAGATATTGTCCAAGCTTCTCACCTGTTTCCTCCGGTTTCAGGCGACTGAATTTTGTAAAAGGGAAAACAAGGATGGTATATTCACCCTCAAACTCGGGTTTGGTGGTATTAATGGCAATATCCTTTGCAGGTATTTCCTGGTTATAAAGCGCCTTGATAGCTGCTGCTGCAGCAGATCTAATGGATTGTACAACACTCATGTTGAAAATTGGTTAATGCGAAAAGTGACGCCAAAGGTATAAAAAATCCCGTAGTGTCTCAGTTTGGGGGAACTGGATAATGCACCAGTTTAATCTTAGCAGGCTGGCAGGCCTCAAAAGCGCCTCAAAAAAAGGGAATTCAAATTGGCGCACTGATTACATAATAAAATAAGGGCCGGCAATGCTGTTTGCCGGCCCCCTTCCTGTGAAATTTAATTATTTGGTTTTGATCGTATAGAACAGCCCTACCTGCGCTACAGCGTTCTTGTTGCTTTCATATGTATCTTCAAATACCCTGGTAAGACCGAACATGTAACGGGCAGAAACACCGATACCCATCGGGAACTGGTAGCCTGCGCCGAAACCCATTCCCGCATCAACGCCTTTGGCACTGTCTTTAATATCTACAAGTACATCGCCGACTTTCTGTCTTGCCGCTACAAGGAATCCCAGCTGTGGCCCCGCTTCAACAAAGAATTCAGGAATAAAGCGGTATTGTACCATTACCGGAACATTGATGTAATGTAATCTTGTGACCGCTTCAGCATTCAGCGGCTTGTACTTGAACCCCTGTCCGGAATACAGCAGTTCCGGTTGAAGGGACAGGTTTTTAACCAGGCCGATGTTGACAAAGCCGCCGGCATGAACAGATGCACGGCTATTGGCGCCATCCCATTTGGTAACCCTGGAAATGTTAAGGCCGCTTTTTACACCGAAAGATACTTTTTGCGCCTGGGCAGAGAGTACTGCACAGGCAATTGCTACAGTTAGAATTACTTTTTTCATAAAAAAGTTGGTCATAGTGGTTTGCCTGCGTGCGACAAATTCTATGCCCATTTTTTTTAATATAAAGTAAATTCAACCCTCCTGTTTTTTTGACGGCCTGCAGCTGTCTTGTTGGATGCTATCGGTTGACCAGCGCCATAACCCACCGCTTCTATCCTCGAAGGATTGGCCCCCTGGGATACAAGGTATTGCTTCACTGATTCCGCCCTGTCTTTAGAAAGGGCCATGTTCTTCTGCGCATTGCCCACATTATCTGTATGTCCGCCCAGCTTCAGGCTGAACCCCTTGTTTTTCAGCATTTCTGCCACCCTGTTAAGAGAAGGATAAGAAGATGGTTTGATGCTGGACCTGCCCGTTTCAAATTCCAGGTTCTGTATAGCGTCTTTAACCAGTCGCCTGTCATCTTCGGTAATGGTTACCTGTGTAACGGCCGGAGGGGGAGGAGGTTTGGGCAGGTCGCAACCGGAACCATCTACTTTAGCTCCTGCCTGGGTGCCGGGACATTTGTCAAAGATATTAGATACACCATCGCCGTCATCGTCCGCTTTTAATTTATCCATGTCCGCTTTCAGAACAGCATTGGCCTCCCTGGAAGCTGCCAGTTCCTGGGTGAGAGTGGCCTTCTGGGCCGCCAGGTCATCATACATTACCCTGGCCGGGTTCTGCCAGGCCAGCTGAGGCCTGTTTCTCCTGCCCAGACTGAATTCCAGCCCTCCGTAACCATAGGAATATTTGTCTTTGCCACGGCCATAATTATAACCATCAAGGTTGTCACCATCCACAAAGTGCATAGTATATCCCAGGTCCAGGTTTACTATTTCAGACAGTTTGAATTTAAGTCCTGCACCAACCGGTACAATAAACTCCTGGATATTGCCGGAAGGTTTATATTCCTTCAGATCACCGCCCGGTAGTTCTACCCGGGGAGAGTATCCCGCCAGCCCGCCGCCGGCAGAAACATAGATCTGTACCGCATTCTTCCTGTACAGCCAGTTGATAGTAGCCACATTTACTACAGCGCTAAGGCTGGCAGACCATTTCAGCTTAGTCTCGAAAGAGCTGTATTTCCTGTTGGGGGCCTCATCATTCCCCAGATTGCGGCTGTTATCGCCTGTCAGCTTGCCACCTATGTAGTCGGCCCGCAATCCCAGCGCATGCAGGATCTGCCATTTTACATAAGCGCCATAACCGGCAGATGCCTTCCATTTAGTGAAATCATTGCTGCCACCAATGATTGCCACAGGAGCCAGCGCACCACCGTTCACACCGATAGACCATCGGCGGTAACCCGTGCCTTCATTGAAAATACTGCCTCCGTTTGAAGCAGACTGTGCCTTGACGAAAAACGGGGCCAGAACAGCCAGAATAAAGACTGCCTGCAAAGAATAGGTCTTTTTCATAATTGTTTTGGGTTGGTAAGTGAAAGAATCTGCATTTTTAATAAGATAAGGTCCGCTACAGTTATTTTTGAGTTCCTGGTTATTTGGATAATTAAACAACCCCCCAGATCGGTAAAATGTTCAGTCCAATACATGTTAAACTGAATTGTCATGAAAATACTGACAGTTAGCGACTGCCATATTTGCATGCCCGGCCCGTTGGCATAATCATTGACAAATGCTGTGTATACGATAAATCTATCTACAACTACAATCGAGAATATTAATAACTATGGGAAAAATAATAGGTATTGACTTAGGAACTACCAACTCATGCGTTGCCGTTATGGAAGGTAACGAACCGGTAGTGATCGCCAACGATGAAGGACGCCGTACCACGCCCTCCGTTGTAGGCTTCTTAAAGAATGGTGAAAGAAAAGTTGGTGATCCTGCCAAACGTCAGGCCATCACTAACCCTGTGAACACTATTATGTCAGTAAAGCGTTTCATGGGACGTCATTTCGATGAACTATCCAATGAAATACCTCACTGGAGCTATAAAGTGGCACGTGGAGAAAACAATACGACCAGGATCGACATTGACGGCAGGTTATATACTCCGCAGGAGATCTCTGCCATGATCCTGCAGAAAATGAAAAAAACAGCAGAAGACTACCTGGGACAGGAAGTAACTGAAGCGGTGATCACCGTTCCTGCTTACTTTAACGATGCTCAGCGTCAGGCCACCAAAGAAGCCGGTGAAATTGCCGGTCTGGCCGTTCGCCGTATCATAAATGAGCCTACCGCTGCAGCACTGGCTTATGGACTGGATAAAAAACACAACGATAGCAAAATAGCCGTATTCGACCTGGGTGGCGGTACCTTCGATATCTCCATCCTGGAACTGGGCGACGGCGTATTTGAAGTAAAATCCACTAACGGTGATACCCACCTGGGTGGTGACGACTTCGATAAAGTGATCATGGACTGGCTGGCCGAAGAGTTCAAAAAAGACGAAGCGGTAGACCTGCACAAAGATCCTATGGCATGGCAACGCCTGAAAGAGGCCGCAGAAAAAGCCAAAGTTGAACTGTCTTCCTCCCAGGAAACAGAGATCAACCTGCCTTATATCACCGCCGTAGACGGTGTGCCTAAACACCTGGTGAAAAAACTCACCCGTGCAAGATTTGAACAACTGGCAGACAACCTGGTGGAAAGAACACTGGAACCTTGCCGTAAAGCCCTGAAAGATGCAGGCCTTTCTACTTCTGAGATCGATGAAGTAATACTGGTAGGTGGTTCTACCCGTATCCCCAAGATCCAGGAAGTAGTGGAGAAATTCTTCGGCAAGAAACCTAACAGGAGCGTAAACCCTGACGAAGTAGTAGCTATCGGCGCCGCTATCCAGGGTGGCGTACTGACCGGCGAAGTGAAAGACGTACTGCTGCTGGACGTTACCCCGCTTTCTCTGGGTATCGAAACCATGGGCGGTGTATTCACCAAACTGATCGAATCCAACACAACCATTCCAAGCAAGAAATCTGAAACTTTCTCCACCGCTGCCGACAATCAGCCAAGTGTTGAAATTCACGTTCTGCAGGGCGAACGTCCCATGGCTGCTCAGAACCGTACACTGGGCCGCTTTATCCTGGACGGTATCCCTCCGGCCCCACGCGGCGTTCCGCAGGTAGAAGTGATCTTCGATATCGACGCAAACGGTATCCTGCACGTAACTGCCAAAGATAAAGGCACCGGCAAAACACAGAACATCCGTATCGAAGCAGGTAGCGGCCTGAGCAAAGAAGAAATCGAAAAGATGAAAGCTGAAGCTAAAGCCAACGAATCTGCAGATAAGGAACAGCGCGAAAAGATCGAAAAGCTCAACCAGGCCGACAGCCTTATCTTCCAGACTGAAAAACAGCTGAAAGAATACGGCGATAAGATCCCGGCCGATAAAAAAGCAACGATCGAAACTGCCCTCAACAAACTGAAAGAAGCACATAAAAGCGGAGATACCGCACAGGTAGATGCTGCTGTTACTGAAATGAACAACGCATGGACCGCCGCTTCCGAAGAACTGTACAAAGCAACCCAGGAAGCACAGGCTAACGGTGCTAACCCAGGCCAGGGACAGCCACAGGGCAGTGCGCCAGGTAGCGAAGGGGTAACCGACGCCGAGTTCGAAGAAGTAAAATAAACTTAGCACTTACATAAAATAGAAGCCGCTTCCGTGTAACATCGGAAGCGGTTTTTTTTTACATTACTTTCCCCGCTTTCTTTTATTTTGTGTTATGCAATTGACGTTATATCCATTCGAGTTAAAGTTCAGACATACCTTCACCATTTCCCGGAAATCCAAAGATGTACAGCCATTACTGGTAGTAAAGCTGGAGCAGGATAACGTCAGCGGATTGGGAGAAACTGCAGATAACTCATATTATAACATGACAGTGCCCCGCCTCATGGAAGATATCAATGCTCACCGCACACTCATAGAGAAACATACCCTTACCACCCCGGAAGCCTTCTGGGACTCGCTCTATCCCCTGTTCAAAAACAATCTCTTTGCCCTCTGCGCCCTCGACCTGGCCGCCCATGATCTCTACGCCAAACTGCAGGGAAAGAAACTGTACGAGGTATGGGGACTGGACATCTCCCACAACCCGCTTACAGACTACACCATCGGGATAGATACGGTAGAGAATATGGTGAGTAAACTCAAAGAATTTCCCTGGCCCATCTACAAGATCAAGCTGGGCACCAGGGATGATATTGCCATCATACAGGAACTACGCCGCCATACAACCGCTATCTTCAGGGTAGATGCAAACTGCGCCTGGGGAGTGGAAGAAACCCTGCGCAACGCCACTGCCTTTAAACCGCTGGGCGTAGAGTTCATAGAACAACCCATGCCGGCAGCAGATGTGGAAGGAATGAAGCAGGTATATGCCCAATCAGCTCTACCGCTTATCGCTGACGAAAGCTGTATTACAGAAGAAGATGTGGCCAAATGCCATGGCCTTTTCCATGGTATCAATATAAAACTTACCAAATGCGGAGGCATCACACCTGCCCGCCGCATGATAGACCATGCTAAAAAACTGGGCATGAAAGTGATGACCGGCAGCATGAACGAGAGCACGGTAGGAACCTCAGCAGTAGCACACCTGCTGCCTTATCTTGACTATGTGGATATGGATGGCCCCCTGCTGCTTGCAGAAGATACTTCCGATGGAGTGAAAATAGTAGATGGCCGTATCATTTATGCCAACAGACCCGGCACCGGCGCGGTGCTGAAATAACAGCTCAACCCTTTTAATTGTTACCCGTTATGAAAAAACTCTTCCCGTCATTATTGCAAGGTTGTTTGCTTGCATCAGTCTTATTGTCAGCAAAGATTGCGGATGCACAATTACTGGCGCGCATCCGTATAAAAACTGGCGCTTATAAATGCACTGATATACCGGTGTCCGTCACCCTCAGCCCGGCCGCAATTAGAGCGGCAGATTCCCTGCAACTCACAGAAGTAACAAAAGGACAAAGAAAACCGGTGCTTTACCAGGTGGAAGGAGAACGCCTCTACTGGGTACCCGGCAAAACCTCAGGGCCTGATACCATCCGCACTTTTGAGCTCTATAAACAACAAACCTCTTATAACAGTACTTCCCGCCTCATGCAGCTGGAAGACAGCGCCGGTGTTTTAAAGCTCAGACAGGGAAGGGCGCCCTTACTCAATTATAACTACGGTATGGTATATCCTCCCGCCGGAGTAGATACCGTTTACCGCCGCAGCGGGTTCATACATCCTGTCTGGTCGCCCGACGGACAGGTCATCACCAACATACATCCCCGCGACCACTGGCATCACCTGGGTGTCTGGAACCCATGGACACATACATCGTTTAAAGGAAAAGAAACAGATTTCTGGAACCTGCATAAGAAAGAAGGTACAGTACGCTTCAAAGGATTTATATCCCGTACTACCGGCAATATACAATGTGGTTTTACAGCTTTACAGGACCATATCGCTTTTACCGGCAATAAGGAAACTGTGGCCCTGAACGAGGAATGGTCCGTACATGCCTATTACAGCAACAACACTGAACGCAGGATATGGGATTTTTCCAGCCTGCTGAGCTGCGCAGATACCAGTGGCATAGAAATGCTGCAATACCGCTATGGCGGGGGCTTCGGATTAAGAGCTACCGCTGCATGGACGGCAGCTACCAGTTACGTACTGACCTCTGAAGGAAAAACAAGAAAAGATGCAGATAGCACCAGAGCGCGTTGGATAAAAATAACGGGGACGGATAATGGCAGACAGGCAGGCATTCTCATACTATGCCACCCTGATAACTTCGACTACCCGCAGCCTCTGCGTGTATGGCCGGAAAATTCAGAGAAAGGAGAGATCATGATGAATTATAGTCCCACAAAAATGAGAAGCTGGCAGCTGGACTACGGCAGGTCATATGCACTTCACTACCGGGTAATGGTCTATGCAGGAGATCTTACTCCGCAGGAAGCAGAAGAGGCCTGGCAAGCCTTTGCTCATCCTCCTGTTACAGATGTTTCATGGACTAAATAAAAATAGCTTTCGCCACGGCGAAAGCTATTTGCTATAATATTATTCTCAACGCATCAGATGGCTATACCGTGTGAAGCTTCCTGGCTGGCCTCATAAACGGCAGATAACAGGTCTCTCTTGGAGAAGCCGCCTTCCAGCCATTTATCTACTGAACTGTAAACGATCTTTAAAGAAGGACTGAGTACATAAACGGCCGGTACAGGTACGTCTTCATTGATCCCTGAGATCCTGTCCCAGATAGGGTCTGTAGCAGAATAAATACCTGCCTTACGGGCAATATGATTGTGCTGGTCCCAGATGCTGGCAAATGGCAGCTGCAGGTCAGCTGTAACAGCATCAAAGAGCTTTTTATCCTCTGTTGTAGCAACCAGCAGTTGTCCGCCCATCACCCTGATATCAGCATAGATATCTTTCAGGTCTTCCAGTCGGCGGGTACCATAGCCGTTCCAGTGAATAGAATGGAAAGCCAGTACCAGCGGGCGGTCCAGCAATTGTGTGATAGGCAGTGAACCGTTCACAGATTTCAATGTATCTGAAGCAGCAATGATATTCTTCTTATGTATATGAAAGGAAGGTAGTGTCTGTCCTGCCTGTAATGGCTTGATCGGGGTTCTCTCTTTAGAGCCTTTAACAATATATTCCAGCTCATATTGCGGGAAGAAATCTGCATATCTGTTGATCCTGGACATAGTATTCAGTTTAAGAGGTAAAGGTTGGTAAATGATAAGGAATTAATGGTTGTTATGATTCTTATGAAACGGTGGCTGGTAAAATACCAGTAGTCATCATCAGCAACAACAGACATTATATGATGTGAGCTTATACATTTTTTATTGTTTGTGATACAAATATAGGGATAATTTTCTAATACCCTACAAGTTTTGTAGGGTATTTATTAAATCATTGATTGCCAGTGTGGTTTGAAAATGAAATTTGAAAAGATTTATATTTGGTGCTTTAGTTTATTAAAACATATATTGAATGAAAGGGAAAAATTTACTGATGATAGCCGCAATAGCCATATTGACGGGAGCAGGATGTAATAATGATAATAAGAAGAAGGAGCAGGGGAGGGAGGCTGTTGCTGCAGAAAAGCCACAGACTATCACCAACTATGAATTATATCCTTTCATGCTGGGAGGCGTTTATTTCTTTCACGGCTACGGTGGCCCGGCAGCTGTATATGACAGGTTGATCAAGCCAATGGTACAGGGCCAGCCGGGCGATTCATCTTTCTCCACCACATTGCAGTCAGCCTACAGCAGGTACTTTGTATTCCCCTTCAAACCGGAAGATGATAAAGACGGAAAAGAAGCTAAAGCCACACTGGCCGACTACTGGGATATTCACGACAAAGCAGGACTGGAACAATCGCTCACCTGGTTACTGGAAGAAGGTCACCAGGCTCAGTATGCCCGGTACCGTAAAGCAATAGACGAAAATGGTGGTAAAGATGCAGATCTCTCAAAAGTAGACATGGCAAAGTATGGGTTCTCTGCAAAAGATAAAGACGGATTGGAATTCGTAAAGGCACATTATACCTCATTCAGCACTGCCGGCATCAAAGCGTGGGACCTTGCCCGTTACATTAATAATATTTGTATTGCCTACCAGGCAGGATATTTTGTCAGGGGAGAAGCCGTAGCCTGGTTGCAGAAAGCACCATTAATAGCAAGGAAGGCATACAGCGACTGGAAAACATATTTCAATGACTTTCTTTTGGGAAGAGAATTCTGGGGCGGTGGAGTAACAGATAATGAACAGTATAAGAAAGAAGTAGATGGATTACTGGAAGGAGAATATAGTATCTACCAGTATCTCTCATTTTAAATTTTAGCCGGCGGCAAACCACAGGCCGCTCTCAAAGGATCTATTTTGCTTTTATTTCAGGCAGACCGCAGGTCTTCCTCTTTCTCTCCCGGATCAATTTACTCTGGCCGGCCGCCGGCCAGAAGCCACGCTCAAAAAATCGATTTTGCCGAAGGCGAAATCGATTTTTTGAACAGTTTCCCTGCCTTGAATATTATATACCCTCCAAAACTGAATATTTCCCATACACTTCCTTCCCTTCACCTCCCACTTTCAAGTATCTTTCAAGCATGTCTTAAGCATGTCTTAAGCATGTTTAGTGTATGTATTGCGGTACCTGAAGTGCACCACGGTAAAATTACAGAACTAAGAATTTTCATCCTCCTTATAACGCCGGTTTATGAATATCCCTGAATAATTCAAACCATTCTCTTTTTTTATATTATTTTAATATCTGTTAGCGAAACTGTTCTGTCATTAACAGATAAATGATTGTTATACATTTTCGCAGTATCTTTACCCTGTAAATTAAAAACCCGATATTACACCGGCTTAAACAACGCCATGTGATATTTTAACCCTTTTAAACATATAACCTGAAAAACCTTGGAACGCCCAAATGACCCTGACCACTTATACTATATATGCTCCTGAAGTCCAGGCCGCTATTCACATTGCGCAGGCCCTGGCTAAAGAACATCATCACGCAAACTACACCCCAGCTCACCTTCTCCTGGCATGCCTCCATAAAGAAATAGCCCTGACAGATCCTTTACGGGCCATGGGAGTAGATACTTACTATCTTGAAGAGTGGGCCGAAGTGCGTCTTGACACAGTACCTAAAGCATCCCGCTCAGCCGGAGAACCGGAAGCAGATGAATATGCTGCCAATGTTTTACAGGAAGCAGATGCTGTCAGGCTGGAACAAGACCTTGATACGGCAGATGCCTGGTGCCTGCTGGTAGCATTAAGCACCCCGGGTGTAGGTTTTTCTTTTGAACAGCTGAAAACCTTCCCCCTGCAGCGCACACAGCTGCTGGCGCATTTTGATAAAAGCCCTAAGGATGGTAAAAAGCCTGCTACTACAGTGATTACACCGGGAGGAAAGCATACTGCTCTGAAGTATGTATACCGCCTGACAGATCCGCAATACCTCCAAACCCGGCATGCACTGGCAGGAAGAGATGCAGAGATACGCAGCATGCTCGAAATATTATCCCGGAAAGGACGCTCCAGCATACTCGTTACCGGCGAAGGAGGAGTAGGTAAAACCTCCCTGGCAGAGGCCCTGGCCGCTGCCATTGTAAATAAACAGGCGCCGCAACAGTTGCAGCAAACAGATATCTATGCCCTGGATTACGGTGCTTTCATTGCCGGCGCAGCTTATAAGAACGAACTGGAAGACCGCCTGCAGCAGATCATGCAGCAGTTACAGCAGAGTGGCCGGCATATACTTTTCATTGACAACCTGCATACCTTACTGGATAAACAACCCGGTTCTGCCGGAGGGATAGGCAATGTGCTGAAGGCCGCTATGAACAAAGGGGAGATCATTATCATAGGCACCAGCACCCCGGAAGGCTTCCGGAAACTGATAGAACCGGATAGCCTTTTACGTCACTGCTTCGAATTGCTCCGGCTGTCAGAACCTGATGAAGCCCTGGCAGCCCGCATGATCCGCGCAGTAATGCCTGATTACGAAAGCTATTATAACCTTACTGCCCCCGCACCCGTGATAGCCGAAGCTATCCGCCTGTCCCGGCGCTACCTGAAAGAACGCAGCCTGCCGGATAGCGCCATCAACCTGATGGACCGTACCATGGCAGCTATCCGTACTACTGCCGATACCGGGCAGCAAACCTGGACAGACCTCCAGGCAAAGCTCCACACCGCCGGCAACGACGTGGAAGAACTCCGCTGGTGGTACCAGCAATGTATGCAACGCTTCAGCGCCCTGCTTACCACTCGCCTGAAGATCGAAAAAGACGTTTATAAGCTCGAAGAAGCGCCTGTTCTGCAAGCTGCCTTACAGGACATCCTTGAGCAGTTAAAACCGCTTATTGAGGCCCCGCATAGCGAAATAAGCAATACCGACCTCGCTACCATGATAGCAGAAAGCACCGGTATCCCCCTGGGCAAGATCCAGTCAGGGGAAAGAGAACGGTTGGTGAATATGGACCTCGAACTGAGGAAAAGGGTAGTAGGGCAGGACCATGCCCTTAAAACCGTGGCAGAAGCAGTGCTGGAATCACGTTCCGGCCTCAGCAGACCCGGACAGCCAATGGGTTCTTTCTTTTTCCTCGGACCAACAGGAACAGGTAAAACAGAGCTGGCAAAATCTTTGGCAGACTTCTTGTTCCAGGATGAGCGGTGCATGATCCGGTTTGATATGTCAGAGTTCAAGGAAGAACACTCTGCAGCTTTGTTGTACGGCGCACCTCCCGGTTATGTAGGCTATGAAGAAGGGGGACTGCTGGTAAACAAGATCCGCCAGCAACCCTATGCCGTTGTTTTGTTTGATGAAATAGAGAAGGCGCACCCTTCTGTTTTCGATATTTTCCTGCAGATCATGGACGAAGGTAAATTGCATGACCGCCTGGGTAAAACCGGCGATTTCTCCAATGCATTGATCCTTTTCACTTCCAACATCGGAAGTGATGTGATCGCCCGGTCTTTCCGCCAGGGCGTCATCCCTCCCTCACAACAGCTGATGGAGATCATGGCCCGCCATTTCAGGCCGGAATTCCTGGGCCGTCTGACAGAAATAGTACCTTTCGGTCCCATTCAGCAGGAAAACGTTGTAAAGATATTTGACATTCATCTGAAACATTTACTCCAACTGCTGGCTCAGCAACAGATCACGCTGAACGTCTCGGCAGCTGCCAGGGAAATGCTTGCAGCTGAAGGCTACTCGCCGTTATACGGCGCCCGCCCGCTCAAAGAGGTGATAAGGAACAGGCTGCGGAAACCATTGTCCCGCATGATCATTGAAGGCAGCCTGCTGCCAGACACCGCAGTAACATTGGATGTTGACGACAACGGTTTGCTGCAGTGGCAAACCAGGGCTCAGGAATTTTAGTTAAATTACGGATAAGACCATAGAACATTTATTGTTGTAAAACCATTTTTGTATGAATGATAACTACGGAATTGGCGGAAACGAGGTGAAACTCGACGCCAATGAGGCCATTGTTGAGATCTCGCATAACCGGACCCTGTTTGCTGAAAAGTTGACCCGGGAAACGCCTGTAAAACCGGAAATAGTACAGGGATTAACTTCAGTAGAAGCCGTATTCGAACATTACAAGCCCTCCGTGAATATGCTGTTTCACGATGCAGAAGGCCGTACCGTTCCCGAAAACCTGGAGTTCCATAACCTGGGCGATTTTGGCGTGAAAGGAATCACCGCACAGAGCGATTTCCTCAACAACCTCGCTACTGAAAAAGAACAGTACCTCAGGATCATGAAACACCTGAAAACAAACAAAGTGCTGAAAGCGGCACTGGCAGACCCCACAGCCAGACAGGCCCTGCTCGCCTCCGTCAGATCTTTGCTGGCAGACCTGAAGACTAAATAATTCAACTCACATTGACAATCCGCTCTTATGGCAGAACTACAAAAACAGGAAGAGCAGCAGGAACAGCTGCAGACTGCACCGGGACAACAACAGGCTGCTTCCCTGGAAGAAAGTATTGATAAACTGGCAAAATACGGAGGCTTTGACCTCCTGGAAGGTACTATCGAAGGCGTTCAGAACCTTAACCCCGACAGGAAAGCCCGCCGGAATATTTTCCTTACAGAAAGCTCCAAAAAAGGTGAAAGAGACAAACTCCACAAAACCCTGGAGCTATGGGAAAAAGTACTGACCGAAGCCCAGGACCTCCCCGATATGGTGACCTACTGTACAGAACAATCCGAACAGGCAGAACGTGTACTGATCAACAATCTCTCCGAAGCTATAGATACCACCCGCGAACTGGAACAATCCTATCGCAACGTGGCCCTCTTCTTCAAGAACACGGAATCAGACAAAGTGAAGAATATCTCCTTCATCAACGCTGAACCGGATCAGCTGAAAGACCTGGACAATACCCGCTTCATCGACTTTATACAACAGGAGCTGGTAGCCAACTACGACCGCCTCGACCTGCGCGATAACTATAGCCTGCTCATCATACCAGGATATCTCGGCTCCAACAAGGTGCTGGAAAAATGGGCAAAGATCGCATATGAGAACAAGGTAATGATGATAACCGACTTCTCTCACCTGGACGCCCCTGACGATGTAATGGAGATGTTCGAACTGGCCAACCTCACCGGTGGCGAAGTACACCGCTCCAACGTTATCATGGCCTGCAACTGGCTGGTAGGACGCGGCAAATTCGATGAGATCAGGGAAGAAGATAATCTCTACGTACCACCCTCCGGCGCATTGGCAGGAAAGATCTATAAAACACTCATGTCCCAGGTAACTGCCGGTAAGAAATTCGGCGGTATGAACGAAGTGGACGGCGTGAAATTCGAGCTCAAAAAGAGCGAAATCGCCAGCCTGGAAAAACTGGGCCTCGTCCCTATGGTGAAAGAATATGGAAAGGTAATGGCCTTCAGCGCCAAAACACTTTTCAACGGTGACAACATCGGTTTACAGACCTATTCCGTTGTACGTGTATTCGACTACGTAACCAAGGTGCTGATGGACTTCCTGAACCGCCGCGCTTTTGAAAATTTCAATGCCAACACACGCAAGGACCTGATGAAACAGATCATCCGTTTCCTTGACAGTATCACAGGCCCTGACAAACTGATAGAGGATTTCAACGTCCGCCGTTTTGAACAGGACCCTATCCAGAAAGATCGTATCCACCTCAATATCCATCTGAAACCGTACTTCCCCGCCAAGAACTTCCTGATCAAAATGGAAGGACATAAAGGTGAAGATGCGAACGAATGGGACACCGAATACGAACAGGACAAAGCATAAAATATAGTATGACAGAACAGCCGGCAACAGGAGTAAAAGCAGATCATCCTCCCTGTTGCCGGAATAAATGATTTACCAGATGAAGTATGTCTTATCAGGCGTCTTCTGCTGTATATTGTCATGGTGTAATGCACTGGGACAATCACGGACAGATAGCATTCTTACAACTAAAGGCGCTGTGACCCTTATTACCTGTGGATCTGCTATCACTACATTCCAGATAGGAGATGGAAAGAACGCAGATTATGATTACCGGATAGTAGATGGAAATGTGGTATTCATCCGGCCAATAGTAGGTAATCCCAGACCTACCAACCTGGTGGTAAGGGAAGGAACGAATATCCATTATCTCATCCTTGCATATCGGGACAGAGTAGAATTATCCCGGCTGAAATACACCCTGTCAGCCGGGGGCAAAAGCAGTACCGGCGCTACCGGTGCAGGTGCTGCCGCGGAAGAACCGGCTGCCGGTCAGCCGCAATCTGAATCCGCACAGGATGAAGAAGCAGCAGCTGCTGCTGCAGCTGCAAATGTAGATACAACAACGGTTGGAAATATTGCAGAAGATTTCAGAAAACAGAGAAGAAGCGGTCATCTTTACGAAACTACAGCAGATGGCATCACACTTACCTTCCTGCAGGCCATGAGCCTCAACAACCTGATCTATTACTGTTTCCGGATCAGGAACCGTGGCAGTGACCCATATGCCTTTAACAAGGTAACACTGATGCAAAAGGTCATTAAGGATACGGCAGCATTACATGCCATGCCCGTAGTATACAGGAGAGGCCCCGCAACTATTGATGCAAACGATGAACAAAGCCTGGTGTTTGTAACGCCATCACGCCCGTTCACTAAGAAAGATGAGATCATCATGGTGATGTATAACAAGGCCAATCAGAATCAGGTAGTGCTGTATACCCCGGCCAGCGCCCTGCCCAAATACATGTTAAGCAAGTAAAGTGCATAGCTTTAAATATATGATCAGATGTGCCCGTGCCGCTAATACCAGGTTGCTGATACTGCCTGTATTACTGGCCGGGTATCTCTGCCTTTGCTGCCAGGTACAGTCAGCCTCAGCACAGATCAGCTTCTGCGGTGAACAGGTGCCCATGGAACGGGATTTCGTTTCCTTCCGCCTGATGGACATCATCAAAAAAAACCTGAAGTACCGTAACTTTCTACCGGTGCTCAAGGCCAAAACAGATGTCTACTTCCCGATGATAGTGCCTATTCTTCAGCAATACAACATCCCGGAAGATTTTAAATACCTGCCCGTTGTAGAAAGCGGGTTTACCAATGCTACCTCTCGCGTCGGAGCACAGGGCGTCTGGCAGTTCATGCCTGCAACTGCTGCCGCAATGGGACTGGAAGTAAGTTACGACAATGACGAACGCAATCATCTCCTGAAATCCACTCATGCAGCCTGCCGTTACCTGCGGCAATTGTATGCACAGCTGCATTCCTGGACCCTGGCGGCCGCTGCATATAATGCCGGTGCAGGTAATATCTCCCGGAACATGAAACGGCAAAACAGCAGTGACTATTACCAGCTAATGCTCAATAACGAAACTGCCCAGTATATCTATAAGATCATTGCCATCAAACAACTTTTTGAAAGTCCCGAACTCTATATGCCAGGATTCGGTTATAACGTGTTCAGCAAAACCTCCGGCAGCACCTCCGTATTTTCCACTGCTCCGGCTAATGATAACCAGTTCAGAAGCATCCGTATCAATATCGGGAAGAAAGCTAACTTGCCTGCGGTAGCTGTAGCCTTTTCCGCAAAGCTGCAGGAGAATGCTGCTTTTGAAGACGGCCAGCTGGTCAGCGTAATGCTGCTGGACGATCTGCAGGCAAATGGTGTCTACATACGCAGGAACACCCGCATATCCGGACGAGGCTGGATAGTCAGCAATCGCATCTATGTAGATCTCGGATTTGGCAATACCGTTATTCTCTGTGATAATGAAGGACGCAAAGGAGTACGCCCTGAAGCGCTCAAAACAGGAGGAGATGTAAGGCTGATGAAGATCTAGCCTTACATTAATACATTGTTCATGAAGATCCTGTAAGGATAATTATTAGCAGAATGCTGCTTTAGCTGAGACAACAGCTCGTCTTTCAGGTATACAAGATTTCCCTCCGCCGATTTCTCTATAGTGAGCCTGATATCCAACGTACGGCTGTAACCCTCCGCAGCTCCGGGAAGCACAGCTACTCCTTTGGAAACTGTTACATCCCGCAGATCATGTCCTATCACATACCGGCAGAGCGCTTTCATATCTTCTGCTGTCACTACCCTGTTACGGCTCAGTAAATGATAACGGTAAAGATTCACTTTCTCATCAATGCTCAGACGGTCCTTTCCTCCCTGCGTATTAGACAGAAGAGTAATGCTGTTAGGCTGTAACTGTATACTGCCATATTCCTGTAAACGGCTGCCCATGCGGATATGATTGGCCACACTGCCGTTGGTGGTATAAAACTCAATGAAAAGAAAATCTGCCTCTTCCCTCGGACGTACCATCAGGTAAGGAATATTTCCCCGGTTAGTACCCGGTTGCAATTGTTCTTCAAGAGAAGCAATTAATTGATGTAGCTCCCTGATACGGTTAGCTACATAATCATTCCGTACTTCCTCAAACAGTGAGCTCTCATCTCTTATCACTTCGATGAGGTAAGCGATGATCTCTTTTGCCTCACGTGAATCAAAGCGGCCTATGCCACTACTGCGTATTACCAGTTCTCCCGTCTGCATTTCACCTGTAGTGGTAAAGTCTCGTACATGATAGTTGACGCCACTGGCATCATACACCCGTTTCACATCAAAGTAGATATCGGATGTATGCAGAGGAATGATATTAAGATAACGGTTCAGCCGCTGGGACTGATCGTTCGTCTTCTTATTGATAACAGGAAAGCAGTTAATGTTGCAGAAAAGATCTTCCAGCAGTGAATGCCGGATGGTCTCCGGAAATTCTACCCTGATCCAGCGTATATCTGCCGGCAGCTGCAGGCCAAACACCTGCTGCAGGAAAGGCGGCGTTACGGGCTGTGATTGCAATGGCGCTGTTCCGCTTATTGTCAGGAAATGACGGCGGAAACGCTGTAATATCTGTTGACTGTACCGCGTGTTATTGTCAAAGGCAGGACGCATGATAGCGTCCAGTTCTTCGGAAGCAATGTCACGGCTGTGGCTGTAACCATTTTTTACCTGCAGTTCTACATCCCCTGAAAAAAAACGCGCCTGCGGCAGATAGTGATAGAACATTTCCTGCTGATGCACATTACGCAGGTCAAAGAAGAAGGAAAGCCCTTCAAGTGATACCGGCTGACCTTCCAGCGCCAGCCCTATCCACAGATGGTTGGGAGGGGCGCCGGCAGGAAGACTGCCCTGCTGTACCTGTTCCTTGAACCAGTTCTCACGTGTTTCAAAAAGCCTGTTGCCTATAGACATATAGCGCACTTGTCCGCGGAAAAGCCGGTGCGTGGCCAGTGGCATAAAGAAGAGGTCCTGGCTGTTAAAGCCGTTCTTCAACGTATAGAATAACTGGTGATCTGACGTAAGGGTAGTAGTGGGCTCATTGCTGGAAGCATGAAGGATACCATATGCCGGCTGACTGCTGGTAATAGGTTCCGGCATCATGATCTGAGCCAGTCTTTCCACCAGCCTGGCATGAGATACATCTACCTCTCCGGAGATCTTTTCCAGTTCGCTGGCACAGGCCTCCAGTAATAATTGTACGATTGGGTCAAAGGAAGATGCTACTTCCGCATCAGGGTAGCCCCACAGTCTGGCTGCTGTTTTCAGCATCCTGTCTTTTATCCGTTCTTTTTGTTCTCTGGGCATGATATGGTTTTAATCGTATGATAACGGGCTTACAAAGAAGAAAGTGTTATAGTTGAATGCGCTGTTATTACGTAACAATATACCGTTCACTGTTACACGTATCTTTTTTTTGATCTTTTTAGCGCTGATGCCGCTTACTTCTTCCTGGCTCACCATAGCGGAAACCCTTATCTGGGACAGCCTTTTTTCATACCGGGTGATAGCGTTGCGTACAGAACGTTCTACCTGTTCCTTTACTTCGTTGTTGGTAGCGCGGATGTCAAAGTCGGAGTCCCATAGCTGGCATCCGTATTGAGGATCATCTTTATTCTCGCCCAGCACGGTAGTAATAAGCAGGTGTATATGCTGTTGTACTGACTCTTCCAGGCTGCATTCAGGTAAGTCCTGCTTTTGCAGTATCCTGGAAAAGTTCAGTGGCAGTTTATAATATGATTGTTTCATAAAGATCAGAATATGCCTAAGAATTTCCTGTCATATCTTATCCTGATCTCTTTCACACATCCGTCTTTGTCTTTGATCAGGTTCACAACTTCTATCTTAAAGCGTTTCTTGCCTCTTATCCTTGAGCAGAAATGTGAGAAAGTATCAGTATCCTTATCATTCAGCAATACCCTTGCATTGAGGTTGTCGCAGAGATACGCAGAGAAGTCTGCCGCATTCTTCTGTTTGTCCACCACCTGTGACAACAGGTATTTAAACTCATCATCCGAAATATTAGGCGCTTTCTTTTCCGGAGCAGGTGGAGGCCCGGCCGGAGCTTCTGCCGGTTTAGGCGTTTCAGGGAAAGGAATGGGTTCAAAATGGTCATTGGACGGGCGTTGCTGGGGCGCTGCAAATACAGTGATGTATTTCTTAACCATTTTGCTGCTGTCTCCGTTCACTATCAGAGAAAGTATTCTCTCTCCGGGCGAAGAGAAAGTATATTTTACAGTAGGGCCTGAATGCACTTCTGCACCCGGTTGCAGCAATTGCCATTGCCAGCTCTTTGCATTGGGAGAACGGTTGCTGAATACCACCGTACGGCCTGCAAACACCTCTTCAGGTCCTTCTATAACAGGATATAGATCTGCGCCTGTGTCCGGCGCTTTTTCCGATGGAGCATTCAATACTATCACCTCCTGGTGCCAGCTGCATTTGCCCCGTTTCAGGGTTACCATATAGCTGCCGGCTTTTTTAAAGGAATGATATACCTGCTGGCCTGGGGCTGATGCAGTGGAATCGCCAAAGTCCCAGGAATAATTGTTGTTGCCTTTTGCATCAGCCCGGAAAGTAAGCACTTCCCCGGCATAATAAGCTGTCTTCTTACCAGCATGCTGCTGGCTGTCAAGTATGATGGAGGCATCACTGCAGTCCTCCCGGCCGGCGGCCTGGAATGCAAGTATAACTATGCTGATAGCCAGTAATGACAGGAATGTATACAATACCATCGGGTCAATATGGCTTGTAATCTTGCTAAAGGGCCTGTACGTAACAATCTTTCGCTCATTTGCGGGCTTACGCGGGGTCATGGGTTTTTCAATTTCTGCAATTTTAAATATTTTTTTAGATAAAATCGCTAAACAACCTACATTCGCTATTGAATTTTTTATGATTGTTAACTGGTGTGGTTGCTCCGGATTATTTGCTTTAATTTGCCTTCACCCATAGTGATCAGAAAAACCTAAATGAGCCATTGATGATAAGTAATGCCCAAAAAGCTACGGTACTTGAAGAAGTAATAGACCATATCCGCCGTCTTAATTATGATGTGCGCGCAGAAGTTGTTGTTGGTGAACTGTTTGATAATAAAGTACAGGAAGAAGAAGTAGCTGTACAAATGCAGAACGTTTTTACACGCTCTTTTAATAAAGATATTTTAGATGCACAACTGGATGATTCGCAACCCTATCATCCTTTTGTAACAATGGTCCTTTCCAGGGATGGTATCTACGACCGTTTGCCGGAAGGATTATTCCATGCCTTCACACCTCAGCGACAGCAGCAATCTGTCAGTGAAATGGTGGCAGGTTATAAAAAGCAGCAGCAGGAACAACAGGAAGCGCGTAAATTCTTTCGCCCGCTGGAGCATGAATTTTTCCTGCAGCGCGTATTTCTCGAACAAAGGGAAAAACATCTTCTTTTTGATGCCTTCGGAAAAGATGCGGATGATCTCTTCCTCTCATTCTGGGGCATTCCAAAAGGCCTTCCGCGTGAAGCAACGGGCAGGCTTGTCAGGTTACTGCCGTACATTCATCGTATTGCCGGCAACCTTGAACTGGTGGGGCTTTACCTGGAAGCGATCTTAAATGAACCTGTGAACATTATATGCCGGAATCATCCCGTTCCTGTACATACAGGCAGCCAGACAGCGCTGGGCGAATGCCGCCTCGGGGTAGATACCATGACGGGCGATCTCTTCTATACTGATATGCCCCTCGTCCGCGTTATAATAGGCCCGCTTCAACATCACCGGGTATACGATTTCCTGGCCTGGCAGCCATTAGGCAAACTGTTGGATACCTGCCTGGGATTTCTGTTGCCTGCAGATGTGGAAGTGGAAACAATACTGGAACCTCATCCGGATGAAAAACAGGTAGTTGTGGCTGATGACCGGTTTAAGGAAGGTATTATGGGCTATAATTTTTTCCTTTGAACAGGATTAAATGGAACTATTTTTGCATGTAATGTTGACTCAGACCTAAAACTGTTTTAACCCTTTTTCCCAACTCGAAGAAAACTATGATACTTAAAGCGAAAATTTACCTGGTATTAGCGGCTGTACTGGCAATAGGTGCCCTTATAGTGAGCATGCTCAGCCGTTATATCAAAAACTTCACCCTATATAAGAAAAAAGCACTATGGTACCTTGCGCTGCTTACACTGCTCTTTGCAGTGATCAGCTCTATTCCTTTTCTTTTCACACATCAGAACCTTGTCAGCCAGTATCTCTTCTATCAGATCTGGTTCCTGGGTTTAGGTATAGCACATACACATATAATGTATACAAGATTCTGGGCAAATGAACAGACCATTGGCTCAGAAATGGCATTTATCGTAGCGATATGGCTCTTTGGCGGCGTAGGCTTTATGCTGGTACAGTTCCTTTTTACAAAAGGAGATTTCCTCTATTATCCCATGCTTACCTGCCTCTTTGCATTTGCATTGCCCACCTTTGTTTACAAGACCTTTGAGAAGATGATGGCCATCCCCGCCAAAGTATATAAATGGTGGCAATATCCTTCCTATCAGCAACAACCGGAAGTGAACGAAGAAGATATGAGAGACCTGATAGTAATAGGTTTCGAACTGGAAAAGAAGATCAATGACAGGGACCGCACTTATTTCAGGGCACGTACGCCTATAAAAATGGACCTGGGAGACCTGTTCTATCACTTCATCAACGACTATAATGACAGATATCCCAACACACCAATAGATGTGATGGATGCCAACGGACAGCCATATGCGTGGGTATTCCATCTCAAATCAAGATGGTTGGGCACCGCCCGTACACTGGATCCTGAGAAGCCTGTATTCATGAACGGTATGCAGGAGAATAGCGTGATCATCTGCAACAGGATACTTATCAACAATTAATCCCTGAATTAAACAATTACTCCAATGGCTGAACCGCTTAAACATTTTCCCGTCAACTGGGTGGATGGTATGAAAATAAAGAAGCAGCATTTTGTGGAAACGGAAAATGCAATGCTTGACCAGATAAGGGATGCGATCTCCAGCGGTTTGCATGCGCAAAACTATGGCCTGCTGCAGGCTAAAGCAGAAAGCAGGGAGTCGCTGCGTTGCTGGTTTGTAACAGACAACCAGCAGCAATGGCGTATCAAGCTGACTGAATGCCGCGCTGTAACCCCCGGTGGCGCACGTATTGAGATCCCCGAACATACTGTCCATTCCCTGAAATATGCAACCACATTTCCTGAAGCTGTATACAGCTGGGACCCCGGTCATACAGAAGGTGTATACTATATCCTCATACAGGTAAATCCGTTTGACCGCCAGCCCAGCGGAGAACCTCTGCTGCATGAAGATCCTCCCAGGATGCCTTATGCAACACCCGAATACCAGTTGTATGTATTACCCGCATCACAACTGCCTAACGGACAGCTGGGCAGTTATCAGATGATACTGGGACGTATCACTGTTGCTGATGGCCGTCCGCAGCTGGATGATGATTATATTCCTCCTACATCAATAGTAGCCGCACATCCTGCACTGGCTGACCTTTACCAGGAACTCGATCAGTTCTTTGGCCAGCTGGAGCTGTATGGTGTACAGATTGTACAGAAGATCTATGCACGCAATCAGAATAATGATCTTGCACAGGTAGTGCTGTACATCACAGAAAGGATGGTGCAGTACCTTGGTATGCGCATCTCCCAGTTCCGCTGGTTAGGCTTGTACCAACAGCCTGCCGCCATGCTGGAAGTAGTGGCAGGACTGGCACGCACCATCAAGAACGCAGTAGACCAGCGCGCCGGTGCCGGCAAGGAAGAACTGCTCAACTATTTCTCTGAATGGTGTGAGCTGAGACAGGGAGAGCTGGAAACACTGATGGTCAATTGTGCAAACATCCGTTATAAACACACCGATATCCGTGAATGCCTGCAACCTATGGTCCCCTTTGTAAAAGCGGTGAATAAACTTTTCGAAAGCCTGAGCAGGCTTGATTATATAGGACGTAAACAGGACAGCGGCATATTCGTGAAAGAAGAATCTGCAGAAGATGCAGAATACCTGCGTAAACATAAGACCAAACGCTGGTTCTTTACAGACTAAATAACTTAACAACAATATATTTTATTACATGCGTGTACTTAACAAACAGGAAAGAACAAACGCTTTCTTATGGTTCCTGCTCTTCTTTGTAATAACTGTAGGACTTTTTGTATTAGCTGTGTTTTTCAATTACCAGGTACCTTCAAGAGAAAATGCAGACCTGCGTAAACAGCTAAGCAGCTTCCGTGAAGAACAGGCCTTTCAGGGAGAGTTCCTGCAGAAAATGGATAGAGTAAAGAACAATCTTGACTCTATTAATCTGCCTAATCAGAACGCAAACTATATGGACCAGGCAATAGCACAGGACCTTGTAAACCTGCGCGGCTCCATCCCTAAAGATGCTGTCAGCCATTATGGACTGTACAACAATATTATCCAGAACCTGCTTTCATTACAGCAAAGCAAACAACAGCTGCGCGGATTACAGGATGCACAACAAACCATTGCCGAGTTAAAAGAGAAAATCTCCGACCTTAACAAAGAACTGGAGAACGCAAGAAATGAACTGGATTACAACAGGCAGCTTATGAGATCGAGATAGTTTTCCCTTCTCAAAAAAGCGAACTAAACCATTGATTTTTACCGCCAGATATTTTGTTTTTGTTGAGGTAAAAATTTAAATTTGATGCATAGTTATATAAATAAATAAATAGCTCTTATTAATTGCTTTATTGTAAACCTTAAACATTTAACCCATGTCCTTCAAATCAGTGTTTGAAGTAGCTGGCAAAAAATTAGTGGTAAAACACTGCAGCTACGACCTCACCCAAGAAGTAGATGCCACTGGCCGCCCCTCAGCAATCACCCGCGGTGGACGCATCCGTTTAGTTGTTGAATCAACTGGTGAAACAGACCTCTTTGAATGGATGGTGAACAACTTCGAAAGAAAAGACGGCACCATTACATTCTACAAAAGAGATTCTGACTCCAAGTTGAAAGAACTCAAATTCAAAGAAGGCTATCTGGTTAAGTTTGAGGAATCTTTTGATTCTGATGACAAAGACCCGATGACCATCGGATTCACCATCTCTGCCCGTGAAATTGCGATGGGCAGTGGAACCCATATTAATGAATGGGTGTAAGCGGTAGTTTTGTTAACACGACGAAATTTACCAGAAGGCCCTCCCGTGCAAACGGGAGGGTTTTTTGTTCTATAAAAAAAAACAGCAGGTTATTCACCGGCTGCTTTCTATCATTGATGTAAGTATATATTATTATTGAGCTACCGGAACATTCACTTCCAGTTTAAAAATATCATCTACTCTTCCTCCCGGTTCACCAATACCGAAATCGGTTCTGTTTACATTAAACACACCATGAAATGTACCGCCGGTACCCTGTTTGGCATAAGTAAAAGGAATGATCAACGGCTTCTTTACACCATGCATTTCAAGCACACCTTCTGCCTGGTAACCTGCACCGGTTTTAGTTACTTTGGAAGACACAAAATGTATCACAGGATACTTCGCTGCATCAAACCATTTAGAACCCTTTGCATGACTGTTCTTCAACCCATTACCTGTATTGATGGATTTAACATCTATGGTTACATCAAATTTTGCAGTGCCGGGATTGTTCTCATCAAATATTACCTGCCCTTTCAGATCTTTAAAAACACCATTGGCGCCGGAGCCGGAAAATTTAACAGCATACCCCTCTTTGATCTTCAGGTCCTGTGTAATAGCGTAAGTAAATGCAGATGCTGCCAGTACTACTACTGCAGCAACAGGAAGAAGTAGTTTTTTAATTCTCATTGTTCGGTTCTTTTAAAAATGACAGATCAAATGTAAAGAGTTGTTCTAATTCGTTGCAACAAGCAATGTATAAATTATTGTTAATAGTAAAAGCTAACAAATGTTAGTTCGCGACAGCAGGTTTTTACGGCATTTTTGTAAGAAAAACAATGGCATTTTTATCCGGACTTTTATCTGTATCACTGTTATTATTTCTTACCGGCCTGCTATTCAATATCCCCATACTGCAACGTTACCAGGATGATGCACGTATGGCTGCTGCCGTTATGTTTGTGCTGATAGGGGTTATGCACCTGGTTAAACCGGGAAAGCTTTCTTACATGATAGATGGCTGGCTGCCATATGCAACCCAGCTGGTATTGCTGAGCGGTGTACTGGAAATCATGCTGGGAATAGGGCTCCTTTTCCCCGCCACGAAGATATATGCTGCCTGGGGATTGATGATACTGCTGGTATTGATGTTCCCCGCCAATATTTACGTAGCCGTGAAACAATTGCCGCCTCCCGGCGGACTACCCGCAAAAGCCTGGTATACCTGGAGCCGGCTGGCATTTCAGCCCATCTATATACTGTGGGTATGGTGGTGTGTCAGGTAAGCCCTTTCCTGATGCGGCTCAGGCTTTCCGGCTCAATGCCCAGGTAAGAGGCCAGATATTTTACAGGTATCTGCTGTATCATTTGGGGTTGCTGTTCCAGCAGATGCAGGTAACGCTCCTTCGCCGTATACTGTAAAAGGGAAAGCTCCCGCTGGTACTTCCGCAGGTACTGGTATTCAGCCAGCAGCCGGCCGGTACGTTCAATAGCGTGATGATGGTTATACAGCTCCTGCAGATCTGCATAATGAAAGGCAAAGCCGTTTACAGGCGTTATAGCCTGTATACTTACTGCCGATGGTGTCTGACTTATATAAGAGGCATAGGCGGTCGTAAACTGGCCTGAAAATGCGAAATCCAGGCACACCTCTTTATCCTGGTGTACAGTATACACCCTTACTATCCCGCTGGCAATAAAATAAATGGCCGTACAGGTCCTCCCGCTGTTCACAAGAAAAGAGCCATTACTGAAGCTCACTTCTTCCAGTAATGGCTCAAATAAATGCCAGTTATCTCCTGCATGTTTGTCAAGCTGCAATAATGCCTGTTTCACGAGGATTGTATCCGGCATGGAAATGTATTTTTAGGATCATATCTTTCTGAGCTTGAGCGACTGTACAAAATGATGGTCGCCCTTTTCCAGTATCAGGCTGGCCCTGAAACGGGTGGGAAGTATATTCAGTTCAAGATTGGGCCGGTTGATCTCATTCCAGATATTGGCTGCCACAGCTTCAGATTCTGCATCAGACAAGTGCGCATACCGGTGAAAATAAGAGTCCGGGTTCTGGAAAGCAGTATTGCGCAATGACTTAAAACGAGCTATATACCATTGCTGCAGGTCCTGCAGTTCAGCATCCACAAAGATGGAGAAATCAAAGAAGTCAGATACGAATATAGTAGGTTCCTTCTGCTGCTGCCGGGGCCTTACCTGTAAAACATTCACGCCTTCAACTATCACAATATCAGGAGATTCTATCCACTGCAGCTGATCAGGGAGTATATCATATTCCAGGTGACTGTACACCGGTGCCGACACTCTTTCTGCTCCCGATTTTACACTGGCCAGGAACTGTATAAGCCGGCGGATATCATAGCTTTCCGGGAATCCCTTCCGGTTCATGATACCTCTCTGCTCCAGTATTTTATTGGGATAAAGAAACCCGTCTGTAGTAACAAGATCTACTTTCGGGTGATTGGGCCACGTGGACAACAGCCGTTGCAGTACACGGGCGGTGGTGCTTTTCCCGACAGCCACGCTGCCGGCAATACCGATAATATAAGGCACCTTGGTGATCCTGCTACCCAGGAAACTGTTGGTGGCTGCGTGTAACCGCTGTGCGCCGCTTACATACAGGTTCAGCAGCCGCGACAGTGGGACATATATCTGGGTGATCTCTTCTTTGGTCAACGGTTCATTGATCCCCTGCAAAGTGTCAATATCATTGAGCAGATGCAGCATAGGATCGTCACTTCTTTTAGCCCATTCCTCCCTGCTGATGGTAATATAGGGAGCAAAATTATTCCTGGTCATCAGATTTTGTTGCCTGTTTTCAGTATATACCTGTCAAGTTTTCGCCTGCTAAGCTATATAAACCGTCTTAACATTCAAAAATTCATGTGTGCCTTCCAGGGATAATTCCCTTCCATAGCCGGATTGTTTTATGCCACCAAAGGGCAGACGGGCGTCAGAACGTACCATGGCGTTAACAAATACGTTGCCACTCTCAATTTGTCTTGCCAGCCTCTGTGCCTTTTCCAGGTCGGTGGTCCACAGGGAAGCACCCAGGCCATAAGGCGTCTGGTTAGCCAGTTCTACAGCCTGCTGTTCGTTGGCCGCCTCTATGATAACAGCCAGGGGGCCAAAGGTTTCTTCCTCAAAGGCAGTCATGCCATTGCGTACGCCGGTGAGCAGGGTAGGAGCAAAATTGGCGTCCTTGTACTGTCCGCCAAGAGCCAGCTTAGCACCCTGCGCTACCGTTTGTTGTAACTGCTGTGCCAGCTCTGCCGCCAGGTCAGGTCTTGCCATAGGGCCCATATCTGTTTCCGCCTGCATAGGATCTCCCTGTTTCATACTGCTGAGCAACTGGCTTACTTTGTCTGTAAACTGCTCCAGCACAGGTTTTTCTACTATCCATCGCTTGGCGGCTATACAGGACTGTCCTGCATTCTGCATACGGGCTTTTACAGCCGTCTGGGCCGCCAGGTCAAGATTGGCGTCTTTCAATACTATGAAAGGATCGCTGCCGCCCAGCTCCAGGACAGATTTCTTGATATATTTCCCGGATAACTGGGCTACACTGATACCTGCAGCTGTGCTGCCGGTCAGGGTAACTCCCTGTATACGCGGATCAGCAATGACAGGCTCTATATTTTTTGAGTTGACAAGCACACTCTGGAAAGTTCCTTCAGGAAAACCTGCTTCCAGGAACAGCTGTTCTATTGCAAGCGCACAACCGCTTACATTGCTGGCATGTTTGAGTATACCGGTATTACCTGCCAGGATATTGGGAATAGCAAAACGAAATACCTGCCAGTAAGGGAAATTCCAGGGCATAATAGCCAGGATGATGCCCTTGGGTTCATATGAAATATAACTTTGCTGTGCATCAGATTTAACCGGTTTGGGCCGCAGCATTTCTTCTATATGCTGTATAAAATGTGTAGCGGAAGCTGCACATTTCAGCACTTCTGTTTTAGCCTCTTTCAGCGTCTTGCCCATCTCCCCGGTAATGATGGCTGCATGTTCTTCCGTATGCGTTTTCAGCAGGTTGATGAGGTTTTGCATCCATTCACAACGTTCTTCCAGTGTGGTTTGCCATAAATGGCGATAAGCCCTGTCTCCCCATGCCAGACGTTGTTCTATCTCAGCATTTGTATGTGCCGCATATTCAGCAATGGTTTCCTGTGTATATGGATTGATACTCTTAAAGGTGCTCATATAAAAGGATTTACACTCTCAGCGGCAAGTTGTATGCCGCCGGGAGTGTAAATGTAAGATATATGAGAGATATGCTCCGGGGCTTATCTGAAGTCTGAAGGAGCACAGCCAAAATGAGCAATAAAATAAGCAGTGAGTGCCTGGTAATTTCTGAAGCCTGTCACTGTTGCAATAAGAGAAGTAGATTGTTTGGCGTCTGTAAGCAGGCAAACGGCCTTTTCTACACGGCAATGTTCAATATAAGTGTCTAATGGAACTCCATAGAACTGTGCGAAGATGTTATTCAGTTTTTCTGTCGGAATATTATATTTTATACCCAGTTGGGCTGCAGAAGGTTGATTGTGCAGGTGATGCCATATATAGTCTTTTATGCTGTCGATCATATGTATATCATCGCCGGTAATGGAATACGATGTATCACGGGTATTGATGCAGCGATCAAGAAAATGCAGCATGAGCTGTTCTATTTTCTTGTTTATATAGCTTTTAAGCGTTTTCCTGGGTATTATTCTGATATCGCGTATTTCCTGGATCAGGCTTGCTCCATATGGGTCCAGTTCAACAGAAGAGCTGTTAATCAAACCACTTCCCGCTTCTATTGCCCTTCCTGCCGCCGCCATAAGTGACAGCACTTTTTCAGCGTTTTCGGGCGTCTGCATTTTTCTCACCAGTCCTGTAAAAGTTCTCACACTGCTACGGGCATGGAAAAAACAATAGAAGCCCTTAGAAAGCTTTGCACTGTTGGTTTTCTCAGTCAGATAGAACAGATTCAGTTCTCCGTCTTTCAATAAAATTTTCTGTTCATCATTATCATTTAAATGCGCATCTACTGGCGCTGCTCCTGTCGCCACATGCAGATAAATGCCCTCTTTATGAGGCGTAGGATATAGCTTACCCCCTCCTTCTACAAGATGTTCACCAATCCCAAAACGGCTGGTTTCAAACAATTGGGTAAGGATTTCAAACTTGCGGCTTTGTATAGGGATTGGCTTCATATAAGGCACAATGTAGGGTACAAAACGATAGTATACCCCATACGAGTGATAATGCTTGTCAGCGGGTACAAGAAAAAACATGGTTGGTATTTTAAATTTTAAAAAAACTGCATTATTCACATGACAGATCAATCCTTGTCACATACAGAATTGATCAGATTTTGGGAATTAGATTTTAACAATGATGATAGGCGCGGAGTTCTTATAGATGCACAATGATCATCTATATATCATTACTAGTCGTTTCTTTTATCTAAAAAGTACTCATCAATCATGCTCCGGATAGAAAAATTATCCGGAGCATGATATTCATAGTTCATAGCGGACAAATAGGAGTTAAAGATTTCAAAATCATTCACACGACTCTTTATGATTCCCTTTCTATTATCCTAGTGTATATATTATTATAAACGTCCCAAGAGTTCGCTTATAAACTTCTAATTGTAAGAGTAATAAACTACATTTCCGGGTGACCATACCTATCCCGTTATTAACACGCAATTAACGCCAGACCTGACCTTATTTCAGTATGTTTAATATGCTTATTTTGAGTAATTGACAAATCTTCTACTCAATTATTGCACTTAAATTTCCCGTATGCCCCAAAAGTTCTATATTTAATGACAACGCAAACCTCAATTTTTATGTCAACCAGGAATCTGAATCGTATCATCGTAATGTTATTATTTTGCCTTTACGTTCCTGTAGCCGTATCTTTTGCTCAAAAACAGAAAATAACCGGAAAAGTCACAGATGCCACAACCGGCGCTCCGCTTGAAGGAATAACTGTAAGGGTAAAACTTTCAGGCTCAGGTACACTTACCGGCAAAGACGGAACCTACAGCATTGAAGCCTCTCCCAATGACATACTGGAGATCAGTGCAATCGGCTTTGCACCACAATCACAATCTCTTAATGGCAGGTCCTCTCTTGACGTACAGCTGGTATCTACTATTTCAGAACTGAACCAGGTCGTCCTGGTAGGCTCCCGCTCAGGAGGGCGCGCCAAAACAGAAACGGCCGTCCCCGTAGATGTGATCAGCCTTACCCAGGCCTCACAGCCTACCGCCAAAATGGACCTCACCGCCCTGCTGAATGTGGCGGCTCCCTCATTCAACTACAACAAACAAAGCGGTAGCGACGGGGCAGACCAGATAGACCTTGCTACTCTCCGCGGACTGGGCCCGGACCAGACCCTGGTGCTTATTAACGGTAAACGCCGTCACCAGACAGCTTTCGTAGCCGTATATGGTACCCGGGGCCGTGGTAACTCAGGTACAGACCTGAATGCCATTCCCGAAGCATCCATAGACCGTGTGGAAATACTGAGGGACGGTGCTTCCGCCCAATATGGCTCAGACGCTATTGCCGGGGTAGTGAACATCATCCTGAAAAAAGATGTCAATCATCTTTATGTAAACGCTGGTTATGCCGGCTATTATGACCGGAAATATAATACCTGGTTTGGCCGTGACCTGAAACAGTATAAGAACAATGGCCCGGTAGACGGTAACGCCTTCTCTTTCGGCGCCAGTTACGGCATTCCACTTGGAAAGAACGGAGGAGTTATCAACCTGTCCGGCAATTTCCTCATCCAGGGCAAAACCTTCCGGCAGGTGCTGGATACCAACCTTGCTCATAAGGACGGCCTGCCTGTCAACACCGTAAGGCGCTCCAACGGAGATGCCTCCAAAACCACCGGCGGCGGAATGGTCAACCTTGAACTGCCATTCGCCAATAGCTCTACTACTTTTTACGCCTTTGGCGGATATAACTATAAGTTTTCTGACGCATATGCCTATACCCGCCATTTCCACGGGTATAATCCCTCTTCCAGCGGCCGGTCTGACCGTTTCCCGACAGATGCCCAGGGCAACCTGATCTTCTACCCGGATATCATGTATTCCGTGCCCTCACCTGGCGGAGAACCGGCAGATACCGTATTTGACCCGCATATCCAGACAAGGATCCGGGACCTTTCAGCTGCCGTAGGCATCAAAGGAGAGTTCGGCAATCATTGGAAATGGGACCTCAGTAATGCGCTTGGCAGGAATGACTTCCATTTCTACGGTGATAAGACCTTTAACGCCTCTATGGGCGCCAGCACCCCCACTCATTTTGACGATGGCGGTTTCTCCTTCCTGCAGAACACAGCCAATTTCACCGTTTCCAAAGAGGTGCCGGGCGTAGCCTCCGGTCTTAACCTTGCTATGGGCGCGGAATACCGCTACGAGAACTATAAGATCTATGCAGGCGAAGCTGCTTCATACACCAATTACGATCCTACTTTCAATAAAGCCACAGGGGCACAGGGCTTCCCCGGGTACCGTCCCGGCGACGAAGTGGATGCCAACCGCTCCAACATTGCAGGGTTTGTAGATGCAGAACTGGATGTGACCAATAAATGGCTGATAAGCGCAGCTATCCGTGCAGAGAACTACAGCGATTTCGGGTTTACAAGCAACTACAAATTTGCTACCCGCTATAAACTTGCTCCAGGCTTCAACATCCGCGGATCTGTCAGCACCGGTTTCCGTGCACCTTCCCTGCAACAGGTCAACTTCAGCTCCCAATACACCAACGTACAGGGTGGTGTCATTTCAGAGGTTAAAATAGCGCCTAATTACGATCCTATTACCAGGGCGGCAGGTATACCTGAACTAAAGCAGGAAAAGTCTGTAAATGCCAGCCTGGGCTTCTCGTGGAAACCATTGAGCGCACTTACTGTTACAGTAGATGGTTACCTGGTAAAAGTAAAGGACAGGATAGTGCTTTCCGGCCAGTTCAGTGCCAGCGATACTACCCTGAATGAAACCCTGTACAACACCCTGAATGAACTGCATATAGACAACGCACAGTTCTTTGCCAATGCGGTAAACACTACCAATACCGGTGTGGATATCGTTATTGACTACACTAAACGCTGGGGCAACCAGCGCTTCAAAGCTTTGCTGGCAGCTAATATCCAGCACATGGAAATTGATAAAATAAACGTACCGGCAGCACTGAACGATACTTATGTTCACAGGAAGTCATTCTTCAGCGACCGTGAAGAGAAGTTCGTACTGGCTTCCGCTCCGCCGGTAAAGCTGGGACTGAACCTGGACTATAACATTAACAAGCTGGGCGTCGGTACACACCTCACTTATTTCGGGAAAACTGAGTTGTTTGGCTATGGCTGGAGCGGAGACTTGGCTGGTACAGGCATCAATCCCATAGTGGAATTGGATAACGGTAGTAAAGAGGTGCCTGAGCTGTTTAAGTATAAAGGAAAAGTGGTAACAGATGTATATGCCAGTTATAAGCTTACAAAGAACCTGAACTGGTTTATTGGTGCAGATAATATCTTTAATGTGCATCCTTCCCTGGGATATGTGCAGGGTGCAAAGCTGGCTGCATATGACGGCGAAACCGGTGGCCCGTGGGATTCCGTGCAGATGGGCGCCAACGGAATCAGGTTGTTTACAAAACTTGTATTGAATTTGTAGATCATCAATCACTACAAATAAAAACGGCTGTATCATCAGATACAGCCGTTTTATTTTATAGCATTCCTTTATCAGGAAACACGTGTGATCTTGATAGTATTGGTAGGCAGATGCTCTTTTACAGGAGTACTGCCGGTGTTTACTACTACGTCATCAGCTTTCAGGAAACCTCTTTCTTTCAGGATGTTGATCTGATCGAATATGATATTATCCAGGCTTTCTTCTTCACCATAATAGAACGCACGTACGCCCCAGCTCAGGCTCAGCTGGTTTACCAGGGTCTTTTCCTTGGTAAATACATACAGTGGAGAACGGGGACGGTAGCTGCTCAGCATAAAGCCGGTGTAACCGCTCTGTGTCATACCTATCAGGGCATCTGCATCCAGGTCTTCCGCCATTTTGCTGGCGTTGTAGCACAGTGCATCGCTCAGGAAGGTAGGAGAGTGGCGGTGAGGGATCAGGTTACGGTTGTAGATGATGTCTTCTTTCTCAACTTCACCGATGATCTTTCTCATGGTCTGGATAACCAGTTCAGGGAACTGGCCGGTGGCAGTTTCACCGCTCAGCATCACAGCGTCAGCACCTTCCAGTACCGCGTTAGCCACGTCAGTGATCTCACTACGGTTAGGACGGGTACGGTCTATCATGCTTTCCATCATCTGTGTAGCCACGATTACAGGCTTAGCACGGTGAATACATTTACGGATGATGTCTTTCTGGATCATCGGGATCTGCTCTACAGGCAGTTCCACACCCAGGTCACCACGGGCAATCATAACACCATCACTTTCCCAGATAATTTCTTTCAGGTTGGCGATCGCCTCAGGCTTTTCTATTTTAGAGATTACTTTGATCTTGGAATTGCGTTCTTTCAGACGTTTGCGGATCAGGAGCAGGTCATCCACGTGTCTTACAAAAGACAGAGCTACCCAGTCACACTCGTGATCAATGATAAACTCCAGGTCTATTACGTCTTTCTCTGTCAGAGCTGGCAGAGATACTTTGGTATCAGGCAGGTTGAAGCCTTTTTTGGAAGACAGTACGCCTGGCAGGGTCACTTCTGCTTTGATTTCCTGGTTGGCGGTTATTTCCCTTACTACAGTCTCGATCTTTCCGTCGTCCAGCAGTATTTTCTGACCAGGTTTTACGTCTTTGTGCAGATCAGCGTAGGAAACGTAGATCCTTTCGGCATTACCTACCACTTTCTCGTTTACGAAAGTGAGGATCTGGCCGGGTACCAGCGGCAGGGCGTTGTTTTCGATCTCACCTACACGCAGTTTAGGACCTTGCAGGTCAGCCAGGATGGCTACATTGTAAGGTTCTGTTTTGTTGATCTGGCGGATATACTGGATAATACGCAGTTTATCTTCGTGAGAGCCATGCGAAAAATTCAGACGGAACACGTTAACACCGGCCTGCACCAGTGCCAGCAATTTCTCATAAGTATCGCAGGCAGGGCCTACGGTCGCTACTATCTTTGTTTTGTGCTGGGAATGTGCACGGGAGGCTTCATGGTCCATCTGTTTGTGTACGTATTTTGATAAATCTTTTGTACTCATAGCTCTATTTTTTAACTCGCAAGTATTTTTACAATCTTTAACCATTCCGGATCCAAATGTTCTTTGGCTTTGATGGCCTGCTCCAGAGGTGTGTATTGGATTTTGTTGTTTACTATACCTACCATCACGTTGTTGGTACCTTCCAGCAGTGCTTCAACTGCGGCATAACCCATACGGCTGGCCAGGATACGGTCCTGGCAGGTAGGGGAACCACCACGCTGAATATGTCCCAGAATGCAGACACGTGTATCCAGCTGAGGGCAGCTGGCTTTTACCTGGCGGGCTACTTCTTCTGCACCACCGGCAATGGATCCTTCCGCTACTACAATGATATTTACCAGTTTCCTGCGGCGCTCGTTGGTCTGCAGGTCTTCGATAATATCTTTTATATCAATCAGGTGCTCCGGCGTCATAATATGCTCCGCACCAGTGGAAATACCACTGTGCAGCGCTATGTAACCGGCGTCACGTCCCATTACTTCTATTATAAATAAACGGTCATGTGCATCAGCCGTGTCACGGATCTTGTCGATCGCTTCAACAGCTGTATTTACTGCCGTATCAAAACCAATGGTAAAATCTGAACCAGCAATGTCTTTATCAATAGTACCAGGTATACCTATGCAGGGAATATCAAATTCCTGGCTCATTTTATAGGCTCCGTTGAATGAGCCGTCACCTCCAATTACAACAATACCGTCAATGTTGTGTTTCTTCAGGTTCTCGTAGGCTTTTCTGCGTCCTTCAGCTTCGTAAAATTCTTTGCAACGGGCTGTTTTCAGGATTGTACCTCCCCGTTGAATAATGTTGGCCACCGACTTGGACTCCAGGGGGAAAATTTCATTCTTCAACATTCCCCTGTAACCGTACATAACACCAAACACGTTTAACTGATGGTAAATTCCGGTTCTTACAACCGCACGAACGGCAGCGTTCATGCCAGGCGCATCCCCGCCAGAAGTAAGAACTGCGATGTTGTTAACTTTTTTCATAGTTATGTTTATTTCCCTCTCTACGTTTTTATGATGGATTCCGGGAATCCCGACGTCGATTTCTGCTTATATTTACCCTTACATACCCCGAAAGTGTCATAAATGCATTCCCTGGTTTCGAACCCTTGCTTTTACGTTTTTTCCTGAAAATCACGCTGCTTTGCATAAATTGCCGGAAAAATATCTAAGTGGCGCACAAAAATAACATTTTGCATATTCTTTCTAGTAGTATTCTGATGAATTAGGTGAAATTTTCATTTTTAGTTAACCAAAGGATAAATTTTTTACAAAAAATATACATATGTATAATTTAAATGCAAGGACGAAAACCAGGTGCTTACCTATCCTTTCTTTTTTAATTATGACAGCAGGATCTACAATGGCCCAACAGGCAGGACTTACTTACCCGCAGACGCGTAAGACAGATGTTACAGACAATTACCACGGTACTGTTATTGCTGATCCCTATCGCTGGCTGGAGAATGACAACAGCGCAGAAACAAAAGAATGGGTGAAGGAAGAAAATGCCGTTACTCAGTCTTATCTGTCAAAAATTCCCTATCGTGATGGTATTAAAAAAAGACTGGAAGAACTCTGGAACTATCCCAAACCAGGAGCCCCTTTCAAAAAAGGCAATTATTACTTTTTCTTTAAAAACGACGGATTACAGAACCAGGCTGTATTGTATCGCCAGAAAACGCTGGACGGCACTCCGGAAGTTTTTATTGATCCCAACAAATTTTCCGCAAATGGTACTGTAGCGCTGGGAAACATCTCCTTCTCAAAGAACGGGAAATACCTGGCCTATATGATTGCCAAAGCAGGATCAGACTGGCAGGAAGCCTTCGTAATGGACGTTGAAAGCAAAAAACTCCTGCCTGATACCCTGGACTGGATCAAATTCAGCGGCATTTCCTGGAGAGGTGATGGTTTCTATTACAGCCGCTATGATAAGCCTACAGAAGAGAGCAAACTCTCCAAAAAGAATGAATTCCATAAAGTGTATTATCACCGCCTGGGTACCACTCAGGACCAGGATGAGCTGATCCACTGGGACAAAGAGCACCCGCTGCGCAATGCAGGGGCACAGGTATCTGACGATGAACGTTTCCTTTTCCTCTCTACTTCAGAAGGTACTTCAGGCAATGAACTCTGGTACCGTGATCTGAAAGACCCGTCTCAGAAGGAGTTCCGCCTCCTGGTAAAAGGTTTTGAATACGAACCTTCCGTAGTGGATAATGATGGCGACAAAATACTGCTGCTTACCAACCAGGACGCACCCAACTATAAAGTAGTGCTGGTAGACCCTAAGAACCCGGACCCTGCCAACTATAAAGTGATCATCCCTGAACAGAAGGAAGTATTGCAGTCTGTAGGTACAGCCGGTCACAGACTTTTTGCCCACTACCTGAAAGACGCTTCTTCCAAAGTAATGCAATACACCTATGCCGGTAAGCTGGACAGGGAGATTGTCCTGCCGGGTATTGGCTCTGCCAGCGGCTTTAATGCTGAAACAGAGGATAAAGAGTTTTTCTATACGTTCAATTCCTTTGTGAGCCCTGCCACTATTTATAAGTATGATATTGCCAGCGGGAAATCCACCCTGTTTGCCAAAACAGAGGTAAAGTTCAGACAGGAAGATTATGAAACCAAACAGGTGTTCTTTACCAGTAAGGACGGTACAAAGGTGCCCGTTTTCCTTTCCTATAAAAAGGGCATCAGGCTGGATGGCAATAACCCTGTGCTGCTCTACGGTTACGGCGGTTTCAATATCGCCATTACACCGGCGTTCAGCGTATCCAACCTCTTCTTTATGGAACAGGGGGGCATTTATGCCGTTGTATCATTACGCGGAGGCAGTGAGTATGGCGAGGGCTGGCATAAAGCCGGTATGATGGAACGTAAGCAGAACGTATTTGACGACTTCATCGGGGCTGCCGAGTTCCTGGTGAAATCAAAATATACACAGCCTTCCCGTATAGCCATCAAAGGTGGCTCCAACGGAGGGCTGCTGGTAGGAGCCTGTATGACACAGCGCCCTGACCTGTTCAGGGTGGCACTGCCGGCAGTTGGTGTGATGGACATGCTGCGCTTCCAGCTGTTCACCATAGGATGGGCATGGGCCACAGAATATGGCAGCAGCGACAAGGCAGATCAGTTCAGCTACCTGGTAAAATATTCCCCGCTGCATAACCTGAAAGCAGGCACTTCCTACCCGGCAACAATGATCACTACCGCAGATCACGATGACCGTGTAGTGCCGGCGCACTCCTTTAAGTTTGCAGCCGCTCTTCAGGCGGCCAATGCCGGTCCTAACCCTACGCTTATACGTATTGAGACGCAGGCAGGCCATGGCGCAGGTAAACCTACTTCGAAACTTATCGAGGAAGCGGCAGACAGCTGGGCATTTACCATGTACAACCTGGGCATGACATTTAAATAAATACCTTACCGGTTATAATAAAAGAAGAGCTTCTGCCAGGGCAGAAGCTCTTCTTTTATTACGCATTATATATATCTGATAAGTACCAGCACTCATACTGGTATCCGTGAACGATATTACATCAGCTATGTGCTATGGTCTATTCATATAAAATCAGTAATTTAATGTTATGAAGGTATTAATAACAGGAAGTAATGGATTACTTGGCCAGCACCTTATTCCGGTTTTTCTGGAAGACAGCCGTTATGAGGTGATAGCTACCGGAAGGGGACCAAACCGTTTGCCGGTCCAGACTGGCTATACTTACGAAGCCACTAACCTGCGTGATGCCACCAGCGTACAGCACCTCCTGGATAAACATAAACCGGATGTGCTGATACATGCAGCGGCCATGACACAGGTAGATGATTGCGAAAGGAACAAAGATGCCTGCTGGGACACCAATGTAAGCGCTACACGTTACCTGGTACATGCAGCGGAAAAACATGGCACATTCTTTATCTTCCTTTCCACAGACTTTGTATTTGACGGACTTGAAGGCCCCTATTCAGAAGAAGCCACAGTCAATCCCATCAGCTATTATGGCTCCAGCAAAGTAGCAGCAGAACATATGGTCAGGAACAGCAAACTGCCCTGGGCCATTGTACGTACTGTACTTGTTTATGGAGTAGCAGCAGACCCCAAGCGCAGCAACATCATTACCTGGGTAAAAAGTAACCTGGAACAGGGTAAGAAGCTCAAGGTAGTAGATGATCAGTGGCGTACCCCAACACTGGTACAGGACCTCGCAGCTGGCTGTAAGCTGGTGGCAGATAAGAAGGCGTCCGGGACATTCCACATCTCAGGCAATGAAACGCTTACCCCATATCAAATGGCCGTTCAAACCGCCGGATACTTCAAACTGAACACACAGTTATTGGAAAAGGTAGATGCAAAAAGCTTTACTCAGCCTGCAAAACGTCCGGCCAGGACAGGTTTTATCATTGATAAGGCTGTGCAGGAGCTGGGTTACAAGCCCCATAATTTTGCGGAAGGATTAGAGATCGTTGCGAAAGAGATCTAGTTGTTCCTGAGCTCCAGAAAAACTCTCGGTATTTTATATGTTTTTATAACAGCTTCTTTGGTAGCTGCGGTGTCCTTTGCCGGTGTCTGGAAAGGTACGCCCAGTTTTACTGTACTGGAGTCTGCGCTGTATCTGATCACGATCTCATTCTGTTTCCATGAGAGTCTTTTCTTATACATGTCTTCACCTTTCTTACGGTTCTCGTATGTCTGAATGATCACATCATAATTTAATACACGCAGGCTGTCCGGCGTAGTATCAGCTGCTGCAATGGTATCTGCAGTTGCGGGAGCCTGCCTGGCGGCCGGAGTATCTGTTACAGCGGCTGTCCTGGTACTGTCAGCGGGAATAGCCGTTGCTTTTTCTCTTTTACTTACAGTATACCATACTGCTACGGCTGTCAGTACAGAAAGAACCGGCACTGCCACCCACAGCCAGCGGAGTGGGGAAGGCATTTCCTCAGGGTACTCAGGATAGTCAGTATCCGGACCTGCATTTACAGGGGATGGTGGCTGAATAGCGGAAGACGCAGCAGTATGATCTACCACCTGCTTGTTCACCATTTCCCTGGTACCTACAGTTACTTTATGTGAGGCGTCCGGACGGATCACCGGCGTTACATGCAATATATCCCTTGTCAGTACCGGAGGCTCCTGTTCAAAAGACAGCCTGCCCACCGCATCTGCCTTCAGCTTACCTACACCCGGTATCTCGAATGGCTGGCCTTTCTTCAGTAAAGCCCTCAGATCTTCCAGGTACTTATCTCTTTTCATCTGGGCAATGGAAGAAACCAGGTGCTCTTTCTGAGCTATCCATTCCGTCAGGTTACCATCATCAGTCAGTGTTTCATCAAAAGTAACAGTCTCTCCGGGTGGTTCAATGGTCTTATTGGTCACATCGTAACGGGCCGGGGTGTAATTAAGCCTGAAAACACCAATTTGGGGCAGACAGCATGTTTGCTGTCTGAATAAAGTGTCCTGTATAAATTGCTGTAGTACCAAGTATATTAAATGTTCCTATTATATAATGAAGCTGTTCAACAAACCAGGGACCCTGTACTAAACATATAATGTTTAATATAGGGTCCCTGATTGAATGTGCAATGGTACGATTTTAAAATTTAATCATCACTCCCCCGAGGATATTGAATCCGTAAGTGGGGTATCCGTACCAGCGTTGATATTTTGAATTGAACAGATTATTAGCATTCACCCACAATCCAAAATTCTTGCCAATATCGTAGCTGGCGCCTGCATTCATGTCCCAGGCGCTTTTAGTTTTCCCGAAATCGTTGGCTACCTGGTAATAGCTCCTGCCCAGGAAGTACAGGTTGGCATTCAGATGCAGCTTTTTGGCAATGGTATATTGTGCAAAGGCATCTGCCTGGAAGGGTATCAGCCCCCATGGCTGAGCCTCCGTTTTCTGTTTGGTATAATTGAACCAATCCAGGGAAACGCGCATCTGGAACTTCTCTTCCTGGATATATCCTACTTCCGCATGCAGGTTAAATGCCTTTAACTCTGCTTCGTTCTTTGTATAGAAGGTTTTGCCATCGAGGCTGTCATTGACGAACAGCGGCAGATTGTACCAGGTAACGGCGGCAAACTTGGTATTGTAGTTAAAGTGGCTGCCCAGCGTACCTTTAATACCGGTATACTTTTCTTCTACCCTGGTATTCAGGATCCCGCTGCCATAGCTGCCTATGAAAGGATTCTGGTTAGCCAGGTTGCGGTAGCTGTTCTTATTGATGTAAGAGATCCAGCCGCTGCTTAATATTACTTTTTTATAGATGATGTGAGACTCGTTCACGATGTCCGGCAGCAGGTAGAACTTACTGTTGGTCCAGGTAGGATTTACGCCTGCATGCAGTACAAACCGGGGTTTGATGATCTCCAGGGCAGGGTGGATAGCTACTACGTTGTTGTTGATCTGTTCATTATCATCCTCTTTAAAGGAAGACAGGTCAAAGATACCTTCTGCTCTCAGGTAAACATCTTCAAACAGCTGTTTGGAAACCGGTACCTTGAAGATAGCCGTAGGTTCTTTTCTCTTATAGGAGTCGCTGAAATAAATGAATTTGGCAGAAGGTTCAAATTTGAATGCCCAGTCATTCAGGGGCCTGTTCTTCACACCTACCTGTGCGGTGAACTGGCTGAAGGCCTGTTTTACCTGGCTTTTGTCGTATTCATATACTACATGGTCATAGCCGTAATAGTGTACCTGGTTACGGTCATAGCCTATGCTGCCGTTCACTTCCAGTATGGGAGTAAAGTAAGTGCCGGAGGCCAGAACATTCAGTGCGCTGTAGTCCTGGTTCTTGATATCTCCTTTGGAGGAGGTGTAATTGGCGTACAGGCCGAAATTATATTTTTCATGCCTGCCGGTACCAAATCCCGCCTGGATAAGCGGAGTGTTATAGTTACCATAGCCGGCTTTGATGAAGTTGTTCTGAAGGGCAGCCAGGGAATCTTTTCCTAATGCCAGTGGTTTCAGGGGAACGGGCTGGTACATGAAGTACAGGTTCAGCGCCGGCACCTGGTACTGCAGCCTGGGGCGGGTGGTGTCAAAACCTGGCAGGGATGCTGTCAGGTTCAGTTTTGCCGCATCACGCAGTTTAGGGCGGTAATTGGAAATGATGTCTATGGTTTCCTGTTTCAGGTCCTGGGCCTGCGCCTGCTGCTGCAAAAGTACTCCTGCTGCGCTGCAGCCTGCTACTGCCATAAACCGGTGAATATGTTTGATATACGCGTTCATGCTGTCGTAATTCGGAAATTATTTACTTGGATTTGATCTTGGAGGCTGCCTTTTCCTCTGCTTCGGCTTTTGCCAGTTTTTCTCTGGCTTCCTGTTTCAGCTCGGCTATCTGGCAATTCTCTGCAATGCTCTGGAAGGTGGCTTTTGCATTGAAATAGTCCTTCTGGCGCGCGTAGATATCACCCAGCAGGATATAAGCCTTGGCTACCCATAATTCATATCCTGGTGTGTTCTTGATCACATCGAAACCGGCTTTCTCAGCTTCTGCCAGGTCATTCTTCTGGAACAGGCAATAAGCGATGTTATACCGTGCTTCGGCGCCTATTTCGGATTTGGTAAGCCCTGCAGCGATCTTATGTTCTTTGATAGCTTCATCATACTGCCCCTGTTCCTGCTCTGCGCGGCCCAGGTAAGCATGGCCTATGATCTGGTCGTCTGTACTGATATTGGCGCTGGACAACAGTATTTCAGCGTAGTTGGCCACTTCATCCCAGCGTTTCAGCTGGTAGTTGCTGCGCAGCAATCCGCGTGTGGCGGTAAATGTATTCTCTTTTGTAGTAGAGAGGTCCTGCAGCTGCAGATAGTAGGTGCGGGCCTTCTCGTAGTTCTTTACCTGGTAGTAGTTGATATTGGCTGCCTGTTGTGCGGCACGTTCAGCGTACAGGCTGTTGTTCTTTGACAACACGAACTCATATCCGGGTAATGCCCCGGTATAGTCTTTATTGTTATAGGCACATTCTGATCTGTAGAATTGTGCTGGTAATACGAATTGCCCGTTCGGGAATTTCTGCAGGTAACTGTTGAAGGCTGTAGTGGCGCCGGCACAGTCGCCATTGCTGAATTTATTTTCAGCAGCGGCATAGCTCAGGGAATCCTCTGCAGAAACGCTTACTGTCTGGCCGGTAGATTTCAGCAGGGCTACATAAGCGTCAGTTTTGCCCTGGCTTACATAGATATCTTTTACAGCTGCCAGTGCTTCGTCGGCTTCGGGTGAGTTAGGGAACTTCTCTACAACCTGGCGGTAATAGGAGATGGCCCTTTCTTCGTCATCCTTATTGAAATAGCAAAGGCCCAGCTTAAGTAATGCTCTGGGGGCGCTTGGACCGTTGGGCTGTTTTTTCAGCACGCTTTCCAGGTAAGGAATGGCTTCATTATATTTTTCATCTGCCAGGTAGGTATTGGCAATTTCCAGGTCAGCATCGTTACCAAAGCCGGAAGACGGGTATTTGTTGCCCAGTTGTTTTAGCAGATTTACTTTTTCGTTCGTTTTACCCTGTATGCCCAGGATGATACTTTTCTGGTAAGTGGCATAGTCGGCACCGGGCTCATTGTTGCTGATGATCTTATCATAGAGGACCAGTGCCTTTGTGTAGTCTTTCAGCATATAGTAACAGTCGGCGCTGCGCAGGGTGGCATCATTGATAATACGGCCGGCGTTGGGACCATTGGTACGTTGTGCTGCTTCAAAGTGCTGCAGGGCGCGGGTATAATCCTCTTTTTTTAACAGGCTGTATCCCATGTTGTAGCTGGCGGTCTGGGCATTGGCCTCTCCGGAGGAAGGTACACCACCTGTCAGGTAAGCATTCAGGTGGGAGATGGCATCGTCGGTTCTGTTCTGGCGCATGGCTATTTCTGCTTTCCAGAAGTGTGCCAGCTGGGAAATATTTTTATCGTAAGGATTTTTCAGGGAGACGTCCAGCAGGCGGTCTGCTTCAGCCAGTTGCTGGTCGTTCACCAGTTCTGTGGCTCTGCCGTAAGACACTTTCTGGTAGGCCTTCAGTACTGTAGGATTTTTCTCAGGGATCATTTCTATGATGCTGAGAGCGTCCCTGTAGTTGTTGGTGTTCATGAGCAGGTTTACCAGGATCTCGCGGGCTTCTTTGGTATAAGCTGACTGGGGATAGGCGCTTACAAAGCTGGTCAGCTCTGTGATGGCGGCATCCTGGTAGCCCAGTTCATATGACAGTTTACCGTAGTTAAAGCGGGATATCTCCTGTTGCTGTGCATTAGTACTGTTACGGGCACAGAAGGCAAAGGCGTTGCGGGCGTTGGCTTTCTGATTGGTGCGGAGGTAGCAGTCGCCCAGCAGGTACATGGAATTCTGTCCGAGGGAATCTTTCTCGCTGCTCAGTTGTTTAAAGCCGTTGATGGCTTTAGCGAAATTACCTGTCTGATAGTAGCTGTAGGAAAGCTGGTAAATATCTTCTTTCCTTACTTCGTCTGCATTATCATTGAATTCCTGGAGATAGGGGAGTGCTTTCTGATATTCTTTTCTTTCAAAATAGGCCTGACCGAGAAGCTGTTTCATTTCAGCTTCGTAGTACATACCGCCTTTTTTTACCAGTGGCTCTGCGTAATTGATCAGCTGATCGCGTTTACCCTGGAAGTAGTATATCTCAGCGATATAATAAGGAACGATGTTGCTGTATTTAGGTTCGTTCACAACACGCTGGAAGCTGACGAGGGCATCATTGTACTGGCGGTTGTAATAAGCAATGAAGCCGTAGTAATAATTGGCCGGCATGTAGTATTTGCCGTTAATTTCCCTGATGGAGCCAAAGAGCGGCTGTGCTTTACTGAAGTCTTTTACATTAAAGTAGCAATAGGCCAGTTCAAACTTTGCTTCTGCAATTTCGCTGTTCGAAAGGTTCTCTATATTAGCTTTTTCATACAGGGGAATGGCCTCTTTCAGCTTATTCTGGTGAAAATAGTATTTGGCCAGCTGGTAGCTTACCAATTGCTCCCTTGCATTGTTGTTATAGCCTGCCAGGAACTCCGTTGCCAGTCTTTCAGCGTTAGCCTGCCCCAGTTTCAGCGCACATACTGTATAATAATATTGTGCATCGGTCCTGACAAGGCTGCGGCTGGTTTCCTGGAAATAGCTGATATTATCCAGTGTTTGCCGGAACAGCTGCATGGCTACAGCATATTTCTCCTGCTGGAAAAGTTGCTGGGCATCTTTGAAAACTTTATCCGGCTCCGTATAGATACGGGTTTGCTGTGCTTCAGCTGCCGGTGCTGCCAGTATACAGTACGTAGCCAGGAAGAAGTAAAAATGTCCGGAAACAAGAATCTTTCTTATGAATTGCATGCTTTTAACCTGTTATTACTTGAATATGCGTTTAAAACGGATCCGGGATGGAAATATTTTCCATTCAGAATCAATAAAATATTGCTTTGAGGGAAACAAAAACAGGGACAAATATAATTATTGCTTTTAATTCAGCGGCACTGACATTAACCCGGCAGGAACTGCTGATCTGTACCAGACGTGGAAGTTTTCTTGTATGCCGGTCAGGTCTATAATAATTTTACGAGATCGTCCGGAGAAGGTAAAACGTCCTTCATGGACTGTGGCACCTTTGTGGTTAATTTATATGTTGCCACACCCATAGCTTTATCCATAGACTTAAACGCATATTCTACCTGTGTGTTATCTTTCTCCCTGCATAAAATGATCCCGATTGCAGGATTTTCTCCCGGCTGTCGTTCCTGGTCATCCAGTACATTCAGGTAAAAATTAAGGTGGCCGGCATGTTCCGGTCTGAATTTCTCTTTCTTTAATTCAAAGACCACCAGGCATCTGAGTATCCTGTTATAGAAAAGAAGATCAATAAAGAACTCTTCTCCCCCCACTGTTAAACGATATTGATTCCCGATAAAAGCAAAACCCTTGCCAAGCCTCATAATGAACTGTTTGATATTCGTCACTATTTCATTTTCAAGGTCTGCTTCGTAAGTGGGATCTGAATTGATAAAATCCAGCAGATATTCATCTTTAAAGGCATCAGTGGCCTGTTTATGAAGGGAGAAGGGTAAGGCGTCGTTGAAATTATTGGGCAGTTTACCTTTGTGGCTGTACAGGTCTGCTTCCATATGGTATTCCAGTGTTCTGTACGACCATTGATGCTGAGCTGCCTGCTGCATATAGAACCAGCGGGCAGAGAGGTCTTTTACCTTCAATAGTGTAAAATGATGTGTAAATCCCAGGCTGGTAAATACCTCCAGGAAGGAATGGATACTCAGTTCTGCCAAAACAGGAAAGTTGCTTTTTAAGTCAGATGCCCCTAATTGGTTCGGCGGTGCCGAACCAATTAAAACACTCTGGAAATCTGCATAGGTTTCATAGAATTGCCTCATTTTTTTAAGATTTTCGGCAGAAAACCCTCTTAACCCCGGCCATTCTTTCTGCAGGTCTGCAGATATAGCCTTGAGGATCTTAGCACCCCATCCCGCCGCTGTTATTCTCTCCAGCAGCATCTTCCCAACAGAATAATAGAGCAATAATTGCTCCCTGTTAGCCAGCCGGGCAGCATTGTACCGGCTTCTCAGTATATTGTCTTTTAATGCTGCAATAAGTTTCAGATATTCCTGGTTTTGCATGCCCGCAAACATAACAGAACAAAACAGAAACCAATCATACCATTCTGTTCATCTGCTATCCGTATGTTCATCTTCACCACTGTCAGTTTTACCGTCATAATTCTTATAAAAAAATAAGTTTACTTTTGACCCGAACAAACCGGCTAAACGATCTTTACAGGATGTTTTGCCGGATTATTTTTGCCGTCAAACTTTTAAAATTCTATGAGCAAACTATTTTCTTCCCGCGTAAACAATGGGGCGCTTAACTTCTCCCTGCTGATCTTACGTGTGGCCACAGGAGCCCTTATGTTCCTGCATGGCTGGGGTAAGCTGAACAAATTTTCAGAAATGAAAGGCGGTTTCCCTGACCCTCTGCATATAGGCAGCCTGGCATCCCTATCTCTTACCATATTTGCAGAAGCTTTTTGCTCTGTTTTACTGATACTTGGCCTGCTTACCAGGCTGGCCACCATTCCGCTGATCATTTGCATGGGCGTAGCTATATTCATTATACATGGCCATGACCCGGTAGAAAAGAAAGAACTGGCTATTCTTTACATAGCAGCTTTCATCGCAATATTATTTACAGGTCCTGGTAAGTTCAGCCTTGACAAAGTGATTGGAAAATAAAAATTACCGGATGCCTGTTGTCAGGCATCCGGCCTTAAGAGGACAATATGTTTACACAAACAACGCAGATCCGGGTGCGTTACGGAGAAACGGATCAGATGGGATATCTCTACTACGGCAACTATGCACTCTATTATGAAGTAGGCCGTGCAGAAGCTATCCGGACACTGGGCTTCACCTATGCGGAGCTGGAAAAGCAAGGCATCATCATGCCGGTGGCAGAACTAAATTCAAAATATTTACGCCCGGCATATTACGATGACCTCATAACAGTAAAGACTATATTGAAGGAATTGCCGGTAGATCATAAGATCAGGTTCCATTCCGAACTATATAATGAAAAAGGAGAGTTACTGAATATAGGAGTAACCACACTGGTATTCCTGCATGCAGATACCAGACTCCGCTATGGTATGCCACCTGTTCTGATGGAGAGACTGGCGCCTTTCTTTGAGAAAAGTCCGCAATAACATGACAACACAGCCGAAAAAGGTATTGGTCAGCATCGTCACTATCGGGGATGAGCTGCTGATCGGTCAGACGATAGATACAAACTCAGCCTGGATGGCGCAGCAGCTGAATGCAATGGGAATATGGGTGCATCGTCGTATAGCCATCGGAGACGTAAGGGAAGCCATTATCGATGCCCTGGAAAAAGAAGGGGCAGTATCGGATATCATCCTGATAACGGGGGGATTAGGGCCCACGGCAGATGACATTACCAAGCCGGTACTATGCGAATATTTCGGAGGAACACTGGTAAGGGACGAAGTCACTTACAACATGGTCATGGAATTCTTTGAAAGCAGGAACCTGCCCCGGCTTCAAAGGAACGTTGACCAGTCACTGGTTCCCGATGTAGCCACTGTACTGCATAACATCAGGGGAACAGCACCGGGCATGTGGTTTGAGAAAGATGGTAAGATATATGTATCTATGCCCGGAGTACCTCATGAAATGAAAGGTATCATGCAGGACCATGTAATGCCCCGGCTGCAGACGTTTTTCGATACTCCTGCAGTTGTGCATCAAACCCTGCTGACCTCAGGAATGGGGGAATCTTTCATTGCAGAGCGGCTGACAGACTTTGAAGCCAATCTGCCGTCAGGTATCAAACTGGCTTACCTGCCGTCTTACGGTTTGCTGAAGCTCCGGCTGACAGCCTTCGGGCAGGACGGGCAATCTACAGCCGCTGCTTTATCCGTTTATTTTCAGCAGTTGAAAGATCTGCTGCCAGACATCAGCGTATATGACGAAGATGTTTCTTTAGCGGAAGTACTGGGGCGATTGCTGACAGCAAAACATAAGACAATGGGCACGGCGGAAAGCTGCACGGGGGGATATATAGCACATAGCATTACCCAGATACCGGGAAGCTCTGCCTGGTATAAGGGCAGTGTGGTCAGTTATGCGAATGAAATTAAAACCAATCTGTTAGGGGTGAAGCAGACCACCTTACAGGCAAATGGGGCAGTCAGCGAAGCAGTGGTAAGAGAAATGGCGATGGGCGCCCTGCAACAGCTGAAAACCGATTATATTATTGCCGTATCCGGTATTATGGGACCCGATGGAGGTACTCCGGAGAAGCCCGTAGGCACCGTCTGGATTGCAGCCGGAAGCGCTGAAAAACTGGTGACAGTGAAATTTCAGTTACGTTTCGGCCGGATGAATAATATACAAATGACAGCAACTTATGCAATGAATGAATTGAGGAAGTTGATAGTATAAACCTTACTTTTGTTTCCGTACCAAAAAGCTAAACACAATTTTATGGCCATTGTAGAACTGGTAATGCCCAAAATGGGGGAAAGTATTATGGAAGCCACCATATTACGCTGGCACAAAAAGGCAGGAGATCAGGTAAAAGCTGATGAAACCGTGCTGGAAATTGCTACAGACAAGGTGGATAGCGAAGTACCTTCTATTGCAGATGGGATAATTACCGAGGTACTCTACGCAGAGAACGATGTGGTACCTGTAGGTACCGTCATAGCACGAATCAACACTAATGTGGATGCCGGTGTTACTGAATCGCCGGTTGTATCTTCGGAAGAGCAGGCGCCTGTTGCCGTAGAAGAAGAGACATCCGCATACCGGCATGAAGCTGCCGGAGCACCGTATGAGGCACAGTTTGTGACCGGCGGTGCAAGGTTTTACTCCCCGCTTGTGCTCACTATTGCACAACAGGAAGGGATCAGCTTTGCAGAACTGGAAAAAATACCTGGTACCGGCAATGAAGGCAGGGTTACCAAGAAAGATATATTGAACTTTGTGGCTAACAGAGGTAAAGGAGCAGCTCCTGCACCTGCTGAAGCCGCAACGATACCCATACAGGAAGAACAACCTGCTGCCCGCCCTGTAGTAACACAGCCGGCAGCTACTGCTACTGCCGCACCGGTCGCCAAAGCAGTTAACACACAGCCGGTTACCAGTGTTAACAGCTATGGCGGGAATGTAGAGATCATCGAAATGGACCGTATGCGTAAGCTGATAGCTGAACATATGGTACGCAGCAAACATACCAGTCCGCATGTGACCAGCTTTGCTGAAGCTGATGTTACCAACATGGTGAAATGGCGTGACCAGATTAAAAAAGACTTTGAGAAAAGGGAAGGGGAGAAGATCACTTTCACTCCGCTCTTTATTGAAGCGTTGGTAAGATGTATCAAGAAATTCCCGCTGGTGAACTGTTCCCTGGACGGAGATAAGATCATCCTGAAAAAAGATATCAATGTTGGTATGGCCACTGCATTGCCCAGCGGTAACCTGATTGTTCCGGTGATCCGCAATGCAGATATGCTGAACCTGGTAGGCCTTACCCGTCAGGTGAACTATCTGGCCAACGCTGCCCGTGAAAACAGGCTGAAACCTGATGATACCCAGAACGGTACCATCACCCTGACCAACGTAGGTACATTTGGCAGCCTTGCCGGAACACCTATTATTAACCAGCCGCAGGTAGCTATCCTGGCGGTGGGCGCCATTAAGAAACGCCCCGTAGTAATAGAGACCCCGCATGGAGACACTATTGCCATCCGTCATATGATGTACCTGTCGCTTTCCTACGATCATCGTATTGTAGACGGGGCGCTGGGTTCTACCTTCCTTAGTGCTGTAGCACAGGAACTGGAGAACTTTAATGGTGACAGGGAATACTGAAAAGATCAGTTATAAGATAAAGTAAAGCGCTCAGTACTTTTGGGTACTGAGCGCTTTGCTTTTAAGAATGAGCAGCTGACTCTTAATCAGCGGCTCCATTTAAGCCTATAAAAAAAGGCGTACCATTACTGATACACCCTTTTTTAAATGTCTTGACCGAAATAAGATTGGGCCAACAGAATTAATAACGGCCACGGCCTCCGCCGCCGCCGTATCCACCGCCGCCGCGATTAAATCCACCACCTCTTGAGTTATTATTCGGTTGTTTAGGTCTTGCTTCGTTAACCATTAATTGTTTGCCTTCGATTTCAGTACCATTCAAACTATCCATAGCCTTGCTACCTTCTTCCTGGTTGGGCATTTCCACGAAACCAAAGCCGCGTGAACGACCAGTCTCATGATCCTTGATAATTTTAGCGGAAGTAACTTCTCCAAATTCGCTAAATATCTGGTGAAGGTCTTCATCGTTCAACCTGTAGTGCAGGTTGGCTACGTAAATGTTCATGACTAAAAAATTAAAAAAATGAAAAATAATATTGAAGATAAACAAATAAGTTCAATAAATCCATCGCATGCGGAAATAATTTCAGAAACTAAACACAGGGGTAATATAGGAGGGATTTAACACCTATGTTTTATTGATCTTAGCCTTATTTTTCGTAAATTAAGAGTAGGTTCTATTAAATTTATTTGGTATGAGTAACTTGAGCGAAACGTGGTTTGCCGATGGTTATATCGACTTTGAGCAGAAAAAATATGCCTTACTCGCCTATCTGCAGCAGATAACCCGTTATTTCAATGAAAATAAGCTGTACCCGCAGCTGGGAGACGTTATCTTTCACTATAATAATCTCGTAGCTTTCAAAGAGAACAAACAATTCCTGCAGCAGCAATTCCCAAAACGGCTGACCGCCATCAACATGGAACGCCTGCAGCTGCTTTATGAACAGATGATCGCAGATGATGAGCTGATGCAGGAACTGGAAAGTATTATCCACTATGCCATTCACAAAATGAACGGCACTATCCGGGAAGGTACTGAGATATATGAATTTGTGGAATACAACCTGAATATCAGCCCTGTAGGCCTGATACCACTGGATACCCGGGAAGGTTATTTCTTTCTCTGCGATGGCCGTTACCAGGATACGATGGTATATGAATACAGGCTCAGTATCTTTGAACGGCATGACGAAAAATACCGGGGAATCCACACCCAGTACATTGATACATACGCCAAAAACCTGGTAGATTCCTGTGAGAATATCAAGATAAGTCTCATCAGACAGCGTAAGAAACTGCCCAATCCTGCCGTTTACAGGGTAGAGACCAACCTGGTATTTCCTGTCAATGAAACATTACTGCCCATTGCCAAACGGTGTCTGGTAAAATATATAGCCAATAATGCGGCCTGATCCATCAGTTTAATGAAGGGAACACGCTGTGGCCGAAAGTTATTTCCAGCTCATGATCATGTAAAAAAGGCTTGTAATACTCCTGTATGATCTTCTTCAGCTTTTCTTTGGACTGGTTGATGTAAAGTTTATTGTTCTCCAGCTGCTCACGGGAGGTCTGGTATAGTTTCTTCTGCACATCAGTATAGGTTTCATCATCCTGGAAAAGGAGCCATCCTTTCCGGTTGGAGGTTTCCATTTTATCTACTTTCAGCTCATAACTGAGCAGCTTAGGCTCTGGCAGGTTCACAGATATCTTTTTGTCTGAAACACTGATATGGAAATTCTTCTCATCTACATTTACCCCATATTTGGCCAGGTAGGGGATAGAGACCCATATCGTATTCTCAAGAAATGCTTTTTTCAGGTTACTTGCCCATGCACCATCATCTGTAATATTACTGCGTTTGATGTTAGCTACGCCTTCTACCTCAAGGCTGGCCAGCTCCGCTATCTCTTTGACTATCTGGTTGTTGGAAAGAATGCTCTGGTTTACGTTTTTGCTACCGAATTGTTTTCCAAGCCAGAAAACCAGTAAGACAAAGGAAAGAAAGAAAATGACAAGAAGGAATCTTTTCATAGCGGATAAAGTTGTGAATGGTTCAGTATTTTAATGTGTCAGTTCGCCTATCAATGCTCTGTGCTGCGGGTACAACGCCTGCAGTGCGTCTTTACCGGCCAGTTCAAAATCGGCGAAATCAAAGCCGGGAGCTACGGTACAGCCAACCAGTGCAAATCCGCCGGATGTTTCAACCCTGGACGCAAACCAGTTGCCGGCCTTTATCACTATCTGCGGCTGCTCTCCCAGGTGAATATTTAGTCCCAGTTTATGTACAGTAAGGTTGCCATCGGGAGCAATGTCGTAAATACACAGTGTATGTCCATCATAGAAATGCCACATTTCATCTGCAGCTATGCGGTGAAAGGCTGAAAACTCTCCCTGTTCCAGCAGAAAATAAATGCCGGTAGAGGCATTCCTGCTGCCCTGCATTCCGGAAGGCAGCTGTGATTTGGGGAAAAGCCAGTCTGAGCGGTAGGTTTCACGAAAGGCGCCGCCTTCCACATGTGACTGTAACTGAAGATGTTCCCGCCAATAAGAGGCGGTATGAGTAGGGTTGTGCATATCGCAAAGAAATAAAAATCGTGGGAAATGAAAAAGCCGTTCTGCGCGAAGCGGAACGGCCGTCTTATTTTTCATTTTTCTAATCGTTCGTTCTTTATGCTACTGCCACAGGCCGTACCTCTGGAGCCGGCATCTGTGCAATGGCTGTTTCCTGGTTCAATACAGGCGCCTCGCCTTTAAAGAACAGGAAGTCCTGTATGAACAGGGCCTGGCTATAGTAATCGTTCGTGGTGATAAAGGACTGCCATTCTTCCACATTCATCTTCTGCATATGACGCATGGCTTCCCTGAAACGGAGCATGCGGGCGTACAGCTGTGGCGGAATACCAACCACTTCCATAAACCTCCTTTCCAGGGTATGACGGGAAGTCTTGAACTTTTTAGATAGTCTTTCAATGCTGGTATTACCCTGGTGACGGCCAATATAATCGGCTATCACATCCACCTGTTTCAGATTGTAATTGTGTTCTTCCAGTATGGTATTGAATGCCTTATCCAGTATAGCTGGTATATTGGCGCTTTCTTCATTGCCTGCCAGCTGAGCAGCCAGTTGCTGCCAGTTTTCACAATTTTCGCAATTTTGCTTCAGCAGGTCCCTGAAATAATTATTGAAAGCAGACATATCCAGTCCCGCCAGCCTGTAACAACCATACGCATTCAGCTGTATAACAGTCATTTTTACCGGACCTTTTACCCTGATCTGATGATGGCAGGTAAAATGTCCAACTACAGCGGCAGCAGGCAAGGTAAAGGAAGCATGCTGTGCAGGCTGAAATAACACTTCTCCTTCCTGGAGGAATACCATGTAAAGGTCTCCCAGGGAGAACAGGTTCTGAGGCAGGTTGATCAGTCCGGCAGTAGTTGTCTGTAAATGATAGTATTGCTTAACATAGGGAGCCAGCGTAGCGGCTGGGTGATAGATACGGAAATTCATAGGATCAGAGTATAAGGTTACCAGATATCCTCACATTCACAAAGCTGCAATTCAGGTCTTCAATTCAATACAAACTTAATAATTTGATTGTATATAAAAAAATATAATTTAATGGAGATGGTGGTGCAGAACAGGTACCGCAACACATACACTAAACATGCTTAAGACATGCTTTAAACATGCTTCAAACATGCTTGAAAGGTAGAGTTGAAGGGAAGGAAGTGTATACTAAACATGCTCAAAAGATCGGTTTCGCCTTCAGCGAAACCGATCTTTTGAGCGGTAGGGGCAGACTTTTGGTTTGCAAGAAATAATCGGAATCGATTTTACCAACCCCAGTTCCTTCCTTTTTCCGTAGCCGGCACACCACTCTCTATCCATTCCGGTGCGGGCGCCCCTTTCAGGAAATAGTCAAAGAACTGCTGTTCCCGGCGGGAAATATCCTTACGGTTCTGCCGCTGTATAAGGTTGTGCGCCTCATTATTGTAATTCAGCAGCCATACAGGTTTACCCAGACGGCGCAGACCGGTGAACAATTCTATGCCCTGGTACCAGGGAACTGCCCCATCTGCATCATTACTCATAATAGCCAGCGGAGTAGTAACATCAGGCAGGTAGAACAGGGGAGAGTTCTCTATATACAGCTCTGGTTTTTCCCATAGGGTAGCGCCAATACGGCTTTGGGAACGTTCATACTGGAACTGCCTGTTCATCCCGCTTTCCCAGCGTATGCCGCCATAGGCGCTGGTCATATTAGCTACAGGAGCGCCGGCCCAGGCAGCCTTGAACAATTTTGTCTTTGTAACCAGGTATGCTACCTGGTAGCCGCCCCAGCTCTGTCCCTGGATACCCATATTGGTACTGTCTGCCCAGGGATGGCGGGCTAATGCACGTGCGCCGCTTACAATATAGTCATATGCTCCTTTGCCGGGATGACCGGGTTCGTAGGTTACGTCAGGCACCAGCACGAGATACCCGCGACTTACAAAGAAGGGAATATTGAGACGGGAAGGAGTGGGGGATGGTGGCTGATAGCTATACAGGCCATCAGTCAGCTTTTCGTAGAAGTAAAGCAGCACAGGATATTTTTTGGTGCTGTCAAAATCTTCCGGCTTATAGAGGATACCTTCGGCGGGCTTACCGTTATAGGCGGTCCACTTGAAAAGCTCTACAGTGCCCCAGTTGTATTCCTTTTGCTGCGGATTGATATGACTTACCTGTACAGCTTTATCTGGCGAGGTGCCGGTATAAAGGTCGGGCGACAATACATAACTGGCTTTGGTAAATATCAGATTATCTGCTTCGTCGGCTTTTACCGGGTCTCCATATGTGTATGGTCCGAACACTACTTTCTGTGGCAGAGACTTTTTAGTACTGTTCACTGTATAGAAACCATTCTCTTTTGTGATCTCGCTATACGTTTCCAGCAGCATAGGCTGATTGGTTTTGAAGAAGCGTTCTTCCCTTGTCAGCTTAAGAGTGCGGAAGCGCAGTTGCTGTTGCCGGCCTGTTCCGCCAGTCAGCATCTGGGGAGCGATCTTACCGGTGGGATCTACTTTCCAGATATCATACCGGTCATAAATGAAGATGAACTCATCGTTGATCATCCAGCCGCCAGTGCCGTAAGGACCGGGCATATCAGGATGATCATCGTCTTCTTCAGCCATGGAAGCGGGGATGGAGGCAGTAATATTGCGGGTTGTATTGGTTTCGTTCTCGTAAGTATACCATTGTTTCTCTTTCAGGTTATACCAGGCAATGAAGCGGCCGGAAGGAGATATGTGACTGAGGCTGTCCAGGTCGGGCTGCACCATCCTCCGGTTACCATTCTCCAGGTTCACTGTATAGATCGTTTTCAGTGAATGACCTGTCCACTGCATGGGCAGGCGTTGTCCTTTATCAGTGTATCCCATGGCATAGGGGCAGTTCCCTTCATCTGCGATGGAAATATTCTCCATGTCTTTATCTGCCAGCTGGAGAACCCTTCCGGAAGCCGGATAATAGAGTGCCTGGTAACTTCTTTTCAGTTCTTTATCCAGGTTTTTAAGCTGCATAGGTTGCAGGTAATCGTCCTTGTAGTTCCAGATATCCACTTTTGCCACTTCAAAATCTATTATGCTGGTATCTTTCGGTGGTTGTATGGGAGCTGTTCCGAAGAAGAGGCGTTCACCATTACGGCTGAACCATACTTTTCCGTTTGGATTGACAGACCAGCCGGAGGGGATGCCGCTGGTATTCCTGGCTGCTGCGATGGTAGCGGTATCCTGGCCCATGCGGTAATAGCAGAGCTGATAGAACTGCTGGAGGGCTTTGGCGCTGTCGCGGGAGCTGTACCAGGCCGCCTGTTCGCCTTTTTCGTCGAAGGCCAGTTGTTTACGGTCGGCAGTACCCAGGCTGAGGGTATCTGTTTTACGGGTTGTTACATCCCATAGGAGCATGGCGCCGGTAGAGAGGGAATCTTTTTTATCTGCGATCACTTCTGCCAGCAGGCGGTTGCCTGGTTTGCTGAAGAGGTAGTTCTGTACATTACGGATGGTGTCCTGTAGTTTTTTGTCCAGCTGGCGGATAATGAGATGTCCGCTGGCAGTATCTGCTTTGGGCTTTTCTGCCAGGTAGGCTACCAGGCCACCTGCTTTCTCCGGTGTGCTGAAAGAGCGTACGGAAGGTATTTTCTCGATTTTGTTGTTGCCCAGGGTAATGATGCCGAGGGAGTCTTTCGGCATGTCTGCCACCTTTTTCTTCCTGATCTTTGCCTGTCTGATATCAGCGAATGGAGCTTTAATGAGGAACACAACATAGTGGTTGTCTTCAGTGATCACGGCGTTGTAGCCGCGGGGCACTGTCAGTTGTTGCTGTGTTCTGCTATTGTAAATAACCAGTGAAGCATCGCCTTCCTGTGGAGTGATGGTATAGGCGATCCATTGTCCGTTGTTGCTGATCGATTTGCTGCCGATGCTTTGCCAGCTGTCGTATACTGAATGGTCCAGTGGCTTTTTGGAGGGCAGCTGAGCATAAGTCAGAAGGGATAGGCCGGATAGAACGGCCGTCATACACATGATACGTTTCATAAGCGCCAAAATAATAATTCCCGGCGCAGGCTCATATGAAAATATGTATGAATGGCAAGCCTTTATGCCTTTGTGGTCCGCATATTCCGTGTTACACGTACCATCTGCAGTACTACAGACAGGAGGATGCAGGCCAGGCCTATATAGAAGGCGGCTGTCAGCTCACGGTTCTCATGGAAGAGAATGAAGGCCAGTATTATGCTGTAAACGGGTTCCAGGTTGAATGTAAGGTTTACGGTGAAGGCGGAAACCTTTGTCAGTGCATTCATCTGCAGCATATACAACCATACGGTGCAGGCCCATGCCAGGATAATGAGGCAGATCAGGTCTGAAGTGGCGGGCAAGCGCAGTGGTTGGGGGAAGAAGTGCAGGTACAGGGGCAGCATCAGGGTCAGGAAGAAAAAACCAACTGTCAGTTCGTAGAACGTGATGGTAGGGGTATCGAACCTGCTGATAAGCCTTTTATTAAAGATGGTGAACAGGGCGGCAAAGAGGGAGGATATTACACCAAGGATAATGCCTGTTCTGTATTGGGTATCAAAATGAAAGATGAGGAAGATGCCAAAGAGGGTGAGTCCGCTGAGCAACAGCTCTATTTTGTCCAGCCGGTAGCGGTTAATGAGCGGGTCCAGGCCGGCGGTGAAAAGACCGGTAAGGGCGAAGCAAACCACTCCTATGGAAACATTGGAATATTTGATGCTGGCATAAAAGAACAGCCAGTGGAGTACTATTACAATACCGGTAAGTCCTATCGGCACTATGTCTTTGAAAGGCAGCTTTTTCAGTATGCCTTTAAACCGGAAGAGAAAATACAGGATGATAACGGTGAAGAGAAGCCTGTACCACACAAGCATACCTTCGTTAAGGGTAATGAGCTTACCAAATATACCGGTAAAGCCTGCCAGGAAGACTGCCAGGTGTAATTGTATCAGTGCTTTTTTCATTTCGACGCTATTCGTTGTTTCTCACGCGTCTTTCATATTTGCGGAACAGGCTTTCCCACTGGATCTTCAGTACACCGAGGATACCTTCTTTAATGATCCCTTTGTTCATTTTGGAATAGCCTTCTTTACGATCTTTAAAAGTGATCGGCACTTCTTTTATGGTAAAGCCCAGTTTCCAGGCTGTAAACTTCATTTCTATCTGGAAAGCATAGCCTACAAAGCGGATGGCGTCCAGGTTGATGGCTTCCAGTACCTGTCTTTTATAGCATACGAACCCGGCGGTGGCGTCTTTTACGCGCATCCAGGTGACAAAACGTACGTATACGGAGGCTCCGTAGGAGAGTACTGCTCTGTCCCAAGGCCAGTTTTCTGTCCTGCCGCCTTTTACATAGCGGGAGCCTACAGATACATCTCCGCCTTCTCTGGCACAGGCGTTGTACAGCCTTACCAGGTCTGCCGGGTTGTGAGAAAAGTCAGCGTCCATCTCGAAAATGTAGCTGTATCCTTTTGCCAGTGCCCATTTAAAACCATGGATATAGGCGGTGCCTAACCCCTGTTTGCCGCTTCTTTCGGCCAGGAATAATTCCTGGGGATGCGCCTGTTGCAGCTGTTTTACTATATTACCTGTACCGTCGGGCGAACCATCGTCCACGATCAGGATATGAAAGTCTTGTTGCAGCGCAAACACCGCGTCAATGATGTTCCGGATGTTATCCTTCTCATTGTACGTGGGAATTATTACCAGCTTTTCCAATCTAGCAAATATTGTTTTAGGAGTGCGAAATTAGTGTAATCGCTAAATAAAGTATGGTTTTTATAAATATTAAATCTTTTTTAACATCATACTGTGGTATATTTCTGTTAGTTTCTGCTTGGTATTAAGCGGAAAATCAGCTTTCATCATCCAATCATAATATTGAGGCTCGATCTTAAGTACTTCCCTTACAGCCCTGCCTTTATATTTCCCAAAATTGAATACTTCTGTACCATTCTGCATGACCATACGACGTGCAAAGTCCACATATTCATCTTCTTTGGTGAATTCTGCCAGTGGTGCTACCTCAGCCTGCAGTTGTTCATAGCGGCTCAGCTGTGCTTCCAGGATCTCGTAGGTAGCCAGTGCGTCTGCTTCTGCGCTGTGTGCATTCTCCAGGTTTTTATCGCAATAGAACTTGTAAGCGGCGCTTAGGGTACGTTTTTCCATCAGGTGGAAGATCTTCTGTACATCTATGAACTGCCGGCCTTTTACGTCAAACTCCAGTCCTGCGCGGAGAAATTCTTCTACCAGCAGGGGGATGTCGAAGCGGTTGGAATTATAACCGGCAACGTCACAATTTTCCATGAACTGGCGCAGTTCGTTGGCGGCCTGTTTGAATGTAGGGCAGTCTTTTATGTCTTCATCGCTGATCCCATGAATTGCTGTGCTGGAAGGCGGAATAGGAATGCCGGGATGAATGCGTTTTACTTTTGAAATGACGCTTTTATCCGGCATGACTTTAATGATAGCAATTTCAATAATACGGTCCGTAGCCACGTTGGTACCGGTCGTCTCCAGATCAATAACGGCCAGGGGCCTTTTCAGTTGCAAAGAGGGCATGTCGAAATTTTATAGATACTTTTTCAGCGAATTTACATCCAATCCTTCATAATCGCCCGAACTCATGAGCAACAGGTTGGTATTATCATAGTTTTGTTTGTCCAGGAAGTCCTGCAGCTGTTCTTTTTTATTGAGAATGTGCAGGTCTGTACGTCCAAATCCCTGGGCCACCAGTTCAGGGGCCAGTTCGGGCATTCTCTTGATTTCCAGGGCATGTTTGCTGTAGAAAACCACGGGAATGTCTGCCTGGTCCATCGCTCCCTGGTACTGCACCATGAAGCTGGCATTGAGGCTGCTATAGGTGTGCAATTCCAGTACTGCTACCAGTTTACGTGTGGGATATTGTTCCCGCAGGGCGTCTATGGTAGCTTTTACCTTGGAAGGGGCATGAGCAAAGTCCCGGTAAATGGCGCAATGGTCATTTTTTCCTACCAGTTCCAGCCTTTTGGCGGCGCCTTTGAAGGTGGAGATGGCTGCCAGAAAGGCTTCATCACTGATTCCCAGTTCGTTACATACCAGGCGGGCAGCGTGCATGTTCAGCAGGTTATGTTCCCCGAAAACTTCCAGGGCTGCCTGGTGGTTGCCGAAGGTAACAGTGGTGGTACCGTTGATGATCTGGTGAGGGGGCACGTTATAAGGCAGCAGTCTGAGGTGCAGGCCTTCCGCTTTTACCAGTTTTTCCAGTTCCGGATCTGTTGTATTGTAAATGAGCGTATGGCCGGCTTTCATTGTGCGGATGAAGATGGCAAACTGCTCAAGATAGTTGTCGTATGTGGGGAAAACGTTGATATGGTCCCAGGCTATTCCTGTAAGCACGGCAATATCCGGGTGCAGGAAGTGGAATTTAGGGCGTTTTTCTATTACGGACGCCGGGTATTCATCGCCTTCACAGACAATGAGGGGGGCGTCGGTAATGTTGACAGACTGGGAAAATCCTGCCAGCCTGGCGCCTACGAGGTAGTCAAACGCAGTTCCCGCCTGTTGCAGTACATGCATGATCATAGCGGTGGTAGTGGTTTTTCCGTGACTACCGCCTATCACAACACGTTTTTTCTGCAGGCTTTCCTGGTAAATATATTCAGGGAAGGAGTAGATCTTCAGGCCCAGGTCTTTTGCTTTGATCAGCTCGGGGTTGTCTGCCCGGGCGTGCATACCCAGTATGACAGCGTCCAGGTCTGCGTTGATACGGTGATCGTCCCAGCCCAGGGTGTCCGGAAGAATACCGGCTTGTTTTAAGTTAGTGAGAGCCGGTTCAAAGATCTCATCGTCACTGCCGGTCACCTGGTAACCCTTAATTTTCAGTGCTATTGCGAGCTGGTGCATTACACTGCCGCCGATAGCAATAAAATGTACTTTAGCCATAATATTAAAACAGATGACTGCGTTTTATCGTTATATTTATGTTATACGGGAAAAAGGAATGATATTATAGATAAAAACTTTAATATAAATTTTATATTTGCAAAGTAACGTCACAAATGACGAACAAAAAAGTGATATCACCACTTCCCTATGAAATTTCATTTAACACTTAAACATCCCTTTATGCAAGCATCTTATCTTAAAGTTTTGGGCGGCGCCTGTGTATTTTTTATCTTTGCAGCTTTGCTAACATCCTGTGCATCACAGAACAAGCTCGGCTGTCCGATGAAGATTGGCAAGGTGACGCACGGGGCAAACACGAAAGATTGTTAATGAATTGGATACCACTTACAACCGAAGCACAGTTATCGCAAATTAAAGAAACATCGGCAGATAGTCCGGTGATCATATTTAAGCATAGCACGCGTTGTTCTATCAGCGCAATGGCTAAGGCCAGGCTGGAAAGGGCGGGCACGCCGGAAAATATTTCCTTCTACTACCTGGACCTGCTGCGTTTCAGGGACTTATCAAACAAAATCGAAGCAGCTTACAATGTGCCGCATGAATCGCCACAGGTGCTGCTGATCCGTAACGGGGAATGTGTATATGACGAAAGCCACAGCGGTATTCGTATGGAAGAGATCCTGGAGAATGCCAATTAACGGATGATTTACGGCAAATAGTGACTATTTATCCAAAGAATTTAGTACCGGCCTATGGCCGGTATTTTTTTTGACCTAGCTTTGCAGCAATCAGAAGATCAATGAAACATCGTATAGTAGTGGCAGTGACAGGAGCCAGCGGCTCTATTTACGCAAGGCAGTTGCTCAGCAAACTGCAGGCAGCGGCTGCCCAGACGGAGGAGATAGCACTGGTGATGACGGGAAATGCCAGAACAGTATGGGAAACAGAGCTGGGTACGAAGGACTACGAACAATTGCCTTTTAAAACATATACACAGCAGGATTTTCATGCTCCTTTTGCTTCGGGGTCAGGAAGGTTCGATACTATGATCATATGTCCCTGTTCTATGGGGACATTAGGGCGTATTGCTACAGGTATCTCCAATGACCTGATCACCAGGGCGGCAGATGTAGTGCTGAAGGAGCGGCGCAGACTGATATGTGTAGTGAGGGAAACGCCCTATAACCTGATGCATGTAAAGAATATGCTGGCTGTGACAGAAGCAGGAGGGATTATCTGTCCGGCTACACCTTCTTTTTACAGCCGTCCACAAACGATAGAAGAAGTGGCAGCGACAGTAGTGGACAGGGTGCTTGACCTGGCTGGAATTGAACAGGACACGTTCCGGTGGGGAGGAGAACTGTAACAGATCGTTTCAATTTTTGAGAGATAAATAAATTACTAAGATTGTATGCAGATAGCTATTATCAACGGGCCTAATTTAAACCTTCTCGGTAAACGTGAACCAGGTATTTACGGAAATGAGTCTTTTGAATCTTATTTTGAAAAACTGAAGGAATTATATCCAGGCGTGCAGCTGACCTATTATCAGAATAACGTAGAAGGAGAGCTGATCAATCACCTGCATGAAATAGGATTTTCTTACGATGGCATCCTGCTTAACGCCGGTGCATACACCCATACTTCCGTTGCCCTGCGGGATGCCATATCAGCTATCAAAACGCCTGTACTGGAAATACATATCAGCAATATTCATGCACGGGAGGAATTCAGGCATAAGAGCATGATAGCGCCTGTATGTGTGGGTAGTATCTGCGGATTGGGAATGAAAGGATATGCGTTGGGGGTTGCGTATTTTGTGAAATAAATATCTCAATGAATAATTAATTGGTAATTATTCCATTCCTCTTTGAAACTTTTTGCATACCTTCACAGTAACAGAACTCGCCACGCTACCCGTAAGATCAGCGTCCCAGGGCGAGGCTTTTTTTATATATATGTTATCCCCATATCAAAAACCAACCACGACTATATCACAACAAATAACTCTTCTTCGTAAGAGAGGACTTGTTATTCCAGATGAAAAGATTGCAGAGAAATACTTGACATTTGTAGGATACTACAGATTAGCAGGCTATTGGCAGATCTATCAAAGTGATAAAGTAAATCACATTTTTCACGAGGGTGTTACTTTCCGGCACATTACAGAGCTTTATAATTTTGATAGAGAGCTTAGAATTTTACTATGTGATGCGATAGAAAGAATTGAAATAGCTCTCAGATCAATCATTGTTAATACTATGTGTGCTTCTCATGGCCCTTTATGGTTTACTAATCCATCTCTTGTGGAAAGAGAAGATTGGTATAATGAGAACCTGTCTGTTATAAATGCTGAACTGGACCGTTCAATGGAAGAATTTATTGAGCCCACGATGGCAAGTATGGAAAGGAGCCGCACCCACCAGCCTGGAAAATTATTCAGATTCTTTCTTTTGGTACTCTTTCTAAGCTTTACAGCAACATAAAAAATAATCTACCAGAAAAAAAAGCCATTGCGAGAGCTGTTGGTTTACCTAATCATTTATGGTTAGAAAGCTGGTTCGTTGTTTTTACTGTGCTTAGAAATTATTGTGCACATCACAGCAGGGTCTGTTTCAGAACATTTACATTTCCTCCTAAAGACCTTCATACAACAAATTTACCATGGCTTAAAAGGCTTCCTGCTGCTGGTGGCCGGCTGAGGGAACATTTATATTACCAGTTATGTGCAATAAGATATGTTTTGCACTCTATTGACCCTGGAAATGCTTTAACATCTAAACTGAAGGACCTGATAAAAAAATACCCGTCCGTTTCTTTAAGACGTATGGGATTTCCTGCTGATTGGGATACTGAAGATCTATGGACTGTGGAATAATATAGAGTCAATATATAAAACAAAAAGAGCGGTTAACTTAACCGCTCTTTTTTTATTTTCTTAGTGAACATGCACTCCAGCTTCCTGATCTTTGAAAGCTTCCCTGGGCTTCAATCCCAGCAGCTCAAACATCATGTGATCTTCTTCGAAGGAAGGGTTGTCTGTAGTCAGCAGTTTCTCACCTGTAAATATCGAGTTTGCTCCTGCCATGAAACACATAGCCTGCTCAGAAAGGCTCATTTCAGCACGGCCAGCGCTCAGACGAACCATAGCACGGGGAATAACGATACGGGTGGTAGCGATCATACGTACCATATCCCAGAATGCTACTTTCGGCATATTCTCCATCGGAGTACCTTTTACGCGGGTCAATGCGTTAATAGGCACTGAATCCGGATGTTTAGGCATATTGCTCAGTGTATGCAGCATACCGATACGGTCTTCGTGAGATTCACCCAGACCAATGATACCACCGCAACAAACGCTTACGCCTGCCTTGCGGACATTATCCAGCGTGCGGAGACGATCGTCATATGTACGGGTAGTGATGATAGATTCATAATATTCACTGGAAGTATCCAGGTTGTGGTTGTAGGCATGCAGGCCTGCATCAGCCAGTTTCTGCGCCTGTTCTTCAGTAAGCATGCCCAATGTGCAGCAAACTTCCATACCCAGCTCATTCACACCCTTTACCATATCCAGCACACGGTCAAAGTCACGGTTGTCACGTACTTCCCTCCATGCAGCGCCCATACAGAAACGGGTAGAACCTGCATCGCGTGCTTTTTCAGCATATGCCAGCACTTCTTCTTTTTTCAGAAGGCCGTGAACATTGATGTCTGTATTATATCGGGCTGCCTGCGGACAGTAAGCACAATCTTCGGAGCAACCGCCGGTTTTGATAGAAAGCAGTGTACAAACCTGTACTTCCGCAGTATCCTGTGTTTGTCTGTGTACCGTAGCTGCACGGTACATTAACTCCAGCAAGGGCGTATTATAGATCTCTTTTATTTCTTCAATGGTCCAGTCGTGACGGATCTGCACATCTTGCATAATAATCTAATTTGAGAGCAAACCTACAAAAAAAGCATTAAAAAAAATCCTTTGCTAAATCCTTCATACTGAACTGCTAACACATAAGTGGGAGAGCCAGTTGGTATGCCGGTTTAAATTTTCAGCCAGTTATAGCTTTTCTTACAGGTATTTGAAATTGGTTTTAGGAGTAATAGTTAAAAGTGTCTGGTATATCAGCTGAATGGTATTTTCAATATCATCTTTCTTCACCATTTCCACTGTAGTATGCATGTAGCGCAGCGGAAGGCTGATCAATGCTGAAGGTGTGCCGTCATTTGAGTATGCAAAGGCGTCAGTATCTGTACCTGTACTGCGGCTTACAGCATGCAGCTGGTGAGGAATATCATTCTTCTTTGCTGTTTTGATGATCAGATCGCGAAGAATATTATGCACTGCAGGGCCATAGGTAATGCTGGGACCATTACCACAGCGGATCTCACCTTCAATATTCTTATTGATCATAGGCGTGGTAGTATCGTGGGTAACGTCTGTAATGATGGCTACATCCGGTTTGATACGCTTAGCTATCATCTCGGCGCCACGAAGTCCTACTTCTTCCTGTACAGCATTGACGATGTAAAGGCCAAAAGGCAATGTCTGTTTTTTCTCTTTCAGCATGCGTGCTACTTCGGCTATCATAAAGCCTCCTATGCGATTGTCTATAGCGCGGCAGATGTAGTAGTCGTAGTTCAGTTCCTCAAAGCCATCTTCAAAAGTAACTACACAACCTACATGAATACCGAGCTCCTCTACTTCTTTCCTGTTGCGGGCGCCACAATCCAGGAAGATATTATCCACTTTGGGTTGTGGTTCTTTACCTTCTGTACTGCGCATGCGCGTATGAATGGCAGGCCATCCGAAAACGGCTTTGACAATACCTTTTTCTGTATGGATGTGTACGCGTTTGGAAGGAGCTATCTGCTGATCGGAGCCGCCATTGCGGATAACGTATATTAGTCCCTCAGGAGAGATATAATTCACAAACCAGGAGATCTCATCTGCATGGGCCTCTATCACTACTTTAAAAGGAGCCTTGGGGTTGATGATACCAACTGCCGATCCGTAAGCATCTACATAATACTCATCAATATAAGGCTGCAGGTATTCCAGCCACAATTTTTGTCCTTCCTTCTCAAAGCCTGTAGGAGAGGGGTTGTTCAGGTAATTACGCAAAAAGGTAAGTGCGTCTTTACTCAATATGGATTTCTGCTTTTTAGACATTGTGGTTTAATTATTATCTGCAAAAGTAAGTGTTTGACGGTTTACAGCAAGCCAGCGCCCGCTGCAATGACCAGGTGGAGAAGGCCGGATAGCATGACCATCCCATCCAGTACAAAGTAATAAAAATGATCAGAACGGTTGTGCAGGGCATACCGTGTAAGCAGTGCTGTTAACAGTACCGGCGCCAGCAGGAGCAGGGCAAACGGGTTTTGGTCTGTTGTATACAGGCCCAGTGCAAAAACGGCTGAAAATGTAAGGGAAAGTATGTATAGTCTTTTCAGATTGGTGCTGCTGAGCCAGGTGATGAGTGACCGTATGCCTTCTTTCCTGTCAGATTCCAGGTCTCTGTAGTCAAATAATATACAGATAGCATAGACCAGGAAAAAGCGGTGTATGGTAAACCATATGACCTGCAATGTAAGCGGCTCTTTCTCTATGAAAAGGGGCAGCAGTGTGGTAACGTAAGTCCACACAAATGTCAGGAACACTGTTTTGCCGATGGCTATCCTGCGCAGCCAGATGAACACCCGTTGCGGAAGCTTGGGGGCGGAATACAGGAAGGTGAGCACTGCTGCGCCGCTTAAAGGCAGCCAATGTTGCCGTAACATCCAGAAGCAGGCAACAGCGCCTATGCCTCCTGCTATGGTAAGGCCCAGTTGCAGGGTTTTGTGCCTGGCGCCCCATTGTATCCTGTCAGAAACGGAATAGTCTGCCGGGGTGAGGTACCAGTGAAAGTTGTAACTGCAGATGGTGGCAAAGAACACGAAGAAATAATATACATTATCAACCGCATGTACCTGCAGCAGTGCGTTTGTCTGCCAGATCATGAGCAGGGCACAGCAACCCACATAGAGGGAAGAGAAAATAAAAAAAGTGAATAACGCGCGCAGCATGGACTTTTATGATTGCCAGGGTGCGAATATCGCAATTTACAGGGGGATATTCCCATGTTTCTTACGGGGCATTGACACCACCTTGTTCTCCAGCATGGCAAAACCTTTGATCAGCTTGATGCGTGTCTGGTCCGGCACTATCACTTCATCGATATACCCTTTTTCTGCGGCGAGGTAAGGATTGGCAAAGCGTTCCGTGTATTCTGCCACCAGTTCGTTCATGCGGGCTTCCCGGTCGGGGGCGGCATCTATCTCTTTTTTATAGATGATCTCTACGGCTCCTTTAGGCCCCATAACGGCAATTTCCGCCTGTGGAAAGGCAAAGTTGAGATCTGCGCCTATATGTTTGGAGTTCATCACGCAGTAAGCGCCGCCATAGGCTTTGCGGGTGGTGACGGTGATCTTTGGTACAGTGGCTTCGCTGAGGGCAAAGAGCAGTTTGGCGCCGTTGGTAATGATGCCGTTCCATTCCTGGTCGGTACCGGGCAGGAAACCGGGTACATCCACCAATACCAGCAGAGGAATATTGAAAGCATCGCAGAAGCGGGTGAAACGCGCTCCTTTTACGGAGGCGTGAATATCCAGCACTCCGGCCAGGTGAGCCGGCTGGTTGGCAACAATGCCTATGCTGCGGCCGGCAATGCGTGCAAAGCCTACGATGATGTTCTCGGCAAAATCCCGGTGTACTTCAAAGAAGCTGTCAGTGTCTGTCAGCTGGGCAATCACGTCTTTCATGTCGTACGGCTGACTGGAGCTGGGGGGGATGAGTGTATTCAGTGCCGGGCGACTTTCATCTGCCGGCTGATAAGGGTAAACGGGGGCATCTTCTTCACAGTTTTGCGGTACATAGGTGAGCAGCTGGCGGATATAACGGATACATTCCACTTCATTGGCGCAGGCAAAGTGTGTAACGCCGCTTTTCGAGGCATGGGTCTGTGCGCCGCCCAGTTCTTCAGACGTTACTTCTTCATGTGTAACAGTCTTAACAACGTTGGGGCCTGTCACAAACATATATGAGGTCTGTTCTACCATCAGGATAAAGTCTGTGATGGCGGGGGAGTAGACCGCTCCGCCGGCACAGGGGCCCATAATGGCGGATATCTGCGGAATAACGCCTGAAGCGCGGGTGTTACGGTAAAAGATGTCTGCGTAGCCGCCAAGACTGACAACACCTTCCTGTATACGGGCGCCGCCACTGTCGTTCAGTCCTATTACCGGGGCGCCGTTCTGCATGGCAAGGTCCATGATCTTGCAGATCTTGCGGGCATGAGGTTCTGAAAGACTGCCGCCATATACGGTGAAGTCCTGTGAGAAGACATACGTAAGCCGGCCGTTGATGGTGCCGAAGCCGGTCACGACGCCATCGCCGGGAAATTGTTCCTGGTCGGTGGTCAGGCCACGGTTACGGTTATGTACAAACATGTCGAGCTCTTCGAAGGAGCCTTCGTCCATCAGGAGTTGCAGACGTTCACGGGCTGTAAGTTTACCTTTCTTATGCTGGGAGGAGATTCTGGTCTCACCGCCGCCTAACATTGCGGCAGCTATCCGTTGTTGCAGTTCTTCTGTTTTATCCATGGAATGTATTTGAGGTACGGTCCATAGATCGCTGACCTACAGACGGTACAAGTAAGTACCGAATATAGGAAATTCCGGGATTAGTCCCTGTTATTGGTAAAGGACCTCTATTTTAGGTGTTACAATGGTATCGCTGCTGTTGCCGGCATTGTCCTGTACAAATACAAGATAATGAACGCTGTCTTTTGTGATAGGATTGGGAGCTATCTGGGGGAAGTCTGTACCTACAAGATGCAGTACTACTTCTGCTTTCAGGTTACCACCTGCATGGGCGCCGAGGTCTGGCATTGGGCGGGGCTCAAAAACGGTATCCATGGTAGGATCTACGTCGTATATGGCTACGAAGTTTAAAGCGTTCTCTATATCCCCGTCGCCATCTCTTACTTCAAAGGTAATGTCCATACCATTGCTGGCAATTACCCGGGAAGTGGAATAGGAGACGAAGCTGACCTGCGGTTTGGTGCCAATAGAGTCTTTCTTGCAGGCAGTAACTGCAGTAAGCGCAATCAGGGATAAAAAAAGTATTTTCTTCATATAACAAACCTACATTAATTTTTTTACTTAGCTGATAACGGCGGCGAAACTGTTCCCGGCGAAAAAATCCGGGCTGATCACCGCCGGCCTGGTCCAGTTTATAACGTAAAATAAGGAATGATTGTTACGTATACCCTAAATTTGTGCGGTTTTAAAGTAGCGATCTATGAGCGGCATCAGTACGGCAGCAATATTCTCATTAAAAGAACAGGAACTGGAAAGAACAGCGTTGGAGCTATTCAGGTTCCAGTACCGGGAAAATACCCTTTACAGGGCATATGTTGATGCGTTGCGTATTGATCCGGCGTCAATACGCTCTCTTTTAAAGATACCGTTCTTACCGATACAGTTCTTCAAGACCCATACGGTTACCTGTGGCTCCTTTACCCCGGAGCTGGTCTTTGAAAGCAGTGGTACCACGCAAACCATCAACAGCCGTCACCTGGTAAAAGAGGCTGGTATCTATGAGCAGAGTTTCCTTACGGCATTTGAGCAGTTTTACGGACCTGTGGAAGATTATGTAGTGGTAGGACTATTACCTTCTTACCTGGAGCGGCAGCATTCCTCACTTGTATATATGGTGCAGGACATGGTGAAGCGTAGCGGGCATGCCGACAGTGGGTTTTACCTGTATGAGCATGATAAGCTGTACAGCCGGCTGCAGGAGCTGGAGGCCCGCAAACAAAAAACACTGCTCATTGGCGTTACTTTCGGATTGCTGGATTTTGCAGAGAGATATTCCCTGCAGCTGGAACATACAATTGTTATGGAAACGGGCGGGATGAAGGGCAGGAGAGAGGAATGGACCAGGCAGGAGGTACATGCTTACCTGCAGGAGCGGTTGGGAGCAGGTAACATTCATGCGGAATATGGTATGACGGAGCTTTTATCGCAGGCCTATTCTGCCGGACAGGGTATATTCAGTTGTCCGCCGTGGATGAAAGTCCTGGTAAGGGATGAAAGCGATCCTTTCCAGTTATCTGCCGGTAATGCGGCAGGAGTGATCAATGTGATAGATCTTGCCAATATATATTCCTGTGCGTTCATTGCAACGGAAGACATCGGGAAACTGCATGCAGATGGAAAATTCGAGGTATTGGGAAGATTGGATAATTCAGCATTGCGGGGATGCAGCCTGATGGTGAGTTAACCTTCTATACAATAGCTGCTTTAGTCAGCAGGGCTTCCAGGCTGCCTGGTTGTCCGGCAATAGCTTTCAGTTCTGCCATGTAGGGAAAGCTGTTGCGGTCCATTCCGAATTTTTTCATGAGATAACTGTCAAGCATATCCGCAGATTGAGGTTGCTGCAGGTAGCTGCGCAGGAAGAAAAGGAAGTTCTGTTTTTCTTTATCTATAATTAACAATAACGCTATTTTCTCTTTCAGCGGATCATTCAGCTGCATCCGGAAAAGCTGTAATGCCTGCAGGTATTGATCGGCCGAGAGTTCCTCATGCCATGCAGGCAGAAAATCCAGGCAGAAATATTCCACGGCCAGGTCATCAAAGATGCCGGCGCTCAGTTCATCATCTTCCACGCGGTACCAGGTAGCCCATTCGAGGAGATCATCCGCAGAAATTTCTTCTTTTATCAATGCTTCAAGATGGTGTATTATTCCGTCCCGCGTAGGAAAGGCGGTATTGGGCTGGATGTTGTTCACTATCTCTGTATAAAAGTTTTTATTCAGACTTGTAGCAGCAGCAATGATGAGTTGGGTGATATCAGTCCCTTCTGAAGGAGGAATAAGATCGCCTATCTCTGCCAGCACTTCCCGGCGGGTTTTATGACCTTTCAGATATGATCTGATAAGGGAGGTGAAATATACTGAAGTAATATAGGGCAGCCTATTCGTCATACTTTGTCATATTTAAAAATGGCAGGGAGGTGTGGGCACAGGTGTAAACATTATGATCCTTCCTTATTCACAATTTAGCGATAATATCCCGGAAAATACGTGAGACGGGTTGTTGTACACATTTTTAACAGATTGTAAAGAATAATGCTAAGGTCGTGTTTGCTTCTGCTGGCATGGTTTTGGCGCGAATAATTGTCCAAATAAACTTTATTCTTCAAATAAGTAGTTATCAGGGAAACCATATTCAGCTTCGATTGTTATAAAGAATGAGCGCAGAAAGTTTAAGAATTAAATAAATACGAAATAAATTTTATATTATATATAAAAGATATTGTATCTTTATTGAACCTGGGAATGTAACTCAAAGCAAAGCCAATTTAATTAGTAAAGAGGGGTTGACCTAAAATGCCTCTAAGCTATCCTGTGTAAATACCGGATTTCATTCCGGAAGGACTTTCTATGTCCTTTTATGGCCTAAGATCAAGCACCAGGCTGAATTTATTTATTGTGTCGTTCTAACTAATTCGATCCTATGACTCGTCAGGAGCTATTTGTGCCCATAAGGAAAAGGGGAAAACCTTGCTATAATGTAATATATTGCATTATTTTCAAATGTATTTTGTTGTTGATGGCCATGCTGTTTTTCAGTATTCATCCATTTAGTACGTATGCTCAGCACATCACATTGAGAAATGCCTCCCTGGAGGGAATTGGTGGTGCCAACGTTGCGCCTGAGGGGTGGACAATTGCCGCCAATACCCCTGATATACAGCCTGGGGCGTATAATGTGTTCAGAAAAGCCAGTAGCGGTAAAACATTTGTAGCACTGCAGGCAGGACCTAAATTCAGGGAAGGGATAGAACAGCGTCTGGATGCTCCGCTTGTGGCTGGCCGTGCGTATGCAATGAGTTTTGACCTGGGTTTTTCCAGGATATATGGTCATGAGCATTGCTATGCTAACCTGATAATTTTTGGCGGAAATGCGCCGGGAGATACGGCAGAGCTTTTATGGACATCGGGTGCTTTTACTGATACAGCATGGAATACACACAGTATTGTATTTACTCCTTCGGCAACATACACTTATATATCTGTTTACTCCAACGAAGTGGAGCCCTGTCCTAATCAGAAGTATGGAATAGTGACGTACCTGGACAATCTTTCTATGATCAGGCAGATACTGAAGACAGAACTGACGGCATTGCCTTCCTGTAAGAGTGCGCCTACCGGTAGTGTTGCTGTAAAAGTGGGGGGAGGTAAAGGACCATACAGCTATTTATGGACGCCTGGCTATTACAGAACTCCCCAGGTATCCAAACTACGGGCAGGCAGCTATGAGGTACAGATAACTTCGGCAGATGGAGTGATGGCAAAGGGGAAGGTAACAGTAGAAGAATCTGATCTTGCCAGCACCACTGCTGTTACTGTTTCTGATTGTTTCGGAGATAATAAAAATTCGATCGAATTAAACATAACGGGAGGGATACCTCCATATTCTTTCTCTATAAACGGAGAGGCAAAATATGGGCATAAGTTCAATGATCTTACGCCGGGTAATTATGAATTTGTTGTGACTGACCAGCAGGTATGTGCTGATACATTTAACGTAGTGATAAAGGAACCTGACCCGGTGGTAATAAAAGAGGTGAAAGCGGAACCCTGCAGCTGCAGTGAAGCAGAAGATGGCCGTATCAGCTGGGTAGTGGAAGGAGGAACACCTCCTTATAAATACCAGGTCAATAATGACATGTGGCAGGTGGAGAACACAGTGAGCAGGCTGAAACACGGCACTTATCATTATGAGGTGGAAGATGCGCATGGATGTAGAGAATATGGTACAACCGTTGTAGAATCTCCCTGGAAGAATTGTGTGGTAGTAATGCCTTCGGCATTTAGTCCTAACGGAGACGGAAATAATGACCTCTTCCGTCCTAAAGTATATGATGACATAAAGCAGTATCAGCTAAAAGTATATAACCGCTGGGGTGGGCTGGTATATCAGACCAGCGATCCGAAAGCGGGATGGGATGGTTCTGCGAACGGGCAGCCGCAAATGTCGCAGACATTCATTTATGTCTGCAACTTCAGGGACCGGAAGGATGAATTGCAGGAGTTCCGGGGTTCGGTAATATTGTTAAGATAAAAGTTTGCGGATGTTTTCATGAAGATGAGCAAAAAGGAAAGGTTTGGTAATGTATGCAGCCGCTCCTTTCTGTAAAGCATTGTTTATTTCTTCTTCTCCTGTTTTAGCGCTGGCTATCAGCACCGGTATTTTAGAGAGCTCCGGGTTTTCTCTGAATTTTTCCAGTAGCTGATAGCCGTTTATTACAGGCATATATATATCGCTGATCACGAGGTCTGGTGTATGTGTTATAGCCATACGCAGGCCTTCTTCACCATTACTGGCAGTAATGACGGTGTACTGATGCAGTTCCAGCAGACTTTTCAATGTATCCAGCAAGCCTGCTTTGTCTTCTATTAATAAAATTTTTGCACTCATGAATTGGTTTTACTGTCCGGGTATCTGAAGGTAAGGGTAAATACAGTACCTTCTCCGGGTTTACTATGTACGGTTATGTTCCCGTCATTAGCGGTAACAAATGTTTTTACTATGGCGAGTCCGAGACCGCTACCGGAAATGCCTCCTGTGTTACTGCCCCGGTAATATGGTTCAAATAAATGAGGCAGGTCTTCCTCCGGTATACCTATTCCATCGTCGGCAATAGAGATCTCCAGTTCTTTCTCTTTATAATGCAGATGAATTACCGGGTCATTTTCCCTGGAATATTTAAAAGCATTGCTTATAAGATTTGTGAGTATATGTGTAAGCTGAACCGGGCTTACAAATATAGGGACGGGGGTGCCTGTTATATTGATCTGTAATATCTTATCATTTCTGGAAAAAGATTGGAATTGCTCTTTTATGGTATGAAGTTTGCTTTCTACGGCCACCACCATTTTTTTTGTTTCAATGCTGCCGGAAAGAATGTTATTGATTGTCAGCATTTCATCGAGCATATTGTTCAATGAAAATATCTCGGAAGTGATCCGGGACAGGTTCTTTTCATAAAAAGAATTCATCAGGCCATCTGCCTGCAATTTTGCAGCAATGAGGTCCACTACTGCGGTAATAGTAGATAATGGTGTCTTGAATTCATGAGCGGTGATGGCAACAATACTGCTTGCTTTGTTCAATAAAGCGTTGTTATCCACCGGATTAGCTGTGTCCATTTTAGATCCTTTTGGTTCTCAATTTATGATAATGGTTACATGGGGAATAATGTGTCTTTCTATCGTAAAAAGTTACACGTTATAACTGACATTACAGAGCTAAGATATTCATACTCTGTGAGTCAGGAGTATAAGATGCAAGATACTTACTAAAGTCTATAATTAATCTTGTAAGTATTTCATTTTAAAGTGTAATTTTATGCTATTAAGACACTGTATTGTTTGAAAAAGCGGGATAATTTAACAAAAAGTTCATATTGATTTAGATGCAATATGAGATTGATAATCAGTGAACTTTATTTTATAATGTATAAGTATAATTAATACAGGTAGGTTTTGATTATTATTGAAAGGCTTATTGTTTTTGGAACCATTTTTGCGTATTGATTAACTTTATATACCATATTTTTTTATTGAACCATATTTTTTATTGAAATGATAGTTTTCAACCTTGCTAACTTATTGCCCCTATGATTAATATTGGAATAATAGAGGACAACTATTTCCAGTTGAACAACTACCGGGAGTTTCTAGAAGATTTTCAGGAATGTAAGGTTGTTTTCGCTTGCAAATCGATGGAAGAGTTCAGGGCACTGCCCTTTAAGGATGGAGAGGTAAATGTGATACTGCTGGACATTTCGCTGCCCGGAGAATCAGGTATACAAGGTATACAGGAACTGAAAAGGATCTATCCTGAGGCAAAGATCATTGTGCTTTCGGGACATGATGGTAAACATTATGTAATTGATTCCATCCGCCAGGGTGCAAATGGTTATATCATCAAGACCAGCCGTCTGATGGAGATCTACCATTCTATTATGGACGCTGTCAGCGAAGGCGGTACTTTATCGCCCAGGGCGGCCCATCTGCTGATCAATTACATTAATAAAGATCCCCTGGAAGACATCAGGCACAAACTGACCAAAAGAGAGTATGAGTTACTCACCCTGCTCAAGGAAGGTTACTCATATAAGGAAATGGCCGACAAATTATTCGTGACTGTTTTTACTGTCAACCAGCATCTGAAAAAGGTGTATCAAAAACTGAATGTGGCCACAAAATCTGAACTAATTTCTAAAATCTGGTCAAATAGTTTGTATTGTTTCTTTTTAATTACAAATTCTTTGATTTTTTTTCAGATGCTTTCGTTTAATGATATGATCTCCAGAGCATAATGAACTGCTACTAGAATTAGTATGCACGTTTGTGTTATGTAGGCTATTTATACTGCATTTAGTAATAGTGATGACTATGGTGATCAACTAATATTGTGGTACGGAAAGCGTGGAGAAAAACTTATAAAATAATAAAGTGGAAAGATGATTCTAAAGAAGAATTATTTACGTTGTTTCATTGTTGCTCCGGTCCTTATCTGCTGTTTCTTAATGTCTTGTGTCAGTACTCAGAAAGCGGTGTACTTTAATAATCTTCCTGACACTGTTATTGCCCCACTGCAAGGAAATTTTGAACCGGTAATACAGAAGAATGACATTTTACAAATTACAGTGAGCAGTTTGAATCCGGAAGATGCCACAGTGTTTAACGCCCCGGTAGCTTTAAGTGCTACGAGCAGTAATAGCCCCGCAGCCGCCGGTTATCTTGTAAGTGAACAGGGATTTATTCAATATCCTGTTCTTGGCCAGGTAAAAGCCGCCGGCCTTACAAAAGAACAACTTACTAATTATCTGAGAGATGAGCTCAATAACCGGAAATTAATGAAGGACCCGGTAATCAGTATCAGGCTCCTGAATTACAGAGTGACTGTTCTGGGAGAAGTTGGCAAACCAACCGTCGTGAATGTTACAAATGAGAAAATAACCATTCTGGAGGCGCTTGGTATGGCTGGAGATATTACAATTTATGGTAAGAAAGAAAATGTACTATTAATTCGTGATGTGGATGGACAACGAACAGTGAAACGTCTTAATCTCAACAGTGATGAAATTTTTTCATCCCCGTACTATTATCTGAAATCTAATGATATAGTATACGTAGAGCCGGTTAAAGCCAAAGTGATCAATGCCCAGGGAAATCGTCAGACGATAGCACTTGTTCTGAGTGGTTTGTCTGTACTGGTGGTGCTTATGGCGCAGGTAATATTCAAATAGGCTGATTTTCCAATCATTCATCCTAAAACTTGTATTTAGGTTCATGCAACAGAAAGTGACAAATACGCGAACGCAACGTGATGACCATACAGGTCTGCTGGAGACTATCAGGCATAAGTATCAGCCGTACTGGCCGTTATTTGTGATTGCTTCTGTATTTGCTGTTATCGCCGCATATATCTACCTGAGATATGCAACTCCCATATATAAAATCTCAGCTACTTTACTGATTAAAGAAGATGCCAAGGCTGTAGAAAAATCTATTATAGAATTGATGGACCCTCTTGGATCGGGGAAGAAAGTAGATAATGAAATAGAGATATTGAGGTCCCGTACAATGGCTAAGGCCGTGATAAGGAACCTGAACCTCTATGGTGAGATCTTTGAGCGTGGCGCTATCCGTGATGTTTCAGTATATAATAACGGTCCTGTGAGGGTTAACTTCCTGGACCCGGATTCTATCGGTGCGATGGAAAGCAGTGTAGTTGATCTGAAATATGATGCAGAACAAAAGAAAGTTACACTTGCCGACAAAGTGTATGCTTTAAATGATACCGTAAGTACCAGGTGGGGAAGAATAGTGATAACTCCTGTTGCAGGCTTTAATCCTGCCAGTATGCAGAATAAACTATTCTATCTGCGGGTAACAGGAGAGAAGGCACTGGCGCTGCAATTCCTGGGTAATCTGAAAGTAGCGGCTGCCAATAAACAGGCTAATGTATTACGCCTGGAGTACGTTAATACTGTGCCTGAACGCGGACAGGATATGCTGAATGAACTGATGAGGGCATACGATGGCGCTTCTATTGATGATAAGAACAAGACCGCTTCCAAAACAATGGCATTCGTGGAAGACAGGCTGAGGATCATCACAGGTGAATTGAACCAGGTAGAAGGAGAGATAGAAAAGTATAAAACTGATCAGAATATAGTAGATATCAGTGAGCAAAGTAAAATGTTCCTGGAGGCTGTACGTGATAATGACAGTAAACTGAGCGATGCTGAATTACAACTTTCAATGCTGGATGCAATAGAAAAGTATGTAACCGGCAGGAAGGCAGATGAGAAACTGGTACCGGCCACTTTGGGTATTTCAGACCCGGTACTGCTGGAACTGGTGGGCGATCTGCAGACCACTGAAATGCAGCTGGAAAGGCTGAAGAAAACAACAGGAGAGAACAGTCCTTTACTGACAAGTCTTAATGACCAGGCAGAGAAACTGAGACCTGCTATCCTGCAGAATATACGAAGCCTGAGGGCTAACCTGCAGGCGGGCAAAGATAAACTGAGCTCACAGAATGCTCGCTTTATGGGTATGCTGAAAGGGGTGCCCGGTAAGGAAAGAACATTGCTGGAGGTAAGCAGGCAGCAGGTTATCAAAAACAATATTTACACATTCCTGCTGGAAAAACGTGAAGAGACTGCATTGCAATATGCGGCGGCTATATCAGACAGCCGTATCATTGACGTTGCTGAAGCAGATACTTATCCTTTCAGTCCGAAGAAATCTATGGTGATGGCGCTGGCTGTAATAGCCGGACTAGCATCTGTAGCGGGTTTCATTGCGCTGAAAGACATGATGAACCATAAGGTGATGTTCCGTGCAGATATTGAAAAAGGCACTTCTGCGCCTATTATAGGAGAGATTATGTTCGATCCTAACGGCGGAGGCATTGCTATCACAGATGGCAAACGTACACCGGTGGCTGAACAGTTCAGAGCCTTACGTACTACCTTGTCTTACATCGGTATCAATGGAGATCATAAAACCATTATGGTTACTTCTTCCATATCCGGTGAGGGTAAGAGCTTTGTTGCCATCAACCTGGCTATCAGTCTTTCTCTTACAAAGAAGAAAGTAGTGATACTTGAATTTGACCTTAGAAAACCTAAAGTAAGTAAAATACTCAACGTACCGCATCACCCGGGTATCAGTAATTACCTGGTGGGTCAGGCCGTATTGGGTGATATCCTGAAGAAACCTATTGAAGGGAATGAGCATCTCTACCTGCTGTCTGCCGGTATTATTCCTCCCAATCCTACGGAGCTGATCCTGAATGGAAGGCTGGAGCACCTGCTGGCAACACTGAGAGCTACATTCGACTATATCATTATTGACACAGCCCCGGTTGCGCCTGTAACAGATGCGCGCCTGCTGGCCCCGTTTGCTGACGCAACCATTTACGTAGTGCGTCATGAGAGAACTCCCAAGTTCCACCTGAAGATGATCGAAGAGCTGTATGAACAGGGAGATCTGGGTAAACTGAACATTGTGTTTAACGGGCTGAAGATGCGTGGAGTGCCTGGTTACGGTTATGCCTATGGCAATGGTTACGGTTATGGTAACGGCCAGGGATACGGTTACGGGTACACCGAAGAGCACAAGAACGGTTCGGCGAAGAAAGGGCGTTTCACTAAGATTTTCAACAGGGAATAATGTTGGAGCAGGCGGTAAAATGCCTGTTGCACTTTAGAGTATAATAACCGATTAAGTACACTCATGTGACTGAGGAGGCGAAGCTATGCCTGCTCAAATCAATGCCAACTTCATCCTGCCTTTGTATTTTCCACCTTATCTGATCATGCTTTAAAAAAACCTTAAAACCCACTCACATGGAACAGAAGACGAACACATGGTATGCGCTGTACACCAAGCCAAGATGGGAGAAAAAAGTGGCTGACACACTGGCCCGCAAGCAAATTGAAAGTTATTGCCCGCTGAACAGGGTAACACATCAATGGAGCGACCGGAAAAAAGTTGTGGAAGAGCCTCTTTTCAAATCTTATGTATTTGTACGTATCCCGGAAGATATGAAAACGGCGGTACGTGAAACAAGTGGCGTTGTGAATTTCGTTTACTGGCTGGGTAAGCCTGCCAGGATCCCTGACCATGAAATTGAACTGATCCAGCGTTTCCTCCAGGAATACCAGGATGTAGAGGTGGAAAGATTTCCCATTCATGAAAATGATCTTATTCAGATCACAGCCGGACCGCTGATGCACCAGCGTGGAAGAGTGGTAGAAACCGGAAAGAATACAGTGAAAGCAGTGCTGTACAGCATGGGCTTTTCACTGATCGCTACGGTGAAAACCAGCGAGGTTATGCTGCTTAACAGGAGCAACGAATATATCGGTGCGCCAGTCAACGCCCAGCTGTAAGTTACCTCATAATTTATACCAACACCTAAGTATGCTACACGTTTTATTATGTGGAGGGTCAGGAACCCGTCTGTGGCCACTATCCAACCGGCAGACACCAAAACAACTACTTCCCCTGTTTGACGGACAAAGTCTGTTACAGCTCACATGGCAGCGTAACGGCACTTTCTGTGATGGTGTTGTTGCAGTAGTAAATGAACAGCAGGCGGAAATGGTTACCAAACAGCTGCAGGAAGCAGGTGCAGATAATGTACAGCTGATGGCAGAGCCGGTAGGCCGTAATACAGCGGCTGCTATTGCACTTTCTGCTTTTACCGCAGATGCTGAAACAATACTCCTGATCACTCCCGCAGATCACCTGATAGGAACTCCGGACATCTATACTGATACCATCAGCAAAGCCGCAGAGCTGGCGGCTGAAGGGCATCTTGTAACGATAGGACTGCAGCCTGCATATCCTGAAACAGGATATGGTTATATCCAGTATGCCGGTCATGATGTAGTACGTTTCACAGAAAAACCAAATGCTGTAACTGCAGAAGCTATGCTGAAAAGCGGCGATTACCTGTGGAACAGCGGTATCTTCTGCGGCAAGGCCGGCGTATTGTTACAACAATTGCAGCAGTATGCACCTGAGATCTACTATGCAGCGGCAGAAGCTGCGGAGATATGGAAGAGAACAGGAAGCATTCCCCTGCCTGCTATGGAAGCCATTCCTTCAGACAGTATAGATTATGCTGTACTGGAGAAGAGCAGCATTGTAAAGGTGGTGCCCAGCGCCATGCAGTGGAGTGATGTAGGCGGATATGAAGCCCTGGCAGAAGCCCTGGCAAATCATTACCGCTATAGTAACAACCAGGCAGTATTTATAGAAAGTGATCCTGTAAACAGTATGGTGATCGGTAAAGATAAGCTGGTAGCACTGGTAGGTGTAGAGAACGTAGTAGTAGTAAATACTCCTGAAGCATTGCTGATCCTGCAGAAAGGAAAGGGACAGGAAATAAAGCAACTGCATCAGTGGGTAAAAGAAAACAGACCGGAGTTACTCTAATCCAAATCAGCCCTTATGCAACTAGACGACAAGATATATATAGCCGGCCACCGTGGAATGGTAGGCGGCGCAATAACCAGGCGACTGAAGACGCTTGGATATAACAACCTGTTGACGAGAAGTTCCGGGGAACTGGACCTGCGTTCTCAGGCAGACGTAAATAATTTCTTCGCTGCCCATCAACCGGATTATGTGTTCCTGGCAGCAGCCAAAGTAGGTGGTATCCATGCTAACAATACTTACCGTGCAGAGTTCCTGTACGATAACCTTATGATGGAAGCCAACATTATAAACGCTGCCTGGAAGCATGGTGTGAAAAAGCTGATGTTCCTGGGGAGTTCCTGCATCTATCCTAAAATGGCGCCACAGCCATTGACGGAGAGCAGCCTGCTTACAGGTCCGCTGGAAGAAACAAACGAACCTTACGCTATTGCCAAAATAGCTGGTATCAAAATGTGTGAGGCTTACCGGGACCAGTATGGATGCAACTTTATCAGTGTTATGCCTACCAACCTATACGGCATCGGTGATAATTACCATCCTGAAAACTCTCACGTGCTGCCGGCATTGATCCGCCGTTTCCATGAAGCGAAAGAGGCCGGCAAACCCAGTGTTACAGTGTGGGGGAGTGGTACTCCTAAAAGAGAATTCCTCTTTGCAGACGACCTGGCATCCGCCTGTGTATACCTTATGCAGCATTATGATGAAAAGGAACTGGTTAACATCGGCACGGGTGAAGACCTGACCATCAGGGAACTGGCAGAGACTGTAAAGGAAGTAGTATGCTATGAAGGCGATCTGCTGTTTGACAGGAGCAAGCCGGATGGTACACCGCGCAAACTGATGGATGTGTCCAAACTGCATTCCCTTGGCTGGAAACATAGTGTAGAACTGAAAGAAGGACTGGTACAGGCATATGCTGACTTCCTTCACAAACGGCACATGGTTGCCCTTTAAACAATTTAATTAACTGATTTATTCAAACTGTTAGGATGAAAGTAATTGTTATAGGAACAGGTTATGTTGGTCTGGTTACCGGTGCCTGCCTTGCAGAAGTAGGTACCCAGGTGGTTTGTGTGGACGTGAATGCTGAAAAGATCAATAATCTTCAGAAAGGTATCCTGCCCATTTATGAACCGGGACTGGAAGAAATAGTAAGTCGTAACTACCAGAACGGACGCTTATCTTTCAGCACTGATCTTGCTTCAGTAATAGGTGGTGCAACCATCGCCTTTATTGCGGTAGGTACACCTCCGGGTGAAGACGGCAGTGCAGACCTGCAATATGTACTGCAGGTGGCAAAGGAAATAGGCACAAATATGAGCGACTATCTCGTAGTAGTGACCAAGAGCACAGTGCCTGTTGGTACAGCGGTGAAAGTGAACAGGGAGATCAAACAGGCTATGCTGGACAGAGGTGCGCTGATCGATTATGATGTAGCTTCCAACCCTGAGTTCCTGAAAGAAGGCGCTGCTGTACAGGACTTCCTGAAGCCTGACCGTATCGTGGTGGGAGTGAACACAGACCGTGCAAAAGAAACACTGGAACAATTATATCATCCTTTCCTGCTGAATGGCCGTCCTATCATCTTCATGGACATAGCTTCCGCAGAAATGACAAAATATGCCGCCAACGCTATGCTGGCTACCAAGATATCTTTCATTAACGATATAGCCAACCTGTGTGAACTGGTAGGAGCTGACGTTAACCAGGTACGTAAAGGTATAGGCAGTGATGCGAGGATAGGCACCAGCTTTATTTATCCTGGTATAGGCTACGGCGGTTCCTGCTTCCCGAAAGATGTGAAGGCGCTGGTGAAAACCGGTAAGGAATATGGTCACGGCCTGCGTATCCTGGAAGCTGTTGAGGCAGTGAACAATGATCAGAAGAAAGTACTCTTTAACAAGATCTATAAACATTTTGACGGACTGCTGCAGGGCAGGACATTTGCAATGTGGGGGCTTTCCTTCAAGCCAGGCACTGACGACATGCGTGAGGCATCCAGCCTTGTGCTGATCAACTCCCTGCTGGAAGCAGGTGCAACTGTACAGGTATTCGATCCTGTTGCAATGCATGAAGCAGGAAAAACACTGAAAGACAGTGTTAAATGGTGCAAAGACATGTATGAGGCGGCAGCTGGCGCAGACGCTGTATTGCTTGTAACAGAATGGAATGAATTCCGCCTGCCTGACTGGCCGCGCGTGAAACAACTGCTGAAAGCATCTGTTGTTTTTGACGGAAGGAACATCTATGATAACGCCTATCTGCATAAACAAGGATTTACATGCTACAGCATAGGCCTGTCTCAATCAACAGTTGGCGTTCTCTCTAACAGTTAATCATATTCCCCACATTCAAATAAAAAAATTATCAGTATGAAAGTTGCTTTAATAACCGGTGTAAATGGACAGGACGGTGCATATCTGTCAGAATTATTATTAGAAAAGGGGTATATGGTGCATGGTGTAAAACGCCGTGCTTCACTGCTCAACACAGACAGGATAGACCATCTCTACCAGGACCCGCACAGCGAGAACGTACGTTTCAAACTGCACTACGGTGATATGACGGACAGCACTAACCTGATCCGCATTATCCAGGAAACACAGCCTGATGAGATCTATAACCTGGCTGCTATGAGCCATGTGAAAGTGAGCTTTGACACACCTGAATATACAGCCAACGCTGATGGTATTGGTACGCTGCGTATACTGGAGGCTATCCGCATCCTGAAAATGGAGAAGAAGACGAAGGTTTACCAGGCCAGCACATCTGAGTTATACGGACTGGTGCAGGAGGTACCACAAAGGGAAACCACACCTTTCTATCCCCGTTCTCCTTATGCGGTTGCAAAACTGTATGCTTACTGGATCACAGTGAACTACAGGGAAGCTTATGGCATGTTTGCGTGCAACGGTATCCTGTTCAACCACGAAAGTCCGCTGCGTGGAGAAACTTTCGTAACACGCAAGATCACCCGTGCGGTAGCAGCAATTTCATTGGGATTGCAGGATAAGCTGTTCCTGGGTAACCTGGATGCACGCCGCGACTGGGGACACGCAAAGGATTATGTGGACGCAATGTGGCGTATCCTGCAGCAGGACACACCGGACGACTATGTAATAGCTACTGGTATTACCACCCCGGTACGTGACTTTGTACGCATGGCATTTGATGAAGTAGGTATAGAGCTCGAGTTCAAAGGCAAAGGCGTTGATGAAGTGGCTGTGGTAACTGCCTGCCGCAATAAAGAATTTATCCTGCCTATAGGTAAGGAAGTAGTAGCAGTAGATCCTGCTTATTTCCGTCCTACAGAGGTGGAACTGCTGATAGGCGATCCTACCAAGTCCAAGACTAAACTGGGATGGGAACCTAAGTATGACCTGCAGGAGCTGGTGAGTGAAATGGTAGCCTGCGATGTTGAATTATTCAGGAAGGACAGTAAAACACAGTGGGAACAACTGGCAGGATAAGACTTGCTGTTATAGCATTATATGCGGAGAGTATTTAATCAACTATCGGAAAATCCGAAATACAGCAAGGCATTTGAATGGGTGAAGCTTGTTACTATGACGGGATCTGCCCAGATCCTTATACAGGTGATAAGTCTTGTGAGCGGTATCCTTGTGATACGTATGCTGCAGCCGGAAGAATATGCTTTATATACATTAGCCAATACATTGCTGGGAACAATGTCTATACTGGCAGATGGCGGGATCTCGACCGGTGTAATGGCGCATGGCGGGAAAGTGTGGCAGGACCGTAAAGAGCTGGGAATAGTAATGGCTACAGGAATGGACCTGCGCAGGAAATTTGCTGTAGGCAGCCTGCTGGTTTCAGTGCCTATCTTATTATACCTGCTCATGCATCATAATGCGAGCTGGCTGATGGCAACGCTGATCATTCTCTCCCTGATACCTACCTTCTTCATGGCCTTGTCCGGCACCTTGCTGCAGATAGCGCCAAAATTAAGGCAGGATATTGCGCCTTTGCAGAAGAACCAGGTACTCATGAATATCATGAGGCTGGCATTACTGATGCTGACCATTTTCGTGTTTCCCTGGGCTTTTGTGGCCATCCTGGCAGGAGGTCTGCCACAGATATGGGGAAATATCAATCTCCGGAAAATTTCCTCTCCGTATGCCGACTGGCACCAGCCTCCTGACCCACAGATCAGGAAGGATATCCTGAAACTGGTGAAGCGTTTGCTGCCTATGGGTATCTATACCTGTCTTTCCAGTCAGATCACTATATGGCTTATTTCCATTTTCGGTACTACAAGAGGGATAGCTCAACTGGGTGCGTTGGACAGGTTATCTATGGTTATCAGTTTCATCACAATAATGTTTGGTACTGTTATCCTGCCAAGATTTTCCCGGTTAGCGAATGACAGGGGCCTGTTATTGCGCCGTTTCCTGCAGATACAGGGGGGATTGGTGGTGCTGGGCATTTTCATTGTACTGGCGTCCTGGATATTTTCTTCCCAGATACTGATGGTGCTTGGTCCCAACTATATGGGCCTGAACAGGGAAGTAGTGCTGAAGATGATCATTGCCTGCCTGGCCATTATTGCGGCGTCGACGTTTTCTCTTTTTACCAGCAGGGGCTGGGCTATCAACCCGTTTATTTCAATACCTGTAAGTATCGGTTCTACTATACTGGGTATTATTTTTCTTGACGTATCATCTGTAGGAGGAGTACTGGTAATGAATATCATGATAGAAGTGATACAGGTGGCGATGTACACTACCTACAGTCTTATAAAGATTTACAGAGTAAACGGATAGTTAACCATTCATAGAATAATACATGGTCATAATTTCTCACCCAACCGGAAATGCAAATGTAAGGGCCGCGGTAGCGGGATTGGCTGATGCTGATCTGTTGTCTGGATTTTATACGGCTATTGCTTCATTTCCAGGTAGTACTCTTGACCGCCTGGGTGGAATAAAATCTTTGTCGGAAATACGCCGCCGCCGGTTTGAATCAAGGCTGCAGCCATTTGTAAAGACCTGGCCCTGGTGGGAGCTGGGAAGGTTATTGTCTGCAAAAGCAGGCCTGGCCGGACTTACCAGGAATGAGACCGGGATCTTTTCTGTAGATGCTGTGTATCACAGTATAGACAGGCGGCTTACTTCGCAGCTGACAGGGATGGCAGAGAAAGTGAATGCAGTATATGCTTATGAGGATGGAGCGATGTACACTTTCCGCGAAGCAAAAAGACTTGGACTGAAGTGTTTATACGATCTGCCTATTGGCTACTGGCGTACTTCACAACGACTGCTGGGGCTTGAAAGAGAGCGGTGGCCGGAATGGGGCAATACAATGAGGGGGCTGACATCTTCTGAAACCAAGCTGTCACGTAAGGAGGAAGAACTGAAACTGGCTGACAGGATCTTTGTTGCCAGCAGTTTTACAGGTAAAACGCTGAAAGATTACCCGGGCAGACTGGGACCGGTAGAAGTAATACCATATGGATTCCCGGCTGTGAACGGCAGCAGGGAATATGAAAAGATATCCGGAAGGCCTTTGCGGTTGTTATTTGTGGGTGGTTTATCACAGCGTAAAGGTATTGCAGACATGTTTGCGGCGGTAGATAAGCTGGGCGATGCTGTAAGTCTTACAGTGGTAGGCAGAAAGGCAACGGAAGACTGTGCACCGCTGAATGCGGCACTGGCAAAACATAAGTGGATACCCAGCCTGCCGCATGCAGAGATACTTAAGACGATGAGAGCACATGATGTGCTGCTTTTCCCTTCATTATTTGAAGGATTTGGCCTGGTTATAACAGAGGCAATGTCGCAAGGCACGCCGGTGATAACGACAGACCGTACTGCCGGTCCTGATCTCATTACAAACGGAGAGAATGGCTGGCTGATAGAAGCCGGATCTACAGAATCATTATACAATACAATAACAGGATTAGTGCATGCCCCAGACCAGATAGCAAAAGCAGGCCTGGCAGCCATGGAGAAGGCGCGTAGCCGGCCATGGGAGGTTTATGGGAAGGAACTGGCAACAGCAATTTTAAAAGCTTAATTATTACGTATCAGTAAAGATGGGATACCAGGATAATACATCACTGGCTGCGAGGAAGAGTGCGGCGGCATCCATGCGATATCAGCGACTGAATGACAGGGCATCAGAGAAACTGATGTTACGCCTGAAACAGGGTGTATGGCTGTATTTTCTGTTGCTGGTATTTGAAGGCGCCCTGAGAAAATGGTTCCTCCCTTTTCTGGCTTCTCCTTTGCTGTTGGCACGTGAGCCGGTTGCCCTGTGGCTGATAATAATAACCTGGCACCGGGGAATGATCCGTCCTTCCAATTATATGACATTAATGGTTATTACAGGCGTGATAAGCCTGATAGCTGCTGTGACGGTAGGACATGGTAACCTGTTTGTTGCGCTGTATGGCGCCCGTATCCTGCTCATACATTTCCCCCTGATGTTTGTAATAGCGAGCATTTTTACAAAGGAAGACATATTGCAATTAGGAAAGGCAACGGTTATCATAGCTATACCCATGGCTATATTGATCACGTTGCAGTTTAACAGTCCGCAGTCTGCCTGGGTGAACAGGGGTGTAGGCGGCGATATGGAAGGCGCCGGTTTCAGTGGGGCAATGGGCTATTTCCGTCCGCCTGGAACATTTTCATTTACTAATGGTACTACATTGTTCTTCAGTTTTGCTGCTTCATTTATATTTTATTTCTGGCTGAAGAACGAGGGTATTATCAAACGCTGGATATTGATAGCAGCTACATGTGCATTGATATTTGCTATACCGGTCGCTATCAGCAGGGCCTTACTTTTCCAGGTAATTATCACCGTGCTTTTCCTGGCATTTGCAGGTTCCAGTAACCCGGAGTATGTAGGGAAGCTGATAGCGGCGGCAGTAGGGTTGGTGCTGGTGATGGTAATACTCAGCCAGACAAGCATGTTCAGTGCTGCTACGGAAGTATTTATGTCACGTTTCACGGATGCTAATGAAAGTGAAGGTGGTCTTGAAGGGGTTTTCCTGGACCGTTTCCTGGGAGGAATGATCACAGCCCTGACGTCGTCTTCTGAAATGCCTTTCTTTGGATATGGCCTGGGGATGGGTACAAACGTGGGGGCGATGCTGTTGTCAGGGAACAGGACCTTTCTGATTGCAGAAGAAGAGTGGGCCAGGACTATAGGTGAGCTTGGACCCATACTTGGTCTGGGCGTTATTTTTATACGTGTGGGACTGGCATTTAACATGCTTACCCGTTCACTGCGCAAGCTGCGTGGAGGGGATGCGCTGCCATGGATGCTGCTAAGTGCAGGATTCCTGCTGGTAGCGCAGGGTGGCTGGAGCCAGCCTACTGCCCTGGGCTTTTCTGCTTTTACCGGCGCGCTGATCCTTGCTGCATTACGTGACAATGATTAATCTCATATCATATCCTAAAACCATGACCAATACAACAAGCGGACCTGCCAGAGTGGGATGGATCGATGCGCTGAAAGGCATTGGCATTTTAACAGTAGCGGCCGGGCATATATTCCCGCATCCGGTTGCAAAATACCTTTATATATTTCATATGCCACTGTTCTTTTTCATAGGTGGTTTTTTATTTAAACCTTCTGAAAACAGCAGGGAATTCTTCACAAAAAAGGCATTTCACCTGCTGGTGCCATATGTGGTTTTTCTCTGTCTTATATATGTGCCATGCGAGGTCAGCGAGTACCTGGATAACAAGGAATCACTGAAGGAAGCATTTGCCCGGCCCGTGCTGGGAGGCCGTTACCTGGTAGGATGGTGTGCTGTGTTCTGGTATATAACGTGCTTTTTCCTGGTGCAGCAGCTAATGAACTACCTGGTGAATAATGTAAAGAGAACGTTCATTGCCTGGTTAATGTTTGTGTGCCTGCTTATCAGCTATGCACTGAACAGATGGTTGCCATCTTTCTGGTTACCATGGAATGCAGATGTGGTGTTTGCAGCAATTCCCATCTTCTATACCGGCTATCTTTATAAGAGTTGCCAGTCAGAGATGGCAAAATTTAAATGGGTATGGATATTAATGATGGCAGGTGCATTTGTACTTACCTGGTACTATCCGGAAAATATATATGAAATGAAGAGTGGCCGTTATGGAATTCCATTCGTCACACTTCTTTCAGCTCTTATGATCATTTTTGGTTTGATAGAGATAGCAAAGCTGACAGAGCATTCCGTTTTTGTCAGCAAACCATTGAGTGAGCTGGGAAAAGCATCGATGATAGTGATGTACCTGCATCAGCCGGTACAGCTCATAATGCTTGAACATCTTTCCATTACCAGTCCGGTATTACGTTTCCTGGTTGCAGTAACAGTATCTATGGGAGGCTATTACCTGTTAAACAATATGGAAATAGGCCGTGCACTCTTTTTAGGATCGATAGCAGACTTTAGGAAGATCTTCGGGCGAAATAAATTAGCAACGGTATAATCAGATGAACATAGTTTTTTTTACGCATCCTTCCTTTCTCGGTTCACAAAGCATGCCCCGGTATGCAAAATGGTTGTCGGGAGGAATGGAGAGCCGCGGACATAAAATAGAGTTATGGTCACCGGAGCCGGTATCATACAAAATGCCGGTACCAGGTCCATTGAAAAAGTGGATGGGATATGCTGATCAGTACATCATCTTTCCTGCGGCAGTAAAAAAGCGTATCAGGGATTGTGGGGCAGATACTCTTTTCGTTTTTACAGACCATGCTTTAGGGCCATGGGTGCCACTGGTAGCAGACAGGCCACATGTGGTACATTGCCATGACTTCCTTGCCCAGCGCAGCGCAGCAGGGACTATTGAAGAAAATCCGACCAGCTGGACAGGGCAGCGCTACCAGGCATATATCCGCAATGGGTACAGGCAGGCACAGAACTTTATTTCCATTTCCGGCAATACAAAGCAGGACCTGCACCAGTTCCTGGGTTTCACACCGGAGGTGTCTGAAGTAGTATATAACGGTCTTACACAATCATTTACTCCCCAGCAGGATGTAGAGGTTCTGAGAGCGCAGCTGGCAGGACAGACGGGGATAGACCTGGCAAAAGGCTACCTGCTGCATGTGGGCGGTAATCAATGGTATAAGAACAGGAGAGGAGTGGTAGAGATCTATGACGCATGGCGCTCAAAGACAAAACAGCAATTGCCCTTGCTGCTGATAGGCGCCAGGCCTAACAGGCAGCTGGAAGAAAGGATAGCTTCTTCCATATATAAACAGGACATTCATACACTGACAGGAAAGGACGATGCTTTTGTGAAGAAGGTCTATTCCGGTGCTACGGTCTTCATCTTCCCTTCCCTGGCTGAAGGATTTGGATGGCCTATTGCAGAAGCGATGGCTTCAGGCGCTCCGGTTATCACTACGGAAGAAGCGCCAATGACGGAAGTAGCAGGTAACGCTGCTTTCCTGTTACCAAGAATGCCCCGCCAGATGGCCGATATAGCGGCATGGGCACAGAACGCGGCAAGTACGGTAGAACGTATCACCACCATGCAACCGGAAGAAAGAGCCACAGTAGTGGCTGCCGGTATTGCCAATGCAGAGAGGTTTGATGCTGCGCTTGCACTGAACAGGATTGAAAATATTTACCGGCAAATACTGGAAAAAGATAACTAGATGAATATCCTTCATATAATCCCCTCTTACAAACCTGCATATGTGTACGGAGGTCCTATTTACTCCAGTTCAGCCCTGTGTGAGCAGCTGGTGGCAGATGGGCATAAAGTAACGGTGATCACCACTACTGCCAACGGGAAAGATGAACTGAACGTACCAACGGGTGTGGTACAGCAGGTAGATGGTGTGGATACAGTTTATTTTAAACGGTACACAAAGGACCATACGCATTTTACACCAGGGCTGATATGGTTCCTGTTCCGTAACATTAAAAAATACGATGCAGTACATATCCATTCCTGGTGGAACCTTGTAAGCATCTTCACTTTACTGGTTTGTTTTGTGAGAAGGGTAAGACCTGTTGTTTCTCCGAGAGGAATGCTGAGCGATTATGTTATTCAGACAAACCATAATTTTCAGAAGAAGGTGATACAGGGGGTGGTAGGTAACCCCTTACTGTCGAAGGTGAAATTTCATGCTACGTCATTTGCTGAAGTGAACGAGATAAAGAAACTCTATCCCTCGTCTCAGGTGGCTGAGATCTTCAACTTCGTGAATGTTCCTGAGCTGACCGACATAGGAAAGAACGGAGGTTCCCAGGAAGAGCTCAGGTTGCTTTTTTTAAGCAGGGTGGACCCTAAGAAAGGTCTGGAGCTTTTATTTGAAGGATTGAGCAAAGTAGCTTTCCCTTACAGGCTGACCATAGCAGGGCCGTACAAGGATGAATACAAACAGCAGCTGGAACAGCTTACACATACACTGGGTATAGCTGGCCGTATTACGTGGGCAGGCCCTGTTTACGGTGATGCGAAATTCAAACTGCTGCGTGAACATGACCTGATGGCGCTGACATCCTACAATGAAAATTTCGCCAACATCGTAATAGAATCGCTCGGTATGGGAACACCTGTGCTGATCAGCAATATGGTGGGACTGAGCAGATATATATCAGACAATGATCTGGGCTGGGTATGTACTATTGACCCGGAAAACATCAAAGACACACTGAATAAAGTGTACAGTGAAAGAGGCCGGCTGCCGGCTATGTCTGCAGCGGCGCCGGTGCTGATGAAGCGGGATTTCGACAGCAAGGTGCTGGTGAATAAATATATCGAATTATACAAGTCAAAATAATAAAGGTGTCCAACTCTATTACAGTCGTTATCCTCACATTCAATGAGGAAAAACACATTACACGGTGTATACAGAATCTGAAAAAGGTAGCAGAGAGGATCATCATTGTAGATAGTTTCTCGACAGACCGTACAGTTGAAATTGCGAAGCTGCTGGGTGTGGAAGTTTTTCAAAGGGCCTGGCCCAACAATCATTCAGACCAGTTCAACTGGGCGTTGGATAACTGTAACATCACCACCACATGGACTATGCGCATGGATTGTGATGAATACCTGCTGGACGAGCTGATAAATGAGATCAATGAAAAGATCCCTAAGGCCAAACCTGAAACAGGTGGTTATATCATTAAACGCAGGGTGATCTTCATGGATAAATGGATGCGCTACGGAGGCTTCTATCCTCACCGCCTGCTGCGTATCTGGCGTACAGGTACGGCAAAGCTGGAAGAGAGGGCAATGGATGAACACGTGGTACTGGAAAAGGGAGAAACGGAAAGTCTGGAATATGATATGGTAGATCATAACCTGAATGATCTTACCTGGTGGACGCATAAGCAGAACAACTATGCATCGAGGGAAGTGAAGGACCTGCTGGACATTGAGCAGCGTACAGTATCTTCCAATAACGTAGACGTTTCGCTGACAGGCGAGCAGGCGTCCAGGAAAAGATGGATCAAAGAGAAAGTATACAGCAAGATACCATTGTTCATGCGGCCTTTCTTTTACTTCATCTATCGTTACTTCTTCCTGTTCGGGTTCCTGGATGGTGGCGCCGGTTTGGTATGGCACTTCTTACAGGGGTTCTGGTACAGGTTCCTGGTAGATGCCAAGATGTATGAATTTAAACGCAATAACAGATTAAGGCAGGGATGAGATTAGAAAAGCGTAAGGTAATATTTGCATTGGTCGTTTACTTACTGGCATTGATCTATGTCGTGTTCCTTGAGCCATCGAGGACCGGTGGAGAGCACTACAGTGCGCCAAGATGGATACCTCTGAAAGGTACCTATGAAATGATGATTGAGGCAGGTAGTTCCCGCTATTACTGGAGTCTTTTCCTGTTGAACCTTTTCGGAAATATCCTGCTGTTTATGCCTCTTGGTTTTTTGGGAGGGGCTTTGTCTGGCTTTCCTGCCAATAAATTCAGAATAGTTGTTATTGCCTTTTTACTGAGCCTGAGTATTGAACTGTTACAGCTTACGTTAAAGATAGGCGTTTACGATTCTGATGATGTCCTGCTGAACGTGCTGGGCGCTTACCTGGGACTCTGCCTGTTTCACAGGTTTGTAGCAAAGAATATTATAGATACTTATAAAAATTCCTGATAATAATGAACAATTTTTACTTATCACAGTCGCAGGTACGTCTGAAGGATTTTGATGCTTCAGAGGGGCTTGACCGTGGTGCAGGGAAATTAAAGGAAGTTACCTGGTACATGGTGAAGATGTTCTTCTTCATGACTGCCTTTCCGGTACCTTCCGGCATTAAAGCCCGGCTTTTGCGCATGTTTGGTGCAAAGGTAGGACGTGGTGTAGTGATCAAGCCGAGGGTTAACATTCATTTTCCATGGAAACTGGAGATAGGTGATGATGTGTGGCTGGGGGAGGAGGCATTCCTGCTCAATTTCGAGCCTTTACAGATAGGCAGTAATGTGTGTATTTCACAGCGTGCATTTATTTGCGGAGGTAACCATAACTACAGGGAGCCATCTATGCCTTACAGGAACGGACCTATTGTACTGATGGACGGCTGTTGGATAGGCGCCTGCACGTTTGTAGGGCCGGGAGTGACCGTTGGAGTAGATACTGTGATCAGTGCAGGCTCTGTAGTAACTGCTTCTGTAACATCAAACGGAGTGTTTAAAGGTAATCCGCTGGTGTTTATAAAGCCGAGGTGGGCGTTAACAGAAAAATAGAAATAGAAATATAGCAACCCTTATGTCGAAGCGAGTATTACTGATAGGAGGTAATTTTTCTCCGGAACCAACAGGTATAGGCAAGTACAACGGTGAAATGATCAAATGGCTGGCAGCACAAGGTTATGATTGCACAGTTATTACCAGCTATCCTTATTACCCCGAATGGAAGGTACAGCCGCCATATGATAAGCATAAGAACTGGTATAAGAAAGAAGTGACGGAAAGCAATGCACAGGGAGGGAAGATAACAGTTTACCGTTGCCCGCAGTATGTGCCAGGCAAGCCTTCGGGGATGAAACGTATCATACTGGACTTTTCATTTTTTACGTCTGCTTTCTTCAAAGTTATACAGTTATTACCCCGTAAGAAATTTGATGTGGTAGTTGCCGTGGTGCCGCCTTTCCACCTGGGATTACTGGCAGTACTGTACAAGAAATTCAAAGGAGCCAGATTCCTTTACCATATCCAGGACATGCAGATAGAAGCAGCAAGAGATCTGAATATGATCAAATCTCCGCGGCTGATAAAAATGCTGTTTAAGCTGGAGCGTTACATCTTCAGACAGGCGGATGTAGTGAGCAGTATTTCTGATGGTATGATGCGTAAGATAGGAGAGAAAGCCGGAAAGGATATCTTTTTCTTCCCTAACTGGGTTGATGTGACTTTGTTCCATCCACTGGAAGGAAAGGCTGCATTGAAGACAGGATATGGGTTTGCCGCAACAGATAAGATCATTCTTTATTCCGGTGCTATCGGCGAAAAGCAGGGGCTGGAAGCTATCCTGCATACAGCAGATACATTGCGTGCAGATAAGCACCTGAAGTTCCTGATCTGCGGTTCAGGGCCTTATAAGGAAAAGCTGAAAGCAATGGCAGAATCTATGGACCTGGAAAATGTGATCTTCTTTCCTCTGCAGCCATTTGAACGTTTTAACCAGTTCCTGAATATGGCGGATGTGCATCTGGTGATACAGAAAGCCAATGCAAGCGACCTGGTGATGCCTTCCAAGCTGACAACTATACTGGCTGTTGGCGGTCTGGCGCTGATCACTGCAAACAACGGCACCAGTCTGCATGACCTGGTAAGCAGGTATAACATGGGCATACTGGTTAATGCAGAAGACCAGCAGGCACTGACAGAAGGAATTGTCAGGGCAGTACAGGACAATGTATCAGATATTGCCATGAATGGCCGCTCTTATGCTGAAACCCACCTGGCTGTAGGGAAGATCATGTCACGCTTTGAAGAAGCAGTGGTAGTTAGTTAACGTATTTCAACCTTGTCAACTATGTTGGACAGATATCTTAAAATATGCAGCATCCAGATCCTGGTACTGGATTTTGTCTGCCTGAACGCATTTTTCTTTTTGACTCACTACTGGACACAGCAGAACGGTATACCTGTTGACGTAAACAAAGATACCTTCCTGATGGCTTCCAACCTGTCATGGATAGTTGCCCTGTACACAACCGGTATCTATTTTATGAGCCAGCAGATGTCTGTAGAAAGGATTGTGAAAAAGCTGATGCAGAGCCTTATGCTTTACATACTGCTGATGCTGATCTTCGTTTTCCTTACCAAGGAAGCATATAACCGTATTTTTATTGCTTCTTATTGCATATTGTTTGTGATAGTGGTGCTGATGGACAGGTTGTTCTTCTATATGCTTACCAATTACATCCTGCACAGAAAAGAAATAGAGCGCAAGGTTGTGATAGTAGGCTATAACGACCTTTCCAAGCAGCTGGTAGACAACCTGCAGAGCCGTAAAAGCAATCTTCGTTTTGAAGGTTATTTTGAGGAATCCAGCAATGTGCATGAGCTTTCTTACTATCCTGTGATAGGTAGTCTGCAGGATTGTATTCCTTATGCACAATCAAACAACATCAAGGAGATCTATTCAACATTATCTCCTGAGCAGTTTCCTTACCTGTACACGCTGGCGCATGAGGCCGAGAAGCACTTTATCCGTTTCCGTTTTGTACCGGATTTCAGGATGTTTGTGAACCGCCAGATCTATGTAGATTACCTGGATAATATTCCTATCATTTCGCTGCGTTCGGAGCCACTGGACGATATTGCCAACAGGATCAGGAAACGCATGTTTGACCTGCTGTTCAGCGCAGGTGTAACGATCTTTATACTGAGCTGGCTGATACCTTTGCTGGCATTGCTGGTAAGGCTGGAATCCAGGGGGCCGATTTTCTTTGTGCAACACCGTACCGGCCGTAACAATAAAACATTCAGGTGTCTTAAGTTCAGAAGTATGTATGTGAACAATGATGCCAACTCGAAGCAGGCAACAAGAAATGACCGTCGCTTTACACGTATAGGACGTATCTTGCGTAAGACGAATCTTGATGAAATGCCGCAGTTTCTGAATGTGCTTTTGGGTGATATGTCAATTGTTGGTCCGCGTCCGCACATGCTGAAACACACGGAAGAATATTCTGCTATTATTCAGAAATATATGATACGTCACTTCCTGAAACCTGGCATTACAGGCTGGGCGCAGGTAAATGGCTATCGTGGCGAGATCACGGACGAACTGCATCTGCGCAAACGTATAGAGCATGACATATGGTATATGGAAAACTGGTCTGTATCTCTTGATCTGCGCATTATTTTTCTTACTGTGTTTAACACGATTAAGGGAGATAAGAATGCATTTTAACATTCCTTATAGCATATTTTACTGATATTAGTAAGAATATTGATAGAAAAGAAAGCAGCTTAAGTGTTATTTTTACACTCCGGTAGTCAGGAGAAACCGGAGTCAACTTCAGGGGAGCCTGTAAACATCGTTTAATGAAAACTTCTGTGTCTGCACATAATTTCCTTGACGACAACCGGCTGATAGAGGACATTTTTCATGAGTTGAAATCTATTATAGCAAGTATCCTGTCCAGCGTAGAACTTATAGTGTTATATGATGGAAAGGCAATGGGGGGGAAGATCACACGCCAGGCAGAGGCGATAAAATCGCAGGTAATAGAGCTGGATTTTCAGCTTCAGAATATACGGATCATACAGCAGATATTAAGTAAGTCTTACAAGCCAAAAAAGAAGGCAGTAAACCTTCAGTTTTTCTTAGGACAACTTATACGTGAAGAACCTTATACCAGCCTGCTGATGCCTGTATCAGAATTACCGGCAGGCAAAGTAGCAGCCGATGCTTATGTAGATGAACCTGTGCTCCGGCAGCTGATTCTGAACCTGTACTTTTGGATGAACCGGCATTCGACAACCCATACCAAGCCTAAATTAGTATTTAGTTTTGAAGATGGACATTTCCTGGTAAGGGGAACGTTTTATGCCAACTATATTTTTCCTTCTTCCAATAAGGGGGAACATGATCTTCTTCACCAGCCCATATGTTACCTGATGTCGTACCTGGCTTCTCTGCATGATGGCACATTTGAGGTGTTGGCTGAGCCTGAGAAGAATGTGGTGGTGATGGTGAAGATACCTGGTAAACTGTGATGGTTTACCCACGAATTTCGTCTCTTAGAAACAATAAGATAAGGTTAAAACAAAAGGGGATATATCCATATCCCCTATTCTATTTAAAAAGAAAACGCTTTTGCCGAAGGCAAAAGCGTTAAAAGAAAATATCTTAAACGTTCCTATACTTTCTCGTTATGCCTTAACTCCAGCACTACATTAGACCATTCTCTCACCTGTTCCAGCAACGTTGGATTATTAGCAAGCGTTTGTCCATAAGATGGGATCATCTGTTCCAGTTTATCTTTCCATTCCTGGGTCTGCAACCTGGATTTAAAACACCGTTCCAGTAATTCCAGCATAATAGACACCGCTGTGGAAGCACCGGGAGATGCGCCCAGGAGGGCAGCAATAGAACCATCTGCAGAACTTACCACTTCAGTACCAAATTCCAGGATACCGCCATGTTCCGGATCTTTCTTGATGACCTGTACGCGCTGACCGGCGATCTCCAGTTCCCAGTCTTCCATTTTTGCAGTAGGCAGGAAGGCCTGTAATGCTTCCAGTCTTTCTTCAGGAGATTGTCTTACCTGGTCTATCAGGTATTTGGTAAGTGGAAGATTATCCAGGCCTGCTTTGATCATAGGCTTGATATTATCGAATTTGATAGATCTTGGAAGGTCCAGCCAGGAGCCATTTTTCAGGAACTTGGTAGAGAAACCTGCATATGGACCAAAGAGAAGGGCCTTCTTACCGTCAATCACACGGGTATCCAGGTGAGGCACAGACATGGGCGGAGCGCCTACTGAAGCTTTACCATATACTTTTGCGGCATGTCTTTCAATGATCTCAGGATTTTTGCAGATCAGCCATTGCCCGCTTACAGGGAAACCGCCAAAACCTTTACCTTCTTCGATATCAGACTTTGCCAGCAAGGGGAGAGAACCACCGCCGGCGCCTATGAAAACAAATTTTGTATGTAATTTTCTCCTTTTACCGGTAGCGAGGTCTTTCACTTTAAGGTACCATCTGCCGTCTTCTTCCTTTTCTATATCGCGTACTTCATGGTTAAGATGTAGATGAACACCGTTTTGTTCCTGCAGATAGGAGATGAGTGAGCGGGTGAGTGCACCGAAGTTGATATCAGTACCGCCTTCCATACGGGTAGCAGCTACTTTCTCTGATGGATCGCGTCCTTCCATCACCAGGGGAATCCATTCACTGATGGTTGCGGGATCTTCGGAATATTCCATTCCTTTGAAGAGGTTATTACCTTCCAGCGCCTGCTGACGTTTTTTAAGATACTCTACGTTTTCTTCTCCCCATACAAAGCTCATGTGAGGAACGCTTTGTACAAATTCTTCCGGCGATTTAATGCAACCTTCCTGTACAAGATAAGACCAGAATTGTTTGGAAACTTCAAAGGACTCTGCGATCTTGATAGCTTTACCAGTCTCGATCTTTCCATTCTTCTCAGGAGTGTAGTTCAGTTCGCAGAAAGCGGAATGTCCTGTTCCTGCGTTGTTCCATGCATCCGAACTTTCACCTGCTATGACATCCAGCCTTTCGAATATCTCAATGGTCAGTTCCGGTTGTAATTCTTTCAACAGTACGCCTAGCGTTGCACTCATTATGCCCGCACCGATAAGAACGATGTCAGGCGCCGATTTAGGAGACATATTTTTCTTTTTACGCGATTTGCACCGCAAAAATAATACTAAATACGATAGCTGTATAACGTTTTAGTAGTTGTTTAAGCTCTTTTTATGATAAAATAATTGCATTTTCCGGTGCAAGATAGCGCCAGAGGGCATATTCGAAAAATGCAAATGTATTGTTAATCCTGTGCGTCCGCGAGCCAGCCAAGGGAAGCTGTATTGGTGATAATGAAATCAGCGCCCGGGGCTCCGCAAAGGGAGCAGGAGTAGCCGGAAGGCAGCTCTGAGAACGGTGTTCCGGCAGAAACATCCTGCTCAGGATCGCCGGTGGCTTCATCATATACAGTAAAGCAATGCGGGCATTGGTGTATCTGCCTGCCCGTAGGAGCTGCGCCTGTAACTGCCTGTTTCCCTGCTACATAGTGCAGCAGCGGATCTGTAGTAGCATTGCTCTCATAGAAATGGCGGCAAAGGGAAGTAATGTAAGGCCCCAGGTGTTCTTTGGCCACTCCTGTACGGTATGGCACCAGGTTACCTGAGTTAGGATTAAAATCGGCCGTATAAAGTATATCATACCGTTGCAAGCCCTTCAGGCGGCTTTTATTCTTGCTCTCCTGTTTGCTGATCACGATAGAGCCGAAGTGATTACTGCCCGGGTTCATCCTGACCCCAAAGCATAAACCGTAGGTACGTACGTCTGCGCTATCAAAGTGGCGGATGATATGCCGCTTGATAACAAGGCCGTCTTCATTATTATCTTCCACCAGCCAGTTCAGCTCGTTGGCGGCATGGCGTACATTGATACCGTACTTGCCCAGCAGGTAGTCCCACAGTTTCCTGTGAGCGGGCGCTATATGCCTTATGATCAGCGATTTCCAGGAGGTGACATACAGTTGCCCGGTCTTTGTTTCCAGGCAGATAGTACAGAGATTGATGAGGAAAGGAACGGGAAATCCTTCATCCCTTCGGTATATTCCCAACCACCATGAGTTATTGTCCTTATTGAAACCTTCATAGTAAGGCAGGTGGAAAGGAGGGAGCTCCAGTTCTGACGACAGGTTACTGTCGGCATAGTCCAGTTTTTCCTTTACCAGTGCATACAGGTTTTCATTGCTGATGTTTTCATTTGCCGCCAGTATAGATTCAATACAATAGCTCAGCTGACCAATATTGTTCGTGTATACGAGCGATGGCCATGCAAAGAGGCGGCTGCTTTTCGGGAAGCGGATAAAAAGGTGCCAGTAATGCGCGGGACCGGCTGCTATCCAGTTAATGTGTCCTGAAAAGAAGGGCGTGAAGGTTTGTCTGCTATCGCAGATATTGATCTTCAGGGCGGGCATGTAGTCAAACATGTCAAACACATCCTTGTAAATACCTTCACTCAGCCAGCTGTCTGTAATGAAGATACCGGCGCCCGGATAAGAGCTTGTGATGTTAGGCACGGCTCCGTACGGATGGCAAACTATCTTACGCAGTGCGCAGCTTTCTTCGAACTCGTCAAGATATTTTACCGGTACTTCCAGCAGCAACTGCTGACGCAGGCTGAACCGTACTTCGGTAACCCTGGCTGCTGCTGCTATCTCGAGTACGGATAGCAGGTAACCGGGAGAGATGATCCCGCCGGTAAAGTTGATATTGATTGTCTGTGTTTGTTTTACCATGATTATACCGCTTGCAATACAAGCCCCGCTTCTTCTTTCTCTTTTTCTGTTTCCCTTTCCAGTATAGCTTTGATCTCGGATTTGCAGCTTCCGCAGCCCAATCCCGCGCCTGTAGCCTGGCAAAGGCTATCCAATTGCTGAATGCCTTCATTTATCTTTCCGCAGATGTTGCCTTCTCCTACATTGCCACAGCTGCATACCAGTTTCCCGATAACAGGTGTGGCCTTTTTGCCGGAGCGCAGCAGCTGCAATCTCTTATCTGAAAGTTCTATCCTGTTGGCAATAAGGTCCCTGAATTCAAGGAATTCTGATTTATCACCGATAAGGATAGCTCCCACGAGGCGGTCATTATGAATAATACATTTCTTATAGTAACGCTTAGCTTTATCAATGAATACTACTTCTTCATAAGCAGGATCTGCCGGGGTTTCTGTAAGTCCCAGTGAACAGATATCTGTACCATGCATCTTCAGGATGTTCATGAAGAGAGAACCCTGGTAATATCCTGTAAGGTCTCCTGCCAGGTAGCGGGCCACTACAGAGGCCTGTTGTTCTGCGGCTGCGGTAATGCCATAAAGCGTGCCGTTGAACTCTGCTATTTCACCAATGGCATAGATATCGGGATCGCTGGTCTGCAGGTATTCATTGACCTCTACGCCACGCTGACAGTTCAGCTGTATAGCCCTCGCAAGTTCTATATTGGGAACAGTACCTATGGAAAGCACTACTGCCTGACAACTTACATGGCGGCCGCTCTTAAGGCGGATACCGTCTACTTTCTTCAGGCCGGTAAAGCGTTCTATTTCATCGTTGAAGATAACCTCTATACCCCTGTCTGTCAGCTCTTCAAACAGCAGCTGGCTGCCCAGGGCATCCAGCTGCCGGTCCATCAGTCTTGACGTACGCTGTATAACGGCAACGTCTATACCTATTTCTCTTAGTGAAGCAGCCAGTTCAATACCCAGTAATCCACCACCGGCAATCATCACTTTTCCTTCGGAGGGTTGGATATGTTTTGCAAAGGAGTCTGCGTCAAAGCGGCTGCGCATAGTGAAGATCCCTTTCAGCGGGGGAGTGTCTTTCAGTGTGGCAGCGCGGCTACCCATTGCCAGCAGGAGCACATCGTAGGTGTGTACCTGTCCTTTACTGTCGGTAACGGTTTTGTTCTGTTTATCTATATCCACGATACTGACACCCCTGTGCAGGTCGATGTTCAGTGATCTTTCTTCTTCATCAGACATTTTGACCAGCTGTTGCCATTGCTGTGCACCGCTGATATAATCAGGCAGCATCACACGGTTATAGAATGGCTGGTCTTCTTTGCTGAATACGGTGATACTGTCTGTTGTATTCAGTGAGCGGTATGACTTTACAAAGCCGCAGGCGCCAGCGCCGGCGCCTATGATAATGATCCGTTGTACCTGTTTCCTGTAAGGCTGTACCTCAACGGCGGCAAACTTCAGGTCAGGTTGTTTGGAGATCTTATCTACCAGTGTATGTGTCAGGTTGTTAGCCCTGTTCAGATCGTTGTTGAGTATTTTTCCCCAGTGCATAGGCAGGAATACCACACCTTTTTTAATGCTGGTGCTGAGCTGTGCCTTTACCCTTACCTGTCCGTTACCATTGAAGATCTCTACGATATCGTCAGCGCGGATGCCTCTTGCGGCGGCGTCCAGCGGATGTATTTCCAGCAGGGGAGCGGGGATATGCTGTTTCAGTTTACTGACCTTACCTGTTTTGCTCATAGTATGCCACTGATCGCGTATGCGGCCGGTGGTGAGAATAAGCGGGTGTAAAGGATCTGGTGGAACTGATTTATTACCATCTTCAAATGAATGTATGATGGCTTTGGCAGAAGGTGTATAGAACCGGTGATCTGTAAAGAGCCGTGGCGTGCCGGCATTCTCAGTGCCTTCAGGGAAGGGCCATTGCACGGAACGTTTTTGCTGCAATATGTTATAATCCAGTCCGCTGATATCTATGCGCGTACCTGTGGTGAGGCGGCAATGCTCTTCATAGATCTCTGCCGGTGTGTTATAGTCAAACCCGTGAAAGCCCATCTTCTTTGCAAAGCGGCAGATGATCTCTGCATCAGGCAGTGCTTCTCCGGGAGCGTCGTTAACTTTTTGCAGATGAGTGATACGTCTTTCTGCATTGGTCATAGTGCCTTCCTTCTCTGTCCATGCGGCCGCAGGCAGGATAATATCTGCATAGCGCAGTGTTTCAGGTTTGGAAGAGATTTCCTGTACTATTACCAGTTTGGCCTTTGCAAGTGCAGCTTCAGCTTTGCGGGCATCGGGCAGGCTCACAAGGGGATTGGTGCACATGATCCAGATGGCTTTCAGTCTGCCGTCTTCCAGGGCTTCAAACATTTCTGTGGCTGTAAGCCCTGGTTTTTCTGAGAGGGGAACACCGCCCCAGAACTCCTGTACTTCTTTGCGGTGTGCAGGATTGTCGAGTACGCGGTGAGCTGGAAGGAGGTTGGCCAAACCGCCCACTTCCCTTCCGCCCATTGCGTTTGGCTGACCGGTGAGCGAGAAAGGCCCGCTGCCCGGTTTACCTATATGGCCAGTGATAAGGTGAAGGTTAATAAGGCTGAGATTTTTATTAACACCTACCACACTCTGGTTCAGTCCCATGGTCCACAGGGTCATGAATCTCCTGGATTTTCCGATGAGAGCGGCAGCTTCACGGATAGAAGATTCAGGTATATCGCAGATAGCGGCGGCACTGGCAATGCTGCGCTGCATTACGGTTTCCCTGTAGCGCTCAAACCCTTCTGTATGTTGCTGAATGAATGTATGGTCAGTATGTCCCTGTTCTATCAGCAGTCTGCCAATAGCATGATGCAGCACAATATCTGTTCCCGGCATCACCTGCAGGTGCAGGTCTGCCAGCGCGCAGCTTTGTGTAACACGGGGATCGCTGACAATGATCTTCAGGGAAGGGTTTGCTTTTTTAGCAGCTTCCACCCTGCGCCAGAGAATGGGATGGCACCAGGCAGGGTTGGCGCCGGCAACGAAGATGCAATCTGTCAGTTCAATATCATCATAGTTGCCGGGCACGCTGTCTTCTCCCAGGGCCAGCTTGTAGGCAGCTACGGCGCTGCTCATACAGAGGCGGGAGTTGGTATCTATATTATTGCTGCCAATAAACCCTTTGATGAGTTTATTCACCACATAGTATTCTTCTGTCAGGCATTGACCGGAAGCATAGAAGGCTACTGATTCCGGCCCATACTTTTCAATGATCTGGCGGAAGGCTGCTGCTGCGCGGTCAAGCGCCTGGTCCCATGAAACACGCTGCCTGGGCATATGTCGGTGATAGCGCATTTCAGGGTAGAGCAACCTGTCTGAAGTGTCCATAACCGTATAGTGCAGGTTCATGCCTTTAGAGCAGAGCATGCCTCTGTTTACGGGATGGTCTTTATCGCCTTCCACACTGATGTTTCCCTGCCTGTCCCTGTTCACTATTATGCCGCAGCCAACACCACAATAACAGCAGGTGGAACGATAACTTCCGGCAGGGAGTTTACTATGTTGATGAGTTGACATGGTCTTTATTCTGCAAAGGCTACTTCGCCGGATATAGCATCCTGCTCGTCAGCCGGTTTTTTATTGAATCTTGTGATCAGTACTATACACGATACCGCGATAACGATACAGCCTATGTAGCTGAATGCCTGCACGTAGGTAATAGATTCTGATTTGAAGAGGAAGCCGAACATCATACCGCCAAGGTTACCGCCTGCACCAACTATACCACTTACCAGTCCTACATTCTTTTCATTTACGAAAGGAACAATGCCGTAAGTGGCGCCATTGGCCATTTTCAGGAATAAAGCGAAGGAGAGCATGCTTACAATAGCCAGTGCAAGAGAACCAGCCTGCGCAAAGAGCAATAATCCTATGCCTTCCAGCAGCAATACGATAGCCAGTAAGATACCTTTACCTTTCATACCGAATTTTCCGCCAACCTTATCTGATACGATACCGCCCATGGCCCTGGCAAAGATGTTCATGAAGCCGAAAACACCTGCCCAGAAACCTGCGTTGCTCTGGGATAGATGGAAAGTATCAACGAAGTGAAGGGCAGCTACGTTGTCGAAAGTGATCTCCATACCGAAGCACATACCATAAGCCAGGGTAAGCGCCCAGATGCGCCAGTCAGCCAGGACAGACCAGTCTGTTTTGCTCTTGCTGCTGCTGCGTTCAATCTCATCATAGTTACCTGCAGGAGTATCTTTTGTAAAACGGTAATACAGCCATGCTACTATAAGCATCATAACACCAGGCAGTATCATGGCATAGCGCCATGCTTCATGTTTGGTGAAGCCTGCGCCTACAATGGCAGCAAAGATGAGCGGCATTACCATGTTGGTAACACCTCCACCCAGGTTGCCCCATCCGCCGGTAACGGCATTTGCCGTGCCTTTGATATTGGGAGCAAACATCATGGAAGTATGGAACTGTGTAATTACGAAAGAAGCGCCTATAACGCTGATAGCAAGGCGGAACAACAGGAACGTTGTATAGTTGCTTGCCAGCCCTACAAGGAAAACGGGCAGGGAGCCTGCTATCAGTAATCTTATGGCTGTTTTACGGGGCCCCCATGTATCGCAGAGACGGCCTATAATAAGACGTGCGATGATGGTACCGGAAACGGATGCAATAATAATGTTACCGATCTGGGGCTTTGTCAGTCCCAGGTCCTCACGGATAGTTGGCATCAGCGGAGCAAGGCCGAACCAGCCGAAGAAACAAACAAAGAACATCAGCCAGGTGGTGTGAAACGTACGCATCTGCACCGTGTTGATGGTGAAGAGGGGAAGTTTAGTGAGCGGTTGTGTTGAATTCATAAATTTCTTTTTGATTTTGGATTGATAATTTTTACTTCAACAGCATTTCCGGTCTTATGCTGATCATGAGATATGCCCAGTTACTATTACTCTGAGCGTTGGCTATGTTCTTAACGGCAGCGGACGTAAGAGATGAAGTATTCCAGAAGTGGCTGTAGCCGGCTTCGAAGGAAATGACTTTGGTAAGGGAATAGGAGGCTACCAGGTCAGCTTCTGTACCAAACCGTTTGCTTAGTGAGCCAGCTGGTGTGGTGCTGTTGTCAGGCACTGTAGAGGCGCTGAAGAATTCATGTACATCTGCTGTAAGCTGGAATTTCTGGTTGGGTTTATATTTTGTTTTCAGGTAGTAGTCCTGCAGGCCGCGATTGCCGAAACCACTGGCTACATAGAAGTAGTCCATATATCCCCAGAATTTATGAGGTGTGCCGTAGAGCGGATCAAAGGCGTGGCTTTTTGTGCTGTTCACAGAGTTGCCGGAAGTAAAGTCCGCTCCAAGTCCTGCGCTGAATTGCTGAGTAAGTGCGTATTGAAAAGAGGCAGATAATAGACCCGCGCTCAGTTTCTGTGCGCTTGCATTCTTACCGAACTGGTAATAACCGGAGGCTGTTACAGAGAGCCTGTTAAACTGTTCTGTGAAATAAAGCCCTGTGGTCATGCGGGTGTTAACTCCCTGATCCCATATCTTAACACTGGCGCTGTCCAGGTGAAAGCGGGAGAACTGATCGCTGAGGAAGAGGAAAGAGATACTGCCTTTGTTGCCGTTTAATTTCTTTCCGGCATAAAGGTACTCCAGGCTTTTGTACATGCTGCCGCCGTTGGTGGTGCTGGTATAGTTGCCGGGAGGAGTAGGATTGTAGGTTGTACCGGCGGCGTTTTCTTTATTCTGGTTAAAGGCGGCCCCCAGATGCAGCATATACGGGCCACTTTCATACTTCAGTACGGCCGCATCGTGCCGGCGGCCTTGCTGAAGCCAGTCAAGGTTACCCAGCAGGCGGCTGTCATCATACAGTAATTCCTGTCTGCCTATTTTAAGTGAAAGGTTTTTGTTCTTTACAGTAGTGTCAAGCAGCATGATCTCTGCCCATGCTTCATGAACCAATAATCCATTGTTGTCTTGTGTAGTGGTGCGGTTGATCGTAGATACGTCCTGTCCCCATACACGAACGTCCTGTACAGTGAAGCCCAGTTTAAAGCGGTATCCGCTGAAGCCAGCGAAGAGGCGGGTACGCTGGGATGTAAAGAGCGCGGGAGAAGATCCCTTTGGCAACGGGGCAGATTGCCCGTCGCGCAGTTCTGTGCGTGTTCTTAATTGTGCCCCAATGGTCAGCTGTGCGTGTGCTGATCCGATAAAAATGCAGCAGAAGAGGATAGCGCACGCTGTTCCGGAAAGTAATTGTTTCATGAATCCAGGTTGTTGTGAAGAAAGTGAATACGAAATGCCCGCTATTCCCTGAAGTTGTTCACTGTTGTAGGTATCTTTCCCGTTAAGATACGTGTGAGCTCAGCATTCCGAAGCACCGTCAACACCGATGTAGACCCGATCGTTCTCTATCCTGACAGGATAGGTGGTGATGGCACATTCTGCCGGGTCGGAGATACATCTTCCGTCTTTCAGTGAAAAGGTTTTTTTGTGGAAGGGACAAGCTATTTTAGGTTCTCCTTCCTGTGTGCCGGTCATGCCTCTGCTGAGGGCCATCTGACGGCGGTGAGGACATTCGTTCTGGGAGGCGTACCATTCGTTCCTCCTGGCAAAGCGGAAAAGCGCGATCTGCTCTTCTCCGTATTTGACACATACTCCTCCGTTGGCCGGTACGTCCTGGACATTGCAGGCATAGAACCAGGTGATGGCATTTTCTGTAGCGATGGTAGTGGACATAAGGATATGTTTTTAACGATGATTTATTATTTCCAGTCGGTTGCTTTCTTCTGTTCGCGCATTGTTTCAAACTGTATGGAAGGATCTTTGTGACCTGGTGCGTTTACGAAGTGATTGAAACGTTTACGCAGTTCAGGGCTTTCCACTACTTCTTTCCATTCGCATTTATATTTATCGACAAGTGCCTGCATTTCTTTTTCCAGATCTTCTACTATACCCAGGCTGTCATTTACTACCACATTACGTAGGTAGGTAATGCCGCCGTCCAGTTTGTTGAGCCAGGTGGCTGTACGGGTCAGCGGGTCAGCAGTTTTGATATAGAACATGAGGAAGCGGTCAATGTAGCGGATACAGGTTTCGCTGTCCAGGTCTGACGCCAGCAGTATGGCATGCTGTGGTTTGGAGCCGCCGTTGCCGCATACATAAAGATTCCAGCCTTTTTCTGTAGCGATGATGCCGAAGTCTTTAGACTGTGCTTCTGCACATTCACGGATACAACCGGATACGGCAGATTTGAGTTTGTGCGGAGCGCGGAGACCACGATACCTTTCTTCTATCTGTATAGCAAAGCTGACACTGTCATGCAGGCCAAAGCGGCACCAGGTAGAGCCTACGCAGCTTTTCACGGTGCGGAGGGCTTTACCGTATGCGTGACCGCTTTCAAAGCCTGCAGCGATCAGTTCCTCCCAGATATCCGGGAGATCGCTCAGGTGTGCACCGAACAGGTCTATACGCTGACCGCCGGTTATTTTGGTGTAGAGATTATATTTCATTGCTACCTGTGCAATGACAAGCAGTCTGGCCGGAGTGATCTCTCCGCCGGGGATACGGGGAACTACAGAGTAGGTACCGCCTTTCTGGATATTGGCCAGAAAGCGGTCATTGGAATCCTGTACAGTGTCGTTCCCTTTATCGAGGATAAGATCGTTCCAGAGGCTGGCCAGGATAGAAGCTACTACAGGTTTGCATACCTCGCAGCCGTCGCCGTGGCCGTAATGGTCCAGTGCTTCATCAAAAGAATAGATCTGTTTGAGATGGATCAGGTCCAGCAGTTCCTGCCTGGAGTAAGCGAAGTGCTCACAGATCACATTGCGGATATATTTACCCTGCGCCTTCATGGTGCCGGTGATCAGGTCTTTCACCATAGGTACACAGCCACCGCAGCAGGTGCCGGCTTTGGTGCATTTCTTTACTGCGTCCAGGGTCTCATTACCTGCTTCTACGGCAGCGCAGATAGCGCCCTTGCTTATACTTTCGCAGCTACAGATAACAGCTTCGTCGGGCAGGCCCAGTACTCCGGGACCAGCATCAGCGCTGCTACCGCCACGGGCGCCGAGAAGCACGTCTTCCGGGTTGGGAGGAAGTACCACTTTGTTCCTGGCTGTTTGCAGGAGCATATTATAGGCGTCTGCATCACCGATCAGGATACCGCCCAGCAGATGCTTACCATCCGGTGTGATGCTGATACGTTTGTAGACACCTTTCATGGTATCTTCAAATACTACGCTGCGGCTGTGCTCTGCAGATACGAACGGATCGCCGAAGCTGGCCACATCAACACCTATCAGCTTCAGTTTGGTGCTCATATCAAAGCCGGTAAAGGATTTTTGAGTGCCGGTTATATGGGATGCCACTACTTCCGCCATTTCATAGCCAGGAGCTACCAGGCCGTATATCATTCCATTATATAAGGCGCATTCGCCGATAGCATATATAAAGGGATCAGTGGTTTGCAGTTGTTCGTTGACAACGATGCCGCCCCGGTGACCAGTTTCCAGTCCGCAGAGCTTAGCCAGCTCATCCCTTGGTTTGATACCGGCGGAAATAACCAGCATATCTGCATCCAGGTGGCTGTCGTCTGCAAATTGTAACCCGGTGATGGTATCTTCCCCGAGAATGGCAGATGTATTTTTATTTGTATGTATCTGAAGACCCAGCTGGCTAAGTTTATTCTCCAGTACGCGGGAGCCGCTGTCATCTATTTGCCGGGGCATGAGCCTGGGGGCAAATTCTATTACATGGGTGTTTGCAATACCCAGGTCCAGGAGTGCTTTGGCTGCTTCCAGGCCCAGGAGGCCACCGCCTATCACCACGCCTTTTTTAGCGCGGGGGGCGTAATCACGCATCAGTTCCAGGTCTTCTATGGTACGGTATATAAAGACGCCTTTTTTGTCTACGCCGGGGATGGGTGGTACAAATGCGGCAGAGCCCGTAGCCATTACGAGATAATCGTAGGATTCGGTAATACCTTTATATGAATGTACTGTTTTGGCTGTCCGGTCTATCTGTTGAACCGGATCGCCCAGGTGGAGGCGGATGTTATTTTCCACATACCAGCTTGCAGGGGCCATCAGCAGATCTTCTGCGGTTTTGCCAGCAAAAAACTCACTCAGGTGAACGCGGTCATATGCGGGCCGTGGCTCCTCTCCAAAAACAACAATTTCAGCTTTGTTTGTGGTTAGCCGGGAGATGATCTTCTCACAAAACTTGTAGCTAACCATGCCATTACCTATTATAACAATTTTCATCTGGCAGAATTTGAGTTGATACTTGGTTGAAAAACAGTCTGACGTATTAAAATATAATCTATATGATATATACTTCCTTTAATATTTACTTTTTAAGGCAATATGAGCATTTATTTCCCATATTTTTATGATCTACATCATGAAATTATAAAATAGTGTGCTAATTTTATAATGTTTATACTGATTTATATCATATAATTTTATTTATAATACTTATTTATGGCTTTTTTATCTTTGGTGGGAGCAGGCCCTGGTGATCCTGAACTGATCACTTTAAAAGCGATTAATGTTATCCGTGAGGCTGACGTTATATTATATGATGCCCTGGTGAATGAGTCATTGCTGGCCTATGCCAAACCGGGGGCTGTGATCCGGTTTGTGGGTAAACGTTATGGTTGTCATTCCCTGTCACAGCAGGAGATCAATCTGCTAATAGCAGAGTATGCTATTTCGCATGGTCATGTGGTGCGATTAAAAGGAGGGGACCCATTTGTATTTGGCCGGGCTACAGAGGAGATTATGGCTGCCAGGGAGGCAGGCATCCCTGTACAGGTAATACCCGGTATCTCCAGCTCGCTTGCAGCGCCTGCCGGACAGATGATACCACTGACATCCAGGGGGACCACGGAGAGCTTCTGGGTAACCACGGGTACTACCCTTACGGGGGAAGTATCAGCGGATATTGACCTGGCGGCCCGCTCTACTGCCACAATAGTAATATTGATGGCCATGAGCCGCCTGGAAGCAATTATGGATATATTTGCGGGGCATGGCAAAAGTGAAACGCCTGTAGCTATTATCCAGGATGCTACGACGGAAAAGGAGAAAGTAGTAACAGGCACGGTAAGGGATATAGTATTTAAAGCGCAATATGCCGGTATGTCTAACCCGGCGGTAATTGTAGTGGGAGAAGTAGTGAGATTGAGGGAGATGACAGGTACGGTGCGGCAATTAATTAACCGGAATGAAGAAAGGTAAGTTAGGATGCGATCTGCATACCTGTATGCTGTGCAATTTATGTTTGCCGGCATGGAAACCTGCGATAGCAGCAAACAAACAGAATTTCTCTTTAAAGAAAGGACAACTCCTTTTCCAGGAAGGAGACCCGGTACAGGGTATTTATTTTATCAATTCGGGTAAAGTAAAGGTACATAAGCACTGGGGCGATGAAAAAGAGCTGATCGTGCGCTTTGCCAGAGAGGGGGATATAGTAGGGCACAGAGGGGTAGGCAGTGAAATGGTATACCCGGTATCTGCCACAGCGCTGGAAGCTGTAGAACTATGTTATATAGACCTGGATTTTTTCCGGGCCACCTTAAAAGTGAACAACGACTTTCTGCATGCCTTAATGATGTTCTATGCCAGCGAGCTGCAGGAATCTGAGAAGAATATGCGCAACCTGGTGCATATGCCGGTGAAGGGACGTATAGCTAATGCTTTACTGACATTGCAGAAAAAATTCGGGATACATGAAGATGGTTCTATCAACATGACTTTAAGCAGGCAGGACCTGGCTTCCTATACTGGTACTACTTATGAGACTGCTTTCAGGGTAATGAGTGAATTGACACAGGATAAGATCATCACTATTAACGGAAAGAATATTGCTGTTACAGATGTAGAAAAATTACAGCAGCTGGTACAGGAAGTAGGGTAGATAATTTTTATTGTTTACAGGAATCGCGTTCGCGGAGAACGCGACTCCTGCAGAACTTAAAGTAATTTATATTCAGTAGCCAGCTTCACTACCGTAGTAGTATTATTGACCCCAAACTTCTCCATAAGATTTTTCCGATGGCTTTCAACTGTATGCGTACTGATAAAAAGCTGATCTGCTATCTGCATAGTAGTTAATCCTTTCCCTATCAGCTGAAGGATCTCTTTTTCCCTCCTGGTAATACGGGGAATAGCTTTTAACAACTCTGCATCAGCATTTTTAAGTGCTTCCTTGGTGTTACTGCAAAGGTATTCCTCTCCATCCATGATGGCATAAATAGCCCGGATAATCTCTGTTCCCAACGCATTCTTCAGCACATAGCCGCTTGCACCGTTCTGCAACATACTATGAATAACAGGTTGTTCATCATGTATACTGAGCCCTATGATCCTGATATCTTCATATTTCTTTTTAATCTCCATACATAACGTCACTCCACTGATATCCGGCAGGTTCACATCCATGAGTATTACATCGGGTTGTTCTTTTTCCAACGCCTGGAGTACACTTTTTCCATTCCCATAATCTCCTTTCATTTCAATACCTGCATCGTTCAGCAGTATATTTTTCAATCCTTCCACCATAATAGGGTGGTCTTCAACAACTATTACCTTGATCATATCTTATTAAATATGGGTTGCACATTCAATTGTAATGGTAGTGCCAGTGCCGGGTTCAGACTGGATATCCATTTCTCCTTTAAGAAAATCTACTCTTGCCTGTATATTGGCAAGACCTGCACCTTTCAGCTTATTGCCGGTAGTGGTATCAAATCCTTTACCGTCGTCTTCTACAGTGAGGAAGAGGGTATCTCCGGTTTGCTGTAAAAGTACGAGTATCTGTGATGCCTCTGCATGTTTGATAGCATTGTTTACCAGCTCCTGCATAATACGGTAAAGTACTACCTGCCTGGTATGGTCCATTTTTGCATGGAAGTTGAATACCTGGCAAACAATATTGTTGGTGCCTGTTTTTTTCAATCCGCGGCAATATTCACGCATGGCATCGCCAAGGCCATACTTGGTAAGTATTTCCGGCATCATGCTGCGGGCAATACGGCGCAGTTCATCCATAGCGCCATCCAGCCGCTGCAGACTGTTCTCTATCAATGTTTGTTTACGGTGAGTATCCTGTGCAGGAGGGATGGTAGAAAGCTCCAGTTTAATACCGGACAGTAGTCCGCCAAGACCATCGTGCAGGTCCCTGGCAAGACGTGTACGCTCCTGTTCCTGTCCTTCCAGCATGGCGGAGAGCAGGGAGATCTGGTGTTCCTGCCTGATACGTTCCACTTCAAACTGGTGCAGTTTCTGCTGCTGCTCCAGGAGTTTACGCCCGTTACGGTAAAAGAGATAACTGAGTGTAGCCACTACCAGCAGGGATAGCATGATCACTACCATGAGAGAGATAAGCAGCCGGTTCTTCTGCAATGCAAATTCCTGGCGCTCATTTTCATGCTGCAACTGAAGGATGCGGTTCTCTTTGGCGGACGACTGGTACTGAGCTTCAAGCTCATGCAGCTTCTCGGTTACCTGTTGTTCCTGCAGGCTGTCTGCCAGTATGATATATTTCCTGAGATAATTATAGGCTTCATCAGGGTAATGCTGCTTGAATGATAGTTCTGCCATCAGGTCCAGTGCATGGAGCCTGAAGGGGAAATCTTTCAGCGTATTGGACAATCCTTTATACTCCTCCATCAGTTTCATTGCTTCATCGTACTTGCCTAAACGTTCGTACAGTCTGGCAAGTGAATAAAGGTTATTGCAGATAGCATGATTATAGTGGTACTGCCTGGCAATGGAAAGACCGCTGTTGAACATGATAGCGGCATGGAGATATAACTGGTGCTTAACGTCGAGTTGGCCGCGGTAATGGTAATAGTTAGCCCAGAGGTCTATGGAATCAGGTCTTGTCTGATCCAGTTTATTTTTGGCGTCAGACAGGTATTTCTCCATTTGCGGCAGGCTATCCATATAATACATACAGCTGGCCAGGCTCAGATGCCGGCTGGCAATAAGCTTGCTGTAGGCAGGCGCATCGTCATACACACTGATGCTCTTACGGTAATACTCCACCGCAGTTTTGTAACGGGATTTGTTGAAGAAGATATCGCCCAGGTTCTCATAGGTAGTTCCCAGTATTTCCGGGGCATTCATCTTTTCCAGCAGGGGGATGGCCTGTAGGTATTCTTCTACCTGCTGTTGGGTATTACCACGGTCTCCCAGCACGGTAGCCAGGCTTATCTTGGTCATTGCCAGTATTTTCCGGGCTTCGAGGCTGGTGTCTTTCAATACATATTCTTTTGCCAGCAGGAGATGTTTTTCTGCCTGTACCGGGTCATAAGAATTTTCATACCAGTTGCCTATGGAATAATAGGCCCGGGCAATACCTATCCTGTCATCTTTTTTTTCAGCCAGCTGTAATGCCTGCTGCAGGTAGGCAAGGGCCTGGCCGCTATAGGCAGGGGGGAGCTTTTTAGCCAGCAGAATAAGCAGCTCAGCACGTGTTGCATCGTCAGGAGCCTTTCTCAGAGCCATTTTCAGACTGTCTGTATATCGGGTCTGCGCTGTCAGTTGCAGGGTCAGGGATAGTAAAATCAGTAAACCTCTTAGCTTCATTCTTTGTCAATCAGTCCGGAAATATATAATTATTTATTTATATATTGATCATATAAGTAAAAGTACCTTTCCGGGTATGCTTGTAAAACCCCTGTTTTCCGGTATTTTTTCCGGGATACTGTAAATTAATTTTGCAATAGATTTTAATTAAGCGACACATAGTATCAAAGGAAATCATGCCGTTGTTGTCAAACTCCAGATTATATTTTTATTGAGAACCTATTATATCCTGATGAAGGGCAGCGGGTAGGGATAGACCCGCTGCCTGTATCAAAACTCCTTATTTCAATACTGTTTCCGGCTTATACCGTACGAAGAAGGTTAACCATATGGTCCTGGACAGGCGCATAATGGGCGGTTGCAGGAGCACCAGCAGCACACCGTTCACACCCAGCCACCAGAAGATGCGGTTATCGTAGAGAGAGAAGCCTATCAATACCCACCATGCAATGAATGTTGCTACGCTGAAAGCTACAGTAAGCGCGTAGCTGACATAGCCGGTGCCGTAGTAGAAACCTATTTCCCGTTCAAAATCCTCTCCGCATACAGGACAGTGATGGTTCATTTCTGTAAAATGCTTGAGATCATAAGCGCTGTCTGCCTTGAAGATCTTTCCTTTGCGGCATGCGGGGCACCTGTTCTGAAGTATGCTCCATAAAAAATTAGGTCTTTTCCCGAGTTTGTCTGCACACATAATTTATTGATTTATGAATTTTTTCCTGAATTCTTCCGGGGTAATGCCTTCTGCATTCCTGAAGAACCGGGTGAAGTAGGAGTTATCTTTGAAATTAAGATCGTATGCTATTTCCAGGATGCTCATACGGGCGTTGGTAAGCAGCCGTTTAGCTTCCAGTATCACTCTTTCCCTGATCACATCTCCCGCCGTTTTTCCCAGGATTTCCCGGCACATGGCATTGAGGTGGTTGGGAGTGATATAGAGCATCTCTGCATAATCTTTTGGAAGCCGCCTGGTGCGGAAATGCTGATTGATCAGCTGCTGAAAGTTCCTCATCAGGGTTGAAGGACTGCCAGGACGCTGTCCAGGTGTTTCAGGATGCATACTGCGCTCTATCGTAATGAAGAGCTGCAGCAGGCCCAGCCGTACCATGTCAATATTTACCGGTTGCAGATTATTCACTTCAGACAACAGGCTTCTGAAAATACGCTCTACCTCCGCCCTGACAGGGACCGGTAGTTGACACACCCCGTCTGCACTATTGCCGCTGAAAAAACTGAATTGCTCCAGGTAAGACGGATTGAGTAAGAACGCACGAAAAAAATCAGCCGCGAAATGAATAATATATCCATCGGTAGCGCTGGTAAAATCCCAGCTGTGTACCTGCCCTGGAATCATAAAATAGATCTGGTAGGGCTGCACATTGAATCGGACAAAGTCTATCGTATGAGACCCGGTCCCCCTGGTAAACATCACAAGGTGGTAGAAAGAATGCCGGTGGGGAAGATGGCGGGACTGGTAGTGTTTTTCCAGGTATTCATCGAATTTCTCCACCATTAAGTCCTGTGCATGCCCATTTTTGTCAATGGTACATATATCGTAAACTGGTATTGTTGCCCGTGCCATAAATAACGATTGACTGTACAAAATTACCGGAAAAAACATGCCTGCTATGGTGCAAATCATTGGTTGTATGGTACTTTTTACTGGTAGCTATTTAAGGTAGTATCTTATATAAAATATTTTTATTTTATGGGGGTGCAATCTATTTTTGCCGTTACTATATATTCAGATTAAGTCTCAACATCATGACAGGTAAGACAAGAAGGAGGATCTGGCGGATTTTACTCATTCCTATTATTTCCCTGATAGTATTGGCGATCGTTGCCATAGGTATACTTTACTCACAACAGGAACGGCTTATCAGCCTGGTTATTAAAGAACTGAACAAGCAATTACCGGGCGAACTGGAGGTTGGAGGCAGTACCATTTCCCCATTTGAGAATTTCCCATACATTTCGATCGGACTGGAGAATATCAGGTTTTATGCTACCAAGCAGAAAACGGGAAAGCCCATGACCGAGATAGAGCGCTTATTTGTTGGTTTCAGCCTGCCAGACATCCTGAAACAGAAATATAATGTTAAGGTCATCTTCATGAAGAACGGTCACCTTGACCTGGTGAGGGATGTTCATGGGAATATCAATATAGTAGAGGCAAGCACCATTAAATCTGACACCATAGTTACAGCAGAAGCATCTTCGGCTTCGCTTGACCTGGATATCAGGAAAATAGTGTTGAAAAATATGGAGATCTCTTTCCTTGATAAGGAAAGCGGACAGCATATAGGCGCAAAGATCGATAAGATCAAAACTTCCTTTAAATCTGACAATGAAGAGATCAGCGCGGAATTGCAAGGAAACATGATAGCAGATTACACAACTCCTAAAGATACTGTTCTGTTCCGTCGTAAACACCTGGGTGCAGATATTAAACTGTCATACAATAAGGCAGCAAAATTCCTGAAACTACCGGTAGGCAAGCTTAAACTGGAGGACGCCAGTTTCAATGTAAGCGGAACAATGGATATGCTGCATCATAACAATGTGGACTTTAAGATTGCAGGTGATAAACCTGACCTGAAGCAGATATTTGCCTTTGTACCTGAAGATGTGGCCAAACAATTGGGACAGTTTAAGTACGATGGACGTGTTTATTTTGATGGTATTATTAAGGGCCCGCTTGAAGGGAGCAACCTGCCGCATATAGAAATGAACTTCGGCTGTGAAAAGGCCTGGCTGCTTAACCCGGATGTTAACAAAAAGATTGACTCGCTCGGGTTCAAAGGATATTATACAAATGGAGCAGAAAACTCTCTGAAAACATCTGAGCTGCACCTGCTCAACATGAGTGCCCGGCCGGACAAAGGAATGTTCAGGGGCAACTTCGTGATGCGCGATTTCACTGATCCGAAAATGGTCATGCAGGTGAGCTCTGAGCTGGAACTGGAATTTATCGGTGCTTTCCTGGGCATAAAAGACCTGCAGCGTATAACAGGGCATATCAGCCTGCAAATGGATTTCAAGGAACTGGTAGACCTGCACCTGCCGGAAGAATCTATGGCCAAACTGAAAGAAGGGGTGCAGAGTGAGCTGACAGTGAGCAATCTGACCTTCCGTGTGCCAGGTTATCCGCACATTGTACGTAACCTGGACCTGCATGCAGACATGAAGAACGGTTTTGTGAAGCTGGATTCCCTGGCATTCAATTTCGGCAACTCAGATTTTTACATGAATGGCTCATTAAACGACCTGCCTGCCATCTTCCACCATCAGCAGAAACCGGTACTGGTTACTTTCAATGCGCATAGTAAGAGGATGGTCATGAAAGAGCTGTTTGCATTTGATACTGCCAAAAGCCGGAGAATACAGGAGGAGATCTACGGTTTTAACGTAGGACTGTCACTGGAAACATCTGTTAATGAGATATTGAAACCGAAGCCTTTACCTAAAGGCAAATTTAAAATGGAGAAGCTGTATGCCAGCTTTAAGAAATATCCACATGCCTTCCATGACTTCGGAGCAGAGCTTACCATTAATGATACCGCTTTGTTGCTGAGGAATTTTGGCGGCCTGATAGATAGCAGCGACCTTAAATTCAGCGGCCGCGTTATTAACTACCAGCTATGGTTTGACAAGGTAATGAGGGGAAAGACACAGATAGCGTTTGACCTGAAGTCGCAGCGCCTGGCTATGAGAGACCTGTTAGGCAAATACAGCAAACAATATGTTCCGAAAGATTACCATAATGAAGTAGCAAAAGGAATATGGCTGAGAGCAAAAGCAGATCTGAAATATGATTCCGTTTTCAGATTTGCCAAGATCAAACTGGCTAATGTATCAGGGGAATTGACAGAACATAAGTTTAAAGTGGATAGTGTTAAAGGCACTATTCGTTATGCTACCAATAAGCTTATCAAGGTAGACACGCTGACAGGAAGAATTGGACGTACGGACTTTGATCTGAGTATGAGACTGTACACCGGCGATGATACCCTGAGACGCAAGCAGGAGAACTTCTTACAGTTTACTTCCCGTTTCCTGGACCTGGATGAGCTGACCAACTATAAACTTACGGCAGAAGATGAAGCGCCTAAACCGGTTGTTACCAATGCTGCCGTGAAAACCACCATAAAGGACTCAACACATTCCAGCGCCTTTAACATCTTCAGGATCAAATTCATTGATTTCAGGACTACTGTCAACATCGGTAAAATGAAGTACCACCGTCTATGGCTGAAGAATATTACGGCTAATGCCAGGATGCAGGCTGATCAGCATCTGTACCTGGATACCCTGGGTATGGGAGTCGCGGAAGGAAAAATAGGAATGAGAGGACATTTTAATGGTACTGATCCTAAAAAGATCTATTTCCGCAGCAGGATACGCGTAGAAGATGTGAATATTGAAAAGATGATGTTGAAGCTGGACTATTTCGGACAGGACTATGTGATCAATAAGAATATAAAAGGCAGGTTGTTCGGTGTGATCAGGAGCCGTGTGAAGATACATCCGGATCTGACGCCAATCATTGATGACTCTGAAGCCCAGCTGGAAGTGGATATCCGTAACGGCAGCCTGGTGAACTTTGCTCCTATGCAGGCTATGGCCAGTTACTTCAAAGATAAGAACCTGAACATGGTACGCTTTGATACTTTACGGAACAAGCTGACATTCAGGAATGGGGTGTTGGACATTCCTGCTATGAATATCAACTCTTCTCTCGGTTTTATGGAGATTTCAGGTAAGCAGTATCTCGATATGAAAATGGAATACTATATGCGCATACCGTTAAAGATGGTAACACAGGTAGGATTTCAGTCTCTCTTTGGCAGAAAGCGTGAAGAGGTGGACCCTGACCAGGTAGATGCTATAGAATACCGTGATAAGGATAAGAAAGTGCGGTTCATGAACATCAAGGTAACAGGAACGCCGGACAACTATAAGATAGGTCTTGGAAAAGCAAAAAAAGCATAATAAACAGACGGCCCGCCTCAGGCGGGCCGTTCTCCTTTTACCTAGTTCCTGTCCCAGAATGGCGGTGGTTCAATACCAAGTGTGCGGAGATATACATATCCCTGACCCCTGTGATGGATCTCATTATCAATAAAGTAGAATAATGTCCAGTAAATGGGGCCTTCCCATTGTCCGAAGGCAACGTCAATTTCCTGGAAACGGCCGGGTTCTATTTGTGGCCAGAGTGTATTGATCTCTTCTGTAGTTTCATCCCAGAGTTTCAGCAGACCTTCTTTGGTGGTTGGGGCTCCTTTTTTATCATCAAAGTGTTCCCATTTTCTTGACACAATACCGTTTAAGCCTGGGCCGGCCATCCTGATCATTTCCATTGCCAGGTGGGCAAAGGGGCGCATACCGCCCACTGAATAACTGAAGAGTTTATCTTCCGGAAATGCTTCTATCAGGCGGCGGGTTAAGCGGCGATGGCCTTGCCAGTGGTCCAGAAGCGCTTCAGGGGTAATAACCGGAGCGTGTACTAATGTGTCTGTCATTGCTATGAGGTTTTATGTGTGAATTTCTGGATACAAAGTAAGAGGGGGCAAGTGACAACCCTATGTCAGCAGGAAAAACAACGTGGAGAAAAAAAAGTTCTGAATTTTATCCGGGGTGTATTTATTGGGGAAGTTTAAATGAACCGGACCTATTTGACAGGCGTTTATGCAGCCAATAGATCCGGTTCATTTAGAATATTTTACATGCTCAGGAGCCACGAACTACACGACTACCACGGTTGGTATTACCACTGTTCCCGTTACCTGGTGTATAATCCTGGTTGCGGTCATTACCTGATCTTCCACCGGGATTATAGTTACCCGGTCTGGGATTATAATTACCTGGTCTGTCATTGTTGTTATACCCGTTATAACTATTTCTGCCACCATTATAATATCCGTTGTTATTTCTGTAGCGATCGTAGCCGTTATAATTGCGGCCGCCATAATAACCATTATTGAAACGGTTGGGAGGATAGTTTCCGCCACGATCGGCCCTGGCGCCGCGGTAGCTGGTCATGACCACGCGGTTGCGTTCCATCACCATCGGAGAATAACATCTGTAGGAGCGGTACATGACCGGGGCCGGAGGTATTCTGCGGGTGTATGTATACATATAACCCTGGTGGTAATGGTAGCAGGCCGGGCGGTAAGCCTGCCATGGCATAGGACGCCATGGGCGCCACCAGCCCGGAGGATTTACCCAGGTCCATGGGGATGTCCATATTACATAAGAAGGTGCATACACTCTGCGTACACAAGGCCAGAACCAGACATTGATAATGACGCCGGATGGGTGGAAGGCATTGCCGGAGAAGTCTTCTGATCCTGCAGATGGTCCGTGTGAGCGATTGTAGTAATAATCGTTGTTGTAGTAGTTACCATTATAATAGTTACTGTTGTTATTACCGTTATAATAGTTGCTGTTATAATTATTGTTGTAGTTATTATTATAATTGGTGTTGTTGTTACCGTTATAATAGTTGTTATTGCTGTTAAAATAATTACCGTTGTAGTTATTATTATAGTTGCTATTGTTGGAATTATTATCAGATTCTACCGGTTCTGCAATAACAGCTTCTCCATAAATATCTTCGCTGCCTACTATCTGGATAACGGCACTATTATCTCCATTCTTTTCCAGCTCAATAATGGCAACGTCCTGGCTTTCCTGGTTGGATACCAGGGCTTGCAGGATGAAGAGATGGACCTGTTGCTGTTTCTTATTGATAACACGGATGTAGTCAATATTACCATCATTGTTAAGGTCAAGGTTATTGACGTTGTTGTCTCTTGTATTTAAAAGTCTCTCAAATTCTTCAGGACTGTTTGCCTTTTTGAATAAGGTAAGTGCACCCTGGAGGCTGAAATTGTCTCCCGGAAGACCGGTAGAATCAGATTCCTGGCTGAGGCGGTTATCGGCTGGCCATTGGGAAGATGATCCATATTGAGATTGAGCATTGACTGTTAATGCAGATAGCAAAGTTAAGTACAGTGCAGGCAGGGATTGTAGGATATTCATGACAATTGGTTTTGTTATAGCATAACGTACTGAAAGTACAAATAGTTATTGAATTATATGTGTAAAAGAATAAGCAATAGGGATACTATTTGATAAACATAAAAGCTAAAAGGATGCCATTTTTTGGGAGATGAGAGGAACAAAAGGCATCTGCATGATTTTCAAAAGGATTTATTTTACAGGTAGGGTAAATTAAAGGTTATGGATAATAAAAAGGCAGTCATCCTGATAGGAACGACTGCCTTTTTTATTATAGAAAATTAGATAAGGTGTGGTTACAAAAAGCTGGCGTCGGGTGTAGCCGGTTTAAAGTGCATGATCTGGTTTAATGACTGGAAGAAGGAGTGAAGTTCATATATTTTAGATACTGATGTTTTTTTGCCATCATCTGTAATATTATAGTACTTACGTTGCCGTTTTCCTATCAACGTAGTGGTGGTAGTCAGTATGCCTATTGCTTCCAGTTTATGAAGGGCGGGATACAGAGCTCCTTCGCTGATGATTATTTTCCCATCTGTCAGTTCTTTTACCTGTCTGCTGATCTCATATCCATACATGCTGCCATTTTCATGCAGTAACTTCAGGATGATGATCTCAATTGTTCCTTTAAGTAGTTCTTTTGAGTACATGAGTGATAGACAAGTGGAAATGCGGAAAGTTTAATTACATAGGTAGGCAAGGTATGTTTATTATACCTGACAAATTCGTTTAATGTAATTTGATGTGATTGTAAATGAATTGAATATATTCTTATAAGGTAGAAAAATTGGTTTGGTGTGGCAATGGAATTGTTGCATATATGTAATATTTTAATGCCTGTGGGTAATGTTTTTTGATTTTAATTGAATTTTTTTCCTAATTTGGTGCCATTATTTTAGATTCTGTGTGTGTTTGAAGCTGGTTAACGCCTTAAACCACAACCTTTCATATCGTCACATTGTTTGATTATGTCCCTGATTTTTCTGTTTAAACCGCAACTAGCATACTGTTTAAGTAATTGAATCTATTAATAAATGACGCGCGTATATTTTATGTGCATTGTATTTATTTGAATTACAATTAATATTGCAATTGAATTATTTAAACATGGCTTGTCTGCAGGTTAAATTCCTCAAAGGGGATACAGGGGCTGAATATACCTCTCACACTTTATCTGCAACAATTTTAGTAGTTCATAACCTATAAATACTAAGATCAGAATATGGAACATGTTTTGATCGGGTTAGCGCTATGCCTTCCAGGAGTAGGCACAGCTTATTACAACAGCTTAAGAAGATATCACAGATGAGCAAAATGTTACGTGCGAAGATGGCTGCATTAGCGAGAGTTAACAGCATCAAGGAAAAGGGAATCTATCCCTATTTCAGACCTATTTCATCTTCCCAGGACACGGAAGTAGACATTGACGGTAAAAAAGTGTTAATGTTTGGGTCTAACTCTTATCTCGGGTTGACAAATCATCCCCGGGTAAAAGAAGCAGCCATACGCGCCGTTGAGAAATATGGTACCGGTTGTGCCGGTTCCAGGTTCCTGAACGGTACATTGGACCTTCATATTGAACTGGAACAGCGCCTTGCAGAATTTGTGGGCAAGGAAGCTGCGCTTGTATTCAGTACAGGTTTCCAGTCAAACCTGGGTGCTTTGTCCAGTCTGACTGGCCGTAACGACTATATTATCCTGGACGAGCTTGACCATGCTTCTCTCATAGATGGCAGCAGGTTGTCTTTCTCCAAGGTAGTAAAGTACCGTCATAATAATATGGAAGACCTGGAGGCAAAACTGCAGGCTATGCCGCAATCGTCTGTACGACTGATAGCTATAGACGGTGTGTTCAGTATGGAGGGCGATATTGCCCGCCTGCCTGAGATCGTGGCACTGGCAGATGCTTATGGAGCCAATATCATGGTAGACGATGCGCATGGACTGGGGGTAATTGGCGTAAATGGTGCCGGTACTGCCTCGCACTTTGGTCTGACCGATAAGGTAGATGTGATCATGGGTACCTTCAGTAAGTCTTTCGCCTCTCTGGGAGGATTTATTGCAGGGGACAAAGAGATCATCGAATACCTGAAGCACTATGCACGCCCGTTAGTATTCAGTGCCAGTATGACGCCTGCCGCCGTAGCCAGCGTAATTGCCACTCTGGACATTATGCAGACCGAGCCGGAGCATATTCAGCGTCTCTGGGACAATACCAACTATGCACGTACGCTGTTAAAAGAAGCCGGTTTCGATACAGGATCTGTATCTGAAACTCCGATCATACCTATCTATATCAGGAGTGAAGACAACGTGTTCCGTGTTACACGCATGCTGCAGGAAGAAGGGCTCTTCGTGAACCCGGTAGTTCCTCCCGCTGTACAGCCGGATGCTACGTTGATCAGGTTCTCCCTGATGGCCACACACACTTTCAGCCAGATTGAAACTGCTGTGGATAAGTTGACTGAGGCTTTCACTCGTGCAGGCGTTCCTTTAAAGCAAAAAATATAAATGGAAACATTGCAAACATCCCAGCAATCAGCGCAAGCGCCATTAGTTTCCGGTGCGCCGGCAACTATTCAACCAGTTACAAATAAAAAGCAGCTGGCACAGTTTATTGATTTTCCCCATGACCTGTACCGAAATGACAAGAATTATGTGCCAGAACTGTTTATAGCTCAGCGGGATATGTTGACGCCTGGAAAGCACCCTTTCCATGAGCATTCAGAAGTGCAATTGTTCCTCGCTTTCAGGGATGGAAAGATTGTAGGAAGGATAGCTGCTATCAACAACAGGAACCATAACGCATTCAATAACACCCAGGATGGATTTTTCGGGTTCTATGAGTGTATCAATGATAAAGTAGTAAGCCGGCAGCTGTTTGATACAGCTGAGAAATGGCTGAGAGAACGTAACCTGAAGACCATCATCGGTCCGGTGAACTTCTCTACAAATGAAACCTGCGGTATGCTTGTACAGGGGTTTGATGGTCCGCCGGTAATAATGATGCCGTACAACAGGCCGGATTATAACCTCCTTGTAGCTGATGCCGGGCTGACTGAGAAAGTGACCCTGCTGGCTTATAAGATCACACCGGAAAACCTGGAAGACAGGCCTTACCGGATGCTGACCGCGCTGAAGGAAAGGCTGGCTAAAAAGAACTTCGTGATCCGCAATATAAATGTGAAGAAGTTTGATGAGGAAGTAGCGAAGATCAGAGAAGTTTATAATGCCGCGTGGAGCAAGAACCTGGGATTTGTGCCAATGACCACCAACGAGTTCAATCACCTGGCCAAAGACCTGAAAATGGTAATGGACCCCGATCTGTGCCATGTGGCAGAGCAGGATGGAAAGCTTGTAGGATTTTCACTGGCGCTTCCTGACCTTAATCAGATACTGATCAAGATCAAAAAAGGACGCTTATTGCCAACAGGCATTTTCAAGCTGCTGCTCAATAAAAAGAAAGTAAACGGGATCCGTATACTCACACTGGGTGTAACGGAACCTTATCGTAAACTGGGTATTGAAGCCTGCTTTTATGGAGAAGTGATCCGTATAGGCCGCGAAAAAGGTCTGAAATACGCAGAGGCATCCTGGATTCTTGATCATAACGAAATGATGAATAACGCGTTGATCAATATCAACGCAGATCCGTACAGAAAGTACCGGATTTACGAAAAAGCATTATGAAACCCCGAATATTGATAACAGGCGCAAGTGGGTTTGTTGGGTATCATCTTGTAGAAGCAGCGCTGGAAGCAGGAATGGAAGTACATGCAGCCGTAAGGGCATCCAGCAGCATCGACCATCTGAAGCATCTTGATGTGCAGTTTGTGTCGCCGGATCTTTCAAATAAGGATAAGTTGCGTGAGCTTCTGGCTCAACACCAATATGATTATATCCTTCATGGAGCAGGGATTACCAAAGCCAGGACGGCTGACGAATATAACCGGGTAAATGCAGTTTATACGCAGAACCTGGCGGCAGCAGCCCTGGAAGCGGGAATCCCCCTGAAGAAATTCGTATTTATCAGTAGTCTGGCCTCAATGGGACCAATTGCCTATAATGCCGGAGGGGCCTGCCCCGATGGTGTAAATCCGGCCCCGGTCACCCAATACGGACGCAGTAAACTACTGGCAGAACAATATCTTCAGGCATTGCCCGGGCTACCCTGGGTAATTTTAAGGCCCACAGCAGTATATGGGCCGAGGGAACGGGACCTTTTCGTTTTGTTCCGGACCCTCAAACGGGGCCTTGAACCATATATGGGACGAAACCCTCAGTGGCTGAGTTTCGTATATGTAAAGGACCTGGCGAAAGCAGCCATACTGGCGCTGACGAAACCAGTTAAAGGCACAGGGTATAACATTTCCGACGGAAACATTTACGATCGTTATGCCCTGGCTAACATTACAAAGCAGATCCTACAACTGCGCACTTTCAGATTCTATATGCCCCTATCAGTCATTAAGCTGGTTGCTGCCATCTCGGAAGCAATGAGCAAAGGGGCGCCGTTGCTGAACAAAGACAAGATCTTTGAGCTGACGGCAGAGAACTGGAATTGCAACATTGACCAACTAAAAATTGATCTGGGATACCAGCCCGCTTATGACCTTGAAAAGGGGATGAAGGAAACGCTGGAATGGTATACCGTAAATAAATGGTTATAGGATTTTGTTAAAAACGAAAATAAAGTCTCACATTTTTATGAAACATCAAATTAAAGAAGCAAAAGGGAAGCTGGGTGTGCTGATGCCAGGCCTCGGAGCGGTGGCCACCACGTTCATTGCCGGTGTAGCATCTATCAGGAAGGGGTTGTCAAAACCAATTGGTTCGGTGACACAGATGGGTAGTATTCGTTTGGGAAAGAGAACTGAAAACAGAAATCCGAAGATAAAAGACTTCGTATCCCTGGCCAGCCTGGATGACCTGGTATTTGGCGGATGGGATGTTTACGAAGACAACGTATATACCGCTGCTGTTAAGGCGGAAGTACTGGATAGGTTCATGCTGGAAGCTATCAGACCCGAATTGGAAGCTATCGTACCAATGAAAGCAGCGTTCGATAAGAACTTTGTGAAGAACCTGGATGGTACACATATCAAAGAAGGCAACCGTTATGAGCAGGCACAGGCCGTAATGGAAGATATAAAGAACTTTAAGGAAAAGAACGGTTGCGACCGTGTAGTAATGGTATGGTGCGGTTCTACCGAGATCTACCATGAACCAGCCGAGGTGCACATGTCACTGGCCGCTTTTGAAAAAGGTCTGAAAGATAACGATCCCCGCATCGCTCCCAGCATGATCTATGCTTACGCAGCCATCAAGCTGGGTGTGCCTTATGCAAACGGAGCGCCTAACCTGACCTGCGACATCCCGGCCCTGACAGAACTGGCTAAACAGACCAAGACCCCTATCGGTGGTAAGGACTTTAAAACCGGTCAGACGTTGATGAAAACCATCCTGGCCCCAGGTTTGCATGCACGTGCCCTGGGTATGGAAGGCTGGTTCTCTACCAACATCCTGGGTAACCGCGACGGATGGGTACTGGACGATCCGGATAACTTCAAAACCAAAGAAGTGTCCAAACTGGGCGTACTGGAAGACATCCTGCACCCGGACGAGAATCCGGAACTGTACGGCGACCTCTACCACAAGATCAGGATCAACTACTATCCTCCACGCAAGGACAATAAAGAAAGCTGGGATAACATCGATATCCTGGGCTGGATGGGCTATAAAATGCAGATCAAGGTGAACTTCCTGTGCCGTGACTCTATCCTGGCCGCACCTATCGTACTTGACCTGGCCCTGTTTATTGACTTTGCGAAACGTGCAGGTATGAGTGGTATCCAGGAATGGCTGTCATTCTACTTCAAATCGCCACAGACAGCTCCGGGCCTGCGTCCTGAGCACGACATATTCAAACAGCTCATCAAGCTGGAGAACACTCTCCGTTACCTGATGGGCGAGGACCTGATCACGCATCTGGGACTGGATTATTACGAAGGAATCCTGGAGGCACAATGATAAGAGTCCATAAGTTAATAGCTACCAGCCTGGGCATAGGCTACATCGGTAAGGGCGGAGGAACGGTCGCGGCGGCCGTTGCAGCGCTCTGCTGGTACCTCGTACTGGCTGGTAGCCATGTTTCAGCAATATGGCCGCTGTTCTTTACAATAGCGGTCACCTTGCTGGGGTGCTGGTCCGGCACCATTGTAGAACCTTACTGGGGTAAAGATGATAAAAAGGTGGTGATAGATGAAGTAGCAGGTATGTGCGTAAGCCTTTTATTCCTCCCTGTAAAGCCTCTGTATGTACTGCTGGGATTGGTGCTGTTCCGTTTCTTTGATATTGTAAAGCCATTGTTCATACGCCGTACTGAACAATTACCAGGTGGAACCGGTGTGATGATGGATGATGTACTGGCAGGAATATACACTAACCTGCTCTTACAGATTGTGTTTTACTGTAACCTGTTGCCCGGATGATTAAATTTCTGAAAGCGCAGGCATCCTCCCTGATAGGAACAGGAATGGACTTCCTGGTAGCGATCCTGCTGTCAGAAGCTGCCGGAGGCTGGTATGTTGGCGCGAATATGGCAGGTACACTTGCAGGTGGGATCACAAATTTCGCAATCAACAGATGGTGGGTTTTTAAAAAGGAAAAAGAAAAGATCGTTGGACAGGCATTCAGATATGGTATAACATGGGTGGGGAACCTGCTGTTGAATGCGGCAGGAGTATGGACAGTGCTACACTATACTCATCTTCACTATGTAGTGGCTAAAGTAGTAGTAGCATTATTGATTGGTTTCACATACAGCTATGCCATGCAAAAGCGGTTTGTTTTTAAATGAGTTTGATAGATGAACGGTAGTAAAAAAATAGGTATTGGTATTTTATTGTTGCTCTCGATAGGCTTTCATTCAGCTCTTGCGCAAAGTACAACAGTGAAAGGGCTGGTTACAGATAGTAAAACCGGTGCTCCCTTACCTTTTGTTAACGTATTTTTACCAGGTACCCAGACCGGTACTGCTACTGATGCAGCCGGCAGGTACGAATTAAAGTTTGACAGCCCGAAAGATAGTATCCGTTTCGCTTTTCTCGGCTATAAAGATGTTAATGTCCGTATACAACGGGGAAAAGAACAAGTAAAGAATGTCAGCCTGGAGAGCACTGCCAAAAATCTCTCCGAGGTGGTGGTGAAACGCAGAAGAGAACGTTACCGTAATAAAGATAATCCGGCAGTTGAACTGATCCGCCTGGTGATAGATAATAAATCCAAGAACAGGATGGAACATTACGATTACTCTTCTTATAACCAGTATGAGAAACTGGAGTTTGCACTCAGCAATCTCTCAGATAAGATACGTAATGGCCGCCTCACGCGTAAGTATAAGTTCATTTTCGATAACCAGGATACTACCAAAATGGAAGGCCGCTCCCTGCTGCCTATCTACCTGGAGGAAAAGCTGTCTGACGTATATTACCGCAGGGATCCTGAAAAGAAACGTACTATCGTCACGGCAGATAAGAAAGTAAGCTTTGAGAATTATATTGATAACCGTGGCCTGAGCGCTTACCTGAACCATATTTATCAGGATGTGGAGATTTATGACAACAACATGATGTTGTTCACCAACCAGTTTCTCAGTCCTATAGCCGGTACAGCACCAACTTTCTATAAGTATTATATAGCGGATACCATCACCACTGCTTCCAATGAGAAGCTGATTGAGCTGGAATTCTATCCCCGTAATAAAACAGATCTGCTGTTACAGGGTAAACTGTATATCACCCTGGATGGCAACTATGCAGTACAGAAAGCAGACCTTACTGCCAATAAGGAAATTAACCTGAACTGGGTGCGCGACTTCCATCTGTACCTCGATTTCGAAAAGACTGCTGACGGGCGCTACTTTATGAATAAAAGTACCCTTATGGCAGACTTCGGGATCTTTAAAGGCAGCAGCGGTATCTACGGTGAACGTACCGTGTCTCTGAAAGACATGAAGATCAACCAGCCTATGCCGGAGGCATTCTATAATGGCCCGAGACTGGTAGAAAACGTAGAGACAACAGCTAAACCAGATAGCTTCTGGGTACAGCACCGTCATGATACGCTTACTACAGCAGAAACAAAAGTATACGGGAACATAGACAGCCTGCAGCGCATGAAATCCTTCAGGAGAACGATGGATATTGCCACCTTGCTGCTGGCTGGTTTTAAAAGCTTTGGTCCGGTAGAGGTAGGCCCGGTAAATACTTTCTACAGCTTCAATGATGTTGAAGGGTTCCGTCTGAGGGTAGGGGGACGTACCACACCTAAGTTCAACAAGAGCATATACCTGGAAAGCTATGCAGCATACGGTTTTAAGGATGAGAAATGGAAATACTATTTTGGCGGTGCATATGCGTTCAATAAAGTATCCATTTATGACTGGCCAATAAAAGCTATCCGCGCCAATTACCAGCATGATACCAAAATACCGGGTCAGGAACTGCAGTTTGTACAGGAAGATAACTTCCTCCTGTCCTTCAAACGTGGTAACAACGATAAATGGCTGTATAACGACATCTATAACCTGAACTTCCTGCATGAGTTTGAGAACCACTTCTCTTACCAGGTAGGTTTCAAACACTGGCAGCAAACACCTGCAGGCAGCCTTAGCTACTACAAGGGCCCTACCCTGACAGACAGTGTACGTAAACTGACTACGGCAGAGTTCTCACTGGAGCTAAGATGGGCGCCTCATGAACAGTTCTACCAGGGTAAGAACTTCAGGATACCCATCCCGAACAAATACCCGGTCTTTACACTGAGAGCTATTGCTGGTGTAAAGGATGTATTCAAAAGCGGCTATAATTACCAGAACATTACCCTCAACATCTATAAGATGGTATACCTCTCCTCACTGGGGTATAGCGAGGTAGTGTTGGAAGGCGGTTACATTTTCGGGAAAGCGCCCTATCCGCTGCTTACAATACACAGGGCCAACCAGACCTATGCGTACCAGTTAAACTCCTTCAACATGATGAACTTCATGGAGTTTGTGAGCGATCACTACGCCAGCCTGGCCATTGACCATAACTTTAACGGTTTTATTTTTAATAAGATACCTTTGTTCAAGAAATTAAAACTGAGAGAGGTAGTGGCTGTGAAAATGCTCTACGGCGGACTCAGGTCTGAGAATGACCCGAACCAGAACCCGGAAAGCATACAGTTCTCAAAATATGCGGACGGCCGTTCCTTCTCATATACTCTGAGCAAAGAACCTTACATAGAAGGTAGTATTGGTATTGCGAACATATTTAAGATCATCAGAGTGGATATGGTGAAGCGTTTTACGTATCTTGATAACCCCCTGGTGGCAAAATGGGGTATCAGGACCCGTTTCAAATTTGATTTTTAATTCTATTGACCATGAACAAGCGATTCAGAGATAAACTGCAGCAAGCTATTTACCTGGTCATCAATCCATTGGTGAAAGGGTTGATAAAGCTGGGTCTTACCCCAAACGCCGTAACCCTGATAGGCTTCCTGCTAAATATAGGCGTTGTGATAATTTTCGTGAAAGGGGTAGAAGTAGGGAACAGGGGAGATCTGTCTTATGTGGGCTGGGCAGGAGCGCTGATCCTCTTTGCCGGACTATTTGATATGCTGGACGGACAAGTAGCCCGCCTGGGTAATATGGGCTCCCGTTTTGGCGCCCTGTTTGATTCGGTACTGGACCGTTACAGCGAAATGGTGCTCTTCTTCGGTATCTGTTATTACCTGATAGGACATCATTATTTCCTTAGTTCCATATTTGCCTTTATAGCGCTGATAGGCTCTATGATGGTAAGTTATACAAGGGCCAGGGCAGAGGGTCTGGGCATTGAATGTAAAGGAGGCCTCATGCAGCGCCCGGAAAGAATAGTGATCATTTCCGTTTCTGCCATTGCATGCGGCGTCACCGCCCATTTTATAGGAGGTGATTATAAGCTGTATGTTCCCGGCATACCGTTCCATATATTCGAAACCATCTCCATCTTCACCTTTCCCCTGTTTATCATGGCTATCATGACAAACATCACGGCTGTAGGCCGTTTGAGGGATGCAAAGAAGGCTATGGACAAACAGGACCAGGTAACAAGAGTGATCCGCAGCGCTACTACCACTCCGGTTATTGCGTTGCTGCTGGCAGTATTACCCTCCCTTGCATGGGCAGGCAACAGTAATGAACCGGTATTTCCCGTGCCACATACTCCCAATATGCTGTTCTATATGCAGCGTACGCCTAATGCCAACACTATTATCTATGACCTGAACCTGAAGAAAGACGGCTCGCTGAATGAAAGTGAACCGGTAAATATCTACTGGATCAGGTATACGGAGAATAACGAGAAGAAAGGGCTAAATTACATCCAGCGTAAATTCGCCTATGGGTTAAAAATAAAACAGCTGGAAAAAGATAAATACGAACTGCGATCGGTAGCTTATGACAAGAAAAAGATGTACCTGATGAAAGCAGCTGAAGGCGGTGGTTATCATATCTACACCCAGATAGGACAGACCATGGCCATCCTGAACCGTATTTATCTGCAGATAGAAGGTGGAACGTTCTGGTTCCCCAACGTAGTTTATATTGAAATGAAGGGAATTGACCCTGCCACCGGTAAAGAGATCAAGGAGCAGTTCAAACCCTAAGAAAAGGACACAAATCACTGAAGAATGAAAAAGCAATATGTTTCCAACGCAAAGGAGTCAGTGCCTATGTTTAATAACAAGCTCATGGAAGCGTTGTCAAAGGTACATTTCAGCGTACCATTGATCATCTATATACCTGTTATACTTTATTCCTGTTACTATGCCATGTTTGAGATCGGTAATAACATGTTGACACTGCTGCTCACAATAGCAGGCGGTATCCTGTTCTGGTCATTGGTAGAGTATGTATTGCACAGGTTCGTATTCCATTTTGAGCCTACTTCAGAATGGGGTAAGAAGATACACTTCATTTTCCATGGAGTACATCATGATTATCCCAATGATGTATTGCGACTTGTTATGCCGCCTTCTGTAAGCATCCCGCTGGCAATAGGGTTCTATTTCCTTTTCAGAGCGCTGGTACCCGGATTTTACCTCTATGGTTTCTTTGCCGGTTTTGTGGCAGGCTACCTGTTTTACGATATTTCGCACTATGCACTTCATCACCTGAACTTTAAAAACGCGTTCTGGAAGAAGTTAAAAAAACATCACATGATGCATCATTACTCTGATGCAACTAAGGGTTATGGCGTCAGCTCTGCTCTGTGGGACAAGGTGTTTGGATCGGATTTTACAAAGTAGAGTTTTATGAGTGTCCATATCCCGGCTAAGCCTACAACTGCTTTCTTTAATAGGCGGAATTTGCTGGTTACAACAATAATAAGCGTAGGCTATCTGCTGCTGTCGGCATTACTGGTTGGTTTTAAAACCGACCAGTTATGGCTGCTTGCCATCTTCAACGGATGTTATTATGGTTCCCGTATTTCCAGGAAATTTATCCTGGGCTTTTCCGTGTTTGTTATTTACTGGATATTATTTGACTATCAGAAGGCCCTACCCAACTACATGGTAAGCGCGGTGCATATCAAAGATCTTTATGATGCCGAGAAGTCATTGTTTGGTGTAATGGTAGACGGCGTTAAGCTGACGCCTAACGAGTTCTGGCTGCATCATAAAAATGCCTTTCTGGACGTGCTGACAGGTGCTTTCTACCTTTGCTGGGTACCTGTGCCGCTGGCATTTGCTTGTTACATGTTCTTTAAAGACAGGCTGGGTTTCCTCCATTTCATATGTACGTTCCTGTTCGTGAATTTCATAGGATGGATAGGGTACTATACGTATCCTGCAGCACCACCATGGTATGTACAGCTACATGGTTTTGATTTCCAGGCAAATACACCCGGCCATATAGCCGGATTGATAGGATTTGACAACTACTTTAACGTCACTGTGTTCCAGTCACTATATGCCAAAGGCTCCAACGTATTTGCAGCTATGCCTTCCCTTCACTCAGCCTATCCGCTGATAGTATTCTTTTATGCCAGGAAACATACACATCCTGTCTTCATTACCCTGTTCGGTATTATTACTGCAGGTATCTGGTTTGCAGCAGTATACACCAGCCACCATTATGTACTGGACGTAACAGCAGGTATTCTCTGCGCACTGATAGGATATCTGTTATATAAAAGGGTATTGATGAAAACCGGCTGGTATAAAAGGTTCATAGAGCGGTTTTATGCAGCTATTGCTTAAGATGCGGTATTGAGGCGCATCAGCAGCTGATCTACTTCATCGCCGTAATTGCGGGAAAAACGATAACGTTTTGCCTGTAGCAGCATTTCCCTGGCCCCGGCATCATTCTTCTCTTTCAGGTTGAGCAGCGCCAGGTTCCTGTAGGCATAAGCGTTCCCCTTGTTGAATTCAAGAGACTTTATGATCAGTTCTTTTGCAGCAGGCAGAAAGCCCAGGTGCATTAACACATAGCCCTTGTTGTTATAAGCATAAGCGCATTCTTCATCATATGCAATGGCCTGGTCAAAATAGGAAATGGCCTCTATATACTGCCGCATATTAATGCATTCAAAGCCAATACTGTTCAGCAATTCAGCCGACCCCGGGTTTAAGGAAAGGGCATGCGCATACAGGTGCTGTGCCCAGGCATGATTGCCCAGCTCACTGAAGCAATGGGCCATTTCTGCAATAACCCCGGTATGGGCGGGATGATATTTATGCACTTTCTCATAATATAATAACGCCTTCTTGAATTTCCTTTCCACTCTCCAGGTAATGCCTGTGAGCCAGAGTGCGCTCACATGATCAGGCTGCATTTGCAGTACCTGCCCGCAAAGTGCCCTGCATTTTTCTATCTCATTGTATTGAAGTAAGGTCTGGGCCTCCCGGAAATACCTGTCTGCATATTTTTTCTTTTGCTCCTTTGTGTAGAATAATCTGAGCAGAGGCAGAAGAAAAGGAATACGGGATGACCTGATGCGGGGACTACGGAAAGGAATATCTGCAGTAATACCCCTTTGTTGTCTTACCTGTTCAAGATAGGTCTCAAAAACGATACCGAGCTGCTGGAATTTATACTGGCATCGGTTTTCTATGCTGAGAAGGGAGAGAATGATGTGCTGTGGATGCAATTGTTTATCGCCCAGCTTTTTCTGGTAATAAGCTGCATTTTCCAGCATACGTTCTGCCTCAGGCATAATGTTCACTTTAGGCCGTGAGCCAGAAGGCACAGAAATGCCGGGATGCTTTTCCCAGTCCAGTACATTAAGCCATGCGATCAGTTTTTCCCTGTCAGTATGTTCTATGGCAATGTCGTTAGCGTAAGAGTCCAGTATACCCAGAAGGATCATCTGACTGTCTATGTAAAAAAGTTTCCTCTCCAGGCTGAAATTCCTGGCATAGGCAAATGCTGTCTTCAGTTCATAGGACGACGTTAAAAGCATCAGCAATAGGTTATATACAATATCAAATTTATATTATTTATGGCAGTCTGCCAGCTATCAATTTACCCTCATTCAGTGCGCTGTCATTTCATTATATCTAAATAACTATATTTGTTGTCCCATCTCTTTTATACCCCTGATGGGCCAATTGAGAGCATCATTTTATTTCCAGAACCCAAATTGAAATCCACTATGAAAAAAATTAGACCCTTCTTAACCCGGTCAATTTCGTGTCAAAAGCACATTTATTTAGTTGTAATGTTATTGTTAATGAAAGGGTTAGCCTATGCCCAGGTTTCCGGAGGAAATATGGAGGATAGTTCCTTATGGAATGTTTACCAGTTAGGAGGTGCTTCCCAGGCGGCATACCAGTTCAATTATACCGGTCAGACACCGGTGGCAGGTAGTGGGGGCTGTTTGCGTATTACCGCTTTCCAGGGCACAAATGTCCTTTTCTGGCAGCCTTTGCGTCTGATAGCGGGAAAGACCTATACCGTGAACGGCGCTTTCAGGACCGGCAATGTGGCTAATTTCTGGGGAGAGCTATACCTCAGTACCATTGCCCCCGTGGCTGGCAGGGATTATTCACCTAACGGCAACGGAGACGTAATCAGGGGATTTTCTACCTGGGTGGGATGCGGCCCTGATACAGATGGCACCTTTCTCCAGTATGCCTGCTCCGGGAAACGGATCTATACCATACCGGGAACAGCGGGTGATAGTGTGACCATCTACTTTGCCTTTAAAACCGGCTCTACCGCGTCTCCGCTGCCTGCTCCCCTGGAAGTGCTGGTAGACGATCTCAGTACTGTAATGCTGAAAGACTGGGTGCTGTTATCAACAACAGACGGGGTGATAGATACTGCCACTACCCGGGTAACAAACGTATCTCCCGGCCAGACGGTAGAGGCATTCCGCAGCGGACTGCATGTGGCGCCTACTGCCACTATGGATATTGTAGGCATTACAGGTGGTGTGAGTATTGCGATGCAGGATACCACCCTGCTGACAGATACTATGGCTGTAAAAGTAAAAGGATTGAATGGCACCACGATATACCCCGTAGTATTAAGGGAAATAAGTGCGCAGGCAACAGTATTGGCCGTAACAGGAGGGATAGTAGACCCTGTGAAAGCAAGGGTACTCTACCCGCGGAACGGGAGAGTGGTGCAGCTGGCTTCAGCACTGCAGGTTTCTGAACATGCGTCTTTTAAGATACTGAAAGAAGACAGTACACTGGCCGGAGCACTGGATACTATCAATAACCAGATGCGGATAGTGGTGACGGCAGAGAATGGCGATACCGGCGTTTACAGAGTGAAAAAATTGCCGTTTCCCATCCCCGTTCAGACAAAAAACAACTATTCCGACACCTTGCCTGCAATATACAACCAGGTATGGACAGTAGGAGGCAGCAGCCAGATCGTCATAACAGGGACAACGGAGCCGCTAAAAGGCAGTTTGCTGAACCTGGTGTCTGATGATGTCTGGTTGTATTTCCCGGCTGTAAAACCGGCTGTTTTCTACGAAAGCTATTTATCACAGCTCATGGTGAACGGCAACGCCGCCGTGGCAGATGAAAATATCCGTGTGGAGCAGTACCTTCAGGGTACAATGGTGATCAGTCAGTCTTCCACTTACCAGCCGCTGGAAGTATTTACAGGAGAACAGTGTACAGGTCTTTCCCTGAAAACTTCTCTTTACACTTACTACCGTTCTGCAGAACTGGGTACGCTGAATGATAATATCAGGTCATTCCGCCTGAAGAAAGGGTATATGGCAACATTTGCCCGGGATGAACTGGGAACAGGTTTCAGCAGGGTATATGTAGCAGACAGGGAAGACCTGGTAGTAGATACACTGCCTGCAGGATTACACGGCAATGTATCTTTTGTAAGAGTGATCCCATGGAGATGGGTAAGCAAGAAGGGATGGACCAGCGGCCGCCCGTCGGCAGAGGCACTGAATTGTTCCTGGCAGTATGACTGGGATAACGTAGCTACCTCCGGATGGAATGTGGAATATATTCCTATGCGTCATAACCGCTGGTGGAACTCTTATGAGAATATCAACAGTAAGAGGAAAAGTACGCATGCGCTGGGCTTTAATGAACCGGAGCGTACAGACCAGGCTAATATGACGGTAGATGTAGCCATCTCCCAATGGCCGGAGCTGCTGAAGTCAGGGTTGAGGTTGGGTTCTCCCGCACCTTCTGACGGCGGGCTGTCATGGCTGTACCAGTTTATTGATAAATGTGATTCACTGAATTACAGAGTTGACTTTGTAGCTATGCACTGGTACCTGGGAGGTCAGTCGCCACAACAATTCTATAACCGGCTGAAAGCAGTACATGACCGTACAAAAAGGCCTATCTGGATCACAGAGTGGAATAACGGCGCTAACTGGACCTGTTGTAAACCAACCTATCCGCAGCAGGCAGAAGCTATTGCCGCTTTCCTGCATATGCTGGACACTACCAGTTTTGTGGAGAGATATTCTCTGTACGAATGGGTGGAAGATACACGTCATATGTTCTATAAAGCGCCCACATTGCTGACGCCTGCCGGTGAAGTATATCGTGATAAGGTCTCTCCGATGGCATATAATGAGGACCAGGCCTATGTGCCTTCCTACCGTGCGCCGTCGGCCGCAAGAATGGCGGTTGTGGAAGAAGAGGAAGATGGTACGGATGTGGTAACAGTTACACCGAACCCTGCTACTACTCAGGTGGTGATAGGATTAGGGAAAACATATTCACAGGGGGCACTGGTCACATTAACCGATCTGAATGGGAAAGTAGTGCATACTGCAAGAGTAGCTGGCAGCAGGTACGTAATACCGCTGGACAGGATGACGCCCGGTATGTATGTGGTAAGGATCAGTAACGGGGCACAGCTGACAGTAAGGAAGGTCATCAAACAACCTTAATTACCATGGTTAACTTTTAGTTGGTCTTCTTTTCGAAAAATGCTTTCACCGCCGGTGAAAGCATTTTTCATACCTTCAATGTATGGAAGAATCAGAAAAACTCAGGAGAATTGTAGAGGCCCGTATGAAGCTGAAATCCCGCTTTGAAGAGAAGATGCGGCTCACACCTTCTGTTGCAGACAGTAAGCCAATGGGCTCAGGCAAACCTAACCGGCATGGTATGCCTGTGTTGCCTGCAGGACAGATCATTACAAGGAAATGGCCTGTACTGGACCTCGGTATTGAGCCGGAAATACCCCTGGATGAATGGCGGCTTATAATAGATGGTGCTGTAGAACATCCGGTTGAACTGACCTGGGAAGATTTTATGGCATTACCGCAAACAGAAGATACGTCAGACTTCCATTGTGTAACGACCTGGTCCAAACTGGATATGAACTGGAAAGGAGTGAGACTGCTGGATCTTGCTGCCTTGGTGCAACCGGAAGAACAGGCTACGCATATTCTTTGTTACGGGTATGATGATTACACCACCAATGTTTCTCTTGAAGAAGCCCTGAAACCGGACGTATTGCTGGTACATACCGTAGAAGGAGCGCCGCTGCCGCGGGAGCATGGCGGGCCGGTGAGAATGATCACTCGGCAGTTGTATGCCTGGAAAGGATCTAAATGGATAAGAAGGATAGAATTTCTGAAAGAGAATAAATTAGGCTTCTGGGAGGAACGCGGTTATTCCAACACAGCGTATCCCTGGAGGAATGACAGGTATAGCTGAATTGTAACGTATAACGGTATACGCTTCTGAAATTAAAAGAGGTGTCTCATTATTTTGAGGCACCTCTTTTTATTCAATGTATCATTTTAATAAAAATCCGGAGATGTTTTGTTTATTATTATTTTATGATGTAAACTTGTAATTATATAGGATTCCTACCTTTTTTGTTCTGGCATTTAACTCCCTTTTTTATTTAACAAAGTTTATTAATCCATTGAATTGTTGACTATGGCGCAACAGGAAGATACACTCTGGAAGGGAGTACTGGAGGAAGTATTTGAAGATTTTATACGCTTTCTCCATCCGCAGGCAGATAATATATTTGACTTTACACGAGGTATTACTTTTCTGGATAAGGAGCTATCACAGCTATATCCTGATGAAAAGAACAGATATTCATCCAGATTGGTTGATAAGCTGGCGAAGATTTATACACGTGATGGTAAAGAAGAATGGGTACTGATCCATGTGGAAGTGCAGGGCGCATTCGAAAAAGACTTTGCATTGCGGATGTTCACCTATTATTACAGGATACTCGACAAGTACCAGCGGCGGATCTCCGCATGTGCCATTCTTACAGAACCTATTCAAAAAGCCAGGCCTGATACATATGAACAGGAATTTATGGGCACAAGCGTCCGTTATCAGTTTAAAGTTTATAAGATAGCTGAACAGGATGAAAAGGAATTACAGGCGTCTGATAATCTTTTTGCACTGGTTGTGCTGATAGCGAAATCTAAGTTTTTTGGCAGGCATATCAGTAATGAGACAGAGAGAGACAAAGCGTTATTGGCATTTAAGCGGGAGTTGCTGACAGAATTGAGACGAAGGGCAATTCCTGAAAATAAAACCAAGGCACTAATGGCATTCCTGAGAAATTATATTGCTTTTGAAAATGAGGAGAACAATAAAATTTTTGATAACGAAATAAAAAAAAGTAAAACTATGGGCGTTGATGACTTTATAAGAGAAAGCTTCAGGCTGGAGGCAATAAGAGTAAAAAGAAAGATGAGAAAAGAGGCGAGAGCAGAAGGACGAAAGGAAGGCAGAGAAGAAGGTAGGGTAGAAGGCAGAGAAGAAGGCAGAGAAGAAGGTAGGGTAGAAGGTAGGGTAGAAGGTAGGGTAGAAGGTAGAGAAGAAGGTAGAGAAGAAGGTAGGGTAGAAGGTAGAGAAGAAGGTAGAGAAGAAGGTAGGAGGGCCAGGGACATAGTGCATGTCCGGAACCTCTTAGCTGCCACAGACCACAGTGATGAAATGATTGCAGAACTTATGGAAGTACCACTTGGCTTTGTCAGGGACGTACACAAAGACATGAAAGAAAAATCAAAAACCAACCATCACAACTCAGAGGCTGCTAGCTAGTGCAGCCTCTTTTTATTCAAAATTGTTTGATTTATACAACTATTACTGTGTTATGTGTAATAAATAAGCCTCTGAGCCATCGTAAATTTGCATTATTCAATAAAAGGGATCAACAGGACAGTAGCACAAAAAAAAGAGACACGAGATGGGATTTAATATAAGTAGTTTGGCGATCCCTAAAGGAAGGATAACATTGAACAATGTTATCCTTCTTTAAAGATAATAGCATAAAGTTCATGCTACATAAACAGTAGACAGGGGTGTGTAAAATAAACTGTGTCAATAAAACTTAAGTACTTAACAGGCCTCGTTACTGAATGATATTTTTTCTGATGCAGCGGGGCATTGATCCCAAAGGTCCAAAAAATATCATTCAGTAACGAGG
>NZ_WRXN01000016.1 GCF_009758205.1 Chitinophaga tropicalis
CGGTCTGGCTATCCTGCATATAATAAGGCATGGAAGAACGAGCCACTTCACCACTGATGAATGTGTGAGCCCCTAATTGCATGCGCCCTTCCAGGGCTATGCCCATCAGGCGGTAATCAGGTTGTTTTGTACTGTCGCCCGTATTCTGGTTAAATACCTGCTTCTTGCCGAAGTAGTAAGTGAAGATGAGGTTATTCCCCTCTTTCATGCCTATCCCGGCCCTGAAAAGTGATAAGTATTGTCCCGTACGATTGCTGTTCACGACGTAATTCCTGAAACGGTAATCGACCGCCCCGGTAGCAATAGCAACATAATAGGAAGGATTATATTCTGCCTGTACTCCCTGTATGCTGATATCTTTCGCTGTCAGCTCTGAATAATTCACCAGGGTACGGCCTATACCAAAAGAACGGACTGCGAGCAAGGTTTTGTATCCTTTAGGCAATACCGTATCCGGCAGATTGGATGCTTCAAGCGCTTTTGCCAGCTCCCTGTTATTACGGCTGCGGGCTATCTTTTCCACCAGGTCGGTCCCTTCGCTTCCAAATACAGCCTGTTGTTCCCGGTAGGAGGCATCCATAGCACTCAATTCCTTCTGAAGGGAATCCAGTTGCTTTTCTTTTGCTTTGTACTGATCTTCAAAACTGGCGTTAACGGAATCAACGGCAGATGGTGTTTTTGTTCCAGTCCAATTGCCTTTCCAGCGAAGAAGTGTATTTACATTCAATGCAGAAAGATCCGGTAAGGAATCTGCCACATTGCCTGCAGGCAGCGGGGTTCCATACTGCTTCCTCTCCCGTTCTTCTACCAGCTTCTGTACCTGAGCAGAGGAATTTAACCAGCTCCTTAGTTTATAGACCTCCATGGCTTTGCTGTCCAGCTTTGTTCTGTAAGCATTTAGTCCCGACCGTTGTTTTAAACGGTTTTCATCCCAGCCCTGTAACTTCTCCAGCAACATATTCCTGAAATCACGGTTAGTGTACTGGAGATTGACGCCGGTAATGTTCCTGAACAATGCAGCATTGCCCTGGGTTGTTGAGAAGTTTATACGAAGCGGATACCGGTCTCTGACCATAACATCCATATATACTTGTACCGTATGCTGGTATACATCTTTCTGCTGATAGGGCGTATCTACGGCTGACTGGTAATAGAAATCATACATTACATTACCATGCATCGTTAACAGAGGGTTTCTTTTTCTGACAGATTTAACTAGCGGGGAAGTATAATTGATCGTATCACGCTCAAAAGGTATTAACGCCATTACACCGCTGGTATCTATTGTTACCAGGTAGTACACATCTCCCGACATGTGCCGCATTCCACGGGGGAATATTTGTAACAATCCTTTCCCTGATTCACCCGCAATGTTATTGCTACGGAGAAACTGAGCATAAGAATTTACAATCCCTGCAGACAGGAACAATAGTATAGAGACTAATATCTTCACGTACCCTATGATATTTAGACAGTTATGCGGAATGTAACAATGTATTACAAGCCACCCGGGGTTCAATATTTTAATTTGGAAACCGGTAAAGGTTCAGTTCACATCATTCACATAACATTAAATTAATGGTATAGGCGACTATGGTGGTCAACAATAAATCAAGTGGTTAAAATAGCTTCATTCTTTTACGAACAATGGAATAAAAGTATGAACAATATTTTTCATTTTCATGATTACCTGCAGATTTTTTTAATCATTAAAAATCTACCACTTACACAAAGTCTATATAATACTATAACGTAAAAAGCCGTCTCATTTATTTATGAGACGGCTTTTACTATACAAAGCTATATGCTATGAGATTACTGAAAATCCCACCATACGCGTCCGGTTACGTCATTTGCTTCACCGTAAGCGCCTTCCGCCTTCATTGCAGCAATAGCTGCATTGTAGTTAGGAATGTTATCCTGCGCATTAGTAGGCACAGGCAGAACCCAACGGCGGGGAATGGTATTCTTAACCCCGGAAGTGAAGAATGGCTCCAACGGCAGGATAGTTGAACCTTCTTTAGGATAACCTGTGCGTTTCCAGCTACCCCATGCCTCATGAGGAGCTTTGAACAGGTTTACAAAGTTCTGAACAGCTATCTTCTCCAGTTTCTCTTCCTGGGTACCAGTGTAAGCAATATCAGCAGCAGACAGGTAAGCAGTGATCTCAGCTGGAGCTACTGCTGTATAGTCAAGCACCTGTGCCAGGTTACCCATAGCATCATAAGCCTGGATAGAAGCAGTTACACCCTTGTTATACCAATCAGCAGCATCACCGCTGGTTATACCACGCTCAACCAGTTCTGCCATCATAAAGCATACTTCAGCATAAGTGATGATAGGCTGAGTGTATTTAGCGCCATTCTGAGCGCCGGCAGCCTGATCAAGATCAAACAACCTGGTCTGTACACGGGATACTGTATCAACTGTTACAGTAGAAGCCTTACCACCAATAGTGATATTATATGTCTTAGCTCTGAACAGCTGTGCATAGGCAGCGTTATTTCTCGCATCCTGGCTTGAAGGAGCTCCCACATAGCGGCGGGGATTGTACGTAGTACCGGCAGACAACCCTCCACCAGTTACCAGGCTATCAATTAAAGTTTGCCTGTAAGAGTTTTCCTGGTAGAATATACGGATACGGGGATCGCTGTTCTCATACATGAAATCAACCATGTTTTTTGGAGCAACGAAACCGCTACCGTTATCAGGATTCCAGTTACCGCCACGCGCAAAAGTTGTAGAAGCAGAAATAAATTTCCATTCTTCAGCATTGCTTGTAAACAGTCCTGCAGGGCTTGCAAGTACATCAGTCACAATTTCTGATGTTTTGGCAGGAGTTCTCTTATATTGCCGCATCGCCATTTTCAGACGCAGTGCATTACCGGCTTTTGCCCATTTTGCAGCATCACCGCTGTAGAATATGTCGGAAGTACCATAACTTACCTGGTTTGCAGCATTCGCAGCAAGGGTAGCCACAGCAGCCTTCACTTCAGCATCCCATACACCAAATAATTCAGACTGGGAATCATATTTCGGAGTAAAGGTACCGCCTGTACGTGCGCTTAATGCTTCTGTATAAGGAATGCTACCATTGTTGTCAGACATTCTCCAGGCAGTATATGCCTGCAGGATCTTTGCAATAGCTACTACATTTTGATACTTTGCCTTCTCTGTTTCAGGTAATTCACCCACAACAGCTTGTATCTGCGAAGTATAACGGCCTACATTAACATAGAAGTCCCTGTACAGATAGTTAGAGTTAGTGGGAACAACGAAGATAGCAGGGTAAGTACCGGTAGGATTGGACGACACAAACTGCATCCATCTCATGATGTATGTATAGTTGTCGTAGAACCATTCGAAATCCCTATCTACTATTTTGTATTCGGCAGAAACGATCAGGTCTTTCGGATCTGCACTCGGGCTCACCGAAGGATTCGTATTTAATTCTTCAAAGTTTTTGGTACAGGATGACAGCATTAAAGAGACTGCAGCCACACCTATTCCCAATTTATTTATAATTCTCATGTTTGCTAACAATTTTATGATTTAACTGCATCAATTAGAATCCTACCTGTACTGTAACAGCCATGTTACGAGTATAAGGAGTACCACCATATTCAGAGAAAGCTGAAGTGCTGTTGTTACGCAATGCTTCCGGATTAATACCATTAGGCATGTTGTTGTACAACAGACCTAGATTACGGCCAATCAGGTTAACACGAACGCTGTTCAGTTTAACTCTTTCCAGGATGCTTGCAGGCAGAGAGTAACCTATAGATACCTCACGCAGTGAAACATAGCTCGCATCAAATACAGAGTACTCACGGATACCTGCACCCCAATCGCCCAGCATACCATAATATTGGAATGGAGTAAGCGGAGTTACATTACCAGCGTCGTAAGCCTGTTTGTAAGTCTGACCGCTCAGGTCAACTTCAGCACCGTTTACAACAACTTTGTAACCATCAGCAAATACACCATCAGGAATCATACCGTCATCACGGGTACGACCGGTTGCATCAGTCCAGGTAATACCGCCACTTGCAGCATCACGGCCAGGCAGAGTGTTTGCAGTTGTACCACGACCAGTACCATACTGGTGAGAAGCAGAGAACATATCACCACCTATACGGGCCTGTACCAGGAAGCTCAGGTTCCAGTTCTTGTAAGTGAAGTTGTTGCTGAGACCCAGGTTCAGATCAGGAGTGATATTACCTATGTTAGTATTGTCTTTCTGAACATAAGCAACTCCGAATGAAGCATCCTTATTAAATACTTTCTGACCCTGTGCGTTACGGGTATAACCTCTTGTCGTAGCCAGCTGACCATATGCTTTGCCAGCTACTGCAATCACTCTAACACCCTGGTCTTCGTTCAGCTGGATCTCGCTTACTTCAGGAGTCAGTGAAATGATCTTGTTCGTGTTGTGGCTACCATTCAAAGTAACATCCCAGGTGAAGTTTTTCTTCTGGATTGGAGTACCATTGATGGCAAACTCTATACCAGTGTTCTGCATGTTACCGGCATTGATATAACGCTTTTCAACACCAGATTCAATTGTTGTTGGCAACTGAATGATCTGGTTTTTAATATTGGTTTTATACCAGGCAACATCAAAACCTAAACGGTTATTAAAGAAACGAACGTCACCACCAAATTCTAAGCTGCGGGAAATAGAAGGCTTCAGATCAGGGTTCAACAGAATATCTCCATTGTATATTTCCAGGCGGGGCAGGTTACCGTTAGTATTAGCGCCGGTGAAGAAATTCTGTGTACGATAACCACTGCTGGTCTGATAAGGACTCAGGTCACCACCTACCATTGCATAAGATGCACGCAGTTTACCGAAGCTGATCACCTTAGGCAGTTTGCCTTTCAGGCTTTCTGTGAATTCCCACGCACCGCTGAAGGAAGGATAGAAATAGGAGTTGTTGCTATTTCCAGTCAGATAAGTCAATGCAGTAGACCAGTCATTACGTCCTGTTACGTCCAGGAAGAAAGCATTTTTATATGCCAGGCTGGCCGCAAAGAATACAGAATTGATACGTTTGCGGTCAAGCGGCTGATTGTCGATCTGAGCTATACCAGCACTGTTGGAAATGCTGTACAGACCAGGCAAACGCAGACCACCATTTGTTCTGTTCAGGAACTGATTGCCTATACCACTGTTCCAGGTTTCAGCACCAAGGTTCAGAGAACCTTCCAGGTCTTTTCCTAATTTAGGAGTGATCATAGCTATACCAGTAAAGGTATGCTGCAGTCTGTCCATACCATACTCAGAGTAATATCCTGCACCACCAGAGTAGTTTGGTCCCTGACCAGCTTCTTTACGCTCCTCATAAGCGTTTTCCTTACTAAAGTTACCTTTCAGTACAAATTTCAACCAATCAGTAGCAGTTGCATTCAGGTTTAAATAACCAGTTGTCAGTGATTCCTTACGGGTCCAGGTATTGTATTTCAAAGTGAACCAGTAGTCTGCACCTGAGTATTGACCTGTAGGACGCAGAGATTTGTCATCCGGGTTCTGGAAGTTTTCTGGTCTGCTCCAGTAAGCAGGATCATAGTTACGTGGGAATACATAAACATATTTACGTCCCAGGTTGTAGTTGCTATAATCACCACCCTGACGGTCAGGGTTGTCTGTCGTACTCTGAGAGTAAGTTACACCCGCATCAACAGTCAGGTATTTAGAGATAGCCTGAGTAGCTTTCAGAGAGAAGTTATTTCTTTTAAATTCGTTATTAGGAACAATACCCAGGTTATTCAGGTGAGAGAAAGATGCACGGAAAGTACCTTTCTCGCTACCGCCTTCCATAGCTACGTTTGTATTGTAGTACTGACCGGTACGGTACATATCTTTATAGTTATCAGGTTTAGCTGCGTAAGGCTGAACATCGCCGTTGGGCAGCTCTGCCATCTGACCCTGCATTTTAGGACCAAAACTATAACCACCAGCCCAGTCAATCAGGTCAGGATTGGTAGTAGTACCAATGATACCGTCACGACCTGCGCCATAAGTATTCTGCAATTCAATTGGAGTCTTATATATCTGTTCCAGCTGCACGGTCTGACTAACAGTTACGCCTATACCCTTGCGTACAGTACCTTTTTTAGTCGTGATCAATACAGCACCGTTCAGAGCACGGGAACCATAAAGAGCAGTAGCAGCAGCACCTTTCAGTACAGTTACTGATTCGTAGTCGTCAGGGTTCAGGTTTTTCAGTACGTTACCGAAGTTTACCGCATTATCACTGGTAGCATTTTCAAAGATCACTCCATCTACTACGAAGATCGGCTGGTCTTTGTCATTCAACGATTTAGCACCACGCAGTACGATACGGTTAGCAGCCTGCGGACCTCCGGAAGCACCGGAGATGTCCACACCAGCTACTTTACCCTGTAATGCAGCTACCGGGTTGATAGCGTTTGTTTTGGTGATCTGGTCGCCTTTCAGCTCAGTGATAGCGTAACCCAGTTTACGTTGCTCACGTTTCATACCCAACGCAGTCACCACCACCTCATTCAGATTTTTATTGTCTTCCGCCAATGAGACATTAAGGTCTCCGCTGGCAGGAACTTCCCGGGTCACATAACCCATGTAGGAGATCACAAGCGTTCCGTTAGGATTTACGGAAAGTCTGAATCCTCCCTCAGCGTTAGTCATAGTTCCGTTCGTTGTGCCTTTTTCCTTTACAGTAACACCCGGCAGATACCCACCGTTGCTATCTTTAATGGTTCCGGACACTACCTTTTTATCCTGTGCAAACGCCGAGATGCAACAGCATAAGAAGAGCAATGTGCATACAAGAAATGATCTTCGCATAGCTTTCTTTAAATTTTGATTATTACTAGTTGTTTAGTCCTTGATGAGCATAGGTTTCCCCTGCCGCTCTTTAAGCAGCCATGGGTTTAACTTTGTTGTTGATTTCGTTTACGCAGATGTAAAAAGCAGATTTAGTTAATACCGCTAAGCACAGTCCCTTTTAAGTTTTGATTTTTTTAATTCTACAGTTTCCGTCATCTTCTTCATTCCGCCTGAAGAAATATACAAAGGCATAGGCGTTTTCCTATCAGCACAAAAATTAATAAAAAAAATTTAAAATATAACGTCCCAGGTTGTCTCAGTTATCGTCCGCACATATTAAACTTAATTCCTATTTCTAATAACGCTGCCAAGCTAAAGAAATATTAACAGAAGAACAAGAAACATTTAACAGTTTTTTGTCTTTTCGGTAACAATATGTTCAAAACGAGAAGATTACACAAAGAATTAATAAAATAACATTACACCTCAGGCTTTCAAAACCTTTCTTTTTTTAACGAAACTGTTTCATCCCCTTTCTGATAAGGTAGATATAACATTACTAATGTGAGCATTTCATCGGTCGATTTCATATCGCCGTTAGAGTAGATCAATTGAGGAGGACTGGAAGGATTGGCCGGGTTATCAGCCGTATTATCATAAGTACCTTCAATGGTTATAATAGTTCCTTTCGGTATTTTCAGCAATTTAGGGAACCAGTACACTTCCTGCCATTTAAAATCCCAGTTGGAAATAGACACCAGCCTGATAGTATCTTTTTCCGGCGTTACCCCATACGCTTTGAATATCTTACCCACATAGTGCATATGCGGCCAGACAAAAAGCAGGGACTGGTCTTCCGGTGTAGAAACCTTTACCTTAAAGGTTTTCACCGCACCGGCAGGAATATAAAAATAAGGATCTATCTCTTTCTCCCCTATTCCGCCAGAACCCAGGCTGATAGCCCTGACATGACGTTGCACAGGCTTTTTGGTAAAAAACAACTGTATCCCGCTGATGTTCTCTTCGTCTTTTCCCAATGGCGCATAATGCAGGGTCAGCAATATCACTCCCCGCTTAGGCATCACCCAGCCTATATTCTCAGGATAAGATTCATACGAAGTACCGGGAATCCAGCCGCCATAATAGATCATATGCTTGCGGAACGGAATATACTGGTCATATTTGAAACGGGAGTCTTCTGTAAGATTGATGTAATCATCTGTATTGTAGATATCCAGATCAGGTACCGCATCTATTTCATAGTTGACATGATGTATCACTCTATGATTATTGGTAGTGAATTCTATTCCTTCTACAAACGCAGAATCAGGAAGTTCAAACGGGATCTTATAAACAATGAACCTTTCCATATTATCCCCTTTAATATGAAAAGCCTTATTCATTTTGAGTACCAGGTCAGGCTTGCGCTCATAGGCAGTACCTTCTATCAGGGTTGCTTCTTCTTTCTTCTCTGACTCTTTACCCTTCGGCATGTTATTATCAGCCCATTCAGCTATCATAGCTATCTCTTCATCAGTCAGCTTTCTTTCATTGACAAATTTCGGGGAATGTACATCCGGCTTCCATGGCGGCATATACCGGTTCTGAGTAACTTTTTTAATAAATGCAGCTCTCTTGGCTACATCCTCGTAGGTGACCAGCGGGAAAGGTGCTGCATCTCCTTCCCTGTGGCATGGCGTGCAATTAGTATGTATCAGTGGAGCTATATGCTGATTCCAGGTAACACGCTGAGCTTCTGCCCGGTGTAAACTGGTTGTAAGGAACAGGAAAATAATAACGGCAACTCTGCATTGCATACTCGCACCCATAAAATGATAATGATCAATAATTGCTGATCAGACAGCCAATAGGTTTGGTTGAAGAAACCAGTTCATTTCCGGCAAAAAGATTGTTGATGGCCAGTTCAAGATATTTCCTGGTAGGCCTGGTCCGTTTAGTACCAAGACCAGTCACCCAGTCATCTATCAGCCCCCTGTAATATTCTTTACCATTCTTTCCTATCAGCAACACCTCAGGCGTAACAGTAGCCCTCAGGTACTCCGCTACTCTCTTGTCAGTGTCCATCAATACAGGAAATGAGATACTGTAGTCCTTTACGTAAGCCGCTACTTCATCTTTCAGGAACGTCCTCCCACTGATAATACCATAAAACTGCACATCCTGGTATTTCTCCTTCATAGCCTGCAGTATAGGGGCATAATTCTTACACAGCGGGCATTCCGGAGAAAGGAACACATATACCACGGCCTTTCCCATTGGCTTGAGTGTATAGGCTTTCCCATTCACATCTTTCAGCTTTACAACAGAAGATGTTACCGCACTGGCAATCAATTGGGCATTAAGTGTCTGAGTAAATAAGATCCCTGCCAGCAGGGCACAATAAAATAGTCTCGACATAACGTAAAAGTTTTCTCACAACAATAAATTCAAATGGCCCCTAATATCTCTGTCTGATCTGGTTGATACTTTTTTAGCAGATATTACTGCTTGTTTCTCATAATCCGGGGTGTAATATACAAACTCTACATTTACAAAAAAAACTCCATGCGTATAGAAGGTGACCTGGTTCTAACCAAACCAGGTCACCACCTTTATAATGTCTATTTCTTATCCCACCAGATACGGCCAAACACATCTGAAGCGCCTTCACCAAAATCAGGGTTGGTGGCCATTTCGGCCAGTGCAGCCTGATTATTGGCACGGTTCAGGTTTGTTTCGTCCGCAACATTGATAGCAGCCCTTCTCGGAATTACCTGCACCACACCGCTGGATTTCATTACTTCCAGCGCCAGAGGCGTTGTAGCATTTGGCATACCCAGTCTTTTCAGGATAGCCCATGCCTCATTCGGATTCTTGTAGAAGTTCAGGAAAGCCTGGGAAGCGATCAACGCCTCAGCATTGGCAGCATCAAACTTCACACCGGCGCTGTTCTTATAATCAGCGATCTCAGCATCAGTCACAGCGCTGTAGTCAGGCAGCTTAGCCCTGGAAGCCATCAGATCATAACTTCTGATAGATGCCTCAATACCCTTGTTGTACCAGCCTTCGGCATCACTGCCGGCTATTCCTTTTGCAGCCAGTTCCGCACGCAGGAAACAGATATCAGCATAAGTAAGCAGAGGGAAAGAAGTAAATCCTGCACCTGCTACGTTATTATAGCTGTACTCAGCCTGGAACAAACGATACTGTACCAGAGATACGGTATCCAGGTTCTGTTCATTACCCTCACCGTTAATGATCTTTCTTGTCCTGAACCAGGTAGGATACTGGCTAACAGCATCAGGGCTCGAAAAAGCGCCTACATAGCGGTTAGGATTGTATACTGCATTGGCAGGCAGCGCACCCTGGCTTACAGCAGAGTCAAAATTCTCTTTTGAATAATCATTCTGCTGATAGAACACCCTTAAACGGGGGTCATTATTAGCCAGCATGAAGTCCACGAGCGATTTTGCAGAATGGAAACCAAGAGGGTTCCAGTTACCGCCGGACGTAAAAGTATTACCTGCCACCAGCATCAGGTCATCATCAATACTGTTGAAAAGATTACCTCCTGCCAGCACTTCCGTAGCAATGCTCTGCAGCTTTGCAGGCGCTACCTTGGAAAGACGGGATGCTATTTTCAGTCGCAGGGAATTAGCGCATTTCAGCCATTTGCTGATATCTCCCTTATAGTACAGATCGTTATTACCATAGGAAGCCTGTGAAACAGACGGTGCACTTCCCAGTGTAGTGCTGATCTCCTTCAACTGCTGGTCCCACAAGGTATACAGCTCTTCCTGTGTATCATATTTCGGTGTAACAGTACCTCCGTAACGGGCCTGGAAAGCCTCGGTGTACGGTATGCTGCCATTGATATCCGATACATACCATGCATAATAGATATTCAGCAGCTGCGCTATGGCTTTTTCATACACTCTCTTAGCCTGTTCTTCTTCCGGCATGCTTTCAATCAGGTGTATCACGTTCACCAGGTTGTTACCTACTTTGGTATAGTAGTAACCATAACGATTATTGGCATTACCTGTATTGTCTGTGATGAAGTTGGCCGTATTACCGCCGCTGGCCACAGTCGTTTCTGTGAAACGCATAATAGTGCGGTAAAAATCGAAGAAGTATTCAAAATCTCCATTATGGATATTCACCACCGCATTTACAAACTGACCTTCTGGTGTAACCGTAGCCAGCTTTTCAGGGTCAGTATTAATTTCGGCAAACTTGCTTTTACTGCAGCCCGCCAGTGAACCTAACACTGCCGCGTATACGCTGTACCGTTTAACTTTATTGTATATAGTAGTCATTTTGTTTCTTTTTTCTTCCTGAATAATTGATCTCTTTTTACTTTAGAATGCAGCCTGCAGGTTGAAGCCCATAGTTCTTACGAAAGGCACACCACCATAGTCAGCAGCAGAAGCAGAAGAGTTGTTATACAAACCTTCCGGGTTCAGGCCCATTGGCAGGCTGTTGTGAATGTAAAAGAGGTTTCTTCCTACCAGGTTTACACGGAGGCTGTTCAGTTTCAGTTTTGAGTAAAGAGCAGCAGGTACATTGTAACCTACTGTTACTTCACGCACAGCTATCCATGAGTTATCAAAGATGCCGTTCTCACGGATACCAGCTCCCCATGAACCAAGACGGTAATAGTAATCCCATGCTCTCTTAGGTCTTACCAGTCCCTGCTCATATGCTTCCTGGTAGCTCATACCGCTTACATCAACCGGCGATCCTCCGGCAATAGGCGTCAGAGATATACCTTTGTTGAAAACACCATCAGGAATGATACCATCATTATGGCTTACACCGGAAGCATCAGTAAAGGCAATACCACCGCTTGCCGCATCACGGCCAAACAGCGTGTTTTTCAGCTGCCCCTGTGCATAAGCATAACCATAGGTTGCAGAAGAGTATTTACCACCATATTTAGCGTCTATCAGTATGCTCAGTGTAAAGTTCTTATACCTTACAGCGTTGGTCCAGGAAGACTGGAACTTAGGCTGGATTGTGCCTATATCAACATAACCCAGACCCGCATCGCTCGAACGCAGGAAACGGCCGGCAGAGTTCAGCACTCTTTTACCATTGCTGGCGCTTGTAACAGGATTGCCGCTGCCGTCCTTAGCCTGGTAATGGGTAAATGCATATCTTGTCTGCATTACACCATATTCCTGGCCTTTCCTGGCTATAACCAGTACGTCATAACCCTGCGAATAAGCGTTAGGCAGTTCAATTGCATCCACACCGGGAGCAATATCAATTACCTTGTTCTTGTTACGGGTGAATGAAACGGTAGAGGTCCAGTCAACATTTTTAGACTTCACAGGAACAGTGGTCAGCAAGATCTCTATACCCTGGTTCTGTACGTTACCAGCATTGATCAGGCGACTTGAAACACCACTTTCCTGCGGCATTTTCAACGCTATGATCTGGTTGGTCGTATTTTTTCTGTACCATGCTACATCAATGCCCACCCTGTTATCCAGGAAGCGGATGTCTGCACCTACCTCATAGTTCTTCGTGAACTCATTCTTCAGGTTCGGGTTACCCAATACATCACCGTCAAATCCATAACGTGGTATCTGGGAACCATCATTGGAAATATAGTTGCCAATAAAGGAGTAAGTTCCTTTACCGGTAGTATAAGCTTCTGTACCACCACCGGTACCTGCATAAGATGCTCTCAGTTTACCGAAAGACAGTACGCTTCCGTCCAGGTGGAAAGTCTCAGAGAACAACCAGGAAAGGCTGGCAGAAGGATAGAAGTAATTGCTCACACCGTGACCATCAGAATACATCAGTGTAGAGTTCCAGTCATTACGGCCTGTCAGGTCAAGATATAACTGGTCTTTGAATGCGAAGTTTGCAAAAGCATAAACCGCATCAGTTCTGACACCTTTGATCACTCTGGCAGTAGCCAGCGGATCAAGCACAGAATTGCTCATATAGAACTGGCCCGGAGCTTTCAGACCACCACGTGTTTCTGCTTTGTTATAGTTACCATAACCATAGCGGTACGTTTCACCACCTACTGAGAGGTCCATTTCCAGGTCAGCAGTCAGCTTCCTGTGTCCCGCCAGTATAGCCTGCAGGCGATGCTGCATGTTGGTGGTAGAGGTCAGGTTGTAGTAACCACCTGAAAATCCAAGCCCTGTACCCAGTTCCCTGCGCTCATACTGTTGTGAGTTGCTCTGAAAGTCAGCGTTCAGACGGAGATTCAGCCAGTTGGTCACATCCACTTTCAATCCTATACGACCCTGGAAATTATCCTCATCCTGGGTAGTAGTATATTTGTTCAGACGGAAAAAAGTGCTGGACATATCATAAGGGTCATTACGCAATACACCACCCTCCGGATCAATATACCTGTCCTTCCAGTACTTGGTATTGAAGTTACGTGACATTTTATAAACGGAACTGAACACCAGGTTTTCATTACCACCGTTCACTGCGGGGTTCTCAACATTTGTTTTGCCATAGATAGCGCCTACGTCTACAGAAACTTTATCAGACAGTTTATGTGTAGCCCGCAGGTTAAAGTTATTACGTCTGAAATCATTGCCCGGAGCAATACCCTTTGTCAGGTTATTGGAGAATGACAGACGGAAAGTAGTATTCTGATTACCACCATCAATAGCTACGTTCGTGTTCAGGGAAGAACCAGTACGGTATAAGTCCAGCAGGTTGTTAGGCTGAGGAGAATAGTTGATCCAGTTACCCTGCCAGTCTTTTACACGCTGGCCCTGCATTTTAGCACCATAACTGATGGTTCCCCAGTCATTCTCAGGCAGGTAAGGATCGCCGTTGCTGTCAACAGGAAAATCTTTCGGCTCATCACCTACACCATAAATATTCTGGAAGTCCAGGCTTTTGTAAGCTTTATCATATAACTGGGAGTGAGATACTGTAACACCCAGCCCTTTGCGTGCAAAACCTTTTTTGGTAGTGATGATGATCACGCCATTCTGACCGCGGGAACCGTACAATGCAGTAGCAGCACCACCTTTCAGTACAGAAACACTTTCAAAGTCATCCGGGTTCAGGTTCTTCATCATATTACCGAAGTCCTGCGAGTTACCCCACTGGTCACCACCGGTAATAGCGTTTTCCATGAACACTCCATCTACCACAAAGAGTGGCTGGTTGTTCAGACCCAGTGAGTTATTACCTCTGATCAGGATACGGGCGCTGGACTGTGGTCCGCCGCCACCTGTAGTAATATTCACACCGGCTACTTTGCCCTGCAGTGCATTCACCGGGTTTACCTGGCCGGAAAGAGCTACCTCAGAACCCTTTACCTCCGTCATGGAATAACCCAGCGCCTTGCTTTCCCTCTTCATACCTAAAGCGGTCACCACCACTTCCTGTAATCCTTTCTGATCTTCATCAAGAGATACATTGAGGCTGTTGTTGCCGCCAATAGCCACTTCTTTTTTAAGGTACCCTATAAAGGAAAATACAAGCGTCCCTGCCGGATGAGCATTGATCTTGTAATTCCCGCTCATGTCTGTGACACCTCCATTGGTGGTGCCTTTTTCAGAAACACTGACTCCTGGCAGGGGGTAACCTTTCGAGTCCTTTACTACGCCGGTTATTGTAGCCTTCTGTTGCGCCCAGCCGTACTGGAAACACAGAACAGAAAGAACCGCAAATAAGAAAAGCGAATTCTTCATTTTTGTTTTTTTAATTGATTCTGATTGATTCTTTGGTGTGTTTTTGGTATAAGTCCAGATAAGTGCTCATAAGCCTGCCAACCGGGCATAACTCCTCCGTTTGCCCATTTTGCTGCATGGCATTACTTTCCGCTTGCTTTCTTTTTTTAAGATTTAAAAGATTCCGGGTACAGGCACGCTTCTGCCGGTATTACCAGCATATTTTACACAATGCGTTTCATAAATTAATTCTGAAAATCGTTACGTTTCGTTACGGTGGCTCGTTACAGCACATTAATACACAGTACTGTTATTAATACCTGCAATAGACCTACAGTCAATGCTTTAATTGATGATGAATCTTAATAATTACTTGCCTGCTACACTAAATGCTACTCCTTCTTTGATTTTGGCTGCTACCGATCATGCTCTCTCTTCGTTAAAAATTCTGATCGATCTGATAGCTCTTCACGTATTGTATTTGTCCCTGTCCCTGTTACCGTCCAATAGTGACTTAAACGTTTTAGTTTCTATTCATTAAAAAAAGAAAACTACTGCTTTCTTTACACTCTCATTGTCCTATTGATTATTCATGTTATGGGCCAAACTTAGAGAAACTTTTTCTACCACGCAAATATTTTTTGCAATATTTTAACAAGTGTAAACGTTACGAAAACGCTTATAACATCTTAGTTGTAGCATATTACAGCAAAGGGTTTACACAGATTACACTTCTGTTTGAGACAAACATGATCACACATCAAGATGGGGTACTGCAGGTATAGAAGATTCTCTCTTCCGCAATTCAAGAGGAAGCACTATCTGTTTGGGAGAAGATGATGTATGGTCCAGCTCTTCGATCAGCATATGTATCAGCCTCCTGCCTATTTCTTCCACAGGCTGCGCCACACAGGTGATAGAAGGACTATGCAGACGGAAAATATCATGATCATCAAAACTTACCATGCCCAGGTCCGTACCTATATGCAAACCCAGTGAGCGTATACTCTCAATACCACAAATACCCAGGTAGTTAGTGGCAAAAAATATGGCATCCAGGTCCTTATTGGTCTGCAGATATTGAGTGATCTCCTTCGTAAAACCAGGCCGGTCAAGATCAAAAGGAAGCCGTTTTATCACATTCTTCCCCGCCGGCAATCCATGTTTCTTGAGCGCATCTACAAAACCTTCCAGGCGCTGCTGCATCTGTATCTGTGCAGAAGTAGTGGTAATAATAGCCACTTTTTTATATCCCTGCTCCACCAGGTGGCTCACAGCAGTATAAGCTCCCTGGAAGTTATCTACTACTACATAATGGGAATCCTTTACATTGGGAAAGTAACGGTCCATCAGCACTACCGGCTTGTGTAATGTGGCAATTTCCTTATCCAGGTTGAGTGTAGGAGTAATGATATAACCATCTACCTGGCGGTAGCGAAGCACTTCAAGCAAACCTTTTGCCTTCTCCTCATTATCTTCAGTACTGCCAAAAAGCACCTTATAACCGCATTTATCCGCTTCATCCTCAACTACCTTGGCTACATTGGCAAAGAAGCTGTTGGCAATATCTTCCACTATCAAACCTATTGTTTTGGTCTTTCCTGTACGGAGGCCTCTTGCCAGCTGGTTAGGTTTATATTTCAGTTTGCTGGCTATCTTCAGTATCCTTTTGCTCACCTGCTCACTGATACGCTTTTCCTTAGCCTTGCCATTCAATACAAAAGAAACTGTTGTTGGAGAAACACCTGCCTCTTGGGCAATATCTTTGATGGATATTCCTTTCACGAAATTCAGATTTGGTTCGATATTCGTTAGAAAATTATAATCTTCGGTTCAAACGGCCAAATAATAAAGCGTACAACGGCCTCTTATTTTGACAACCTCATATCAAAAAGCCCATTTTCTATCGTAAGATATGATTATTACTCGCAAATGATATTTTTTTAACCAAAATTTGATAATTTGGCATTTTCAAAGGAAAAGTTCTGTCAGGGGTCGGGAATAAATTAGCTTATTGTTTTCGAGAGTCCAATCCGGGATAAAAGGGAAGTTTAAATTTTAAATTGCATGAAACCCATTCTTATTAAAGTGGGGGCGTTTGCCGACAATCAGATCACTATCATTGAAAGATGTGATCCTTATTTCAATACACCGTTTCATTTTCATCCGGAATGTGAACTGGTTTTTGTGACGGAAAGCAATGGCAAGAGGATCGTAGGCGATAGCATAGAAAGCTTTGATGTCGGCGATATGGTTTTTCTTGGACCACACATTCCACACGTATGGTACAACGACGAAAGTTACCATCAGAACAACGAAGCGTTAAAAGCCAGATCAGTGGTCATCTATTTTCCGAAAGATATTTTCGGGGATAAGTTTTACGGACTGCCTGAAACCAAAGCGCTGACAGACCTGTTTCACCGGGCACAGCGTGGTATGAAGATCATCGGCCCTACTTACGATGCGCTGAAAGATCAGATCCTGTCCCTCCCTAAAAAAGAAGGACTTGACAGGATCATCTCACTCCTGGCCATCCTGAAAATACTGTCTGAAACAAAAGATGTACAATATCTTGCCAGCACAGGATATTCCCACGCTTTCAATGCAAAAGACAACCATAAGATAGACGAGGTGTTCAAGTATGTAATGGGAAACTTCTCCAGGGAAATATCCCTCCAGGACGTAGCCAGCATCACCAACCTCTCTCCACAGTCCTTCTGCCGCTTCTTTAAGAACCGCACAAAGAAATCCTTCGTACAGTTCCTGAATGAAGTCAGAATAGGTCACGCCTGTAAACGGCTTACCGAAGAAGACTGGTCTATTGCAGAAATAGCCTACTCCTGCGGATTTAAAAACCTCTCCAACTTCAACCGCTTCTTTAAAGAGATAGTAGGTAAAACACCGAAAGAATATAAAAATGAACTGAGGCTGAAAGAAGCCTGAGAATAACTGCTCAAAAAACGCTTTCACAAACCGTGGAAGCGTTTTTTATCAACACTTTCTATAACAGATACCCGTTTATCAATCCCATATCAAGTCCACGTCATCTCCACATCAAAAGCATGGTAATCAGTACGTTCCAGGCATGTTCCACCTACTCCCCCTTTCCTGACATTATTTACACAACTCCTGTATACCTTTCTTATATCCGGCTGACCACTGTCAGCCCCCGGAATGAAAAATCTCAAACTGAGCCCCTACTTCCCACACAGATAATTTGGTAATTGATGAAAATGTACTAATTTCCTTGCAGCGTAACACTTATTGAAAGCCCTTATTGCTATAATAATCTTTGGTAATAAACCTTTTATCAACCAAAATCTATTGACTGTAATCCATGTATAGTAATTACACCGATCAAGAATTACTATCGCTGCTTCAAGAAGACAACATGCACGCTTTTAATGTTATTTATGAGCGCTACAGTCATGCCTTATACTTATATATCCTCAGCAAGATAGATACAGCAGAAACTGCGAAAGATGTATTACAGGACCTTTTTACCTCCCTCTGGGAAAGAAGGAACAATATCAGCGTCCACGAATCGCTGAAATCATACCTCTACCAGTCTGCCAGGCATAAGATCATAGATATTTACCGTAAACAAACCACCTACCGCAAATACCTTCAGCAACTGATAGAACATTTTGACGTCCAGCCCGGCGGCATCGCAGAACTGGTAGATAACAAAGCCAGAACACAGGATGTCTTTGAAACCATCAACCGGCTGCCGGAAAGAATGAAAGAGATCTTCATGCTGAGCCGGGTAGAACATCAAACAGTAGAACAGATCGCCTTACGCCTCGGATTATCCCAGCAAACGGTCAAAAACCAGATAACCAAGGCATTGAAAATATTACGAAACCACCATACCAATACAGACCTCATCCTGCTGATATTAGCCACGTCCGGTATGTACCCTTTTTTTACATGCTGATGGTACTAACAACGTAATCGCACGACACATAAAGAACAGCAAGGGACACTAACTATCATAGAGACTAATTTCAAAACCGAAAAGCAGTGGAGCTAGAAAAGATCAGGAAAATACTGGACCGTTATAATGAAGGGCAGTGCACAGCAGAGGAAACTCAGCTTATAGAGCAATGGTTCGAAAACATTCACCTGCAAACAACCAGAACCGGATCAGATATACAAGCTGATCTGGCCCACGTACGCCAGGCACTCAATTCCCGTATCCAGCCAGTAAAGGTGAAAAAACTGCGTACCTGGTATTATACCGCCGCCGCTATGGCCGTGCTGGTAGTAGCAGGTGCCTGGTTCTTCCGCCAGTGGCAACAATCAGCAACAGATAGCTCACAGCCTCATCTCCCGCTGGCCAACGCAACACCACATACAAGCCGCGAAGTGCACAAAGGCTATGTCATCATTAACACCCCCAAAGGCCTCAAAGAACAGGTGAAACTGGAAGATGGCAGTACCATCCTCCTCAACGCCGGCAGCCGCCTGCGCTATCCTGAACACTTTGCCGGCAGCAGGAACATCTACCTGGAAGAAGGGGAAGCCTGGTTTGATGCAGCCCCCCAACCCGGCAACGCCTTTACCGTATACAGCGGTAATGTAAGCACCACCGCCCTGGGCACCACATTCAATATACGCGCTTATACAACTGAACATAAGATCACTGTAGCCCTGCTTACCGGCAAGGTGAAAGTGACCACATCATCTCAGACACCCATTATACTGCAGCCCAGTGAGCAGGCCAGCTTTGACCGCAGGTCCCTGCAACTGGTGAAAAGCACTTTTAAGGAAGAAAACGCCATGGCCTGGAAAAAAGGCAACCTGGCGTTTAAAGACGCCACTTATGATGAAATTCGCACCACGATCGAAAACAGGTACCAGGTTACTGTAGTTAACCAGAGCAGTAAGAAAAACTGGACATACACAGGCAACTTCCGCGAGGAAAGCCTGCAGAATGTCATAGAAACCATCTGCCTGACAGAAGGACTCTCTTACCGCATTGATAAAGACACCGTTTTCCTGAAGAATCAGAATTAATGCTGTAAACAGCCGCCCCAGGGCCCTGTTCCAGCCAATGCTGCTTTGATACATCTTTTAAAGTAAAGGGGCTATATGAGGGGAAAATCATACTTCATTAGAGTATGTATTGCTACCAGCTTCCTGTTATTGCCATCGCTGACAGGAAACAGACCCCTGTGCGCCCAGAATATTCCCCGCTCCTGCCCAGACTGCATCAACATCAACGCCCGGCATAAAAGCCTGGAAAAGATCATGGCGGAAATCGCAGCCATCACCCAACTCAACTTCCATTACGATAAAAACGTCATAGATCTCAACCAGCAGATCTCCCTGCGCTGCAATAACCTGCCCGTAAAAGAAGTATTACAGAAACTCTCCGCCAAAACAGGCCTCAGCTTCCTCCTCAAAGAAGACAAGATCATCGTATGGGCAGAGAATAAAGATACCATACCTGATGACAGCCCCTCAGGCCCCCCCGCCATACGGGAGCTCATGGGCCGCGTTCAGGATATGAAAGGCCGCCCCATTCCAGGCGCTACTATCCTCATCAGGAACAGTCATAAAGGCGTACAGACAGACGATGACGGATATTATCATATCCATGCCAACCCGGGAGATATACTGATCTTCCGCTCCGTCGGCTTCATAAACAGGGAGATCAGTATCCCGGAAGATGATGTCCTGGACGTAACACTTACAGAAAGTATCAAGGGACTGAATGAACTGGTGGTAACCGCCATGGGCATCCCCAAAAGTACCAAAGAGCTCTCCTACTCCACCGGGCAACTGGGTAGCGAAGATATCAGCACCGTCAAAGACGTCAACGTCATCAACAGCCTCTCCGGTAAAATAGCGGGCGTCATGATCAACAGAAGCGCTTCAGGTATAGGTGGCTCAGCAAGGGTCATCCTACGGGGCAATAAATCCACCAGGGAAAACCAGCCGCTCTATATCATTGACGGAGTACCAATGGCCAACTTCACCCCCTCCCAGCCTACAGATATCTGGGGACAGTCATCCGGCATCGTCGGCACCGGCGGCCGGGACGGCGGAGACGGCATCTCCAACATCAACCCTGACGATATAGAAAGCATCAGCATCCTCAAAAGCGCTTCGGCAGCAGCTTTGTACGGCAGCCAGGCAGCCAATGGGGTCATCATGATCACCACCAAAAAAGGGATCACCGGCAGGGGACATATCAACTACTCCTCCGATTTTACTATAGAAACCCCTCTCCTGCTGCCAAAACTCCAATACCGCTACGGACAAACAATGCCGCCCTACAAGGATGATAAAGACGCCCTCCAGCCCGGATCGGCAGATAGCTGGGGCAGCAGAGCACAGGCCGCAGAACATGTAAAACAATTCTTCAGCACCGGTACCACATTCACCAACGCCCTCTCCTTCAGAGGTGGCACAGACAAAGCACAATATTATCTGTCCTATTCCAATACGGCCAATAAAGGCCTGCTGCCTGCCAATAAACTGGACCGCCATACTTTCAACGCACGCATCACCACCAGCCTGGCCAATAATAAACTGACCCTGGACGCCAATATCTTCTTCCTCTGGCAGGATATCCGCAACCGGCCTACTTCAGGACTTTATTATAACGCGCTGACAGGACTATATACATTCCCCCGCGGGCTCGACTTCAACCGCTACAAACAATTCGAATACTTCGATAATACCCGCAACATGTACCTGCAAAACTGGTGGAACATCCGGAACGATCTCGGCTGGACAGGCCAGGACGATCAGCAGAATCCTTATTGGGTACAGTACAGGGACCAGCGCCAGGAAGGCAGGTTCCGCTCCATGGCATCACTGTCAGCCAAATACCGGCTCACCGACTGGCTATGGCTGCAGGCCAGAGGCAACGTCGATAAAAGCAATGACCAGTATGAGCTCATGGCCCATGCCGGCACCCAACAGGTGCTTAGTCCGCCAAACGGACGTTACACGCAGGAAAAAGAAACCAACCTCCAGCTCTACGGAGACATGATGCTAACGGCTGTAAAACAACTCTCTCCCCACTGGCGCCTGCAAAGCATGCTGGGAGTAAGTATCACAGACGTCAAAGCACACGATAAAACACTGATCAGCACTAATCCTACAGCTCCCGCAGGATTGATCTACGCCAATAAATTCTCCGTAAAGAACATCGCCTCCAATGCTCTCGACGCACAGCAAAGCGTAGACAGGAAACAACTGCAGGCATTCTTTGGCAGCGCACAGCTCAACTGGCGCCAGCGCATATTCCTGGACCTCACAGGCCGGAACGACTGGTCCAGCACTTTTGCCTTCACTCCCATCAAAAACAAAGGATACTTCTATTACTCCTCCGGTATCAGCGCCATCTTCAGCGAATGGTTCAAAATGCCTGCGGCTGTAAGCTTCGCAAAAGCACGCATTTCATATGCCAAGGCAGGAAACGATATAGCGCCCTACTCATCACGGCCCGCCAGGTTCCTCCTACAGACAACAGGCGGCGTTACCAGAGTCAACTTCAATACCCGCGCCCCTTATCCGGGCATCTACCTGAAGCCGGAAGACAACCGCTCTCTCGAAGCCGGAACAGAGCTCCGCCTCCTGAAAGATCGTATAGGACTTGACGTTACCTGGTACAAGAACAACAACTACCAGCAGTATATGGAAGTGCGGGCGCCCTCAGGGTCCGGGTATCTTTACTATTACCTCAACCTGGGCAATATTGAAAATAAAGGCCTGGAAATATCATTGAACATAGTACCTGTACAAACCTCACATTGCCGCTGGTCTACAGCGCTGAACGGCACCTTCAACAGGAACAGGGTAGTACAGCTCAGTAATAAAAGCATCCCCGGCGCCGGACCCGATAACTACTACATCCTGACAGACTTTATCTCCAACATGTACGGCTCCTTCATCAAAGAAGGTGGCTCCTGGGGAGATATCTACGCCAACAAAGAACTCTATAAAGACGAAAAAGGACGGTATGTGGTCGATAACCAGGGCAACCTCCTTACCCGCAACGTGTTCAAAAAAGTAGGCAACCCTAATCCAAAGGCCATGTTGAGCTGGAGCAATACCGCCACCTACAGGAACTTTACCCTCTCCCTGCTCATAGATGGAAGATTTGGCGGAAAAGTGATGAGCGTCACCAACTCCGTGCTGGACAGTTATGGCGTAAGCGAAACAAGTGCAGCAGCAAGAGATAAGGGCGGTGTGGGCATCAACGTTGTATACGAAGATGGCACTCCGCTCACCGGCAAATATGATGAACGTAAATACTATTCAACCATCGGAGGAAGAGCCGGTATCGGCGAAATGTATATGTACGATGCTACCAATATCCGACTGCGGGAAATAGCCCTTACCTGCAGGCTCCCGCTTAAAAACAAATGGATCAGCAGGATGCAGATAGGTCTTACCGGCAGGAACGTCTGCTTCTTTAAACTAAACGCGCCCTTCGATCCTGAAGTTTCCATGAGCAGCGGCAACGGGCTGCAGGGCATTGACGTATTCGGCCTTTCCTCCGTCAGAAGTATAGGCGCTAACATTAAATTAGTATTGTAATGAAACCTGTAATGCGCACCATCATTCTCATCTGTATTGTGTTCTCACTCCTGCCGTCCTGTACGCGCAACTTTGAAGACATCAATACCAATCCCTACGATGTTTACGATGATGAACTGCAGGCAGATTTTAAACTCCTCGGCGATCCTCTCGTACAAAGCATGCTGAACATCCTCTCCTCGCACGATGTTTCCGTGGCCCAGCTTCAGCAAAACCTCATGGGCGACGTATACTCCGGGTACATGATGACGCCCAACCCCTTCCAGGACAACCGTAACAATATCACCTACGATCTGCTGGATACCTGGAACGACGATGCCTGGCTCACCGCCTACGGTAATGTAATGCCCAACTGCAAATTTGTAATGGACCGCTCCCGCAACAAATACCCTGACTTCTATGCCTGGGCACAGATCCTGCGGGTACTGGCTATGCACCGGATCAGCGATATCTATGGTCCCATCATTTACACACGTTACGCCATTATCAACACAGACCGCAGCATTGATTACGATTCCCAGCAGAATGCTTACAACGCATTCTTCAATGATCTCGATTCTGCCATCACCACTCTCAGCAAATTTGTACTGACAAATAATACTCAAAGGTTCAAAAACTTCGATCTCTCTTATAAGGGCGACTATACCAAATGGATCAGGCTGGCCAATACCCTCAGACTGCGCCTGGCCATCCGCATCTCCAAAGCTGATCCTGATAAAGCCAGGACCCAGGGAGAAGCAGCGCTTAATCATCCCTATGGCATACTCAGCTCCACCACAGAAGACTTCAATATTGATATCAACCCCGTTACCCATCCGCTGAATGTCATCTGTAACTCCTGGAACGACATCCGCATGGGGGCGCCAATGGAATCCATCCTCTGTGGTTATCATGATCCGAGACTACCTTATTACTTCCTCCCGGTAGATACTAAAGACTCCATTTATCATGGCATCCGCAACGGTATCCAGATACCCGGAAAAGATATGTACACAGGGTTTTCAAAACTCACACCACTCCCTTCACGCATACAGTTACTGACAGCGGCAGAAGCATGGTTCCTCAAAGCAGAAGCCGCACTTTACGGATGGAAAGGCGCCGGCAACGCCGGAGAAAATTATGAGAAAGGCGTCTACACATCCTTCCAGCAATACAACATCACCTCCTCCTATAATAACTATATACAGAACAATACCCTCAAAGCCAAACCCTATAGCGACCCGCAAAACGCTGTTAATAATGTTCCCGCCGGCGATCCTTTCTTAAGCACCATCACCATCCGCTGGGAAGAATCTGCAACACAGGCAGAAAAACTGGAGCGTATCATCACACAGAAATGGATAGCGGTATTTCCCGACGGACAGGAAGCCTGGGCTGAGTTCAGACGTACAGGATATCCAAAACTTTTTCCCATAGTGGTCAACTACAGCGGCGGTAAAATTCCTTCCGCTACTTTTATCCGCAGACTACCTTTCATACAGTTTGAATATGCCACCAATCTTACCGGCGTGACCCGTGCCGTAAGAACTTTAGGTGGAGAAGATAATGGAGGTACAAGATTGTGGTGGGACAAACCATGATTTTTTTTCACTTTGAATGGTACCATTTTAATTTCGGCACGACACCTTTTTATGCGCCTGTAAATGCTTGTTGAGACACACAGGGACAAGTAAGCGTATCACGTAATGAACATGTAATTTTTAAAAGTAATAATCGAATGAACCTGATCAGTACATAACAAAATGTACGGGCAGGCACTATGCTGCCGCTCATCAACCAAAAAAATATCAATCAGATATAGTTAATGGCTTCTGAGAAATGCACGGCTGCATACGCATCCGGAAGCCACTGCTATGCGGTTAAGTTAAGCTATTCTAATCATCCAAAAGGGTATCTATGAAACGTAAACTACGTTTAAACAAAGCATGCATTACCGCAGGTGTAATGCTGGGGCTCATGCTTGCTGAAAGCACGCAATCAGCGGTTGCTGCTTCATCGCCTTTCTTCAGCATCAGGCAACAAAAACAGATCAGGGGGATCGTAAAGGATGCCACCGGCAACCCCATACCAGGCGTAAACGTACTGGTAAAAGGAACTTCTACAGGTACCGTAACCGGCTCTGACGGACGGTACGCTATCAACATTAAATCTTCCTCAGACGTGCTTGTGTTCAGCTTCCTGGGCTATCAGACCAGGGAAGCAGCAGCTGGAGATCAGACCTCTATTGACATCACATTACAGGAAGATGTTTCCAGTATGAAAGAAGTGGTAGTAACGGCATTGGGCATACGTAAAGAAGCCCGCGCCAATGGTTACGCCGTTTCCAAAGTACAGGGCGCCGACATGACCAAAGCCCGTGAGATCAGCGTGGCCAACGCGCTGGAAGGCCGCGTAGCCGGCGTTAACAGCACCCCTCCCTCTACCGGTCCCGGCGGCTCTTCCCGCATCACCATCAGGGGTAACTCCTCCCTGAGTGGTAACAACCAGCCATTGTATGTAGTGAACGGCATCCCGATGAACAACACCAACCTCGGCTCCGCCGGCAAATGGGGCGGTACTGACCTGGGTGACGGGATATCCAGCATCAACCCTGACGATATAGAAGACATGACCATACTGAAAGGCGCAGCAGCATCCGCACTCTACGGACAACGCGGCGTGAACGGCGTAATACTCATTACCACCAAATCCGGTAAAGCCGGACTGATGCAGGTAGAGTGGAACAGTAACGTCACCATAGATAAAGCAAATGACTTCCTGGACTTCCAGGATACCTACGGCCAGGGCCTGAAAGGCTTCCGTCCTACAGACAAACAGTCAGCATTGAACAGCGGCCTGCAAAGCTGGGGAGAAAAAATGGATGGATCCAACGTAGTACTCTTTGACGGTGTGGCACACCCCTACTCAAAACAGGGCAACCACATCAAAGACTTCTACAAAACAGGTTCTACCTTCAGTAATACACTGGCAGTAGCAGGCGGCAGCGACAAGACCACCTACCGCGTAGCCCTCGGCGATCTGCGCAGCCATGGTATATATCCCAACACACAATACATCCGTAACAACGTAAATATTGACCTCAACTATAAACTGTCTGAAAAGTGGAGCGGACAAACAAATGTGATCTATGCAAAAGAGATCACTACCAACCGCTCTAACCTCAGCGATGCTCCCGGTAATGGTAACTATGGTATCGCCTTCCTGCCGGCCAACGTAAAAGCCTCTTACCTGGCTCCCGGCTACGATGAGCAGATGAACGAAACTGTTTACAGCAGTGACCTGTTCAGCACCAACCCCTACTTTGCCGCTTACAGGTTCATGAACAACACGAAGAAAGACCGCGTACTGGCCGTAACAAGCCTGCGCTACAACATCCTTCCATGGCTGTATGTACAGGCGCGCGTAGCGAACGATTATTACGCATTCAACGCTACTTCCATCACGCCCACAGGTACCGCCTACCGCCCTAAAGGAAGCCTGGACCTGGAACGCAACCGCCTGTTCAATGAAATGAACTCAGATGTGCTGATAGGCGTAAATAAAGACCTGAGCAGCAAACTACAGCTAAGCGTAAATGCCGGCGGCAACCTGTTACAGAAAAAAGACAGGGTCAACGACGTGACCGCTTCCAACTTCGCTTTCCCATTTGTATACAACCCATCTACCGCTGCCACCAAGAACGCCACCATACAGGAATTCAACAAAGAAGTACATTCCCTGTACGGTTCAGCAGAACTGGCATGGAACAACACACTCTACCTGACAGTAACTGACCGTAACGACTGGAGCAGCACCTTGCCTAAAGGAAACAACTCCTATAATTATCCTTCCGCCAGCCTCTCCTACGTATTCTCTGAAAACATCAAAACCCACTGGCTCAGCTTCGGTAAAGTAAGAGCAGGCTTTGCTCAGGTAGGTGGCGATGCTGAAGAATACAAAACGGCCCTGTACTACAGTACCCTGGGTAATACCATCAACGGTGTTCCACTTGGAGACATAGATAACAAAATCCCCAACAAAGCACTGAAACCACTCAAAGTAAAAGAGCTGGAAGCAGGCATCGAACTGAAACTACTGAACAACCGCATATTTGCAGACTTCAGCTACTACGATAAAAAAGCTACGAACGACATTGTAACGGCTACCGTATCATCCGGCTCCGGTTACACCAGCGCACTGGTAAACGTAGGTGAACTGCAGAATAGAGGTATCGAGTTACTGGTAGGCGGCAGCCCCGTAAAAACAGGTAAGATCACCTGGACCACCAGCGTAAACCTTGCCCATAACCAGAACAAAGTGATCCAGCTTGCAGAAGGCCAGCAATCTATGCTGGTAGAAGGAGGCGAATCACGCACAGAAGCTGGTTACATCAACCACGTGGTAGGCATGCCTTACTCACAGATCATGGTATACGATTTCAAACGTGATACCAAAGGCAATCTCGTGGTAGACGCTTCCGGACTGCCTCAACGCACAGACGCACTGATAGCAAATGGTACGGGCGTAGCTCCGTGGACCGGCGGATGGAACAACGAAATATCTTATGGTAAATTCCATCTCTCTTTCCTCATAGATTTCAAATCCGGCGGACATATCTACTCCGGCACCAACGCCAACGCCTACAGCTACGGATTGCACAAGGAAACCCTCCCAGGCCGTGAAGACGGTGTCACCGTAAAAGGTGTGAACGAAGCCGGCCAGGAAGTGACCAACACAATAGACGCCCAGACCTACTATACTAAACTGGCCACTATCTCCGCACTGCATGTATATAAAACAGACTTTATCAAATTCAGGTCTTTAAGCCTTACGTACGACTTCTCCAGGAGCGCCCTCCACAACAAGCTGCAGGGTGTCAGCGTATCACTGGTAGGCCGCAACCTTTTCTACATTAAGAAAAGCACGCCTAACATTGACCCTGAGTCCAACTACAGCAATACCAATGCCCAGGGCCTGGAATATGCCGGTCTGCCAACAACCCGTTCTTTCGGTCTGAACCTGAATGTTAAATTCTAAAATCCGCCATCATGAGATCCATTCATAAAAAGATACTGGCAGTATGTATTCCTTCGCTGATGCTGCTGCCTTCATGTACCAAACATTTCGAAGACATAAACACTGACAATAACAAAGCCGGCGAAGAAAGCGGTGTACCAGAATACAACTTCTCCCGCGCCGTGCTGGAATTTACCGGCAACAGCGATTACAGCTACGAGACCTGGCGCGTAAACATCATCTACTGCGCCAATATGATGCAGCAGCTGTCTAACGTCAGCTGGTATGCAGGCGATAAATACATACAGAACGATGGCTGGGCAAGCGCCTATTTTGAACGCGCCTACCCTGATCAGATCAAGTATATCACCGATGTGATCCGCGTTACAAAAGACGATGCTTACCAGTCCAACCTGCACAACATCAGCCGTATTGCACGTGCAATGATCTTCCAGCGCCTTACAGATATCTATGGAGACGTGCCTTATTCAGAGGCAGGCCTGGGCTATAGCGACCGCATCTTCACACCTAAGTACGACGCCCAGAAAGATATCTATATGGATATGCTGAAAGAACTGGAAGAAGCAGCAACAGCCCTGGATGCCAGCAAAGTGGTTCCCGGCCAGGGAGACCTGATCTACAACAAAGGCGGTTCCGTGAACGCAGCTACAGTAACCGCCAACTGGAAAAAGCTGGCTTATTCACTGATGCTGCGCCTGGCCATGCGCATGACCAAAAGAGACGAGGCTACCGCTAAAACATGGGCAGAAAAAGCATTTGCAGGAGGACTGATCTCCTCCAACAGCGAAAACGCCTACGTTCTGCACGATGCCTCCGGCGGCAGGACCACCGTGAACAGGAACAGCAACATCCTTTCGGGCGAGTGGAACGCCATCAACACACCGGGAGAGGCAAGCCTCAGCAAAACCTTCATTGACTTCCTGAAAAACAACAGCGATCCCCGCCTGCAATACATTTCAATAGTCCCCTCAAGCAGCAGCGAAGCGCCGGCAGATCAGATAGGCATGCCCAATGGTTACGACACCAACGGCAGCAACAGCCCTACTGATATCACCAAAGCACCAGGTTACCCGGGAGACCTGAAAAACTATTCAGTGCTTAACAAGAATGTATTGCTCAAGCTGAACGGGCCCACTTTCCTGCTTACCTATTCACAGGTAGAGCTCCTGCTGGCTGAAGCAGCTTTAAGAGGATGGAATGTAGGACCTCTCTCCGCGGCAGACCACTACGCAAAAGGTGTAGAAGCCGCCATGCAGCAGCTGGCTCAGTATGACGGCAGCGCTACTATCACAGCAACAGAGATACAGACCTACCTGGCTGCTCATCCTTTCGATGCAGCTAACGGTTATAACCAGATCAATACTCAATATTGGGCGGCATGCCTGCTGGATTGGTATGAGGCCTGGGCAAACTGGCGCAGAAGCGGCTATCCCACGCTGGTGCCGGTGAATTACCCGGGCAACGCCACCGGCGGACAAATTCCCCGCCGTATGTTATACCCTGCCACCGAGGCGGCAGCCAATCCAACAAATTACCAGGAAGCCATTACAAGACAAGGTACAAATGCATTGACCACCCATGTATGGTGGGACAAGCAGTAAGGTTCGTATAGCCATCTATACCGCTATAAAAAAGCAGCAAATAACAAGCCGGGCCTCTTCAGGTCCGGCTTTTATATTTATCCCCGCCCCCCTCTCTAAAAACACATTTTTTTAGCTTCGCAGGTCAACCTCCCCCTCTCAACAAACTTCACTTCCCTACAAAAAACTTATTTTTTAGCCGGCCGCAGGCCAATCTTTCACTCTCAAAAAATTGGGTTTCGCCTTCGGCGAAACCCAATTTTTTGAGCAGTTCCCTCCGCACTAAACTTCCCCAAAATAAATTTCCCCATTCAAATCCTTTTGATTACTTTTAATATCATTTTGATATCAAAACAACACTATATGGAAAAGATCATCAAACCTGTTTCCGGTTACCTCGCTATCATCCTTGCCCTGATAGCCCTCCCTACCTCCTTCTATTTCTTCATTCAGCTGGGAAGTACAGGATTCCTCCCTTACTTCTGGGCAGCCCTGATCTTCTTTATCGCCTTTATATTCCTGGTAAAAGGCATTATCATCGTAAACCCCAATCAATCAAGGGTACTTACCTTCTTTGGCAGATATATAGGCACAGTAAAAGAGAACGGGCTTATGTGGGTGAACCCATTGTACAAAACAACAGGCCTCTCCCTCCGCGCCCGCAACCATAACGGCCAGCAGCTGAAAGTGAACGATAAAATGGGTAATCCTATTGAAATAGCAGCGGTAATCGTATGGAGAGTAAGTGAAACCTACAAAGCTTCTTTTGAGGTTGACAACTACATGCAGTACGTAAACGTTCAGAGCGAAGCCGCGGTACGCCACCTGGCAGTAAGCTATTCGTATGACAGGATGGAAGATGAAGAAAATGCCGGGGATATCACCCTCCGCGATGGTGGAGATAAAGTGAATGAAATGCTGGAACAGGAACTGAACGACCGGCTGAGACCAGCAGGTATCACCGTACTGGAAGCCCGCATCAGCCACCTGGCATATGCTCCCGAAATAGCCGGCGCTATGCTGCAAAGACAACAGGCCACCGCTATAGTATCTGCCCGCAGAAAAATAGTGGAAGGTGCTGTTGGTATGGTAGAACTGGCCCTTGAAAAACTTTCTGAAAAAGAGATCGTAGTATTGGATGAAGAACGTAAAGCAGCAATGGTATCCAACCTGCTGGTGGTATTATGTGGCGAATCAAAAGTAGCACCAGTGGTAAATACCGGTACATTGCATCAATAACCAGTAAATCAGGCGCATGTCGGACAAGAAAACATTTGTATTGAGGATCGATGCCCAGACTTATGATGCGATTGAAAAATGGGCCGCAGACGAGTTCCGGAGCGTCAACGGGCAAATGGAATGGATCATTCACAAAGCCCTTAAAGATGCCGGCAGAGCAGTGAAGAAAGAGAATAAAGAGAAGCCGGGAAAGAAATAAAAAGAGGGGCTGACTCAGATCTGAGTCAGCCCCTCTTGTATGTATTGAAACCGCTTTGTTACTTTTTCGCTTTCTGCATCGGGTTCCCCCCTGTCGATGCACCACGCACACCTTCCTTCTGGCGGAACATCTCGAAACGGGAAGGAGTTGCTACCCGGGGCCAGCTGTTGTTAGCCTCATCAATATCAGCAGTCTCACGCTGAGGGTCCAGCTTAACCGCCACTACTTCCTTATCCTTAGCAAACACTTTGGTTATATGGAACTCATCCTTACGCCAGATATATGCTGAAATACGGTCTGTCTCCTTTGTACCGTCAGCAAATGTCCATTCTATAATCAGCGGCATTACCAGCCCCCCAACATTGGAGAAAGACACTTCATAGAAGTTCTTTTTACTGTCATACAGCTTCTTCTCCTCGGGCGATAAACCAGCATAAAAACTCTGGTAATCTGCCTTATCTTCCGCTGTTACCTCAAAACGGTTCCATTTGCTGTAGAAGTCCTGCAGGCTGGTATCCTGGTCTACTGCAAAAGGCACTCCCGCTGCCTTGTTGCGCGTACGGGCAATATGCTCCGCATTCCTGTCATACTTGGCTTTAGCTTCTGCTTTGCTCACATTAGGGTCTTTAGTATCCAGGCGGTACCATTTCACGCTGTCAATAGCAATATCAACCGGTTCTATACCATAGAACCATCCGCGCCAGAACCAATCCAGGTCAACTGCAGAGGCATCTTCCATGGTACGGAAGAAATCTGCCGGTGTAGGATGTTTAAATGCCCAGCGGCGCGCATATTCACGGAATGCAAAGTCAAACAGCTCCCTTCCCATAACGGTCTCACGCAGAATATTCAGTGCAGTGGCCGGCTTTGCATAAGCATTAGGCCCAAACTGGATGATATTCTCTGAATTGGTCATGATAGGCTCCAGCTGATCTTTCGGCATTTTCATATAGTCGGTAATCTTATGGGCAGGTCCGCGGTTGGAAGGGAAGTTGTTATCCCATTCCTGTTCTGTCAGGAACTGGCAGAAAGTGTTCAGACCTTCATCCATCCAGCTCCACTGGCGCTCGTCAGAGTTAACTATCATCGGGAAGAAGTTATGCCCTACTTCATGAATGATCACTCCTATCATACCGTTCTTGGTAGCTTCAGAATAGGTGCCGTCTTTTTCAGCGCGGCCATAGTTGAAACAAATCATCGGGTATTCCATACCATTTGCAGCCTCAACAGAGATCGCTACCGGGTAAGGATACGGAATGGTATGCTTGGAATATGTTTTCAGTGTATGCGCCACTACTTTGGTAGAGTAACGGTTGTAAAGCGGATAGGCCTCCGGACCATAGTACGACATGGCCATTACTTTCTTTCCTTCCACATTGGTAGCCAGCGCATCCCATACCAGGCGGCGGGAGGAAACCAGGGCAAAGTCACGCACGTTCTGTGCCTCATACACCCACGTTTTCCTGGCCGTAGCATGCCCTGCAAGCGCTTTTTTCGCTTCATCCAGCGTCACTACTTCCAGCGGCTGTTTGGTGGTCTGCGCCTGCTGCCAGCGCTGAAACTGCGCAGGACTGAGCACTTCCTTATAGTTCTGGCATTCGCCGGTAGCGCCTACCACATGGTCTGCAGGAACATTGAAGCTTACACGGAAGTTGCCGAATGTAAGGGCAAATTCCCCACGGCCGGTAAACTGTTTATTCTGCCATCCCTGAAAATCAGAGTATACTGCTAAACGCGGATACCATTGGGTGATAGTATAGAGGTAGTTCTTATCCTCCGCAAAATACTCATAACCACCACGGCCTCCCTGTACCATACGGTCAGAGATGTTGTACCACCATTCCACTTTAAAACGGAACTTCTGACCCGGCTGTAAGGCTTGCGGCAGGTCTATACGCATCATGGTCTGGTTGATGGTATAAGGCAGCGCTTTCCCATTCTCATCCGTCAGCTTTACTATCTTCACACCAAACTCCCTGTCTGCATTGCCCAGCAGCGCATTCACACTGCGCATGCTCATCTTGTCAGACATAGAGCTTTCATCAAAGCTGTTATTGTCGCTCTTCGGGTCATGTTCATTCTCATCCAGCTGCAGCCAGATGTAGGTGAGCGGGTCCGGCGAGTTATTGTAATAAGTAACTGTCTCTGCCCCTGTCAGCTTCTGCTTTTCATCATCAAGGGTGGCAGTGATGTCATAATCTGCGCGTTGCTGCCAGTATTTAGGACCGGGCGCCCCGGAGGCAGAGCGGTATACGTTGGGGTCCTGTAGCATAGTGCCCAGCTGTTCAAAGCGGTTACCATGATTGGAACCCGGATTCTGCGCCTGTGCTATGGCTGCCATAAAGCTCAGGGCCAGCGCCAGTTGAAAGGATTTTTTTCTCATAAACAAAACTGTATTTCAAAGGTAGCAGCTGGTTGATACTGCCTACTTAACCATCAATTCCTGTAGCCTTTCTGCGGCCATCATAAATGCAATTCCAAAGATAGCAGAGGAAAGGAACATATTCCAGTCCCTCCGTTTAACACCGGTAATATTTACGACAATGCCGGCTAGTAAAAGAACTCCCGTTACCACCAGGACCTGGCCAAACTCAAGTCCCAGGTTAAATGCCAGTAACGGTTTTATAATATTTGTCTGCGTCCCCAGCAGACTTTTCAGGTAACCCGAAAATCCCATTCCATGAATAAGCCCGAAAAACCCGGCAAAAAAATAATTCAGTTGCAACCTGGCGGGTTTTCTATCCTGTTTCCTGACCACATTGGAAAACGCTGTTACAAAAATGGTGACCGGTATCAGAAATTCTATCAGGCTGCTCTTAACATATACAACATCTGTTACGCTCAATGCCAGTGTTATGGAATGCCCTATCGTAAAAGCGGTGACCAGCACCAGTACCTGTTTCCAGTCCTCCAGCAGGTAAATGGCGCATAAAGCCATGATAAACAGGATATGGTCAATGCCATCCCAGGCTACTATATGCTGCCATCCCATCTGAAAATACATCACAAACTCATCCATTACCTGATTTTGTTGCTTATCGTCTCAAAAGCTTAAACTGTTATATTACCTTTTGTTGTTACTTTTGGTAATTATACAAAGGACAACCTAATAATTAAAATTTTTTCGGCAAGTGGGGGTATTATTATTTAAATGGTTCTTTACGGCATGCATGGCATTGCATCCCTTTTATGTCAGCGTCACAGAGATCAGGCATAATAAAGCACAACAGGAACTGGAAGTAAGCTGCAGGATCTTCGCTGACGACCTTGAAAATGCACTGAAAAAACAATACAAAGCTCCGCTGGATATCATCCATCCTGCCAGCAAACAGAAAATGGATAGCCTGATAGCTGCCTACCTGGGCAAACATCTGCTCATCACCATAGACGGTAAACCCGTAAAGCTGCAATACCTGGGCTACAAAATAGAAGAAGAAGCCGCCTGGTGCTTTTTAGCAGCAGAACAGGTGCCTGCCTTTAAACGTGCACATGTCAGAAACGATATTTTATACGATGAACATCCCAACCAGATCAACATGATACATGTCATCGTGAACGAAGTGAGAAAAAGTACTAAACTGGATAATCCCAAAATGGAGGCAGATATAGTGTTTTGATAAGGGTATTTTATATTCAAGAAAAATTCTCAAACTTTTCTTGTTGTTTTAAAAGACTTTACTACATTTGAATAACTAGTTTGTTAACACCCGCCATTCCACAATGTTCGGGTATTTGTATAACCAACCAAAAACAATCATGCTCACTACAGACAATCTTATTATGGCTATAGCCATAGGACTTTTAGTGCTTCCATTCCTGCCAATCTTTAAACTTATAATTGAAGTTTACTGGCCATGGAAAAAGAAAATAAAAATTACCAACCGACATGGTATAGTCGCTGAATTATACACTGACGGGAAAAAGAATGACTATGACAGGGTTATGCATTTTGCAAATACTTTTCTTGAACGCTAACACTGTGGTGTATGACAGATACAACCAAACAATCTCTGTATGACACCATTGCAAGTAATCGGGAAGATATTGCCAGTATCGGCGGAGGGATAATCCTCGTAAAACTTGCTGAAAACCTGCCAGACAGCAACATATATAAATCATGGCTTATTATACTGGCGCCACCATTTACACTATTACTCAAATCGATATTGAGCACAACAGTAAATAATTTCCGCTATTACTTGCGAAAGAGAAAACAGCATAGGACACAGTTATCGGCCATACAAAGAATCGATATGCTGCTGAAAGATGCTTATATCAGCAATGAGAAAAAAGAAGATTTGAAAGAAATCAGACAACAGGTACAATTATCTGCTGTCAAAGAATTGATCATGGAACTAAAAGAGACATTTACTTGGTGGTAATTCTTAATTACCACCAATCCTGTTATCCACAAACTTCACAGGCTTCCTGCTCCCTTCCGGAAACTGCATCTTCATAATATCCCCCTGTGAACAATACTTCACCTGCGGTATCACCCTCAGCTTAGCCTGCAGATAAGACCTTATCTTCCTGTCAATGTCCTCAGATTCCGCCACAGGCCACAAATACAACAATATCTCATCAGTACCTAACTCATTTGAAAACACCTCCACAACAAACTCATTCACTTCCTCCATATCATTCAGCAAATCAAACAAAGCAGGCGGATAAAGAGTAGTGCCTTTATATTTAATCATCTGCTTCCGCCGGCCAATCACTGGCGATAACCGCATTGTATGACGCCCGCAGCTGCAAGGCTCTTCAAAGTAACGGCAAATGTCGCCTGTTTTATAACGCAACAATGGCATGCCTTCCACACCCAGCGTAGTAATGGTCACCTCACCATCCTGCCCCGGCCCCACCGGCTGATTATTATCATCCAGCAATTCCACATATAACAATTCCGGGTGATGATGCCCGCCCGTACCGGCATTACACTCAGTAAACGCAGTCTGCATTTCTGTAGAAGCATATGTTGAATACAGCTGTATATCCCATTGCTCTGTAATCTTCTTCCCCAGCACGTTCAGGGAGAAATCTGCATTACGGATATTCTCCCCTATACACACAGCTTTCTTCACGGAAGATGCATTGATATCTATATCATGTTCTTTTGCAAAGGCGATCAGCTTAACAATGAAGGAAGGCACAGCTACAATAGTAGTAGGCTGTATCCTGCGGATGTTCTCCCATTGCAGGGAAGGAACACCCGGCCCTACACGCAGCACTCCTGCTCCCAGCTTACGTATGCCGTTATAATACGCCATCCCCGCCATAAACTGCCGGTCTAGTGTCAGCATCAGCTGGTAAATATCATTCTCTGTACCATCAGCGCAACAGAATGAAATGTATTCATTATACGCCAGCCTCTCCTGGTCTTTCTGCGTCAACGCCAATATTACAGGGCGCCCCAGCGTACCCGAAGTAGTGGTATATTCAGCTATTTTACTTTTATCCACGCAAAGAAAATCCCAGTTCTGTTCCTGCAGGTGTTCTTTACTGACAGGAGGGATCAGCCAGAGGTCATTCAATGATTTTACGGTAGAAGGCTGAATGCCATGTTGTACAAACCAGTTCCGGTAAAAGGGAGAGAACTCACGCAGGTAACCCAGCAGATGCAGTACTTCCTTTTCCTGGAATTGCCTGATAGTCGCTTTTGATTGCAGTTCTATGTTAGGTATATACATGGCTTCTGTTTTCAGATTTCTATAATCACCGTAGCAACGGCTGTACTTGTAATATGTGACAGGGAAACCAGGATCTGTTTAATTTTCAGCGCTTCATAACGACTGGCAGCAGCGCCTGTCAGCTGTAAGACGGGTTTTCCGGTTTCTGTATGGCTGATCTCTATTTCGTTGAAATTCACACCCCCATTATTCCCCCAGCCGGTACCCAGTGCTTTGAGCAACGCTTCTTTTGCCGCAAAACGTGCGGCATAATGCTGGGCTGGATGTACCTGCTTTTCACAATAGGCAATTTCCTGTGCAGTAAACACCAGGTCACGGAAACCGCTCCCCTTGGCTAGCTTTCCCGCTATCCGTTCTACATCCACGATATCTGTGCCTATTCCGTAGATCATTTCTTTTTGTGTTTACATTTAGCTACCTCAAGTCATTCTACAACCACTGTAACTCACTTTTTCTTTTCCTTACACTTCACTATCTGCTCCTTCACATGCTCCTCCTCTGCTTTCGTAGCAATCACTTTAGTCAACGCAGTTTTATAATACCCTTCAGCACTACTATAACGCTTATGTTTAAACTCATAATCACCCGCCAGCACATAAGCATGATAATATTCAGGATTAGCAGCTGTCATAGCGCGCACATCCACATCCTTCCCATCCAGCACAGCCATCTTCAGATTACGGAATGTCACGAACTTCCTGTAATCGGCCGATTGCAGGAAAGTATCTGCTGCAATGGTCAATGTGCTGTCATATATCTCATGATCTGTTTGCAGCCCTTTCATGGCAAATACACTGTCAAGATTATAAGCTACAAATTCACCTAACTGGTACGGCGCTGCAGATACCCACACCAGCTTCTTCTTAGGCTCAAACACAACAGCATGATGCGCTATCAGCTGGTTGATGGCGCGCTCATTTCCCATACCTATATTCTCCCCATGCAATCCGTAACGGTCACGAAGAATATCCACGGTCTTCTGTACTGTATTAGGGCCTTTCTGCTTTATCAGCTCGCTAAGGCGTTCAAAGCGGTATCCTGAAGCGGTCTCATCCCGCTGCTTTATGTTCTGTGCTGTTTTACCCAGTGTATCTCCCTGGAAGTGATTGGTACAGGTAATGAAGTTCTTCCGCGGATCATAGATATCCATTCTCTCCGGCGTCTTCTCAATAATGGCAGCGCGATTATCTTCTGCAGAACCTACCAGGAAAGATTCAGACACGAACATCTTATGCCGCTTTGCAATGGCCCATGCTTCATCAATATTCCTTGCATACTGCAGTATCTCCCTTGCCACCAGCGATACCGGAGTGGCGGCGCCTGTAGGAATATCACTCTTATCAGCATTGATAGTCACTGTCAGCCCTTTCTCATTCATGCCTGATGCTACACCGGTAAACCCTGCCCAGGTCACCATCATGAATTTATATCCCTTTTCCGGGCGGTAGAAAGCCACTATCTTATCTTCAGAGAACTTATCTCCTACATAGAAATCAAAGTTCCTGCCTATGATCAGGTTACTGTCTGCGGATGCGTCATCCCAGGTCCCGAAGGATGTACAGGCCACCAGCGCCATGTTCTGTAACGCATGACCAATATCATGCGCCGCATGATAGTTCAGAATACGCTCATAATTGGTACCTATAAAATCATATTTCTCTGAAGCGGAAAAAGAAATGCCATATATCTCTTCTTTATTTTCTTCTGCAATATTATCTGCCAGGTTCCTGTTGAAGAACCCTACAAAATAACGCAGGAATTTCAGGTAAGAAGGAGAAGGTATCATTTTCCTGATCTGGTCTGTAAAATGATCTTCCTGGCGTTTTACAAGTTCTGAAGTAAGCTTGCCATATACTACTCCCCTTTCAAACGGTTTCCCTTCCACATACAGCTCATACAAACCACTGTTGCTCTTGCGGAACCAGTTGTTGCCCAGGGTATAGCTGGTAGCGTCCAGCTGCTTGCGCTGCCATTGCAGGGCTTGTTTATCTGCTATTACCGGCGGGTCAATATGCGATACGCTTACCACATAAATGATCAGCGCCACTATCAATGTTACAAAGCCTATCAGGGTGAAGAGTAACGCCCTCCATAGTTTACGCCATCCGCTTCTTTTTTTCCCTTTATTCAATTTTCAATATTTTATGCTGCACTAATTTCATTTACCAGCCTCTCCAGTCCTACCAGTTCCGCACTGGTCAATACTGCCGTCATCGTTACCCCCAAAATTCCATGCAAGTTCAGGTTTTGCCCTGTAAGATACAAATTAGGCAGGCGGGTGGCCGATGGTATCATTGTTTTTAACGGGTCATTAGCATCTTTGGCAATACCATACATGCTTCCTTCCGGCATAGCCAGGTAATCCCTGTAGGTAAGCGGCGTAGCGGCATAATAAGCGAGGATGCAATCCCGTATGCCCGGAAACTGTTTTTCCACCGCATCCAGCAGCCTTTCAGCCTTCTCCGCTTTAAAGGCCTGGTAATCAGCGCTCCTGTCGTCCGGACTGGAGTCTGTATTAAAAGTATCATGCCAGGTCGCTACTTCCTCATAGCGCATATAGGTCATAATGGAAATATTATCCGTAAACTGGCTGTCCTTGCTGCCGGCAGCGCTGAACATGGCATAGGTCTGCGGCCAGTTGTCCGTCGTCTGGTTAATACCTTCCCAGGCATTATCTGTGGCGTGGTGATAGTAGTTGTAGTTCTGGTAACGGAAACAACCCGGCTTCATGACAATGTTAAGCATAAAAGTGCCGGGGGTGTTTTCCAGGCTGCCTATCCTTGCGCGGTAAGCATTCCGGAGAGTGCTGCTCTGCGTGATCTCCATCGTTTTGGCAGGGTGAAGACCGGAAATAAAATACTTCCCCGTTACCGTTTCACCATTTTCCAGCACTATATGATCTGCCTGGCCATTACACTCTACAATACTGCTTACGGCCATATTGCGTATCACAGTACCGCCATTTTCCTTTATCACCTTATTCAGGCTGCGCGCTATCTGCGAACCGCCATCCACACATTTCCAGGAGCCCTCAATATAGCTGTTCTGCACCAGGGCATGCACATAGAACGGCGTTTTATGCGCTACGCCGGCATACAGCAGGTTATTGCCTGCCAGCACGTGCTGCAGGCGTTCATTGTCAGTAATGCTGCGTATAAAGGTGCAGGTATCCAGGCCAATGACCGCTTCCTTTTCGGTATAATGTCCCATGCGGAGGTTAAACAGCGGAAACTTGCTGCACACTTCCTTTATCTTATCGCAATAGGCATGCAGGGCATCCTTTTCTGCAGGAAAATGCACCAGCAGCTGTTCAATGAAGTTGTCATATCCCTGGGCCATTTTATAGGTCACCGCCTCATCCTTGAAATGTATCTGGTCAAATCCGTCTACGTCCAGCTGCTTTAATTTCAGTGAGTCCATAATACCCAGGTAACGAAACACTTTATTCAGCGTCTGCCCCTCTCCCAGGCTGCCTATGTAATGTACGCCTGAATCGATAATTGCCTTGTCCCTTGAAAATGTCTGAAGACAGCCGCCTATCTGCCTGTTCTTCTCATAAATACATACCTTATACCCGTTCTTACTCAAAATAGCGCCGCAAACCAGGCTTCCCAGTCCGCTGCCGATAATAATTACGTCATACTGTCGCATGTAGGGGGGATAACTTTTTTGATAATAAAAATTACATTGGATGTGTACCGTGTATTGTCTATCTGCTCCATCACAGCCCCATTGGCATGAACAATGTTCCTGATGCGGGATGACGAGAAGAAAGATAATGGTTTGTCTTTCGTTTTATTAAATCCTATCAGTCTGGTTGAAAAAAATTCTGTGAGCCGCGTACCTTCATGACGTTTAACAAGATCACTGTCACCATCACGGACAATGATCACTCCCTGCGGACCAAGCTGCCTGATACAGTCAGACAGTACTTTCTCCTGCTCTTCCGGCTGCAGGTAATGCAGCACATCGCTGATCACGTAAGCATCATATTTTCCGAACTCATAGCTGGTAATATCTGCCCATTCAAAGTTAACATGTTCATTACGCAGGTAGCAATGCTGCGCGGTAATTACCTTGTTTTCATCATAGTCAATACCGGTTATCTGTCTTCCGTTGGAAAGCCAGTGCAGCATATAACTCATAAAGCCATAACCACAGCCAATATCAAGGATACGCCCTTTCTGTGGCAGCAGCTGGTGAAACACAGCGTAATTATCTTCCAGCTTCGTTTTTATACGCATGTACCATTCCAGGACAGGGCCTTTGTAAATGTAGTTGTATATCATCTGCTCCCTGAACCAGGCAGGTGTTTCAATGGAAGCACGCAGCTTTTCATACTCCGCTTTAAAGTAACGGCTTATCTGTTTGGTGCGGACAGAATAGTTCTCTCCCCAGCTGGTATCGCCTGCTTTGATGCGGGGAAGATATTGAACGGTGATAGTACCGTCTTTCAGCAGAAAATCATTCTTGCTCATGGTATAGCCTGTACCATGGAGTATAACAGGCAGGATATCCAACCCCAGTTCTTCTGCAATATAAAAAGCGCCTTTATGAAAACGTTTAATGCTGTTGTCGGGTGATCGGGTCCCCTCCGGGTAAACCACTATAGAATATCCCTGCTCCACCCTGCTGCGCAGCTTCTCAATACTGCCCTCTGCACCTTCCACTACAGGATAATAATCTCCCAGCCTCACCACAGCACCGAATACGGGCGAGTTCCACACCCATTCACTGGTAAGCAGTATCACCTTCGGATGCAGCATCGTGGAAACAAGTATGTCAAGGAAAGACTGATGATTACTGATAATAACTGCCGGCGTCTTCAACTGCTCATTCAACGGGTTGATGATCTTCTTTCTTACATTGCCCATAATGTAGATCAGTGACCTGGTATAGGCAGAAAGCAACCTGTGATAGATCACCTTTCCTTTCTCTTTATTGAACGGATTAAGGCGGATCAGCAACCAGCCCAGACCTGTCAGCAGTAAACATCCGGCCGTAAAATAAGCGAAGGCAAACACAGACTTAACCCAGCCATGCAACGTCCATGGCGCACGGCCCTTGCAGGTACGGTTCACGATCAGCCAGTTGAACAGGAAAGGTATCATGACCTGCGATATCAGCACCACACAACTGATGCCGATAATAGAGATCAGCGCAATAGAACGCAGGGAAGGATGCTTCGCAAAGATCATAACCCCAAGCCCCAGTATAGTGGTAATGGCTGACAGGAAAATGGAAGAACGGAAGGAAGATAAGTTATCCTTTCTTCCCGTCTTATATTCCTGCAATAGCCCATCCATGGTAAAGATGCTGTAATCATCCCCCAGGCCGAATATAAATGTGCTGAGAATAATGTTTACAATATTGAATTTAATACCAAACAATCCCATAATACCCAGTATCCATACCCAGCTGATCAGCATGGGAATGAAAGTGATAAGCGCCAGCTCTATACGGCCATAAGAAAGCAGCAGCGCCAGGAACACCAGTACAGAGGTCATCCAGGCAATACTGTTAAACTCGTTCTGCATTACTTCCACCAGGCGGTTGGCCACATACTGTTTATCAAGTACTGTTGTATTGGTCTGCTCTTTTAATGCTTTATAAACAGCCGCTTTCTGATGCGGGTCTACTTTCAGTAACGTGATCACTGAAACACGGCCATTCTTCTCCGTGATAAAGTCGCCCAGGTTACCGCTACGCATGGTTTTCAGGGCGGCTTCCGGCACAGGTGTGAATGCCTTGTTCAGCCACTGATCAAACGCACCAAAAGCCGTTGCTTTATATCCCACAACAGGCCCATGCTGCTGCAGGTAAGAGATCAGTTGCTGCTTCTTTTCCGGTGTCCAGTAGTTATTCCATCTTTCTATACGTTCCCGCTGCTCTTTCTTCGACAACAGCAATGTATGAACACCGGCAAATTTCTTCACGATACCCTGCTGCTGCAGCTGTTGTACCGCTGGTAGTAACAGCTCATTGTTACGCAACGCAGCGTCAAGATCAGCGCCTTCTGTAACAACATATACCGACTGTGCCGTAAGGGCATTTACCTTATTGAATTTCGCTTCTGCTTCCTTCAGCTCAGGGCGCATGAAGTTCATACGCATCATATCGCTTTCAAAGCCTGCTTTCCCTGCTGTAAAGAAGAAGATAACTGTCAGTACTATGATGACTAAGACCAGGTATTTATTCTTCTCAGGTTTGTACCCCGCTAATTTATCCAGCCAGTTATGCCGCTGTACAGAAGGCACTTCCGGCTGTTTACCCAATACTATCCAGTGAGGAAGGAAGATCAGCGAAAACAACGCGGCCCCTATCAGGCTCATGGCGGCAAAGATTCCCATGTCATTCAGTATGGGAGATTCCACGAACTGCAGGCAGAGAAAACCTCCTACAGTAGTGAAACTACCTATCGTCATCGGAGAAGCCAGATCGTTTATCACTTCCCTGATATCAGGCAGGTGACGATAGTGATTAAACACATGCAGGGAATAGTTCACCGCAATGCCCAGTACCACAGCTCCTGCTCCTAATGCAATAACAGATATCTGGCCTTTTATAAGATAAACCGCGGCCAGAGAGAATAATGCTCCAAATATCACAGGCAGCATCACCAGCAACGGAGCACGTTTCTTACGGAAGAACAACACTATGATCACTATCAGCAACGCAACAGTAATCCCCTGCGTCAGCATTGTATCCTGCCTCAGCTGCTGTGCGTTACCGGCTGATACGGCTGTAGCGCCAAAGAAAGAGGCTTCCACCACAGGATGATACTTTTGTACAGCATCTATCTGCTGCTGCAACTCCTTCAAAAAAGTGGCATTCTTACCCGTTGCACTGGGTGGAAAAGCAGGTGTGATGAACAGCAGCAGATGGCGATGATCTTTACTCATCACATAACCATCGTACAACTCAAACTGTTCATCATACTGCAGGTGCTGTAATTTCTTAATCCCCAGCCATGACATCCCTACGGGGTCTGCGGATATCACCTTCTTTACTACAAGTCCCGCGGGAGAAATAAGGGTATTATAATTACTTTCGAGCGATTGCTGTAGCCTTTCCGGCGTGATCAGTGAATCAATGCTCCTGTAATCTTTCTCTTCCAGGAATACCGGCAAATGGTCCTGTATCACCTGCATCAGGTCCAGCACAGCAGCATCTTCCACCTGCGCCTGGAACTGCTTTATATAAGGCTTCAGCCGTTCTCCTGCCAGCGTGGTCAGCTCTCCCGCAAAAGCGGTAAGACTGTCCGGCTGCGCTTCCCCTGTAGTATCTTTCTGGGAAACGGTGATCACCAGCTTATCTGCAAATCTCGAATCATTAAAGACCTGCTGTAATTTATCCAGTGTTTTATCCTGCGGCAGGATACGGGTAATATCCTCTTCCAGGCGGATACGGGACGCAAAAAAAACGGACACAAGGAAACTGGCAATGGTGCATACCCACAGCAAGGCCTTATGCCGGTCAAAGAAATTATATATGCCTACAAAGAATTTTCCCATAAGATGGTTACATTACACAGACCGCTGTTTAGCCGGATCATTCCTGAAAATAGCCAGCAGGATATAAACCACCAGCCATGTTAAGGCACCGCATATCACAGCCAGGGTGATCCCCCCTGAAAAATACTGGAACAGGTTCTGTTTGATAGTTGCGAGTGACAGATCACTGCTGAACGTCAGTAATATGCTTCCCTCCCTCACCCATATCCTGCCGGTCACAAAACTGGCAAAGACAACAAAAGGGATCAGCGGGGGAATGCTGATGTGGCAGGACAATAATACCAGCGCCTTATTCAGCCGGAAAAGCGTAGCCAGCGCCAGGGCAGTGATGATCTGGAATCCCCAGATAGGCACTATCCCCATAAATACGCCAAAGCCTATGGAAGCCGCCTTTTTTGCATTAGATTCCTCCTTGTTCAGAATATGCTCAAACCAGATCACACGCCAGCTCTCCGGCTTAAATATCCAGCGGATAAAGTCACGGGGCTTGATATACAGGAATGCTATCAGCACCAGTACCGTATTCAGCACACTGATACGGGAAAAATCCCTCATGGGCCTGAAATGAGATACCCGCTCTTCTGCGGGCGGGTAATATACTTTAACAGGCGTCCAGTCTACTTTTATTCCCTTCCACGAACTGCGCACCAGCACTTCTATCTCAAATTCATATTTAGGACAGTAAAACCGCATATCCTTCATAGCATAGATAGGATACAGGCGATAGCCGGATTGCGTGTCGGGTCCCTTCAGTCCTGTTTCCACCCAGAACCAGAAGTTGGAGAACCTGTTGGCAAAAGTGTTTTTGCCGGGCATATTCTCCTGCTGCAGGTTACGTGCGCCTATGATGATAGCTTTTCTTTCTGTATACAGTTTCTCCAGCATACCCGGCAGGTCGGACGCAAAATGTTGCCCGTCTGCATCCATGGTTATCACATAATCATACCCTTGTTGCAGGGCATATTTAAAGCCACGGCGCAGGGCAATGCCCTTCCCCCTGTTGAGTGCGTATTCAACCCGCTGTACCTGCGGAAAAGTGTCCAGGATGGCAGCTGTGTCATCTGTACTGCCATCGTTCACTACTATTACATGGGAGGTATAGGATAGCACATCCTGCAATACAGCGGCCAGTGTGGCTGCATTATTGTAGGTTGGCACCAGCACCGCCGCCCTCAGGCTGGCAAACTGGTCTTCATATGTTGCAGTATCGGTCATTCTCTGTTATGCGTGTACAAATGTTCCCTGGAATTTCATGAAGGTAAGCGCCTCAAACTTCAGAGCAGCGGTCACCTTGATCTCGCCCTCCTGCTCTTTATATTGCAGCGATATCTCCGTTTGCGGATTTGCATTCGGATCTATCATGTTGAGGAATTTCATATTGCCTGCCTTTTTCAGCAATACCTTATGCTGTAACGACCTCTCCAGCAATTCCTGGACAGATTGCATCATACATACGCCGGGCACTACCGGTTTCCCGGGAAAATGGCCTTCAAATACAGGATGTGAAGCATTCCATAAGATACCGTAAGTAGCAGCGTCTGCCTGCTGCTGTTCCTGCTCAATTGTGAAAAGTTTTCCTGCTAACATTATTTCTGTACGCGTTGTAATGAAATATTAAATTTAAAACCCTGGTGACTGATCAGCACACTGTCAGGTACTCCTGCCGTATAGCTGCCCAGCCACACCTTTACTACCGGCTTGCGGCGGGAGGCTTTCTCAATGCGCTCCAGGCGTGTACAGGCCGTATCAGTAATATAGTAGTTGTTTCCTTTTGCAGTAGGCACCGCCGTATACAGGTAATTACCTGTACGCAGCACCTTTGCTGTTGATAATTCCGGGCGAAGCAACACCAGTTCAAAATCGCCCCTCAATGTCTTTACTACCGCCTTTTTATCCATCCTGGGCAGCATGTAATGCTTCACAAAACCGCCATCCGCCTGAAATTCAAAATCAAAGAACTTGAACCCCATCTCATTGGCAAAGACCACCCGCAAACTACTGTCCGGCATCTGTTTAAAGAACAGCAATCCACTCAGATGATGCTTCAGTACATCTACCTGCGTACTGTATAAAGCATTGGCAAACTGCGGACGGAACTGCCTGATACAATTCACATCTCCGGTAGCCGGCTGCAGTCCCCTGTATGCAGAAGAGCAGCCTGACAACAACCCTATCGCCAGCAAACTATTTAACAGCAAAGACCGCATCCGGAATATTTACGTTCAGTTGTTTGTGCTGAAAGCTGATGCTGGTATCATCACCACCGGCTTCATACATTTCTATCTTCGACACAGAATAATCTTTCTTGTCCACCAGCAGGTGAATAGATTTGAAATACTGTGCCAGCGCTTTATTCACAGGCGTCATTTCCAGCAGGTAGAACTGCGTGTTCTCCAATATGTGCGTGTTAAAGTCTGCATTATTCACCACATTTCCCTGCACACAATCTACCGTGATCCTGTTGATCTGTTCAAACAGCTTGTTACCCTTTGCAGATACACGGCTCTCCTTCCTTCCATCCTTCGTCTTAATATCCTTCCCGTTCATCACCAGCAGGTAATAGGAAGGCTGCTGGTATTCCATACGCACCTTGTTCTCTTTCTTAAACCAGAACTTTCCTTTTGACACGATCTTGTCTGACAGCATGCTCAGGTTCTTCTCCTGCACAAAATCACTCTGTATGGATTGAGTAGCCTGGGAAGCCTTTGCAAACTGCTGTTTAAAGGCCGTTACATCCGCTACCGGCTTAAAACCACTCTGCGCCATCACCTGTATGGCGCATACAATAAAACCCATAAATAAAGCCCATCTACGCATAAGCGGGTATGTTTAATAACTTGTCAATTCTTTCTATACGATACCCCTCCTCTCTCAGGTAAGTGATCAGCTCAGGCAAAGCCTGCAGGGTCACTTCCATAGAATCGTGCAGCAGCAATACCGCCCCTGGTTGTACAGCCGGTTTAATACGCTGCAGCAGCTCTTCCCTGCTCCTGGCCACAGTATCCAGCGATCGGATGTTCCATCCCACCGCCGTATAATTCCCTCTCTGTACAGCCCTCCGCAGGTTAGGATTGGTCACCCCGTAAGGAGGACGGAACAGACGGGGCCTCTTCCCCATTGCCTTTTCTACTGCATCATCCACCTGCCGCAGCTCTGCCAGCATTTTACCTGCTCCGAACATATCGAACCAGAAATGATGGGAGAAGCTGTGATTGCCTATTACATGCCCTTCCGCTTCCATCCGCCGCAAAAGCTGCTCCTGTCCTGCAATATGCCTGCCAATACAGAAAAAGGCCGCAGGGGCCTGCTCCTTCTGCAATATATCCAGTATGGCCGGCGTATGCTGTGTCAACGGCCCGTCATCAAACGTGATCGCTATCACTTTCTCCGCTGTCTCCGCCTTGCATACCACCGGCATATAAAACCCGGAGGCCACATTACAGGCGCCCCATACCAGCGCAGCTACATATGGCAAAGGCAACAGCACAAACACCCACCATGGCAAAGGCCACAGGAAACTGTTCACCAGCAGGGCTGCTGCCAGCAGAACAAACAGGGCAATATTGGCTGTGCGGTGCGTCAGCATGCAGATAAGAGGATCAGCGAATGATGCGTTTGTTTATGATGATTATAGATCAGTATCTTTTGTTGTTTTCCCTTCACATTCCCCTTAAACATCGCACTGGCCGGAACTGCCTGTTCCGCCAGTATCCTGCAGGCCATCCACATGGCAAATGCAGATGCTGTCGGGTATTCCCCGCATAAATGTTTAAAACAGGCTACCGGTATTTCCGGCAGCAGGTTATTCTCCACATGCTCATACCACTCATCTCCTGCCACATCTCCGTTACGCCCGGTAATGATCAGGCTTATTTCTTCCCTGTTACAGCTGTGCGCTGCCAGGAAAGCCTCAATATCAGCCATTATTTCCGCTTTCCCCGCCGGCCGGTATAAAGTGGTCAGCCCGGAAAGCTTAGCCTTTGTATGGGCTCCTTTCTCCGTTCCCAGTACAAAGCTGGCAGCCCCTTCACCGGCTACGGTGCCGTGAGTGTTGCTGCGCAACAGGCTGTCCTGTGTTACCGGTTCTTTTTTATACAGGTCAAAGCGGGAGAGTATCTTAAAACTATGGTCCGTCAGCTCGTCCATAGCGCCGGCCAGTATACTGCCGGTACGGCCCTCTCTCAGTATCATTATGCTGTCCAGCAGGGCGTTCTCAAAAGAAAAGCCCTTATGAACAAAAGTATTGTTATAACCATGGCAACCCAGCATAAGCGCTATCTGCCCCGCCACCGTGTTGTGGGTGGACTGTATAAATGCCGTAGGCGTCAGCAGTTCTTCCTGCTGATTGATCATCTTTGTCAGGAAAACACCGGTATCGTCCAGGCAGCCGTAGGCTGTACCGGTAATAATAGCTTCCGGCTTTTCTATGCCTGCTTCCTGCAGACTGAGCTTTGCAGACGCCACTCCCATTTTGATAACACGCCCCATTCGGCGTATCAGCTTCACATCTATCCACTGTTTATAGTCAGGGTCCCAGTTCTTCAGCCGGGCCCCCTGCCAGGGAATGACAGCTGCCGGGAACGGCCCCTCTGTCGCAGTAGCCTGCGGCGATACACAACCTGTTCCCTGTATATAGATGTTCATGGTCTAAATCTTTGAAAATACAAGACTGGAACAATTGCCGCCAAAGCCAAAGGAATTGGACATTACATGCTGCAGTTGATTGCCGGTCGAAAATTTAACAACAGGAGAAAAAGGTAATTCCTTTATCTGCTTCGAAAAGTTTGCATTGGGATAGATGATCCCTTCCTTTACAGCCATGGCAGAGAATACCGCTTCAATACCTCCGCTGGCTCCCAGCGTATGCCCTGTAAAAGATTTGGTACTGCTCAGTGGCGGGAAAGCAGGTGCAAAAAGGCGTGCAATGGCCGTGCCTTCTGCAATGTCGTTATTCTGCGTGCCCGTACCATGCAGGTTAATATAATCTATATCTGCCGGCGTCAGCCCGCTCATCTCCAACGCGCCCTGCATAGCCAGGAAATTGCCTATACCGTCTGGCGATGATGCCGTCTGGTGATAGGCGTCATTTGCATTGGCATACCCGCTTAAACGGCACCAGGCCGGATGAGTGGCAGGCAGCTCAGCCGCCAGGGCCTCGCTGATCAGCACTACATAACCGGCGCCCTCACCCAGGTTCAGACCTGTACGGGTGTCGTCAAAAGGACGGCAGGCCGCCTGGTCCAGTATCATCAGTGTATTGAATCCATTCAGGGTAAAACGGGTCAGCGCATCTGTTCCTCCGGCTATCACCACATCCACCATATTGTTGTTTATAAGGCGGGAACCATACATCAGCGCATTGGCGGCTGAAGAACAGGCAGTACTGATAGTGGAAATATGATGACGGATGCCCATAGCATCAGCCACCAGCTCTGTTACAGCGCCACATTCGTGATGCACCACCTGCCGCAGATGCCCGTTACTCTCATTCTCCAGGTAGTCTGCAAAGAAGTCTTCCGTCTTGTCCATCCCACCTACCGTGTTGGCAGACACAAAACCCACACGGTACTGGCTGATGTCTCCCAGGCCTGTGCTGTTCCATGCCTCCTGCGCAGCTATCCGGCTCAGTAAAGCCGTTCTGCTTATATATTCAGGCATTCCGGCCATGGCAGCCAGCGTTTTGTTATCCGCCTTTACCTCCGCTACAGGAAATGTTGAACGGTGTACAGAACGCAGGTGCTGCATTTGCGCCATACCGGACTCCATGCGCCTGAATGCCTCCAGGCACTCCGCCACATTATTCCCTATACCGCAAATAACGCCGCCACCGGCAATCCATGCCCCACTGCCCATTATTGCTTGTTTTGATGCGCGGTAATAAATTCAGCGATGGTACGTACGGAGTAAAAGATCTCCGGCCCCTGCTCAGGATTGGCAATACGGATACCGTAATGCTGCTGCAGCAGTACTATTATTTCCAGCGCATCGATAGAATCCAGCCCCAGCCCGTCTTTAAACAAAGGCTGATCATCCCCTATATCCTCAGGTTTTACTTCCTGCAGATTCAATTGCTCTACTATCTGGGCTTTCAGCGCCGCCATCAAATTTTCCATGACTAATTATTACTGTATATTTTTAAATAGTTGCAGGTGCCAGGCTGTCTGCACTGAGTACAGCCATGCCTTTATCAGTTCTCTCTACTTTATGCAGGACCACTTCATATTGCGGGCCCATTACCTCCACCCATCCGCAAAGACAGGCGCTGACAGCCCGCTCATTGAACAGCTGCTCCAGGTATCCGGCCATCAGAGAAGTATCAAAAGTATCCGAGGTAAAGAACACATTCTCGCCTTTAAAGCCGTGCCGGATACTGATCTCTCCCATCACAATATTGGATAGTGTGTATACAAATAACGCGGGACTGGCAATATCCTTCACCGTATCATAATACCGCAGGTCCGTATCCAGGCTGGCGCTCCTGTTGGCCAGCACCAGGCCTGTCCTTTCCGGCAAATGACCCTTGAACGGGGCTTCACGAAGCAGCACTTCCGCCGCCAGCCAGCCCAGCTTCGACAGGTTATCCATCTTATGAAACTTGGGATACTGACCGGATACCCTGTCGTACACTGCCCGCAGAAATTCCGGCAATTCCGTCTCCTGCGGCACTTCTGATAGCAATGTACCATTGTGATACACCCGGTTGTTCCGGATCACACAAGTTCCTGTAATATATACCTCACCGTTGTCCAAACTACTGGTCCTGTTTTATTTTTTCCGTTAATTCAATTGTACGCGCCAGCCGCTTCAGTGCCGTATCATGGTTCTTCACAAAAGGATTGCTATAATCCCATACATAACCGGCCAGCACAGAGCATATCTGGTTCTTCACCTCCGGCTGTGGCTCTTTCGAGAAGAAGATCTTGTCCAGCGTTCCCTCATACCAGGCCATCACATAAGAGCGGAAGGTATTCACCCCCTGCATGGTAGGCGCCATATATTCCGCCTCCCAGTCAACCGATTCTCCTTTCAGCTTGCGTATCACCAGTTTAGCTGCGGTCTGCGCAGAAACGCAGGCCAAAGTTACGCCAGATGAGAAAATAGGGTCCAGAAATTCTGTTACATTGCCCGTCAGCACAAAACCTTCGCCATAGAACTTGTCTGTCGTGGCAGACCAGGACTCCAGTATACGCGGCTCAAATACCAGCTCCACATCACGGAAACGCTCCCGGGTATTAGGCTCGGCTTCCAGCATGGCACGGTACTGCTGTTCCGGTGTACCGGGATATGAATTGAAGAAAGATGGATCGCTTACAAAACCTACAGAGGTCACCCCTGAAGAGAACGGAATGATCCATATCCACGTACCGGGCTGATGAACAACGGCCGTAATACGGTTTGGCTCGTCCGCCATAGAACGGCGAACATCCTTCGTATGTGCAAACAGCGCCTTGCGGGGCTGCAGGTTAGATGCTTTTTCAAGGTTGAAAAGACGGGGAATAACCCTGCCGTAACCACTGCCGTCTACAATAAAACGGGCTTCTATCTGCGATTTGTTACCATTCACATCTTCCACAGTAGTAACAGAATCACTCCCGTTAAAGCGGATGTCTGTCACTGTAGTTTCATATGCAACAGGTACTCCCATCGCCTCCACAGTATCTGCCAGGGTCTTATCAAAATCTGCACGGGTCACCTGCCAGGTCCAGGTCCAGCCCGGGGTATGCTGCTCCTTAAAGGTAAAGTCGCACACCTCATCGCCTTTAACGAACTTGGCGCCATACTTCTCCTGGAAGCCTTTTGCTTTAATAGCCTCAATAAAACCGGCTTCTTCCAGGGCTTCCATACTGCGCGGCAGCAGACTCTCTCCTATCACAAAGCGCGGAAACTTCAGCTTCTCCACTATTTTGACAGAATAACCTGCCTGATGGATAATAGATGCGGCCACTGTTCCGGAAGGGCCAGCTCCAATAACCAGTACATCTACCTTTTCTGTATTCATGTCGGGTGTATGAGAATTAGATAATAAGTTTGTTTAACGCTTTTTACATTTAAGTAAAGTATAGCTAAGCCCCATCTGGTTATTCTCCTCAATAATCTGTAAACCTGCGTCTTCTATACATTTAAAGAAATCGTCCGTGTGGTACATGATGTGTTGTTACCGCCTTTTACATTTAAGTAAAGTATAACTTAATCCCATCTGGTTATTCTCCTCAATAATCTGTAAACCTGCGTCCTCTATACATTTAAAGAAATCATCTGTGTGGTACATGATGTGTTGTTACCGCCTTTTACATTTAAGTAAAGTATAACTTAATCCCATCTGGTTATTCTCCTCAATAATCTGTAAACCTGCGTCCTCTATACATTTAAAGAAATCATCTGTGTGGTACATGATGTGTTGTTACCGCCTTTTACATTTAAGTAAAGTATAACTTAATCCCATCTGGTTATTCTCCTCAATAATCTGTAAACCTGCGTCCTCTATACATTTAAAGAAATCGTCTGTGTGGTACATCTGGCTATTGCCATTTGCCATGGCAGTAAAATAAAGAGATGTCTGTTGCAGGCAGAAAGCGGCTGATTTATAAGGCTGCCTGTTCCAGAACGGCTCCAGTATAAAAATGGTTCCTCTCTCTGTAAGAGCGTCACCACAACGCTTCAATATCGAAACTATCTGTTCTTCAGAAAAACAATCCAGGAACTGGCTCATCCAGATAGCATCAAAGCCCGAAGGGAAAGGCAGGCTTTCATCCAGGATATTGGCTTCATGGAACGATACACGATCTGCCACACCTGCTTCTTTCGCTCTTTGCTGCGCAATAGCTATTTCTCCCGGCAGGTCAAACATGGTCACCTGTACATCTTTATCATATGCAGTACATGCCAGCGTCCATTTACCTGTATTACCACCTATATCCAGCAGTTTACGGGGCTTATTCTCAAATACGACAGGCAAAGCCTGTGGGAATGCCAGATCGGAGTAATAGTGATCAAAATCAAACCAGCTCTTACCTATTTCCGGTGGCAGAAGGGGTAAGCCAGGATAAATGGTATCCCAGGGGCCCAGTTCTTTCAGTCCTGCAGGCCTTCCTTCACGCAGGCTCTCCTGCAAATGGTTCATCCCCAGGTAACAGATGTCCTGTGAGAAGTCCATGTTAATACGGGTCAGCTTATCATGCAGGATAAAATAACCTGTCTTTGTCAGGGAGTATCTTTTGTCATTCACTATCAGCAGCTCAATACCAAGACCGGCTTCCAGCAATACGCGCACAGCATAACGGCTAAGCGAGACTTTCTCCAGTATTTCCTCGATAGTAACGCCTTTCGGGCCGCTGTCGCTCACCACCTGCAATATCCCCATATCACGCAGGGCCCGGGTGGCCTGAAATGCTATTGGTGCAAATGCCAGTCTTAACGCAGCTTCCTGCGCCTGTAATGCTGTTTTTGTCTCTTTGGTAAAAAGCTCCATTCTGAAATTAAGGTTAGATTATTTTGAAAAAACCATTGCAGCATTGCATCCGCCAAAGCCAGATACTGTTTTAAGGAAATGCTGCATGGCAAACTGTTTCAACTGGTTGCTCACCTGTACCGGCTCACTCACGCCCAGGGTCTCAAAACCCAGTGTTGGTATCACCAGCTGCTGCTGCAGGGCATGCATGCCTATAATAGTCTCTATCAGGCCGGCAGCGCCCAGGGTATGACCATAGTAGCCCTTCAGGCTGTTCACCGGTCTTTCCAGCAGACCAGCCACCTGCAGGGCCTTAGATTCCATTTCGTCATTGTACAGCGTAGCCGTGCCATGTGCAGAAACAAAACCAATATCTGCGCTGCTCAGTCCAGTACCGGAAAGCGCCCTTTGCATGGCCTCTCCCAGTTCTGCACCGGTACGCGACGGACCGGAAATATGATTGGCGTCATTGCTTACTGCTCCCGCTCCTACGCGAATGGCATGCTCAGGTACATACTCCTCTTTACAGGTGAGTATCACCGTACCCGCACCTTCTCCCAGCGTCACACCTTTCCTCTCTGCATCGAACGGGCGGCATGGCTCACTGCTCACAGCCTGGAACGACTGAAAGCCGGACAGGACAAACTGAGTCACCACATCTGCTCCCGTTACCACTGCATGATCATAGCGACCGGAAAGTATCAGCCTTTTCGCTGTCAGGATAGCCAGCAGGCCTGATATACAGGCATTGCTCACCACAATGGGGTCTGCTGAATACCCGAAATATGCAGCTACTTTCTTTGCGGTATGGAACAGCTCCATTTCCTGTAAAGGAGCATTGGCAGGATCTGCCTGCTGTTCCAGCAGCTCAATGTTGCCTTTGGTGGTAGATACAATGAAGGCGGTACGCCCGTCATTGATATTGATAGGGGTTCTGTCCAGTGCATTCTGCACAGAAAGGACCAGCAGTTGTTCAAATTTTGTATAGTTTTCCAGGCTGTCCTCATTCCAGTATGATTCCAGCTGGCCTTCCGCAAACATAGCAGCATAAAAGGGCGCAGGCCACAATGCCTTATTGTTATGCTGGCGTATACCGCTCTGTCCCTTGCTTACATTGGAAAAGTTCTCCTCTGTTGTTCTTCCCAGCGGAGAAATGATATTGTCTGCCACCACATACACAGGCTTCATCATTTCACATTATTTGAAGGGAACAGAAGTCCCTGCTGTTCTTTCCATTCCTGGAAGAAAGCAGGTATTGTCAGTTGCAGGGATGACGTTTCAATATCCAGGAACACCTGTACGGAGCTCCCGTCTGCTACAAGTTCTCCTGTAGCGGCATTATACAACTTGTACTCAAACTTAATTTTGGCGGCTGGTGTGTTGATGTAGGTGGTTTCAACAATAACGCGGTCGCCATACCTGAGAGAGCGTTTATAATTGCATTGCACATTCACTACGGGAACAGAATATCCACGTTTATAAATATCGAGGTAACGAAGTCCGTATTTTTCACCGAATGCTTCTCTTCCATCTTCAAAATACCGTACATAATGGCCGTGCCACACTATCCCAAGCGGATCTGCTTCATTGAATTTCACCAATATGTCTGCTCTTTCGGTCAATACAGGATTCATGCTCATTAATTTAGGACCGGTATCAGTTGTAGGTTCCGGTGGCAGCAGTCATTGCTGTCCTCACTACTGGCTCTTCAACAGCTTTCTTTTTCCAGTCATTGTACTTTCCTTTGTCAATGCTGTTCAGCACTTTGAAGATGGTATAAGCCCAGTAGTTACGGAAGCCAAAGCCCTGTGCCTTGCCGGTTATTCTTTCAGTAAGTAATACTTTTTTAGTGGCCAGGTCCAGCAATGTTACATAAACATAGGCTTCTTTATTGGCCTTGCTCATGCCGTCCATGATGAATACCAGTCCTATGCCTTTTTTGCCGGAGAGTTTATATGCGCTTACATGTTTGCCTATATCTGCAGGTGTAAGGCCTTTTTCCACATCAGCAATATTATCTGTCTTGATCTTATCAGCGCTGATAGCGTCGTTCACTTTCTTGATCGCTTCCAGGTCGTTTGTAACAGTGCTTCTTCTGAAGGCCTCTGCAATGTCGTACTTTTTTGTTTCAGTGATGATCACACTGTTGATGGGCTCGAACTTATCCTGGATCTCTGCAGCAGTGGCAGCTTCTCCCTGGATCTTTGTAAGAGAGAAATCAACACCCAGGTATATCAGGGGTGTTTCTTCCTTCTGGAAAAATTCCCTGAGGCTCTGCGCCTGGCTCTTTACAGCGGTCAGGGTTACAAGCATAGCAGTACAGCCCGTCAGAAGGAATTTGTTTACAGCATTCATAAAGATGGTTTTTAGGGGTTTATGAAAATTTTGAGTTCACATTGGGCCATTATCTTCCCGTTAAGCGTTACTTTGCCGGCTACCATGGTAGCATTGAACACCTGGCTCAGTATCTCGGTGGTGGTTTCTATAAAAGCGCCGGCGGGGGGGAATTCAAACACTTCAAAGTCTTTTACGGCGCCTATGAAGCCTATGGGTACGGGGGTATTTTCCTGTTGTGCAATATAGCCAACCCTTGCAGCGGCAGTTTGCGCCATGTTCTCCAGCAACCCTGGGGCTTTCAGCACACCATCTTCCACAAAAAGATTATCGGCCGCAATCTGCAGGCCGGTACGGGTAATATTATCTTTCACTTCCAGTATTCCCCCAATCATCACTATCGGTGTACGTTGAGGAATATACGCTGTAACGCTGTCTGTGTGGATGAACATATATCAATCAGTTTTCGGTAGTTCCCAGAAATCGTAATAATTAAACCATTGTTCAGGATATTTCTTCACCATTTCTTCCAGTTCCATTACAAAATCCTGAACGGCAAGTTCCACACCTTGCCGGCGCCGGCCATGATATTCCCTGGGCTGGGTAGCATAGAGGTGATAATGAGTGCTGGTTTCCTTAAAAGCGAACACCAATGACACCGGTACCCTGAAGGTAGCTGCCAGCAGAAAAGGGCCTGCCGGAAAGCTTGCCTGTTGCCCGAGAAAATTGGCCTGTACTGTTTTATTACCCTTAAGGAACCTGTCTGCGTGCATACACACCAGTTCCTGGTTACTCAGGGCTTCATTGATAGCGTAAATGTGCGATAAATCGTCCTTAATTACAATAATATTCACATTCCTTTCTCCTGTAACGGACGACAGGTATTTCTTGATCCGCTCATGCTCACCATCAAACATGACAATATTGATACGGGTTTCCAGCCGCCGGAACAAATGCCCCGCCACTTCCCAGTTTCCCAGGTGGGCGCTCAGCATAATACCTCCCCTGCCGGCCGCTGTGATCTCCCTCAGGTATTTCTCCCCCTCAAATTCAAAGGTGAATTTATTACCTATCCCGGACATGACCACTACCTTATCGATCAATACCTGCCCGAAAACATAATAATTGCGGTAAACACTCAGTAAAGAACGCCACCAGCCATATCCGATCTTTGTATGAAAATAGTTAAATATGGGGCGGGAAGAACTGTAGGAAAATATAAAATAGTATGCGGCAACAAACCTCAGTAACACATAAGCAGGCAATACCCCTCCATAACGTAAGGTTGCGATAAATATACTATACCCCAGCTTATTCCCTTTGGATTTCCCCTCCCAGGAAGACATTATACCAGTTGCTTTTGTTTGATCCTGGTTGCCACATATTCATAGAAATCCTGGAATGTGGAGATTCCCTGGAAATCTTCCGGGTTTACTTTAAAACCGAAATTATTCTCTATCACTACTACCAGATCTATATAGTCAAGACTATCCAGGTCCAGGGTAGCTTTCAGGTTGGCATCAGGCGTGATCTTTTCCGGGTCCGCTTCAAATTCTTCTACCAGGAACGCATTTGTGATCTGTATGATTTCTTTCTTATCCATAATTTAAATAAACCTCTAGGATATAGGTTGAGCTAATTGGTTAAAATGTAGTAATAAGTGTTCGCTGGGTTTTGTCCCTCCGTATAATACCGGACTGATGTATCCTTCCTTAATGCTGCATATTGTAGTCCTTCCATTAATAAATGCTTCAATTTCGTCCCCTCAAAGTTATAAATATCCGGCCAAAATGTACAAATTGCCTTTTTTCGGGTATAACATTGTGACAGCCAACTATTTACCATTCCATTTCCGGACTATCAGAGAAGAATTGGTTCCTCCAAAGCCAAAAGAATTAGACAAAAATATATTAAACTCTTTATTAATAGTACTGTTGGTTATATTTAAATTTGCTGCGGCTCCGTCCGGGTTTTCCAGGTTGATATTGGGGGCTATAAAACCGTTCTGCATCATCAGCATGGAGTAAACAATTTCACTGGCGCCCGCCATCCAGCACTCATGCCCTGTCATCGATTTGGTAGAGCTGATATATGGCTTTGAGCCGCCAAACACCAGGTCCAGCGCCGCCGCCTCACTGGCGTCGCCCGCAGGGGTACTGGTAGCATGGGCGTTGATGTATTCAATGTCCTGGGGTTGTAATCCCGCATCCTGCAGGGCTATCTGCAGGGAACGCGCAGGACCGTCTATTGTCGGATTTGAAATATGTGCTCCGTTGGAAGAGAACCCATACCCTATCACTTCACCCAGAATAGTAGCTCCCCTGCGTTGTGCAGATTCCAGGCTTTCCAGTATCACAGTAGCAGCGCCACCACTGGGCACCAACCCGTCACGGTCACGGTCAAACGGGCGGCTTGCCTTGGCCGGCTCGTCCTCCCTCACAGAAAAAGCAGCAATAGCATCAAAGTTGCCCATAGAATAGATGTTGATCTCCTGGGCGCCACCACAGATCACACAATCCTGCATACCATTCCTGATAAACATATATCCCAGCCCAATGGAATGGGAACCACTGGCACATGCAGCGCTGACGCTGAAGTTAATACCGCGCAGCTTGAAGATAGTGGCCAGGTTCATATTCACGGTAGAGTTCATGGTCTGGAACACAGAGCCTGAACCTACCAGCATGGTGTCCTTTTTCTCCCGCATAATATCAGTCGCCTCTATCACAGGTTTGGAAGAGCTGTCGTTACCAAACAGCAAACCCACTTCGGTCTTCTCTATATAGTCAGGATCAATACGGGCCTGTGCCAGGGCCTCACGGGTACTCATAAACGCAAATTCCGCCTGCTCAGGCATCATCAGCCTTGCACGGCGGTCAAGCACTCCTTTCAGATCAGGACGGTCCACATACCCCGTCAGCCCGGAACGGTATCCGAATGCTTTTCTCTCAGGGTCCAGTATAATGCCGGACTTTCCTTTGTATAATGAATCACGTACCTCCTCCAGGTTCTTACCAATACAGGAATATATTCCCAACCCTGTGATCACTACTCTGTTCATATGGTTCTTTTTGTACAGCGGTTAACAGACAGTACCTCATTCATTAACCGCATTTGAAATCATGTATATAATCCCCCGTTAATAGACAGTACCTCTCCCGTAATATAAGAGGATGCTTTGGATGCAAAGAAAGCTACAGCTTCTGCAACCTCTTCCGGCGTCCCGAAACGGTTCATCGGTACCAGGGCAGCCAGCTCCTTTTCATTCAGTTCTGCCGTCATATCGGTTTTAATATACCCGGGGGCTATAGCGTTCACTGTTACGCCACGTTTGGCAACTTCCTGCGCCAGGGCCTTTGTAGCGCCAATTACACCCGCTTTTGCAGCAGAATAATTGGTTTGTCCCGGCAACCCTTTCAGACCTGACAGGGACACTATATTTACGATCCTGCCATGCCTCTTCATCAGCATACTGTTAATCACCTGCTTGGTTACATAGAAAAACCCGTCAAGGCTGCTACCCAGCACGTTCCTCCATTGAGTACTGTTCATCCAGAACAGCAGGTTATCTTCACGTATACCGGCATTATTAACAAGCACCTCTACGTATTTCTCTTTATTACCTTCTACCCAGCCGCCAAGTACGGTCGTCACCTCCTGCTCATTTCCCACATCAAACTGCAGCAGCTCCCCGTCGCTACCCTTGGCCCTTACTGCTTCCAGCGTTTCATTGGCAGCAGCAACATTGCCTTTGTAGTTGATCAGTACATAGTAGCCCAGCTCCGCCATCTTTATGCATATCGCCCTTCCTATTCCCCTGGAGCCGCCTGTTATTAAAGCACATTTCATTCTTTAAGTTGTTTTATTTTGAGTTACCAAACAATCTCAGGGTCATTCTGCAGCAGGTATTCCTTTATTTTTTTAGCATCCTTATACCTGGGACTATCTTCAATAAATTTAGGGAAAATTGCCCTTACTTCCTGGTAGATCCTGTGTGAGAACGAAGAGAGCCTGCTCTGGCAATTCAGGTAATCTACCGCCTGCAGCATGGTCATCACCTGTATGGCCAGTACCTCAAAGGCATTCTCAATAACACGGTTCGCCATCAGGGCGGCATTACAACCCATGCTTACAATGTCCTGGTTATCATTATTGTTCGGGATACTATGCACATACATCGGGAAAGACAGCGTCTGGTTCTCCGCTACAGTAGAAGTAGCAGTGAACTGTATCCCCTGCATGCCAAAGTTGAGGCCAAGTTTCCCCAGGTTCATGAACGGCGGGAACTTATGGTTCAGCTTTTCGTTCATCAGGTAGTTTAATTGTCTTTCCGACAACATAGAAAGCTTGGTGATAGCTATCTTGATCTTGTCCATTTCCAGGGAGATATAGTCCCCATGGAAATTTCCACCATGGTAAACATTCTCCTGGTGATGGTCCACCACCGGGTTATCACTCACAGAATTCAGCTCCTGCAGCACTATCTTCTCTGCATGCATCAGGGTGTCATACACAGGGCCCAATACCTGCGGTACGCAGCGGAGTGAATAATATTCCTGTACTTTATCTTTAAAGATCTCCTCTTCCAGCTCCTTGTAGAAATGGTCCGGACGATGCCTTACCATCTTACTGTCTTTCAGTATATTACGCATAGCGGCAGCCACTTTACGCTGCCCCTCATGCTTCTTTACATTATTCAGCTCATGTGAAAGGTGATCGTCAAACGCTTCCACTATCTCATTGACCATGGAAGAGAGTATACAGCTCCAGCCCAGCAGCTTTTTAGCCTCTATCACATTCACCAGCCCTATACCCGTCATGGCAGAAGTACCGTTTATCACGGCCAGACCTTCACGTACATGCACGCCCATAGGCTTAATGCCCAGCCGGGCATATACTTCTGCTGTAGGGCGCAGCTCCCCTTCATATACCACTTCCCCTTCTCCTATCAGGTTAAGCGCCAGGTGAGCCAGCTGCACCAGGTCTCCGCTCGCACCTACTCCTCCATGTTCATATACACAGGGATATACATTCTTGTTGATCAGGTCTTTTAACAACACCACCACCTCAGGATGTACCCCCGAATGCGCCTGCATGAAACTGCTCAGACGCGCAATCATCAACCCCTTTATTAACACAGGCGGCATGTATTTGCCCGCTCCGGAACTATGGCTGCGGATAAGGTTATACTGCAACTGGTGTGTATCGCTTTCACTGATGCGGTATTGTGCCATCGGACCAAAGCCCGTATTGATCCCATAGATCAGTTTTTTGGCAGAAAACGTTTTCAGAAATTCGAAGTTTTCCTTTACCTGCTGTAAAGCGCTTTCTTCCAAAACCAACTCTTCCCCGTCAAAGATCAAACGGTACACTTCATCCAGTGAAAGCTCCTTACTTCCTAAAACAACCATTATTTTAAATTAAATTAATTGATTATGTAAAAAAGTGCTCAAAAATAGCAATTTTCCCTAGTGTTGTGGTTTGATTTTTTTAGGGATCAATTCATGTGACAGTAATGTTGGCCTGATGGGATCAACCTTCTTCTACATCCACTTCGGGGGCCTCTACCAGCACTTTATCTATACGATGAGCGTCCATATCAACTATTTCAAAGGTAAATCCCCTCCACTCAAACTTCTCCCCTATCTTGGGAATATGCTCCTGGTGGTGCAGGATAAAGCCGGCCATAGTATCAAACTCCTGCTCAAATTCTGCCATCCAGTCTTCCTTGTCAAACTTGCTGAGGAAATCATAAAACGGTATTTGCCCATCTACAAGATAAGAACCATCTTCCCTGCGCACAATCTCATAATCATCGTCCTGGCCGGTCTCCGGCATGTCCCCCACAATAGCTTCCAGGATATCGTTCAGGGTTATCATACCCAGGAAAGTACCGTATTCATCTACAATAAACGCAGCATGGCTCTGGGTTTCTTTAAATTTCTCCAGCACCTGGTAAGCAGAGTTGTTCTCAGGTACAAAAAGAGGTTTTTTCATGATGGTAGCCAGCACATAGTTATTACTGGCCGCCGCCATATAGAGGTCCTTAATGGAAATAATACCTTCAATACTGTCTATCTGCCCGTCACATACAGGATATACCGAGTGAGGGCTTTCAAATATCTTACTGCGCACGATCTCTTTCGGATCATTCACGTCCAGCCATACAATATCCGTACGGTGGGTCATCAGCGACGTGATGTTCCTGTCCCCCAGGTGAAACACCCTTTCAATGATCTCCTGCTCTGTTTCCTCAATAGCGCCTGAAGTAGTGCCCTCATTGATCAGCGCCTTGATCTCCTCTTCCGTAATATTACCTTCTGCCGGCTTCAGGTTAAACAGCCGCATAATAAGGCTCGTAGAGATACTGAGCAGCCAGATAAAAGGCGAAGTGACAACAGACACAAATTTCATAGGACCGGCCATCTCCTTGGCTATAGACTCCGGACGGAGCATACCAAGACGCTTAGGCACCAGTTCCCCTAAAACAAGCGTAAAATATGTAACCGACACTACAATAATGGTAATAGCAATACCATTACTGTACAGCGCCAGGGAAGGGAATTCTGTTGAAATATAAGCTATCAGGTGCGGCCGCAGGCTTACACCACATAAAATGCCGATTAAAATACTGATGAGCGTGATACCTACCTGGACAGTAGAAAGAAACCTGTCCGGATTGTTTGCCAGCTTGAGCGCTGCTTTTGCCTTTTCATCCCCTTTATTGGCCAGGTATTCCAGCCTCGCTTTACGTGCGTACTCCATGGCAACCTCAGACATTGAGAATATGCCATTAAGCAAAATAAGGATGAGGATAATGACGACGACTTCCATGATATAAAGGCTAAAAATAAAGAATTATTCAAATATTAGTGTAAGAAATGCTAAAAGCAGTCCACCCAGTATTGCAATGATCTTACGGTAGCTCAATTCATGGTGTTTGGTGCCACTTTCAAAGAAAATAGTTGTGGAAATATGCAGGAAAGCGCCTATTACCAACGCTACAATATACGTGATAATATTCGTTACATATACGGAATAACTGCCTGATACCGCGGCCAGTATAGCCGCCAGGGGCGTCACAAGAGAGAAGATGAACAGGGTACGCCACAGGGAAGCCCTTTTCTGACCACCATGTATCATCACCGTAATAAGGGTAAAAGCTTCCGGCAGCTTATGGGCAGCTACGCCAATCACCAAAGAAGACATGGCGGCATGGTCCTTAAACTGGAAGCCCAGCGGAATACCCTCCATAAAAGCATGGATAGAAAGCCCGAATAACAGGGGCGTCATATGCACATGGTCATGGTCCCCCCTTGGCAGGTGCGTATGGCCATGCTCCGCCCCGTGGGAAAGCGTTTGCAAAGCCACCTGCAGGAAAAACCCTATCACAATGTAAATACCGGCCTGGTGCCCCAGCTCATGATATACCTCCGGTATCAGGTGCATCACCGTGATCCCGAACAGGCAGGCGCCGGTAAAAGCCAGCAGGTAAATAGGCAGGTTAGGATGTATCTTCCTGACCACCATGGGAATAAGGCCGCCGCCAAGCGTGGCCAGCAATACTATTAATAAGAAGATCCAGTTCATGTTGCCAGTTCAGGTTCCAGTCGGATACGACGTTGAAAGAATCCGCCGCTGAGCATCCCTATAAAGATGCCAAGAATAGCGCCACCCAGTACGTCCAGCGGATAATGTACCCCTACATATACCTGGGCATACCCAATGGCAAAAGCCCAGAGGAAGAAAAGAGAGGCATATCCTTTTGACAGCTGCCTGAAAGTGAGAAAACAAAAAGTTGCCAGCGCAAAGTGATTAGTAGCGTGAGATGATGTAAAGCTGCCGCTCCTCGGACAGTACGATACCAGCACCCGTACAAATTGCTGCATCAGCGGGTCCCGGCAGGGCCTCAGCCTTCCTACGGCCTCCTTGATATACAGGCTGGACTGGTCCGCCAGTCCGAATGTGATCAGGAAGAATGCTATCCACCAGAAACCCCTCCAGCCAAAGTTCATAACAATGAATACCAGCAGGAAAAGATAAAGAGGCGCCCAGAAGTAAGGCTCCCTCAGCCAGGGAATGATCGCGTCCAGCAACGGGTGCGTCCACTGATTATTGATACGGAAAAATAATTTCAGGTCCAGGCGAAGCAGGTTTTCCAGCATGACTAAGGTTTTGTAGCTATAATGATCAACCTCGGAGAATGATGTTCATCATAGTTATTAAAATGATAGTCTCCAAAGATATCTGTTATCTGCAAACCCTGGCGGGCAAACATATCTTCAAAGTCCTGTTTGGTGAAAGCACAGACACTCTCCGTATAAGAAGCGCGCTGCATCCTCGAACGGTCAAGGATATTGATCTCCTTCAGGAATTTCCCGTCCTCCGCCTCCCGGTGAATGTCAAATACCACATCTCCCATTTCCTTCACTTCTTCATATACCAGGTGCTCTCCTACGTAGGTGCTGTTCAGGTAGTCCAGCACCAGCCGGCCACCAGGCCTGAGAGCATTCTTAAGCGTTCTCAGCGCATTGTCATTCTCCCTGGCCGTTTCAAAATACCCGAAACTGGTAAAGAAGTTAAAGACCAGGTCAAAATAATTGACCCTGAAAGGCAGGCGCATATCGTGCTGAAAGAAGCTGAGACGCGGGTTCTCCAGTTTTTTGGCAATATTGATACTGCGTATGGAAAGATCTATACCGGTAACAGTAAAACCCTTTTCCGCCAGGTAACGGGCATGCCGGCCAGTGCCACAGGCCACGTCCAGCATAGTTGCATCTGCCGGCGGACGCAGGTACTCCAGGAGCTTGTCTATAAAAGACACAGCTTCCTTACTGTCCCTGTTACTATATAACAGATCATAATAAGGGGAGTTGAACCAATCTTTAAACCAGTGTTTTTGTACTTCCACGGCTATCTCATTATAAGCTTCCATCATTTATCTAAAACGCTCCAAAGCTCTACTTTTTATTGTTAAACATCAAATATCGGGTGCTTTCGTAAAATGCGCGCGTTAAATTATCGAGTTTTTTCGCAGTATCAGGCTGCTGAGCCTTTACATCCTTTAAAGGATCTCCTTTCAGATCATAAAGGGCAGCGCTCTGCGTCTTCTCATTGATCTCATACTGATAACGCTCTCCTATAACTGACATGTACGCCTGCAGATTCTTCGTATAGATACTGAAAGCATAACGGTCTGCCGCATTCGTAGAATCCAGCATGTCCTGCCCCAGGGTATAATTCTTCACCGGCATTCCCACCAGTTTGGCCATTGTAGGATAAACATCCACCAGGCTGACCGGATAGCTGATCTCAGCAGGCTTTATAAAACCGGGACTGTAAATAAAACAGGTAGTATGTACTCCCCCGCTGGCCAGCTCATACTCAGGAACAGGCATGAAATGGTACGGATTAAGGGTACAGTTATGGTCCCCAAACATGATAAAGACAGTATTTTCAAGATAACCGCTTTTCCGGGCCAGGTCTACCAGGTGGCCCACGTTATAGTCTTCATAACGCAGCGCATTGAACTGGTCTACAGATACAAAACCGGCCTTTTTAAATTTCACCATGTCCAGGTCTTTCTCCGTCACCTTCCTGAAATCGCCCGCACCACTGGAGGTTGTATAGGGCGGGTGATTATCAGCCAGTTGCAGGAAAGCTATAAAAGGCTGCTTACGCTGATGCGCATCCCTGAATATCTCATCAGCCTCCGTTATCAGGTCATAATCCGATACTCCCCATACATCTGCCTTCGGCGCTTTATAATAACCTTCTTCATATATCTTCACACCCTCCACATTGTTTGTGAATACAGCGCGGATATTGGCCCAGTTGGTATTACCGCCCAGCAGGTAGAATTTCTCATATCCCTTGAACTGGTCCATAATAACACGCTGGTCCACCATCTGCGGATGACGGGAAGCCGTTTTCGCAGAAGTGATGTCCGGCAGGCCGGTGGTCACCCCATATACTGTCCTGGCTGTACTGATGGCAGGCACAAAGAAATTGCGGAAAAGGATGCCGCTGTCTGCCAGCCGTTTCATATTAGGCGTAGCCTGCATAGGGTTACCGTACATACTGGTAACGGAAGCCCCGGTAGACTCCAGCATCACCAGGATAACGTTCATCTTCTTTCCCGGGTCAGCACCCGTGATTTGCCTCACAAAGTTCAGCTTCTCCGCATCAGGATTTTCCACACCCAGGTACTTTGCCATTACAGGATAATACTTCTTCGTCTTATCAAGATCATACGTATCTTTCTGAACAGAAAGGTTAGACACAAAATACAGTACAGGATTGAGCGCAAGACTGGTTATCCCGTTATCGCGGGTAAACATGGCCTGGCTCCAGCGCAGCGGGAAATATGCCACATTCGCATAAATACCTGCCGCAAAAACGATCACCGTTCCTGCCAGCCAGCCAATATAACGGCCGGGCGTCAGCAGCACAGCCTTCTCTTTCGCCATACGGCGGTAAGTCCGGCTGTAAAGACGGTACATCAGGAAAAGGAACAGCCCCACCGCGGCAACAGTGCGCAGTATCGGGTAGGTCTGCCATAACATCCTGGCATTGTCCGCCCTCTCCCCGTCCAGGAAGAAACGGAACACAGAAGGGTCCATACGTATGCCCAGGTAGGCAAAATGCCCCAGGTCAAATATATAGTGCCATATCAGCAGGAAATAAACTATAAAAAGATAGATAAACGTAAAAAGCCGGATAAATGGCTTGGTAAAGAAGGCATTACGCCATATTACGGCAAACAACAGCAAGGGTATGACCAGGATCAGGGCCAGCCGCATGTCAAATCTCAGACCCAGCCCCCAGGCTTTAACAACGGGCGCATTACCAGCAACGGTTGTCTGAAAAAAGAAAAAGAAGAAGATCAGGCGGAACAGGACCATCAGCAGAAATAGGGATAGGGCCTGGACAATCACATAACGAATATACTTTGGTATATTCTTCCATAAATATTTCATGTAGAGCGTAGCTGTTTTATGATTGAATGCGAGCAGATTATTTAACAATAATTTAAACGCGGATGCAAATATACCAAATTCCCCTTCCCCCCAAGGGAGAAGTGAGGCTTAAAATCCCATTAAAAGGGACAGAAGGTATTTTTACCCTTCCTGCCGCTCTATATACACAAGAAGCTGGAAATATGGAATTTGTCTTTTGGGATTTGGAATTTTATATTTGCCCTTCCTTTTAAAATTGAAATTCGTGGCACTGATCAAATCGATTTCTGGTATTCGCGGAACTATCGGGGGCAAACCTGGTGAAGGACTCTCTCCTCTTGATGTAGTTAGGTATACGGCAGCATACGGGACATGGTTAATAAAGCAATCAGACAACAAAAAGGTAGTTATAGGACGGGACGGACGCATCTCAGGAGAAATGGTAAGGCAGCTCGTAGTAGCAACGCTGAACGGTCTTGGCCTGGATGTAATAGACCTGGGCCTGTCCACCACCCCCACTGTTGAAGTAGCTGTAAAACTGGAAAACGCTGCAGGCGGGATCATCCTGACTGCCAGCCACAATCCGAAGGAATGGAACGCCCTGAAACTGTTAAACAGCGAAGGAGAGTTCATTTCCGGCGAAGATGGCGCGGAAGTACTGGACCTGGCCGCCCGTGAAGACTTTACATTTGCTGATGTAAATAAGCTGGGCAGCTACAGGGAAGATAACAGCTACCTGCAGAAGCATATTGACATGGTAGTAAATTACCCTTTGGTAGACGTTGCAGCCATTAAAGAGCGCAATTTCAAAGTAGTGGTAGACGCTGTGAACTCCACAGGCGCCATCTTTGTACCCGCACTCCTCAAAGCACTGGGCGTCGAAGAAGTGACCGTACTGTTTGACGAGGTGAACGGCCGCTTCAGCCACAATCCTGAGCCATTGCCGGAAAACCTCACCGCCCTGAGCAATGAAGTGAATAAAAGCGCTGCAGACCTGGGTATAGCTGTAGATCCGGATGTTGACCGCCTCTGCTTTGTATGCGAAGACGGTAATATGTTCGGTGAAGAATATACACTGGTGGCTGTAGCCGACTACATATTAAAGACCCGCAAAGGCAATACCGTCTCCAACCTTTCCTCCACACAGGCGCTGAAAGACGTTACCCTTAAAAACGGTGGCGAATATCACCCTTCTGCCGTTGGTGAAGTGAATGTCGTACGCAAAATGAAAGAAGTGAACGCAGTGATAGGTGGTGAAGGTAACGGGGGCATTATCGTACCCGACCTGCATTACGGCCGCGATGCACTTATCGGTATAGGTCTTTTCCTCAGCCATGTGGCACACAGCAAAAAGAACCTGAAAGCCCTGCGTAACAGCTATCCCGACTACTTCATCTCCAAGAACAAGATCGAACTGGATAAAGGAGTCGACGTGCTGACTATCTTCGACAAGATCAAAGGCAAATACAAGAACCAGCCCCTCAATACAGAGGATGGTCTGAAAATAGAATTTGATAAAGACTGGGTACATCTCAGAACCTCCAATACTGAACCTATTATCCGCATTTACGCGGAAAGCCAGAATGAAACCACGGCAGATAATATCGCCAAACGTATCATGCAGGATATCAGGGAGTTCATGCACTGATTGAGCTTCCAGCCGGCCGCGCGCCGGCCCCATTCACTTAAAAAAAGGTTTCGGCCAACGACGAAACCTTTTTTTATTCCCCCCCTCCATCATTAAAAATTTCCAACTACCACACTCCCTGACCAATAAAATCAAAAAAATTAGGACATTTGTGACCGCCAACGGCATTATTGATATCAAAAACCACCACCATCTTGAAAAAAATTTATTTTGACAACGCAGCTACCACCGCGCTGGATAGCAACGTACTGGATGTGATGCTGCCGTACATGACCGAAAAGTTCGGTAACCCGTCCTCTATCTACTCTTACGGCCGCGAATCACGCCTGGCCATCGAAACTGCGCGTAAATCAGTAGCCAAAATCCTGAACGCTCACCCGGGAGAGATCTTCTTTACCTCCGGTGGCACAGAAAGTAGTAACACAGCTATCGCAGCCGCTATCAATAACCTTGGCTGCAGGCATATCATCTCTTCAGAGATTGAACACCACGCTACCCTGCATTCTGTAGAACACCTGCATTCCAGGGACAATATCAGGCTGAGTAACGTAAACCTGCTATCCAACGGGCATGTAGACATGGAACACCTGCGGGAACTGCTGGCCGGCTCAAAAGAACGCTGCCTGGTCACCCTGATGCACGCCAATAACGAGATCGGCAACCTGCTGGATATGCACGCAGTAGGTAACCTCTGCAAGGAATTTGACGCCATTTTCCATTCAGATACCGTACAGACAGTAGGCCACTACCCGTTTGACCTGAGAAATACCCCGGTACATTTCATCAACGGTTCCGCACATAAATTTCATGGTCCGAAAGGAGTTGGTATCCTCTATATAAATGAGAATGTAAAGATCACTCCGTTCATCCACGGCGGTTCCCAGGAGCGTAATATGCGCGCCGGAACAGAGAATGTATATGGCATCGTTGGTTTTGCCAAAGCCCTGGAAATGGCCACAGCACACTATGAAGAACACAGCGCTTATATCAATGATCTTCGTATGTACATGGCAGAACAGCTCCAGCAGCACATTCCGGGCATAGGTTTCAATGGAGACCTGCACGGGCGCAGCCTGTATACCGTGCTGAACGTATCTTTCCCTAAAACAGAGAAAAGTGAGATGCTGCTCTTCAACCTGGATATAAATGGTATCTGCGCCTCCGGCGGCAGTGCATGTACTTCCGGCGCAGATGCAGGTTCTCATGTTATCCGCGCCATTAACAGTGATCCCAACAGGATTGCCGTACGCTTCTCCTTCAGCAAAGACAATACAAAAGAGGAAATAGATACCGTCGTTGCAAAACTGAAAGAGCTCATTTGATCAGTTTAGACTTTTAGCTGGTCGCAGACCAGCCTCCTCTCAAAAGAAATGGGTTTTGCCAAAGGCAAAACCCATTTCTTTTGAGCAGTTTCTCCGCTCCCTGCATCGAAAAACTCAAATCACCTATTATTGAAACATTAAGAGTTCCTGTTAATCACATCATAAAATTTCTCCCTGTACCCGTCACTGATAGGAATAGACTGATTAGCTATCATCACCGTATTCTTCTCCACTGAGTTGATCTTATTAAGAGATACAACATAAGACCGGTGTACACGTATGAACTTATCTGAAGGCAGCCTTGTCTCGAAAGACTTCAGGCTTCTCAACGTCAGCACCGGCTGAAAAGGCGTGTAGATCTTTGTATAGTCCTTCAGCGCCTCTATAAAAAGGATATCTTCCAGGTTTATCTTAATGATCTTATATTCTGTCTTGATAAAGATATAATCATTGACATGCCCGTTATTACTATCCCCGTTCTTCTGCTGAGACATGGTCCTGAGCTCCAGCGCCTTGGTAGCGGCACGTAAGAACCGCTCAAAAGGCACAGGCTTCAGCAGGTAATCCACTACTTCCAGGTCAAACCCTTCCAGCGCATACTCTCCATAGGCAGTGGTGAATATAACCATAGGCGGATATTTCAGCGACTTCATGAACTGGATACCGGTAATATCAGGCATCTTGATGTCAAGAAACAGGAGATCTACCCGCTCTTCCTGCAGGAAGCGCAGCGCTTCTGTTGCATTTTCAAATGTACCTACCAGCTGCAGGAAAGGGACTTTTTTGGCAAAGTCTGTTATAATTTCCAATGCCAGTGGTTCATCATCAACGGCTATACACCTGATCATTTTTCAACATAATTTTAAGATCAACAATAAATTGGTTTTCAGCTTCGGTTATTTCCAGCTCGTGGTCTTCGGTATACAATAGTTCCAGCCGTTTACGCACGTTCTGTAATCCAATTCCCCCTTTTTCCGCCACACGCTGACGGAAAAGGCTGTTTTCAACAACCAGTCTCACCTGGTTCTTCTCTATTGCCAGTGCAATGGCTATGAAAGAAGGCTCAGCATAACTGATCCCGTGTTTAAAGGCATTCTCTACAAAAGGTACCAGCAGCATCGGCTCTATTTTCAACCCTACCGGATTCCCCTGTACCGCATAATCCACTACAATGTCTTCAGGTAGCCTCAGGCGTTGAATATCAATGTAATCTTCCAGGTATTGCAATTCCTGCTGCAACAGCACTTTATCTTCATTGGACTCATAGATCATGTACCGCATAATGGTTGACAGCTTCACAATAGCATGTTCCGTCTGTGCGGAATGTTTATGTGCCAGGGAATAGATAGTGTTTAGACAGTTAAAAAGGAAGTGAGGATTAATCTGTGACTTTAAAAATTTTAATTCGGCGTTTAAATTCTCCACTTTAAGGACTTCACGCTGCTGTTCACTCTTAAACCACTCCTGTGCAATCTTGATAAAACCACTCATAAAAAGCATGAGCAAGGCCGCAAAAACCGATTTCCGGAATGTATCCGGGAAGAGTATGTAATCCAGGAAACCCGGTTCCTGCTTGTAGTTTATAAATTCTGCCCGTTTTGCCACCAGGGAATCACTGAGCATTGCCGCATCAAATACAGGAACTTTGCCTTCCCTTTCCTCCCGGTGCCGCAACCTGCTTTCCAGCATATGATAACGGATAAACGGAGGCGGAGCCGGCACCAATCCCTGATCGTCCCTGCTATGATGGGTACGGGCCAGCATAATCTCTTTGCCCGCATAGGTTTTCCAGAATACATATTCCGTCACGGCCTGCTGCAGGATGATCAGTACCAGGGTCAGCACCACGAAAGAAAGGTAGTAAACAATTTTTTTGACAGTGAAAAACCTGGGAATCAGCAGATAAAAGTTCAGGTAAAACAGCCCTATCAGAAAGAGGTTATCCACAATTTCACGGACAAAGAACCAGGGATGCTGGATCCGGATCCTGTAGATGAAGAAAGGGAGAAACAGGAAGCAGGTCCAAACCAGAATGTGCAGCCCTACTTTGAATAACCGGTTCCTATAGAGTTGTTTTAAATTTATCATGTTGCCTTAAAGGGCGATAAACATACACTCAATTCCGGTAAAGGAGCTGTTAAAATTTGTTAAGCAGACTAAAAGGAATGTTAAAATTTTGGAGATAAAGGATTCCTATATGGCCAAACACAGTACAGTGGCCAATATTACTATAAGTTACAATATTTACTTCGATAGCCTTAGTGCTACTCTACGCCGGCTATTTTCATATCCAGCAGTTCCTGCCGGGTAAGGTTAGGGAAACGTCCCTCCCCTTTTCTCATTTTACTGGCGATGCACTCGCCCACTTTAAGGGCATCCTCCTTGCTCTGGAAGGTCTTCCTGCCCATAATTACCGGGATGATCGTCTGTTCTATGAAGGTTTTAGGTCCGATATTGATCTTATACCCCCAACCTCCATTTTCCAGCTGAAACGGAATTACCGCAATGCTGTCCTGCATTGCGGTAACCGTAGTATGTTGATGTTCAGGCTGTTTGCTTTCCTGTTTCTGCCTGCAGGCTGTAAAAGAAACAACCCCGGTCAGGAACAATAAACTTGCAACCTGTAAAGCGCCAGTTCTAGTCATTCGTATCATTTTCCTCAGTCGGCAGGAATTCGCGCAGGTCATCCAGGTTTGTAGAGCTGGAAATACCTGTAGATACGAAACCTCTTCCTTTCACCGTGAAGCCAACAGCGGTAGTACGGCTGGAAGCATCAAAGGCAGTTTTCTCGTCCCAACGGTCATTGATCGGATCATATTCCCAGGTGGTAGAGCTGCTGCCGGTAGTTACATAACCTTTATTGTTGATAACGAAAGCTACAGCGCCATAACGGGCAATAGTAGTATAGTCGTCATCATAGGAGAAGTCTGTTGCGTTCTTGATCTGGCTTTTCTCATTCCACTGGTCGTTTGTAGCGTCATAAACGTACATACGGGTAGAAGTTTCAGAAGTACCGGTACCAGTTACAACGTAAGCGCTGTCATTGATAACGAAAGCCACCGCCTGTCTCCTCTTATCTTTCAGGGAGTTGGCAGGGGTCCAGCTGTCTGTAGCCGGGTTATATTTCCAGAAATCGCTCAGGTAGCTGCCGCTTGAACCGGTAGTACCTGTACCAATGTAACCGAAATCTTTAATACTGAAACCAACTGCATAGTAGCGTGCTTCAGCAGAAGCGGGCATGCTGGCTTTCTGAGACCAGGAGTTGGTAGAAGGGTCGTATGCCCACATATCCTTTAATGCACGGTAAGCAGAGTCAAAACCGGTAGCTACATAACCTTTACCGGCAGCAGCAAAAGCGGAAGCACCGGTACGGCCCAGGTTATTGAACGGATCGTTAGGATCTGCCATGGTTGCGATCTGCTCCCAGTTATCCTTTACAGGATCATATTTATAGAAAGTACTTAATTTAGAACCTGCATCAGGGCCACCAAAACCGGTGCCCACATACGCTGTATCACCGATCACAAAGCTAACGGCTTCCTTCCTGGCATCCCCTCTGAAATCAGCTCTTCTTACCCAGTTACCCAACTTTTCAGTATCGTCGCTCGATGAGCAGGAGGCTAACGTCATCGCCGCTAATCCCAGGAAACATACATTTAAATAGCGCATAAGTTATTTTTACTTTTTTAATAGCTGCCAAAATTATCCGCCCTTGTTTAAGGGAAATCATAAAATAGATATTTGGTTATTTTCACCAGACCAAACAGTATATTTTATCTGCCAATTGGTTTTTTCTCCACCAACTACCCTAGCTACCCCTGCAGTAGGATAAGGAGTACCTTTGGTAATTCGTCGATAAAATATGCCAATTGGCATATTAAATAAGCGGGAAGTTGGCTTCCTGTCTAAAATTGCGCTCCATGAATAAAAGTATCCGCGCCAAAGTGGCCTCTAAATACCTGGCTTGTGCATTGCTGATCGCTGGCGCCTCCGCCTGCGACAAGAAAGGTTTTTCTTACGATAATATAGTTGCAGACGATGGAACGGAATACCTCATCACAGATTCTGTAACGCTCAACATGAGCACCGTATATCTGGACTCCATTCCAACATCTGCACTTGGAGTGGCCCTCTGCGGTACCAATAACGATCCCGTTTTCGGAAAGATATCCGCTACCTCTTACTGGCAGGTAAAAGCATTCAGCGGTACTACCATCCCCGATCTCGCCGTGTATGACTCCATGGTGCTCATGCTCCATCCCGCCCGCGGTGTGTATGGAGATACCCTGCTGAAACAACACGTAGAGGTATACCGTGTTACCGAAGAGATCAAAAAACCTTCTACCAACACCTATTTATATAGTAACTATAGCTTCGCTACAGAATCTACCCCGCTGGGCAGCCGCGAAATGATCACCCGCCCCTACTGGGATACTGTATATAAAGTAAGATTAAGCGACGCACTGGGCAAAGAATTCTTTACCCTCAGCAAGAATAAATCACAGACCATCACAGACCAGACAAGGTTCCTGGAATATTTCAGGGGTCTTGCCCTGAAACCAGGCGCCAACAGCCAGATCATCACTCCATACCCTGTTGGTGACTCCCTGAACCTCCGCATGTACTATCATACGGATGGAAGCCAGATCAACCAGACATACGCTGACTTTGCAGTGTATAACCCTGCTTCTTCCACTTCCGTACAGTTCAATCATATAGATTTTACACGCCCGCCCGGCTCTCCGCTGACTAACCTCAGCGCTACCAATAAAAGCCTGCCTTCCACCAGTTCAGGTAACAAGGTATTTGTACAGCCTCTCACTCACCTGATAGCCCGTATAGATATGCCCTACCTGAGAACATTCACACAGTACCATGATTATACAAAGATCATGCGTGCCACGCTGACTGTACGCCCGGAAAGACTCACATACGTTTATCCTTATACATTGCCAGCCAACCTCGCTCTCTGCGAAATCAACAGCGCCAACGTAATTACGGATACCCTTACCTCCTCTCTTACCGGCGCAGTACAATACGGCAACCTGGTAACCGACCTGGTATACAACGTGAACACTGCTTACACCTACGATATTACCAATTATTGCATTGCAGAAATAAACAGTTCAGATGCCACTTCACGCGGACTTGCGTTAGTACCTCCAAGGTCAACCGGTCTGACACACTTTACGCGTGCTATACTCGGAGATGTTCAGCATCCGACAAACAGAGTTGAAGTAAAGATCTATTACCTGCGGTATAAATAATGCAATCAAGAATTGACTACATGAAGCGACTACAATATACAACCGGTTTATGCGGCCTGATGCTGTTGTTTGGTGCAAAAGCAATGGCCCAGAGCGGTATTAATTCCCTTTACTCAGCGTACGGTATAGGCGATCAGGAAGAAAAAGATTATACCCGTAACTATGGCCTCGGCAGCTCGGGTATTGCCCGCCGTTCAGATCTTTATCTTAACGAACTGAACCCGGCTTCCTATTCCGCTATCCCAAGACAGCATTTTATCTTTGATGTTTCACTGCGCGGACAATCCGCTACCTACAAAGACGCCTCCTCTCTTAACCAGACTGCCGGCGATGTGAACATCAGACGCGTAGCCCTTGGCTTCCGTGCCAGCAACCGCTGGGGTATCAGCGCAGGCTTCGGCGCTTTCAGCACTGTCAATTATAAACTGACCTCTACCACCTATGTCGATACATCACCCCAGCTTACCACTAAAGAAGGTAACGGCGGTATCAACAAAGTGTATATATCCAACGCGTTCAGACTCACCAAAAACTTTTCAGTAGGTGTGTCCAGCAACTTCCTGTTCGGACCAAACAACATCGTAACAAACGTAGGCGGTGATACCGTATCTACCAAAATACAGCGTTACGCATTCAACATCAACTTCAATACAGGCCTGCAGTACAGCGGCAAGATCAGTAAGAACTGGGTACTCGGACTGGGCGCCACTTACCGCTTCAAAACAAACATGAAATATGAGCGCTCCCTCATTATCATGAACAGCAGCGAAACCACCCTGTTTGAAGACGATCTGGCCAAAGAAACCATCACCCTGCCTGAACAGTATGGTGCAGGTATCTCCCTGGGTAATGGTACCTTTACCTGGGTAGCCGACTGGCGCAGGCAAATGTGGGCCGATACACGTAAAAGCACTACCGACTATCGCCTCGCTAACTCAGACCGCTACTCTACCGGTATCGAATACAGCAAAAGACGTACTTACGGCCAGCAACAACAGGAAGGCCTTGTATTACAGGGAGGTTTCTCCTACTACAATTCCTACCTCATTGTAAATAATAACCAGATCAGGGACGTGTCAGGTACCTTAGGTGTTTCACTGCCCAGCAAAAACGGCGCACTGCGCTATTACTTAGGTATAGAAGTAGGCCAGCGCGGTACTACCAGCGCAGGGCTGATCAAAGAGAACTATGTGAATGCAGTATTTAATTTCACATTGAGGGATATCTGGTTTATCCGCAGAACATACGAATAACAGATCATCTTCAGATAAGAAAAAGGCTGTCTCAACAAGGAGGGCACTGAAAAAGTTCCCTTTAGAAAAAGCAGGAAGAAAAACACGAGCTAAAGGCTCTGAGAATCGCTTATTTCTTAGAAAAAGTATAATATTTCTCAAATATTGAAAGGAAAAGGGCTTGTACAAATAAAAATGTACAAGCCCTGATTTTATTGGCACTTTTTCAGTGCCCTCCTCAACAAGACAGCCTTTTTTATTTCTATTCAGTCAGCAGATCACGGAACCAGTAACCGGAATCTTTAATTGTACGTTGCTGCGTATCCATATCCACATGCACAAGCCCGAAACGGGCCTTATATCCCTCCGCCCATTCAAAATTATCTGTCAGCGTCCAGGCAAAATAACCATCTACACGCACCCCTTCCCTCTTCGCCTTCAGCACAGCTCCCAGGTACTCTTCATAATAACTTATACGGTCAGCATCATGTATCCTTCCATTAACCATACTATCTGCAAATGCGGCTCCGCTCTCAGTCACCATCAGGCGGGGCATATTACTGTAAGTCGCAAACTGTTTCAGCATACCATACATGCCCGCCCCACTGATCTCCCATCCCAAAGCAGTAACAGGCACCTTCCTGTAGCGGGCCTTTACCTCAGAAATCCCCACAACAGGCATAAAGGCATTACGGCGTATCACGAGCGGAAAGTAGGTCTGTACGCCAATAAAATCAAAATCAAAAGCAAGCTGGTCCCAGTCTCGCCATAAGGCATACCTCCGCTCAATACGGCGTAACAGGGGAAAGTCGTTCACCGGGTATCCCATGCCCAGCACAGGCTCCAGGAACAACCGGTTAAACAGCGCATCCGCCCTCCGGGCGGCCATTATATCACTCTCATTCTGCGTATAGGGTAGTATGTGAGAGCACGAAAAAGCCGTGCCTATGTTAGCCCCTTCCCCTTCCTGCCGTATCACCTTCGCACCGGCTGCCTGTGCCAGCAAAGCATGATGAATGGCAGGGAAGAAATAAGACAAACCAAATTTTCCGGGGGCATGTACTCCCAGCATATATCCCAGGGAAGTAAATCCGAAAGGTTCATTCAGCACCACCCAGTTCTTTACTTTATGCCCATATTCCTTCACACAGATCCTTACATACTCTTCAAAGGCAAAGATCACTCCACGGTGACACCAGCCGCCTTTCATTTCCAACGCATGCGGAAGGTCCCAGTGGTAAAGGGTCACATAAGGAATGAGGCCCAGTTCAAGACAGGCGTCTATCAACCGGTGATAAAAAGCAATACCGGCAGGATTGACTTCGCCAATACCTTTAGGCAGGATACGCGGCCAGGAAATTGAAAAACGGAATACTTTGAAACCCAGCTGCTTTACAAGCAGCAGGTCTTCAGGATAGCGGTTATAAAAATCAGTGGCAGTCTGGGCGTGAGTACCATCCTTGATCTTACCTTTTCTGCCGGTAAAATCATCCCAGATAGACTTACCCTTGCCATCCTTTTCATGGGCGCCTTCATTCTGAAAAGCCGAGATCGTCACTCCCCAGAGAAAGTCTTCTCCAAAATCCCGGCGGTGAAAAGGTGCAGTAAACTGTTTCATATAGCCAAACAGCCTGCATTTTACAATAGTTTATCCGTTTAACCGATTATTTAATTGTTAAGGCGCTAACAATTCTTTCAAACTCCACATCAAAACTACACACCTCCAACGCCATAACTAGAAAATCACGATCAGAATTACGATCTTAGTTAAATGTTTAACAACAACATACAACAATGGCTCGTATCAGCATGTGTACTCCTCTGCGCCTGCCAGGGCAACGGCACGCAGCACATGGCAGACAGCACAGCTACACCCGCCACCCACGCAACAGACACCCTGAACCCTATGGTACTGATACCGGGAGGCACCTTCATGATGGGCGCAGACGATGCCGCGGCCAGGAAAGATGAACAACCCCGCCACCAGGTAACGGTCGATAGCTTCTGGATGGATACGCATGAAGTGACCAACGCTGAATTTGCAGCTTTCGTAGCAGCTACCGGTTACATAACAACGGCAGAAAAACCGGTCAGTAAAGAAGAACTGATGCAACAACTCCCTCCCGGCTCCCCTGAGCCGGACAGCAGCATGTTACTATCCGGTTCCCTGGTGTTTACACCACCTTCCCACGCCGTTCCGCTGGATGACGTATCTCAATGGTGGTCTTTCGTAACAGGCGCCAGCTGGCAACATCCCGGCGGCCCCTCTACAGATCTGAAAGGCAAAGAACATCTCCCCGTTGTACATATTTCCTGGAACGATGCACAGGCCTATGCAAAATGGGCCGGGAAACGCCTGCCTACAGAGGCTGAATGGGAATATGCCGCACGCGGGGGACTGAAAGACCAGCTTTATCCCTGGGGCTCAGAAGCTCTCACTACAGGAAAAGTAAAAGCCAATACCTGGAATGGGAATTTCCCTTATCAGAACACAGTGACCGACGGATACACCGGTACAGCGCCTGTTGGCAGCTTCGCTCCTAACGGCTACGGGCTGTATGATATGTCAGGAAATGTCTGGGAATGGTGTGCCGACTGGTATGACAGCCGTTATTATCAGCAGCCGGGTAATGGGGACCATCCCGGCGGACCGGCAACAGGCTACGATCCGGAAGAGCCCAATGTTGCCAAACATGTGATCAGGGGAGGTTCTTTTATGTGCTCAGATCAGTATTGCTCAGGTTACAGGGTCACGGCAAGAATGAAAACAACGCCGGAATCAGGGTTGGAGAATCTTGGTTTCAGATGCGTACGCAGCAAATAAAACATGTTTTAGTTTTAGCTGCACGCAGGCTCAAAAGCAGCCTTTTGGGCCTGCGGCAGACTAAAAAATCAGTTACTGTCTTTTGTTTTGATCTCCACTACACCATTCGCACCTCTGCTGCCATAGATAGACTTTGCAGATTCTCCTTTCAGCACATTTACAACAGCTATTTTATCAGGAACAATAGTGCCAGCCTCTTCCCTGCTTACAATTTTGCCGTTTACAACATATAAAGGCTCGGCCTCGCCGCGAATCGTGATAATTTTAATTGGCTTACTGGAATCAGCCATCACTTTCATTTCGTTCGCTGTACCTGTCACCTTTTGTCCCGTTACCGTAATAACCTCCATTTTACCTTCTTTAGGATCAATATTTGCGTCCTGATCTCCTATTTTCATACCAACCACCCTCTTTACAGCAGTCCCGTCGTCCGGAGCGGAAATATCTACTACCTGTACTATGCCCTTATCTTTTTTAGGAGGAACAGGTGGTACGGGAGGTACAGGAGGAACCGGAGGTGGCGGTACGCCGGGGCCCCTGGGAGCTTCAGGTGCTATAGGGGCCAGAGGAGCCTTAGGAGCCTCCGTGGCTTTACGGGAATCAGGAGCTACCGGCGCCAGCGGTGGCGGTGGTGGTGGCGGCAGTACCGTATCCCTTGTAGTGATCATGGTATCCCTGGTCAATATACGCACTGCCTTTACCATGTGCTTTGCATCTTCAATGGGATGGGTAAAATTCAGGGACAGTGCCGCAATTCCCATAATGCCGCCCAGCCCAAGATACCTTACCAGGTTGTAGCGGGATGATCTCTTCTTATTCATCATCATAATCCTTTGTTTTAGATGTGAGAAATTGAAATTGTTTGCGATGGCCGTCGCATATGGGATCCCACTTACTTTTATAAGACTGTATTGATAAGTTTTTACATCCATGCCCTGCCGCAGTACATGCCTGTCCGTTATAAACTCAATATTTTCACGGATAGCGAAACTCATGAACCACGCTCCCGGGTTAAACCAGTAGAAGATCTTGTTCAGGTCCCCAAGCAACACATCCATAGTATGCCACTGCCGCACATGTACCTGCTCATGACGAAGAATAGCCGATAGCTCCACCGGCGTATGCAGGGATGGATTGATATAGATATTACGAAGAAAAGAAAACGGATTTACCTGTTTGTCAGTGACCCTCACATGCTCCTCTCCCATCGCCGCAGATGTGGTATTACGATGAAATTTCCAGAGCGATAACAGCTGGACCAGCAGCCTGATACCCATCACAGTCACTCCTGCCCAGAAAATATACAGCAACACTGTCTCTGTAACAGATGCCGCCGGCTTCCTTCCCAACGCCTCCAGGTCCGGTATGTAGTTTATGGCAACTGCACGCAACGGTTCATGCTTTTCAATGAATACACTCGGGTCTATCAGCGGACATAAAGCCGCACAAATAATACCGGCCAGCAGGAAAAAACGGTTCAGCGTATAAAAGGTTAACCGTCTCAGTCCCATGTAATAGGCCAGGCAGAACAATGTGAGTATAATGTTTGCCTTTAACAGGTAAATCAGCATAGTGATCAGTTTTTCTCTATCAGCTTAACTATTTCCTTCAGTTCTTCCGGGCTTATCTTCTTTTCCTTCGCAAAGAATGTAACCAGTGCTTTATAGGAATCTTCAAAATAGTCCTTCACAAAGCCATTCATGAACTTCTGTTTGTATTCATCTTCTGCAATGATAGGAGTGTACTCATACACGTTCCCTATCTTCCGGCTTTTCAGATACCCCTTCTTTTCCAGGTTCTTGATAGTCGATGCCAGGGTCGTATAAGGCGGCTGGGGTGCAGGGTGCGCCTCCAGGAAGTCTTTTACAAATCCCGGACCCGCTTTCCATACGGTAAGCATCGCTGCCTCTTCCTGCTGTGTCAGTTTCTCCATGATAATTACGATTGTTTCGTAAATCTACGAATATTTCGTAAACAACCAAATAAAATAGCATTTTATTTTTTCAGCCGGGATCTTCCCTCCGGCAAAGAACATGCTGTTAACATCGCCAGCAACAATGTAAACTTCAAACAGGATTATCTGACAGAAATGTAAACCTAAACCAGGATTATACCAACAGAAGTGTAAACCTATATCAGGACTATACCGTGGTGCAGAATAGCTACCGCAATACATACACTAAACATGCTTTAAACATGCTTGAAACATGCTTGAAACATACTTGAAACATGCTTGAAACATGCTTGAAACATACTTGAAAGGTGGAGTTGAAAGGAACGAAATGCCTCTAAAAGAAAAAACCACTCAACTTAATGAATGGTTTTCCCTTTATCCTGATTTGTACTTACTTTAAAACTTCTGACAACTTCCTCTCCAACGCATCCCCCCTCAGATTCCTCGCTATGATCATCCCCTTAGGGTCCAGTAACAGGTTCTGCGGAATAGCCCTGATACCATACTGCTCAGCAGCCGCATTCTTCCATCCCTTCAAATCCGAAACATGCGTCCACGGAAGATTATCCGCCTGTATAGCTGCCTGCCATTTATCCTTCTTCTCATCCAGGGAAACCCCCAATATATCAAATCCTTTATCCCTGAATTTACTATAAGCCTTTACCACGTTCGGATTCTCTGCCCGGCAGGGGCCACACCAGCTGGCCCAGAAATCCACCAGCACATACTTCCCTTTATAAGAAGCCAGGCTCACATTCCGGCCTTCCACATCCGGCTGGGTAAACTCCGTAGCAATCTGCCCTACTGCCGTCTTCTTAGCTAACTCCAGTCTTTTTGCAAAATCCAGGCCGGAGGGCGTTTTACGCAGCTTTTTACTCAGTTTATTATAGAGAGGCTCTACTTCAGTTACATTAATATCATACCCTGCATACTGGTTCAATACGAACAGCGCAATAGGAGAACCGGTATTATTCTTCAGGTAATCCCTCCAGATGGTCTTCTGTGCAGCTTCCAGCTCATCAAACTTTGGCTCCAGCTTCTTCATCCCTTCCTCATCCTTCGCCATATATAACTGCCTGTATTGCTGTTCCAGATCATTCATCTGGGTATTGATATCTTTCAGCAGGGCGTTCAGCTTGGTAAAGTCATCATTGGCAGCAGAACCTTTTACAGTTGCTTTGCTGATAGAATCCTGGGTGGTGATGGTAATATCTCCCTTGTCCAGGAAAACGGTCAGCCAGTCCTTACCACGTCCGGCCTGCGGCTGTTCCCCAGCCGGGTCCTGCACTTTCAGCATCAGGTAAGCCATAGTTGGCTCAGCCAGGATACCGGAAAAAGTAAATTTTCCTGCTTTTACTTCAGTACTATCCACCTGGTTCTCACCTTTTACCTTTCTCTTTAAATATACTTTAGCCGGTTTCTGAAGTGTAGTTACAGCGCCATCGATCTTAAAAGATTGCTCTCCCTTCTTTTTATCCTGTGCAAACAACACAAACGGCGACATGAGTATCGCCATCAACATTACTGACTTCATCGATTTCTTAATTTATTCTCAATACGAAATTCACATATCCGGACAGGAAAATCAACCTGATTGTGATAAACGGCGATGCCTGCTGCCAGGAAAAAGCCCGTTAACAGTAGGACTGCTAACGGGCTAAAGTATAACTAATTTATTATTTATCAACACTTTACTTCAATACCTTCTCCAATTTCGCCTCCAGATCACCCCCTCTCAGGTTGCGGCCAATAATACGTCCTTTAGGATCTATCAGGAAATTGGCAGGAATAGCGCGCACATTATATTGCTGCGCCACCTCATTACTCCAGCCCTTCAGGTCAGACAGCTGCGTCCACTGCAGGTTATCCTGCTTTACAGCAGCTACCCAGCGGTCCCTGTTATTATCCAGGGATACGCCTACAATAGTGAAGTTCTTGTCTTTGAAGCGGTTAAATGCCTTTACAACATTAGGGTTCTCTGCCCGGCAAGGGCCACACCAGCTGGCCCAGAAATCTACCAGCACATATTTACCCCTGAAAGACGACAGCTTTACCGGTTTCCCGTTTATATCCTCCTGCGAAAAATCTTCCGCCAGCTCCCCCTCGCTTACCTCTTTCAGAGAACGGATATATTTTGAAGCAGATATACCATACTTTGTCTCTTTCAACGGCTTGTCCAGTGAATTGAACAACTGCTCAAATTCCCCCGGTTCCACACGCTTACTCAGCTCATTTACCAGTATCCACAAGCTTGCCAGCTGCTTTGGATGCATTTTGATGAATTCCTTACCGGTATTCATCACCTCTTCATTAAAAGCTGCAGCCTTTTTACGGAAGGCGTCTTTTGCCGCCTCATCAGTACCATTAATGGTCGATGCTTCGGCATTCAGCGCCTGCGCCTGTTTAATAAGCCCCTGGAAAGATTTCTGGTAAGCCTGCATAGCCTTATTATCCTCGCTGCCCTTCATTGAAGTAGCAATAGGAAAGGTCTCAGCTTTCAGCACATACTGCGCCGGCTCCTTATCTGTCACAAACAACAGCGGATTACCCACATCCTCCAGGATAATAGCATTTATAGCAGGACCACTGCCTGCCACTACCTTAAAGGAGAACTTCCCGTCTTTCAGCAATACAGAATCCTTCGGATTGTTATCTTCATCACTATAGAGATAAAGCTTTTTACCCTCGGCTCCCGTGAGAGTACCGGTTACAACCTGCTGAGCAAATGCAGAGCAGGTAAAAATCAGCCCGAAGGCAGTTATGGCAAGGTGTTTCATTCCCACTAATATAACAAAAATTACTACTATTAAAATACTGGCAATGCACCCGCCAGCTAAAATAATAAACGGTACTCCCGGTTATTTCTTATGTCTTTCCTGCAAAACAGCCAGTACATCAGACAACTGGTAACCTTTTGCACTGAGCAGCACCAGGTAGTGAAAAAGCAGGTCGGCAGATTCGTTGAGGAACAGCTCTTCATTGTCGTCCTTCGCCTCTATTACCACTTCTACCGCTTCCTCCCCTACTTTCTGGGCAATCTTATTAATACCTCTTGCAAACAGCTTCGAAGTATAGGAATCATCTGAAGGATTATTCTTCCTGTCTGCAATAATGTTCTCCAGCTTTGCCAGGAAATCATTGCTGATATTACTCTCTTCCCAGCAGGTGTCTGCTCCCGTATGGCAAACCACCCCCGCAGGGTTAGCCTTTATCAGCAGGGTATCATTATCGCAATCCACCCTGACTTCCACCAGGTGCAGGAAATTACCGCTTTCCTCCCCTTTCGTCCACAGGCGTTGTTTGGAACGGCTGAAGAAAGTAACCTTTCCCTCCAGCAGGGTCTTATCCAGCGCCTCCTGGTTCATATATCCCAGCATCAGCACTTTAAAGGTAGCTGCATCCTGCACAATAGCAGGTACCAGTCCGTCAGGCGATTTGTCAAAATTGATCTGTTTATTGTTGTACATGGGTTCTAGCTCTTTGGTAGTGTATTATTGGCAATCAAAATTAGGGTTTTCTCAGAACCTGATATTCAACCCTCTCTGGTACAGGTACGTTTTTAACGCCTGTATCTCAATTTCTTTATAATGGAAAATGCTGGCCGCCAGGGCTGCATCTGCCTGTGCGTTTTCAAATACGTCCATGAAATGCTGCATAGTGCCCGCTCCCCCGGAAGCTATCACCGGTACATTCAGGTTTTGTGACAGCTTTCCTGTAATGTCCAGTGCAAACCCCTGTTTGGTACCATCATTGTTCATGGAGGTCAGCAGTATCTCTCCGGCACCGCGCTGCACAGCCTCTTTTGCCCAGTCATATGCCTTGATGTCTGTCTTTACACGACCTCCGTTCAGGTACACATACCAGTCGCCATCCTCGAACCGGGTATCTATGGCCAGCACCACACACTGACTGCCAAACTCCTTTGCCAGTTCGTCCACCAGCTCCGGGCGTTTGAATGCCGAAGTGTTGACAGATATCTTATCAGCACCGGACTGTAACAGCACATTCACATCTTCCACAGAGGAAATACCTCCGCCAACAGTAAAGGGAATGTTCACATGCTTGGCTATGCGGGTAACCAGTTCTGAAAGGGTCTTCCTCCTTTCATTGGTGGCAGTGATATCCAGGAACACCAGTTCATCAGCCCCCTGCTCTGCATACAGGGCGCCCAGTTCAATAGGGTCGCCTGCATCGCGTATATTTTCAAAGTTCACACCTTTTACCGTCCGACCGTCCTTAATGTCGAGGCAGGGAATGATACGTTTTGTTAACATGTTGCTTAATTTTTTAAGTATGCTTCCAGTTCCTTCATAGTGATCCTCTCTTCATAGATAGCCTTACCTACTATCACGCCGCTGCAGCCCGTTTCCTGCAATGCATGAACATCTGCCATAGTACTTACACCTCCGCTGGCCACAAAGCTGATCTGCGGAAAACGCTCAAGGATCTTTTTATATAATTCGATGGAAGGGCCCTGTAACAGGCCATCCTTTGCAATATCTGTGCAGAAGATGTTATGCACTCCCTGTTCCACATTAGCGGCCAGGAAATCGAAGATAGAAAGCTCTGTCGTTTCAAGCCATCCGCCCACTGCTATCTTTTCTTCTTTTACATCTGCTCCCAGGAAGATCTTGTCAGCGCCGTATCTCTTTACCCAGCCAAAGAAAAGCTCCGCGTCTTTCACGGCTATACTACCAATGGTGGCTAGTGCAGCGCCATTCTCAAATACAATGCGAAGGTCCTCCTCTTTTTTGATGCCACCACCAAAATCCACCACCAGGTTCGTCTTCCCGGCAATAGCTTCCAGCACTTTCCAGTTCACTACAGCGCCTTTTTTGGCGCCGTCCAGGTCTACCAGGTGCAAACGCTCAACACCTATGCTTTCAAAGGCCTTCGCCACTTCCAGCGGATGTTCATTGTACACTTTCTTCTGCGCATAATCACCCTGGGTAAGGCGTACACATTTACCATCTATAATGTCAATAGCGGGAATAACGGTAAAAGTTTTCCCATCCTGCTTATCCAGTTGGAGAGCCATCTTTCGGAAATTAATATTGTCTTTGATAAAAGGAGCGCCATCATAGGCATATCCGCGTTTCAGGTAAAACCCCTCTGCCGTATCACGGGCATTGCACCAGATCCGGGCTATATGTTCCTTACGGCACAGCTGCTCAATATGCTCCATTAACATGCTGCCATAGCCTTTCCCCTGGCAGGCGGGGTGTACGGCCAGCTTGCGGAACTGCGCCGTATTACGTTGCAGGAACAGCGATACAACACCTGACAGCCAGTCCCCTTCAAACAGTCCGAAATGCAACCCGTCTGCATCATGCGGCAAATGCACAAAAGACAGGTCTGCTCCGGGGTATAGTACGTCCCTGCGCAACTGCAGGGTATCTTCTGTATTGATCTTTCTTATCTGTACGCTTTGCGCCATGCCTTATCAGAGCTTCAGGAAATTGTCGAGAATCTTTTGTCCTTCTGTGGCAGACTTTTCCGGGTGGAACTGTACCGCATAGAAATTATCTTTCTGCAACGCAGCGCTGTAGTTGATCACATAGTTGGCAGTAGCCACCGTATCAGGCCCCAGTGCAGCATAGTAGCTATGTACAAAGTACATGTAGGAATTTTCAGGTACATGCTCAAACATAGTGCTGTATAACCCGGTGATATTGTTCCAGCCTATCTGCGGTATCTTCAGGAGATTGTCTACCGGCGACTGAAACCTTCTTACCTCCACATCAAAGATGCCCAGGCATTTTGTATCATTCTCTTCCGAATGTTTGCACAACAGCTGCATACCCAGGCATATGCCCAGCACCGGCTGCTGCAGGCTGGTGATCACCTGGTCCAGCTTCCTCTCCTGCAGGTAACGCATGGCAGAGCTGGCTTCACCCACCCCCGGGAAGATCACCTTATCTGCCGATCTTATTTCCTCCACATCATCTGTTACCGTGCCTTCCACTCCAAGACGGTCCAGCGCAAACATCACAGAGCGGATATTGCCGGCATTGTATTTTATAATAACCGTTTTCATATACTTCTATTTTACGCCTGCAATGAACTGCCTGATGGCAGTATCGAGGTTGGTGGTATTTTCAATAGCGCGGATAAAGGCAGTGCCTATAATGGCCCCGTTGCTGTAAGCGCAGGCGGCATCAAAGGTAGCTTTATCTTTGATACCAAAGCCTATCAGCACCGGGTTCTTCAGCTGCATACCCTTCAGCCGCTCAAAATACTGCTGCTGATGTGACATATCTTTATCCTTACCGGTAGTAGAGGAAGAAGATACCGCATACACAAATCCACGGCTAAGGCCATCTATCTTACGAAGGCGCGCATCATTGGTTTCCGGTGTTACCAGGAAGATCAGATGCAGGCCATACTGTTCAAAAATGGCTTTGTAATCTGATTCATACTCGTCCATAGGCAGGTCCGGCAATATCACGCCGTCTACACCCACCTCTGCACACTTCTTACAGAAATTCTCAATACCGTAAAGCAATACAGGATTAAGATATCCCATCAGTACAACAGGTACGCTGATCTCTTTCCTGAAGTCTTTCAGCTGTTCAAAAAGCACTCTCAGGCTCATCCCGTTCCTGATAGCACGGGTGCTGCTGTCCTGTATTACCGGCCCGTCAGCCAGCGGATCAGAGAAAGGCATGCCCAGCTCTATCAGATCTGCTCCTGCCGCCTGCAATGACCTCATAACAGGCAATGTATCGTTCAGTTCAGGGAAACCTGCTGTACAGTATATGTTGAGAATACCGTTTTTCTTTGCGGCAAATAATTGGTCTATACGATTGCTCATAAAATACGTTTAAGCGTTATCACCGGTATTGGCTGGCAGGTTACGGATATAAGTTTCCATGTCTTTGTCGCCACGGCCGCTCAGGCACACCACCACCACATCATCCGGTTTAAATCCTACCTCTCCTAATTTAGCCAGGGCATGAGAAGATTCCAGTGCAGGAATGATCCCTTCCAGGCGGGTCAGCTCATACGCTGCCTGCAACGCTTCGTCATCTGTAGCGTTGAGGAAAGTAGCACGGCCGGTTTCATAGAGATGTGCATGTAGCGGACCTATACCCGGATAATCCAGCCCTGCAGAAATAGAATGCGGCTCGGTGATCTGGCCATCCTCTGTCTGCATCAGCAATGTTTTGCTGGCATGTATAATACCCAGCTTGCCCAGCTGCGTGGTAGCGGCAGAAAAACCGGAGTTTACACCTTTACCACCTGCTTCTACAGCTATCAGCTTCACATCCGGCTCATCCAGGAAATGATAATAAGCTCCCGCAGCATTGCTGCCACCGCCTATACAGGCCATCACATAGTCAGGATTAGGCTTGCCCGTCTTTTCCAGCAGCTGCTTCCTGATCTCTTCACTGATCACTGACTGGAAACGGGATACCATATCCGGGTATGGATGCGGGCCCGCCGCCGTGCCCAGTATATAGTGAGTGTTGACCGGGTTGTTGATCCAGTCACGTATCGCTTCATTGGTAGCGTCTTTCAGGGTTTTGCTGCCGCTGGTAGCAGGTACCACGGTAGCGCCCAGCATACGCATACGGGCCACATTGGGCGCCTGGCGCTGAATATCTATACTACCCATATACACCACGCATTCAATGCCCATCAGCGCACATACGGTAGCAGTGGCCACCCCATGCTGCCCGGCGCCTGTTTCTGCTATCACACGGGTCTTACCCAGGCGCTTGGCCAGCAGTATCTGGCCTATGGTGTTATTCACTTTATGTGCACCGGTATGGTTCAGATCTTCCCTCTTCAGGTAGATGTTGGCCTTGTATTTTTCAGAGAGACGTTTAGCCAGGTATAAAGGAGAAGGACGGCCTACGTAATCGCGCAGCAGCTGTTCAAATTCCTGCTGAAAGCCCGGATCGCGCAGTATCTGCAGGTAATTGGTCTGCAACTCTTCTACATTGGGATACAGCATCTCAGGCACATAAGCTCCTCCAAACCTTCCATAGAAACCCTTTTCATCTACATGATACCTGGAGCCGAATGTATTTTCCGCAATCTTCATGCTATGATTATTTTAAATACGTTGATTGAATCTTATCTGTAAAACGCTGCACTTTTTCCATATCTTTCACGCCCGGCTGTATTTCAAACTTACTGTTCACATCTACGGTACACAGTGCAGGCAGTTCCAGCTGCAGCAGCTCCGGAAGCTGGTCCGGGCCAATACCGCCGCTCAGGAAAAAAGGATGTGTGTAGGGATAGCTTTTCAACAGCTCCCAGTCAAACATCTTACCGGTACCGCCATAGGCTTTGCCGGCCTCCGTATCAAAAAGGAAATAGTCTGTAACAGGTATATAAGCTGACAGGAGTTGCTCCCAGTTAACGGCCGCTCCCACCCTGAATGCTTTTATAACCGGCACTATGGCCTTTAAAGCGGCGCAGTACTCAGGCGTCTCATCACCATGCAGCTGTACCAGGTTCAGACCATAGTCAGCTACAATGCGTTGCACCTGTTCCAGCGGAGCGTTTACAAAAACACCTGTTTTCAGGATACCGTTCGTTTCGCGGATAGAGCGTGCATCCAGCTTATTGCCCGCAAAACGGGGAGATTTTTCATAAAAGATAAAGCCGGCATAATCTACCCCGAAAGCTATCAGCTGCTGCAGGTCTTCTTTACGGGTAATGCCGCAGACTTTTATTTTCATTGTACTGATTTATTGGCCAGTTCTGTTACAAAGTTCTCGAAAGCCCTTGGCGGGTCTTCCTGTTTCATGAAATGCTCTCCTATCAGGAAGCCCTGGAAACCGGCCTGCTTTAATGTAATGATAGCATCTGTATTGCTGATGCCGCTTTCAGCCACCTTGCATTTACCTGCAGGTATCTGTGGCGCCAGCTCGCAGGAGCGGTTAAAATCCACCTTGAAAGTGGTGAGATCACGGTTGTTCACCCCTACCATCTGTATATGATCTGTCACCTTCTCCAGCTGATCGCCGCTATGCACTTCCAGCAATACTTCCAGCCCCAGGTTATGGGCAAATGCTGCCAGGCTGGCCACTTCTCTGGCAGAAAGACATTCTGCTATGAGAAGGATCACATCAGCGCCTATCGCTTTTGCTTCCAGTATCTGGTACTCGTCCACCACAAAATCCTTACGCAGGATAGGAATATTGTTGTTTGCCGCCCTGGCCTGCTGCAGATCGTCGGACGATCCGCCGAAAAATTTCTCATCCGTAAGCACAGAAAGACCGGAAGCCCCATAACGGGTATAGGCCATGGTCACGTCCTGCACCGTCACATCTCCGTTGATGAGCCCTTTTGAGGGAGAACGCCGCTTAAATTCTGCAATGATACCTGTCTTGGCAGGGTCCTGCAGGAAGTGCGCCAGGGATAACGGCGTACGTTTGAACCAGGACACCTGTTCCAGTTCATCCACGCTGCGTTGCTGTTTACGGGCCGCTACTTCAACATGTTTATGAGCGACAATTTCAGTCAGGATATTTTTCATGATTGCAAACTTATCAACTTCTTAAAGGCATTATGCGCCGCACCAGACTCGAGGGAAACAACAGCTGCCTCAAAACAATCTGCGTAATTACTATATTTTCCCATGCAATGCAAGCCCATCGCCGCATTTGCCAGCACAACAGAGTTTTGCGCCCAGGTGCCCTCGCCCTTCAGTATCTTCATAAAGATCTTAGCAGCCGCATCCACAGTGCTGCCACCATAGATATCTTCTGCATAGACCTTGCGTTTTCCCAGCTGTTCAGGCGTCCAGTCCCTCTCTCCCTCATTGGTAATAACACGGGTATCTGCCGTGAGCGAGATCTCATCATAACCGTCCAGGCTATAAACGATAGCATATCGTTTATCAGTTTGCTGGAAGAGATAATTGTATACCCTCGCCAGTTCCAGGCTGTACACCCCTATCAGCTGATGCTGTGCAAAAGCGGGGTTTACCAGCGGGCCCAGCATATTGAAAAAAGTACGGATACCCAGCTGACGACGTACCCCGGCCACATGCTTCAATGCAGGATGGAACAATGGAGCATGCAGGAAACAAACGCCTGCTTCTTCCAGTTCCGTACGCAGCCTGGCATCGTCATTCTTGAACTGGTACCCGGCAGATTCCATCAGGTTAGACGCCCCGCTGATGGAAGATACGCCATAGTTGCCATGTTTGGCCACTTTACCACCGGCGCCAGCCACAATAAAACAGGACAGCGTAGAGATATTGAAAGTGTTCTTGTTATCACCACCGGTGCCTACTATGTCCAGCACATCATACCCGTTCAGGTTTACCGGTACACAGAGCTCCAGCAGGGCGTCACGAAAACCCAGCAGCTCATCTACCGTAATGCTACGCATCAGGAATACTGTCATAAATGCAGCCAGCTCACTTTCATTGTACATACCCTTTGAAATGGCTGTCAGTATTTCCTTGGCAGCACTACGGGTAAAGGTTTTATGTTCGAAAAGGTAATTAAGTATCTTTTTCATTTCCTTGAAATTTTAGGCATTCAGTAATGATTTCCTGTACATTACTATGCGTTCAGCCAGTTACGCAGTATCTTCTCTCCTTCAGGCGTCAGTACGCTTTCAGGGTGAAATTGTACTCCGCTTACATCATATGTACGGTGCTGCAGCGCCATGATGTAACCGTTGCTGTCCTTTGCCGTAATGACCAGCTCTTCAGGCAGCGTTTTTTCATCTACCACCCAGGAGTGATAACGCCCTACTTCCAGCTCATCAGGTAATCCGTTGAACAGACGCCCTTCCCTGCTGATGATGTTTACCGGGGTAGCTACTCCGTGGTAAACGTCTTTCAGGTTAATAAGGCTGGCGCCGAAAGCCTCGCCAATAGCCTGCTGACCAAGACATACGCCAAAGATGGATTTGGTAGGCGCATATTCTTTGATCAGTGGCAGCAGCAAACCGGCTTCTTCCGGTATACCCGGACCGGGAGAGAGTATGATCTTATCGAAATCATTCACTTTTTCAAGAGGGATCTCATCATTGCGGTAAACACTTACCTTTCCGTTGATGATCTTTTCTACAAGGTGCACCAGGTTATAGGTAAACGAATCGTAATTATCAAACACCAGAATGTTCATGTCAGATATTTTGCGCCAGGATAATGGCCTGTTTTAATGCATTCAGTTTATTGTTCACTTCTTCCAGCTCTGAAGTAGCAACAGATTTGGCTACTACGCCTGCACCGGCCTGATAATACAGTGTATTGGACTTGCTCAGAATAGAGCGGATCATAATAGCATGGTTAAAGCTGCCGTTGAAACCCACAGAACCTATACAACCTCCGTAAAAACCACGGGCGGTAGGTTCATACTGGTCTATGATCTCCATAGCCCTGTACTTGGGAGCGCCGGAAAGAGTGCCAGCCGGGAAAGTAGCTGCCAGCAGTGCAAAAGGATTTACTGCCGATTGCTGCACCTTTCCACTCACCTCGCTTACCAGGTGTATCACGTGTGAATAGTATTGTATGTTGCGGTAAGACTCTACTTCCACTTCTTTTGCTACCCTGCTCAGGTCATTACGCGCCAGGTCTACCAGCATTACATGCTCTGCATTCTCTTTCGGATCTTCCAGCAGCTTTGCAGCCAGCTCCCTGTCCTGCTCATCATTGCCGGTACGGCGGAAAGTGCCTGCTATCGGGTGAATAATAGCTTTATCATCTTTAATGATCAGCTGCGCTTCCGGTGAGGAACCCATTAATTTGTAATCGCCGTAATCGAAGAAGAAGAGATAAGGAGAGGGGTTGATGGAGCGGAGTGCACGGTAAACATTGAATTCATCGCCTTTGAATTGCTGCGAGAAGGCTCTCGAAAGTACCACCTGGAAAACATCTCCGCGAAAGCAATGTTGTTTTCCTTTTTCAACAATATCTATATACTGTTCGTTGGTCAGGTTGCTTTTCTCGTCTCCGTCTGCCTTGAAACCATACGTAGGTACATCTTTCTGGCGGATCAGCGACTCTATCAGGTCAAACTCGCTGTCAAGGCCGTCTACCTGGTTTTCGCAGAGGTACAGCTCGTCCTTGAAATGGTTGATGACTATTATATACTGGTAAAACCGGTAACGCATCAACGGGATAGTATTGCCGTTCTGTTTATTCTTATTGAACTCTATTGTTTCGAAGAACTGAACAGAATCAAAGGTGCTGTATCCGAAGAGACTGTGAACTACAGGCAGTACCGGTTTATTCACAAAGCTGAAATTACCGAGAAATTTCTGCATCTCATCCAGCACGCTCTGCCTGTTTTTGAGCTGCTTTCTTTCAGGTGGGAGGTTAGGATATTTAAACTCAAAATCCGTTGTACTGGTTACCTCTATCCCTGCTATCGGCTTGATACAGATGAAGGAAAAACTGTTCTCACTGGCGCGATAGTCCGTACTTTCCAGCAGTACAGAGCCAGGGAACCTGTCGCGGAGCCGCAGGTAAATACCAACAGGTGTAAATACATCTGCCAGCATTTGCTTTGATCTTGATTTTACTTGAATAATACCCATTTTTTTTGATTGAGTTGATCCGGGACTATCTAAAACGAAGAAGGCCCGCTGTGTAACAGCGAGCCTTCCAATTATATTTCACTACGAAACATGGCACTGTAACACCTTATCATGAACTGATATTGTGCCACCACCAATGTTTGTATGTAAAGTTCGTTTGCATGTGATTTTTTCGAAATTTCTTTCGGGAACAAATATCTATTGTTTTTGGAAAACATGCAAATATTTTTTAAAAATTCTATAAAACCCCTTTAGTACTCGGCAACTGCATATTAGACGGGTTTCTCTTCACCGCCATCTTGATAGCTTTCGCAAAAACCTTAAAAATAGCCTCTATCTTATGATGCTCATTCTCCCCTTCCGCCTTGATATTCAGATTACACTTTGCAGCATCAGAGAAAGATTTGAAGAAGTGGAAAAACATCTCCGTAGGCATCTCCCCTATCTTCTCTCTCTTAAACTGCGCATCCCAAACCAACCAGTTCCGTCCGCCAAAATCAATAGCCGCCTGTGCCAGGCAATCATCCATAGGCAAACAGAAACCATACCTTTCCATCCCCCTTTTATCCGCCAACGCCTGCGCCATCGCCTCTCCCAGCGCCAGGCCGGTATCTTCTATTGTATGATGCTCATCAATATGCAGATCTCCTTTCGCCTTTACAGTAAGATCAATACTGCCATGACGTGCTATCTGGTCCAGCATATGATCAAAGAATCCCAATCCCGTGCTGATATCAGCTTTACCGGTACCATCCAGGTTCAGGGAAATAGTAATATCTGTTTCTTTGGTAGTGCGTGTATGTGTCACCGTACGCAACCCCAGCTTCAGGAACTCATAGATCTTCTGCCAGTCTGTCGATTCCAGTGCTATCGTCTCTTCCAGCGCCTTTGCATTCTCATTGATCTCTGCATTTCCCAATCCGGAGCCTTCATTCATCCAGATTGCTTTTGCCCCCAGGTTCTTGGCAAGCATCACATCAGTGATACGGTCGCCTATCACAAAGGAATTGGCCAGGTCATAATCTGCCGTGAAATACTGTGTAAGCATGCCTGTACCGGGTTTACGGGTAGGTGCGTTCTCATGCGGGAAAGTCCGGTCAATATGTGCAGCTTTGAATACAACGCCTTCATTTTCGAAAGCACGTACAATAAAATTCTGCGCCGGCCAGAAATCAGCTTCCGGGAAGCTGGCTGTGCCCAGGCCATCCTGGTTGGTTACCATCACCAGCTCATAGTCCAGCTCTGCTACTATACGCGCCAGGTAAGTAAATACTTTGGGATAAAATTCTATTTTCTCCAGGGTGTCAATCTGGTATGTAGGTGGCACTTCCCTGATGAGTGTACCATCTCTGTCTATGAAGAGTACTCTTTTCATTATTTTTTTATTTTCCTGAATATGCCGAATAAGGACATACCTGCTGTAAATAGTATTCCGCGTATAGAAAGATCAATAAATTTCCTCACGTCAAACAGCTTATCCTGCGCCCAGTAATCCATAAAACCATTCAGGATCACTGAAAATACAAACATGGCGGCCCACAAACGATAGTCCTGTTCTGCAAAGAATTTTTTCACTGACATATACTTCTTTTATGCAACAGTAACTTCTTCAATAGACTTTACCAATACTGCATTCTCTTCCGGTGTACCTACTGTTATACGCAAACAACCATTACACAATTCTACTTTAGATCTGTCACGCACAATAATACCCTTCTGCACAAGATGATTGTAAATCCCTTTCGCATCCGTAGTCTTAGCCAGCAGGAAATTAGCATCGCTCGGATATATCTGCAGCACCTGCGGCAAAGTAGCCAGCGCAGCCGCCAGTTTATCCCTTTCCACTACTGTTTCCTTAATCCATTCATTCACCTGCTCTGTATTATCCAGCGCCTGTAACACAAGGTCCTGCGCGGCCTGGTTAATATTGTAAGGAGGCTTCACCTTATTCAGCACATTAATGATCTCTTCTCCGGCAAAAGCCATTCCCAGGCGCAAAGCCGCCAGTCCCCAGGCTTTAGACAATGTCTGCATGATCACCAGGTTAGGATACTCAGTCAGCTCCTGTATAAATGTTTTCTGGCGGGCATAGTTGATATACGCCTCATCTATTACCACAATACCATCAAAATTGTTCAGGATCAGTTCAATATCGGAACGGTGAATGGAATTACCCGTAGGATTGTTGGGAGAGCAGATGAAGATCAGCTTTGTATTCTGGTCCACCGCTTCCTGCAAAGCCGCCATATCCAGCTGGTAATCCGGTGTGAGAGATACCTTACGTACTATCACATCATTGATATTGGCGCTTACTTCATACATACCATAGGTAGGCGGGAAAAGCACTACATTGTCAATACCCGGCCTGCAGAAAGACCTGTACAACACATCTATCACCTCATCACTGCCATTACCCAGGAAGATATTCTGTGGCGGTACACCCTTGATATCCGCCAGTTTATATTTCACCTTCCACTGCATCGGGTCCGGGTAGCGGTTATAATTAACCGGCAGCGGAGAGCCAAAGCTGTTCTCATTTGCATCCAGGAAAATGGAAGCTTCTCCTTTAAATTCATCCCTGGCGGTTGAGTAAGGTACCAGGCGTTTTATATTATCGCGCAATAAGCTGTTAAGATCAAACATGATGATATCCTTTTTACTTTTTAGCCTTATAGTTTAATCTGATGGTCACTGCCTGTTTGTGTGCATCCAGTCCTTCGGCAGCTGCCATTGTCTCAATAGTAGCACCTATCTGCTGCAACCCTTCCTGTGATAGACGCTGGAAGGTGATCTTCTTCAGGAAGCTGTCCAGCGATACGCCACTGTAAGCAGTAGCATACCCATTCGTAGGCAATGTATGGTTTGTGCCGGAGGCGTAATCACCCGCACTTTCCGGGGAATAATTACCCAGGAATACAGATCCCGCATTCACCACAGCATCAGCAATGCTGATATCATCCACACAGGCTACTATCAGGTGCTCCGGAGCATAAGCGTTAAGCAGCTCCATCGCTTCCTGGTTATCTCTCACCAGTATGATACGGCTGTTTTCCAGTGCACGGGCGGCAATATCCTTCCGGGGCAGCTGCTCCAGCTGCGCAGCCACTTCCTTCTGCACAGGCTCTATGATAGACTCAGCCGTGGTCACCAGCAATACCTGGCTGTCAGGGCCATGTTCTGCCTGGGAGAGCAGATCAGCCGCCACGAAGGCGGGTACACAGGTGTCGTCTGCCAGTACTGCCACTTCCGACGGACCAGCAGGCATGTCTATCGCCACACCATCTTTGTTCACCAGTTGTTTGGCGCAGGTTACATACTGGTTGCCCGGTCCAAAGATCTTATGTACACGGGGAACTGTCTCAGTACCATATGCCATAGCGCCAATAGCCTGTACACCTCCTATTTTGAAAACGCGCTCCAGTCCTATCTGTTCTGCGGTGAACAGTACTGCCGGATGCACTTCCCCTGCTGCATTGGAAGGAGTGCAGAGCACTATCTCCTTACAACCTGCTATCATTGCTGGAATGCCCAGCATAAGGATGGTAGAGAACAGCGGCGCAGAGCCACCGGGAATATATAACCCTACTTTCTCTATGGCCACGGCCTTACGCCAGCATTGAACGCCAGGCATTGTTTCAATGATACGGCTGCTTTCCTGCTGGGCTTTATGAAATACTTCGATATTATGTTTAGCCTGAAGAATGGCTTTTTTCAGTTCGGGGTCCAGGGAAGCCGCTGCTTTTGAGAACTCTGCAGGCGTAACTTCCAGCTGCTGCAGCTGCACTTTGTCAAACTGCTGCGCATATTTACGTACGGCGGCATCGCCATTCTGTTTCACATCCGCCAGGATATTGCCTACACTTGTTTCCAGTGCGGTGGTATCCAGTACAGGACGTTGCAGCAGCTCAGGCCAGGCGCTCTTTTCAGGATATTGAAATACCTGCATAACTTTTGGTTGAGGAAGTTAAATGATCATCTTTTCTATCGGCACTACCAGGATACCCTGTGCACCAGCGGCTTTCAGGCTTTCGATAATGTCCCAGAAAGCATTTTCATTCAGCACGGAATGTACAGAGCTCCATCCTTCTTCTGCCAGCGGCAATACAGTAGGGCTTTTCATACCGGGCAGCAGGGCTATGATCTCCTGCAGCTTATCGTTCGGCGCATTGAGCAATACATATTTGTTGTTCTTTGCTTTCTTCACTGCCTGTATGCGGAACAGCAGCTTCTTTAAAAGCGCTTCCTGCTCTGCTGTCAGGTTACCGTTGGTAATAAGGGCTGCTTCAGATTTGAGGATCACCTCTACTTCTTTCAGGCCATTCATGAACAGGGTAGAACCACTGCTAACCAGGTCGCAGATAGCGTCTGCCAACCCTATGCCGGGCGCTATCTCTACTGAGCCGCTGATCTCATGTATCTCAGCGCTGATACCATGTTCTTTCAGGAAATTGTCAAGTATTACAGGATAACTGGTGGCAATACGCAGTTTGTCCATGTCTTTAACACCATTGTACTCTACTGATTTAGGCACCGCCAGGGAAAGACGGCATTTGCCAAATCCCAGCTTCTCAGCTACTTTTACCGGACGGTTCTTTTCAAGGATCACATTCTCACCTACTATACCAATATCTGCCACACCATCCTCCACGTACTGGGGGATATCGTCATCACGCAGGAAGAAGACCTCCAGCGGGAAATTGCTGGCTTCCGTTTTCAGCTTGTTTACGCCGTTGTTGATGTCGATACCGCATTCCTTCAACAGCTTGATAGAATCGTCGTGCAAACGACCGGATTTCTGAATGGCAATTCTCAGTTTCATAATTTTGACAATGTTCCGTGAAAACAAAAAGGGGCTTACCGTTTGGTAAGCCCCTGATGATGTTCTAATATCCTGTATAGTACATAAAATCATCCCAGCCTACCCGCGTGGTAAGAAATGATGGTGATGATGTGTATGTACGTTAATGTTCATAATTCTGAATAACGGTGCGAAGTTAATAACAATTTTGAATTATCCGCCTGTTTTTTAAAAAATAGTGTTATCCGGGCGTTAATTCTTTATTCAACAAACTATTTTAATATGAAGCCTGCAGATTGCACATCTCTGCTATTCCCCCCTATAAAAACCATAAAATCCCCCGGCTCCGCTGTCCATTTCATATCCTTATCATAGAATTTCAGGTCCTCTGCAGATATTTCAAACATTACCGTCTGCGTCTCTCCTTTCTTCAGCATCAGCTTTTTAAAGCCTTTCAGCTCTTTCACCGGCCTTGTAGCACTGCCTACCAGGTCACGGATATACAGCTGTACCACTTCCTCCCCATCATAATTCCCGCTGTTGGTAACAGGGATACTTACCTGCAGCTTATCTGCCTTCGTGATCTGCTGCTTGCTCAGGGCAATACTGCCATAGGTGAACTTTGTATAGCTCAGCCCATAACCAAACGGGTACAGCGGCTCATTGACATTATCCAGGTATTTGGAGGAATATTTATTGTTCGGGTCCTGCGGGCGACCGGTATTCTTATGATTATAATAGATCGGTATCTGGCCCGTAGTACGGGGAAAGGTCATAGTGATCTTACCCGCCGGGTTATAGTCGCCAAACAGCACAGAGGCGATGGCATTTCCTGCTTTGGTTCCCAGCCACCACGTTTCCAGTATAGAAGGAATATGGGCGTCTTCCCATTCCAGGGTAAGCGGCCTTCCATTCATCAGCACCAGCACTACCGGTTTTCCTGTGGCGTATACAGCTTTCAGCAGTTGCTGCTGGTTTTCGGGTATGCTGATATTACTACGGCTGGCTGCTTCTCCCGTCATTCCCTGCGTTTCTCCTAATGCCATCACCACTACGTCAGACCTCTTAGCCAGTTCCACGGCCGCTGCCAGCATCGGTGCGGCATCAGCTGTGTCAGAAGCATCCAGGCGGGCCTTCTGCAATGCCCGTTTTATCAGCGTAGTATCAGCCGCATAATGCGCTCCAGGCAGGTATTCCACATTGGCGCCCCTTGCTTTCAGCCCCTCCAGCAAAGTAGCAGCTTTGGTATAATCGCCTGCGGCAGACCAGTTGCCTATCATATCCCGCTTGCTGTCTGCCAGCGGACCAATAAGCGCTATCTTCGCCTCTTTCTTCAAAGGCAGCAGCTGGTTGTCGTTCTTCAGCAGTACAATAGAACGCTCTGCTACCTTTCGGGCAAGTTCCAGGTTTTCGGTGTTCATGATCTCTTTCCTTGCCCTGGCCGTATCACAATAGCGGAACGGATCAGTGAAAAGCCCCAGGTCATATTTTGCTGACAGGATACGGTAAACAGCTGTATCTATAGCTGCCTGTGTAATCTTTTTATCCTGCAGCAGCTTTTTCATCTGACCGGCAAACACACTTCCCTGCATATCCATATCCACACCTGCATTGAAAGACAGCTCTCCTGCTTCATATTCGTTTTTCACAATGCCATGGGCTATCATTTCGTTGATGGCAGTGTAGTCTGTCACCACAAAGCCTTTAAAGCCCCATTGCTTACGCAGCAGGTCTGTCATCAGCCATTTATTGCCGGTAGCAGGAATACCATCCACTTCATTGAAAGAGGTCATCACCGTGGCTACCCCGGCATCTATAGCGGCTTTATAGGGAGGGAGGTAATATTGGAACATCTGCCGGCGACTCATATCCACCGTATTATAATCACGCCCCGCCTCCACAGCGCCATACAAAGCAAAATGTTTCACGCAGGCCAGTATGGTGTTGCTGGCTGACAGGTCATTGCCCTGGTAGCCCTTTACCTTCGCTTTTGCTACCTGTACGCCATACCAGGTATCCTCTCCTACCCCTTCTGCCACACGGCCCCACCGGGGGTCACGGGCAATATCTACCATAGGGGAGAATGTCCATTGCAAACCATCTGCGCTGGCCTCAACAGCTGCTGCGCGGGCGCTCTGCTCCATCAATGACATATCCCAGGTACAGGCTTCGCCTAATGGAATGGGAAAAATGGTCTTATGTCCGTGAATAACGTCGTATCCGAATAGCAGGGGGATCTTCAACCGCGTTTTCAGCGCCATCTCCTGCAACTGCCGTGTATACTGCGGCGTATAGGCATTAAAGACAGCTCCGCACAGTCCTGCCTCAATATCTTTTTTGTATCCGGGTTTCATGAAAGGACCTGTAACGTCCATATCACTTGTAAGGAGATTCAGCTGGCCTATCTTTTCTTCCAGCGTCATTTTCCTGATCAGGTTAGAAATAAATGTGTGTTTGTTCTGTTGTGCTTTTACGTTGCTCATGCAGGCAAATAGGACCAATGCCGCAAGCAAACCCTGCCGCTTTTTCATAACTGATAGATTTTTTTAGTTTCTGTGCGGTGAAGGTACGTAAAGTTTATATGCAGGATTTGTGACGTTGATCAGGATTTAAGCTCTGCTATAACATGTTTCAGCTCTTTCCCACTGTATATCTCCCTGTTGCCGGAATAGATCTTCAGGCCTTTTCCATTGTTATATTTCTTCCCTGTTCTATCCCATTGTATAGTAAGCAGCTGGCCGTGATAAGGTATATTTTTCAGCAGGAACCAGTCCCACTGGCCCTGCAGTAACGGGTACAATTCCAGCCTGTTTCCCTGTGCAGGTTTTAACCCTACCAGGTCGCTGATCACCAGGTCACAGAAACCGGAGTGATTGTAATAGCTGCTTCTCGGATCATCTCCTTTCAGCCAGTAACCGGTCTTTTCATCCTGGTATTCGCCTATATAGGGCTGTCCGTTCTTCTGATGTGAGCGGGCATATACCTGCAATGCACGATAATAGGATGCCGGCGTTACCACACCATGGTTCTTATACCTGCTCAGCAGGTTAGCCCATCCTTTTAATGTCTGGGTACTGGCAAAGGGCCATATAGCCCCATCCCATTCGCAACCATGTCCTGTACCATGGGTGCGGAATGCCGGGTGACGGCGTTCTGCCGTAGTAAGTCCCCATGGAGCGTCAAAGCCCGCTGTGTCAATTACCTGCTGCCAGGCCCTGGTATAAACAGGCTTATCCTCCGGCAAATTGAAATACCATGGAATGAAACCTATAGCTTCCCTCGCGTCAGAGAAGGCGCCCGTGGTCAGTTTCACCTTAAAGAAACCAGCCGTATCATCCCACAGCTGCTGCTGTACAAGTGTTTTTAATTGTTTCGCTTCCTGCTGGTAGCGTTGTTTCAATGTGTCGTTCTTTGCTATCACTGCTACATTTTCCAATGCCACTGCATTGCCATACATATAGCTGCTTATAGAGGGACGGGCATTCTTTGCTTTACGTGAACCGGTGATAGATTCTTCCATCCCGTCCTTCACATCAAACTGCCAGAACAGTCCGTCCGGCAGACGTTTTTCTGCTTCCCACAAACGGTAGTCGCTATCCATATATGGAAGCAGGCCTTTTACAAAATTTGTATCCCCATTCACCAGGAACCTGTTGTATACTGCGTCTGTTGCCCAGCTGCTGAACTGATGAAAGCGGGGGGCTTTCTGCTGTGCATCGGCCAGGTACCAGTACCGGATATACTGATCTGCATAATCTTTATCCCGCAGCCAGCGGCCTTCATAGATGTGATGGCCGGTAGCACAGCTGAGTGCATTGTAGCGGCCCGCATGTTTTACCGGGGTGATGAACTCTGTGAAAATATACCCGTCCGGCGTCAGTTTCAGGTGTTTACGGAATGTCCACCAGCGGTAGTAATAAGTCTGTTCAATTGTACTGTCAGGACATTCCAGCAGGGGAATATTATCTTCCAGCCACCTGTATGCCTGTGCGTTGCCGATGTAATTCCTTACTGTTTCATTATCGTTCCCGTTGAAGCGATCTGTATATTTTTTCAGCACGCTGTTATGAGACAATGCAGCTGAAGGGTCCCAGCCACTGAATATATTGCTGAGTGTAACTGCGCCTGCTTCTTTTGCTGTCAGCTGTTTTGACCAGGGCACCCGTTGAGATGTACCTGCACCTTCTCCGTCGTTTTCATACTCTGCATACCGGGCTGTCTGTTCATTGGAGGGACGGTCCCAGTTATGCCAGCCAGCAGGAAGTATATGTGATCCCAATGTACAGTGCATAAAGATCGTACCGGCATACGGCCTCCAGGGACGGCCCAGGTATACTTTATGTACATCTGCTCCTGCCGTTAATTTACAGTTCATAAAAACCAGTCCAAAGGGCTGATCTGCCGGTGTAGAGGCAGCTGTGATATAGGAATCTCTGATGCTGTGAATTGTACAGTTGTCAAATACTACGGTAGATGGTCCGAAAATGAAATCTGTTGTCCCTTCTATGTAACAGTCTTTAAAATACTGGCGACAGCCTCCACGGCCTCCGTAAAAAGTATCCTGGTTGCCCAGCAGTCTGCAATTATTGAAAATACAGCGGTCGCCTTCCACATGTAAAGCGACGGCCTGGCCCACAGGTCCTGCAGCATTTTCGAAGGTGAGGTTCTCTGCTATGATATCATTGCCCGCAATCAATACAGTATAGGAGGTGAATGTCCCGAACTTCGTTCTTCCCGAAGCATCCTTCCCGGGATATTCTTTTCCTGAATAATCGCTGTTGGTGATGATGGTGCTGTCCCTGTTCTCTCCCAGTAACGTAATGCTGCTTTTCCAGGTAGGAATACAGAGTTTTTCATGATAAGTTCCCTTCCTGATAAAAATAGTAACACGGAAGTAAGTAAAATCACGAACAGCATTGACAGCCTCCTGTATAGTGGTATAATCACCTGAGCCATCCTGTGCAACAACCATGTATTTTTTACTGTCCTGTTGCGCCATTGCATGTAAACAGCCACATAATAACAGCGGAATAAGTATAATCTTCAGAAGGTCCTTCATAACAGGGAATTTTAAGCAATAGATCAGTTTGAATTCCCAGTCCTGCAAACTGAAAACCCAAACTGATACTTTATCGATGTTTTGCAACACGTTGAACCAAACTATAAAATTCCCTGCTTTCAGAAACGATTATTTACGCAATCGTTGCCGGAAGCCTGTCTTTATATTCATCAACACCATAGCCAGTAACATAATGATAACACCTGTTATCTTCAGCGGTGTAAGTGGTTCTTTCAACAACAGGTGAGAACAGATAATAGCTACCGGCAGTTCTGCCGTCATGATAATAGCGCTGATACCTGCACCTATTTTGGGTATTCCTCTTGCAAACAGCAATGGTGGTATGATGGTACCAAAGAAGGCAAGGAATACTGCCCATTTCAGCAGGTTCAGGTCATAGTGGCTGTTCATGATCAGTTGCTGGGCATTGATCAATATCAGGCCTATGGTAGAACCGGTCATCATTACAGCGCTTTTCTTCAGTGCCGGTACTTCTTTAGCTACCCTGCTATTAGCTACCAGGTAAATGGCATACAATAATGCCGATGCAAACGCCCAGAGAAATCCTTTAACAGACACCTCTCCTATTCCGGTATCCAGCATTCCGCCTGCCAGCATTGTTCCTATAAGTATCACTGCCGTTGCCGCCAGCTGCAGCCAGCCGGGTTTCTTTTTAAAGATGAACAGCTCCAGCAGCATCCCCATCCAGGTAAATTGCATCAGGATCACAATAGCCAGGGAAGCTGGTATATAACGCACAGAGATATAATACACAAAAGAGCTCAGCCCTATAGCCGACCCGGTAAACAGCAATGGCAGCCATGTTTTCCGCTCCATCATTGCTTCATCCTTTTTCTGTGCAAATACCAGCAGCCATAATACTGACATGCCTGTAAATGCCTGCGAAGCTGAAATATCTGCTGCTGTATAACCTTCCTGGTAAGATAATTTTACAAAAGTAGAAAGTATGCCGTAGCTGCATGCGCCGGCAAAAACCATTAAAATATATTTAGTCATTATTTCCGGTTGTTTATTGATAAGTCTGGTATGAATAGGCACAGACAAAACAACCGGGTTTATTCAAACCTGGGAGAACAGTGGGTTTATCCCCATAAAAGGGAAGAAACACTACCGGTTATTTTGTCTGGAAGGCAACCGGCGGAGGTGTGGTTGTGAATAGATTGTGGTTCATGATGCAATATTAAAAGATATTTATGGCTTTTCATAATGAAGCAATTCAACTATTTAGGCTAGCCCGCCGTTTTGACTGGATAAATCTGATGAAACGGGTCGTAGAGAAGTATATAAAAAACAGCTAATGGCCCAACAAAAAAATGAATCCTTGGCGCTTTTTTACTGCCATCATTTGGTGTATTGAGATGGAACTGACCAACAAACGGTAACTCATCTGGCTGAAGTCTGGGCTTATTAAAAATTTTCCCTAGAAGTTCAGTCATTACTTTGTTGGGGGGATTTATATGAAAATGCTCAGTACGTTTATGATTATCAATCAGTTCATTTAAAGATAACTTAGCCATTTTTTTTACTTTGGAAAAATACGCCCGATAATCCTCGTGAAGAAATTCAGGATGATGAAAACTATAATCCTCTATGTCAAAATTTAAATAATCGTACGCAAAAAAAGGCGTTTGATTAGTTGAAATTTTAATCAGATCATTAGGAAATCTACCTATTTGATACTTCAGAGAAGTTTCATCTTCATTAATATCTTCGATTATTTGCTTAAAATAATCAGCCATTATTCTCCGTTCTGGATTTATAATAAGAATACATTGTTTCTAAGGAAATTTTCTTATCACTACGTTGAAGTATTCCCAGGCCCTTTCTGGCCTCATTCCAAGGCAATTCAGCATGCGTAAGATAAACTAGTTTCTCCTGCTCCATAAAACCATACTTCATTAGAACTGCATCTACGCATGCTTGCTGATCTTCTTCCAATTGTAAAACTTCCAAAATTTCATTTAATCTATCAAAAAAAGTAACGCCTTCTGGCAGGACAGGAGTAAGAGGGTTATTCTTAAACCAGTTTTTAGAATATTTATTATAGATAGTACGATAAACCGGGCCATTTACCCAAGCCTCAGGAGCTTCATTAAATAAAGAATGCTTCTCGAAAAAAACTAAATGCCAGGCCTGAGAATAATATAAAACTTTTTGAAGTTTTAATGGCGTAATTATGACACCTTGAGCATTCAGAAAGTAAATTATATAATCTGAAAAATCGCATATTTCAACTTCTGTGACCATTTGCGAACTTAATTTTAAACTCATAAAACAAACAATGGATTAGTTATAAATAAATATCAATCAAGGGTATTTTGATTGCTCCCCTGAATTTAACAAAGAACGGCGCATGTTTATGGAAAGCATCTCTCGTAGTAAATACTGGCTCTCCATCCTTTTGCCGATAAGTAGACATCGCGATTTCCGGCTCGTTAAAAACCAACTTAATAACATCACGAAGCTCTACATTCGCATCCTCAGCAATTTCGCTCATCGTTTTCCAATAATTATTCTTATCCGCAAGATTAAAAGTATTAAATACCTGCTGCCTTACATTTTCAAATGATGTAGTCATAAAATAATTCAGGCTCAAGATTAACATTCTTCCTTTGAGAAATAATTACTTATTGAGCTCGTTTAACAATACTTTTAAGTTCAGTCATAAAGTCTTCAGCATCCTTTTTAGAACGAATCACTTGCGCTAAACCGTCAATACGAACAGACCTTGATGATACAGGTTTTGGATTACTCCCCTGACTTTGAACAGTTCCCTTATGCTGATCTATCTTCTGCTGAATATTTGTAACCATAACATAATTATATTTTAAACTCACCATCCTCCCCACAATTTTACACCACATTCCCCGGCCCACAAACACCCAAACCCAAATGAACAAACTGAATAAAAAAATGCTACCTGCACGAAAGCAGATAGCATTATAATATAACTCCCTGAATAATTATCTCACTTCAAACCTGTAATCACCAGAACCTATCTTAATAACAGCACGACCATCCTGATACCCCTTCAACACAACATCCTTCTGCTTATCCAACGGAACATCACCCTCTGTAATAACCTGCTGAGCCGTAGCCGGCAACTTCACAACTGCAGAACTATTTGCAGGTATAGTCACATGAAAAAGCAGGACATCCCCCCTTTTCTCCCATTCACTGCGAATAGTACCATAAACAGTATTATAAGAAGTTCTCACCTCAGTAATATCCCCCACTACCTCCGGACGTATCACAACATTCCTGTAAGCCACAGACCCATCCTCCTGGTTAATACCACCCAAACCATTATAAAACCATTCCATAATATGCCCCAGCATCAGGTGATTATTCGAAACACCCGCCAAAGCAGGCCAGGACTCCGTCAACGCAGTAGCCCCCTTGGCCAGCTGAAAACCATAACCAGGTACATCATTCCTTGAATTCATATCATAGATCAGCTGGGAAGCCCCTCCCTCCTGCAAAGCACGCACCAGGTAATGAAAACCTATATCCCCGGCAGTGAGCTTCTTACCGGTCGTGCCAATAGAATCTACCAGGTTATGGAATACCGCATTCCTATCCTTTTCTTCTACCAACCCGGTACATAAAGGCATTGCCATAGCGGTCTGACTACCATCGGCATATACCTTCTTAACCGGATCAAAGAACTTCTTATTGAACGCCAGCTTTACAGCAGCCAATTGCTTCTTCCATAAGTCAGCATCCTTTGTATTCCCCAGCAACGCAGCTACTTTAGAAAGCAGGCCGAGATCATAGTAGTAAATAGCCGTCGCCGTTAGTCCCTTAGGCGTCAGCTGTGACACACCGGGATGTTTGGGCCCCAGGTCATACCAGTCTCCCAACCCATAATCCAGTATATTATTCTGCGCACGGCGGCCCAGGTAATCTGCATACCTCTTCATCATAGGATACGCTTCCTGCATAATGTCTTTATCACCATACCACTGGTACAACAGCCAGGGCAGGATAACAGCTGCACTGCCCCATTCAGGAGAATCCCGGAAGCCAAAACCCTTATCGTTGAAGAAAACAAACTCCGGAGCTATATCAGGCACCAGGCCTTCCTTTGTCTGGGCATCCATCATATCATACACCAGCTTTTTATACAGGTTGTAGATATCATAGTTGAACTGAATAGAAGCGCCCATCAGGTGGTCCTGCTCCAGCCAGCTAAGCTTTTCGCGATGCGGACAGTCAGTCACCACACTCTGCATATTGCTTTTAATGGCCCAAAGAATAAGCGTATCTATCTGGTTGAACAGAGTATTAGAGCATTCAAAGCTCCCGTTCACAGGGTTGGCATTACGGGTATGCAGAAAAGTGAGGCCATTAATACGGGGCAGGTCCTTCTTACCGGCTGCAGTATCAGGCACAGCTCCTTCCACCTGCACGTAACGGAAACCATAATAAGTAAACCGTGGCCGCCATACCTCTTCGCCATCTCCTTTCAATGTATAACTGAAATAATATGGTTTACCACTTGCTTTCTGGCTAACCTGCTGCTCATTGTTCAGCAGCTCTGCAGGCGTGAGCTTCACCGTTTGCCCCTTACGGCCTTTGATCCTGAGTTCTACTATACCGGAAGCGTTCTGCCCGAAATCATATACATAAACACTATCTGCCTGACGGGTAACCGTTCTTACCGGGAGCGTTTCCATTACTTTCACCGGGTAATCTGTTTCTGCCTGCAGCTTACCCGAAGGGGCCTTAACTATCTTCACCGGTTTCCAGCTGCCATCATTAAAACCGGGTTGGTCCCATCCTTTCTGTTCCAGGTTGGCATCATAATCCTCCCCGCCAAAGATGCTGGTATAAGTAACAGGAGATGTCGCTGTTTTCCAGGAGTTATCCGAAACAATGGTGGCACCGGAACCATCAATGTAAGAGATATGCAGCTTACAGATCATTTTAGGCGCTCCAAAGGCAACAGACAGTTTATAATATCTCTCTTTGTTGATGTTATAGAAACCATTCCCTGCAATCACACCAATAGCATTATTTCCCTGGTTCAGCAGGCTGGTCACATCGTAAGTATTGTACAACACCCGTTTATCATAATAAGTCCATCCGGGGGCCAGGAAATTGTCACCCACCTTCTTCCCGTTCATATTCACCTCATACTGCCCCATGCCGCTTATAAACAGGTAAGCGCGCTTTATTTTACCACTGGCTTTAAACGTTTTACGGAACAGGGGGACAACAGTACGCTGTTTGGCTTTATGCAGCTCATAAAACTTCTCTTCCCCTTTATGCACACCAGGCGCCAGCCGCATAGAATCCGGCAGGTCTTCATATCCTATCCACTGTGCATTGCTCCAGTCGGCCTTTGTATAAAGCGCCGTTGTAAATAAAGCGACAGGGCTCCATCCTGACGACCGCTGCAGCTGGTCCCACACCTGCACACGCCAGTAATACCGGTGGCCGGGCAACAATTTCTCACCGGTATAAGGCACCATATTGGACTGCGGACTGACTATCCGGGCCGTAGCGCCTCCGTTAAAAGAACTGGAATCTTCAGATATCTGCAGCTGGTAGGCAGATTGTATATACCCCCTGTGAGGGGTTTCCACCTGCCAGCTGAACAGGGGAGCAGGATTTTCCACTCCCGTGGGATTGACTTTCCTTTCACATAACAGGTTTACAACACGTAGTTGCTGAGAGAACCCTTCGATTGACAGTAGTACGAATAATGCCGTAATGTATGTTTTCATTCTGTTACAATGTTTACCTCAGCTACAGGCAATCCGGCAGCTTTGGCTTTCAGTGTAATATTACCTTTTTCTTTTCCAGCTTTTATAATAACCAGGCATCTGCCCTGCCATGTTTTTCTCTGAGGCTGTACACAGCTTTCAATACTCATAGGATTGGCATTGCCTGTACCCGCTATGGTAGCAGGCCCGCTTACTTCAAACTGCACCAGCTCCTCTGCCTCCGGATGCCGCCGGCCATTTTCATCCGTCAAAGTCACGGTAACATAGCTCAGGTCCTGTCCGTTGGCAGCAATATGCTGCCTGTCAGCTTCCAGCTTCAGGGCCACCGGCCTGCCGACTGTAGATAAAGTAACGCTGCGGCCCTTCTTTTTACCTATATACCCCGTAGCTGTTAAAGTACCTGCTTCATAAGGCACCTGCCAGGTGGAAATGAACCGGTTAGCCTTCCCACCGGGACGCTTACCTAGCGACTTCCCATTCAAAAACAACTCCACCTCATCAAAAGAATTATAAACGGATACTTCCAGTGGTTTATTTTCCTCACCGGGCCAGTTCCAGCTATCTCTTGCATCCAGCCATTCCCAATGGCTCCATTTCATTTTATCCGGATTGACAGCAAAAGAAGGTTGCGGAGGCTTAACAAAAACAGACAACTGCTCCGGCTTCCAGAGAGCATCCCTGTAATATGATTGTGGACGCTTCCACCCGCAGATGTCAATATCTCCGCAAAAAGCCAGGTTCCACGGATAAAAGCCCTGGTGCTGGTTATATCCCAGCCAGCCAATGCTGGCCTCTCCTATGTAGTCAAAAGCCGTCCATACAAAATCTCCTATCACCCAGGCATGTTCTTCCACTGCCATCCAGTAATCATATGCTTCCAACGGGAATGACTCCGTAGCCATCATTACCCTGCCCGGCTTACGCTGATGATCAGTTACATATTTATCCCGTGCATAATTATAACCGGCAACATCCAGTGTAGCCAGGAAAGCATCCTTATCATCCGCTATTCCATTCACCCCGCAGGTAATGAAACGCGTGGTATCCATGGTACGGATATAGTCCCTCAGCATCTTTGCTACTTCTGCTACCTCAGGTTTTTCACGGTGAGGTATCTCATTTCCCGTACTCCACATGATAACGCTGGGGTGATTCCGGTCCCGCTGCACCATGCTTTCTACATCCTGCTGCCACCACTCTTTAAAATACAGGTTGTAGTCTTCGGGGTTCTTCTTCTCCTTCCATGTATCAAAAGCCTCATCTATCACGAGCATGCCCAGCCGGTCGCAGGCGTCGAGAAAAGCAGGAGATGGCGGGTTATGCGAACAGCGGATGGCATTATAGCCACTGGCCTTCAACAACTCCACTTTGCGCTCTTCTGCCCTGTCGTATGCCTTTGCTCCCAGCGGGCCGTTATCGTGATGTACGCAGCCTCCCTTGAGCTTTACCATCTTACCGTTTAAGCGGAAACCATGCTCCGCATCAACACTGATGGTCCGGATACCAAAGGGAGTAGTTACACTGTCAGAGAGCATGTTATTGACATACACGGCAGACAGGGCTTTGTACAAAACAGGCGTCTCAACACTCCATAATACAGGTTTGTTAACATTCAGATCCTGTTGCAGAATGGTGTCTGAGCCTGGTAATATCTGTTGTGTACTTTTATATTGTGCCACTTCTTTTCCACCCGCATCTGTCACGCGGGTAATAACAGTGGCTGTTACTGCTGATGTTGTTCTGTTCCGTAGCGTTGTACTGACATGTACTCTGTCAGGTTGAGGTGTGGTGATAAATGTACCCCAGGGAAGAATATGTACCGGTTCCAGGGTTTGCAGCCATACATGACGGTAGATGCCTGAACCGGAATACCAGCGGCTGTTCTCTCCCTCATTCCTCACCCTTACAGCCAGTATATTTTCCTTATCATATTCAAGCTGGTCAGTAATATCAAACCAGAAAGAAGTATAACCATAAGGATGCCTCCCCAGCTTCTTACCATTAAGCCACAACTGCGCATTCATGTAAATACCATCAAACCTGATAATGAAACGCTTGCCTTTTTGTGCAGCAGGAATGATGAAATGCTTCCTGTACCAGCCGGTACCACCGGTAGTAAATCCGCCGCTTACCTGGCTGATGGCGCCCTTATCAAAAGGCGTATTCCTGCCCGGCAGGTCTTCTACGCTCCAGTCATGCGGAAGATCTATTGTACGCCAGTCAGCATCACTGTATTTCAGCTCTTCCGCCCCTTCTGCTGCACCACGGAAGAAGAGCCAGTTATCATCAAAATTGATTGTTTGCGCCTGTACAGCAATTGTACAGCAACATATAAACAGGGTTTCCAGGAACCGGTTAATAGTTCTCATTTGTCCGTGAAATTTAATTTACTCTTTCCCAGGTCAACAGAGGTTGCTACCGCAATACCCCGCTGGTCTTTATCATTAACAGCACAATAGAAATGGTATACAATACCATCGTGATAAATTACAAAAGATTTATGAGCAAACCTTGCATCATATGGTTCAGTAGAACTGATCAGGTCTTCACCCTGCCAGTCAGTCCAGTGTACAAGATCGTACGAACAGGCAAACCTGTTGAACGCCCCCGGCTTCCCCTTCCAGAATGCACCAAAATAGAACATCACCCATACATCGTTGATCTTTTGTATCACGGCATCTCCGGTAATACCGGTAAAATGGTCCAGTACAGGTTCTTTTCCATATCGTACCCAGTGTTCCATATCATTGGATACCGCCATGCCAATACGTTCTTTGCCCCTGGCAGGGTTCAGGCTGTCCCCCCTGGCATTGTAGTACATCACAAAAGGATAACCTGTGGTCTTTGCACTATCATATATCACAGAGCTCTTGTAGATAGTGCTGTTCTCCCACCAGCGCACATTGCTGTCAGTAGCCATGAGCACAGGCTTGTTCAGCCGTTCCCACTCATGTGCGGTAATGATATCTTTTGTTGTAGAGGCAATACCAACGGATAGTAACCCCTTCTCATATCCTTTGTCTCCGCCTCCTATATAAGACATCCAATACTTTCCTTTATAGGGTCGCCATTCATAACTACCGCCCCACTGGTAGTCCTGCAGAGCGATGTACCCGGCTTTCTGGTTGCTGTCCCATGTAGTAGCGGTATCAGAGAATGACATCATTTTCCCTTTCACGTTCCAGTTCAGCAGGTCCTTACTATCTGCCAGCCATGTTTCATACCCACGGCCATCATACACGATATATACCATGTACCATTTATCGCCTTTACGGAAGATGCTGGGACAGTCCATCTTCTTACTGTTATCGGAAGGCGCCATCACCAATCCATATTTATGCGGTGTACTAACGGTATTGTAAATACGCTGCATTACAGCATCCGGCACTCTCTCTTCTTTCTTCAACGTTACGGGCCCTAACAACCCTGCCGGTAATAACTTCGTTTGATCCAGGCGATAAGGAGCTGTCGTAAATGTTGTGCGTGCTGAATCTGTCAGCAGCTGATCGCCGGTAAGACGGTTAGCCCAGGTGTTGGTCACCGCTATTTCTATGGTGTTATTCCCTTTCTTCAAAGCATTTGTCACTTCTACCTGGAAGGGAGGCGTCCATACTATCCCGCAATCCGTTCCATTCACTTTCACAGATGCAATATTGCAAACCCTTCCAAGGTCAAGGAAGACGCGTTCTTTAACATTGCCCTGCCAGGAAACAGTTTGCCGGTAAACAGCTGTACCTGAATAATAACGTGCCTGCTCAGAGGCATGCTTACTCCAGTCTGCCAACTTTTCAAAAATGACCGGGTGCGTTGTTTTATCAAAGAAGACTTTCCATGGAGCGTCCAGTGTCTGCAGGGTTGTAAAGGAAGGCTGGTTAGGTGTTGTATTGGAGTAGGTTGCCGGTTTACGGAAGACCACAAACACTGATCCATTGGCCGGCAGTTGCAACGGCAGAACGGTACGGCCTTTCTCAGTATACCAGTTGCCTGCCATTCTTTGCTCCCCTGTTACCGGGTCCCATATTTCAGGCGCTTTGCCGCTGATACGGAAAGATAGTTCCAGCGTATGTTGTACCTCTTCCTGGTTGGAAATAAACCAAAGGTCAAAGCCATCACCTTTCCTGTGTGTCCAGGCAATCCTCGCAGCTTTACGTTCCTTCGCTACAAGATCCGGTGCAATACCTAATGTACTGAAAGACGGTTGCTGCCAGGGGCCTTTGATAGTATTATCCAGTATAAAAGTACTGTCAGGACGGTTGCGCAATCTTACCGGGCCATTCACCAGGATAGTAGCTCCTTCCTTTATCAGTTGTTTCAGCCGGTTCACCGTTTGCAGGGAGAACAGGTTGCCTTCAGGCGCCATCGCCATAACGCCGGGCAGTACCAGCATTTTATAGCTCGCTCCCCCGGGAAGTACTATCATACTGTCTTTCACTTTTGCCAGCCGCAGAAGGGCATCTTCATTAAAAGAATCATAGGCATAGCCCTTCAGAGGGTCTATCCATGCTGCAGGATCAGCGATGTTGGCAGATGCAGTAACACCGGCAGGCATTTCCCTGAGTGGCCCTCCCCTGTTAGTTAAACGATTATTTTCACTGTTGACGATGTCTTCTCCAAAAATACCTGGCAGTACCGGCACCAGTCTTTCCGGCAGCACAGCGCGGCGGGGTATCTCCTCACCGGTAAACACCGCTATGTCAGCTACCGGCCGCCCCTGTTGCAACAGGGCCTGGCAACGCTGCGCATATGTCACCCACGCGCGGCCAGGCTCCCACCAGGTCTGGTCCCGCTGAAAGTAAAGCCCTATACCGTCCAGCGTCATACCGGGCTTACGGTCCATCCAGGGGTTATGTGCAAATACATGGTACACCAGCTTATTGATGCCCTGCGCATAGTTACGGTCGGCCAACGTTTTAAGCATACCGGGATGCTCATCCCATGCCATGCGCAGCTCAGTAAATGCTTCTGCCTGTATCACCTGCTTACCGTAGATATGCGCTCCGGAAATAGCGTCCAGCATATCGTTCGGCTTATCATGCGTAGGACTGCGCAGCCAGTATTCTCCCATAGGTATGTCTGCCGTCCTGTAATGCAGCATACCATCTCCGGGCATAACAGGGGCCATGCTTTCCGCGCTGAAAGTACAACCCCTGGCATGCGCCAGGGCTGCCAGCGTATCGTAAAAGTTCTGTTGTATCAGCTCAGTAATGGTCTGCCTTACATCATGCAGGAACTCTTCTGAGGCGGTAGCGTTCTGTACCGGGTAACCAGCCATGGCAGGCAGGTATTTCAACAGGTCATATCCCCTGCGTTGCCTGAATGCTTTACGAAAGCCGGCCGACCAGTTCTGACTGCCACACTCCCAGCTATCCACATGGAAATGGGTCAGCACCCTGGCGGGCTGCTCCTCTCCCGTTTTGCGGAGGGCTTCACCAAACCAGTGCTCAAATTGTGTACGCACAGCGGCGGCATCAAACTTGTCACATTCCAGTCCGCTACCGGCGCCGCCCGTAGCGTTTGTATAACCGGTGGATGTATGTCCTATACGTAAGATTGTCCATTCACCGGCAGGCGCTTTCCAGCGCAGGCGGCCTTTATTGTCAATATTCTTAGTCAGGTTAATAATGCTGTTCAGCGGAATACAGGCTGTATCCGGCAACTTCGTCGATGCCCCTATACGCCATATAGCGGCGCTCTTGCCTTCAAACTGGTTGATACGGGGCGTAGCCCACAATTCAATACCGTTAATCTTCAGGCTTTGCTTCCACTTGGCCGCATCCAGGTCTTCCGCTCCCGGCTCTGAGCCCTCCCTATCGTACAGGAACCTGAAGTAACGGGCAGTCACCGGAGTAATGGCATGCGTAACAGGAATACCCGCATCCTGCCATCCATGCCGCGGAGGCGTCAGCTTCCCGGCCGGCCGGAAATGCTCTCCATCGTCACTCACGGAAATGCTTAAACGGTGAGATTGGTAGTTAGTACCATTTGTACGGATAGTCACCGCATAACAGGTAAAAGGTGCAGCATAGGCATATTGTATCCAGCAGGGATCTTCACTGCGGAAGCTCTCTTTGCTACCAGGCGTAGCCAGGAACTGCACGGGTTTATCCGGCAGACTGGAAGTCACAACCGGCGCCTGCATCTCCTGCTGCCTGGAGGGCCAGGCCAGCACTGCAATATCTTTATAATAGTTCTGGTTGGTAGCGGGTTGTGGCAGGGTATCATTAAAAAGAGTGTTCCCGTTTACCAGCGTAGTTGTCCACACCACTTTCTGCATGGAATGCTCCGGGGTGATCCAGGGGCCGCCTGCCAGCGCAAACCCATCACTGACATGCATACCCAGCTGCAATCCCAACCGGGCAGCCTCCTGGCGGGCAAAGCGCACCATCTCCCACCACGCAGGACTTAACTGCTCTACCGGCGGATTAATAAACGGGGTCCCGGCTTTGCCTTTAATAGGCATAAGATATGCCCCGCCTATACCGGCTTCTTTCATTGCCTGCAAGTCGGCAGTAATGCCCTCTTTCGTAACACTGGCATACATCCAGTACCAGAACACCCAGGGCTTTGCCGACGCTGGGGGGTGCCTGAACAAACTGTCCAGGTCCTGCGCACAGACTACTATCGCAAACAGGGATAACAACAGGATAAGGCTACATCTTCTCATTGAAAAACTGATTTCAGGTATGCGGTATTTGCGCTGAAGTTGCTCTTTACATTACGCGGATCATTGGCATCGCGGGACCGTTCTATTACCAGCCAGCCCCTCCAGCCCATATCGTCCAGCGTTTTCTTTACAAGCGGCATATTGATACGGGTATTGTTCTGCAACCATACCCCGTCAGTATCTGTACAATGTATCTGGCATATCCGCTTACGGCCCAGCGTGCGTAACTCCTGGTGAAGATCCCGCCCGGCCTGCAACGCATTGGAGAAGTTAAAATAACTGCGGATAGAAGAAGAATTGATCTCATCCAGCAGCTTCACTTCCTCCGCTGCAGGAAGCGCCGTTTCCACCCCTATTATCACCCCCGCCTTACGTGCCCTTACACCTGCATCCTTAAGACGTTCCACAATAGCAGGACGCAGCTCCGGATGCTGCACCAGGTCCCCCTGCACACCCAACGGCAGGAAAGCTATCCTCACCTTCATCTGCACCATGGTATCAATACAATCCTGTACCATCTTCTCCACACCCGGCCTCTCCGCAAAAGACTGCGCATAAAAGCCTGACATGGCAATACTGGGTATCTGCAAATGCAACTCTGCCGCCTTATCAAGGAATTGTTTCCGTATAACCGGGTCAGATAGCTTACTGTCAAATGTAGGACGGTCCCCCAACCCACCCATGTCAACCTCCACACCATCTGCACCTATCTCTTTGGTGAGCTGGAATGCTCCCAGCTTCTGGCGCTTCAGTATCATCCAGTCACATACCGCAATCCTGTACCGTGGTCCTTTCATCATTGCCTGTACCGTAGCGGGTAACAGCAACCCGGCGCCCAGCATGGCCGCATTGCCTATAAACTGACGCCTGTTAAGTTTTTCATTCATGGCCATTGCTCATTTTTTATGGGTTTGAGCTCAAGTAAGCGTGGATCTATCTTTACGTATTTTATTCTCTGCCTGCGCCAGGTATAGACAATGTGTACATAGCCATCGGCCGACTGTATAACCGACGGATACGAATACTGGCTTACCGGAGAATCTTCGAGTATCAATGCTGCCATCCAGTTAATACCATCTTCAGATATAGCCACATTCAACGGCGTACGCGCCCCCTTGGATTTTCCCTTCGGCGTCTTTACATGGTTATAGACCAGCAACTGCCTGCCATCAGCAAGCGTAACTGCATCTGTGCCCGAGTTATTATTAGGTAACGCAGTAGCCGATAAAGAACTCCATGTACGACCATTATCATCTGACCATGACTGGATAATATTCCCTTCCTTACTCCTGCACAATATCTGCAAACGCTTATTTCCATATTTCAGGATACTGGGCTGTATAACGTTGAAGAAAGTATCGTTGATCGGCCCCCGCATCTTCCATGTTTTCCCACTATCTGTACTGTATTCAAAATGAGCTTTCCAACGCCCCCCTTCCGTACTGGAAGGACACAGCAGCTCTCCGTTATCCAGCAGCACAGGTTTGTTCTTCACAGGCCCCAGGAAGCCATCAGGCAGTGCCTGTGCGGCCGACCAGGTAATGCCTCCGTCTTTGGATGTTTTCAACCAGCCTTTCCATCCCGCCACTTTAGGCCCCACTTTATAGAAAAGCAACAGGTCCCCGCCAGGCGCCTGGTACAATACAGGATTCCAGCAGGCATAACGAACAGTATCATTCACTATACCATTAGCAACTTCTATGGGAGCGGTCCATTGGTTATTCACCCGCCGGCTCACCCATATGCCCACATCCGGGTTACGCTCCTTTGTACCACCAAACCAGGCAGCAACAAGCCCCTGTGGCGTCCCGGCAATTGTTGCCGCATGACTTTCCGGGAAAGGCGCCTTATCAAAAATGAATTCATCTGTTACTATCCCTTTCTTCCACGGACGTTGCAATACAGATTCAAAAGTATAATTACCCGAACCTATACGGTAAACTGCCCTGCCACTCTCCATTCGCAGAAAAGTAATGTCTTTGTTAACCGGCTTTCCACTTTCCGTCACCTGCGCTGGCGCAACAGCAGGAATATGCACAATAGCAGTAGTATTAGCCGGTATGCTGATCTGCCAGTAAAAGCGGTCTGTTGTCTTCCTCCAGCTGCTGCGTATCAGTCCGCGTATAGAACGAAAGGACGCATTTACATGATCTAACCCCGATGGCAATACGGGATTCATATCCAGTTCCTCAAACCCCGGATGTTCATCACTGCTTCTTATACCCGCCAGGTCTTCATAACACCATATCAACAGGTCCCCCAGCAGCATGACATGGTTCTGCGAATTCATTTCAGGATTAGCCGTATTGCCATTCCATAACTCCCATATAGTAGTGGCGCCGTTTTCCACCATATACCCCCAACCGGGATAATCCCTGTCTGCCGCAATAAGATAGGCCAGGTCAGGCTTGCCATTCCTGGACAGGCCCCGCATCAGCCATTGTGTGCCCACTACTCCTGTGCTGATATGACCTCCGTATTTATTCATAATACAGGCAGTCATACTGTCAAATACACGCTGCTTTTTATCCGCCGGCACCATACCAAAGTACAGGGGTAACAGGTTAGCGGTAACCGTATTATTGCTGTAACCTGCTGTTTCCGGGTGAAAGAACTTCCGGTTAAAGGCGTCTTTTACCGCCTCCGCTCTCGACGCAAATGCGGCTGTATCCCGCACATTGCCTGATATCACCGCAAAACGTTTCATCATATTAAGCAGGTGATAATAATAGGCAGTGGCCAGCAGCGTACCATCTGTTTTACGGGTAGAATCTTTTGTATGGATCAACTGTTTTGATTCCGGTGGCACACACCAGTCGCCATACTTATCTCTCGTCATAATGTTATCCACCAGGTACTTCCTGCCCATATAATCTATCCAGCGTTTCATGGAAGCATAATGACGAATAACAGGCTGCACATCACCAAACTGATGATACAGCATCCCGGCAATAGTAAGATACGCGCCGGGCCAGGTCATATTATCTGATGCATAATTCCAGTAAGCCGGTACTACATCTGGAATAGCGCCTTCAGCTGTCTGCGCATCTTCGATATCGTCCAGCCATTTGGCGTAGAGTTTTGCATTATCAAACAGGAAGCTTTCTCCATAAGCGCCCGTGGTGCGGTCGCCCAGCCAGGGCATACGCTCATTCCTCTGCGGACAATCAACCGGTAATCCTTTGTAATTGCTTCTTATACCCCACCAGGCATTTTTATAGATACTGTTGATAGTCGGGTCAGATGTTTCAAAACTCCCGCTAAGTGGCAGGTCATCACTCACTACCTGCCCCAGTATATCGTCCTCTGTTGGGTTGCCAGGATAACCTGCAATTGCGGCATAACGAAAACCATGATATACGAAAGACGGAGACCATATCTCATTTCCCCCACCTTTTGCAAGGTAAAGGTCTGTCGCTTTTGCATCCCGCAGGTTGTCCGTAAAAAGCTGCTGACCACCAGCCTGCAGGGTCTCCGCAAAGCGGACAGATACCCGGCTGCCCTGCTCAGGGGCTTTCATTTTTAATTGCAGCCAGCCCGCCATATTCTGTCCCATATCTACCAGGAATGTATCTGCATTGCCCCGTTTAACAGAAACAGGCCTTATGCTGTCTACTATGCGAATAAGCTCATTCATCTGTGCTTTGAGCTGTCCGCCGGGAACCGGCACCAGAGACGCATAACTCCAGTGCTTATCATTATACCCCGGCTTATTCCATCCGGGCATCTCTTTAGAGGCATCATATTCTTCCCCGTCATAAATATTGTTGGACCGGATAGGACCGTCGGCCGTCAGTTTCCAGGTACTATCACTGGGGATGGTCACCCGGCTTCCGTCTTCCAGTTCCACGTCCAGCTGCAGCAACAGGCGGGGATAACCAAACGTGCGGATCTTATGCGGCTTATAAGCCTGCCGCATCGTAAAGTAATATCCATTGCCTGTTACGGCTGCTACCACATTCTCTCCCTGCTGCAAGGCAGCCGTTACATCAAAGGTGTTATACCTGACAGTCCTACGGTAATCCGTAGGTGATTGCGCCAGCACCTGCCGTCCTATCCGCTGACCATTAACATACAACTCATATAAACCCGGCCCGGATACATATGCAGTGGCTCTTCTTATCTTCTTCCTTACCTGGAAAGCTTTCCGGTAATAACGTGCTGAAAGCCGTGAGAACTTATTCGCAGCATCATCCCAGGTAAAAGAAGTGTCTGTACCTATCCATTTCGCCTGCCAGTTGGCCGGCTTCAATAATCCCATGCTCCACTGCGCAGGAGCGCTCCACTTACTTTCCCCCTGTGTGGTCCATACCTTTACTTTCCAGTAGTACTGCTGCCCGCTGCCCAATGCTTTACCTGCATAAGTAACATGCACAGAGTTGGAAGAAGCCACCTTACCTGAGTTCCAGATATCTCCCTGATCGGCTGCCAGCTTTTGTATAGAAGAGGCTACCAGTACCTGGTAAGATTGCTGTGCAACGTTGCGTACATCCCCGGTTATTTCCCAGCTCAGCCGGGGTGTTACTACATCAATACCCTGTGGATTGGTCAGCATCTCACAACGCAGACCGGATACCTGTATATTGGCACTGTACAGTGGTTGTGAACATACAAAGAATGATATGATAAGATACAGGCAGTATTTCACTGGTTAGTTATTTTGAGTGATCTTATGAAGAACTTCGCCGTCTGCCGTTCCTGCTCTCCCGCCTCAGGCAGGTCATAGTCCTGGTCTGCCGGGGTATCTGCATGGGGGAAATGCCGGGGCGCTCCTGTACGGAACACTATTCTTTCCAGCTTATCCACCGGCGCAAACAGTAAGCTGGTCAGCACATCCTTCCCGTTTACATTGATAGTATAAAAACGGGTAGTAGTGTTAACAGTCAATCGTACGTTATACACAGTATCCGGCAGGTAAGACATAAAGTTTTTATCCCTTGCACCTGCTTTGGCTTTGAAGATACTGTCGGCATCCAGCACAAGCCTGATGGCAGGTGTGCCTTTACCATCCTGCAACTCCACCTGTAAACAACCATGATCACGCTGCGCGGCAACTACGGCAAATGCTACCTGCAGATCAGCACCTGCGGGAAAAAGACGTTCTGCTTTTGCGTAATCAAACGGGTCTTTGTCTTCCAGTATCAGCCCCTGGCTGCCGGTAGTTACCGGCGCCCAGAGAGGGCTGTAAATATTCCAGTTCTTCAGCACTGCTTTATCTGCCAGGTTATCATCTACCGGCTGTATCGCTTTATCAGAAACAGGTACAGGAATGCAGGACACCCAGATATCTTCCTTATTCATGCTATAGGTCACCCATAAATTACTATCCGCCGGCAAACCATTTCGCTCTTCAATACCTCTCACATACTGCGGGCCGTACGATTTATAATTACCACCATAACGCATAGGCGGTATCTCACCATTCACCAGCAACAGGTTAGTGTATTCTATCCCGTTATTGCTCACAGAAAGCCCCAGTGGCCAGCGGTATTCTGAAGGATTGTATACAGTAGCATAACGGCCATCCGTTGTACGCTGTCCCCATATCTTGGCATTGCTGTTCACAAAACCCGGAGCGCGGGCTACTGTACTCCACGTTTTGCCCTCATCCGGGCTCATACCCGTCAGCGCATGTTTCCACAATCCTACCGTACGGCCGTCAGGCAGGTGATAGTAACAGAAAGCCTTATATTGTTTTTGCAGGGGAATGAGCGGGTCATCCCTGTCTGCTTCCTCATTCCATTGCTGCATCATCAGCGGCGTTGCCATCAGTTCATTACAGGCGGCTACAAATCCTGCGTCTTTAGAAGATGTATAAAAGGGATGTGCTGTATTACTCTTATTCCACCCTTTATTGTAGCGAATAAAGTAAACAGGGCCATAACTTCCATCTGCCAGTATCTCCCTCACTACACGGCCTATTCCCTTACCATCGTTAGGATCATCTTTTGCATCCAGGCAGATGCCATAATATGCCAGGGCCAGCAGCCGGTTATTTTTAGACACAAAGAACCCCATACGCTGGTGCATCACAGCAAACAGGTTATTAGCCACACCAGTATGTCCCTCCTTACGGGTGCCATCAGGTATTTTATACACGGGGAACAGCACTGCCGGCTTTGACCAGCTATATCCATCGGCCGATGTTAGCAGGAAGGTCTGTCCCGGCGGCACACTCTCCCCTCTCTCATCACTCAGGTATTCCAGGTAAAATCTGTTCTTCCAGTATGCCAGCATAGGCGCATGGTTGTACGTCCATCCAAAGCCATCTGCCATAGCGGGATATTCCCTGTTGGCACGCATCACCTGTATACTGTGCACCCCCATCACCGGCCGCAGCTGCCCATGGTGATAGTCTACATTCACCAGCGTGCTGCCCGTATAACGGATGCTTTCCTGTGCATGCACTGCACTATGAAACAGGAGTAACAGTAAAAATATTCTTACGTACATCATTTCAGTTATTTAAGCCTGTCTGCCAGGCGGCGCTTTACCTTGAATATAGTGCCATGCTTATGACCGGCTGGTACCTGCACAGCCGCCGGCACAAACGTGCGGAAATCTGTTGTTTTCACAGCGCCATATTGCTTCTTGCCATAGTCATCATAATAGATCAGCCATTCCCTGCCGGTGTTCAGTACCGCAGGGCCTTCCGTCAGCTTACCGGTGAAAGGGGCTGATATATTGGTGTAAGGCCCCAGGGGAGCCTTTGCAAATGCTACTTTAAGATCTCTTTCCGGGCGGGTATTATCCTTAAGCACCAATGTATATGCAGGCTTGTCAGTTTTCACTATCACAGCATCTATCACACTGAAACCGGGATCAAGAAAAAGCCTGGTGGGAGTAAAGGTTTTAAAGTCTTTCGTAGTGGTATAATACAACCTGTGGTTATTATCTTCTGCTTCTTCGCCCTTGGGAAAATGCTGCGGAACACAGGATGCCCAGACAATGATAAACTGCTTTGCCTCTTTATCATAAAATAACTCCGGCGCCCACACGTTCACAGTAGTGGGCTCATGCTCCATCACCGGTATGAACTGCTGTTCAGACCAGCTGCGCAGGTCTTTGGATGAAGCATACCCAAATCCCTTATCTCCCTTCCAGCTGCTGGTCCACACCAGGTGAAACACACCATCCGGCCCCTGCACAATGCTCGGGTCCCTCATCAGCTTATTGGATGGTTTAAAGAAAACTCCCGGCAAACTATCCCATTTATACCCATCATCACTACGCAGGAGGTGAAGGCCATCTGTGCCTGGCTCCCGGAATGAAGTAAACAACCATACCTCTTTCCCGCAGGAACAGCACAATAGCATGATAAGCATATAGAAAAGAGACCTGTGCATGATTTACACTTTATCTATGATCAGCACCCAATCATTCCCGTCCTTCTCGTCACCGGGAGGATCAAACACCATAATCCCTTTATTCGGATAAGTGCCTATCACCTCCATATGACCATCCCGCGGACTATACCATGCTGCCTTCACACTCCCTCCCGCAATCCTCCCCATCTTAACAGGTATCTTACGCCCGTTATAAGTATAGATATAAGCATAATCCTTCCCACGCGTAGCAACAAGACGGTTATATTTCTCTCCAACATTATCTGCAATAAGCGCCTGATCAGGAACACGGTCAGCGTAATTATGCGAGCATATCAGCTGCTTCAGCCAGATCATCTGCGAAGCCCCGGGAGCATTAATTGCATCCTGCCAGTATTCCCTTACACCATATACACCGCCATCCCCTTTCCTATACATCTGCATCACAGCATTGTGCCCGTAAGTATACCCGCATGCGCCCGCAAAAACAGACCAGTATCCATAACGACGCACGTCTTTATCCGTCCAGAAAGGCTCTGCCGGGTCATGCAATCCCTGTGGAATACCTTCATAAGAAGGCTCTCCGTCAATCACCGGTTTAACAGGCTTCCTGTTATAATCTGCCTGTATATATTTCCAGTTATCTTCCCCGTATTTTTTATCGATAGCAGCTGTATCCTGGTTATAACGGCGATGCCCGGACTGTATCATATTGAAATCCAGCCAGGAGGCATTATGAAACCAGTCTGACGATTGTGTACGTCCCCTGGGGTGAAAAGTAACCAGGTGCCTGGTATCTTCTTTATGCAGGGTACTGCCGATAGCATTCCATATAGCTAAAGAGTCACTGCCTTTAATATCTCCCCCATTCATCCATATGATGTTGGGCTTGCTCTTATAGCGCTCTGCCATGAAAGCAGCATATACAGTCGCCTGCTTCTCTGTAACAAGCCCCGATTTCACAGCGCCGCCCCATATAGGCACCAGCGCCATGTAAATACCTTTTTCAGCCGCTTTATCCACTACATAATCGATATGGTCCCAGTAGTCATACTGTACGCTGTCGGCAAAGCTGTTACCTGCTGTTGTAAGCGGCATCGCTAAATTCTTACGTACAAGCGCAGAATCGCCATACACGTTTGCTGCCGTCAGTCCCGGCAGCACCATCACCTGTATCACATTAAAACCTTTCTGCTGACGGTCTGCCAGGTATTTATCCGTTTCTTCCCGGGTCAGCTTTCCAAACAGCAGCCAGCCGGTATCTCCCAGCCAGAAGAAAGGTTTACCGTCTGTCGTTTCAAGAAAGCGCCCTCCTTTGGCAATACGGAGGGGCAGCTGACATTCTGCCTCAATGGCAAAGCATAGTAATACAGTCAAGATAATCGTTGAGATCCTGTTCAGCATGGCATATATTATTTACGGGTCAGCCAGAGTACTACAGCTCCCTGTTGAGGAACTTTCAATTCACTGGCTCCTTTAACGTTCTTTTGAGTTTGCAGTGTGCGACCATCTTTTGCATCTATCCAGCAGGCATTGAAACTACCCGTTACTCCCGTCAGCTGAATAGCATCCGGGCTGTTATGATAGATGATATAATCGCCGTGGTCATTGCGTAAGGCAAAGCTGCCCGTTACATCTGCCGGGAGCATGCCCGCAGCTGCAGCAAGGAATCCTTTGGCCTCAATTACCGGGATATTGGCCAGCGAGCCTCCGGCCATAAATACAGCCCAGCCATATTGCTCAAAGCCATCGGCAGAATACAACACAGCCTTCCCCCGGTATTTATCCCGGTATTCACGTACCGCACGATACACTTCTTTCTCGCTGCTCTTCCTGGGTTTCAGTAAACGGGCATGCTGACGGGGTGCCAGGCTTTGCCCTCCTGCCGGCGCATACGCCGTTCCATCCTGCTGATAATGCCAGTAGCGGATGTCTACCAGGTCTATCACGGCAGAACGTACAGCATCGCCCAGGATAGCATCCTGCACGTCTTTTGTAGCGCTGAGGCCAATAATAGGGTGTTGCTGTTTCTCACGCTCCCATGCAGCAATCACATCTGTCCAGAAAGCCATGAAATGTAGCGGACCGGTAAACTCTGCACCAGTCAGCTGTATTACGTTATGATTAGCAGAAAAGTTATTCAGGCATTGATAGATATACGCCTTATGCAACTGCTTCCTCACAGTATTCGTGGTATCATAGAACTGCTCTGCCATGAAAATCCGCTTACCTCCTGCATAGGGAGGCGGCTCCGGGAAACCGGTCTCGTTGATGTTGTTGGCCGGCCGCCAGGGAAAGTCAGCATAATGCGCTCCTGCTTCTATAATGTTATGCTGGAAATATTGCTGATGAATCAGCACCAGCCCGTTACGGTCTGCCTGTCCTGCAAACTGTTGCAGCCTGCTCCAGTACCAGCGGTTGTATTTGGTAAGATCATATTTGCTCAGGCCATCCCAGGCTGTCCCCTGACCACTACGCGCAAAAGGCTGCTCATAAAAAGGTGGCCATACATCCCCATCCAGCCGCTGTACCCGTTCATGATCATCCCTTCTTCTTTCATACCAGAGGCCATAGTTATGTTCTATACCTGCTACATGCTTCTCCTGCATCTGCGCTGCTACTGTATCCAGGTCGTCCGTCAAACCAGTCCCCGTTCTTCCCGGTACAAAACGCGTAATATGCGCACCACCTTCTTTAATGCCGTCCGGACGGGTATTACCTCTCCACCAGGATACCTGCCAGCGGCGGCCGGTCATTACCGCGCCATCCTGTACCAGCCATCCGTTCCGGAGTTGCATACCATCAGCAGCAGGCATCTCTGTAACTGGGCGGTAAGTCACAGTACCCGCATTTGTATTTACAGGGATAGGCTCCCTTTGGGAAGCCTTACGTATCCATTCGTATAAAGTAACTGCCGGGTCTTTTGATGCTGCAGAGAGCTTTGCTGCTGTTTCTGCCGACGGACTACTGGAAGCATCTCCCAGGTCCGGCATCAGATGAGCGCGCTCCATCGCCTTCTCTCCTATCCTCTCTGCCAGCTGTGCATAATAAAGACTGCGTGGTTGTATATATTCATTAGAGCTGTACCAGCTGCCATCCCCCGAAAACTGCGCCCATGCGCCGTATGACCAGTTATTAGCCCCCGGCGGACGCGGACAATCTATCCTCGCAGCTGCACATTGCCATAATACGCTGTTAGCCGCCGTCCATCCTGCTCCCTGCCCATCCTGGCCGCGGTTAGGAAAACCCAATGCCTGCGCATTTACTGTTACATTATCCAGCAACAATCCCGAAGCCCAGCTATCAATAGCGCCACTAAAGCTGAATGGCAGATCGGACTCACATTGTACAAATGCGTTGGGACCTGCCGCACAGAACCCGGTGGCAAAATCATGATAACCCTGCTGTGCATAAAGACGCTGGAAAAGTGTTTGCTGACCGGAAGTAAAGAATGTATAACGTCTCTGTCCGCCTATCTCTGAAACCGGCGCTAACGAAATACAATCCTCCACCGTAACACGGCGGGCAGTTTCCAGTACCGCCACTGCCGATCCGGCAAAGTGTTCAAAAACAACCTGCCTCACCCAGGCATCCGCCGCATTCTCTATAGAGATAGCCGTCCACCGGTGATCTTCATCTTTGGGGTTTGCAGCATCATAAGCAGAAACACATCGCAGGTTTTCCACACCTGATTGCGTAATGCGGCCCGGCCATTGATAAACAGCAATAGTCGCTCCGCCATAAGTTGTATCAAGTGCTGTAGTAAGCGGTGCATCCAGCGTAACAGCTGTCCCATTCACAGCTGTGATACGGCGCTGCCATTGTATATCCCGCTGACCGGCCTTCCAGCCCAGGGCTGTGATATCGCCACCAAAATGATCAGTACCCAGCAACTGTATCCAGTTCTTAGTGCCGGGTCTTGTGATCTGCACTTCATCTCCTGCCTTAAACGTATGAGCAGCCGGCACATGCAGCACCATGCCATTAACCGGTACATAAGCATCTGTGATAGTAGCCCCGGCAGCTAACTGCCTGTCATTACGGCCACCTATACGTACCAGGTTATCCCTGCTGTAACCTGCGCCCAGCAGTATAGTACTGTCGCCACTGCCTCTCAGCACAACGCCGGAAGCATTGATGAATAAACTGCCCTGTATTTCATAGACGCCCTTATCCAGCAATACCGCTCCTTTTATTCCGTCTTTTCCCAATGGCAAAGCAGCCACCTGGTTGATGGCTGCCTGTATACGGGCAGTAGCATCGCCTTTGGCCAGTGGCACCCGTATACGTACGGGCGCCACTGGTAAGGGTTGCTCTCCTGCCATATATCCGCAATAAGAGAAATCAGGTATACGGTTTCCCCTGCCGTCCTGTTCATACAGTAAACGGCCGTTCTTCACAGTTACCTGCGCCCTTGTGAACAACGGGAAACAGCAGGCAAATAATAAGATAACTACTACACTATTTCTCATTCCTTCTTTTCTTCCAGTCGGCTTCTGCCTTTTTCATGTCAATGCCTGCGGCTGACAGATAGTTATTAATACGGCCTTTGTATTTACCAAACCAGGCATGTTTCTGTTCAGAGGTTCCTGCATCCATAGCATGTTCCCTCGCTTCTTCCAGCCAGTCCATTATCTGCTCCTGCTGCTGTTTGGTAAGCTGGGGCAGCATCTCCAGGTAAGCATTGTAAGTAATGGGCAGTATACCATAGGTCATTCCATCCTTTACTTTTGTTACCTGCTCTGTGGTTAACTCGGCAGAAAGTTTTGACAGATAACGGTTGTGTAACTGGCGTACCTGCGCAGTATCCTTCTTTTCTTCCGTTTCTTTCAGATCAATATATTGCTGCGCGATAAGGTCCTGTACCCGCATCACCTTACCTGCATCATGCAGCTCAAGCATGATAACGATCTTTGCCGCACGTTCAGTAACTATCATCCGGTAGCTCTTTTTATCCGGCTTAATATCGTTCAGGAACTTTTCAATATTCGTATAACCTTCGGGGCTATCTGCCAGGGAAGCGTCGTTCGCATCCTTCGGATTGAGGTTATGACGGGTTTCCCAGTCGTCCGGAATACCATCTCCATCTGAATCCTTATAAGGCTTGCCTTTATAAACAGGATAACCGCCCACCTGTGCAATATCATAGATGATACCCTGTTTGTAGGAATCATCTCCCAGGCGGCGCTTAATATACTCGCTGCCGATCTTTGAAGCGGTATTGTCCTTATAAGTGATTTTACCTGTTCTCACCTGCTCTATCACCCTTGTATCTACAGGATCTCTTACCGGCAATGTAGCGCCTGCATTATCCAGTACATACTGGTAAGCATCAGCTGCGGGCATGATCATCATATGCGGCATAGGCAAAGGATGGTCAGATCGCATATCATCACGGTACTGGCCGGCATCCGGCATATCTTCTATCTGCACCCCGCCATCCCAGTTGTTGGCAGTGATCTTGTCATATCCTTCCATGATATTACCATTCACATAAGCACGGCCAAACTCCTGGTATTTCAGTTTGCTGCGACCGGATTCAGGCTTCAGTATCCGGTGACCAACAGGATCGTCTTTCGGCGTAATAGGCCCGGGTTTGAAGTAGTTGTTGATGATATTGTACTGGGACCGGTAATCACCACCATCTACTGTACGGTGTTTCCAGTTGAACACTACGTTATTCACAAAGTTGAACACGCTGAACCAGCCTATAGAAGGGTTACGGCCTGCATTACATGCCCAGAGGTTGCGCATGAAAGAACAGTTCTCACCGCCCAGTGTACTGCCAAAGGCATGGTTGTAAGTGTCCAGTGCCTCAGAAGAAATAGTGTTCTGTATAGTGATGTTAACTGTGGGAAGTTTCTCCTCCTGGTATCCCTCTCCGGGATTGTACATATGACGGTACAGGGAAATGTTCTCATCAAGTCCCCAGCTGGTAGAGCAATGGTCTATAATGATATTGCCGATAGGGTTTCCACCCAGTGCATCGTCCCGGCGACCAACATTCGTCTCTCCACGCCTGAAACGCATGTAACGGATCACCACATCATGCGTATTGATCCAGAAGCTCTCTCCGGCAACACATACACCATCGCCCGGAGCGGTCTGTCCGGCAATGGTAATATAAGGCGCCATCAGGATAATAGGTGTTTTCAGACGGATGATACCCGCCACGTTGAAAACCACCATACGTGCGCCACCGGCCTCACAGGCTTCACGCAATGTGCCAGGCCCGCTGTCTTCCAGGCTGGTCACTACAAAGATCTTTCCGCCCCTTCCGCCAAAAGTATACGCACCTCCCCCTTCAGCACCGGGAAAGGCAGGAATATTGGCCTGCGGAAGATCTGTTGGCCGGGAGGCAAATGCCACATAAGGCTTGCCTTTACGGGCCTGCTCTTTTACAATGGGCAACGCTTTTGCCCATGCTTCATCTGAATGTTTTTTAGCGGCATCGAGGAGGGAATCGCTTACAGCCTGCACTTCCTTGGGTATCTTCGGATATTGCGCATAAGCTCCGGTAGCTATACCTAAGGTAGCAATGAGTAGCGTTCCGGTGAGTTTCTGTTTCATGTATATCAAGTTACAATTTATAAAGTAGTATTTCAGCCTGTCCGACCTGTAGACAAAAGCTGCAACACTATTAGTTCAACGGGTTGAAAGTACCGCTATTCCATCCCTCCGTTTGCTGCAGACTCGGATTCCTGAGCAAATTAGTAGTAGGAATAGCATAGAAATAATAATTTGACGGATAGCTGATCGGCTTCTGCGTATCCAGCACATCTACACTGGTCGTAAAATACGTAGTGTAATCTGCACCGTTAAGGTCCAGCCTGTCACGCAGCATAATCCCGGAAGCATCTGTCTTCTCCAGGTCAGCCACCGTATAAGGTGCTTTCACCGTGATCTTCAGGATAGATCTCTTCTTACCATTCAACTGATCAAAAAGTTTATTACGCCGCAGATCATCATAACGCTTCCCTTCAAAAGCCAGCTCAATACGACGCTCGTTGATGATAGCGGTGAGCATTTCGTCTTTCGTCATATTAGCTTTCAATCCATAGAGATTATCTGCACCTGCTGTGATCCCTGCTCTTTTACGAATGGCCGTCAGCATATCATATGCTTCCTGTGTACGTCCTGTTGCGTTAGCACATTCCGCCAGGTTCAGCATTACCTCTGCAAAACGCATTTCTATCCAGTCAGTTTTCCCCAGCTTGGTATTATCTTTTATAGTAGTGGTGTTAAGGCCTTTGCGGCAATAGAAACCTGTCACACAAGGCTTATTCTTATCGTCTGTTACGCCTGTATAATTCCATTGCTTACGGCCGGTCTTATTACTTAGCGGCCATACACAACCGTTGTAGGCTATAGTAGCGTCAAAACGGGGATCGCGGTTTTTCCAGTAGTAAACAGCATCATAACCTGAAGCCGCGTCAGTAATAGCGGCGCCGTTCTTCATCGGAAAAGCATTCACCAGTTCCAGGGTAGGCTGATAAGAACCGCCACCACCATTGGATTCTGAATAAGGACGGGCCACATCTTCAAAAGTACTGGCTTTGTTAGCTCCGTCGTATGATCGGAGCAGGATAACTTCTTTATTGCCTGTACCTTCATCCAGCCAGATATTGGCAAAGCTGGAGAACAGGCCATAACCATCTATCTTCAACGTATCATAGGCTGCTTTATTAGCCTGGTATGCACGCTCCCAGCGGGCTGCATCGTTATTAGGGTTAAACTGAGGACTGGCCCAGAAAAGCAGCAAACGTCCTTTAACACCAAGCGCCGCGCCACGGGTTATCCTTCCCCTGTCAGAGCTGGGCCATACTGCCGGCAATGTAGTTGCCAGGTCAAGGTCCCTCACAATAGAATCCACACACTCAGAAGTTTTATTCCTTGTCACAAAAAGATTCTCCGTGATCCAGTCCTGCGGATGTGTAACATAAGGTACCCCACCATATAATTTCACCAGCTGGAAATAAACCCATCCCCTCAGAAAATAAGCCTGCGCTTTGATCTTTGCTTTTACATCCGGCTCCAAGGCTCCCTTCTCTATTTCAGTAAGCAGGATATTGATCTTGCGGATATAAGCCCACGCATTATTGGCAGCATTGCCACCAAAGAAATCAGTAACGTTATCTACAGACAGGGTGCCATACCATATCTTGGCATCTCCTCCGTTACAATCGTCAGAGAGGTCATGAATACCGGTAGGCAATGTGCCGGAACCTGTCAGGTTAGGCCATACAGGCATGGTCAGATCGTATACCCTGTTCAGGTAAAGCGTAGCAGTCGATTCATGATCCCAGGTACGCTCATCTATACCTGTCAGGTCTGTTTTTTCCAGTATGCCTGAGCAGGCGCTGAGACTTACAGCAAGCAGTATGTATTTAAAGAATTTCGGCATGTTGTATTTATTTACAGGCTCAGATTTAACCCGAAGGTGTATGTGCGCAGTGCCGGATAATCTACCGCCAGGTTAGTAGCGGGATCTTTATACGGCTGGTTGTTGATGATAGACCAGAGATTGGTGCCCGTTGCAAACACTCTCAGCTCCGGTATTTTCCACCTGGCAGAAAGATCTGTTGGCAGGTTGTAAGACAACATCATATTATTCACCCGCATAGTGGTAGCGCTCCTCACCCAGAAATCAGATACTTCCTTGATAAGCGGAGAATTGATCAGCGGGTATTTGGCATTTGGATTCCCGGGCGACCATGAATCTTTCCACATAGCCAGTGAGCGCTGGTTTTCAGTAGCAGGTGTACGGGCAGTTTTATCGTACGCCTCAGAACCACCTACTGATAAACCGATATTCACACTAAGCTTCAGCCCCTTCCACGAAGCCCCCAGGTTAAAACCCATTCCAAACAGGCTGCCGCCCCTTCCTGCAATACGCGTTTTATCATTCTCATCTATCTTCCCGTCCTTGTTAATATCTTCATAGTTCATATAACCGGGAATCAGCTTCTCACCATCTATTGTCCAGTTCGGATTTTTAGACAGGAAAGCATCTACTTCCTCCTGCGTTCTCAGTATCCCGGTAGATTTATATCCTTCCAACCCATTATCCGTTCTGCGGCCAATAGGATTTCTCCAGGCAGTGTCTCCTGCACCATAGAATTTGCGGATCACTTTATTATCACTGATACCAAAGTTGATAGCAGCAGAGTATTTAAAATCTTTACCTACGTTACCATTGTAGTTCAGCATAGCTTCCAGCCCCCAGGATTTCAGGCGACCATAATTCTGATCCGAAATACCTCCGCCAAAAGTGGTAGGCACCGTGCTGGTAGGCTGCTGCAACATGTCGTAATTATAACGGTGGTACAGGTCTATTGCAAAATCAAAGCGGCGGTTGAAGAATGAACCATCAAAACCCAGGTTCTTATAAAGCGCTTTTTCCCAGGTAATAGAAGTGTTAGGTACATCATTGTTGTTAAGCCCGCTGGTCATTGTATTGCCAAAGAGCATACCGGTGGTTTGTGTATACCTTTCCTTGTACTGGAAGTTCTTCACGGCATCATTACCTGTCAGACCTACCTGGAAGCGGATCTTCAGGTTATCCACAAACCTTACGTTCTCCCTGAAGAAGGTCTCTTCAGATATCTTCCATCCAATAGCGGCAGATGGAAAGTAACCCCATTGTGAATGTTTCGGGAAGTTCTGCGAAGCATCTGCACGGAAGGTGGCTTCCAGCAGGTAACGGTCCATGAAAGCGTAGTTCAGCCTGCTTACATAGCTCATTCTTCCTCCTTCACTGGCAGAGCCTGAGTTGTCATAGAAATTCTTATCCTGGCTGAAGGCAAAAAGCTCATCAATACCTGGTATCACTACCTGTTCACGGCGGGTATCAAAATTATCTGCAGTAGATTCACTTTGCTCAGCAACCAGCAGCAAACTGATATCGTGTTTACCAAAAGTGCGGTCATAGCTGATCATTTCATCCAACTGATAACTGGCAGAGCCACCATAAGATTCTGACATCAGGTTACCGTTCTTGATAAGAGTAGTGGCGTTGGTAGCAGTCAGCTTGTCTGTAAAGATCACATTCTGCGTGGTCTGGTGTGTACCTTCTCTTACAAAGTTGTACAGGCTGTAAGGCACATAGAACTCCTTACCAAAGTTGTTACGGTTGTTTCTTGCATACTGTACCCTGAAGCTCAGACCTTTAATAGCCGGCAGTTTATAATCCAGGCTGGCATTGATGGTCTGTCCCTGGGAGCGGGTACGGGCATAGCTGCCTGTCTTCACCAGCTCTCCCGGGTGCCAGCCGGGCACCTGGGAATAAACAGGTCTGCCATCAATATATAATGGCACCCATCCTGGTGTTAACAACAGGGCGCTCACAGTAGCGCTCATCTGGTCAGACTGTTCCGTCAAACCGGACTGTACTGTTTTTGGCGTAGGCCTGTTGGTGTTAGAGTTATCTGTTGCAAAAGAGATATTGGCTGTCAGGTTATCAATGATCTTTGTATTGATGCCCATGCGGAGGCCATACTTCTTCACATCCAGCTCTCCCACGTTACCCGTTTCATTATAATAGTTGGCGCCTGCAAAGAAAGTAACCCTCTCTGTGCCACCGCTCACATTCACCGTATGACGGGTCAGATGTGAACTTTTCCAGACATCGTCAATCCAGTTATAGTTATGTGTTTTGAGATATTCCAGTTCGTCTGCCGTGTAAAACTTATTGGTATTGGCGTCTTTCAGGCTGGTATACTTATTATTGAGCTGCACAGCATGATCGTAACTGTTGAGCATTTCCGGGATGTAGGTAGCGGATGAAGTACCGTAAGAACCGGCGTAACTGATACGCGGCTTACCGGGCTTACCCACCTTCGTCTTCACCAGTACTACACCGTTAGCGCCCCTTGCTCCATAAATAGAGGCGGCCGCATCTTTCAGGAAAGTGACGCTCTCTACCTGCGTAGCGTCCAGGTTATCAAAATCCTGCTTGGTCATCTGGAACCCATCAATTACAAACAGCGGATCTGTGGAAGAACCGGTTGCAGCCCAGGTCACAGGGTTACGGATGGTAAGGGACGTAGTCGATCCCGGCCTGCCGGACGACTGTGAAACAGACACCCCCGGAACTTTATTCTGCAATGCTGTGGCCAGGTTAGCAACCGGCAGGTCTTCAATTTCTGCAGGGTTGATAGAAGCCACAGAACCCAGTACATTAGGCCGTTTCTGGGTGCCATAACCTATAATGACGGTTTCTGTCAGGGATTTAACATCTTTTGCAAGATATACATCTATTATCTGCTGACGGTTCACAGGTATTTCCTGTGTAACAAATCCCATCAGGGAAACAACGATGGTCGAGTTTTCATGCACCTTCAGGGTATATGTGCCGTCAGGCTGGGTGGTGGTACCTTTGTTGCCCACCTTTACCCTTACGGTAACACCGGGCAGACCGGAGCCGTCATCATTTCCATATACTCTTCCTTTCAGGATGATCTCTTTGGCCTGTGAGGCCACCGGAGGTGGTGATACCTTTGGCGTAACAACAGACGCCGTCTGCTGGGCTACTGCTACAGAACTTAATAGTAAGGCCCCCGGCAATATCAGTTTCTTTAAATGCAATAAGTCTTTCATCAGCTGGTTTTTATGCTGAATAGGGTGGAATTTATATGTCAGGTTGATTGTACTTAATTCAGGAAGCGGGTTGTAATATGCCGCAGGCGGAATGCTTCATTAGCAATCAAATGGTGGAATACAAATATTTTCATACTTCAGGAATTTTAGAATGGTTTTAGCATGACTTCAATTATAATACGCGTATAGGCCGGTCTGTAAACAAGAGCCTCACAACCATGGAATTTTCAATCTATAAGTTGGTGTCCCCGTGACACTAATTTTTGACAATCTACAGAATTATTTCAAACAGGGAATTATTATTTACGCAATCGTTGCCGGAAAAAAAACAATGTACTCCTGCCTAAATTTACAGCCCGTTACAGCGCTAAAATCTCACTGTAGTTCTCCTATCTAAATTCAGCCGGCCGCAGGCCCCCTCTCAAAGAAACGGGTTTCGCCAAAGGCGAAACCCGTTTCTTTGAGCAGTTTTCTCCCCCAATAAGAGATCAAACCGGTACTATCTGAAATGCACTTAATGTATAACCATAATATTCGTATAGAAACTATAATTCTTAGATCTCACCGTCAGCATATAACCACCTGCTGTAAGATTACTCACATCTATGGAAAGGGTCTTCTGATCCATTATCAGCTCCTTTTCATACATCACTACTCCCATGTAATTAGTGATCACTACTCTCGCTTTCTCATTCACCGTACCTGTAAACTTCAGATTCATATTACTGGAAGCCGGATTAGGATAGATCTTTTCAAGATACCCTCCAAAAGCCGCTTCTACCTGCAATACTTCAGAAGCCTTGCTGAGATTGCCCGCTGCATCGCGCGCAGCGCCTTCATCCAGGCTCATGGTAACCATACCATCATAAACAGGTGTTACTTCTACCGTCATCACGTTGTTACTGATGCTGGTTATCTCAGACAGTACCGCATTGGTAACATGCAATTTGCTCTGATCAAAATCTGATATTGCCTCACTGAAGCTGATATATACTGTAAAGGAGGTCCTTACCGGGGAAGATGCGATAGTGGTCAATGTAACTGCCGGACGTTCCTTGTCAAAATACACTTTACTGTTATCTGTGCTTGCCTCTATAGTACCGCCGCTGTTGCCATTCAGATCAGTAAAATTAATACTGAATGGTATCAGTCCTTCGGTATCTGTATCAGTCATCGTGTATTCCGCAACATATTCATCCTGTCCTACTGTCCTTACTGTAGCTGCCTGACCGGCAATCACTACCTGCGGCAGGTAAATGGCGTCATTTACCGTAAAGTATACCGTTACTATATTACCTGTTGTAGCAAACGCTTTATTCCTGTTATCAGAGTAGATGCTTGCAGAGATCAGTCCCGGCACGGTTACATCCACTACTATCATCTTATTGGCACTGTAGGCGCTCACATTTTTAGCGGCGTCTGTAGCAGTGGCTTTCAGATAGTGATTCCCATCTGTCAGCCTGCTGGCAGTGAAAGAAGCATACCAGTTACCGTCTCCGTCTGTAGTAACAGAGGTCATCTGTACTCCGTCAAGATAAATAGTTACAACGGCATCCGGCTCAGAAGTACCCGCTACTGTCAGGTCATGTGTATTGAATACGGCATTGGGCAACGGGTACCCGATAAGCGGAGCAGCGGGAGCAACACCATCTATGATGATAGCACGTTGTCCTGCAATAGACCCAATGCTGCCGGGAACAGGCAAAGTAAGTAAAGCCGGTGTATTGCTGCTGCTGCTGTTAATCAGCCCTCCATTCAGCAGTAAGGCATCTGTACCGGCATAATCCAGCAAAGGAGTAGCGTCTCCTGCTTCAACAGTATAGCTGAACGTCAGTGTATTGGTGCCACTGCCTGACTGGTAGAGTGCAGGTGCAGTGCCTGTACGTACAGGCAGCAATAAGGCAGGTGTACCCTTGCTGACAGTAACCGGGTGGTCAAATGTTATATCAAAATTAATAGTTGTTCCCTGCCCGTATAGTCCGCTGACTGTGCTGGTGCTGATGCCCGTCAGAACAGGGCTTACCGGGTTGATATGAATAACAGATACTCCAGTATCACGCAGGTTCCCACCTACACCTGAGTTGCCGTTATCATCCAGTATGGTAGTTAATGTAATAGCCAGTTTCTCACCCGCCAGCGGAGTATATTTCACCAGGCCTGCGGCAAAGAGATGCGTTACACTATCTATTTTACCCGTCACAGTAACTGTACCTGTATTATTACCGGCGATGGTTATTCCGGCAAGATCACCCACTGTAATAGTACCTGCATCCACAGAAAGAATAGCACTGATCATACCATGCGCAATATCAATATCTGAGAAGTTAAAGCCTGTTAATGTAAGTGTCTGGTATTCATCTACAGTAAAGGTAAGCGGGGCATCCAGTACAGGAGGAATATTGGAATCGTCCACATCTATGGTACGTGTTACTGTTGCTGATAAACCGGTGTTATCAGACAGTGTCACCGTTACCTGTCTCTCTGCATTTAATGGCTGATCTGATGTATTAAAGAAAGCCAGTCCGTTCACTATTTTCTGAACAATGCTGTTGGTAACATTACTGTAAAAGGTGATGCTGAGCTGTTCGCTTCTGTTCACCCATCCGTCTGCCGGTGTGATGGTGGCAATGGGTGTTACACCATCGTACAATATTCCCTGATCATCAATCAACCCGGTGGCGGGGCCTACAGCCAGGCGGTCATAGCTATCACCGTTTGCAGTGATAGAGGCTATCAGCTTTCCACCCGTCCAGTTCTCATTAAGATCTCCGGCAGCAGCATCAGGCATGATCTGTTTAGGCGGCTGTAGTTTTTTATAAGTAACATATCCTGTCTTGGGCTCCAGCGATGGTGCGGAAGTAATACCGGAAACTGTAATTCCTCTGAAATACAGCGCGTTTGGAGCTGCATTACTGAAAGCCCAGGTGAATGCTATTTCAGCCACATTGTTTACCGGCGAGAATGTACTGAAGTTGCTCAGGAATACATCTTCCATACCCAATGTTACTGTATTTCCTGCCAGGCTGTAGTTCCCAACTTCTGCTCCTGCTGCATTCCTGAATATGATATTCAGTGTGTTGAGCTGAAGATCAGTACTGCTTCCGCTGAATAGCAGGTCATTTACAGTCATGCTGCTGCATGTAGCGCCTCCTTCCACTTTAATTATCAGTGTTTCAGTTGCTCCCGTCACATCGCTGTTAACGGAAGATGCGCTGTAAATAGCATCTGCATTGGCCCCGAAGGCGTTGCTGGCTTTGAACTTATTTCCCAGGGTACGATAACCGGCGCCGGCGCTGTCAGCGCTGCTCAACCAGGCTTCCGCCTGCCGGAAATAGTATAGATTATCTGCAATGCTGTTGTTTTGCGCATGAACATTGGTCGCTGAGACCAGGAAACAGATAATGGTTAAAATCCACGAGGGAATAGTGCATCTCTTAGGTATAGTCATCAGGTTTTTCGGATAGTTGAAACTTATCCAAAGTAATGAATAGTTTTTCTAAAAAAGAATAAAAAAATTACATATGTAAAACAGTAAAAGAGGCTACTTTTTGAGCATAGGAAGGCGCTTCCCGGTATGCGGCTGGGTATTAATCAGTTATCCTCAGAGAGGTGTTTTACGAGCTTAAAAAAATTACTTATATCAGTGTGGATTAGTCATCATGCAGCTAAAACATTGTCATCCCTCCTCCTTCCATTGAGCTGCGGTTGATAGACAGATCTACATTGATCCGGTAAATATCTACCAGCGTATTATCGAAATTGATTGATACTCCGTTAGATTGGCCAGGCAGATCGGACGACAGCTCCTTACGCCAGTGCTGTATATTATTACTTAACCGCCTGCCGTTATTTTCCTTTACGAACGTGTTCCAGCTTTGTAATGTATTGTCTTTGATGCCCGTACGTTCCAGCAGCTCTCCCAGCAAAGAATTGGAATCTTTCTGCAGTTCAGCATTCCAGTTGGTTAAGGCTTGTGAAAGCACGTTGGCCTGCAAATCATTACGTATCTCTATGCCTACCCAGTCAATCGCATTCTCCAGTAACTCCGGCATGATCTTTCCCAGCTCGGCTACTACTTCACGTAACAATGCCGGGGAGCTGCTCAGAGACATCAGCAATTGCCTGTCTGCAAGCCAGTCTCTCACCTGCTTTACAAACACGGCCCGTTCAGCATTCTTTTCATCTCCCTGTTTGCGTAGTAAACGTATATGCGTAATAAGTATCCGCAGGCCTTCTTTCGTAGGTTCAGGTGGTTGTAAAGACGATGCCTGCTTAAGACTGGCAATAGCTTCTTCTATCCTGCCCTGTGCTTCCTTTATAAAAGCTGCCTGCATGTTTATCTCGTAGAGTATGGCCGGGTCGGCAGACCGTGGGATGGTTGCCAGCATTTCCTCTGCCACAAAAGCCGCTTCGTCATACAGTCCCAGGTTGCGCAAGGCTTCCAGCTCCAGGCGGTACAAAGGGCTGTTGATAGTTCTGTCATCTCTTTCCCGTATGGTATCCAGGGCTATCTGTGCCTCTCCTGTATTCAGATAACGTTCTGCAGCTGTAGCAGTAATACTTTCCCACTCTTCCAGGCTGGCCGTTTTCAGCATGTCCTTATCAGGTGTAACACCAAGCTTACCTGAAAGCCATAACAGGCTTTTAGAAGGCAGTTCCTCAAGAGCATTACGCAATCTGTTCTCAATACCTGGCATCCAGCGTTTTTCCACATCCTGCATGCTGTCTCCCCTGCTCAGGCGATGGTAGATCTCCTCAGCCCGCGCAACAGGGTCTTCCTGCTTACTATAGAAGTTAACAGCATTATCGTGAATGGCCTTTATCACCGCAGCGCTTATCTCATTCCGCAGGTCCTGTAACATTACACGGCGCACGTCCTGCCGGTGGCAGAGCGCTCCGTCAACAGGATCGCGGGTCACCAGCGATGCCTCATTGGCCAGCAGCTCTGCCAGTTCATCAGCTTCCCCTGCATTCCTGAGCTTTAACTGACAGGGGGCCGCCAGTACTTCTCTTATCACGTCAGCTGTAATTCGCCGTACTATCAGACCGGGATAGGCCAGTTGCTTTACTTTCTCGTTATGAATATGGGTGAGGATACGGCCGTACAACCGTGCCTGTATCACTTCCGTACGTAATCTTCTCATGAACCAGTTCCTTGTCTCAACTTTCCTGAGCTTATCCACACCCTGCTCCTGCACAATGATGAGGGCCATACGAAGGCTCATCGGGTTCATACCGGCCACGCTGATAATATCATCCACCACTTTTCTCAGCTCGCCCTCGCTGAATGAATTTTTCAACACGCCGGCAATCAGTTCCTGCACTTCCTCCCGGCTCAGTTCCGGCAGCTCCAGCGGCTTTACAGGAAACTGCTGTACCATGGCCCTGCCGCCCACAATAGTACGCAGGTTAGGCGCCGCTTCCTGTAACCTCACCAGCAAAGACCACACACCATGCACTATTTCTCCGCCCAGGAACTGGGCTTCCTCAAAGGTGTCAATCACAAGCAACACCGGTGTATTCACCTGGCTGATGATCTGGCCAAACCGGATAGCAATGGATGCTCCTTCATAAAATGATTTCGAGGATTCGAATCCGTCATAGCTGGACAGGATGGCGGTAATATCATCTTTCAATGCCATCAGTTGTTGTCTTTGTTCCGGGCATTGCAAAGCAAGCTGTCTGGCCGCCTCTATAAGATAGGTTAACGGCTGCCCCGGTTCTATGATAGCTCTGTCGGTATCAAGATAAGCGAAAGGCAGGGTATCATTCCGCTGACTGGCATTATTGAGAATAAACTTCCCGATCAGCGTGGATTTACCAATGCCTCCCGGCCCATATATCAGCAATGGAGGGTTCTTTTGCAGATCAGTAAAAAACTGGCGGATAAACCGCTCTGCCGATGAAAAGAGCCCCGAAGCCGCTGACCTGATACCCACATATTCATCCATGCTGGCAAGCTCTTTCCTCCGCCCTACAAACTGAACGCCGGCCAGCCTGTTGAGGGGCGCCAGCAGGTCTGCCATCGGGATGGCCAGCTGCACTTCTCTTTTCAGCTGCGCAAGGTCCAGGGATGGAATGTTGTCCAGCCATTCGGTCATGAGGGACAAGGCCACCAGTTCATCACGCTGCAGATGCAGTATATCTATCGGCTCACCAGATATTAAAGCTTCATAGATCTTTTGCACCGGCTCCTTTGTACGATCGGGATTAGCTGCCAGGGCACGCAGCATCTCATTATGGGAACCCAATCGCTGTAAAGCCTTCCGCCTGACCAGCGGACGCAATTGCCAGTAGTTGCCTTGTGCCCTGTTCTTTACAGGATCACAAAAATGAAAGAAATCAGACCATCCGGTTTCCCCGGTCTGGTAAGCATGCAATGTTTCAGGATCAAAGAACACCAGCACTGCTGCAGCATTTGCAAAGGCATCCTCCTGTTGTTCAGGTTTATCGTTCTGAAGAAATTGCTCCATATCATAGAGCGCCTGTTCGGGAGATATTTTTGCTTGCATGATCAGTTAGTAAAGAATTTACGCAAACGGGCAGACATCTCTGCCATACCTTTCAGTTCTTTCAGATTAAGGCTATCCAGCACCTCATCTCTTCGCGTTGTCAGTTCATCATTTGTCAGCTGCCGCCCATTTTTTGAGGCCAGCGCATTCAGGTAACGTTCCACATCGGTATTCTCAATATAGGGGGTAGATACTTCTATCACCTGGTGATGCAGGTTATAGGGGAATACCGCCCAATCTCCCTGTCCCAGCAGGATGATAGAGATATTATCAGGCAGGTTATTTTTCGCTACTTCCTGCATCAAACCTTCTACAAAAGCGCGTACTTCAGGATCAATTTCGTCCCGGTCATGGTGATCAAACACCAGGCACCATCGTTTTTCGCTGAATGGCGGGTCCCGTACAATACCACGAAGGGCGCTGATAAATCCTTTGGCCTGCGTACTATGCTGGGCCATACGGTCTCTGAATTCCTTCAGCGGAAGGCGCATGTCGTCTATCAGTTCAGAGATCATGCTTTCCACATCTGCTTCCAGCATATCCAGTGCAAAGGCTTCGATGCCCTCTGTTTTCGCCACATATTTAATAAAGGAAGCGCAATGCGAACGCCCGCTGAACCGTGGACCTTTGGTCGCCAGCAGGAAATGTGTCTTGCTGGTAAAAAAATTCCTCAGCTTGTCACGCAGGTCCTGGCGGTCAACAAACGCATTATTGAACACCACCAGTTCTACATATGGATCGGGCGCCTGTAAGGCAATGCCAAAAAACTCTTTGTAATACTCCAATGTGGCATCACGTAAACGGGGAGAAGCATTCATACAATACAACAGGAAATTTTTCAACAGCATATCCTGCATTTCAAGCTGTACCAGCAGATTGTGAATGGTAACGGGAATGCTCTCTATCCTGACATAATCCTCCAATCGCATCTTCAGAGCTTTATCCACCACCATTTTCAACTGGTCAATATTATACAGCCCCAGGGCTGACTCAAAGTGGTCACGTGCACTCATAAGGTATCATTTAACTTTTCCAGAATGAAGGGATGTTACGATCTTTCAAAAACCGGATGATCTGCCTGAGGGGTACTCCCTGGTTATAATCCAGTTGTTCTGCAGGACCGCCGGCATGGTGAAGCGCAAATGGGACCATACTGCTATTGAAGCAGGGAGACCCCGATGAGCCATGTTCTGTGTTAGTATCGTATTGAATCCTGTTGGCGGTTCTGTTGTATTGAAGCGCCTGGCCAAAAGCCAGTTCAAGTGTACGTCCCTGCGGATGTTGCGGAATGATCACAAAGTCATTTTCCATCATAACCGGGGCATTTTCATGTACTTCAAACCATCCCCTCCGGTTGCCGTTGGGAAACAGGTCTTCTCCCACTTCTTCATCCAGTCTTACCAGCGCAAAATCCAGTTCTTCTTTAGCTGGCTCACCGTTATTAGGTTTCAGATCAGCTACCCCATACGGGCTATGCGCTTCCAGCCAGTCCTTAAGCAACCCGCAAGGCCTGCCCTTCGGGGCTTGTACACCATCATAATCAAACCGGCAACAGATATCTGCATAGTTGTAACCGTTTTCTTCTTTATGGATCTTTTCTACTACATGATAGGCCGTCAGCACCAGGTCCGGCCCCACAAGCCAGCCCGTTCCCTGTGGCTGCCCCTCGGGGTATTCTATCCGGCATATCCGTGTGCTGGCCCCTCCCAGCTTTGTCATAAATTCTGTGAATGGAATAAAAGGCGCTCTTTTATTGACCACCTTTTCCAGCCGCGTTATATCCAGCGGGTCCCGGACAGGGACAATCTCACTACTTTCTTTCTGCGGGCGTTTCAGTAACAGCTCCCCAATAACTGCTTTTAGTTTAGAGCTCTGTCCATTACGGTAATCGTCTGCCGCCAGCAGCAATTTATCCAACCATCCATCCTCCGCAAGTGTTACCAGGTCAGTAACAATAAACTTCAATCCTTTGGCTACGTCCAATTCCTGCCTGATGTTAAACCCTAGTTTCAGGAGCAGCATCCGGCTCAGGTTGTTGAGATCGAAAGCGGCCAGCAGTGCATTCTCCAGCCGCTCTCGTTGCTCATTCGTCAGTTCTATATCCATCTATTATTGTTTTTATTCAGAAGAACCTGATCTGTTGCAGGCTTTCCAGTGGCATCTCAAAGCTTTCCTCACTGGTATTAAGAGGGTCCAGTTCTGCCAGGTCGCCAAATGACAGGCCTGTCTGGGCTTCTATCCAGGAAATGGGCTTTTGGGCAGTGCTATGCTCCCCGAAAATGAACTCTTCTTCCGGCAGGAAGCTTTTTTGTGATATGGAATATCCGGTAGCACAGAGTTCTCCTGTTTCATCATGAATGAAAGCTATCACCTTCCAGAATGCGAGTGGTATCTTAACACCAAAGCGAATGGGGTCGTTTGTCTTAAAAATTGGCCCGGTAAACACTGATATCCGCATATCGTCTTTACGGGCATTTTGCAGGGCATAATTCTCCAGTTCAAGCCAGATACCACCATTCATAGACTGCATCTGCGGAACGGTATTGGTCACATGCATAGAATCGTCATTACCTTGCCTGGCGGCGGCTTTTGTACCCCAGATCGGGTCCTCGCGGCGGGTCATATGTCCGCGGCTGAACTTCGGCGGATTGCCATAGCACTCCTTCATGATCTGCGCGTTAACAGCAATACGGGGGTCCAGTCTCCAGGCGCCACGCTTCATGCTCACAGAAGTAAGGCCATCTATATTACAGGCGCTGAAAAAGCACTGGCGGCGGCTTTTGCTCATCATTACCGAGAAATGGGTGTATTTCAGTTCAGATTCATCAGAACCGGTCAGTTTGAGTATGTCTTTCCGTTTGGAATGCGGCAGCAGTATAGGTAGTGGCACTTCTGTATCCAGGAAATGAGGATCATAACCTGTTCTGTCGTTATAATCGTCAGGATTAGCTTCTGTGATGAATGCTTCTCCTTCTTCCCCTACTGCCATTGGATGACCGTTATGCCCTACCTGGGCCTGCGCTGCCGCACCACCCACTGTAACAGTTACCTGGATAGGTATGGTAAAACTGGTAGAAGCTCCGGTAGCAGGAGCAGGTATCTGAATGCTGGTGTAATCAGTAGAATTGCCCGGGTTAGGACCGCCCGTTGTATCATCGTCAATATCTTCCTTTCTCTTTACCGTAGTGGGTTTACCTCTCCATTTATTTGCCCTCTGGTCAATTATAGCCGCCGGCACCGCATAATTAGCTTCCAGGAAACGACCTGCAAAATGCAAACCTACCGCCTCGCAGGTTTTCAGGTCCAGTATGACAGATCCGGAATTCCCCCCCAATGTAGAGCAGTCATGCTGCAACTCATTAGCAGAACTGGCAATGATCTGACCCGGAGCCAGTCTTTTCTTATCATATACATCGCCAAAAATATTCAGCATCAGCTGTTGATCGGGGATACGGCTATCCCTGGCAGGATAACCTACCACCGCTACGTCCTGCTGTCTTTGCGGGGTGACAGCAGACAACTTAATATGGTCCGGCATGCGGTCTATCCGGGAAGGTCTTACCCTTATCAATGCCATATCCGGTCCTGGCGAAGGTTCAATGTGCAATACTTCTGCAAACTGGAAGGTGAGTGCATCTGTGCGGCCTGCTTCTTCCAGGAAATCGATAAATCCCCTTACAGGCATGCCTCCCTTTCCGGTTTTAAAAACAAAATTGCTGCCGTTCCCTCTTTTTTCGCTGAATACCTCGGCAACGTGGCGGTTGGTCACGATCAGGTCCCTATCAATGAGCCATCCTGTACCTACCCAGTCAAAGCGGGGGTCATTTTCCAGTTCAATGCGCCCTACAGCGGTAATAGCCGGTGTCAGCAGGTTTTGCGCCTTGGTTAGTTTGTCCCTCCATACAGCGCTTTCCACATCTCTGAATTCAAGTACCGCGGTGCTATCGTGGATCTCTAATACGGGCCGGCCAACGCGGAGCACGATCGTCTCCAGGGCCATGCCACCATCCATATTTTCAAGAGCGCCGCCAAAGCCTTCCAGGCTGCGGGCTTCGTCAAGGAATTTGTCAGACCGGCGTATCCGGCGCAGTTCTTCTCTTAATCTGGGATCATTTTTCTCGATGGCGCCAATAGCTTTGAGGAGTCTTTCCTTAGTTTCGGAAGGGGTGATTACATTTAACATGGGGTGTTGTTTTTGGTGGTGATGACGATACTGTAACTTACCAGGACTGATAGTTTCAATAATGGCTAAAACGGGGCAGTTGATGTGATTGCGGTTAAGGGAACTTCGACAGAATTCTGGGGTTCTTTCCTTTGCTGAAAACTAAATAAATGACCTTTTTCTCATTTTGAGAATCCGGCATAGCAGTAAACATTATAAAAACAGAAAAACCCCGAACATTGTTTTACACTTTGTCCGGGGTTTCGTTTTATGGGGATTGACCATAATCATTTAATGTGCAGCACACCATCCTCATAATAGTAACTAGCGTCCAGCATCTGGGTAGCGCGGTTCAGGAATTTTTCCAGGGGGGCGTTCCTGTACAGGCTGCCCGAAAATTTCCTGTGAGACAGACCAGGTGAATCTATGATCACCTTTACACCGTACCAGCGGCCTATCACATCGGCTACTTCCTGTATGGAAGCGGCATTGAAATAGTACTTACCTTCTCTCCAGGCAAGGAGGTTATCTGCGTCAAATGTTCCTGTTTCAAAGGTATTGCCGCTCTCTGTAGCCAGTAACCCTGGTTTCAGCTGAACGGAGCCTCCTTCTGCGGATTGTACTTTAACAGCGCCGGTAACAAGGGCTACCTGTGTGCGGTTACTGTCGTACGTATTGACATTGAAAGTGGTACCCAGCACCTGTACGGTATTTCCTCCAGGCAGGTGTACCAGGAAAGGATGAGCGGGGTCTGCAGCAATATCAAGGTAAGCTTCACCGGTGATGGTGATCTCCCTGTTATTGCCAGCAAATTTAAAGGGAAACTGTAAGGTGGTGGCTGAGTTAAGCCATATCTTACTTCCGTCTGCCAGGTTAAGCTGGTAGTTCATGCCGGCGGGTACGGAGAGTGTGTTATATACAGCGGCGGTGTTTCCTGTGGTTTCATATTTCAGGTCTTTACCGGAATTGTTCAGGATAACATCCCCTGCTTTAACTGTGCTGGCGGTATTGCTGAGCGCTATTTCCTTCCCTCCTGCCACCTGTAAGGTAATGCCTTTGCTGCCTGTTATAACCCGTGGTTTATCTGCTCCTGCATTTCTTTGTTGCAGGAACCACATGCCTCCCATTACTACTATTACACTGGCGGCCGCGGCTATTGCGTAACGGATAATCTTACGGATAGGTGAAGTATGCCTTGGGGCTATCTCTGCCGCAATTTCTGCCGGCAGTACCATATGGTCCTGCCTGTTTTCCCAGAATTGCTGCATTGCGGGCGATTCAAAGAAGTTTATTCTCTCTTCCCATACAGCGAGTGCGCGTTTATTGGTACGTATTTCTTTTTCAAGAATAAGTTTATCCTCAGGAGAAATGATCCCTGCCAGTGCTTCGTATGCAAGCCCTCCTATATATTCTTCGTATGTCTGCGCTTGTTCCATGTTCAGTCTTTACTACTAACGCCTATAATGAATTGTTTAGTTTCTGGCGTAGCATATTAATGCCCCTGTTGAGGTGGTTACGCAAGGTTTTAGCCGTAATGTTCAGCTCATGCGTAATATCTTTCCTCTGCAGTTCTTCCAGGTAAACTTTTGTAAGCGCCTGTCTGGGCATTGGTGGTAATTCGTTCAGGTACTTTTTGATCTTCCGGTCCATTTCTTCTGAGATGGCTGGTTCAGGATTCTCTATCTGCTCCTTTTCCTGTATCCTGTAAAGGGTTTGTACTGATGCCTGTTTTTTAGTTTGCATCAGGTTACTCCTACTACAATTATAGCGTACGGATTGTTTAAGGTAGGTCCTGAATGTAACCTTTTCTTTAAATACGAGATTATGCAATGTGCGGTTGTGCCACCATTGGGTGAACATATCCTGTACCATATCCCGCGCGGCCATGGGATCTCTCAGGTGAAAGGCGGCTTCCAGCACAAGGTATTCGCTATACCTTGTATAGATATCAGAGAACGCTGTCTCATCCCCCTCCTGTAATCTCTTAAGCAATATAGTATCGTCCTGCTCCAGCATATTGGTACATTCACGCGGGCCGGGAAGCTGCATATAAATATAAGCGTAGCTGTTATCAACAGCAGATGCTGCTATCAACAGTGTATACGTAGCTGTTATTCAGTTGTAATAGTTATAAGTCAGTACTTTCCCCTTTTGTTATTGTTTTGTTAAGCCCTTTGTTAATTATATAGTTCCAACATCTACAACGCTGAGGTTGTAGCATATAGTTAATATCATAGTTTAGTATTGAACTGTCTGTGAGGGAGCAGACAGGCTCCGTTACTTTATATATACAACCAAAGGCGGTATATAGTTTTGTTCCCCTTCACATGACTTACACCGTCCCCATAATTTCTATAGGAAAGTTATAAAATCCGCCGAACATTCCATTCATTTTTTTTCCGGGCTCAGCAAAGATATTATCTGAAGGTGAGTCTTATTTCTGAGGGGAATTTACCGAAGTAGACATGAAAGGCATCCCTGAATTTGCTGAAGTCGCCATATCCTACCAGGTAGGCTACGGCATTATAGGGCAGATCCGAATTCCCCAACAATTCAAATGCTCTCATCATTCTTTTTGAGTTGTAGTACTCATCCGCTGACCTGCCGAACACGGCCCTGAAACCGTCTTCAAGTGCCTGTGGACTGAGATTGAAGTCTTTAGCAATACGCATCAGTTCTCTTGTATCCTGCAGGTTAGTGTTAAGGTGTACCTGGAGGGCGAAGATGTTTGCCAGGTCCTGATCTTTAATGGTGATACTGTGAAGGTATTTCATAATAGTATTAACATATTTTTCCGCAAACTGAATGAGGAGTTCATTTGCGCATTCGGTGAAGAATTTACGGGCTGTAGGGCCTGTTAGTTTGCAGGCCAGGATCTTTTCTATAATAAGCGCTTCCATGCTGTCTGTCTCCATAGGGGCTGGGTTTATCACGCCTCCTCTCCTGCTTGCCAGCTCCATTACAACAGGGAAGGTAGTAATACTGTCTGCCAGGAATTGCCGGGCATTCTCATGAAGATCAATATGAAAGCACCAGTATACCCCGGGACTAACATCCGCCCGGTGGTCAATATTCCCTGGCACCCACACCATGTTATGCCTTCCTTCGTTAAGCGGAACAAAATCTCCGTTCTGCAGCCAGGCATCAATTTCCCCTTTCAGCATATAATGAATTGTTAACAGATCCTTCTGGCTACGGGGCTGGATGGTGGTGGCTGTATGGCAGGTAATGATATGAAATTGGATGGTGAATAATTGTAATCGTATACGTTGTGAACAAATACTCACTTCATCACTTATATAAGTAAAGGCATTTGCTATGGGTATTCTGTATTTTTCGAGGCCAGGTGGGATATAACCTGGTTTCACAATGGCGGAGGGTAGAAACTCCATAGATCTGGTTAATTAGTTGTTAACAAAAGCACGTTCTCGTTATTCTTCCAGTATTCTAAATTCGTCTGATGGTAGTAAAAAAGATGGATTTGTAGCTAAATCAATATGACAATTTCAGTCACTTAAGATCATAACGCGGTGTCATAATAACATGATATTGTAAAATTGATGGAAAAAATTTTTCTAAAAAAATAAAAATACTTGGGACGTTGCTTATGAGGTCTACACTAGGGTTTTGATAAGGGGCGACTATAGAGTGTATCATGTGAGATAATTAGAATTTCGAGAATCATCATACAGCTTATAAGTAAATATCAAACTACCAACCAAAATTACCTAGCCTTATGTTAATACGGTCAGCCATTTCGAGCACATGTCGGTGCTTCGCCAAAGTTCTGTTCTTCGTCTTTCTCGGCAGTCTGTGTTTACACATGAATGCCCAAAGCTCAGGAAAGATCATCCCCAAAGTTACGATCGCTTCGAGAAGTATTACTATCTCGGAAGTTTTTAAGCTGATACGTAAACAAACGGGAAAGGTTATATGGTACAGGAACGAAGACATTAACGAGAACAAGAAAGTCACTGTCAATTTCAAAGACGCAAGCCTCGAAGATGTATTGAGATATCTATTCCAAGCATCTGATATCTCCTGGACCTATGATGATGAAGCGATCATCTTACGTAAAAAAAAATTAAGTGAGAACTCAAATCCAAGTACCACTTTAACAGACACTTCTCTTTCCACCATTCAGTTAATAACAGTTACAGGTAAAGTTACAGACGAAAAAGGTAGCCCTATTATTGGGGCTACTGTTGTTTTGAAGGGGACAAGAACTGGAACCATCTCTGATTCAAATGGAGACTTTCTGATTACCGATGTTCCATCAAATGCAGTTTTGACGATTTCTAGTATTTCCTTTGCTACGAAGGATTTTCCAATAAAAAAAAGGACAGTTCTTGGCAACTTAATACTAAATAGATATGAAAAAGTACTAGACGATGTTATTGTTCTAGCTTACACGAAAACAACTAATAGGCTATTGACTGGGAACGTTTCTTCAGTGAAGGCCAAGGACATACAGAATTCTCCTGTTAACAATCCAATACTCGCAGCAGCCGGCCGTATACCAGGTATTACTATTACTCAATCTTCTGGCTTCGCCAATAGCGGTATAGAAATACTTATACAAGGAATTAACAGTTTACAAAAGGGGGTATCTCCGTTTTATGTGATTGATGGGATGCCATATATTCAATCTCTTACAGCCGATTTAGGCACCATTTTCAGACCTGGGGGGCGTGGAGAGGGAGCTGGCCCAAATCTTGGGAATCCGTTGTCTTTCATTAATCCGTCAGATATAGAAAGCATCCAAGTGTTAAAAGATGCGGATGCCACTGCTATCTATGGATCTCGCGCCGCAAATGGGGCCATAATCATTACAACTAAAAGAGGCAAGTCTGGTAAGATGAAACTTGACTTAATAATGCAGACAGGTTGGGGCACAGTAGCGAGAAAGTTAGACTTAATGAATACCAAGGAATATCTGACAGTTAGGAGAGAAGCATTTTCGAACGATAATATAACCAACATCCCTTCGACTGCTTATGACTTGAATGGAACATGGGATTCTACCAAGTATACTGATTGGCAAAAAGAGCTACTTGGAGGCAAGGCCAAATATAGTGATATACAACTTGGAATTAGTGGTGGAAATACCAACTTGCAATATCTAATAGGCAGCAACTATCACAGAGAAACAACTGTTTTCCAAACTGATGCAGCCGATGTAAAAGCATCTGTCAGGGTAAATTTAGATGTCAACTCAAATGATAAAAAGATATTAATTAACTTTTCTGGCAGTTATTTAGCAGACAACAATGAACTTCCTCTTGCAGATCAGACCAGAGCTGCAATGACTTTACCTCCAAATATGCCTGATTTAAAAAAGGCGGATGGAAGCTTGAATTTTGCCCCAAATAGTTCTGGTGTTAGCACAATCACTTCAAATCCACTAGCTAGTTTAAACTCTCAGTATAAGAGCGCAACTAATAGTCTCTTAAGTAATTTAGTCCTCAATTATAAGCCAATGCAAAACATATTACTTAAGTTAAACTTGGGCTATAACAATATGCAGACTAATGAATACACTGGAATACCTTTAAGTGCATTTAACCCTGAAAGACGAACATTTGCAATAAGGCGAGCAGAATTTGGATTCAACAGCGTAAAATCATGGGTTATTGAACCACAGATCCACTACAATCTCGAACGAAGTTTTGGAAATCTAACTGTAGTGGTAGGAAGCACTATCCAACAAACTACTAAATCAAGAAACCGAATTTCTGCCAGTGGATTCTCAAACGATTGGGTTATGTCTAATTTAAACGCAGCTACAACAGTCTCTATTCCTTTCAATTCAATCCTTTTCTCAGAATATAAATATAATGCTGCATTTATACAACTAAATTACAACTATCAAGATAGATATTTAGTCAATATTTCAGGAAGACGAGATGGCAGTAGTAGATTCGGAATACAAAGTAGGTTCCACAATTTTGGTTCTATTGGTGCTGCATGGATCTTTTCAAATGAACTAGGCATAAAAGACTTGTTTCCATTTCTGAGCTTCGGTAAAATAAAAGGAAGTATTGGCACTACAGGAAATGACCAGATTGGAGACTACGCATATGAAAGTTTATACAGGAATAATAACGGAGATATTCCCTATAGAGGAGGCTCTTCATTAGCTATTGACAAAATCAACAATGCTCATTTGCAATGGGAGACTACAAGAAAACTATCGATTGGCTTAGACTTGGGCTTTTTACAAGATAAAATTTACTTAAATACTGTTTATTACAGAAATAGATCTTCTAACATGTTGATACAAGCAACAATACCGGCCACTTCAGGACCGATTCTGGGACTTGTAGCAAATCTCCCCGCAGTTATTCAAAATTACGGTTTTGAGTTATCCATAACAACCACCCAATTGCGGACTAAAGCTATTTCCTGGTCAACAAACGCCAACATTACCATTCCTAAGAACAACTTGAGCTCATTTCCAGGGCTCTCCAACAGCCCCTACTCAAATGTATATGTAATTGGACAACCGTCAAATTTAGTTAAAAGATTCAGATCAAGTGGGGTAAACCCAACAACTGGTCAGTATGAATTTTTAGACAAAGATGGAAAGACTACGAATAGCCCTTCTAGTGATCCTCTAAACTACTCAAAAAATATTAATCCTAATCCAACACTATATGGAGGAATATCAAATACTTTAACACTAAAGAGATTCTCCTTAGATTTTTTAGTTCAATACGTAAAACAAAAAGCTGAAAATTTACCATTCGATGGTGTTAATCCAGGACAGGGCATGTTTAATTTTACAAAAGGCACATTAGATCGCTGGCAAAAACCTGGAGATGTAAAATCAGTTCAGAAACTAACTACATCAAACTTTGATCTTATTAATGCCTATAGATACCAACTATCCAGCGACGCATACTGGGAAGATGCTTCATTTGTGAGACTTAAGAACGTTGCTTTATCGTATGATTTTGGTGAAAATCTACTGAACAGAATTAGGTTCAATAGCTTAAGAGTATTCGTAAATGCACAAAATCTCCTAACATTTACACCATATAAAGGATTGGATCCTGAGACAAAAAGCAATTTTTCCCTTCCTCCTCTCAGAGTTTTGACATTTGGAATTCAAGCATCACTTTAATTTTATTATCATGAAAAGTTTATCTCCAACTACCTGTTCATTAAAATATTCTCAAAAGGGTTCGAACAGTTTAACATTAAAATTATTGATTTCATTGCTTGGAATTCTCACAGTTTCTTGTAATAAACTTGTTGAAGTAAAACCGCCTATAGTAGGAACAAGTAGTTCCGTAGTTTATCAGAATGATGCCAGTGCTATTGCTGTTGTAAACGGAATTTATACTCAAATGTTCCAACAGGGTATAAATACTGGGATAACCTCCTTGAGTTTATGTGCAGGGTTATCATCAGATGAGCTCGTTGTCTACAATAACGTGAATGATCCAGTTCTTACGTCTTTTTACACAAATACTCTAACACCAACATTAACTGGGGCATTTGATTACTGGAGCAGTATCTATTCAAATCAGATCTTCACTATTAATTCTGTTATAGAAGGACTGAATTCTAGTATAAGCCTTACTCCCGCTGTAAAAAAACAACTTTTAGGTGAAGTCAAATTTCTTCGAGCTTTTTGCTTTTTCTACCTTACAAATCTCTACGGCGACATTCCCCTGGTGCTAACAAGTGATTATACTTTGAACTCAAAAATAGGAAGAAGCATTCAAACAGAAGTTTATAAACAAATTGTCTCCGACTTAAAAGAAGCTGAAATACTCTTAAACGAAAATTATTTGAATTCTACACTGCTAAGTGCATCAGACGAAAGGGTCGCTCCTAACAAATATGCTGCAACATCTTTATTAGCAAGAGTATATTTATTTATTGGTGAATGGCAACAAGCTGAATCGCATGCTTCACAGGTAATCTCAAATCAAGCGTTGTACGATACAGTACCCTTACAAGATGTATTCCTGATAAATAATAGAGAGTCCATTTGGCAATTACAATCAGTTAGCAACACTGTGACCAATACAAGTGATGCATTATTATTCATATTGCCAAGCACTGGGCCTAATTCATTTCCCAACACTGTGTATCTATCAGATTCTCTTGCATACTCCTTCGAAGCAGGCGATAATCGTAGGGCTAATTGGATAGATAGTGTGATTGTTGATAATATTACTTATTTCTACCCAACCAAATATAAAAGTAATATTTTGCAATCCCCCCCTCAAGAGAGAACGTCTATTCTTAGGCTCTCGGAACAATATTTAATTAGATCTGAAGCAAGGATTAGGCTCGGTGATATAACTGGTGGTCTGTCCGACTTAAATATAATCCGAGTAAGAGCCGGTTTGAGTCCAATCTTAAATGCTTCAAATGAAACAGCTCTATCTCTTGTTCTTCGTGAACGCAGACTAGAATTGTTTTTAGAATGGGGTCATAGGTGGTTCGATTTAAAACGGACTCTAAATGCTGATAACGTCTTATCAAAAACAAAAGCTCCAAACTGGCAATCAACAGATCAATTATATCCAATACCCGCTTCTGAACTAAATAGAAATTCAACGCTAGTTGGACACCAAAACCCTGGTTATTAGATATATATCATTGATTCAAGGAAATTTCATAATTCTCAATAAACTGTCTCATGTTAATGCAAGGTAGGGTCTTAGTAGTTATTCTTTCATTACTTTTAATTACTTCAGATATTTATTCTCAAAGAAATGAGAATTGGAGCCCAAAGAATCTTTCTATTCCAACAAGGTGGACTACAGGGGTATCTTCAGATTCTCCCTTGCCAGAGTATCCTCGCCCTCAATTAGTAAGAAAAAACGGTTGGCGCAATTTAAACGGCAAGTGGAACTACAAAATTACACAAACAGAAAGTTGGCCAGTAACTTATGACGGAGATATCCTCGTCCCGTTTCCAATTGAATCGTCACTATCTGGTGTAAAAAGAAAGTTGTTACCAACGGAATTACTATGGTACCGGAAAAAATTAGGCCCTATTAAGCGATTAAAGGGAGAAAAGGTATTACTTCATTTCGGGGCTATTGATTGGCAGGCAACCGTCTATTTAAATAACGTAGAGGTTGGCAGACATACTGGCGGTTATACTGAATTCACTATTGATTTAACTAAAGCATTACAAAACAGTAATAATGAACTCTTAGTCAAAGTATATGATCCTACAGATAAAGGTATTGGCCCTCATGGTAAACAAGTATTGAATCCACAAAATATATATTACACTTCGTGTTCCGGTATTTGGCAAACTGCTTGGCTTGAAACTGTCCCCGAAATTTATGTCAAGGACATAAGAATTAATCCTGACCTTGATAAAACGGCCTTTACCTTGACCTTGAAAACAAGTGAGAAATCACATCTTTGTCAGGCTGAAATTGTTGTTTCTGAATCTGGAAAGATAGTAGCTAACGTTAACGGCCCTGCGGATTCAACATTTATAATTAAGATAGAGAACCCAAAAACTTGGTCTCCTGCCTCCCCGTTTCTTTATGATTTTCAAATAAGACTTAAGTATAAAGAAAAGATAATCGATCAAATCGATAGTTATGCGGGGATGCGAAAGATTGAGGTTAAGCCAGACAATTTTGGTTTCAATAGGATCTATTTAAATAATAAATATATATTTAATTTGGGAGTTTTAGATCAGGGATATTGGCCTGATGGGATATATACGGCGCCAACAGATTCAGCTTTATGCTTTGACCTAAAGGCAATCAAAGCAATGGGATTCAATACAATTAGAAAACATATTAAAATCGAGCCAGCAAGATGGTATTATTATACTGATAAATTAGGTTTACTAGTATGGCAAGATTTTGTTAACCCTAACCAAAAACTACCTGAGGGCGCTAAAATCGAATTCGAAAATGAATTAAAAGAGACAATTGATCAACTATACAATCATCCTTCTATTATTTCTTGGGTTCTGTTCAATGAAAGATGGGGACAGTACGACCAAGGTAGGCTCACAAAGATAGTCAAAGATTTAGATCCATCTAGACTATTAAATGGGCATTCTGGGGAACTTTTATATGTGAACAATCAATTGAGGGATCGGAGCGACAATCCTTATCAGGGATCGGACATGGCTGATGTACACTCCTATCCTTTTCCGAGAAATGCACCTAAGTTACCCGGAAAAGTTCAAGTATTGGGAGAATTTGGAGGAATTGGCGTCCCTGTAGAAGGACATTTTTGGGATGATGTAGCTGTTGGATGGGGGTATCAAGGAGCAGGAAACATAGACACTCTTAAAGAATACTATCGAAAAATGACAGATTCTTTAGTTAAGCTTGAGAAACAAGGTTTATCAGCATCCATCTTTACTCAACCTTTTGATGTTGAATCCGAACAAAATGGATTAATTACATATGATAGAGCCATTATAAAGATAAATCCAGACACACTACGAAAATTTAATTCCTTTCTTTGGGGTACTACATCTGATTCTTCTTTCATTTTAAGTAAACAATTCCTTTCCCTACAATATCTTGCATTTCCAACTTATTCAGAAAAGAGAACCTTGTTCGAAAATGGACGGCGAGATTCTACGTTTCTAAGAAACTTGGGAATTTCTGCTGTAAGACACAAAGACACATTACTTGCAACAAGAGTCACAAATCAATATCTTAAAGTCATTAAAGATACTTTCGCCACAGAAAATCTGAAAGCCATTCTATTTTTCACTAATTCAACCAATGATTCAAGTTTCCGAGTATTACTACGGAATAGAGAGAGAGTAAATGCTGTTCTTGGAAAGAATACTGCAGAACGTTACGTGATGCGTATTATATCTAGTGAATATATTCTTCCATATTTAAATGATTCAATTATTAATTGGGGGCAAATAGAAAAGATTATCCCCCAATATGGAGAATTAGCAGAAGAGGAAATATTTTCATCTAAAATGATTTCATATCTTAACAAGAAAGATTGGAACAATTTCTCCAAGTATTACATGCTCTATTATAAGAGAGCAATGCCTTCTAATAGGAGTAAATTTCATGTCAATAATATGTCTTGGCAAGTATTCCTAAATAGCAGTAATCCAGAAATCTTAAAATTTGCAGCGAAAGTGATGGAAAAGAATATTGAAAAAAATGACGCCAATTCACCAGAGGCCTTTGATACCTATGCCAATCTCCTGTATAAAATTGGCAATCGGTCTGAGGCATTAATTTGGGAAAGGAAGGCATTCGAATTATCTAAAAACCCAGAGATAAAACAAAATCTTGATAGAATGATTGCAAATCAAAAGACATGGGAATAAAATTCTCTATCTCCAATTCTTTCGAGTTAGCAGAAAGTTATATTTACGAATTAATAGATTTTCAATCATTTATTAATGAAAAAAAATTCTGTGTTTTTTTTATTTGTTCTTGCTTGCCAATTTCTAGCCACATATACTAGTCAAGCACAGATGAAAAGTATTAAACCTAGAACCATTGAAATGTGGCCTGATTTATTAATCCCCCAAATTTCACCCGATGGCAAATATTGCTTGTATATTACTACCAATTTCCCAAATGGATTTAACACACTTACAATTAAATCCACTAAGGGTGGAGAGGAACACAGCTTTACAAGTGCTAGAAATTTTGAAAACGTTTCTCTAGACAATAATAAAGCAACCTTTCGAAAAGGATTGGATACTGTTATGATTTATTATTTTAGTGGAAAATTGGATTACTATTTAGGTTACAATCAAGTCCAGAGTCATCCAAATGACAGGAATACAATTATTTTGAGAAAAAAAGATAGTGTAACAGTACTAAAATCCGGAAAAATGATCTCACTACCTCGGGTAATGAGGGTGGAGTTCATAAACGGAGGCACGGGTGTATTTGTTCATACTTTCGACACTATACAAAACGTTAGATCCGAGAGTATCCTTAAAATCACGTTGCACGATATGAAACCTTATATATTAGCCACGACAAAAGAATTTAAATCATTATGTTTTAATGCAGATTTCAACAAGATGGCTGCAATATTGATTGACTCTAGCGAGAAACAAACTAAAACGGCAATAGTTATTGACCTTACAACCAATAAAGTCAGAATAATAAAAAACAGCTTAGATATCAGTGAATTAGTCGCATTTACGAAAACCAATAATTTAATTCTCCAGTTAAAATATGATACATATTCTCAGAAAGGAAATCAAACTAGCGATTTGAGAATTTGGCGGTATACAGATTCAAGAATACCAATTGCTGAAAATAGATCTACACAAATAATGAAAGGATGTATTCCTTTAAATTCCGACCAGTTGATTTTACTAGACATAAAAGGAGAAAAGACTGATTGGAATCGTGGTGTATATTCTAATGAATGGGGAAATACCTGGCTAATATCCCAAACAGACGGTGATTGTGATGAAAGAGAAGTGAATTGGAACCCCGCCTGTAAAAAAAGATGGTTCATCATTAGCTTTTCTGACGGCAAAAGGCATGCACTAAAACTACCTGACGATCCTCGGATACAGTATTTTCTGACTCCAGACGAGAAATATGTAGTGTATTATGATCGAGAGAAAGATGATTACTGCAGTTATCGCATTGCGGATTCGTCAGTTGTCAACTTAACAAATCATACGAAATTATCCTACCTTCCTGAGATTAAAGTAGATACCGGTGGATATATTCCTTTTAATCAGCGTGGTTTAGCAGGGTGGAGCAAAGATGGAAAATCTGTCTTTATTTATGACGATTATGATATCTGGATGTTTGATTTAGATGGAAAAAGCGTACCTATTAATATAACCAATGGATTGGGAAAAGATAATAAAATTGTCTTCTCTTTTATAAATTCTTTAACTAAGAATATAATAGATACAAGAAAAGAAGTCATTGTTACATCCTTAAATACGTTAAATAAGTTTAACGGCTTTTACAGATGCTTGCCCAAGCAAAAGTCGATCAATCCAGAATTATTATATCAAGGGCCATTTATTTTCTACATTCCCTTTTATGCAATTTTTAATTTTCAAGGAAGAGTGCCGTTAAAGGCCGCAAGTGCCGCAACATATATAGTACGGAGAGAAAGTGCCACTGAGTTTCCTAATTATTATTCTACAAGCGACTTTAGATCCTTTACTAAACTATCTGATCTGAGCCCAGAAAATGAGTATAAGTGGATTACAACTGAATTGCATAGTTGGACTTTGCCTGACGGCTTAAAAATTCAAGGGGTTCTATATAAACCGTCTGATTTTGACTCTACAAAAAAATATCCGTTAATTTTTAGCTTATACGAAAAGCAGTCCAATGCATTAAATGGCTATATTTTCCCCGATCCAGTATTGAATGGATGTCAAATAAATCCTTTAATATTAGCACAGGAAGGATACTTGATATTCAAACCTGATATTTATTACAAATTCAACAAAAGTGGGGAATCCGCGTTATTATCAGTTGAATCCGCTATTAGATATTTAGGTAAATATTCTTGGATTGATACGACAAAACTTGGTATTAATGGATGCAGCTATGGAGGATTTGAAACCAATTATATTATCGCTCACTCCAGATATTTCAAAGCTGCTTGCTCTGCTTCGAGTATTTCTGATTTATTTTCCTACTACAACAATTCTTATGAAGGTATTTACACCTCATTTACCTACGGTCAATTAAGGATGAAAAGAAACTTGTGGGAAGATCCCGATTATTATATCAATAATTCCCCCTTATTTAAAGCAAACGATATCGAGACTCCATTGCTACTTTTTCATACAACAAATGATGGAGGTGTCAAGTTCAGCCAAGCTGCACAGCTTTTTTTGATTATGAGGCGACTGAGAAAACCGGTCTGGCTACTTGAGTATAAGAAAGGTGATCATGGAGTATTTGATTTAGAAAATAAAGTAGACTTTAGTTTAAGGATGAATCAATTCTATAACCACTACTTAAAAGACTCTATAACTCCAATCTGGCTTAAGAAATAAGAATGTACTCTAAATAAAAGTTGTAATACTTCTCTGCAAATTAACTTTTCTCATCAATTAGATATCAAGATAAGGGATTGGATTTGAAAGGCGCGAATCACAATTACATGAGCTAATCGCCACTAGCAGCGCTTCAAGTGTACTTGAATTTGCTATCTATAATGTAGATTCCGGAGTATGGTATCCCCCCATACCGGAACATGGTACCCCCTCATTCCGCTGATGGTAACCCCACCCTAATATTACTAGGATTGGAGTATATGAAGCTATAAATTTCACCCATCATTAC
>NZ_WRXN01000017.1 GCF_009758205.1 Chitinophaga tropicalis
AAACTGTTCTAAGGCCTTTTTCTTGAGGCCGTCGTAATCAAATTGATCATTCTTGCTCATAAAAAGAAACTTGTGTTAAAGGTCAGGAAATTATTTTAACCTTTGACACAGTTCATTTTACAGTCTCTTGCTCCAGGCCAGGTTACTGCACACAGCGGCAATAACAGCGATCATTCGGGTTATACCCTGATCGTTCATCCAGATTTTTTGTTATCCTATCAACTGGCAGGAAAGATCAAACAATATGGCTTCTTTTCTTATTCGGCTAGCAAAGCCCTACATCTTTCCCACAAGGAAAAGGAAACCATTGTTGCTATTTTTAAGTTAATTGATGACAAGCTACAAGGCAGGATAAATGATTTCAGCCAGGACGTGCTCATTTCACAACCGGAGTCGTTACTGAAGCAGTCCTTTAGTTGTGCATCTCTAATTATTTTTCCAATTCCAGATGCAATATTAAAGTTCCAATAAGGTCACAAGCAATACACAGCTAACATGACTACTATATATGCTGGGAACTGAGAAGCGTATATTTAATTGTCTAATTAGAAAGTTATCGCTACCAACCACCTAAGACTCTCAATAGATATCCCTGAGCAGATCGTCTGCTTGCCTCGTAAAATAATGAATAAGTTTTTTGGCTTTTGTCGTATCATCGAGTATCTGGATGTTGAGAGGCATGTCCTCAAACAGATCAAAATAGACCCACCAGGCGAATTACGAATCCGTCCTTGATGCCCAATTTTTTAGCCAGTGGTGTTGCTGAGTATCCTGCTGTATTCATAGGTATATCAAAAATAGCCAATCGTTATGAACATACATTTAATTACGGTAATGGTTCAAGAGTATCAAAGTTCAAGATATCAAAGACCGAAGCGATCATGAAAGTAACGATCGAAAGCGTTATTTTATCTGATCTGTTCATCGACCAATTTTCTCAGTTCGGCATATTTTTCCTGCCGACCGTCAGTTTTCAGATAAAAGGCCATCAAGAATGCACAGTATCCCTTGCTGTTGTCAACTCAGGGGTAACTGCCAAAAAGCCCCGGACTGCTGACCACACCATTGCCCATGATCCACGCCCCATAACCATACCCTACACCTGTGACTTCCGCGGGCGTATAGGCTACTTTGACATCAGGAGTGATTCTGTTTACTTGCATCTGGTCTATACTTTTTTCCGATAAAATCCTTTTCCCATGGAAGATGCCCTTGTTTAAAATCATGGTTAAAAAGAGGATATAATCTTCGGGGGTGCTGCTGGCCCCGCCTGCGGGTAAGGCTACTGCTTTATATCCAAAATCCGTGTTTTTCATTCCCAGCGGTCTGGCGATGCGCTCGGCAAACAACGTCTCAAAACGCTTGGCGGTGATCTTTTCGAGTACTGCACCGGCGATTTGCAGACCGGTATTGCTATAACGAAAGACTGTTCCCGGAAGTCCCTCTGTGGGATAGGCGCCGATTTGTTTGATCACCTCATCCATATTATTGGCTTGCCGCTTCTCTTTCAGGTCATCTTTTAAATCCGGGGACAGGATTCCTGTCATATGGGACAGGCAATCTCCGATCGTAATGCCGCCTTTCCCGTTTTTTGAAAGTACGGGAAGGAATTTCCCGACCGTATCGTTTAGCCGTATTTTGCCTTCATCTACAAAAGTCATCACCAGCGCTGCACTTAGCCATTTGCTGCAACTGGCTATGGGTTGTTTTGTCGTTTCGGTATAATCGCCTAAATCCGGTTCAGCTCCCTTCCTTTTAGCCATCAGTCTGACCAATGCCTGCTGTCTGCCATTCATTTCATTGACCGCATGGCTATAAATCACCTTCCCATCTTTATAGACCACCAGGATCAGTCTGCCTCCCATTTCACTGGCATGGGCGTCAAGCCAATGATCTACCTGGGAAAATGGTTGTTGAGCATAGGCGGCGCCAAATGGCAACAGAACCATCAGCAGGAAAACTATCTTTTTCATCGTTTTGTTCTTAAACGGTTATTTGCAATAGGCTATTCTTGGATTATATAGCACACTGCTGCATTTAAATTCATATTTATCCTGGCTGTATTTTGGGGCGGGATTATCTGTGACTTCGAGCGGTGCCATAAACTGCCCGTTATATCCAGGCATGGTAACCTGCTCGATTGAACCATTTCCGAGTGCCACATTTTTTCCCGCTGCGCTGTTGTTGAAGCTATAATCAATCAGCGCATCCAGCAAACGGTAAACCCCATAATAGTCATATGCATCGTAGGCGCTACGGGTGTTGGGCAGCATATGGTCCGTAGCATATTTATAGCCGGCCACCGTTGATGGTTTCATGTAATAGTAGTCCTTTTCAGCATTGGAAATATTGATGTTCTTAAAGATATCTATGGCCATTCGATGATCGTTATAAACATCTTCATCATAGACCTGGGTGATCATCTTCGTATTGGCTGGAAAGCTGGCGAGTTGGGCGGGGGTGATCTGGTAACTATACCAGGGCGCCATCGTAAACAGGAAGCGCCCGTCCTGCCCCCAGCCTTTCTCGGTGAAAGCTTTATAGGACAGACCGATCGAAGCGCCCCCACCGAAGGAATGCCCCATAAAGCCTACTTTCCTGGTATCGATAATGTCTGGGTAATCAGCAGCGGCCTTAGTGAAACCGGTCCACAAGGTTAGATAACGATGGTCTATGCTACTGTCATTGGTGGCATAAGGAACGAATACAACCACATAACCTTTTTTGGCAATGAATTCGAACAGGCCCCTGTTATATTCTTTGCTTTCGCCGCCATAGGGATGCGAATAGAAGATGGTTGGTCGGGGTGAGGTAATGCCTGATGGATAAAATACAGTGACTTTGGTGCCTGGATATTCGGTGTTAGAGAAATCGATCTCTGATACTGCGTAAGTACCATCGGAACCATATCCTGAGGAGGGACGGGAAATCGGTCCTGCCAGGTCATCATCGGCCGATTCTGCCGGGGACACAACTGTATTTTTAGAACAGCCGCCTGAGAAGATGAAGGCCAGTATGCATAAGCTGAATAATATCGTTTTCATTTTTCTTTTTTTTGATGCATTAAATCCGATTTCCGGAAAACAAGCTGGTATTTACCGTTCCTTCCTTTTTTCTTTCAGCTGTGCCTTCATCTCATCCTGGAAAGCCTGGTATTGTTTGAACTGCTCGGTGGTGAAAATCTTTTTAAGCTCGGCTTCCTTTTCTTTTTGCGATGACTTGATCTGTTTGAACTTAGAAAACTTACTGTCGCCACTTTTAATGACCGGTTCATTTTTTAGGGCATATTTCAGGTTGATAGCTTCAACCTGGTTTAGCTGTACGGAGTCCAGGTTCAGCTTACTTTTCATCATTTCTGTCTGGAGCTTTGCCCTTTCCTGTGGCGTCTTATCCTGCATTGCGGAACCATGCTGCGCTATAACCAGCTGACCGGACAGTATAAATAACAAGGTCAGTGCTACGGCTATGCCCTTTGTAGTGTTGCTACTTTTCATATTTGTTGAATTTGCTTTTATTGATGATTTAATGTTTCTGCTTTTAGATGGACATATAAATGCCAGCCTCTGGTCAGCGCGCTATGCGGCAGTGTGAATAGGGAAAACCAGCAAAAAAATACGCAAGCTAAACTGGTAAGTGGCAAACAGGTGTTGTCCGTTTTTCATTTTCTGATCTTTTGTTTGTATTGGCCTCATGGATTGATACAAAATTGGTCAAAAATAAGATTTCAGCCCCTGACAAACCCGGTGAAATGGAAAAAACAGGGGGTGAATTGACCTAGCTGTTCATCCATTTTTTAAATTCAACAGACTTAGCTTTACTGATAATAATATGCTCGTCCGGCTGTGGTTTTACTTTGACCAGTAAACGCCCGTTGAAATAAAACTCTGCCTCGATTACAGCGTTACGATTGAGTATAAACTGGCGACTTACCCTCAGAAATAATCTTGGGTCCAGTTGTTGTTCCAACTGCTCCATGGTTGACTCTACAATATATTGCTTGTCATCGGTGGTGCGGAGATAAACCATTTCATTTACTGTATAGAACCAGGCAATTTTAGCTGTTTCCAATGGGATCAGTTTATCCCGGTAATGCACCAGGAAGGATTTTTTATAGGATTTGGTCAGGTTGCCAAGTTGTGCCAATAGCTCGACCAGCGCCGGTCCGTCAGGCCTTTGAGCAGCTCCAGTCCAGTTCTTATATTTGTCTAATGCGCTTTTGATCTCATCGGGGTCAAATGGTTTGAGGATATAGTCGATACCGTTGTTCTTGAAGGCCGTAATCGCGTAATCATTGAAGGCAGTCACGAAAACAACAGGACGGGATATCATTGTCTGCTTGAAAATATCAAACGAAAGGCCATCTGCCAGACGGATATCCATAAAGATCAGGTCATAGAAGTCAGAATGGTCATTGAACCATGTGACCGCATCGGACACGGCCCCCAACGTTTTAACAACAGTGATGTGCTGGTCTGCTTCATTTAAGATATGGATCAGACTGCGGGCGGTAGCTGCTTCATCCTCCACGACCACTATACGGATATTTTTCATTGTTTTAAAGGGAGTTTTACGATAAAGTATGTATCAGACCGGCTGATCTCAATTTCCTGGTGCATCATGATCCTGAAACGTTCATTCAGGTTGGCAAGGCCCATTCCATTGCTCGCTTCCGGTGTTGGTATTTCCCAAAGGCTGTTACTGAAAATAAGTTGATTGTCCTTTGCCTCAATCGCTACCTGCAATGGTCTTTCAGTTGTCGCTGCATTATGTTTGACTGCATTTTCAAGCAGGGGCTGCAACGATAGATGGGGTATTTTAACCGGCAGGTATATATCGGCAATATTGATGGTGAGCTCAAATGCATCCTCCAGCCGCATGGAAATAAGTTTGGCAAATGATCTGAGCATCGTCAGTTCATCGGCAAGGGGGACCAGATCCGTATGAGACCCTACCAATGCATACCGAAAAACAGCAGACATGTCACGGATGTATTTTTGGGCCTGCTTAGGATTCTCACTGACTACCGCTGAAAGGCTGCTCAGGGAATTGAACAGGAAATGCGGGTTCATCTGCTCTTTTAATAATTGCAGCTCCGAGGCCAGATAGGCATTTTTCAATTGCTGATTTTCGGCTGTCATGCTCCTGGAATTACGCATCAGCAATATGATCTTTATGATGATGGCCGTCAGTATAGCACTAAATGACAATCGGAAAAGTGCTCCCGGGAATATTAGTCTTGGCAGTTGAAGGCTGGGGAAAAACAAACGGTGTAATACCGTACTTGTTATTAATAAAACACAAAAAGCAAGGAAATTAAAGGTAACATAGGAGTAATACCTCCTTCTTTCTCTGTAAGATGACAGCCCTTTCCCTTTGCGCAGGTTAATATTAAAAAGAAGGGCGCAAAAAATCAGGTTAAATGTAAACTGGAATAAAAGCTCAAAGGGATTGAAATGCCAGTAACGGGCCATCACTCCATTTTCACGCAAAGCTAAAAGTTTTGGTGAATTTACCATCAGGGAGATCAGCAGGGAACTGTAACCGCAAATGCGGTGCTCATTTTTATCCATCATTAAACTTACTCAAAATTTGATATTCCCGGGAGAGTTCATCCGTCAACTCAATAAATCAGGAGGTGAGATGGAATATTTCAACAGTCAGTTTGACGGCATCTTAAAGTTAAAAGGGGGCTATACTAATTCAACTTTCTACTCTCATTGACAACATATGAGTTGATTGATTCATTAACTTCGGTAAGTTCTTGTCTTGATTGATGGAAACTTTACCATAATAAAAGAACCAAAATATTTGGAAGAAGCAAAACGGATGATTGCTCACTTTAAAGGTGAGCAGCTTGATGAGAACTATTTTGAAATATTGGGATATGATTTTGTTGAATTAAAAGAGGAGTTTTAAGCTCTCACTATGACTGTTATTTTTATACTTATTCATTTTAATAGAAACAGTAATAGTTGCTGCGAAGGCGGGAAGTATTTGGAATGGTTGGTACAATAAATTTACCTGAAAACAGTACTATTAATAGACGGAATTTTTGGCAAATTTAATTTTAAACCGACTGAGATTATTGATTATAGACCATTTGTAATAAGATAAACATGGAATACTAAGCTACAGGATCTGGATTGTCCTCTCAAAAGAGAGTATCACGCCCCAACACGACTCGAACCTTGCTAAGGTTGATAATGAGAATAATATATAAAAGTAATAAAAACAAAAAAGCTCCAAGTCCTTAAACTTGAAGCTTCTAATTTATTGGTGACCCTGTAGGGACTCGAACCCTAGACCCGCTGATTAAGAGTCAGCTGCTCTACCAACTGAGCTACAGAGTCAGTAATGGGTTGCAAATTTAACATCTTACTCCATATTTGACAAAACTTCTTTAACTTAAATAAAAAAACAGGGCATTTTGCCCAAAAAGGAGCGTTAAAGAAATGGAAACAGCATACATTGTAGCCGGATACAGAACCGCCGTAGGTAAGGCCAAACGTGGCGGCTTCCGCTTCTACCGGCCTGACGATCTGGCCGTAGACGTTATAACCGGCCTGTTGAAAAGCGTCCCGCAGCTTGACCCAAAGCGGGTAGACGATCTCATAGTAGGTAATGCCGTACCGGAAGCCGAACAAGGCTTACAGATAGGCAGAATGATCTCGGTGAGGGCACTCGGTATCGAAGTACCAGGCGTGACGGTAAACCGTTACTGTGCCTCCGGACTGGAAACCATTGCCATCGCCACAGCCAAGATACAATCAGGCATGGCTCATTGTATTATAGCCGGGGGAACAGAGAGCATGAGCCTCGTTCCCGTAGCAGGCTGGAAAACAGTACCTAATTACAAAGTAGCCAGCACCACTCCCGAATATTACCTGGGAATGGGGCTCACAGCAGAAGCAGTAGCCAAGGAATATAATATCTCCCGCGAAGACCAGGACGCCTTTGCGCTCAGATCTCACCAGAGAGCCCTGAATGCCATAGAGAACGGGTACTTTAAGAGCGGTATCCTGCCTATCAATGTGGAAGAAGTATATGTGGATGAAAAGGGCAGGAAGCAAACACGCAATTTCACAGTAGACACTGACGAAGGCCCACGTGCTGATACCTCTGCAGAGGCGCTGGCAAAACTGAAGCCTGTTTTTGCTGCCGGCGGCAGTGTTACGGCAGGCAACTCTTCGCAAACCTCAGATGGTGCTGCATTCGTAATAGTAATGAGCGAAACGATGGTGAAAGAGCTGAACTTACAACCCATTGGCCGGTTGGTAGCCTGCGCATCTGCCGGGGTACATCCGCGTATTATGGGTATTGGCCCTGTTGCCGCTATACCCAAGGCATTACAGCAGGTTGGTAAATCCCTGCAGGATATCAGCCTGGTAGAGCTGAATGAAGCCTTTGCCTCACAATCTGTTGCGGTGATCCGTGAACTGGGCATTGATCCCGAGATAGTCAATATCAACGGTGGCGCTATAGCTCTGGGGCACCCGCTGGGTTGCACCGGTGCAAAACTGACCGTACAGATACTGAATGACCTAAAGCGCCTGGATAAGAAATACGGCATTGTGACTGCCTGCGTTGGCGGCGGACAAGGAATTGCCGGTATAATAGAACGTATTTGATCATATGCCGATATAAGCAAAGAGGCTGACTAAAAACATGATAGTCAGCCATTTTTGTGTCAATATGCCCCGTCACCAATAAAATAATCTTATTGAATTAAACTTTTTATTAATTTGGGAGCGAATTTGGATACCTGTGTATTAGCCTATATCAGCAAAAACATTCCCTATTAAATATACAACCATATCATAGTTCTATGGATCGCAGACAATTCCTTACGCTTCCCTCCAGGCGCCAGCAAACAGTGAAAGCGGATGCCAGCATCGCTACCGGCCGCACGGATTCAGGCCTTGCTCCCTATACAGGAGAGTTTGGTACAGCGCAGGTAGTTCACCTGTTGAAACGTACCATGTTCGGAGCCACACCGGAAGACATTACCTGGTGCAAAGGACTCACCATGGACGCTGCAGTAGAAGCGCTGATCAATACCACCAATACTGTTACCACGCAACCTCTGAATACATACGGAGACGATGCAACAGGTATTGCTCCCGGCGCCACCTGGGTGAACTCAGCTCCCCCTCCTGAAGATGGAGACCTGGACAGGAACCGCTGGCCATCCTATAAGGCATGGTGGATGGATGTAATGATCAACCAGGGACGCAGCATCCAGGAAAAAATGGTGCTCTTCTGGCACAACCATTTTCCTACAGAACTGACCATGGTGAACGACGCCCGCTATATATACAAATACAACACCATGTTGCGGGCCAACGCTACAGGCAATTTCAAGACGCTTACCAAAGCCGTGACACTCGATCCGGCCATGCTGAAATACCTCAACGGCTATCTGAACGGAAAAGAAAGCCCTGACGAGAACTATGGCCGCGAACTGCACGAACTGTTCACAGTAGGGAAGGGGCCCGATTCCCACTATACAGAAGAAGATGTAAGGGCTACCGCCCAGGTACTTACCGGCTTCAGAATAGAACCGGTGTCAATGACATCTTACTTTGAATCTACCCAGCACGTTATTACCAACAAGGAATTTTCCAGCTTCTATAATAACCGGAAGATAGCCGGTAAATCAGGTGCAGAAGGCGCTACTGAACTGGATGATCTGCTTGATATCATCTTTGAACAGCACGAAGTATCCAAGTTCATCTGCCGTAAGATCTACCGCTTTTTTGTGTATTACCAGATCGATGCTGCTGTAGAACAGAACGTGATCACCCCGCTGGCACAGATCTTCCGGGATAACCTGTACGACATCAAACCCGTGCTCAAGGCTTTGTTTAAAAGCGAGCATTTCTTTGATCCGTTGAATATGTCTGCGCTGATCAAAAGCCCGGTCGACTTTACCGTAGGTCTGTGCCGTGAATTTGGTGTAGAGTTCCCGACAGATTATATGAGCAGGTTTGAATCGCTGGACAGGCTGCGTGAACATACCGGCAGAATGCTGCAGGACATAGGAGATCCTCCGCTGGTGGCAGGATGGGAAGCCTATCGCCAGGAACCACAGTACCATGAAATGTGGATCAACACTGACACCCTGCCCAAGCGTAATATGATGAGCGATTCAATGATCAGCTCAGGAGGTTTTGGCGGCGTAAAGATAGACGTACTGGCATTTGCAGATAAATTATCAGAACCAGGCAATCCTGTTGTTCTTATCCAGGACTCGCTGGACCTGCTTTACAGGATGCCGTTATCAGACAATTCCAAAGCCAGGCTTAAGAATCTGATCCTGCTCAGCGGCCAGAGCCCTGACAGTGATTATTACTGGACAGAGGCCTGGGATAAATGGAAAACAAACCCGACCTCCGCTAACCGTAATACAGTGGAAAGCCGTCTGCAAACGCTGTATAAGTATCTTATGAACATGTCAGAATATCAACTATCCTGATCTGAAAGACCTAAAACTATGAAACGCAGAAATTTCCTTAAATATTCCGCTCAGGCAGCAGCCCTGCCTACTTTTATAAATGGGTTCTCGGTAAAAGCATTCGGCACGTCCTCGTTGCTGAGTGCGTTAGCGAAATCGGCAGAAGATAATGATCATGTACTGGTAATGATCCAGCTGATTGGTGGTAATGACGGTCTTAACATGGTAGTGCCACTGGATGTGTATGCCGACTACCAGGCTGCCCGTACCAATATCGCCATTCCACAGGGACAGGTATTGCCCCTGGCCAACAATATTAAAACAGGCCTGCATCCTGCTATGACAGGAATACAGCAGCTCTATGAGAACGGTAAGGTATGTATTGTACAGAGTGTAGGATATCCTTCGCCTGACTATTCCCACTTCCGCGCTACAGATATCTGGCTGACCGGTTCTGATGCCAATCAGATACTGGATACAGGCTGGGCGGGCCGTTACCTGGAAACACAATACCCGGACTACCCGGATGCTTATGAAGACAGCGATCCGCTGGCAATACAGATAGGTTCCATCACCTCTCCTGTTTTCCAGGGCGCTGATTCCAACATGGCCATCACTATCTCCAGCTCTACAGATTTCTATAACCTGGTGGAAGATATCATGGACCCCGTTCCTAATACTCATGCTGGTGTGGAACTGGAGTATATCCGGTTGATTGCCAAACAGTCCAACAAGTTTGCCAATGCCATTAAGAAAGCCGCTGCCAGTGTTACTTCACAGAGCCCTTATCCGGACAACAGGCTGGCAGAACAGCTGAAGATCGTGGCCCGTCTCATAGCCGGCGGATTGAAAACCCGTCTCTATATGGTGCAGCATGGTTTCTATGACACTCACGCCAACCAGGCCCAGGCAGGAAGTACCGCTAAAGGTACCCATGCAGAGCTGTTGGGAGATCTGTCTGGCTCCATCAAGGCCTTCATGGATGACCTTACTAAATTGAAAGCTTCCAGGCGCGTTGTGGGAATGACCTTCTCCGAGTTTGGCCGCCGTATAAAATCTAACGGCAGTATGGGTACAGACCATGGCGCAGCTGCTCCTATGATCATTTTTGGTGATTATGTGCTGCAGGGCGTGTTAGGTTCATCCCCCGAAATTCCTACCTCCGCCGCCGTAAATGATAACATGCCTATGCAGTACGATTTCCGCTCTGTATATGCTTCCCTGCTGGAACAATGGTTCTGTGTGGATAATACCACCCTGCAAACTATCCTGTTCAAGGATTACCAGCGACTGCCAATAGTAAGCGGCATTGCCTGTGGTACTATCACTTCTATAGACGATATTAATAACGGCAGTAAAAACCTGATCACCAACTATCCGAATCCTTTTGTCACCACTACCACACTGAAGTATAAGACCAGGGGCGGACATACCCTGATCCAGATCTTTGATACCATGGGCCGCCTGGTGGCTACCCCGGTTAATAAGGTGCAGCCCGGAGGGGAATATACTGTTCAATTTGATAGTGGTAACCTGGCAACGGGGATTTTCTATGCCCGTTTGCAGAATGGGGTGTATCAGCATTTGCGCAGTATGCTGAAAGTGAAGGGGTAAAGAAATTGTTTGACCTGCAACTCTAAGGCTCTGTCTCTTAATGGTAATGCATCAGTTTGGATCTTTATGCCATATTTAACCGGAGGAAACTGTACATGAAATCGCTTTTGCTTCTGGCCGGCTAAGATTTTAAGCTGATGCGCCACCTTCTTAATATTACAAGCAACATTGTTGCATTAATTCCCTACCTTTGCCTTGTCAAACTCATGATTAAGGTAAAGGGTCTATATAAGGTATTGGCGGTCATACTCCTGACGGTGTTTACCATAAACATCACCCCCAGGGCGTTTATCCACCAGTTCTTTCCGCACGAGGATACGGAAGACGTTCCCGTGCACCATACAGATCCTGCCTTTTCCGTTAAGCACCTGCATTGCGGTTTCCTGCAGCAGGTAGATCCTGAACCATACGAACATACCGGCGTATTCTTTTACAGCGCGCTGGTACAGCATATCATCTGGCGGTTTCCCACGCCGGTAATTCCTGTGTTGAGTTATGTGCCTCACAGGATGTTATCTCCACGAGCTCCCCCGGTTATCTCTCTCATTTAATGCGGACATGGATGTCCTTTGTTTTTACTATTGCAGCAGCATATAGCTGAGGCATGTACTATCGTCTACAAATTAAATTTCTATGCACTATTTACGTGTTATCATAACAGGTGTACTCGCTGTGTTACAATCTGCTGCTTTTGCAGCTGTTTTACCGGGGGATGATGCCGGCAATTCCCTGAGCGGTACTATTACAGATAAATCATCCAATAACCCTTTACCCGGAGCTACAGTATACCTTCCGGACCTGCATGTGGGCGCTTCTGCCAATGCCCAGGGACAATATGAAATTAAAAACCTGCCGAAAGGAAAATATCTTGTAGAGGTACATTTTATCGGATATGCCGCCCATACTGAAGTTGTTCAGATCAATGGGGCCACTACTGCCAGCTTTGCCCTCTCAGAAACACTGATAGAAAAGAATGAAGTGGTGATCACAGGTGTGAATCTGGCCACTACACTCAGGAAAACACCTACTCCGGTAAGTGTGATAAGGAGAGATTATCTTGATGCCAACATCTCCACCAATATTATCGATGCTATTGCCAAACTGCCAGGTGTTAGTCAGCTGACTACCGGCCCGGCAATTTCTAAACCCTTTATCCGTGGTCTTGGTTATAACCGTGTTGTAGTGGTAGGTGATGGAGTAAGACAGGAAGGACAGCAATGGGGGGATGAACATGGTATCGAAATAGACGATTATAACGTTGGTAAAGTAGAAGTGCTGAAAGGACCTGCTTCCCTTGTTTATGGATCAGACGCGCTGGCCGGTGTGGTAAACATCGTTCCGCCGGGAGCTGTTGCAGCCGGACATGTGAAAGGAAATGTAGCCGCCAATTACCTGACCAATAACGGACAGATCTCCTATCATGCAGACATTGCAGGTACCACACAGAAAGGCTTCACCTGGAGCGTCTTTGGTACGCAGAAGTTTGCACACGATTATAAAAATAAATATGATGGTTACGTATACAACTCGAAATTCAGGAATACCAACTATGGTGGTAGCATTGGCCTGAATAAACAATGGGGTTCCTCTACACTGCGTTTCACTTCCTTTAACCAGGAACTGGGACTGGTGGAAGGAGACCGTAACGAACAGGGACAGTTCATCAAACCGGTGAACAATAACGGTGTGGCCGATGAAGCAGTAGCTACGGATGATGATTTCAAATCATACAGTATTGGCCTGCCCAAGCAAAAGATCACTCACCAGAAACTGGTATGGGATAATAACGTTTACCTGAGCAATGGTGGCCGGTTGGCGCTGACGCTGGGCTATCAGTGGAATCGCCGTAAAGAGCTGGGCAATGTCCTGGACCCGAACGATCCGGACCTTTTCCTGAAGCTCAACACCTTCAATTACAGCCTCCGTTACTACCTGCCTGAAATGAATGGCTGGCAGACAACTATTGGTGTGAATGGAATGAAACAACAGAACACTATAGGCGGAGAAGAACAACTGATCCCCGCTTATGACCTGTTCGATGCCGGCGTATTTGCCGTGACCAGCAAAACATTTGATAAGCTGACACTGAGCGGCGGATTACGCTTCGACAGCCGTAATATGAAAACCAAACTGCTGGAAACAGGAGGGGAGACGAAATTCGGAGTGGTAGACCGCAATTTCTCCAATGCGTCCGGTAGTGTGGGCGTAAGCTACCTGGCCAGCGATCGTGTTACGCTGAAACTGAACGCTGCACGTGGTTTCAGGGCTCCTAACATTTCAGAACTGGCAGCCAACGGTGTGCATGAAGGCACTATCAAATACGAATATGGCAACCAGGACCTGAAACCGGAAGTGAGCACCCAGGGAGATGTGGGCGTTGAATTTAATTCCATGCACGTGTCAGCAAGCGCCAGCCTGTTCTACAATCATATCAGCAACTTCATCTATGCCCGTAAACTGGTGAATGCTGCCGGTGGTGATTCTATTCCCGCAACAGATAATGATGAAGGATATGCTGCATTCAAATACCAGCAGAGCACAGCTAACCTGTATGGTGGGGAGTTTACGCTGGACATTCATCCGCATCCGATAGACTGGCTGCATTTTGAGAACACGTTCTCTTATGTAAGAGGTGTGATCTCCAGTGCAACAGACTCTACCAAATACCTGCCTAATATTCCTGCTGCCCGCTGGATATCAGAGCTGAAAGGGAGGTTCAAAAAAGTAGGAGGAGTGATGCAGAATGCTTATGCAGGTGTACAGATGGACCTGACATTTGCACAAAACGATGTGTTCTATGCTTACCAGACAGAAACTACTACCAAAGGATATACGTTGCTGAATGCAGGTATAGGGACCGATTTTGTGAATAAGAAGAATAAAGTGTTGTTCTCCCTGCATGTGGCCGCCAATAACATTACTGATGTGGCGTACCAGAATCACCTCAGCAGGCTGAAATATGCTCCTGAAAATGAAGCAACAGGCCGTGTGGGTGTGTATAATATGGGAAGGAATTTCAGTGTGAAAGTAGCTATTCCGATTGATTTTAAATAAAGAAAAAGGGGGATATCACTGATATCCCCCTTTTTTTATTTCTCCGGCAGATCTGCCGTGCTTTCATCATAATAGACAAAGAAGTAAAGGTATATTACCCTGCTTATCCTCATCAGCCAGGGCTGCAATAGCAATAATATCCCGCCGTTAACTCCCAGCCAGATATATACGCTGTTATCTTCCCAGGACAGACCGAAAAATACCCAGTAAGCGATCAGCGTAGCTACAGACAGGGCAACCGCCAGTGCATAGCTGACATAACCCGTACCAAACCAGAAACCTGTTTCCAGTTCATACTTCTGTCCGCATACAGGACAACGCTCATGCATGTGAAAGAGCTTTGAGAGATGCAGGTATGCATTCTTTTCCTTAAACATGTCACCTCTCCTGCAATGAGGGCATTTCATAGATAGGAGGCTCAATAGATAACCAGGTCGCTTTTTACTCATGGCGCAAAGATACTTCTCTCTCTCCAATTTGTTGCCGCCACATTGCATAATAGAGGCCTTTTTCAGCCAGCAATGAAGTGTGCGTACCGGTTTCTGTGATCCTGCCTTTTTCCAGCACATATATCCTGTCGGCATGCATAATAGTGGATAACCTGTGTGCGATCATCACGGTGATATGCTCCCGGGTAGACGTGATATCCCTTACTGTGTTGGTAATAGATTCTTCGGTGATAGAGTCCAGTGCTGAAGTGGCTTCATCAAACACCAGCAGTCTTGGCTGGCGCAGTAATGCCCTGGCAATGGACAAGCGTTGCTTTTCTCCGCCGGAGATCTTCATACCGCCTTCTCCTATCACGGAATCCAGGCCGTTATCTGCTCTTTCCAGCAGGGTATTGGCACTGGCCTGTTTCAATACCTGGATGATGTCTTCATCAGTAGCCCGGGGATTCACGAACAGGAGATTTTCTTTGATAGTACCGGAAAACAGCTGGGTATCCTGTGTTACGAAACCTATCTGGTAACGCAGTTCCTCGATGTCTATCTCCTGGCTGTCCACATTGTTGTACAGGATATTTCCTTCCTGCGGCGAGTACAGGCCTACCAGTAATTTTACCAATGTGGTTTTCCCTGAGCCGGAAGGGCCTACAAAGGCAATGGTTTCACCTACGTTCACGGAGAAGTTGATGTTATCCAATGCCTTGGTAGTGGCGGTCAGATGTTTAAAGCCTACCTGTCTGAAGGTCAGCTTATCGATCCTGTTGATCGGCACCGGTTGTGCAGGGGTTTCTTCTACCGGTGTGTTGAGGATCCTCTCAAAATTGAGCAGGGAAACCTGCGCTTCGCGGTAGGCCAGGATGATGTTACCCAGCTCCTGTAATGGCCCGAAAATAAAGAAAGAGTACAACTGCAGGGTGAACATCTGTCCTACTGATACTGTGTCCCTGTAGATCAGGAACAGCAGGAGGAAGAGGATGACCTGGCGGAGAAAGTTCACAAAGGTACCCTGTACAAAGCTGATACTGCGGATACTGCGTACTTTCTTCAGTTCCAGCATCAGGATGCGGATGGTAGTGGAGTTCAGTCGCCTGATCTCCTGGTGGGTCAGCCCCAGGCTTTTTACCAGTTCAATGTTACGCAGGGATTCTGTAGTGGCTCCTGCCAGCATGGTAGTTTCCTTGACGATGGTCTTCTGTATGGTCTTGATCTTCTTGCTCAGCACATTCATGAGCCATCCCAGCAGCAGGCAGCCGCCAAAGTATACGAATACCAGGCTCCAGTGCACGCGGAATGCGTAGATCATAACAAATACAACTCCCACAAGGGTGACGAACAGTACGTTCACGAACGACGTGATGAATTTTTCACTATCGGTCCTTACTTTCTGCAGGACCGCCAGTGTTTCCCCACTACGTTGATCTTCAAACTGTTGATAAGGAAGGCGCAGCGAATGGCGTAATCCGTCAGTATAAATACGGGCGCCGAATTTCTGGATGATGACGTTGACAAAATAGTCCTGGAACGCTTTGGCAATACGGGACACCATAGCTACGCCGATAGATGCCAGGAGTAATAATATTACGCCATTCGTATAGTCACTTTGCGTACGTGGAACCCCTTTGTCAGTAGTGTGCGGATGTGAAGCAAAAAGGTCTATCATCCTCCCGAATATATACGGGTCCAGTAACGAGAATACCTGGTTAATGGTAGCTAAAAGCAGCGCCAGTGCTATTAACCACTTATAACTCTTCAGATAATGTAAGAACAGTTTCATGATGCAAAAAGACAGTCTAGGTTGCAAAGGTACATCAATATAAGTGTTGCAACACATTTAAAAAATTGTTACTGATACTATAGAATAAGTCTTTCCGTAGGAAGTTGGAATGCAGTCATTTAAAGATAGCCGGCCCCGTTTTTTTAATTGCTTCCGCTCAGGAAAATAAAGTAACTTAATACTCAGAATCGGTCACATAATACTAGCTACGGCTGAAACCACCAAAACGGCAATCCTTTCTTATTTTTCAAAGATCAGCCCGCCCGGGTTGAAAAACCAGTTAATTCTTACGTTATGAAGACCTATGATGAGAAACACATCAGAAACATAGTATTATTGGGCGCCGCCAAGAGCGGAAAGACCACTCTTTGCGAAACAATGCTGTTCGAAGCCGGGATTATTCCCAGACGCGGTACCGTTGAAGAAAGGAACACCGTTTCCGACTATCATGAGGTAGAGCATGACCGCGGCAGCTCGGTTTACGCCACCTGCCTGCATACAGAATGGCGGGACTATAAGATCAATATCATTGATACGCCCGGCCTGGAAGACTTTATAGGAGAGATCATTTCCTCTATCCGGGTATGCGATACCGCCCTGCTACTGCTCAATGCCCAATATGGTGTAGAAGTAGGTACCTCCCAGATATGGGACTATGTGGATAAATATCAGAAACCAACTATTCTGGCAGTTAACCAGCTGGACACTGAACAGGCCAATTTCACCCGTACAGTGGAAGAGGCCCGGAAGGTATTCGGTACAGCGGTGACCATCATGCAATACCCTGTAAACCAGGGGCCGGGTTTTAACAGTGTTATAGACCTGTTGAAAATGACCCTCTACCGTTTCCCGGAAAATGGCGGCAAACCTGAAAAACTGCCTATCCCGGACAGTGAAAAAGAACAGGCAGAACGCCTGCATAATGAACTGGTTGAAAAAGCGGCAGAGAATGACGATACCCTGATGGAGCAGTATTTCGAAAAAGGGAACCTGGATGAGGATGAACTGCGCCAGGGACTGAAAATAGGTATGCTGAAACACCAGGTGTTCCCCGTCTTCTGCTTATCAGCCACCAATAATATGGGTAGCGGCCGGTTGATGGGATTTATTGACAATGTGGCGCCTTCCTCCCTGGAAATGCCGCCCGAACAGGCCGAAGATGGGAGTCCCATTCCCTGCGATCCTGCTGGTCCGCCGGTATTGTTCATCTTTAAGACCCTGCTGGAACCTCATATTGGGCGCCTCTCATTCTTTAAAGTACTCTCCGGTGAGGTAAAGGCAGGGGCTGAATTGTATAATGAAAAAGGCAATACTGCCGAGCGACTGAACCAGCTCTTTATTACCGACGGTAAGAACCGGCAGAATGCAGAGATACTGCGTACAGGAGATATTGGTTGTACGCTTAAATTAAAGAATACACTTACCAATCATACTTTAAGTGATAAGCAATATGGCAAACAGGTACATCCTATAGATTTTCCACGTCCCAAGGTGCGCGTAGCCATAGAGGCCACTAATAAGGGAGACGATGAAAAGCTGGGAGAGGTGTTGAGTGAGATCCATATGGAAGACCCTACATTGGAAATAGAATATAACCGTGAGCTGAAGCAGGTTATTCTTCACGGACAGGGAGACCTGCACCTTGCATTGACCCGTTGGAGGCTGGAGAATATCTACAGGATGCACGTTGAATTTTTACCGGCGAAGATCCCTTACAGAGAAACCATCCGTAAGCCGGCCAATGCTACTTACCGGCATAAAAAGCAATCCGGCGGAGCAGGGCAGTTCGGAGAAGTATTTCTGACCATAGAGCCATATTATGAAGGAATGCCTCCCTATAAAGAACATCCCGTACGTGATACGGAAGAGATAGCATTGACCTGGGGAGGCAAGCTGGTGTTCAATAACTGTATAGTAGGAGGGGCCATAGACAGCCGTTTCCTGCCTTCTATCCTCAAAGGTATTATGGAAAAGATGCAGGAAGGGCCGCTGACGGGTTCTTATGTAAGGGATATCCGTGTCAGTGTATATGATGGTAAGATGCACCCGGTAGACAGTAATGATATTTCTTTTAAGATCGCCGGTATGATGGCTTTCAGGGACGCCTTTCACCAGGCTTCTCCCCAGTTGCTGGAGCCGGTTTTTGACCTTGAGACCACCGCTCCGGATAGTATGATGGGAGATATCATGGGAGAGCTGCAAAGCCGCCGTAGTGTTATAACCGGGATGGATACCCTGAACGGTTACCAGGTTATAAAGGCACGTACGCCGCAGGCGGAGCTGGATAAGCTGTATGCTGCTTTAAGGAATGTTACACAGGGTAAAGCAAAGATCAATGCAGCGTTTGCTGAATATGCACCTGTTCCGCCTGAGATACAGAAGAAGTTATCTGAAGAATATAAAGGTGCAGAACTGGCGCCGAGCTATTGAGGTATTTAAATTTCAGGCTAAGGAGGCTGTATCATACCTTTGATACAGCCTCTTTCAGTTAATTACTTATCCCACCAATTCTCTCTATCCAGGCTCCTGTGCTGAATTGCTTCAATGATATGCGTCGTTTCAACCTGTTCACTTCCTGCAAGATCTGCTGAAGTACGGCTAACTTTCAATATCCTGTCATACGCTCTGGCTGAGAGTTTCAGTCTATGCATAGCATTTCTGAGGAGTGTTTCTGTTTCATTATTCAGTTTACAGAATTTTTTTAATAGCTGGCTATTCATCTGTGCGTTACAATGTATATCATCATATACTTTAAAGCGTTGTATTTGTATTTCTCTCGCCATCACTACTCTGCTTCTGATAGTTTCACTGGATTCTTCTACGGTATCATCCAGAAGAGATTGTATCGGCGCCGGAGTTACTTCTATATGCAGGTCTATCCTGTCCATGAGTGGGCCGGATACTTTATTCAGATATTTCTGTACTGTACCGGGTACGCAGGTACATGGTTTCTCAGGATGGGTGAAGAAACCGCAGGGGCATGGATTCATGGAAGCGATCAGCATAAAACCTGCAGGGAAATCAACCGTCTGTAATGCTCTTGAAATAGAAACCCGCCGGTCTTCAATTGGTTGCCGTAATACTTCCAGGGCGGCCCTGCTGAACTCAGGCAGTTCATCCAGGAACAATACACCATTGTGCGCCAATGATATTTCTCCTGGTTGTGGAAAACGTCCTCCACCTACCAGGGCGGTATCACTTATACTATGGTGTGGAGAGCGGAAGGGTCTTTGTGTGATAAGAGAAATATCAGAAAGCAGTTTACCCGCTACTGAATGGATCTTGGTTGTTTCCAGCGCTTCATTCAGGCTCAGAGGAGGTAAAATGGTACAAAGACGTTTGGCCAGCATGGTTTTACCCGCTCCAGGAGGGCCTATCATCAAGGCGTTATGTCCGCCTGCGGCAGCTAATTCCATAGCCCGTTTCACATTGTATTGTCCTTTAACATCGTTGAAGTCGATGTCAAAGTGATCCCGCCGGGAGAGTATCTTTTGTATGTCCACTTTGACGGGAGGAACAGCATCCGGCGCTTCCAGCAATTTAAGTACTTCTCTGAGATGACCAACAGCGTAAACATCCAACCCATTCACCATTGCAGCTTCCTGTGCATTCCTGGAAGGAACGATCAGACCGCTGAAGCCGTCCTGTTTTGCTTTTATAGCTATTGGTAGGGCTCCCCTGATAGGCAATACAGTACCATCTAAAGACAGTTCTCCCATGATTGTGAACCGGGATAATATTGCCCCGTCTATCTGCCCGGAAGCAGCCAGCAGCCCTAATGCTATGGGCAGATCATAAGCCGAGCCTACCTTCCTGATATCAGCCGGGGCCATGTTAACAACTGTTCTGAAACGGGGGAATTTATATCCAAGATCTGTGATGGCAGATTCAATACGCCGTTCACTTTCTTTGACAGCACTATCAGGTAATCCTACAATGTAAAATTGAGTGCCTTTGGGAGATACGTTAACTTCTATTACAATGGAAATGGCTTCTACGCCTTGTACAGCGCTACCAAAGGTTTTAACAATCATGGATGACTATTTAACTGAAAATGGGCGAATTTAAGAAATCCGCCCATTCCCGTTTTTGTTCATTTTGTTTATTTTATCTGATCAAGCAATTCAAGTACCTTCTCCCTTTTTAGTATCAGGTAACCTATCTTCTCTTTTGCGATCCCTTCTTTCAGCTGATAGGTAAAGTACAGGTTATCATCTATCACTTCAGATTCAAAATACTTGAACATAATATTTGGTGCATTACGCAGCTCGTCTGCAATTTCGTACAGGTGCGTGGATAAGATGAACAGGCAGTTGGTACTTTTCAGTAACCCGTTTATAACCGCCAGAGAACAGTTTTTAGCATCTTCCACATTTGTTCCTTTGAACATCTCATCTATCAGCACCAGCCATTTCCTGTTATCGTTTATTGTAACGATAGTGTTCTTGATCCTTTGTACTTCATTGAAAAAGAAGCTTTCCCCTTTGAAGATATTGTCCTGTACCTGTATGTTACTGAAGATACCGTTAAAGAAGCTCAGCTTCATGCTACCGGCGGGTACGCCCATACCTATATGCGCCATGAATACGGCTACTCCTACAGCTTTGATGAAAGTTGTTTTTCCGGCCATATTGGCGCCTGTAAGGAACAGGAAATGCGACTGTGGTTTCAGCCCGATATCATACGCCACGGGCTTGGGAATGATAAGATGATACAGGTCTTTCAGCTCTACAAAAGGATGGGAGGTATCTTCGAAAGTGGGAAACTGCAGGTTAAAATGCCGTACTGCTTTTGCCATGGCATAATAGGCATCCAGCCTGCGGTAAATGTCTAACAGCTCGGAAATAGTTTTACGGTGTTTCTTGCGGATATAATGATCATATCGTAATATCTGTACGAAAGATACCGGGCCACTTTCGTTGGCGGCAATGATGTCATTAAATTCTTTCTGGTATAGCAGGTGGTGGGCCCTGTCCAGCAGTTGTTTTAAAACCTTTGGCGTCTGGTCTGTATTGAATTTTTCCTCGAGCATGCGGAAACCTTTCAGCAGCGCCAGCAACTGGGTAAAGGAGAATTTAATGAAGCCAAAGTCAGGTGCATAGATGGTTTTGGTCAGCACAGCGCTTACCAGCAATGATAGTCCTTCCGGATTACTGATAGGTTCTATTTGTGCTTCCAGGTAATTCTCCATCACTACAATAGTGCCATTGGAGATATCTGCAGGCCAGCTGTCTTCTTCTTTCAGGATATATTGTAACGTTTGCTGACGTTGTTCTATTGACGTTATATCTTTTAACGGAGTACTGAACAGTTGTCTGAGGTAATCCCTTCCGCCTGATGTAGTAGTGAAATCGAGTTTATGGAACAGGGAATATTCCTCGTCACGGTTGAAGATAGATAGATCGTAGTAGGTTGTTTTGTCCAGTTCCATGCACAGGTATTTTTAGTGAATATAAGAAATGCTGTTGGCTCCTTTATAGATGATATAGCAGAAAAATTCCATAATAAAAAATCCTCCGGAGCGGACCGGAGGATTAAAATGCTTTATGACACAGGATAATTACCTGTTAAACAGCAGTCTCTGGCCTTTGGCAGATTCATTGAACTGTCCGTTCTCATATGCCAGGTGACCATTTACAAAGGTATGTGTCACTGCTGCAGGGAAGGTATGTTCTTCAAAGGGAGACCAGCCGCATTTGTAGTAGACGTTATGTTTATCTACCATAGTAGCCTGTTGCAGGTCTACGATCACGCAATCGGCGAAGTACCCTTCACGGAGATATCCTCTTTCTTTTATCTGGAAGCAGATGGCTGGTGCATGGCTCATTTTCTCCACTACTTTTTCCAGTGTGATATTGCCCAATGCTGCATGTTCCAGCATCATCAGCAGGCTATGCTGTACCAATGGTACGCCGGAGGGCGCCTGCAGGTAAGGTTGCTGTTTTTCTTCCCATGTGTGCGGAGCATGGTCTGTGGCAATAATGTCCAGCCTGTCATCCAGCAATCCTTTCCACAGGCCGTGTTTATTATGTTCTGCTTTGATAGCAGGATTACATTTGATCAGGTTGCCATAACGCGCATAATCATCTGCGGTAAAGTAGAGGTGATGTACACATACTTCAGCTGTGATACGTTTTTCCGCCAGTGGCAGCATGTTACTGAAGAGCTGTAATTCTTTCTCAGTAGAGATATGCAGGATATGTAACCTTGAGTTGAATTTTTTTGCGAACTGGATAGCAACCAGGGACGATTCAAAACAGCCTTCCTCGTTACGGATGAGTGGATGATAAGCCGCTGTAAGGTTTTCTGCGCCTACTTCCTGTTTGTATTTCTCCATATTGGCTTTGATGATCTTTTCATCTTCACAGTGTGTGGCGATGAGCAGTTCACTGCCGGAAAAGATACGCTCCAGAGTAAGGTAATTGTCTACCAGCATATTGCCGGTAGAAGAGCCCATGAAGATCTTTACACCGCAGATCTCGTTCTTCTTTTCATTGGTGCGCAGTACTTCCTCTGCATTATCGTTGGCTACGCCCATGAAGAAAGAGTAGTTGGCCAGAGAGCTGTTGGCCGCGATCTTATATTTATCTTCCAGTAATTCCTGTGTAAGTGCCGCCGGTTGTGTATTGGGCATTTCCATGAAGCTGGTGGTGCCGCCGGCAATAGCTGCCTTTGATTCTGTATAGATGGTAGCTTTATGGGTGAGGCCTGGTTCCCTGAAATGTACCTGGTCATCAATCACCCCGGGCAGAAGATGTTTACCTTCCCCGTTGATCTCTGTGTACTGGCCGCTTATGTTCAGCTGAGGAGCTATCTTTTCAATACGGCCATCTTTTATATATACGTCCTGAACTGTGGTTGTGCCTTCGTTCACCACAGAGATATTGCGGATTAAATATTGCTGCATGCAGCAAAGATAAGAAAGCTGGAGATAGATTATCCTTCCAGGTGTATAGAGAATACGATCATCCTGGATTGCAGCTTATCGATCACATTGGAGTAGCGCAGGTTTTTATCTTTCACATGCACATTTCCGATACCGTTGCTGATCTTGAATTCAGGAGAGAAGATGAAGCTGGGGAAGTAGAATTCGAACCCGGCGCCAAATTCATAGCCATAATCGCTCTTCCTGATCTTCACCAGGTCTTCTGCACGGCGTGCGCGTGCATTGGAGGCCAGGTCATAGTCATACTTCAGGCCGGCAATCGTGTATACGCGCATGTTACCGATACGGTCTGATTTGAACTTTACCTGTACAGGGAAGCTGAGCAGGATGGATTCTATGTTCTTGGTAGTTTCCCGGGTAGGGAAGTTCTCTTTATAGTAAAGGTTTTTGGAAGCAAATAATAACTGCGGATTGAAGCGCAGGTCAAAAAAGTCGCTCAGGCGTACGTTACCCAGCAGACCCAGGTTGAACCCGAAAGTTTTCAACGGTTCTGCTACCATGATAGAGTCCTGTTTCAGGAAGATCTCGTCATGAAACAACTTAAAGTTTGAATTGTTGGCGGCCAGGGTAATACCAAAGTAATAGGGCTTGGCATCATGTTCTTCCATGTGGATAACGTCCTGCGCTTTTACGCCGGAGGTATTCCATAGGATTGCCAGTAATATTACCAGCGGGACGCGCAATAAATAGAGCTGATGCCGAATGTGAGCTTTTTGCATGTTACTGCTTGGAAACCGGTATTAGTTAAAATATTACACATTTCCTGACCTTGAGGAAAAGCCTTTACGGATTCAGGCAGGTAAGTATACGCCGCTTCACTCCTTGCTATCCATTTCCCGATCAGGGGTGTAATATAACGAAAATATAAATTATATATTTGTTTAATAGGAAAAACGGTAGGATTTGAAAACTCAAGAATTACCAGCTTCCCTCCCGGTTTCAGTACACGTAACATTTCAGACAGGCCTTTTTCCAGGTTCTCAAAGTTCCTCACACCATATGCTACCGTTATAGCATCAAACGTCTGGTCAGGAAAACTTATTGTTTCGCTATCACCCAGCTGAAGTGTTATTTTGTCAGACAGACCTAGTTTCTCTATCTTCTCCCGGCCAAAGGAGAGCATACCTTCGGAGATGTCAATACCGGTTATTGTATTGGGATTGAGAAGTTTATTGGCCATGATAGCAAAATCGCCGGTACCGGTGGCCACATCCAGCATCTTTTTAGGCTGCAGGGATTTAAGCTGCTTGAGCGCTTTTTTCCGCCATTGAATATCAATGCCTAAAGACATGAAATGGTTCAGAAAGTCATAGCGGTGCGCAATATCATTGAACATGGTCGCTATTTGTTCCTTCTTGCTTAATTTTGATGTGGCAAACGGTACGATCTTATTATCTGACATAGCCCGCAAAGTTAGGGTGTAAATGTGATAATGTAAGAAAATAGGTTGTCTGACCATTCATTTAAAACATCCGACCAAGCTATGATCATCAAATCAGCAGAATACCTTATCAGCAATGTGGACTGGCAGAAATGTCCTAAACCGGATTTGCCGGAATATGCCTTTATAGGACGCTCCAATGTGGGAAAATCTTCCCTGATCAATATGCTGGCCAACAACGACAAGTTGGCCAAAACTTCCGGAACGCCCGGTAAGACCCAGCTGATCAACCATTTCCTGATCAACCAGGCCTGGTACCTGGTAGACCTGCCAGGGTATGGCTTTGCCAAGGTGAGCCAGTCACAGCGCAGGCAATGGGAACAAATGATAGAGAACTATCTCCGTAAACGGGAGAACCTGGTGAATGTATTTGTGCTGATAGATAGCCGGCATACACCGCAGAAGCTGGATATTGATTTCATTAACCAGCTGGGGGAATGGCAGATACCCTTCAACCTGGTATTTACGAAGGCTGATAAAAGTACCCAGGCTGAAACCAGCCGGAATGTCAAAGCATTCCTGAACAAACTGAGAGAGAACTGGGAATTCCTGCCTGCTCACTTTGTGACAAGTACAGTGAAGAAGTCCGGAAGGGACGCGATATTGAACTTCATTGACGAGATGAATATGCAGTTCCGGGCAATTGCCTAGGAACTGCAGCCTTTTACCGGCCTGACCCGGTTTATTTTACCCTCACATAGATCTTCCCTACCCGGGCACTATTGTGCACGGACAGCAGGGATAATGTGTCTGAACTGATGGTACAGCTGAATATCCTCGGATTCCAGGGATCGCTGTCTGCCACCAGATAAGGCAGTTTATCACTCTTGAAGGCCATGAGGAAACTCTCTTTTGCCAGCAGCGTATCGTGGCTGTAGGTCAGCATTTTATTGCCGTTAAATTGGAGGATACGCATGGAACCCTCGGGCGATAATTCTTTGGGTCCGGCTGCTGTACTGGTATAGAGTAATCTCCAGCTACCCTGTAGCTGTTGAGTGGGATTGTCTGCCAGTTTATCCTTTTTACATTGGGAATGCATAAGCAATACCAGCAGTAGTGTGACAGTTGTGTAGGCGCGCATGTTACAGTTGTTCAGAATCTTGCTATAAGTTAACGTAAATTTTGGGAATTAAGGTATAACAAGGGGGAATTTTTTGGCAGGGAGAGGGGGGAAAATATCCGTTGGGTGTGTACACACCCAAAAGAGAAAGAGAGGTCCAATTGGGTGCCTGTCAGTTCACGACCTTATCGGCGCAGCAACTGCTGGCAAAAGCGTCAGGTTTGGCTTTAAAGGCAAATCCCATACCCAGGATATAACCCATTGCTTCACGCAGCGCCAGGTTACTCTTAAACTGGGGATTTGTGTTGATGTCAGCATGTACTTCCATGTCCACATCGTATTCTGTGAACATATCGCACAGCTCATAAGCAATTTCGATGCTTTTAGCCACTTCAATGAGCATACGCTCCTTGATAGAATAAGAGTCCCGTGTTTTTTCATTGTGGATGAACATGAACCCTCCATGCCCTTCACGCAGGAAAACGATCACGGTGGCAAATTCGGTTTCAACACCTTTTACCTGTGAATCTGTACCAATACATACTTTTAAGTGAAAGCCCTTGCCGGTTTCCCGGATAATAGCCTGGCGCACTTCTTCTTTAATTGGCAAATGAATCGGTTCGCCATTGAATCTTCTCCATTTCATGATGATATATATGATTAGAGTGAATAGGCGTGGTGGTTACAATAAAAGCCGATCTAAAGGTGCAATGCCGGTTTTCAGGAATAGTATAGTCGAATTTACTGAAAAATAACGAATGGCGGACCGCAGTAGCGAATTAATATCGCCCGTTGCGGTCTGCCATTCAATATAAGGGGAATGATCTGTTTTAGTATTGACCTGTGGACAGTAATACCAGTGTACATGCTTCTATCGGCTCAATTCCTTTACTGCTGGCCATTTCGGCCAGTTCGTGGTTCTCTGCGCCAGGATTGAAAATGATACGTTTGGGATGCAGCTGCATAATATAATCATAATATTCTTTCTGGCGGACGGGGTTCATGTATACAGTTACAGTATCTACATCATCATGAACAGGATGGTCTTTTGTAATGGGAATATCTGCTATCTGCGCATCCTTCTTACCGATGGCAAGGACCGGGTGACCATGAGCTGCCAGCCTGGAAACTGCCAGGTAGCTGTATCTGTTGGGGTTTGGAGAGGCGCCCAGGACTACGGTCTTCTTTTTGTTACTCATAACACTCATTTTAAAAGGGTGCCTGCCAGGATATACACCCCGGCAGGTACTTTATACAAAGCAAACATTACACCAATAAGCCCCGGCCTCCGGTTTAACAACAGGGCTCTGCTGTTTTCAGAGCTTTCAATAATTATTGAAATATCCGGGCAAAAAATATTATTTGAATAGCTTCATCAGCGTGCCATAGAACCAGCTTTCCTCCGCTTTCACAAAGGCGCTCATGGTTTTATCTGTCTGATGGGCAAATTTGTTAATATTCTGAATAGATTCCCTGAATGATTTCACATGCTTATCTTTCGCATCTCCCTCTACATCCTGTAGCTGGTTTAAGGTTTTAAGGATAGGGTCCAGCTCCCGGCGCTTACGTTCCCTGGCTATGTAGGTGGCTACTTTCCAGATATCTTTTTCTGCGATGAAGTATTCCTTGCGTTCTCCCGGTATAAGCACCCGCTCTACCAATCCCCAGTTGATCAGCTCACGCACGTTCATATTGGTGTTTCCCCTCGAGATATTCAGTTCTGCCATGATATCGTCTGCACTCAGCGGGTCAGGCATAACTATCAGCAAGGCATGTATCTGGGCCATAGTGCGGTTAATACCCCACTGTGCTCCAAGAGAACCCCATGTTTGAATGAATTGTGCTTTGGCTTCCGCTAACTTCATGTACTGTTATTTCTTCATTCAAAAGTATATAAAGTTATTGAACTTTCAAAAGGTAATGAAAGTGAGAGGTCGATCAGTTTAAATTCTTAGCCGGCCGCAGGCCCAAAAAGCTCGAAGGTAAAAGCATTTTTTTGAGCAGTTTCTTCGCATTTAGTATGATATAAAGCTCCAAACAGGTACACCACCTGAAGATAAGAAGTATGAGAAGAAGTGAACCGGTTTATTTATGCTTTTGAATACAGGGCAACCCTGTTCCCGTCAGTATCAAAAATAATAGCAAAATATCCCAGGTCCTGAAGCTCTGACATAGGGCGTTTATCCAGTTCTATTTTCCCGCCGGCATCTTCTACGCGGTCCAGCACAGTGGTAAGATCATCTCCGGCATACAGGTAGATCAGGCTGCCCCGTTGACTGGGCAGATAATCTGAGCCCTGTACAATGGCGCCTCCAATGCCGCCATTTTCATTGTCACACGGGAAGAATCCCATCCTTTTAAAACCCAGTTGTTGTTCCGGCATCTCATAACTAAAGATCTGGCTGTAAAATTTCCTTGCCCTGTCAAAATCATGTACAGGGATCTCGAACCAGCTTAAAGCGTTCTTAGGAACTTGATGCATTTGATGAAAATTGGGGGGTTACCTAAATTTAGTTAATTAATGTTAAATCTCAAATTCCAGGATTGAATAGCAGTGTGTTAGCATGATAAAATAAGGGTATAAAAAAACAGGTGTTCGCATACGCGAACACCTGTTTTCTATAATGAGGTGATATTGTAATTGTTACACCAGCATGGTTACCGGGTTTTCCAGGTATCCTTTCAGGGTAGCCAGGAAGCGTGCTCCTACGGCGCCGTCTACACTACGATGGTCGCAGCTGAGGGTAAGCTTCATGATATTCACAACTTTGAACTGTCCTTTTTCAGATACTACGGTTTCTTTGATACCACCAACAGCCAGGATAGCAGAATCCGGAGGATTGATGATGGCAGTGAATTCATCAATGCCCATCATACCCAGGTTGGAGATAGTAAAAGTATTGCCGGAGAAATCCTGTGGCTGCAGTTTTTTGTTCTTGGCTTTGTCATACAGATCTTTTGCTTCACCTGCTATCTGGCTGAGTGTTTTCTGATCTGCAAAGCGGATCACAGGAACTATCAGACCGTCTTCAATAGCTACAGCGGAACCGATATGCACATGGTGGTTCTGGCGGATAAAGTCGCCCATCCAGCTGCTATTTACGTCAGGGTGCTGACGCAGTGCAAGGGCAGAAGCTTTGATCACCATATCGTTGAAAGAGATCTTAACAGGAGAAACTTCGTTGATGGCTTTACGTGCTTCCATCGCCTTATCCATGTTGATCTCTACTTTCAGGTAGAAGTGAGGTGCAGAGAATTTACTTTCGCTCAGGCGTTTAGCGATCACTTTACGCATCTGGCTCAGCTGAACATCTGTATGTCCTTCCTGACCTGCAGGTACGAAAGAAGCAGCTTTTGCAGCAGGAGCAGTGCCGGCAGCTTTAGTCTGTGCCGGAGCGGCAGATGGTACGAAGCTATCAACATCTTTTTTCACGATCCTGCCACCGTCGCCGGAGCCGGTTACCTGTTTGATATCGATACCTTTCTCTTCAGCCAGTTTTTTGGCCAGAGGAGAGGCTTTCACACGTCCGTCTTTGCTTTCTGATGCTTCAGGAGTAGCAGAAGGAGCTGAAGATGCAGCCGGAGTGGCGGCAGGAGCATCAGCTTTAGCGGCAGGTTTTGCGCCACCTGAGCCTTCAGCGGCCAGGATAGCATCTACATTAGTGCCCTTCTTACCTACGATGGCAATGATACCATTTACTTTGGCAGCATCACCTTCTTTCACACCGACATATAATAATTCACCGTCAGCGTAGCCGATCACTTCCATGGTAGCTTTATCAGTTTCTACCTCGGCCAGTACATCGTCACTCTTTACGGTATCACCTACTTTTTTGTTCCAGGCTACGATCTTGCCTTCGGTCATAGTATCGCTCAGCAGCGGCATGCGGATCACAGTAGCGTTTTTCAGCGCTTCAGCGGCAGCGGCGCTATCTGCGCTGCTGGCAGCAGGAGCAGGTGCCGGAGCTGCACTAGCCTGGGCCGGTGCAGGTTGAGATGCAGCCTGACCGTTAGTATTTTTTCCTTCCAGTAAAGGCTTATAATCTTCACCAGCCTTACCTACGATAGCTATAATTTCATTTACTTTAGCAGCCTTACCCTTCTCGACACCTATATATAATAGTGTACCCTCTACATAACCCATTACTTCCATGGTGGCTTTATCCGTTTCCACCTCAGCAATTACGTCGTCTGCTTTTACGGTATCACCTACCTTTTTATGCCATTCCGCGATCACCCCTTCAGTCATCGTGTCACTTAAAAGGGGCATTCTGATAACTTCTGCCATAGTATTTTTCCAAATTTTGCCCAAACCTACAAAAGAAATGCGAATTGTGAAAGTCAGATTAAGGAAGTTATTCTTTCCCGGTACTGTGGTTAAAAATCAAGCTCCATGTTCAGCTTGTCTTTCAGCTCTTTCACTAAAGGATATTTTTCCGTCATCAGCTGGAACTGTTCGCGGCTGGATAACGGAGCAGGACCAATGTCCTGTGTCTGCTGGCTTTCATCCAGCTGTAAAGTAAGCACAATAGCCGGATTGTGAAACTTTTCCTTGAAGAAAGCTGAAATAGCCAGCTTTTCTTCTTCCATGAAACGGAATTGTACAATATTCCTGCTTGTAATAGCTATTTCTTCGGTACCCGGCAGGGAAATAGTAGCCAGCTGTAAATTGCTGACAACCGTCATTTTGTTTGCCTGCCGGAACTTATCTATAAATTCCTCCCAGTAGACGTGCAGGGCGCCCAGTGTAATAGGAATGCTTTGCTGTACAGTATGTACCTGCTGTCTGGCTGCCAGCGCCTCTTTCATAGCTGCCAGGCCTGTCAGCTTGGGCTGAGGGCCAGCCGGTTGTGCCGGTTTTGCAGCCGGAGCAGCTGTTGCCGTTGCCGTAACCGGAACCTGTTGTATTGGCTCTGGTTGCGGCTGATACTGAGCCGGTTGCTGAGGCTGTGGTTGGTATTGGGGCTGCTGCTGAACAGGTTGCTGAGGCACTGCAGCCGGTGTTTCTATTGTTAATCGTGCTTCATTAGCGGCTATAGACGCAGTAGTAGCGGGTTGCCCTGCCGGAGATTTGCCGGCTGGAGCAGGCTGCGCGAAGGAAGCCCGTAGTTTCTGAGGGGCCGCCCCGTCAGCTACCAGTTTTTTTTTTACTACCTCTCCGGTCTGATCATCGCTGACAAGTGTAACCGCCTGCTGAAGGTAACAGAGCTTTATCAGCGCCATTTCCACGTGCAGCCTTTTATTGCGCGCCATACGGTAGTTGATCTCCGTTTCATTAAGCAGGTGCAGTGCCGTGATCAGGTAAGAAGGGCTCAGCTTGCTGGACATCTGTTTATACCTGTCCTTCAGATTACCCGATACTTCTACCAGATGCAATACTCTTTCTTCCTTGCACATCAGCAGGTTACGCAGAAACTCTGCCCAGCCGTTCAGGAAGTTATCACCCTCAAATCCTTTTTGTAATATTTCATCGAAGATGAGCAGGGCATTAGCTACATCCTGTTGCAACACCGCGTCCATGACCTTGAAGAAATAGTCATAGTCCAGTATGTTCAGATGTTCAAGCGTATTCTGATAAGTGAGCCGGCCACCGGTAAAACTGACGATCTTATCCAGTGTGCTCAGGGAATCACGCATACAGCCATCCGTTTTCTGAGCTACCAGGTGCAAAGCATCCTGCTCTGCCTGGATATGTTCTTTCTGACAGATCTCCTGCAGGTGATCTACCGTGTCCTGTATGGTGATACGCTTGAAATCAAAGATCTGACAACGGCTCAGGATAGTAGGTAATATCTTGTGTTTTTCTGTTGTAGCCAGGATGAAGATGGCATAGGAGGGCGGTTCTTCCAGCGTTTTCAGAAATGCGTTGAACGCTGAGGAACTGAGCATGTGAACCTCATCTATGATATAGATCTTGTATTTACCTGCCTGCGGAGCAAAACGTACCTGCTCTACCAGCGTACGGATATCGTCTACCGAGTTGTTGGAAGCAGCATCCAGCTCATGAATGTTAAAAGAGCTGCCTTCATTGAAAGACGTACAGGAATGACATTGATTACAGGCTTCACCGTCAGGCTGGAGATTCTCACAATTGATTGTTTTGGCCAGGATACGGGCACAGGTGGTTTTACCTACCCCTCTCGGACCGCAGAACAGAAAGGCGTGAGCCAGCTGATTGTTCCGGATCGCATTTTTAAGAGTAGTCGTAATATGTGATTGTCCTACTACGGTTGAAAAATTCTGTGGACGGTATTTACGGGCTGAAACGATAAAATTCTCCATATAAACAACGCATTCGCGAAGGCCGAAAGTACAGAAAATTGTCCATAGTCTGATGAGCTTCACTCATGCTACTAATATGACAAGTAGTTATATATTATGAATGATTGACCAGTGAATTTATAACATTTGTTGCTCCTTTCACCAGCTATAAACAGTGAAAGTTACCATGTGCGAATACATAAAGTTTTAAATTTCATCTGTTTTGGTTAAATTTATACCATAATCATATCCAATAGAAAGACCAGCTTTGGAACACGTTGAGCGCTGATGTTAAGATTATTACATACGCCAGTTTTTTAATTTTCAGATGCATACACTAGCCCCCGGCACCACATACGTGCTTGTTTCAATGATCTTCGCATCAGGGAATCCTGTACTCTCTGCAATGCCCCTTGCTGTTGTATCCCTTACAGCCAGCCTGGTCCTCCTGGCACTACTGATAGCAGCAGCATATTACATCAGCAGGCTGAAAAGAAAACTGCGCAACCTGGAGCAGGAGATTATACAACAGGCTACAAGCCAGCAGGAACAACTTACCCGTCTCAGTAAACAGGTACGTACCCCATTGACCGCTGTAGTCGGTTTCAGTGAACAATTGCGGCATACGCCACTTTTGAATGATCAGCATGAACTATTAAAAGTTGTGGACGATGCTGCGGTAGAACTGATGAAGATCTTTGACCATGTCTATGCAACGGGGGAAGCGCCTCCCGTTCAGCCACCTGTACCGCAAACCATGATCATTACACAGCGGGAAATAGATAAGATGAACAGTGATTTCATGAAAGGGAAATATGTACTGGTAGCAGATGACCAGGAAATGAACCTCCTGCTCATGGATAAAATACTTACCCGCTGGCAATGCCGTTTTGATAAAGCAACAGATGGTGCAGCAGCATATGAATTGTTCATGGCCAATCATTATGATATGATCCTGCTGGACCTGCAAATGCCACGGATGACAGGCATTGATGTGACAAAAAGGATACGTGCGGATAAGGACCCCCTGAAAGCACGCGTGCCCGTACTGGCATTAACGTCAGATATTACAATGCCGGAGACCGAGGAATTCCGTCTTGCAGGGTTTGATGATTACCTGCTGAAACCATTCAGGGAAAAAGATATCTATCATACAATAGTAAGACATCTTACTACAGAAAATACTCCTGTGAAACGATCTGTGTAAAAAAGTAAAAGAGGCTTTAAGCCTCTTTTTACTTTTTATTAAACTCCAGGATAGGATGTCTTTTAAATTCTTTTGTTCTGTCAAACAGGTAACGGTAAGTGACCAGCTGCCGGCTGCGGGAAGTTCCCAGGCTCTCTGCCACGTTCATCATCTTCGGGTTAAAGTCCCCTATCCATTGTAATTCATATTCTTTATAGTGTGATTTTGGCTGAATGACTTTCGCTCCCTCTACTATCAGGAAGGAATCAGCCCCCTTTCCCTGGAATTCAGGCACCAAGCCGAATACTACTCCTGAAAATTTTGTACACTGTCCGGTTATTTTGAGCCAGAAGAAATGCAATTTCTGCAGCAAGCCAAATTTTCCATTCATATGTTTGAAGAACTGGTTTAACTCGGGAAGGTTCAGCCAGCAACCGATAGGTTCTTCATTGTAATACAGGAACCATACTATTTTAGGGTCCATTACGGCAGACATCTGCTTAAAGATATTTAACGCCTGCTGTTTGGTAATATCTTTTCCACCATCATGTCCTGCCCATGCTTTATTGTAGACGATGGTGAAGTCCTCTGCGTATTTCTCCAGTTTATTCTTTTCAATATACCTGGCTTTATACCCTGGATCTTTCTTCAGCATTGCATGACGTTCAAAGAACTTAGGCTGTAACTGCTGATCTACCCTCATGGCATAACAGTACTGGTTGAAGAAGGGCTGGAAACCGTAGTTCTCCATCAGCTGTTTATAATAGGGCGGGTTGTAGTTCATGCAGTACAATGGCTCGTGAAACCCTTCCACCAATAAGCCCCACCAGCGGTCCCTTTCCCCGAAGTTTATAGGGCCGTCCATTGCTTCCATCCCTTTTTCTTTCAGCCATTGCTGGGCAGTGTCAAATAAAAGATTGGCAGCAGCCTGGTCGTTTATACAATCAAAAAAGCCAACGCCACCGGTAGGCTGGGTATCTCCCTTGGTCCTGTATTTTTTGTTGACAAATGCTGCTATACGACCTATCAATTCTCCTTTATCATTTTTCAGCAGCCAGCGTACACATTCTCCATGCCGGAACGCTTTATTTTTTTCCGGGTCGAATACCTGTTCAATATCCTTATTCAGCGGACGTATCCATTCCGGATACCGTTTATTCAATAAAACGTGTACTTCGATGAATTGACGGGCTGTTTTTTCACTAGTTACGATCACCAGTTCCATAGAGACTATTTTGAATGTGTGCAAAAATAGCTTTTTTCAGTATCCGTACTCTGGCATTATTTTTTCTGTCTCGCTTGCTATGAGGCACAATGCAACATATATTATCATAATTATTTTCCTGCTGGTATTTTTAGTGCTGAGTTATTCCAGGCAGCAGAAGCGTGTAAAGGACGTCCTGAACCAGAATGAACGGTTGATCAACGAGAACCGTGACCTGCGTCACTCCCTGGATATTAATAATCAATCTGTACAGCAGATAGAGAACAGAAGGGAAGTACAACAGCGTACACAGGGAACTTTTGTTGAGCGGCGTACTTATTACCGCCGTAACTGGAAACAGTTCATTGCTGTTACTACAAGCGATTACCGTACCGGGTTCCTGGGAGGGATCAAAGACCTGCAGGTTATTGTAAGGAACCAGACCGAATATCCACTGGATAATGTGGTGGTGTCTGTACAATACATGAGAGGAAATGGAGATGTGTTTAAAACAGAAGAATATACTATCAATGACGTACCCGCCAAGGGCACAAAATCCGTAAAAGCTTCAGGCAGCCGTAAAGGACAGAAAGTGGAACTGAAGCTGTTGAGTATTACCAGCCAGTCTATGAATTTTTGCTGGGCATTCAACAAACCAGCGCCGGCAGGAAATCCTGATCCGTATTTGTGTACGCCGACCGATTAAATTTTCAGCCGGCCCAAAAGAAATTTACTTTTGCCGGGATGTTATCCTTACACAGCCAAACCGGTATTGCTTCCCATGTTGCAAAATTATATGAACAGTCTTTCCCCCCGGAAGAACGCCGGTTGCTGCCTGCACAGCAGCTCCTGCTTGACAGGGGAGCGCTGCAGTTATCAACTATAGAGAAAGATCGCATCTTTGCCGGCTTTATTTTCTACTGGCAGTTAACTGATTTCATTTTTGTAGAACACTTTGCTGTCGATCCCGGCAGCAGAGGTAGCGGCATTGGCGGGAGTGTGATGCAACTGCTGGAGAAGGAATTTCCACAGCTGATACTGGAAGTAGAACCTCCGGATACACCGGATGCTGTCAGAAGGATCCGTTTTTATGAAAAGCTGGGATTCACCGCTTACCCGTACACTTACCTTCAGCCACCGTACCTGGCAGGTGGAGAGCCGCTATCTATGTGGCTAATGCAAAAAGGTATGTCCCCGGAGGAACATACCTTTTCAAAAATAAAAACTGAAATTTATCGTGAAGTCTATGGCTGGTAATGTTTATTACCTGTTACCTCTTGATCCCCTTTCCCCTCTTGATGGTGCCGGGCTGGATGACCGTTCAGGCGCCTGGGGCATTGAGCGTGGCTGTGCCTGAGGCTGAGGTTGAGGTTGAGGACGCATTACAGGCTGCTGCTGAACAGGTCTGCTGGGTGCCGGCATTGTCCTTGGCTGAGCTGCCGGTGCCGGTGCCGGTCTGTCAAACGCCCTGTTGGCTCTTTCTACACCGGAACCCCTGTTATTATCTGGTCTCGGAGTGTAAACCGGTGCAGATGTAGCAGGTGTATTAGGAGTAGATGGCTGGAAGACATTGTTCCTGTTGCGGTCCACCCTGTTATTGTTATTGTCTGGTCTGCTGACGTTGTTATTATTGTTGTTATTATTCCATACAGGCCTGTTGCTATTATTTCTGTTATCCGGTCTGTTAACATTGTTATTGTTATTCCAGTCAGGTCTGTTGTTATTATTGTTGTTATCACGGATCGCTCTTCCCGGAGTATTAGGCCTGTCAAAGGTATTCCTGTCATTATTGCCGTTGCTGAAGGTACTGCCTCTTGAAGACTGACGTAAAGCAGCCGGTTGCGGACGATAGATCCTTACCTGGTCACGTGTAGCTACTGCACGGCCCGGACGGTCGCTGTCAGCTATACGTACCTCACGTACCCTGGCGTTGGTATATCTTTCAACATCCCTGGTGGCAGGGCCACGGTAGTAGGTCCTGTTATTGATAATGGTAGTATTATTAATGATTGTGGTATTGTTATAGATGTTGGTACGGTAGCTTCGGTCCACATAATACCTGTTCACATAAGGGCTGGTAATATACCGGCAGGGCACAAATGACCAGTATGATACAGGTATATTCACACTCACGCCTATTGTCATACCAGGGCCAAGAGGGGCCCATCCGTAATAATCTGCACTATTCCTCCAGCTCACCCAGGCCGGTCCCCATTCGGTACCTGGTATCCACATCCATCCGTAGGCATTGTCAAATGTCCAGCGGCCGTAGTGAAATGGCGCCCATCCCCAGTCATAATCAGACATCCAGGTCCATCCGTAATCGGTATAAACCCAGTGACCTGCTGTTGAATAAGGCTGGAAATCCGGGCCTGCATTCGGTATCCACACCTGACCGTAACTACCATAGCTGATCCACTGTCCATACGGGCTCAGCGCATCGTAGAATCCGTTAACGGATACCTGTCCACCCTGGTAGGCATCATTCTGGTAGTAGCCGTATGGCTGTGCCGTAGCGCAGGACATGCCCGGTATAACCGCAATGGCCGCCATTGCAATGGCAAGGGTGAAATGATTCTTTTTTATATAGTTTTTTATGTTTTTCATATTGCTCGTTTTAAAGGGTATCTGGTTACCTTTTGTAAAATTGTCCATTGTTCCGAAATGAAAATGAAATGTTGCTCAGTGTCTGCTTGGATTACAGAATGATATTAATTTTAATATGTTAATAATGTGTGGTACCTGAATAACGATTGATCAATGTTACCGCTTTAGCTGGCCTGGAGCATCTATAAGATTGGATGTAACGGTGTCAGATGTTAGCTTGCTTCATCTAAAACAAGTATTGTGCCGAATAGATTAATCCCTTTGCTATGGCTATTCTTGAGGTAGTTTGGAAGACTTTTTTTAGCAAAATCTTCACATTTAGGTGTTTAAACACGTAAAATGCAGCGGACTGATGAAGATCATTTGGAAAGTCCTTGTCAGGGAAAATGGATTTATGCATTTTTGTCAGAAGAAATATCCTTATATTAAAATGTTATATATTGCATATTACATTCTTCACCTACTATATAATCGAACTGGTTTGTATCGTCTATGGTGTATAAACTATAGCGTATGACTATTTTTTGATTTTCCCCTATTAACAATTACCTTTGCGGCAAATTTAACAAACCGCTCATTTTAAGCATTTATAAACCTCTTAAAAATATGCCTAACACAGGTAAGATCAAGCAAATTATCGGTCCCGTGGTGGACGTCCACTTTCAAGGGAAGTTGCCCGAAATCTACAACGCACTGGAAATTACCCGCGAAAATGGTCAGAAAGTAGTATTGGAAGTGCAGCAGCATCTGGGTGAAGACAGCGTTAGATGCGTTGCAATGGACTCGACAGATGGTTTCGTGAGGGGAATGGTTGTGGTAGATAAAGGTACTCCAATTAAAATGCCGGTGGGCGATGGCATCAAAGGCCGTTTGTTTAATGTGGTAGGTGAGGCTATCGACGGTTTGGGTGATGTTGACAGCAGCAATGGTTATCCTATTCACCGTAAACCACCAAAATTTGAAGATCTGGCTACCGATACAGAAGTACTGTATACCGGTATTAAAGTAATTGACCTGATCGAGCCATATGCAAAAGGTGGTAAGATTGGTCTGTTTGGTGGTGCTGGTGTGGGTAAAACCGTATTGATCCAGGAGCTGATCAACAACATCGCGAAAGGTTATGAAGGTTTGTCCGTGTTTGCCGGTGTGGGTGAGCGTACCCGTGAAGGTAATGACCTGATGCGTGAAATGATCGAGGCTGGCATCGTTAAATATGGCGAGAAATTCCAGGAGTCCATGGAACATGGCGGATGGGACCTGAAAGCCGTAGATATGGAAGGTCTGAAAAAATCTCAGGCTACCTTTATATTCGGTCAGATGAACGAGCCGCCCGGCGCCCGTGCCCGCGTTGCTCTGTCTGGTCTGACTATCGCTGAATATTTCCGTGATGGCGATGGTACTGCAGGTGGTGGTAAGGATATCCTCTTCTTCGTAGATAACATCTTCCGTTTCACCCAGGCAGGTTCCGAAGTATCCGCGCTGCTAGGCCGTATGCCTTCTGCGGTGGGTTATCAGCCTACACTGGCTACAGAAATGGGGCTGATGCAGGAGCGTATCACCTCTACCAAAAATGGTTCAATCACTTCCGTACAGGCCGTTTACGTACCTGCGGATGACTTGACCGACCCTGCTCCGGCTACAACATTCTCCCACCTGGATGCTACCACTGTACTGGACCGTAAGATCTCCGACCTTGGTATCTATCCGGCTGTGAACCCGCTGGAATCCACTTCACGTATCCTCAGCCCTGCTGTAGTAGGTGAAGCACATTATAACTGCGCCCAGAGAGTGAAAATGATCCTTCAGCGTTATAAAGAGCTGCAGGACATCATCGCGATCCTTGGTATGGACGAGCTGAGCGATGAAGATAAACTCACCGTTTCCCGCGCCCGCCGTGTACAGCGTTTCCTGTCTCAGCCTTTCCACGTAGCAGAACAGTTTACTGGTCTGAAAGGTGTACTGGTTCCGATCGAAGAAACTATCCGTGGTTTTAACATGATCATGGACGGTGAAGTAGATGAGTATCCTGAAGCAGCATTCAACCTGGTAGGTAACATCGAAGCCGCTATCGAGAAAGGTAAGAAACTGCTGGAAGCAGCCAAGAACTAAGATTTTTCACACTCTTAACTTTTAATATGTTATTAGAAGTATTAACACCTGAAAAGAAACTGTACTCCGGCGAAGTTTACGGCGTGCAGCTGCCCGGCATAGACGGTTTGTTTGAAGTGCTGGACAAGCATGCTCCGTTAATTGCCGCCCTGGGTAAAGGCAGAATGAAGGTGCTGAAAGACAAAACAAACAGCGAATTCTATAACATAGAAGGTGGTTTTGTAGAAGTGCTGAGAAATAAAGCCACTGTGCTGGTAGAAGGCGCAAGCGCATTATAAACAACATCCAGGATAGGGTATCAGCATCCAGTTGATACCTTATCTTAAAATAACAGGCCGGGTAGGATTACCCGGCCTTCTTTTTGTCCTAACTATTCCAATCTAATTAATAATAACCCTGTTCAAAGCGCAGCATGATTACTGGCCAGGGCGTTGCACAAATCAGGACCCACACTGCGCCGGAAAAATCCAGCAACAGCCATTGGGCCTGTTCCTATGAAAATGAATATCTTATGGTAGATTATGTTTTTCTCCAAGCCGTTTAAAACAAAGCACAGACCCTGATTAACAAGGTCTCAGTGATTTATTTAAGTTGTTCCAAAAAATTATTTATTTATATCCAGGAAGGAATTAAACGATAATGGTTTGTCCTTCATAGGTATTGTTTACTCGGTTAAATATTCCTTCTCTTCGATGTCTGTAAACAGGGGCACAACAATAGATTGCTCTGACTACATTACTCTTTTGCCCAAGCAAGATATTCGAATTTTTTTAAATATCCTCGGTTGCTGCTACTGTTTTGAGCAGAGGAAATGCAGGCGCAGACGTTAGTCGTTGGCCCTCAGAGGGTAGGCTATCAATATTTTTTCTGCTTTTTTTTCCACAATGGAATATATATATACCATATTCCCGGTACGGTACAGTATACACGTTACTAATTAAGAAGGGGATCTATCGGGAAATTGGCCATGATAGCAAAGTTGCTGCCAAGGTTCTTCAACGCCTGAGGCCAGACGTTCTGGTTTTTTTCTTCAAAAATTATATGAGTATTGCTTTCAGAAAGTATCCATGATTTCTCATTCAGTTCATTTTCAAGCTGTCCGCCACTCCATCCCGAATATCCTATAAAGAACTTGATCTTATTAGGGTCCAGACGGCCGCTGTTTATAAGCTCTACCACCGTGTCGAACTCTCCCCCCCAATAAACGCCTTTCATGATCTCAAAACCGCCTTTAATGAGGTCTGGTTGCTGGTGTATGAAGTGGATGGTATCTATCTGTACCGGACCGCCATAAAAAACCGGGATATTGCCGGGAAGCACGTCCGGAACAAGGTCACTCAATTTCTGGTCAAAAGGTTTGTTGATAACGAAACCAAAACTGCCTTTATTCTCCTGGTGTTCACAGAGTAATACCACCGTACGGGCAAAGTTTTGATCTTTCAGGAACGGGTCAGCTATAAGTAATATACCGGGCGCCAGAGAAACCATACACAATCAATTTTATCACTTACCCAAATTTAACTAATTGAGATCAAGTATTATAGGGGAGAAAAGATTTTTCTGAGAAAAGCAGCAGAAGGAACGTAAAACCCAAAAAACACATAAAAGTAAAAGGAGGCTAGAAAGCCTCCTTACCATTTTATCAACCAAAATCTAAATCGCTTATGGATCGAATCCAATGTCGATGTATGTAGAAAGTTTAAATTACTTTGTTATTCCAATCCAGTACATCAAATTTAGTACCAGTTTGATAAAGCAAATGTACAGAAAGAACTGCAAATACAAGTATTATTTCGCAGTTAAAATTACGTTAAAGTGATGCTTAATTCTTAAAGCCAATGCTGTAAGCACTTTTACAGTATTAATTTTGTATTAATGTTGCTATAGCAAGCAATGGAATTTAACAATTTATGCGCTGGAACCCTTACTGTTTGTAAGTATCTTGTGCTCTTTACTTTAAACGTAGCATGGTACCACTGAAGAAAGTCTTTCCCATCATTGTGGTGTTAATTACACTGTCTCTGCTGGGAATCATTTATATCCAGGTGAACTGGATATATAACGCCTACATCTTACGCCGTGAGCAACAGGAACAACGTGTTGTGGACGTACTGAACGGAGTACGTGAAGAAATGATGGCCCGTAAAAGCCCACCTATGCGTCTGAAGGTGGACGGAGCCAAGATCAGGGCCACTGATAAAGGACTGGCTATTGATAAATACGAGATTGCCAGCATCAACTATGAGATGAACGTAAGCGACCGTTTTACTACAGATGAGGTACAGCGCCTTGTCGCTTCAAGACTGCGCAATCAGCACCTGGACACTACTTTTGAGTTTGCCATCCTCGGAAAAGGTTATTTTGGTAATAACGGAGCCGTCAAGATGCAATCCAACGGGTTTACAAAAATGGTAGAGAATGCAACGAAAGACAGCATGGACTACCTCTACCAGTATGTGCCGCTGCTCAACAGTTTTGAATACGTGACCGGAGATACAGAGACCCTGCTGGTGCTGCAACCAAAGAACAACCTGTCCCTCATACTTTCTCTCGGCAGAATGATGGCCGGTGGCCTGCTTTTCACCGCTGTGATCATCACCGCATTCATCCTCACCATCCGCACCATGCTGAACCAGAAGAAGATCTCTGAGATCAAATCAGACTTCATCAACAACATGACGCATGAGCTGAAAACACCTCTGGCCACTATTTCACTGGCCATAGATATGATAGGCAATGACAGGGTAATGACCAATAAAGATCAGATCCGCCATTTCTCCGGCATCATCAAGGAAGAAAATAAAAGGATGAACAAACAGGTGGAAAGCATTCTGCAATCTGCCCTGCTGGAGAAGAATGAAATAGGGCTCAATCTACAGGTAACGGATGTACATGATGTGATCAGACATACCGTTGAAAACCTGCAGCTGCAGCTGGCGGCAAAGAATGGGCAGGTAGAACTGAGGCTGGATGCCATCAACCCGATCATTAAAGCAGATGACGTACATTTTTCTAATGTGATCTTCAACCTGCTGGACAATGCCATAAAGTATTCCAAACAGAATCTCGAAGTAATAATTTCAACCTACAGCACACGTAAGAGCCTGGTTATAACTATCACCGATAATGGTATAGGCATGAGCCGTGATACGATTTCACGTATCTTTGAAAAATTCTATCGTGCACATACAGGTAATGTGCATAACGTAAAAGGATTTGGATTGGGGCTCAGTTATGTGAAAGCTATTGTAGATGCGCACAAAGGCAAAATAAAAGTAGAAAGCGCAGTAGGTAAAGGCAGCAAATTTACTATGGAGTTCCCGCAGGAATAATTACAATCTCAACTTACTATGGCATTGACAGAAAAAGAACTAGCGCACTTTAAACACGCAATAGCTGTTCCCGGTATGGGAGTAGCCATGCAGGAGAAACTGAAAGAAACAAGAATACTGGTAGTAGGCGCGGGTGGGTTAGGAAGCCCGGTAATACAATATCTCAGCGCCAGCGGAGTAGGAGTGATAGGCATTGCAGACTATGGCGTGATACAGGATGAAGATATGCACAGGCAACCCGTTTACCAGATGCAGGACCTGCGCAAGCACAAGGCAAAAATGGCCGCCAGCCGCCTCTGGGCCTCTAACCCTTTCACAAAACATTACCCCTTACTGCTGCAGGTAAAACCGCAGAATATAGTACAGTTGCTTGAAGGTATGGACCTCGTGATCGACTGTTCTCAACATATTCCCACTCACCTTGTGATCAATGACGCCTGCATTGCCCACGGAAAACCTTTTGTAACAGGAGAAGTACATAACTGGGTATCCTGGTGGGCCGGTTTCAACATTGCACCCGCCAGCGGAGAAGCACCGGCATCCTACCGTTGCAGCACAGACCTGATAGATGAGCACCGTAACTTTGACGCAGGCATCATTGGTGTTACACATGGCGCAACAGGTATGATGATAGTGAATGAAGTACTGAAATATATTGCCGGTGTTCCCGACGGACTGGCCAACAAATTTTATAGCATGAACTATCTGCATAATTCTTATAATGTGCGCGCACTTAGCCCCAACAGGGATATCCTGGCGGAAACGAGAGAAAAAGGCGTACTGACTGCAGAAGATTATGGTATGGAAATACTACCCGATATAGAAGACTGATATGCAATTTTTACGCAAGATCAATATTCGCCGCATACTGGCGTATTTACTGGCCCTTTACTTACTGGCAGGGGCCTCTCTTTACCTGTTCCAGAAGAAGCTGATCTTTCATCCGGTGCCATTGGCGGCCGACTATAAATTCAGCTATGACATTCCTTTTGAGGAGATACATATCCGTATCAACGATAAGGAACTTCTCAGTGCAGTCATGTTCAAAGCTGATAAGCCACGCGGTATAGTGATCTATTTTCATGGCAATGCACGTAACATCTCTAAATATGCAGGCAAAACGAAAGATTTTGTCCGCAATGGATACAGCGTATTGATGATGGATTATCCCACCTACGGGAAAAGCACAGGAAAGCTGACAGAAGAAGCTATGTATGCCAACGGGCTCAGGATGTACCAGGTTGCACGTAAATCATTTTCACCTGATAGCATCATCATCTATGGAAGGTCTCTCGGAACAGCCGTTGCCGCGCAACTGGCCACTGTAAGAGATTGCAGGAGGCTTGTGCTGGAAGCGCCTTACTATAACATGACGGATATGGCTATGCGCCTGGCGCCTATTTTCCCTTACGGGCTCATGCTGGAATATAAATTCCCTACCAACGAATACCTGCCCAGGGTAACGGCGCCCATTACCATCATTCATGGTACTGACGACCATACAATACCGCTGGAATCAGGGAAAAAACTGGAGAAACTGCTGAAAACAGGCGATCAGTTCATTGTTATTAATGGTGCTGATCATAATAACCTGGACGCGTATCCGCAGTTTCACCAGGCATTGGATAAAGCGTTGAACTGATCAGCAGTTATTCATCACGCTGCAATAATTTACACTGCTTTCCTGTAACGTGCAGCTCATGGGTCATTCCCAGTTTCAGCGCATAATTTTCTGCCGTGTGGCCAGATGGAAAACCAAATCCTACAGGATATTTATAGTCCTTCACCATATTGTGGATAATCTCGTATTCTGTCTGGCCAAACGGCGTATCGGTCTCATTACCGTCTGTAAACGAACCTACTATGAGGCCTGCCAGTTTATCCAGCCAGCCGGCGCGTTTCAGGTTATACATCATACGGTCTACATTATACCTGTACTCACCGATGTCCTCCAGCAACAGGATCTTTCCTTTGGTATCCGGCTGGGAGGGAGTGCCCGAGAGGTTGGCCAGCAGGGACAGGTTGCCGCCTAGCAGCTTACCGCTGGTCTTACCGGCCCTGTTCATCTCATGCGGATCAAAGCTGTATTTGGACGTTTTCCCCTTCAGCGCCTGCCTGAGACTGTCAACGTACTTATTATCAGCCGTATCCGGTGTGATCCCGCCACACATCATAGAATGAATGGTAGGAATGCCATAACGCTGGTGAATGTGCGTATGCAGGGTAGTAATATCGCTGTAACCACAAAGCCACTTGGGATGTTTGCGGAAAGTGCTGAAATCCAGTTTGTCCAGTATACATACCATTCCATAACCACCGCGGCCAAAGATGATGGCCTTGATCTCCGGATCGTCCAGCATATCCTGCAGCTCTTCCAGCCGCAGCTCGTCCGGAGCGGAAAAATTATGAAAACTGGTGCCTACCGTAATGCCCATATGCACCCTGAATCCCCAGGAACTGATCACTCCCGCAGCATATTCTGCCGCCTGAAGGTCCATTTTACTGCTGCTGCAGGTGATGCCGATAAGATCACCTTTCTTAAGGTATGGCGGAATTTTCATTGTTGTAGCTTTAATTTACCTTTGCTGACTATTTGGGTGAATAACAAATTGTATTTATACCCCGACAGGGCTAAGTTGATAAATACTTTTCGCTCTTCCAAAAGCAAAAACAGAATTTCGATTATTTAAGCATTCTTTAAGCGAACATGGGAAAATTTAACAGATATCTAATAACAGCGGCACTGCCTTATGCCAACGGACCAGTACATATTGGTCACCTGGCAGGCTGTTATATTCCCGCAGACATTTACGTGCGCTATCTGCGCGCTAAGAAAGCGGATGTAAAGTTCATAGGAGGAACGGACGAACACGGAGTACCCATCACCATCAAGGCTATGAAAGAAAACGTTTCGCCCCAGGATATTGTAGATAAATATCATAAGATCATCTCTGACAGCTTTACAGATATGGGTATCTCTTTTGATATTTTCTCCCGTACCACCAACCAGGTACATCATGAAACCGCCGCCGCTTTCTTTAAAAAGATGTACGACGATGGCCTGTTCGAGGAAAAAGAAAGCGAGCAGTTCTACGATGAAAAGGCCAAAGTGTTCCTGGCAGACCGTTATATTGTAGGTACCTGCCCTAAATGCGGTAATCCCGGTGCCTATGGCGACCAGTGTGAGAAATGCGGTACCTCCCTGAGCCCGGATGAGCTGATCAACCCCCGATCTACCCTCAGCGATGCCACCCCGGTCAAAAAAGTGACCAAACACTGGTACATGCCTCTTCAGAACTATGAACCATTCCTGAAAGAATGGCTGCTGGAAGGTCATAAAGAATGGAAAAACAACGTATACGGACAGTGTAAGAGCTGGCTGGATAACGGCCTGCAAAGCCGCGCCATGACCCGAGACAGCAGCTGGGGCGTAAAAGTACCCCTGCCTGATGCAGAAGGGAAAGTGCTGTATGTATGGTTTGATGCCCCTATAGGCTATATTTCCGCCACTAAAGAACTGACCCCGGACTGGGCTGATTACTGGTGTAAAGACGATACCAAACTGGTACACTTTATCGGTAAGGACAATATCGTGTTCCATTGCGTGATCTTCCCGGCAATGCTGAAAGCGCATGGCGGGTTTGTTCTGCCTGAAAACGTTCCGGCAAACGAATTTCTGAATATAGAAGGCGAAAAGGTGTCCACTTCCCGCAACTGGGCAGTATGGGTGCACGACTATGTGAAGGATTTCCCTGATCAGCAGGACGTATTGCGGTATGTGCTGTGCAGCACCGCCCCCGAAACAAAGGATAACGACTTTACCTGGAAAGATTTCCAGCAACGTAATAACAGTGAGCTGGTAGATATCTTCAGCAACTTTGTTCACCGTACTATGGTACTGATGCACAAGTTGTGCGGCGGTAAAGTACCTGCTTTCCACCAGGAGCTGAAAGACGAAAAAGATGATGCCCTGCTGGCAAATCTCCTTGCTTCCAGACAGAAAATAGAAGATTCCCTTGAAAACTTCCGCCAGCGTGAAGCATTGGCAGAAGTGATCAATGTAGCGCGTGAGGGTAACAAATACCTGCAGGAAAAAGGCCCCTGGCTGCTGGCTAAAACACCGGAACTGCAGGCGCAGCACCAGAAAGAGATTGATAACTGTCTGCACCTCTGCTTACAGCTGACCGCCAACCTGGCTATCCTTATCAATCCTTTCCTGCCTTTCACCGCTAAGAAGATCTGCCATATGCTGAAAGTGGTGGACCGTATGCTGGAATGGGAAAATGCAGGCAGCCTGAAGCTGGTAAGCGTTGGTTATTCCCTGCGCCCGCCTGAATATCTTTTCACCAAGATAGATGACGCCAAAATAAAAGAACAGGTAGATAAATTACACGCAGGTCTGATTAAACCCACTGCTCCTGCTGCTACACCTGCAGCAGCTCCGAAAGAAGAGAAGGCGGAAATTCAGTACGACGACTTCGCAAAACTGGACCTGCGGGTAGGTACTATCCTTTCTGCCGAAAAAGTAGAGAAAGCAGATAAACTGCTGAAGCTCCAGGTAGATATCGGCACAGAAAAGCGGACAGTTGTATCGGGCATTGCAGCACATTTTAAACCGGAAGAGATCATTGGCAGACAGGTGACACTGGTAGCTAATTTAGCGCCCCGTAAAATGCGCGGTATTGAAAGCCAGGGCATGATACTGATGGCTGAAGATGCCACCGGCAAACTGGTGTTCGTGAACCCGGATGCAGCAGTAGCGCCGGGCAGTGAAGTGAGATAGGCTAATTTGAATAAACATAACTTAACCGGCCGGAGGCTGGTTAAGCTTCACTCAAAAAAAATGCTTTTGCTGAATGGCAAAAGCATTTTTTTTAAGTACTATTAACATTTCCGAAACAAGGTTATTTCTTATATTCGCTATAACATGCTGGTATGCATTACATATCATTCAAACAACAATCCGCGTAAAGATTCGCTTTACGCCGGTCAACCCCCGCATGCCATTGCATTTCCTGTTATACACCGCTCCTTCGCAAAACAGTATTTCTATTCAACTTTTAAAGACTTCAGTACTTTTTCCCCGGACATCAGATAGAAGAATTTATTGCTGTTCGGGGTTATAAGACTATTCCTTTTGTATATGCTCTTCAGCATGTGCGCGTATATTTTTCAACAAAAAACCTATTAAAATGAGAACAAATGTTAAGAACCCGGTTATTCTCTGTGAAGAAGATTATAAACTCCTGAAACAGTTTGCAGGAACAAGTGTGGACGATACAAACACCATGTCACTTGCTTATGAATTAAACAGGGCCATTGTTGTGGATAAAGATGCTTTACCCCCCTATACTATCCGCCTTAATTCCCTTGTAAGTGTAAAAGAAGCCTCATCCGGCAAAGTATCTGATTTCCGGATAGTAATGCCGGTAGATGCTGATATTAAACAAAAGAAGATCTCAATACTGGCTCCGCTTGGAGCTGCGCTGATAGGGTTCAGGAAAGGTGATGAGGTAGAATGGAAGATGCCTGCCGGTATGAGAAAGTTTACAGTGCTGAATGTGGTGCAGGCATAAATATACCCGAAGCTCTCCCTGGCAAACGTTAAGGAGAGCTTTTTCTCTGTCACTATTTCCGCCTGTTCTGTCACATTTAATCCCCGCACTTTTCCTTCTTTGGTAGTATTGCATTCAAAATAGACGCTGCCATGAGAAGGCTTGTTTTCCTTGTATTGATCATACTTCCCGCTATCCGTATTGCTGCCCAGCACAGGCTTGAAAAGCTGAATATTTATTTCAATGAAGTGGCTTTGAAAGAAACTATTAACGGAAATGTTTTACTCGCAGAAAGAGGCAGGATCATTTATAACAGATCTTTTGGTTATGCAGATTTCCGTTCGGGAAGAGAGAACCATGCAGATACACATTTTAACCTTGCATCTATCTCCAAAGTCTTTACTTCTACAGCTGTTCTTCAACTGAAAGAAAAAGGCAGATTAAAGCTGGATGATGCATTCAAAAAGTATTTTAAAGATTTCCCTTATCCGCAGATAACTGTCCGGCATTTGCTTACACATACTTCCGGCCTGCCAGATCTTGAACTTTATGAAAATCTCATTAAACAGTTCCCGGATACCGTGGTACATAACGATATCATTATACCTACGCTTATAAAGGAGAATATGCCATTGTATTTTAACCCGGGAGATAAGTTTTCATACTGTAATACTAATTACAGCCTGTTGGCCCTGCTGGTGGAAAAGCTAAGCGGACAAAGCTTCGGCAATTACCTGGCAGATCACATATTCCGTCCCGCAAAGATGTCCGATACCTATCTCCCCACCACATCATATCGTCTTGCAGATAGCGCCATTGCAGTTTCCCATACCAGGGTCAGGTTATTTGATACTGCATATGTCCCTGCTTATGAGGTGGAAAGGTACCGTTATACTGAGTATAATAACAGCGCAGCTGCCGGAGCGTCAGATATTATCACTACCACAACAGATCTTTTGAAGTTTGATGACGCATTCTTTTCAGGCCGGCTGCTGAATAAGGCTTCTGTAGAGGAAGCATTAACGCCGGTGAAGCTCAACGATGGTCAGTCCCTGGACGAGCGTATGGATACGATGGAAGGAGAGGGCAGGGGAAGTTATGGCCTGGGATGGGAATTATTTGAACAACCGGGAATAGGGAAATCTGCCGGACATGGTGGCTTTAAAAGAGGATTAGCTACTTTTTATTGCCGGGACCTGGAATCAGGAAAGACTGTTATAGCGTTCGACAATACTGCCGGAAAGGCTTTTGGAAAAGTAGTAACGTCTTCTTTCAACCTGTTACATGATTATCCCGCTATTGCCGGTGATGCAAAAATATCGCTGACAGAGGTCTATGCACAGGCTATGATACATGGAGGAGCTGAAAATGCAGCCACCTGTTTTAATACACTTAAGGATGATACTACGCATTATTATTTCAGTGAGCAGGAAATGAACAGGCTGGGATATGAGTTCCTCTATTTTTCCACATTTAAGGATTGTAAAACGTATGCCATAGAAACGTTTAAGATCAATACACTTTTATTCCCACATAGTTATAATACCTATGACAGCTATGCTGAAGCATTGGCAGACACTGGCCGGAAACGGGAGGCCTTGCTGATGTACCAGAAATCGCTTGATCTTAATCCTGAAAATAAAGAAGGCAGGATGGCGATGGAAAAAATAATGACGCAATTAAAATAAAAAAAACTGGTAATAAATATTTGTTTCAGCATTATTGCATAATATTGTGATCTGACGATCAATTCTTGTCGTACATCAGACAATTCAGGTCTGTATAATTCTGTTTTTATTCCCTTTTTAAATTTATTGATTGGTTAAGCAAACCCTGAACGGACGGCTTTTAAGCTGTTCAGACCAGGTATTGATACTATTTGTTAATCCTGAAAAAAAATAATTGTTACGTGTTACGTAACATGGTATATTCGTATGATAGAGGGAATTCATCACAAAGGGTTGAAATTATTCTGGACCGGTGGAGATACTTCGAAACTGCCTTCCGATCAGATCAGGAAAATAAAGTTTATACTGGAAGCATTAAACAGGGCAGAAAAAATAAGTGATATGAATTTTCCGGGTTTAGACCTTCATCCGCAAAAAGGGAATTTAAGAGAACATTGGGCGGTCACTGTTAAGAATAACTGTAGGATCACATTCTATTTTAAAGAAGGGAATGCCCGCCTGATCGATTATATTGATTATCATTAAAAAATTGTTATCATGATAAAGAGAGGATTACCCCCCAGCCATCCCGGGGAGATTTTAAAAGGATTATATGTAGAGCCTACAGGCTTGACGGTAGGAGCCATAGCAGAAAAACTTGGTGTTAGCCGGAAAACGCTCTCATTATTGCTGAATGGCCGTCAGGGGATCAGTGGCGAGATGGCATTGCGCCTGGGAAAGCTTTTGGGTACTACTCCGGAAATGTGGATGAACCTTCAGCTTGACTATGATCTGTGGCAGGCCCGCCAGAATGTTGATTTGTCCACGATCAGGAAAATCAGAAGTTCAAAAGTGAAGTCTGAAGAGTTGTGATTTGCTGCTGATTTTTCCGTAGCTTAGATAATTCACTATCTAACACAGACTCACTACAATGCCTCAGCGCTTGTAGCACAATAAAACGCGTTCTATGAAAAGACACATCAACAAGGTGGCCGTTTTAGGTTCAGGAGTAATGGGTTCCCGTATAGCAACCCATTTTGCAGGGATTGGCGTACAGGTATTGTTGCTGGATATTGCCCCTAAAGAGTTAACTGATGCAGAAAAGGCCCGCGGCCTTTCTTTAGACAGTAAAGCGGTTAAAAACCGTATCGTAAACGACGCACTTCAGTCCACACTGAAGTCTAACCCCTCCCCCGTATACAATAAGGATGTAGTAAAACTGGTCCGTACAGGAAACTTTACGGACGACATGTCTCAGATTGCAGGGTATGACTGGATCATTGAAGTAGTGGTAGAAAACCTGGATGTCAAAAAGACTGTGTTTGAGCAGGTGGAGAAATACCGTAAACCCGGTACGCTCATTACCTCCAATACATCCGGTATCCCAATTCACCTGATGACAGACGGCCGCAGTGATGACTTTAAAAAACATTTCTGTGGTACGCACTTCTTCAACCCTCCCCGCTACCTGCGCTTGCTGGAGATCATTCCAACCCCGTATACTGACCCGGAGGTGATCAGCTTCCTGATGGAATATGGAGATCTGTACCTGGGTAAAACAACAGTGCTCTGTAAGGACACTCCTGCATTTATTGCCAATAGGGTAGGAGTGTTCTCTATCATGGCCATTTTCCACATAATGGAGGAACTGGACCTGAATATTGATGAAATAGACGCGTTGACAGGCCCCGTAATAGGCAGGCCTAAATCTGCCACTTTCCGTACGGCTGACGTAGTAGGTATAGATACCCTGGTAAAAGTAGCTAAAGGAGTAGCTGAAAACTGCCCTGAAGATGAAGCGAAAAATGTCTTTGTGATCCCACCATTTCTCCAGAAAGTTGTTGAGAATAAATGGCTGGGAGATAAAACCGGGCAGGGATTCTATAAAAAGACGAAAGGCGAAGGCGGCAAGGAAATACTCACACTGAACCTGAAAACAATGGAGTATGGTCCCCGCCAGAAAGCGAAATTTGGCAGCATCGAAGCCGCTAAACCAATAGAAGACCTGAAACAACGTCTTAAAGCACTGGCAACATCTTCTGATAAGGCAGGACAGTTTTACCAGCAATTCCACGCATATCTCTTTTCATATATCTCTCACCGTATTCCTGAAATAGCTGACGACCTGTATAAAATGGACGATGCCATGAAAGCCGGCTTTGGCTGGGAAATAGGAGCTTTTGAAACCTGGGATGTGCTGGGAGTGGAAGCAGGCATCAGTGTGCTGGAATCCAAAGGGTTAACAGTAGCGCCCTGGGTGAAGGAAATGCTGGGAAAAGGTATTAAGCGCTTCTATAAAATAGAAAACGGTAAGAAGTACTATTACGATATCACCTCAAAAGACTATAAGGTACTGCCCGGAGCAGATACCTTTGTTATACTGGAGAACCTTTCCGGTAATGTTGTATGGAAAAACAGCGCCTGTAACCTTTACGACGTTGGCGACGGTGTGGTAGCGATTGACTGGAAAACCAAGATGAATACCATTGGCGGTGAGGTGCTGGAAGGGGTGAATAAAGCGATAGACCGTGCAGAAAAAGATTTTCGCGGACTGATAATAGCCAATGAGGGCGCTAACTTCTCTGCCGGCGCCAACGTAGGCATGATCTTCATGCTGGCGGCAGAACAGGAGTATGATGAACTGGACATGGCAGTACGCCTTTTCCAGAAAACCACCATGCGCCTCCGTTATTCTTCCATCCCGGTAATTGTTGCTCCGCATGCCCTCACACTGGGAGGCGGTTGCGAAATGTGCCTGCATGCAGATAAAGTACAGGCTGCAGCAGAATCCTATATAGGCCTGGTAGAACTGGGAGTAGGTCTGATCCCCGGTGGCGGCGGTACCAAAGAAATGGCCCTCCGCGCCAGTGATGAGTTTAAAGAAGGCCGTATTGAAGAAGAACCGCTGAAAGACAGATTTATGACCGTTGCCATGGCTAAGGTCAGCACTTCTGCTCATGAAGCGTTTGACCTCGGTATTCTGCGCGCCGGTCACGACGAAATTTCCATCAACCAGAGCCGCGTTATTGCCGACGCCAAACGAAGTGTACTGCAAATGGCGGAAGAAGGATATACCCGTCCTGTAGAAAGAAAAGACGTAAAAGTGCTGGGCCGCACAGCCCTGGGCACCTTACTGACCGGTATCCATAGCATGCGCTTTGCTAATTATATTTCTGAACACGATGCCAAAATTGCCGGTAAACTGGCCTATGTTATGAGTGGTGGCGACCTCTCAGAAGCTACTCTGGTAAGCGAGCAGTACCTGCTGGACCTGGAAAGGGAAGCCTTCCTCAGCCTGGCCGGAGAACGTAAGACACTGGAAAGGTTGCAAAGCGTGCTGAAAACCGGAAAACCAATAAGAAACTGATGTCTATTATCCTTTCCCTGAATAGCATCTCCAAAAGATATGGTGCCATACAGGCCCTTGGAGGTGTGTCCTTCAGCATTCCTGAAGGAAGTGTGTTCGGAATACTGGGCCCCAACGGCAGTGGTAAAACCACGCTGCTGGGTATAGTGACCGACGTGTTAAAAGCAGACAGCGGCAGCTTTACCCTTTTTGGACAGGCGCCTTCTGCTGTACAGCGGCAAAAGATAGGTACCCTGCTGGAAACACCTAACTTTTATCACTACCTCTCCGCCAGGAACAACCTGAAAGTTGTAGCCGCCATTAAACGGCAAAGCGAAGCAGATATTCCCAGGGTGCTGGACCTGGTAGGTCTTGCCGCCAGGCAGCACTCTGCCTTTAAAACCTACTCCCTGGGCATGAAACAACGGTTGGCCATTGCAGCCGCCCTGCTGGGAGACCCACAGGTACTCATCCTTGATGAACCTACCAACGGCCTGGACCCTGAAGGCATTGCTGAGATCCGCACACTTATCCGCACCCTGGCCACACAGGGTAAGACCATCATTATGGCCAGCCACCTGCTGGATGAAGTGGAGAAAGTATGTACGCATGTAGCTATTCTCCGGAAAGGAGAACTGCTCAGCTCAGGCCCTGTCAATACAGTGATGGCCCGGGAAGATTTTATCGAAATAGGCAGCGCCGATGTGCAGGCCCTTACCCGGCTTATACAGCAACATCCCGCCTTTGAGAAAGTACTGCCCAATGGCAACAACCTCCTGCACGTTACTTTCAACCACGCAATAGACCCGGCTGCGCTGAATACCTGGTGCGCAGAACAGGGAGTATGGCTGAGCCACCTGCAGATACGCCGGAAGAGTCTTGAAACCGCCTTCCTTGAACTCACTAACAATTGACCCTATGCTCAACATTATAAAGATAGAATGGCTGAAAGTGAAGTATTACCGTACTTTCTGGATCTTTCTCGGGCTGGCAGTGCTCATCATTCCCGCCGTCAACGCCATCGTACAGGACGTGAACAGCCGCATTCCAAAACAGATACAGCAGGCGCTGGGAAGATCTATCTATGACTTCCCTATTGTCTGGCAGACGGTAGCATACGTAAGCTCATTCACGACGGTTATCTTCGGATTCCTCTTACTGACCCTGGTTACCAACGAGTTCTCTTTCAAAACACACAGGCAGCATGTAATAGATGGGTGGGAACGCCGCGAACTGGTACTCTCCAAACTTTTCTGGGTGGTAGCCTTTTCAGTGATCGCCCTCCTGGTATCTGCTTTAACAGCTGCATACTTTGGTGCTGTATATGGTAAGGAATCTTTCAGCCTGGAAGGGTTCAGGTTCCTCTTCTATTATTTTCTGCAGGTAATGCTGTCCTTATGCCTGGCCCTGCTGCTGGGAGTACTGGTAAAACGCACCGGTCTGGCCATAGTACTCTACCTGGCCTATGTTATGGTACTGGAACAATTGGTGGTAATGACCCTGAAGCGCTTTGTAGGAGATATTGGAGGTCTTATGCCTTTACAGACAGCAGATGAACTGTTGCCTTTGCCGGTTGTTGATAAACTGGTACCGCTTGCCGGTCCGCTGGATACTTATGTATACCTGACCGCCTTACTGGCCTATATAGGGCTATCATTATGGTGGGTGTTTCATAAGATGCTCCGGACAGACCTGTAAATACTATTAAATTAATTTAACATTCTTTCTCAGCATAATATATTATGGAATATTATTTTTGTTGGGAAATGTAAACCAAATTATACCGTGAAGGGAAAAGCGCAGGAAAAGATCATACTGGTTACCAATGACGATGGTGTAACAGCTCCCGGCATACGTGCCCTCATAGAAGCAGTAAGCCCTTTGGGCAAGGTGGTGGTGGTAGCGCCGGATAGCCCGCAATCAGGAAAAGGGCATGCCATTACAATTGGAGTGCCGTTACGCCTGGACCCTGTGGATATCTTTGAGGGAATAGAAGCCTGGCAATGCTCCGGTACCCCGGTAGATTGTGTGAAGCTGGCCCGCGATAAGATACTGCACCGGCTACCGGACATTTGTGTGAGCGGTATTAACCATGGCGCTAACCATTCTATCAACGTGATCTACTCCGGTACAATGTCTGCAGCTATGGAGGCAGCTATAGAAGGAGTGCCTTCTGTAGGGTTCTCTTACCTGGATTACAGCTTCGGGGCTGACTTCAGCCTGCCTCAGGAAGTTGCATATACAGTTACCAAAAAGATGCTGGAATCAGATCTGCCGGAAGGTACATTGTTCAATGTCAACATCCCTATTATTAAAAAAGAAGACTTTAAAGGAATCAAAATATGCCGGCAGGCCAATGCAAAATGGGTAGAAGCGTTTGATGAACGTCGTGATCCGCGTGGTAAAAAATACTACTGGCTCACAGGAGAATTCATCAACCGCGATAACGGAGAAGATACCGATGTTTATGCGCTGGCCAATAATTATGCTTCACTGGTGCCTGTACAGTTTGATCTGACCGATTACAAGCTAAAGAAAAAGATAGAAACCGACTGGAAACTCTGATGTGTATAAAGGCACATTATCAACAAACACTATGTTAAAAAAAGACAATCTCCCCTTAGGTATTGTACTGGGACTATTCACTCCCGTAGTTGCATTCTTTTTGTATTATCTGCTCGTGTTTATGCCAAAGCATGTGGAACTGACAGAGTTCATCAACATTCTGAAGGGAAACAGGCAGATGCTCCCTAAACTCATTAGTATTTGTCTTTTACTGAATGGTGTGGTATTCTATCTCTATACCCGTACAAGGAAAGATGTTACCGCCAAAGGGATCTTCCTGGTTACCATGCTTTATGCCATCACTATACTTTTCCTGAAATTACTGCACGGATAGAATCCTGTACTATATTTGCCGCATGAAGTATTACATCATCGCCGGAGAAGCATCCGGCGACCTCCATGGCAGCAATCTTATCAAACAGCTGAAACAACTTGACAACAGTGCGGACATCCGCTGCTGGGGTGGAGACATGATGCAGCAGGCCGGTGGCACGCTGGTGAAACATTACAAGGAACTTGCTTTCATGGGGTTCATTGAAGTGGTGATGAACCTGCGTACCGTATTGCGCAATATGGAATGGTGCAAAAAAGATATACAGGCATATCAGCCTGACGTGCTTGTACTGATAGATTATGCCGGCTTTAATCTCCGTATTGCCGAATGGGCCAAACCGTTAGGATATAAGATCGTATTTTATATTTCTCCCCAGGTATGGGCCTGGAAAGAAAGCCGCGTGAAGAAGATCCGTAGAAGTGTGGATAAGATGCTTTGCATCCTGCCTTTCGAAAAGGATTTCTATAAAAAATGGGACTATGAGGTGGAGTATGTTGGTCACCCGCTGGTAGAAGTGATCAAAGCCAGCAAGAACAGTCCTGCAGATCCGCCGTTATCAGATAAACCTGTTATTGCCATCCTTCCCGGCAGCCGCCGGCAGGAGGTGAGCGTTAAACTGCCTATCATGCTTACCATGGCCAGGCATTTCCCGGACTATCAGTTTATAGTAGCGCAGGCGCCCAGCCTTGACGATGCCTTTATGCACGGACTGACCGGCGCCCATCCCAACGTATCTACTGTAAAAGGAAAAACCTATGACCTGTTGCGGCAGGCAGAAGCGGCCCTGGTCACCTCAGGTACAGCTACGCTCGAAACCGCTCTTTTTGGTGTACCGGAAGTGGTATGTTATAAAGGAAGTGCTATCTCTTATTTTCTTGCAAAAAGACTGATCAAGGTAAAATATATCTCACTCGTCAACCTGGTAATGGACAAGCCGGTTGTAAAAGAGCTTATTCAGCATGACCTGAATGAAGAGAACCTGCTGAAAGAACTGACCTTGCTGCTGAAAGATACTGCTGTACGCAGCCGTATCAAAGCAGATTATGCAGCATTGTGGACAAAACTGGGAGAAAAAGATGCCAGCAGCAGGGCTGCAAAAGTAATCTATGAGGAAGCAGTGAAATAGCTGTCGGCCATCAGTGTTCCTTCAAAAGGAAAGGTCTATCTTCACTAATGATGCCGGGTAAAGATCCTGACCAGCATGATGATAAGTGCTATCAGGAACACAATGATGGAAATACGGTTCATACCATGCATCATTGCTACATAACGACCTTTCGGGGCCGATGGGTCCTTCCTGCCAATATACAGGTAACGCAGAAACTGCTGCCAGATACTTTTCATACCACAAAGATATAAATAATCAATAGGCCTGGAACATGAACAATAAGCTACGTTATACATTCCTGCTATGCGGCAGCCTTATGGCAAATATGCTGCAAGCGCAGTCTGTAATGGAAACAGAACTGAACAGCAACTGGGAATTTGCCCGCCGGGACGATACTACCTGGCGCACGGCCACAGTACCGGGTACTGTACATACCGACCTGATGACGCATCATCTTATTCCCGATCCGTTTATCGGGATGAATGAAAAAGCAGTCCAGTGGGTGGACAAAAAAGACTGGTTATACCGTACCCGCTTTGAAGTAACAGAGACCATGCTGCAACAGGATGTGGTAGAACTGGATTTCCGCGGACTTGACACCTATGCTGACGTTTATGTAAACGAACACCTGGTGCTGCAGAGTCATAATATGTTTGTGCCTGCAAAGGTAAATGTGAAAGAATGGCTGCATACCGGCAGTAATCACCTGCGCATTCTTTTTCATAGTCCGATTAATCAGAATATGCCTCAATTCCTCCGGGATAACCTGGTCTACCCGGCAGGGAATGACGCCAGCGATATTCCACTGAGCATTTACGCCCGTAAAACGCCCTATCATTTTGGCTGGGACTGGGGTCCGAGAATAGTGACCAGCGGTGTATGGCAGCCGGTATACCTGCGTGCCTGGAGCCGTACCGATATACAGGACGCCTGGCTGCAGCAGCAATCGCTTACAGATAAAGCAGCTGTTATCAATGCAGCTGTGACATTCAATACCACACGTGCAGGGAATTATATCATTAAGATAGAAAGCCCGGACAAAGCCTTTCCGGCCGCCACGCTTAATGCGGCCTTACAGACAGGTAAACAGACTGTAAATCTTCCTTTTAATATCAGTAAGCCCCGCCGCTGGTGGCCTGATGGCTTAGGCGATCCTTACCTGTACCAGGTAAAGGTTGCTGTACTGGAAGGAAAACAGGTGATTGCCACCCGTTCCCTGAAAATAGGCCTGCGTACAGTAGAAGTGATCAACGAGCCGGACAGCATGGGCATAAGCTTTTATGTAAAAGTGAACGGAAAGCCGGTATTCATGAAAGGAGGTAATTATATTCCGCAGGATAATTTCCTGCCCCGGGTTACAGATAACCAATACCGCAAACTGTTCAGCGATATGAAAACATCCCATTTCAACATGGTGCGCGTATGGGGAGGCGGTGTTTATGAGAAGGACCTTTTTTATGACCTGGCTGATGAAAATGGTATACTGGTATGGCAGGATTTCCTTTTTGCCTGTTCTTTTTACCCCTCAGATACGGCTTTCCTGGAAAACGTAAAACAAGAGGCCGTGGCGAACATCACCCGGTTACGCAACCATCCTTCCCTGGCCCTGTGGTGCGGTAATAATGAAATAGCCGTTGCTATTAAGAACTGGGGCTGGAAAGATAGCTATGGATATACAGAAACCCAGTGGCAGCAGCTGGTACAGGGTTATGACCGCCTGTTTAAAGAATTGTTGCCGCAGGAAGTAAAAGCCTATGATCCGGGCCGTTTCTATTTTCATTCTTCCCCTATCAGCAACTGGGGAACACCGGAAGATTTCACTAAAGGAGACAATCACTACTGGGGGATATGGCATGGCATGGAATGGTTTGACGCCTTTAACACACATATACCCCGTTTTATGAGTGAATATGGTTTTCAGTCTTTCCCTGATATCCATACGGTACGCCGTTTTACGACAGAACAGGAAAGGGATATCTATTCACCTGTGATGCTTTCCCATCAGAAAAGCTCAACAAGAGGAAATACTGCCATCAAAACTTACCTGTTGCATTATTACCGCGAGCCGAAGGATTTCGAATCGCTGCTGTATGTGAACCATGTACTGCAGGCTGAAGGAATGAGAATAGGAATAGAGGCCCATCGCCGGGCTATGCCTTATTGTATGGGCACGTTGTACTGGCAGGTGAATGACTGCTGGCCTGGCCCTTCCTGGTCCGGCCGTGATTATTATGGCAGATGGAAGGCGTTGCAGTATTTTGTGAAGAAGGCCTTTTCTCCTGTGCTGGTATCAAATGTTGTGGAGAAAGGTGATCTCCGGACTTTCCTTATTTCCGACCTGCCGGCCAATGAGAAGGTGACATTACAGATGCAACTCCTGGATTTCGGTGGGAAGGTGTTATGGCAGAAAGAATTACCGGGAATCACTGCTTTTGCAGGTAAAAGTATGTCAGTACATGACATTGCTCCGGCAGAGCTGCTGAAGGGAGCAGATACCGGAAAGGTAATATTCTACACAAAAGTGGTAAAGGACAATAAGTTATTGACGGAGAATGTTTTTTATTTTGCTAACGTCAGGGAAATGGAATTGCCGGATCCGGATATCCGGACCACCGTAACAGCCGGCACATCCGGAACAATAGAAGTGAGGGTCAGCACCACAAACCTGGCCAGGAATATTTACCTGCTGCTGGATAAGGACCAGGATTCTCATTTCAGTGATAACTATTTTGATCTGTTGCCGGGACATGAAGCCACGATCACGTTATCAACCAGAATGTCAGCAGAACAGGTGAAAGAACAGCTAAAGGTTATTAGTCTCAGAGATACATTTAAAAATTAATCATGCGAAAACTTTTTATGTTATTCAGCAGCGCATTACTGGCCTTTTCCACAGCCAGCGCGCAGGATCACGGTCTGGAACAGCCCTATGTACCTGAAACCGACAAAGCCGTGCTCCAGAAACTTGAAGATTGGCAGGACTGGAAGTTCGGGATGATCATTCACTGGGGCGCTTATTCCCAGTGGGGAGTAGTGGAATCCTGGAGTATCTGTCCGGAAGATGAAGGCTGGACACAGCGTAATCCTTATGGTATTCCCTATTATGATTATGTGAAGAAGTATGAGGCCCTGGCCACTACTTTCAATCCGGTAAAGTTTGACCCTTCCAAATGGGCCAAAGCTGCTAAAGGAGCAGGCATGGAATACGTTGTATTCACTACCAAGCACCATGACGGTTTCTGTATGTGGGATACTAAACAGACAGATTACAGCGTAGCGGGAACAAAGAGCCCTTTCCGCAATGATCCCCGTGCCAATATTGCCAAAGAGGTATTTGATGCGTTCCGTAAGGAGGGTATTCATGCCGGCGCTTATTTCTCCAAGCCGGATTGGCATAACGAGAATTATTGGTGGCCCTATTTCCCGCCAAAGGACAGGAATGTGAACTACGATGTGACACGATACCCTGAACGCTGGAAGAAGTTCCAGGAATTTACCTATAATCAGATAGAAGAACTGATGACCACCATGGGTAAGATCGAGATACTCTGGCTGGATGGCGGATGGGTACGTGCCCGCAAGCAGGCTGAGAAAAAAGCGGCTGATATTACTGCTGCCGAAAATGATGGTAAAGTGGTTAAACAGAACCAGGATATCAACATGGCAGGTATTACCGCTATGGCCCGCAAACACCAGCCTGGTCTGATCGTAGTAGACCGTAGTGTACATGGTCCGTTCGAGAACTACCGTACGCCTGAGCAGCAGATACCTGACAAACCATTGTCTTATCCCTGGGAAACCTGCATGACAATGGCCAACTCATGGTCTTATGTACCGGACGACAAATACAAATCAGTAAATACGCTTATCCATAACCTGGTAGATATTGTAGCCAAAGGCGGTAACTACCTGCTGAACGTAGGCCCTGGCCCTGACGGACAGCTGCATGATGAAGCATATACTACTATGGCCGCTATCGGTGAATGGATGAAGGTGAATGGCGATGCCATCTATAGCACCCGCTCCGTAGCGCCTTACAAAGACGGAAAAGTTTGCTTTACCAGGAAAAAGAATGGCAATATATATGCTATCTACCTGCTGGATAAAGATGAAAAACTGCCCGCCACTATTTCCTTCAATGGCCTGAAACCTGCCAAAGGAGCAAAAGTGACCGTACTGGGAGCTAAAGAGAAAATATCCTGGAAAGCCACCGGTACCGGTACCCAGATCAGCATACCTGCCGCTGTACAGTCAAAGAACTGGCAGCATGCCGTAGCTATACAGATCTCTGCTGTTGAGTAAAACGCGGAGATCGGTTAATAGACTGTGAACAAAAAAGAAGGCTGCCTTTGAACAGGCAGTCTTTTTTTTTGTTGTCTATTTTAGTAGTGATGACTTTTTAACGTAAGATCTTATGAATAACCTCTAAGTTGTATCAGCTCAGGATATGAAGTCACGTTTATCTGTCCCGGTAAGAAAAATTCTTTCAATAACTAATTATTAACTAAAATCAGCGGTTTATTTATCAATATTGTAATCGGGGCATTAGAAATTGTTTTGTTAACAAAAACTAGGAAAAAAAATTAGGCATGGTAAGCAATGTACAAATTCTCCTGGCAGAAGATGATTATCAATTTGGCAATATAATCAAGAAGCAGCTGGAAGCAGAAGGCTACACGGTTGTGCTCTGTTTTGACGGCGAGGTAGCCTGGAAGAAGTTTCAGCGGGACGACTTCGATCTCTGCATACTGGACGTAACGATGCCAAAAAAAGATGGTTTTACACTGGCACAGGATATCCGTAAAAAGAACGGCATGATCCCCATTCTTTTTATCTCTTCCAAGGTAAGGGATGAAGACCGACTGCACTCTTTCCGTATAGGCGGGGATGATTTCCTGACAAAACCTTTTAGTGTAAGGGAGCTCGTGATGCGTATCCGGGTATTTCTCAGGAGAACCTTACCCAAAGATGTACCGGGCGATGGCATTTACAAGATAGGGGATGTACGCTTTAACTATGAAGAGAAAGAGCTGACAAGAGTAGGAGGAGAGCCCGTTGCTTCTCTTACAAAGAAAGAGGCTAAAGTGCTTCGTTATCTTGTTGAGAACAGTAATAAACTTGTAAAAAGGGATGAGATCCTGTTAAAGATCTGGGGGAACAGCAGCTTTTTCTCCAGCAGAAGTATGGACGTATTTATTGCACGCTTACGAAAGCATTTCAGGCTGGAACCGAATATTGATCTTGAAACATTGCATAACGTAGGCATCAGGCTTAACATCCCTATAAACGACAACCAAAACGGAGAATAACATTTTTATTATTATATACGAATAAAGATATTTTAACCTCAACAACGTGTTGAACCCCATAACTGATCACAATGACTTACGACAGAAACGACCACCGGCCGGCGCATAGTGGCGGACCGGAAGGGAATGGGCCTGCCCGCCAGAAACAGAGACACAGTAACAACCAGCTGCGTGGCAACCGCTCCAGGTCTCCCTTGCCTTTGCGAAAGAGAAAACCTCCCAAAGAGGAACGCAAGATCTATTTTATTGCCCTGCTGCCAACGGCCGAGGTAGGGAAGGAAATTATCCGTTTGAAGCAGGAGTTTGCGGAAAATTATGAGTCACGAAGGGCATTGAAAGTACTGCCGCATATCACCCTGCAAACACCTTTTACCACCAGCGCCACAGTAGAGCGGGAGCTTTGCCAGGGACTGACAGATTTTGCAGCTTCCATGGCTCCTTTTGAGATCCGGCTGGACGGTTTTGGAGGAGTATTGCTCAATCACAGGAAGGTCTTATATATTAATGTATGTAAGAATGAAGGAATTACACGCCTGCACCAGGAAATGGTGTCCTTCCTGCGGAAGAATTTCGGGTTCAGTCCCATGCTGGCCCGTCACGGGTTCAATCCGCATATCTCCCTGGCTTTCAGAGATCTGACAGAAGATGAATTTGCCGAAGCGCTGGCTGAATACAGCCAGAAAGAGTATGAGGCGTCTTTCAGGGTCAGGAACCTCTACCTGCTCAGGCATACCGGCACTTCCTGGGAAGTGTTGCACAAATGCCCCCTGGGTGTAGGTGGCAAAGTTCGGGTCTGAGAACAGGCCAAATATACCCCCCGGATACCATATGGATACTCCTGCTCAAAGCCTACTATAAAGTATGGATAGTGTATGGATAGTGTATGGACTGCGGTATCACTTTAGCGCCACAGTACTTCCCAAAAGAAAGTGCCAAAAACTGGTACATCATCCCTCCTTTCCTCCCCAATATTCTTATGCAATAAAATTGTAACTTTATTGCTGATGGAAACAGTGACAGTTAAACAATATAATCTGGACGAGGAACAGGAGAAAAAAGAGATCGTTCGTCACTACCGCGCTTTGCTTCGGTCCCTTAAACCCCGTTTAAAGAAAGGAGACCGTGAACTGGTCCGTACCGCCTTTGAAATGGCGGCAGATGCGCATAAGGAAATGCGCCGCAAATCAGGTGAACCGTATATCTTACACCCTCTTGCTGTAGCGCAGATCTGCGTTGACGAGATCGGTTTGGGAGTACGTTCCGCTATCTGCGCCCTGCTGCATGACACAGTAGAAGATACTGAGGTGACCCTGGAAGATGTAGACAGGGCCTTTGGACCTGAGATTGCCCATATAGTGGACGGTCTCACCAAGATCTCCACCGTTATAGACTCGAATACCAGCACCGCCCAGGCGGAAAACTTCAAAAAGATACTACTCACCCTGGCAGATGACCCCAGGGTGATCCTGATCAAACTGGCCGACAGGATGCATAATATGCGTACCCTGGACAGTATGAGCCGGGAAAAACAACTGAAAATAGCTTCAGAAACCGTATTTATCTACGCTCCCCTGGCCCACCGTCTTGGCTTGTATAACATCAAGTCAGAGATGGAAGACCTGGCCATGAAATATACCGAGCAGCAGACATACCGGGATATTGCCCGCAAACTGAAGGAAACCAAGCGTGAGCGCACCCGTTATATCAACGAGTTTATCAAGCCTATAAAAGAAGTACTGCAGGAAGAAGGATTGGCCTTCGATATTTACGGTCGCCCGAAATCTATTCATTCCATCTGGAATAAGATCAAGAAGAAAGGCGTGACCTTCGAAGAAGTGTATGATCTTTTTGCCATCCGTATTATCCTGGACTCTCCGATAGAAAGGGAAAAGTCAGATTGCTGGAAAGTATATTCCATCATCACTGACTTTTACCATCCAAGCCCGGAAAGGACGCGCGACTGGCTCAGCAACCCCAAATCCAATGGCTATGAGGCGCTGCACGTAACTGTAATGGGCCCCCAGGGAAAATGGGTGGAAGTGCAGATCCGTACCAAGAGGATGAACGATTATGCGGAGAAAGGCCTGGCTGCCCACTGGCGCTATAAAGAGGGCAGTATCCAGAATACCAGTACAGAAGCCAAATTTGACCAGTGGTTCACCCAGATCAGGGAAATACTCAATAACCCTGATTCCAACACACTGGACTTCCTGGCCGATTTCAAAAGTAACCTCTTCACAGAAGAGATCTATGTTTATACGCCTAAAGGCGACCTGAAGATTCTCCCGGTCAATTCCACCGCCCTGGACTTTGCATATGCTATTCACAGTGCTGTGGGTAACAAGTGTATAGGCGCCAAGGTGAACTATAAGCTGGTGCCTATCAGCCATAAGCTGCGTAGCGGCGACCAGGTGGAGATCATTACTTCCAACAAGCAGAAGCCTACTGAAGACTGGCTGAATTATGTACTGACTGCCAAGGCCAAATCCAAGATCAAGGACGCCCTGAAGGAAGAGAAGCGGAAAGTGGCCATGGATGGTAAAGAGCTGCTGGAAAGGAAGCTCGATCATCTGAAAATATCCAACAGCCAGCATAATATCAATGAGCTGGTACAGTTTTATAAACAACCCTCATCACTGGACCTGTACTATCAGATTGCTGTTAAGAATATCGATCTGAAAGAACTGAAGCAGTTTTCGGTACTGGGCGATAAACTGGAAGCGCCCAAGCCGCTGCCGGTAAAACAACCGGAACATATTTCAGAAGAGCATCTGAAGCACCAGATACCATCCAAGAAAGATGCAGAACTGATCATTTTCGGAGAAAGTTCTGATAAGATAGCTTATAAGCTGGCTAACTGCTGCCGGCCTATTCCCGGAGATGACGTATTTGGCTTCATTACCGCCAGCGAGGGGTTGAAGATACACCGTACCAATTGTCCCAATGCCGCCCAGCTGCTGGCCAATTATGGTCACAGGGTAGTAAAGACCAAGTGGGTGAAGAACAGGGAGATCTCCTTCCTGACCGGTTTGAGGATCATTGGTATGGACGATGTGGGGGTTATTCATAAGATCACCAATATTATTTCCGGTGAATTGAAGATCAATATTGCAGGTCTGACCATAGAATCCAGGGAGGGCCTGTTTGAAGGGCTTATCAAGGTGTTTGTGCATGACAAGGAAGAGCTGGAAGAGCTGTTTGAACGCCTTAAAAAGCTGGATGGCATACAGTCTGTCAGCCGTCTCGAAGACGAATAGATCATTTTAAATTCTTAGCCGGCCGCAGGCCCCAAAAAATACCCTCAAAAAATCGCTTCTACCGAAGGTAAAAGCGATTTTTTGAGCAGTTTCCTCGTACTGAGTCTGATACAAAGCTCCAAACAGGTGTACTGCCTGTTTTTATATAAATTGCATTTCTTCCTTTTTCCCCGTAATTTTGCCACTTCTTTTTAAAAATCAATATCAACTCTTATGGTAGATGTTTTGCTGGGCCTGCAGTGGGGCGACGAAGGCAAAGGAAAGATTGTGGATTACTTTGCAGGTAAATACGATGTCATAGCCCGCTTCCAGGGTGGGCCTAACGCAGGGCATACCTTATATGTTGAGGGCCAGAAGGTAGTCTTACATACCATCCCTTCCGGGGTTTTTCACAGCAATACCATTAACCTGATCGGGAACGGTGTGGTGCTGGACCCTGTTACCTTCAAAAAGGAATGCGACAAGATCTCATCACTGGGTGTAGACCTGAAAAAGAATCTTTTTATTGCGGAAAGAACGCATATTATCGTACCTTCTCATCGTGCACTTGACAAGGCTTCCGAAATCTCAAAAGGAAGTGAAAAGATAGGTTCTACCCTGAAAGGTATTGGCCCTGCTTATATGGATAAAACAGGCCGTAATGGTCTCAGGGTAGGAGATGTGCTTCGCTCTGACTTCAAAGAGCGTTATACCCGGCTGAAAGAAAAGCATCAGCATCTGCTAGCCGGATACGACTTTGAAGCCGCTGTAAAAGCCGAGATTGAGAAAGATATAGCTGAATGGGAAGCTGAGTTCTTTGATGCCGTGGCTTACCTGAAAGAGATGAATATTGTGAATGGTGAGTACTTTATCAATGAAAGACTGAAAGCCGGTCAGAAAATACTGGCGGAAGGTGCTCAGGGTAGCATGCTGGATGTAGACTTCGGTACTTATCCGTTTGTTACTTCTTCAAGTACTATTTCTGCCGGCGTATGTTCCGGACTGGGCGTAGCGCCAAAATGGATAAAAGAGGTGATAGGCGTTACCAAAGCATATTGTACCCGCGTGGGTAGCGGACCGTTCCCTACAGAACTGCATGACGCCACCGGCGAAAAGCTGCGTGCTGAAGGTAATGAGTTTGGCGCCACTACCGGCCGTCCCCGCCGTTGCGGATGGATTGACCTGGTAGCCCTGAATTACACCTGCATGTTAAGTGGTGTTACTCAGTTGGTCATGACAAAAAGCGACGTACTGGATGCCTTTGATGAAGTATATGCCTGCACCGCATATGAAATAGATGGAAAGCAGACAAAAGCAATGCCTTTCCAGCTGAACGAAGCAGAAGTAAAGCCAATCTGGGAGAAGCATAAAGGATGGAGTGACGAAACAGCTGCCAAAAGCAAGCATTTCAATGAGTTGCCGGCAGAAATGAAATCGTTTGTAAAAGCTGTGGAAACTTATCTCGAAGTACCCGTGAAATTTGTATCAAACGGACCGGGAAGGGATCAGATACTGGAACAGTAAAATACCGGTATACAGCAAGGAATTAGCAGTGGCCAAATAGCAAAAAATTACAAAAAAAAATCGGCAAAAAAAATTTGGCTAATACAAAAAACTGTTAAAACTTTACGCAAAAGAAATACGCTAAAGACTTAAGTGAACCTATTATGAAATCAAAATCTGATAACGAAAAAGAGACCAAAAAGACGAGTTCTCCGAAAACGCCTAAAGCCGCGCCTAAAGCTGCTAGTAAGCCAAAGAAAGAAGAGGAGGACGATGATGATGAGGATGAGGAGGAAACTCCCCGTAAGTCTGCTGCTTCAAAAAAATCAGATAAGCCGGCCTCAAAGTCAAAGAAGAAAAATGACGATGACGATGACCTGGATGATGACGAGGATGATGATCTGGAAGATGATGATGATAGTTGGGGAAAAAGTGATGATGAGGATTACGATCCTGATTTCGAAGAGTTTGACATGCCTAAACCTAAGAGCAAACGCGGTCGTCCCGGCAAGAAAAGCGCTGATGACGATGACGATCTGGGAATAGATGACGAATTCAAAGATATGGGCCTGTTTAACGACAGGGGCGGGTTTGATGATGATGACGATGATTTCTAAGAATTAAAAAGTAACGTTATCAGGACATTTCACCATTTCCCGGTTAATGATCCAAAGTTATTTAAACAGCAAATGTTGAATTGGGGTAACCAGTTCAACATTTGTTGTTTTTTGGACAATAATAATTACGCTTCCTCCTACCACCAAAACGAAGCTATACTGGCAGCAGACGCACTGGACACACTTTCCTGCAATGCAGGAAATGCCTTTCCTGCCCTGCAACAGTTTCATGATCAGCATCGTGACTGGCTCTTTGGTCACCTCGCATACGATCTCAAAAACGAGACCTTTCCCATCCTTCACTCAGATAATAAAGACGGACTTCATTTTCCCGATCTGTTCTTCTTCAGGCCCCGTGTTGTCATGCTCCTGCAACAGGACCATGTAAAGATAGGCGGATGGAACATGGATGCTGCAGATGCAGAGAAAGTATATACGCAATGTATCTCCCTCACTTCACAGGTTGTACCACATACTCCCATAGGAGCACTGAACGCTCATCTTGACAGGCAGCAATACCTCCATGCAGTGAAACAACTGCAATGGCATATTCACAGAGGAGATTGTTATGAAGTGAATTTCTGCAGAGAGAATTTTATTGAAGATATTAACGTACACCCACTGACGTTATTCAGCAGACTGAATGCATTATCACCTTCTCCGTTTGCCGCTTACTACCGTGCAGATCACCTGTACATGGCATGTTCCAGTCCTGAACGTTTCATGCAGAAAAAAGGACCGCTGGTCATCTCACAACCTATTAAAGGTACTATCCGCCGGGACGCTGATGCCGCCACCGATGCACTGCGGCGTGAAGAGCTGTTCCGTAACAGTAAAGAGCGTGCAGAGAATGTGATGGTGGTAGACCTGGTCAGGAATGACCTGGCGCATACTGCTACAAGAGGTAGTGTACAGGTGGCAGAGCTGTTTGGCATTTACTCTTTTGCACAGGTGCATCATATGATATCTACAGTAACGGCTACGCCTGACCCGGCATTACCATTCACAGAAGTGATCAGGCAGGCATTCCCTATGGGCTCTATGACAGGGGCACCTAAACTGCGCGTGCTGCAATTGATAGAAGAATATGAGCAATCCCGCCGGGGTCTTTTTTCCGGCGCATTAGGATATATTACGCCTGAAGCTGATTTTGATTTTAATGTTGTGATACGCAGCATTCTGTATAATGCTGGTCGTAAATATCTCTCTTTCCAGACCGGTTCGGCCATTACTTCCTATGCAGACCCGGAAAGGGAATGGGAAGAATGCCTCCTGAAAGCCGAGGCTATGAAAAAGATACTGGAGAGTAAGGAATAGGCAACTATTATCAGGATTTGAATAGTTTTTCCATGGCCGATTTAATATCAGGGTAAGAGAATACGAACCCCGTTCCCTGGATCTTTGCAGATGAGGCCCTGCAACTTTTCAATACTTCAATACTCATTTCCCCCATTGCCAGTTTTAAGGCAAAAGCAGGTACATATACGGGCAGGAAACTCTTGCCTTTGGCCGCCTGCGCCATGGTAAGCACCAGCTCTTTGTGCTTTACTTCCTGCGGTGCTACAGCGTTATAAATACCTTCCAGGTCATGATTTACAATGGCGCTCAGGTAGATCCTGACAAGATCATGAAGATGGATCCAGCTTACATATTGTTCACCGCTGCCCAGGATAGTGGCAAAACCGAACTGCAGCGGTTTATAAAACTCTTTTAATGCGCCGCCTTCCCTGCTAAGAGCCAGACCGGTACGGAGAATAACTACCTTTTTGCCCAGCTGCCGGATTTTCAGCACGCTGTTCTCCCAGGCAAGGCATGTAGTGCCCAGGAAATCTTCAGCAGGCGGGTCATTTTCGGTGAACGGGCGACCCTGGTCCGGGCCATAGAACCCGATACCGGAAGCGCTGATCACTTTTTTAACCTTATTCGGATATTTTTCCAGCGATGTATACAATAGTTCCGCACTTTGAGTACGGCTGTTCAGGATCTCCTTTTTACGTGAAGAGGACCAACGTTTATCCGCTACATTGGCGCCTGCCAGGTGTACAATATAATCAGCCTCTCCGATAGCTTTCTCATCAATCGATTGCCTGTTTATATCCCAGTGGGCATAGCTTACCAACCCATTATCAGAAGAGCGGCCGGGATTCCGGCTCAGGATAATGACCTTATATCCAACCTCAGTGAGCAATTGTGTAAGCGCCCGGCCTATCAGGCCTGTACCGCCGGTAATTAACACGCTGTCCATATGCATAAAAGTACGTAATTGCTGAGCAATCTCAATACAAAAACGAAGGCGTAAGTGAATGGTGGTAATCTGTAATTGCTTATTTTTAACGTAGGTTTGGCCGCAAAGGGGAAAATGTCTCCACGTTTCTGTTGATATTTACAATGAATGACAGCAATTTACCGTTAAATCTATATCCTTGAACTTGCAACCTTTTAAATTATAGATAATGCGCGTTTTATATCTCTATGCTTTACTGGTTCTGTGGAGCGGGGCATTGATGGCCCAGAAGATCTCCTATTCGGAGCCGGAAAGGGACGATTACAAAAGCACGGAATTTGAGATCATTGGTAAGGTATCTTCCAACATCCTGGTGTATAAAAGTGACAAAGGCGATTATGTCGTTTCTGTATACGATAACGCCATGCAGCTGAAGGAAAGGGTAAAACTGGACTTCCTGCCAAGAAAACTCATCAGTGCTGATTTTGTAGCTTATCCTGATAAAGTATTCATGCTGTACCAGTTTCAGCGCAAAGACGCTGTTTACAGCTTCTGTGCCACTATGGACGGGAACGGCCATTTTACAGAAGCTCCCATCATGGTAGACTCTACCAGGATAGGTTTTTATTCCAAAGAGAATAAAGTGTATTCTGTAGAGTATTCAGAAGACAAGAGCAAGATACTGGTGTACAAGATCAACCAGGATAAGGAGAACGATAATGTGTTCTATACCTTCCTGTATGACAGTGCCTTTCAGCTGATCAACAACAGCAGGGTATCACTGCCCATGGAATCAAAGAAGTCCTTCCTCAGTAACTTCAACCTGTCTAACGAAGGGGACCTCATTTTCAATAAACTGGAACGCACCAACAACCGCGACTATATAGTAAGCGGCAGCCTGGTAATCAAAAAAGCAGCAGTAGATTCCTTCGAGACAGTACCTATGCAACTGAAATCCCAGTTGCTGGACGAAGTGAAAATGAAACTGGATAACAATAACCATCGTGCACTCGTTACCGCTTTCTATTACAAACAGAAAAGGGGCAACGTAGAAGGGCTGTATGTTACCAAATATGACTATGCCCAGAAACAACAGCTGTACGAAAAGGAAGTAGTTTTTACACCTGAGCTGAAAGGTAATGCCAGGGGAGAATCCAGCACCAACGCGGCATTTAATGATTACTTCATCAAACGTATCATCAATACCAAAGACGGTGGTTTCATCCTGACCGCAGAATCGTTCTACACCACTTCCCGGTACCAGCCATGGAACAGGTGGAATTATATGTATGGTCCCTACGGCATGTATACACCATATTACTATTCCCCGTATTCTCCTTTTTACTACAATCCCTGGTATAATAATTATAATTCACAGAACCGTTACCATTATGACAACGTAGCTGTGATGAACCTGGATAATGAAGGCAATCTGCTGTGGACCAACTTCGTACATAAAAGCCAGTACGATGATGGTTCTGATCTTTACCTCTCTTTCATGATGGTGAACATCGGCAGTGAACTGCGTTTCCTGTATAATGAACTGGACCGCAGGAATTATATGCTGACAGATAACAGCGTAGAACCTGACGGACATAGCAGCCGTAAACCTACCCTTCGTAACCTGGATAAGGGCTTTACCTGGATGCCCCGTTATGGTAAGCAGATAAGCGCCCGTTCTGCACTGATACCCTGTGTATACAGGAATTATATCTGCTTTGCCAAAATAGATTTCTGATCCTTCCAATATTAAGTCTATAAACCAAAGACCTCTATCTGCGGTTTATAGACTTAAACCCAATACCTACTATGAAATACCTTTACCTATGTGTTTGCTTCCTGCTGCTTGGAAGCGTAATCAGTTGTGTGGTACAATACTTCAACCAGAAAACAGACTCCCGCAAAGTAGCCGCCTACACGAGCCTTGTTCAGAGAGGAAAAGAGACCGTTGCAGAATACGCTCCCGAGTATAAAGAGACTACCGTTACAGTAATGAAGGTGCCGGTTAAGACTTACACTATGACCTACAGCTTTACTGTAAGCGGGCGCCGTTACCAGGGAGAACGCGTGTTGCATGAACCTCCTTCCAGCCTGACCACTAAAGTCTGGTACGACCCACAGGATCCATCTGTGTTTTCAACTGACCCGAAGGCTTCCCTGAAGCAGGAGCAGGAAAGGGGCACTTCCAAAACAGTATTGTGGGTAGCTGGTTTTTTGGCCTTTATGTCACTCGGAGCATACGGGAAATATGATGATCTTAAAAAGAAAGGTTAACATAAAAAAAGGCGGTAGTAACACTACCGCCTTTTTATTAGCATTTTTTAACTCTATTACTCAAATACGTAACTAGTCGTAATATATATGTATGATTTATAGTAAAGTGGGCATTTATTTTAAAGTTGGATATAAAATCTTGCAGATTTTTGTTAGTTTAAAGGTATCAACCGCTCTCTAATATATAAAAAGCCAACATTATTAAAAGTTTGAATGTATATAACGAGGCTGACCTGATCGCATTATTACAATCCGGCGATATGGAAGCTTATGCATGCATTTATAACGAATATTGGACTAAATTATATGCCTACGTCTACAATCGTCTGAAAATAAAAGAGGTAACGGAAGAGATCATACAGGACGTATTTTTCTCTCTCTGGACACGCCGTGAAGAGCTGCAGTTAGATCATTCCCTTTCAGCTTACCTGTATTCAGCTGTTAAATACCAGATGTTCAACTACATAAAAGCTGATAAAGTACGGAAGACCTATGCCAGCTCTTTTGCGCGTTTTGATAAAGCGGCTGAAGATAACTCCAGCCAGGAATATATTGATTGTGTAGACCTGGCCAATGCAGTAGAAAAAGAAGTATCCCGCCTGCCCGAAAAATGCCAGCAGGTATACCGGATGAGCCGTCACCAGCACCAATCTATACAGGACATTGCGGCCACATTGAACATTTCCCATAAGACCGTGGAAAACCATCTTACCAAAGCCCTGAAACATCTTCGCCTTGCATTCAGGGAATATTTCTGGTTCCTGTAAAAAAATTTCTCTTCAGGATAGGTGTTTGCCCTTTCTCAGTTTACTTATATATAGAAGCACGTTGCTGACATACACTAAAACAAGCCGCAGACACAGATGGACCAGAAAGAATTTAACATCTTACTTGATAAATACGCTAAAGGGCTGCTCAATAAGCAGGAAGCAGAGCGCCTGGAATTGTGGCTGGACTCCCTGGAAGATAAATCAGCATTCAGTACTATTCCGGAAGAAGAACTGAATGCCTCTAAGACTGCCATGTTTGAACGGCTTACAGCGCGCATCAATAATGTTCCTCAAAAGAAGACGCCTGTATACAGGATGTGGCCATTCAGGATAGCTGCTGCTGTAGCAATACTGGTTATAGCCGGTTTCATATGCCGTGAAAGTGTTCTGAACATAGTAGCACCGCATAGAACAACTTATGCGGTAAGCGTGAAAGGCCGTGTAACTAAACAGATACTTTCAGATGGTACCATCGTGTGGCTGAAAGGCAACAGCCGGCTTGCCTTTCCGGCAAAGTTCGGCAACGGGAAACGAGAAGTAACGCTGGAAGGAGAAGCCTTGTTTGAAGTAGCAAAAGACGAAAAGCATCCGTTCAGGATCTATTGCGGAACACTGACTACTACAGTGCTGGGTACCAGCTTTAATATCTGCGATACAGGAGAAGAGATTGCCGTATCTGTGCTAACGGGCAAAGTGTCTGTAACATCAGATAAAACCAGGCAACGCATTATTAATGCTGACGAAAGCATAGTATACTCTGAAACTGATGCTACCGTAAAACAGGCGCATCCTACACAAACAGCTGTTCACGAATTTACGAAAGGTACTGAATATGATATGGCGTTCAATGACGCCGGCATGGCTGAAGTGATACAAAGAATAGAAAAGAAATTTGAAGTAAATATCAACCTGGAAGATACCGCTATACTGAAAAGCCTTATAACAGCGGACATGACAGACCAATCTTTAGAGAACACAATGGGAATGATAGGCCAGGCGCTCAGTCTGGATGTAGAAATCAAAGGAAGGACCGTTGTACTGCAACCAAAAAAATAAATTAGAACATGAACAGGTATTCAACCAAAATCAGAAGTATCACACTTAAAAGAAGTTGCCTATGAGGAGAGTAAACACCATACAGAAAAGCAGGAGGTGACAGCCTCCCGCTGAGAATTGATAGCCCTTTCTATCACCGCGTGACAGCGCGGTAAGGGAATTCCTTTGTCTTATTCAACCAGAAATCTAACAAAGAAACGAGGTCTATGTATATAAATGTAAAGACAAATGCTTTTATTACAAAATTAGTCACTATCTCCGCCTGTTGCACCGCCTGGCTGTTCTTCTCGGCCATGACAAACAATATAGGTGCAGCGTTTTCACAAGGTATCCTTAATCGTAAAATTTCGCTGCAGGCAGACGATGTAAGCCTGAAAATGGCGTTGAACCAGATCAGCAGCAAGGCTGATGTTAAGTTCGTTTACAGCTCCAATCACATTGCTATGGACAAAAAAGTGACAGCCATTGCAAAGCAGGAAGAGCTGGGTAAAGTACTGGATAAGGTACTGGGTACACTGGACATAAACTTTGTAGTGAACGATGGTTTTATTATCCTGAAGGATAACAGTGAACAGAATAATATTAACAGCCTGTCTAAAGCTATAGCTCCGGCAGCAGATACCATCATCAAAGGAAAAGTATTAAGTGAGAACGGTGAGCCCTTCCCTGGTTCCACTATCGTAGAGAAAGGCACCAGTAATGGCGTGACCTCAGGCGGTGATGGTTCTTTTACATTAAAAGTTAAACAGGGCGCTACATTGGTGATCACTGCAATTGGCTACCATGTAACAGAGATAAATGCTGCAGATGCCGGTACTATCCGCCTGAAAGCTGCCGTAAAACAACTGCATGATATTGTGGTTACTGCTGCAGGTATTGCACGTCAGAAGAACAGCCTGGGTTATTCCGTCAGCACTGTATCGTCAGATAAGCTGGCGCAGAAATCCGAACCGGACCCGGTACGTGCGCTGACAGGGAAAGTAGCCGGTGTGAATATACAGTCCGCCGGTGGTGTGGCGGGTGGTGGCACCAACATCACCATCCGTGGTAACTCATCTTTAAATGGTAATAATCAGCCGCTGTTTGTAGTGGATGGAGTACCTTTTGATAACTCCACTTTTGCAAATGTAGGCGCTTCTACTGTTGGCGGGGTAGGTGTAACCAACCGTGCCTTCGATCTTGATCCTAACAACATCCAGAGCATGACAGTGCTCAAAGGCGCAGCAGCGGCCGCTCTGTATGGATCCAGGGCGGCCAATGGCGCCATCATCATTACCACAAAAGCAGGTAAGAAGAAAAGCCGCAAAGGCACAGAGATCACGTACAACACTTCTTATGCAATAGAAGAAGTGGCAGGCCTGCCGGAGTACCAGACCCGCTATGGACAAGGTACCAACAACGATTACAGGCAGGGCGTATATGCTTCCTGGGGGCAACCCTTTGAAGGTGTAAAGAGCATGCTGCCCACCCGCTCTACCATTCCTCATCAGCTTACACGGCAGTTCAGTTCTGCAATATTCCCTGAGTTTTACGAGGCTGATGGTGTGACTCCCATCCAGGTGCCTTACCGGTCTTATGCAAAAGAGAATGCGAAGAATTTCTTCAGAACAGGGAGTGTATATGAGAACGCCATCACCATCTCTTCAGGTAGCGAGAAAGGTAATTTCAACGCGGGTATTTCCAATACAGACAACAAAGGTGTGGTGCCGGGCAATGAGATCAAACGTACTTCTGTTAATATCGGCGGTAACATCAGACTGGATAATAAGATCTATGCCAGCGGCTCTATCAACTACGTGACTACCCGTCAGAAAACACCCCCTGTTGGCGGTCTGACCGGCTCTATCATGTCCACGCTCATGTATGTGCCCACCAGCTATGATCTTACACGATACCCATATGAGAACCCGGTAGATGGTAGTAACGTATACGACTATACAGGTGTTGATAACCCTTACTGGTCTGTTAAGCATAGTCCAAGCAAAAGTGATGTAGACCGTTACTATGGTAATCTCATCGTAGGATTTGATCCTTTCCCCTGGCTGAATGTACAGAATACCGTAGGTTTCAATGCCTACACAGACAGGAGAATGAGCGTACGTGGTAAAGGCTCTTCTTCCTATTCCAATGGCAGTATCACTACTGATAATATTTACCGGCAGGAGCTGGACAACACCCTGTTGCTGACAGCTACACATGCCATTCGCCCGGATCTCTCCATCCGCGCTATTGTGGGTAATAATGTGAACCAGCGTTTTACTGACAGGAAAGCTTTCTATGGAGATAATATCATTGTAGCTGACCTGCATGATATGAACAATACCAGCTCCATAACAGGCGTACAGCTAACCAACAACAGGAACCTGCTGAAGCAACGCTATTATGCCTTCTTCACAGACATCACACTGGACTATAAGAACTTTGCTTCATTGAACCTGGTAGGCCGTAATGACGTTTCTTCCACTCTGCCTGCTAACAACCGCAGTTATTTCTATGGTGGGGTGAACGGCTCTTTGGTATTCACAGAGGCGCTCCGCCTGCCTAAAGAAATACTGAACTTTGGTAAAATAAGGGCCGGTTATACCAGGGTGGGAAATGAAGCATCTCCTTACCAGACCGCCAACTTCTACCAGATCAATGCCATACTGGGTGGCAATGCCACGCCTTCCAATGTGGGATTGCCTTTCACACCTGCAGGCGGTACCGTCTACAACATTGTAACAAAATCCAACCTGCTTACCAATGCCAATCTGAAGCCGGAGTTTATCACTGAACTTGAACTGGGCGCTGAATTACAGTTCCTGCACAACCGTATAGGCATAGACCTGACCTATTATAACAAACGCAGTACTTCACAGATATTTGAAGTGACCGCTGCACCGTCTTCCGGTTATACTACGCAGATACTGAACCTGGGAGAGGCTACCAACAAGGGGATAGAGATAGGTTTTAACGCTGCTCCCATACAGACAAACAATGGATTTAACTGGGATATCAACGCCAACTTTACACGCAACAGGAACATGATCAAAGACCTGGGTGGCTATGAAAGCTTTAGCTATGGCGGTACCAATGGCACCAGCAGTGTACATATTGTTGGCCATCCATATGGCCTGATACAGGGTACTGCTTATGCCCGTGACGAAGAAGGTAATATCCTGATAGATCCCAGCTCAGGTAAACCGCTGGTATCAGGTGCATTGAAAGCTATTGGTAATCCGAACCCGGACTTCATACTGGGTATAAGTAATACTTTCCGTTTCAGAAACCTGTCACTTAACGTACTGTTTGATTGGAAACAGGGTGGCCAGATGTATTCCAACACCGTAGGACAGATGATGTCACGGGGAGTAACCAGGGATACCGAAGAACGCGAGTTCCAGATCGTTTCTCCCGGTGTAATGGGAGATATCAGCACGCTGACAGCATTGCGTGATGAGAACGGGAATAAGATACCTAATAATGTAGCCATCTCTTACGAAGATCATTTCTTTAACAGCGGGATGGGACCAGGTGGAGTAAATGAAGGCTCTGTCTTTGATGCAACTGTTTTCAGGCTGCGGGAGATATCATTGGCCTTTGACTTCCCTAAAAGCTTCCTGGGTAATACGCCTTTCGGATCTGCTACCATCTCACTGTCCGGCCGCAACCTCTGGTACAATGCACCGAACTTTCCGAAGTATTCCAACTTTGATCCTGAAGTAAGCTCATTGGGTGTGGGCAACTCACAAGGATATGATAACCTCTCCGTACCAACTACGAAGAGATTTGGCGTCAACTTAAGGTGTTCCTTCTGATTTAACCAATCTGAATCATTATGAAGTCTAAATACATTGCATATACGTTACTGATCTCCGGTGTAACATTTATTACCGGCGCCTGCAACAAGTTTGTAGATATCAATACAGACCCGAACAACCCGACTACTGCTCAACTGGCATTGCTGTTGCCATCTACAGAAGTTTCCATGGGTGCCAACATGTATGAGTTGAACAGCGGTACATCCACTTTCATGCAGCATACAGTTTCCAATGCAGACCTTAGCCGGTATCAGCAACAGGGTACCAGCTTTGATGAGAGCTGGGACGGATTTTACAGTCAGACCTTAAGCGATCTGCAGGATATCATAGCCAATGGCACAGCTTCCGGCGAGTGGGGCTATGTAGCCATAGCCAAGCTGGAAAAGGCTTACCTGGTAAGTATGATGGTAGATATGTGGGGAGACATTCCTTACTTCGATGCAGAGAAAGGGGAGGAAGCAGTAAGTCCTGGTCTTAATGGCGGACGGGAGATCTATGAAGATGTGCTGACACTTATAGACAGCGCTATTGAAGATGCAGGTAAAATAAACACAGCCACACTTGTGCCCGCATCGGCAGACATGATCTACAATGGCGTCAAGGCTTCCTGGTTAAGCATGGCCAACTCCCTGAAGCTGAAACTCTATAACCAGCTCAGGCTGGTAGATCCGGCCCGCTCCCTGGCTGCCATACAGACGCTGATTAACAATCCTTCTACCCTGATAGGGGGAACAACGAATACTAACGCTACCGACTATACATTTAAATTCGGTTCTGCGCAGAACCCTAACAACCGTCATCCATGGCACCGTTCAGAGTACCAGTCTGCCAAGAACTTCTACATGTGCCAGTCCTTCATGGACCTGCTGTTCAACAATGACGATCCCCGTCTGCGGTATTTCATTTATCGTCAGAATGCTACTGCCGGATTGAACAACTCCACCAACAGTAATGGTTATTATGGCCGTAACCCAGGCGATGGTACTGCTGCTCCGGCTGATCTGAACAGGCGTTCCACCTTTGGTGTTTACCCGGCAGGCGGTTTATATGACAATGCCAGCATCAACAATATTCCGGCTACTTACAGTTACCTGACCAACGCAGGAGCTACTTCCAGCCTCAAGGTAGTAGGAACTGCAGATGGTACAGGCGCTGGTCTGATACCGCTTATCACCAATGCTATGGTAAAGCTGATCCGTGCAGAAGCTGCTATGACTTTGAATACAGGAGATGATGCAAGACAGAATTTCAGTGATGGTGTTACTGCCCATCTTAATAGTGTAAGTGTCTTTGGTGCTTCAAATGGGGGAGCGGCTCTGTCGTCTGCTACCATCACCGGTTTTGTGAATAAGCTGCTGGCAGCATATGATGCCGCAGATGATGCCGGCAAACTGAATATGATCATGACGCAGAAGTATATTGCCTGTTATGGCAATGGTATGGAAGCATATACTGACTACAGAAGGACCGGATTGCCCGTGTTACGCACACCTTTATCACCCCTGAACACCTTTCCCCTCCGCCTGTATTATTCGCAGACGGAGCTATCTGCCAATACCAGCCTGGGAGAAGACGTAAGTGCGTTACAGATTGCACAGCAGACTACACCGGTTTTCTGGGACAAATAACCGTAGTAAAACAAAATATTTATGATGAAGCGTTTAATAGTTGCTATACTGATCATATCACTCGGAATACCTTCCTGTAAAAAAGCAAATTATGAATGGGAGGATTACCAGTACACCGCAGTACCGGTTGTTACAATAGATACTACCAAAACAGCATTGCCTACACGGCAGGCGGGCAAGGTGGCTTTCTTTAACCTGAAAGGCCCTGATGTAGCCAGCCAGGAGTTTGCATTTTCATTGGACTGGCAAGGGTTTAATAAAGCAAGCGTTACTTCCATTGAAGTATATACCAGTTATAACAAGGCAGAGTCCAGCGTACCTGCTTATCCGCTGGTGATCTCTTCTCCCGGCAACCAGTATACCAATATTGCACAGTTCCCGCTGCCCAGCATTGTTGGCACAAAGGATAAGCTGTATGAGACAGTAACTACTTTCCCTAAGGCTTATTCTTTTACTGCGGCTGAACTGGCTGCCCTGAATAATGTTAATTTATCAGCGGTAGCTGTGAATGACTATTTTCTTTTTAAGTTTATACTCAACCTGAGCGATGGCCGCCGGATAGTTACCTTTTTTAACAACATCTGTGACGAGTCCCGCGGAGAACCTGGCGATTGCAGGGTAGGCGTACGTTTCAAGAATCAATAGTTCCGTTAGTAAACATCCTATAATGAGCAAGATCAGAAAAGTAACACTATCATTCTCTCTGATGACCGCAAGCCTGGGCCTTCTGGCCCAGGACCGGCCTGCCGGGAATGCAGATAAAAAGTACCTGGCAGAGATAACAGCATTAAAAGAGCAGGTAATAGTAAAGAAGGCCTTTCAGACCATCGTTGACCTGGACCCGCAAACCTTAAGTGATCATCTTCTGCTTACTGAAATACCAGCGCCTCCATACAAGGAAATGGTAAGGGCAAAAAAATACGCAGAGATGCTGAAAGCCGCCGGCGCAGATACCGTATGGATCGATAATGTTGGTAATGTAATAGCCCGTCGTAAAGGTAAAGGAGGTGGTAAGAAAACAGTTGTGCTGGAAGGGCACCTGGACACTGTATTTCCTGAAGGTACTGACGTGACAGTGAAGCACAGGGGAGATACCTTATATGCTCCCGGCATAGCTGACGATACAAGAGCGCTGGCAGTTGTGCTGACTGTGCTGAAGGCAATGGAGAAGCACAGTATTGAAACAGAGGCAGACGTATTGTTCATTGGCACAGTAGGTGAAGAAGGACAGGGCGACCTGAGAGGAGTTAAGAACCTTTTCAGCAATAAAGGCCCCGGAAAGATAGATACTTACATCGCAGTAGATGGATGGCGCCGTGAGCACATTACCCATCGCGCGCTGGGCTCACATCGCTACCGTGTTACTTTCAAAGGACCAGGCGGCCATTCTTCCGGTGCTTTCGGACTGGGCAACCCGCATAATGCCCTGGGGCGTGCTATTCATTACTGGTCTGTAGCTGCAGATTCTTTCAGTCGTGTACCTGGTGCAAGAGTTACCTATAATGTTGGGGTGATAGGTGGTGGTACTTCTGTCAACTCTATTCCCTTTGAATCATGGATGGAAGTGGACATGCGTTCTGAAAACCCTGAAAGGGTAGCCGGTATTGATAAATTATTGCAGGACGCTGTACAGCGTGCGCTGGCAGAAGAGAATAAAATGAAACGTGCCGGTGCTGATCTGACTGTAGATGTAAAGCTGATAGGCGACCGTCCGCCGGGTGCCCTGGACCCTTCATTGCCACTGATACAGCGCGCTATAGCCGCTATTCAGCTGGGTGGTGATACCGCATCCCTGAGAGTAGGTTCTACTAATTCCAATATTCCTATTTCAAAGAATATTCCCGCTATCACTATCGGTACAGGCGGTCAGGGGGGGAATGCACATGCGCTGGACGAATGGTGGATGAACGATAAGGGATACCTGGGTGTACAGGAAGCTTTACTGATCTTACTGGCTGAAGCCGGTATAGCAAAATAAAGACGATTCATGAAAAGAAAATTCTACGGCATACTGGGACTGTTGATAGCATATCTGTCAGCTACCCATGCGCAAACGGTACCATCGCCCAAAGAACATTTCGGCTTTAATATTGGCGACGATTATCAACTGGCTACATATACGCAGACAGAAGCCTATTTTAAGAAACTGGCGGAATCAGATCGCGCTGAACTGGTAGATATTGGTTTAACAGAAGAAGGCAGGCATCAATATATGCTGATCGTTTCCAGCCCGGAGAACCTGCAGAAACTATCCCGCTATAAAGAAATATCCCGGCAACTGGCGCATGCTACTGGACTTACAGACGAAACGGCGCGTCAGCTGGCAGCTGAGGGTAAAGCTGTGGTATGGATAGATGGCGGATTGCATGCAACAGAGACAGTAGGTACACACCAGCTTATAGAAACAATGTGGCAACTGGTAAGTCGCACGGATGCTGAAACAATGGAGATACTGAAGAACGATATTATCCTGCTTACACATGCCAATCCTGACGGACAGGAGCTTGTTTCTAACTGGTACATGCGCTTTGCAGATACGAAGAAGCGTGCATTAAATATTCCCCGCCTTTATGAGAAATATGTAGGGCATGATAACAATCGTGATTTCTACATGATGAACATGAAGGAAAGTCAGAATATCAGTCGCCAGTTATTTGTAGAATGGATCCCGCAGATCATGTACAACCACCACCAGCGTGGTCCTGCTGGCTCTGTATTGGCAGGCCCTCCGTATCGCGATCCTTTCAACTATGTGTTTGACCCGCTGATAGTGACCAGCATAGATGCAGTAGGCGCTGCTATGAATAACCGTCTGAACGTGGAAGGTAAACCCGGTTATACACAGCGCCAGGGATCTACTTTTTCCACCTGGTGGAATGGAGGCCTGCGTACAACACCTTACTTTCATAACATGATAGGGTTGCTTACAGAGATCATTGGCGGACCTACGCCTGAAACAGTGCCTCTGGTACCAGATCGGTTGATCCCTAAAGGATCTACGCCTAACCCGGTGGCTCCGCAGATGTGGCATTTCAGGCAGTCTATCGATTATTCCGTATCGCTGAATTACGCAGTATTGGATTATGCTGCCCGTTACAGAACTGAACTGCTGTATAACATCTATAAGATGGGTAAGAATGCTATTGAACGTGGCAGTGCAGACCACTGGACATTCTATCCCCGTTATATTGATGCTATCAGTAAAGCGCATAAATTGGATAAAGCAAAGGACACCGCCAAAGAAGAGAATGAAGATGGAGAGTTTGCTTTTGGTAAAGAAGATACTATCGCATCAAAATATTATACCAGTGTGATGCAGGACCCTGCTTATCGTGATGCACGTGCATATGTGATCTCTTCCAGCCAGGCGGACTTTCCTACAGCTGTAAAGTTCATCAATGCGCTGAGCCGTTCCGGTATAGCTATTCACAAAGCCACGGCTGCATTTGCCGTTAACGGAAAGCAATATCCTGCCGGTTCCTATGTGGTGAAAACGGCGCAGGCTTTCCGTCCGCATGTGATAGATATGTTTGAACCGCAGGACCATCCCAATGATTTTCAGTATGCCGGCGGCCCTCCTATCCGTCCATACGATGCCGCAGGCTGGACGCTGGCTTATCAGATGGGCGTACAGTTTGACCGTATCCTGGATGTGGTGGACGGCCCTTTCACACAGATACCATATGGACAGATAGAAACGCCTCCGGCTACTTCACTACCTGTTGCTAAGAAAGGCTACCTGATCAGCGCTACCGTAAATAATGCTTTCATTACCGTGAATGACCTGCTGGCAGCTGGCGTAAAGGTATCGCGTACACCCAATGGTACTTTTTATGTGCCGGCCGGCTCCAAAGCTCGGGCTATTCTTACGAAGGCTGTAACAGAACTGGGTATTACGGTAGAAAGTGCAGACAATGTGCCCGGTCAGCTAAAAGCTCTGGCTCCCCTGAGAATAGGCATCTGGAATACTTACGGAGGCTCTATTCCTGCCGGTTGGCTGAGCTGGCTGATGGAGCAGTACCATTATTCCTATAAGATGCTCTATTCCCGGGAAGTGGATAAAGGAGATCTGAAGAAGAAATATGACCTGCTGATCTTTGTAGGTGGTGCTATTCCTGATACGGGTAAACCTAAGAAAGATAATTTTCCGTTTGGTAAACCACCCAAACCGGAAGACCTGACAGACGAGTTTAAACCCTGGCTGGGCAGGATCAGTAAAGATACTTCCATCCCTCAGCTGAAAGCGTTCCTTGAATCAGGAGGAAAGATCGTTACCATCGGTTCCAGCACCAACCTTGCTTATCATCTGAAACTTCCTGTGGAGAATGCTTTAACAGAGAAGAACAGCAAGGGAGAGATCAAACCTTTGCCCGGTACCAAATACTATATTCCCGGCAGCCTGCTCATTGCAGACCTGGATACCACCGCTGTAGAGAACTGGGGTATGAAGGCAAAGAACGATGTCTACTTTGAGAAAAGCCCTGTGTTCAGATTTACTGCCGATACAGCAGGAACAGGTATCCGTAAACTGATATGGTTCTCTACAGCCACGCCGTTGCATAGTGGCTGGGCCTGGGGACAAAGCTACCTGAAAGACGGCATTGCTGCTTTTTCAGTTCCTGTGGGAGCCGGTAAATTGTATGCCTTTGGACCGGAGATCACTTTCCGCGGACAATCACACAGTACATTCAAATTGTTGTTCAATCAATTATACAAATGAGAAGACTGATACTATCTGCCTGTTGTTGTTTACCATTGATGGCAACAGCACAGAATAAAGATAAGAAGGCTATTATGGCCAGCCTGGACCAGCAGGCGCCTGTATATTCCGGTATTGCCAAAAAGATCTGGCAGTTTGCAGAAGTGGGGTACCAGGAAGAGAAGAGCTCAGCATTACTGCAAAGCACATTACAGCAGGAAGGGTTTACTGTAAAGGCAGGTATTGCCGGTATTCCCACTGCCTTTATTGCCAGTTATGGCAGTGGAGAGCCTGTGATAGGCATCCTTGCTGAATATGATGCCTTGCCGGGACTGTCGCAGACAGAAGATCCGGAGCAGAAAGCTGTTGTACCAGGAGGTGCAGGGCATGGTTGTGGCCATAACCTGTTTGGAACAGCATCTGTAGCGGCGGGCATCAGTGTGAAGAACTGGATGAAGGCCCATAATATAAAAGGTACGCTGCGTGTATATGGTTGTCCGGCAGAAGAAGGAGGTTCCGGTAAAGTATATATGGTAAGGGAAGGATTGTTCAATGATGTTACTGCCGTGCTGCACTGGCATCCGGGCAATGACAACTCTGCCGGTATCGCTCCCTGGATGGCTAACAAGAATGCCAAGTTCCGTTTTTACGGTGCAGCGTCACATGCTGCAGGGGCTCCGGAAAAGGGACGTTCAGCATTGGACGGAGTGGAAGCGATGGATTATATGGTGAACATGATGCGGGAACATGTACCCCAGGACACGCGTATCCATTATGTGATCACCAAAGGAGGGGATGCCCCCAACGTAGTGCCTGCTTTTGCAGAGGTGTATTACTATGTGCGTCATCCTGACATGCAGGTGGTGAAAGATGTATGGGAAAGGGTGGTGAAGGCAGCAGAAGGCGCTGCATTGGGTACCGGCACCCGTATGCAGTATGAAGTGATAGGCGGTGTATATAATATGCTGCCCAATGAGACCTTGTCCAGGATGGTAGACAGTAACCTGCATATAGTAGGAGGATTTACTTACACAGCTGCAGAAAGGGAATTTGCAAAGAAGATACAGTCTACCTATGTGGATAAATCTCATATCCCGGATATAGACAAATCAACATCAACTGTACAGCCTTTTGTTATTGAAACATCTGGTGGCATTGGGTCTTCTGATGTGGCAGATGTGAGTTGGGTGGCGCCTACCGCTGGTATGTCTGCCGCTACGTTTGTACCCGGATCTTCCGGCCATAGCTGGCAGAACGTTGCTGCCGCAGGTTCTACAATCGGCGCAAAAGGTATGATGGTAGCAGCCAAAACACTGGCGCTGACAGCGTATGATCTGTTTAACAGTCCGCAGACATTGCAGGCTGCAAAAGCAGAACTGAAACAAAGACAAGGCCCGTCATTCAAGTATGAGGCTATGCTGGGCAGCCGCGCGCCGGCATTGGATTACCGTAAAAAATAATGCTTATGAGAAAATGTTTACCCGGCTGGCTGCTTATCGTAGCCATGCTTTATAACCCATTGTGTGCTGCCCAGACAGTACCTTCCCCTAAACAGCATTTTGGTTTTAATATAGGTGACGACTATCAGCTGGCCACCTATACACAAACCGCTGCTTACTTTCAGAAGCTGGCAGGTGCCTCTGACAGGGTAAAACTGACGGATATAGGACTGACGGAAGAAGGAAGGCATCAGTATATGCTGGTGATCTCATCTCCTGAAAATATCAAAAAACTGGAGCATTATAAACAGATATCGCAACAGCTGGCGCGCGCAGAAGGGCTGACAGAAACACAGGCGCGTGCAATGGCTATGGAGGGTAAGGCTGTAGTATGGATAGATGGCGGTTTGCATGCCACTGAAGTAGTAGGTACACATCAGCTGATAGAAACTGCCTGGCAGCTCATTAGCCGGAATGATCCTGAAACCATGCGTATCCTGGACAACGTGATAGTGCTGATGACGCATGCCAATCCTGACGGACAGGAGCTTGTAACCAACTGGTACATGCGTAATGCAGACACGCTGAAAAGAAGTACAGAACAACTGCCGGTATTATACCAGAAGTATATAGGGCACGATAATAACCGTGACTTCTATATCATGAACATGAAGGAAAGCGCCAATATGGGAAGACAACTTTTCCTTGAATGGATGCCACAGATCATGTACAATCATCACCAACGGGGGCCGGAAGGTTCTGTACTGGCAGGACCTCCGTACCGCGATCCTTTCAACTATTTCTTCGATCCTTTAATGATAACCGGTATTGACGCGCTGGGCGCCGCCATGTATAACAGGCTGAATGTAGAAGACAAACCCGGTTATACACGTCTTAATGGTTCAAGCTTTTCTACATGGTATAACGGAGGTCTGCGCACTACCACACAGTATCATAATATGATCGGGTTGCTGACGGAGATTATTGGTAATCCTACCCCGGAAAAGATACCGGTAGTGCCGCAAAGGCTTATACCTAACGGAGCCACGCCAAATCCTGTAACACCGCAGGCGGACTGGCGTTTCCGCCGGTCTATCGATTATTCTGTGTCATTGAACTATGCAGTGCTGGATTATGCTGCCCGTCAGCGGGATGAAGTGCTGTTCAATATCTATAAGATGGGTAAGAACGCTATAGACAAAGGGAATAAAGATACCTGGACACTATCGCCCAGTCGTGCAGCAGCTATCACTGCTGCTTATAAAAAAGGGGAGAATGATACCACTAAAGATGATGGCAGCGACCCTTATGGCTGGATGAAACGCGGTAGTAATATTTCTATGAATTATTACAATGCAGTATACAAAGCACCTGAAGGAAGAGACCCGAGAGGATACGTCCTTTCTTCTGCCCAGCCCGATTTTGGTACTGTTACAAGGTTCATCAATGCCCTGATCAAAGCGGGAATTGCCGTGCAGAAAGCTACTGAGCCATTTACCGTAGCAGGTAAATCATACCCGGCCAATTCTTATATTGTAAGGACCAACCAGGCTTTCCGGCCGCATGTGCTGGATATGTTTGAACCGCAGGACCATCCCAATGACTTCCAGTATCCAGGTGGGCCTCCCGTTCATCCATACGATGCTGCCGGCTGGACATTGGCTTACCAGATGGGCGTACAGTTTGACCGCGTGCTGGACGATTTTAGCGGCCCGTTCAGAAAGCTTACCTATGGCGAGCTGGAAATACCATTGAAGGCCGCTTTTACACCAGCAACCAGTGGCGGCTATCTGTTAAGTGCACACGAAAATAATGCTTTCATAACTGTGAATGACCTGCTGAAGGTCGGGGTAAAAGTGTATCGCCTGCCGGAAGGTACAGCCGGAGCAGTACCAGGTGCTTTTTATGTACCTGCGGGTACGGTGGCCAATGGTATATTGCAGAATGCCGCTGTACAATGGGGCGTTACAATCACGCAAGGTGGTAAATTACCGAAAAAGGCAAAGCAGGTATCTGCCTCCCGCATTGCACTGTGGGACAGCTATGGAGGGTCCATGCCATCCGGCTGGATACGCTGGATGATGGAACAGTATCACTTCCCGTTCAACGTAATCTATTCCGGGGATATTGATTCTGCTGATCTGAAGAAACAATACGACGTAATTATTTTTGTAGGCAGAGCCATTCCGCCGGTATCAGGAGAAGAACCTAACCGCTGGGGCTGGAGACAGGCTCCTCCCAAATCAGAAGAAATACCAGAGCAGTATCGCCGTATGTTAGGAAAGATCACAAAAGACACTTCTATCCCAAAACTGAAAGCTTTCCTGGAAGCAGGAGGTGCTATCATAACTATAGGCAGCAGCACCAACCTGGCTTATCACCTGGAATTGCCGGTAAGCAATGCATTGGTGGAAAATGAAAAGCCATTGCCGGGTACTAAATACTTTATACCAGGCAGTATCCTGCAGGTGGCATTTGATAGTACGTTGAGTGCTGCATGGGGAATGCCGGCCATCGGAGATGTAAACTTCGATAACAGCCCCGTATTTAAACTGGGTAGTAATGCTGCGGAAAAAGGCATAAAGCCTATAGCGTGGTTCACCACAGATAAACCCCTGCGCAGTGGCTGGGCATGGGGCCAGGCTTATCTTAAGGATGGTATAGCTGCGTTTGCAGCACCTGTGGGAAAAGGTACTTTATATGCCTACGGACCGGAAATAACTTTCAGGGCGCAATCACATGGTACTTTCAAGCTATTGTTTAATGACCTCTACAATTTAAAATAGATAAAGACTAACAGGATGACTGATCATAAACGTCCCGCTCCTGAGAGCGGGACGTTTTTTATTACATTTGTCATTATGCTGCCAATGAACTTTTATAACCGTCCGGATGTGCTGACCATTGCCCGGGAGTTGCTGGGTAAGATCATTGTAACACGTTTTGATGGTATACTGACCACTGCCCGTATAGTGGAAACCGAAGCCTATGCAGGTATTACAGACAGGGCCGCCCACTCTTACGGCGGCAGGCGTACCAACCGTACAGAGATCATGTTCGGGGAAGCAGGAAGGGCATACGTTTACCTGTGCTATGGTATTCATCAGCTGTTCAATATAGTGACGAACGAAAAGGATATTCCGCAGGCAGTGTTGATCCGCGCAGCAGAACCTATTGAAGGCATTCCTGCCATGTTGCAGCGGACAGGGAAGAAGAACGCAGATTTTACGCTGACCCGTGGGCCGGGCAACGTGTCAAAAGCCCTGGGCATAAGAACGGCCCATACGGGACATTCACTGATGGCGGATGAATTTCATATCACTGCCGATAACTATATGCCGGCCCGGATAATGATCTCACCCAGGATAGGGGTGGATTATGCAGGAGAGGACGCCCTGCTGCCTTACCGTTTCTTCCTGAAAGACAACAGGTACGTAAGTGGTAAAATGTCAGGAAATATATATCTTTAGTTGACATATCCTCACACATACACCTATACTATTGTCATGCGAATACTTATTTCATGTGTTATGACCGGCAGTCTTTTCTTTTCTGCTGCAAATGCCCAGACCATCAGTGAACAGGCCCTGGCTAAAGGCCGGGAAGCTACACAGCTGATGGATGACGGTAAAATAGAAGAATCTATTGTACTGCTGAAAGAAGCGCAGCAGATGGACCCTGAAAATAACCTTTACACCTACGAGATTGCATTGGCCAGGTACCGGCAGCAGAACTATAAAGCCGTAATTGACCTGCTGAAGCCGCTTACAAAAAAGAAGAACTGTGATGCCCAGATATACCAGATGTTGGGTAATGCTTATGATGATGGCGGGAATCCTGAAAAAGCAATAGCTACATATGAAAAGGGAATGAAGATATTTCCTGATGCAGGACGGCTGTATGTAGAAAGAGGGCTGATGGAAATGAAAGCAAATGATTACAATAAGGCGCTGAAGTTTTTTGAAATGGGTATAAAGGTAGATCCGATGTATCCTTCCAATTACTATCGTGCTGCAAAGATATTCCTGGATTCAGACCAGGAAGTTTGGGGGATGATATACGGTGAGATCTTTGTCAACCTGGAACGGAACACAAAACGTACGGAGGAGATCAGTAAGCTGTTGTATACTACATATAAAGGAGAGATCAAATTCACCAACGATACAAGTTTTGCCGTGAGTTTCTGTAAGAATAATACTACTATTTATCTTGACGATAAAGCTAAAAAGAAGGACAGGTTGGACAACCTGATGGCACAGATGACAGCGGCGCTGACATTATCTTATGGCTCCAGGTATGAATTGGCGATGGCGAAGGCAATAACGGGAGAAAAGATCATCAACCTGTCTTCCCTGAACAGGATACGCGACAGGTTCCTGGATGTTTACCAGGCTGACAGTTTGCAGTCGGTCGTATTGTTTGATTACCAGCGGAAGATCAGGGACGCCGGCCACCTGGAAGCTTACAATTACTGGATACTGGCGCAGGCCGGGGGAGAGGAAGCTGAGATGTGGATATCTGCGCATGAACAGCAATGGAAAGATTTTATTGAATGGTTCAGGAACAACAGAATTGATATCTTGCCGGAAAAGGCTTTTTACAGGCTGAAGTATATAGCCGCAAACTGACCTGTTAACAAATGAAAAGAAGCCTTTACATTTTACTGCTATGGATTGGCCTGATATTCCTCATGGCCTGCCGGTGGTCTGCTGCTGAGCGGGATGCCCGTTCTGCTTTTAAAGGGACTGTAGCCCCGGAGGTAAGTCAGCAGGTACTGGAGAAAGAAGTGCACCGGTTCCTGGACTGGTATTCCGGCGCAGTAGATTCTCTTGTCAGTATTCAGCTGGTGGATAACTCCGGTGTGGAAGATACCGGTTATTACCGGGTGAATGCAGATAGCGCCGAGGCCTACCTGGCCATTATTGAAGCTTCCGGCATCTTTACCAGTGAATATATAGCAGATAAGAGGGCCTATTTCAGGTTGTGTGATGAAGAAATGAAGAAGGACAGCCTGCGGCAGGGTGGGTTGTATGAGCTGGATGCAGACCTGATCCTGCTGAACCAGGAATATGAGGAGGACAGCTTTAACTTCGATACTGTGTCATTCAGCAATTATGTGGATACAGAGAATGGCGCTTCCATCGATGTCACCCTGTTATATACCCTGCGGATGGATTTTGTGATAAAGGGAGATAAGTTGCTGATAGACAGGATAGATGTAGTAGATACAGAAAATGGTCAGGCTGGGGATGAATGACCTTATACACGGTTTTCATAATATTTTGATTTTCTCCCGCTTTAAAATACCTTTGGAACGCTTTCAAAAGTTGAAAAGAGAATAACATATTGTGGTAAAGTTTTTCCGTTCCGGCAACCCCCTGACGGTATTGCTGTTGTTAATATATACATTGGTGGTGAAGTTTTACTACCTGATCCATCCATCTACATTCCTGGCAGACGGGTCTGAAGGACTGTTATATGATCTGTTGGTAAAATGGATGGTGATGATCTTCGGGAAAAGCCCGCTGGTGTTCACCTCCCTGGCAATACTACTGTTACTGTTGCAGGCCCTGCTCATCACGAAGATCGTGAACCACCAGCGCCTGTTTGCCAAGCCTACCTACCTGCCCGCTATGAGCTACATGCTGTTCACTTCCTTGTGGCAGGGCTGGAATGTGTTCTCTCCCGGGTTGCTGGTAAACCTGGTGATGCTGTGGGTGTTTTCCAGTATTACGCTTCTGTACACCCGTACTTCTGCGAGGGACGTGGTATTCAATATCGGTTTTGCATTGGGAGTATGCGGCCTGTTTTACTTCCCCGCAATTGTTTTCTGCCTCTTACTCTGGTTGAGCCTTCTTATTATGCGTCCGTTCCGCCTGGCAGAATGGATCATTGCCCTGCTGGGACTGATCTGTCCTATTTACCTGCTGGGCACTTATCTTTTCCTGACAGACCAGTGGGACCTGGTGACCAGGATACCGCGTATCGGTATTCATATGCCGGTAGCAGAGCATTATAAGGTTTGGGGAGCTATCATCATCAGCCTGTTCTTCTTCATTCTGGGATGGTTGTTATTACAGCGTATCCTGAAAAAGATGCTGATCCAGGGCCGTAAGATCTGGAATGTGCTGATAGTATATGTGTTTGTAGCTATGGTGGTGCCTTTCTTCAATGTACAATTCTCGCCCGATTACTGGGTGCTGGCTATATTGCCCCTTTCCCTTTTTGTAGCCAACGCTTACTGGTCTATTGTCAACAATACTGTGGCTAATCTGATCCATATACTGACACTGGCTTATGTGATAGTTATGCAGTATTTCAGTGGCCGCTGACCCTTGCTTTTGTTAAAACCGGATGAACGGCCATTGAAATGTGCGGACGGCGCAGTAATTTTGTGCCTTTTCCGGTAATTTCGTACAACGGTCAAAAGCTGTTACATAGCCGGATATAGCATGAAATAATATTTTAGACCGTAACACTCAATAAATTAGATATGAAATTTGGCGTTGTCACCTTTCCGGGCTCTAACTGTGATCATGATATGATAGATTCCCTGCGTAAAGACCTTGGGCAGGAAGTTATAGAGCTGTGGCATAAGGACAAAGACCTGAGCATGTTCAGCAAAGAAGACTGCATTGTAATACCAGGTGGTTTCTCTTATGGCGATTATCTGCGTTGCGGCGCAATTGCCCGTTTCAGCCCTATGATGCAGAGCGTGATCGAGTTTGCCAACAAAGGCGGCCGGGTAATAGGTGTATGTAACGGTTTCCAGATCCTGTGTGAAGCAGGCCTGCTGCCAGGAGCTTTGCTGCGTAACGCCAACCAGCAGTTTGTATGTAAGAACATTTTCCTGAAGAGTGAAAATACGGCGGCATCTATCACCAAAGATGTGACAGGCCGTCCGTTAATGATCCCTGTAGCTCATGGCGAAGGCCGTTACTATGCGGACGACGCTACTCTGGAACAGCTTTTTGCCAACAACCAGGTACTTTTCCGCTATTGTGATGAGTTTGGCAATATTGTTGACACTGCTAACCCTAACGGAGCGATCCGCAACATTGCAGGTATCTGCAATAAAGAACGTAACGTGTTCGGAATGATGCCGCATCCGGAAAGAGCTACCAGCAACGTATTAGGTAATACAGATGGCCAGCTTATCTTCCAGAGCCTCATCAACAATAACTAACCAGTATTTCGCCGCCCGGAAGAAGGGCATATTATAGAAATCAGCCAACCAATTAAAAAAACCAGTATGAGAAAATTATTAACAGCCGTCTTATTGTTAGCACTGCCCGTACTGGCAAGTGCGCAGGTAGAGGACCCGGTGAAATGGAACTTTACCTCAAAGAAGATCAATGCCACAACTTACGAGCTGCACATGACCGCTACAGTTGAAAGCGGATGGCACCTGTACGCACAGGAGGCCGGTGAAGGTCCTGTCCCCACTTCTTTTGAGATCAGCAAAAACCCGCTGGTTGTTCCGGTAGGAAAGATCCAGGAAGTAGGTAAGCTGCATAAAGCATTTGATAAGAACTTCGATTCCGAGCTGAAATACTACGAAAACCAGGTGAACTTCATACAGAAGGTGACTGTGAAAGGTAAAGCCGCTACCAAAGTAAAAGGTAAGGTACAGTTCATGGTGTGCGATGACCACCAGTGCTTACCACCTAAAGATGTGGACTTTGCCATCAGCGTAGGAGGAAAATAATCTGATATCAACGGTCATTCGCTATAAGCAATTGTTTGAACGAGTTCTCCACGAGAACTCGTTCATTGTTTAGAATGATCCATAGTCTCTAAAGCCTATTATTTATATGAAGCATTTGCTTGCGTTTATTATGCTCATAGCTGCTGTACTGGGTGTTAAAGCACAGGAACAACCTGCACCTGCAGTTGCTAAATGGGAATATACAGCAGAGAAGAAAGGAGAACAGGAATATATATTGCACCTGAACGGTACGGTGGAAAAAGGCTGGAAGCTGTTTTCCACTACCATGAAGGATGATGAGCCCAATACGCGCGTGGTGGTTGACAGTGCAGCCACTCTCACAGGCATTACCGAAGAAGGTAGCCTGAAAAAAGCGCCGGAGCCCCTGTTTGACAACATTGAGATAAAATATTTTGAAGATAAGGTTTCATTGCTGGTAACCGTAAAACTGAACGGTGCTGTGAAGAAACTGGAAGGTGCGGTGAATTATATGGCGCTGAAAGGCGAGGAAGTGACCGGGCCTGAAGAAGTGAAGTTCAAATTCAACCTGGATGCTTCCGGCAACCTTGTCACTGCAGCTGCCGGCTTGCAGGAATCTGCCACGGCAGGACAATCGCTGAAACGTACTACTATTGATATAGAACATCCTGTAAGCAATTGCGGCGGACAGGAGAACACGAAGAAAAGCCTGTGGGGCCTGTTCCTGCTGGGAATGATAGGTGGTTTTGTTGCATTACTGACACCCTGTGTATTCCCTATGATCCCGCTTACGGTTTCTTTCTTCACCAAGAAATCACAGGAGAGGAAAACAGGTGTGATTAATGCCAGCCTGTATGGTTTCTTTATCTTCCTGATCTATGTGCTGCTCAGCTTACCTTTTCACTTCCTTGATTCACTGGACCCGGAAATACTGAATAATGTTTCTACCAACGTATGGCTGAACCTGATCTTCTTCGTGATCTTCATTGTGTTTGCGCTGTCATTCTTCGGGCTGTTTGAAATAACACTGCCCAGCAGCCTGGCCAGCAAAGTAGATGCAAAGACCAGTGTTGGCGGTATTATCGGTATCTTCTTTATGGCGCTGACACTGGCACTGGTATCTTTCTCCTGTACAGGTCCTATCCTGGGCTCACTGCTGGCTGGCTCCCTGTCAACAGACGGGGGCGCAATGCAGCTCACCGTAGGTATGGGAGGTTTTGGTCTTGCACTGGCCCTGCCATTTGCCGTTTTCGCCATGTTCCCGAACATGCTGAAATCACTGCCTAAATCAGGCGGCTGGCTCACCTCTGTGAAAGTAGTGCTGGGATTCATTGAAGTGGCAATGGCGGTGAAATTCCTGTCCAATGCTGACCTGGTAAAGCACTGGGGACTGGTAAAAAGAGAGATCTTCTTTGCGGTATGGATCATCTGCGGTTTCCTGATAGTATTGTACCTGTTAGGCAAGATCCGCTTCCCGCACGATTCTCCGCTTAAGAAGATCAGTACTCCGCGTTGGGTGCTGGCGTTGATCTTCCTGGCTATGACCCTGTACCTGGTACCAGGTGTGACCAATACAAAATACGCCAACCGTTCCCTGATCAGCGGTTTCCCTCCACCGTTAAGCTATAGCATTTACGGTGATGATGCTGCGAAAGGCGTGGAAGCAAATGTGGTGAACGACTATGAAGCTGCCCTGAAGCTGGCCAAAGAACAGAACAAACCACTGTTGCTTGACTTTACCGGCTGGGCCTGCGTAAACTGCCGCAAAATGGAAGAGAACGTATGGCCGAAGGAAGAAGTCAAGGTGTTAATAGAGAAAGAGTATATACTGGTATCATTGTATGTGGACGACCGGAAACTATTGCCCGAAGACCAGCAATTCCTCTTTACTACCAATACCGGCCGCAAAAAGGAGATCAAAACTATCGGCGATAAATTTGCTACCATGCAGACAGAGAATTTTGTGAATAACTCACAACCGTTCTATGTGTTGATCAGCCCTGATGAAAAACTGCTGACAAGGCCCGTAGGATATACCCCGGTTGCAAAAGAATATGCCGCCTGGCTGCAATGCGGACTGGATGCGTTTAAGAAAAGCAAATAAGTAATTCAGTATAATTTACAGATGGCCGCAATCGTCCGATTGTGGCCATTTTTGTGTCATAACCGGACATAATAATATTTTATATATTCTTAATCCATTGCTTTTTAATAGCTTTTTTGATGGTATTGCATTTGGATGGGTACATCCGGCTTCATAAAATGTAATATCATGTTCAGAAACTACTTTCGTACCGCATGGAGAAACCTGTTGAATAACAAAGTTTTTTCAGCTATTAACATTGGTGGCCTGGCTATAGGGATAGCAGCATGCCTGGTTATACTGCAGTATGTGGGTTTTGAAACAAGTTATGACCGCTTTCATGTCAATAGTGACAATATCTGCCGTGTTACAAAACAGTTTTACCAGGAAGGGGTACTGGCAGATCACAGTGCTATGACTTACACAGCCAATGCGCCGGCTATGAAAGCCGCTTTTCCGGAGGTAATAGGCGCCACTACTGTGAGTTATGTTTATGGCAGTGCAGTAATGAGTTATGAGAATGTGAAGTTCAATGAAGAGGCGGTATTGTTTGCCGATTCTGCATTTTTATCAGTATTCACCTTTCCCTTGCTGAAGGGAGAAAAGAATATTCTCAAAGAGCCTCATGTAGCTTTTCTCACACAATCAACTGCCAGGAAATATTTTGGTAAAGCAGACCCACTGGGCAAAGTGATCTGGCTGAATAAAGAACAGTACTACACTGTAAAGGGCATTCTGAAAGATGTGCCTGCAAACTCCCATATCAAATTCGATTTTGTGCTTTCTGCAAAATATGATCGTAACTGGAATAATTACGACTATTACACTTACCTGCAGTTAGCCCCTGGTACAAACGTAAAGGCGCTCGAAGCAAAGTTTGGAACGTTTGTAAAGAATAACGGAATGGACAGTGTGGAAACAAAGTTTAAGCTGCAGGCATTAAATGATATTCATCTGCATTCCAATATCAGGAATGAGATAGAAGTGAATGGTAATGTACGGTCAGTTTATTTCCTGTTAACCATCGCAGCATTTATACTGGCTATTGCCTGGGTGAATTATATAAACCTGTCAACCGCCAAAGCCAATAAGAGGGCCAGGGAAATAGGCGTACGTAAAGTAGTGGGAGCAGGGAAAGGGCAGCTGGTAAAGCAGTTCCTGACAGAATCCTTTATGATCAATATAATAGCTGCTGTGCTGGCGGCACTGTTGCTGGTATTTGTATTACCTTATTATAAACAGCTGACAGGCCGTCCTTTATGGGTAGGAGGGAAGGCCGCTTACTGGTTTGTATTTATTGCTGTTTTCCTGTCAGGAGCATTCCTTTCAGGCCTTTATCCAGCGTTGGTACTATCTTCTTTTAAACCTGTTTTTGTTTTGAAGGGAGTGAGTAAATCACCCGGCGGACAACTGATGCGCAAGACACTGGTGACCATCCAGTTTGCCGCTTCTGTGATCCTGCTGATAGGAACGTTCACCGTTTTTCACCAGCTGCAGTACATGCGTAGTCAGGACCTGGGTATGAATATGGAACAGGTGCTGGTAGTGATAGGCCCTAAGACAATTGATAACAGTAAGATCAAAGCGTTCAGAAATGAAATGTCCAGGCAGAAGGATGTGAGCGGGGTCTGTGTTTCCTCCAATGTGCCAGGTAAAGAGATATGGTCTGCCAATCCGGCGTTGCGCCTGGGACAGGAAGAGAAGGAAGGAGTGAATGTGAAGCGTATCATTCTTGATCAGGAATTTATTAGAACATTTAAAATACCACTGATAGCCGGCAGGAATATATCTGAGAATGGCACGGCAGATATAAGGGATGCTGTTATGCTGAATGAAGCGGCCTGCAGGGCGCTGGGGTTCAGGAATCCTGAAGCTGCTATTAATGAGCGTATTGTTACCCAGGGTGATACGCTGAATGTTGTAGGTGTATTGAAGAACTACCACCAGGTATCATTACAGAAGAATATAGAGCCTATCGTGTTCACTATGGGAGGTTCATACAATAACTTCTTCTCCATGAAGATAAACACCCGGAACCTTGATAATATTATGCGTTCCGTTAAAACAACCTATGCAGGTTTCTTTCCGGACGATCCTATTGAGTTCTTTTTCCTGGATGATTTTTTTAACCGGCAGTATCAGGCAGATCAGCAGTTGGGCAGTATTTTCCTTTGCTTTGCATGCCTGGCTATTTTAATTGCCTGTTTAGGTTTGTTTGGGCTGGCTTCCTTCACTATTACGCAGCGTACCAAAGAAATAGGTGTACGTAAGGTATTGGGGGCTTCTGTAGGTAATATTGTATTGTTACTATCAGGCGAGTTCCTGAAGCTGGTGTTGATCTCTTTTGTGATAGCATTGCCGCTGGCAGCTTATGTTATGCATTTATGGCTGCAGGATTTTGCTTACAGGGTAACGCTGGCATGGTGGATCTTTGTACTGTCTGGCGGGATTGCGTTGCTGATAGCAGCTTTGACAGTGAGCTTCCAGGCGGTGAAGTCTGCGTTGGCCAACCCGGTAAATAGTTTAAAAAAGGAGTGACCGGCTTTGCCGGCCACTCCGGGTATTTTTAGAACTGATAGTTCACTAATTCAGGTACAGCTATTTTTTCCTGCGTACCCGTCACCATATTTTTTACACTTACCATATTCTCTGCCATCTCACTTTCACCCATGATGATCACATAGGGGATATTGCGTTTATTGGCATATTTCATCTGTTTGTCCATTTTTGAAGGCTCATGGAACAGTTCAGCTGAAACACCTTTTTCACGCAGTTGCATGAGCAGTTTAAATAAGGTGCCGGTTACTTTCTCATCCAGGTTGAAGAAAAGTACCTGGGTGCCTTGCTGTGCAGTAGCGGGGAAGAGTTGTAGTTCTTCAAGCACATCATAGATGCGGTCTACGCCGAAGGAGATACCTACACCGGAGAGACCTGGCAGGCCAAATAAACCGGTAAGGTCATCATAACGGCCGCCACCGCCGATACTGCCCATTTTAACAGCAGGTGGCGCTTTTACTTCCACAATCATACCTGTGTAGTAGTTCAGGCCGCGGGCCAGTGTTACGTCCAGGATAGGAGTGGTGTGGAAAGCGTCAGGCTGTGTATGTAATACGTAGGATAATTCTTCTATGCCTTTGAGGCCGGTGGCTGAGTCTTTGAAGAGAAGGGCAAGTTGTTGCAGTTTCTCCTCATTGGTTCCGCTGATATTAAGGAAGTTTTCAATAGTAGTTATTTCCGGATCTGATAATCCACGTTCCTGGAGTTCTTGTTTAACACCATCAAGTCCTATTTTATCCAACTTATCTATGGAAATTGTGATATCAGTCAGTAGAGCAGGTTGGCCTACTATTTCTGCCAGCGCTCCAAGTATTTTACGGTTATTGATACGGAGCTCATACCCTTCCATTCCCAGCTTAGTGAAAACGGTATCATATATGAGTAACAGTTCTATCTCATTAAGTAATGAATTGCTACCTACCACATCGGCATCGCATTGATAGAACTCTCTGTAACGACCTTTAGCTGGACGATCACCTCGCCATACCGGCTGCATCTGGTAGCGTTTGAAAGGTAGCGCCAGTTCATGCTGGTTCATCACTACATAACGGGCAAACGGAATGGTGAGGTCATACCGGAGTGCTTTTTCACACAGCAGTATTCCCAGTTCACGGCTATCTTTGGCCTGTTGCGCACGGCCCAGGATATCTCCGTTGTCCAGTATTTTAAAGATCAGTTTATCTCCTTCTTCTCCGTATTTACCGGTGAGGGTATCCAGATTCTCCATAGTAGGGGTTTCCAATGGCTGGAAGCCAAACCGCTCAAATGTTTCGCGGATGGTCTGGAAGATATATTGCCTTTTTCTTACCACTACAGGCCCAAAATCGCGGGTACCCTTCGGTATACTGGGTTTGATCATTCTTATTCAGTTATGCTGTAAGATATTTATATTATGCTTATCGGTTACTTTTTGCCGGCCAGGATCTTTTCACATGCCTCATATATCATATGATATACGGGTTCGAAAAGAGCGTCATCGTACCAGGGATCTGGTACCGGTTGCTGATTATCCAGCAGTAGCTGTACTTTATCCCTGTCTGCCGTTGTTCTGGCTTTGAGCAATACGTCCCTGTAATTGTTCAGGTCCATGACAAAGATCCTGTCGAAGTTATCAAAATCTTCCTGCTGGAATTGCCTGCCCCGGAGCCCGGAAATATCCACACCATGCCGGTGACCTACTTTCACGGAGCGGTGGTCTGGCGGGTCTCCCACATGCCAGTTACCTGTTCCTGCTGAATCTATTTCCCAATCCAGCCCTTTCTCTGCTGCCAGGTGTCTTAAAATGCCTTCTGCCAGGGGCGAACGGCAGATGTTGCCCAGGCATACCATCAGTATTTTCATAATTTCCGCAAACCTACAAGATTTTAACATTATTTTATCCTGCCGCTGAAAATCGCTTCCCGCGTGGCCAATGCCCGGTTTGCCGCAACGACGGTTTATGGAATTATTCTTTTTTTGCATCTTATAGTAAAGGGAAACCTGATACTATACTTTCATTTTCTGCGTATATATTCACATGATAATCCAGCAGATAGCATAAGAAAGGAAGTATTTAACAACCCTTTAACAAGTTCTTGTTTAATTAACTGTAGATTGAATATGAAAAAATGTGTGTATGCCCGACGCTTATAAAAGCTGCTGTAGTGGCTGCTTTTAAGTAGCAGTAACGGTATAGTTGGCATGTTTTTTTAACAATCCTCTAAAAGAACAGGTATTTGTTTGGAAATTTTTTTTTGTATACTTGTAATTCGCTAACAATGCTAATGCAACAAAAGGAATTTGGAAACGGACGGACCCGGGTAAATTATCGTTCACTGGGAGAATTGATCAGAGGTATATTTTTTCTGCTCTTTGGCCTATATGCAATTTTCGCGCAGAAATATAATCTTGGTCGTTTTGATTTCTCGCAGACTGTTCTGAATATTTTAGGAGGAGTACTAATTGCGTATGGCCTTTTCCGTGTATATAGAGGGGTAAGGTACTTATTTACTAACAGGGATTAAGATAGACGAGCATATGTTTTTCAGGATAATCAGAATAACCCGGTTTTCTGTTTTCACGTTAGCAGCAATCGCTTTACTGGCATCATGCGGACCAGCCAACAAACCAGGCGAAGAGCGGGATACGCCAACATCCGGCACCATTCGTATCAGTGTCGATGAAACTTATAAGCCATTGATAGAAGCTGAAATTAAGGTGTTTGAATCCTTATATAAAAAGGCTCATATCATTGCAGAATATAAACCTGAAGCAGAATGTTTCAGGGACCTGCTGGCAGACAGCTCACGACTGATCTTTGTAACACGGGATTTCAGCGATAAAGAAAAAGCGTATATAAGAGAAGAAAAGAAGATAAAGCCGGAAAGCCTGTTACTGGCTTGGGATGGGGTAGCACTTATTGCCAATCACAGTAATCCTGATTCTATCCTCACTTTAGACCAGGTGCGGAAAATTATGGACGGCTCCGACACAGAAAGAAAATGGCAGGTTGTTTTCGATAATCAGAATTCAAGTACTGTAAGATATATCCGCGATTCTATCAATAAAGGTAAACCGTTACCAACAGATGTGATGGCCGCGAATACCAATCCTGAAGTGGTTGATTATGTGGCGAAAATGAAGAATGCATTGGGAGTGATAGGAGTAAGCTGGATCTCTGATCCAAATGACTCCACGACTATTGAATTTACGAATAAAGTGACGGTGGTAAAGGTGCGTGCTGATTATGGTTCGGAATTTGTAAAACCATATCAGGCGTACATTGCTCTCGGCTCTTATCCGCTCAAACGTGGTTTATTCTACTGTTTAAAAGAACCATATAACGGATTGGGATCTGGGTTCGCCACTTTCCTGGGAAGTTATGAAGGACAGATGATCATTGGAAAATTCAGACTGTTCCCTGCGAGGTTGAATATCGTGTTCAGGGAAGCGAACATTAAGTAAAAAACTAACACAACTAAAATTTAAAACCGGATTGCTCATGAACAGACGGAAAAGTTTAATTGTTGCAATGCTGTGCGTCGCGAATGGCGTTATGGCCCAATCTGTTGAAGATGGATTGAAAGACCTGTATTATGGCAAGTATGAAACAGCCAAACAAAACCTGGAGAAAGTAATTACTGCTAAACCTACTGATGACAGAGCATATTATTACCTCGGGATTGCGCAGCTGGGTATGCATGATGATGCCGGTGCAGCTGCTACCTTCGCAAAAGGATTACAGGCAGTTCCTACCTCTGCTTTATTGCAGGCAGGTCTGGGCCGTATTGACCTGATGAAGGGCGATGCTGCTGCAGCAAAACAAAAATTCGAAGCCGCTTCTACTACCACTGAAGGACGTAATGGTGATGTTGCACGTGCTATAGCTGATGCAAACACTGAGATTAAGGGCGGTGACCGCGGTTATGCACTGACAGTAATGGAGAAATTACTGAACAACGAAGGCCGTAAAAAGAAAGAAGTATATACTCCGAAAGCAGTAGATTATATCGAGCTGGGTGACGCTTACCGCCTGCTGGGTGGTGAGAACGGTGGTAAAGCCATCACTTCCTACGATAAAGCGCTGGAACTGGAACCAAACAATGCTGAAGCTGTAATGAAGCAGGGTCTGGTAAACTATAACGCTAAACTGCTCCAGGACGCGGTGAATGATTTCACCAAAGCCACTAACATGGACCCGCAGTATGCTCCTGCTTTCTATGAACTGTACCAGTTCTATATCACGCCAACCAAAGCGCAGTTCTCCCTGGAGAATGCAGCTAAATATCTTCAGCAGTATATGGCTGTTGTAGGTGAAGGTGCTGGTAAAATGGAAAACGAGTATAACCTGGCTGCTATCTCTTTCTACAAAAAAGACTATGATGCAGCTATCAGCAAAGCTAAAAGCGTACTGCCTCAGACCACAGAAGGTAACAAAGGTAAATTTGTACGTCTGCTCACAGATGCTCACCTGCAGAAAGGTGATACCGCTACCGGTAAAGCAGTGATCGAAGAATATGCAAAAAGCGTTGGCGAATCCAAACTGCAGCCAAACGACTATAAACTGCTGAGCGCTGTTTACCAGGCTTATACTCCTGATTCAGCACAGGCAGAGATCAATGACTCCCTGGCTTCACTGTACCTGGAGAAATATGCACTGGCCGACACCGCAAAAGATGTTGAAAAATACAGGAACGTAGCTGAAACATTCAAGAATATGCGTGATTTCAAACGCTCTGCTGAATGGTATGGCCACCTGATCAACGACTTCACTGACGAGCAGAACACCGGTAAGATCCAGGACATGTTCTACAAAGGAACATGGGAGATCTATGCAAAACAATATGACAAAGCTGATTCTACCTGGGGTGCTTTCGCTGCAAAATATCCTGCACAGGAAGCACTGGGTACTTACTGGAGAGGCCGTGCAAACATGGCAAAAGATCCGGAGGCAAAAGCAGGTACTGCCATTCCTTACTTCACCAAGTTCTTTGAGCTGAAAGGTGATGAGAAAATGAAGCCAAATCAGCTGATGTTCCCTTATCAGTATATGATGATCTACTACTACAATAAGGATGATCAGGCAAATATGAAGATCTGGATGGACAAAGTATTGTCTATCGATCCTAATAACGCTACTGTAAAAGCTATCCAGGAAAACCAGGATAACAAGAATAAAGCTGCCCAGGTAAAACCTGCTCAGGGCAACAAAAAATAATCAGGACTGATTACAGTCATAAAAAGGCCTCCTGCCCACGGCAGGAGGCCTTTTTTATTGCCGATTGGCGAAAAAAGATAATATTTTAATTCCTCATAGATTTGATTTTTACGATAGTTAGCCTATTTTTGCTCATTCGGAGAACGTTATTTATCAGGGAAGCTTATGTTTACAGACACAGTATTATTGTCAGCAACTACTCCTTTCAGCTATTTTCCCATTGTATTGCAGTTATGCGCTGCATTGGGCTTTGTAGGTCTCACAATGTTCGCTACCCACTTTCTGGGGCCAAAACGTAAAACCAGCGACAAACTTGTTACCTTTGAAAGTGGAATTGAACAAAAGGGTAATGCCCGCCAGCCAGTAGCCATTAAGTACTTTCTTACCGCCATTTTGTTCGTACTTTTTGACGTTGAAGTCATCTTCTTTTATCCTTATGCGGTGAACTTCAGGGAATTAGGTTGGGATGGCTTCCTGGCCATGCTGCTCTTTGTAGCGTTCTTTCTGGGCGGTTTCTTCTATATTCTGAAGAAAGGAGCACTGAAATGGGAAGACTGATTTTTATATAATTGCGGATACAGCCTTGCCAACGGCTGGCAAAGGTGTGTGCGTTTAGGTCAAATCTGAATCTGAAATCTTTAAATCTGACATGGTATGGCACGTCCGGTCCAGTATAATGAAAAAGTGAAGACGGTTGAAATACCCGATGGGTATTCCGGGGAAGGATTTTTTGCTACTTCTTTTGACAAAGCAATAGGTCTGGCGCGTAAGAACTCCATATGGCCACTGCCCTTTGCCACCTCCTGCTGTGGTATCGAGTTCATGGCAACGATGGCCTCTACATATGATATGTCGCGTTTTGGCTCTGAAAGGATGGCATTCACTCCCCGTCAATGTGACCTGTTGATGGTAATGGGCACAATTTCCAAGAAAATGGGCCCGGTTTTACGCCAGGTATACCTCCAGATGGCGGAACCCCGCTGGGTAATGGCCGTTGGCGCCTGCGCCAGCAGTGGTGGTGTATTTGATACCTATTCTGTGTTACAGGGGATAGACCAGGTAATACCTGTAGATGTATATGTTCCAGGTTGTCCTCCGCGTCCTGAAGCCATTATAGACGGCTTTATGCGCATCCAGGAACTGGTAGGCCAGGAAAGCCTGCGTCGCCGTAATTCAGACAAATACAAGGAATTACTGAACTCCTACGGTATTCAGTAAATAAGGTTATAACAGAAAGGTCATATCCGCGAAAAGTCAAATCTGAAATCACAAATTGGAATCGTAATGTCTTTGACAAGCGACTATATAAAACAAAGGTTAACAGACAAGTTTGGTGAGTCAATCAGCCAGGTAGAAGAGTCCTTTGGAGTCTTAGCCTTTACCGCACCTAAAGACCTGAACCTGAAAGTAATGCAGTTCCTGTACGATGATGAGGAGCTGCAATTTCGTTTTTTAACAGACCTCACTGCTGTTCATTATCCCGACAGAACAGGAGAGGAGCTGGCAGTTGTATATCACCTCTACAATTTCAAAGAGCGTGTAAGACTGCGTTTAAAGGTATATACCAGTGTGGAAGATCCCCGTGTATTTACGGCAACCAGGCTGTATGAATCTGCTAACTGGATGGAAAGGGAGACATATGACTTCTTCGGGGTGAACTTTGTAGGACACCCTAACCTGAAAAGGATCCTGAACGTGGACGAAATGACCTATTTCCCCATGCGTAAGGAATTTCCGCTGGAAGATCAGACCCGTACCGATAAAGATGATGAAATGTTCGGCCGCGGCGGGCATATTGGCATATAATTAATTTATTCGTTTGAACATGTCAGAGCAGCAACATATAACACTGCCGGAAGGCTCCATAGAGAGACAGACACAAACCCTTAACCTGGGCCCGACCCACCCCGCCACTCACGGGGTGTTCCAGAATATCCTGGAAATAGACGGTGAACGTGTAGTCAGTTCAGAATCCACTGTAGGATATATTCACCGTGCATTCGAAAAAATAGCTGAACGCAGGCCTTACTACCAGATCACTCCACTGACAGACAGGCTGAACTACTGTTCATCCCCTATCAATAACATAGGCTGGCACCTGACAGTAGAAAAACTGCTGGGTATACAAACACCTAAACGTGTCGATTACCTGCGCGTGATCATCATGGAACTGGCCCGTATCTGCGACCACCTTATCTGTAACGGTGTGGTAGGTGTAGATACCGGCGCTTTTACCGGCTTCCTCTATCTCATGAAATACCGTGAGCTGGCTTATGAGATCTATGAAGAGATATGCGGCTCCCGTCTTACCACCAACATTGGCCGTATAGGCGGTTTTGAAAGGAACTTCACACCTGCCGCCTTCGAAAAAATAGAACGTTTCCTGAAAGAATACCCGGTTGCACTGAAAGAGTTTGAAAGCCTCATGACCCGCAACCGTATCTTCATGGAAAGGACCCAGGGCGTTGGACCTATCTCCGCAGAAAGAGCCATGAACTATGGCTTTACCGGTCCTAACCTGCGTGCTGCAGGCGTTGACTATGACTTGCGCGTAGCCCACCCTTACTCCTCTTACGAAGATTTTGACTTTACAATACCTGTTGGCACTACGGGCGACTGCTACGACCGTTTCCTGGTGCGCAACGCTGAAATGTGGGAAAGCCTCAGTATTATCCGCCAGGCAATGGATAAGCTGAAAGACCTGCCCTCAGATGTATATCACGCAGATGTACCTGCCTATTACCTGCCTGAAAAGAAAGATGTATACACCAAAATGGAAGCACTGATCTATCACTTCAAAATAGTGATGGGTGAGTCCGATATCCTGCCTGGTGAAGTATACAATGCCGTTGAAGGCGCTAACGGCGAATTAGGGTTCTACCTGATCAGCGATGGCGGCCGTAGCCCTTACAGACTGCACTTCCGCCGGCCCTGCTTTATTTACTACCAGGCTTATGCTGAACTGGTGAAAGGAGCCATGCTGAGCGATGCTATCATCTGTCTGAGTAGTCTGAACCTGATTGCAGGTGAACTGGATGCTTAATTATTAAATTTTTTCTTTCATAGTTATGTTTTCTGAAGAGAAGCTGAATAAAGTAAAAGAGATCATCGCCCGCTACCCGCAAGGAAAGCAGAAGAGTGCATTGATTCCCGTGCTGCACCTTGCACAGGAGGAATTTGGCGGCTGGCTGAGCTCGGAAACCATGGATTACGTGGCTTCCCTGCTGCAGATCACGTCCATAGAAGTGTATGAAGTGGCTACCTTTTACTCGATGTTTAACCTGCAGCCGGTAGGCAAGCATGTATTTGAAGTGTGCCAGACAGGCCCCTGCATGCTGCGTGGCTCAGATCAGATCATTGACTATATCAAAAAGAAACTGGACATCGGTGTAGGTGAAACTACAAAAGATGGCCTGTTCACCCTCAAGACAGTGGAATGCCTCGGCGCCTGCGGATATGCTCCTATGATGCAGCTGGGTAAACACTACCGGGAACACCTGACACCAGAGAAGGTAGATGCCATTATCGAAGAATGCAGGGCTAAAGCAAACTAAATTATTGAATGACCAGGCCCGGCCTGGTCTGCAATCATAAAAAGTAAGATGGGACGCAAACTACTTTTTGACAAAGCGCACATAGAAGGTATCCGTTATTATGACGTATACCGTGCCAACGGCGGTTATGGTTCGGCTGAGAAGGCGCTTAAAAGCATGACGCCTGAACAGGTGCTGGACGAAGTGAAGAAGAGCGGTCTGAGAGGCCGTGGCGGCGCCGGTTTCCCTACCGGTATGAAATGGAGCTTCATTGCTAAACCGGAAGGCGTACCCCGTTACCTGGTATGCAATGCCGACGAATCTGAACCAGGTACGTTCAAAGACCGTTACCTGATGGAGTTTATCCCTCACCTGCTGATAGAAGGTTTGCTGATATCCAGTTATACCCTGGGCTGTAACAGCTGCTATATCTATATCCGTGGTGAATACGCCTGGATCCCTGATATACTGGAACAGGCCATCGCTGAAGCTAAAAAGAACGGCTGGCTGGGTAAGAATATCCAGGGCACCGGCTTCGATCTTGAAATATATGTACAACGTGGTGCCGGCGCTTATATCTGCGGTGAAGAAACTGCCCTGATAGAGTCCCTCGAAGGTAAACGCGGCAACCCACGTATCAAACCTCCGTTCCCCGCCGTAAAAGGTCTGTGGGATTGCCCTACCGTGGTGAACAACGTTGAAACACTGGCCACCGTAGTACCTATCCTGCGCATAGGAGGTGATGAGTACGCAAAATACGGTACCGGCAAATCTACCGGTACAAAACTGATCTCTGCCTGTGGTAATATCAACAAACCAGGAGTGTACGAGATAGAAATGAACATCTCTGTAGAAGAATTTATCTACTCTGACGAATACTGTGGCGGCATTGCCAACGGCAAGCGCCTGAAAGCCTGCATCCCCGGCGGTTCTTCCGTACCTATCCTGCCTGCCAACCTGCTGCTGAAAACAGCTAAAGGTGAACAGCGCATGATGACGTATGAAAGCCTGGCAGACGGCGGCTTTGCTACCGGTACCATGCTGGGTTCCGGTGGTTTCATTGTACTGGATGAAGACCAGTGTATCGTGAAGAACACACTTACCTTTGCCCGTTTCTACCATCATGAAAGCTGCGGACAATGCAGCCCCTGCCGCGAAGGCACCGGATGGATGAAACGTGTGCTGCATAATATTGAGCACGGTAAAGGTAAAATGAGCGATATAGACCTGCTGTGGGATATTCAGCGTAAAATAGAAGGTAACACCATCTGCCCGCTGGGCGATGCTGCTGCCTGGCCGGTAGCTGCTGCTATCCGCCATTTCCGTGATGAGTTTGAATGGCACGTGCTGCATCCTGATGAAGCTACCAAACGTAATTACGGTCTGGCACACTATGCCGACCCATTAGAAATTGCTGCTCCTGCCGCTGTATAAGAATCATTTAAGCGAAGCAAAATGGCTGAAGAAAAGAAACTCTTTAAGGTTAAGATCGATAATATCTCCGTGGAAGTGGAGCCTGGCACAACCATCCTCAACGCTGCCCGGCAGATCGGTGGAGATATCGTGCCTCCTGCAATGTGTTACTATTCAAAACTGAAAGGCAGTGGCGGTAAATGCCGTACCTGCCTGGTGAAAGTAACCAAAGGGTCTGAAGCAGATCCCCGTCCCATGCCTAAACTGGTGGCCAGCTGCCGTACTACCGTAATGGATGGTATGGAAGTAGCCAATATCACCTCTCCCGAAGTGCAGGAAGCACGTAAGGGGGTAGTGGAATTCCTGTTGCTGAACCACCCGCTGGATTGCCCTGTATGCGATCAGGCCGGCGAATGCCACCTGCAGGACCTGGGCTACGAGCATGGCGCAGACGGCACCCGTTACGAATTTAAACGCCGTACTTTCGAAAAGATAGATATCGGCGATAAGATACAACTGCACATGACACGCTGCATACTCTGCTACCGTTGTGTGTTCACTGCCGACCAGCTGACAGAAAAACGTGAGCATGGCATACTGGGACGCGGAGAAGCTGCAGAGATCAGCACTTACATTCATAAAGCGCTGGACAATGAGTTTATCGGCAACGTTATAGACGTTTGCCCGGTAGGCGCACTGACAGATAAAACCTTCCGCTTCAAGAACCGCGTATGGTTCCTGAAACCTGTAGATGCTCACCGTAACTGTGAGAATCCCAAATGCTGCGGCAAGACCGTACTCTGGATGCGTGGCGATGAAGTGTTCCGCGTTACCGCCCGCAAGGACAAATACGGCGAAGTAGAAGACTGGATCTGTAATACCTGCCGCTTCGATAAAAAAGAAGCGAAAGACTGGGTGATAGAAGGACCACGTGCAGTAGAACGCCACAGTGTAATTTCCCAGGGCCACTACGTTGGCGTTACCAAGCCCAAAGATACACTGACAGAAGTACTGGACGGCCGTAAGCCTAAGCTGTTGATGGACATTCACAATGTCAGTGAAGTGAACAGGCCGGGAATAGACCTTTCAGCTATACAGGGACCGGCACACTCTGACGACTTTAACAAGAAATGATTAAATAATTAACTGACGGCAGCTTTTCTTCGCCCCGGCGGAAAATCCCGGACAAGTTCAAGCAGCTAACCGTAATTGATAATTTGTATGACAATAGACTGGTTCTTTATCCTTGAAAAGATCTTGCTGATATCAGGCGTACTTGCAATATCGCTGATAGTAGCCATGTATTCCACATGGGGTGAGAGAAAGGTGGCAGGTGTAATGCAGGACAGGATCGGCCCTAACAGGGCCGGCTTCATGGGATTGCTGCAACCGCTCGCAGATGGTGGAAAACTGTTCTTTAAGGAAGAGATCATACCCGGCAGTTCCAACCGTTTTCTTTTCATATTAGGCCCTTCCCTCGCCATGATGGTGGCCTGTATGACCAGCGCGGTAATACCCTGGGGAGATACACTGACCATTGCAGGACGTACTATATCCCTGCAGGTGGCAGACATCAACATCGGTATCCTCTATATTTTCGGCGTAGTGAGCTTAGGCGTTTACGGCATCATGCTGGGCGGCTGGGCTTCCAACAATAAATACTCCCTGCTGGCATCTGTGCGTGCAGCATCCCAGATCATTTCCTACGAACTGGCAATGGGCCTGTCCCTCATAGCACTGCTGATGATGACCGGTACACTGAGCATTAAAGAGATAGTAGAACAACAGCGTCACAGCTTGTGGAACGTACTGTACCAGCCACTTGGCTTCCTGATCTTCCTGGTATGTTCTTTCGCTGAGTGTAACCGTACTCCGTTTGACCTTCCCGAAGCTGAGAATGAGCTGAACGGCGGTTATCACCTGGAGTATTCTTCCATGAAGCTGGGCTTTTACCTGTTTGCTGAATATATCAACATGTTTATCAGCTCTGCGCTGATGTCCAGCCTGTACTTTGGTGGATACAGCTTCCCTTATATGGACAGCCTGGGCCTGAGCCCTAACCTGACCACCATACTGGGTACAGTGGCGCTGTTCGTGAAAATCATTTTCTTCCTGTTCTTCTTCATGTGGGTACGCTGGACCATCCCGCGTTTCCGTTATGACCAGCTGATGCGTCTGGGTTGGAATATCATGATCCCGCTGGCGCTGGCCAATATGCTGATAACAGGTGCGATCGTATTATATCGCAGCACACATTAATTGACGACTTTTAAAACGCATGATATGCAAGCTTTAACGAATAGGGCAAAACCGGTAGACCGCAGGCCCATGACATTTATGGAGAAGATCTACCTGCCGGCTATTGCGAAGGGAATGGGTATCACTCTCAAACATATATTCCAGAAGAAGGAAACAGTACGCTATCCTGAACAGAAGAGGCCTTTCAGCCCTGTGTTCCGCGGATTGCACGTACTGAACCGTGACGCGGAAGGACGTGAGAACTGTACCGCCTGTGGATTATGTGCTGTAGCCTGCCCCGCTGAAGCTATCACTATGGAAGCAGCCGAAAGAAAACCAGGTGAAGAGAACCTGTACCGCGAAGAGAAATATGCTGCCCGTTATGAGATCAACATGCTGCGTTGCATTTTCTGCGGTTTTTGTGAAGAGGCCTGTCCTAAAGATGCTATCTATCTGACAGAAACATTTGCACCCGCTCACTACAAACGTGAAGGGTTCATTTATGGCAAAAAGGATCTGCTGGTCCCAATGCCCGGAGAAAAGAAATAAGCATTAAAAAGAAAGAGCATAAATCACAATAGTTTTATATAGCAATGGGAATGAGTTTACAACAAATCGTTTTCGGGGTACTTTCCATCATCTCTATTATATCCGCCCTTGGCGTGATACTCAGCAAGAATCCCGTAACCAGCGTCCTTTGCCTGATCGTAACCTTTTTCACCATAGCAGGGCATTATATCATGCTCAACGCGCAGTTCCTGGCCGTGGTGCACATCATAGTATATGCAGGCGCTATCATGGTACTGTTCCTGTTCGTGATCATGCTGATGAACCTGAATGCAGAGATAGAACCTCAGAAACGAAGCTGGCTTAAATACGCCGGCGCAATCAGCGGTGGTGCATTATTGCTGGTATTGCTGGCTGCTCTCCGTGAAGCCAGCGTTTCTTCCCTGCAGCCCGGAGCTGTTGAAATAGGGCTGATCTCCAATCTTGGCAAAACATTATTCAGTACATACGTTCTTCCTTTTGAAGTGAGCAGTATCCTGTTCCTCAGCGCAATGGTAGGCGCCGTGGTGATCGGGAAGAAAGAAGGTCATGAATCATAAGTAAGATACCATATTCTGAAAACTAACAATCCAATATAAAATGCCTGTTCAATATTATATTTTCTTAAGCATTGTGCTCTTTTGTATAGGAGTGATGGGAGTGCTGATGCGCAGGAATGCCATCATCATTTTCATGTGTGTGGAGCTGATGCTGAATGCTGTAAACCTCCTGATGGTAGCCTTCTCTAAAATGTGGGCAGACGCAGGCCGTGTAGACGCTGCAGGGGCACAGATCTTTGTATTCTTTATCATGGTGGTAGCTGCGGCAGAAGTGGCGGTAGGCCTGGCCATTATTGTAATGGTATACAGGAAATCGCAATCAGTGGATATAAATATCATGAACAGGCTGAAGAATTAATAGCCTGATCGTAATTGTTGTAAATCGTAATTAGTATTTGAATAGATGATACATCTAGTTTGGCTGGTACCATTTTTACCATTATTAGGATTCCTGGTGAATGGATTGGGAAGAAGATACCTTTCCAGATCACTGGCGGGTATTATAGGAAGCGGGGCCGTCCTGGCTGCTTTTGTTGTTAGCTTACTGATCTTCCTGGATGTTGTGAAACAGCCGGAAGAGTGGACAGGCCAGGTGGTTACATTGTTCGACTTTATTTCGGCAGGCACGCTGCATATCCCTTTTGCTTTCCAGGTAGACCAGCTGAGCGCTTTATTCCTCCTGATCATTACAGGCGTAGGCTCCCTGATCCATATTTACTCTACTTCTTACATGCATGATGAGACCAGCGAAGGGTTTGCACGTTACTTTGCTTACCTGAACCTGTTCGTCTTCTCTATGCTGATCCTGGTACTGGGCGCCAACTACGTGATGATGTTCATCGGCTGGGAAGGTGTAGGCCTTTGCTCTTATCTCCTGATAGGCTACTGGTTTAAGAATACCAATTATGGCAATGCCGCCAAGAAAGCTTTCATCATGAACCGTATCGGTGACCTCGGCTTCCTGCTGGGTATCTTTACCATGATAGTGGCCTTCGGCAGCGTTTCTTTCTCAGAAGTGGCTGATAAAGCTGCAGTACTGGGACCCAACAATAACACAATAGCTATTATAGCACTCCTGCTTTTTGTAGGTGCGGCAGGTAAATCCGCTCAGATACCTTTATATACCTGGTTACCGGATGCGATGGCGGGTCCTACCCCCGTATCTGCACTGATCCATGCTGCTACGATGGTGACTGCCGGTATCTATATGATAGCCCGCAGCAACATGCTTTATACCCTGGCTCCCTGCATACAGACCGTTGTAGCTGTAATAGGCCTGGCAACTGCTGTACTGGCGGCTACCATAGCCCTGAAACAGGATGATATCAAAAAAGTACTGGCCTATTCTACCGTGAGCCAGCTGGGTTACATGTTCCTGGCGCTGGGTGTAGGTGCCTATACCACCGCTGTGTTCCATGTAATGACACACGCATTCTTTAAAGCATTATTGTTCCTCGGTTCCGGCTCTGTGATCCACGCAATGGGTGGCGAGCAGGATATCAAAAAAATGGGGGGACTTAAAAAATATATGCCGGTTACCCATGTAACCTTCCTGATAGGTTGCCTGGCCATTGCCGGTATACCGGGTCTTTCCGGTTTCTTCTCCAAAGATGAAATACTGGCGCATACATTTGTCTCAAATAAGCTGATGTACGCTATCTCGCTGCTCACAGCGCTGATGACCGCCTTTTACATGTTCCGTTTATACTTCATCACTTTCACCGGCAAATTCCGCGGTACGCACGAGCAGGAGCATCATTTGCATGAAAGCCCTGCAGCAATGACCATTCCGCTGATAGTACTGGCTATCCTTTCTGTGATAGGTGGTTATGTTGGCTTACCGGAAGTATTTGGTATGGGTAACAAGCTGGAAGAATACATGGCGCCGATCTTTAAACTTTCCGCGCCTTTTGCCCATGTGCATGAGCATTTGTCGCACAACACCGAATGGCTGCTGATGGCGCTCAGCTCCGTACTGGTGATCATCACCATCTTCTTTGCACGCAGTCAGTTCCGTAATTATGAAGATAACGGTGAGGTACGTACCGGCCTTGCCAAAGTGCTGGAAAACAAATGGTATGTGGATGAACTGTACGATGCTATCATAGTAAAACCTCTCGGGTTATTGAGTAAGTTCTTTGAAGACGCAATAGAAAAGTCTGGTATAGACAGGCTGGTGAACGGGGCAGGACGTCTGGTGCATTGGGGTAGCCAGCAGGCACGCTTGCTGCAGAACGGACAGGTAGGTTTCTACATATTCGCCATGGTTATCGGAATGGTAGTTTTATTCGTGATTGGTTTTCTATTTAAATAGTAAATAGCTTGTTTGCCTCCGGGCAAAGGAACAGAAAAAGACAAGTTTAAGATAAGTTATGTTGACAGTATTACTCATATTGATCCCTTTGGTTGCCGGCCTCATTACGTTTGGTCTGAAGGGGTCCGGCCCTAAGGCGCTGGCGTTGATAGCGTCTATTGCATCGCTGGCAGTGACGGTTGCAGCTTTGTTCCAGTTTCGCACTGCCCCTGAGGCATTGCAGCTGACAGCCAGCTGGATACCGCAACTGGGAGCTCAGTTCAGCGTTGGCCTGGATGGCATGGGCATGATGCTTTGTTTGCTTACAGCTATTTCTTTCCTGCTGATCTTCATCGTTATCAATAACAGGAATTATGAGCGCGCCAATAGTTTCTATGGCCTGATGCTGCTTTCACAGGCAGGCCTGATAGGTGTATTCTCTGCCTATGATGCACTGTTGTTCTACGTATTCTGGGAACTGGCACTGATCCCTGTATATTTCCTCTGCTCTCTGTGGGGCGGAGAAAAGAGGATCCCGGTTACCTTCAAATTCTTCGTTTACACGTTTGCAGGTTCCCTGCTGATGCTGGTGGGCCTGATCTATATCTACCTGCAGTTACCTGACAAATCTTTCAGCTATGCTGCTTTCACCAGTGGCGTACTGTCTCCGAAAGACCAGTCATGGCTGTTCTGGCTTTTCTTTGTGGCATTTGCCATCAAGATGCCGGTGTTTCCTTTCCATACCTGGCAGCCGGATACTTATGAACAATCTCCTACACCTGTTACAATGGTGCTTTCCGGTATCATGGTGAAAATGGGTCTGTTCGGTGTGATCCGCTGGTTGCTGCCGGTGCTGCCATCAGGCGCTTATATGTGGTCTGAAGTAGCAATTGTGCTGTCAATTATCGGTATCATCTATGCTTCCTGCATTGCTATCGTACAATCTGATTTCAAACGCCTGATCGCTTATTCTTCCATCGCGCACATCGGTCTGATGAGCGCCGCGATCTTCGCCAATAATGAACAAAGTCTCCAGGGTGTACTGATCCAGCTGTTCAACCACGGTATCAACATTATCGGGTTGTGGATCATCGTAGAGATCATCCAGCAACGTCTGAAAGTGAAGAACATGAATGAGCTGGGTGGTATAGCTACATATGCTCCGAATATAGCGATCTTCCTGGTGATCATCAGTTTAGCCAATGTTGCATTGCCGCTTACCAATGGTTTCATCGGGGAATTCCTGATGTTCAGTGGTTTGTTCCAGTATAATGTATGGTTTATGGCAGTTGCCGGTCTGGGTATCATCCTTGCCGCTGTATATACGCTGAACATGGTGCAGAAGGTGATTTTCGGAGAGGCAAATACGCTTACGTCCACTACTACTGATCTGACAGGAAATGAGCTGCTTGCACTGAGCGTGATAGTGGTGATCATCATCGCAATGGGTGTATATCCCAAACCGATGCTGGACCTGGTAAGCAGCACTACTGAATTGGTTAATAAGGTTTATTAAAAAGTTGTTCTTTCGTAACACAGGAATATGAATGCATTAATATCTACTGCTTTAGCGGGTGTTGTAATGATGTTTGCGGGGTTATTTATTCGTAATAAGCAGCACATTAAGTTTGTTGCCATCGCGGCGCTGTTGATCGTATCAGTGGCCAACCTGGCGGAATTATCTACCATTGAGGGAGGCAGCCGTACCGTACTGGGTATGGTCACTGTCAGCCATTTCAGCATCCTGTTCAATGCTATTGCATTTGGCGCTACGCTGATATACTTCCTGTTGTCAGGAAGTGCGTTTGAGAAAGTAGGAGAGCATGTAGCAGATTATTTTGCACTGGTGTTCTTTATCCTCTCAGGTATAACGCTGGCATCTTCCTTCAGCAACCTGTTAATGCTTTTCCTGGCAATAGAGATCATTTCCATCCCCCAGTACATACTGGCGGGCAGCAATAAAAGAACGCCCAAGAGCAGCGAGGCTTCCCTGAAGTACTTCCTGATGGGCTCTTTCTCTACCGGTATCCTGCTGATGGGTATTACCCTGATCTACGGTGCTGCCGGTACGTTTAACATCGAAGAGCTGGGACTGGGCAATGGTGACATAAATCCGCTGGCATTATGCGGTATCATCCTGCTGGCATTTGCCCTGTCTTTCAAAGTATCTGCGGCTCCGTTCCACTTCTGGACGCCCGATGTATACGATGGTTCTCCTACCGTATTCACTTCTTTCATGGCTACAGTGGTAAAAGCCGGTAGCTTCATTGCCTTTATCAGGATCTTCCACGGTGCATTTACCGGTACCAACATCAGTGCACACTGGCAGCTGCTCTTGTCTTTGGTAACTGCAGCTACCCTGCTGATAGGCAACTTTACGGCCGTGTTCCAGCAGAGTGTTAAACGTATGCTGGCTTATTCCAGTATTGCCCAGGCAGGTTTCATGCTGTTTGCCGTGATCTCCATGAATAAATATGCCACACAAGGTATTATACTGTATGCTGCTGCTTACAGCGTAGCTACTATCGGTGTGTTTGCAGTAACTATGAAACTGAAGGATTATACTTTTGATGGATTTAACGGACTGGCACGTACTCAACCGGTACTGGCCGTTACTACTGCCATCTTTGTATGCTCCCTCGCAGGTATTCCGCTCACAGCCGGTTTCTTTGCCAAATATTTTGTGCTGACAGCTGCTGTGCAGCAGGGTAACCTGCTCTGGCTTGTGGTATTGGCAGTGCTTTGTGCCGCTATCAGCGCTTACTATTATTTCCGTGTGATCATCGCCATGTATTTCAAACAGGGAGAACCTGCTACAAAAGAGGAGATCACCGGAGGCTTTAAAGTAATGCTGGTGATCACTGCCGCTATCGTAATATTGCTGGGCGTGTTCCCTGGATTGTTACTGAACCTGATCTGATAATATCATCATAAAGAGAAAAGAGACGAACAATACTGTTCGTCTCTTTTTTATTAAAAAGAAATACCGGCAGGATTGCCGGTATTCTGATTGGTGCTGCTTTTCAAACGATGTGGCTTATGGTGCGCCAGCCACTGAAGAAAGACTTGCTGCCTGTTCAGTGATCGCGTTCAGCAATGTGAGCTGATTACGCGCTCTTGCCAGGTTATGTTGTTCATATTTTGCCCCGTAATACACATCATCGTTCAGGTAGTCTGCCAGGAAACGGATAGCCTGCATGTATACCATGAACTGACCTGCATAGACCAGGTGCTGTTTTTCCTCTTTACTTAATTCTTCTTCCATCTCACTGAGATAGCCATTCACTATAGCATTGAAATAAGATGGCCTGACACTGACCTTACTGAGATCGGTTTCCTCCTCACTGGCAGGAGAGAGATAAGTCCGCATCATATCCCCGAAGTCGCTTATGAAATAACCCGGCATCATAGTATCCAGGTCTATTACACAGAGCCCTTTCTGCTCATTGTCAAACAATACGTTACTGATCTTGGTATCATGGTGCATTACCCGCAGCTTAAAGGCAGGGTTCTGCTGTATGGATGAAAATATTTCTGTCAGGAAGGAATATCTTTTCAGCGCCCGGATAACGTCCATGGCTTCTGCCACACGATGCTGATTCCCCTCGCGTATTGCCTGTTCAAACTGTTGGTAACGGAGTGACAGGTTATGGAAATCCGGCAGTGTTACCTGTATCTGGCTGCAATCCAATCCGGAGAGAAGTTTTGTGAACCGGCCAAACTGCCTGGCAGCTTCATAGGCCAGTTCTTCATTATCCACCACATCATAGCTGCGGGAGCCGGTTACGAAGGGCTGCAGACGGAAGTATTCTCCCGTACCGGTGATGACCATATTTTGCTGATCAGCGGTACGTACAGGTTGTACAAAGAAATAGCCAGGATACTGCTGCTCCAGGTACCGGCCAACGGTATCTATGTTCTGAGCGATCAGCTCCGGCTTTTTAAATACCTGGTGATTGATCCTTTGCAGGATATATGATCTCTCTCCGCAGGTTACTTTCCAGGTAGAGTTGATCAGGCCACTGCCAAAGGGGCGGACTTCGCATTCTCCTGGTTGTAATCCGTAAGCTGTTAAGATATTGGCCTGCATATATACCTGTATTTCCCAAACATAAGGATAAGATATGAAAGGTGGTATGGGCAAACGGTTGCGCAAATTTTTCAGCGTAAATATCAGCGGATAACCAGTCTTGAATCCAGTACAACATGCCTGAATTCATTTTTTGCCTGTTTCCCGGTAAGCAGTTCAAGGAGTATCTCCGTTGCTTTCTGTCCCTGCAGGTAAGGATATTGTTCAACGGAAGCAATAGGTGGGAAAGCCATATAGCTGCTTAAAGGCAGATTTGCATAACTTACGAACGTAATATCCTTTCCTATCTGAAGGCCCTGTTCCAGTGCATATTGTACAGCATCTTGGGAAACATAATCATTGAACGCCACGATGGCTGTCACTTTTCTCTTATTACTCAGCAGTTGTTTCATTGCTTCCCGGGTGCCTTTTCCGGTAAGGTCTGAATTGATATTCAGTGTTGCATCGTATTTCAGCCGGTGTTTACGCAATGCCTGCTGATAACCGGTAGTCCGCTGCCGGCTGGCAATCAGTTCTTCAGGCCCGTTGATCATGCCTATTACCCGGTGCCCTTTTTCCAGCAGCAGGGATACCGCCTGCAGGGTACCTGATTCCATATTGCACGCTACATAGTGAATATCAGTAAGATCGGGAATGCGGTCAAAAAATACTACAGGGATATTGTATTTCTGCAGCATTTCAAAGTGACTATAGTCTACCGTATTCTTTGCCAGCGATACCAGCAGCCCGTCCACCCGGTGGTCTTTCATAATATGGGCGATCTTTTTTTCTCTTTCGGTATCGTCGTGAGACTGGCCCAGCAGTACCATATAGTCGCTTTTATTGGCCGTATCTTCTATACCGCTGATGGCGGCGGAAAAGAAGGCTTCAGAGAGCTCCGGAAGGATAATACCCAGGGTAAAGGTCTTTTTCTGCTGGAAGAAAATAGCGGTACGGTTGGGCTCATATTGCAGTTCCCGTGCCAGGGCCTGCACCTGCATCCGGGTACGCAAACCTATGCGCGGATGGTTATGCAGCGCCCGGGACACTGTAGAAGTGGCCAGGTTCAGCCTTTTAGCTATTTCTTTTATGGTAGGTGGATTTGCCATCTGGACGAAATTTTCTCCCCTCAGAAGGGATAAAGTAAGCCCCTTTCCGTCTATAGAATAAAAGTACCGGAAAAAAACTTTTTATTAACTTTAATTCATGCAGTTCCGTGACATATTTTCCCTCGCTTATCGCTCTGTTAGCGGCAATCGTTTGCGCGCAGGGCTCACTATTTCCATAATTGGATTCGGTATTATGGCCCTGGTAGGAATTTTTACCGCCATTGACAGTATGAAAGGTAGTATTTACAGCAGTTTTGCCAATATGGGAGCCAACAGCTTCAACATACAGAGCAGGGCGCTGAAAATACGCATGGGGGGTGGAGACGCCGCCGTAAAAGGAAACCGGAAAACCAGGAAGACCAAAACCTCCAACAGCAATATTCCTATTACCTACAGGGAAGCTACAGACTTTAAGCAACGCTATACTTTTCCTGCAGTAGTGAGTATTTCGTTCAATGCTACCCAGAGCGCTACCGTGTATAAGGGAGAGAAGAAAACGAATCCCAATGTAAGGGTGATGGGTGGAGACGAGAATTACCTGGCACTATCCAATTATACATTGGTAGAAGGCCGTAACCTGAACCTGCTGGATGTGGAAACAGGCCGGAATGTAGCTATACTGGGAATGGATGTTGCCAAAAAACTGTATGGAGATAATCTGAAGAACGTAGTGAACAGCAATATACGTGTAGGGAATGTGCGCTACAGGGTAGTTGGCGTACTGAAACCCAAAGGAAACAGTGGGTTCATGAGTGCAGATAATATTGTGATCACGACGGTGAGCAATACACGGAGAGTGTTTGAACGGCCCAATGCCTCTTACAATGTAGGGGTATCCGTAACAGATATCACGAAGATGGAACCTGCAATAGGGGAGGCAACCGGGTTGCTGAGAATTATCCGTCACCTGAGCCTGAATGAAGAAGAGAATTTTTATATCAATAAAAGCGACAGCATTGCAGAGATGCTGTACAACAGTTTAGGGTTTGTGACGCTGGCAGCTATACTGATAGGTATTATTACCCTGTTCGGTTCTGCTATCGGGCTGACCAACATCATGCTGGTATCTGTTGCAGAACGTACCCGTGAAATAGGAGTGATCAAGGCGCTGGGCGCCACCAGGAAATCCATCCGTCAGCAGTTTGTGTATGAGGCTATTATCATCAGTATGCTGGGAGGTTTGCTGGGAGTGATCCTTGGTATGTTAATCGGCAATCTTGTTTCAGTTTTACTGAACACCAACTTTATAGTTCCCTGGGTATGGATCTTTACAGGTATCATGCTCTGTGCCGCAGTAGGGCTTATTGCAGGCATCTTCCCGGCTATCAAGGCATCCAGGCTGGACCCGATAGTTGCTTTACGTTATGAATAACCGTCTGGTCGCTGCCAGATAACCAAAAGATTTTCATGATTTTATTAGTTGTTCTGGTTTCTATCCTGCTACTTGTATTGCTGGTAGCATATTACCGGCTTAATGCCTTTATTGCCTTCATTATAGTTTGTCTCTTCATGGGCGCGGCACTGAATATTTTCAGGGAGCCGGCAGAAAGGATGTCTATTACTGCTATTACCCAATCCATACAGACAGGCATAGGCAAAACACTGGGCTCGCTGGTGGTCATCATTGTATTTGGAAGTATGCTGGGAAAGCTGGTGGCAGAGAGTGGTGCCGCACAGCGTATTGCCAACGTGCTGATGCAGCTGTTTGGCAGAAAGTATGTGCAATGGTCGCTTATGCTTACAGGCTTCATAGTAGGCATTCCCCTGTTTTACAATATCGGGTTTGTGCTGATGGTGCCGCTGATCTTTACAGTGGCCGCACGTACAGGGCTTCCCGCCGTTTACCTGGGTATTCCCATGCTGGCATCATTATCTGTTACACATGGTTATTTACCGCCGCATCCTTCACCTACTGCATTGGTAAATACTTTCCATGCAGATATGGGATTAACGCTCTTATTGGGCCTTATAGTGGCTATTCCTGCTATCGTGCTGGCAGGACCCGTATTCAGTCGTTTCCTTAAACAATATAAACAGGAGCCTGCATCGCTTTTTACTTCAGAGCCGCTGCCGGAAAGTGAATTGCCCGGAATGGCGGTCAGTATCCTTGCAGCCCTCCTGCCGGTAATACTGCTGGCCGTTGCAGCCTTACTGAAACTGTATGCAATGCCAGGCAGCCCTGCAGAAGAGCTCTCTACCTGGATAGGAGACCCTGTAGTGGTGATGCTGGCAGCTGTATTGAACGGGATCATCCTGCTGGGGCTTGCAAGAGGCTGGGCTGTGAAAAAGGTGATGGGCATACTGGAAAGTGCGGTGCGTGACGTAGCTGGTATTATCCTGATCATAGGCGGTTCCGGCGCTTTAACACAGATGCTGCTGGATAGTAAGGTGAGTACTGTAATAACAGATAGTCTGACCAGTATGCATATGAACCCCATAGTGCTTGCCTGGGTCATTGCCGCATTGATACGCGTGAGTGTAGGATCGGCTACTGTGGCCGGGCTGACCACCGCCGGTATTTTAGCGCCGATAGCGCTGGCTTCACATGTAAATCCCAGCCTGATGGTACTGGCCACAGGTGCAGGTAGCCTGATGTTCTCCCATGTGAATGACGGCGGCTTCTGGATGTTCAAGGAATACTTTAACTTGTCAGTGAAGGACACTTTCAGGACCTGGACCATCATGGAGACTATCGTGTCTGTTGCTGGCCTGATAGGCTGTCTCATCTTAAACATCTTTATATAATTTACAGACGATAAATCAGTGATCTATGACACCATCAGAGAATTTCAAAGCATTAGGATTGTCATTGCCGCCTGCACCGGCTCCTTTAGGTGTTTATAAACCTTATCTTATTGATGGCAAGTATCTTTATTTATCCGGCCATGGTCCGGTACAGGACGATAAGAACCTGATCATAGGCCGTATTGGCGTTGAAATGGATATAGAAGCTGGTAAGCTGGCTGCCAGACAGGTAGGGCTGACCATGCTGTCTACCATTATTACCAACCTGGGTAGCCTGGATAAAGTAAAACGGGTGATCAAAGTATTGGGTATGGTGAACTGTACGCCTGATTTTGGCCGTCATCCCTATGTTATCAACGGCGCAAGCGAGCTGTTTGCCAAAGTATGGGGTGAAGATAACGGGATCGGGGTACGTAGCGCTGTGGGCATGGGCTCCCTGCCAGACAATATTCCGGTTGAGATAGAGGCACTGTTTGAACTGCATTAATCAGACCTTATGCATTGGTATGAACTACATAATATCAATACGGTAGATACACCTGCCGTATTGGTTTATCCTGATCGTATGCGGGATAATATCCTGCTGCTGAAAGAAACAGTGAAGGATGTACAGTGTCTGCGTCCGCATATTAAGACCAGTAAAATGGTGGAGGCGATACAACTGCTGCAGGAAGAAGGGATCAGCAAATTCAAATGTGCCACTATTGCAGAAGCAGAAATGCTGGGCATGGCTGGTGCACAGGACGTACTGCTGGCCTATCAGCCGGTAGGCCCTAAAGCAAACCGCTTGCTGAACCTGGTAGAGCACTATCCTGAAACAAGATATTCCTGCCTGGTAGATAATAGTACGTCTGCTGTGGCTATCGCCGCATTATTTGCCGCAGCACAGAAGGTAATGCCGGTATATGTTGATCTCAATGTAGGTATGAACAGAACGGGCATTATTCCCGGAGATGCCGCATTAGCGCTCTATAAGGAGCTGCTGCACCTGCCGGGCATCACTCCCCTGGGCTTACATGTCTATGATGGTCATTTGCATGATGAAGACCCTGTTATCCGCAGGGAGAAATGTAATGCTGCTTTTGCCCCTGTGCAGCAGCTGGCAGAAGCTATTACAGACAGTTGGGCCCCTGCTCCCCGCATTATAGCCGGTGGTTCACCTACATATGCTTTTCACGCAGAAAGGGAAGGAGTGGAATGTAGCCCCGGTACCTTCATATTCTGGGATTGGGGATACCGTCAGCATCTGCCGGAACAACAGTTTGAATATGCCGCACTGGTAGCAACACGGGTGATCTCTGTAATAGATGATGAACGTATTTGCGCAGACCTGGGACACAAAGCCATTGCCCCGGAAAACCCGCAGCCCAGGATACATTTCCTCAATGTACCTGATGCACAGCTGATGGGACAAAGCGAAGAACACCTGGTTATAAAGGTGCCCGACAGTTCATTGTACCCGGTAGGTACAGTACTGTATGGAGTGCCTCTGCACATCTGCCCTACAATAGCGCTGCATGAACGTGTAGGTGTAGTAGAAGGAAATAACTGTATCGACTATTGGAAAGTGATAGCGAGAGACAGGAAGATCATGTTTTAAAGATCCATAAAATAATACGGAGATGTTTATAATAGACGCGCATCTTGACCTGAGCATGAACGCAATGGAATGGAACCGTAACCTGAGATTGCCGGTGAATGATATCAGGAAGCGTGAGGAAGGGATGACAGACAAGCCAGACCGTGCAAAGGGAGTAGTATCATTTCCTGAGCTAAGGAAAGGAAATATCGGGTTGGTAGTGGCTACGCAGATAGCAAGATTTGTAGCGCCGGACAATCCGTTACCCGGATGGTTCTCGCCCGAACAGGCCTGGGCCCAGACACAAGGACAACTGGCCTGGTATAAAGCAATGGAAGATGCAGGAGAAATGGTGCAGATCGGTAACCTGGCAGCTCTGGAAAAACATCTGGCCCTGTGGAATGATGGAACTCCCAATACCAATAAACCGGTCGGCTACATTCTCAGCCTTGAAGGAGCAGATTCCATTGTAGATATTGGCTACCTGGAACGTGCCTACAACAACGGATTACGTGCCGTCGGACCTGCACATTATGGTCCCGGGCGCTATGCCCAGGGAACGGACGCTACCGGTTTTATGGGGGCTAAAGGGCAGGCACTGCTGAAAGAAATGGAACGCCTGGGCATTATCCTTGATGCCACACATCTCTGTGATGACAGTTTCTGGGAAGCTATGGACCATTACCACGGCCCCGTGTGGGCCAGTCATAACAACTGTCGTGAACTGGTAAACCATAACAGGCAATTCTCTGACGATCAGTTGAAAGAGCTTATAAGCCGGGGAGCCGTCATTGGCGGCGCTATGGACGCCTGGATGATGGTACCGGGATGGGTAAGGGGAGTGTCAGAGCCCAAAGCAATGGATTGTTCCCTGGAAGTATTGATAGATCATATGGACCATATCTGCCAGCTGGCAGGTAATGCACTGCACATAGGTATCGGTTCTGACCTGGACGGTGCCTTTGGTAAGGAGCAATGTCCCTATGACCTGGAAACTATCGCAGACCTGCAGAAAATACCTGCATTGTTTGCAAAAAGAGGATATTCAGCTGCTGATATCGATAATATCATGCACGGCAACTGGCTGCGCATGCTGAGAAAGGCCTGGGGCGGTCAGTAAAATAATTGCGACAATACATTTGTACCGTCGTTTGTAGGAGGTTTTAACTGCAGGAACTGTTCATATTGCTCCGGCTTCAGTATCGCTTTTAGTTTCCTGTAAAAGCCATTATGAAAACTGTTTAGCTTAGTATCATATGCCTTTTCGTTATCCCTTGCAAGCGGCAGGATATTAGCACGTTGCTTCAGAAAGGCAGTGACCACATCCAGTATCTTCGGTTTCTGAACATCAGTCAGTGATAAGGCGGTGCCAAGTTTACTGGTAATAGAGCTGGCATTGCCTTCAAGGTTTGAGAGAGGCGCCTGTGCATAAGTAACAGGCAGTAAGAACAGGGAAAGGCAAAGCAACAGGAATATGTTTTTCATATAGTATTGGCTTTGCTAAGGAAGTTAATGTTTTTATGGCATCCTGATCCTATTTAATTCCGTATGTTATAGCATATACCTGTTACCCTTATATGCATACACCATCTTCATTGAACAGTCAGACGCCTTTGTTTTTACTATTGGTATTATTGTTCTTTTTGCAGGGAACAGGATGCTCCAAGGATGGACTCAGAAGAGCAGAGCATGGAGGAGATACAACAATTCCGGGCGGCCCCACAGATACTATTCCGGATGACACGGCCAAACCTCTTGCGGCACTTGAATTTCTCAATGAACATTATGGAACGGATTCCCAGCAGGTGATGGATATTTACCTGCCTGCCGGCAGAAGCAAAGAGATAACGCAGATCATGGTATTTATTCATGGTGGCGGATGGATGGGATCAGACAAGAGTGATTACACAGAGAACATCAATGATATGAAGAACAGGGATGCCCGCTATGCCTATGTAAATCTCAATTACAGGCTGGTAAAAGACGGGAAGAACCAGTTCCCGGCCGCAGAAGAAGATATTAAAGCTGCGCTGGAGCATGTGTGGGCACTTACAGATTCTTTTCATATCTCACCGCTTACAGCGGTAATAGGAGTGAGTGCCGGAGCACATCTCACAGCCCTGGAGGCGTTTAAGCACAATACAAAAGGTTATATCCGGTCAGTTGTTTGCATATCAGGGGTATATGATATGAAACGCTTTCATGACGAGGGCAGCGCCGGAGTGGCGCCATTGGCAGTGCTGGTCCTGGGTGGTACGCCTGAAGGAAAGCCGGAGCTTTATTATTCCTCCAGCCCTGTAAATTATGTGACGGAGAAAGGGCCTTCTACTTTACTGATGCATGGTACGGAAGATACCCTGGCCCGTTATAACCAGGCGCTGGCTATGGATAGCTTGTTAAAGAAAGCGGGGGTTGTACATGAAATGTACAGCTATAATGGCGGGCATTCTATTCCTGCAGAGCTTCTTAATGAAGCAGCAGACAGGATGTTCACTTTTGTGGCAAGGTATACAAAGTGATCACTATATGATAAATAACTGCATAAAAAAATCCCGCCACATTTGCATGGGCGGGATCTTTCAGCAGAATATTATAGTCTTATTCAGCTACTACTTCAAATTCCAGTTCAGCTTCGTTGCCTTTACCGAAATCCAGTTTCGCTTTATAAGTGCCTAATTCTTTTACATCATCCAGGATGTGGATGCGGCGGCGGTCAATTTCGTAACCTTTCTGCTCTTTAATAGCACGGGCAATCTGCACACCGGTTACGCTACCGAATATTTTACCGGATGTACCGGTTTTAGCGCCAATTTTAACTGGACCTGCCTTCAGCACTTCCACTACCTTGGCAATTTCAGCCAGCATTTTCTCTTCTTTCGCTTTCTGCACTTTCAGGCGCTCCTGGAGTTGCTTCAGGTTAGAAGGGCTAGCTTCTACCGCAAATTTCTGCGGGATCAGAAAGTTCCTGGCGTAACCGTTTTTCACGGAAGCCAGCTCATTTTTCTGGCCCAGGTTATCTACGTCTTGTATTAAGATTACTTGCATTGTTATTAGTTTTAAGGACCTTTAATAATTGTGTAAACAGTCAGTTTACTTTAAAAGGTCAGTAACGTAAGGTAACAAAGCCATTTGACGGGCTTTCTTAATAGCCTGCGCTACTTTGCGCTGGAATTTCAGAGAGTTACCGGAGATACGACGAGGTAACATTTTACCCTGGTCGTTCAGGAATTTCTTCAAAAACTCAGCGTCTTTGTAATCTACATACCGGATGCCTAACTTCTTGAAACGGCAGTATTTTTTCTGACGTTTCTCGGTTTTTACGGCGGTTAAGTACTTAATTTCTTGTTTTACTGCCATAATTTTAAGCTTCTACGGTTTTAGAATCAGCATTTACGCCATGTCTTTTGCGATTGTTGTACTGTACAGCATACTTGTCTAATGCTGTGATCATGTGACGCAGTACGTTTTCGTCGCGGTTCAGCTGGATTTTCAGCTTCTCATTGAGGTCGGATGGCGCACTGTATTCCAGAACCAGATACATACCTGTAGTCTTTTTCTGGATAGGGTACGCCAGTGATCTTAATCCCCAGGGATTTTCGTGCGTTACTTCTCCGCCGTTCTCTTTAATGAGGTCAGCGAATTTTTTCTGAGCAGCTTTGTAGTCTTCCTCAGACAGCACAGGGGTAAAGATCACCATCAATTCGTAGTTCATAATTTCCCTGTTTTTAATTTGGTTTAAAAAAAATTTGGAGTGCAAAGATACTGAAATTGACAAGACAAACAAATAAAAAGGCCGTCTCCTGAGGAGGAAACGGCCGGTTTTAAATGGTTTCTTCAAAAAAGATCAGTGGCTAACAAGAATCTTTGTAACTGTGCTGCCTTCCCGGGTATTTACTCTCAGGAAATAAACACCGTTGCTCAATCTGCTGATATCCAATGTTTTAAGATTTCTTCCTTTGTAGACATACATCTGGGTCTGATACCTGATCCTCCCTTGTATATCAACCAGTTGCAGCTCAGCAGGACCAGTTTTCTGGAAATCCAGCCAGATCTGTAACTGATGGCCAAAGATAAACCACAAAAGTTTGCAGATCAAGTCCTTGATAGTAACATTTACCTGCTTAACATCACTATAGGTGATGTTGCCGTCAGTTCCTACCACCTTCAGACGATAATAAGAAGTTCCAAACCAGGGACTGTAATCGTACGCCTTATAGCTGGAAACAGTAGCGGTGGTACCATGGGCGGTTACAGTATCTACCGGGGAGAAGTTATTCTGGTTCCGGGAGCGCTGTACCACATAATTTGCTGTATTGATCTCATAATCCGTGCTCCAGGTCAGTTCAACATTACCACTATCTACTACAGCGCTGAAGCTGCTCACATCTGCCGGGTGACCCAGTATATGAAGGTTATAGCTGGTCTGTACCGGGTAATGATCTGTAGTAGTGGAAGCGTAGCTGTTTACCAGCTGAGCCACTTCTTTCCGCACTTTGGCTGAGCCGGGCAAATAAGAAATAGCTACCTCATCTGACGCAATGACATTATCTATCACCGTATTAAAGGAGGCGGTAGACTGTTCGCCTGCCAGGCTGAGCGGAAGGGTAAGCGGTTTGTAGAACGCGCTGTCATTGATAAAGTCTATATAAGAAGTGGTAGTATCCGGGGCCAGCTCTGTGGTGATGGTCTTGTTAAGGGCATCGTTAAAGTCGCCCAGGATCACCAGGTTACTTGTCGGATATTGTGCGTCCAGGGTATCTTTCAATTCCAGGTTACCATCTTTCCTGCGATGCCATGAGGTTACTTTTTCTGCTGCTGTACCGGTATTGGCTTTGGCATGCAGCAGGACAAAGTTGATACGGGCACTGTCATTGTTCAGTCTGGCCTGTGCTTCAAACAGGAAGGGGAAACGGCCGGACGACCAGTTATAATAAGCATTACTGCTGCCGCCGTTGCGTAATACACCATAGGAACGTATACCGCGGATAACGGAGGTTTTATAGAGGAAGGCCAGTTTCTGAGCCGAAGTGTAATCCACATCTGTCAGACTATCGGCATAAGAACCGAAGTCCGAAATAATATAGCTGTATCCCGGCATCTGGTTGGCCACAGCTCTGAAACGGGCGGTATCTACCACTTCTGCCAGTGCAAAGATATCTGCATCCAGCTTTTTCAGGATGGTGGTGACGTTTGCCTGCTGCAGGCTGTCATTTGCCGGATTCTGTACCGGGCTGCCAAACCATTCTATATTCCAGTTCACCACTTTGAGCGAACGCAGAGAGGTGCCTGCAAGCGCAATCTGCCCGGAAGGAGCGGAGAAGGTCAATGTACCGCTGAAGGACTGATCGGCAGCAGAGGGCACGAATTTCACCCAGGCAGTGAACGGACCGGTAGCCAGGCTGGCTTGTGTATAAGTGATGCTCTGGCTATATGTACCTGCACTGTCGGCAGCTACCAGGAAGCCTGCTGTTGAACTGATGGTCAGGTCGCCAATGGCATCATTCACCTGGAAGCTAAAGCTATGCGGCTGTGATTGCTGTCCATAGGGTACATAATCAAAGTCTATACTGGCAGTTGTTTTATCCAGGGATGGCTGGGGCGCTACCGGGCTGTTGGTGATATGGATATCATCAATTGTCCAGCGGGCGGCTCCCAGTGAAGGAGAGGAAGTATACACAAAAGCGATGTAAACGCTGCTTTGCCTGAAGGCAGCCAGGTTGATACTGTCTGATGTTTTCCAGGCGTCTGACAGCAATGCAGGGAACCTGCCATTCAATTCGGTCCAGGTAGCTGTATTCGGATTACTGACGCCGTCATAGTTGGTGGATACCACTAAACGTAATGAAGGACCAGCGAAAGTAGTACGGCTGGCAAAGTCCAGCAGCGGGAAATCAAAACCTGACAGATCGAAAGCCGGAGAAATAAGCCAGTCTTCATTTAATACGGCTCCACCGCTATACCCGTTGATCTGTACTCCGTTGCTGCTGTTTTGTCCGAAGGTGGTGCAGGCCCATAACTGGCCGCCGGTAATGCTGTATTGTTTGAACCCTCCGCTGAGGTTGCCGGAAGAGCAGGTATTAAAATCGAATGACAACTGCTGGTTGCCGGTGGCAAACTGCCAGGTAGTGCTGTCCGGTATACCGGCAAAGGAATTGCCGCTAAGGTCCTGGATAGCGCCGCTGTCCAGTGTAATATAGTAGGTCCTGTTAGGCTGGAGAGTAGTAGCCAGCGTCAGGGTGCTGTTGTTTAGAAGAACAGATGCGCTGTTAATGTTAAAGACCTGCTGAGTGCCGGTATTGGCATTATGAAGAACTATCTGCCCTGCACCTGCCTGTATATTTTCAGAGAATGTAATAACTGGCTGGACAGTGGGAGAGTTGTCTATTGTGCCATTGGCTGGCAGGAGTGTAGTGATGGCAGGAGGGGTAACATCTGCTCCGCTGCCGCCTGCAGTGATGTTATCTACTGCAAAGGACGGACGGGAACCTGCACCGCTGATCTGCCGGTTTACCCAGCGCAGTTGTACCAGGGACTGGTTATCACAGGCGGAAGGCAATACCAGTGATTTTACCACGTTATCCAGTGGAGTGACCACGCCTGAACCGATTTGTGTGGTAGTAGTGTTCTGGTATTCAGTACCGGTAATGTTAGTGAAGCTGCCGGTACTGCCAATACGGTACTGGAGGATCACTTCATTGATGCGGGTATTGCTGGTGCCATCATATGGATTGCGTAACGTCATTACATCGTATTGCAGGGCAATGTTGGTTTGTCCGCTGGTATTCAGCGCCAGCACCAGGCTGTTATCCACACTGCCGCTGTTGAGGAATCCCAGTTTACCGTTGTAATTGTATGCGCCATTAGCCGTACTGGAAGCACTCCCGGCTACCAGGGCCTTATCGCCTGCAGGTGCTGCAGTATTAAATGAGGAAGAAGGAGCGCCGCTGAGCGACCAGCCCTGCCACCCATCCGGATAAGTAGTGGAAGAGGCCGGCAAACCGTCAAAGTTTTGCTGGTAAGGTAATGCCTGTGCAGCAGGTTGCGTCTGCGCCTGTGCAGTAGCAATACAAACAGCAGTAAAAAACAGGAGTAGAGTTCTCTTCATGTAAAGATGGTTTATGGGGGTTTGGGTAAAAAACTAATGCAAAAGGAAAACAATCGATAAATCTACAATATTTGTGGTACAGTTGTTTGTAGATCAATATGATTTATTTGTTAAGGTGGAACATGACAGTTTGTCGGCAGGGAATCTGCTGGCACACCCTTTGAAAAAATATGGTTTAAAAAAACAGACACCCATGCAGAAAGGAGCAATACGTGTTCAGACAGAGAACATTTTCCCCATTATCAAGAAATTCCTCTATTCAGATCATGAAATTTTCATCCGCGAGCTGGTAAGTAATGCTGTAGATGCTTCCCAGAAGCTAAAAACCCTTGCTAGTATTGGTGAATTCAAAGGTGAGCTGGGCGCCCTGGAAATTACCGTAAAGCTGGACAAAGAGAATAAAACACTTACTATCTCTGACAGGGGCATTGGTATGACCGCTGAAGAAGTGGATAAATACATTAACCAGGTAGCCTTTTCCGGCGCGGAAGAGTTCCTGAACAAATATAAAGGACAGACTGACGGTGCCAACATTATCGGACATTTTGGCCTTGGTTTCTATTCCTCCTTTATGGTGAGCAACCAGGTGGAGATCTTCACCAAATCCCATAAAGATGCGCCGGCAGCACGCTGGGAGTGCGATGGCAGCCCCGAATACCAACTGGAAGAAACCAGCAAAGAAGACCGTGGAACTGACATTGTGCTGCACATCAATGAAGAAAGCGAAGAATTCCTGGACGAACACCGCATCCAGTCTATCCTGGAAAAATTCTGTAAGTTCCTGCCGGTACCGGTTAAATTCGGAGATAAGCAGCTGAACAACACTAATCCGGCATGGACAAAGAAACCTGCCGATCTTACTACTGAAGACTATCAGAATTTCTATAAAGAATTATACCCGTTCTCAGAACCACCGCTGTTCTGGATACATCTGAACGTTGACTATCCGTTCAACCTGACAGGTATCCTGTATTTCCCTAAGATCAACAAGAGCTTTGAGATCCAGAAAGACAAGATAAGCCTGTATTCAAACCAGGTGTTTGTGACTGATGAAGTGAAGGATATTGTACCTGAGTTCCTGATGCTGCTGCACGGTGTGATAGATAGCCCGGACATTCCGTTGAACGTAAGCCGCAGCTACCTGCAGGGAGATCCGAACGTGAAAAAGATCAGCACTTATATCACCAAAAAAGTTGGTGATAAGCTGGATGAGATCTTCCGTAATGACCGTAAAGGTTTTGAAGAGAAATGGGAATCCATCGGCCTGTTTGCGAAGTATGGCATGATGACGGACGATAAATTCCGTGAAAAAGGGAATAAGTTCCTGATCATGGAAGATATCACTGAACCAGGTAAGTTCTTCACCCTGGAAGAGTACAAACAGGAAGCTACTGCACTGCAGACAAATAAAGACAATAAGCTGGTGGTACTGTACGCAACCAATGCTGTACAACAGGACAGCTATATACAGGCTGCCAAAGGCAAAGGGTATAAGATCGTGAAGATGGATACCCTGGTAGATGCTGCATTTATTAATAATATGGAGCCGCTGTGGGATAGTATCCAGTTTATCCGTGTTGATGCTGATATTGCAGACAACCTGATAGATAAGGAGGAAAAGACTGAAAGCGTGCTGACACAGGACCAGGAAGCAAAACTGAAAGAGCTGTTTGGCCAGATACCACAAGAGCACGTAAAAGTGGAACTGAAGGGTCTGAGCGCAGATAGCCAGCCAGTAATAGTAACCCGTCCTGAGTTTATGCGCCGTATGAAAGATATGGCCGCAGTAGGCGGCAGTGGCATGAGCTGGTATGCTAATATGCCTGATGAGATCAATATGACAGTAAATGCCAATCACCCCATCTATCAGCAGATATTAAATGAAAGCGATGATGACAGAAGGCAGAAACAGGTACGCAACCTGGCAGACCTGGCGCTGTTATCACAAAACCTGCTGACTGGCGCTGATCTTACTGCCTTTGTAAACAGAAGTGTAGAATTAATGGGAGGAGAGAAAAGGAATTAGTAGTATTGTATAGCAAATAATTCGCAACGAAACCCGTCTGGCCTTTGGCCAGACGGGTTTTTCTATTTAAGACAGATATATGAAAATGATAACATTTAAGAATTGCTTATATGTGTTAGTTGCTGGGACATTGCTGAGTGTCTTCGCCTGTTCAAAGAATGGTGATGCACAGGCGCCGGATAACGGGACAGATACTATACCTGAAGATGTTTTCACACCCCGGACACCCGGTATTACGGAACAAAAGGTAAGTACAGCGATAGGTAATATTGAAGAGTACCTTTTATATATTCCTGAAACATATAATGAACAGAAGCGGTATAAATGGCCGTTGGTGATCTTCCTGCATGGGGTGGGAGAGATAGGAACGGACGTCAGTATCCTGAAAAAAGTAGGACTACCCAAGGTGGTGGCCGGTAAGCAGTTTGTAATGATAGCGCCGCAGTGTACAGCTACCTGGTGGAATACAGATGTTTTACAGAAATTATACAAGGAAGTGTTGGAAAAATACCATGTAGATACCACACGTATTTATCTCACCGGTCTGAGTATGGGAGGATATGGCACCTGGAACTGGGCGCAGGCAAATCCGCAGAAGTTTGCTGCCATTGTACCCATCTGTGGCGCGGGTACGCCCTCACAGGCATGTGTATTGAAGAATATGCCCATATGGGCTTTTCATAATGCTAACGATCCTACGGTCAATGTTGCCGGTTCCCGTGATATGGTGAACGCATTGAAAGCCTGTGGCAGCAGCCTGGTGAAATATACAGAGAATGCAACAGGCGGGCATGACGCATGGACAAAAGCCTATGCAGATTCCACATTATATACCTGGCTGTTAAAGCAAAAGAAGTGATCAGTGAGTAGTCCTGATATCAATCACTTTCAGTTGAAGGTTCATTTTTCCATTCCACTCATTTTCATCGATAGTAAATACCATATCAAAAGGTCTTTTACTGTTGACAATGGGGAATTTTTCAGACATGTAGAACCCTATACCCGTTAATGCGTTGGGCGATTTACCTTGTTTGACGGAGAATTTAATATGCTCATCTTTCACAAGGCGTGAATATCCGCTATCTGTTACATTTCTTACAAGGAAAACAGGTCGCAGGTTTTCCGGTCCGAAGGGTTCGAACTGGCGCAGTATATTAAAGAATGCCGGTGTAATATCTTTCAGTGTTATTTCCGTATCTATCACTATTTCCGGTACCAGCAGATCAGGATCTATTGTAGTAGCTACCACTTCTTCAAATTTCTGCTGGAAGGCTTCCACATTTTCAGGTTTCAGCGTCATGCCGGCAGCATAAAAATGCCCGCCATAATTTTCCAGAAGATCTTTACATTGGTGGATGGCCTCATATACATTAAAGCCTGTCACTGACCTTGCAGATCCTGCCACTTTATCGTTGCTCAGTGTAAGGATGATAGTGGGACGGTAATAATATTTATCAATAAGGCGTGAGGCAACTATACCTACTACTCCTTTATGCCAGTCCGGTTTATATAATACTGTTGATTTTTTATCTTTTAGCGAGAGATCGTTTTGCAGCAGTTCTACCGCTTCTTTGGTAATGTTGCCATCAATTTCCTTACGGTCAAAGTTATCTGCATGGAGCACTTCTGCAATGGCCATTGCTTTTTCCATATCTGTTTCCACGAACAGGTTGACAGCTTTGCGGGCGTCATCCATTCTGCCGGCTGCGTTTACGCGTGGAGCTATTACAAATACAAGATTGGAGATGGTAAGCTGCTCTTTTAGTCCGCTGAGCTGAATAAGCGCTTTGATACCCGGAAGAGGTGATTCGTTCACTTTTTTCAGCCCATGGAAGGCCAGTACACGGTTTTCGCCGGTCATGGGAACAATATCTGCCGCAATGCTGGTAGCTACCAGGTCAAGGTAGCGGTGTACTTTTTCTTCGGATACTCCTTTTTTCTGTGCAAAGGCGGAGATGAGTTTATAACCAATCCCGCATCCACTCAGATCTTTATATGGGTACGGACAGTCGTATTGTTTAGGATTGAGGATAGCCACTGCCGGTGGTAGTATGGCATCCGGCAGGTGATGGTCACAGATGATGAAGTCTATACCATTATCTGCCGCCCATGTGATCTGTTCTACGGCCTTGATGCCGCAGTCCAGCGCTATGACCAGGGTGAAGTCGTTCTCTTTTGCATATTCTATCCCCTGCGGTGAGATCCCGTATCCCTCCCGGTAGCGATGCGGGATGTAAAACTCTATATTATCATATAAGGAGTGAAGAAAGTCGTACACGGTGGCAACGGCAGTAGTGCCATCTACGTCATAGTCGCCAAATACCAGGATCTTTTCTCTCATGAAGAAGGCCTGTTCAATACGGGACACCGCTTTGTCCATGTCTTTCATGAGCCACGGATCATGAAGATCTGCCAGGGTAGGGCGGAAAAAGAGGCGTGATTCATCATAGGTATGCATACCTCTTTGCACAAGCAGTCTGCAGAGCAGAGGGTGAATGCGCAGGGAGGACTGGAGCAATGCTTCCTGTTTTGGTTGATAAGATCTGACTGTCCAGCGTTTTTGCATTAATGCCTGATGTTATATCTAAAGATGGTTGAGCAAATAATCATTATAGTGAAACACCTAATCTACAGAAAAATCAGGAGTAAACCTTGGCTATACCGTGTGCCGGGAAGTATATTTTAAAAAGTACGGTCTGTGGTATAGCGGACCAGTGTTTCCAGGCCATCCCGTACCTGGTTTCCAGGTAGGCTGTGAAGTATGGCAAGGGCTTCATCCCGGTATTCGAACATTTTCTGTTGTGTATATTCGATGCCACCGGACTTTTTGACCAGGTCAATGACCTCTGACACACGGTCTTTGTCAGTGTTATGGTTCTTTACTATATTAATAATACGTCTGCGGATGTCAGGAGTGGCATGTTCGAGTGTATAGATAAGCGGGAGGGTCATTTTCTTTTCACGTATATCGATCCCGGTGGGTTTACCTATTTTTTCGGTGCCATAGTCAAACAGGTCGTCTTTGATCTGGAAGGCTACGCCAACTTTCTCTCCGAAGAGCCGCATTTTTTCTGTCACTTCGTCGTTGCCGGTAGCGCTCCAGGCGCCTGCAGCGCAGGCTGAAGCCAGAAGGGAGGCTGTTTTGCGGCGGATGATCTCGAAGTAGATATCTTCTTTAATATTGAGTTTACGTGTTTTTTCTATCTGGAGCAGTTCTCCTTCACTCATTTCCCTGACAGCTTCGGAAAGTATCTGTAAAGATCTGAAGTCATTATTATTAAGAGAAAGGAGCAGACCTTTTGACAGGAGGTAGTCACCTACCAGAACGGCTATCTTATTTTTCCAGAGGGCATTAATGGAGAAGAACCCACGTCGTTCGTTGGCATCGTCCACTACGTCATCATGTACAAGGGTGGCAGTATGGAGAAGTTCCACCAGGGCTGCAGCCCTGTATGTACTTTCCTGTATATTGTCTGTGAAGAGTTTGGCTGATAAAAGCACGAACATGGGCCTGATCTGCTTCCCCTTGCGTTTGACAATATAATGCATGATCCTGTCCAGCAAAGGAACATGACTTTTTACTGAGTCCGCAAATTTGCTTTCAAAATCCTGTAATTCCTTACTGATCAGGTGTTTAATTTCGTCCATAGGTGCTATAAAAAGATTGCTAAGCTAGGCTTAAAATATCAAATTTTAACAAATTGGCCCCTAATTTGTATATATGGGTGTAACATAACTTTAACATTACTTTGTTTTAGTTATAACAAATATGCTTATTAGTTATATACCGAAGCAAATTAAGGTATAATGATTGTTTTGCCTAAGCACTAGTAGTTAACTAGTTATCAATGAAAATAATATTGTAACAAAAATTTGAATATTCATCTGAGAATTTTACCTTTGCTGGGTAAAAAACGGGTTATTAGTAAATTTTTAACAGTTTTTAAATAGAAAACAATTATGGCAAGCAAAAAGTACTTATTACTGGCAGGCGCTATGAGTCTCCTAGCGGCGTCCTCCGGTTTTGCACAAGTTACCCCTGTTTATGATGCCCTGGATTCCTCTAAAGTACCAGCGTCAAGACAGGCCCAACAGCAGAATTTTTCAAACCATCAGTATGATTTCCCTGCAAAACCACGTGATATGTGGGAACTGGGTTTCCATGGTGGTCTGCACCTGATCAATGGTACCATTCCTGCTAAACCAGGCTTCGGTGGTGGTATCTCTCTGAGAAAATCCCTGGGTCATACTTTCTCTGTAAGAGCTGAGTATACTGGTTCTTTTGATAAAGGCCAGGATTACAGACTCCGTCCGGTAAGTCTCAATAATAGCTCTGCTTGGGCTCCTACCGCAGCGCTGAACAACGGTAACATCGTTGCTAACTATAAAACAGCTACTCACCAGCTGTCTTTAGACCTGATGGCTTCCCTGAGCAACATCCTGTTCTACAAGGCTCAGCCTAAAGTGAACTGGTATGTATTTGGTGGTTACAGCCTGGGTCTGATCGACGTTGATGTTGACGCTAAAGGCGCTAACGGTGCTGGTTACAACTACTCTGGTGTTAACTTCAGCGCTAGCCGCAAAGACATCAAAGATCAGCTGAAAAACATCCAGGACGGTGATTATGAATCTAACGCACCTTCTCAGGGTAACAGAGGCAACATTGGCCGTAAAGACGACAACCAGCTGCTGCGTCACGGTGCAGACTTTGGTACTGGCGTTGCTTTCAGAATCTCTAAACGTTTCAACATCGGTATCGAAGAGAAATATACTCTGTACTTTGACGACTATCTGGACGGTTATTCCTCTCCATATAGCAGCCACAAAGACGCTTTCAGCTACACCAGCGTACGTCTGAACTTCAACCTGGGTAACAGCTCTAAACGCGTTGAGCCATTATGGTGGGTAAATCCGCTGAACTACGCTTACAACGAACTGAGCGCTCCTCGTCACATGAAACTGCCTACTCCGGTTCTGCCTGATGCTGACGGTGATGGCGTAACTGACCAGTTCGATCGCGAGCCTAACACACCAGCAGGTGCTCCTGTTGATGTTCACGGTGTAGCTAAAGATACTGACGGTGACGGTGTTCCTGACTACAAAGATAAACAACTGGTTACTCCAACTTACTGCCAGCCAGTTGACGCTGATGGTGTTGGTAAATGCCCGGATCCTGAGTGCTGCAAAAACATGGCTGCTAAACCAGCTTGTAACAGCCTGATCCTGCCTAGCGTATCTTTCAAAGGTAGCTCTACCAAAGTTTCTTCTGAAAATGAAGCAATCCTGGCTAGCGTAGCTAACACCCTGAAGAGCGCTCCTGAATGTAACGTTCTGGTTACCGGCCACGCTGGTGCTAAAGGTAAAAAAGGTGGTGTTGACCTGAGCAGCAGAAGAGTTGACGCAGTTATCGACTACCTGGCTGACAAGCAAGGTATCGACCGCGGTCGCTTCATCAAACAAAACACTCCTGGTGAGTCTAGCACTGTTGACTTAGCTCCTGCTAACTAATAGTCTCTCACTGAGAAGATATAAAGCCCCGTCTCGCCTCTGGCCAGACGGGGTTTTTCTATGTAGGCATGAACTAATTTTAACCCTGGAATCGATAATTTGCACATCTCCACATTTCCTGCTAACTTTGATGGCTTTTTCAATTAACAACATACTTCGTGAGAATAGACATTAACAGGATCAGCCTGGCCGGTTTATTAGTAGCATTAGGTATTATATATGGTGACATCGGGACCTCACCATTATACGTATTCAAGGCAATTGTTGGTGACAAACCTGTAAGCGACCTACTGGTTATCGGAGGTATCTCCTGTATTATCTGGACCCTGACGCTCCAAACAACAATTAAATATGTAATCCTGACTCTCCGGGCTGACAACAAAGGAGAAGGCGGGATTTTTTCTTTATACGCCCTTGTAAGACGGCACGCCAAATGGGCCGTTATATTTGGGATGATAGGCGGCGCTGCCCTGCTGGCAGACGGTATCATCACTCCACCCATCACCGTTACCTCCGCCATCGAAGGTTTACGTACCCTGGAAGTATTTAAAGACCTGAGTCAGTGGACAATCGTCAAGATCGTACTCACCATTATCTCCGGTCTCTTTATAGTGCAACAGTTCGGAACAGTATCCATTGGCAAGCTGTTCGGACCTATCATGCTGATCTGGTTCTCTATGCTGGGCATATTAGGTATGTCCCACATCGCAGACGACCTCTCCGTATTCAAAGCCTTCAGTCCTCACTACGCTATACAACTGCTGATCACATATCCCCACGGATTTATGATCCTCGGCGCCGTATTCCTCTGTACTACAGGAGCAGAAGCTCTTTATTCTGACCTGGGCCACTGTGGCAAAGGAAATATCCGCCTGTCCTGGATATTTGTGAAATGCTGCCTGATCCTTAACTACCTCGGACAGGGTGCATGGCTGCTCACCCAACGCGGACAGATCATCCCTAAAGATCAGAACCCTTTCTTTACCATCATGCCGGAATGGTTCGTGATCTTCGGCGTACTGATAGCCACCCTGGCCTCTATCATTGCCAGCCAGGCACTGATCTCAGGGTCTTTTACCCTCATTTCAGAAGCTATGCGACTGAACCTCTGGCCTAAACTGAAGATCAACTATCCTACAGAAATGCGCGGACAGTTATACATTCCAGGTATCAACACCATGCTGTTTGTAGGTTGTGTTGCCATAGTACTGATCTTTAAAGAATCAAGCGCTATGGAGGCGGCATACGGCCTGTCTATCACCATCTGTATGCTGATGACGTCGTGTCTCTTTGCCTTTTACCTTTATACGCGAAGAGTACGGTTAAGCCTCATCCTCATTTACCTCATCATTTATTTTACAATAGAATTTTCTTTCCTCTTCGCCAACCTTGTAAAATTCATGCACGGTGGTTATGTAACTGTGATAGTAGCAGGTATCCTCTTCCTGGTTATGATCGTCTGGTTTAAATCACGTAAGATCAAGAATCGCTACGTTGAGTTTGTACGATTGGAAGATCATCTGCCGGTTATACAGGAGCTGAGCAACGATACCACTATCCCCAAATATGCTACCCACCTGGTGTATATGAGTAGTGCAGATAATCCGAAGGAAATAGAGCATAAGATCATCTACTCCATTTTAAATAAGAAACCCAAGCGTGCAGATATCTACTGGTTTGTGCACGTGGATGTTGTAGATGAGCCTTATCTCAGCGAATATTCTGTACAGACAATTATCCCTAATGAAGTGATAAGAGTGGAATTCAGGCTTGGATTTAAAGTGGAACAGCGTATTAACCTGATGTTCCGCATGGTAGTGGAAGATATGGTGCGTAACAAAGAGGTAAATATTACCAGCCGCTATGAATCACTCAGCAAGAATAACGTAGTGGGTGACTTCCAGTTTATCGTTATGGAGAAATTCCTTTCTCATGATAATGACCTGCCGCTCTATGAACGTTTGGTGATGAGGATGTACTTCTTCCTGAAGAAGATCAGTTTGTCAGAGGAACGTGGTTTTGGGCTTGATTCAAGTTATGTGACGATAGAGAAATATCCACTGGTGGTAGCGCCGGTTACTAATCTGCAGCTTCGAAGAATTATACATTCATAAAGAAACAGGCGGGCTTTAAGCCCGCCTGTTTTAGTCTATATAGAACCCGAATTTTCCCATTCGTTCATCTCTCATCGCCTCCATAATTTCTGTCTGTGTATTCATCACATAAGGTCCGTGCCATGCTATAGGTTCATTTAACGGTTCTCCGTCACAATAGAGGATAATTGCATCACTGCTGGCTGTTATATTGATTGTATCGCCTCCTTCGTCAAATAACACCAGGGATCTGTCGGTCGCTTCTTTACCGTTGATAGTTACATTACCTCTCAGCACATAGAACAACACATGTCTGTTCTCATTCACTGTGATATCAGCTTTACCATCAGTTTTCATATTGATAAGAAAAGCATTAATACCTGTAAGTGATTGTACAGCGCCCTTATTACCGTTCCAGTTACCCCCAGCAATAGCTACCTGCACCTTGTCATTATCCGCATTTATAACAGGGATATCATTCTTCTGCAAGCCGGTATATTTCGCCGTATTCATCTTCAGTTTCGCAGGAAGATTGATCCATAGCTGCAGTAATTCCAGTTCTCCGCCTTCTTCTTTGAAAGACTTCTCCACATACTCATTATGTATTAATCCTCTTGCTGCAGACATCCATTGTACACCGCCTTCATCGATCCTGCTATGATAGCCATGAGAGTCTTTATGCACCACATGTCCTTTAATGATCCAGGTCACTGTCTCAAATCCCCTGTGTGGATGCGGTCCGAATGGCATACCACTATTATATGGCGGCAGGTTCATTGGTCCGTGGTGATGCAACAGCAGGAATGGATCTATAGTCCCGCCGTTCTGTAAAGGCAAAGGACTGTAGAAGTAGTAGTCGTCTAAAGAACCACTGATAGGGTGGTTGCTGATGATTTTGTTGATTGTCTTTTGCATAGGCAAATTTACGGAGAATAGGGAGGGAGGGGAATGGATTAAAGTAAGAAAGAGGTGGAGGATTTTTCCGGTTTAACAAAAGGTTAACTGTATGACTTGGATGGTTGGTTATCTTTAAGTAAGTTTTTATACCCTGAAACCATACCTCATATGAAACGTTCTCTGCTTACTCAAAATAAAAAAGCCCCCGTTAAACGACGAGGGCAGCGTAAATGTTGACACAACGGAATAATCCTTATTGTGATTTGCTTTCAATTAGATTACTAAGATAAAGAAAATCACAATACAAAAAACAAAAGTCAAATTAATTATCAACCCATTATAATTACCACAATATGAAAAGAATACTCGGATTAGACTTGGGCACTAATTCTATCGGATGGGCCCTTATAGAACTGGAAGAAGATAAGAGCGATGGACGTATTCTTGGTGCTGGCAGCCGTATTATCCCAATGAGCCAGGATGTGCTGAGCGATTTTGGTAAAGGGCAATCTACTTCCCCAACAGCAGAAAGAACGAAGTTTCGTAGTGCTAGGCGACTAATAGAGCGGTTTTTATTGAGAAGAGAACGACTACATAGAGTTTTAAATATACTAGGCTTCTTACCATCACATTATAAAACTGAAATTGATTTTGACAGGCGACTAGGGCAATTCCTTCCAGGTAAAGAACCTAAGCTGGCTTATGATAAAGGTAATTTCATATTTAAAGAATCGTTTAAAGAAATGCTGCAGGATTTTGCAGCATGCAAACCTGAGTTGGTAAGTGACGGTAAAAAGATTCCTTACGACTGGACAATTTACTACCTGAGGAAGAAAGCGCTTACACAGCGAATAGAGAAGGAAGAAATAGCATGGCTGTTATTAAATTTTAATCAGAAGAGAGGATATAACCAGTTAAGGGGGGAAGAAGCAGAAGAGACGCAGAGTAAGAAAGAGGAGTTTTATTCGCTCAGGGTGGTTGACGTTGTTGCTACAGGAGAGCGAAAAGGAAATGATGAGATGTGTTATAATGTGGTGCTGGAAAATGGATGGATATATCGCCGTACAAGCAGGACGCAATTGGATTGGATAGGAAAAGTTAAAGAGTTTATTGTTACAACAGAGCTGAATGAAGATGGAACTATAAAGTTGGATAAAGAAGGTAAGGAGAAGCGTTCTTTGAGAGCCCCTGAAGATAAGGATTGGACACTTGTAAAGAAGAAAACAGAATATAATATTGATAAAAGCAAGAAGACTATTGGAGCTTATATTTATGATAATCTGTTGGATAATCCGGTTCAAAAGATCAGAGGTAAGCTTGTAAGTGTTGTAGAGAGGAGGTTCTATAAGACTGAATTGGAAAGTATATTGAAGAAACAGGAGGAATTTTATCCCGAATTGAGAGATGGCAAGTTGTATAGGGACTGTTTAGAAGAATTATATCAGCATAATGATGCTCATAAAAAGAATATAGCGCAGAAGGGATTTAATCATCTTTTCATAAATGATATCATTTTTTATCAACGTCCTTTGAAGAGTAAGAAGTCTCTTATCAGTAACTGTAAATTTGAACATAAGAGATTTATAAAGGATGGGAAAACGGAATTTGCTCCGTTGAAGTGTATTGCGAAATCCCATCCCTTATTCCAGGAATTCAGGCTGTGGGAATTTATACAGAACCTTCGGATATATCAGAATGAGAAAGATGTGGATGGCAGGCTTGCAATGGATGTTAATGTTACGGATGAGTTTTTCAAGTCAGAAGATGATTGGGTTCGTTTATTTGAATGGCTAAATGAGAGAAAGGATGTAGACCAGAAAGCATTACTCAAGCAATATTTAAAGATCAGGAAGTTAGATAATTACAGATGGAATTATGTGGTTGACAAACCATATCCTTGTAATGAAACCAGGTCTCTGCTTCTTTTTAAGCTCAGTAAAGTAGCAAATATTCCCAACGGATTTCTAAATAAGGAGAATGAAGAAGCACTTTGGCATATCCTTTACTCTGTAATTGAGAAAAATGAGATTCAGAAAGCATTGAAGAGATTCGCATCTAAGAAAGGGTTGGGAGATGATTTTGTTGAGATATTTCAGAAGTTTCCAGCCTATGAAAAAGAGTATGGATCTTACTCCGCAAAGGCCATCAAGAAATTATTGCCTTTGATGAGAAGGGGGAAATATTGGAACCAGGAAGAAATTGATGTAAATACTAAAGGCCGGATTGAAAAAATAATTACAGGTGAGTATGACGAGAAAATAAGAGATAGGGTACGGGATAAAGCTATTCAGTTATCTGATATTACTCATTTCAGAGGATTGCCCCATTGGTTGGTTTCATATATCGTATATGACCGGCATTCTGAAGACGGTGAAATAATAAAATGGCAAACTGCGGCCGATATTACTTTGTTGCCACAGTACAGTTTAAGAAACCCTATTGTAGAACAGGTTATTAATGAATCTCTGTTGGTGGTTCGTGATATCTGGAATGAGCATGGTGGGGGAGAGGAAGGATTCTTTGATGAAATACATATTGAATTAGGTAGAGAGATGAAGAATCCGGCAGATAAGCGAAAGAGAATGACGGATAAGATCAATGAGAATGAGAATACGAATCTGAGGATTAAAGCCCTGTTGATGGAATTCATGAATGATGGGGGAATTGAGAATGTTCGTCCTTATTCTCCAATGCAACAAGAGATACTAAAGATATATGAGGAGGGTGTATTAAATGGAGAAGCCAATATTCCGGATGATATTGTGAAAATATCAAAACAAGCTCAGCCGGGTAAAGCTGAACTGGTACGATATAAATTATGGCTGCAACAGAAATACAGATCGCCTTATACCGGCATGATCATACCATTGAATAAGTTATTCACCAGTGCCTATGAAATAGAGCATATCATTCCTCAGTCAAGGTATTTTGATGACTCGTTTAGTAACAAAGTAATTTGTGAATCTGAAGTTAATAAAGATAAAGATAACAGAACTGCTTATGAATATATAAAAGCAGATGGGGGTAAAAAAGTACAACTGAGCTTTGGTAGAGAAGTTTCTTTGTTATCGCTTCAGGATTACGAGGCATTAGTAAAAGATAGTTTTTCCAGGAACAGGGGTAAAATGAACAGGTTGTTGATGGAAGATATCCCTGAATCTTTCATCCAAAGACAGTTGAATGATAGCCGGTACATCAGTAAAGTGGTGAAGTCTTTAATGTCACGCATTGTGAGAGAGGAGGGGGAGCAGGAAGCCATTTCTAAAAAAGTAATAGTAAGCAATGGTTCTATTACTTCTACCTTAAGAAATGACTGGGGATTGAACGATATATGGAATGAAATAATAACTCCAAGGTTTGAGAGGATGAATGAGCTTACCAACTCACAGAACTTTGGAGAATGGACTAATAAGGATGGGAAGCGTGTTTTTCAGACTTCGGTCCCTATAGAATTATCCAAGGGATTTAGTAAGAAAAGGATTGATCATCGACATCATGCACTTGATGCTATAGTGATTGCTTGTTGTTCGCGTAATCACATTAACTACCTTAATAATGAAAGTGCACTTGGAAAGGGAAGAACGAAAGATGAAAAGGATAGGCGTAGATATGATCTGAAGAATATCCTTTGCTCTAAAAAGTTTAACAATGGGTCAGAGAGCAATTATAAATGGGTGTTCAATAAACCCTGGGATTCTTTTACGCAGGAAGTAAGGGATGTATTGCTGAATACGGTTATTAGCTTTAAACAGAATTTGCGGGTATTAAATAAAACCAAGAACTATCATCAGGCGTGGAGAAGTAATGGGAATGGCAAGATGGAAAAAAAGATCGTTCTACAATTGAAAGGAGAGAACTTGGCTATTAGAAGGTCATTACATCAAGATACTGTGTAAATGGTAAATAATAATGCAGCGATTTCAGTAAGAATGAATGCAACAAATTCGGTAACAATACTGCAGCAAAAACGGCAACAATGGTACAGCAAAATCGGTAACAATTGCTACACAATCCGGCA
>NZ_WRXN01000018.1 GCF_009758205.1 Chitinophaga tropicalis
AACTGTTCTAAGGCCTTTTTCTTGAGGCCGTCGTAATCAAATTGATCATTCTTGCTCATAAAAAGAAACTTGTGTTAAAGGTCAGGAAATTATTTTAACCTTTGACACAGTTCATTTTACAGTCTCTGCTATCCCAATTATAGCCCAAATTCTGGAAGGGTTTTCTGAGCCATTTATCGCCTTTGACAAAAATAAATTACTTATAAAGTTTTTAGTCCAGGCAAAACCAATCGAATTCTTGTCTAGCAATGAGCCGCCCGGATATAAAAATGTCGCTATTGCTATTAAAATCACAGAAATGACTATACAAATTAAAACCGAATAATTCTTAATCATTTGTTTATTTTATTAATATTCTCTTTGTCACTTTGCCAATGTATGGTTTATAGAAAATGTCAGTAAGTCTGCCAAACATAATCTTCTGATTACTGCTCTCAACATTCATTTCATTACCTATATTATTTTTATTGTGATCTGATGTAAAATCTGAAACCCATGCTCATCAATATCCTCATAATAAATCTGTATCCCATTCATCCACCCCATTTCCCGCAGTTATGCAGGCAACTTTTTTAAAAACTGTTTGCGTTTCCAATATTGCAAAACGACAACCAGCTTAACATATTCTCCACAAGAGCTAATGAGGTTTAATTTCAGTTCAATGATAGTGCCTGTTTACTTCAATTAAAGAATAATTGAAAATACAGCCTCCTCATTTTAAATCTCATAATATTATATTAAAACCTAAAATTTTAAATAATTCAGGGATTATAAACCTAATATCTATGATTTTTTTAGGTTTACAGACCTTATTTTTGTTAAATAATCTAGTACTCTTTAGTTCCAGACTTCGTTCTGATATATCCTGAGGATGGTGATTGCTTCGATAATCTTCAGCAGCGATTTTTCGGGAGGTCATCTTTCAATTGAAATACGAAATCAATCATAATAGATCTCCTCATATCTGTCGTGTATATGTTATTAAAGAATGAACGGTCACAGTTCTGATTTAGAAATAGTGAGTGCAAAATCCCAATTAAGTAGTTTAAAATAATGTCACTGAGACATTTTCCTTATCCGACGGGCTTGATTAATAAGATTGTCCACATAAAAAATTGAATAGTCCTTATCTGGCGATGCAATAAAAACTAACTTTAGCGTACGTTATGTAAACTATCGCCAAAATCATTAAATCCAATTTCTGTATGACAAATTTCCACGGTGTGAGCTTCTCACCTCGAGCCTGGTGTAAACCAATCATGCTGCTATTATTTCTTTTTTCCTTCCTGATGGCAAATGCACAAAAAAAGATATCCGGCAAAATAACAGATGCTGATAGTAAGGAACCTGTGTTTGGGGCTTCTGTTCGCGTCAAAGGCACCTCAAAAGGAGCTGTAACTGATGATAAAGGCGTCTTTACGATCGATGCAGCTAAAGGCAGTACACTTATTATTTCCTCCATGGAGTATGGAAGTATTGAAGTTAAAGTAGAAGAGGCCTCTTCCTACGACATACCTCTTAAACGCAGTGTTTCCGGTTTAAATGAAGTAGTTGTGATCGGATATGGTACGGTAAAACGAAAGGACCTTACCGGGGCCATTGCATCTTTAAAAGGTGCAGATATTAAAACAGAAGGCGTCAGTAATGTGGGCCGTGCATTGCAGGGTAAATTACCTGGTGTAACAGTAGAATCGGCCGGCGGTGATCCTGGTTCGGGCACCCGCATCCTGATAAGAGGTGTAGGCACATTCAATAATGCTGATCCCCTCTATATTGTAGATGGTGTACAGGTAGCCAACATCAATAATATTGCGCCCGGAGATATTGAGTCGATGGATGTATTAAAAGATGCCTCCGCTGCCGCTATCTATGGATCAAGAGCTGCGAATGGAGTTGTGCTGGTAACCACTAAATCTGGTAAACCTGGCAAGGCCGTTATCCAGTTCAATACCAATGTAGGCCTCCAGAGGATCCTCAAAAAGTATGATGTGCTGAATGCATCTGAATGGGCGACAGTAAGTAATGCCGCACATGATGCAGCCGGTTTGCCAAGACTGGCTATCGCCGCTGATCCATCACAGCTTGGTAAAGGGACCGACTGGCAGGACGCTATTTTCAGAACGGCCCCTATACAACAGTATTACCTGGGTGTAAGCGGTGGCGGTGAGACAGCAAAATACAGTATGTCCGGTCAATACACAGATCAGGATGGTATTGTGGACGTAACAGGTTACAAACGTTACGGTGCACGTGTTAAATCAGAAGCCACCAAAGGCCGTCTGAAGATCGGTGAAACATTGCTGCTGACAAGGGAGAAATGGATCCGCATGCCAGGAGGCTGGGGCGGTCAGGGAGGTAATCCTGTAGGTTCTGCCGCAAAAATGATCCCGGTGTTTAATATCTACGACTCCACTGCCGTGGGTGGTTATTCCGGAGCATCAGGACCAGTTGTGAATGTGGCCAATCCAGTAGCACAGCTACACCTTGAAGATATCAGTTATGAATTGACTTCCATTCTCGCAAATGCTTTTGCGGAAGTTTCCATTCTTCCCAATTTAAAGTATAAGTTCAATGTCGGATACACCAACTCTTTCGGTAATACTGACGACTACCAGCGCCGTTATGTGGTAGGTGGCCTGTTTGCACATGCCACCAATGACCTCAGCCAAACCAAAGAGCGCACCAACCTGGTAATGCTGGAAAATACGCTGAGTTATAATAAAGATTTCGGGAAACATAGTCTCCAGCTGCTGGCGGGATATGCTTACCAGCGACTCAAATACAATTACTGGCTTGCCAGTAAAACAAATCTCCCTGATGGAATAAAAGAACTTGACGCTGCTTCCGGCGCTGCTACGGTAGGAGGTAACAGTACTGAAAGTGTGCTTTTATCACAACTGGGACGTGTGATCTATTCTTATGATAACAGGTACCTGCTTACAGCCAGCTTCAGAAGAGATGGTTCTTCCCGCTTTGGAAAAGCCAACAGGTATGGGAACTTCCCGTCTGTTGCTGTTGGGTGGAATCTTTCCAATGAAAAGTTCTTTCATGCAGATCCCAGGGTATTATCTTCTTTGAAAATAAGAGGCAGTTATGGGATACTGGGTAACCAGGAGATCGGGGATTACCAGTATAGTGCTGCTATCGCTTCCAATATCAATTATGTAATAGGCGCAGCTCAGCAAAAATGGTTTGGTGCTATCCAGACTGCTTTTGCCTCTCCCAATATCAAATGGGAAAATACAAAAACAATCAACGCCGGTATTGACGCAGGTTTCCTGAACGGTAAACTGAACATGAGCGCTGATTACTTTACAAAAAGAACCACCGATGTATTATTAGAAGTTCCTATTCCCGGTTCAGCCGGTTCTTCTGAAAACCCTACCGTGAATGCAGGCATCCTGCAAAACAAAGGGTTTGAACTGGGTATCAATTATGGCAATAAGGCAGGTGTACTGACTTACTCGGTATATGGGACATTCTCGTCTATCAAGAATAAAGTGATTGAACTGGGTACAGGTTCCCAGCAGATATTTGGCGGACAGCCTACCCACCATGGTGCGTCTACCACTCTTACTGAAGCTGGTGGCCAGGTGAGCGCTTTTTACCTGATCAAAGCAGAGGGCATCTTCCAATCGCAGGAAGAGGTAAATGCCTACAGGGGTAAAAACGGGCAGCTTATCCAGCCAAATGCATCTGCAGGAGATATTAAGTTCCTCGACGCGAACGGCGACGGTAGTATCAGTAATGCTGACAGGGTGAATTGCGGCAGCCCCTTTCCTAAGTTTGAGTATGGAATCGGCGCTAATCTATCCGCTTTTAATTTTGACCTGAACTTATTTATGCAGGGTACTTACGGCAATAAAATATACAACGGTCTAAGACAGGACCTTGAAGGTATGAACCTGGAGTTTAATTACTCCCGCGCTACTTTGAATGCATGGACACCTACCAATCATTCCAACATTCCGAGAGCCGTTATCAATGATCCAAACTTTAATACACAGACCTCTTCCCGTTTCCTGGAAAGCGGTTCTTATTTCCGCCTTAAAACATTACAGATAGGTTATACTATCCCGGAATTTCTGAACAATAAATTTAAGATCACCTCCATGCGTGCTTATATCAGCGCGGATAATTTATTTACCATAACGAATTACAGTGGCTACAATCCAGACATTGGCAGATCAGGCAGTATCCTGGACAGAGGTGTTGACTTTGGTCATGTTGCCTATCCTCTTGCCCGTGTAGTATCCCTTGGTATTCAGTTATCATTATAATTAAATCATTCATCATGAATAAGATATTTTTTGCAATAGCAACAACGGTTGTCATGGCAGGCTGTTCAGATAAAGAACTGGATCTCACCAACCCTAACAAGATCACCAGCGAAACATTCTGGAGAAATGAAGCTGATGTACAAAGCGCCTTTGCAGCAACCTATAGTCTATTTAAGAATGTAGATGGCGGTTACTGGGGAGTGAGAGGGGTTGAACTTTCTAACGGAAGGGGAGATGATTTCTTTATCAGGAATGATGTGAGTTATTTATACCAGCTTTCCACCTTTACCAACACGCCGGATAATGCCGCTGCCAACAATGTGTTCAATATCTCTTATCGCGCCATTTTCCGGGCAAACCAGATCCTGTCGAACATTGATAAGGTCAGCGGTTTAGACGATACGAAAAAGAAGCAATACATTGCGGAAGCGAAATTCCTGAGAGGGCTGAACTACTATATCCTGGCTATAAATTTTGGTGCTGTTCCTTTAAGGATCACCATCCCGGCTTCAACTGCTGATTATTTTATTCCTGTTTCTACAGAATCCGAGATCTGGGCACAGGTAATAAAAGATTTCACTGAAGCAGCCGCAGACCTGCCGCTCTCTTATTCTGCCGCAGACCTGGGCAGGGCCACCAAAGGTTCTGCATTGGGTTTTCTTGGTAAGTCCTACGTTTATCTGAAAGACTGGCCTAATGCAGAGGCTACCTTAAAACAGTTAACTGTTGCCCCTTTCACTTATCAGTTAATGCCTAATTACGGCGATAATTTTACTGTTGCAAATGATAACAATATAGAGTCGCTTTTTGAAATCCAACTTGCTGATGTAGGCGGTACTAATCCCTGGGCAGGTGAAAATGCCAATGAATCGATCGGTGTTACTACCGCACAGGAGTTTGCCCCTTCAGAGGTTTCCGGTTGGTTTGAAGTGAGCCCGACAGACAAGTTGTTCAATGAATTTCAAAAGGAAAAAACAACTACCGGCGAGTTTGACCCGAGAATGTATGCAACGTTGATGTGGGATTATCCAGGGGCTACATTCTATAATAAACCATTCACCGCTTTCAGCTTACAGTTCGGTTATAAATCCATGTTTAAGAAATACCAGAACTATACACAGGATAATGAGCTTACCGGTAGCAATGGCGGCAGTTATACTTCCAGTATTAATGAAAAAGCGCTCCGGTATGCGGACGTATTATTGCTACTCTCTGAGGCCGTAACGATGCAAAGCAGGCCAGCTGATGCCTATCCATATATCACTATGGTGCGTAACAGGGCTCAGTTACCTGCATTGACCACCGGGTTAAACGAAACCCAGATGATGGCAGAGATCAGGCACCAGCGCATGCTCGAATTTGCACGCGAAGGTCAGCGCTTTTATGACCTGAAGAGATGGGACTTATTACAACAGGAGCTGACCAACAGCGATAAAGTAGGTAAGCAGTTTTACGTGGTTAAAAAGCATGATTACTTCCCGATACCACAGGATGAGATAAATTCTAATTCCAAAGCAGAACAGAATTCATACTGGAAGTAATTGACCGGATCTTTACAGACGACTATGTCCTTTAATCAGCAAAATAAAAAGAGCCCGTATCAGCGTTGATACGGGCTTCTTTTATCCGATACCTGATGTAAACTGACAGGCTCCTTTTATTTGTATAGTTCCTGTATTTGTTCCGGTCTGACGGCGACTTCAGGATTAAATGCCTTTGTTTGCATATATGACAGCAAACTATGATAAAGCTGTCTCGCAGCTAACCTTGTATCCAGATCATGTTGCAGATCAATAGAAGTCACCACTATCTTTCCCTTTCCTATCCTTGCTTCAAACAATATACCCAGCTTCCTCGCTTCAAACCAGGTATCTATTAATTGCACGGATGGTTTTAATTCAGCAGGAAAATTGTCGAGATGCATTGGCTGAGCTGTATGAATGATATCCCACCACTGCCAATTAGAATGATATTCCGTTGGAAAATCATTAAAAAGAGGCGCTGACGGATCACACAGAATACCTAATGTATGAGGAGCCTGTCCTTCGGTCCATGCCGTATTCCAGAAGATCGAAGACATCCCTGTTTTAACAGAAGCCCCTTTCTTTTCAGTGATCTTATTGTTTAATTGCAATAATACGGTAGCACCGGCTTCCAGTTTTGCAGATATTGCAGGTGTAAGTTCATCTGTAACAATAAGATCATTACCGGGCTGCACATTTGCCGTATCAGGATATACCCAGAAATCCCAGTCATTTGCACCTAATCCATCCAATATAATTTCCAGGTTGAGCTTTTCTGCTTTACTGATACCGGAAAGTTTACAGGAGATATTACCTGCCTGGTTATCATTCTTCCAGTCAAGGTCCGCAGTTAAAGTACCATTCGCTATTACCCGTTTGTTATTACCGGTAATCTTCCATTTTACCGGTACTTTCTTCAACTGCTCTTTTCCGAAATGGGCGATCTGCACGCCAGCTGTAAATACTTCTGAGTTCTTCCATGTAAACTTACTGATCACTGCCAGTGGCACTGTAGCAGAAGAAAAACGGTGGAAGGCTGCAGGTGTGAAATAAGGCTTGCTGTTCCAGAAAGGATCCAGAATTCCCACCAGGGCAGTACCCTGACCGGGAAAATCATGCAGGTCCAGTAACTGGTAACCTGCATAATCAGTACGCATACCAGCTTCTATATCTGCTTTATAACACAACGCCTGTAATTTTCCGGAAGCCATGAGAAAATCATGCGCCTGCGACTGCAGGTGTTCTCTCTTCATGAAGTCATAGAAGATATCGAAATTTCGTGCCTGTAACAGACCGGTATATTTCTTTCGTTCTGTGAAATCGGGATATACACACCACTGTCCTATTTCATGTGCTACAACCGGTTTGTTGTCCCTGAGCTTTTCTTTGAAGTTAAATTGTGAATTGGGAGCTTTGGCATTAATGACGCTGTTAACTCCTTCGCCCCAGGCCTGAATACGCGGTTCAGGCAGAACATGATAATCATTTTCTGCAATGGCCGGCCATCCTGAACCGGCACTATAAAGGCGTCGTTTATCTTTTTCTTTCCAATATTTTACGAATGCCGCCAGATACGGGTCACGGTTTTTACCTCCTGCAGGTTCATTAGTCGGTACCATCATCAGAAAGGAAGGATGATTACCATAGGCAGCAATGATCCGGTTACTTTCTTCATACAGGAAATTATCTACAGATAGTCCCTCTCCTACGCTTGCCCAGCAATCCACCTCAACAGAAAGATATACACCGGCATGATCCGCAGCTGTAAATGCGGCTTCCGGCGGACACCATGAATGAAACCGCATATGATTGAGACCATGTGCTTTTATGATCCGGAAAATCCGTGCCCATGCCACTGTATCTGTGGGCGGATAGCCTGTTAACGGGAAGATGGCGCATTCCAGTGTTCCCCGCAGGAATACAGGATGATCGTTAACTGTAATTTTCGAGTTGGTAGTCCCCACACTGCGCATTCCAAAACTAATCTTTTTGGTATCGGTACTTTTTCTATCCGCCGTTTGTAGCTGTACAGTGAGTTGATACAGCTTATGGTTAAATTCATCCCATAATACAGGACGATCGCCCATTGGATAGGTTAACAATAAGGTGCTGTCATTGCTGCTGAAAGATTGCTTTAAGGCTGGTAACTGATCTACAGATATAGAAAGGCTGCCTGCTGCAACTGCATTACCGGTATGACCAAGCATTATTTCAAGCTGGATGTTCCTGTTGTGGATATCGGGATAAACCTGTACCCGTTTTACAAAAACAGGGCTCCCTGCTTCCAGTACAATGTCACCCGCAATACCATTCCAGGTCCCCTGTGTCTGATCGCTGGCGCTGTGAGCATTGATACCTACTTCTGAGAGATAACGGTTGTCTACCCGGATAGTGAGTGTATGTTTACCCGGGCTGAGATGGCTCAGGTCATATACATGCGGGGTGGCCAGGCTGCTATCTGCCCCGATGAGTTGACTGTCTGTATAAACGGTGGTACCCCAGTGACAACGTTCCAGCGTAAGACTGATATGTTTACCAGCCCATTGTGGCGGGATATTAATGACCTTCTGATACCATGCAGCACCCATGTAATACTTTTCGGGAGTTAGCCAGAAGGGAAATTTGAAGTTGTCATTTTTCCGGTAAGGTGCATATTTTTCCTCTTTCAGAAAGGCTTCATATCTGTCACCGATCCATTTTGTGCTGACGGAAGGTTCATCGCCATACCCCTGTGCCTGCATAGCACCAGGTAATTTGAGGGAATCCTTTAATTGCTGAGTATACCATTGCTGTTGAATACCCCGATCGTCTCTATCTATCCGGAATTTCCATTTCCCGGCCAGCGAGATCCTGTTTTGTGCCGGCATAGCAATGGGAATAGCCATCATTGCCGCCAGTAATACCAGTTTAACGTGTTTATTCATTTCAGGCGTGTTTTATTAGATTTCCAGTTGTTCCTGGCTCAAAGAATCAATACTTCTTTACAAAAGAACTTTTTTTAACTTTAATAAGGATCGACTATATGACTATTCTTGTGGACATTCTTACTTTTTATCAAAAAAATTAACATGTGAAGAGGCAGCGAAAAAAGGACGGATTCCAGGGACAGAAGGCCGTCATCATTCCAAGATCTGTGCTAAACAATAAATGCAGTACACATCCACTGATCGGAAAACTATACATCACTGATATTGGTTATTACCCGAAAGCCCGTTACCATTACAGGGAACGTCTGCATGGCACAGATCAACATATACTTATTTATTGTCATGAGGGGGAAGGTAGTATGCTCATAGATAAACAGGAATATAAGATATCACCAGGTGATTTCTATCTTATACCTGCTTTAACAAGGCATACCTATGCCGCTAATGCGGATAATCCCTGGACAATCTTCTGGATTCATTTCAAGGGTGAATCTGCTGACGACTGGGTAAAACAAATACATCAATATTTAAATAGTTATGGAGGGTTTATACCGGACGGCGAAAAAACAATCCGGTTATTCAATGAGATATATACTCCGCTGGAGCGGGGTTATAGTATGGAGCACCTGATGTATAGCAATATGTATCTCTGGCATTATCTGTCCACTTTTATTTACCAGGAGAAAACCAGATCCCGGATGAATAATCCTGAAACTGATACCATAGATAGTGCTATCGATTACATGCAGAAGAATGTAGATCAGAATCTGACACTGGAAAAGATAGCACAGCATGTCCAGTTTTCGCCTTCTCATTTTTCGCTGTTATTCCGGAAAAAAACGGGGTTCTCTCCTATTGAGTATTATAATCACCTGAAAATGCAGCAGGCCTGTCAGTACCTGCTGTTTACCAAACAGCGGATCAAAGAAATTGCGCTGGAAGTAGGCATGTTTGACCAGCATTACTTTTCGCGGATATTTAAAAAAACAATGGGAGTTTCTCCTCAGGAGTATAGAAATAAAAGGAGTTCGGAGCTTGGAGGAATATGAAAGCTATAAAAAATTTTTTATACTATAATGGTAAATCCCGTTAAAGGTTTTGATGCAAAATGAGTTTATCATTTTGCCTGTGCAACAATTATAGCTGCCAGTTCCTTTTCCAGATTGTTACGGTTTGCAATGCTATTGGCGAGTATCACAAAACCGGAGTTAAGCTGGGGAAAACATTCCAGCGAGCTGCGCGAACCGCCAGTACCGCCGCCGTGCCCTAGTATTCTATGGCCGTCCGGCGAGCTGTGGATAAACCAGTTCAATCCCATGCCTTCCTTCCCGGTACCAAATGTAACCTGATGCGATAGTGCGATAGCCGGGCTTATCTCTTTGTTGTTGGCGGTGATATAGTTAACCATGTCGGCCGTGGAGGACCGCAATGCACCCATAGCAGGCAGCCAGGGTATATCCCAAAGAGGCACTACCTGACGCTGTTCATTATGCGGCCAGGCAATGCGGGCGGGCGGCAATAACCGTATATCGATGCGGGTATCCTTCATTTGTAAAGGAGTGAGGATGATTTTCGACGCCAGTATAAAATAATCCTGTCCATATGCGTCTTCCAGAATTGTGCCCAGCAAAGCCACGGCCATGTTAGAATAGGAATAGATCTTGCCAGGTAGTGTATCCATTTTCATCTGGTGCAGGCCTTCATATAGCAATTGGCGGTTATAGTCATGCAATGGATTAAGCGAGTCATAAGCCGGCCTTTGCCACATATTCGGAAAAATGCGCGTTATTCGTGAAGTATGGTTAGCCAGGTCACGTATTCTGATCGGGGTATCATGATAGCTCAGATTGGGGTAAGATCCTTTCAGGTAGTTCCTGATATCGTCATCCAGCCGGACTTTTTTATCCAGTATCGCCTGAGCCAGTAAGATACCCGTAAATGATTTGGTTGTCGACCCAATCTCATAAATAGTATGGTTATTGGGAAGCTGTTTGTTGCCGGCCTTGGTTTCTCCAAAATTATAGAAGTGAACGATGCCTTTCAGTACAATCCCGATTGATACGCCCACAGCTTTTTTATCCTGGAAATAGCGTTGTACACTTTGATCGACCATTGAGTCCAGCTTTGTGCGAAGAGGGTTATCACTCAGTACTGGCTGCTGCCCCTGGCAAAGGGATGCAGTGACCATAAGGCATAAAAGAAAATAGATAAAAGATGATCGGTCCATTTTTAGGGAATTTGCAATAATCTAATATAATTAAACTTATTTGGTAATGCATGTCCGGTCAATCCAATAGGCCAACGGAGGATATGTGCCGGGTTTATTTGCCTGACATTAGTGCTTATTAAATGACTGTCTGAATGCCAATGGAGTTTGGTCTGTTTTTGTTTTAAACAACTTATTAAACGACAGTAACTATGAAAAAAACTGCTGGTCATGAGTTGGATGATTTCGACTGTATTGCCAGGCTTAGCTGGAAGCGGTCTAGTGTGTGTCGTTTTATTTTTGAAAAACAACTCCGTCTTTAATGATCGTTTTGCTTGCAAGAAAGTTCTTATAATCGTCGAATGGGCTTTTGTCCCAGATCAGCAGATCTGCTTTCTTCCCTTTTTCAATGGAACCATATTTATCGTCTAAGCCCAAAGCGACTGCTCCGTTTATTGTAGAGATCTGCAGAATTGCCGGGACCGTAAATCCATATTCCGATAAAAGCAGTTGCTCAGAAGCAATTGCCTTACCCCCATTGGGCCAGTCTGTGCCGATCCGGAGTTTTATTCCCTTGTCAAATGATTGTTTTACGTAGCCCATAAATATGTTAAAGTTCTCTTTGCACCGGGTTAATTGCGCTGCAGATAAAGAGGTATCCAGGTTGTTGGAAAAATAGGTTAACCCAAATGGCTCGCCCATCAGGTGAATGGATGTAGAAAATGTTGCATGGCTTCCTGAAAGCTTATCAATCAAAGTATCTAAAACTGCCGGCTTTTTGTCGTGAATAAAACGGAACATTTCCAATCGCTCTACCTGACCGTTGGCATGGCCGGGACCGTAATGTTGCTGCATTTCCGAATTAAAATTCTCAACATCATTTTTGGTGTACAGAACACTGTTAATCAAAGTCAATATATGCTCATAGTTACGTAAACCAATGTTTAACGCTGAATCGATAAACATGATTCCCTGGTCAACATGCCCGTAAACGTACATTCCTAAGCTGTCGGCAGTTTTAAACGCCGCTTCAAATTCCGGCCGCCGTAGTTTCCAATAAAGCTTGACATGCCTGAGGCCCAGATTGTAATGTTCGATCACTTTTTGTTTTGCATCTGAGGGAGAATTCACAATAACGTGGTTGATATAGGGTTTACGGCCCTGATTTGATACCAACGCTCCACCTACTGTATAGATGTCAAGATAATTGGGCTGTGGATCATTATGCCAGTCAAGTATTGGGGATAACCATTTTTCAGAATGTCCCATTATCATGGCACTTGTAACACCGTAAGGCAAATAGGTGTCAGAAAGGCGCTTTCTATAAAGTTCCAGAGAGTCTTTCGGTAAGTACTCAAACAACGGACCATAGCTGCGATAAATATCGGTCGGATGGATATGCGTGTCGACAAATCCCGGGGTTACCAGTCTTTCCATGGCGTCGATCGTTTTCGCTGCAGCATAGTTTTTTTTATTGCTGGTTACTTTAACAATGATACCATCTTTGATGAGGATCGTTTGATTTGATGAAAGCGTTCCTGTTCTGGCGTTAAATGCTTTTGCGTTTTTGATGATCAGGTCAAACTTCCTTTCCTGTCCAAAGCAAGTATATCCGACAAGAAAAGCCAGGATAAACGTAAATAATTTCATAATTGCGTGGTTTATCTAAATTGCAAATACGTCTGGATTAACGTATATCTATATTTATTTAAAATTTCCGAGGTGCTCAAAAAGAAGTTCCATCGTTTTTAAAAATATGAAACAATTGGAATGAATGGTCTGATAAGTGATGAATATGCCTTTATATCATTTAAAAAGCCTTTAAGTCGAAGATTATTAATTAAGGATGGCCTAAAAGGGAAGTTATTTCCCGCTCATGCTTCTTGATTTTTGGGTTGGTGCGAGTCTCATACCAGTTCGGCCTTTCATTTATTTAATTACTTTCTTCAGTTCTTCAATCATAGCGGGCCGGCGGGGGTATTTACGGATTAGTTCCTCTGCCACAGCGATGATTTCATTTTTCCCCTTGGGAATATCTTTTATTACCTTATCCATTTTGATAGCCAAATCTGAATATTCTCTACGGTTTCCTACCACATCTCCTTTGCGTCCGAATGCAGGAAGATATATTGCCAGTAGTTGTACCGGATATACCTTTACCATATAATCATGATATTGCAATAACCTGTCTAAATCTGTTTCATTGCTCATAAGCGCTAGCAGCCTGTCCCAATATTTTTCTTCAATATAAACCGGGGCAAGTAAATCAAGCAGCACTGTATTGGTGGAATACCATGCCTTACCCTTATTTTTCTGATATTTCAGTTCTACATCCGTTATTCTTTCTTCTATATATTTTTCTATTTCCCCTTTCCATTCGTTAATGGTGAAAGTGTCTTTCCATTGATTATAGTAACCTGTATTAAAACCCCGGTTGAAAGCAAAATACTTTGTGTAGTGCCTGACAACGCTTGTGTCTTTTTCCAATACTGCAATACGCAGTAATTCTTTTTGCCAATCCGCAACGGTTCCCGGGTGGTCTTTCTTACTTGCAATTTCAATTCCCTCAGCTATCAATTTCTTCGCTGAGGACCAATCTCCCTCTTCTATCAGGCTACTCACCTCCCCACGCCGGACGTTTACAATATCCAAATTTTTCTGAAGAAGCTTTTGAGCCTCGCCAATGTTCCCTATAGCCTTTAAGAACGCTATTTTCCGTACAACGAAATAATCCTTTTGGTAAGAATGCTTATCTGCTGATGCGGCTTTAATCTGACCATCAATAAAATTCAAATAAGCATCTTCTTTCTTTAGTCTTACGGCAAGAACCTGATACACATCTGCCATCCTATATCCAAAGTCACCATAATCAAAATATATGGGACGCTTTATCGCCGATTGTACAAAATCAAAAATTTCTTTCTGCAACTCTGTTGATACGTCTTCTGTCCCTGATACAACCATTATCATCTCTATCGTACTGTTGATAATATCTCCAATGTACCCACCGGAATCATCGCAGTAAGTAATAAGTTCAATGATTTCCGTCAACACTGCCCTTAATACGATAAACGCATTGCTAAAATTGCCTTTTAGTATATATTGTCTCCCCTCATCAAGCAATCCATTTATCTCCTTTGCCAGTCTAACGACAGATCTATAATCAATAAAACCCCTATTCGAATTATCCCGGATCAAACTTTTAAGAAGTTCTGTATACCTTCTTCCTACATCAATGTTATTATCTTTATTGGCAAAGTGGCGTTCAAAAAGAGATTTGAAGTTTTCGTCTCTTGCTGCATAAGCCAGAATAAATTCCTGGTATTCCTCTAAGCTTATTTTTTGCAATAACTTGCTAAAATCTGTTTCCGCAGTCACTTTTTTGGGGACAGCAGTATTTATAATTTCCTCTCTCAGAAGAAATAAAACAGCTACAACATGTTTGCAAATAGCACCATCATAAGGACAATCGCATGAATATGACTTTATTTTGTCCTTCCTGAAAAGCTCGACCTCCACTTCATATGTTTCAGTCCCCATCACTTCGGCATGCCAAAAACCTTTTCCTGTTTCACAGAACCCCACAACAGCGGCATTTTCATAATATTCCCTTCCCCGATGTATGATCTTATCACTGATCTGTAATTCAAATTGCTTTAATGTGTACATAACAAATATCAATATACAGTTACATAAAGATCTAATCAATGTACCACATACTTTACTATTTTCAACATTTTAATGTAAATACTGAATAAACAGGCTTTCATGGACTTAAAACGTTCAGATATTCTTTAATATGTTTATCTTCGACATCGTTATACAGAACCCAATTACCGTTATCCATTATTCTTAAATATGAAATACATTACCTCCTGCCTTCTGTTTCTTTTGCTGTTTAATGCTGCTACCGCCCAGACAAAGGCTGACAGTATCAGCCGGATCTTCCCTAAGGTTATTATTACCAATAATAAACAAGAGATATTACTGGCGTTCGACAGTAACAGGAAAGCTTATGAACTGCCAAGTATTGGATTCCTGGAAGGACCAATATCACTCAGGGAATATATGAGCCGTGCTGCTAAGGAAATAGGGGTAACTTATAAATCCTTCCGTTTAGGGGGAATGTTTACCTACATTTTCCCGAATAATAACAGAACGTTTGTAAGACCATATTTCATCATGCAAATGGAAGCTTATTCCAATGGGCAAAGTTTCAGTGATTCGTCCTATAAATGGTTTTCCCTACCCGATGCAGTCAAAGCCATTCCTTATCCCGCATCTGCTCAGATCCTTCAAAAGGTAATGACTCAGCCAGCATATGTCTGGGCAGCTGCATTTGAGGAATATGGTTATACTAACCCGGTTGATCGTGAGAAGATTAAATTCAGAGTATTAGAAGATTTTTATAAGTTGAATGAAATACAATAACGCTTGTCTATAGAGATGACTTTATTGGGGCTGATTAATTTTAAATGGTTAGTTCACAGTTTAAATTTCTTTTGAGGGGGATTTTTTCTACGCTACGCGCGGCTCATTTATTTTGAATAAAAGGGATTTAATCTACGGCCAGCTGATTTTTTTGTATATTACAACACATAACCCTTTTCCATTGCACCCGGTAAAAATATTCCAGAAGAAGGTATGTGAAAAAATAGGCAAAGCCTTCAACATTTCCCTGAATATAGAAAAGACCAGATTTCACCTGAATGGCAGTTTTACCATAAAAGAACTCTATATCCGGAAGGGGCATAGACTGTTGCTTACCGCTACTGGCATTCATGGTAAAATAAAGCTCAGGGCCTTATTCAGAAGAAAATTCCTGCTCAGTTTACTATCCGCAGAAACAATCCAGATAGATTTCCTTTCCGCCAGTCATAAGGTATCGGAGAGTAATGCTCCTGTAAAGCAACCGGCCTTTCCCCTGCAGGCCAGACATTATAAAGGAGCATTCAGACTGCTGGAAAGACTGAAAAAATACATTCCCCTGCATACAGATATAACTGCCGTAGCAATGAACGCCGGCCGTTATACCTCTTCTATTAAAAAGCTAATTATAGAAAAAAGAGACGGTAACCTGCATTTCACTGCTAATGAAACAAGATTACCAGGCATGCTTATTTCTGGTTCAAGTACGCTGCTGAATATTACCAATATAACAGACAGCTCACTGTCATTAAGTTTAGTGGTTGAGCAAGGTACAATAACCAGCCCTGTTCTGTCTTCGAAAGAGATTACAGTGGACCACTTATCAGTTCAGGCAGACTGCCATCTTTCCGGAGATGTTTTTATACTGGCGGAGACATCTGTGGCCAGGTATAACCAGCTGCGGTTTTCTCTTTCTGCTATACACGATTTCAGTAACAACCATTATAAAGCGGGAATCCGGCTGGAAGAGGTTTCAATAGCTGATTTTCTAAGGGCCTTCCCGGACTTCTGCTACCGGAAGATATACGATCTGGCCTTCACAGGCGCAGTAGCATATGCAAACGTGCACTTCAGCTGCAATACAAATAATATGTGGGAACATACTTTCGAGCTGGACTTACACAACAACCAGCTGCAACTGACCGAATGTCCTGCAGACTGGCATAACCTTTATGAAAAACCGGCTAATACCGGCAATCACTACCTGGATATACGGCAGACGCAACCGCTGCTGCTGGCCACTATATTATGTACAGAAGATACAACGTTCTTTAAGCACCGAGGATTAGACCCTGTAGCCATTGGTTACAGTATTATACAGAATATTATTAACCGCGGATTTCAACGGGGAGCAAGCACCATCACCATGCAGCTGGTACGTAATCTTTTCCTGAACCATGAAAAAACAGTCTACCGGAAAATTGAAGAAGTCTTCATCACACTTCTGCTGGAACACTTCTTTCATATTCCTAAGATGAAAATACTGGAACACTATCTGAATATTATAGAAATGGGACCTGATATATATGGACTGGCAAATGCTTCCTGGTTCTATTTTTCAAAACCTGTGAATGATCTGACCTTTACCGAATGCCTGGTGCTGTCATATATAATTCCCCGGCCTAAATTTTTCCTGGATGCCTTTATGCAGGAGTCTGAACAACTAAAACGGAATTTACGGACGCACATAAAAAGATTTGGCAGAATGCTTTTTCTCCAGGGCATTGCTACACAGGAACAACAGGATGGACTGGACATGAACATCATCATACAGGGTAAAACCCTTTCACTCTTACAGACTGCAGGCACTTAATTGCCTATTCTTCCCTTTTCATCCGTATTACCCTGGTCAATCTTTTTATTACTGAATTTTTTCCCAGAACGGAATGTATAAGAAAATACCACTCCTATAAGGCGGGTAGGCCGCTTCTGATAAAAGTCTATATGCGTGTTGTTATAATCGGTAACCTCCTTCTCCCGTAAAGTATTGAAAATGTCTGCCAGATACAGCCGTACCCGCCCCTGGTTTTTAAGTATCCTCCTGGTAAATTCCAGGTCAAACGTAAACATATATGGGATCCTGGAATTAGCACTGACATATGGTGAGCGATAATCAGCTACGGCGTCAATATCTATGACCTTATTCCATACAATTGTATGTATTGACTTTACAGAAAAAGAGGTCCGGTTAATACTGAAGGCATCAATACGGTAAGATAAGTTGTATAATGAAAAACTGTTATTGACAGTCCATCCTTTCATTACCTTAAAAGGAGCTTCCAGGCTCAGGCCATACTCAGTACTATGGGTAAAATTCCTTGACTGGTATTCAATCACATTGTTACCGGTGGAAGAGGCCAGTTCAGCAATAACATCATCCGTCCTGGAAAAATATAATTCTGCAGAATAGTCATTCCTGAAAGTATAACCTGCCGAGATGTTATGACTATACTGTGGCAGCAGGTTCGGATTACCAACCATCACTGTATAATCATCAAACTGCAAACGATAAGGGTTCAATGCACTAAAAGACGGGCGCTGCAGCCGGCGGGTATAGTTCAGACGTACTGAATTACCCTGTGTTTCATTCAATGTATACATCATAAAGAAGGAAGGGAACAATCCGAAATAGTTCCTGTCAAACTTCTGATGGGACGTGACTGAATTACCTTTTGTATAAGTCTGTTCTGCCCGTAAACCGGCCTTTAACACAAGAGGGCCGAAGGTTTTCTCTACAGATGAGTAAAACATCAGCAGGTACTCTTTATAGATAAAATGATTACTGCCCGCTTCATTCAATACCCACTTATCGTCCACATAATCTTCACGGACAATTTCATTATCCCGTTTTACAGCAGATAGCTTTGTACCTCCTTTTATTTCCGTTTTATCTTTTAATACTTCCGTATAATCAGCCTGCACACTCAGTATATCTGTATTGTTGGGGGTATTATTCCTGTAGGTAGAGTTCCGTAGCGGATCATTGTACCGGGAGTAGAAATTATTAAGCTCGGTCTTACTGCTATTGGTGTAATCTGCAATCACCTTCAACTGAGAGCCGCTGCTGTCTGTCTTCCATACATAATTGAGAGTGGTACTACGCAGATCAGCGTCCCGCATTCGTCCGGAATTAGCTACACCGGTGATAGTATCTGTACCTGGCAGGTAACGTATGCCGGTGATAAAGGATTCATCCAGGTTATTGGTAGTAGCGAGTGTCTGCAGGTTGAGAGTATGATCTTTACCGATGTCCAGCGCTACACCGAAGCGATACTGATGCCTACCGGTATTGTTGTTCCTGTCTGTCCGGCTGCTGTATACTCCTTTATCGGGGTATACAATATTATTAGTGGCCAAGTAGGTGCTTTTATCTTTTACATAACTGTATCCTCCGGACAAATAGAGGTCCTTTATCCTGTAATCTGCCGTGGCTGTTCCTCCGTAGTAAGGCTTTTTGCCCTGTTGACGGTAGTGCGTTGACACTCCCCCGTTAAATCCGTCATTCCTTACTTTTTTAAGAATGATATGTATAATGCCGCCAGCACCAGCTGCTTCAAATTCGGACGGTGGATTAGCAATTACTTCTATCCTGCTGATATTTTCTGACGGGATAGTTTTCAGGTACTCAGCCAGCTCTTCTTCAGACATGCGCTGTACTACATCATTGATCATGACCATGACCGACTGAGATCCCTTAATGCGGATGCTGCCATTATTACTTACCCATATGCCGGGCGATTTTTTCAACACATCAAGTCCTGAATTACCATTGGCCAGGAAGCTATTCTCTACGTCTACAATATACCTGTCTGCTTTCCGGATGACAAGCGGTTTTTTGCCCGATACTGTTACGCCTGTCAGCGTTCGCCTATCGCGGGTCAATGTGATGTGTGATAGAAAAGCTGTATCCGGATAGCTGAAATTCCGTTTGAATGGCTGATAGCCCATTAATGAAACAGTCAATGTATAATGACCATGTAAATTATCAGGAGTGCTGATGTTAAAGCGCCCGCTTTCATCTGTGGCGGCACCGGCTATAAAATTGGTGTCTGACTGAAGTACTACAGTAGCAAATGCAAGCGCCTGAAAAGAGGAATCGGTCACCTTGCCGGTAATAGCATGCTGCGCGTGCAAACCATTATAGGAAAGAGTTAGAAACAGAACAAACAGGATGTGTTTTAATGTCATCAGAGGGTTTTATAGGTTGTGCACCAGTCTGGAGCTTTATATCATATTCAATGCGAAGAAACTGTTCAATCTTCCGGTGCTTAATTTAGATAAATTTTCCTTATTTTAACAAAAATGTTCAAAAGAAGTAGTGTATCAGTGCTGAGACACTACCCCAAAAGAAAAGTTATTGTATGCAAGTTTACCTGACCTTTGACGATGGCATACAGGAAGGCACTGAAGAAGTACTGGCTGTGCTGAGAGAAGCAAATGTAAGGGCTACCTTTTTCCTGATAGGCACACAACTGAGCTATGCTGCTAAAAAGGACCGTACGCAATCAAAGACACTGTTAAAAGACATTTATACCCACCATAGCATTGGCAACCACAGTTATTCCCATGCCAATGACAAGTATGCTGACTATTATACAAACAATGGTGTACAGATAGATGATGACGGGAACAGACGTTCTATAGTGCTGGATTTCCACAAATCAAAAGATACTATCAATCAACTCCTTTCCGATGCGCTGGGAGCAGAGACTGTTACCAGTAAGTATCCTCTTGCCAATGCACAGAAGATGCCACTGGCCAGGCTGCCGGGACGCAATACATGGTGTGTATCAGATCCACAACAACCGGAGAGCAGTACACAACCACTTATCAGGTATTTTGAAGCAGACAGCCGCAAGGGCGCTGAAGAGCTATATGATGCCGGTTATAACATATTTGGCTGGAACACTGAATGGAGAATGACGTTTGACTTTCACCGGGATGCCTCTTCCGATATAGACAGGTATGCGCCGGAAAATATATGGAAGGACCGGCTCACCGAAACCTGGGAGCAGGTCAGGGATAAGATGTTGAAAACATCTATGAGTGGCAAAGTGATACTCCTTATGCATGAGAGAGCATTCAGAAAAGGCACTGGCAAAAAAGAAACAGACGAGTTAAAATCACTGATCAACTATTTTAAAGAGACGGGTGCAACGTTTAAAACGCTGGATGAATATACAGGAAGCTATTTCTCAACTGCGACTTAAGATGGAGAATGTTCCTGAACCTATAAAACGCTATCATCAAAAATATCCTGCATAGCAAGCATTGGCAGTGGTACGTAATCGCGTAATATGTCTGCCATCTTCTCTCCTACATTGCGGCTGTAGAGCAGCTTATCATGGTTGCTGAAAATACTTTGGCCATGCTCCAGGATATATTCCAGCGAGCTACTGATGAGTGAGGCACTATATGGAGGCACGAGGATATTGTTCTGTACATGCAGTATTGTTTCCGGCCGGTCAGTACTGTACCTGCAGGTAATACATGGTATATCCAGGACCTGCGTTTCCTCCTGCAATCCGCCGCTATCCGTGTATATGCCCTGGCAATGCGGAGAACTCATAAATTCTATCACATGCTGATAATGGGTCCATAGTGGTGTCACCTTTACGCCTTCCTGTTTTTGCAGGTCCGCCCATAAGTCTTCAAGTCCCAATGTACGGATGCCCTTATTCATTGCATTAGATACCACGATCACAATACGGAAGCCTTTGCCGCACAGCTCCTGTATAGCTTTAAATAAACCTGAAAGCACCTGGTAACTGATATTCTCCCTCCGGTGAATATCTACCCTTAACCAGCGTCCTTCACGCAAAAAGGGATACACGTCAAAAACAGATGTCTGTACCGTCTCTTTCATGATCAGCTCAAGCGCATCGGCACTTAGTGAACCTACCTGGTGAATGTCTTTCATATCAGCACCCTCCCGCAGCATGTTCTTAGTGTTTAAAGAAACGGGGGTAAAAAACAACTGTGAACAAACGGATGCCAGCCGTGTATCTGCCGCTTCCGGGAATGGTTCATCCTGGATCATTGTCCAGCTCTGCCGGGTACGTTGCAGATCAAGGATCTCAGAGAAATTATCCGGCATCTGCTGCCTGTCGAAAGGAGAAAGGGACCTCAACCCGGCTTCCACATGAATGCTACGCAGACGGGTCTTGAAATACCAGAGAGCAGGGAACATGCCTGCGGTAGAAGTATCGCCGGATACTACCGGGATGGCTTGTCCTTTAAACTGCCGTTTCTTCAGATAGAGATATAACCAGTTGACGCGGTCTGCCAGCTCTGCCGTTCTTCCCAGCAAATCGCCTCTTACATTCAGGAAAATTGAAATCAGGTGTTCATACTGTAATTCATGACGCGCGTGTACCAGCTTCTTTTCGTAATGCTGACCTACATCTATTGCCAGAAATGCACATCCATTTCTGCTAAGTGCAAGGATGAGGCTTGCCAGTTTGATATAACAGGGTTTGGTTGCGATAATTATTAAGTAAAGTGGTCTGGAAGTAGCGTTGGCGAGTTGTATCTGCTCATCCACCAGATGATCGTCAGTAATCGGCATTAACATACAAATGGTAATTCGTTAATTACGTTTGGGTTTCATTCGATCTTAAATATAAGATTTTATCATTACCGGCGAACAAATTTTTCTATATTTGAATGAACCAAATAACCCCTCAAAATGCACATACAAGCGTCTACATGGGATAAACAATATGCACAGGGCGCATGGGAAGTTCTTAAATCCCCATTGGAAGAAAAACGCTTTGAATCAGTGCGTAGCTTCATCTATAAATATGCTGCCGGGGGAAACATCCTGGAAGTAGGTTGCGGGGAAGGGCTGTTGCAGGCCGGTATGGATAAACAGCGGTATGCTGCTTTCACAGGCATAGATATCTCTACTGTAGCCATTACACGTACTGCAGATCTGCAGGATACCCAAAACACCTACCTGGTTGCTGATATGGAAACCTGGCAACCCGCCGGTGAGGAGTTCGACATCATCATTTTCAACGAATCGTTGTATTATGCCAGTTACCCTATCCAGCTCATGAGCAGATATTTCTCATTTTTAAAACCCGGAGGGGCAATTATCCTGTCTGTTTATGAAACCCCTCCCAACAAACAATTACTGGATGCCATTGAAAACCGTTACCACGCTGCTGAAGAGAAAATAACAGAAAATGAAAGGGGCAGGTGGTACTGCCGTATCTACCTGTCTGAAAAATAATAACTATTTCACTATGAAAATCGGATTACTGGAATTCAATGAATCCATCTGGCCCAGCCTGGAAAGAACAAGAGCATTTTACCTGGATACTATTACAAAGAGATTCGATACCTGTGCAGTTACGACCAGTAATAATGGTGAAATAAATGTTACACCTGATGCAATCGTTAATTTCATGGGTAATGCAGGCTGGGAGCTGACAACACACCCTGACTGCCCTCTCATATTCGGAATTCATGGAGGCACGATCCTCAACCAGGCATTCCTGAGAACACACCTGGGAAAGCTCCGGCCTTCGGATATGCTGATCGTTAACTGCCAGTCAGACATTGACATTCTTAACAGCATGTTTGCTGATAACGCCCCTACCCTCTGCCACCTTCCACTACCTGTAGATGATACCTGCTTCAGGCCTATGTCAAAACAGCAGGTGAGAAAGCAACTGGGATTGCAGGAAGATGATGTTGTAGTAGGTTTTGTAAGCAGGCTGCTGCCACAGAAAAACCTGCACCGTTACCTGGATCTTCTCGTTCAGCTGAAAAAACAGTTATTTCCCCGTAAAGTAAAAGGTATTGTGATAGGGAAATACTGGATAGACTATCCAGTGCTGGACTATCAAACGGGCAACTATCCTAATTATATTCAACAGCTGATTGAAAAACTGGGATTGAAAAATGACCTGCTGTATTTCCCCGCCAACCTGTCAAACGATGACCTGGCTACCTGTTATAATGCAATGGACCTTTTCATCCACCCTACCAACTCCATTGATGAGAACTTCGGGTATGCTCCTGTGGAAGCCATGGCATGTGGTACACCTGTGTTAGGAGCGGCTTACGGCGGGTTAAAAGATACTGTTATATCGGGAACGACAGGTTTTCTCATGCCTACATGGGTAACAGATGCAGGTATCAGGATGGATACTTTTGCGGCAATGCAGTTTGCTACGGGGTTGCTTACTGATAAAGCACTTAAAGAGAGTATGTCGGCCGCTGCTTTAAGGCATGCAGCCGGTTACAGCAGGGAAACCTGCGCAGATATTCTTTGCACGGCTATTACAAAGGCGGTAGAAGGGTATAATGAGGACGTGCCTGCCATAAATGCCAGCTTATTGCCTGTGCCGGCCATCAGCAGCCAGGAAGAATATCTTCCGGAAATTGATATACCGTGGAAATACTATAAAGAACAAGTACGCTACTATGTAAGCAATGCGGACAATAAACCCGATGAGGAAACACTTGTGTACACTTCTGTGCCTGTTGTGCAATTGTCTGCCGACAGGGTCCAGCTGGATGATCCTGCATGGCCGGCCGTTTACCCGACTGATGCACTTACACAGACTATTATCTCATACTGTCAGACACCCATAAAAATCAAAACACTGTTAGATAGCTGTGACACGGACCTTCCCCGGATAACAGTTCTGATCAATGCAGGACTGCTCAGCTACAGCCATGAAAAAGTATAATTATGCCTTTATTCTCAGTTATCATACCCTGGTGTAACCGTAAAGAACTGTCGGAAACACTGAAAAAGAACCTGCCTGTATTTGAGAAGAACGAAGCAGAAGTGATTATCAGCAATGTGGGAGGCGATCCCATAATGTTAGAAGAGATATTACAGTCCATCCCCTACCCTGTTAAAACAATCCGGCAGCCTGAGATCACTTTATTCAATAAGTGTCTTGCGTTAAACCTGGGTGTATTGGCAGCAACAGGCACTTACCTGTTCCTGCTGGATACGGACATTATCCTGGAAGAGGACCTCTTGCCGGAAGCGGCTGCTTTACTGGAAAATGATTGTTTTCTTACGATCGGGAAAGTATACGAATCGGAGAAAAGCACTACTGCTGCCAGGAGTTTTATCTCTGAACTGGCCTACTTTATAGAAGTAAAGGATATCAATAACAATAAAGCGCTGATAGAAACCAGCCGTCATTATATCAATGAAAAAGGCCGCAGTGCACCGGGCCTGGTGATGCTGCGAAAAGAACATTTCATGGAAGTGAACGGTATGAACACAGCCCTGTCCGGCTGGGGATGGGAAGATAATGACCTGCTCTGCAGGCTTCAGCTTAAGCTATCGCTCAAATGGGAAAAAATTGGTAGCGCTATACACCTGACACATACGGACCAGCAGAGAACAATAAATAACAATTCACGGAAGACCAGTGAAGCAGCCAACTATGCAAAGTGCCTGGATAATTACAGCCAGGGTAATTACGCAGGCACTTATAAAGAAGATGTGCAACAATATATTTACTGAGCAATACGCAGGTGACTGGCAATCGGATCAAACTCGCCAAAGGTCTGGGTAATGAGTTGCTCCATTGCCTCAGCAATCTGTGGTTCGGGATGATGATCATCGAACAGTATTCTCAGCCGTCCTTTGTTTTTGTACCAGCGAGGATCCCATTCCACGGGCTGTTCAGGGAAAAGCGCCTGTACCTTTGCCGTCACATGTTCTACAGCCGGTGTCATTGCTTTCACGGTATCGCTTTCAATATGGATCTCCAGGCCGATCTTATCTCCATAATCGAGAAACTCATAATGAAAAGATCTTGGCCAGGAAGGGGGGCCTATACGCCGGAAATGTTTAAAGCGGCCTCTGGGTTCCAGCGAATTTCCTGCATATTGAACGTAATGCTCTAATACAGTACTGAACCGCTGCCGTTCCTGGTTTACAGGACTGGACAGTTTAAAAACAGCTTTTTCAATAGCAGATAATGCTCCCGAAGCACCGGGATCAGTTCTGAAAGGCGTCAGTGCATCCAGGTTGGCTGTGTATGCTGTAAGGTCTACTTCAACAGATGTATCTCCATTTGCGATAGCGTTCACAGCTTCCAGCAAACTTATGCCTCTTCTGTAGTGACCAAAATGCAGGAAACAATCTTCGAAAAATAAATAGGGCAGATACCGGGGAATGATCTCATTCAGGATATTGACAGCAAAGTTCAATGCGTTGATATGTTCCCTCCTTATCTTATAACCAGCTTTTGTGGCAAGTCCGGCCAGTTCGGCAAGATGACCTATATAAAAAGCATTATTTTCAAGGAAATCGGCTATTTTCAGTTCATTCCGTACTTCCCTCAGCAGTGAGCCTGCTGCCGGGCTCACATTTTCTTCCAACGCTTTTTTAGCTTCTTCTATAGCGACGCATAACAGGAAGAGGATATCCAGCTGTCCGTTAAGGAATACCTCCGCTACAGGCTTATAATGTGCAAATTCCGGTACATTGGCACTGATTGTACAAAGACCTTCTGTCAAATGTACCTTCCGGCATACTTCAAATGTCCCGAATTTATGCGCGTGTACAGCCTTCTCCATCAGCTCTTCCAGGTTATACGCTACGTTTTCTATTATGAATGGTGCAGTATTGCTGTTGGCATCAATATATGACAACGCATACAGAAGATGCCCCAGCTCCTGGCCCTGTTCTTTCTTTATATTTATATAACGGCTGTTACGTGCCAGTTCTTTTATTGTAATGCCAGCACCTGCAATTTCCTTATCAGGGCTTACCCCTGCCATGATAGCGTATGCGAATGTCTGCCATGGGTGAAAATCTCCTTCCGGCTCACATTGCAGTATAAACGGAGCATCAGACTCATTACGGTGGATAAAAGGAAGCAGCTCATCTATAATCTCTTTTCCCTTATAGGTAACATTCCCCCATCCGTTCATGATATGACACAGGTAGGGAAGGCCATCCCGCTCAATGATCTCAGGAATATGATGTGCCATCACATCAGCCAGCTGTGATATGATCAGGGTATTTTGCCTGGTATTGAGCTGCACGTTTTCAGAAGTCAGCCTGGTTTTAATATCTCTGAAAGCTTTTTCTAAACGGGGAGAAAGGGAAAAGGGCCACCAATGGGTACTATTCATGGGTTAAATATGTGAATACTAAAAAAATAAAGAAGGGGATATTCCTGGAGGGATATCCCCTTCCAGACGCACTATCTCTTATAGTACTTCAAATTCCGGAGATTCACAGCAGCCTTGTGTGCAGCAACCTCTTAACAGTTCAAGTTCTGAAAAGGATGTTAAATCTGAAAGCTTAGCAAACAAAGTTGATGGGGCTTCCATTTCGAGTTCTGCAGTGTCAGTGTGAGAAAACTGGGTCGGGTTCATAAACATTACAATAATTAGGGTAATAAAATCTCTGATGTCATAACTAAGATAGTAAAATCCAATTAAATACAAACATATTTATTATTCAGGGCGTACATTAATTTAAATTTTCTTTTTTATGCAGGATGTGAGATTTGCTCAAAAGCTAGGTTTCGCCTTCGGCAAACCCCAGCTTTTGAGAGGGAATTTTTTTTCCTGCGCCAAGCTGAAATATTTTTGAATGATGGGGATTAATTTGGCTGACGGCCAGCCAGTTTGAGAGGGGGTTTCTTTTGCGCTGTGCGAGGCTGAAAAATCAGACCGATATACTACTATTGGAAATAAAAGCATCTGGTACTCCTTCGTACACGACAGAGCCGTTTTCAATATTGTATACATAGTCCACATGCCGTAGTGATTGCAGCCTGTGCGTGATAATAATGACGATAGCATCGCGATGATTTTTCCTGAGGCTTGAAATTATCTGCTGCTCCAGTTTTATATCGAGGGAAGCTGTGGCCTCATCGAAGATAATAACGTTTGCTTTTTTCAAAAAGGCCCTGGCAATGGATATTCGCTGCTTCTGGCCATCTGATAAAGATGTGGCTGATTCATTGATGCTGGTATCAAATCCGTCAGGCAGATTTTCGACAAACTCCATTAAACCAGCATCTGCAGCTGCTTTTAAGACCTCCGGATCTGATGCCTCAAAGCTGCCATACCTGATATTTTCCAGGATAGAGATGCTGAACAGCTGATTTTCCTTCTCTATAAGCCCTAATGAATCCTGCCAGTCAGATAAATATGATACCGGCACTTCTCCGTCAAGGAGGATCTCTCCTGTTGCAGGACGAATAAAATCGCATAGCAGGCTGGCGATAGTGCTTTTGCCTGATCCGCTGGGGCCTATTATTCCATAGATATTCCCTTTTTCAAACCGCAGGTTTATTTCATGAAGGATCTGGCTGTCGTTAATGGAAAACGAAACATTCTTAAAGGTGATGCTTTGGAAATCCGGTGTTCTGAGAGTCCCACTCTTTTCCGGAAAATTGCCGGGAAGGTATTTGCTCACACGTTCCATTGACACCAACGCTTTTGCGAATCTGTTATAGCTGTTCATGATATTCATGGAAGGAGCATATAACCTGTTCAGATATTGTATGAATGCAATCAGCGAACCAATGGTCAGCGCACCTTGAAACACAGCCTTACCACCGTACATCAATACAATGACAGGCCCAATGGCTACAAGGAAAACGGTTATATTGGTATTCAGGGAACTTAGTACTGCATTCCTGGTATTGGTCCGTATATCCTGCTGCTGAAGCTCAGACAGGTTATCCTGTTCAAATTTAGTAGCATTATAACTACGGACAACACGGATGTTCTTGATCTTCTCCAGCACAAAATTGTTCAACCGCTCCTGCAATTCCTGTATACTTTTGAAATTAGATTGTAAATGAGGTGTAAATTTCCTGATACTGAATATAACTGCTGGCAATATCAACAAACTGATAGCGGTCAGCTTCAGGTTAAGTATTGCCAGCATGATCATGATGCCAATTACCGTGAGCAGGTCTGATGTGAAGGTCAATACAAAAGAAGATACAGCTACCTGAATATTCTGTACGTCATTCATTACTGTAAATAAAAGATCTCCGGGCTTTACCTCCCGGAAAAATAATATGGGACGGGTAAGAATGGTATTCAGTACGTCAGCGCGTATTGCAGCAATAACCCGCTGACTTATCTTTGCATACAGCAGATCTGTAAAAATGGAACAAATTATGCGGATGAGATAAATGACCACCAGGATAAACAATATAGTTATAAGCTGGGAGTAGTTGCCTTTAGGGAAAATGTCATCGATAATTATCTTTAGAATATATGGTGTTGCCAATGAGCCGGCACTGGCTATTAACATCATCAGTAACAATAGCACTTCTCCGCCGATATGAGGGCGCAGATACCGGATAAATCGCTTTATATAAGAAGTATTAATTTGTTGGGTCTCCATTAATTATTTAGTGGTTGTGAACGGGTTAGGGTTGACACTCCTGTAAGATAAGAATATTAATAGCAATACAAGGGAGTTGTTTTCAGAAAAATGTGAAGAACTGTTCAATGTAAAATGGGAGCGATGAAAAAACTAAAGATCAATGCGGCAGAGAACGGATGCCCTTTTGTATTTATTACGGCAGATAAGGACATTGACCGTAAAGGTTTTGAAGGCGGCAGCTGGGGACAACTACAATCCATAAAAAAGGGTATTGGATATACTTATAATTAATATGGCACCCGCTGTCCGGGTAATAATCAGAAAAGCTTTCAAATCGAAAGACTTGAAGACTTTTCTGATTGTCAAACGTTAAAAATCTGCAGCAGAACAAGACACCAGTTATGATCTCACATTTTCACTATCTTCCTTACCACTCTCTTTCCTATTCCGCTCAATACAAGCAGGTACATCCCGGACCGTACATCTCCTAAAGGCATTTCAAACTGCTGCCGGCCATTTAGCTTTTCGGTTTTCAGCACCTTGCCTGTGGTATCTCTCAATTCAGCCTGCGACCACTGTTCTGCAGTATTTACACGAATGAAGGTTCCTGCCGGATTGGGGAAGACGCTGACACCGGTTATTTTATCTTCGCTGCCCGGCGCCATGGACAGAAAGCCAGCCCCTGCACTACAAACCAGGACCGGGCGTTGGGTGGTATCACTCCCCTCCCGGGATATGAAGATGGCATCCGTAGTAGCGCCAGCCAGCCCGGAAACAAGCTTTAATGTCAGCACGCCATCGGCAGATTGCTGAGAGAGGGCAATATCCGTCACATCCCACTCTGCAAAATTTCCAGCTGTATATGCCATGATAGTATCGACAGGGCTGGCAACAGCCGGCATGTTGTTATAGGTGATGCCTGATTCTGTCCAACTGTCATTGCTGACATATTGTACAATCCAGGGTACTGAGGCAATGCCGGTATTTGCATAGTTCACGTACATACGCAGCTTTACCTGGCTGGTGCCCGCAGGCAACCCACTCACATTGAACTTCAGGAATACTTCCCGTGTATAACTTACTGTAGCATCCTGCTTGAGGACAAGATTTCCGGTGCCATAGTTCATACCAGCGTATGCTGAGCCACCTCTTACATAAGCATCCGCAACAGCGGTAACAACTGATGGGGTATAAACAGGCGTGTTAACATCAACGTTATATCTTACGCTGGAACCTGCATAAGGGCCGGAAGGCAGACTGGCAACAAGATGCCGGGTCTGGGAAATACCCGGAAGATTGAGGTAGATGTTTACCGGTAAAGATGACTGTGCAGGATCTGCAACAGAAACCCTTACATTGGAATTACCGACGTTCTTCAACATCAGCGTGCAGGGACGGTCTACCGTAATGCTCAGGGAATCTTTATGGAAGGTACCTGCCTGGTAGAATACCAGCTGCCAGATATTCAATCCGCGGTGATATACTACCTGCATATCAGCAGTATTCTGTTCGATATGTATTAATGTGGTATCGTAGGTGCTCATATTTTGTCCGGGTAATACATAATAAGCATAGGCGCCGTCAGACGGAGTAACACCGTGATCGAACCAGAGCTGAAACACATTCATGTTCTGTACAGTGGTACTACCACCATTGTTGATACTCTTCCATGTGCCGGATTGAGATTGCATGCTCAGTTGTACCTCTCCACCGGCTGGAAAGTAATAGCTGACGCCGTTATGGGTGATCCATTTCAGCGTATTATTATAGTTGTAAACACCATTGGTAATGGTGCTTACAGTACCGCCTACATTCGCAGATACAGTACCGTTAAGGAGGCACTGGTTTACAGTAGTGTTGATGGGTTGTGTGGCAGAGGAGCTGATACCTGCGCCAAGGCAAACCACTTCATTATCGAAAAAGAACCAGGCTTTACGGGCCTGCGTGTTGTAATCGGAGAACCAGAGCGCAGAAACACCGTACAGCGAGTCAGATACACCACCGGCAAATGCTGTGGTACCGAAGTTCACTCCCCAGGGGGCGCGTTGAGGAATGGTGGTGATATAGGGAACGGTGGTGCCGGGTATCCTGCTCCAGTCCCATACTGCAGGAATGTTATAGTATTCATTACCACTGGTGGCGATATGAGTGGAGCCGTCTGACAGGTAATATCCTTTCAGGTTCTCTCCATTCCCGTTCTCCTGTTTGGCTGAGCGGGTAGAGGTCAGATGTACCCCGAACAGGTAGCTGGTATTCTGATGTACGGTATAATCGGAGCGCCAGAAATGGGAATGCAGGGAGGGCAACAGGTAGCCGGGTGGCTGGGTGCCGTTCAACCGGGCAATGTTCTCGTTGTATTCGGTAACATGAGCCGTATCCAGTACTTTAAGCTTTTCCAGGTGTGCTGTAACACCAACGGAGAGTTGATTCTCCCGACTGATGCTGCGGCCGTTCGTTCCGTAATCAATATAGCGGGACCTCATCACTTTGAGGAAACCGTTCCGTACAAAGCTGCTGAATATGGCTAAGCGGGAACCAGAAAGAGCATAGGGAGTGCCACGGAGATAATAGGCTACCTTGGTCTCTCCTTCCACGAATACGGAACCATAACCGAAGAAATACAGTTGCGGGCCGTGCTGATGATATGAGAGATCATGCTGGATGCCTTCCTCTGTAGTGAGCACCAGCGGGTAGAATACCTGGTCTACACTATACTGCATGAGCGAGTCGTTGGCAGTGAGGCAGGACCGGTACATGAAATGTGTGGCTACATCCAGCTTGTTGGCGCCGGTCTGATTAGTAGGATAGCCGCGGTTCATCTGGGTAAGCAGGGCACTGCGGAGGCTACCGAGGCTTTGTGGCGCTGTTTCCAGGAGGATCAGTATCTCTCCTATACGCTGAGGATTGGAGATCTGGTTATGGTACCAGTTCCAGCTTTGCGGATCGGTAGTATTCCAGTAGGTAAGGCTGTTTACGATAGCGGTAAAGAGCGCGCTACTGTGATAATGGGAGCTGGCCGATTTCATGTAGGCCTGCGCAAAGGCTTTTACCCGGTTAATATGTACATCTGCCGTATAGGAGGTGGAGCTGTAAGCATAATTCACGTCCGGCCAGGAGCCGTTGGACTGTAATGTTGCCAGTGTGCTGGTCACATTATTATCCAGTGTGGTAATATTATAGGCCTGGGAGAGCAATTCCGACCGGACACGGTCCATAATGGTGGTGTACACGGTCTGAGCCCATACACAGGGCAAATGGCAGAACAAGGCCAGGATAAGTAGCATTCTGATCTTCATAACAGTGGATTTGTACAAATCTAGTGATCCAGTCCCGGCACATGGGGTGATTTTTCCGAGTTTAAGGGGTGAATTTTCACAATTCAGGAGATCCTGCAAACTCTGAAGGGGTTTTCCCGAACTGTTTCTTAAACTCGCGGCTGAAATATTTCCGGTCGGCGTACCCTACCATATATGCTACCTGGTATACGGTATGCTGACGGGTACGTATAAGTGCTGCCGCTTTTTTGAGTCGCAGGGATTTTACGAAGTCGTTCACCGACATATTGGTGACGGCTTTCAGTTTTTTGTACAACACCGGCTGGCTCATTGCCAGTTTGCGTGCCAGTATATCTACCCCGAACTCCGGATCGTCCATATATTCATCCACCAATGCTATCACTTTTTCCAGGAAGGTATTATCCACACTATTGGGCAAAGCATCAGGCACTTCGGCTTCTGCTTGTAGCTGGCGGCTGTAGCGTTCCCGCATTTTTTCGCGGGAGGTTATGAGGTTACGCACGTTCAGCGCCAGCACCTTTGTGCTGAAAGGCTTGGTAAGGTAGAGGTCTGCCCCGGTTTCAAGGCCGCTCACATGATCAGTCTGCGAGCTTTTGGCGGTAAGCAGTACTACGGGAATATGGCTGGTACGCTCATCAGTTTTGAGCGCCTTGCAGAGCTGCAAACCATCCATCTCCGGCATCATCACATCACTGATCACCAGATCGGGGATCTGGGCGGTGGCAGTTGCCAATCCATCTACCCCATTTTCACTTTCCAGTACCTGGTATTGATCACGGAAGGTCTGGCTGATGAGGGCACGCAGCTCCGGGTTGTCTTCCACAATATGAATGGTGAAAGGTTGGGGAGCGCCGGAGGTAATGATATCTGCGTCCTCTGATGCAAGAGGGATCTTTACCGGGACTGAGGGTATTGCAGTTTGTCCGGTCACATTGTGGCGGGTGCCTTCAAATTGTTTAGCGCCCGTAAGCAGGGAGACGGTAAAGCAGGTACGACCTTCTTTTCCTGCTGTGGCGGGGACGCTTTCCACGGTGAGCGTACCTTTATGCTGCTCCACGATGTTCTTAGACAATGCCAGGCCTATACCGTATCCTGTGTTCTGCAAGCCATGGTCCTGTACCTGGAAGAAATTCGTAAATAACTTATCCAGGTATTCCGGTGCAATGCCACGACCATTATCGGTGATGGTGATAACAATGTTCTGCCGGGACTGGGACACATGCAGCTGTATACGTCCGCCGTCCGGTGTGAATTTGAATGCATTGCTGAGCAGGTTGAAGAACACCTTTTCCAGCTGCTCCCGGTCAAAGTAAACCCGGACATGTTCCATATCATGCTGAAATACCATGCTGATGTTACGGTCCAGTGAAATCTCCCTGAAGCTGGTATAAATATGATCGAGGAATGGGATCAGGTCCTGTTCCTGTACCTGCAACCTGAGATGATTGGTTTCTGCCTTGCGGAAGTCCATCAGCTCATTTACGAGTTTCAGCAGCCGGTCTGCGTTATTCCTTAACTGCGAGAGTGTGGCTTGCAGCGGATCATCTTTCTTCAGCATATCCATCATCCTTTCTACCGGCACCAGCAACAATGTAAGATGTGTTCGGATCTCGTGGGAGACATGTGTGAAAAAGTTCAGCTTCACCTGGTGCAGTTCCTCTTCCTTGCGCAGTAAGGCCCACAGGAAAAAGAAACGGGTGACAAAGAAGAACAGCAGGATAAAACAGAGCACATAAATGCTGTATGCCCACCAGGTTTGCCAGAATGGCGGCAGGATGGTGATGTCCATCCGCGCAGGCTTACTCCAGACGCCGTCGTTATTGGCGCCTTTCACCCAGAATGTATAGTGGCCGGAAGACAGGTTGGTATATGTCACCGCCGGATTACCAGTCTCAATCCAGTCGCGGTCTGCATCTTCAAGCCGGTATGCATATCGGTTCTTATTACTTTTTACATAATTGAGCAATGCAAATTCCAGCGTGAATACCTCCTGGTCATGGTGGAAACGTAAGGTTTTCGTATAGCTGATATCCTGCCTGAGCAGACCGTCATCCTGTCCTATGCCTACCGGTTTATTAAACAGGCGTAGCCCGGTGAAGCGGACAGGCGAGGGATGTGTGTTGGTAATGATCCGTTCGGGGAAGAAGCTGGTGATACCGTTGTATCCGCCGAAGAGGAATTCGCCCTGGCTGTTCCTCAGAAATGAGTTGTAATTAAATACATTGCCGGCAATACCGTCGCTTACCGTATAGGTCTGGAATGTATTGCGGGCGGGATCAAAACGGACAAGGCCATTGTGGGTGCTGATCCATAAATAATGCTGGTTATCTTCCAGTAAACCGAGTACATTATCATTTGGCAGGCCGTCCTTTTCTGTGTAGTGCGCCAGTTGTTCCAGGTCTGTATTGTATTTGATCAATCCACCGAAGTACACGCTCACCCAGATGTTGTGGTTTGAATCTTCCTGTATGGAATTGACATAGCCCTGCCGGAGTATACGCATAGTGTTTCCTTCAAGCACGTACAGGTTGCTGGTAGAACCTAACAGGATGCGATGACGGGAATCTTCGAAAATATAGCGGATGGACTGCCGGGTGGCTATACCTGTCAGCGCTGAATCAGCCTGTTTTTCCAGTTCCTGCCCTTTGCGATGCAGCAGGTGGAGCTGGTTGTTGGTCCCCACCCAGAACCGGCCCTGGCTGTCTTCCAGGATGGCTGTTACTTCCCGGGAAAAGGTGACGGGATCTTTTGTATCGTGGAAGAAGCGTCTGAACTTCCCCTGCCGCAACAAGTTCAGACCACCGCCATGTGTGCCGGCCCAGATGTTATGATCTTTATCTTCATATACCACTTTCACCAGGTTTGACCCGATACTGGAGGGATTGCCTGCGTCATGTTTATAAGAGGTAAAGCGGCCGGTAGTACGGTTATAATAATTCAGGCCACCACCTTCTGTACCGATCCAGTAATTGTGCTGTGCATCTTCATGAATGGTGCTGATCACATTATTACTTATGCCGTTTAGCGGGGGATGGTGCTGCCAGGCTATAAAAGAGGTGCCATAGGGATGTACCATATTCACGCCGCCGAAGTAGGTACCTATCCAGATGCCCCCGTTGTTATCTTCATAAATACTGTGAATTGAGTTCTGGCTGAGGCTGTTGTTGTTCCCTACCGTTTGCTGATAGTGCCTGCCCGCCATATTGGCGGGGTCAATGATACTAAGGCCTTCCTGGGTACCTACCCACATGTTGCCGGCTTTATCCCGGAGTATCCGTCTTACAATATTATTAATGATGGTGGGTTGGGCCAGCAGGGAAAAACGGCTGGTGGCGGGATCATATATATTAATACCACCGGTTTGCGTAGCTATCCATAATCTGCCGTATCTGTCTTCGGTGATGGCGGTGATGAAGTTCATGGCGAGGCTGGAAGGCTGTCCCTCTTCATGCCGGAATGTTTCGAAATGATTTCCGCTCATTTTCGTGAGACCGTTGCTGGTGCCGATCCAGATATTACCTTTCCGGTCTTCATATACACAGCGTACTACATAAGCTGCAATCTTACCGGGGGTAAAGAATTCCAGCCGCTTACCATCCTGCAGGTAAAGTCCGTTGTTGGCGCCTATCCAGCGGCGGCCCTTGCTGTCTTCGTAAATGCAGTTGATATTAATTGATCGTCCGGGGTCAAGGGGGATACGCTCAAAGCGGTCGTGCTCCGGGTCATACCTGGCAAGGCCTGCGGTTGTGCCTATCCAGAGGGTGTTCTTTTTGTCCCGGTACAGGCTCATTATCTGGTTATCCGGCAGGGAGGTGCTGTCTTCTGCCTGATGGCGGTAAATTTTGAAGCGGGTGCCGTCGTAGCGATTGAGGCCGTAGTTTGTACCGTACCAGAGGAAACCCTGGGAGTCCTGTACAATAGATAGCACTGCGTTGTGCGATAGTCCGTCTTCTACAGTGAGGTGATTGAACGTCACATCCTGCCCGTTGCTTTTCGAAAAGAAAGCGGGTATTAGCAGGGATAAGAACAGAAAGCACCTGGAAATCATTCTCTAATATAAGAATTGTATGCAGCTGAGAGGTGTTTTTTAGAAGGGTGTCTGTTTAATTTTTATGCGGAAAATTGCCCGAAAAATGAGTTTCGCCTTCGGCGAAACTCATTTTTCGGGAGAGGGAGGGAGCGCTGGTGAATGAATTTTTTTGAGGGCAGGGGATGGCCTGCGGCCAGCTAAAATTTTAAATCAGCGTTGATAATCAGTGTTTTTAAGGGGGTTTATAAAATTCACCCCAATCATTTACGATTGTCTACCCTTGATACGGAGCGGTTATGACATATTTGTATATCAACCAGCATTCAACTTAATTTATCAAAATCGATTTTTTGAGGGGGGACTTTCTGGCCTGCGGCCAGATAAAGACTAAACTGATATACTATCGCTCAATTCCACTATTATGAAAAAGAAATGTCAATCAACCTGTAAGGGATGGTTCCTTTGGATCTTACTCATTCCTCTTTCCCTTTTTGCTCAACAGAAAAAAACGGTGTCCGGTACAGTGAAGGACAAAGATGGCACACCACTATTAGGAGTGACTGTAATAGTAAAGGACCAAAAGACCGGTACTACCACGGACGGGAATGGCCGTTTTACAATTTCTGTCTCCACCGGCGCTACGCTGGTATTCACCTTTGTAGGATTCGGGAAAACGGAGCAGGTGACAGACAACAGGACGGAGTACAGTATACGGATGAGCGATCAGGCCGGCAGGCTTAACGATGTAGTTGTAGTGGGATATGCCACCCAGCAAAGAAAAGATCTGACCGGCGCTGTGGGTAGTGTGAATATGAAGGACTTTGAAAAAGCGCCGGTAAAGTCGTTCGATGAAGCACTGGCAGGCCGGGTAGCAGGGGTGGCTGTGGCGAGTAATGACGGTCAGCCGGGTTCTATCGCCAATATTGTGATACGCGGGGCGGGATCTATTACGCAGGACAACTCCCCTCTTTTTGTCATTGATGGTTTCCCGACGGAAAGTTCCAATGCAAATGCGATCAGTCCGGCAGATATTGAGTCGATCGACGTACTGAAGGATGCCTCTGCCACCGCTATTTACGGCGCCCGGGGGTCTAACGGGGTTATTCTCATCACCACGAAAAAAGGTAAAACAGGCGTACCTCAGGTTACTTATAATGGTTATTATGGCTGGCAACAGATCCCGAATAAGATACCGTTAATGAATGCGTATGAATTTGTGCGATACGTGGGCGATATCAACCCGGCTATTTACGATTCTGTTTACCTGGCCGGTGGTGCAACGCTGGAGGATTACCGCAATAAGGAATCAGTAGATATGCAGGACCATATTTACCGTGTGGGCCAGAATCAAAACCATGATATAGCTGTACGGGGAGGAAATGATAAGACCAGGTATTCAATTTCCGGTAACTACAATAACCAGAAGGGTATTATCATTAACGGCGGTTTTAAACGTTACCAGGGTAGGTTCTCACTTGACCAGACTGTGAATAGCAAGCTGAAGGTAGGTCTCAATGCAAATTACGCCTACAATGAAACCTATGGTATACCTGTTTCTGCTACCAACTTCTATGCTTCTGCCACCACATTATATTCTGTATGGGGTTTCCGGCCAACAACCAGTATTGCCGGCAGAGACAGTACTGTGAACCTGGTGGACGAGTTTTATGACCCGGGCAATGAACTGGCCAACAACCAGGACTATCGTGTGAACCCGTTACAGAATATCAGGAACCAGTATACTATGAACAGGGTGAACAACCTCATAGCCAATGCCTATGCAGAATATGCGATCACTAAAGAACTGACGTTGCGCGTAGCAGGTGGGATCAATACTGTGAATACGGAGATAGATATTTTCAACAACTCCAAAACGCAATCCGGCAGTAAATGGAATTCCAATGGCGTAAACGGCAGTATAGACTTCAGGCCGTCTTCACTCTGGCGTTCGGAGAACTCGCTGACCTACCGTAAACGCTGGAATAAGGTGCATAACCTGACAGTGCTCGGCGTATTCGAGGCGCAGGGATATAAATATTCACAGCGGAAGCTCTCTGCTAATCAAATCCCGAATGAAGATCTTGGACTGGATGCGATAGACCTGGCGGCGCCTGCCAATACTTCACTGACCTCTCTCAGTTCAGGATGGACGATGGCGTCAGGCGCCCTGCGTGTGAATTATGATTATAATTCGAAATACCTGTTCACAGCTTCACTCCGCGCAGATGGCTCGTCCAAATTTGCAGCAGGGAACAAGTGGGGCTATTTTCCTTCTGCATCTGCCGCATGGCGCTTCAGCAGTGAGGAGTTCATGAAGGGAGTAAGTTTTATCACTGATGCTAAGATAAGACTGGGTTATGGTGCTTCGGGGAATAACCGGGTGGGAGATTTTGCTTACCTGCCTCAATTGCAGCTGACCAATAACCAGTACTGGTATTCTTCGGGGAACGGGCCATTAAGCATAGGGGCCGTAATGATATCTTCCGGTAACCCGGACCTGCGCTGGGAAACCAATGAGCAAACCAATATAGGACTGGATCTGGCCTTCCTGAAAAACAGACTGACGCTGACGGTTGACGCCTATCAACGTACTACGAAAGATCTTTTGCTGAATGCCTCATTACCTTATGCTCATGGCATAGAGAGCGCGCAGGGATTCAAGAATGTGGGTAAGCTGCAGAACAAAGGCCTGGAGATCACAATAGCAGGGGTGATCATAGATAAGAAACAATTCAGCTGGAACAGCAGCTTCAATATCAGCTTCAATAAAAACAAAATACTATCGCTCGCAGAAGGACAACAGTCCATTCTTTCAGGTTCAGGTACATTCTTCAATACTACTTTCTCTGGTCTCTCCCCCTACATCTCTGTAATAGGAAGGCCATTGGGAGAAATGTACGGACTGGTGTTTGACGGAGTGTACCAGTATTCTGATTTCGATATGATGCCGAATGGTACTTACCTGCTTAAACCGGATGTAACTACCAATGGCGCGGCACGTAATTCTATCCGCCCGGGAGATGTCAAATACAAAGACCTGAATGGGGACCTGCAGGTGAACAACCAGGATTACACTATTATTGGCAGTGGTTTACCCAAACATACAGGAGGTTTCAGCAACGATTTCCGTTACGGTAATTTTGATCTGAACATATTGCTGCAATGGTCTTATGGCAATGATATTATCAATGCGAACCGTTATGTGTTTGAAGGGGGTATTGTGAACAACCCGAACCTGAACCAGTTTGCCACTTATTCCAAACGCTGGACACCTACCAACCCGAGCAACACGCTATTCCGTGCCGGTGGTATGGGCAATGCGGCTTACTCTTCCCGTGTGATCGAAGATGGCTCTTACCTGAAGCTACGGACGGTTTCCCTGGGGTACAATGTGCCGGGGGCCCTGCTGAAGCGCATGAAGATCAGGAACCTTCGTATTTATGGTTCTACACAGAACATTTATACGTGGACGAAGTATTCCGGTATGGACCCGGAAGTGAACGGCCGGCCTGGCAACCTTACACCGGGTTTTGATTATGCCATTTATCCGCATTCCCTCTCTTATGTGACTGGTTTAAGTGTAACCTTCTAAACTGACTGAACATGAAACGTATCTGCATCCTGGCATGTATAGCAATAGCGGGGCTTAGTTCCTGCAAAAAATTCCTTGATACCAAACCGACGGATTTCTATACAACAGAAAATTATTACAAAACGGAAACACAGCTGCAACAGGCGCTGAATGGTGTGTACGGAGACCTGATGCGACCGGAACTATATGCACAGGTGATGGGCTTCAATTTTGTATCCACTACGGACGAGGTGATGTCTAACCGTACTGCAGATGGCGATGCGCGTGGTCTCCGTTACAATTACGATGCTTCACTGGTGTATGTAGGCAACATCTGGCGTTATTCCTATGTGGGCATCAACAATATCAACACATTGCTGGATAACATTGACAAACCGGCGATGGATGAGGGCCGCAGGAATATCATTAAAGGACAGGCATTGTTCCTGCGTGGGTTCCTGTATTTTATTCTTACCAGTAATTATGGTGATGTGCCATTAGTGTTACACACTCCTGCTATCAATGAAGTGAACATTCCCCCCGTTAAACAGGCGGATGTGTATGCCCAGGTTGAAAAAGATATGAAAGAGGCGGAAGTGCTGCTGAAAGACTATACCGTGGCCCAGACAAGTTTCAACGATGTGGTTACGCTGACTGCTGTACAGGCTATGCTTGCCCGGGTATATCTCTACTGGGCAGGCTATCCGCAGAATAATACTGCCAGATACCAGGATGTGATCACCTATACCGATAAGGTGATCAATTCAGGCCTTCATGCATTGAACCCTGATTACCGGCAGATATTCATTAACCTGGCAAGAGATCAGTATGATGTAAGAGAAAACATCTGGGAGTTGGGGTCTCTCGGCGCTGCCGCCGGTGTGGTTAACAAATCCGGGAATGATATAGGCAACTTTGTGGGTATACAGTCTACCCTTACAGCGCTGGATTCTACCTCCTACAACTCGGCCGCCTGGGTATGGGTGACCAGGAAGCTGTTTGATTCTTATGAAGTGGATCCCGGCAGTACTGCAACCCCTAACAAATCCTCACTGGATATTCGCCGTGACTGGAACTGTGCAAATTACATATACAGCGGGACCAGTCCCCGTACTAAAGCGGCACGTCCGAATCCCTGGCAGATGTGTGCGGGTAAATTCAGGAGGGAGTATGTATCTCAGGCTATCCGCAATACAAATGGCGCTGGTGGTACCTACAATATAAACTGGCCTGTGATACGCTATTCTGATGTGTTGCTTATGCGGGCGGAAGCGGAGAACTATGTGAATGGCCCTGCTAACGCATATACGTACATTAACCAGGTGAGGAAAAGAGGATATGGGCTGCTGAATGGAAATGTAGTGAAATCCATCACTATGACGAACCAGGGCGGTGGTTATACCAAAGTACCTGCAGTTACCATTACCGGTGGAGGGGGTTCAGGCGCTACCGGAACGGCGATCGTTACAGGTGGCAAAGTCACCGGCATTTATCTGAATAGTCCGGGGGCATTGACAGCGGGTTCTTACTATACCTCCTCTCCTGTTGTAGTGATAGGTACTTTCTGGACGCCGGGCATCAGCTATACAGAAGGCATGCAGATCACCAATGGCAATGTGCTGTACACCGTAACAATGGCAGGTACTTCCACCAATACTCCACCGACCCATACCAGCGGGGCTTCCAGCGCGGAGATAACCGGCGCTGCGTTTACATATGCAGGTCCGGCGGCAAGTGCAACGGCTACCATTACCGTTGGCAATGAAGCTGATCTTACGCCAGGCCTTAACAAAGAAACATTCCAGCTGGCAATACGCGATGAAAGAATGCGTGAGCTGTGTTTTGAGGCGGTAAGGAAAGCAGACCTGATACGATGGGGGAACTTTGTGACAGACATGCAGAATTTTGCCGTATGGGCTACTTCCAATGGCGCGGGAGTTACGTCTACAGGTAATCCCAACGGGCTGCAGGGGCTGCGTAATGTGAGCGCAAGGCATGTCCTGCTGCCGAAGCCTACCTATGAACTCAATCTTAATCGCTTACTGGTACAGAATGAAGGTTGGTAATCCTTAAAAACACGAACATGAAAAAATCACTCATCATACTGTTGTCTTTCTTTGCAGCCGCCTGCTCTAAAAAGCTGGAAACAGATACGCCCAGCTTCGATGTTTCGCTAGATCCGGCAAGGATGGTGTCGGATACATTCACTTACCGCCTGGGAGACACCACCCGGTTCAGGTTCAGCGGCACTATTGGTAATATAGCGTTCTATTCCGGAGAAGCGGGAAAGCGTTATGATAGCCGAACCTCTACTTACAAACTGGGGCAGCTTACGTTGAGTTTTTCTTCCAAAGCAGAATCGGGTACTCAGGTGAATACATTGCAGGTGTTGGCTACCAATAAACTGGCTGGTCTTGATTCTGTTTCTGTAATGAATGCGGAATGGACAGATATAAGTACCCGCGGTGCCCTGGCTACCAGTGCTACTGTAGTACCTTTTGGTGTTGCTGATGTGACAGACCTGGTGGCTAATGAGAACGATTCTCTCTTTATTGCTTTCAAATACAGCGGAGTAACCGGCTCCCAACAGCGTACATGGACCATTACAGAGTTTACAGTAAATAATGTTCTGTCTGAAAAGACTGTTCCGCTAAGCGCACTATCAACAGATGTGGCTTACTGGACACGGTATGGCAATGTATGGAGCCCGGCCAATGGCAGGTGGACAATATCTGCTTCTGATCTCAAAATCACCGGTGGCAACAGCAGTGCATCTACCAATACCAGCTGGATCATCACCAAACCACTTTATGCAGGCCGTGTTCCTCCTGATGTGAGTGCAGGTATCAAGAGCGTTAATGAACCGGATAAAGCGGGATATGCTTATGCTTATCCGGCTGCCGGCGTGTACAGGGCCACTTTCGTTGCCTTTAATCATACCCTGGATGAAGAAAAACAGATTGTCCGGGAATTTATCATAAAAGTGACACCATAAAGATTATGAAACCATTGCTTTATCTCATTCTTACTGCCGGCCTGACTGCTTATCCGCTAAGCGAAGAAAAGGATTTTATCAGCAGTAATGCAGACTTTGCGCAGCAACAGCTCAGGCACATGTTAAAGGATACAGAATCCCGCAATAGCCTGGCTTTTCCACGCACTATCAATAAAGAAGGGAAAATGATCACCACTTCTATGTACGACTGGACGCCTGGCTTTTTTGCAGGCACTCTCTGGTATGCTTATGAACAGACAAAGGATCCGGTGTTACAGCAGGCAGCTGTTAAGTGGACGGAGAAGCTGGAACCGCTGAAAGATTTCACGCAGCATCACGATCTTGGCTTTATGATGTATTGCAGCTATGGCAATGCTTATAGACTTACGGGAAATAAAGCGTACCGGGACATACTTATACAGGGAGCCCGTTCGCTCAGTACCCGTTTCAATCCTGTGACAAAGAGTATTAAATCATGGAATGCTTTCAAGTCGTGGCATAGTCAGCAGCTATATAATTATCCTGTGATCATTGACAACCTGATGAACCTCGAACTGCTATTCTTTGCCTCAAAAGAGACGGGAGATACCAGCTTCCGTCATATAGCGGTGAGTCATGCGGAGACTGCCATGCAGAACCAGGTAAGGCCGGATTACAGCTCTTATCATGTGGTTTGTTACGATACGGCGAATGGTAAAGTATTGACGCGGGAGACGGCGCAGGGCTATGCAGATAATTCTACATGGTCAAGAGGCCAGGCATGGGGGATATATGGTTTCACTATGATTTACCGGGAAACGAAAGACCCGCGCTTTCTGAAGACCGCAATTGGTATGGCTGACTGGTTCCTGGATAACAGGAACCTACCTGCCGACAAAATACCGTATTGGGATTTTAACGCGCAGGAGCAAGGATATGTACCTGGTGTGCGCTCCAGTGCCAGCAAAATAAAAGTGAAGTACCGTGATGCTTCTGCTGCTGCTATTGTAGCTTCTGCATTGTTTGAGCTGAGTGGTTATGCAGATAAGAGTAAAGGGCTGAAATTCCGCCAGGCGGGGATCAAAATGCTGCATTCACTGGCAAGTCCTGCGTACAGGGCGCCGGAGGAAAAGAATGGTAACTTTATATTGATGCACAGTGTGGGAAGCATTCCGCATAATACGGAGATAGATGTGCCGCTGGTGTATGCTGATTATTATTTTATGGAAGCGTTACAGCGGTATAAAGTTTCGCTGAATTAATGTATGCTTACAGATCTAGTGCACCAATTAGGATTTATACAAAGAAACTGCTCAAAAAAATAGATTTTGCCTTCGGCAAAATCTATTTTTTTGAGGGGGGATAGGGCCTGCGGCCGGCTAAGAATCTGAACCGGCATACTATGCTTTCTTTCTTTTGCGTATCTTAGCAGCTTGAAAATCACTACACAACTCAACATTATTGCGCTGGAGGCACAGGAAAAGGAAGCTGAAAACCAGGCATTCAGAGCATTTCTCCGTACACAGGAACCTGCTGATATTGATGAGCTTGCACAGGAGCTTGATGCTATTATTACTCCGCAGATAGATTGTACCAGTTGCGGCAATTGTTGCCGCTCATTGATGATCAATGTTACGCAGGAAGAGGTAAGACGACTGGCGGCACATTTAAACCGCTCTGAAGATAATGTGAAGGAACAATATATTGAAAACGGTTCTGACAATACAATGATGGTTGTCAATACTATTCCCTGCCATTTTCTTAATAACAACCGCTGTACTATTTACGAACAACGCTTTGCAGAATGCCGTGAATTTCCCGGCCTGAGTCAACCTCATTTTACCAACCGCCTCTTTGCCATGTTGATGCACTATGGCCGTTGCCCTATCATTTACAATGTGTTGGAAGAAATGAAGAGGAGACTGGCATTTTCTTATTGAATTAAAAAAGCATTAAAATAGGGATAGCCTCAGGAAAGCTATTGAAAAATTCTCTTCTTTTGCTCCGCAAACTTTAATGGAACAATGAAAAAATTGAGCACACCCCTTGCCATTACTTTTATGGCTATGCTAACTACATGTTTTCACTCATCAGTAAACGCCCAGCAAAAACCTAAGCTTATAGCGGCAACAACACCTGTACATGAGAAAGTACTGACAGCAGAAGAACAGAAAGTCCTTACACCAGATGCTGTGATACAAAGTCTGAAAGAAGGTAATAAACGGTTTGTCAGCAATAATCTTACTTCCCGGAACCACTCTGCTATGGTTAGAAAGGCAGCTGCGGGGCAATATCCCAAAGCAGCGGTTATTTCCTGTATAGATAGCCGTGTACCGGTAGAAGACCTGTTTGATAAAGGAATAGGCGATCTGTTTGTAGGAAGGGTGGCTGGTAACTTTGTAAACGAAGACCTGCTGGGCAGCCTGGAATATAGCTGTAAAGTATCAGGCGCCAAACTGGTAGTAGTGTTAGGACATGCGTCCTGCGGCGCTATCAAAGCAGCTATTGACCATGTGGAACTGGGTAACATCACAGCAATGCTCACAAAGATCCAGCCGGCAGTAGCACAGGCGCAGGACTACCAGGGAGAGAAGACTTCTAAAAATTATGATTTTGTGGATTATGTAGCGAAGAAGAATATATCTAATACTATTGAAACAATAAGAGCCAAAAGCCCTATTCTGAAAGAAATGGAAGATAAGGGAGAGATAAAGATAGTAGGTGCTTTTTATAACCTGAAAACGGGAGAGGTAACATTTTTATAATTAAAAAGGGATAGTCATTTTCTGATGGCTATCCCTTTTTTTTCATTCAGACTTTCCCAGGTTGATGCTCCATATCAACTCCTACATGGTGCTTCTGAACCAGGGTCCATCCTAAAAATCCTGCAACCAGTGTTAATCCAAATCCTATAACAGTAAGCGGAATAGCCAGGCCAAGTACAGGTTTAACCTCATCCCACTTTCCACATTCAGTAAAAGCCACAATAGCGAAGCATATTAAAGCAAGCACGTTACAAATCATGTGAAACAGACCTGTCTTTTTTGCGCCGACATCTTTAGGTATAAACAGCCAGTCAATAAAGCCAGGCAGCGCAGCTAGTACTGCCGTGGCCACACCTGCAATGTTTGCCACTACAGCCACTCTGAACCAGAACGGGTCCTGGTTGGAACTGTAGGTAATGTAACAGACAAGCGTAGCCGTGTAAAAGGCAACCGGGAAGGCTACCAACATCGGGTGAACAGGATGCCCTGCAATTTTTACTTTACTGTACATATGCTTTGTTTACTGATTTTCAGTAGAAAAAGCGTGCCAGATGGGTAAGCCGGGTCAGCAGTATACTTTTAAATTAAAGCGGTCACAACTATACATTTATAGTTATGACCACTTAGAGGTTAACAAGTCAATGTGTTTGGTCGTCGTTATGGGTTAACAAGCCTATTTAACACGAATACGAATGTATCTCCGCTAAAAACGGAGGAAAAGAATGTTTTCAACAATGGTTTGCCCTGCCTGTCAAACAGCTGGATCTGGCTTGTCCAGTCGCTGACAGAGAAGCGTTGAACATCTGATAACGGAATTAGCTGGTCTCCTATCTTTAATGAATCTTTCTGAAGAATAAGCTCTTTAGATTGCACTTTCAGAAACGATTTTGTACCGATTGCCGTGAATTTTTTAGCGATCACTGCAGATTGATCGATGTAATGAAAGGTGATGCTTTTACCAGCAGATAAATGCTGTAATACTTTGGGCGCATGTATTGCCTGATGCTGTGTACGAATGTACTCAATCACCTTAGCTGAATTCCTGTATGTTGTAGGAATGGCCTGCCATTCCTGATGCTCGTTACTACGGTAGGCCAGGTTATTCAGGAAATAAAGCTGCCTGCCGGATGAAAAGAGGTAAATGTCACGCATATCTGCAAAACGGGTTGCTTTTTGCTGTCCCTTATGATCAGCAATGATCCCTTGCTCACATATATAAAATACGGCCCCTTTAGTACGATAATTAGCCAGGAGTATTATCAGGATGGCTAATGTCATAATAAAGGCTATGGCGCCGTACAATACACTGATATCCCCGGAAAAATGGGCAGTGCCGTTTTTTACGGGTAAGATCCCTCCGAAGTAAATCAATGCACATATAGCTGAAAATAAGATCATTATTACGACAGAGAAGTAAAAGAAGGTTTTGGACGGAGCCGATTTATAGACAAGCCCACCCAGTTCGTTTTGCGTGTTCATCGTTTTCCTGTTTATATAAAGCGCAAATATAGATGGGGCTGGTGAATAGGGGTATAGTTAAAATTAGGGATTTTGGGGAGGGACCTTCTTTTTTATGTTTAACAGCTATCTTACAATATACTTAATAGCTGGTTGGTAATAATTCCTGTAAGAATGGCTATGAAGAAGCTCAGAAATGTTCCGATCACCACATACTCAGTGAGCTTGGTTTCTTTGGGCTCTTTTAAGTCTCCAAACCTAAATACCGACTTCGCTGCCAGCAGAAAGCCAACTCCTTCCCATTTCCCTAACAAAATGAAGATAAGAATCATTAATCTTTCAAGAAATCCTATCCATTCACCGGCATCTTTTAAGGACTCAATTACTATTGTATGTGGCCCGGGATGAGCAGTTGTATCCGGCGTCCATTTAGAGATTGCTATTTTTGTAAGCAGAGATGCGGGTTTCAATACGAATAAAATAGCGGTAGTGATTATCAATGTTCTGGGAGTAACTATAGCTGCGTAATCCAAAGTTACTTTTTCATAGAATGACCATACGAAAAATAATACAACTAAATGGATGATCTGATCTATAAAAAACCATGTTCTTTGGTTTCCTGGCTTTTGGTACTGTAACTTTACTCCATCAATAAGCAGGTGAGAACCCATAATTATTAATGCTGCTTTCCAGTAACTATAGTTCCAGGTAACTAAAAGAATTAAAATGAAGTGTATGAAAACATGCACATACAAGTAAGGAGAGCGCCATTTCAACAACTCTTTATTGGCAACCATTTTATCATTTTGTAAAAAAAAGTCGCCGAGAAGATGAGCCAAAAAGAATTGAAGTAAAAGTATCATATCAGCTGATTTTCTTTACGATGCTTTTTTCATAAAAGGCTATCAAATCCATTATTTCGTCATAATGCGCTCTTTTCTGAGTTTCACTAATGGTAGATTGCGTCCTTTCTATTCTATCACCAAGCTCTTTTTGTGAAAGATTGCGGTTAACAATTGATGCTGCTACTATTTGTGCTGTAGCAGCACTCCATTTATCTAAAACTATCGACGCAAGACGAAGCATTAAATTTAGTTCATTATCTAATTCCGGCCAAGGGCTTCTGATGGCAAGGTGCTGTTTTAATTTTTTAAGTTCTTCAAAAATCTCCCCGGAATTAATAAATACTTCACCGTTAGCTTCGGTAATTTTCGGAGCATCATAATTCTTCTCTCCTATCCCGATACCTATTCTCACGTCTAATTTTTCAATAGACTTTATACAGGCTTTAATACGGATTGCTGCTAACAGAGCATGTTGAGGAGCGTTTATTTCTACCTGAAAGCTGTCACCTCTATATATCTCCCATGTCTTTGGGGATTTCCCCCATTCCCGCATAAGGGCTTTCAATGGATTTAACCAGATTGCCGGATCATCCATTTTCCGTGAATTGATAATATCTCCGGTAATAACACTTGTCATAAATCAAATATCGGCTAAATTACCAATAATTTAAAATATCGGTTGTTTAAACGATAATTTGAAATATCGGTAGAATTACCGATATTTATATTACAAGATAATAATATGGCTATAAACATCAACAAAGAGAAAATAGGCACCTGCCAGACGCTGGTTACTTACCTGGAAATGCATACGCCTCCGGCAGAAATACTGGTACCGGCAGACAATGTAAAAATAACGTTGCTGGAGAAGCCGATAGACGTAGAAGTTTACCGCGAGCATTATTATAAAGTAGGAGAAAAGCATTACTGGCTGGACCGCCTGGTAATGCCGGATGATGAGCTGCATGAGCTTATCAATGCAGATAATATTGACATTTTTATTGTCAGTATTGATGGCGCACCTGCAGGCTATGCAGAGTTTATAAAAGGTGAAGAGTTTACAGAGATACTGTATTTTGGTCTCTATCCCGAATTTACGGGTAAAGGTTATGGAAAATATTTCCTGAGATGGGCTATAGAGAAAGCGTGGAGCTATGGTCCCAAATGGATACAGCTGAACACATGTAAACTGGACCATCCCTATGCACTTACCAACTATAAGAATAACGGCTTTACAGAAGTGAGATCAGAATACCAGACAAGGAGGATACTTATAGATTAAAAAGCTTCATTTAAACCGAGGAAAAATCCTTTGGCGCCATATTTTCCCCAGGCATAATCCAGGCATAAGTTAGTGCGGGTAACCTTATTGAAAAGTATGCGTAATCCCCCTCCCCCGCCGGGTTGCCATTCCTGGAATAACTTTGTACCAATCTCATCATTGGCTGTCTGTAAATGGAAGAACATTACTCCACTGATAAAGTTATTCCTCAATATGGGGAATCTGTATTCTACTTCTGAATAGTTATATTTTGTTCCTTTAAAGTAACCTACGGTATACCCTCTTCCACTACGGGACCCCGGGTCTTTGGCTGTACCCGGCAGTTCAAGGTATGGTACTGCCCCGCTAACCAGGTAAGAGCCCCAGTTCCAGAAAGCGATCACATGTGCAGGGTTACGGGTAGAAAGCCCTACATATTTCCTGAAATCGGTAGTGAACTGTACCGCGCTTTTCGTACTGCCCATCCAGGTCTGGTTGACCCTGAAGCCAGCATCGGCATAGATGCCTTTATAAGCGCGATTCTGGTTATCGCGGGTAGTATACTGAACATTGAATAAAAGGCCGTTAGCCATATAATGATCCCGCGGGAACCCGTGCCGGTCGCTATATATGTTATAGGGAGTGAGGCTGTTGGCGGTATCCCTCTCGTCGATCTTTCTCCTGATATCGAAGGATACACCGACCCCGGCAAAGAGGTTCTTCTTAATTTCCTTATACACCTTCTCCCGGAAATTGTAAAACTGGGCACGCAGCACACGGGGTGTACGCCCGGGATTGGCAAGGATATTATCTGTTTCACTCTTATCAGAGCCTTTGCCTATTCCCAGCCCGTAATCGGGCGTTACAGTTTTTGCAGCTACCAGGCTGCCCTGCAGGTTCCATTTATTGCCGGATGTATAGATATTATGACTGATATAAAAATAGATGATGCCTTTAGTGGTAATGGAAGCAGATGTGGCTCCTACAGACAATAGTGTATTAGGATCATTCCCAAATTTCTTACCTGCAACAGCCTTAATACCTATCTGCGACCCAATAGTGGGATTGGAAGCAATATTGGGGACAACGATAATACCGGAAGATTTCCTGTTCTTGGGCACTGGTGGCCTTTTAGGAAACAGCACCGCCCGGACCAGATCTCCGATATCATACTGCCCTGACAGATCCTCCACCTGACGGTGGGCTTCATTCAGGGAGTCTATTTTCAGGGTATCTGCCGGCACCGGTACCTGGCTATATACCTGGCTACAGACACATAGCAACAAAAACAACAACAGGATATTTAGCGGGCGGTATAACAATGCAGAATAAGTTTATTTATTAGCTTATATACCAGCAGAGTACACAAATTTTAAACCAACCGCGTGGGCTTATGCCAAAAGCACTGTTCAAAAAAGCTTTTGCCTGCAGCAAAAGCTTTTTTGAACACGGAGCTGGCCTGCGGCCGGCTATAAATTTGATGCGTAGATTGTTCAGAAGGCCATTTTTAATGCCTTTGTTCAAATATTTCCTGGATCTGCCTGATCTCTTCAGTATAGATGGTCTTTTTCCTGGTACCGAAATAAAGGGTGTTCTCAATAACGTTATTCCCTTCCCATACCAGCTTAACCTTACCCTGTTCTACCTCTTCCTGGCAAAGGAAATCAGGGATAATGGCAAACCCTTCTCCATCACTGATGCAACGGATAATGGAACAGATATTAGGGACGATATAGTTAGGCTTAAAATCAGGATGTTTATTAAAATTAAGATGCCAGAATTTCTTCAGGTTATCCATATCTGCCGCCGTGCTATACCAGGTCTGCTTCTGCAACCATGCTTCTGCTTCCTTTAATTTTTTCTGAGTGATCAGTTTCTTAAATGCTTTGGTATCTGACCTGCTTCCACCTACCATGACTATCCGCTCTTTTGAAAAAGGCACATACTGTAATCCCTGCTGATTACCTTTCTGCGGCGTGATGATGAGGTCCAGCACTCCTTTATCCAGGTCATGCTGCATTTGCGGATACTCTCCGAACTTAATGATCAGGTTGAACGGGAAACGGGAGATATGTGGTTCCAGCGTGTACTGGAAAGTTTCAAAGCACATGCCTACACTAATGGTTGCTTTCTCTGAGACCGAGCTCCTGTTGAAATGCTGTTCCGCCATTTCCAGCCTGCTGACAGGCTCAAGAATAAAATTGTACAACACCTTTCCTCTTTCAGTCGGTACCATTTTCCGGGCTGCCCTGTCAAACAGTTTATAACCGGTGAAGGCTTCCAGCGAATTCAGATGCAGGCTTACCCCGGGTTGAGAAATGTATAAGGCCTGTGCAGCGCCTGTCAGGGAGCCGGTTTCATAGATCGCTTTAAAGGTGCGGAACCATTCCATATTTGCAATCATGCTCAATCATTTTTCTGATACAAAGCTACTATTTAAATAATTATATTGATAGATAGCATGGCCGTAAATTTGTGTCGTTCAATTAAAAAACAATAAATCATGTCAATAAAGAAAGTATTTGTTACAGGCGCTACGGGCTATATTGGAGGCTCTATCGCGAAGTTACTGATGGATAAGGGATATGCTGTTTCGGGGCTTGCAAGAAAAGAAAGCGACCTGGAGAAACTACAATCACTGGGCATTACGCCGGTACAGGGTACATTACAGGATGCCCCTGTATTAAGAGCAGAAAGTATAAAAGCAGATGCTGTTATTCATACTGCTGATGCAGATGATCCTTATGCTGTGGATACCTTCCTGCAGGCGCTGAGAGGCACCGGTAAGACGTTTATTCACACTTCGGGTTCAAGCATACTGGGAAATAAAGATAACGGCGGGAAAAGTGACTTTGTATATACAGAAGATATACCCGTGGAGGCACGTTTTGAGAAAGTACACCGTATCATCATCAACAATCATATTATCCGCTCTGCACAGGAAGGCATACGCAGTATCGTGATCGTGCCTACCATGATATACGGAGACGGATTGGGATTGAAGAAAGACAGTATACAGGTCCCTATGCTGCTGAAAGCATCTAAAGAAAAAGGTACAGGTGTTTATATTGAGAAGGGAGAGAATATCTGGTCTAACATACATATTGCAGATCTGGCAGAGCTTTACGTGGCTGCACTGGAAAAGGCAAAAGCAGGTTCTTATTTCTATGCTGAGAATGGGGAGTCTTCATTGAAAGATATTGCGCTGTCTGTCAGTAAAAGGATTGGTAAGGAAGGGGATATTACCTCTATCAGTATGGATGAAGCGGTGAAGCATTTCGGATCTGAAGGGGCTTATTTTGCGTTGGGATCCAATAGCAGGTGTAATGCTGATAAGGCGAGAGAAACGTTGGGATGGAAACCGAGGTATAATTCTATACATGATTTTATCTGAGGTTGGTTTAAGAAGAGAGGGTTGCTCAAAAAAAGTGCTTTTGCCTGCGGCAAAAGCACTTTTTTTGAGCGGCTCAGGATTTAAAAAGGTAACAGATCACCATGCCTATACCGGGTAGTAATATTGCGCTCAAACCTATATAATTCCCTATCAGCGCTCCCAGTACACATCCTGCAAGGAAACCGCTGATAGTTACAGCCTGTTTTTTCAGACTGGTCAGAGCAGGCTTATCACCTTTCAACCATGCACCGAGATCAAGCGCTGCCTGTGTAACGTTGCCGGTCATCATAGTAGTAGGGCCATAGGTCTCTTTGCTGTAAAGCTTTCCAAAGGCATTCTGTACTCCCATAGCAAATACTACCATCATCGCAATCAGATGCATTACCCAGGCTTCGTTGAAAGCCATGGCGTCAAACACCACAACCCCTATTCCGCCGAGGCATAACAATATTCCTTCTGTCAGTAATAAGTGATACTTGTTAAGGGTGCTTGCTGCCAGTCTGCCACCAGCCATCACAGAGAAAACAAATACAGGGAATGTGAGCAGCTTGACCCAGGCATGCAGCTCCTGCCTGTTGATCAGCTGGTAAGCAAATACGATAAAGTTGCCGGTAACATGAGCGGAGAACAGGCTGTCTGCCGCTACAAAGGTTACTGTGTCACAAAACCCTGCAATGGCGGCAAGCAGCAGGGTGATATTCCAGATCTTTACTTCTTCCATTTCCATCTGGTTTGTTTTTACTAATCTAATAATAAATGTAACAGGTAGTTGTCAAGTGAATAAGTGCCTGCGCCGATGACCAGCAGGAACAGGAAAGAGAGTGTATACATATATGGTACATCTCTTACTTCCAGGCTATCTTTCCGGTGTACTACGAAATACCCGATGGCTGTTACTCCTATCACAGGCAATATTGCCAGTCTTGTGCCAAGTCCCAGCATTACAAGGAAAGGCACTACTGTATCAGAGAATGTAGCTACAAAGGCGTTTAGTTTCTCAGGAAGGTGCAAAGGATTAGGTACGTGTTCCTTTTGTCCATTCTCTACTCTGAACTTCTTTAAACCGTGTACTCTGAAGAGTTCCAGTGCGAGTAAGACGCGATAGATGAGCAGGGCGAGGTTGTTGACATCAGAGCCTGCGTCGGTATAAAAAAGGTATTTTAATAACTCCATTCTATAGTTTTTGAGTTTGAAAAACCGCTCAAAAATTAATTTCGCCTTCGGAGAAATCAATTTTCGGGGGATGAGGGCTGGCCTGCGACCGGCTATGATAAAATCAGAATGCGAAACAGGAACATCCCAAAGCGCCCCAGAAAGCAGTGAAGTTATCCGCCGGTACATTATTCATACGCGCTACATTATGATCATGCCCATGCACATCACAACTGCCGGCACAACAGTGTACAGCAGCTGCTATGTTACTCTCCTTATTTTTAGCAGAATAATACCCGTTATACACGGCAACGGGAGACCATGCGGGTAATACGGGTACAGGCTCGGGCGAGAAGGAAGAGAAATCTTCCTTAGCATATACTATCTTCCCTCCTACTATGGTCAGGATAGATTCTATGCTCTTTACCTGCTCATCTTCCACAGCAAAGTAATCTTTGTCCAGTACAGCAAGGTCTGCCAGCATACCGGTGCCGATCTCTCCCTTTTTACCCTGCTCATTCGAGAACCATGCGCTACCTTTTGTATACAGCTCCAGCGCTGCTTCACGGCTCAACCTTGACTGTTCATTATACAGTTGCAACCCGCCTACTGTTTTTCCGGCAGTGAGCCAGTAGAGAGACACCCATGGATTGTAACTGCTTACACGGGTAGCATCTGAACCACCACCTACGGGCACTCCCATTTCCAGCATCTTTTTAACAGGAGGCGTCTGTAATGCTGCAGCGGCACCATAACGGTCAGTAAAGTACTCTCCCTGGTAAGCCATCCTGCTTTGAATAGCAATACCTCCACCTAATGCCTTTACTCTTTCAATATTCTGTACAGTGATCGTTTCAGCATGATCGAATATCCATGGAAGGCCCTCAAAAGGAATGTCCCTGTTCACCTTTTCAAAAACGTTCAGAAAGCGGGTAATGCTTTCGTTATAAGTAGCATGCAGGCGGAAAGGCCATCTCTTACTAACCAGTAACCTTACTACTTTTTCCAGGTCTGCCTCCATATTCTCAGAGAGGTCAGGGCGAGGCTCCAGGAAATCTTCAAAATCTGCCGCAGAGAAAACCAGCATCTCTCCGGCGCCATTATGCCTGTACATATCATCACCCTGGTAAACATTTACTGCAGAGGTCCAGTTCTGAAAATCTTCCAGTTCCAGCTTAGGGCGTTGTGTAAATAGGTTGTATGCAATACGTACGGTAAGTAGTTTCTCTGCATTCAGCTCGCTGATGACACGGTAATCGTCAGGGTAGTTCTGAAATCCGCCGCCTGCATCAATTACGCTGGTAATACCAAAGCGGTTCAGCTCTGTCATATAGTGACGGGTAGAATTCTTCTGTTGTTCATATGGCAGTTTAGGGCCTTTGGCAAGGGTGCTGTACAGGATCATAGCATTGGGCCTTGCTATGAGCAGTCCTGTGGGCTCCCCGCCGGCATCCCGTTGTATTTCTCCGCCGGGAGGTGCAGGTGTATCTTTGGTATATCCTACAGCCCTTAATGCCGCACGGTTAAGGAAGGCCCTGTCATATAGGTGTAAGATGAATACCGGCGTATCAGGAGCAATGGCATTAATCTCGTCCAGTGTAGGCATGCGTCTTTCGGCAAACTGGAACTCAGACCACCCTCCTACTACACGTACCCATTGAGGGGAGGGAGTACGGTCTACCTGCTCTTTCAGCATTCTCAAAGCATCTGCCAATGATGGAACTCCATCCCAGCGCAGTTCAAGATTATAGTTCAGTCCTCCGCGTATCAGGTGAATATGGGAATCGTTCAGTCCCGGTATTACACGTTTCTTTTTCAGATCGATTTTTATTGCAGCTTCCGGTATGGCCTGCATCACTTCGCGGTCTGTACCAACGGAAATGAACTTGCCGTCTTTAATGGCTACTGCGGAGGCAATAGGATGTTGCCTGTTTACCGTGTGAATATTGCCATTGTATAAGATAATATCCGCTTTCATGTGATCGTTTTGTTTTCTTGTTATGAATAGTCCGGGCTTAAAACCTGCAGTCAAGCCTGCTGTTGATGAATAGTCCGTCTTTAGCGCCGGGTATGAGGTCCTTGATAAAAGCGCCGGGTTTGAAATACTGTATGCCTGTATTTAGTGTAAGGAACCTGTTGACCTTCCATACTCCGCTGACCAGGTACGCAGTGCCTATGTAGCGTTTGCCTGACGATGCGCCTGCCATATTAAAATTCCCGCCGGGTCTGTAGATACCGTCATTTAATGAGTATCGCCAATGAAATACTGCTTCTGCCTGGAAGAGGAACTTACGTGCCAGCTGCAGTGTTCCATAAGGATGAAGATCTATAAGGTTAGCGGGGCCTATCTGCGAGTTGAAGCCGAAATAACCGCCCCTGGGATAGAGGGGATTGAATGTTTGCAGCTTGCCATCGCCGGCATGTTTATCGCCCGAGATGTAATCGTTGCGCACATTGATAGCAGGTTTCAGCTTGCTGTGAATGAAGGAATATCCTACATCGGCAGATGCTGTCCATGCGTTGATGCTTCCTCTTCCATAGCTTCCTGCCTGGTATGCGGCTTCAAGATTGTATATAAATCCACCGCCACTTTTCCACAACCGGCTGCCTATAGTATGCCTGTTCTCTCTTTCAGCGCCTTCTTCGAAAACCGACCTGTCCCTGTGAATACCCAGGTAATACAGTTCCAGGTTACCTGCTTCAGCAACAGGCATCCTGGAATAGATTCCCCAGAGGTTGATCTCTTTCGTTGGCTCATTGTCGAAGACGCCTGTGTAGGTAGTATCTGCCATGAGTGCAAAACCATCTACAGACAGGTTACGGTGTGTGTACATTATTTTCAGCCCGGTGAAATAGAGTCTTGCATTGGGCACTTCTCTTACAGATATCAATCTGCCGGAGCCATAATCTATTTCCTGTCTGCCTGCGCGGAGTTTTAGTGAGCTGTTCCTGTGCTGCCAGATGCTGACGTCTATAAACAGGTTCTGGATATTCAGTTTGTCTTCATCTGTAGGTCCCGGGCCTTCTTTACGGCCATTTTCCAATGCGCTTCTCAGCTGTACAAAGAGTCTCAGTCCGCGGCCGATGTGCAGGTCTCCGTGCAGGTCATAGCGCTGCAGGAAGAAGTCGTTATGCCCTATGTCAGTCTCGCCCCAGTCTTCGTTTTGGAATGAAACATATTCCACTCTTGCTCCGCCGCCGAAGGACAGGTATACCTGTTTACCAGCAGAAAGAGGAATGAACTTTATACGGTTGTAGCCGTGTAGTACGGAATCTTTCAAACCGGCATAGTTTTCATCATACCGTAACAGTTTAAAAGACTGGGCGTTTGCTCTTACTGCTATCAACCCCACACATATGGTAAAAATGAATCGTAACACGTCTAAGATTAAAAAGACAGACCATGGAGGTCTGTCTTTATGAAAGGGATAGATTAGTGATGCAACATAGTATGGGCATACTGGATACCTATGCCATATGCGCCGCCATATTTCTTCATGAGGCCTGTCACTGCAGCATATGTTTCCTGTCTTGCCCAGTCTCTCTGCAGTTCCAGCAGGTATTGAACTGATGTGATGGGAATAGCTCCTGCCTGTACCATCCTGGTTACAGCGCGTTCATGTGCTTCTATGCTTACATCTCCGCAGGCGTCGGTGATCACATATACTTCATAACCTTCAGAGAGGGCAGATAAGGCAGGGCCTACGATGCAAACACCTGTCCACAGTCCTGCCAGTACCAGTTTCTTCTTTCCGGTACCGGTAATAGCTTTGTAGGCGGCTGCATCTTCCCAGGTGTTCATGCTGGTGCGGTCAATATAGCCGGATGTGGCCTGGGGATAAAATTCTTCTATTTCAGGGAATACGGGTCCGCTGAAAGATTGTTCTGCTACAGTGGTTACGATAGTTGGAACATTGAAGATCTTTGAAGCTCCTGCAATGATAGCGGTGTTGGTGCGTAGTTCGCTGAGAGAGATGCTTTTTGTGGCAAATCCCATTTGACCTTCGAAGTCAATCAATACTAAGGCGTGGTTGCCGGGAGACAACAAATTCGGAGATGGATTCATAACTGATGTTTTATTTGTGACTGGAGTTACCAATAAGAGTGCCATCAGCGTATGAGACTGTATATCAATAATGTGGGATAGAAATCAGAGAAGTGGAAGTTCCGGTATTTCGGAGAAACGCGAAGAAGTATATAAAATCGCGAAATGGGGGATTGTATGTGTTATCGAAAAGATTGTTCTTTTAATGGGGGGGAATTGCTCAAATTTTTTGAGAGGGACATGCGGCCGGCTTTATTTAATATTTTTAATGTTGTGATGGCTTAGAAAAAGATGAAAGTATTTTTTGCTATGGTTTCACTTATCTTTGTGTTATATGTTTGAAGTCTTTCAGAAATATCTCTCGGAAAAAACTACTCTCACGGACACTGAGCTTGAGATGATACAATCTGTCAGCTTCACAAAAAAACTACGCAAAAGGCAATACCTTTTACAGGAAGGAGATGCATGGAAACATTACTGTTTCGTAGCCAAGGGCTGCCTACGTATTTACAGGGTAGATCAGAAAGGCGTTGAGCATATCATGAAGTTCTGTATAGAGAACTGGTGGGCGGGCGACAGGGAAAGTCTTTTAACAGGCTCTCCTTCCCAATGTAATATTGACGCATTGGAAGATTCAGTGCTCATTCTTTTCAAAAAAGAAGATTATGATGAGCTACGCAAAAAGATCCCTGCTTTTGATGATATGGTTAACACACTGATACACCGCAGTTATATTGCCAGCCAGAACCGCATTCATTCCGCTATCAGTTATACTACAGAAGAAAAATACCAGAACTTTATTGAGAAGTATCCTGACATTTTTAGCAGGGTACCGCTGCATATGATAGCCTCTTACCTGGGTGTATCAGCAGAGACACTCAGCCGGATACGTACTCATGCTGCCAGAAGATAGTGTACTACTTACTAACTACCTACTATAATCCAGTAAAAAGCCTTGACAATTGTCAAGGCTTTTTCTTTTCAATTGTCAGGCGTATTTCATGCTAAACGTCATTGGAGCCAGGGGCTTTTCTGCCTCATCTTTGTGTTGTCAATCAGTCATTACAAACTAAAAAAACAAACACAATGAAAATAGGAATTATCGGTACAGGCGCAATTGGTAAGGCCTTTGCCGGACAAGCAGCGAAAGCCGGATATGAGATCGTGATCAGTAACAGCCGTGGAGCAGCATCACTGGAAGCAATAGCTAAACAGTTAGGAAGTAAGGTAAAGGCGGGTAGTATCGAGGAAGCTGCGACAGCAGACGTGGTGTTCCTGGGATTGCCATGGAAAAGTGTGGAAGCGGTAACAAGCAGTGTTCCTTCCTGGAAGGGCCGAATTGTGATAGACCCTACTAATCCCATTATCAATCCCGGATTCATAGTTCCTGATCTTGGTGGTGCAGCATCCAGTGAAGTAGTGGCTAAGCTGGTGCCTGGTGCATCAGTGGTAAAAGCTTTCAATACCTTCCCTCCTGAGATACTTGCAACTGATCCGAAGCAGGCAGGCGGTAAACGGGTGATCTTTTATTCCGGCAATGATGCTGCAGCTAAACAGGTAGTTGCAGGTATTATAAGCAGAATAGGTTTTGCGGGTATAGACCTTGGTACTCTTCATGAAGGCGGCCGGTTGCAACAATTTCCCGGCGGACCGTTACCTGCGTTGAATCTTATTAAAATGTAAAAAAACTATAAAATCTATAATCATGTCAAAATTAGCAAATAAGGTAGCCCTGGTTACCGGTGGAAGTCGCGGTATAGGCGCCGCTATCGTAAAATGTCTTGCCGCTGATGGTGCAAGCGTAGTGTTCACTTACCTGAATGCAGCAGAAAAAGCTGCCGCCCTGGTAGCGGAAGTAGAGAAAGCAGGTGGTAAGGCGCTGGCCATTCAATCAGACAGTGGAGATCCTATAGCTGCTACGGCGGCAGTTGCAGAGACAGTAAAAGCATTCGGTGGTTTTGATATACTGGTGAATAATGCAGGTGTTTCAGCCTACAGCCCGGTAGATACTTATGATAATCAGAATGATGTAGCGCGTTTACATGCTGTGAACCTGACCGGCGTAGCCGCTACTACCCGTGCAGCAGCACAGCACCTGGGACAAGGTGGCCGGGTGATCTCTGTAGGTTCGACATTTGCCGCCAGGGTAGGTTTTGCGGGTTTTGCTGACTATGCAGCCTCTAAAGCGGCAGTAACTGCCTATACCCGCGGATGGGCATGGGACCTTGGTAAAAAAGGCATCACTGTTAATACTGTAGAACCCGGGCCTACCGCCACAGATATGAACCCTGACAATACAGATTTTGCCAATACGATGAAAAACAGCCTGGCACTGGGCAGGTACGGTACAGCCGAAGAAATTGCGGCAGCCGTGGCATTCCTTGCCAGCCCTGAGGCGTCTTTTATAACAGGATCTACATTGACTGTTGACGGAGGGCAGAATGCGTAAGCGTTGTTAAAGTTCAGACTGCCTACTAATGACTGCTGGTATAAACAGGTTTTATACCGGCAGCTTTTATTTTTGCCACTATATACTCTCCTACATTGCGTCCCTGTACCACGCCGTTATCAATAGCATCCCTGAAGTGAATACCTCCGTACAGACGGGAAATTGCTGCTTCCTGAGAGGCTGCGTTAAAGGAGGTAAAATCCCTGGCAGGTATCTCGAACATCTCTTCAGTATTATCTGTATATGCGAAGTTATCACCAAAGAGATAGGTCATTAAAGCGGATGCAGCTGAGGACATTACACTGTGCCCGCTGGTATATTCCGGGAAAGGAGGTGTTTGCAGCAGGGGCTTCCATTTGATGTCTATATACCGGTTGATATATGTTTCCGGGCGAATGCGGTTAGACAGGTATTTAGCGTCCCAGCAGCTGATAAAGGCATCCATCATAGTAATAGCAGCCAGGGCATGTACTTCCACTGTTCTGTCAAAATCCAGCTTTGCTGTCCTGGAAGCAATGCCGGCAATATTCATCCAGTGGCCTCCGGGAGTGATCTTCTTAAACCCGATGGCCATATGTCCGTAAGTGCTTACGGCAAAGGGATTGCAATCCCAGAAGGAAGCGATAACCCGTTGTTCCATGTTGAGCTTTACTCCTACATCATATACTTCTTTACTTAACGCGTAGAATGCACTGCTGCTGTCTTTGCTGAAAGGAACGGGAGCCAGCGGCACAAACTGGTTACAGGAATCTATCACCATAGGGCGGATAGTTTTCCAGTAAGGCTCTACAGCTTCAATATAAGCAGGAGGCGTGGGGTACCAGTACCCTTCTCCTTTCAACGGAGTGTAACGCACATGGGTGCTGAGCTTTCCGTAGCCATCGCCACGTGACCATTGCACCGTTTGTTTTGCTATACTTTCAGCTACTGCAACAGATGCCTGGATAATCTTTTCAGGTACCTTATCTTTCTTAAAGAGCAGTAGCAGCTTCTCTTCATCTTTCTGCAACATAAAGCCCGAGGGCAACAACAGCTTACCGGTTTCCAGTATGCTGTAAACAGCAGCTATCCTGTAGTCATATGTTTTGCCGCTATCATTCACCATAATGTCAGGATATGACCTGATGAACGCTGCGGCACCAGGGATATCTTTATTATGAGCCGCTACTATACGGTAGGCAGACATCATGCTGTAACTGTAAAAACGGGTTGCCGCCGGGGGATTGACAACATCGTGCATCATTACCATAGACAGGGAAAAGACCGCCGGCTGCACATAATCGGTAAAGCTGGCTTTATATTGCTGTGCATAGCCAACCCGGGATACCAGTAATAATATAATGAAGAGTCTTCTCATGTTCAGTTTGCTTTATACAGGGAAATCCCTTTATTATTTATGCCTATCATAATACATTGACTACCGCCAATGTCTATTCCTGCTGCAGATTTTACATCTCCTTTTACACAAAGACCGGAGGCAGGCTGATCTACATAAGTGAACCCGCCTTTACCATCTCCCTTCAGCAGACAGCCATAACCGGCATCGAAGCTACCCAGCTTAAGGCGGTTATCGCAATGGTTATCAAACAGCAGGAGGTCTGTTTTACCGTCTTTATCATAATCGCCCGGGAGGATCTTTGATACAAGGGAGAATTGCGCCTGTACGGGCAGCTCTGCCGGCACAAAACGACCATTACGGTTCAGGAACAGGCATGTTCTTGTTTCATTTACAGTGAGCTTACCGGCCTGTTTCAGTTCTTCTGCAGAGAAGATATCTTTCATGGTTGCATTGGAGTAATTGCGGTAGCTGCTGAATTTCCGGCGCATGGGATAGATCTGGTCATTCAGTTCATCACGGCTTACAAAAGGATAACTCACCCCGTCAATGTAGAAGTTCAGGAAAGGATCTATGGAACCGTTCTTGTCAAAGTCTGCGTAGTACAATTCTACCGGTTCTTTTTCTGAAGCATGGAGCTGGGTGTTCAGTCCCAGGTTGCCGGCTATAAGATCTTCATTCCCGTCTCCATCCACATCTGCCATTGACATACCGAACCAGAAGCCCTTGGGTTGCTGTTCAAAGTATTTGCCGGTAGCGTCTTCAAATCCGCCGGCTTTGTTGGCAAAGACTGTTACTGACATGAACTCTCCGCATATCAGCAGGTCTTTTCTGCCGTCTTTATCGAGGTCTGTCCACAGTGCATCTGTTACCATTCCTATTGCGGCAAAAGGTATGGCAGCTGGGGTAAACTGGCCTTTACCGTTGTTCACCAGCAGGTAAGAGGCAGGTGCTGTGGGATACTGGCCGGGCACTACCCTTCCGCCTACAAAGACATCTATGTCACCGTCATTGTCATAGTCGCACGGACGTACACATCCCTTACTGCTGGCGCTTACATTAGGCAGGGCATCTTTTGCGGGGGTAAAGTTGCCTTTACCGTTATTGATGTATAGTTCATCCTGCAGAACGGGAGTATTGGGATCATAGAGGTTATATCCTCCTTTAGCTACATAGAGATCGGGAGCGCCATCGCCGTTGGCATCAAAAAATGTGGCAGCGGCTACTCCGGAGGCATCGTCGGCGCCGTTGGTGACTTTGGTACCCATTACAAACTTTCCACCGGCCTGCTGGAGGTATATTCTGCCAGGTTGTTCATTGTTACCTGCAAGGTAAATATCTTCCAATCCGTCTTTATTCACGTCTGCTTTTGCAAAGATGGGCCCTGTCTGTGAATACATGAACATCATCAGCGGTTGTCTTTTAAAGTCGTTCTGTGGCTGTTCTGTATATTTTAAAGTAGTTAACAGGTTGTTTTCATTGCTGAAAAGTGTGTGAACAGCGGGTGTTGCAGGCAGGGGTGCATCCGGGGCATAGGAGACTGTCAACAGCTGGTTGGCAGTTACGTTTGTCATATGCTGCACTTTACTATCCGGCCAGACGATCTTAACAGAATCTGCCTGTGTTGATGTACCTAGTCCAAACTGTAACTGTGTGCTGACAGCGGAGAGATATCCGCGGCTGGGATTTACTTCCTGGTACTGCATGATGCCATTGCCGTAGACATATACTTTTGCTCCTATGCCGTTGGTGTTGGCCCCCTGCCCTTTCAGCTTAACGGCCAGGTAGGATGTTTTATCTCTTTCACGGCTCATATTCCTGTATATACCCGCTTCTTCATTGATCTTGTTGATGACGAGGTCGAGATCTCCGTCATTATCAAGGTCTGCATATACTGCTCCGCTGGAAATGCCGGAGGCGTCTATGCCCCAGTCATGTTGCATATTGGCAAATGTGAGGTTGTGATTATTCCGGAAGATATAATTGTTCAATGCAGTGGAGGGCATGGCAGAGATGAGGTCCATGAGCATTACGGGTTCCCTGTCTATTGCCTTTTTCACTTTGTAATCTCCCCAGTAACGCAGGAAGTCTTTGTTGGTATAGTCCCGCAGGTAGCCGTTGGTAATGAAGAGGTCTTTGTATCCGTCGTTATCAAAGTCTGCTATCAACGGTGTCCAGCTCCAGTCGGTATTTGATACGCCAGCCAGCTGTCCTATTTCGCTGAAAGTACCGTCGCCGTTATTCAGCTGAAGCATGTTGCGCATGTATTGTTTGTAGAGGTCCTGCGACTGCATCAGCTCAAAGGATTCGTAATTTTCCTGCAGTTGCAGGAGTTTCTGACGTTGATTGTCTTCCGGCAGCATGTCTAAAGTCATCACGTCCGGCAGGCCATCGTTGTTATAGTCGGCTATATCCACCCCCATGGAGAAGTGGGAAAGGTGCCCGAAGCAGTTCCGTGCATCTTCGGTGAATGTGCCGTTATGGTTGTTGATGTAGAGGTAATCTCTTTCGTTGTAATCGTTCGTTACATAAAGGTCCTGCCAGCCGTCTTTGTTCACGTCGGCAACGGCTACGCCCAGGCCGAAAGTAAGAGGATTCTGAATGATCCCTGCCTGCCTGGATACTTCTGTAAAGTGTTGGTTGTCGTTACGGTATAGTTTATTGCCTGCCAGTGAATCTGTTTCATTGCGGAACCTGGCAAACTCCATATTGTCTATTTTGATGACGTTATGATTGAGCAGGAACATGTCCATGTCTCCGTCATTGTCATAGTCGAAGAATACGGCGTTTGTGCTGTATCCGGGATCGTCCAGCCCGTATTCTTTAGCTTTTTCGACGAACTTTGCATCTCCCTGGTTGATGAACAACTGGTTTCTGCGCAGGTCGTCGCTCTTTTTCCCTGAATAGCATACGTAGATATCCAGGAGTCCGTCTCCGTTCACATCTGCCATTGTTACACCGGTTTTCCAGCCTCCGGCTTTCCCTTCCAGGCCTTTGCCGGCATCTTTGGTAATATCTTTGAATTTAAGATTGCCCTGGTTCAGATAAAGTTTGTTGGACGACATGTTAGCTGTAAAAAACAGGTCCTGTAGTCCGTCGTTATTAATATCTCCTACGGCTACGCCTCCTCCGTTATAGAAATACTCATATGCGAGTACGTTCAGTTTTTCTGTTTCATTAAGGGTATTGCTGAACTTAATATTGGTTGTTTTGGAGGGTAACTGTTGAAATAGTTTTTGCTGGGCCCTGACATTCCCTGAGAGAGAGGTCATGATAAGGAGCAGAAGTACAGGGAGGCCCAGTTTTTCAGTGGTGGTGATCATTTTCCGTCATTTTTTCAGCGTAGGTATAAAAGATAAAAGTTAATGCGGTCTATGAAAACCGCATTAACTTTTAAGGAAGATAAAATTATTGAGCGTCCCACCATGTATCGCCGGTAGAGATAAAGGTATCTCCACCAGTGAGGCGGCCTACAGCGCTCTGGTAATTTGTTGGATTGGTAGAAGACTCTGTAGAGTAGTATGGTACTCTTGTTGGTATTTTACCACTTGAGAAACCACCTGAGTATACTACAGGAGTCAGCACAGGATAACCTGACCTTCTCCAGTTGCACCATGCTTCGATGAAGTTCATCAGTGTACCGTTTGTTACCCACAGCTGTTCATTGATCTGCTGGAGGGAGGCGGTTGTTGAAGAAACGTTCAGCGGGTGAGTGGTTGTCCACAGAGCAGCGGTAGCGGCGCTGATGGTAGCTGAAGAGCTGAAGGTAGCGAGTGACTGCATAGCGCCGGACACACCGTTTGCAAAGTGTACAGCAGCAGTACCGTTGGCATTCCAGCCGCGTACGGCAGCTTCAGCCAGCAGCAGTTCTGTTTCTGAGTAGGTCAGTACAAATTCCGGTCCGCTTACATTCCTGTAAAGAGCTGTAGTAGGACGGGAGTATTTACCCAGGGCAGCGAAGTCTGTACCGGTACCGGTACCGCCTGGATAACCTGGCGCTTTGCTGATATCTGTAGCTCCACCCTGCAGGTCATAACCGTTAGGCATGCCTATCTGTGCACTTGAATCGGTACTACCGGCAAGTGCGGTGTTGTTATTGGCAGCCAGACCGTCAGGGGAGATCTCGCCGATATAGCTCAGGCGAGGGTCATTGTTGCTGCGCAGATAGTTGATGAGTTTTGCTGTCCATCTAACTTCACGGAAGTCATCCTGTACGCGGAGCGCATTGCTGGTAGCATTGCTGAAACCGGTAGAGTTATCTGTTTTCACAACAGCGTCGTCAGCAACGCTGGCAAAGGTACCACCTGCAGCTGCTTTTTCGGCATACTGCTGAGCCAGGGTAGGGTTCATTTTAGTGAGCCTCATAGCTGTTCTCAGCATCAGTGAATAACCGAACTTTTTCCATTTGGCAATGTCGCCGCCGTAGAAAAGATCGGCAGTTGGTTTGTCCTTGGAAGCATCCAGTGCGCCGGTAGCTGTTTCCAGTTCTGACAGCATGGAAGTGTAGATAGCTTCCTGTGTATCGTATGCAGGAGTGAAGGTATTCAGCTTACCCTGTAATGCTTCTGAATATGGTACATCACCATACAGGTCGGTAATATGCTGCATGATCAGTATTCTCATGATCTTACCGATGTTCTCAAGGTTTGTGAGGCCTGCAGAAGTCGCAAGGTTGGTCATTTCATATGCGTAGCTGGCAGCAGCATAATCTTCTTCCCAGATACGGTTCTGGTAACCGGTCAGGCCGGAAGATTGCACATATTTATCACCGTTGCTATAGTAGTTGAAGGTAGAAGATAACAACTGTACCCACATACTCTGGAACAGCAGCTGGCTGTAACCGGTGTTTGCGTAGTTATACTGTGCCCTTGATAACAGCAGGTTTGCATTATATCTTGCCGCGTCTATTGCAGTAGGGTCAGTATTGATCTGATCAAAATCTTTGGTACAGCTCGATGTCAGCAATACTGACGCCAGGCCTATATAAAGAAGTCCTTTTTTCATGTTCATCATTTTTTAAATTTGAAGTTTACGTTCACACCATAAGTACGGGTACTTGGTAAACTTGTACCTTCAATACCGGCATAGTTAATAAGTGAGGAGAAACCTGCTTCAGGATCAATGTTGTCAGTATGTTTCATTAAAACGAGCAGGTTACGTGCTACCAGGGATATGCCGATTGACTGGAACAGAGGCATTCTTCCCAGTACTTTGCTATCCAGGGTATACCCCAGTGTTACCTGGCGCAGTTTGATGAAGCTTGCGTCCAGTACGTTGTTTGCAGAGATCTGGTTAGCCTGGGCCTGATAGTATGTCTGAGGGTCTACAGCAAGTGTGTTTGTAGCACCGGTGCTTTCAATGATACCAGCTTTGGTTACACCTGTTTCCCTGCCTGTGAGTGTTTCTTTGTCAAGACCACGGTAAACGGTGTAGAATTTGGTGGCAGACAGCAGTTTGTTACCGAATTTACCATCTATCAGGAAGGAGAGGTTAAATCCTTTGTAGCTGAATTCGTTGTTGATACCACCAAACCAGGTAGGCAGTACGCTACCCATTGGTTTCAGTGCACTACGCTGAGGCAGACCATCGTCTGTTAACAGTATTTCACCTTTATCATTACGTTTGTAATCGTACGCCATGATCTGAGGACCCGCCATACCTTTCACCAGTGCGGTGTTAGCATTCAGCGGACGGTAAGTACCCAGTGTCAGCGTGGTGCTGCTGCTGTTTGAACCGTAGATATCCAGGATCTTGTTCTTTACATTGGTAGCATTCACTGAAACGTTCCAGGTAAAGTTTGCAGTAGATACCGGTGTACCGGTTACAGCCAGTTCAAGACCTTTGTTCTGGGTTGAACCTGTACCAAAGTAAGCTGTGGTGTATCCTGTAGAAGGAGAAATACTACCCTTGATGATCTCGTTCTTGGTTTTACGGTGGAAGTAAGCAACGTCAAAACCCAGACGGTTGTTGAAGAACTTCAGTTCCAGACCAGCCTCGATCTCAGCCAGAGTGAATGGCTTCAGGAACAGGTTAGGCAGTGTCATTGAGAAACCACCGATGCTTGTACCATTGATAGTACCATCTACTGTGTAGTAAGACTTTGTGATGTAAGGATCTACCGGTTCACCACTTGCATTTGCGTAAGAAGCGCGCAGTTTACCATAACTCAGTTTAGGTATGTCAATTACTTCTGAGAAGATGAAGCTACCCGTTACTGAAGGAACAAAGATACTTCTGTTACTGCTTGGCAGTGTAGAGTAAGTATCATAACGGCCGGTAGTACCGATGGTCAGGAAGTTCTTGTAAGAGAAGTCTGCGGTATAGTATGCAGAGTGTGCTTCTCTTTTTTCGAAGTCATAGTTCCTGCCAAAAGAGTTTACGTTATTGTAAGAATAAACGTAAGGGATAATGAAGTTATTACCGGTAACACCTACCTGTTCCCATTGTCTTTTCCTGAGGTTAGCACCTACTGCCAGGTCCAGTTGCAGATCTTTTACGATCTCTTTCTTGAAACCTAACAATCCGTCTACGTTCAGTTCACTTGTCTGTTCGGTGTTCAGGGTAAGGTTACCACTCACCAGTGTTCCGTTCAGGGTAGTGAAGGAATAAGCGGTACCCCATGGAGTAATGGTGAACCTTCTGTCGTTGATCAGGTCATAACCCACACGCGCCTGTGCATACAGCCAGTCGGTAAAGTCATAACGGCTGGTCAGCGCGGTGATCAGACGTTTTCTGTCCAGGTTATTCTGGTACTGGTTTATTACGAAGTAAGGGTTAGTTACATAGATATCGTCAGTAAAGGTTACTTCCTTACCGTTGTTATTTACGTCATAACCGGGAGCCAGGATAGATTCCTTGATGTTGTTAGCCAGGAACATACCGTTGTTTGCGTTCAGAGGACCATCACTCAGCTGAGGGCGGTTCTCGGAGCGGTCGTCGATGTAGTTCACCATTGCGCTCACTTTCAACTTGTTGGTTACATTCTGTTCCAGGTTCAGGTTGAAAGTTTTACGTTTCAGGCCACCATTTTCTATAATAGACAGACTGTTCAGTGTAGAAGCAGACAGGCGGAAAACACCTTTGTCGCCACCACCGGAAACTGATACTGTATTGGTGAAGGCGGGACCTGTTCTGTAGAAATTCTTGATGTTATCTTTTACAGCAGAATAAGCGTAAGAATTACCATCATACTGGATAGTTTGTGCACCGTCCAGTCTTTCACCCCAGCTTAAGCGTGTAGAGTTCAATGCAGCGTTGGTATTTGCAGGTCTTACTCCGTGTTGGCCCTGGCCATATGTGTATTGGAAATCGGTAAAGTTAATTGCTTTATCAAGGGTATAGTTCATGTTATATTCCACCTGCATATTACCTTTCTTACCACTCTTTGTCGTGATGAGGATCACACCATTGGTAGCACGTGTACCATACAGTGCGGATGCGGAAGCACCTTTCAGTACAGTCATGCTTTCAATGTCATCCGGGTTGATATTGGAGATACCATCACCGTTATCAGAACCACCCCATTCGCCTGCTGCACCTCTCTGTGAGTTATCAATAGGAATACCATTGATTACGTACAGGGGGCTGCTGGCAGTAAAGCTGGCCATACCTCTTAACAGTACACGGGCAGAAGAACCGGGACCGCCGTTTGTACCGCTTACGCTCAGACCGGCTACACGGCCGCCCAGTGAATAAGCAACGTTGGTTTCACGAGCCTGGGTCAAGGCAGCACCGTCTACTTTTGTTACGGAATAACCTAATTTTTTGGATTCTTTGGAAATACCCAGAGCCGTTACCGTTACTTCTCCCAGTTGTGAAGATGATTCCTCTAATGTAAGATCAAGGGATGATTGACCAGAAGGTACTTTTATTCCTCTGGAAGTATATCCTATCAATGAAACTTCCAATAAAAACTCTCCTTCCGGCGCATTTTTCAGGGTAAAAGCGCCATCAGCACCAGTTACAGCGAAGACATTCTTCCCCTGCACTTTGATGCTCACCGAACCCAGCGGGGCTCCGGATTTTGAATCTTTGACAGTTCCCTGCAACTGTCTTGTTTGAGCAAATGCTACTGTTGACAGCAACATTGCAACAACCAGCAAACGTAGATGTCTCATTATCGATTTAGTTTTTGGTTAGAAAATAAGTGAGTGACGCACACTCGTGAACACAGGCGGGCATATCGCCCCGCGACATTTTTACAATTCATCGTTCCGGTTATATTTTGGTAGTCGTTAGAAAATACAGTTCCCCCTCTTGCTGTTTTAAAAGCAATAGTTTCCTGTCTATCATTTCAGATAGTGTTTGATGACGTTAATTTGGCCTTATTGTTTATTGTTCGTTACGTTTCTTTGACCGGAAATGCCTGTATAGTAAACACACACGGATACTAGTATGGCAGGCATAGCCGATAGACACACCGAAGGAATTTGTGATTAAAAAATAGTGTTCATTGTCCTTGACTTGATTTACAACTTAGATCCTGGTCAATTTTACTGGTCCATCAAAATAAGTTCGCACTTATCAGGATCAGTTCAATAGTTTCTCTCGTTACGTGTATTACAATTCACTGCTACGGATTGTTGCAAAATTTTAAAAATGACAATTTCTAAAATGGCAAGTTCTCAAAAACTTCATAACTGTTTTACATTGTTCACATTCTAATAAAACAGATTTACTTCCTACCTGATCACGCATACAAAGTACTCAATTTTAACATTTCATACAATCCCCAATGCGTTGTACATAATTAGTACCTATTTGCTGTTTATACAAATACTATTTTAACAAGAACTGGCTGTATGTAAACGGAAAAGAACAAGACCGTACAGACTTGAGGGAGATAATGATACTAAAATCAGTACAACCATACAATTTGTTAACATTGAAATGTAGCCAAAACCCAATACTGGCAAGGGTTTTGTGGCCATGGGGCACAAGATGTTAACTGAACCGGAACCTAACGGTCCCGGTTCAGCTTATTATTTCAATTTATCTGCTTTTACACCTTCCCTTGTAATTTTTACGGGTACAATTAACCCTTCTTCATTGAAGTGCATTTCGTCAATACAAACCACCCTGTTATTGGCAGCTGTTTCGGTAAGCGGACGTCTGTGATATATTATATACCAACGGTCGGTACCCGGTACATTGATCACGGAATGATGCCCTGCCCCGGTAGCTACCGCGGTATCCTGCTGTAATATTTTACCTATGCGTCTGAAAGGGCCTGCCGGAGAATCGGCAATGGCGTAGGCGACGGAATAATGAGGGCCGCCCCATCCCCCTTCAGACCACATGAAATAGTATTTACCGTTGCGGATGAACATGAATGGCCCTTCCACATAACCGGAAGGAGTGATCTCTTTAAAGGTTGATCCATCATCAAAAGAGGTAAATCCTTTAAAGTCAGGGGTCAGTTTTGCAATGTTGCAATGCTGCCAGCCTCCATATATAATATAATATTGTCCGTCTTTATCCTGGAAGACAAACTGATCAATAGGCTGTGCCCCATTATGGAATTTATCTATCAGAGGTTTACCCAGATAATCTTTATAGGGACCTCCGGGCTTATCTGCCACGGCTATACCGATACCGCCGGATTCGTTGTTGTTCTGGATATCGTTAGCCGCAAAAAAGAAATAGTACTTCCCTTCCTTTTTGACAATAGCCGGCGCCCACATAGCTCTATTAGCCCATTTTACGGCTGCGGTGTCTAAAATGCGGGAGTGTTTGGTCCACCGGACCAGGTCGGGAGAGGAAAAGGCATCAAAAAATACCTGTTTTTCGTATTTGTCTGAATAAGTAGGGTAAATCCAGTATTCTTTACCCCAGATAGCAGCTTCCGGGTCAGCATACCAACCCTGTATTACAGGATTACCGGCCCTTTTCTGGGCAAAGGATAGCTGGCAGCAGGAGATTCCCAGCAGGAAAAATGTTAAGACCTTTCGCATAATGTGATTTCCGGTTAAAACCACAATATAGTTATGGGGAACCAGATTTTATATGGGGGAATGGCTTAAAAAATGGCTTTTGCAGACGGTAAAGTCATTTTTTGACAGGGAGGACGGCGGGGAAGAGCTTTTTCCTGTGTGATAAGTGGTTTAACAGATGTCGGATTTTGTTCATAATTTTATCATAGCATTCAAAAAAACGGAAATTGCCTTATTCATCCTTACCGGAGGAGCGGAAACTATTGCTGCAGATTGCCAGGGGTGACGAATCTGCTTATACACTTGTATTCAATCATTATAGCAAGCAAGTGTTTAATGCAGCCATGCTTTATTTGAAAGATGAAGGAACTGCACGGGAAGTAGTGCAGGAAATCTTTTTAAAAGTATGGCTGAAAAGGGAAGCTATGCCCGGTGTGGAGGATCTGACCAGTTATCTCTTTATTCTTACCCGTAACCATATTTATGACAGCTTTAAAAAGCAGGCTATCCGTTTGAAGGTGCATGATTACCTGTACCAGCATCAGGCTACTGCAACAGATGATACCGGTTACCGGGTGGAAGAAAGGCAGTATGATAACCTGGTTGATCAGGCGGTTTCTTCTCTTCCTCCCGAGCGTAAGAAGGTCTATATAGCAAGGCAGGAGGGTTTCAGTAATGAAGAGATCTCGAACAGGCTGAATATCTCTATTCATACTGTTAAAAAGCAGATGCAACTGGCTGTGCAGTCCGTGAGGAGTTTTGTGAAGGCTTATATTTCCCGTTGATAATCAATATAGTTTGTGGAATTGCTTTACTTCAACTCCCCTTTCAGCTCCCCTTTCAAGCATCTTTCAAGCATCTTTCAAGCATCTTTCAAGCATCTTTCAAGCATGTTTCAAGCATGTCTTAAGCATGTCTTAAGCATGTCTTAAGCATGTTTAGTGCATGTATTGCGGGTGCTAAAGTGCACCACAGGTATAATCCTGGTATAGGTTTACACTTCTGTCAGATAATCCTGTTTGAAGTTTACAATTGTTGCTTTTAATCCTGTAATTGGTTTACAGGCTTTTTTTTCTGTATTGAAAAAAATTTTCTTTCCCAATACTCCTTTTCTTTTCTACGGTCGTCTTTATTTCTATCGACCGAATGCCAAACTAATCGTTTATGACAATACCGGAAATAAAGCTATTGCTTGATAAGTATAAGCGGAACGAGATCAGTGAGGAAGAGTACCAACAACTTCTCCGGGAAGTGGCCAATGAAGCCAATGCGGACACTATACGGCAGGACATTATAGAAACACTATACGGCGAAGTGCCGGATAGCCAGTGGACAGACGATGATGCAGCGGCTGTACTAACCACCATTCTCCAGGATGGGCGGGAAGAATACCGGCATCTGCGTCTTGTAAAACGCAGGCAACTGATATACCGTTCTCTAGCCGCAGCCCTGGTAGCAGGAGTACTGGCTACAGGCATATACCTTGCCATGCCGGGGAAAAAGCCGGAAAAGATGGTTGCTGTTAAAAAAGCACCGCTGGCTCCCGGTTCAGATAAAGCTGTGCTTACCCTGGCAGATGGCACTACCATTCCGCTGGACAGCGCCGGCAACGGCGCACTGGCGCAACAGGGCGGTACCAGCATTACCAATGCCAACGGAGCGCTCAGCTATAAAGCAGGAAATAATGACAATGAGGTCATGTATAACACGGTTGCTACTCCCCATGGCGGGCAATACCAGCTTACCCTGGCTGACGGCAGCCGGGTATGGCTGAACGCCGCCAGCAGCATACGCTTCCCTACTGCCTTTACTGGCAGGGAAAGAGTGGTAGAGATAACAGGGGAAGCTTATTTCGAGATAACCTCCAATGCCAGCCAGCCTTTCAGCGTGAAGGTGAACGATATACAGGTAAAAGTGCTGGGCACCAGCTTTAATATTATGGCCTATGCTGACGAGCAGGCAGTGAAAACCACCCTTGTAACAGGAGCCGTTCAGCTAACACAGGGTAAAAATACCAGCTTGCTGAAGCCCGGACTGCAGGCCAGCCTTTCAGGAGATAAGGGATTTGTGATCTCTGAGGCTGATATGGAACAGGCACTTGCCTGGAAAGAAGGCAGGTTCCGCTTCAGGAATACCAATATAAAGACCATTATGCGCCAGCTGTCCCGCTGGTATAATATGGAAGTTGACTATAAAGGCGATGTATCTGATATAGATCTGACAGGTGTGATTTCCCGGAGGGAAGAGGCAGAAAAACTGCTGAAGGCCCTGGAAACTACCCAGAGGGTCCATTTTGAGGTGAACGGGAATAAAGTGACCGTGTCCCCCTCAGTACCACGTTGATTTTTATTAAAAGCTAAATTTTCCGGTTATGACCACGTAAGAAAAAGCAATACAAGATAAACTGTAAGGTAGAAACCGTGTAGTGTCTGAGATACTACCGAAAAAACCGGATCCCGACTGCCATCAGGACCCGGTAAAAATGGCTACCAGATTTCCATTAACGTTAGAAAACCGATTATTAAGCCAAGAACACAAATGTATGGAACTACGTGAGACTTGCAAGGCCCCGCGCAGATATGGGCTATTGCACAGAAAATTATTGATAGTTATGAAATTAACTGCCATTTTAACCCTGGTGTTCTCCCTCAACCTGAGCGCCAGTTCATTTTCCCAGACCGTCACCATTACAGGCAAACGCATGGCCCTGTATGACATATTCAACAGTATCAGCAAACAAACCGGGTACGAATTTGTGTTTGATGAGAAATTGCTGCAGAATGCCGGTCCTGTTGATATTAACATGAAATCAGCGCCATTACAGCAGGTACTGGACAAATGTCTGAGTAACAAGCCGCTTTCCTATAATATTATAGACAAGATCATTGTGATCAGTCCGAAAGCTGCCATAAAGGAAACATCCGTTGCAGCTGAAAAGCCTGCTGCTACTATACAAGGTACTGTTACTGACTCTGCCGGCCATGCGCTGCCTAATGTGAGCGTACAGGTAAAAGGCACGACCAGGGGCGCCCTGACAGATGAAAAAGGGCATTTCTCCCTGCAGGCAGAGAGTAATGAGGTGCTGGTATTCAGTTACCTGGGCTTCCAGACAAAAGAAATAACGGTAGGCAGCAATACCAACCTGTCTGTTACCCTCCTTTCTTCAGACCAGCAGCTGGGTACTGTAGTGGTAACCGCTCTTGGTATCAAAAGATCAGAGAAATCCATTACGTATGCTACCCAGCAGGTAAGCGGTGTGGAGCTGACCAAAGCAAAAGACCCGAACCTGATCAATACCCTGAACGGTAAAGTGGCAGGTATGAGCATCTCTCCGAGTTCTTCCGGCGTGGGTGGTTCTGCAAAGGTGATCCTGCGTGGTAACAAATCCGGTCTTGGCAGCAACCAGGCATTGTATGTGATTGACGGGGTGCCTATGAACAATAGCCTTACCTCACAGCCTAACAGTTCTTATGGAGGCAGCGGTGCATATGATGGGGGCGATCCTATCTCTAACCTGAACCCTGACGACATTGAGAGCATTTCCGTTCTGAAAGGCGCTTCTGCAGCTGCATTATATGGCAGCCAGGGGGCTAACGGCGTGATACTCATTACCACCAAAGGCGGTAAGGCAGGACGTACACAGGTTAACTTCTCTTCCGGCCTTACGCTGAGCCAGATTGCCTATAAACCAAAGTTCCAGAACAGCTACGGACAGACAGGCGGCACAGGTTCCAATCCGCAGAGCTGGGGAGACAAAATAAGCGGAGGCAGTGCAGACAATCTCTCCTCTTACTTCCGTACAGGGACTAACCTGACCAACTCTATCAGTCTTTCAGGCGGTTCTGAAAAAATGCAGACCTATTTCTCTTATGCCAATACTTCAGCAAATGGTATTCAGCCGAAGAATAAGCTGTCCCGCAATAACCTGAACTTTAAGGAAACAGGGCATTTCCTGAATGATAAGCTGACAGCTGAGGCAGATGTGAACTACATCACCCAGACCATCGATAATACACCGCTGAGCGGTTTTTATTTCAATCCGCTTACAGGCCTGTACCTGTTTCCCCGCGGAGCCAACCTGGCACAGTATAAAGATAAATTCGAGGTGATGAACCCTGCCAGGAGGTTAATGGTGCAGAACTGGCCTTTCAATGAGGACGTGCAGCAGAACCCATGGTGGATAGTCAACCGTAATCCAAACTCGCTTGAGCGTAACCGGTTACTGCTTAATGCCAGCCTGAAATATGAAGTGGCTTCCTGGCTTAACATCCAGGCCCGCGGCAGTATAGACAGGATCAACGACGTATATGAGCAGAAGATATATGCAGGTACTATCGCTACCCTGGCTCCTGCCAATGGTGTGTATGTGTACAGCAACACCACTACCAACCAGCAATACGGCGACCTGCTGGCTAACTTCAACATCCCCGTTAATGAGGACATCCGTATTACCGGTATACTGGGTGGCAGTGTCAGGGATGTAATAACCAACGGTGAGAAGTTCAATTCCGGGCAGGAAGGGCTGAACATTGCCAACAAGTTCCTTATCCAGAACTTCACCAGCTTCAACCCGCTGAACTCCGGAACGCTGCAGGAAAACCACAGCCAGTTCCAGTCAGTGTTCGGAAGCGCCAATATCTCCTATAAAGACTGGGTATACCTGGACCTCACCGCACGTAACGACTGGTCTTCCAACCTGGCCTTTACTCCATCAGGCTCTTACTTCTACCCTTCCGTAGGTCTGAACCTGATACTGAGCCAGATGGCAAAACTGCCTGAAGCCATCAGCTTTGCGAAAGTACGTGGTTCCTACGCACAGGTGGGCAACTCTCCGCTGGCATACCAGGCTAATCCTGCACAGTATACTTTCAGCGCAGGCGGTACTTTCTCACAGAGCACTGCGGTACCGTTCACTGACCTGAAACCGGAGAAAACAACTTCACTGGAATTTGGTACTGAATGGCGCTTCTTTAACAACAGGCTGAGTGTAGATGCTACCTACTATAAAACAAATACGAAGAACCAGACATTGCAGATAGCGGCCAGCAATGCTACTTACTATGATTCTTATTTCATCAACGCCGGCAATATCCAGAACCAGGGCGTGGAGGCTATTGTACGGTATGATGTGTTAAGCGATACGAAACTCAAATGGAACACAGGTCTTAACTTTTCCACGAATCAAAACAGGATAAAAGAGTTGGCGCCGGGTATCAATAGCTTCACGCTGAGTGGCGCTTCCGGCTCCAACTACGTATCCAAGTTCGCGGTAGGCGGTTCCTTTGGCGACATTTACGGCAGCGTGTTACAGCGTGATGAGCAGGGCCGTATCAAGATAGATGCCGATGGCAAGCCTATCAGGCAGAGCGGTGACCTGGTATTTGTCGGAAATGCAAACACCAAATGGCAGCTGGGCTGGAACAACAATCTCTCATTCAAAGATTTCACGCTCTCCTTCCTGATAGACGGCAAATTTGGTGGTAAGGTAATGTCTATCACACAATCTATGATGGACCAGTATGGCGTGTCTGAAGAAAGCGGCGCAGCCCGTGATGCCGGCGGTGTAAAAGTAAATGGTGTGGACCCTTCCGGCAATGCGGTAACAACAGTGGATGCGCAGAAATGGTATACTACCATTGGCGGACGTGAAGCTGCTTCCGGTGAATACATGTACAATGCTACTACGGTACGTCTTCGTGAAGTAGCGCTGGGATATACTGTTCCTGTAAAGAACACTTTTGTGAAAGCATTGAGGCTGTCGCTCACCGGTCGTAACCTGCTTTATTTCTATAAGAAAGCGCCGTTCGATCCTGAGCTGACCATGTCTACTGCCAACGGCATGTCCGGTGTGGATATATTCATGCCACCGGCTACACGCAGCTATGGTCTGACACTGAATGCTACCTTCTAAAGTTAAACCTGTAGAAAATGAAAAGCTATTATATAAAAAGCCTGTGGGCCTTTGCAACAGTATTACTGCTTGGCGCCAGCTCCTGTACAAAGAATTTTGAAAGATATAACACTGATAATACCGGCGTAACAGATGATGATCTGAAAGCTGATTTCAAAGACCTGGGCACATTCCTGACCAGGGCGCAAAGGTCTGTCATCAACTTCTCCGGTGGTGGTGATCCCAATTCTTACCAGTTGCAGCAGAACCTGAATGCTGATTGTTATTCAGGCTATTTCATGTCACCTAACCCGTTCAACGGCGGACAGAATAACCTGTCTTATTTCATGATGACCGGCTGGAACGGAGAGACCTTCAAAGTGGGTTACCTGAACATAATGGCATCTGTTAACAAACTGCGTGTTAATGGTGTGGATACTGCTTATCCTGCTGTATGGGCTGTAGCCCAGATATTGCAGGTAGCAGGTATGAGCCGTGTTACAGATACTTACGGCCCTATTCCGTACAGCCAGGCTGGATCCGGCAAAACGGGTATTGCGTACGACAGTCAGCAGGATGTATACAACCGGTTCTTCCTGGAACTGGACAGTGCCACTACTGCCCTGCGCAGCTTTATTGGCGGCAGTGAAACATTACCATTTACCTTCTCTACATTTGACCTGGTGTATAACGGCGACTTTACCAAATGGCTGCAATTTGCCAACTCACTGCGCCTGCGCCTGGCTATGCACCTTGTGAAGAGAGATCCTGCCACAGCACAGTTACAGGCTGAGAAAGCCCTCAATCCTTCAGAAGGAGGTGTGATAACCACCAATGCAGGTAATATGGCTGTAAAGGTATCTGGTGCAGGCTTCAGTAACCCGCTGGTGTTTATAGCAAAGAACTGGGCTGACATCCGTATTGGCGCTTCTATACAGTGTTATATGACCGGTTATGCTGATCCGCGTATTGGCCGTTATTTCGACAAATCGACAGATGAATCTTTCCCTGCACAATATAAGGGCATCCGTATCGGATCAATATCCGGCGGTTCTAAAGATGATTATGTAGGATATTCTTCACTTAATTATACAGACGGGAACCCTGCTTTTTCACTTACCTCTCCTGTTCAGATCATGACAGCTGCGGAAGTGTATTTTTTAAGGGCAGAAGCGGCCGTGCGTAATTGGGCCAATGCAGGGGCCACAGCGCAAAGTTTGTATGAGCAGGGCATCAACACTTCTATGGAACAATGGAACGTTTCCGTTGGCAGTTATGTGAGTGATGCCACCAGTAAACCTGATGCTTATACAGACCCAAAGAACTCCGCTAACGATGCGCCGGCGCCTTCTGCCATTACTATCAAATGGGATGATGCTGCTGACATTAATGTAAAAATGGAACGTATCATCACACAGAAATGGATAGCTATGTTCCCCGAGGGAATGGAAGCATGGACGGAGTTCCGCCGTACCGGCTATCCGAAACTGTTCCCTGTTGTGAACAACAACAGCGGCGGATTGATCAGCACTGAAGTACAGATAAGGCGTTTACCATTCCCACAGAATGAGTATAACACCAATGCAGCTGAAGTGAACAAAGCCGTACAGTTACTCGGTAATGCAGATAATGGCGGAACAAGAGTCTGGTGGGATAAAGCAGATTAGTTCGGGAATGCGTATAAAAACAGAAGCCATCCGCCGAAAGGCGAGATGGCTTTTTTGTTGGCATAAGGATGAAGGAATATTCTATTACCAGATATAAGTGGCTACGGCCCCATTATCCAGCGAAGTGTTTACGATCTTATCATTGTATTCAATATTGAATTTTTGCGGAGTTGTACCGTTGTTCAATACGATCAGCACTTTCTTACCCTCTTTTGTTTTAAATGCCACGTTCTGCAGTTCACCAGGTACATTAGATGCGATCCTCACTGAACCAGGGCGGGCAAATTTGGAGGCGTGACCGATAATGTAATAGGCTACATTACGGGATACTCCTGTGCCGATGGTCAATGCACCCATACAGGTAGTGCAGCCGCCTTCGGTATGCGGGTCGTAGTTAACATCTGCCGCGAGGTTCCATTCCAGTACATTTCTACTCCAGTTACGTGTGGCGCCGATAATAAGCGTACCTATATGCCATTTCAGATCTCCTGCAAAATTGCCCGGGCCACCTACCCATTGCTCAGTAAAATAGATATTTTTCTGTGGATAGGCGTTGTGCAATTGTGTCAGCGCACTGATGTTACCGGCGTACAGGTGGAAGGCAGAGCCATCCACATATGGATAAGCCGCAGCATCGCCCAGGATAGCGGCAGGATATTCAGGTTTATCTGCATTATGGTCATACACAATGATCTTTGTGGTCAGTCCTGCGGCATTGAATGCGGGGCCAAGGTGGTTCTTCACAAAGTCAGCCTGCTCAGCCGCCTGCATCACCATACTGGGATTATTACCACCATGCAGCGGCTCATTCTGCGGAGTGATGGCGTCTATGGTAATACCTTCCGCTTTCATGGCCTGGATGTATTTTACAAAGTACCGGGCATATACGCTGTAGTATTCAGGTTTGAGACTACCGCCTACAAAACTGTTGTTGGTCTTCATCCAGGTAGGTGCAGACCAGGGGGAGCCTAATATTCTGATACCCGGAGCTAATGCCACGATCTTCTTCAATACCGGCAGGAGGTCTGTTCTTTCTTTATCTATGCTGAATTGTGCAAGGGCCTGGTCTGTTTGTGTGCCGGGCATATCATCGTAAGTAAACGGCGTTGCACTGAGGTCAGACGCCCCTATGCTTATACGCAGGTAGCTAACGCCAATGTTATTACTGTCTGTGAGGAAGAGTTCTTTCAACAGGGCATCCTGTTCAGCGGCAGGCAGTTTGTTGATCAGGGTGGCACTGCCCCCGGTCAGGCAATATCCGAAACCATCTATTTCCTGGTAGGATTGGGAATCATCTACTTTGATAGTCAGGTTTCCGTTTACAGTGTCTTTGAAGATCAGGCTCACTTTCTGTTTCTGTAATAATGCACTCTTATCTGCTTTGGTGAGCCACATAGCTACATCTGAGGTGGTATCTCCGCCGTTGGGAGGATCTACCGGCGGAAGAGGGTCAGGGTTGTTCCCAGTGTTGCTACAACCAATGGTATAAAAGGTACAGGCCAGGAAAGCAGTTGTAATACTGCTTCTCGTTATATTTCTGATGTTCATTTTTCGATCATTTTATATACTCTTACGTAATCTACTTCCATGTTCTGCGGGAAGATGTTATCGTCTATTCCCTGGGTTCCGCCCCAGTCGCCACCTACGGCAACGTTCAGCAGCAAATGGAATTTCTTGTCAAACGGCCATACGGTATATCCTTTACCTTCGTTCACAAACTGGAAGATGAGCTGGTTATCTATGTATCCTCTGAGGGCATAAGGCGTCCAGTCTACACGGTACAGGTGGAACTCTGAGCTGGCATTGGTTATTCTTTTTGTACTTGTTTTCTGTGTGCCTATTTTAAAGTAATAGGCTTCTGTGTGTGCGCTGATATGAATGTTATCCTGGTCATATCCTACATGTTCCATGATATCTATTTCGCCGGATTTAGGCCAGTTGCCATATGCCCATTCTGTAGGCAGCATCCAGATGGCGGGCCATGTACCTTTACCTGAAGGCAGTTTGGCTTTGATCTCAAAACGGCCATAAAGCCAGTCTCCCTTACCGCGGGTTACCAGCCTGGCGGAAGTATAGTTCCTGTTTTCCTTTACTTCTTTTTTAGCGGTGATAGTGAGAATACCATTCCTCACTGAAGCATTGTCTATGCTGTTGGTGTAGTATTCCAGTTCATTATTTCCCCATCCGCCGCCACCGACGTCGTATCCCCACTTTGTATTATCCGGCAATCCTTCGTAATCAAATTCGTCGGCCCAGACAGGCGTTGTTTCAAAAGCCCAGCCTTTATCTACCGGGCCCTGTGGAGCTCCCGGCCCTGTAGTATCGTTATCTTTGCCTTTGCCTGAGCAGGAAAGGATATTCATGCCCAATAACAGGAACGGTAAATACTTTAGTGTTCTCATAACATGATCCCGTTTTAAAAACACAGGCTACCTTTGGGAAAAGTAGCCTGCATGATGATCTAAATTGCTATATTTCTTCAAGGAATTTCACATTATCCAGGCTGATGCCACCAGCGCCGAGTGTTCCGCCGGCGCTGCCAGCTTTTATCACCATGTAAATGGTACCGGTGGTATTAAATTTCATAATACCACTCTGACCTGTGCCGGCACCATCGCAACCTATTTCGTTCAGGTTGCCGTCAAACGGAATTTTTCCACAGCCGGTCCATGTATTCAGTGATACAAATTTGGTACCGCTGTAATCAGATCCCTGTTTGGGCGCTGTGGCGCCGAAGTAGACTTCAAACCAGGAGTTGGTGGCGCCATTGCCTTTTACGTTGCCGGAGAATACATAGGATTTGCCGGCGGTAACGTTGATGGCCTGGTAAACAGCACCGTTAGAGTTGCCCGTATTGGAGAAGTTCATCACACCATTTTCAATTTTAATAGTAGTTTGTGTACCGCCGGTATTCAATATGGTCCAGTTCTGTTCGCTGCCGGCCTCCATAGTGCCTCCTTTCAGGATATCCTGTGTGGGTGCATCGCCGGCGATAGTTACCTTTTGGGCGGTAGCAGCATAACCGCCGTTGGTGAAGACGGTCATCTGAATAGTGTACTCACCTTTCCTGAAGTAGCTGAAGGTATCTACTTCTTTCTTTGACTTGCCGCCGTTACCATCTTCCCATTGCCACATAAAGCCCCCGGGCGTGGCATTGGACACGATAATCTTATTAGGTTTTCCGGACATGGGGGTGGCGGTAAATGCAGCAGTTGGTGCAGGTCCTAGCTTAGCATCAGAAGATTCAGGCGAGCAGGAAGTGATAGCGCAGGCCAGCAGAACTGCCATTGCCAGCGTATAGTTATATCTGTGGTTCATTGTATACAATTTGCGTTTGATGATCATTTGGTACCTCCCCATTCTTTGCTTTGTTCTAGTTTGGTGTTTTCCAGCTCCAACAATGGAATGGGCAGTATTTCATGCTTACCGGCTATAAATCCACGGCTGGCCAGTACTGTAGCTGCCCTGCCGGTACGTACCAGGTCAAACCAGCGGTGTCCTTCACCGGCCAGTTCCAGGCGTCTTTCGTTGAAGATGTTATCATCAGTTGCATCGATAGCAGGTAATCCTACGCGGTTACGTACTGCGTTCAGCAGTGTATAGGCGCGGGTGCCTGCACTGCCCCCCTCTCCTGCTTTGATGAGGGCTTCTGCTTCCATCAGGTAGGTATCTGCCAGGCGGATCTCGTACAGGTTCTGCGGATAGTTCAGCTCTTTTACGCCGCCACCGGTTGACTGGTTAGATATTCTGCCGGCAAATTTTTCCAGGAAATACCCTGTATTCATATGTCCCTTTTCGTAGGCGGCAATACCGTTCTTTTCCAGGCTGTCCAGGTTAGCTACTGTGTATTTGTAGCGCGGGTCAAAGTGGATAGCATTGAACAGGTCTGGAGTAACTACCAGGAAGCTCCATCCGGAGGCGTAATCAGGCGCGCCTGCTTTCAGCGCTTTATACCCCCTCGGTCCTACCATAATGTTCAGCACGTTGCCTTCTGTACAGGCCACGCAATCCCATACGCCGGCAGAGGTAGAAGTAAATGCTACTTCAAAGATGGATTCGCTGTTAAACTTACTTCCATTGTCTGACTTCCATAATCTGCCAAAATCGTTCAGCAGTTCATACCCGTATTTTGCATTTGCCTGTCCGGGGTTAGCGCCGTTCACTTCCGCCAGTTCTGCCGCAGCGGCAGCCCATTGCTGTTCGTACAGGTATACCTTACCCAGCAGCGCATGAGCCGTGCCTTTAGTAGCGCGGCCGCCTTCTGTGGCTACGGGCACCTGGTCTGGCAATGCGGTTTCTGCGATAGCCTCTTTCAGGTCTTTTTCTATCTGAGCCCATACATCTGCAGGGGGCGCCTGTAATACGTTGTATGATTCGCCGGCGGTCAGCGTTTTGGTAATGAGCGGAATATTTTTGAATAAGCGGATGAGGTCAAAATAAAAGAAGGCACGCAGGAATTTTGCTTCTGCAACGAATCTTTTCTTCAGGTTTTCATCCATCGGAACGCCTTCCAGTTTTTCAAGCAATATGTTGGCCCTGAATATACCGGAGTAGCCTTTTTTCCAGAGCTCTGTCTGTGGTCCCTGATCGGGAGAAAGAGAATAGTTGGACCATACCTGGAATGCGGTGACATCGTTCGCTCCGCCGCCACCGGCAATATGATCGTCAGAGGCTGCGTCTAATGCGCCTACTTTGGTAACATAGTTGCCGCTCTGCCATCCTACAACATCATATACAGCAATCAGGCCGTTGAATGCTTCTGTGGCATTACGATAGTAATTCGATTCAAGGTCTTTACCTTTTGGATCTACGTCCAGGAAGCTGTCGCTGCAGCTGCTTGTAAATAATAAACCGGCTGCCAGGAGTATATATATTTTCTTCATTTTGATCGGGCATTAATGGGTTAGAAAGTTGCGTTTACACCAAACATAAAGGAGCGGGCCTGCGGATAGATACCTCTGTCGATACTAAATACGCCGCCACCAATTTCGGGATCGTATCCTGTGTACTTAGTGAAGGTGAGCAGGTTCTCGCTCATAATGTACAGACGAAGTTTTCCGATACCGGCTTTACTGAGCAGAGAGGCAGGCAGTGAATAACCAAGCTGCATGGATTTGATCCTGCAATAGCCACCATCTTCCAGGTAGAGATCAGAAGGGTTAGTGAAGTTCTTATTAGGATCTGTCCTGATCAGTCTTGGATAGTCGTTGCTGGTGCCGGGGCCTGTCCATCGGCCCAGGGCTTTTGTTTGCCAGTTAGCATTGGTGATATCCAGGCGGCGCAGGCCCTGGAAGATCTTGTTGCCTGTTGCTCCCTGTATAAACACGATCATGTCAAAGCCTTTGTATTCTCCGTTCAGGGTAAAGCCGTATGTCCAGGTGGGGGTAGGGTTGCCGATGAAATCGCGGTCCAGTTCAGTGATTTGTCCGTCGCCATTGAGGTCTACCCAGCGAAAATCGCCCGGGGCGGCATTAGGCTGGATCTTTTTGCCTTCTTTATTCACATAGGCGTCTACTTCAGCCTGTGTCTGGAAGATGCCGGCTGTTCTGTGACCGAAGAAGCTGTTCAGTGGTTGTCCCAGCGCTGTGCGGGTGATGGTGGAATAGGCGCTGGACTGGAATGTTTGTCCGCCGGAAAGATAGCTTACTCCGCGGCCCAGGTTGGTCACTCTGTTCTTGAGGTAAGATACGTTACCATTCACACCGAGGTTAAAGTCGCCCAGTTTTTTACGGTATCCTATTTCCAGTTCTACGCCTGTATTCTCCATATCGGCTACATTGGCAGCAGGGTTGGATACAGCGCCTATATAGGCAGGGATGCGGGGGTTCTGGAGGATATCTTTAGTAGCTTTCTTATACCAATCGAACGATACTGTTATATCCCTGAGAATGGTAGCTTCAAAACCGATGTTGGTCTGGCTGGTAGATTCCCATTTCAGGTCAGGGTTTACGGGGGCATCGGGGCTGTAACCTATGAGGTAACTGCCGGAGTTGCCGAAAGCGTAGTTTCTGCCGCTGCCTATGATAGAGAGGAAGGCAAAGTCGCCGATGTTATCATTACCTACTACGCCGTAGCCTCCGCGTACTTTCAGGAAGCTGACTATGTTGTTTTCAGGCCAGAAGCCTTCGCGGGAGGCAACCCAGCCTAATGAGAAGGATGGGAATACACCGTATTTATTATTGGAACCGAAGCGGGAAGAACCATCACGGCGGATGATAGCTTCTGCCAGGTATTTCTCGTCGTAGTTATAATTTACACGGGCAAAGAGTGAAGAGATCTTGTGAAGCTGACCTTCGCTACCGTCGGATACGCGGTTGTCTGAAGCTACTTTGTAGTTGAGGGAAGCATCATCAAAATTATCTGCCGGCACATCGTAGAAGGTAACGGACGTCATCCGGGTGTTGTTATCGACATAAGCCCCCTGTCCCAGTAATATGGTCACATTGTGTTTATCTATACCCTTGTTGTAGGAAACGGTGTTTTCGATGTTCCAGTTGAAACCATTGTTCTGTTCACGGTGGAAGGACGTTCTTGTGGAAGTGGAGGAAGAGTTCAGCCAGAAGATGGGTGTGAAGCTGTCATTGCCCCAGAAAGCCACTTTTGAGCCGAGGGTGGAGCGTACTTTCAATCCTTTGATGGGAGCAATTTCCAGGTAGGCGTTACCTACGATATTGTGTGACCATCCGAAGTTTCCTTTACGTGTAGTGATATATGCCAGTGGGTTGGTGATTTCCTGTCCGACGTGGCTGGAGATGCCATAGGGATTACCGTTAGCATCCCTGCGTATGCCAGCGTTGGTATAAGGCGCCGTTGCAGCGACAGCAGGATCGGTAACTATTACGGGTGTAGTAGGGTCCAGGTTGATGGCTGAGCTTAAAGGGCCGCCAAACTCACTGTTGGTATTTCCCAGTCCGTTGGCTTTGTCATAGGCGTATCCTACGTTCTGGCCGAAGGTGGCCCAGGGCGCCAGTTTATGTGTGGAGTTGAGCCGCAGGTTTATGCGTTTGTATTTTGAGATCTCTGTAGCTACTATACCTTCCTGGTCCAGGTAGCCGAAGGAGGTGTAGAAAGTGGATTTATCGTTACCGCCGCTTACGCTGATCTCGTGATTCTGGCGGATGGCGTTGTTGTTGAAGATCTGTTCCTGCCAGTCGGTACCTGCTCCCAGGGATCGGGGATCTGCGAAAACGATACCTTCACCTGCTGCTACGGATGCTTCGTTCCTCAGTGTGGCATATTCTGTTGCATTCAGCATTTTCAGTTTGCGTGCGGGAGCGGAGGTGCCATAGTAGCCGTTGTAGTTGACAGAGAGCTTGCCTGCTTTTCCTTTTTTGGTGGTGACCAGTATTACACCTGCTGCGGCGCGTGCACCGTAGATGGCCTGGGAAGCGGCGTCTTTCAGTACTTCGATAGATTCTATGTCGTACTGATTCAGGTAACCGATACCTCCATTATCTACCACTACCCCATCTACTACCCAGAGCGGATCGTTATTATTGAAGGTGGTGATACCTCTTACGCGTACGGCTGAACCGGAGCCTGGCTGGCCGGAGCTGGCGGCGATGGTTACACCGGAAGTTCTGCCCTGCAAGGCGCTTTCTACGCGGGTGATGGGTTGAGTTTCGAGATCGGCCGCACGTACGCTGGAGATGGCGCCGGTTACAACGCTTTTCTTCTGTACGCCGTAACCTACTACCACTGTTTCGGTGAGGGCGGTCTGTGAAGCTTTCAGGCGAATGCTGAAGTTACCGCTGCCGGCAGCATGTGTTTGCGGAGTATATCCTACGGCGCTGAATACCAGGAAGCTATTTGCCGGTGCTTTTAGGGTGAATCTGCCTTCTGTATTGGTGGCAGTGCCGGTAGTGCCGTCTTTTACACGTACGCTGGCGCCGGGCACTGGTTCTCCCGATTCGTCGAGGACGCGGCCGGTAGCGGTGATGACGGTATCTGCCCCGGTCCTCTGATTGTCCGGGAGGCTTTTCACGATGATGCGGGAGCCATCTACAGAATAGGCCAGTGGCTGATTATCGAGGCAGATATCGAGTACTTCCTGTATGGAAGCATTTTTAACGTTGATTGTAACGGGATTTGCGGTGGACAGTAATGTTTCATCATAAATTATGGAGATACCTGCCTGACGTGCTACCTGGCGAAGCACCTTTTTGAGGGGTGCTTTTTTCTCTGATATAGAGATCTGTTGCGATACTCCTTTTGCGCTGATCTGCAAACACGCTACTAGCAACAAAAAGGTTGTCAGTTTCATAACGGAGACAATTTTGGCTGATGAGGATTTCCGGCAACAGAAAGCCTTACCACTAAAGTTTAAATACATACTTTTGTAGTGTTTGGGAATTAGAAGATCGATTGTTATTAACGTGACGTGGTTTTCAGGATGCCCAAACGACCTGCCGGGAGTGTTGCAAGCGCTTCCGGCTTTTTATCGGGCATACCTCTTCCTTAATTTTTGTTTCAGTCTGGTGATGTCATACAATAAGTTTTAAAATTCAGGTTTTCCTGTTCCCCCCTGCTGAACGTGGAATCAGCCGGTACAGGCTTATTTAACAGATGTTACAGTCAGTTTTCTTCCGGACAACGTGAACTTTGGACCATTTTCTTCAAGCATATGTAAAATATCGGATAAAGGCAGATTCCTGCTGATCCGCCCACCGAGGAGGCGGTCAGGCTTTTCCTGATTGTAACTGATATCTATGTCGTACCACCTGGACAACTGCCGGAGTATGTCTGACAGGCGGGCATTATCAAATTCGAAGAAGCCTGTTTTCCAGGCGATGACCTGTTCTACATCGGCCGAGTGTATTGTCATAGTTCCGGTAGCGGGGTCCAATACGGCCTGCTGACCGGGTTGCAGCCTGTGCTGGTTTACCTTTACCAGTCCTTCAATCAATGTGGTATTGATGCTACTTTCATCAGGGTAGGCCATGACGTCGAAGCTGGTACCGAGTACCTGTACTTCCATATTATTCACCTTTACAAAGAAAGGCTGTTTAGCGTTTGGCGATACTTCGAAATATCCCTGTCCCTGTAGTTCCACTATTCTTTGTCCTTCCTGGAAAGTGGTGGGATATTTCAGGCTGCTGGCGGCGTTCAACCATACATGGCTGCCATCGGGGAGGATGATGTTGAATTGTCCGCCGCGGGGAACGGTGAGGGTATTATAGACCACAGCGTCATCCGTTCCGGCGGCATAATGCAGCTGGCCGTTGCGCTGGTGTATGACTGTTTGTCCCTGGTTAATGACCTGGTTACCTGTGCTATCCAACGTTACTTCATCACCGTTTGACAAAGTAAGTACGGCTTTATTGCTACCAGGGGCTATATCCACAGTATCTCCCTTTACCAATCCGGCGACAGGTCCTTTACTGGTTGAAGCGCTGTACATATAGTATATTGCTCCTGCCAGCAGCAGTATTGCTGCTGCTGCTACCCATCCCAGGCGGAAGCGTTTGTGAAGGGGGATGACCTTTTCACGGGAAATATCCTGTAATAAGCGGGTTTCTATCCTGTCACTCAGTTCTGAGGGAATTTCATGGCGGGTGTTCATGGCCTGTTCGAACTCCCGCTGCATAGCTGTCAGCAAGGGCCGGTGGGAGCCTGAGGATTTCAGCCACGTATACAGCTCTTCCGCTTCAGCAGCAGAGCACTGGCCGTCAAGATATCTTTGTAGTAGCTCTTCGTAATAAGACGTGGATGACATAATTCCTGGCACCATTTGCCGGGTACCTGTATATAATATCCCGAAATGAGCTTCGAGGGTACCTCTCTTCTAAAATATTTTTTGAGCGATATAAACGGCCAGGAGAATATCTCCATGGCGATGTACATAATCGTAGATAAAGCGCATACCCAGGACCATATGTTTTTTGACAGCATTCCGGGAAATACCCAGCTCCAGCGCTACTTCATCATAACTCTTTCCTTCCTGGCGGCATAGCTGAAATACCTTCAGCCGCTGCCGGGGCATCTTGTCCAGCGCTTCTTTGAACAGTTGCTCATATTCTTTGGTCCTTACCATCTGTTCCGGTCCATCAGCCGTATCCAGCAGTTTAAATACCTGTTCTCTTAGCTGCTGGTCTGTTGCCAGCTTATTAATAGTCTTTATAACATGATTACGGGCTATCCTGTAGAGATAACCGCTGAAAGACAGCTGTGGATTGATACGTTCCCTGATCTCCCATACTTTCAGAAATACGTCATGCACCAGATCTTCCGCAAGCGAAGGTATCTTGCAGAAACGCAAAAGATAAATGTAAAGTGAGGCGTGATAGTGCCGGTAGATTGTAGTGAACGCAGACTCATCTCCCTGCATCATCCTCAACAGTATCTCATCCTCGGATGGTATACGATCCATGTGAAATTTGTCATTACTGGGAACCCCCTAAAGTTGTAAAACTAAGAAATCTGATTGTACCTCTATCTTTTTCAGAATTATTTGTCTGAATGAAATAAATATTTATATATTTGCACCCCCGATGAGCGGGATGACTGCTCTGAGGGAAAGGTAAGGATCAGTAGTTCAGTTGGTTAGAATGCCGCCCTGTCACGGCGGAGGTCGCGGGTTCGAGTCCCGTCTGGTCCGCAAAAAATTAAAAGCCTTCAGATGTATTCTGAAGGCTTTTTTGTTGCTGATTGTTGTTGAGCCGAGCGGCGATGCGTGGTCTTGGATTAAATACAATTACAGCCCTACGCCACCGGTTACCTCGATCCGCTGTCCATTCACCCATTTGGCATCATCACTGCAAAGGAAGGACACTACACCACCCACGTCATCAGGAAGACCGACACGCCCCAGCGCGGTGATACCTTCTACAAATTTGCGCATTTCAGGACTGTCCTCCATAGCAGAACCGCCAAAGATAGCTCCCGGCGCCACCACATTTGCTGTGATGCCCCTTGACCCAAGTTCAGCAGCGAGATACCTGGTATATACATCCATGCCACCCTTCATAATTCCGTAAGCTGAAGCACCCGGGTAGGAAATTCTTGATACAGCAGATGAAATGTTTACAATTTTTCCACCATCCTGCAGTAGGGGTAACATTTTCTGAGTGAGGAAGTAAACGCCTTTCAGATGGATGTTCATCATCTCATCAAATTTGCTTTCAGTGGTTGCCTCAATGGGCGCAGTATAACCGGTACCGGCGTTATTTATGAGAAAGTCAAAGCGAGTCCTTCCAAATGTAGTGTCCAATGCATTACTTAGCTGTACTGCAAAGGCTTCGAAGCTTTTAACGTCTGTAGTATTGAGTGGCAGGGCTACTGCCTTACGGCCCAGCGTATGAATAGCGGCTATCGTTTCTTCCGCATTTGCCTTGTTGTTAATATAAGTGATAACGATATCGTTGCCTTTCTTTGCCAGGCTTAGTGCAATATTCTGACCGATACCTCTTCCTCCTCCTGTTATTAACGCAATTTTTGATGTGCTCATTTGTTGTACTGTTTTGATTAAAAGACAGTACAAAGTTGCGGCAAATGCCATATGGGAACTATGTCATCAGCAATCCATTTTATGTATAATTCAAACTTTTTGCCTGGGAGCGATAAGTACCCGGAGGAATAGAGGTTTCATTCTTAAAGAACTTTGCGAAATGCGCAAAGTCTGAAAATCCAAGGCTAGCAGCAATTTCGGTGATAGTCCAGTTTGTTTGACGTAATAAGATCTGTGCTTCCTTCAGTATCCTGCCGGCTATCAATGCAGATGTTGTCAGGCCAGTGGTTTCTTTTAATATTTTATTCAGGTGATTGACATGTATAGAGAGCTCTTTAGCATAGTCTCCCGCAGTTCGCAACCTGATTTGCTGATGAGGATTGTCCAGCGGAAACTGCCTCTCCAGCAGCTCAATAAACAGGGACGTTGCGCGCGCAAAATTGCTGTGATTGGGATGAGACATTATTGTTGACTGCAACTGTTGTCCGAAATGGATGAGCTCAAGTGTGTAAGTTCGCAGCAGATCATATTTGTAAGCATAAGTGGAGGCGATGGCAGTATGCATCTTTTCATAGATGTTCTTTACAATTTTCACGTCTCCCTTCTCCAGCGGGAACAAGGGATGTTCAGGTGATTTATAGATCGGTAGTTCGTCCAGCACTGCACCGCTCCTGGTTGGATGAAGGAACTCCGGGGTGAACACACAACACATGCCCGACTGTCTTTCCATTGGCAACCAGGTTATAGGGTTTTTGGGCGTCGTAAATATCAATGTTGGCTGCGAAAGGTTTTTAATGCCATCAGGGTAACCGATTTTTGAATGGCCGACTAACAGACTGATTTTATAAAAGGTACGGCATTGATAAGGTTGGGTCGGCATATCCTGAACGGTTTGCCGGATCTTCGAGATATTGAAGACATTGAAATGACCGATCTCATCCTGAATACCGGCTGGTAACAAGGCATTTAGCTCCAGGGGGGAGCCTGAAGCGAAGCGCCTGTCAAGATCATTGAATGATAGACTGTTCATAGCACGTATATGTATAAATCAAATTTAGAAAAATTTTTTGACCAGCGGTTTTGATCTCTGTGTGTAGAATTTATTTCAATATAGCTATGTCAACTTTAAATTTGAATATGGATGTAATTTCGATAAGTGCCTGAGAAAGCGTAATAAAACTGTGCAGGTTACAGATAATAGCGATACTGGTACCGGGATGATGAATAATATCATTCCAGAGCAAGATCAAATCCTGTGATATGTTTATTATATTTTTTTAAGCTATTCAATATGCACTTCTACACGACGATTCTGTGCGCGACCCGGTTCAGTGTCATTTGTAGCGATGGGGTTGTCAATGCCTTTACCAATGGCAGTGATCATTTCGTCATCTATACCTCTGGAGATAAGGTATTTTTTAAAAGACGCCGCTCTTTCAGCTGCCAGTTTCAGGTTCACGGACAGATCTCCTTCACTGCTGGCATAGCCATAGATGGTAATTTTATGCCCTTGTTTTATCTCATTTACTATTTCGTCAGAAATAGCAACAGGCGTAGTAGTTCCTTTATTGAAGGAGGCTGCGATACGGCCCGGGGCAGAGGCCGGAGAAGCCGTAAGAGTAGTATCAGCAGATGCCGAAGCAGGGCCTGAAGCCGCAGAAGCAGAAGCCGCAATAGTAGTATCAGCTTCCGGAGCAGTAGCAGAGAGCGGAGGCGGTGCAGCTATCTCTGCCTCAACAGCGGCTGTTTCTTTCTTTGGTATAAAATACCAGACGGCCCCACCAACAACTGCCACCACCAAGATCACCGCCATCCAGGCATTACTCTTCTTCTCCGGAACAGGATCATTATTTTTACTAAGATTAAATGCCATATGAAATTTTTTAAGTGTACATATCAACCAATGTCTGTAAACTACCTGTATGCGCCCGGCCCATGGCCTCAAACTCCCAGGAATTCCCCACGCGGAACAAGCGCCCAAACTCAACCGCATCTTCTTTCGTGTATTTATCCCTGAGATCATATCGCAAAATCTCTTCACCGGTACTTTCGTTCACTATCCTGATATAACAATCTTCTACCTGGTCAAAATTCAGATTTAGCGTGCGCTTGTCCTTTTTATTATCATGGGGATATTTGCAAATTGTACAGCAAACAATGATCTGCTCTATATCAGGCTTGATTTTAGAAAGATCGATGAACATGTCTTCATCATCGTCTCCATCACTTCTTCTGCCATCAGGATCGTCTATAGCCCCTATGATAGCCCCATCCTTAGTAACAGGTCTGAACAATCCCTTTTCTTTACGGTCTTCAATACAATTCCCCATCTGTACCTGTCCATAAAAAACAAAATAGGAGTCAGAAGGAATCTTAAAATTGCCATTCAATGCAAATGCGGATACGTCAAGATCGAAGTCAGGTCCTCCCACCTGATCATTAGGATCCCATCCCATACCTACTCTCACAACAGTAAGTCCGGGAGCAGCTTTTGACAGGGAGAATCTTTCTCCCTTGGTTAAATTAAAACTAGCCATATGATGATTATTGATACATTTCAACCAGTGTATTCAGTCCTCCCGAAAATGCCTGTCCTACAGCCTCAATGTTCCACTGCCCATTATTCCTGGTGAGGGTTGCAATGATCAGGGAGTCTTCATTTTTGAATTCTTCATTGAGCCTGTATTGGCATAGCAGAGTATTATCAGCTGAATTGCGGATATTGATATAGGCATTCCTAACATAACCAAAATGATGTCCACGAGCTTCTGCCTGATCGATGGTCACGGCAAAGTACAGGAACTCAATCCTGCGATCTATTTTACTGAGATCAACCGAGATGATCTCATCATCTCCTTCTCCTGATCCATCACGGCTATCACCTGGATAGTGGGCAGCGCCGTCAGGGCTGGTATCGTTATTATAGAAGACAAAAAAAGCATCGTCCGGTAATTTGCCATTTGGTCCCATCATAAAGACAGAGAGATCCAGGTCTACGTCGTGGCCATTTACATTTGCTATATCCCATCCAAGCCCTGCTACGATTTTCTTAAGCCCGGGTGTGGTCTTCTCCAGGGAAACAGGTTTCTTTTTTTCTAAATGAATTGCCATAATTTACTTTTTTGAAGGTGGTAAAGGAGGTGGTAAAGGAGGCGTTCTCACATCTGTAACGGGGAGCCTGTTAATGGGCGGCAGTGCCGGCTTTACTGAAGGTAATGGTGGCGGTGGCGTAGAAATCTTCCTTGCCAGTCCGAAAAAAATCAATTCCATAGTATCTTTCAGCCATACAGGTTCTACTATTTTCACATGAGGATATCTTTTCAACAACTTATTTAAAAAATAAGCCGTACTGATCTCTTCTCCCACCAATAAGATAACCGTATTATCTACATTCAATTTATTCCCTGCCAACAAATCATTGATGCTGGTATATATTGCCTGATCATTTGAATAGTACTGTAACCGTTCGTTCAGACTACGTTCTTTGACTACAAACCAATATTTATTGCCATCCGTTAATTCAACTTCTCCTTGTATAAGGGGCGTAAGGTGATTGAGCTTCTCTGTACAGAAGGGTAATATCGCGCCTGTTTCTTTCTCCAAATCAACCGAAAGAAATGGTTGTTGCGTGATGATATATTCAATGATCATTTCGGCAAGCAGCTTAACCCTGGGATCTGCACCCTGACCATTCATCGATAACGTATTCACCGGCGCCTGCCGGAAATTATCAAACAGCTTAAAGTACAATGTTCCATTCAGTCCATTCAGCAACAGCACATTATTATTGTGGGGGTTAATGACAATGTGTTTCACTAATACTTCAAACAGTGCTGCATCATAATTCACTCTGCTGGTATTGAAGTATCCGGCATCTATAAACAGACTTTCTATGAGCGTCTTTTCTTTGTCTTCTATATCCACATCGAATAAAAAATGGAGTGCAAAGTGCTGACGATAAGATTCTATTGAATCACTTTTATATAATACTGTATTGATAAAGAATGAGAGACACTGCTCAATTCCGTAATAAAACAGTTGCTTTACAGGTTTTTTGTTGCCATAAATAGTGAAATGCTTTGCAGGATCCTTTATGATCTCAAAATAGTTACCATATGCATTAGGATGATGCTGGTTGAACAAGTCCCTGGCGGCATTTCCAAATATGAAATCATTTCCATTCACGTAGAAATACAGTTGCACCTCATTGCTATCCTTTATAATCAAAGGTGCATATGCATTACTGTTAGTCTGGTACCAGAAAGAGACTAAACGTTTGGAGATCTTCACTAGCACGCGAAAGGTCATGACTTACTGGATTTTTATTCCTTTTAACAGATGTTTTTCAAAGAACTTCATTCCTTCCAGGATGATGACAGGTGCTACATAATCAAATTTCTTTTGCTCGTCGAGCTTACGTTTCTTCGCTTCGATAAACTCTGGTATACCTTTGATGTAGTTTTCTATATTCATATCATGGAATCCAGCCATAAAATCGGCCGAGCTCATTTTAAGTCCGAACATGGAAGAGGCTACCTTATAAAACAGATCTGCAAAGTCCATGAACCGGGGGCAAGGCTGGCTACCCTGCGGCGGGTAATTGATGAAATAATCTCCAATGTGCTCTAGCATTTCAGGGGTGATGGAATTCGTAGATTCGAGGTATTTGAATTCTCCATCAGGCATGACGATACAGAAATGATCTTCGCCCAATATCTCGATCGCCTGTTTATTGGTAGGTACAAGTATCTTCGTAATGTCAGTAGGAATAGCTAATCCCTTGGACACTTCATATTTCACATCTGTATGGTTGTCTCCTTTCTGAGAATTGATATCTATTATTTTCAGCGGACTTTGATTGAAAGGCATGATTGTCTTTCTGGCTACCGCTTCGCCGCCGATGCCCCTGATAAACATCTGGGTATAATAAGTATTGGCGGCAGAAGCATCTACGGCATTGAACCAGTCAAATATGCGGGCGCCTTTACCGGCAAAAGCAATCCTGATTTTAGGCGGTGTATTCTTTACAGCAGGAGGAGCATCCTCAGAACGGAGAATTTCAGTACGTAACTTATGTACCAGCTGACCGGCATAGAACATGATCAATCCGGTGATATACAGGTTCACACTCATCATCTCCTTACATTCAGCAGCAATGAGCAGGTAAAAAGTATTGAAGTCTGTGTGCTCCAACCGGTCTAATACCTGTTCGAAATAATAGGGAGCGGTGTTTTCAGAGAATTTGTTCTCTCCCTTATTCAGTCCCTGTATGGAAATCCCTTTTCTTTCACACATTTTCAGTAACACGGTCCTGAAGTTGGGCGAATAGCGGGTAGCATGGGCCATTCGCTCAGCAGCAAAACGGATAGAGTTTTGTTTGATCATGGCCTTCCCGCCAGACATCTGGCAAAGTGCCGTGATATCGGTGGTACTACCTCCTATATCGAAGCAGAGGACTAATTCTCCCGGGTTCAGGGAATAACCGCCATTAGGCCTGACGAGATAATTTGCTACCGCACATGCTTCGGATAAGGATTCCTTATTCCCCAATTGTCTGAAGTCGAAACGGATAGGTTCTGTATCAAAAGGAATCTCTACAATCTCCTTCTTCCGGGTATCTACTTCACTCCCCCAGCCATTCTCATCGGCTATTCCCCAGCCGGAAGCTGTATGACTGTCCCCACTCCAGGTACTCCCCTGCACATCACCGATATCAGACAAATCAGATGGAGGATACGTTTTCAGCGTGACGCCATTGTTGATGGGGCTAATATCTACCAAAGAATCCCAAATAGCTCTGTATTCACTTAACAGATCTTTTCCCATGGAGGACGGGTAGGACCATTTCAGCGTATGCGGCTCATGGTTTTCCACAAAGAGCTGTGCATATACATGCAGCATCAATGTGCTCAGGTAAGCAGTTTTATAGCTTTTATCAATACGTTGTGTAGACCATTTCATATTGTACACCAGCTCGGCTTTTCCCACCCTGTTATAGGCCAGGAAATACCGGTTATCCAATGCACTATCGATGGGGAGATTCTTTTCAAAACAAGGGAATCCTCCTTTGACGGCTTGTGCCAGGAGAAAATCAGACTGGCCGCTTTTTTCATTGACGATCCTTCTGGGGTCGTGAACGGTGAGTACAGACTTTATTGAATTGGAAAGTATTTCATCATTCTGAAAGAAGAATATTTCGTCTTCCACTGCGGGGCGTTCATCATTATTTTTCAAATCGGTGGACAACAATGATATCCGTTTGTTAGTCAGTTTCAGATCTTCCCTGATCATCTTGTCACTATCAGAGTAGTAAGCAATGGAAGAGTTCGTGCTTCCAAAATCGACGCCGAGGAATGCCGGAGACAGAGTTCTGGTCGTATTCAGCATATTCCAGGGGAAGGCGGGATCATTACCAAATGACTTGTACCGTATAATACCAAAACCACAATCTACCCCGGCATGCGAGAATTTAATGCCTTTGAAAGGCTGATTGCTTTCATAGATCTCGTACTTATACTTATTGTCAGCCACTGCATTGTTTGATGCTACATGCAACTGTACCTTTATACCAGGTATGGATAATGCACGACCTTTTTCTGCCAGGTACAATGGCAATCCTTTTTCATCCAGGGCTATGCGGAAGAAGTCATCATTTACATTTCCAATAAAAGGTGTGGCCTGGAATTTTGCATCATTGTGCGGTATTTCAGAAAATAAGAAATACCTGTTCCATTGTTTTGAAATGTAATTGGGCCATAGGAGTATATCCTTGCCCATGATAGACTCCTGTGTTACTTTATATACGACCTGCTTGATAATTTCATTGCCTGTATCGGTAAACAGTTTCAGGTGTATAATCAATTTCTCTCCATCCTTGTCATTGGGGTCATACAGCGCCGTAATACGTGATTTCACATTTGAAGTTGGCGAAAGCCCTGTCAATGCATCCAGATTAGCTCCAAATACATTCAACGCCAGCGGTGTTAATGGCAAGGCAAAGTAAGCGTAACTATCGGGTTGTCCTTTCGTTTCAGCGGCTAATAACAGTATTGGTTTATTGGTTAAAAAGTGCTTTGTTTCAGCCCCTTCTTTGCCAAAGTCGATCTGGGCAATTTCGGTAGAATCATTCAGCAGAAGGTCTTTGGGATCAAATGGGATACTGAACTCTGAACTGGCCTCCTGCGTGATGATGCCTTCAGATCCGAATAATAGGGTGGAATAATTGAACAGCTTACTGAAAGGAGGTGTAAACAGTGATCCAACCTCCGGAGGATTGTGGTTATCCAGTCTGGCAAAGTTCCTTTGTTCCTGGTATTTCACCATATCCTTTATCCAATCCTGCAGGCAGGCACTGATATTTTCATAGGAGGGCCTCAGATCAGCGGGCAGATTACTGAAATGCTGTTTGAATTGCTGAATATTTTCCAGAATGTGCCTGGCATATCCATAGATTATTTTAAGTTCCTCTGGTCTGAGGTCAGATTTTAAAGGGTCGACAAAACGGCCACTTTGAATATTGATAAAAGGATACTTTCCTTTAATATTATAAGAGACAGAAGTAAATAGAAAGCAGTCAGGAGATGTGCCACCCACTACATTTCCTTTGAAAGAGATCACATCTATAAAAGGGACTTTCTCTGCATTGTCTGCCAGTGATTGGTCACACCAAAGAGGCTGTCTTTCAAACAATGCATTGCCGAAGGCGCCGGTAGGTTCATAGATATTCTCTGTATCATTCAATTTCTTTCCATCTGAATAAACCAGTGGCACCCTGTTCACTTCAATATCTTTATAGTTTAGTGCGAGACAACTGATAAATCCTTTCCATTCACTGACCAGGGATTTATAAAACAGCATGAGTCCTGAAGCCTCAGCATCTTTATCAATGATATTGTTCAAGGCATTTTCGAAGAGTGTAGCTCTGGCAAATACGGTAGGGATACCGGATACAAGGGTACCAATATTTACAGCGGCACCACCATCCTGTTCTACTGCTATTTCAGGGATGATAATATTCCTGGTAAAGACTTCCAGCTGAGGAATTTTGTCCCAGGCAAATTGTACGCCCTGTAATTCTGTTTTGGGGTGTACCTTGATAGTTAAGGCTTTTATTTTATTGCTCATTGTAGTTTCAGATTAAATGGAAGCCCTGGGAATGAGTAATTGCATTATAGATATGGGCCAAGAACTTCTCCTTTGTGGTATTGACCTGTTGATCTTCTTCCGGTCCCAGATTGATCAGTTTTTTAACAAAAGAGTCATATCTGTTAGTGAGTATTCCGCCTTTGGGCCAATGATTTTTTTCATCCAGGAAGATGCTGCCTACATCCAGTTTCCTGAGTTCTGAGAGGTTATCAGGGAATGCTTTGCTATCGAAGATGAAAGTACCCGGGGCTACCGTGCTTCTTACCTGGTAAAGCCAGCCTGGTGTGAACCGGGTGTTTTCGAATGTGTAGGCGAATGCTTTGAAGTAGTTATTGATTTCGTCACATTCGGCATCGGTGATAGTGTTATATTGGGCAATCTTTTGTTCCTGGCACCTGGTAATAAACCCTTTAATACCGTCATCCCCATTCGCTGCATTATTTACGGTGAGAGAAATATGCGCAAGGGAAAAGAAGGCGCCGATCTTATTGGCAAATCTTTCTCCGGCTTTATTTGTATTGCCTACAAAGTCATGAATAGAGAAACTAAAGGCACTATTACTAAAGTCAACAGCCTTATATACGTATTCAGTTTTATCTATATCCAGTCCGGTGGTCCTGGTAAAGAAATCGTACGCTGAACAGGCGGCCAGTAGTTCTGTAATATGAGCAGCATTTTCCTGGGTAGCGCCTCCAGTAATAGTCTGGTTATTGCCTGTTGCATTATCTACAGGTTTACTTTCTATTGGCCAGCCTATATGATACAGCATTTTATAGCATCGTTGTACGGTGGGATCGCTTTGATAAAACTGTAAAGCGGCCTGGCTATTCAATGGGAAATAAGAGGCATCTGCAATAACGCTGTTTTCTTTGCTGGCTTTCTGCTTATCGTTAGGCTTTTTGAAAGTAAAATATTCAGTGAGAAGCGTTGAACCGAATTTAGCTTTGGAGAAGTCTATGCTGGAAGCTCCTTTTGACCTGATCTTAATAAAATCCTGCAAGGCCTTTGGAATAATAGGAATAGAAGATGCGCCGGTACCGCCAAAGATGGAGCCGAAAATAAAGACCCTTGCATCCTGTCCGGCGAGTTCCAGTTTAGTAACAAATTCATCCAGTTCCCGCTCCTGTACTTTTATATCTGTGCCTCTTACGATGTTTCTCGCCGCTTCAATCATGCCATGATACATGAGCATAGATCCCAGGTGAGTCTGAGCCCGGTAGCCGTGAGACAGATCGAATTCCTGTACCGACTCATTATCTAAAAACAGATCTGAGATCAGTTTATTCCCCTTTTGTTGTTCAGGCGTGCCTGAATTCAATCTGGTAATATTCTTATAGTTTTCTCTGCCCTGGCCGGAGTAGTTGGTGTAAAACCTATAGAGGTTTAATTTTGAAGAGAAGAATGTATTTGCATTTGGCGTACCTCCGGCTTTAATCCGGTTGTATAGCTGGATCAGTTTTTCTACACGGCCTTTATTGCCATTAGCCTGATCTGTATCGAGTGTAAGGATTTCAATTTCCTTGCTATCAAACATGCCTATTGCACTGAGATGAGTGAAGGCTTCAAGGCAGCGCATGCCTGTACCACCGACGGCGATAACGAATAATTTATCCATAATAATAACAGATTAAAACCAATGACCTAACTTACCTTTTGCGAAAATGCGGCTGAGAATAAAGCCCAGCAAGATGTATAAGAAGACGCCCATTACAGCGCCTATGCTTAATGCCGTGGTATAATTGCTTATTTCCATCCTGTTTCCATCAGGTATGAATACAAAAAAGCCAAGCAGGAAAATGAGGATGGGATTGATCAAACATAGTACCCAAAAACTTAATTTTCTGATTCTGGGATCTTTGGGCTTGCTACCGCCTTCGAATTTGATGATATTTGCGATGGTGGCGGCTATAAACAGGATGATCAGGGTAATAATGACGGATACGGTGTAAGCAGTGATTGATTCCATGGTTATAGTTAATTTTGATTTGTTTTGATATAGTAGGTGTAGATGGTCTTGTTTTCAGGCTTTAGTTCCAGCAAGGTATTTTTAACTGATTCATACAATGCGGTGTTAGGAGTTCCCTTTGCATTTACCCATTTGAATTTATCGAGGCCGGGGCTGTTGGTATTAGGGGTAGCGCCAGTTGACACAATATTTATTTTCAACAATATATCATTTGCGGGCGTAAACTTTGGGGCGAAGGCAATCCCTAATTCTACATGCTTATTATCACTTTTCCTGGTATTATCAAATAGTGCCTGATTGAGGCGGAAGTAATTGGAGAGGGGTTTTAACGTCTGCGGATGGTATGTGCAGGCATCTTTTATTGTACCGTTTTCATTATAACATTCCAGGACCAATGGGTCCTTTTCCTCGCCGGAGATTATGTTTTCTCCATTTTTTCCTTTGGTCATTGCAGGGGGGTTATGCAGGGCAAAATCTGCTTTTGCAAAATTTTCAAAATCTTCGGTTACATTGAAGGTCTGTACTTCGAATGCGTTAAAAGAATAGCTATCCTGATTACTCAGGTCAATGAAAAGATTCCGGAAGATGTTGTTAAAAGTGCTTTCATCTTCTTTATGCACTTCTGAGATGTTTTTCCAGTCCAGTCCCAGTGGATAGAATTCATAATTTTCGCCTTTGATGTATTGTTCTTTCTTCAGATCCAGGACATCCTTATCATTGTAAATACCGCCTGATTCAGGATCTGTATAATTTGTCGATAAGCGATATGCGCGTGTGGACAAGTCGAATCTTGTGCTATAGGGTGTTAACCTGGGCGCGAGTTTAGATAGCAAATTGCCGGTACTATTGAAGATGGTAAAGTAAATATGCTTGTCTACATTACCTTCTTTATAGTCTACTATAAAGAAGTGGATTGAATTGCCTTTGGTGAGCCATTTTGAAAAAGGAAGTTTCAGATAAGCCGTACTTGTGACTTCAGTTTTGTTATTCCATTCTTCGAAGTCTGTAATCAGGAGTGCATCGTTATCGGCATCAGTAATTTTATTTACCGCTTGCTGGATAGGCGCCCAGATATCTTTATAATTTCCCTGGTTGCTTATTTCCTGTCCCAGCTGTGTTGTATTGGTCACAGGTAGTGGCGTGACCTCATTAGAACCCAGTTTATATACCTCAAACTGGTTAGTCAGTACTGTATTAAAGCATTCTGATAGTAAGCTTTTGACAGTAGACGTACTGAATGCGTTATTAATACCTGCTGAAAAGTCGATAAATAATCCAGGGGTATCTTTTTTAACATTCGACTGAACATTATTATAGGCATTGAGTTTATCTGCCAGTCCGGGGCCATAAGGGTCAAAGGATATTTTTTTATTACACCCTCCGATGCCTATTAAAATTACGAGGCCATATAAAAGTCGGGAATTTATAATCATATTTTCAGGGATTAAAAGCTAAGTGTCCTAACAATAGTATTTCAGCTGCCCTGGTTATGCACCAGTGCCAGAAATGCACTATCTGGAAATACGTTATGGATAGTTACTATTGGATCTGTAATATCAATTGAAAATTAGAACTAATTTCCAACGCTACAATCGTAGGAATGCAAAAAGGGGATAAATCCCCTTTTTGCATTCCTACGATTGAATATTTCGCTTATCTTAAATATCCTTTCATTTTAACCTGAGTAAAATTTGTCTTAATGAAAATAAGAGGGCGAGTCCAAGTTCGTAAAGTTCTCTAAGGTTTTTATTTCTATCATCTGTTGTTTTGCAAACTATCTTATAAACGGCAAGCAAATAGCTATTGGTCAGCATCTTTCAGGGCTTTATTCAAGAGCATCTGTCCGGCGCTACTATAAGCAAGAGACAGGGCCATCTTCCTTCCTTCTGCGCTCATTTTTGCCCATGTTTTCTGCAGAATATTAATCATCTTTTCTTCTGTATGTTTCTTTATAAGATCATCATACTGAAATGTCAGGAACACCAGGCAAAGGGCATTCTCCATTGTTTGAACCTCAGCATCCGTTTTAAGTCTTTTCTTCAATACAATTTCTTTCACCCGGGTAATGATGTCAGCGTCATATCCAACGGATTGCAATATTTCTGTTGCTTTCTGAGCGTGGAAACCTGACAGATCGTTTCTCCATTTCAGGTAGCCTACCCTCCCTTCCGGGTAAGTTTTCCTGTTGATTTCCCATCTTCCTATGTGCTGGCACCTCGAAGCAAGTAAAAGCGGTTCGCTTGCTTCCGGGTTAAGTTTCTTTACCCATTCATACAATTGAATGGCATAAAAATATTCAGACGGGTACTGATAGCCATCCCAGATTATCCTGGAAGGGTCCTGTTTGTTATAGGTATCAAACAAATGAAAAGCCTGTTCCATTTTGGGCATAAAAATCAGTGATTTAGTAATGTCATTGCTCAAGTTATTGTAAATATCAATAATTGAGTTGAATTAAAGTAAATTGATATATTTAATAATATTTAAATTAAATAATGTATGTTTGACCCGAAATTACATGTTAGACTATACGTCTAAAAGCTATTAACCTTAAAATTATAATTAAATCAGCATGAACTCCATGACCCGACCAATTTTTATTGCATTACTAATTGCGTTTTCCTCAACATCTGTTTTTGCAGGGATCAGAATTCCTCTTGGGAAAAGAGAAGTACTAAAGAAAGTGTATGACTTACCTAATACGGATGAATTTAAATTAAAAGATGGGAATTTTCTTGACCTGGCGACACTTCATACAGAATTCAACATCGCTTATATTCTTCCGTTATATGTCATAGAAGAACCTAAACTGGTTGGTTTTGATGAAAAAACAGATTCTTTTTATGATATACCTCAAGAAGAAATGGATGGAATTTTAGCATCACAAAAGCTAAAGAAAGAAAAACTTAATACGTTGCCTTTTTACACACGATATGGGGGTAAAATAGTTGCGTTATTGATTATCGGGTTGATGATCTGGGGGGCTATTCCTTCAAAAGAAAAAGAAGGGGCAGAATCTACAAACGCTTAAACTGTATTTGTAACAAATTATTAAGCTGCTTTTACAATACACCCGCGCAATGCGCGGGTATATTTTTTTAGTACTTTACAAACCGTAAATACCGCCGGAAACGGAGACTTTCTCTCCTGTAATCCATGCCGAATCGTCGGAAGCAAGAAATACGGCTACTTTCGCAATATCTTCCGGCTGGCCGGTACGGCCAAGTGGGGTATTGGCAACCATTTTCACTTCAGCATCGCTGCCTATAACGCCCGCACTGTGAGTGCCTTCTGTTTCTACCATGCCTGGTAAAATAGAATTGATACGAACGTTTTTTGCGCCCAGTTCTTTTGACAAAGCAATAGTAATAGCATCCAAGGCCGCTTTAGTTGCAGAATATACTGACCCCTCCGGAAGAGGGGTTTTACCTGCCTCTGAACTTATGTTAATGATGTTACCACCTTTGTCACCAAACAGTTTTAAAGATGCCTGGATGGTGAGTAAAGATCCCAGAACGTTTGTGTTAAATTGCTGGTGAAAAGAATCTGCTGAGAATTCTTCAATCGGGGCGAATTGATAAATGCCGGCATTGTTTACCAAAATATCCAGCGAGCCGAAAGCATTCTTTGTTTCTTCAAACAGCCTTGTCACGTCTGATTCCTGCGATACATCACCCTGTACTGAAATTGCCGTTCCTCCATTATCTGTTATGGCTTTTACGACTTTGTCCGCACCTTCCCTGCTGGAAGCATAATTGACTACAACCTTTGCCCCTTCTGCTGCGAAATACTTAGCAATTGATGCGCCTATTCCTTTTGATGCGCCTGTAACTACTGCTACTTTGTTTTTCAGTTTATTCATTTCCTTTCGTTATTTGATGATTGAGGAACAAAGTTAGACAGGTTCAATGTACTTTAGTAACTTTGTAACGAAAAGTAACAGTAACCTGGAGGTAACAAAGTAACATATGGAGTGCGCTAAATTTGAAAGTCAGGAACACAAAAAGGAAATGATGGCTGTCCAGGATTCAATGGACGTGCTGAATGGAAAATGGAAAATACCTATCATTTCATCCATTTGTTTTTATAGCAAAAGAAGGTTTTCCGATATTTTAAATGATGTAGCCGGCATATCTAACAAAATGCTGAGTAAAGAATTAAAGGAGCTGGAAATAAATAAACTGATCAGGCGGATAGTTTTAGACACACAGCCTGTGACCGTTCAGTATGAACTTACAGAACATGGCAAAACATTACAGACCATAATTAACAACCTGACGGAATGGGGAATTCAACACCGGAAGGAAATTGTCGGGAAGTAATGGAATGGGACCTGTTATATAGAAATGCGGGTTGGCAGTATTCCACTTTTCGATTAAGCTGAAACAGAACAAAGGCTTTTTGCCTGGTGACAAAAAGCCTTTGTTCCAAATAGCGTGTAGCAGATCAATAAAAAAATTGTTCTGATATAATCTTCCCATCTACGACCTGGAATATGCCAATCTCTTCCAGCTGCACACGGCCCCTATTTTTAAAAGTAATGTCTCTTTTCAGAATAACACTGAAGAAATCTCCCGTAGCCAGGGGTTCACTACAGGATTGGCTATGAAGTACTTCCCTTGATTCACGGAAAGCTTCGCCTTTGGCCATGACGGCTGATTTTCCTTTTGTAACGATCTGCATACCTTTTAAGGCAGCGTGTTCCGGTTCCACAGATATAACATTGTCTGCATAATATTTATTCTGTATCTCAATGTAATTATTCTGGCATGCCAGTTCATAGTATTTGTTTGCCATTTCCTGTGTAGTCATAAATACTGTTTTTAATATTTATGTGCAAATCTGAAGTACAGGAGTGACAACCCTATGTCAGTAGCCTCCGGCGACCGTTAATTATCCTAATTTCCCGTCCAGTTCCAGCATTTGCAATACTATTGATCGCTTTATCCGTTCTATCACTTCAGGTGTTTCATTATCCCTGGTGATGGCATTTTTTAACTGTTCGAAAACAGGCATGATCTTATCCAGGAATTCCGGATAGCTATACTGGCCATGTGCAGCTTTAAACAGGGATTCCAAACGTACGAGGTGAGATTCCGCATTTATCCAGCGGCTGTTCATGTAGTGATCATAAATATTATCACTATAGTAGTCTTTAGAACCATTTTGCTGCATATACCGGTTGAAGTACGGCCTAAAACGCCGGTATAATTCCAGGCGTTGTTTTTCCTGTTCTGTCAGTTCTTTCTGTTCATCCGGCCATTCGTAAATGGCAAAAGTACATACAAGCGTTACCAGGTAATCTGTGCCGGCTCCTTCGTCTACTCCTGTGGCATATTCTGCAGGCATTTGTTCCAATACTGCTACTACATGTTCGTTTAAATAAGGGTACTGGCTTCCATCAGGCTTCCACCGCGGGCGACGCCCTTTACCAGGCACAGCTCCCAGGTTGGCGTAGGCTTCTTTCAACATTATAAAGTCCGGGCGGTCAAACAAAGGTTGCAGGTCGTTATCCACCATTATTTTATTAAATAATTCATATCCCGAAAACCAGGCAGCGGCTACATATTTAATGGCTTCCCCGTAATTACCTAATGCCACATAAAAGCAGGCCAGGTGGTGATTGAGATAAGGATTTAAATAATGCGAATGATAAGGCTTCAGGTGACTGAACCACTCCAACCCTTTTTCTAAAGAAGAAGTATCCTTCCTTCCGGATTCTTCATACAATTTCCAGCAGAAATATAAGTGGTTATTGAAATTGCGTAAGCAGTTATTATTATAGGCAAACCCCGGAAGAGAGGAAGCTAAGTTCGTTACCAACCAACGGTGGGTGGATTCATAATCATATGTACCTTCTATTGAAAAAAAGGAAACTTCTGCATTCAGCTTTTCAATTTCATCAACGCATTGCTTTAGCCAGTCTAAGAACTGCTCAGAGGATTTACGTATTACTAAAGCCTTGCCAAGGGGAACACCCTGAAGGGATTGTGCCGGAAAAAAACGGTTTTTGTATTTATTGAACCTTACAATTACCAATGGTCCGTCTTTATCTTCTCCATATTTAATAACCGGCGCTACGAGGCTATTTTTCCATTTCTCCACTATTTTCTGCTGTATTTTTCCTTCCTTTGCGCTCAGTTCCTTTTCTGTAAAACTGGTAGCATCTATTTCCTTCACCTGCTCGTTACCCAACCATACCTGTTTTGAGCCAGCAAGCAATATTTCATCGTAAAAAACGATCTTTTGGGGTAACGTGTAGCTGCCCAGATCTTCCTGTAAAATGGGAGTTTTATTGAGATACAGATAATTCTTATCGCTGGCCAGCCATTCGCTGTTCAGTTTGAAAGTAGCTGCATCAGCCATCGGCATTGGATTCAGCTTATCGTCATATACCATATCTTTTGCTATGTAGTAAGTGGTATATGCGCGATGCAGCATTTTAAAGCTTGCAGGATCTGTTTCTATACAGTTATCATCAATAATAACATGCCGGCTGTCATGAAGCCCATAGGGCTCTTTCATCAACTCCTGCAGGTTGATGTTACTGAAGAACTTTATTTCTTTAGCCGGTCCATTACAATAGTAAAAATCTTTGCCATTATAATAATAGTTTTCAAAAACCAACATTGGCTTTAGCGGTGTGGCCAGGTGATATTCTTCTTTCAGCTTTTTTACCCGATGTTCTTCCTGCACCTTTATGTATGCACGCTGAACAGTTTTATCCATTATCTTCTTTGCGGAAAGCAGCACGCGGGAATAATTCTCATCTTCTACCGCATATTTGAAGAAATTCGGCCATGTTTCTTTCACAATTGCTTTCCACTCCTTTTCAGGAATATCTCTGTCTACCCATTTCCGGTTGTTTATACCTAATGAGTACACACAGTCATCCTGACTAAGATTCAGGCTATCCAACGTAGCTGTTAAATAGCCATGGCTGTCTGCCTCAAGAAAGGGTTCTATGTCCAGTAATACCTGTTTATAGGGGCTTTCTTTAAGGAATGCGCTGTTACCATGATTGAAGTAGAAGAAGCCATACAGTGCCTGTTCTTTTTTAATATAACGAAGCATGTGAAAGATCTGTCCTCCGCCATTCAGTTCTTCAAAGATTTCTTTTGCTATTCCCGGGGCTACTTTTTTGAGGTATTTTTTATAGCCATCTTCATTGATAAATACTTTGGCAATTATGCCTACGGGTTGTGACATAGATGATTGGTCTGTTATTTTCTATTGAGGTAATTGTGATATTTCTTTGATAAGTGAGTCCCTACATTAAAGAATTTGTCTGTACCGGAACCAGCGTCTTTATACTCCATGTCCAGCAATTCTTTGTTGAAATATGTTGTAAGCTCTTCCAGGGTATGGCGGCTCCAGTCTGTTTTTTTGAGGGCATGTTTACCTCTGTCTTCTGTTGCGTAAATGAAGGGAAATGAGAATTCCTTTTGTACAGATAGCTTGCCGGCTTTTATTTCAGCATCAGACATGTTTATCAACGTATGAATGGTTGTATTTCCAGTCACAGTGAGGCAGGTGCTTTTCTTAAGGCCTTTGCCTTCTATGAAGAATACTTCTTCCACGTTTAAGTTACCGGCAACCTGGGCCAGGCCTTCTGTTTTGTCAGGGTAACGTGTCCACATGTTCTTAGTTTCTACATTTCCAGCTATCAGCCCCTGATAAAAACTTAAAACTTTGCAATGCACGTTGCCTAACACTACCGGTTGAGAAAGACGCAGGTCTTCGTTATCATTTACATACTTGTAGAAAACGTCCCAATAAATATCATTCAGATCGAGGGTTTCTGTTTCGATATCACCTTCATGAACAGGGAAAAGGCTTTCATCAAACTGGGTTTTGTCCTTTGCTTTTTCGTACAGCGCTTCCAGTTTATTACCTGCCGGCAGGATTTTTTTTAAGTCCTTGTAGGGAACAGTTTTTAAGTTGTTTCCGTGAATCATTGTTCTATTTATTTAGCGAGTATAGGTTTTCAATTTCCTGATTGGCATTATTTGCGGTTTTTACAATATACTGACGAAAATAATATTTCCATTTTAAAAATACTACAAACTTTGTCCCAGCTATAGCAAGATACAATATATTTCTAAAATATGTATAATTGACAATATAATCAAAGTGTATCAGTCTGACGGTGTAACTGATTTTTACAGAGGGCTGTAGGAGGTTAATGTTCAATACTATAATCTATGGAGCTGTAATCCTTGTTTTGTACCATAAAATACAATACTTCTTCGCAATTCTCCCATATCGTATTATTATAAACAAAAAAAGTAAGCCTGATATTGTTACTAATTGTATCTACAGCGCTCACATTCTGTATCTTTTTGAATGAAGGGTGCGCCTGCAGATCTTTATACACTTTCTCCATTCTACCTTTTTGAACTGTGGCATTAATACAAACAATAGTAGGTCCATAATTATACACACCTATATTAACTATGCAGAACAACACAATTCCTATTAACACTTTAATCAGAAACTTCTGTAACATACGACGGAAATTAAAGGCAGCTGTAGATACAGCCGCCTTATTTACACCTACCTTTTTACTAGAATATTGCACGTTTTAATAATCAGCAACCAATACGTTCAGCTCAGCCTGCCTGAGACATGAAGAGCTCTATCTATAATTTCCTTTAGTGAATGCTCTCTTTGTGCATTCATAGAGGGGACTGATAGTAAAAGAAAGAAAGCATGTAAAAATTGTTTCATGAATCTCTGATAATTTGAATTGAGCATTTAAAGGAAGACCCTACCATATTTTTTTAGTATGGTACAAAGGTTCATACATATCCTGTACTGTACAATTGAATGTAAGATGAGATGGACAAATTGAGGAATGAAAGGGATTATGCTAAACTGAACGGAATGAGGGTCTTATAAGCATTCAATGCTGAGACAACCACTCTACAAACAGGGTGGTTTTTAACTTGCCTACCAGGATCTGCTCTTTAAAGGGTATGTTAAGGTTTACTACGATCTTACGGTTAAAGAAATGAGTGGCGTCCTTTACCGCTTTCCGGTTTACAAGGTATTGCCGGTTGGCCCTGAAAAAAGAAGGGGCAAAAGAGCATTCCAGGTCTTCAAGATTTTCGTTTACAATGAATTTTTCCTGGCTGAAAGTGTAGGCGAAGGTATATCCGTTCTCACTAAAGAACACTGCTATCGTAGCAGCTTCCAGGGGGATGATCTTATCTCTTTGCCGGATGATCACGGCATTTTTCCGGGGAGAGATCTTTGTTTCGAGCAGGTTTAACTGTTCTTTATACTTCTCATTATTTCTTGTAAACTTTTTCTCCAGTGTAACATATTTTGTCAGCGCTTTTTCTATCGCTGTTTTGTTAAAGGGCTTCAGTATATAGTCAATACCTGTAGTTTCAAATGCTTCTGAGAAATAATTATTGTAAGCGGTGCAGAAAATAATAGGTACCTGGGTCTCCATTTTTCTGAATATATCAAAACTAAGTCCATCCCCCAACCTGATATCAGAAAAGATCAGATCTGTATCAGTGTTATTCTTAAAATATTCAATCGCTTCTTCTACGGAATGCAGTACTGCGGCAATCTCTACATCTGTTCCTGTTGCAAGAATGGTCCTCTTCAGATCTTTTGCAGTAAGTTTCTCATCTTCAATAATTACAACTTTCATACGTGATGATCATTTAGCAGGTATACTTTGGCGCTGAACTCGTCTTTGGTATCGATGATCTCTATCTCTTTATTTGCAATAATTCTATAACGCTGTCTCAGGTTTCTTAATCCTGTACCTATAGTATCTACAGCCTTTGCAGGCATTTTATTGTTACTTACCAGGATGGCATCGCCATCTATATAATTAATATTGATATACAGTGGTCTTTTTTCTGTAAATGTGTTATGTTTAAGAGCATTCTCCACGAGTGTCTGAAGAGCATAGGCAGGTATCTGCATGTTATATACATTATACGGGATGTTCACATTAAAGATCACAGAATCTTCAAACCGTACCTTTTGCAGATCAATATAATCGTTGGTGAATTTCAGTTCTTCTTCTAATGATACCAGGTCACTTTTATGCACTTCTACGGAATAGCGCAGAAATTCTGATAGCTTTACTGAATAATTTTCAGCTTCATCGGGGTTATCTTTTATTAAAGATTTCAGGACACTAAGCGTATTAAACAAAAAGTGAGGCTGAAGTTGCTGAAGCAACACCTGCTTCTGTGTTTCAAGGTTACTTACTTTGAGGCGCTGGATTTCAATTTCGGCATTCTTATGTTTTTGCGTTGCCAATATTGAGTTGCATATTATCATAATAATGGCATTAACCGCAATTGTTGAAACAATCGGATATACAATGAAAGTATCCTTTCTGAAATATATTTCACCTTCAGCAACAAAAGAAGGCTCCGGTAATCTCTCTTTAAGTAAAGCCAGCAGCGTATAAATAACAAAAATAACAGCATAACTGAGAATATACCATCTCCATTTTTTCTCTGCTCCTAAATGACGGATGATAGAGATGTTAATGCCCCAGAAGACGAGCACATTAGCCGTCAGAACAGAACCTGCGAACAGGAGGAAAATAACCGGCACCTTATTAAAAACGTAAACAGGAGTTACCCCGTATAAAGCAATTATCGGCGACGAAATAACGGCTGTCTTCATTAATCTTATATGTAGATCCTTATCCATGCTAATTACTCCAAAGTTAAATTATTTCAAACTAAATGTTTCCGGTAACAAGCACCTCTTAACCGGGTATTTGTCCTTCATTTAATGATTATTGCCATTTGAGCCTACATTTTGTCCATTTCAACAAGGCCTACACATTTTGTTTTCAGTATATACCGCACATTTGGCATTTCATACAGAAAATACTCTTCAATGAAAATCAAAAAAGGGGTTAGTCTGCCTTCTTTATTTATATTAACAGGCCTTTTATATAGTGTAAAAATCAATGCCCAGCAACAACTACAGGATAATGACTGGGAGCTTGCCAAATTTGACCGGTATGAAAAGAAGCTGAAATTCAGCATGGATTCCCTGAAGCTGATCTATAAGCATAGATGGTCTGTAGGATTTTCATTTGGTGGAATTTATATGCCCGGATATACTTCTGTGGAGAAGGATTACAAGACGGGTGTGGATATGCGTCACAGGCATTCGGTATACATGTTTTCGCTGGAATATTACCTTACCAATATAACAAGAGTTGGACTGGAAGCAGGATGGCAGAAGCTGCCTCAGAAAATTGAAAGTGATCCGGATAACGGGGCTATTAAAGGAGGCGGTGGTATCAACGTTCCTGTCTTAGCATACGTTAAGAGAGATCTTTTTGGAGGTGTTGTGAACAGAACTGCGGAAGAGCTGAAGAGTGGAAGCATTCATAACCGGCCATCCTTCTTCATGATGGCTGGAGCAGGAGTAACCTTTACCAACCTGGTGAGGGTCCGGGCTAACCGGAATGATGCGTATCTTTCATGGTATAAGCAGACTCCTTTTACTTCCAAGCTGGGTATAGGAATGTATCAACGGGTTGGAAGGGTTATAGGTGTTGAACTTATTGCCAATTACCAGCTTTCGAGTAATTATTCACCACATATAGGCAGTGTAAACGCCTACAGCGGATTTGGTTTTTCTACAAGATTCAGTGTTATTGGCAACGGAAAATTCAGTAAAGTAAAGAAACAGATAGATAGCATATATTAGTCACATTGTCTTAAGTGCGGAGGGTTTACCTTGGTGATTTCTTAAATTTTCATAGATCATTTATTAATCACTAAAACCTTATCAAATGGACATCTTATCCCTCAAAAACATCCTGAGTATGCTCATGTTCTCCGCACTCCTACTAAGCAGTTGCGGGAAAACTGTGACAGAGCCGGTAAAGCCAGCTACTTCAGACAACCAGATCAGTGCTGAATTAGCAGATCCAACCAGCGGATGGACACAGACCTCTTACACTTATAACATACAAACTCCGTGGAACCTTTCCCAGCCCAGTCGTTACAGCTATTCCGGGGGAGAGCACCGCTTCTGGATCTACCCGGACGATGCCTGTCAATATGAAGGCTGTACTACCGGTCCACGTTCTGAATTACGCATGAATAATAATTACACCTCCGGAAAACACCAGTTTGAGGGAGATGTATACATTGTATCAGGCTCTGCAGGAACAGATATTATGCAGGTATTCGGAGGGGCAACGAATGCAACTGCTATCATGCTTAAAATTCATTCAGGAAGCAGCGGTACTATAAAGCGGTATGACAATGAAACGCTGATGACGAATGCTTACAATAAATGGATACATGTTAATGTGCAGCATGATGCTGACAACGGTAAGCTATACGTTTACCTGAACGGCACGCTTAAAGGTACTTATGCAGATCGTGGTAATGCGACGCATTACTTTAAATGCGGAGTATATAACATATCCGGTTCCAGGTCTGAAACACGCTGGAAGAATGTTAAATACTGGAAGAACGGTCCTGTAGGGCAGTAATGTGCAATCGATAGTAATGGTGTAATAGCAGGGCGGAGTCAAGGCTTTGCCCTGCTATATACTAATATTTCACAGCAAGCATATTCACGCCATCAAGGTCCTTATAGCTGAACCGGGCATAACGGTCCAGTACCTCCCTGATAGCTTGCTCACCGCTGAAAGTATATTCATAAATGAGATGTAATTTCTCAATTCCTTTGATCAGTTTTTCGGCTCCTCTGAGCGCTTCGATCTCGGAGCCTTCTATATCCAGTTTGATCACAGTTAACTTTTCCTTGTCGATGGCGTTGATATCAATAATGTCGTCCAATCGCCGGCAATCGATATCACCACCGGATTCTTCATTATTAATATAGCTGCTGCTGGTAACACCTTCCAGCACATGGAAAGATACCTTCTTATTCTCACTACCTGCGGCGCATTTCATTACCTGTATACTTCCCTCCGGTATCTTATTAAGTGCAATGTTCTCAAAGATGGCCTGATGGTTTACGGGCTCAACAGCAACAGATCGTACACCTTGCTTGGCGAGCCAGATATCATATTCGCCTATACAGGCGCCTACGTCAATAAACAAACCGATGTTGCTCATTACCTTTTGCAGATGTTTTTTAATAGCGCTTTCATAACTGAAATTGGCAAACTGGAAATCGGTTGTGCCTTTGCGAAAGCGGAAGGTACCCATGCGGGTAGTGGCGATGCGGGGCCTGGCTGGCAGCCCTTTGAAAAGCAGGTATCTGAATGCTTCTGAAACTGACTGATAATCGCCACGTTTCATAAATTCCAGGCAATAAGCGAAGTACTTTCCATATTTACTTACGCGGAATGGAGATGGAGTATAAGCCATAAGAGATCATAAGTTTTAATAAGGCTTAAATAATCGGCAATAGTTGGGATTGGATGGCTACTGTTCAAATATAAGTGAACTGTCGTGCTGGCTATAATCAGAGCTGAATATGTAATGCTGATGCTATGAACTGATCCTGTTCTATAGTGAATCTACTGTTTTTTTAGAGTACAAAAAAATAAAGTTCTGAAGGGTAGTTGGGGTATTTGAATTTTTTATGATGCATAGCGAGAAAAATTGCTCGAAAAAATAGCTTTCACCTTCGGTGAACGCGATTTTTTCGAGGGGGATTTTTGGGCCTGCGGCCGGCTGAGAATTTTGTCCTTGCAGACAGAGAGGGGCCGAGTTACAGCCCCAGTTTATGCCGGTATTCTTCTGCATAGGAAACACCTGCTTTTGTAGCTGCGTCGATGTGATATTTTGCTTTATGATAGTCATAAAAGGTGGCGCTCATATACAGGATGGCAAGGTCTACATGTACCGTTTCATATTCAGTTACTGCCTGCTGATAGAGTTCCATTGCTTTGTGAAGGTTTACCGGTACGCCTGTACCATCAGTATAAAAACAGCCCATCCTCCATTTGGCATATGCGCTGCCTTTCTTTACTGACTCATTGTAATAAAAGACTGCGTTGGGATAATCCTGTTTTATTTCATAAATATTTCCCATAGCGTCAGCTACATCTTTTCCAGCTTCATATGCTTTCCAGTAATATTCCAGTGCTTTTGTATGATCAACACGTTCATATTCCTCCCTGTAATAAATTTCTCCTAAAACAACATATGCATCTTTATGTTCTTTTTCTACAGCTTTTTCAAACCAATAAACAGCCTTATCAGTATCTGCTACTGTTCCACGGCCATGCAGGTAGGCCAGTCCGAGGTTGTTCATGGCATACATCTCCCCTTTCTCAGCCGCTTTGGTATACCATTCGAAGGCCTGTTCATAATCAATAAAGCCTTCTTCTACTTCATAAACGAAACCGAGATCTGTCATGGCTTCTATATGTCCCAAGTCTATGGCTTTGTGAAAGAGATCTATTGCTTTATTGTATTGTCTGGCGTCTACAGCGTCTTTTCCATCAAGGAAATACTCTTCTGCTTTCTGAAGCGGGCTGGCCAGCTCTTCCAGCAAAGCTACTTCCGTACGGCTGTAAAGGTAGCTATTGATCAGCGCCAGCTCTTTTGCAGCTTCTTCCGGTGTAAGCGGGCGGGTCTTGTTATCACTACTGATGGCCAGTATTTCAGGCTTGCGGAAGCAAAGAGCAACACCGTGTGTTAGTTGTCCGTATTTACCGTTTATGCTTTCATAAAGTGGCTCAGTTATAAATTCACCAGTGTTGTTCATTAAGCCCCAGTACCTACCCTGTTTATAAGCGAGATAGCCTGGCTTTATCCACTTCAGACCTTCATAGTTAGCGGGTAGTATCCAACGGGGGTTTTTACCGGTGTCAAACAGTCCTGTTTTTTTATGTTGTTTCTTTACGACCGCATACATAGAGCCACCATCTTCAGTACTATCTTTCAATATGAATATGTCCTGGTATTCACAGGGTAACAGCCAGCCTTTACCAGGTGTATAGAATCCTTTGCCATCCGTGCTTTCTACGATCAGGCCATCCAGCTGGTATTCAATACGGATGCCTTTATATGAAAGTGGTACCTGTATTTCTCCGTTTGCATCCAGTAAACCATATTTACCCTGCTGGCTTATGATGTAATATTCCTTGTAGATATCCACGTTCTCAACCGGTCCGGATAACAGTTTCCGGAACAGATGTGAGTAGTAAGTGTTACTTCCGTCTTTACCGGTTGCTATAAAGTAAGGGAACCCACTGTCCGGTATTCCGGCAACTTCTACGGCATCCGGCAGTTCTATCTGAACATTCCCTTCCAGGTCTATTATCTGCAATAATCCGTTTTGCTTTACAGCAATATATGTTTCTGTAAGCGCATAGCCATCTTCATAAACAGCAGGCAGTATAAATTCTCCAGTGGTATCGATGATACCAAAATGTCCGTTGTGTTTCACTTCTGCCCAGGCGTATGTAAAATCCCATGCTTCGTCGAAGATGCAGGGAATAACCTCTTCTCCTTCCCTGTTGATAAATCCGTATTTCCCTTCTTTTATCACAATAGCCAGGTCTGATGTATATGGGAAAGGATATATTTTTTTATAGACAGGCGGGGTAATGACAGCACCTGAGATGTCTTTTAATCCGTATAGACTATCCTGCTTATAAGTAGTAAAATCACTATCTCCGTCTGCCAGCACAGAAGAGATGATCTTCCAGCCATAACCGTATCCGTCATAGTTCAGCAACTCCCTGAAGGAGCGGAAGGAACTTCCACGTTGTTTGAATTCGGGGCAGGAATCGAGCATTGAAGGGTTATCAGCCAGAATAGCTGCGGAGATAACTGCATTGTTGTTCCTGATCTCTTCTATCAGTTCTTTTGCCTGATCTGTATGATTGCCTTCGGTACCATCATCAGATATATTAAATACATCCCAGGCATCCAGGTGAAAAAGCGGGTGGATAGCCTGGTTTTCCAGGAAGGTATAGAGCTTTGTTTTTGCGCGTTGAAAGGCTGTAAGATCGTCCACCAGTACTTTATGATGCTTTTCTATAAAATCATATAAGGCCCGCAGGGCTTTGATTCCTTGCTCAGCAGGGGTATACAGCCCTCCTTCTGTACCATTATATACGGGTGTATGAATAAAGGTCTCCCCGGAAAATAGTGGTTGTAATAGCAGGGGGAGTTCATATCCCCATTCCATCATCAGGCAACTGTCTTCTCCTCCTGTTCCGTAAGTTGCCAGCAGGCTTTCAATACCGTTTGTCTTCTGCCTTTCTGTTATTCCTGGTAAGCCGTCGAGGTTGTACAAATACATTCTGTGCGACATGATCTATGCTTTTTCAAGTTGTGGCTGCAAGTATACAATTATTTCATCCTGGTTAAACTCACTCCTTTTAGCGATTTTTCTGAGGATAGAGGGGAAGGATAGTGTATCAGTTTGAATTTTTTATGATGCACAGCGAGAAAAATTGCTCGAAAAAATCGCTTTCACCTTCGGCGAAAGCGATTTTTCTGAGGGTGATTTTTTGGCCTGCGGCCGGCTGAAGCTTCAAAATGATACACCACGAGGGGAAGTTTTATTTGGAGATTTGAAATAATTGTCCCTATATTTGCAGCCCGAAGAATTGAAAGATTCTTATGGAGAGGATCAGTAGTTCAGTTGGTTAGAATGCCGCCCTGTCACGGCGGAGGTCGCGGGTTCGAGTCCCGTCTGGTCCGCAAGTGTAAAAGCCTTCAAATCGAAAGATCTGGAGGCTTTTTTGTTTGACTACATTCAAGTCCCGTCAACGACCTGTAATAAATTATCATTTATATACTCCGTAAAAGTATTAGAGTATACCTGAGCAAAAGCATTGCTGCGTCCCAAAGCCAACCGACAAGGTATAGCATGTTTACCATTAAAATGACCAACTTTAGAGATAATCAACTCTCCCGGCATTAAATAGATATTAGGCTGTCCTGTACCACAGAGCCACTCTTCACACAATTTTTTATTCACCTTTACCCATTGTCTACGGCTATTCAGCATCTTTCTGTGCATCTGGCTAACACTGAAGGTAATCCCCAATGACACCGCTGTATCGCACAGATCACGTATATTCAGTTCTCTTAATTAGTTGAACAACGTCCGGAACGCTAAGGGTGAATGATTGGTTTTCTTCCTGAACAAGGTACTGAATGACTGCACATGCTCAAAGCCCAGTGCATAAGCGATCTCGCTAACGGAAAGGCTGGTGGTAGACAGCATTTCTTTAGCCTTAGCGATCAATTTTTCATGAATATGTTGCTGTGTATTTTGGCCGGTATGGACTCTTAGCAGATCACTCAGATAATCAGGCGACAGATTCATGCGACCGGCAACATATTTTACGGTAAGCAATTCGCTGGGCGTAGCCTGGTTAAAGTGTTCGTCCAATAACTGTTCAAATTTAGCGAGTAACTGATGATTATTATTTTTTCGAGTAATGAACTGCCTTTCATAAAAGCGTGCCGAGTAATTTAATAGCAACTCGATCTGTGTAATGATGATCTCTTGCGTATGTTTATCGATATGGACACACTCTTTATCGATCTTATGTAAAATCGAGATCAGGTCATTTTCTTCATCAGCAGAAAGGTGCAGTGCCTCATTTACGGCATAATCAAAAAAGCCATATTTGCTTATCGACGTACCTAGCTTATGCCCCAATAAAAAATCGGGATGAAAGATCAGCAGAAAACCAGAACCGCATTCTATATGCTGCAAATCAAGATGCTGCACCTGATTGGGCGCTGTAAAACTCAGCACTCCCTTATCGTAATCATAATGTTGCTGCCCATAGCGGATCTTACCTTTAACATCACGTTTAAGCGCCACGCAATAGAAACGGTTAACAAAGCCTTTCCAGATATCATCTTCCAGGAAAACGCTTTCTGACAGATTGATAACGCTAACCAGCGGATGCTTAGGTTCCGGCAAAGAGAGTAACCGGTGAAATTGCGACAACGTATGAATGGCGTTCATTACACAAAATTAATCAATCAGGCCCATACTGAACTCATCGTAAGGAGCTCCGGTATCTGTTCCCAGTGGCACAATGCTTTCCAGCTGCGCCATATCGGCCTCGCTCATTTTAATCCGGGTAGCTGCAATATTCTGCTCCAGATATTTACGGCGCTTTGTACCGGGAATTGGCAATATGCCCTTCTCCATTATCCAGGCCAGCGCCAATTGTGAAGAAGTAATACCTTTCAGGGCAGCCATTGCTTCGATCGCTTTTACCAATTCAATATTCTTTTGGAAGTGCTCGCCCTGAAACCTTGGTATAGCGCGGCGGAAATCATTCTCCGGCAAATCATCAACGCTTTTGATCTGTCCTGATAGAAAGCCGCGGCCTAAAGGAGAGTAAGCGACGAAACCAATTCCTAATTCCTGCAACGTTTGCAGCACACCTCTTTCTTCCACAGTCCGTTCAAACAAGGAATATTCACTTTGCACGGCAGTAACGGGATGCACCGCATGCGCACGTTTAACCGTTTCAGAAGATACCTCTGATAAACCGATATAGCTGATCTTGCCTTCTTTAACCAGTTCACTCATGGCCCCTACTGTTTCCTCTATCGGTGTATTTTTGTCAAGGCGGTGCATATAGTAAAGATCAATATGATCGGTGTTCAAATTTTTTAGCGAGCGCTCCACCGCTTTCTTCACATATTCCTTTTTACCATTGATGGCCCAGGTTACCTGATCATCATCATTGATCTCCCAACCGAATTTAGTGGCTATTATATATTGATCGCGCTTACCCTCAATAGCTTTGGCGATCAGCCTTTCATTTTCAAAAGGGCCGTACAGATCTGCAGTATCCAAAAAGTTACCACCTAGTTCAAATGAACGATGGATTGTAGCGATAGCCTCCTGTTCATCAGCCGGGCCATACATATGACCATCCTGAAAACCGGTCATTCCCATACAACCTAATCCTATGCCTGGAACAACCAGTCCCTGGCTTCCCAATGTTATATTCTTGATTTCCATGGAGCAAAGATCTACATAGATCATCTCCGACATGTATCCAAATCCCCGAATCTGTTCAGCAAATCAAGGATCAGTATCCAAGCGATTTACTAAGAGTTTCCAGCAAAGGTTTTTTAACATAAAAAAGTGAACAAAGCTACCCAAAGGCTCAAATTTCATTCTTGACTATTCAAATGTATTTTTGCACATTCACATATTAAAATACCTGTATCAAATCCTGATATATGCCTTTCAGAAACAATCTATTGTGTTTGCTGGTAATTCTCTTATCAACACAAATTATGTTGTCTTCATCAGTGTTGGGGCAACAAATAATTAAACAAACTCCCGCAGAGAAAGTGTTTTATGCCTGGCTTACTGCTTTTAATTCAGGCAATGCACAACAACTGGAAGCGTACAAAGCTACTTACCACAAAAAATGGGAGGTACAAACTATGCTCGACTCATGGGAACGTACAGGAGGGTACCAAATAGTCCGTATTGAAAAAAGCGAGCCTTTAAATCTTACGGTATTGATGCAAGAAAAGGAGTCGGATGCATTGCACCGGGAAAGTGTAACAGTGGATACAACCGGAAATGATGTGGCGGTCAAAATGATGATTGAGGACATTCAACGGCCTTCAGATCTGGTTATCAGTAGATTATCACAAAGTGAAGCAATTCACTCATTGATCCAACGTGCGGATACGCTCACCAATGCCGGCAGGTTTTCAGGCGCAATATTAGTCGCTTCGGGTAACAAAGTATTATTAAAGCGCGCCTGGGGGGAAATGGATAAAGAGAAGCACATATTGAATACTGCTCAAACACAGTTCCGTAACGGATCTATGAATAAAATGTTTACCGCAGTTGCCATATTGCAATTAGTTGAAAAAGGAAAAATATCACTGGATGGGAAGATCAGTGATTACCTCAAAGACTATCCGAATAAAGATATTGCGCAAGTTACTATCCGCAGATTGTTAAACCATACTGGTGGGACCGGAGACATTTTCGGCCCCGAGTTCGATGTTAACCGCACCAATCTCAAAGATAATGCTGACTATGTAAAACTGTACGGAACGCGAGGACCTGATGGGACCAAAGGATTTTCATACTCTAACTATGGCTTTGTACTGCTTGGTGAGATCATTAGCCGTGTAAGCCATATGTCTTATTACGCTTATATAGATAAGTACATCTTCAAGCCTGCCAATATGAGTAGCACAGGCGAGTTACCCGAAAATGTACATCTTCCTATGCGTGCACCGGGCTACATGCGGGTGAAAGGGACATGGGTAAAAAACGATGAAACGTTACCCTATCGAGGCATGGCTGCAGGTGGTGGTTACTCTACAATAAATGACATGCTGAGATTTGTTCATGCTCTTCAATCCGGGAAATTGATATCCAAAACGATGCTGGACCTGGCTATGAAACCCTACTTTCATGACACCCCATCAGGCTATGGATACGGATTGGGTTTTGAGCTATATGGGGACAAGCAGTTGACAAGTTTTGGTCATGAAGGCGGCGCGGATGGTATGAATGGCGAGTTGCGTGTTTTCCCAAAACTTAACCAGGTGATCGTTGTGTTGAGTAATTTAGATCCACCTTCCGCGCATCGCCTTGTTGAATACTACTCACTACGCATGCCGGAAAAATGACGTATACGGTCCGGGAAAAATCCTATATAAAAAGAATCAAAAGTCGAAAGATTTGAAGGCTTTTTAGCTTTGAATCGAAGTTATTGACATTCGTTATTATGCACCACCAGGTAAAGATAGTATATCAGTTTGAATTTTTTTGAGGGGGATTTTTTGGCCTGCGGCCGGCTGAAAATTCAAAATGATGCATCACCAGGTAAAACAAATTTGGTTTATTGTAATCGTTTATGCACCTTTGCACCTCATTGTGAGGTAGAGCAGAGGTAGCTCGTCGGGCTCATAACCCGAAGGTCAGAGGTTCGAATCCTCTCCTCGCTACGAATAGAAGTCCTGGCTAAGCCGGGACTTTTTTTATATATTCAAAGGGCAGGGTAATTGGGTACAATAAGCGCCATCTGCAGATCTTTCTTCACTTCTTTCGGATCAAGTTGAAAACTTGGGGGATTTTGATTCTAAGCATAGATTTTGGCTAATCTGTAAAGGAAAAACTCTACATCTCTGACTCCCCTTAGTGCATTTCTAAAGGCTTTAATCTTAGCATTGAA
>NZ_WRXN01000019.1 GCF_009758205.1 Chitinophaga tropicalis
GTAATGATGGGTGAAATTTATAGCTTCATATACTCCAATCCTAGTAATATTAGGGTGGGGTTACCATCAGCGGAATGAGGGGGTACCATGTTCCGGTATGGGGGGATACCATACTCCGGAATCTACAATACTGAATCGTACACTGTACAAGCCGCCGCTTTAAATGCTATCGGGTTGATTAATTCCCAAGAAGCTTTAATGCTGGCCAAAAGGTTTGAAAGCGATAATAAACTTGCGGTTTATGATGCTATCCTGAACCTTTATACAAACTATGGCGGAAATGAACAATGGCCTTACATATACAATTTGTTTCAATCTTTGGCACCACCTAAAAGAAATAACATCGTTCAACAACTTGCTACCCTGACAGGCCGGGTTGAAAACCCGCAGTTTGCTATACAGGGTATCGTTGCTATTAAAGAATTGGGTATACTGGGTAAACAATACGGGATAGCTCCCCAAATTATTGAATTGCTGAAAGAAATTAAAAAGAAGCGAATGTTGTTCAATGACAATGTTTCAGTAAAAAATGTAGATGAAGCGATTAGTGAAATTAATAATGCCAGGTAATGGGTATCAGTTACAAAACAGAAGGCTGCTTTGAGGATTAAACCATCAGTAAAAACGTGAAATTGGTTTCAGCCAGAGAGTAACAGAAGTAACTATACTTTGATGGTTTAGTTTAGTGAACCTGATCTTCCCATAGAAAAGCAACAGCCCGGATTTAAAACTGGCTACTTTCCATTACTCATCCAGTACACACTGTTTCTGCGATCAGATAGTTCGGAACAATTTTAATGTTTCAAAATTTCGCCTTCTGTGCCCTTTTAATCTATCAACAGCAAGAGCCATTACAAAAGTAATTTCTGAATATGGGTTGTATGACCGTTATGAATTCACTTAAGGACTGTTATTATTATAATTCTTTAACGCGATAATCAGCAATATTCCGTTGCTCAGAAGAAAATTCAATGCCTATAGCCAGTTTCTTACGCTCGTCTGCCATATAAGGTTGTAAATAGCCTTTTTCAAAAATCTGAGACAGGGCTTCACTTGCTGAAATGTCCAATTTCAATTCCAGTGCATAGATGTACGATCTTGTTTTTACAATAATGTCAGCGCGGCCTTTGCTGCTATGTACTTCTGTAAAAACATCTACTCCTATTTTTTTAAAGGTGAGATGTGTAATAATATGAAAAATAGATTCAGTATCTGCCTTCCAGTGTTCATAAGGAATACTTCCGATCACTGCATTTAATTCATTGATGATACGGTTCGTATCACCATGCTCAAATGCGGTTCTGAGATCGGCAGTGACAGATATTGAGGTGGCGGGAAATATTTCACGGTAAGCGCTGAGTAGGTTATCCAGCAAACTTACCTTTACTTCCCTATTTGGGTAATCCAGCGTGTACAATTGTGACTCGGGATCGTAACTCTTGATCGTGAGGTAACCTGTTTGAAATAACAGGGGCGCAGAAACAGGGTTCTCAATTTGAAAGCTTCCTAACGATATGTCAGATTCACGGACGTTTTCAAAATTGTATTCCTTTTTCTTCTTAAGAAGATTCACCAAAAAAGATGGGGAGCCAGTGGCAAACCAAAAGTTTCTAAAGGCCTCTTCTTTCATGAAAGAGAGTAAAGAGAACGGATTGTACACCGTCTCCTTTCCAGCCCAACTATAGCCATTATACCAATCTTTGATGTTCTCCAGTAATTGCAGCTTCTCAATACACAATACCCCTGGCAATGTTTCAAGCTCTTCCGAAAAATTTGTTTCTAATTCATGTTGGGTAATTCCGGCAATATTGTTGAAGTGCTTACTGAGAGTGATATCTTCAAGATTGTTAAGGTCAGAAAAAATGCTCACTTTAGAGAACCGGCTTACACCGGTAAGGATTAACAAGCGAATATCTTTATCTGCATCCTTCAATATAGAATACAGGTTTTTTAAAATAATACGGTTCTCTTCAGCCCTGGGAATGTTATCTAAATAATCGATAAGTGGTTTATCATATTCATCGATCAGGATCGCAACCTTGTTTTTTTGAGCAGCCTTCGTAATTAATTCCTTAAATAATTGATCGTAAGCAGTGGTGGTTAGTTCCACCTGTAGTCGTTGGGCATTTTCATGCAATGCACCTTTAATAGCATTTTGCAATCCGATTGTACCAGTACCAATATTTGAAAATGAGATTCTAATAACCGGATTTTTAGCATCCCAATTCCATTTGTCATAGATCCATAGGCCTTTGAAAAGTTCTTTACTCCCACTGAATAGTTCTGATATAGTATCTAACAGAAGACTTTTTCCAAAACGACGCGGGCGACTCAAGAAATAATACTTCCCAGAATCCACCATCTGGTGAATTTTTTCCGTTTTATCAATATAAACGAATCCACCTTCACGTATTTCTCGAAATGATTGTAAACCAATGGGATACTTTCTTGCCATAATGCAAATATAATCCATTGAAAATTAATACGCCAGCTATAAGTCGTTATGAGGAAACAGGTTTTGTTGATAATATAATGAGACAATTAACTTTTCTTAATAACAATCATATATATATTTAATTTATTAATTCCTAAAAGACATTCAATCTATCTATAAATCGGTAATGTGTCCGTTACTAATATTTCCGAGCACAATGACTTTTCATCATAATTGGTTGAGGGGGTAAAGGGTTATTACGTATAGTTAACAGGGTATAATTTAATGCTTTTTCTTAAGATTCAGTTTTTCGGTGTTGTGGTGTCACTTTAATGAGATGGACGGTTCATTGAACGCCAGAAACAATTGTACTACTGCACTAATTCTGCTTCAATTGTTAGCGGTTCGTTACTTTTTTCTCGTCATCTATGTATTCCAAAATGTCACCCGGTTGGCAGTCTAATGCCTTACAAATTGCGTCTAATGTGCTAAAACGAATTGCTTTTGCCTTCCCTGTCTTTAAGATAGAAAGATTGGATAATGTCAAATCAACTCTTTCAGAAAGTTCATTTAGAGAAATTTTTCGCTTTGCCATCATCACGTCTAAGTTTACAATAATTGGCATAGCTTAAATTGTTAAGTCATTTTCAGATTTCATATCTATAGCATTTTGCAATATTTTTTCAAATATTGCTGCAGCAGTTGCAACTACGACAGAAACAAAAGTAGTCACGATACAAATGGCAATAAAACCCGCAGGGTCGTCCTCTTTATTATGGGATACCCTTATGTATAGTCCTGCTATCACAATTAAAACACTTAGTATGATTGCACAATACTTTATGCTCTTTAAAGCCTTAACAGAATTTGATGAGAATACTTTATTCTGCCCGATGTATCCAAGTAACCTGAATGCCTTGTACAGCGCAATAAAAAAAGCGATTGATGCTGCGTATCCATATAAGATCAACGGGTCTAAGTAAATGCTAAACAAGTCTAAATTTGCGGCTCTTCCTTCGGCCAGGGGAAATCGAATCAAAATGGCAAGTGCCACAATGGCGATAAGCACGATGACTGCCTGTAGAAATATTATTGAAATTCTTTTCATAATGATTTCTAAATTTTAGTTTACACTATAAAAATAATAAATAATTATTGATAAACAATAAATATTTAGCGTTTTTAGAAAATATTGGGGAGTAAATTTTTGTCTTGCCAAACTGATTTACAAATTCACGGCAAAGAAAACATTGTATTTTAGCGGGTACATCCTTGGTAGGTATAAGGATATGCGATGTATGTGCGTTCTTTAATGCCAATTTTGAACCTATATTTTAGTCAGATAATATGATGCAATTAGTCCGCCAGTTCCACCAGGTACCGGAACCGCTTATTACGGCAGCAGGCTTTGTTTATAAGAACAGCGATAATGCCATTGTCCGGATAGACAACAATCTTTCAGTTACCGAAAGCGCGCCAGATGCGGAGCCTTTTGTGCTGGCAGCAATGGTAAATGGAGAAGTGATCATCCGGACAAGGGATAAGATCATTGCCTGGGATACAGATAACAATGTTAGAAAGGAATATCCGTTCAATTATACTGGCAGTCTCCAGATCAAGCTGCTGTATGATGATAACATGATCATTCGCAATAAAACGGATGCCGGCAACGGCCAGTTAAATTGGCAGGTGAAAGACGCAGGTATGAGATTCCAGACAACGGATCAGGCTATACTATGTTTTGTGAATACGGAAATATGGCAGATCAATGCCGCGGATGGCACACATCTTCACTGTGTAAACCTGTCATCCTATATTAAGTCAGCAGGTATTGATCCTTATGCCAACGTGATATTCAGAAACAATAGAATGTACCTGGCAGGTATCCTGGATAACATTATCAGCGAATGGAATATAAAGACCGGCGAGCTATTATGGCATTACAGGATACACGACACCAGTAAAGTGGGCGGCAGGGGTATTATGATCCCCGCAACCAAAGATGTATTTTATGTGTTTGATAACCGCCTGTATGTGCTGGATTCAGAACAAACCTTACATGTATTTGAAAGGGGATAAGTATTTGTAATCAACTCAGAGGAAAGGCTCGCGGCACTTAACTATCAAAATAAGACTGTTACCCGAACACTAAACTGATTATCAATGAGACAAATTCTGATGGTAAGATATAGTTGAAATTATATTGCTCAGTTCTTTTCTCATACATTTTTTTATCACAACCGGTAATCATCCCCTAATCTGAAGTAAAACGAATCATCCTTTTTCTTTTCCTGCACCAGCCGCTTATACTCCCTGGCAGCTGTACCTGCATCTTCGAATACTTCTTCCATGACAACGCCGGCTGTGCCTTTTTGTCCGTAACGAGTTCTGATTATCTTGTCCTCAAGCATGATCTCCCAAAAGCAGGGTACATTCTCTTCCTGGAATTCGAAATACTGTATCATTTCTCTGTCTATTTTTATCTTCTTATTTTATATTTATAGCCGGCTTTGTCTCCTAAAAGTACTTATGGAGGGTAGCAAAGATGGAAATCATGTATCTACAAACCCTCTACATGGGCGAAGGAATGCGAACTACAAACACTCTACAAAAACTCACATGTCTCACATAATCAATAAGATAACCATATCCATTGCACTGATCCTCCTGCAGGGAACCGGTAGTATTGCCCAAACACCTGCTGATTCACTTAATACAGTCCTGACGCAAAAAAATATTACACCAGAGCAGAAAGTCATCACGCTTAGCTTACTGGCGCGGGCCAAATCCATTAAAGAAACCGGTAATGCAATTCGTATAGGCATACAGGCAGTGCAACTTGGCCGTACGTTGTCTGATGCCCAATACATCGCTATTGCATATGCCATATTGTCGCAGGTGTATATCCAGGATAACGATATTTCTAAATGTGCTCAGGCTGTAGACAGTTCGCTTTTTTATGCAGGAAAGACGGAAAGCAAAGTGGTTAAAGGAATGGCCTGGTACAGGAAAAGCTGGCTGGAAAATCTTAAAGGTCAACCTAAAGAAGCGCTGGTCAGTGCGCAACGGGCACTAAAATTCCTGGAAGGAACGGCAGCCGTGAATTATGTATCTTCTGTTTATTATATTATTGCCAGCATATATGCGAACCAGTATGATGGTCCACTTCATAAAAAATATGCACAGCTATGCCTGCAAACGGCGCTCAAAAGCACGGACTATGATAACCTTCTCCTGGCCAACCAGACGCTGGGCACATATTGGCAATATTATCATATGCAGCATGAAGACGATCGGTCATCCCTGGACTCTGCCTTTTTCTATAACCGGAACGCCCTCCATCTTTTTCTGGTAAACAGGGAACGCATCATTTTTCAAAGTACTATGGCCATTGTTGCTATTAACATGGCGGATCTCTATGCACAAAACTTCCCCTCCTCTTACCGTGATTCGGTATTTCATTACCTGGACCTCGCACAAAGCATAGGTATTGAAACACATCATGCGGAAGTTATTGCGAACTGTTATGGCATGAAGAGCGACTATGAAGCCGCAGCCGGCAATTATGAGAAAGCAGAGGCCCTTCTGCTAAAAGGCCTGGAAGTAGCCAATGCAGACAGTGCCAGGAACCTGGCAACGCGGATCCAGTTCATGACCGCGCTTTCCGGTATTTCGGAAAAACGGGGCAACTATAGAGAAGCCCTTCAATACCAGAAGCAATATTCAGTTTTGTATACGGATCTCTACAACGAAGAGAAAATGAATATCACAAAGGAGCTGGAAGCTAAATACCAGGCGGAGAAAAATACTACCGCGCTCAAAACAATGCAGCAAACAGCCATGCTCCATAAAAGGCTGGGCTATCTTTATATAGGCCTCGCCCTGGCATCAATAGCGGCAGCTATATTTCTTTTCCGCTTATTTCGTTTCAGACTGAAACTCGCAGAAAAGGAGAAGAAGGATGCCGCCCTGGTTTCGCAGCTTAAGCAGCAGGAGAACAGACAGCTTGCATTCGAAAAACAGGAGGCGGAGCTACAGGCCCGTCTCAGGGAGGAAGAAGCCTTGCGCCTTGCTGCGGAACAGCAACTCCTGCAGGAAAGGCAGGAACGCCTGGAAAAAGATCTGCTGGCGGGCACCTTGCTGGTAGAGCAAAAAACAGTGTTGTTACAAACTCTCCAAAAGAAAATTGCGGAAAACAGGAACGACAAAACCGTATTGACACAACTCAACAAGATCATAGACCAGGATAGGAGGCTGGATGAATCAATGGCCGGCAGTAAAACCGATTTCGATAATATCAATCCCGACTTTTTCGATAAATTAAAAGAGCGCTCTGCCAATTCACTTTCAAGACTGGACCTGAAGCACTGTTCCTATATATACCTGGGACTTACCAATAAAGAAGTTTCCCAGAGACTGGGAATAGCTCCCAAAAGCATCCTGATGGCACGTTACCGTATCAAACAAAAACTAGGATTGGGAAAGGAGGAGGAGCTGGATCAATATATCAGGTCGCTCTGATTTCCAGAATATAGAGATTATGATGTCCAGTGTGTACAATTATGTCCCCGGACCTAATATCCAATTCCATTTGTCATAGACCTATAGACCTTTGAAAAGCTCCTCCCCCATCATCATTCTCACTGCCCGTTTCATTAACGGGCAACTCCAAAAATACGTTGGGAAAACAGGTACAGGTTACGATCCCACTCAGTATTGTCATGCCCGTTATTGTCTACATTCCAGACGTGAGGAAGACTGATTTCGTTAAGGTACTGATGGGCCCTTTCGCTGACCCACCAAAGGCCATCTTTAGTACCACATCCTATCCATAGCAGTTTTAACTTTTCCCGGGCGACTTTAATATCCGGAATGAATTGAACATCATACATACCGCCAAATTTATTCGTATTAGGCGCTGAAGAAAATCCGCCTATATAGGCAAACGTCTCCGGATGATACAAGCCTATATTTAACGACTGTCCGCCGCCCATTGACAAACCGGCCAATGCACGATGTTCAGCGTCGCTGATAGTGGAATAATGAGAATCGATGTAAGGAATTATATCTTTCAATAAATCCTCTTCAAATGATCTCCTGTAACCTTCAAAATTATCTGCTCTTCCGGAACGGCTGGCAGCCGAAGTGTCTGTTACAGTCAGCTTAGTATCGCAGTTAGGAAAAACCATCACCAGAGGCTGAATTTTACCATCTGCAATCAGGTTATCTGCAATGATATCTGCCTGGCACCATTCCGTCCATTGGCGACGGTCTACCCCCAAACCATGTAACAGATATAACACAGGATATTTCCTATCAGAGGAATATCCCGGAGGTGTATATACGCTCATTTCCCGGAGCTTTCCGACCGTTTTTGAGGTGTACTGAACCACTGTTAACTTTCCGTGAGGTACGTCATTACGCTGCACATTAAATCCGGCAGGAGGATCAGGAAAAGTGAGTATAGTATCCGCCTTAACTGAAATCTTACCTGTTTGTGCCTGACAGATATGACTGGCAATAATAAATACGATCGAAATAAATAAATACCTGTTACTCATTCTATTTTTCATAACGTTAATTTTATTCGTTCCAATCACTCAAGCACCATTACAAATCCACCATTTGCATTCAAGGTAAGATCAAATTTATTTTGTCCTGTTGTGTTCCGGGTTGTTTTTGAAAACAGTTCACTGTTTGTACCATCTGTGAACAGCGTTGCCTTTCTTTTCTTAAATGAGCTAATGTCAAGATTAATTTTCTTTTCACTATTTTCTCCATTGATGCCGGCAATGTACCAGCGGTCACCACTTCGCCTGGCGATGACAGCGTATTTCCCGGGATAGCCTTCCAGAAATTTCACATTATCCCAGTTGTCAGGAAGTTTTCTTAAAAACTCTTTTACATCGTCAGGTACATGTACCATTCCTTCGGGTGATTGCGCATAATGCTGTATGCCTGACAAGAATAAAACCGAAAGGGCCAGTTCGAAAGCGGGAGTGGTTTTCCTGGTACAATTAGACGATGTAAGTCCTGTAAGATTCATGGGTGTAAAATCCATTGGGTCGAATGTGTTCCTGGTGAACGGCAACATAGCGCAATGGTTGGCCTGCTTATCGGCAGCCTTCTGATCAAATGTTACCATCTCCATTCCATAAATTGCTTCGGCTGTCATAAGATGAGGATATGTTCTTTGCCAGCCCCTTGGCAATGTAGCGCCGTGAAAGTTTACGAGCAACTTATATTTTGCAGCATCATTCAAAATGTCAATGTAGTATTGAATCATGCTCTGGCCATCTCCACCAAAGAAATCAATCTTTACGCCTTTAATACCCATTGCCTGTAAACGGCTGAATTCTTTTTCCCGTCCCTCCTTCGTAAGCAATATGTCTTTAGGATGATAGCGGATCGTGTTCCAGTCACCTGCAGAATTGTACCATAATATTAACCCAACATTCTTTGGTTTTGCATAAGATGACAGTTCGGCTATTTTATCATATCCGATCTTAGTATCCCAGTCTGCATCTACCAGGCAATATTGCCAGTGCATGTTATAAGCATAGTCAATATATTTTTTCTGTTCCTCAAAAGTGATGTTATCATCCTTGCTATTGATCCAGCTCCAACTGGCTCTTCCGGGTTTTACAAAAGATGTATCCTTTAATACTGCTGCCGGCGCCAGATCGGTGCCCAATGTTGACTCAGCAATTGTTTTCAAACTTCCGATGGCAATAATACGCCACGGTGTAAGCCACGGCTTATTACTCTGAGGTAAATAGCCCCCGCCCGTAAATACCTCTCTCGGATCGGCAAAGCCAATTGAATAAACAGAGGAGGCAGAATCATTTATCAATCTTGTACCGCAATAAGTGCCATCAAGTGCTGCTTCGGTGATCAATACCCATGTTTGATCTGTTTTAAACAAAGCAGGGTATACCCAGCCCGACTTTAACGGCGATACCGTGCCAACAGAAATGTCCTGCAAATAATGTTCTTCATAAGACGGATGACAGTGTTCGAAACCTGTTTTTGCTTCACTCATGGGTTGCAGCCATGCTCTTGTTTTCCTGTCGAATGTAAATGAGGACTGTTCCTTAACTATCGTTTCATTATTCTTTATCCAGGGAAACCGATAACGGAAAGCAACGCCGTCGTCAGATAACCTGAAAATGATATCCATTTTTTCCTTTTCAGGATTAGCAAAAGATATCACCAATTGATTGGCCTGGTAAAGAATGCTGCTTTTCTTTGCATTCTTTGTCTGGTAGCTATCTGTTATACGTTCTGGTTTTGATGTCATGACCAGTTTCATGCCTTGTGTAAAATCATGCCCCTTCATCATCACACCTAAAGCCGAAGGCTGAATGACGTTAATGCCGGATTTTTGTATCCTGTATTGAATTTCACCTGAAGCTGACAAGAATACATTTAGCGCAATGGATTTATCCGGGCTTTGCAGTTGAGCAACCTGTTGTGCCTGTAACAGATTCATCATTCCAATTCCCCGGCCATTCATGCCAATAAGGAGCCAAACTAAGAGAATTGTGTTTTTAAAACTCATTTTCATAACCATTATGACTTAAAATTTTATCAAATCCAAAAGAAAATATCGATCTTCCCATAGGGTTCAAATGGGCTTGCTGACCACTACCAAGTTAAGTTAAAACGGGCTCAATTTTCAATGCTCAAACATACATTGCTTTTTAACAGCACCATTTATGCAAAAAATTGGGAATGCTTCGCTGGAAGCATTCCCGGAAACTGGTGAAAAATCTGTCAATGAACGATGAGCTTCTTAGTGAAACTCTCCCCTTTCGAATCTATCGTGACAATGTAGAACCCTGCATTAAGCCGCGAATCGATCTCTATCTTGTTACTGCCGTAAGTTTTCTTTTCGTAAAGCATTCTGCCCTGGTTGTCATAAATTCTTACGACCGCACTTTCTGAAATATCCTGAAGAAGGACCGTAAATCTTCCTTCAATGGAGGGATTCGGATATATACTAACGGCATTTTCATTAATGCTGACCTTCGATGATACTCTGGCAGCTGAAGCCGTTCCTGCTTCCAAAACCAACGGGGATAAATAACTTCCGGCGATCACCTGTTGTGAAATGCCAGGCCCTTGCCAGGATACAGCTACATTATCACCACCACCACCTTCTTTATGAAGCACTTCAATGTAGTATTTTTGCCCGGCAACCAGGCTAATGGCAGCGGATTGCTGTGTGCTATACTTATTCCATTGTCTTGAAGTGGTCCACCCATTCACATAAGCTATCCTGGAGCTATTGGCTGGGTTATCGGTGGTGCTCAGGTATAAATCCGCGTTGTCATCTCCCGCTATCCAGAAAGTGTAGCTTCCGCTTACAGGAGGATGGATATATCCGCGGATCCTGGTTCCATAGTTATCCGCCCAGTTTGTGGGGCCTTCCAGGCTGGTGATCTGATCCCTGCCGGTAGGATTGTTTGGATAACTGGCATTGGAGGTCAGGCTACCAATAACAGTTCCGCCAATCCCTGTCCAGGATTCTCTTAGTATGGAGCCGGTCAGGGTGATGTTAAAGGTTTGCGTACTCTGACATCCTCCGCTATTGGTGTAGGTAGCCACATAGTTGCCCGCCTGGTTGGCCTGGATATTTGAAATGGTTACTTCCCGCGTAGCAGCACTGAAATTATTCGGTCCGCTCCAGCTCCACGATCCTCCCTGTATGGGCTGAGGGCCAAACTGTACGCTGCCACCTGCAGATACAGAGGCATTGGCTGTTTGCTGCCAGGTCCCGCCGTTGAGCTGTACATACGGTGTGATGGCAGTAGGTGTACAGGGAGCAGGGTCCCAGTAAATTAAACCTCTTCCTCCGCCGGCGCTCATATATACTCTTCCGGCAACGTTCATGTCTCCGACCAGCAATGGCGCGCCTGCAAATTCATTGGCGTCGTCGTTTATCCTGGTCCATGTAGCACCCTGATCTGTTGATCTGAAAAGCCCTGTCACACCAGAGACTGTTCCCCAGATGAAAACAGTAGGATAGCTGGATCCAGACATCGCCTTTCCCATTCCTACCGTTTTACAATAAGTTACATCTGAAACAGTTGTATAAGCCGCTCCATAGTTGCTTGAATATTTTAAGCCATTACGGCCAAGAGGTACCCATACATGCCCTTCAAGACCCGGCGCTGTCCGGATCTGGGCTGATTCCCAAGGATAATTCGCTGTTGACGCACCCGGCGTGCCCGCTACTGAAAAGCTGACTCCTTTATTGGAGCTTCTCAGCATTTGTCCGTTGCCTGGATTGTATATATAAAAGTAGTTTGGATTTACCTGGTCAGCAACAGGAGCTGCGTCTCCGAGGGATACACCCGAACAGGCGGTCCAGCTGGATCCGTTGTTCGTCGTATAGTAGGTAGTTGCCGAACCTCCGGGGCAATGCAGTATTGTTCCCCCGTCGGCGCTGATGGCAACCTTTCCCTGTGAACCCATATTGGTGGGGGTTCCTGTCCACGTAGCACCTTTGTCCGTCGAATAGTAAACAATGTTTCCCCCGTTAGAAGCTCTTACTACTTTGTTTGTGTTACCTGCAGCATAAGCAATGCTCTGGTTGTTCCCGTCTGTAGGAGAAAGTCTTTTTGATGGATAGGAAGTCAGCGGCTCATGCACAAAGCCGGTTACATCTCCGAAAGAAGAAATAAACGGCCCTCCCGGAATGCTTATCCCGTCAAGCAACGCTGTTTCTTCAATCCCGATCACATCATATTTCCATGAGGGATTTGTGGCTGTAATATCGGAACAGGTATATATTCCACCTCCGCCGATCACCCGCACTTTTGAAAGGTTGGACTGGTCGAACTCGATACAGTCCATCCAGTTAACACCGCCTCCGGCAGACCATTCCATGCCGTTACTATCATAGGTGGCGTTCGTACCGTTTTTAAGCGTCCAGGTTGATCCGCCATCGGCAGAGAGGAAAATAAAGTCTCCCCAGCCGGTACCAAACTGGTTATTCCAATACAAGCCACAGGTAGAAACTATTACCCGGTCAACATTGGTCGGGTCTATGCTTACTCCGCCGTATGAATAATCCTTCCAATGAGCGGGGGTAACGTTTGTCCACACACCGGTAGTGGTGTTGAGCTTATATAACTTCCCATCTCCTCCTCCAGATTGGGGTCCTGCCTCATCCGAATAGGTAACATACATGGTAGTTCCCTGCAGCGCTGCGCGGTGCGGCATAAAACCGGTGGTTGCGGAAATGGCGGTAAAGGTGGCTCCTCCGTCTGTACTTTTATAAATATTCTCGCTTCCGGTGCGGGAAACGCCTATATATATGGTTTGAGAAGCCCCGTTCACTACGGCGCCTGAAGGATCATAAAGTACAAAACATATTCCGTTCTCATTGGGGGTAGTAGTTACGCCGTTCCACGCAAGGTTCCAGGTAACGCCGCCATCTGTACTTTTCCATAGTCCGTTAGCCCTGGTTCCGCAGAACAATATGTTACTGTTTTTGGGATCTACGGCAAGACGTTCTCCGTTTCCGCGTCCGCTCCCATTTCCATGCGCTTTAAATTTATCCGTAACATCTGTGTAAGTGAACGTATTTCCTTTGTCGGTGGATTTCAATATAGCCGTTCTTCCGTTGTTGATGTAGGAAGTCCCGCAGAGCATGTAAACATTATTAGGATTTTGCGGATCCAGCGCTAACGCTTCCACACCAATAAATCCATTTTCTGACTCGTTAAGCCAGTCGAGCAGCTGAACCCATTTATTGTTAGTGGCATCCCAGCGATAAGCTCCGCCTACATCCGTGCGGCAATATCTATCGCCCGATGTTTTGTGGGTAACGATCCCAGTCACAAAGCCGCCGCCACCAATAGGTGCATTCTTCCAGGTATAGCCGGTGTTCTGCGCCTCCGCTTTATAGCCCAGGAACACGATACTTACAAGAAGTAAACAGAGAAACGCAAGTTTCTTTTGCCTGAACTGCGGGAACAAATGAGGGGATATGAAAGATCCGAAGACAAAAAGCAGCATAACCTTTTGTTTAAATAGCGCCAGTAATTTGGTTTTCATAGATTTTATATGGTTTAAGTAAAAATGTGTAGCAGCGCGGTCCTCTGAGTCTCAAATGATTTTGCCGGGGGGATATTCTGATCCCCCCGGCAAACGATTTAAATAAAGCTAATTACCATCCGGCATTTTGTTTCAATACGTTATTTGACAAAGTGATCTGTGAATAAGGTATTTGTACCAGACCCTTTGTTTCCGTAATCTTTGATGCTAAAATGGTTTTTGTTGTATTCACTCCGCCATTCTGGAGGGTTACTGACTCAGCAATGGCAGATGCAGCAACATCTATGCCCTGACGAAGCAGGTCCCAGTAGCGGATCCCCTCTCCTGCAAACTCAAGCCTTCTTTCATTCATAATATTTTCCTGGCTTACCGGGATCTGAACAAAGCTGGCGCCTAAAGCTCTTTTGCGTACATCATCAAAGTAATTTTGTGCGCCCCCGGCACCTAATTCAGCCGCCATTAACAATACATCCGCATAACGGATAGATACATAGTCCTGGTACTGGCTGATCATGAAGCTCACGCCACCCATTTTTTCCGCCAGGCTTTTTCCTGCTGCATCAGCCATTGGCGTATATTTTTTTATGCAGTAGCCTGTATACTCTCTCTGATCTTTTATATTCTGGAAATCAAGTCCTTCGTCCTTTATAGAAATAATAGAAGCACTTCTCCGGCTATCTTCCGGGGCGTAGGCATTCCAAAGCCTGGGGTTCACCGTTGCTCCTCCCCAGCCCATTCCATAGGGATAAATACTCTGGATACGGATACCGAACATTACCATCCAGTTATTGCCATCCACGTTGCCGTTCCAGTCGCTGGTATAAGTGTATTTGATGGCAAACACGGTTTCCTTATTATCCTCTCCTACGTAGTTATTGAGAGAGGCTGCAGGCCATAAATTGGCAAATTTGTCAACCAGCCCGAATCCTCCGTTATTAATAACATCTTCCAAATAAGCAAGCGCCTGTGCTTTTGACACCTCCCCTACCAGGTCTGCTTTGCTATAGGCGCCGGTGTAGTAAAGGAACACGCGGCCAATCAAAGACTCAGCGGCCCATTTGGTTACCCGTCCGCGGGTGGAAGCGTCCTGACTGCCATAACCGGTAGCAGGAAGATTGGAAGCTGCAAACTTCAGGTCGTTGGTAATGAGCTTATAAACGCTGTCCGGACTGGCCTGAGGCACGTTATCGGTAGTAGGTTTTGTGATCAATGGAATACTGCCCCATAACCTGATCATATCAAAATAGCAGTATGCGCGTATAAACCTTGTTTCAGCTTCATAAACATTACGCAGATTGTCATTTCCTTTCCAATCCACTCCGTCCAGGTGTGACAAAAGCATGTTGGCGCGGTAAATAGCTTTGTAATAAAGGCTCCAGCTATCGCCAAACATATTCTGGTCAGAAGGTGAACGAAGCTTATCAAACTCGTCCATCATTTGAAAACCAAATCCGTCTGCATTGCCGGTAGCTCCGAAAGCCTCGTCGGACATGACCGTCGACGCCACAGGGAAAGCAACCCCACCTGACCACACACGCTGCAAGCCATCGTATACGCCTACCAATGCTTTCCAGGCATCGTCCGGTGTTTTATAAAAATTCTGTTCTGTGGCAGATGTTACATCTTCCGTGTCAAGGAAGTTTTTACTACAGGCTATCAATGATAACAATGCGGTAAACAGTATATAAACTTTAATGTTTTTCATTGCTGATTCATTTTTAATTTAAAAGCGGATGTTTGCCCCAACCATGTATGTTCTGGGCCTGGGATAATATCCAAGGTCCACTCCTGATGAAAAACCTTCATTATATCCAACTTCCGGATCCATTCCCCTGTACCCGGTAATTGTAAAAGCATTCAGCACAGAAGCGTATACTCTCAGCTTGCCCAGGTAACTTTTCTTAACCAGGTTCGCAAAATCATAGCCGAGTGTAATAGTGCTGATACGAAGGAATTTCCCATCATGAATATACAGGTCGGAGAACTGCGCCCAGTTGGCGCCATCTTCTGTTACCCTGGGGATCCTGTTGGATGTTCCCCGACCATGCCAACGTTCCAGGATCTCCGTAGTATAATTACCGAAGCCACCCGGACCTCTCCATGATTGCACCAGCTGATTACCTGAAACACCGGATGCCTGAATAAAGAGATCAAAGCCTTTGTAGTCCAGCGCTACATTAAAACCAAATGTGAAATCAGGATTAGGATCACCGATCTTTGTTTTGTCATTAGCATCAATAACCCCATCGTTGTTCAGATCAACGTAACGAACATCTCCCGGCTTGGCGTTAGGCTGGATGGGCGTGCCTGTTTTACCTTTATAGGCCAGTACATCTTCTGCTGTCTGGAAAATGCCGTCGGTTTTAAGTCCCCAGAAATAGCCTACCGGCTCACCGTTTGCCGCACGGTAAAACTCACCTGCATTAGCATACAGCACATTGGTATTGCCATGAAGCACATGGTCGTTTGTAGGAATATTTCCTATCCTATTTTTGTTATAGGCGCCATTTATACCAATTGAATAATGGAAGTTCTTACCGATGCTGTTGCGGTAATTAAGCGCAAGCTCAACACCGGTATTCTGTACATCGCCACCGTTGATCAGCGGGGCATCAGCTCCGGCGGTGGCCAGAATAGGTACTGTAATTAACCAGTCTTTTGTTTTTTTGTTATAATACTCGAAGGTTACGTTCAATTTTTTCAGCACGGTAGCGTCAAAGCCGATGTTGGTCTGTTCTGAGGTTTCCCATTTTACATCGGGATTGGCGATGCGGCTTGGGTAGGCCCCCTGTGTATTCGCTCCTTCAACGGGCCCGAAGATATATGCCGTATTGCTGAAGCTGATGGGAGACAGATACTGATAGGCAGCCACATTCTGGTTGCCTACCCGGCCCCAGCTACCGCGAACTTTCAGGAAGTCCAGCCAATGAGCGCCCTGCATAAAGTTCTCCATAGAGGCCACCCATCCTGCGGACACGGAAGGAAAATATCCCCAGCGGTGCCCGGGTGCAAATCTTGATGACCCATCAGACCTGAAGGTGATATTCAACAGGTATTTTTCCCGGAAGTCGTATTGTAAACGTCCGAAATAAGACAGTAAAGCATTTTCAGTCGGGGACCCGCCAACGCTCATATACGGAGCGCCCCTGTTCACATTCTGGGCTACAGAAAGATAAGCGTGCTGCAGGTCGGCCACACGCAGGTACCAGTTGCTACCATTCATACCCACTGTTTTTGTTTTCAGTGAGGAACTACCGGCCATTACGCTGAAATGATGGTTGGTGGTTACATTAAAATCATAGCTCAGTAAATTATCGAACTGAAGGGTTAGTCCGTTACCCATTGACTGGGTCACCTTGGAGGTGTCATTAAAAGAATAAATAGAAAGGTGATAAACCGGTGTATAACCATGACTTTGATTAGAGGTATAATTTATACCCAGGCTGGAGCGGAATTTTAATCCTTTAATGGGTTCTGCCTGTATATACACATCACCAAACAAACCCTGGTTGCTGTTCCGGTTCCGGGTGGTATAGTCCATTACTGCATAGGGATTGGCTTCCGTATTGTTCCATGCCTGATCGGGTTTTCCCGGGTACCAGCCTTTTTTGTCGCTGCTGAAATAATTACCGGCCGAATCATACATGGGCAGTAAAGGGCTTGTGCTGAAAGCGCTGCGCAAAGTATTGTTGTACTGTCCATCTACCAAAATACCATGACTATTCTGATAATTGAATGTAAGATGCTCTCCCAGCTTAATTATATTCTCATATAGGTTGTGCTCAGAGTTTATCCTGAAGGTGTAGCGTTCGAAGCTGGAAATGTCAGATCCGCCCACAATGCCGCCCTGGCCTGTGTATCCCAGTGATAAGGAATAGGCGGAACCTGCACCGCCACCCTGTACACCGAGTACGTAGTTTTGGGTAGGTACATTATTTTTAAACATCTGGTCAAGCCAGTTAGTATTCACAGGTAAATTGTTAACTACGTCATTGCTGAAATAAGGAGCTTTACCAGAGTTAACTGCGGCTTCATTTATAATGGTAGCGTATTCTTTTGCATTCAATAGTTTTGCTTTACGGGGCGGCCGCTGAGCACCGTAAAAAACATCGAGGGTAACCTGTGCTTTCTGATTGAGTTTCCCTGATCTTGTGGTAACCAGGACAACACCATTGGCCGCCTGGGAACCGTAAATGGCGGCGGAAGCGGCATCTTTCAGGATGTCAATGGATTCAATATCCGCAGGATTCAGGTATGAAATATCGCCAGTCTGAACGCCATCAACAATGTACAGCGGAGAAAAATTGCCAACCGTACCTTTACCACGGATAATAACGTTCATTCCTGAACCAGGCTGTCCTGAATAAGAAGTGATCTGTACACCAGGCGCCTGCCCCTGCAAAGCCTGCAGTGCATTGGTAGTATTCTGCTTTTGAATATCGGCGCCTTTTACCTGTATGTTGGCCCCTGTAACCAGTTTTTTCTTCTGTGTACCGTAACCGATCACTACTACATTCTCCAGCTGGTTCTCTGATTCCTGCAGCCGGATATTCAATTCCTGCGATTCAACCTTTACCTCTTTTGCAATAAACCCTATGGAAGAGATCACCAACACATCGCCGGTGGATGCGTTAATGGAAAACCTTCCTGTTTCGTCGGCAACGGCGGAGGTATGGGTATTTTTTACTGTAACCGAAGCCCCCGGAACCGGGGTGGATGTGCTTTGGCTGGTTACTGTTCCACTCACTTTCGGCGTTTGAGCAAAAGTGCTTTTGCTTAGGGTAAAAATCATAATTGTCCCCCAGAGCAGCAATATTCGCAAGCGAATAATTTTGGCTGACTTCATACGTGTGAATTTAAATTGGCTATTTTTTTATGTTTAAATGTTTCCCTTCATAAACCACTTCTTTATCGCATGCTGTATCAAAATCCAGGCGCCTGTCTTTATCCGGTTTTATCATATTTATACGGAATGTTCTTTTCTGCAGCATACCATTGAATGAACCTTTCCGGTCGCCGATGGTAACGGTTCCTGTTGCTTCATCATATTTTACCGGGATGATGGAAAAAGCGCCTTTTTCGTAATTGTAATTGGCTTCTTCGTCTTCATACAGGTTGAAGGAGGCATTTGCGCCGGTGTAAATGTTTAATGTAATGGTATCCGCCTGTTTCTCTGTGGTGTACTGTAATGCAGGCCCGAAAGGCACGATGGATCCGGCTTTTACAAATAAAGGCATCCGTTCATAGGGAGCTTCGGCAATAATTTTCTGACCGCCTGCGTACCATTTTCCGGAATAGAGATCATACCATCCTGCACATCGGGGCAGGTACAGGGCACGTTCCGTTTGCCTGTATTCGCAAACAGGATTTACCAGCAGTGAAGGCCCGAACATATATTGATCGCCGATGTTCAATACCGCTGTATCTGTTGCAAAGTCCATTGCAAGCCCCCGCATGATGGTATAGTCATCATGATAAGCCCTGCCGGCCAGTGAATAGATATAAGGAAGTAAACGGTAACGCAGTTTATCGTAATAGAGGAAACTTTTATAAGCAGGATGGTCTTCAGAAGCCGTATTATATACCTCCCGATATGGGAATTGCCCGTGGGAACGGAACAAAGGAACAAATGTGCCGAACTGCGACCAACGGGTCATCAGCTCTCTCCACTCTTCCAGGTTTTCGCTATCCGGGCTTTCGAATTTCCGGGGCACCACAAAACCACCTATATCCATGGTCCAGTAAGGAAGTCCGGACATGGAGAAATTCACGCCTGCAGCTATCTGCGCTTTCAGATCGACCCAGGTGGACCCGATATCGCCGCTCCATATGGCTGCAGCATAACGTTGTGAACCTGCAAAGCCTGAGCGTGTGAGCAGGAAAACCCTTTTGTCAGGGTCTGTTGAACGCTGTCCTTCATAGATCCCTTTTGCATTTTGCAGGGGGTAGGCATTCAGAAATTCGGCTGCGCTACCTAAAGCGGTAGGTGTCATTTGCAGCTTTCTTTTCTCCGGGTCCACATTAGAAAGGATGTCAGGCTCACTCGCGTCCATCCACCATGCGTCAATTCCTTTACTGTAGATCTTTTCATTGATCAGGTCCCAGAAACCTTTCCGGGCTGCTTTATTAAAGGCATCGTAGAAAGTGGATACATATCCATCACCGATCCAATCCCTTTGCCGGTCGGCTATATTTCTTTTATAGAGCCATCCATTTTTATCAAACTTGTTGTACGCTGGTATGCCGTCATAAAATTTGGGCCATACCGATATCATGATCCGGGTGTTGTACTTTTTATGCAGCACACCGATCATACTGTCTGGAGAAGGAAAGCGTTTTTCGTCAAACTCCTGGCTGCCCCATTCGGCTTCTCTCCAATAGCTCCAGTCCAGCACAATGTTGTCCAGGGGGATCTTTCTCTTGCGGAATTCATCGACAGTGGTAAGTATTTCCTCTTGTGTTTTATACCGTTCCCTGCTTTGCCAGAAACCCAATGCCCATTTGGGCACAATAGGCGCTTTACCTGTAAGGTTCCGGTAACCGGAGATCACCTCATCCATATTGTTACCATAAACGAAGTAGTAATCGACCTGCTGGCCGGCTTCCGAACAAAAGCCAAAGCTGTTTTGCTCTTCTTCGTTCAATGGCTCCTGCCATTTCAGAGAGAGATAGGATTCAGCGCCTTCTGGTATCCATTCAATTTTAACAGGTACCTTTTCTCCTTTTTTGAAATTCCAGGGCACCAATGCAGACGCGGGGTTCCAGGCTTTTCGCCAGCGATCTAAGACCAGCTTTCCATCCAGCCACATTTTCAGGGAACCGCCATAAGTGAACCGGAACTGATGCAGGCCTGACAGATGGCTGGCAAGGCTTCCTTCCCAGGTTACTATGCCTGTAGCAGGTGTAAATTCCCGGGGGAGCTGGATCTTTGAGTCTCCGAGGAATCCCATATTAATATTTGCCTCTGCCCTTTCTGTACTTATTTCCTGCGGTTTATGTGTATTATTGACATAGGCAGCGGTAAGCCAGCCCGGTTCTCCCTTCTTTGAAAAAAGCTGCATGGAAGAAAGCGGATGAAGTGGCCTGACATCGCCAGCCCTGGTCAGGGAATAATTGTCCCATAAAATGCCATAGTTCTTATTGGATATTAAGAAGGGAATGGCTACTTCTGTATTGTTCTGGAAGAAAGTAACCTGCTGTCCCCGGTAATTCATTATACCGTCCTGGTGCTGGCCCAATCCATACCACGCATCATCCCCCGTGGTCTGAAAGGTTTGCGTCAGCGTGTAAGACCGTTTACCGTCAAACACTACGGATTGAAAATTTCTTCCAAATGACTGTTTTTCAGCCAGTATCTTTTTGCCGGTGAGATCTGTGAAAGTGACGGCCCCGGTTTTCCGGTCAACAATAGCGGTTAATTTTTTTGTTTTGAGGATCAGGCCTTCCTTTGAAGGAATAACATTCCATGTAAGCCCGGGCTTTTTTTCGTAAACAGTGATCAGGCTATTACCAGGGATTATTTCTTTTCCCGGAGCTGCGATCACTCTTATAATATTATCCGCAATTACCTCCAGTTTAACAGCATGCGGTGAACCCGTAAACAGGGAGTCTGTAAAAAGTATTACGCCATCAGGAAGTCTGATATAGGCGGGCGGCACTGCCAATAAGTCATTCAAAAATGCAAAAGTCAGCAGACTAAACAGCAACAATCTCAATTTCATATACGTGGATTAGTATGCTGTAAAGCTATTACCTGACCTTCTGAAAGCAGGCGGTCGAATGTTTCAAACTGGGGGGTTAAATGTTACAAACAACTGATTTTCATCCTGTTTTTTTTCGATAGAGCGGTCGAAGTAACCCTCTTTTCCAATGGATCGAACGGAAAGACCTATTAGCCTGCCAATAGTTCAATCAGGTTTCCTTCCGGATCAAGTACTACCGCTTCATAATACCCATCCCCGGTTGTCCTGGGTTCTCCCTGTATCATGTATCCTTCCTGCCGGAAGTTCTCAACCATAGCATTTACTTTTTCCTTATCGCCAACAGTAATTGCCAGGTGCGCTATTCCCTTGTTAAAACCTCTTTTTTCCGGAGCTCCGTCAATGCCAGGTCGGTGCATCAGTTCAATCTGGCTACCGCCCATAGAGAAACTGATAAAATAAGAACTGAATTTTTTTACCGGGTTAACATAAAGGCTGCCACAGGAGGCCTCAAAGTATTTGAGATAAAAGTTTTTCATACCCTCCAGGTCATCGACCCATATTGCCAGATGATGTATTTTCATTTGAATAGTATTATATGATTTGAACTCCCAGGTTTCTAAAGCCATCAAGATCTGCATGATCACTATCCATATTAGTGATCATTGCATGCAGGTCCTGAAAGTCGCAAACACGAAAGGCTTCTGCCTGATGTAATATCTTTTGGTTTGCCAGAGAAACCGTTTTTTTGGAGCGTCTGAGCATTGCACGTTTAACATGGGCATCAGATTCTATTGTTGCGGTAACTCCAAATTTGTCGTCAACACCGCAGGTACCCATTAAATAGAGGTCTGCGGTATAGCGTTCCAGGTCAAGGCAGGTTACCGTACCGGTATTTGTTGCACTGTTGCGTTCGTAGACCCCTCCAAGAACAATGAGCTCTATATCCGGATAGTTAACGAGCAATTGTATTGCAGGAATATTGTTGGTTATGATACGCATATTTATATCAGAAGGTAACCGGCCTGCCAGTGCGCATATTGTTGTGCCACCGTCCATAAAAACGGTCATGCCCTCCTTTATGAACCCCAGTGCTTTGGCTACTATAATGTCTTTCTGATCTGAAAGAATATTACTGCGATCCTGGAAGGTCAAAGGATTTCTTGATGGCAACATTGCGCCACCGCGGATCTTTGAAACCAACCCATTACGGTATAGCTGATCAATATCTCTTCTGACAGTATCCTCTGACACATTTAATGATCCGGCAATCTGCTCGTAAGTAACCTGTTGATCGGTCTTTATCTTATTAAGAATAAATTCAAATCTTTGCTCTTTGATCATCACTGTATTTTTGAAATAGTTAATGGATATTTCTGTTCTTTTATCCAGTATGAAAGCGATGTAATAATCAATAAAATTGCACAGCACCCAAAGGCCGCCGGCAATGAAATATGATGAGCAATAAAGCCTAACAGCGCAGGGCCTGCCAGTTGACCAGCGTATCCCATGGTGGTTATTGCGGGGATACTGACCGAAGCAGGAATTCCCTTCAGGCGCCCTCCGTCGCTAAAAAAGACCGGGACAATATTGGCAGCGCCTATCCCCAGCAAAATGTATCCAACCAGCACCATGTAAAACCAGGGGCTAAATATTGCTACTAAAAGGCCGAAAGCTGCCAGCAAGCTACCGCCGGATACAATGGTTGTCCTGTCAAATTTTTCAACCAGCCCATCACCCAACAGCCTCATCGTGGCCATAGCTACTGAAAATGCTGCGTAACCGGCGCCACTGAGTGTCTGCGGAACGGCTTTGGTATCGCGCAGAAATACAGCACTCCAATCCAGCATAGCGCCTTCTGAAAGGAATACGATGAAACACATCGTGCCTAAAAAGACAACACTTCTTCTCAGCCAGAGAAAGTTGTTTGAAGTGAGGGCCGTATCTGTTACTGTTGAATATTTAGTATTAATATCCTGTTCCAAATGGTAAGGAAAAAGATGCCGATACTGGCTCAGGCAGATAACAAGCAAAAGACCAGCGATGCTAAATGCTGCATGTAAAGGGTCCAGGCCTGCCTTTACAAGGAAGCCGAGACCTAGTGATCCGGCAAGTCCACCTACACTGAAAAGTCCGTGCAGAGACGACATTACAGGCCGTCCGTAAAGGTTTTGCACATATATTCCATGGGCGTTCATAGCCACATCAATGGAACCAATGGCAGCTCCGAAAATAAATAATGCTGCCGCCATGATTATGACGGATTTGATCACAATCAGGGAGGGAAGCAACAGCGCAATTAAAATAGCGGAACATGCAATTACTTTCCGTGTTCCATACCTGCTGATCAAAAGACCGGTAACCGGCATCATCACTAATGCGCCGAGACCAATAAATAAAAGTAATAACCCCAGGTGTCCTTCATGTAAGCCAAGGCGATCTTTAGCATATGGCACCATCGGCGCCCAGCTGGAAATTCCTAGTCCGCATACAAAAAAAATAAACCTGGTAGCCCTGCGAGCCATCATTAACCTTTTATCATCTACGTTCATATATTCAATTATCTGTAATAACAGCTAATAAGGCCTTAATTATATAATGAGATTTCATGGAGACTGCCTTCAGCTATTTTTCACTATCAAAAGCAAAACAAGATTGCAAATATAAGCAAATCGCAAACATTTGCAATTACGGAAATATTTCACTTATTTTGTCATTGTGGGGTTTTTATAATTGCAAAATCATTCACAGGATATTAATATATTTATAAATTTCTTTTTATCAAAGCATTATCTATATTTTAGTTCCTGAATTTTAAGACAGGTCTCAGTATTCCTATGTTAAATGCAATGCTGCAATATTTTGCAACTCTTAGCATTGTCTTTTTCTCATTATGCCAACGACAACCTTAAACCACAGTCTTTATCGTAACAGCGAACACTAATTCACAGCGCTTTAATAATGATTACAGGTCTCAATTCTCTTAAAACCAAACCACATTATCCAATTCTTGATGGATTACGTGGCGTTGCAGCTCTTATCGTGGTTGCGTTTCATGTATTTGAACCACATGCGAGGAACAGTTCAGATCAGATTATTAACCATGGGTATCTGGCTGTAGATTTCTTTTTCGCTTTATCTGGTTTTGTGATAGGATATGCCTATGATGAAAAATGGGATAAGTTAACTATTGGTTCATTTTTTAAAAGAAGATTACAAAGGCTCCAGCCCATGGTAATTATGGGAATGATGATCGGGGCCGCACTGTTTTACTTTGCAGACTCTCCCAAATGGCCTATGATACATACTATACCTGTGTGGCAGGTGATAATGATCATGCTGATTGGATTTACACTGATACCAGTTCCTGTCTCCATGGATATCCGGGGCTGGGAGGAGATGCATCCTCTTAATGGTCCCGGCTGGTCACTGTTTTATGAATATGTTGCCAATATCCTATATGCAATAGGGATCAGAAAGCTGTCAAAAACGGCATTATCAATACTGGTTATTGTGTGTGGAATATGGCTTGTTTACTATTCCGTGACTTCCGCAAATGGAGACCTGATGGGTGGCTGGTCTCTTACCAGGGAGCAATTGACTATTGGCTTTACCCGTTTGTGTTATCCGTTTTTTGCAGGTTTATTACTTTCCAGAGTTGTTAAACCCGGTAACATTAAGGGCGCGTTTTTATTAAGCAGTCTTTTACTTATCATAGTGTTGTTCATGCCAAGAATCGGCACCAGTGCCGAAACGTGGAAAAATGGATTGTTTGAATCCTTAACCGTCATTGCACTTTTTCCACTTATTATTTATATCGGAGCCAGCGGTAATATAAAGGGCAAGATGGAAACCCGTATTTGTAAGTTCCTGGGAGATGTTTCATACCCGGTCTACATTACACATTTTCCATTCATCTATATATATTCAGGCTGGGTGAGTAAGAACACGGGGGCTCCTTTAAGTATGCACATCCTGTTAGGTATAGTTACTTTTGTTATTGCCTTCTTAGTTGGCTATATTACTTTGAAATTTTACGATGAGCCGGTGAGGGCCTGGCTCAGCAAAAAAAATAAATAAATACTCAAGCATAACCGGAAAACATGAGGAATTTTTTTTACCTGGTTTTAATTTCCCTGGCTGCCTGTCATGAGACAAAGCAAATTGAGGAGGATTATACAAAATATGTTAAACCTAATATAGGTACTGCCCACAGCCGGTATTTCTTTTATACACCTGCTGCGGTACCATTTGGAATGGCGAAATTAGCCCCATCAACAAATGGCAGTTATGGAAATATTGATGGTTGGGAAGCAGTTGGCTACGACGAACGCCATACTTCTATTGAGGGATTTCCCAATTTTCATGAATTTCAGATCGGAGGAGTTGTTTTTGCGCCAACTGTAGGTACACTACAAACCCAGCCAGGGAAGCTGGAAGATCCTGAGAGCGGTTACAGGTCCCGTTTTGATCATAAGGACGAATATGCAACCGCGGGCTATTACAAAGTACTACTCAAAGATTATAATGTCACTGCTGAATTAACAGCCACTGACAGGGTTGGTTTCCATCGTTATACATTTCCCAAGTCTGATTCATCGCATATCATTTTTGACATTGGTCATCGTATGGGTGAAAGCGGACCGGTACTGGATGCAGAAGTAAAGCTGCTGGATAGTAACCGGGTTGAAGGATATGTTGTCACCAAGCCTGAGTATGTAAGAAAGTATCAAAGCGATGCCACTGTTCCTTTATATTTTTCGGCAGTTTTAGATAAGACTCCGCAAGCATATGGAGTATTTACAGATAGCGCAGTTACCAAAGGAGAGAAAGCGATCAAAGGGAAAGGCGCAGGCGTGTATCTTACCTTTAAGACATCAGAAGGAGAACAGATCAATATCAAAGCAGGTCTGTCATATACTTCTGTTGCTAACGCCAGGCTTAACCTGGAAACAGAGGCCAGTAACTTAACATTCGATCAGGCCAAAGAAAAGGCAATAGCTACCTGGAATGAACAACTTGGACGGATAGCAGTGGAAGGAGGGCTGGAAGATGACAAAGTGAAATTCTATACCGGCTTATATCATGCAATATTGGGGAGAGGCCTTGCAAGTGATGTGAACGGGGCTTACCCTAAAAATGATGGTTCTATAGGACAGATACAACTGGATAACAATGGGAAACCGGTACATCCTTTCTATAATACCGACGCTATCTGGGGAGGATACTGGAACCTGACGCCGTTATGGGCACTGGCATATCCTGAATATTATGCCGACTTTATTAAAGGCCAGTTACTGATATATAAGGAAACAGGCTGGCTGGCAGATGGTCTTGCCGCAGGTAAGTATGTATCAGGTGTTGGTACCAACTTTACAGGACTGGTCATAGCTGCCGGCTACAATGCTGGAATAAGAGATTTTGATGTTAATCTTGGTTACGAAGCTGCTCTTAAAAATGAGATTGGTTACCAGGGAAGGGTGCCAGGCGCTGGTAAAATGGATGTTGGGGCCTTTGTTAACAGGGGTTTCAGCCCATATATCCTTAATGATGACAAAGGCAGCAGGGAACTGACCACGAATGGATCACAGTTTGGTACATCGCACACGCTTGAATACGCTTTCAGCAGCTATGCAGTGGCACAGTTTGCAAAAGCACTGGGCAAAACTGATGATTATAAACAACTCAGCAAACAAGCTGAAAGCTGGAAATTCCTCTATGATTCAACTACAAAATTTATTCGTCCGCGGGATATTAACGGAGATTTTATCAAGGATTTTGATCCTTCGGCGCCATGGGTAGGTTTTCAGGAAGGTAACGCCTGGCAGTATACATTCTTCGTTCCCCATGCTCCAGAGGAACTGATCAGCCGTATAGGTCAGGATATCTTTAACAGACGGCTGGATAGCATTTTTACAATCTCCCAGGCAAATATATTTGGCGGAGGCAAAGAAATTGATGCTTTTGCAGGACTGAAAGGATTATACAACCAGGGTAATCAACCCAACCTGCATATCTCCTGGCTTTTCAATTTTTCAGGGAGACCTGATCTGACCCAAAAATGGGTTAGAGCTATCTGCAACGAATTTTATGGCACAGAAGGTATACATGGGTATGGGTATGGCCAGGACGAAGACCAGGGACAGATGGGGGCATGGTATGTACTTGCCGGAATCGGCCTGTTCGATGTAAAAGGCCTGACGGCGCCTAATGCGTCCTTCCAGTTAGGAAGCCCTTTGTTCAATAAAATTACAATAAATGGAAAGACGCATCCATTTGTTATCACCGCTGAAAATAATGGAAAGGACAATATTTACATCAATGAGGCTGTTCTGAATGGAAAACCTGCGACAGAAATACCGTACCAGGACATCATGAAAGGAGGAACACTCAATCTCAAAATGGCGTCAAAGCCCTTTTCAAAATAGAGATTACATAATACGGCAGGAAAAGGTTCAAATACTTTTAAGCCGATGATAAAATAAAACCCTTCAAACCGCCGACTTTGAAGGGTTTTATTTTTAATGTATAAGATTACTTTTTGATCAACCAGCTTTCTACCGCCCTCGAAAATTCGGCTACATCTATAGGATGCCTGCTGGTTACCAGGTTTCCCTCTGTCACTACAGGTTGATCCAATACTGTACCTCCGGCGTTCTTCAAATCCACCTGTATATTCCAGTAACCTGTCAGCGTTCTTCCTTTTAAAATATCAGCAGAAGCTAATACAACCGGTGCGTGACAAATAGCGGCAATCAGTTTTCCCGACTTATTGAAGTCCTGCAGGAACTTTATCACATCTTTGTCATAGCGCAGGTTATCAGGGTTCCATGCCCCACCGGGTATAAATACAGCATCGTAGTCGCTTACTTTGATCTTGTCTGCAGTACGATCGAATTTTATCCAGCCAACGGGTTGTAAATACTGAATAGCCATGATGTGTGTTTTTGCCATTTCCGGGTACATCAGGCCGTACCTCTCTGGTGCAGGATTGTATTTTGGCGCTACAATATCTACTTTGGCGCCGAGTTGTTTGAAATACCATACAGGCCCGAGTAATTCAATTTCCTCAAAACCATCAGCAGCCAATACGGCGATCTTTTTATCTTTTAATACAGTTGGATCTGTTACAGGTGTAAAGAAGAAAGCCTTTAATGCCTCGTTTCCTGGAGCATTTAAAAGCTGGGATACAGGCATATTCACAACTGCTGATGAAGATCCAAGTTGATTCAATACTGAAAGTTCGTGACTGTTCATTTCTGTTGTTTTTACCTGTGCTGTTGCATTCAATACAGTAAAAACACTTACTATACCGGCCAGCATGGATTGATTAAAAAATTTCATTTCATCAAATTTTAATTGTTACATATACTTGCCATTACCAAATGGTGCAAATCTTATCAGCCTGTGAAGCCCGGCCTGGAAGGGTTGCTTCTTAATGCTGCTGTTCAAGTAGTCAATAACAGGCTGAATAGGAGGAAAATTCAGGTGATATTGAAAGGCGTCTTCATTCCTGAACTTTTCGTATGTTACGAACTGTGTGCTGTCTTCTTCAAGTTGTGAAAGCTGATAATTAATGACACCTGGCTCGCTTCTGAATTGCGGCATGGCTGTATGGTACACTTCTTTAAACCGATCCCCGGTCCCGGCCTTGCTCTCCACAAACAGCATAATAGTGATAGGTGTATCCTCCTTCATTGGTTCTCTTCGCCATTCTTCTTTTGAAAGCGGTTCCAGGTCTTTTACATAGATGGTTCTTACAGGCTTCACTACATCCTTTTCAGACAATGTTCTTACCTGTTTAAATATTACACCGTCTCTGAACTTCTCCAACCACTGTCTACCGGTCCACCTTTCAATGAGCCACATTACAGAAGGGCTTTTATCTTCATAATACGCCTCAGCCATAATGTTATTTTTATTGCCAACAGCCTGTTCCACATACTTTGCAAGTAGCTCAGAAAATTCCTTCCCGAGGTCTTTCTCTACTTCATACCGCGTTAATACAACTACGTCCTCCATACTAAATGTTTTTTGCGCTTTTACATTGATGCTGCCCAGCAGCATATATATTGCGAACATCAGATTTCTTGTCATTACAAATCGTATTTATAGTGCGGCCTTGATCAACAACGCTGAAACAGTGTGTGGCTCTGCCAGGAAGGGAGAATGGCTTGTGTTCACCGTGTACACGGTTTTTATACCTGCCGCTGCTATCATACGGTCCTGCAGAGCTGGTGAGATCACTACATCCTTCAGTGTCTTAATATATATTTTATCTACTGAGCCAAAACCTTCGTTTGTCAGGGTTACCTTGTTGGTAAATGGAATTGCCGGTTCTGCCCGGTAGTTGGTTAGTACCAGGTCTTTAACGGTTGGCGAACCATCGTTGATAAAAAGATATGTGAGGCTGTCGCGTTTTACATCAAGCGTCAATCGATCGGCTGAAGGTACCAGCAATGGCCCCAAACCAGAGCCAGGATCTGAATAAGCAAGATCCGTAAGCGCCTGTCCTGTTGAAGGAAGAAAAGCTCCTATGTAAACCAGTTTCCGGATCTTATTGGGAATTTTTTCCGCCACACTTGTAATTACCATTCCGCCCATACTATGTCCTACGAGAATTACATTGCTGTCGGCTTTAGCAATAGCATTGATCACTTCGTCCCTGTAAACATCAAGACTCAGCCGATACGGAGCTGTTGTGTCGGAGCCATGACCTGGCAACTTCACGACAATCACTTTATTGCCATTTTTAACAAGGTCGGCCTGTACGGAATCCCAGACATACGGGGCCTGCCATGCGCCGTGTACCAGTACAAAAGTCCGGGAAGCGGCACCTGGTCCTTTTTGATTGTCGGCGCATGAAGCTGCTGTTGTGATGAGCGCTGCAGCAGCAAGCAGCGATATAATTGACTTTTTCATGTTAGAGGTTTTAAATTTTCGGGTGCCGGCATATCAAATCCGTTTAAAATAATTGCTATAAAACAGTAGCCTCCGATAAGAAAGAAGAGCTCCGCTATTGCATCCTGTCCAAGTAGCTGAACTGCCCGTTTATAAGTTGAATCAGGCACAACATGACCGGTAACCAGGATATGGGCGACACTATGTGCAATGGCTTGTTGTTCATTCAGGCCATAAGGATGATTGCCTGCTGCAAGCGATGCGATAACATCGGGTGAAATACCAAATGCTTCGGCCATGATCTCGTGAGCATACAGTTCAAAGCGTGCGCCAAAGGATGCTGCAACAGTTAGTATAGCCACCTCACGAACACTTTTGTCAAGCGTTGCATGCGTGTCGAGTGTTCTGAGAAAACTCAACGCTGGAATGCCGAACTGCGGATAGTGTAACATGGCCGGGAAAGGGCCCAATAATGCCCCATGTGTATCTATCATAGTTACCTGGCTTTGGCTTCGGCCAACTACGCTGGCAATCTCATTATGTACTGAACGGGCTTCGTTACCAAGCGTATCCGGAGGTAATGGTTTTATACGCATGATCTAATTTTTTGGGGTTACAATTTCAGGTGTAAACTCCCCATCGATCAAAATGAAGGCCATACGGCAGATTTTGCCGGAGCGGTTGGCCCAGGCATGGTTGGTGCCGTTTTGAATAATGATATCACCAGCCTGAATAATTGTCTCTTCCTGATCCAGCACCAATGTTATTTCGCCTTCAAGTACAATTCCGTAATCGACTGTCTGGGTGCGATGCATCAACGGATGCGGGGCAGCTTCGTTTGAGGTGGAGGCTTTTTCATCGCCCATTGATTTGAATTTAGCTGCTGCATCTGCGCCAGTTAGTTTTCGTATCTCTTCACCTTCCGGCGGAAATTCAATCACCCGTATTCGTGTCCCGTGTTTAGGAGGTGGCAATATCAGGCCCTTTTCCTCTGACTCCGCCGGCTGTGCGTGGATCAACGCAGGTGTTTCCAACGTATGCCATACTTCAAAAAAAGTAGGGCCGCCTGGTCCGCCAACAAGTTGAGTATGTGTAGGTGGCGCATCGGAAATAATAACCGCTGCACCATCAGTGTTATGACCTGTTATAATACGTCTGAATGTTTTCTGTTGCTGGTTCATGTATCTGTTTTTAATTGCTCTTTGATTTTTTGAAAACAAATACTCCCAGGTAATGAAACAGAATACCGATACCCCATGCAATTGTGGACCATAGCGGCCAGGGATAGCTTCTATCTGTGAAGTACCATACGATCCACATAGCAGGAAGGGAAAACAGGAAAACGATGAAATGGATTCTGAAACCCTTTTTAGGGTTAACGGAGGCTTCGCTCCATTGATTCGGGTATGTCATACAATTAGGTTTGATCTATGTTGACTATTTGTATGCCATTCTGCTACAAGGATAATATGCGGGGAAAAGTAATTCTGTAATATACTGAAAGTAAGATCAATAACGATAGTTAACAATACAGAGAGGAGAAAAAACAATGGTATGGCGCTCCGATATTTTCGGAGTTTAATTCATCAAACTCCGAAAATATTGGAGTCTCGTTAGTCAAAATCCTGCTTTTTTATATTCAGCCTGGTTATTTTTGATTCGAGGGTAGTAGGTTTTATATTCAATAATTCAGCGGCTCCGTTGACTCCCCGTATACGGCCTTTTGTTTTTTTGAGGATAGAAGTAATATATTCTCTTTCTGTTTCCTGCTGAATATGTTTTACTTCATCAAATGTATTAATACCGGTTTTTCTGGCAAAGCTAAAAGCCTGCGATGAAAGGTCCCGCATTAGTTGCAATTTTGACCTGCCATCATTAAGAACAACGGACTGCTCCACAACATTCTCCAGTTCGCGAATATTTCCAGGCCAGTTATATGCGTATATTTTCTGGATCATTGAATCTGAGATCCCATTAAAGGGTTTGTTGAACTCTTTACAAAATCTCTTTCCAAAAAACAGGGTTAGCGCTTCTATATCTGTTTTACGTTCACGCAACGGCGGTAGAGTAATAGGGAAAACGTTCAGCCGGTAATACAGGTCAAGACGGAACCTTCCTTCGGCTACTTCTTCTTCCAGGTTACGGTTTGTGGCGGCAACAATGCGAACATTAACTTTTACCGGTGAACGGCCACCGACATATTCGATTTCCCTTTCCTGTAAAACACGCAATAATTTCGTTTGTATAACAAGCGGCAGTTCTCCGACTTCATCTAAAAAAATAGTTCCGCCTTCGGCCTGTTCGAACTTTCCTCTCCTTTTTTCAATTGCACCTGTGAAAGCGCCCTTTTCGTGACCGAACAACTCAGATTCTACCAGTGTTTCAGGAATAGCAGCACAATTAACCTTAATGAATGGGCCCTTTTTCCTGGCTGAAAGTTCATGAATGGATTGAGCTATTTTTTCTTTGCCTGTGCCGCTTTCGCCCAGTATCAGAACGGATGTATTATACGGCGCCACCTGCGTTGCAAGGTCTAACGCAGCTAATAAAAGATGATGATTCCCAATAATGCTTTTGAATCCGGGATAAAACTCCGCTTTATTTTGTTTCTTATCCGGAGAAACAGGCCCATCCTTTTCTACAGATGATGATGTCTCATAATAAATGACCTTTTCTGCCAGGTCAGTCAGGCATTGTTTTATCCGGTTTAGAAAGGTAAGATGATTTTTACTGTAAATACCGGACTGGCGACTATAAAAAAAATAATGAACTGACAATCCATAGCCAAGCGAAACAGGAAATACCAGATATGATCCCATTCGCAAACAATCTAACAATATTCTTTGCAGTGAATTGTTATGAAAATTACCGTTTGGGGTTTCGTTGTTATAAATGTTCCCATTATTGTCGGTATGGCAATTTTCAATAGCTGCGTAAAAAGATCTATTGTTTAAACCCGTCATGGTGAGTAGTTCTTTCTCACCAATATGCTGGTGTTCATCAAAACCAACCCGCAAATAACCTATATCAGTGAACCGTTCTCCATTCAAGGGCCTTACTCCTGTTGCCATAAAGTCAAACGGGATAAAAGATTGCATAGCCCCGGCCAGTTTTAATAATTTCAACTGAATATCAGATTCTTCATTAGTTATCTCAGTCAGCAATCTTTGTAAACGCTCTTCATTTCGCAATTTTGACTCAAGGCTGTGCGTATGGCGATACCATGCAATATCGAGAGTGATCAGCAGGTCTTTCTCTCTAAATGGTTTAACCAGAAACCCGTAAGGCTCTGTTGTCTTTGCCTCTTCCAGTACTTTCTGGTTAGAGTTGGCGGAAACATAAATGAATGCGATATTATCATCCTTCAGCTTCCGTGCCAGCGCAATTCCTGAGCGTTTTCCGTTTAACCGGATATCCAAAATCACGAGGTCTGGTGTTTGCTGTTGCAGATACGTGTCAGCCTCTTCTACTGAAACAGCAATTCCTATTACATTATATCCGGCTTTCGTTAATATTAATAGCAGGTCATTGGCTACTACGAATTCATCTTCTACTATGAGTAATTTTTTATTCATTGAAACATACTTATCAGGAATTAACAAATGGTTCGTCCAAAACCGGCTTACTCATCACTTCAAACCGGATTACTACACTTAGCCCGTTATCACTTACAATATTAACATTACCATTTAATTGCTTTGCGAGTCCTTGTACGAGCCTAAGTCCCAGCGAATTATGCTTCATTACGTCAAAACCCGCTGGCAGGCCAATACCATTATCGGAAATATTGAGTAACACATAATCGTCGCTGACAGGTTGCAAATTAATACTGACAATTCCTTTCCGATGACCGGGGAATGCATACTTAATAGCATTCACGATACATTCATTGATGATCAGTCCGAGCGGAATTGCCTGCGACACATCAAGATCAATGGGTTCAATGGTTTGTTGAAAAACGATCCGGTTGCTGGTATCGAAGCTTTCATGCAGGTAACTCAACAGATCGTTGATGTATTCAGGCATGGAAATGGTTGAAATATTTCCGGACAAATAAAGCTTCTGATGTATAAGCGACATGGCCTGCATACGCCTCAGGCTATCTTTTATTGCCAGCACGGCCGCGTCATTATCCAGATAGACGGACTGCGAATTAAGCAGACTGGTCACCATTTGAAGATTGTTCTTTACGCGGTGATGGATCTCTTTAATGAGCCATTCTTTTTCTTTCAATAATATATCCTGTTTTGTATTCAGTGTTTCTAAAAACATATTCTTTTGGTCTAATTCTTTTTGATGCACCTGCAGTTTGTGGTTGCTCCTGTGTTTCAGAAGATAACGGTTAAATAATAATCCCACAATGATCACTAATAATACTACGCAGGCCAGGGTAATATTTTTTGTTCTGTTGGCTTGCTCCACTCCGATACGCTGCAATTGGTTCTGGTTATTTAAGGTTTCAATATCTTTTTCCTTTTTAGCAGTTTCGTACTGAACCCTCAATTCTTCCATTTGCCAGCTTTTGGTTTCATTGAAGATAGAATCGCTCAATTGTTTGTGCCTTAACAAATGTTTCATAGCTGAAGGATAATTCCCCATGCCGGAATCGGCCCGAAAAAGCATCAGGTGAATATCTTTAGCTTCAGGAAGCGAATTAGTAGCTTCAGCAGCGTCCAGGGCCTTTTGCAAATAGGCGGAGGCCTTTCCGTATTGCGTTTTACCGATGAAATACTGGCCTAACTCGTATTGAATATCGGTTGTAATTTCATTGTCTTTCCGCAGCTGGCCGGATAGCTTTATCAATTCAAGATAATATTTTTCAGCCTGCCAATCCTGCTTTACAGCGTGATAACAAAACGCCAATGCACCGAACAGACATGCTTCTGCATGAACGCCAATGGGTTTGTTTTTCCCGTAGATATCAAGAATATACTCCAGTGCTTCTTTTGCTCTTTTTATTTTTATGAGCTCCCTTGCAAAAAAGAACGCATCCCTGAATATATAACCATTGTTATCACCTTTAAATACCTGGCCTCTGAGCACCTTTGAATACCATTCTACGCTTTTATCCGGCTGGCCGGATTCCCGGTACATATTTGCAAGGCGACGATAAAAAGTAGTGGCTGAGGCAGAGTCATGAGTAGTTTCCACGCTTTCTATTGCCTTTGAGCCATAAAAGATACACTTACTAAAATCACCTTTATAGCGGCAGGTTACCGCCAGCAGATCGTAAATATAGTGCAGGTCCCGGTATCCGATGGCTTTGTAACGTCCAAGTACATCCAATAACTCTGTTTCGGCAAGATCCAGCTTTCCATCCACCATGTGTATATCGGCAATTGTCTTTAATACCCAGGCCTGTCTTTCCTGATTACCACTTTTTTCATACAGCGCATACATTTTCTCAAAACAGTAAAGCCTGGTTATTCCGGTTTTCTCGCGTAATGGAATCAGCGTTGCCAATTCATGCCACAAAAGCGCTTCTTCTTCCTCATTACCAGGCTGGCTTATTTTATCTATTGTTGCTTGGTATAGCTTTTTACTTTGCTGCAAACCTTCGGTAATAAAGGACTGCATTGCTTTGATATGTATACGCTCTGACGGCCATTTTTCAGTCAAATGATCCCCGGCAATTTTATTTGCCTGCTCTAAAAAAAACAGTGAACTATCCAGGTTTTTTTGGATCCTTTCGGTGTGAAAAAGATAATGCCGGCCCAATATTATTAATAAGCGAAAGCGGGTTGAATCATTTAGTACTCCCAACAGTGTAAGAGCTTGTCGTATTTCATTTTTCCTGATCAATGCATCTCCTTTTATCAAAATCGCCTCATTTCTGCCTTTTTTATATTTTAAGACCTGGCTTAAATGGAGGGCCTCTTCTGCGAAGTAACAGGCACTGTCCAATTGCGTTCGGGGATTACCGGTTTTGTATAAATAATACTCCCGGTAAATATAATATTGACCAAGCTTTAGTAAAAGAGACACACGATTTGTATCCGCTTTACTTTTCTGAAGTTGGAAAACCAATCGGGAATGAATACTATCTTTTAACTGGGAAAATGATAAAAACGGGGAAACCACCAAAATAGAAATGGTAGTAAAAATACAGAAGAACGCTTTGCTACAGTGTTGCATTTGGGAAACAACAACTTATTTAATTGGTCAATAATATATCGTTTGCTATGTTTTCCGGTACTTTCCTCCAATGTATCAACTGGTTGAGTGGTGATTTGCCGATTTAACCGGATGCAATTCTAAAATACCAATACTAAATTAGCGAAAATGATGATCGTTTAAGTTTATTATTCTGGCAACTGTTTTGCCTTAGTTGTTTCTAAAAGATACATAAAGCCTTAGATTTCCGGTAAGACATTCATTAACAGGTTAGACTATCGTTCAGCTACGCTAAAAAAAAGAAATCCTTTAAATGCTGTATGAAGCGTTTTTAATTTTTTTATAATTCAAAATCCGTCGGAAGTTATACTATACATCGATACAAGTCAGTACCCCTTTAAACGCCTAATGCCGTTGGCAAATAATTCTGCAGGCTGGCGGGTATAATATAATTAACCGGGTTGGAAGATATTTTATTTGCTTCTGTTCCGGGCTTCTCCTGTTTGTATAACAAGTTAATATAGGTTACATTAAAAATGACGATTTCCAGCTCCTCGGGAGGGTTTGGCTATAAATTCAAAAAAAAACTGAAAAGTTAAAAATACGTGACTATATTTGTCTACAATTCTAGTAGACTAATAGAATTAACGCAACCTATATTATAGCGCTCATGAAAAAACTACTCCCCCCCCTCTTTTTTACTATACTTCTGACTAACGCGGTGCTCGCACAAAAACTCATTACAGGCGTTGTAAGGGGTGAAAAAGGTTCCCCTGTACCAGGGGCCACTGTCAGCCTTAAAGGCTCAACCAATCACGCTGTTGCTGATAACAAAGGGGAATTCAGCATACGTACCTATGCGCCGTTCCCCCTTACGCTTGCCGTTACTTCAATCGGCTTTGCCACGCGGGAAGTGCAGGTGACTGAAGAGAACCAAAACTCGCTCGAAGTTATTCTGATAGTAGATAACCGTCAGCTCAACGAAATATCAGTTACAGCGCGCCGCCGTAATGAGAAGATCCAGAGTGTACCCATTGCCATTTCCGTGGTACGCGGTAATGTAGTTGAAGATGCGGGCGCTTTTAACGTGAACAGGGTGAAGGAGCTGATACCTACGGTACAGCTTTACTCTTCCAATCCGCGTAATACTACTCTCAACATCCGTGGCCTGGGCTCAACTTTCGGCCTGACCAACGACGGCATTGATCCGGGTGTGGGATTCTACCTGGACGGTGTTTACTACGCTCGCCCGGCTGCTACTACGCTGGATTTCGTAGATGTGGAACAGATCGAAGTGTTGCGCGGTCCGCAGGGCACGTTATTCGGTAAGAACACGACAGCGGGGGCGTTGAACATTACTACCCGTAAACCATCTTTCTCACCCGGCGCCACCGCGGAAGTCAGCTATGGTAACTATGGTTATATACAGGCCAAGGCCTCTGTTACAGGTGCAATTGCCAGCAAGCTGGCCGGCAGGGTCTCTTTCTCCGGCACACAGCGTGATGGCACCATTTACAATGTGTCTTCCCTGAAACATGTGAATGACATTAACAATATCGGCGGACGCGCGCAGCTGCTCTATACTCCCAGTGAACGTGTAAGTATCACTCTTATCGGGGACGCCACCCAGCAACGTCCTGAAGGGTATGCCCAGGTAGTAGCAGGTGTTGTGAAAACACAGCGGCCGGCTTACCGCCAGTTTGATAACATCATAGCTGATCTTCATTACCAGCTACCCAGCCGTAATCCTTTCGACAGGCTGATAGATCACAACACTACCTGGCGCTCCGGTAACGACCTGGGCGGAGTATCGCTGAATGTGGACGCAAAGATCGGCGGGGGTACACTGACATCTACTACTGCCTGGCGCTACTGGCATTGGGACCCATCCAACGACCGTGACTTTACGGGATTGCCTGTGCTTACATTATCGCAGGCCACTTCAAGACACCAGCAATGGTCGCAGGAAGTGCGGTATGCAGGCAACTTCTCCTCAAAACTGAGTGGGGTAATAGGTATTTTTGTAATTGGACAGAACCTTAAAACAGATCCTTACCATGTAGAGGAATCTGGTTCGGCGCAATGGCGCTTTTCCCAGAACTCCACCAGCGAACTTTGGAAAACACCTGGGCTACTGGAAGGATATGGCATCCGCACAACTTCCCGGCTGAAAACGCTTAGCGCTGCCATATTCGGACAGCTGGACTGGGCTATCACCGAGCGGCTGCATGTACTTCCCGGCCTGAGATACAATTACGACGATAAAGAAGTAGACTTCAACCGTAAAACATATGGAGGCCTGGAAACGACAGACCCTGCCCTGCTGGCGTTGAAAAATGTTGTGTACACGGACCAGGTGTTTAACGCCAATACAGACAACACTAATCTTTCCGGTCAGCTGACAGTTTCTTTTAAAGCCAGTGACCGTGTAAATACGTACGCTACTTACTCTACCAACTATAAACCGGTAGGCCTGAATCTCGGTGGGCTACCAACATCCAACGGTCAGCCTATGCTGGAGCTGGCAGAGATCAAACCAGAATATGTACAGCATTTTGAAGTGGGGATCAAAACCACCCCATCTGCTTCTTCTGTCCTTAACCTGGCAATCTACAACACAGACATCAAGGATTTCCAGACACAGGTACAAACAGCTGAGCTGGGCGTAAACCGGGGTTACCTGGCAAATGCAGAAAAGGTGCGGGTACGTGGCGCTGAGCTGGATGGCAACATCAGGTTCGATGACCATTTCTCTCTCTTTGGCGCCATAGCTTATACGGACGGTAAATACAAATCCTTCAAAAATGCACCCGTGCCACTGGAAGAAACCGGAGGTCCGAGTGCATTCAAAGACATCTCCGGCGGCAGGTTGCCAGGAATTTCAAAATGGACGGCTTCCCTGGGTGGAGAAGCGTCTACCGGTGGAAAGTTCCTGGGGCAAGGCGGCAGATACTTTGTGGCGCTGGATGGTTATTATCGTTCTGAATTCTCGTCCAGTCCCTCCCCTTCTCCATATCTCAATGTAGACGGCTATGTGCTTCTCAACGGCAGGTTTGGCTTCCGGGCTGCAAAGGGAGTATCCCTGTTTATATGGGGACGTAACCTGCTCAACAAGAATTACTTTGAGCAACTGCTTGTGGCTGCAGGCAATGCAGGGCATTATGCCGCGGTGCTGGGAGATCCGAGAACATATGGAGTAACGCTTCGTTATGTATTCAATCCTTCCAATTAAAAATAACAATATAGAAAAAACCGCCAGTATACTCCTGGCGGTTTTTCTTATTTATGTACATGTCAGGGTATTCTATTCTGTTTTACCATGGCCCCTTTTAACTCTATTTAGAAAATTCTAAGAAAGCGCATTGGGGGGATAGCAAAAAACAGGGAATGCCTAGTTAATGGCCGCAAGGTCCAGGTGTATTTCATTCTTTTCCGGCTGCAGGCGTAAGACTACACCGTAGGAAGGTTTTGAGAAACTGCCTTTGTCTGCGGATATATGATAATTAAATGTTTCAAAGCTGCCGTCTACCTGTCGTGGTGAGACATTTGTGAACGGAAGTGTAGCTCCAGGCGCTGTTTCCAGGTCAAGGTACCAGTTAAGCGACTTGTTACCTGTTAACTTCATGGAGATGGTTTTTTCTTTAAGCGTCACCTGTAAAGTACCGCCCTGGCTGAGCGGCCATGATACCAGCACGGTTTCCTTGTCCAGGTTTCTGAATATGGGATCACCACCTTTTAATGTCGCTTCCTGTCCGTTAACAAGGGCTTTTACCCGTAAGCCGGCCAGCTGTCCGGGTTTACTCCAGAGGTATCCGTCTACAACGGGCAGTGTAAAGAATGTGCATTCATTTGAGGTGGCTACCTGGGTAGTGTAGATATCAGGAATTTTTTCATTAAACAGATGTATGTCCCTGATACGGAGGTCGCCTCCCTCCCACAGCATATTCACTCTGTAAAAGCGGCTGTTATACCATAAGGTTTTCCGGTCGCTGCCTTCTACATCCTTTGTAACGGAGAACGAGGTAGGAGGCGTTACTTTATAGTGTGTTCTGAACCAGTTGCCTGATTGCGCCATGGTTTCCAACCTGATCTTCCCTTTGTCCCTCAGGTTGGCAATCAATGGCATCTGTATCTCAAAACCTTTAGCCATGGCATCCCAGGTAAAAGAATTTTCCTGCCCTGCCTGGGTATAGTTAAAGTTCAGGGAGGGATCCTCAGTGAAAGTCTTTAAGAACCAGTTAACCCAGCTTTCACTGCCGCCAGCCTCCGGGTATACAGGTTCAAGGGTGATCACGCCCTGTCTTTCTGCGCTGATACCCTGATCATACTGACGGACGGGATCACTTCCCAGCATCCTGAAAACCGGTACGGGGATCTGGCTGGCCGCGTTCTGGGCCGGCATATAGGAATTGACCCTGCTTGGATAATAAGCCTGGTTCCAATAGCCTCCCCATAGCGTGTAGCCGTCGGTGCCATATTGGTCTTTGCAGTTAGCAGAAGCTACAATCCTGTATTTGTCATACAGGTACTGTAAGGTATGTGCATCAATAAACCAGGAGGCAACGGAACGGGGATAATACCCAAATATGCTCTTAAAGCTTTCCATATATACGTCTGCTATCTTTTCCCGTTCGGCTGGCGTATAGCCGGTAGAAAAGCCCACGTCTGCGTGCCAGTCCCAGGGATAGCGGCCCCTCCATTTCAGCCCTGCTTTTTCTATAAGCGGCTGAGGGAGCTCCCACCACGCGCCTATCTCAAATGAATCGCGGGACAAGCTTCTGAGCAGCTCCTGGTAACGATGGTCCATCAAAGCATCATACTGCAACAGGAATGTACCCGTGAGGTGATAAGTCCTCATGATATTTACCTGCTTTACTACGGTCTGATAGAGCACATCTTCCGTGATCCTTTGATCTCTTGGCTCCAGCAGGCGAATGAAATTAACGATATTGATAATCTTTGGTTCCTGACCGGCTGCTGCCCGGGACAGACCTGTTATACTTATACCGGCCAGCAGCAGTACCTGTATTACTTTCTTTCTGATCATATATTATATAGACAGGTAATAGTAAGGAAAGGGGGGTAAAAAATAAAATTAATTTTACCGGGGTAAGTATTACATGTTGTAGTTGGGGCGATTGTGTTGTTTTTTATAAAAAGAAAAGAATAACCAAAAGCCTTCAGATCCAAATGATCTGAAGGCTTTTGGTCTGAAGCTTTATTTTTTCAGCCACTTTTTATATTCTTTAGTTTCCACGATGTCATCAAAATTGCTGAAGTATTCATCTTTTTCTAATGTCTGCTTCACAATCTGCCAGGCATCTTCCTGCCGGCCGAGCCGTAAAAGGATACGGACCTGGGTATCGTAGATATAATATTCACTTTCATTTTCAATATACGCTACGGCTTTGTTGATCATATTGAGCGCTTCTTCGGTCTTCTCCCTATCTTCATAAACCTCATACATAGCCCATGCCACCGCATTGGCTACTATACGGATCACTTCCCTGTAAAAAGCGCCCATACTGGTGGAATGCAGTATATGCTCCGGTAACAGGGACAACGTCATCAAACCTGATTTAATACAAAGCTGGTTGTACTCGCGCTTTTTTTCTGCAGACATCTTCTTATATGCAGCATCCGCCGGTATGTTGCTGTATGCGTTTGTCAACACGTAATAAGTGTACAGCCGCAGGTATTTATCTACCACCTTACCATCGTTGAAGCTGGCTAGTACCTGATCGTATATTGCGATGGCTTTTACTGGCTTTCCGGCATCATTAAACCACAACTCATTTCCTTTTTCAATAAGATCCGCCGTTTCTTTCCATAGCCTGGCTGCTTCGGTATCAATGATCTCCTTTTCCATCCAGTTCTCCCGTAGGTCCAGCTCTACCTCAGGCAACCGTTCTGCCATTTTCAGGCGGTCGGATATTTTGAAAGAGTTCCCTTTCAGATTCAATGAGCGCAGGTTTGGAAGGCTGTAAACTTCTTCAGGCAGGTCTGACAACATATTATCGCCAAGATCAAGTATGCGTAACTGCTGTAATGCGCCGATACCTTCCAGGTGTGCTGTAGTCAGTGGTTTCCGTAAATAGCCTGTCTTTTTCTTTTTCCCATCACCGGCTTCAACCTTTTCTGCCTGCAGGTCGGATATTTCCTTTAACCTTCCAGGATCATGCGACAAATTTTTCGCCATCTCCTTAAACGTTTCCTTGCTCAGATCTTCCAGCCACCTGCGGTAAAGATCGATCTTCAGTTCTTCAAGAGAGGTAATGCGGAAGATATCTTTTAACAGACTGTGCTTAGCCAGCGGACTTTCAGAATCATTACAGATGCCCGAAGCGTGCAATATCTTTAACTTCTTCAGCCCTGACAGGTCCGGAAATTCATTAACATAACCCAGGCTTCCATCCAGGTACAGTTCTTCCAGTTCTTTCAACGCCGTCAATGCAGGCGGAATTTGTTTAAGGGAGTTGCTGTTCATTAACAGGCGTTTCAAGCCTGTACATCCAAGGACTGCCTTGGGAAAGTCTACCGGGCTGGCTGCTGTGCATGAGTCGCAACGCAATTCCTCCAGGCCAGGAAGGCTGGCAGTCAACCGAAAACCTTTACATCCGGAAACATCCAGTTTACGCAGGGAAACCAGTTGAGTAAGACTTTCCGGCAGCTGCAGATCAGCATTCTGAGAAAGGTCAAGTACACGTAGTTTCTTTAGCTGGGTTAATTCGGCCGGTAATGTTTTCAATTCACATCCGGAAAGATGTAATTCTTCAAGTTGATCAAGCTGTGCTATTTCTGCGGGTAATGTCTTTATTTCATTCCCATTCAATTTCAACTGCTTAAGAGACCTCAGGGTTGTAAGCAGCATCGGGAATCTATCCAGGTCCTGATAACTAAGATCAAGTACCTGCACTTCTGCCGGAGAGACTTTCATTTTTTCCAGCGCCTGCAGCACAACCTTTCCTGCCCTCTCCTCTTTCAATGTGAGCTTTCCCGGTTTAGCCGAAATGACCGTTTCTTTGGGTGCTCCGGCTGCCGGCGTATCGTTAAATCCTGGCAGGAATTCATCTCTGAGGATGTGTTTACCTTTATTGATGTAATTGGAGATCTTATCGCTGTTGGCGTATTCCTCTTCTTTGATCAGCTCAGGGCGTAGTACGGTTATCTCACTGTATTCAGCATCTTCTGCGCCTTCTATTTCCTGATCGCCGATAATAGTACCGGATACTTCTCCCTGGAATCTGAAGACCTGGTCATCTGCAAGGATAGCTACGGCCTTTGTCTTCCCTTCTACCGTCAGCTCACCATGGTTATAGTAACCATAGATGGTTTGTTCTGCCGTCAGGTCTCCTTTTATATAGAATTCGCCACCACCTTTATTGATACTTTGAGCATAAACGTTGCCGGTGACCAGGAGGTGTTCGCCATTGTCCATATCCGGCTGGAATAATACTCCCTTTACTGTGAGATTACCTTCTACGATAATACCATATATGTCATCTTTAGCAGCAGAACAATGTTTGTAAGTATCAAGTGCGCCGTTAAATACAACATCGCCTTTATACAACATGTACTTGCCACCATCGTCATACAGGGCATTAATATACTTGTCAAGTTTATGCTTCTTTACGGCTTCTTTTTCAGAGATAATGGTATAATCGCCTGGTAATAACGTCTTCCCATCCCTGATGATCTCCTGGTAGCCTTTTCCGGTTTTTTCTTTTACGAGTTTGTCATATTCCTGACGGGCTTTTACAGGGGTTTCAAAGTCTTTTTCTGTCGTTTTACCCTGAGTACCAATTTTTCCGTACCGGGTAGTAATGGTGTTGACATTCAATGATATCTCCCAGAATTTTGAGGATGTCCCTTCCTGCAGTTCGAAGTACTGGAGCATTTTGCTGATCGGTTTTAAAATAGTGATATATGCTATAGTCAATACGGGCCAACGTGACCGGCAGATCTATATTTACTTTGGAGCCTTGGGTATACCGGTTGAAGAATAAGATTACCGGAAGGATAACATATTTCATTGTCACCAGTTTCCGGTATGAAGATAATAAAAGTAATATAAATATCTAATTGTATTTGAAAAGATTAGTTTATCGGTTTGGAGCTTATACTCAATGCGAAGAAACTGCTCAAAAAATCGCTTTTACCTTCGGTAAAAGCGATTTTTTGAGGGGCGCTTTTCTGGCCTGCGGCCGGCTGGGAGTTTAAACCGGTGACTGTGACAGCTTGAAGCTTTATATTATACTTAATGCGATTTTTTGAGGGTACTTTTCTAGCCTATGGCCGGCTGAGAGTTTAAACCGGTGCAGTACGGTGAAAGATTATAACATATTGGTCTCGTTAATGTTAATACGGTGATTCAGGCTACACTTTTTACAGTATAGGCTAATTTTTAGTTGCCATTTTTGCTGACCTTTGTATTGTCAATGATAACTTAGTTTAAACCATGAAAGCAATACCTCCTCCCATCGTTTATAAAAGTATCTCCGCGTTCATGCGGGATATTGATATGCCTAAACCGCGGCATCCCCTGGTGGCGTTGGTGAACTATGATAAGGAGAAGGGCAGCGGTAATTTGGCCGGACACAGGTTCATGCTCGACTTTTATAAAGTTTCCTTTAAGAAGGATTTCAGGGGGCAGATAAAATATGGACAAGGTTATTATGATTTTGAGGAGGGCGGTATGGCTTTTTTAGCGCCCAATCAAGTGGTGACAATGTCAGGAGAGGAAAGTTGCCTGGATGGTTACATCCTGTTCTTTCATGCTGACCTTATCCGGAATTATCCGCTTGGGAAGAATATTCAGCAGTATGGTTTCTTCTCTTATGCCGTGAATGAAGCGCTGTTCCTGTCAGATAAAGAGAAAAAAGTGATCGCTGGCCTGTTTGAAAACATTGCTGACGAATTGGATAATAATACAGATGCTTTTAGCCAGGATGTGCTGGTTTCCCAGATAGAACTGCTGCTTAATTATGGTAATCGTTTTTACAACCGGCAGTTCCTCACCCGTAAAGCCATTCATCATGACCTGATCAGCCAGATGGATGCTTACCTGGCAGATCGTTTTGCAGATCAATCGGGCGGCATACCGACGGTCCCGGAAGTGGCTAAACATCTCCAGGTTTCGCCCAGGTACCTGACGGATATGCTCAGGTCATTAACTGGGCAAAGTGCACAGCAGCATATTCATGACAGGTTAATTGAGAAGGCCAAGGAGACATTAAGCACTACCAGGCTGACCGTTGCGGAAATTGCTTATCAGCTTGGGTTTGAACACCCGCAGTCTTTTAATAAACTGTTTAAGCGACACACCAATCTTTCACCAAACATTTTCAGGAAATCTTTTAACTGACGCCTGTCAGAATTATGAGGGCATTATTTCTTAAGAAGTGAATTCCAGGCAGTCATTATACTGGAATAAGGCCATTTTTTTCTCATCACCATTCATCTGATAATATTTTATATAGGGCTGCGGCGCCTATTATGGTTCTGCGTGCCTCCAAGTCACAAAATTCACATTATAATAATGGAACAATTAAAAAATCAAGAGAACAAAATTGAGAGTGCACCTATGATGAAGGCGATCCGCCTGCACGAGTTCGGAGGTCCTGAGGTGTTGCGTTACGAAGAAGCGCCGATTCCAGAGCTGAAACCCGGTGAGGTGCTTGTCCGTGTTCATGCCATAGGCATCAACCCTCCTGACTGGTACCTGCGTGATGGGTATAAAATGCTTCCTCCGGAGTGGAGGCCATCGATACCCATGCCTGTTATTCCGGGAACAGACGTGTCGGGCATTGTAGAGGCAGTTGCCCCGGATGTAAAGCGTTTTTCTGCCGGGGATGAGGTTTTCGGCATGATCCGTTTTCCCAGCTTCGGGGAGAGCGCTGCTTATGCAGCGTATGTGGCAGCGCCCGCATCAGACCTTGCACATAAACCGGCAGGTATTAATCATGTGCAGGCTGCAGGGGCGCCGATGGCGGGTCTTACTGCGTGGCAGTTCCTGATCGAGCTGGGGCATGATGTACAGAACCCGCTTCAACCAGAGAAACATCAACCGGTACCGCTTAATGGTAAGACGGTGCTTGTTAATGGCGCCGCGGGTGGTGTGGGACATTTCGCGGTGCAGCTGGCAAAATTGAAGGGGGCCCATGTCATTGCGGTAGCATCGGGCAAGCATGAGTCGTTCCTGCGTGAGCTTGGCGCTGACGAATTCATCGACTATAAAAAGAATGCTCCTGAGGATGTTGCCCAGGATATTGATCTTGTTGTTGATACCCTTGGCGGACCTACTACCGGTCGTTTCCTGCGTACACTTAAGCGTGGCGGCGCCTTGTTCCCGGTGTTCTTAGGCTTCTCAGACGCTGAGGAGGCTGTAAAGCGAGGCGTAACAGTCTCGATGACACAGGTGCGTTCAAATGGTTTGCAGCTTGAGGAACTGGGACGTTTGCTTGATGTAAGGACGGTTCGTGTTGCTATAGATAGTACATTCCCGCTTGCCGATGCACAAAAGGCGCACGAACGGGCTGCAAGTGGGCATATTCAGGGAAAGATCGTACTTACGGTTGTGTGAGTTTTAAGGAGCACGTTCCTCCGGAGCGTGTTCTTTATTATCAGATTCAATAAAAGCATAAACATGAATATTAAAGAACTGGAGGATAGGGCTTTGCTCAAAGAACTGGTTGATACCGTTTCTATCCTGGCGGATAAGAAAGATGTGCACTCCCAGGTGCAGCTATTTTCTGAAGATGCAATATCAGAAACTTTTGCCGGGGGTATGTCAGTTTTAAAACTGAAGGGCCGGAAGGAAATGGAAGAAGCGTTTGGAGATTTTCTTAAAGATTTTGAGACTGTTTATCATTTTAATGGTCAGCAGATAGTAACTGTAAATGGCGATAATGCAACAGGGACGTGTTATTGCCTGGTTACACTGATCGGTATTGAGGATAGTAAGAAAATGAAGACTACTATCGGGGTTATTTACCAGGATGATTTTGTCAGGGAGAACAACAGCTGGTTGATTGCTAAGAGGATTGGAAATTTCGGCTGGCAGGAGAAATGTGAAGTTGATCAGTAAATAATTTATGGAGAGCATAGTTACTGGGGATATAGTAGATGTACATTTTATGCAAAAGTAACCTGGATCAAAGCGGAGAGATATAGTGGTGGGATAAAAGAAATGAACAGAACTGGATTGCGATCCACAATCTACTTTTGCATTTAATATGAAAAAAGAAAATTATCCTTATATAACAAATGAAAATTTTGCCAGATTTGAGTTTGAAAGTCAGGGGCCCAATGGTACAATTAAGAAGGTTGTCGATTATTTTGAAATTGGAGAGTGGATCGATGGAACACCAGTTTATAATCTGGCTTTTGGAGACTGGGATGAACATAATAACGCAATAAGTGATTCAACAATTTCAAATAATGCGGATAGGAATAAAGTATTATCTACCGTAGCAAATACAGTAGTTGATATTATGGCCCATTTAGGCAACATTGCTGTGTATGCAGAAGGTAGTACACCTGCCCGAACACGATTATACCAAATGGGTATTAATGCAAATAGGAAGGAGATAGAAGAACTTTTTGATATTTATGGCTGCGATGATGCGATATGGAAGAAATTCGAATCAGGAAAGAACTATAACGCATTTTTAGTTACAAGGAAAAAACGTAAATTTGATTAAAAGGGAAAAAATATATGTCTACAAAATTTTCTAAATTCCTTGATAAACGGGGAAAACCGGTAGTGAAGAAATTGACAGTTTCTGAAGAAGCTGTACGAAATAGCCCTTTTATTATTAAAAAGATAGAACAGGCTAAGCGCAGACTAACAGAACATCCATTTCCTGTTGAATTGTTAAAGACAAGATAATACACTTAAGATAATCGAAATAGCAATGCCTCACAGAAGTGAGGCATTGCTATTTCGATTATTAAAAACATTATACAAAAACACTTTTACTGCGTCGCGAATCATTAGATGCTTTAGTCAATTTCGTTTACCTGTTAACGATGTATATCTACAGGTATTTTTGTAAGAAGCAGGAAAGCCGTGTCTTTCTGACGGATAAGCTTCCATTTCATATGACCGGGAGTTAGCATGGTCACATCAGCATATAAAGTGTTAGCGGCAGAAGTATGGGAGCTTAATTCAAATTTTATGGTTCGTTTATCTCTCTCGTACAAATAAGTACCGGCCATCGCTCTTCCTGTCTCCACTACATAAGGATTTGGATTGAATACCGCCCGTCCATATTCTTCCAGATAGATGTTTTTCCACGACATACTATCTGTCAGCCAGTCATTGACCTTTGCTGTATCTCCATGTCTTACCAGTTGATCAACCCTCCATTTTCCGGTAAGGCTGCCCGGAGCACTGGTTGTAGTAACGTAATAAATAAAAGCGAAAGCGTAGGCGGCAAGGGAGATGCGGAGCACGTTCTTAATGCCTCCCAGACGTATGACGGGCAGAATGGGAAGGGACTGAACGAAGAAGGCTTTTATGGCAGGCCATTGCAGAAGAAGTAAATAAGAAAGACCCAGCGTAAAAAGGATCGCATTTGCAAGCGCGCCATATGGAATGGAATAAAAGATATCGATCAAAACGATATTTACCATTACCGGCAATAAAAGAATTATACCCAAAATAGTAGTACGTCTGAATAATAGAAAAGCCGAGCCCACAATCTGTATACCAGCAATGATAACGGCCATTGCATATGAATAACTGAAATAGTTCCAGGTAAGATCCAGCCCTGACAGGCTACTCCAGGTGGAATCGTTCTTAAAGTAGCTGGGAGCAAACTGCGTTCCGAGAATCTTTGCAAAACCGTAGTTGAATATCTCTACGGCTATCCAATAGCGTATGATCCCTGTTAACCAGGCGTGGCGAAGGCCTGAATTTTGCAGGCCTCTAGCTTCTATCCTGTGCCAGTGAACAGGGAAAATAACGAGGAACAATAAGGCTGCCACAACCAGCAGGAGATTGAAATAATGAAAAAGGAACAGGTACCGGGAGATGGCAGGTGTGAATAAAGCCGGATATAGGACCAACGAATTGTAGAAGTCAACGATAGCAATAGCAGCAAATATACAATCCAGGTATTTTATAAATAATGGCAAAGGCTGACCATCCAGCGCCATAGGACGTTCAGGCCCGGGGTGTTGCCGGAAGAAAGTTTGGCTCATGGCAGAAGTTTAATATGAAACTATCATAAAAAGTATTCCAAATGCCTTAATAAGACGTTTTGTCAGTGTGCCAGGATTGGGGCAGCTGCAAGGTAAGCTTGCAGGCAGAAAAAGAAACCAGGTACATAATTAGTGCATGCTGATTTTACAAGACATCAAATCACCATGAGAATGGCGGAAATAGCCCTGAAGAATTTCGCAAATGGCCACCCTGCTAAATAAACCCATCATTTACCTTTGAGAAGCGATTCTGCTTATCAAAAAAGAAAAGCTATTAACCATAAAACCTTTATTTTATGAAAGCGAAAAAAATCTGGGCCAATTTCAGCGTACAGGATTTACATCGAACCACCCAATTTTATAAACAACTTGGATTTAAACACAATGGGGCATCAGACCAGCTGACCAGCTTCTTCTTTGGCGAGGAAAGCTTTATTATCCATTTCTTTCTGAAGGATGTACTTGAACCCGCCATGAAGGGACAGATAACTGATATCAAAGGCGGTAATGAAATTATATTCACCCTTTCTGCTGACAGTAAGGAAGAGGTTAATAGCTGGGAAAAAGAGGTGCAGGAAGCCGGTGGTACAATAGTTTCCAGACCAGAGGAATTTGGAAAGGGTTATTATGGTTTTGTATTTGCTGACCCCGACGGTCATAAATTCAATGTATTTCATATGTGACAATTGATTTAAACAATATAGAATGAGAAAATTAATTGCAGCAATCAACATGACACTTGATGGTTATTGTGACCACACCGCAGGGATTGCAGATGAAGAACTACATCAACATTACGCTGACCTGTTAAGTACCGCAGATGCTATTCTATATGGAAGAATAACATATCAGCTTATGGAATATTGGCAAACTGTTGTGAAAAATCCTACCGGCAACAAAGGAACAGATGAATTTGCGGTGCTAATGGACAAGGTGCCGAAAATTGTTTTTTCCCACACACTGAAAAGTGTAGAATGGGAAAGTGCACGGTTGGCAGACCGGAGTCTTGAAGAAGAGGTCCAGGCACTCAAACAGCAGCCGGGCAAAGATATTTTCGTTGGCAGTCCAAGTCTGATAGTAGCTTCAATGAAGCTTAATTTAATAGATGAATACCAACTTTGTATTCACCCGGTCATAGTAGGAAGTGGTTTGCCATTATTTAAAACAATAAGCGACAGAACTGTTCTTACACTCTTAAAGACAAAAACTTTTGGTAATGGTTCGATCGTGCTTTATTATGAACCGGCAAAAAATGATCACTGATATTTTCAGAAAGTTCAGCTAATTATGTTGCTAATATTCGTGTTGACAAACATAGCAACATAATATGAAATACGGTATAAGTACCGAAATCTTTTTGGGGCCTGCGGCCGGCTAATAATTTACTGCTGCACTTAAATGAATATTCCTCCTTTTAAATACAGCACAGCTTTTCCTCCTAATTCAACCCTGTCATTTAATAAACGGCAGGCCACTTCACCACTACGGTCTGACAGCTGAAATGCTTTCAGTTCGGTTTTATTTAGCTGTTTTGCCCAGTATGGCGCAAGAGTAGTATGAGCAGAACCGCAAACCGGATCTTCATTTATACCAGCGGCAGGAGCGAAAAAACGGGAAACGAAATCGTATGTGGTCCCTTTTGCGGTAACTATGAGTCCGCGGGCGTCAAGCCTGGCAATAGCTGCGAGGTCAGGCTGCAGGGTACGGATATCTTCCTGGCTATCAAACACCAGCATGTAGTCTGTTTTACCTTTAAAAGCTGTTATTGGCTTCTTATCTGTGGCTGATAGTAACTCATTCGTGAGTTCTGCTTCTTCAAATTTATCTGCCGGGAAATTAAGCAGGAACCTGTCTCCCTGAACGGTTACAGGTAGAAGTCCGCTACGTGGGGATATAAAGTTGATCACATCTGCCTTAAATCCTTCAAGGTTATGTAAAACATATGCAGTAGCTAATGTTGCATGTCCGCAGAGGTCTACTTCCATGCCTGGTGTAAACCATCTGATCTCAAATTTATCACCTTTAGGTATGTAATATGCTGTTTCAGAAAGGTTGTTTTCTACCGCGATCTTCTGTAATACATCATCCGGAAGCCATTCCTGTAAAGGGCATACCGCGGCGGGATTGCCTGTAAATACGCTATCTGCAAAAGCGTCTACCTGATATAGTTTCAATTCCATAGTTATAATGTTTTTGTAAAACTAAAAAAGCTACAGATATGGATACAGACACAGATGCTGATATTTAGCAGGGTACAGTTTATAGTTCGTTCTTAATGATATTACCTAGTTTTTTCAGGTCGGCCTCCAGTTTCTCACTCCATTCAAGTGCAAAGTTCAATCGCATGCAATTCTGATACTGATCGTGCAGCGTGAATATTCTTCCGGGTGCAAAGCTTACTTTTTGTCTGATAGCAAGATCGTATAATTCTGCAGTATCTATTTTCTTATCCAGTTCAATCCAGAGCAGGAATCCGCCCTGCGGCCTGGATACCTTTGTATTGTCAGGGAAATAGTTCTCAATAGCCCCCTGAAACCGGAGGCAATTCGCGTATAAGGTTTTCCGGAAAGTACGTAAGTGGTGGTCGAACCTTCCGAATTCGAGGAAATCGGCTATTACCTCCTGGTATAATGTTGGTGTAGATATGGTTTGTAATAGTTTCTGCCTGATGATCTTTTCTTTAAACTTCCCTGGCGCTATCCAACCTACCCTGTAACCTGGAGCCAGGCTTTTTGATACAGAGGAGCACCACATTACTATACCTGCTTCATCGAACGCTTTGCATGGTGCAGGCCTTGATGCACCAAAGAAAAGGTTGCCATACAGGTCATCTTCGATCAGCGGTATATCATAGGCTGTCAGCATTTTTACAAGCTCCTTCTTATGCTGGTCGGGCATAAGGCTTCCCAGCGGATTGTTGAAATTGGTGATGAAGCAGCAGGCGTTGATCTTATGCAGTACTTTCTTTAATGCGTCCAGGTCTATTCCTGTAACAGGATGTGTTGGAATCTCAATGGCTTTTAGTCCGAGGGCGCCTAATATCTGAGGTATTCCAAAATATACGGGGCTTTCGATAGCTACAGTATCTCCTGGCCTGGTAACTGCCATCAGACAGTTAAAAATGGCATTCATAGACCCGGAGGTAGTGACAAGATCATCTTCCGTCAGTTTTCCGCCGAGTACTAATGACCACCTGGCTACGGCCCTTCTGAGATTAATATTGCCCTGAACGGGCTCGTAGTTTATTCCACCATCTTCCAGCTTGCTGAACACCTGCATTGCGCTCCTGTTCAGCCTGGCTACTGGTAAGAGGCTTTTATCCGGCACTCCAAGTGAGAATTGCGTGATCCCTTTATCCTGCAAGGTATCGAAAACCTTAGTGATCAGATCTTCAGGGCGTTTTCCGTTAACAGATGATTTTAGCTTGCTGATACCTGGCAGCGAAAATTTACGCCTGGATGATTTGCTGACAAAGTAGCCGGATTTGGGTCTTGATTCTATTAATGATTTACTCTCCAGCTCCAGGTAAGCCTGTATAGCTGTATTTATGCTGACGTTGTAAAATGCTCTTATGTCCCTGATTGACGGTAGTTTATCGCCGAGTTTCAGTGTTTCATTCTCAATCTGCTCTTCTATGACTTTTGCAATTTTTATGTATAAAGCGTTTTCTTTCATCTTTTGGGCATTCTGTACCCTACAAAATTATAGTAATTTAATCTGTAACCATAGAAAGAGATATAAAACCAGGCTTTCTTTTCTGTTATTTTACTTATTTTGCCTGAATTATTACTCATAATAACCCCTTACCCTAACGCTATGACAAAGGAAAATACTTTTACTACCACAGCCCATTTTTTATCTTCAGCATCCGCCAATGATCGCAGCAGTCCGGAAGCCTCTCATCCGGCAGTAAGTCCGCTTCAAAAGGCCTTCTCTCTGACTGAACCACAGAACAGCCCTTTCCGCTCTAAAGATATTGAGCCATTTCAGTTAAAGCATCATAATACAGGATTAACAGATACGACAGATCATGTTATTCAGAGAGTCTGGGCCTATAATCCGGAGGGAAATCTCTACCGGGAAAGTGATACTAACAGCGAATTTTCATTGAATGATAGCCGGCTTGATTTACATCCCAATGGGCTTTGGCCATTAGCACGTTTAATTAACGAATTAGTTAATCAAGAGAATATTACGCCTGAGGAAGTATCTGAGATTTACAGTCAGCTTGAAATTGCCTGGACACAAGATGAGTTAATTGAAGTGGATGATAATGATGCAGATTTTGAAACTGAAGATGATTTCGATGAAGAGAATGACTATCATGCCCCCCAGGGGAACGACCAAAATACCACAGCGACTATGTCGGATCCTGATGCTATGATCGGTTCTACAGGGGCAGGACCTTGTGTTATTTTTATGTTAGTGTATGAACCAGAAGAAGATGATGCAGATCCTATAGTAACGGTCAAACATGTAGATACCGACTATGATGACCAGGGCGCAATGGTTAATTTAATGGAAGAGATGAGAGAATCAATAAGATTGGAATTAGCTGATGAAATGGAGGCAGAAGATAATGCTGTAATTTTAAATCCTGCCAATGAACTATGGTATTTTGCCGGAGGTGAATTAAATGGATTTACAACTTACAGCGATTATGTAGGAATTTATGCGGCGATAGCTCATTTAAGTTTAAACGTTGGCGGGATAGACATTGTAAGAAGTTTTGGAGGCGGAAATGATGATTTAGACGAGATAACTTCCATGAAGTATCAGGATGGAGGTGTTTATGTTACCAGTGTTCCTGTAAATAAATATGACGTATAATAAAATACAAATTAATTTTTATTCTTTTGGAATGTCCTCAACAAATCAGAAGGACATTCCAAAAGAATATTAAAACCGGCTTCAGATCTGGCAAACAGACCTATCCCTGCCATTATCTACACTAATCTATTGAACCTGATTTCATTTTGCCTTTAGAACCTATATTCTGGTTTTCGATAGTTCCTTTGACCCGTACTTTAATAACGGTTGCTATAGTATCCAGCGGCCGGGATGGAACATGTATAATGACATTTCCTCCGGACTTCTCTGTTTTCAGCGTAGTATTCCCGGCTAATAGTGTTGCAGCAACAACATCATTGTTTAAGCCGGTAACGACAAGCTTTCCGTCCCGAGGCCAGTCAAATACTGAAAAGTAAAGTGTAGTATTACCATTGGCTACCTTTTGTGTGCAACGGCCCCAGGTAAAAGGTAATAATGGACTTGCTTTGGAGGCATAGATGGCTTCTCCGTTCACTTTCATCCAATCTCCTATTCCGGCAAGCCTGTTCACGCTTTCTTCGGGAAAAGTGCCGTCGGGTTCAGGGCCAACATTCAACAGGTAATTGCCACCCTTTGAAGCGATATCGCACAGGTTGCGGATCAGGACTTCGGTAGATTTCCATTTGGTATCTGATGTCCTGAATCCCCATGTGCCGTTCATGGTCATGCATGTTTCCCAATCAGTTCCATCCAGTTCGGCCTGTGTGGGTATTTTTTGTTCGGGTGTTTTCGTATCGCCCGGGAAGTTGGGTCTTTTTAAACGGTCGTTCGTAATGATGCCAGGCTGTAGTTTTAGTAATTCCTGCAATTTTGATGCTGCGTCATCAGTCATATTAGTGGGTGTGTCCCACCATAAAACAGCGACTTCACCGTAGTTGGTCATCAGTTCCCTTACCTGGGAAACTGCTACGTCATCTATGTATTTTGCAAATGGTTTTGTTTCCTGGGCGGGGTCCCAGTGACCGTTATGTTCTTTGGTAAAAGCGTCGATCTTTGCACTGTCGGGGTTGTCCCACCCTTCTGTTGTGGCCCTTCTTGCGGCAGAACCACCGGGGTTATTCCAGTCCTGCGCCTGGGAATAGTAGAAACCCAGCTTAATGCCGTGCTTCTTACAGGCATCTGCTAATGGCTTAAGGACATCTTTGCCGTATGGTGTTGCATCGACAATATTCCATTTGCTGGCGCTGGTTTTAAACATAGCAAAACCATCATGATGTTTGGCAGTAATGACAATGTATTTCATGCCGGCATCTTTGGCGGTCTTTACCCAGTCATCAGCGTTGAACTTTACAGGATTGAACTTTTTCGCATAGGCCTGGTATTCAGCAACAGGTATCTTCATCCTGTTCATAATCCATTCTGCGCCGCCGCGCCGCTGTTCATGGCCCTGGTAAACGCCGGCTAACTGTGCGTATACCCCCCAGTGAATGAACATGCCGAAACGGGCTTCGCGCCACCATTTCATGCGTTCGTCTTTAGAGAGCTGCTGTTGGGCATTAGAAAACATGGGTGCGCTAAAAAGCACCAGAGCGATAAGGAGTAGTCTTTTCATTTTTTTGTATGGGTTACGTGGAATATATTTCTGCTACAATTAGAAAACTCTTAGCTGCCAACAGCACTGACATCCTTCTTTTTGCGAGCCTCTGAACCGGATTTTAAAGGCTTCATAAATGGTACTTCAACAAGGAAATAACATAAATAGGCAATAACAATACAAACAACCATGCCGGCAAAGACATACCAGGAATGCCTTGGCAGATAATTGTTATTGATCTTTAAGATTATTCCTGATAAGAAGACCAAGATAGGAAAATGTATGATATACAAAGTATAGGAGAAATCTCCCAGGGGCTTTAAGCGTTCAAGCAACCGCAGGCTGTATTCTTTGTTATTGTACCAAAGGAAGAAGGAAAGCAGAGCGGAGAAAAAGAATGCAGTTCTGAGATCGGCTATGTCTAACCTGCTTTTAAATAAAAAGAGGCCCACAAAACCAACTAAAAATGCCCCTGTTAAATATAAAAGGGGAATTTTAAGCCTGCCTGCCACAACTTCTGCGATCAATACTCCAAACCACCAGCAAAGCATTGATGAGAAAATAGTTTGTAATATAGCTACAGGCCAGATGCCGGGGAAAAAGCTTACTACAAATAGTAGTACTACCAATCCAGTTGATAAATAAATATTCTTCCGGGACATGAACAGGAATGGTATATACAGAATATAGAACCACCATTCGAATTTTAATGACCAGGTAGGACCATTGGTACCAAATCTTGGTACATACTCCGGAAACAGAAACAATATATTGCCAAATAAAGTAGAGATTGAATGGCTTGTATTACCAATCTGTTTATTTATAGAAGAATAAGGGGTATCTCCTGAATAAATAGAGAAACCATATTTACTTCCAATGAAGTCAAGCAATGCAGTTAAGAAAATGGCAAATAGAAATGGAGGATAGATCCTTTTTATGCGCTTGTAGAGATATTCTTTTATGCTGATCTTCACTTCCGGATCTGCAGTTAATTTCTTAGCATATCCTAAATGAATTACAAAACCGGATAAAACGAAGAAGAATAAAACGAATTCATGCCCCCACTTGAAAAGTGAGAGGAAGTACATGCATAATTTATCTACAGAGGAGTACAAATGACCATTCTTCAGGTAGCCTTCATTAAATCCTTCCCATAGAAGCCACCTGGCATGTCCAGCCATGACATAAAAAGCAGCAATACCTCTAAGTCCATCCAAAAAATGGATTTTTCTCTGCATAGGAAATGATTTACGTGTCTCTAACCGATTATCAGGCATTCAAATATAGGGCAATTCCTGCCAAATATCATAATGCCCTGTCCAACTACTACTTATAGTAGTAAATACATTCATCGAACAAATATATCCAGCAAGCCAATAAAAACAATCAATATAAGCCGTAAATAATAGTACCTTATTTTCCAGGCTTGTATTATCTCGTCTTTCCGTGATCCGGGATGCTCAATTTCATAAAGAGATCTCTTAACAAGGAGCTCAGGGTTGCTAATAAAAAGCTGGAAAAGAAAATAAATACAAACAGCTAAAAAAGGAGCAATCCAGCTATCAATATCCCATACCTGTGTTACCCATTTCCAGATAGCATGGGCAACCAGGAGCAGTATAACTATGATCGTGACAAGGTTCAGCCTCTTACTTTTCATAAATCCTGTTATTGTATTCTACCAGGAAATACAGACATAGCGCCCCGGTCATTGCGAAAAAGAAACTGAATAAGCCATGCACAACTACAATAAGAAAATGAAATCCTACAGCTATTATAAATAAACGTTTATAATGTTTCTTCTCCATGAAAATGGCAGCAGCTAAAATAAGCTCCCAAACAATTACTCCCCATGATAAAAGAAATACAAAATAACTGTTTGTCAGAAAAGGATTCAATAGCGGCTTTAACCAGCTGCTCATGCCAAAAACCGGGTGGTTAAACCAATAATACGGCGCCGTTCCATCAAGCCATTGATTCACGCCTATCTTTCCGATGGCAGCGTGGAAATAAATTACACAGACCTGTAGTTTTATTACATAGAACAAGGTATTGGAAATTATTCCTCTTACCTTTTCTCCAAAGCTGTTCCCGTTTGTGCTGAGTCTTTGCCAATGCCATTTTCTGCTATCCATTAACAGGATTGGCAATAACAACATCGTTATGTTTGAAGTGATCTGGTCGCCACCTTCAATATCCAGTGCTGAATTAAGGAAGCAGGTCGAGATATACCAATGTGGGATACAGGTGAACCGGGGGCGCCAGCCTGATGCAATGATGATTAAAATAAGGAAGACGATCCATTTTGTAAGCGTAATGAAATTAACAGGAACTAAATTGAAGAAATTCAGCGCATTGATGGGAACGATCTCACTGCTCCAGCCTGGATGTAACCCGCTTTTAAACAGCACTTTTTCGTCAGTAAAAAGTAGTGTTAACGCTGTTCCTGCAGCAAGGAGCGTTCTTGCCAGCCCTAAGGCATTATTATATATTGAATAGCTGGCGTAATACTCTATATAGCTATCCAGCCTTATGAGGGAGTTTCTTAAATTCAATTTTGCAGATTTTTGATTTTCTATTCTTTTCATTGAAGCTTTTAGCCCATGCCCAGGGGATAGGTCTTATCTTCTGCAGGATGTAGGTACCTTCAAAATAAGGACGTTGCGACCTGATAGGGATGGCAATGGGTTTCATATCCCTGATCAAAAGTGTGTTCGCCGTTAAATCTCCCTTTATGTCGAGCCATGAGCTGTCACGGATGTGGTGTATACCTGATCCAAGCTCCTGGGATTGTAACCGGCTAACTCTGTTCAGGCCGAATGCATTTCCAGGCGAAGAGGTAGGACTGATCACATTTATAAAATTTCCGGTTTGTTCATCTGCCTGGAAAAGAAGATAATCTTCTTCCTGCGGGTCTTTTGTAAAAAATGCCCAGCCTTCAGGAAAAATGCTGACAGTTTGAATTTTGCTGAGCTTTGACATGGTTATGGTGGCTCCGGGTAAGGAGCCTACCATAACATAGCCAATTAACAGGAATACAGAAAATATGGTAACGAGGAAAACGAGTCTTAACATACAAGCGGTTTATCAAAAAGTTATCACAATTCTGTCTATATACTTCTCATAATCCAGTTCTGTGAAGGCTTTTGTTGGTCCGCCGTTCCATTTCCATTTGTAAGTAAATACCCATGCAGCAGCGGCAACAGCAACGGCGGCAGCAAGTGCAATGTTTACATATCCTGCTATGTTGATAGCAACGGCAACGTTACATCCTACAAATGACAGGAATGCCACACATCCGCCAAAGAGGTTGCTGTCAGGGTCTGTTCCGGCTGATTCAGCCAGTGCGCGCAATTGTGTTTCATCAAGGTTCAGCGTGCTCATTATGCGGGTTTCAAAATCTTCTTTTGAGATCTCCTCAAACTGGAGCTTTGTCACCAGGTCTTCTATTTCTTCCTGTTTATTTTTAAACAGCTCAAGCACCTGTTCTCTTGCAGATGTAGCGGTACCTGTTTCGAACCTGAAATATTTGGAAACTGCAGCAAATATGATATCCTGCGCCCTGGTCAATTCTTCCCTGATCCGTTCATGATCGTCGGATCTGATAGTTTCTGCAAAGGAATCGATATACCCCGGGTATTGTTCTTCTATCTGATGAATAAAGTTATTCTGCATACGGGTCAGGTTCTCCTGGTTTTCTGCAGTGGGATTGAGGATCCGGATCAATTGGACCTGTTCCTGTATTTCAGGGAGTTCTGCGGCAGCGGCGCCACTCATAAACATTATGCCCCGGAACAGATCTGTAGAAGAATAAGAAGCTATACGGGCTGACTTCGATGCAATTAATTTATCATTTGCATCTTTGGCTGCTTTTATTGCTGCTCTGTCTTTTGAGCAACTGAAGAATAAAAAACAAAAGCAAAGGATGATGCCTAAATGGCTTTTCATCGCAAGTTCTCTAACTTTAAGCAAAATCATGGTTTTTATTTTGGGTTTAAGGTATTTACAAGGATTGCGGGTATATGGGTCTGTTAAGCATGCAGAGGGAAGATTTTGGCATATCTGGTTTGGGTTATAGATGGTTAACTTAATACAGCCGGCACATTTTCAGAATAGGTTATTATATAACAATATACGGGATATATGTAAAAAAAACAAAAAACTGATAAAGATGGGATGGAACTGCTCAAAAAATCGCTTTTACCTTCGGTAAAAGCGATTTTTTGAGGGTGATTTTTTTGAGGGCGATGGTTTTGGCCTGCGGCCAGCCGGAGATGATTTTTTGAGGGGGATTTATCCGCAAGAGTGGGACGGATAAAAATTAGTCACCCGTTTTATACATATCAATAAAAGCCTGTAATGCCCCGGATGGGGGTATATCATTTCTATAGATAAGCACAGTTGTCATAGTAGCTAATTCTTTATTAAGCGGAAATGTTTTCAGCTTTCTTCTGGCGTAGAAAGCGTTAATGATTTCCTGTGGCAGAATACTAATTCCCAACCCGGTTTCTACAAAGTTGACAATACCTTCCAACGAATTGACTACGATCTCTTTATATTGTACGATTCCTTTAGCGCTTAACCATGATTCCAATCGTTCGCGAAATACACATCCCTGGTCAAATACTACTATGGTCAGTAATTTATTCTCTTTTGCCAATGCTGTCAGCGAACTGACCTTTGAAGAGGTAATGATGACCAGCTGTTCTTCTTTTATATAATCTGCCTGTAGTCCCGGAATATTGATAGGAGCAGATACAAAGGCAGCATCCAGCCTGTAGTTAAGTACTTCCTGAATCAGGGCTGTACGAAGAGATGAAGTGAACTCCAGGTCTACATTGGGATGCGCTTCCATAAACTCCTGCAGCATCTGTGGTACTTTTAAGGCCATTGTGGTTTCTATGCAGCCGATCTTTAGTACCCCGCTGACCTGATCTGCACCCTGCATTTCTGTCCTGGCCTTTTCCAGCAGGTAAGCGATCTGTTTTGAGTATCGCATGAGTATTTCGCCGGCGGGCGTTAACGCTACTTTTCTTGAATTACGCAGGAATAATTCTGTATTGAATTCCTGCTCCAGGCTGCGGATCCTTGCGGTGACATTAGACTGTACTGTAAACATGGTTTCTGCCGCTTTGGTAAAGTTGCCGCAGGCAGCTACTGCTTCAAATATTTTCAGGTCATTCGTGTTCATACATCACTAATTATGATTTCACCAATCAAAATTAATCATTTTTAGAGATCAAACAATCAGCCTACTTTTGGATAGTTATCAGTTAGAACTATTTGATCAGGACAGTTTGGTCCTGGGACCAAACTGAGACACTACTTATTTTTTGAAAAAAAATAAAAAATGAAAACACTCGCTGTTCACTATCGTACGATACAGGTAAACGACCTTAAGCTGTTCTATCGCGAAGCTGGCCCTGTTGATGCACCGGTAATACTTTTACTGCATGGCTATCCCACATCATCGTTTATGTTCAGAAACCTTATTCCGTTACTGAGCAGGACTTACAGGGTAATAGCTCCGGACCTGCCAGGATTCGGTTATTCTGATGCACCATCTTTCAAAGACTTTTCCTACACATTTGATAACCTGGCAAAATATATATCAGATTTTACATTGCAGTTGCAGCTGGATAAGTTTGCTATCTATGTGTTTGATTATGGCGCACCGGTAGGTTATCGCCTGGCTATGCAACACCCGGAAAAAATCAGTGCTATTATCTCCCAAAACGGGAATACATATGCAGAAGGGTTGAGCGACTCGTGGAATCCTTTACGGCAATACTGGGAAGCGCCAACCGAAGAGAACAGGGAAAGCCTGAGAGCATTTACAGAGCTGAAACTAACCAGGTGGCAATATGAAGAAGGCGTACCTGATCTTTCATTGATTGCGCCGGAAACCTACACATTAGATCAGCACTTCCTGGACAGGCCGGGTAATGTCGACATTCAGTTAGACCTGATGAAGGATTATGCCAACAACGTAGCGCTCTACCCTACCATTCAGCATTACTTCCGGACATATAAGCCCAAACTGCTGGCTGTATGGGGCAATAAAGATCCTTTCTTTCTGCCACCCGGAGCAATAGCTTATCAGCAGGACCTTGCTGATGCAACTGTGAAATTCTATGACACAGGGCACTTTGCGCTGGAGACACACTTTTCTGAAATAGCTGACGACATTCTTAATTTTCTCGCATCCTGATTTTAAACAGATCAATTTTATGGAACAAAAACATCCACTACCTCCATTTACACTGGATACTGCAAGGCAGAAGGTACAATTAGCTGAAGACGCATGGAATTCCAGGAATCCTGAAATTGTATGCAAGGCCTATACAACAGATACTGAATGGAGAAACCGGGCAGAGTTTATTAATGGCCGTGAAGAAGTGAAAGCATTTCTTACCAGGAAATGGGAGAAAGAACTGGACTATAAACTGAAAAAAGAACTCTGGAGTTTTACTGAAAACAGGATAGCTGTTCGCTTTGAATACGAATGGCATGACAGCAATGGGCAATGGTACCGTAGTTATGGTAATGAGCTATGGGAGTTTGATGAACATGGTTTGATGCGTAAACGCTATGCCAGTATAAATGATGTGGCAATTGAAATGTCTGACAGAAAGCTGTCTTAGCAATAAAAAAGCAGCTGGCGGGATGTTTCCTGCCAGCTGCTTTATGTAAGGGTATTTACTGTTCTACAGAGAATATTGCTGTTAACTGTATTTTCTTCTCTCCTGCCTGTGCATCTTTCAATATGCGATACTGGCCAGGCTTATAATCATACGGCATGGGCTGCAGATTAATGGAAAATTCCTGTGATTTTCCGGGAGCAAGCCCATGAGCCATTGCAGTAAATGAGACACTGTCAAAAAGAGTTACCTTTTCCCAGTTGCCGTTATTACTATACTCTACCCTGTAAGGATCACCGAATGTTATTTCTTCGGCAGCATTATTAGTAATGGTGAGCTTAGCTTCACCTACTGTTCCTGCTTTAAAAGCAGCAGGAACAACTGTCATAGCAATGCTACCGGCAGGATCGGCTGTTCCTGTTGACACCGCAGTATCTTGCATTTTTGAAGGATTGCTGGTATCCTGGCTGTCGGAGGCAGATTTCCCACCGGGGTTGCCACAACTGCCAAGGATGAACGCAGGAATAATTAAGTAATACAATGAAATTCGCATAAGCAGGTAAATTTGATGACTATATTACGGAAAATTTCTGTTCAATAGCAATTCCTGCCTAAGCAGTTTAGTACTAATATCTTGCCACGCTTAAAGCGGTAAGCGCCAGGCCTGCCTTGGTGAAATACCTTGTGGTACCGCTTGCGCCCAGGTGCAGACCAACTGTAAACCTGGTATTGCTAGCGCTTACATATGTATAGATAATACCTCCGCTGTCTCCACCGGCGCTGGTATAATCAGCACTGGTCAGATTTGTATAAGAGATACCTGCGGCAGTTGTAGTGCTTGCATTGGTGCTGATGATATTGCCGGAAGATGTGCCTGTAGTTGCTCCTCTCATATTTACCAGCGTACCTGTTCCCGGTAAGCTTGTAGATGTTGAAAGCACAGTAGCGGTTCCGCATAAAGTATTACTGGGAGTATATGCTACTGTATCATTAACAGGTACAAAAGCCGCATCAACAGAACCTGACTGAATAGATGCTGAACAGGTGCCTATGCTGCTGCCGCTGTAATAGATCGTTCCTCCTACTGATACAACATGCCCTGCCGTTACCATACCTTTTTTAGAATCTGATGTACGTCTGGCCCGGAAAGCAAATGACCCATAGCTGGTACCGGAGACATTGACAGCAGCCTTACATCCGGGGTCCAGGCTGGCTTCCAGGGTAATCCTGCCTGCTGACTTCCTGAATTCAATGGCTGGGGAATTAAGGATTGATCTTTTAAACTCTTCGATCTTCTGATCGTTGTAGTCTTCCAGTTCTACCACAATCCTGTTTTCCGCATCCATCAAAGCCCATGCTGTGAGGTTTGCAGCAGAAGATGTTCTTGCATTGCTTAATTTGATACTGTTCAGCTTGTTCATGATTGCAGTGAGCTCTTTATAAGAGAATTTACAGGGTTTGATAACGACATCATTACCACCTGTAATGCCGGCAATCTTCTGTCCTGAAGCAGCAAGATCTCCCTTCACATACACCACCAGCTTATTCTCCTTATTGATAAATGCGCCACCATAGTAGTCAGGGAAGCCGGCAATAGCTGCGCTATTGTCTTTCTCTGCCGATACACCGAATGCATCATTGATCCTGTTGTAATACTGAATGGCCTGGCTTTGCGGATTGGCATCACGTTCAATAAGATTTTCAGTTCCGGTATTGACTTTTGGAACATCCTGAGATTTTTCTGTGCAGGAATACGTAAATAGAGTAGCTGACAGGGCTAACGCGAATAGTGTTAAACGGGTTCTCATTTTCATAATTGCGGGGTTTATGTTTAATAAATAATCACTAAGCATGGGGGTTATAACAAGCAAAATATAGGTTGACTACGCAAAAGTAAATGTATTGAGTATACGAAGGAAAAAATATTGTTTTCCAAATTAGCGGAGTGCTGAAGAAAGATATCTTCAATATACAATGCGGCTAAATCAGTTTAATCAGTTCAGCTACCCGGCAGGCTTCAAGAGAGTTAGTTACCCGTAGTTTTTCAAGTATGTTCTGACGATGCCTGTTCACAGTATTTATGCTTATAGACAACTGCGCTGCTATGTCTTTACTTCTTTTTCCTTTCTTAATCAGCTTCAGTATTTCTTTCTCCCGGTCTGAAAGAATATCATCACATTTTTGCCTGTCAGGTCTGATAATATCACCTGTTGCCGCATTAACGATCATTCCTTCGTAAGCTTCAGGGGCAGAAAGAGTATAGGAAAAATTATAAAGGCAAAGCGCCAGCCAGATACTGCCATTGGGAGAGTTGCAGACGTAAAACATACGATGTTGCACCGGAACATAATCCCCCACCCTGTTCCGCATCCTGATCCTGCTTATGACGTGATAATTATAACGCTCAGAAACAGGCAGGCTCTTTAACAGCTGGAAAAACTGAAGTTCAAGCAGATGTTTTTCTGAAAGATCTTCGGGGTGAATCCTGGCAAAAATGGCTTCTTCCCAGATAGAATCGATTTCTGCTGAATTATCTTCATTTAAAAGTCCCAGTTCTGCAGCGGCGGCGCCGTTATATATATAACTTTTATTATACTTGAGATCACTCAGAACAGCTACAGAACTCTCTACCCTGGCGTACATCTGAGCTATATACTGACAATTAGCCAGCTGCAGGGAAGCATTCTGCTCCCCTTCAAAGGATTGCTCCAATAACTTTTTGCTGAGTGTGCTGAAGATATTACTCATTGTCATCCCCAAAATGGTTATTTATCAGTATTGACTACTGACCGGCACCATTTTACTTTTGCGAAACTAGGGGAAATTGCCTAATAATTAAAGTTTCAACAAATATGAAGAAATTAGCATTAAGCCTGATGAGTATCATGGCTTTAGGAACAGTGTCAGCACAACGACCGGAGAAGCTGCAATGGTTCAATGAACCTGAAAAATGGGAGGTAAAGAACGATGTCCTTTCTATGCTTGTTACCCCTCAGAGCGATTACTGGAGGATTTCCCACTATGGATTTACGGTAGATGATGCGCCTTTCTGTTATGGCGTATATGGCGGGGAATTTGAAACAAAAGTGAAGATCACCGGCGATTATAAAGCCAGATTTGACCAGATGGGATTAATGCTTCGTATAGATAAAGAGAATTACATCAAGGCAGGTGTTGAGTTTGTAGATGGCAAGTTTAACCTGAGCACTGTAGTCACCCATAAAACGAGTGACTGGAGCATTATCACTTTAGATAAAACGCTTCCCTTTGTATGGATAAAAGCGGTCAGAAAACTTGACGCAGTAGAGATATACTATTCTTTTGATGATAAAACATATATCTTAATGAGAAATGCCTGGCTGCAGGATAATACACCTGTTATGGTTGGCATGATGGCGGCAAGCCCTGACGGGAATGGTTTCAATGCTAAGTTTGAAAACTTCACCGTAAAGCATCTGCCTGATCAGCGCCGGCTAAAGTGGTTAAAGGAGAACAAGGAATAGTGATCATTTCCTGGAGGGCGTGCCCTCCAGGTTCAATATCCTGATATTCCTAAAATCTACAGGCTGTCCTTCACTCTGCAAAGCAATAAACCCTGCACTCAGCAACTTCCCGTCTTTCTTCTGCTTAGGATCATACCTGTTCACTACCGGCCCGCCTATCTGTGGTTTAGAATACCTTAATACCGTATCTCCGTTAATAATATGCGTGATCAGTGAATCTCCGAGAACGATCAGTTCTGCCTGGACCCATTCATCCTTGCCATAGGTTTTAGAGCTGGAATTGATGCAATGCCGGGTATCCAGCTTACCTTCATACACAACGTGCGTTCCGGGAGAGCACATATTGCCGGTTGGTCTTGGCTGCCCATCTCCCAGCCCTGCCAGGAACTGCATCTCAATAGAAATGGGCCAGTCCTGTTCTTTGGGCATGGTACGCGGGTCCTGGGAGTGGTACATTACTCCGCTGTTGAGTATTGTGTAGGAAGGGGCGTTTTTTTCCCATTCTCCTGTAAAACGGTATTCCAGTTTAAGGTGATAATATGAAAAGGGAATCTTATAGTACAGATGCCCGAACTGTTCATTAAAATTGCCATACTGGTCGTAACGGACCTGGATAGTGCTATCCTGTACGCGGAAGGTATTTCCGAAGTTATTGCCGGTTTCATGATGATGGATCTTTACGATCCAGTCATTAATGTCCTTACCATTGAATAATGGCGTCCATTCCTGTGCCCGGGCTGTATGCTGAAAGATAACAGATAGTATCAGTAAGGTCAGTGCCTGTAGAAATTGCTTGTTTGTCATAACGGTTAATAAGTGGCCGGCTTAAATATAGTCAGAAAATATTTCTCTTCCCGAAAAAAGGGTTTCGCCGAGGCGAAACCCTTTTTTCGGGAAGAGAGCATTTGGCCTGCGGCCGGTTAAAAATCTGAACCGGGATACCACAAAAATTACCAGCGTCAAATAAATCAACAAGTTCTGTATCTTAGCTCTATGCTTACCGTTAGTGAATTATACATTTACCCCATCAAATCGTTAGGGGGTATTGCCTTACCGGCTGCTGCTCTTACAGACCGTGGTTTTGAGTACGACAGAAGGTGGATGCTGGTAGATGAGAATAACCGCTTCCTTTCGCAGCGTGAAGTACCTGTTATGGCATGCCTGCATGTAAGCCTGCACAGTGAAGGTTTATTGGTGATAAACGTCAGGAAAACAGATTTCTTTTACCGGATACCTTTTCAGCCGGCATCTACTGAAACTATTATAGTCTCTGTATGGGGAGAATCACATCCTGCACAACTGGTAAGCGCTGAAGCAGACGCCTGGTTCAGTGAGCAACTGGATATTCCCTGCAGGCTGGTATATATGCCGGACAGCACCCGGCGGCTGGTAGATGAAAATTATGCCGGCAATAAAGAAATCACGAGTTTTTCTGATGGATATCCGTTACTGATAATTGGCCAGGCATCTCTTGATGACCTTAACAGCCGTTTATCGTCTCCTTTACCAATGAACCGTTTCAGGCCTAATATAGTCTTTACCGGGGGAACACCGTTCCAGGAAGATGATATGAAACAATTCGGTATTGGAGATGTTCAGTTCTTTGGTGTTAAACCCTGCGCACGATGTGTAATTACCACTACAGACCAGGAAACCGCAGTAAAAGGGAAAGAGCCTTTGAAAACACTCAGCACTTACCGTAACAGGAATAATAAGATCTATTTTGGCCAGAACCTTCTGTATCATGGCAGTGGTACTATCAGTGTTGGCGATACCATAACTTTCGGTGAATAGCATGCTTTAAATGAGCTCTTATGCATGACATGCATAACAAAGCAAAATTGACATTTTGAACAAAGCCCCGGGAGATATGCAATGCTACCTTTGTTGCAGATTAAAAACAATTTAAAATGACAACAAAGGAAGATAACTACAATGGAGCTTTACAACAACCCCTTCAATCCGGATTTTCAGCCACTTCGACTGCAGCTGAAGTGATCAGAGGAATTGATCTGAGAGGCAAGACAGCTATTGTAACCGGCGGTTATGCCGGCATAGGGCTTGAAACTGTAAAAGTGCTGGTAAACGCCGGTGCGGAAGTATGGGTCCCTGCCAGGAATATGGAAAAGGCAGCTCAGAATTTACGCTCTATCCCCAACGTAACTATTGGTACTATGGACCTGATGGACCCGGATTCTATAAATGAGTTTGCGAAAAGTTTCCTGTTGACGGGCAAAGCTCTTGACCTTCTTATTAATAATGCCGGAATTATGTGGGTGCCCCTTCGCCGCGATGCCAGGAATATTGAATCACAGTTATCTACTAACCACCTGGGGCATTTCCAGCTTACGGCCCTGCTATGGCCAGCCCTGAAAAAGGCTGATGGCGCAAGAATTATAAATGTATCGTCTTTCGGTCACCAGATGGCTCCTTTCAACTTTGATGATCCTAATTTTGAGCAACGGGAATATGAAACGTTGCAGGGATACGGACAGTCCAAGACGGCGAATAATCTTTTTACCGTAGAACTGGACCATCGCAGCAAAGCTTTTGGTGTAAGAGCTTATGCCGTGCATCCCGGTTCTATCCCCGAGACGGACCTGGGACGTGAAGCGCCGGTTGAACTATTTAAGCAAATGGGAACACATGGTGAAGATGGGAATATACTGCCAGAAGTGGCTCAAAGATTAAAGACCATTTCCCAGGGAGCGGCTACAACGACCTGGTGCGCGGTCAGTCCGCTACTGAATAATATTGGCGGTGTATATTGTGAGGATGGTGATATAGCGGAGCCGGACCTGGGCAATATAGAACACAGGTATGATGATCCTTCAACGTTGCGTGGCGTCAGGCCTTATTCACTGGATGTGGAAAACGCCAGGCGGTTGTGGGTGTTAAGTGAGCAAATGACAGGTATTAAGTTTCCGGTTAACTGACACTGTATTATTTTAATTTTGCGTAGTAAAGCCGGAATAGCACTTCCGGCTTTATTCCTTATATTGAAAAGGCATGAATTTCCAGACTAAATATATTACACCTGATATAAAACTATCCTGCTACGAGGATAGCTTGTTCAAAACAGAAGTCGTATTTGAACATCACATGCTGGTATGGTTCATTTCCGGTGAAACAAAAATTATCCAGGCGGGTACAAGTTATTTATTCGGGCCTGGCGACATTTTTTTAATTCCAAGAAATCAGCTGGCTACAGTTATCAACTATCCGAAAGATGGACTGCCGCATAAAACGGTAGCCATGCATCTGTCTGTGGAGCGGCTTAAAGAACTCTATGGCGGGCTTAGCCTTAAGCCCAAAGGCACTCCGCCACAGAAGATATGTTGTTTTGGCCATCATCCTCTTTTGCAAAGCTGCATGGCATCTCTCATTCCTTATTTTGACATGCAAGACAACTTTCCCGAAAACATAGCCTCATTGAAGATCAATGAGGCAATCAGTATTCTGAGGATCATTGATCCGGCTATTGATGATATATTGTCACATTTCGATGATCCGGGTAAAATTGACCTGGTTGATTTTATGGAAAAGAACTTCATGTTCAATATGCCACTTGAGAAGTTCGCTTATCTTACAGGCCGGAGCCTTTCTACTTTTAACAGGGATTTCCGGAAGAAATTTAATGCACTGCCCCGTCATTGGCTTACAGAAAAAAGACTTGAGCTGGCTCATTATCAGATAACGCAGTATAAGAAAAAGCCTGCTGAAGTTTATCTTGAAACAGGTTTTGAAGATCTGTCACACTTTTCGTTCAGCTTTAAAAAACATTTTGGGTATGCCCCTACAAACCTCTCAAAATAAGAACGCGTTCTAAGTTTAAACCATGCCAATTCTCCTTCTATTTAAGACTGTTATTAAAAAAAACAGCCAGCTTATCAAAAGGGATAATGTTCAACTGATCGTATAGATCAACGTGACTGGCATTGGGAATAATCATTAATTCTTTAGGCTCTGCGGCTGCTTTGTACGCATCTTCACTGAAATAGCGCGAGTGTGCATTTTCACCAGCAATAAAAAGGACCGGGCGAGGGGCGATCTCCTTAATATAAGTCAGCAGAGGCATATTCATAAATGAAAGTGCGTTTGTTGCTGTCCAGGCAGCATTTGAATTGATGGAACGGGGATGAAAACCACGCGGGGTTTTATAATAATTAAAATAATCAACTACGAATTGTGGTTCGTTTCCCTTCAATTTTTCAGGTAAATTGTTTGCAGATGGAGCCGGACTACCATTCTTTGCATCTTCCCAACGCTGCTGGCTCATTTGCTCCAGCATTTTTGTGCGTTCTTCTGTAGTCAGTTTATCAAAATAACCTTTAGCCATTACGCGCGACATATCATACATGCTGGTCGTAGCTACTGCTTTGATGCGTTTGTCTACAGCCGTTGCGTTCAGCGCCATGCCGGCCCAGCCACATATTCCAATAACGCCGATACGGTTTCTGTCTACGAAATCCTGCAGGCCAAGGTAGTCTATAGCCGCGCTGAAATCTTCCGTATTGATGTCTGGGGAGGCTACATTACGTGGTTCGCCTCCGCTTTCGCCAGTATACGACGGGTCAAAGGCAAGAGCAGCGAAGCCACGTTCGGCCATATTCTGAGCATACAATCCAGAAGATTGTTCTTTCACGGCGCCGAACGGCCCACTAATAGCGAGTGCTGCCATCTGTTTGCCGGTATGGTTTTTAGGAAGGTACAAGTCGGCAGTCAGTACTATTCCGTACCGGTTTTTAAAGTTCACTTTCTTTCTTGTCACCTTATCACTTAAATTAAAAGTGTATTGTGTTGTTTGCTGTTTATTCTCCATTGATTTTGCTTTTATTTGCCTGGATGTTTGTGCGGATAGCTGGCATGTGACGGCCAGCGAAATGATCGCTATAAATAATAACTTTTTCATATTCAGGAAATCTGTTTAATTACTTTAGCCGGGATACCAGCCACTACGGTATTATCGGGCACATCTTTACTAACCACGGCACCGGCCGCAATAACAGCGTTCTCACCTACAGTTACACCAGGTAAAATAGTAGCACCGGCGCCGATCCAGGCGTTCCGTTTAATTAAAATGGGCTGACATAACATGCCACGGCGATTTACGGGATCGAGTGGATGGTTTTCGGTGATAAGGTTAACTTTTGGCCCGATCAGCACATGATCTTCAAGGGTAATGCCACCCATATCCAGGAATGAGCAGGCGTGATTAATAAATACATGTTTGCCGATAGTAATGAAACGGCCAAAATTGGTGTAGAAAGGGGCGAATACTGTTGTAGTCTCATCCAATGGTGATCCGATGATCCCGCTCAGCCTCTGACGCATCTCATTTGTATCTGTAGCTGCGTTCAATGCCGGAGAAAGTGCCAGAGTCCGGGTTACAATTTCATCGACCCTGTGAAATTCCGGATCGTGGAGCTGTACAAGCTGGCCTGTTTTTAATCTTTCGAAGATGTCTTTCATACAGCAAAGGTCCATGAAAATGAACTTTGCAGCTAAAGGAATTCAAATTAATCCTTAAGAATTTCAAATCACTGCTTCTCTGAACGCTGAAGGATTGCTTCCTGTGAGCTTTTTGAAGAAGTTATTAAAGTATGTAGGATATTCAAAGCCCAGCGCATAGGCAATCTCTGCAACATTCCAATCAGTATGCTGTAAGAGCGCTTTTGCTTCCCGGGCAATACGCTCGCTGATATGTGTAGTTGTAGATTTGCCGGTGGTTTCCTTAACGGCTTTATTCAGGTAGTTTACGTGGATTGCCAGCGCTTTAGCATAATCGTTAGCGGACTTCAGCGTTAATGGCCGGTCAGGCGTCTCTACCGGAAACTGACGTTCCAACAGTTCGAGGAAAACGGAAGTGATCCGGGACAACGCATTTTTCTGTTTGTCCATCTGCTCAGAAGGCTGCAATTTCAGCGCCTCATGTATAATCAGGTTGATGTAATTACGGATCAAATCGTCTTTGTATTGATAGTCAGTCTGCTGCTCTTCCATCATTTTCCGGAAGATACCGTTCAGAAACAGGCGCTGCGGTTCGGTAATCTTTAATAAAGGCGTGCCGCCAATCTTAAACAAAGGCGATTGCTGTAGGCTCTCCGAGCGGTTGGAATGCTTCACAAAGTCTTCAGAAAACAGGCAGGTATATCCAACATAGGTAGTAGACAACGTTTCCCAGGAGTAGGGTACATGGGGGTTACCGAAGAACAAAACTGTTCCCTCCTGCTCGAAACTACGATCAGCATAATGGATAACGCTTCTGCCGGAAGTCAGGCAGATCTTATAAAAGTCTTTCCTGCTGTAGGTTTTAGTGGCATTGCTGTCACTTTCAATTTGCCAAACGTTAAAGCCTTTCAGTTTCAACTCATTATTAAACTCGGATACGGATCTTTCAATTTTAGCAGCCATAGTACAAAGTTAAGAAATTCAATACAGATCCCGGACAGGACTTCTTTACGCAAGCGAGGGAAAGTACCCTCAATTTGTCCTGATGTTTTTCAAATGAAGGGGAATGAAAGAAATTTCTATCTTTGAAACAACCACTGTAGCAACAACCGGAAACCTATTCAATAAGCTTATGACCCAGGAATACATCGAGATCCGCGGTGCGCGGGAGAATAATTTAAAAAATGTTGATGTTCGTCTTCCCAAAAGGAAGATCAACATATTTACGGGAGTATCAGGCTCAGGAAAATCATCCATTGTGTTTGATACGATTGCTACCGAAGCACAAAGGCAGTTATATGAGAACTTCAGTATGTTTATCCGCAATCTTCTGCCCCGCTATCCTCAGCCCAATGTGGATGTTATTGATAAACTAAGCATGGCTATTGTTGTTGATCAGAAACGATTGGGGGGCGGTTCTCATTCAACCATGGGTACTATTACAGACATCTCCCCTGTGCTCCGCCTGCTTTTCTCCAGGATAGGAAAACCATTTGCAGGATACTCAAATGTTTTTTCTTTCAATGACCCGCAAGGGATGTGCCCGGAATGTAACGGCCTGGGACAGAAGCTGGGATTTGACGGAACAAAGTTTTATGATCCTGATAAGTCATTAAGGGAAGGGGCGTTACAGGTACCGGGCTTTGCAAGCTGGGAAAAAGATATGTATGCCAATACAGGTTATTTTGATGTAGATAAGAAGCTGAGTGATTATACAGAGGAAGAGATGGACCTGTTATTATACAGTCCTCCCAGGAAGTTTAAGCTGCGTATGGGGGAAGGCACGATGAATGCCACCTACATGGGTATTATTGAAAAATTCAATCGTTCATATATAAAGAGGGACCTAAAGACACTTTCTGAACGTACACAAAAGATGGTGGCCCCTTATATGCAGTATGGGCCTTGTCCGCTATGTAAGGGCGCGCGGTTGAATCAGCAGACATTAAGCTGCAAAATAAACGGGCAGAACATTGCATCGTTGTCGGCAATGGAAGTAGGTGAGCTCATTCCCTTTTTACGGGAGATAGATGACCCGATCGCTCAACCGATGATAGAAACGCTTACAGAGCGGTTACAGCACCTGGTGGATATGGGACTGGAATACCTGAACCTCAACAGGCCGACAGATACCCTTTCCGGTGGTGAATCCCAGCGTGTGAAGATGGTAAAACATCTGGGCAGCAGCCTGATAGACGTACTTTATATCTTTGACGAACCGAGTGTAGGATTACATCCCAGGGATGTTTACAGGCTTAATTCGCTGCTCACTAAGCTAAGAGATAAAGGTAATACAGTAATAGTAGTAGAGCATGATCCTGATGTGATCAGGATTGCCGACCATATAGTGGATGTAGGGCCTATGGCGGGCTCAAAGGGTGGTAATATCATGTATGAAGGAAGTCTTGCCGGGCTGCTGAAGTCTGATACGCTGACGGGTAAGTATATGAACCATGCTTTTGCGTTAAAAGAACAATACAGGAAAGCAACCGGGCATCTTCCTGTTACTCATGCAAAGATCAACAACCTGCGGGATGTATCTGTTAACATTCCTACCGGTATTATGACAGTAGTTACCGGCGTAGCCGGCTCGGGTAAGAGCTCTCTGATACATCATGCTTTCCTGACCCGCTACCCGGAGGCTGTTTTGGTTGACCAGTCGCCCGTAGGGACATCCAGCAGGTCTAATCCGGCTACTTATACCGGTATAATGGACCTGTTAAGAAAAGCTTTTGCCAACGCCAACAATGTGAACGCGTCGCTCTTCTCTTTCAATTCAAAAGGAGCTTGTGAAAACTGCCAGGGGTCTGGTGTTATTTATACAGACCTGGCTTTCCTGGAGGGAGTGAAAACACCTTGTGAAATATGCCAGGGTAAAAGGTATAAGGATGAGGTACTTACTTATAAACTGGATGGTAAAAATATTTCTGAGGTACTGGAAATGACCATTAAAGAAGCCAGTGAGTTCTTTACCGCAAAAGATATCTCAAAGAAGCTGCAGACATTGATGGAGGTAGGGCTGGAATACCTGACGCTGGGACAACCGTTAAGCACTCTTTCCGGCGGGGAATGCCAGCGTATCAAGTTAGCGAGTGAGTTGCATAAAAAGGGCAGTATTTATGTGATGGATGAACCTACTACGGGATTACATATGTCTGATACCGGCAGGCTGATCTCCCTGATGGACCGGCTGGTAGATGGCGGGAATACAGTGATTGTAATAGAACACAACCTGGATGTCATAAAAAGTGCGGATTGGATCATTGATATGGGGCCGGAAGGAGGCCATAAAGGCGGGCAGGTGATCTTTGAGGGTACACCGAAAGACCTGGTTGCGGTAAAAGACTCACATACAGGCCATTATTTAAAACAGGCCTTAAGCTGATAACAGCGCTCAACAGGAACAGTTCCTGCTGAGCGCTGCTTTCCTTACTTTCTCTTAATATTTTCTGCTATTTCGATAAAAGGAGCCACCCAAACCTGTGATTCATTCTTTTTCAGGAATTGCAGCAGTTCCCTGTGGGCCTGTGCAGATACGTTAATGGCGTGGTCTCCTCCTACGCCGTGAAAAACAAAGACCAGCAGTGCATTGCTTTCCATTGCTTTTTTTACGGCAGCTATCAGCTGATCGCCGGAGTTGTTTATGACGGTCACCCATTGAATGTTCACTCCGCCGAAACCGTTTACATCATAGGCATCCGGCGTGGCATCGCGTATAGCAACGAAGTTATCTTTCACGCCGTACAGATAAGAGGAATCGCCAATTTTTGTATCTCCGCAGGGGCAGGCCAGTGTCCGCTTCTTTTTACCGTCAGTAGCTTCCAGTAGTGCGTTGTTCATTTTCACTTCGTCTGTCATTCGCTGCAGGGTATAGATGTTAAGGTCATAATCTGGTCTTACCCATTCGCGGCCTGGCCGTTTTCCGTAACAGGGGTGAAAGAGGGTGTGGTTTCCCAGCTCATGCCCATTGGCAGCGGCCTTTCTCCATTCGGGGATGCGTTTGGTGAAGGCGTCTGAAGAACCGATGAGGTAGAATGTACCTTTTAGGCCTGCACTATCCAGGGCAGGAATAACTTTGTCGAGATGAATATTGATTGCATCATCGTAAGTAAGTGCAACCGCACATTTCTTATTTTTCCAGATGGATGTGCTTTGTGCACAGGATGTAAAGCTTTTACATAACAGGAAGGCGATTAAAATAGCTTTTGTCAGCTGCATAGATTACCGGGTTAATGAGTAATAAATATACGTTTTTGCGGTAGATTTTGAGAGGGAACATCTGGACAGCGGCCCGCCAGGAATTTAAACTGGTACACTACTCAATTAATAACGCTATTATTCAGTGAGATTTCCTTATTTTCCCTTACAGTCCCGACTATAAAACCTACAGAAATGAATGACAAAAAGAAAGACACAAAATATCCATGTTTATGTAATACGGTCCTTTTAATCACTATATTCCTAATTACAGGTGTACATGCAAATGCACAGCAAAAAGACCGGGCGATCTTACTAAAGGGCGTTCATCAAATACCTTTACCTGATACCCCCGGCTATATTTGCCCAACTTATATTTTTGATCACAGACCGGAAATCATAACCACGGTCAAAGCTGAGGGGGAAGAGCCTTTCCTCTTTAATAATATTGTGAAGACCTCACTGGGCAAGGGTAAGATCATTATCTTCGGGTCTTCTGAATATTTTACTGCCCCTATGTTAAGGGACCCGGATACCAGGAACATTCTATCCAATACAATCCTGTGGGGAAATAAAAAGGCAGTAAAGATCCTGTTGATGGGAGGATCTGATACGTTACAACAACTCTTTAAAGAGCGGCATTTCCCAACTGTGTCTGACAGCAAGAGCCTTTCTGATCCTTCGGTAAATATCCTGTTACTTACAAAAGATATAACTGATTCAACTGAAATGGAGGAGATAGAAATATTTGTGCGCCGGGGTGGTACACTTATCTTTGGCTCACCTCTGGCAAAGATGTTTAGCGCTGATCCTCAAAGCAGTCCTTCACTTCATCTCAATGAACTATTTACAAAAGCAGGTGTTTATCATTCTTTTAACCCATCTGAACATACAAAAGCGAGTGCATTGGAGGACAGCATTCCATATTATTTACACATAAATACTATTTTAAAAGAGCTGGCAGATAATGATACTCATTATCAAAACAAGGGAATAAAAGATGCAGTTACCTCCTCTATAAGTCTTGCTGTTTATTTTGCGGATACATCTTTGACCAATGAGATCAAAGAGTCGTTGGGTTACAGCGAAGACAATCCGATTGTGCCTTCCGAGGAAAGCCCCATCTATAAGGACAGAGTAAGGTCTTTTTTGAAGTATGAGTTGCAAAGCCTCTTATTCGCCAGGAAAGTGGGAAAGGCTCCCAATCCATATTATATAGCCCCGGCAAGTAAAATTTTTCCGGGCGGAGTCTCTCCTGCCGCACCAAGAGTAACCAGGACAATTGAAATACCGGTAAAAACAGGCGCCCAGGGGTTATTGGAGCCCAGATCTCCCTACCATGCTTTACATAGTACAGGCCTGTATGTACCTGCCGGAGAAAAGGTCACTGTCTCCATTGCCGATGATTATGTTGATAAGAACTTAAAGATCCGGATAGGTGTACACGATGATAATCTTCTGCATATGGACCGTTTTGTGCGGGAACCTTATGATCTTACCAGCAGCTTCGATATAACAAAAGATACTACTGTAGTTTACTCTCCCTATGGAGGCATATTATATCTCTCCGTGCCCGACACTTCCCATTTGAAGGTGGTGACGCTGAAGATAGGTGGCGCTGTCAAATATCCTTACTTTAAGTCAGGTATTACGAATGTTAATGACTGGAGGGACAGTATAAGGAACTTCGGTGCACCGTGGGCGGAACTGGCCACTGATAAGGTTATTCTCACCGTTCCTGCTGAGCGTATAAGAACTCTTGAAGATCCCGAAAAATTAATGCGGTTCTGGGATGAGGTATTGGATGCAGATGCTGCTCTGGCCAATATCCCTTCATCGAGAACTCATCCTGAAAGAATAATTATTGATAAACAGGTGGCTTTCGGTTACATGTTCACATCATATCAAAAGATCGTTGCTCCGGATGATTTAAGTTGCATCTATATGCTTGATGAAGAATATATGCGTCTTCATGGGTCGTGGGGACATTTTCATGAGTTGGGGCACAGGCATCAATTCTGGGGAATAGACTTCCAGGAATTAGGCGAAGTGACAACCAATCTTTACACCATGTATGTTTTTGACAAAGTGCTGGGAAAAGGTATATATAATCATGAAGACATACCAGGTAAAGAGGCTGTCATTAACAAGATAAAAAAATACATGGCGGAAGGGGCTGACTTTAAAAAGTGGTCTGAAGATCCGTTCCTTGCCCTTTGTATGTATATAGAGATCATAGAAGGCTTTGGCTGGCAGGCTATAGAGAAAGTTCACCGTGTATACAGAGCCTTGCCAAAGGAACGGTATCCATCAACAGAAGAGGAAAGAAGGGATTACTGGTTTAAAATGATCTGTAATGCCACGCAAAAGAACCTTTCTGTGTTCTTTGATAAATGGGCTGTTCCGGTCTCTGATAAAGCCAGGAGAGAGGTATCCGGTTTGCCTCAATGGTTACCGGATGAGCTAAAATAAACAGCGGGCAGATAACTGCCCGCTATTTACTTATAATAAATTGTATATCACATTAAAGTAACTACCTGCGCTGTAAGAGGAAGCTGTGGGATTAGTGGTCCATGCAGGAGAGACCATGTTCATAGTTCCGCCGTCTCCGTTCCAGCACCAACCTAATACGGTCCATCCTTTGGACTTTGCATAGCTGACCATGCCGGACCAGTCTACGCTACCGGAGGGGCTATTGCCAAACTCCCCTACTATACAGGGTCGTCCTGCAGATGCGAGATCGTCAAGGTCAGCATTCTGCAGGTTACGATTTTTACCCTGGTTCCAGCCGTTGGGATAGATATGTACAGAAAGAATAATATTGGTATCGTTGATCTTTGTTCCCCCCTGCCCTTTTACGGCTGCTGCGGCGGTAGCTGTTTCCTGTCCCCAGCCGGCGCAATCAATGATAATAGGGCCGCTGTATACCTGTCTTACGATGCTGATGGCGTTATTATAAGCGGCGGCGTAAGCGTTGGATGTTATGTTGTGACTTCCCCATTCATTCATAAGATTGATTGTGAAAGCGCCGGCGCCTGCCAGGGTAGCATAGTTATTCTTCCACCAGTTGGCAGCGGCTGTAAGTTCGTTAGCATCGTCAGAGCCCAGGACGGTGTATTTGTGATAAGTGGCTATAACGGCATAGCCGTTACTGATAGCCTGCTGGATCCAGCTTTTAGCCAATGTGACGCTAACTGTGGGCTCAATTTCAATACGGACGGTTTTGATCTTAGTATAAGATTTCATCAGAGACCATCCGAAGGTGACGTTGCCACCGTTATAATAAGATGGCTGGAGATTAACACCATGGCCCCAGCCATTGGTTAGTTCGGCTGACGCCTCCCTCCGCTCTGTGCCAGTTGGCGAGGGAGCAGGATCATTGTTACCGTTTTTGCCGCAACCGGCCAGCAGGGATACAGACATCCCGAGCGCCGCCAGTACAGCACTAAAGCTATTCAACATACATGAAGTTTTTAGAAGATCAGAGAGTAAATACTACAACTGTAGCTACAGGTTTTCATAACGTTATTTGCCTTATCAAAGCTATTGAAAGGATGATTATCTTAAGTATACTTTTTTATCCGATTATTGCTAATTTTCAACTATGAAGAGTATGGCTAACTTTTATGACGAAATCAGGTTATCTGTTGAGGGAAATTTTGCGTTCCTCCGGCGTTATGGTTTCGGGGATTTTGAAGAGCAGCAGATTGCGTATGAGGTTCATTTTCTGGCAAAGAATGATCTTATTACAATAAATATCTGGTTTGAAATGACGATTGAAACGCCTGTATGGGTGACAGTGAACGGGTATTACACGTCAATGCTGGAGCCTGATAACGCTTTAGATAAACAATATACTGCGCAACGCGCTGAAATATATGCCAACCGTTCTGCCAGAGAGCAGTTTATCACCTTAAACAAGGCTTATTTACAGGAAACAGCCAGCTTATTGCAAAAATACCCGGAGGTGCTAATGGGTGATGTAACAATACTTAAAGCTAATTCCGACAAAGCAACTGCTGAAAGAGAGCGGCAGCAGGCGGCTGAAAGAATAGAAAAGCATATTTATACCTGTTATTTTACTATAGGTGGTGGTATTGAATGTGAGGAAGAAGCGCCATCACTGGAAGCGTTGAGATTGTCGCTGCAACAGTTTGAAAACCCTACTATCAGAATAATTGAAGTGGTTGATTGTTATATGAATCCTGTACCGTTTCCGTGGCCTTAATCCTGATCGTGTTATTATAGGACGAATACTTAATATAAGTTAATCTATTTTTTGAGAGGGGATAACCGGCTTACAAAGGAGATTCCCAAACAATATTTTTGTGAATTCAAAATATAGTTTAACTTGGCAAGGCATGGAATGTATTTATACGCATTAACACCTCAAAAGACCATAAAACTACCTCAATCTGCGACCGGCATTTACCTCCAGACAATAATGTAATGCTGTGTATCTCCGAACACCTTAATTCCTCAAAATATGAACAATCCAATTATCAACACCCCGGATCAGCATGGGTTTATTCTCAATGGCACAGAGGCATTATACATCTGTCATCTGCCAATGTTCAATATGCCCAATCACATGTACCAGGTAACCCTGGAAATAACTATTCCCCCGGATGCCAAAGCGCAATACCTGGCGGACAGAGAAGAGAATCCAGGTAATTTTTATGTACTGGGAAATCTTCTGACCGACCTCTTCACTATTCCTGATGTAATGCTTGGCAAGGTCAAAAATTTCCAGGCGGATATTTTCAGGGGTATGCCTGCAGATCCCAATACGGACAAGCCGCTTATTCATAATGTGCAGACCACTATTGCCCGTGTTGTTTATGCGCGTCATTTTGACTACTCTATCCCCTACCCTGATGATATGACCTATATCATTTTCGGGAATGCCAAAGAGGCTTTTATTGATCATTATCTGACCATGGAGGAAGACTTCCTTAACATTATGGCGTTGAGTGAAGTGCCCGACTGGTTGCCTGCGGATCAACTCGCTATTTCTGCTAATGTGGGTTTTACAGGTATGTCATCCACGCCCATGCCTTCAAATCCGCCATTGTCTGCCGGCACATACCAGGTTACCTTCCAGGGGCAGGAAGAGGTATACGAACTGCAGGTAGGAGATAATATTTTCTTTGATACGGAAATTGTCAATATGCCTGCTGAAGCAACTGCTATGAAAGGCTTCTATGCATAATAGTGCATTGCACAGATACCATTATTCTCACTCAAAATAATCCACCGATGAAACATCCTCAAACCTCAAAACACTTCTTTGCACGTAAGCTGCAACAGCAGCAAAGTGAAATCCTTGCAAAGCTGAAAGTAAAGGGTACCGGTTCTGATTCTCTTGCAGGCTGGTTCCTTGGCCCCAAGGCAGAAAATACGGCATTATTGCATCAACTGATCCAGAGGGCGATGGACAATCACTGTAATGACCGTAAGAACCTGTATCCTGACGATCCTGTATATGTAACGGAAGAAATGAAGCAGACACCCGAATACAAGGAGACGGTGCAGGTATTATCTGACAAGCTGGATGTACTTCTCCAGGAGCTGAAAGGTTCTGTGCCTTTCTGGAGCTATCGCTGGCAATCGCACATGAACTGGGACACCACTCTGCCCAGTATGGCCGGTTATTTCGGAACAATGCTCTATAACCCCAATAACGTGGCAGCAGAGGCGTCTCCGGTTACTACAGTACTGGAAATGATTGTGGGTGACGAGCTTTGTAAAATGCTTGGATATAATATCCTGGATAATACTTCCACGCCTAAGGCCTGGGGACATATTACCTGCGATGGTTCTATTGCTAACAATGAAGCGATGTGGGCTGCCCGCAACCTGAAATATTATCCTATCAGCCTGGCCGCTGCCATTGAGAATGATCCTATACTGCAGAAAGCCAGTGGTATGAAAATAAAACTGGCCAATGGGACCATCACTACTATAGCAGACGCCAATAGCTGGGACCTGCTGAACCTTTCTGTCGATGAAGTGCTCAGTTTACCGGACAGACTGCAGAGTGAATTCGATATCAGCCCGGATGTACTGACAGCTGTAATGAACAACTACAGTATCCAGAATATAGGTTTTGACGGTATCAAACAATACATTGACAGCGGTATTCAGTCGCCCTCTATGATGGCAGCCTCCACCTGTCACTATTCCTGGCCAAAATCTGCCGCAGTATTAGGAATAGGCGCCAATAACCTGATCAAGGTATATGTAGATGAAAATGCCCGGTTACATATTGGGCGTCTGAGAGAAGAGCTGCAGAAAGCACTTGACAAACGCAGTCCGGTACTGATGGTGGTTGCTGTGATAGGCAGTACGGAAGAAAGCGCAGTAGATCCGCTGAAAGATATACTGGAGGTAAGGGAGGAATTCAGGCAGAAAGGGCTGAATTTCGTTGTACATGCTGATGGAGCATGGGGTGGTTACTTCACTTCCATTCTCAGGAAACCGGAGCGCCAGGTGTCCAAAAATGTTCTGCTGTATACGCCTGCACTTACGATGAATGCGTATGTAACTGAGCAGTATGAGCATATACAGGAATGTGACTCCATCACTATTGATCCGCATAAAGCCGGTTATATTCCATACCCAGCCGGTGGTCTGTGTTATAAGAACGGCGCTATGCGTAACCTGGTAGCATTTACGGCGCCGGTGGTATATCATGGCGGTGTTGATCCTACTGTGGGTATTTATGGACTGGAAGGTTCCAAGCCGGGTGCTGCTGCAGCTGCGACATACCTGAGTCACCAGGTCATTCCACTGGACCAGAGCGGGTACGGGCAGATACTTGGCAAATGTCTCTTCAACAGTAAACGCCTGTACAGTGCTTTCATTACTATGGCAGAGCCGGATGATCCGTTTATCATTGTTCCGTTCCAGCGTCTTCCGGCAGAGAAGAACGGTGAAGATCCTCAGAAGGTGAAAGAACAATATGATTTCATCAAAAATGAGATCGTTCCGAAAACCAATGAGGAGATCATGGCAAATCCGCAGGCGGTGGCATTATTACCGGAACTGGGCAGTGACCAGATCATTATCACCTACACTTTCAACTTTAAGGAAAATGGTGTGCTGAATAAAGATGTGGACAAGCTGAATGAGCTGAACCTGAATATTTTCCAGGCCCTCAGCCTGTCTCCGGGAGAACATGACCATCCATCCACTACTCCGATGTATGTGACCCAGTCACAGTTTGATATTGACTCTTACGGGAAACCATTTGTAGATGATTATAAGGTGCGGTTAGGGTTATCTGCTGATAATGACGAACCGGTAAATATACTGATCTCTACTACGATGAACCCATGGTTAACGGATACGGCTGATGGCAATTTCATTCCTGAACTGGTGAAAGCTTTGCGTCAGACAGTGCTGGAGCAGATAGAAAAACTGGTAGGCACAATGGAGATGGCATAATGATAAGCACTCCGAACTAAAAGATTATCAACAGAAAAGGGCCGTATCTGACCAGATGCGGCCTTTTTGCTTTACAGGCTCCGGAAACGTTTGCGTAAAAATACTCATGTGAATAATTTTAAATTATGCAAAAGTTACAGACATTTGCGCCCGAAGCGAACGAAAAACCACAGTGAAACAATTATTAAAACACAGTGAAACAATTGTTATACCTGTATTAACCTGATCAGATCTGTACTATCCTATTTTTTAACCAATAACCATAAAACCGAACACACCTATGAAGAAAACCCAACTATTATCGTTGGTAGCTGGTGCTGCTATGTGCCTTACCAATTTATCTGCCCGAAGCCAATGCACCCTTACCGGCTGGGCCAGCCAGAACGGAGGGGTTACAGGTGGAGGAACAGCCACAGCAACTGTAGTTACAACCTATGATGCACTCAAATCAGCCATTACATCTTCTTCTGTGAAGGTGGTGCATGTTTCAGGCACCATCACCTTTCCTGCAGGCGGCCGAATCAGTTTCCAGGACCAGTCAGGAAAAACGATCTATGGGTTGCCAGGTTCCAGGTTAGTGTCTAACGACAAAACAAAGGACGGCTCGGGCATCCTCTATGTAAAAAGATGCTCAAACGTCATCTTCAGGAACCTCACATTTGAAGGACCGGCAGCTTATGACACTGATGGATGGGATAACATGACCATAGACAACAGTACTAATGTCTGGGTAGACCATTGTGAATACCAGGATGGTTTAGACGGCAACCTGGATATTAAAGGTGCAGCTGATTACGTTTCTGTAACCTGGTGCAAATTTACGTACAAGAAAACTCCTATTGCAGGTGGTTCAGGTGGTTCGGACGACCACAGGTTCTCTAACCTGTTCGGCTCCAGCGACGGTGCTACGGGCGACAGGGGCAAGCTGCGTGTTACAATGCAGAACTGCTGGTGGGCAGAAGGTTGTAAAGCACGTATGCCAAGGGTACGCTTTGGTAAAGTACACCTGGTTAACAACCTGTTTAACAGCTCAGTGGCAGCACAATGCGTAATGGCAGGCTTTGAAGCAGACCTGCTGGTGGAAAGCAACGTGTTTGAGAATGTTAAAAATCCTATAGATCTGATGGATAAGAAGTTCACAGCCATCACTGTGAGGGATAATATTTTCACCAACACTTCCGGCAACACAGCAGGCAGTGGTACCTCATTTAAACCTCCTTATTCATTAAGCGTCACTCCTGTTGCCAATGTAAAGAGCCAGGTTACAGCGGGCGCCGGCGCCACGCTGACCAGCCCTACCTGCGGCGGTGGCACTACACCTCCAACACCTGTTACTTATACACTCACCACTACAGCGTCGCCAGCTGCAGGTGGTACCGTGACAGGGGCCGGTACATATGAGTCCGGGACGGTAGTAACGGTAAAGGCTACACCGGCCACAGGATATACTTTCACAGGATGGAGCGGCGCTGTTACCGGCACTTCTGCTTCAGCATCAGTAACCATGAGCGGCAATAAATCTGTTACGGCCAACTTCAAGGCTGAAAGCACTGGCGGCGGCGATACATCTACTGCTACTATCAGAATAGAAGATGATGCTACTACCGGACTTTGCAGCTATGATGGCGCTATCAGCAGCAACAGCGGCGCTAATAACGGTAAAGTTGTGAACCTGAGCAATTCTGCAGGTAAGGGCGTTGAGTGGAAAGTAAACGCAACCCAGGCTGGTACCTATACCCTGACATGGCGTTATGTGAACAGCAGCAGCAGTAGTGCCTATACTATGGCGCTGATCGTAAACGGTGCAACTGTAAACAGTGCGCAATCATTTGCGAAAACGAGCAACAGCACAACATTTGCTACCAGCAGTGCCACGGTATCATTAAAAGCCGGCAGCAACACTATCCGCCTGGAATCAGTAGCATCCGCTGCTACGGCAGATATTGACTGGATAGAAGTTAAAGGTAAAGGTGTTTCAGCCGCCAGCTGTTCAGCAAGCAGCGCAGCAAGACTTGCTTATACTGCTCCGGAGCATACATCAGAAGCTGCTGTAAAATTTGCAAATGTTTATCCTAACCCTGCTCATGGCCAGGCTACGATAACAGTAACGTTGAAAAGCAATGAGAAAGCAGCTATCACAGTATATGATGCCATGGGCCGTGTAGTAGATAATCTTGGTATTATCAGGTCTGCTGCAGGAGGTACACAACAGATCCCATTTAACCTGAGCAACAAACAGCCGGGGTTATATAACGTGATCATTATAAGTGACAAAGGGGCTAAGTCTACTCACAAACTGATTGTACAATAGACATATAACTTTACTCTTTATACAGGAGCTGCTTATGTAAGCAGCTCCTGCCTTTAATTTATCTGGTTTCCGGTTTTTGCAACAGGGTCTTATATATAAGGCCTCCCAGTATCCCCCCTGCTATGGGCGCTACCCAGAACAGCCAGAGCTGCGGTATGTAGCCACCTCCTGCAAATATTGCCTGGGATGTGGAGCGGGCCGGATTTACTGATGTATTTGTAATGGGAATAGAGATGAGGTGAATGAGCGTTAAGGCAAGCCCTATTGCAATTCCTGCAAACTGGCCATTAGCAAACCTGTCTGTTGCACCTAATATAATGATCAGGAAGAAAGCCGTGAGTAAAAACTCTGCCAGGAATGCGGCGCCAGGCGTGTAGCCATGAGGGGACAGATCTCCATAGCCGTTGGCAGCAAAAGCGCCGGCATGGGTGTTATCTATCACCATAGGCGTATTATTGCCTTTTACTATGCAATAAAGCGCAGCACCGGCAACAAGGGCTCCCAGTACCTGGGAAATGATATAGGGCAATAATTCTTTAGCTGGAAAACGGCCTCCTGCAAATAAACCGAATGAAACAGCGGGGTTAAAATGACCTCCGGAAATATGTCCTACCGCATAAGCCATAGTCAGTACCGTTAGTCCAAAGGCCAGGGATACCCCAAGATATCCTATTCCCAGTTCGGGGATGCCGGCTGCAAAAAGCGCGCTACCACATCCGCCAAAAACTAACCAGAAGGTCCCAAAAAATTCTGCCAGATAATTCTTCATACTTAAGATTTAATAGGTTTTTGATAAAATTTGATCGCAAATATGCCAACTATTCCTGATAGATTTTCAGAGGAATATAGGATAGTTAAGACAACGTTAGAATGAGTAACAAGCTCAAGTGGAAAATGTTTACCTACTATTATCTTTTTTTACCGATCCTCAATAATTGCCGTTAGTGTAATACTACACATATATAATACATTAAACTAATACAAAAGAGAGAAATGTATTAAGTTTAGCCTCTTGTTCTAAACGAAGTGATAATATAAACTACAGGTCTCTCTATGAAGAAATTATTCTTATTGTTTATCCTACTGGCAACAGGTGTATATTCTCATGTCTGCCAGGGGCAGGCTTCTCCGGCGGCCACCAACCTGACCATGTTTGGAAGGGGTTTATACCCGGGAGATGATGCCACCTATGATACCTTAAAAAGGTCCGGTTTTACAACTATCATCTTATCAAGCTTCTGGATACGCTCTAACGGTGACGTATATTCCGGCGATGATAATGTCAATCCTATTATTCATGACGGGAAGTTTGTGGGCAGCAGGGAATGGCTGAAACGTGTGGCATCCCTGAAAAAGAGTAAAACTTCGGTTACCCGTATTGAGTTCCTGCTGGAAGGCAGATGGTACAATCAACCGCCTAATACTTATGATTTTATTCTTGACTGGTATAATCCGTCGAAGACCGTTAGCGGTATAGCGACGGGGACAGGTGTTAACAGTACGCTCTATAATATAGCGAAGGTGCTGAAGGAGGAACTGGCTGTTGATGCGGTATGCATTGATGATGAATCAGTATACGACAGTGAATCTATCATACAGCTGGGTAAAATGTTTGGTCAGCTGGACCTGCATATGACACTCTGCCCTTTCCGGAACTATGATTACTGGAAGAGGATCATAACCGGTTCGGAGAAAGGTCTTATAGATGCTGTTTATGTTCAGTGCTACGATGGCGGCAGGAACAATAACCCGGGTGTATGGGCTAAGAACCTGGAAACCAGTATCCCGGTTTATCCTATATTCCTGTGCCGGGGCTCATTCAGCACCTGTACATCGGCCGACAGGCATAACGCCCGGAACCCGGCTGAGATCCTGTCAGATATGACGAGGTTCAAGAAGGACTATGCAGACTTAAAAGGCGGGGCTATCTGGCAAATGGCAGATGTGAAAAGTTATATTAAAAGTAATTGTGCCGTTGAATACCCGGAATCCGGCACCGCTACTTCGGTTACACAGTATCTCAGTCAGCTGAAAGAGAGCCTGAGAAGTGTGCTGTAACTCAATTTAACGTTACCTTTTTTCCTTCTGTCAACCTATTCACTTCCTCACTGGCATGTTCGTTGGCCCATGATTCCAGTGCGGCAAGGGCTGGGCCCGGCGCCCGGCCCTTTTCAGATTACCTCACTGATCTTGGTGTAACACCTGTCTGTTTCTTGAAGAAATTATTGAAATACGCAGGATAGTCGAAGCCCAGGCTATACCCTATTTCGGCTACGCTCCAGTCAGTATTTTTCAGCAGGCTTCTGGCTTCTGTGATAATACGTTCTGTGATATGGATGCTTGTAGATTTACCGGTTACTTCCCTGACTGCCCGGTTCAGGTGATTGACGTGAATGGCGAGGCTGCCGGCAAAGTCACCTGCCGTTTTCAGCTGTAATACCTGGGAGGGAGCTCCTATAGGGAACTGTTTTTCCAGGAGTTCCATGAAAAGCATGGCTATGCGGCTGGAGGCATTATGATGAGGTCTGGTATCATTGACAGGCTCCATTTTCATGGTTTCATGGATCACGAGGTTCACATAGTTCCTGATCAGCTCAAATTTGTATACATAGGTCGTCTCCATTTCGGCGATCATCCTGTTGTAAAGATCACTGAGTGTATTGTATTGTATATCACTGAGAAAGGTAACGGGGAAAGCACCTATCCTGAAGAGAGGTGAATCCTGTAAAGATGCGGAGCGATCGCCATTCTTCAGGAAAGCGTCAGTAAACAGGCAGGCAAACCCCTTCACATTTTCAGAGAGCGCTTCGAAGGAATAAGGGATGAGCGGGTTGGAGAATAGTACAGCCGGGCGGTCTACCAGGATGCCCTGATCTGCATACTGCAACTTCACATCTCCTGTCATCAGTGTTATTTTGTAGAAGTCGCGGCGTCTGTACAGGGGTGGTAGCCCGAGCATATCTTCCAACCGGTATACAGTAAATTGTCCGTTGGGAGGCAGGTTACAGCATACTTCTTCAAAATGCTTATTTATGTTTAAGTTGGCAGTCCTCATGTTGCTTGATTTCAGATACAGTTTACCAAGTTACTGATTTTCTGGTAGTGCAATTTCTTTTTGATTGAGAGTGGGGAAAAAAAATGGTTTCGTCTTCGGCGAAACCATTTTTTTTAGAGAGGGGTAACCGGCCTACGGCCGGCTATTATTTTACAGTGTATGTAAGCGTGAGATAATACATACCGCCTATGGCCGGGCCACCGAGGAAGGAATAGTAATACTTATTCAGCAGGTTACTGGCGCCCAGTTTTGCTTTGCAGCCGAGTTTGCTGAAGTTCCAGCTTACCTGTGCATCCAGCGATGAATAAGCAGGCACATCACCGTTCACGAGGAAGGACTGCCAGTAGTAGCTGCTCTGCCATTTCCAGGATATGCCTGCTCCTGCCTGTTTCCAGAGGCGTTCTTTTGCCACGGAAAGGTTCAGCATCCAGGCGGGTGTATTGAATCCATCTTCCAGCCCGTCCTCTTTTCCTGACATCCGCAGCTTTGCATAAGAAGTATTTGCATTGGCGGTGTACCCATGTATAGTGTAGGTCAATCCCAGACTGCCACCGTAGTTGTAAACTTCTGTCTGGGAGTTGGTCCACATGCGGTAAGGGCTTTGCCTGGACCTGTTATATAAAGCAAAAGGAATGGAATCTGTATTTGTGGTATTAGGTACATTCATATTAGCCTGGGCAATGAAATTTTTATACTTGTTAAAGTAAAAATCTGCATCCAGGAAGAGCCGCCCCTGCATGAAAACACCTTTATGTCCACCTTCAAAAGAATTGACATGCTCCGCTTTTATGTAGGTATAAGGGTTCTTCTTCAGCAGGCCGGCGTTCTTTGTAATGGCCTGGGCCTGTGTTAATCCGTTGCTGTTAATATCATTCAATACTGCCTGCTGGAATGTGGTAATGGAAGATTGCAGCCAGGCGTTTTCAAAAATACCGTTTGACATGGCTGGTAATCCGCCTACACGTTTTACGCCACCGCTGTTTACGTTGGAATAGGCTTCAAAGATGCTGGGATAACGATAACCGCTCTGGAAGGAAAGCCGGAAGTGGTGCATGTCTGAAGGGGAATAGACCGCTGTAAACCTTGGTGTGAACATCAACGGAAAATAATCGTTCTTGTCAGCACGCAGAATGGCGCCCAGCTTCAGGCTGTTATGCAGGAGGTATTGCGTAACAGAGACAAAACCACCTGTTTTGCTATAGTTGATATTGCTGTACTCCTTCCCTGCCTCAGGATTGATGAAATAGTTACCATCCGGTTCAATGATATATGTACGATGATCTGCTCCTACCATTAATTCCATACCGGTGCTCTTTTTCAATCCGGTTAACAGTCCGTTGGTCAGTTCCCATTGTCCTTCGGCATGAATGAAGCTGGCTTTAACTTTCAGGGCAGCGCCGGTATCCCAGTTATTGATCTGCTGTAAACGTTGCAGGGTCTGGTTAAAAGCAGCAGTTCCGGGAAGATAACGGCCGGCATCGGCAGCTGTGCGGGCATCACGGTGGGCTTGTGCTGCAGTAGCGCCGGCATTGGATGCGGTATTAAAGGCGTTGGTATAGTCGGCATACCATATGTTATCGGCTTTGTAATTGCGGTCAATGTTCTCTGCCATGGAGCGCAGGTTATAGGAGTTGCCTGTATTTTCCCTGTTCAGGTATATTTTTAACTGTACACTGTTGGATTGGTATTGCAGACCATGCTGTTGTACAAGGTAATCCTGTAAACGGAAACGGTTGGCGCGCTGGTAGACGTTATCCAGCAAGGCTACGTGATACATGTAGTTCAGTGTGGCGCCTGATCTCAGGCGATAGTAAAGTCCTGCGTCTGCTTTGATGTTCTGCAGGTCGTAATCTACCACATCTTTTTCATCGTAGCCGGTGCGGGCCACTACATAGTTCCTGCCTTTCAGGGAAATTGTTCGCCTGTCTGACGATTCGTTGCCGTAGCTGCTCAGCGGATCCTGGGCCGGGTTGTCTGCCCCGGTCAGTCCCGTACTTGCATTGGCGTTAGGGTTCAGTTCCCGGTGATCGTCTGCTATCCAGTCGTATCCTTTGCTGAAAGTACCATTCAGTTTAAATGCCAGTTGCGGGGAGATGACCTTTGCCCAACGCAGGCTGGTTTCTGAGAACAGCTTTGCCCGGCTGTTCCTGTCGCCCAGATGTGTCAGTGCAGTCTTCTGCTGTATGCTTACTCCTTCGGATACAAATGGGTTCTTTGTAGAGATGTTTGCCAGTCCGTTGATAGTATTCATGCCATAGAGCGCTGAGGCGACGCCCGGAAGGACCTCTACATTGCTGATGTCCAGATCTGAGGGGCCAAGGGCGTTGGCTATTGGTCCGCCGATATGAGGTGACTGTACATCCATACCGTCTACCAGCTGAGCGAAGCGGACGTTGGTAGTGTTGGCGAAGCCGCGTGCGTTGAGCACTTTAAAGCCAAGGCTGGGGGTGATCATCTGTACGCCCTGTAAATGTTCCAGGGCGTCAAAGAATCCTGGTGAGGGAGAGTTGTTGAAGTATGCGGAATTAGCTTTCTGGATGCTTACGGGGGAACTGAGGAGTCTTTCACGGGTGCGGGAAGCGGATACGGTTACTTCTGACAGGATTTTGACTGCCGTGTCTCTTTGGATGTAGCTGGTGTCCTGGGCGGCTACTATGGATGTTGCGAGCGTGCATGCTAATAGTAAAAGTGTTTTCATAATGGTTTGTTTAATAGTGCTCAAGGCGAGATAAATTGCTCAAAAAATCGCTTTCGCCTTCGGCGAAAGCGATTTTTTGAGGGTGCTTTTTTTTGCGCTGCGCGCGGCTTAATGTTTGAGTTCTGCTATCGTTATATAATTACATACATAACGGCAAGAAAAAAAAGAGGAACCCTCTTTTATTGCAACCGTTTGGTTTCTTCTTCCAGGAAGCGACTGAAACGTGTCCGGAGTTCTTTGTGATAGACGATCAGTTGCCTGGCCTCATCTGAAATAGTTGAGCCGCCACCGTTATCGCCACCTGTGCTGGTAAGAACAAGCGGGGAAGCGGACATGCTGTTCAGGTTGTTGATCAGTTCCCATGCTTTTTTGTAGGACATTTTCATTCTTTTGGCGGCCTGGTTGATTGAGCCGGTTTCACTGATCAGTTCAAGCAGTTCTACAGGGCCGGGGCCAAAGAAACGTTTACCGCTGCTTTCGAGCCAGAGGCTGCCATTTACTTTGAGAATCCCTTTTGACAGAATATCCTTTATATGCTTTTCCATGATGAGTTGAATTAGTTAACCGCCTATAGTGATCATGCTCCTGTTCTCAATTGTTTCTGCCTGTATGGTTTGCAGGGAGGCGGCAAATTGTCCGCCCAGCTCTCTCGCTTTGCCGCCTACGCTTTTCCTGATAAGCGGCAATACTTCCTGACCATTGCGTAAGGCTGTGAGCAGGTCTGTTTCTTCTTTTGAGAAGAGACAGTTCTTTAGCCTGCCGTCTGCTGTGAGCCGCATCCTGTTGCAGGTACTGCAGAAAGGGGCTGTCATGGTACTGATAACAGCAAATGTACCGGCGTGACCGGGTACTATAAACCCTTTAGCTGTATCATGCGCCCCGCCTTTGAGGGGAAGATAATCGTATTCTGCCCCAATAATAGTAAGAATTTCCTGCAGGGACAATACCTTGTTGCTTGTCCACCGGTTACCGCTGAAAGGCATGAACTCAATAAAACGTACGTGCACCGGTGTAAGGCGGGTCCATTCCACGAAATCGCAGATCTCTGTATCATTCAGTCCTTTCATTGCCACTACGTTGACTTTTACGTGCACTCCCCTGCTTATCATCAGGTCGATATTCTCTTTTACCTGGTGGAAGAGGTCCCGTTTGGTGATAAAGAGGAATTTGTCTGCCTGTAAGGTGTCCAGGCTGATATTGAGAGAGCGTACCCCGGCGGCTGTCAGCACGTCTGCAAATTCATGCAGGCGGGCTCCGTTGGTGGTCAATGTAAGCTCGACCGGTAAGGTGGAAAGGGAGTGGATGATAGCTGCAGCATCTTTACGTACCAGTGGTTCACCGCCGGTAAGCCTGATCTTTCGTACTCCGTTGTCTGTGAATACTTTTGCAAGTTCATATATTTCGGTGGCCTGCATAAGGCGGGAAGCTGGTGTAAAGTCGTACTCTTCTTCCGGCATGCAATAGAAGCAGCGCAGGTTGCAGTTATCAGTAAGGGATATCCTCAAATAATCGTGCACACGGTTAAATCCATCAATTATCATCTGTCAGTCTGGCTAAGTTCCCCTGTTAATAATCGCTGATAATCTTCAGCGGTGTCTATGTCGAGCACACCGAGGGGAAAGGGCACGAGGGCCAGATCGTCCGTCGATTGCTGCAGTATCTTTTTTGCGCCCTGCTGGCCTGTGAGGCCGGAGAGTGCGCGGAAGTACCTGTTATGGAAAAGGACCGGCGTACCGGCGGTATTGTCGTAAGTGCTGGCGATGATCCCTTTGCGGGTGATGATGTGCTGTTCTACGAGCTGGCGTAGTAATGCGCTGGTGACATAGGGCTGATCGCATACCATGATGATCACTCCTTCGAGTTCTGTGAACTGTTGGGTCATGGCTTTCATGCCGGTAGCGATGGAGCTGCCCATACCTTCTACCCAGTTGTCGTTCATCACTATCAGTGCGGGTGTTCCCTGCAGTTTACATTTCACTTCAACGGCGCTGGCGCCTGCCACGATCATTACCGGGCCGCTTGCTGCGCCGGAGGCTTCATCTACCATTCTGCAGATCAGTGGTTTTCCCTGGAATTCCAGCAGTTGTTTCGGTTGACCTAAACGTGAGGAATTACCAGCACCGAGGATCAATATGCCAACGTTTTCCATCATGAATGATTTTACAAAGCATGAATGGGACCATCCTTTTCCCTGAGAGGGATGCCTGTTCTGTCAGACAGGATGCTTTTGATCTCTGCCATTACAGACAGGGCTATCTCTTCCGATGTTTCCGCCCCTATATCCAGGCCTACCGGCCCATGGATCCTTGCCCTCTGTTCTCCGGTAACGGAGATCCCTTTTATGGCCAGCTCGTCCAGCATGCGCGCCAGTTTCTTTTTCGGTCCGAGGGTACCGATATATCTCACTTCTTCTTTAGCCTGCAGCAGCGCTTCGAGGAGGGCCAGGTCATAGTTATAGTTATGCGTCATCAGTACAAAAACCGTGCGCGCATCTATAGCTACCTTTTCAGGTACTTCTGCGGCCTTGGTTACGATGACCCTGGAAGCCCGGGGAAACCTTGCGGGCGTGGCATAGAGCGCTCTTCCATCTACTACTGTGGTATGCCATCCGAGGATGGCTGCCATTTCAACGAGTGGTATGGCATCATTGCCGGCACCGGCTATAACCAGGGAAACAGGTGGCTGTAAAAGTTCGATGAAACCATGCAGGGCAGGCTTTTCATCTCCGTACCGGCGGATAAGGCTCTGGCGGTTGCCCATTGTTTCCAGTGCGTCGTTCACTATTTCAGTTCTGAGGGCGCCTTCTTCCAATGGTCCGCTGAAAGCACCATCTGCATACAGCAGGCAGGTGCCGGGTTGTTCTGCCGCTTTGCTGAGGCGGAAGAGGGTGACCAGTACGGCGTCCCTGCGTTTTTCCATTGCCTGTTCCAGGAGATGCAGGGCATGGTGTTGCGCCTGCGGGTCTATGGGCTCGAAGAGAATGTGAACGATACCGTTACAGCCCAGCTGTACGCCGAGGCGGGCATCGTCTTCGTCTGTGGTATCGTAGGTGACGAGTTTGTTTTGCTGCTGCATGATGGCCAGCAGCGCTTTTTTAAGGGCATCTCCTTCCAGGCATCCGCCACTGATGGCGCCGGTCAGCTGTCCGTCTTCCGTAACCAGCATCCTGGCTCCGGGGCGGCGGTAAGAGGAGCCTTCCACATGCACAACAGTGGCCAGGGCAACTTTCTTCCCGGCCTGTTGTGCAAGTTTAAATGATGTCAGTATATCTGCAATTTCCTTCATCCTTATTTATCAGGCAGATAAGCGCCCTTATCCAGCCAGGTTTTAAAGTGTTTCACAAATTCGGCGCGGCTCATGGGCAGATGTGCCAGTCCTTCTGCAGGGTGCCAGCCTGCGGCCACCAGGGTATCGTGGGCAACGTGCTCCAGCAGCGCCGCTTTGTCCTTATGACCGTTCAGAGACTTGTCCAGCAGGGTTCTGGCGAGTTCCCGGGGAGATTTTCCCTGGAAGACCATCTTCATGTCTGCAGGCGGCAGGTGCCAGCTGGGATTTCCCGGAGGCATGTGCAGTCCTGGTGTGTTCTGAGGCTGGTGGCAGTTAGAGCATTTCATGGCGTACAATCCTTTTCCGTCGACACCCCTTTTCACATTCATGGTATGTACATGGCTGTCATCTCCCTGAAGGGGTCTGTCGCCTGTAGGGTGACAGTTCATACAACGTGGATGCATGAGCACTTTGTATGCCTGCAGGAACGCTTTTTTAGATACTATGCTATCTGCTTCTGCCACCGGCTCTTCTGTTGTTTCTTTCCGGCTGATGTTCAGCGCGTCTGTCCGGAAAGATAATGCAACGGATGAAACGGCCGTCACACCCAACAGAAGATAAATCATCTTCTTTATATGAAAAACTTGTTTTTTATTTCTTTGTGCCATAACATCTCATTATGTGTACAATAATCGGGAGTAGTGTATTTACGCTTTCAGGTTTGTCTTGCTAAAGGGCAGGTCCCTGAGGCGTTTGCCGGTAGCAGCAAAAACGGCGTTGGCTATGGCCGGAGCTACAGGCGGTACGCCGGGCTCTCCTACGCCTCCCATCTTCTCTTTGCTGTCTACGATATATACCTCTATCTCCAGAGGCGTATCAAACATCCTGGCAACGCGATAGTCATGGTAATTGCTCTGCTGAACACGTCCGTTTTCCAACGTGATCTCGCTGGTCAATGCGCCACCAACGCCGAAGTTGATACCGCTTTCGATCTGTGCTTTTACTCCATCGGGGTTTACCGCCAGTCCGCAGTCTATAGCGCTCACCACGCGATGTACACGGATGCTGCCATCGTCATTGATAGATATTTCTGCCACATGGGCTACATAGCTGAGGAATGATTCGTGCACGGCTATGCCACGGAATCTTCCGGCAGGCAGTGGTTTACCCCATCCTGCTTTTTCTGCTGCCAGGTTGAGCGCTGACAGGTGGCGGGGATGGTTCTTCAGCAGCTTGCGGCGGTATTCCAGCGGGTCCTGTCCTGCTGTATGTGCCAGTTCATCTATCATGGTTTCCATTACAGCGGCAGTATGCGTGTGACCTACAGAGCGCCACCAGAGTACGGGCACCTGGTTGCGGGGAGAATGAAGCCCTATGTAGCGGTCTGGGATGGCCTCCATGTAGGGAGAGTCGTTCACACCTTCCACTGATGCGGGGTCTATGCCGTCTTTCATCATGACTTCAAACATGGTGCCTGCCATGATGGACTGGCCTACTATCATATGTTTCCATGCGATGGGAGCTCCTTCTGCGTTCAGGCCAACTTTGACACGGTGCAGGAAGGCGGGGCGGTAGTATCCGCCGCGGGTATCATCTTCGCGGGACCATACCAGTTTCACGGTGCCTTTACCATGTGCTTTGATGATCTCTGCCGCTTCGGTGACCCAGTCGCACGCGGCGGTAGCTCTTCTTCCGAAGCCTCCTCCCAGGAAGGTGGTATTTACGGTGATCTGGTCAGGTTTCAGTCCCAGGATCTTTGCTGCCGCCGCCTGTTCCAGGCCGGGCGCCTGGGTACCTGTCCATATCTCACATTTTCCGTCTTCCAGCTTAATGGTACAGTTCAATGGTTCCATGGGAGCATGGGCCAGGTAAGGGAAAGTGTATTCAGCTTCCACTATTTTGGCTGCTTTGGAAAAGGCAGCATCTGCGTTACCTTCCTGTACCACTTTGATGCCTGGGGTATCGGCCAGTTTCCTGTAGTCTGCAAAAAGCTGAGTGGTGTTTACGGATGTTCCCGGGCCAAGGTCCCATTCTATTTTCAGGGCGTCTCTGCCCTTTTTGGCTGCCCAGTAGTGATCTGCCAGAACGGCTATGCCGGAGGGGACCTGTACTACTTTGCGTACGCCGGGGATGGCTTTGGCCTTAGAGGCATCGAAGGACTTCACCTTTCCGCCAAATACCGGCGCATGGGCCACCAGGGCAGTCAGCATACCGGGGAAATGAACGTCCATACCGAAGATGGCGGTGCCATTGATCTTGGCCGGCGTATCGAGGCGTTTAGCGCCTTTACCTATATATTTCCAGTCTTTGGCCTCTTTCAGGGGAACATCTGTTGGAGGTGGCAGTTTGGCGGCATCGGCGGCAAGTTCTCCGTAGCTGGCGCGTTTATCGCCTGCTATTACGTAACCATTCTCTGTTTTACAGGCGGAGGGCTGTACGCCGAACCTTGCGGCGGCAGCCTGTACCAGTAAGGCACGTGCCATGGCGCCTGCTTTGCGGTAACGTTCAAATTCTGACCAGGTGGTACTGGAGCCGCCCGTCAGCTGGATACCGAAAGCGGGGTGTTTATATGGTTCTCCGGGGGGAGCGTGTTCCACCACTATTTTGCTCCAGTCGGCATCCAGCTCCTCTGCTATCATCATAGTAAGGGTGGTCCATATGCCCTGTCCCATTTCGGCATGTGCCAGTAATACCTTTAATGTATTGTCAGTACCTATGCTCAGGTACGCGTTAGGCGCAAACATGCCACCCTGGGCGTTAGTCAGGCTGGCTATTCTGCGGGCACCGGGTACTGCGAATGAGATAAGCAGTCCGCTGCCGAATACAGCTCCTGTTTTCAGGAAGCCGCGACGACTAGATTTAAGTATGTCTGTCATTTTCCGTTACCTCCTTCCTGCTGCATTTTAGCTGCCAGGTGAATGGCTTTTCTGATACGGGGATAGGTGCCGCAGCGACAGATATTCCCGGACATTGCATCATCAATATCCTGATCAGTAGGATTTGGATTTTCTTTCAATAGTACAGCCGCCGCCATGATCTGACCGGACTGGCAATAGCCGCATTGCGGTACATCAACTTCTTTCCAGGCCAGCTGCAGCGGATGTGTGGTATCGGGCGACAATCCCTCAATTGTCACTATCTTTTTCCCGACAGCTCTTGAAACCAGTGTAACACATGAACGGACAGCGTCTCCGTCCAGATGAACGGTACAGGCGCCACATTGTGCCATACCGCAACCGAATTTCGTACCGGTCAGTCCGAGCAGGTCCCGCAATACCCATAGCAGTGGCATGTCCATGCTGGCATCGACGGAGTACTCTTTCTGGTTGATGTTTAATTTCACCATAAAGGAATGCTTTTCAGTAATAAAAAATTTGCAGGGGGATCAGATGGCAGGGGTAAAATCGCTTATACAGGAATAGGTGCAGGCATGCGCAAAACCAGCACTCTCTATCTGTTGCAGAGAGATTCCCTTAAAAGAATTTGACCGATGCTTCCTTGTCTCTTAACGTTTAGCAACAAATTTAGTTCGATCCTCAGAATTGCAATTGCAGGAATCAAACTAAGAATTATAAAATTCAAACAAGATGCTTTAGCTCGTTATGTCACAATAGATATAACGGAAAAGGATTTGCGTAAGATCAGCTTCCTGTCTGGGCTATTATAAAAAAGAAACCTTGTGCCGGTGATCCTGTTCCTGCTGATAAAAAAATTCCTGTTCCTGAACATTTTAGCGCCTTCGGGAGTTATTACATCTGCAACCAATGCTGCTTTTATTCAAGGTAGATGCCGAAAAACCTTTAAAAGAGTAGGCTATCATCTCAAATAACCTGACTATGGAAAATCATTCTCAGACTTTACAGGAACAGGAAGTTGTCAGCGCCATACCGTCTGACTTCCAGATTCTTTCCAATGAATTAAGTATGGAGTCTATTGCATCCAAAATAAATGTGGATGTAGCTAAAGTCCTGCCTGTTACAGTCCAGAAACAGGAGCAAAGCAACTGGTGCTGGCTGGCTTGTTCTGTCAGCGTTCATAATTATTTCTATCCTGCGCAGCCGGGCAGTCAGTGCCAGCTGGCCAGTATGATGATGAACCAGCCTTGCTGCGCTAATCCTGGTCCGTGTAATATACCGGGGTCTCCCAGTAATGCGTTGCAGCTGATGAATAACCTGAGCCGGGTTCTTGCCATCAGTAATCTTTCTTTCCCGGATGTACAGTCGGAAATAAATTATGGCAACCCGATCATACTTGGGTATACGCCAGGGTCTGTTCAGCAGGGACATGCTGTGGTGCTTTGCGGGTATGACAAATCTAACGGGAATGTGTATGTGCTTGACCCGGAAACCGGGCCGGCAGTTGGGCCTTTCTCTTCAATTATTTTTGCTTATAGTAAATATCCTTCGCAGGTGTGTTTTACGAAGCGTTAAAGAGGATGAAATGCTTTTGCCGATGGCAAAAGCATTTTTTTATTTGTAATTGCTTATCAAATTGACAGAATAGTATGTCCCTGAAAAATTTGGTAATTGATATAGCGTTCTAAGGTGGTAATCAGGGAAGAATGCTAAAGAAAAATGACAGGCAATTGAGAATTACCGAATCGATGCAAACAGCATCTTTCTCTTTCATATAGCCTGTAATTCAAAATTAAAGGTGGTTCCTTTACCTGGTTCACTGGACACCTCTATGACCGCCTGGTGAAGCTCTAATATTTTCTTTACGATGGCTAGCCCTATGCCCATTCCTTTCGATTCGGGTGACCGGGGATGGATCTGTTTATAACGTTCAAAAATGTGCGCCAGGTTCTCTGGAGAAATCCCCACGCCTGTATCTGTTACGGCTACTTTCACCCCGGTATTAGTTTCAGTTAAAAGAATAGTAATGATTCCGCCGGCGGGGGTAAATTTAAAAGCGTTATCCAGCAGGTTCTGCAACACCCGCTCTGTAAGAGAAATATCGGCAAATACGAGCGGTAAGTTATCAGGCACCTGAATACTGAGCCGGATCTTCTTTTCAGCTGCCATCAACTGGTAAGCCATCATAATATCGGCCGCCAGCTCGGCGATCAGGAATGGTTCCTTTTCAGGCGTTATCAAATTAGCTTCCAGTTTGGCGTATTGAAACAATTGTTCAACCAGTACCGACAACTTCCGGTTACTGTCATATACGATTGTCAGGTACTTTTCCTTGTCTGTAGCAGTCAGTTCATCCTTTTTCATCATCAGTGTTTCCACATATCCCTGCATGATAGATAAAGGGGTACGCAAGTCGTGTGATACGTTTGCGATCAACTCCTGGCGAAATTTGTCGGTGGCAGAAATTTTATCAATATTATCTACGATCACATCTGCCATTTCATTAAAGGTGGAGGTAAGCATACCCAGGTTACCCTGTGCATATCCTTCAATCCGCGCGGTATAATCACCTTCTTTAAATCGTTTAACCACACCGGCTATATGGCAAATACTATCGGTGATCAGGAAAAAAGTCACAACGCCTACGATAAACGCTACAGCCAGCGCTGCATAAAACATATAGCTGGCCAGGCGTAAGTACAAATTATTATCTAACGACTGCAAAATGGCTTTTTGTTTTTCACTAGCCAGTACGGCGTATACATATCCCACCAACCGTCCATTTTCGCGCACAGGTGCGGCAGAAAATATACTGGGTTCACCTGGCTGTTTAGGATTATCGCCCAGGGGCCGTTGCATTTTGGATGCAGCAAGCCATTGTTTTACCTTGGCAATATCTACCCGGTGTATCTGTACCGTTTTATCCGGCACAACATAGTCTTTTATATTTCCAGCCGTATCCAACAAATATACTTCCACGCTGGGGTTAGCCACCATTGTACTATGAATGATGTCATGCGTTACAGTAGTGTCGGGGCGGCCATTTTTAAAAGGTTGTGTAAATGTAGCCAGGTGCAGGGCTATATCGCCATACAATTCCTGGTGTGCAGCGGTGTAATACGACCTGGAAAAATTTGAAGCGATGATCACAAATACTACTCCCAAAATAATCAACAGCCCGGTAAACACTGCGGTAATCTTCCAGAAAAGCCGATTGCCTTTTATAGTTCGTACTGACATTTATAATTCCTCGTTAAACCTGTAACCTACGCCCCAGGTGGTTAAAATAAATTTAGGGTTCGATACATTTTCTTCAATCTTTGCCCGCAGCCGGTTGATGTGACTGTTTACGGTGTGTTCATAACCTTCAAAATCGTATCCCCACACCAGGTTCAGCAGTCGCTTACGGCTATAGCTTTTACCGGGGTTCGATGCCAGTAAAGTGATCAGTTCAAACTCTTTGGGTGAAAGGTCTACCCGGTTTCTATTGAGTGTTACCTTTCGCTTGTCAAGGTCTATTTCAAGTCCACTGAAGGTTATTACGGAAGATGCTGCTGCAGGACCCGCTTCAGCAGTAAAATCTTCGCTTCTGCGGAAAATAACTTTTACGCGGGCAATGAATTCGCGGATACTGAAAGGTTTGGTCAGGTAGTCATCGGCCCCCGTTTCCAGTCCCATTACTTTGTCTATCTCTTCGCTTCTGGCGGTAAGCATCAGAATAGGCGTTTGCCGGTCGGTTTGCCGTAATTTCCTGCACACCTCCATTCCATTCAACCCCGGTAAAGTAATGTCCAGTATAATCAGCTGAAAATGGCCTTCTTTTGCAGAGGCCAATCCTTTCAATCCATCACTTTCCGATGCCACCTTACAACCCAGGTCGTGCAAATGAATCCGTAGCAGCTCCACTATGTTGGGATCATCTTCGATGATCAGTACTGTTTTATTGTCCATATTGATGAAGGCAAAGTTGCTAAATAAAAGGCAGGAATTATCACTGTGATACTTTTGTTACAATTCTGCAATATCTGTGGGACACCGTTTCTTTTGTTTTGTAGTATTAAAACTCACCATAAATGAAGCATAACTCACTAATAACATGCACGTTATTAACATCTTTACTATCTCTGGCCGCCTGTAAAAAAGACAATGATATGCCGCCCAGCCAATCAGAAACCATTACCATCGAGAATGTGCTTAACAGCAAACCGCTGGTAGAGACCGGCATTTTCCAGGGAACAGGTACGCCACCAGTGATTTTGCCTGGTCAATCAACCACCTTTACTTTTTCTGCCGCCAGAAACCAGCGGCTTACATTTGCCACGATGTATGGCTGGAGTAATGACCTCTTTTTTGCTCCGGAGAATCCAGGCATTAAATTGTACAACGATGATGGCAGCCCTATTACCGGCGATGTATCGGCACAAATAAAACTATGGGACAATGGTACGCGGGTAAACCAGGCGCCAGGTTCTGCAGTAATGCACCCGGGCACCATGGAAAAAGTGACAAAGAACATTAAGGAAGTAAATGGAACTGATGATTATGGTAACACCTACCTGGCCGCTTCAAAATTAATGCAGGTATCGATAGCCTATAATGGCAATTCTATGTTTACGGTTACTATTACCAACACATCGGGTGGTACAGCTAATGAAACTCCCTTCAGCCCTGGTGTATGGACCCTTTCTTATGTAGCCGGTGGTAACCAATTGTTGCCCGAGGCCATCTACTCAGATGGCAAGCTTTCGGCCAATGGTGTTAGCAACATTGCAGAAATGGGCGATAATTCTGTACTGCATACTTACCTGATGGGCAAAACCGGCATATTTACACCATTGTCACCTGTGTTAGTGGTTGTATACAACGGTGAGCAGAATCCTTTCTTTATGACAGGAGAAAATGACCGCGGCGAAGGACTGAAAGACCTGGCACAAAAAGGAAATGCTGATGTACTGGCAGCTACGTTGAAAACAAAACAAGGCGTAAAAGCAGTGTATGTACTGAAGGATGCTACCAATACAGTATTGTTGCCACGTATTGATGGCGCTGATGGCGGCAAAGTATCTCAAATGTTATCGGTAATAAAAGGTGACAGGATTGCGATTGCGACTATGTATGGGTTCTCCAACGACTGGTTTTTTGCTACTTCAGACAATGGCTGGGATGCTACGCAGAAAGGCGATGTTTCTTCTTCCATTGGATTGTATGATGATGGAACCGCGGTGAATCAATTCCCCGGCGCAGGTATTACACAGTTTAACCTGGCGGGAACTCCATTGACTGAATCAAAGCCTATACAGGCTGTACCTAATCCCAATGGGTTTACTACGTTACCTGCCATTAGTAACATCATTAAAGTAACTATTCAATAACAAAACAAACAAAGAAACATGAAATCGATCAGCAAAATTTTCATTGCAACCTGTATCCTGGCAACTTTTTCATTAGCAACCCAGGCGCAAGACAAAAAAAAGGAGCAGCCAAAAGCCAAAACAGAAAAGAAAATGAAGTTGAAAGATCACGTATGCACCCAGACCTGCCATGATAGCGGCAAGCATGTGTATGCGCACGGTGAGAAAGGGCATACATGTACAGACGCCTGTAAAAAATAAATGGTGAGAATCTAAAAAAGGTGGTAACAGTTGTTGCCGCCTTTTTTTAGATTCTCATTTTAATCTTTCTTTCGCGGATGTACAGACGGAAATAAATAATGGCAGCCCGATCATACTTAGGGATACACCGGAGTCTATTCATGCTTTGGTGATTTGCAGGTATGACAAGTCTAACGGGAAAGTATATGAACCAGGTTATATCAAATTTTTAATTGTAAGGGTGTGTAAAATAAACTGTGTCAATAAAACTTAAGTACTTAACAGGCCTCGTTACTGAATGATATTTTTTCTGATGCAGCGGGGCATTGATCCCAAAGGTCCAAAAAATATCATTCAGTAACGAGG
>NZ_WRXN01000001.1 GCF_009758205.1 Chitinophaga tropicalis
CGTTCAATGCTAAGATTAAAGCCTTTAGAAATGCACTAAGGGGAGTCAGAGATGTAGAGTTTTTCCTTTACAGATTAGCCAAAATCTATGCTTAGAATCAAAATCCCCCAAGTTTTCAACTTGATCCCAGGTAAGCAATACCGACGAAAATGGAAAGGGGACAAAACATCTTTATGATGATTTGTCCCCTTCTGCGGTGAGAGAGGGATTCGAACCCTCGGTACAGTTTAACCCGTACGACGGTTTAGCAAACCGTTCCTTTCGGCCACTCAGGCATCTCACCGAAACATTTTCCCCTGTTAGGGGTTGCAAAAATAGGAATTATTTTAAATAATCCAAAAGTAAATTCTGATAATAATATTCCCCGTCTCGCTGGGGTGTCCAGAATGTAAATTACCTATCCCGGCGACTCAGCAGTTTGCTTCCATCCTCCAAATCAATATATTAGGGCGAAACGGGCTACCGGCTTTGCCAAAGACTATCTTCATGCCGGTTTTACCACTATCCGGGGCCTGGGGAATTCCGGAGATGCTGTCAAAGAAACGATTGCAGCTTATGTAGAAGAAGGGCTGAGTGTATAGGCGGCTACTATAAATGCGGCGAAGGCAATAGGACAGAAAGATCAGTTGGGGTTATTAAAGCAGATGCAAAAGCAGATATTGTTATTTTTAATGGTAATCTGAAAACAGGTTTTTCTACCGTATTGTTTGATATAAATATGGTTATAAAGGGAGGAAAAATCATTTATTCCCGGAACTAGAAGGTATATTTCTTACCTTCGATGCATAAACTATCGTCTCTGTACATAACTCTGCTGAGCAGGCCAGTTACTACGCCTGGAATTGTATAACTAAAGTGCATTTCTTACATGCCCTTCTCTCACTGAAACAGTGAGCAGTTATTCTATTGTTATACAAATTAAGTTTCATCATGTTTTTTATAGAATCTGAACGGTTGAAATTATTACCGTTGACTCACGAACTATTGCTATTATTATACAGATCTGACCGGTCTGAAATGGAAAACGTACTTGGCCTTACACCTTCCCGTATGCAGGTTGATCCGCTATACCAGGAAGAAATAACAGATGCGCTTATCAATTTCTGGCTACCTCAGACATTGGATTATCCTGACAGATATGAATGGTATACAAACTGGGAGATTATTCTGAAAGATACCAATACCTCTATAGGCGGTATAGGGTTTGCTGGTTATCCTGACGAAAATGGAGAGGCTGAAGTAGGATATATGCTGGATCAGCAGCATCAGGGACTTGGTTATGCAGCGGAGGCGCTGGAGACTATTGTTAACTGGGCATTTACTAATAAAGAGGTAAATGTTGTTAATGCCCGTACTCCGGTAGATAATACGCCATCCAGAAAGCTGCTGGAAAAGGTTGGTTTTGCAGAGCGGGAAACAGGAGAAGGATTAGTGAAATATCAGAAGCAACGTTAAAGTAAACAGGGGGTGTTGCCCCCTGTTTTAAAAATCTTTCCTTTTCCAATCATTAAACAATAACACAAAGGTGTTAGCACTATAGCCGTTTCCGATTATTATTTTCGTTACGTGCAATGCAAGAGATAACCTTATAGCCCTACCATTGTAATTGTTTCCATACCGACCTTGATCTGGCTATATAGATTCATCATCATCTTATTTTTTACATTGTAACAGACCCGTTGTACCGTTAGAATAATAAGTGTTTTTATGTAAGTATCAGGACGGTGCAGAGCCGGCCCCTGTAGTCATGTCAATTATTTTTAGTTCAATATTCTGTATCACCATTTCTCGCCTAAAAGAATATAGCCGTCTATGAACAGATTAATTCTATGTGCATTGTTATGCTTTTGTTTTCTATCCCTGTCCGCACAAAATGATCTTGGTTCAATCGGACCAACCAGGGTTATTGCCCCCAATCCGGAAGCTGCAAAACTTGCCAGCTATGGCAAATATGATATCAGTTATTACACGGGGAAACCTGATATCAACATTCCTCTTTATACTATCCAGACTTCAGACCTCTCTCTTCCGGTAAGTCTGGTCTATGAATCTACCGGACTTAGAACGGACGATCTTGCATCCTGGGCTGGCACCGGGTGGATACTGAATGGTGTGGGCAGTATTACCAGGGTAGTAGTAGGAATGCCGGACGATTACAGTGGCGGTTATCTGACACAAAGCATTCCTTATACAGGAGCCATCAGCCAGGACTACTATTACGCAGCAGCTTATACACATACAAAAGATACGGAGCCAGACCGTTACTATTTCAACTTTAATGGTCACTCCGGTGAGTTTACATTCGATACGTCTAAAAATGTATTTCAGATACCCTTAAGCGGCGTACGCATTCGCAGGGCCGGTGCAGACTTTGAGATAACCGATGAGGAAGGCATTATTTATGAGTTTAAAACAAGGGAGATGACAGCTATGATGATAAACTCTGACGTGGATTACCTACCGCAAAGCATCAGTACCTGGTGGCTGACACGGATTACAAGTGCAGATAAAAGTGACGGGATCAATTTTTATTATTCTCAGGACCCTTATGAAAAAGAGGACAAACCTAATTATTCTGCTGCATATGGTCCTAAATACACCCTGGGTTCGACAAGCAGCGGAGCAAGTACCATTTCTCTTACAGGCAATGTTCTTGATTATTCCAGCTCTGTTATGAACAGGGAATATAGTCCATTCAGGGTTGACTCTATTACATTTAACAATGGCAAACTTGTATTTAACAGGATCAAAGACAGGCTTGACGGAGGAAGCAGCCGGCTAGGCAGTATTGATGTCTATGCTCTTGCTAATAATGTATATCAGAAGAGACGGTCATTCAACCTGCTCCACTCAAACTTTCAGTATACCGGTACTTACTATAACAACCTGGTCCTTTACTCTCAATATACAGGAAGATACCGTCTGAAGCTGACCGGGCTGGAAGAAAGGAAGGGAGATGGTACGCTTAACGGAACATATAACTTTGAATATGACGAAGCGCAACAAGTAGGCTACAGGGGCACATTGCAGCAGGATTACTGGGGCTTTTACAATGGTGCAACGATCAATGATGCAAAGCAGACCCTTATCCCAACGCAGAATACACCGGATTATGCCTATACAGTTGGTGGGGCAGACCGTGAACCCAATGCTGATTACATGAAAGCTGGTATCCTGAAAAAGATCATCTATCCTACAGGCGGATACACTGTATTTAACTGGGAGCCTCACAAATACCTTGCATCCGGTACAACAACTGTTGATCATTCAAGCACCTGCATAGCATTTGGCAACAATTCCTCAAACGATCCGCATCCGACACAAACAATTAATCTGACTATACCAGTCAATGATCCCAGTGCAAAGATCACTGTAAATATCAGCACGTATCCACATCCCAGCAATCCTCAATACGACAATCCGGACTATCAGACAATGGAAGAAAATACGAGGCCGAATGTCAGCCTCACAAATGCGTCGACGGGCCAGGTCTTATATTCCAATGTCAACAACAATCCGCAAGGCTCAGTCAATGCTATCACAAATATCTCGCTTCCTGCCGGCAACTACATACTTACATCAAACTGCTATGCAAACAGCACCAATGCCTATGCGAGCATTGCCGTGCAATGGCATACTGAAGAAGATGTAGAAGTGATAAAAGTAGCGGGGGGCCTGAGAATAGCTGATATCAGCAGTTATGATCCGGATAACAAGCAGCTGACAAAAGAAAGCTATCGTTATGGTGCAAATGAAACAGGCTATGGCAAGCTCTCCATATATCCGGCCTATATGAATACTCTTACCTACACCAAAAACTTCAAATTCTCTTATCTCAGCACCCTGGGAGTAGGCTGCAATTACGGTGTAACCTCCCGGACATTATATAAGTCAGAACCAGTGGCAACCATGAGCCTGGCTTCCGGAAGCTCCGTTACCTATACGGTGGTGACCAAATACGTAGGTGATCCACAAACCAATGCAGGTAAAAGCATATACTATTACAGGGATATAGCAGAACTGGATATACAACGCTTCCCCACCGGTCAGACCGGCGAATATATGGTTACCAAATATGGCTGGCGCAGACCCGTGATCAGTAAAGAAGAGAATTATAAAAAAGTTGCCAGTGGCTATCAGCTCGTAAAAAGTACTGAAAACGAATACACAGAACTTGGCACCAACATCTTCCCGGTAATAAAACTGGGCTTTAAATATGAAAATGTAAGCCTGGGGTGTTTTGGTCCTGGCATTGATGACTACTATGCGGCCACTTATTATATACAGACAGCAAAAACACAGTTGACATCCAGCAAGGTAAAGGATTATGATGCAGGTGGCACCCTGTTCCTCGAAACACAAAAAACATTTACTTACGACAGCAAATACCGCTCCTTTCCTGTTGATCAGACACTCGTTAACAGTAAGGGAGAAACGAAGAAAACAACTACGCGGTATCCTTTTGACAAGAGCACTATAGTTGGGCTTAGTACAGCAAAGACAATAGTACTTGACACGATGGTGGCCAGGAATATACTTGCGCCTCCCATCCAGCAGGATAACTATGTGAATACAAACCTCGTGCTTCGTAAAACAGATACTTACAAGATATGGGACGCTGCTAAAAATGTTGTAAAGGCTGATACTACTTACCTGCAGCTACTGACCAATAGCAGAGAGCCAAGAGTTGTATATGATAACTATGATGCTAAAGGAAATATTTTGCAGCAATCCAAAAATTATGATGCTAAAGAGGTATATGTATGGGGATATAATTATCAGTATCCGGTAGCCAAGGTATTGGGCAGCGATTACAATACCGTTATCAGTTTACTGGACACCAGCATTATTCAACATCCGGCCAGTGATGCCCAGTTAAGAACAGAACTGAACAAACTACGGGTTGCGGCAAGCATGAAAAACACACAGGTATCTACCTATACTTATCTGCCTGCTGTTGGTATGACCAGCGTCACAGATCCTGCCGGAAGAACCCTTTATTACGAGTATGACAGTATGCAGAGACTGCGTATCACGCGCGACCAGAACGGCAATATCATCCAGCAAACAGACTATCAGTACAAGACTGCTTTAACCAATTAATTATCTTTTTTATGCATAATATGAACTCAACACGCAGGGAGATGCAGATGATGGTGTTACTGCTGATCATATCCGGCTATGTACAGGCTCAGAACCAACCCAATAGTTCTGTCCGCACCACGGCAACTCCTAATACCATACCTTCAGCATATACTGTTACATCCATCAATTATATACGGACATGGGAACCTGACATTCCATTAACGAATCCGGCTGCAGTTACAGCCACTACCAGGAAAGTTTCCGAGGTTAAACAAACTACCGAATATTGTGATGGCCTGGGCAGGCCCTTACAGACGGTAACCAAAGGCATCAGTTTCCAGGGCAAAGACATGGTAGTACCTGTAGTATATGATGCCTATGGCCGGGAAACGTATAAATACCTGCCATATATACCGCAAAGTGGAAATGTGAACGATGGAAAGTTGAAGACAGATCCATTTAATGCACAATCAGTTTTTTATAAAAATGCAACACTGCTTCCTGGAGTGGCCGGAGAAAGTATCTTTTACAGCAAAACCGACTATGAAGCATCTCCGTTAAACAAGGTATTGAAAAGCTATTCAGCAGGGAACAACGGGGCCAATCATCCAGTAGAAAATCAGTCCCTTGTAAATACAGTGGCAGACTCTGTACGTATCTGGCAGCCGGGGACCGGTATTCCTGTTACCAGCAGTACTTATCCTGCCGGTACATTATACAAGAATGCTACTATCGATGAAGCAGGTAACCAGGTTATAGAATACAAGGATAGAGAAGGCCGGCTTATCCTGAAAAAAGTACAACTACAGGCTACATTCACTGCACATGTTGGCTGGTTATGCACTTACTATGTGTATGATGTTCTGGGAAATGTCAGCTTCGTTATACCACCACTTGCTACGGAAACAGCCATGCGCACCGGTTGGGATCTCACCCCGATTGCGGCAGAGCTCTGCTTTCGGTATCAGTATGATGAACGTAATCGTCTGATAATAAAAAAAGTACCTGGAGCAGGCAGGGTGTTCCTGGTATATGACGTCCGCGACAGAGTGGCATTTACACAGGATTCCGTACAGCGGGCCAAATCGCCTATGGAGTGGCTGGTTACATTCTATGACAATATTAACCGGCCTGTAATGACAGCCATCTACACAGGTACTTCTACAAGAGAAGCGTTACAAGCAAATCTCAATACTGCAACCACTTCTACACAGGCTATTTCCTACGAGTTTCCGGCTCAGACGGACCTGACCTTATATTCTTATGATGGCAGCAGTAGCTACAAAGCAACTAATTCTATTACTATGCTGAATGGTTTTGAATCTTCTACAGGAGCAGCATTTGCCGCTGAAATCGATGCTGCTGCTACAGGGGGCACTACGACCATTACCGCTACTAACGCCCTGCCGGGTATCCAGGTTTCAGCGCTGACGCCACTCACATATACTTACTATGACAGCTACGACTATACGGGAGTACTTGCATTTGTAAGTGGAGATGTTTCCAAACCACAGGCTGCAGATACACTATACCCGGAAGCGCTGCCTGCTGCATATAGCCAGATTACCAAAGGCGCCGTAACCGGCAGTAAGGTCAGAGTACTTGATACAAACAAATGGCTGACCACTACTACCTACTATAACGATAAGGGGCGACCGATCCAGGTTGTCAGTGAAAATCATACAGGTGGAAAAGATATTCTGACCACTCTGTACAGCTTTAATGGCACGGTACTGAGCACCTATCTGCGTCATCAGAACCCCAGAAGCTCTACTTCCCAGATCACCCAACTTACAAGCATGACTTACGATCATGGCGGACGGCTGATGGCTATTAAGAAACGGCTGAATGATGACCCCAGTATTGAAAAAACGATCGTTGCCAATACTTACGATGAGTTAGGTCAGCTGAAACTGAAACGCCTGGGAGTAACCGGTACCTCTACCCAGCTCGATTCATTAAGCTATACATATAACATCCGGGGATGGATAACCGGTATCAATAAAACATTCGTTAACACTACCAACAGTACTATTAACTGGTTCGGACAGGAGTTGAACTACGACTATGGTTTTGTAAGCAATCAATTCAATGGCAACCTTGCCGGGATAAAATGGAAAAGCAGATCAGATGGGATTGCGCGTGCATATGGATATTCCTATGATAAGATCAATCGCCTGACTACGGCAGACTTTACACAACAAAATACTGCCGGGGCTGCATGGACACAGGACAGCAAGAATTTTTCTGTCAGTAACCTTGCGTATGATGCTAACGGCAATATTAAATCTATGACACAGAAAGGTATGATAGGCACTGCTATCTCTACCATTGACCAGCTAACCTATACCTACCAGGCAAACAGCAATAAACTGCTGGCGGTGGCTGACCCCAGCAATACTGTCACTGCAAAACTGGGCGACTTCATTAACGGCGCCAATACAGGTAATGACTACTCCTATAACGGTAACGGCAGTCTGCTCATGGACCTGAATAAAGGGATCAGCAGCATTACCTACAATCATCTTAACCTTCCTTCGGTCATTACGTTTACAGGAAAAGGATCCATTACTTATCAGTATGATGCGGCTGGCAATAAATTAAAAAAGACTATAACTGATAATACCGTAACCCCTGTCCGTACAATAGTAACAGACTATATCAACGGCATAGTGTACAGGCAGGATACGCTTGAAGTAATGTCACACGAAGAAGGCCGCATACGGCCTGTATATGTTTCCGGACAACCGGTGAAGTATGCCTTTGACTATTTTGAGAAAGATCATCTGGGTAACGTGAGGCTGGTAATAACCGACCAGACAGACCTGAGCATGTATACCGCTACAATGGAAACAGCGGCAGCTGCAACTGAAACAGCATTGTTCAGTAATGTAGAAGAAACACGTGCAGAGAAACCTTCCGGATATCCTGAGGATCGGAACAAGCCCACAAATGCAGCTGTTGCCAAACTGAATGCCAGGTCCGGAGGGAAAAAGATAGGTCCGTCTCTGGTATTGCGAGTAATGGCTGGCGATAGCATACAGATAAATGCAAATGCCTTTTATAAATCCGAAGGCCCCAAAGACAATGCAAAAGAGCCGCCAGTAGAAGATATGCTTGCCGGTCTGATTCAGGCATTTGGAGGAACTGATGTTAAAAACGCACATGCCACAGGCGGCAATAACAGCACGCCATTCAATAGTGATTTTTATAATAATAATTACCAACGTTTAAAAGAAAAATCACCGGAAACGAACAAAGCAGACCGTCCAAAAGCCTACCTTAACTTTGTTTTATTTGATGATAACTTTAAATTAGTTGAAGGCAACAGTGGCGTACGCCAGCTGAAAGCTACTCCCGATGAATTGCAGGAACTGAAAGTAGACAAGATGCCGATTCAGAAAAATGGTTTTCTGTATGTCTACACAAGCAACGAAACAGCCCAGGACGTCTATTTTGATAATGTAAGCCTGGCACTGGCCAGCGGCCCGGTATTGGAAGAAACGCATTATTATCCTTTTGGGCTTGCGATGGCGGGCATCTCTTCCAATGCCCTGAAAGGAACTAATTATGCCGCCAACAGGATGAAATATAATGGCAAAGAATTACAAAGCGAAGAGTTTAAGGATGGCAGCGGATTAGAATGGTACGCCTATGGCGCCAGAATGTATGATCCCCAGATAGGGAGATTCTTCACGCAGGACAGATTTGCGGAAAAATATCAGCTGCTATCTCCATATCAATATGGCGCCAACAATCCAGTCAATATTATTGATTCTAATGGGGACAGTATCATCCTTGTAATAGCCAGCCAGGTGCTGAATCAGCAAACCGGGCAATATGATTTTAAAGAAACTACGTATCATTATGGACAGGATGAAAACGGTATTACCGGCTTCGTGGACAGCAACGGATCTTTATATACCGGCGATAATAAATTTGCCGCACAGGTAACCAAAGCACTTTCAGACCTGGAAACAGGAGGTCAAACAGGTAAAAAGTTAGTAGCTGATCTTAGTGACCTGAATACCAATATGAGTGTACAGATTGCTCAGGGGCCTTCAAACGGAGCGGACAGACAAAATGGAAGATATGTACACTGGAATCCGGCCTCTCTTACTTCTGCTCCTGATGAGAAAGGCAACACTAACAGGCCTGCCTTTATAGGATTAGCGCATGAAATGGCTCATGTACGTGATGTATGGAACAACACGATCAACAGGAATACCTGGAAAACCGTTACCGATCCCAACGGGGCTCCTGAAGCTATTCCTAATGCTGAACTATATTCTACACATATTGAGAACCTGATCCGTGCAGAAAACAATGTTCCCCTCAGAGCCTTCTACGGAGTGGATGCCAATGGCAACGGAGACTCATCAACAAGGTTACTAAAAGCGGGCACCAGGCAAAGCCTGTATTATGACGCTGCCGGCAATACCAATTATAAAATGTTAAGTAAAAAACAGATACCATATAATTATTAATATTGCGGTTATGAGAGTATTATCAGTCGTTCTATTACTTACACTACTGCTCAGTGCCTGTAAAACAGATAGTTTTACCACCATATCAAAGCAAATGGAAGTGTCCTGTTCTGTTAAAAACAGTGCATGGAAAGGAAAAACCTTCCATGACATCCGTATGCAGGTATTTAAGACCGGCCATCTTAACTCCCTGGTCAGGGATATTGATACCCTGCATATGCTTCAGTCATATGCCATTGAGTCAGGCACTTATTCCGTTATGATATGGACATCAAAGGGTAGCCTTAGCTATACTTATAACAGGGGTGTGTTAAATTATGGTGAGACCAACCTGTTTACCCAAAAAACGGTTGAGTTGGTACAAAACTGGGACACTGCCGGCATAAGAGAAGAAGAAAATATCAATGCTCATGAAATTCCTGAACAACATATTACCGGCATTGAACTAATAAGGAAAGGTAATAAGAACCAGGTGCATTGTATCCGGTTCAAAAGATTCTATAATCTTCAAAGAGACCGTTAGCTAAAAAATGATATTGTAACGAGGGTGTCTTATTTATTCATAAGACACCCTCGCTTTATTCTGGCTGGAATGATCTTAATACCCATACTTCTCTTTCCACAATCCCCTCAGGTATTTCCTCAACTCATCTTCCCTGGCATTCTTACCGGGATCATAGAGCTTCAACCCTTTGATCTCATCAGGGAGATATTCCTGCGGAGAGAAGTTCCCTTCAAAGTCATGGGAATATTCATATCCTTTATTATACCCGAGATTTTTCATCAGTTTGGTAGGTGCATTACGTATGTGCATAGGCACCGGCAGATCTCCTGTTTGTTTAACAGTAGAAAGTGCATTGTTGACAGCCATATAGGAGGCATTACTCTTGGGGGAAGATGCCAGATAAGTAGTACACTGTGAAAGAATGATCCTGGCTTCCGGATAGCCTATCATTGTCACCGCCTGGAAGCAGCTGGTAGCCAGCAGGAGTGCGTTCGGATTGGCATTTCCAATATCTTCAGAAGCAGAGATCAGCAAACGGCGGGCAATGAACTTCACATCTTCACCTCCTTCTATCATGCGGGCAAGATAATAGACCGCTGCATTGGGATCACTTCCACGGATGGATTTGATAAAAGCAGAAATGATATCATAATGCTGCTCGCCCGATTTATCGTAGATAGCTACCCGTTGCTGCGCAATATCCATCACCTTCTGATCTGTTACCACAATGGGCTTCTCATTCTGCAGCGTATTCACCACCAGCTCAAAGAGATTGAGCAGCTTACGTGCATCTCCGCCGGAGATATTGAATAATGCCGAGGTTTCTTTTAATTCTATCTCCCTGCTGCCAAGCCATTCATCGCGGGTCATTGCCTGCTGCAGTAACAGGAGCAGTTCCGGCTCTCCCAATGGTTTCAGTACATACACCTGGCAACGGGACAACAATGCCGCATTTACTTCGAATGACGGGTTCTCTGTGGTAGCGCCTATCAGTGTGATAATGCCTTTTTCCACCGCTCCGAGAAGAGCGTCCTGCTGGGATTTATTGAACCGGTGTATCTCATCTATAAATAATACAGCATGGCCTTGTTTACGGGCAACATCAATTACCTCTCTTACCTCTTTTACTCCGGCGGCAATAGCGCTGAGGGTATAAAAAGGAACTTCCAGTGTATGTGCGATAATGTTGGCGATAGTGGTCTTTCCCACCCCCGGAGGGCCCCATAGGATCATGGAAGGTATCTTTCCCTGCCTGATGGCTGTACGTAAGATACTGTCCTTACCAGTCAGGTGTTCCTGTCCCACCAGCTCATCCAGGGTCTCCGGTCTAAGTCTCTCTGCTAATGGTTCCATAAATATCGTTTAGTAAATAAAGTTAAGCATCCAGGTCAAAGTTAATGTCAGAGTCGTCATCTTTCCTGTTCTTCCATTGTTTCAGGAAATAGAACGACAACACCGCATTCCCGATAACGCTGACTGAATAAAGGATGATAAAGTATAAAAGGCCTACAAACAGCTTCCTGATAAGGCCTTTTATCTCTGCCGCCTGGCTGTCGGACAGCTGGCTGGTGGCCTCTTTTATAAAAAGGTCCTGCTGAGACAGGGAAGCTATACATCCAAGCAGGATAAAAGCACCAAAAAGTATGCTCAGCCCACCCATGATCTGGACACCTCCCGGCGTATTCTCCTTCAGCACAAAGGAAGGGTCCTGCAGGGCCCGTTGCAGATAGAGGGAAAGTACACAATGGATACATACAGCGCCAAACAGCACCAGGGAGATCAGCGCCTGATATCCTCCACCTGCCATAAATGACATCAATACCATCAAAAGAAAGAAAGAGGAAATGAAAAGATTAATGCCGTTAAGCGCCTTGAAAAGTTTAAATCTGAAAGTCATGAACATTTTGCTTTTAAAACATGGTACAAACCTACTAAACAGGATGCAAACCACCGTTTATAAAAAAGCGGTGCATCCGCATGGCCTGTTTTAGCTATCTTTAAAGAATAAACCTGTTTACATTATGAAGAGCTTTTACGCTTTACAACTACCATTGCTGGCAGCCGTATCCCTTATGGCCGCCTGTAACAGCAACAACACCAAAGAACAGGCAGGTGCAGATACAACCAAAGTTCCTGCCTTTGAAGTAAGTTCCATTGACTCCAGCGCCAATCCCTGCGACGATTTCGACCAGTTTGTGAACGGCAGCTGGAAGAAAAACAATCCCATTCCCTCCACAGAAAGCCGCTGGGGCGCTTTCAATGTACTGGACAAGCAAAATAAGGAAGTACGCCTGAAAGGCATCATACTTTCCCTGGCAGAGCAAAAAGAACTGAAGAAAGGCACTGAAGAACAGCAGATCTCCGATTTCTACCGCTCCTTCCTGGACACCACTACTATCGAGAAACTGGGTATCACCCCATTACAACCTTATCTCGATAAGATTAACGGTATTCAGAACCTGGCAGATCTTGCCAAAGTAGCAGGTGAACTGCAGATCCCTGGCGTACCTACCTTTACCGGTTTTGGCGTGGAGGCAGATGCGCGCAACAGTAAAATGAACGCCCTCTACCAGGGACAGGACGGACTGAGCCTGGGAGAGAAAAGCTACTACGAAAGACAGGATTCAGCTACAAAAAATGTGCGCGACGAATTTGTTGCTCATATCAATAAACAATTCTCACAGGCAGGATTCAAAGATGCAGAACCCGGTAAAACCATCCTGGACTTTGAAACCAAACTGGCAAAGCTCCAGCTTACCAATGTAGAACTCCGTGACCCGGTAGCTACTTATAATAAAACCAGCTATGCTGATCTGAAGAAACTGGCGGGCGACTTTGACTGGGACGCTTTCACCACCAGCCAGGGCATAAAAGCAGATACCCTCATACTTCAGAACAAAGCATACCTGAAAAATGCTGCCACACTATTAAAAACTACGCCGCTGGCTACACTGCAGACATGGATGCGCTGGCAGCTGCTGTCTCACTTTGCCAGCTACCTGCCTAAACCCATCGATGACGAGAACTTCCACTTCTTTGCTACCGTTATGCGCGGTGCAAAACAGCAGAAGCCCCGTATGGAACGCGCTATCCGCGCTACAGATGGCACCATGGGTATGCCGCTGGGCAAGATATTCGCCAAGAAATACTTCCCGGAAAGCTCCAAGAAGAAAGTATCTGACATGATCGAGAACGTACGCAGCGTATATGGCGAAAGAATAGATGCGCTGACCTGGATGAGTGATTCCACAAAGAAAATGGCTCACAAGAAACTTGCATCATTTACATATAAGATCGGGTATCCTGATAAATGGAAAGACTATTCCACTATAGATGTAAAACCAGGCACCCTGATAGAAAACCTGGTATCTGCCAGCAACTATAGCCATAAAGAAGCACTGGACAAGATCGGCAAACCGGTTGACAAGGCTGAATGGGGTATGACGCCGCAGACAGTAAACGCCTACTACAACCCGCTTAACAACGAAGTGGTATTCCCTGCCGGTATACTCCAGCCTCCATTCTTCAATGCTGATGCTGATGACGCGATCAACTATGGAGGTATCATCGCTGTAATAGGTCACGAATTCACCCATGGCTTTGACGACCAGGGCTCTCAGTTCGATGCAGACGGTAACCTGAAAAACTGGTGGACCGATGCTGACCGTAAGAACTTTATGGGATTAGCGAACCGATATATTGCTTACTTCAATAAAATAGAAGTACAAAAAGGTTTCTTCATTAACGGCGCACTGACCATTGGTGAAAACATAGCTGACCTGGGAGGTCTGACACTGGCATATTATGCTTTGGAGAAATCCCTGAAAGGGAAACCCGAGCCAGCGCTGATAGATGGCTTCAACTGGAAACAGCGTTTCTTCCTGGGATGGGCGCAGGTATGGCATGCCAACACTACAGAAGCTGCTTTACGTAACCAGATACAGACAGATCCTCACTCTCCGGCAAGAGACCGTATTAATGGCCCTCTGCCTCATCTGAAAGAGTTTGCTGCGGCATGGAATTGTGCTCCGGGCACAAAAATGTCCCTGGCTGATTCTGCGCGTGTGGTTATCTGGTAAATTGATTAATACATTGCTTAAAAGAGGGGGTTGCCGAATGGCAATCCCCTCTTTTTTTGAGGAGAAGCCGGCCTGCGGCCCGTTAAGAGATGGTTACCTACAATTACTTATTATCTCTTAATTTTGCCTTATTATTCACCGGATTTAAAACCCACACATATGACCGGCCTTTTAAGACAATATCGCAGAGAAATCCGTAATATATTCCTGGTTGCCATTGCAGCCCTGGTATTTCCTTATCTGCCTGCGCTGGCGGATAAAGCAATGACCACTACAGGTATGATCTTCACAATGAGCCTGGCTGGCGCCGTGGTGCTGGCTATGACGCTGAAACTTTATTTCCGCACCCTGGTAATGCGGATTACCAAAGAAAATAAGTAACTGCCTGATTACCATCATCTATCTATAATTCTAAATGAAAGCATCAAATATTATATATATCCTGCTGCTGGCGGGATTACTGGCTGCCTGTAACAACGCTGCCAAAAAAGAAGCTCCTGCGCAGGATAGTGTAACAATGACATCTGCTCCTTCCGGACAGGCCCCTGCAGAAAATGCCGCTCTGGCGGGAAAACTGCCAGATCCAGTATGTGGCATGCCATATGATACTATGTATCATGAATTCAGCGTTTATCAGAATGACACGGTATACTTTTGCTCCCCGACCTGTAAAAGGGTTTTCGACAAAAACCCGGAGAAATACGCGAAGAGCCTGGGGCTGTAAATCGACTACCTGCCATTTTTTGTCGCTGTCTGATGTAACTTAGGAATATATTTTGCGTTCTAATATTACAAACTCCTATGCATGAGATCACTATTGACACTGACAAGCTGGCTGCTCCTCATGTTGTTCTGCAGCTGCGAGAAAAATGATGTGGAAGCTACTCCTTCCATTGATGTAACAGGCGCCTGGCAGCTGTCAGAAAGCCTGACGATGCCCGACAGTGTATGGAAGCCTGTCGCGGCAGCAGATTCCGCTTATTACGTGTTCAGCTCAAATGGCAGGTTTGTGTTTGATGCAAAGACTTATCATCTGACGGGAACTTATAAAGTGATTGCTGATGGGGAGAAAGTCAAAGTGATCATTACCGGGCAGGATTCCATTCCACAATATTTGGAGGTAGAACGGGTTAATGATACTTCCATTAAAATAGATGACTGGTTAAAAGGAGTATCAAAAGGGCAAATGAGCAGGAAGTTTGTACAGGTAAGATAATTAACTGATTATAATAGCTTTTTCGGGGTATACGCGGAAAAATTGCTAAAAGAAAAAGGTTTCGCATTCGGCGAAACCTTTTTCTTTTAGCAGAGAAGAAGCTGGCCTGCGACGGCTAAAAATTTAAACCGCGGTACTATATAAAAAATAAGTCCCGGGACAACTCCCGGGACCGTCGGCTAAAACAGCTTATGAAAATCTACGCTTACGTTCAAATTGTATTATAAAGGTAACCCCACTGTATTACTGCATTGTTACCCCTACATTATCAGCGTATTAACAAATCAGTTTAGAAACTATACCTCAGACCTAACTGCATCTGGTGCCTGCTTGCAAAGAAATCCTTTGAGTACGGCGTACCAGGATTGCTCCAGGTATAAACAGGGTAAGTAGTAGCAGTACCAGCGGTAGCAGTGCTCAGACCTACGCTTGCAGTTGAGTTGAAGGTATTTGGTGAAAAGTACTGGATACCCCAGTTCTTATTCAGCAGGTTGGTCAGGTTAATGATATCGTAAGTCAGCGTCAGCGTATGAGTGCTTTTGCCGGCCTTGAAGTTGAAGTCCTGTGTGAAACGGAAGTCAGCCTGTGTATTCCATGGAGTACGGCCACCGTTACGCTCGGTGAACTGGCCTTTACGTGTGCGCAGGTATTTATCACCTTCTACATAAGAGAAGAATGCATCAGCCATATCCTGGTTAGCAGCAGAGAAGAACTGACGTGCTTCCGTCTGGTCTTTCGGGATATACACCAGGCTCACCTGCTGTGGTGTACCCTGGATAGTTGCATTCACGAAACCATAAGAGAAAGGTACGCCGGAAGCTGTATTGAAGAACAGGGCGAAGTTGGAAATAAAGCGGCCCTGGTGTGACCAGTCTACTTTATAGCTTGCAGTAGCTACGATACGGTGACGGATATCAAAGTTGGAATATGCCAGCTGAGGGTTGTTTGGATTCAGCGCCTGGTTCAGCTGCCAGTTTGATTCCATAGAGTTTCGGATACCGTTGGTGATGTCTTTTGACTGACCGTAGGTATATGCAGCAGAGATGTTCATACCAAAGTCAAACGCTTTGCTGGCCTGACCTGTAATCGCATAACGATAACCTTTATTGGTATTGGACAGCAGGTAAGCGTTGGTGAACTTGGAATTGATCTTTGCTCCACTATAGATAGGCTGCTGCTGTTTGGTGTCATACACCATGTAAGTAGGATTATCTACCAGGTTGATCTGCTGGAATTTCAGGTCTTTTATTGTTTTAGTGTAGATACCTTCTACAGTGAAACGCCATCTGTCAGTAGTAGAATAATCCAGAGCCACACTGCTTCTCCACATCTGCGGCATCTTGAAGTTATTATCTATCAGGTCTACCTGTGTAGCGCCGGTAGCATCGTGTACGTCAACACCCTGTGCAGATACGAACTGAGCGCCGCCCTGGTCAGATACTTTAACAGGGTTGCTGCCTGTTACCGGTTTAGTGGTTGAGTTGAAGCGTTTGTCATATGCACCAAAGCTGGTACCATTGTTATAATAAGCATAACCTAACCATGCGAACGGAATACGTCCGGTAAACAGACCGGTACCACCGCGTAACACCAGGCTCTGATCGCCATTGATATCAAAGTTGAAACCTAAGCGGGGAGAGATCTGGACATTGTTCAGGTATTTGTTCCTGATATCTTTTGGTTTGGTATAAGTATAGGTAGTGCCATAGTTTGCATCTACCGGAGCATTGGTAGTTTTATCGCTCAGAGATTGCTTGTCAGGCAGTGCGGTATAATCGAAACGGATGCCCGGAGTGATCTTGAAGCGGTCTGTCAGCTGGATCTCGTCCTGACCATACAGGCTGAACATACCGATCTTGAATTTAGCAGGAGGGTTAGCCATGATATAGTCACGGCTGTTGTTGGTGTAATTGAAGTTAGCACGTACACGGCTTGGATTGTCTGCCAGGAAGTCTGTAATGCTCTCATAGTCTACACGGCCATTCCAAGAGTTTACAAAACCATAGGTAATGTTATACAGCTCGTTGTGTGTACCGATGGTGATGTTATGTTTTCCTTTGAAGATGTTCACATTATCAGTGAATTCAAAGGTTTTCTGTTTCATGTCGAAGATAGACGCTTCACGGTCAGTACCCAGGAAGATGGTACCACCTCTGGATTTGATCTGGATCTGTGCCAGAGAAGGATCGGAAAGCGGATCGCGATAATCATGGATATTGGAATAACCGATGATCAGGCTGTTGGAGAGTGTATTAGAGAAACGGCTTTTCAGTTCAGCCACAGTAGATGACTGATTATTCACCTGTTTGAAGTCGATACCGCCAAAACGGAAGTTCTGCTGATCGCGCTCCAGGTTAGTTGCCTCAGAGGTAATGGTATTATTACGGAGTGACAATTGGTGTTTATCGTTGATGTTCCAGTCCAGGCGGTTGAAGAACTTATTGGAGTTGGAGTAAATGGAAGTATTGCCATAAGTTCCCGGATCATATTTACCGGTCTTGTCAATATCCAGGCTCAGCATGTGGTCCCTGATCTGTTGAGCTTCAGCTACAGTGATCAGCGGCATGTCTGCAGATCCTGCGCCCAGGATCACCGGGTCACGGCGGCGGGCTATCTCTTCGTTGGTAAAGAAGAACAGTTTGTCTTTAATGATAGGGAAACCCAGGCGAACACCTGTCTGGTAGTCATGGAAGCTGGAAGGCAGTTTAGCACCGTCTCCGGCGTTGTTCTTACCTATCATATCAGCGTTACGGCCAAAACCGTATACGGAACCATGAAATTCGTTGGTACCGCTGCGGGTTACGGCATTGATACTACCGCCCAGGAAGTTACCGATCTTCACATCATAAGGAGCCAGGTATACCTGGATATCCTGGATAGCGTCCAGGGATACAGGGTTGGAACGGGTGCTGCTGCCTGGCTGGCCGGAGCTGTTGCTCTGTCCGCCCATGGAAGGGCTGAAGCCGATAGCGTCATTATTGATGGCGCCATCCAGTGTTACGTTATTGTAACGATAGTTGGTACCCAGGAAGGAGTTATTGTTGCTCTGTGGTGTAGCACGGGTAAAGTCCTGGAAGCTACGGTTGATAGAAGGCAGTGTTTTCAACTGGCTCTGTCCAACACGGAAACCACCGGCTTTACCGGTATTGTTACCTTTTACCACTACTTCGCTCAGTGCTGTAGAAGCATCTGTAAGCTGGAAGTTAAAGGTGCTGCTACCTAGCCCGAGGTTGATATCCAGCCTTTCTTCCTTTTTATATCCGATAAATGAAACGGTGATTGTGTAAGGACCACCGGGGTTTACGTTGTTAATGAGATAACGTCCGTCGCCGTTGGTTTGTGCCCCGTAGCGGGTGCCTGTGGATGTGTTCACTGCCAGTACGGTTACACCTGGAAGTGCCTCACCTTTACTGCTCACAACCTTTCCCGTAACCTGGGAGGTGGTGATTTGCGCTCTCAGTCCAGTTGATGCTAAAATAAGGATGCCTGCAAATAACAGTAATGAATAGAATTTCTTATTCACGTCTTTTGAATTTTGACGCAAACGTATTCCAGCTACATTATGCCCATGTTAACACAATATTAAATTAATGTTAACACAGGAGCATACGTATCACAGCCAATGAGTTATGAATTATCTCATCGGTTTATATGTTAAAATTTTCTTTCCGGGACGACTTTAAGCAATTTCAGGCAGGTACTACAGTCAAAGCATGTTAAAGGCTTACCAGGACTGCGTTAGAAAGGAAAATTCGCATTATAGGTGATTCTTTTCTGTTCGCATGGTTCCAAAAATAAAAACCGAGTGTTAACACAGTGTTACCCTAATATTAACTTTATCCTTTATCAGTGTTAAATTTTATGTATTGGTGTAACTAATCTTTTTTCATGTGCGTTTTATGGAAAATCCCCGCTATGCAAACAACTTTTCTTAAAGGCCTTTTATTCTGTACTGTATTATTTATCTGCGCCTGTTCAAAAAAGAATGACGAGGCGCCTCTCATTAACCAGGATATTGCCGGTACCTGGCAGCTGGATGGACGCCTTCCCCTTATGGATAGCCTCTGGAGGGCTCCCGTTGCCGGAGATACGGTGATCTACACCTTCAGCACTAAGGGACGCTTTACCATGCATACTCCCAACTCGGACAATGCAGGACCTTACAAACTTGAGACAGCGGGCGACAATACCTACCTGCTTACTCTCAGTTTTCCTGAGATGCAAGTAACTTATAAAGTAGAAAAAGTGGCCAGTTCCCAGATCAGATTTGATATGTGGGGCGCCTTCTGCGGCACCGGTTATACAAGCGACCGATTCAGGAAAACAAATCCCTGAGCCTAATCTTTTTTACCATGCTTAAATGTTCTGACAAAATGCCCTGGACTTAGTGACAGGGCATTTTCATGTTTGGTTTCTGAGATAACGAACAGGCTGCATAATTTACTGACACATTCCAGCTTCGATAATTTATTGGACAGGAAAAGCTCATATTCATCTATATCGGCTATCATTACTTTCAGCAGGAAATCACTTTGCCCGTTCACCATATAGCACTCCATCACTTCCGGGAAAGCATTTACTTTTTCTTCGAACAATTTACAGGCTTCGTGACTTTGCTCCTTTAAGGTCACATTTACGAACACGATCACATGTTTATCCATTTTATGCCTGTCTACAATAGCTATATACCCTTTAATATATCCTTCTGCTTCCAACCTCTTTATTCTTTCAAAAATAGCCGTCATTGATTTGCCCAGCCGCGAGGCTATTTCTTTATTAGTCAAACGCGCGTCTTCCTGTAACAGGTCCAGTATATGCAGGTCCGTTTCATCTAACGTGAAATTCATTGGGGATGATTTTACCAAAATTACGTAGAATAAGACGTCCTGATCCGAAAAAATATCCCGTTTTCTGCTATTTCACTGATTTGTTTTCGGCTTTCCACACTGTGCGGTATTTGTACGATAATAATCATGATCTTTAAGCTACATACACCAAATCAATCTTCATCAATGGAAAAACGTATCGTCATTCCGCTGGCGGAGCTATGCCTGGAGGATCTTCCTATTGTTGGTGGAAAGTGTGCTTCTTTAGGGGAAATGACAGCCAACCTTTCTAAAGCAGGTATTAACATTCCTTCCGGCTTTGCTATCACTACCGCAGCCTATTACAGTTTCCTGAGCATGAGCGGGCTTGAACAGTTCATCCGCGAGCAGATTGCCAGCATCAACTTTACTGACCTTGTAACCCTGCGCCGAGCTGGCCAGAAGATCCGTCAGTCTATCAGCAACACCAAATTCCCGCATGAGCTGAGTACTGAGATCATCAGTGCTTACCATGCTCTTTCTGCTCAGTATGACCAGGACATTACCGATGTAGCTGTACGCTCTTCCGCTACTGCAGAAGACCTTCCGGACGCCTCCTTTGCAGGACAACAGGAAACCTATCTGAACGTAAGAGGGCCTGCCGCTCTTATAGATGCGGTGCGTAACTGTTTTGCCTCCCTCTTTACAGACAGGGCTATCAGCTACCGGCAGAACTTCGGATATGATCACTTCAGCATTGGCCTTTCTGTATGCGTACAGAAAATGGTGCGCTCTGATCTGGGTACCTCCGGTGTAGCTTTCTCTCTCGATACTGAGTCCGGGTTTAAAGATGTAGTGGTGATCAACGGATCCTTCGGGTTGGGAGAAATGATAGTACAGGGTGCTGTATCGCCCGATGAATTCATCGTCTTCAAACCTGCCCTTTCAGAACAGCACACGCCTATCATTGAAAAGAAGCTGGGTAACAAAGACAAAATGATGATCTATGGTGAAAGCAATGACCAGCGTACCAAGATCATTCCTGTAGAAAGGGTGAACCAGCAGCGGTTCTGTCTGAAAGATGCACAGATACTGCAACTGGCGGAATGGGTATGCCGCATAGAAGAATATTATTCAGCCCTCAGAGGGCGCTGGTGCCCTATGGATGTAGAATGGGCTGTAGATGGTCTTACCAATGAACTGTTCATTGTGCAGGCCCGTCCTGAAACTATTCACTCCCAGCGTGAACATCACACGATCACTTCCTATTCACTGAAGCATACCGGAGAAGCAACATCCCTGTTGAAGGGAATAGCCGTAGGCGATAAAATAGCTGCGGGAACAGTGAACATTCTCTTCTCTCTCGACAAACGTGTAACAGAAGGTATTGAATTCAAACCGGGCGATATACTGGTCACTGACATGACAGATCCCGACTGGGAGCCTATCATGAAAATGGCTGCTGCTATTGTCACCAATAAAGGCGGCAGAACCTGTCATGCCGCTATCATTGCCCGTGAAATGGGGATACCAGCTATTGTAGGTTGCGGCAATGCCACAGAGATACTTTCTTCCGGCCAGGAGATCACTGTCTGCTGTTCAGAAGGAGACGAGGGCATTATCTACAGTGGTAAGATCCCCTATATCCAGGAATCGCTTGACCTGCGGGAGCTGCCTCCCGTGAAGACAGCTCTCATGCTGAACGTGGCATCTCCGGCCATGGCCTTTCAGTTTTCCCATCTGCCCAACAAAGGTGTAGGGCTGGCCAGGGAAGAATTCATCATCAACAACTATATCAAAGTACATCCGCTTGCCCTGTTACATCATCGTAGCCTGAACGATGCAGAGCTCAGCGCCGGCATCGCTAAACTGATCAAAGGGTATGAGAATGAAGAGGCCTACTTTGTACAGAAGCTGGCTTATGGTATTGCCAAAATAGCTGCGGCATTTCATCCCGGTAAAGTAATAGTTCGCTTCTCTGACTTCAAGAGCAATGAATACTATAATCTTCTTGGCGGTAAATATTTTGAACCGGAAGAAGAGAACCCCATGATAGGATGGCGGGGCGCTTCCCGTTATTATGCAGATAAATACAAAGCTGCATTTGCACTGGAATGTAAAGCTATCAGTAAGGTGAGAGAGGAAATGGGGCTAAAGAATGTAGTAGTGATGATACCTTTCTGCCGTACTGTGGAAGAGCTGCTGAGAGTACTGGATACAATGAAGCAAGCGGGGCTTGAACGTGGTAAGAATGGGCTGGAAGTATTCCTGATGGCTGAAATACCTTCCAATATTATGATGGCGGAAGAATTTGCAGAGCATATCGACGGATTCTCTATCGGCTCAAATGATCTTACACAGCTTACACTGGGGCTTGACAGGGATTCTGCGTTAGTAGCGGGACTATATAACGAGCGTAGTCCTGCAGTGCTGAGGATGATCAGTATACTGATCACGGCTGCCAAGAAAAAACATGTTAAGGTAGGGATCTGCGGACAAGGGCCTTCTGATTTTCCTGATTTTACCAAGTTCCTGGTAGAACAAGGGATTGATAGTATCTCTGTAACGCCGGATGCTGTTATAAAAACAGTGAATGCTATTTATGAAGCGGAAATGGGTATACAAAAGAAACAACCGCAAAGGGTGCTTTAAGTATCTGCTGTTAAGAACTGTATAAAAAAGATCGCTTTTGCCTTCGGCAAAAGCGATCTTTTTTGTGAGAGAAGTTCTGGCCTTTGGCCAGAACTGTACAGCTATAAATGATGGATGTATTTATTAGTAAGCAGTTTTCTCTGCACCGGAAGTAGTCCAACCGGTAGTCCAGTCAGTAGTACCATCAAATGCACCACGGTAAGCAACTGTAGTGAAACCGGTCAGCTCAGCGAAAGATGCGCCGGTCAGTGCAGTAGCACCTGCTTTCAGCAGGAAGTTAGCAGTACCTACGTTAGAAGAAGAAACACCTGCAGAGTACTGGTAAGGGTTGGTCATCAGCACGTCCTGTACGTTAGCAATAACTTCTGTACCGGTAGCAGACCACCATGTAGTCCATGCAGCAGCATCAGCAGCACTCCATTCGCTCTTGTTCACAGTAGGGCAACCCGCAATGATGTTGTTTTTGAACACCAGAGAACCTTCGCTTGCGTTCTGGGAAGTTTTGTGAGAAGCAACTTTGCTATCGTCAATGTATACACCGATAGGGAAACCGATCAGGATAGAGTTTACAAGGCTCATTGAAGAGTTACGGCGGATCTGAGCACCATGCTGGAAGTTAGCGTTGATACCGGAAGTAGAAGCACCGGACTGGATAGGTCCAACAATGGTCATGTTAGAGAAGAATGCTTTAGTCTGCGGAGCGTTTGTAGTACCGTTAGCATCGTTGTCTGATTCGAAACCGTTAGAGCCGGATACGTCAGCGATTGATTTATAACGCTGCGCAACGCCGAACTGTACTTTACCGGAGAAACCGTTGTCAGTATCGAAGTCATCATCCCAGGTATAAGTAGCAACCAGGTGATCGCAGTTTACAGAACCACCAAACCATTCGAAAGCATCATCACCTGAACGGTAAACCTGTACATAGCTGATCTTGGTTCCGCTACCAACACCGCCCATAGTCAGGCCGTTGATCTCGTTATCAGGAGAGAAAGCGATACCTGCAAACTCGATACGTACGTATTTCAGTACACCGGAGTTATCTGCATCGTCAGTACCACCGTACCAGATATATTGTTTTTCATCACCACCTGCGGTAGGTACCAGACCACCTTCGATCTTGGCTTCACCGGCAGTAGCGTTTACTTTTGCTTTACCCAGGATGATTATACCACCCCAGTCACCCTGAGAACGGGCACCTGCAGGCTGTGCAGAAGTAAAGATGATTGGTTTTGCAGCAGTGCCTTCTGCCTGGATCTTACCACCACGGGTGATAACCAGAGCGCCTTGTGTAGCTTTTTCACCAACGATCACTGTACCAGGTTCGATAGTCAGTGTAGCGCCACTTTTTACGTATACAAAGCCGCTCAGTAAATATTTCTTGTCCGCTTTTAAAGTCTGGTTAGCTGTGATGTCCCCTTTCAGTGTAACGTAAGTGCTGTCTCCACCGCCTGGGTTTGGGTTATCATTGTCATCGTCGCTACAAGCGCTCAGAATACCCAGAGATGCTACTGTCATTAATAGGAAAAAATACCTTTTCATGGAATGATGTTTCAATTGTTTAGTTTTCAAAATTATTATCGCACTATGATGGATATGTTAAGGATATATTACAATATCATTAACAGATTATTTGGTTAAGTGATAGGTATAAGTCAGTGTGAACGTAGTACCAGGGCGGTATCTGGACAACAGATAATCTTCGCTGGTATTGATGGAACCTTTACGGTAAACAGGATTATCGAACTTGTTATTACCGTTCTGGTCATAGTAGAACTGGTATCTTGCATTGAGGATATCCTTTACATTCAGACGGAAGCTGCTACGTTTGCTGATAGTGGCGCTGGCCTGGAAGTCAAGCAGGTTACGCGGACTTTCATAGATGTTACCGAGCTTACCGGAACCGTCAGCGCCACCGCCTTCGCCTACCAGGTATAAGCGTTGTCCTATCCTGTTGTACAGCAGGTTGAAGCTTACTTTATCATTAGGCAGGGCGTATGAAAGGCTGGTGTTGATCACGTAGTTGGACTGACCGGATAATGGCCTGTCTTTTCCATTTGCTACGGTGTTATCGTCCACTACAGATTTGATATATGCAACGTTGGCATAGAAGGTAGTACTGTTGAGGAAGCTATTCTCTGCCAGGAAACCAAGCTTTTTACGGACCTCTACTTCAGCACCTACGTTATAAGCGCTTGGGTAGTTGTTCGGTGTGATGTCATACTGGCTCAGACCAGATGAAGTAACCCTGCTTTCTATCGGGTTCTTAAAGTGTTTGTAGAATACAGATCCTGATAAAACTTCACCTGGATTGGGGAACAGTTCATAGCGGATATCTGCGTTATCTATCTGGCTACGTACCAATCTTGGATTACCGTTGATAAGAGAAGACATTTCATAGTCGTAATAAGACAGCGGCGCAACTTCGCGCAGTTCAGGCCTTGCTACAGTGCGGTAGTAAGAAGCACGCAGGTTAGAAGTTTCATTCAGCATATAGGTCAGGTTTGCTGAAGGCAACACATCTATCCAGTCATTATCAACTTTAACAGAAGGATTATTGATCGGTGCATTTAACTGCAGGTTGAAGTATTCAACGCGTGCACCCCATACCAGGCGGAACTTGTCAGACAGCCTGTTGTCGAATTGCAGGTAGCCTGCGCCGGTGGTTGTTTTAGCCCTGTATTCATCTACCGTGGAAGTGATATCGTCCAGTGTATAATAGTTCTGGTCCAGCACATCATTTGCATACAGGCTTTCAATAGGACGTTGTGCTACTGCATCTGCACCATCTTTTATCTGGTCCAGTTTCAGGCCGATATAACGTGCGTGGAAATTGCGGGTACGGTATTGTCCGAGTGCACCAATTTTGAAAGTGCTTTTATTATCCAGGAAACGGAAGGGATGTGAATAGCTTATATTGGCGATATAGATGTTCTCATCCAGGTCAGAGAACAGTCGGTTGTTTGCTTTACCCACTGTTCCTATATCGGCTATCAGCGGAGCAGTGGCATCATCTATAGCCCTGCCATAAGAAACCTTACGCTGGTCCGGCTGGTTGTTGATCACTTTGTTATAAGACAGTATCCAGTTGATCTTGCTTTGTCCTTTACCTACCTGGTGATCACCTTCCAGCGCTGTTTTGAACAATGATTTCTGTACCAGGTCAAAAGCGTAGTAGTTAACATATTTGGAACTACCCAGGTTATCGCCGGTACGGAACAGGAAGTTATCGTCAAAGATCCTGTTGTACAGGTTTTTCCATACTACTTTATTCTTGCCTGCAGAATATCCGAGGTTGAATACACCGCCCAGGTTTGAAGAGTATTTATATACATTATCTACATAATCGAAGTTATCATAGTGACGTATCATGTCACGCTGAACGGTTTCATTATGGGAATAAGTAACAGCAGCTATCATGCCCAGGTTGGCATCTTTCTTTACGTTCCAGTGGTTGCCCAGTGTAGCCTGTAAGCTGGCAGCAGGAAGGCCGCTGGAAGATTTGATGTTATAATTGTTGTTCAGTGATTTCTGAGCGGCGATCTGCTGAGCACCGGTCAGTCTGTTATTAACGATATCTGAAGTGGATGGGAAGCTGGATGGCATCTGGCGACCATTATCGAAGCCAATGAAGTCAGTATTGCTTTTATACCCGGACCTGAAATTCTTAAAAGTGGAAGCTGTGTTAAAACCTGTACCAACAGCTATATCGAGGAAATACTGGTCGGGTATTTCTTTTGTGTGTACGTTGATAACGCCACCGGCAAAATCGCCGGGAAGGTCTGGGGTGGCTGATTTAGTGATAACAACGTTATCGATCATATTAGCCGGAATGATATCAAAAGAGAATGCCTTACGGTTAGGCTCAGTGCTTGGCAGGCTGGCATTATCGACCAGGGCTGCGTTGTAACGGTCGCTCAGACCACGTACTATTACAAATTTATTGTCCTGGATAGTAGTACCGCTTACGCGTTTCAGTACTTCACCGGTGCTACGGTCAGGTGATTTCCTGATCACATCTGCCGAGATGCCGTCAGATACGGCAGCGTTGTTCCTTTGTGCGGTATAAAGAGCGTTGATAGTTTCCTGTTTGAAAGAGCCCCTGATCACTACTTCCTGCAGTTCTTTGGATTTGGGTTCATCCATAATAACCGGTAAAGCAGTTACTGAAGCGGCTTTCACAACCACCTCGCTAACAGACTTTGTCTGGTAGCCCATATATTTAAACTCTATGGTGTAGGTACCGGGAGCTACATTGATGGTATAACGTCCTTCCACGTCGGTTACTGCACCGGTAGAAGTTCCCTGTATTATAACGGTAACGCCTATCAGCGCTTCACCGGTTTTCTGATCAGTAACTTTACCTGTTATTTTTCCATTGTTGTCTGCTGAAAATACAGACAGTACAGAGCTCAGCAGAAGGCATACCAATAGCAGTACGGAAGACACAAGAGATTGTTTCACGATATAAGTCGATTCAGTGATATAGATTGATTGAATTACTGGCGCAAAACTATCGTGGGTGTGTTACCGCATTGTTACAACAAGGTTACCAGAATGTTAATTGTTAAGGAATAATTAAAAAATAGTTAACAGTTTTCCGATAGGAATAGTCATAGGCTCACAGGATATTAAATAAGGTAATGCTTTGAGATATGGTTAACAGGAAAATGGTTGAGGGCCGGGGCGATTGCCGTTCAGCAATCTTTCCAGCGTCAGGTCCAGCTGCGTGTATTCCTGTACGGGTTTTCCATTGTCACTTATTGCAATGATCTGGAAAAGGTGCATACTTTTGTTTGTAAAAGGCTTGTTGTCCTTGTTACAAAGTTCCAGGGTGAAATTGAACCTGTCTTCCACTTCTTCTTCAAATTCACGCAGGCTGAGTGTTTCATCGATAGGAAATTCTATCAGCATATCTTCGGGGAAACCTGCTTCCTGCAATGTGTCGAAAGAGTTGGCAGGTGAGTTTCTCATATACACTGCAATGTTGCAGGATAGCAGACGTTGAAACTGCATTTGCAGCAGGGATACCGTCATTAAAGGGTGAAGCTTCAATACTTTCATCTTATCATTTAAAATTAGCATTACCAGTCTAACTAACTGAATAACAGACAATGCAAACTTAATAGCTATGTATTAAGTAAATATTAAGCCGTTATTATCAAATCATAAATATATGTTAAAAACTAACATACATAATGGGGTTAAAGGTTTGAAAAATGGAAATGGTTACGGTATTACTGCTGAGGGAAGCTGATCACCCTGGAAATATCTCCCCAGGGAACATGTGTATCTTCTTCTTCGTCTGGTAATACAATGCGGGTTTTACTTACGGGATACTGGTACAGGGTCCATTGTCCGTTTGTATATTCCAGGGAGGTAAGGCTTTCCACCCAATCGCCTGAGTTCAGATAGGTCACTGACTTACCGTTATGTTCCACCTGTTTGATAACCGGCTGGTGAATATGTCCGCAGCAAACCACGTCAAATCCTTTATCGATTGCTATTTCTGCTACTACCTGTTCAAAATCGGAAATGAACTTAACGGCCTGTTTTACTCCATGTTTCACTTTTTTGGAAAAGCTCATTTTCTCTTTCCCCATGCTTTCCAGGATATTGTTAACCAGGCGGTTGATGATAATGAGCAGGTCATAGCCTTTTCCTCCCAGTTTAGCCAGCCATTTGGAGTTTTTCATGGTCACATCGTACACGTCTCCATGAAAGAACCAGTGTTTTTTGCCATCTACTTCCAGGATCAGCTTATTGTCTATGGTGAGGTTTCCCAGTCCGAAACCTGCAAATTTGCGGAGGGCTTCGTCATGGTTGCCGGTCAGGTAATAGACATCGGTCCCTTTTCCGGTCATTTTGAGAATGCGGCGGATCACTTTAGTATGGGCTTTAGGGAAATAGCGTTTGCTAAATTGCCAGATATCGATGATATCTCCGTTCAGTACCAATATTTTAGGGTCAATACTGTCCAGGTACTGTACAAGCTCTTTGGCATGACAGCCGTAGATCCCGAGATGTACGTCGGAAATTACGACTATATCTAATGGGCGTTTGTCTGACATTTTTATAGTTTAGTTCGCTGCCCCGAAAGGCTGCACCAGTTGTAGTTCCCTGCAGCCAGGCAGGCATTTTTTTATATTACAAAGGAAAAAACGCTATATTACTTTTATATTAATCCAGTATTAAGGAATCATTAAGAATAATTTTTTCTTGGAGGTATTGCCCGGGGAAAGCTATTTTTGCGCCAAATTTCAAACACAACCGAGTATGGGAGGCTTCAATTCTTTTGTAAAGTTATTTATACCAAAAGACAGAGTTTTTTATTCATTGTTCGAGGATGTAGCTGCCAACCTGGTAGAAATGGGGAAAGTGCTGGTAGAGCTGGTAAACAGTACCGATCCTGCTGTACGTAAAGACAAAACCCATCTCATAGAGAGGCTGGAGCACAAAAATGACGACTTTACCCATCGCATATTTGTGGAACTGGGGCAGAACTTCATTACGCCCTTTGACCGGGAGGATATTCACCACCTGGCTGCCACCCTGGATGATGTAGCAGACTATATCCATGGTTCCGCCAAGAGGTTAGATCTTTATAAAGTAGTGGAAATCAATGAAAGTGTCCGCAAACTGGCAGATCTTATCCACCAGGGCACACTGGAACTGCATAAAGCTATTCCTGAACTTCGCAGCATGTCCAATATGCGCAACATCACTGATGCCTGCGTAAAGATCAACAGCCTGGAGAACCATGCTGACGATATTTATGATATGGCTATTGCTGATCTGTTCGAGAAAGAAGCAAACAATGCCGGTGAACTGCTGAAGATGCGTGAACTATACCAGGCACTTGAAATAGCTACCGATAAGTGTGAAGATTGTGCCAATGTGATAGAGTCTATCATCATAAAGTACGCATAATCAATAAATTAAGCACCACGGACAAGCCCTTTTAATGCAAACTACTTTCTAATGACCTTACTTGTCATCATCATCATACTGGCGTTTATCTTTGATTATATTAACGGCTTTCATGATGCGGCCAACTCAATAGCCACAATAGTATCTACCAAGGTACTTACTCCGTTTCAGGCGGTATTATGGGCTGCTGTATTCAACTTTGCGGCATTCTTTATATCCAAATACGTTTATGGGGAGTTTAAAGTGGGAAATACCATTGCAAAATCCATATTTGAGCAGTTTATCACGCTGAAAGTGATCCTTTGCGGTCTGATAGCTGCCATTTCCTGGAACCTGCTTACCTGGTGGTATGGCATTCCTTCCAGTTCTTCGCACACGCTGATAGGCGGTTTCATAGGTGCTGCCGTTGCAGCTGCCCATGGCAATTTTGCTGTGATCAACTACAGTAAGGTAATGCCTATCATCTATTTCATAGCCCTGGCGCCATTTATAGGCATGTTTGTGGCCTTTGTGATCACCATTTTTATTATGAACATATGCCGTAAGGCCAACCCGTTCAGGGCAGAAAACTGGTTCAAACGCCTGCAGCTGGTGTCTTCCGGTGCATTGAGCCTTGCCCACGGCGGTAACGATGCTCAGAAAGTAATGGGTATCATTGCTGCAGCGCTGGTAGCGCACGGTACTATAGATAATGTGGCCAATGTCCCCAACTGGGTGCCTTTTTCCTGCTTTGCGGCAATAGGTCTGGGTACTATGAGCGGTGGATGGAAGATCGTTAAAACGATGGGCTCCCGTATCACCAAAGTGACTCCCCTGGAAGGTGTTGCTGCGGAAACAGCAGGCGCCGTTACCCTTTATCTCACAGAAACACTGGGTATTCCTGTAAGTACCACCCACACCATTACCGGTTCTATTATCGGGGTTGGCGCAACCAAACGTCTTTCGGCGGTTCGCTGGGGGGTAACTGTAAGCCTGCTCTGGGCATGGATCATGACCATCCCCATCAGTGGTTTACTGGCTGCTCTCGTGTATTTTATAGTGAATCTTTTCTTTTAGCAGGATATATTTTTTCATCTTTCTTTAAAAAAAACGCTTTTGTCTATCCGGCAAAAGCGTTTTTTTTAAACCCGGATTTTATATTTTTCCTTTTTTTTATCGGGGAGGCACCTATTTTTGTACGATTTATTTTCATAACCATAACTAATCATTATGAAAGGTATTATACTGGCCGGAGGCTCCGGAACACGCTTGCACCCTATCACCTATGCCATCAGCAAGCAGATTATGCCGGTATATGATAAACCCATGATCTATTACCCTCTTTCTACATTAATGCTTGCCGGTATCAAAGAAATACTGATCATTTCCACTCCTCATGACCTTCCCGCGTTCAAAAGACTGTTTGGCTCAGGAGAGCAATACGGACTGAAGCTGAGCTATGCTGAGCAACCCCTGCCCAACGGACTGGCACAGGCATTTGTAATTGGCAGGGAATTCATTGGGGATGATAACGTGGCCCTTGTACTGGGAGATAATATCTTCTACGGTGCCGGGCTGGGCACCCAGCTGGCCAATAATGTACGTCCGGAGGGAGGCATCGTATATGCCTACCAGGTGTCAGACCCGGAACGTTACGGCGTAGTGGAATTTGATGATAAAATGCAGGCTGTTTCCATAGAGGAAAAGCCTAAACAGCCTAAGAGCAGCTATGCTGTTCCAGGCCTTTACTTTTACGATAATGAGGTAGTGAACATAGCTGCGGCACTGGAACCCAGTCCCCGCGGCGAATACGAGATCACAGACGTGAACAGGGAATACCTGCGCCGCGGCAAACTGAAGGTATCCATCCTGCCCCGTGGTACAGCATGGCTGGATACCGGTACCTTCGACTCCCTGATGCAGGCTTCCCAGTTTGTACAGGTCATAGAACAACGCCAGGGCATCAAAATAGCCTGTATAGAAGAAATAGCCTACAGGCAGGGATTCATCACCCGCGATCAATTGCAGGAGCTGGCCAGGCCTTTACTGAAAAGCGGTTACGGACAATACCTGGAAACAGTACTGGGACATAAAATTTAAAATAATTCAGGGCCAGTGAATTGCAGAATAGTAAGTGTATATTCGCAACTCCTGATTCCTGGTATCTATATTAATCCGTTGTGATAAAACATTTCAAAAACTTAATAACATATGAAGGTTCTCGTTACCGGTGGTTGCGGTTATATTGGCTCACATACGATCGTTGATCTGATTAATAATGGCTTTGACGTAGTGTCTGTAGACAGCAATATCCGCAGCAGCACACAATTGCTGGACGGAATTGAAAAGATCACCGGCAAGAAAGTCCGCAACTACAAGGTAGATCTCTGCAACCTGGAAGACACACATGCTGTTTTTCATGAAAACAGGGATATTGTAGGCGTGATCCATTTTGCAGCACTGAAAACTGTTCCTGAATCAGTAGCAGATCCCCTGTTCTATTTCCACAACAACCTGACCTCTCTCATCAACGTATTAAAATGCGTGAAAGAGTTCAATATTCCCAACCTGGTATTTTCTTCTTCCTGCTCGGTGTATGGTAATACCACCGCCCTGCCTGTGGTTGAGGAGACCCCGCTGGGTGAGGCTCAGTCCCCTTACGCCCGCACCAAACAAATGGGTGAAAAGATCATAGAGGACTACAGCCGTGTGAATGATACCCAATCCATCTTATTACGCTATTTCAACCCGGTAGGTGCACATCCTTCCGCATTAATAGGCGAATTACCGCTGGGCCGTCCGGACAACCTGGTACCTGTGATCACCCAGACCGCTATCGGTAAGATACCCAAGCTCACCGTTTTTGGTCATGATTATGACACCCGGGACGGTTCCTGCATCCGCGACTATATCCACGTTCTGGACATAGCCAATGCTCATACCAAAGCTCTGCAGTACCTGATAGACCAGAAGAATAAGTCAAACTGTGAGGTATTCAACCTGGGTACCGGTAATGGCGTAACCGTTCTGGAAGCCATCAAGGCTTTTGAAAAGATCTCTGGTGTAAAGCTCAATTATGAACTGGGCCCCCGCCGCCCGGGAGACGTGATAGCCATCTACGCCAACAATACCAGGGCTAAACAGGTGCTGGGCTGGGAACCTGCTATTGGTATCGAAGATATGATGCGTACTGCCTGGCAGTGGGAAGTAGCATTACGTGACAGAGTGCTTAGTAATTAAAAAGTTTATTTATTACTTTTATGACTCAATCTTAAAAAGGCTATGGTAAAAGATATTCAACCGTTAAATGAGAAAGAAACCCGCGCAGGCTTTGGAGAAGGTATCCTGGAGGCGGGCCGCAATAATCCTAATGTAGTAGCACTCACCGCTGACTTGCTGGGTTCAATGAAGCTGAATGCCTTTATTAAGGAGTTTCCTGACCGCTTTGTACAGGTAGGTATTGCTGAAGCCAACATGATAGGTATCGCCGCCGGTATGACAATCGGAGGTAAGATCCCTTACACCACCACTTTCGCTAACTTTTCTACCGGACGCGTATATGACCAGATCCGTCAGTCTGTTGCCTATTCCGGTAAGAATGTAAAAATATGTGCATCCCACGCAGGTCTTACCCTGGGTGAAGATGGCGCTACCCACCAGATCCTGGAAGATATAGGCATGATGAAAATGCTGCCTGGTATGACAGTGATCGTTCCATGCGACTTTAACCAGACCAAAGCTGCCACTATTGCCATAGCCGACTACGAAGGCCCGGTTTACCTGCGCTTTGGCCGTCCGAAATGGCCTAACTTCACCCCTGAGAACCAGAAATTTGAAGTGGGTAAAGCCCAGGTGCTGCATGAAGGTACAGATATCACCTTGTTTGCCTGCGGACACATGGTATGGCTTTCTATCGAAGCCGGTAAAATACTGGAAGAAAAAGGTTACAGTGTTGAGATCATCAACATCCACACCATCAAACCGCTGGATGAAGAAGCAGTACTGAAATCCATTACCAAAACGCGTTGCGCAGTAACCGCTGAAGAACACAACGTACTGGGCGGTCTGGGTGACAGCATTGCACAGGTAGCTGCACGCCATCTGCCTATTCCAATAGAATACGTTGGTACCAACGATACATTCGGTGAAAGCGGTAAACCCGTAGAACTCCTGAAAAAATATGGTCTGGACAAAGAACATATCGTAGCTGCTGCTGAAAAGGCCCTGGCCAGGAAACAGAAGTAAAATGATACATCACCGGATTAAACTTTATAATAAAAAAACCATCTTAGAGGTGGTTTTTTTATTTAAACCATTTAACCTAGTATGGCCTTAACTCAGGATGATAAAACACTATTAGCAATATACCGTGCCCCTGCTACGCGGGAAAAAGGCTTTACGGCCATCATCCGGAAATACCAGGAAAGGCTTTACTGGCACGTCAGGAGGCTGGTGCTGGACCATGACGATGCTAACGATGTATTGCAGAATGTATTTGTAAAGGTCTGGAAAAACCTTGAAGGGTTCAGGGAAGATGCCCAGTTATATACCTGGCTGTATAAGATAGCCACGAACGAATGCCTGACCTTCCTCGAAAAACAGAAAAAAAACACTTCTGTTTCCCTCTCTGATGTGGAAACAGGCCTCAGTAACAGCTTAAAAGCTGACACACAGTTTGATCCCAACAAGCTGGAGTGGAAACTGCAAAGGGCTATTATGGGTTTACCTGAAAAGCAACGTATCGTATTCAACCTGCGATACTATGATGAAATGCCTTACGAAGAAATGAGCCGTGTTCTCGACACCTCAGAAGGCGCTCTGAAAGCCTCTTACCATCATGCTGTAAAAAAGATCGAAGAGTTTATTAAGAATAGCTAAAAATGCGACATCTTCGTATTTTTATGGGATGAAGTGGAAAAATTTGGGGGTGAACTTCTATACTGTTTAAACTATTGCTTTCTTTCCCTGTCTAAAAAGACATATGACACCCATCAACAACGATATTGCGAACGAACTGCAGGTTATCATACCTGGGGCTGAATGGCCCGGACTGAAGCCCCCTTTTGGGGAGGCGCCAGACGGCTACTTTGATCAGCTTCCGGACCTGATCATGCAGAAAGTGCACGCCGTAGAAGTGCAGGAAGAGCTGGAAGGCCTTTCCCCACTGCTGGCAGCGGCACCAAAAACGTTCCCTGCCGTTGAGAGTGAATATTTTGACCAGCTGCCTGACCTCATCATGCAGAAGATCAATGCCAGGGAAGAGCTGGAAAGTATCTCCCCCTTCCTGGCAGAAATACCCGGTATATCTCCTCTGCCGGCCCCTGTCGGATACTTTGACCAGCTGCCTGAAATGATCATGCAGAAAATAGAAGCACAGGAAGAACTGGAAGCTATTTCACCACTGCTGGCAGAAATGCCTAAAACAATACCAATGTCAGCACCTGCCGGCTATTTCGACCAGTTCAGCGATACTGTTCTGGCGGCTGTACAGGAGGCTCCTGCAGCGCCCAAAGTTGTCAGGATGCGCATACGCCCTCTTATCAGATGGGCTGCCGCCGCCTCCCTGCTGGCCCTGGTAAGCACCAGCACACTGCTCTTTTTGAAGAATAATCAGTATAACCAATCGTATTCGGAAGTAAATTTCTCAGAAATAAGCGACCAGGAAATAGTAGACTACCTACAGGCTCATATGGATGCCTTTGATAAGGAAGAGCTCGCCACTATGGCGCCGGCTGGAGAAAATGCTCCGATACCGGCAGCCGGCGACCTTTCGACAGAAGATATTCAAAGCTATTTAGATAATGCCGGTTTGTTAAACGAAAGTCCACCAACAGACAACTGAAAATGAAACACCTTTACACCACCTTTATACTTATTATCCTCACATTGTTATGCGTTCCCTACCTGGGGTATGCGCAGCAAGGCAATGATGCAGAGATAAGAGACCGTATCAGGGCGGCTGAGATCGCATACCTGTCACAGAAACTGGACCTCACCCCTGATGAAGCACAGAAATTCTGGCCTTTATATAATCAATACACCAGGGAAGTAGAAACGCTCATTGCCGAGCGCCGCAACCGCCTGGGAGGAAACAAACCTGAGGCTAACGTAACAGATAATAACGAACTTAAATATGACCAGCGCATGCTGGACATCAAAACACATTATAATAAAGAGTTCCAGAAAGTGTTGCCGACTAACAAAGCCGGCTCCGTTTTCAGGTCAGAACGGGAATTCCGCAACCAGCTGATCCGGACCTACAAAGAACGGCAGATCCGTAACGTAGGCGGACCGGGAGCAAGAAGATTCCGGCAGTAAAGATTAAAAAAATGAAAACTAAAAAGCCCCGGTCTGTATAGGACCGGGGCTTTTTTAGTTGATATGTTATGTCATGCCTCCTTATAATGTGCCCTTACTTCTATAACTTTTCCCGCTTCATTCAATACCATCATCTCTGCAGATAACCTGTTCCCTACACTTTTATAATACAGTACTACAGAATTAACGCCTTCCAGCACATGATACAATTCAAAATGCAGGTCGGGGTAAGCTGCAAGCCCCTTCTCAAAATATTTTTTCAGCTCTGCAGTACCCTTGATACATCCGGAAGGATCGTTGTTCAGCTTCCTGATCAGGGGGGAATAAAAAGTTACATCATCCGCATAATGCGACATAATAGCTTCAAGATCGTGTGTATTCCAGGCATGCAGCCATTCCTGTGCAAAGTCCATAAGTACATTTTTAACGGAAAAATACTTCCTCAATACCTGTCATCATTTGCTGAAAAGCTCAATTTCCATGTTTTAGGTGTTACACCATAGGCATTACGGAACAGCCTGTAAAAGTGTGGAATATTCTCAAAACCAGTGCTGTAAGCTATATCATGAATAGAAAGGGAAGTAGTACTTAACAGGAAACAGGCTTTTTCAAGACGTTTTTCCCATAGCCAGTGCATAGGAGCAGCATTATATAACTGACGGAAACGGCGTTTCAGGGTAGCTTTGCTCATGCAGCTCTTACGGGCTATATCGTCCAGTTTTTCCAGCTCAGGCAGTTCCCGCCCGATAGCTTCCATAGCCACCGGCAGGGTATCTGCCGACGCCTGCTGCAACATACCAAGAACAGCCGCGCCCTGCCGGCTGCCAGCCAGCAACTGCAATGCTTTTGTGACGATCGCTTCCCGGGAAGGCATAGCGCCCTCTGAGAACTGTTGCTGTAAATTTTCTGCAAATAACTGCCAGCTCAACGCTGCATCCAGCTTTACTGCTCCCAGCTGCAGGTTCTCACCAGTACCGGCAAAAGTATTTATCAGCTGTTCAGGTAATACAATGTTGATACTCTCAAACCCATCCCGGTGAGCCATGATCTCTGAACATAATAATGCCCCGGGCGGAATGACCAGCACGTCCCCCGCTTCAAGATGATGGATAAAACGGCCATCATACATACGTTTCCGGCCTCTTAATACGAGATTGAGAATGGTATAGGGCGTGTATATTTCGTGCCCGGCTTTATGGTTGTATACGCTGTACGCCGCCCAGCTCCGGTTACCGGATTGCCAGGTGCTGATATAGTCCTGGCCGGTGAAGCGGAGATTATCGTAAAACGTGTACATCAGAATTTATTGTACGGCACTTTGGTATCATGATAATACAGGAAGGTCCAGTTGTCCTTTTGTCCTCTCTGTATAAACTGCTGTCTCAGCTCCATTCCCCTCTTACCATCATAATCATACTTCGCGGCAAACCGACGTTTCATATAAGACACCTGTGGCGCCTCGTCTCCTCCGAAGAAGAGTTTCTCCCCATCGTCATCTATCAGGAAAGTCTGATGATAAGGGCAATGCGCTCCTGTTACCTCGTAAGTAATATAATCATCTATAGTTCCATCCCCTTCAGTGAAAATGACATTATCCTTTTGCTGAAGAATAGCCACATCTTCCGCCAGGTAAGACTTACCATCATTTTCCAGAGCATATTCCATTTCATGCCTGTTCACATAATAGGTAGCATGGGGGAATGTCAGTTCCCGCTGACCGGTTACCGGGTCTGTGGAAGATACGCCGCCGGAATGATCTTTATGCAAATGGCTCATCAGGACTTTGGTGATCTCCATGGGATTGATCCCATTGTCTATCAGATGCTGATGGATCTGCAATACCCCATTCGGATAACGGAAACCAAGCCCCGTATCCAGCAGGATATAGTCATGTGCGGTGATCACTAAAAAAGGCTGGATCTCTACCAGCAACGACCCGCTGGTACGTTGCTGCATTGTGTCCTGTGCGGGATTATAAGGAATGAACCGCTTTGTTGCATCTACTGTAAAACTCCCTTCTGATAATGGTATAATACGTGCCATAGGTCAAAGATAGACAACTATCGCAAAACCATCTGCCTGTCGGCATCCAGTCGCAACATAATGAAGATAAGCATGGTGAAGGTCATCAGTGACGATCCTCCATAGCTCACCAATGGCAGCGGTATCCCGATAACGGGCGCCAGACCTATGGTCATAGAGATATTGATGGCCATATGGAAGAAGACAATACTGGCCACACCATAGGCATATACACGGCTGAAGGTGGAACGTTGTCGCTCTGCCACAAAGATGATCCGTAAGAGCAGGGCTACATACAGGCCAATGAACAATACAGAGCCCAGGAATCCAAAGTCTTCCCCGATGGTACAGAAGATAAAGTCAGTACTCTGCTCAGGTACGAAGTCATAACGGGTCTGTGTTCCTTTCAGGTATCCTTTCCCGATAAAACCGCCTGAACCGATGGCGATCATACTCTGGCGGGTATTGTAGGTAGCCTTGGGATCGTTCTCTTTTCCCAGCATCACCTCAATACGGCGTACCTGGTAATCTTTCAACACTTTGGTGAAGGCAAAAGGAACAATGAACATCACGAACACAGAGCAGAATGCCCATATAGCCAGTATAAGGGCCAGCCTGGACCTGTTACGTTTTATTTCCCGCCGGCTGAAATAGATGACCAGCGCAGTAATAACAGAGAATATGATAAAGAGGATGTTCTTATCTACCAGGAGTGCCGAGAGTACCAGCACAATACCGGAGAAGGCTATTACCAGCAACACGCCGGGCAGGCCTTCGCGGTACATGACCAGGAAGAAGGAGAAATATACCAGCGCCAGCCCTGTTTCAGACTGGAGAATGATGATCGCGCAGGGTATGAGCGCCAGGGATACTGCTATCAGCCTGGAGCGCAGTTTGGTAAAATCAGTTTCCAGGGATGAGAGATACTTTGCCAGGGCCAGGTTGGTACAGAGTTTTGTCAGCTCTGCCGGCTGGAACTGGAAGCCCCCTATTACCAGCCAGGAATGTGAACCTTTCACATCCTTTCCTATGCCCAGTACCAGCAGTAATAACAACAGACCTCCTGCGTAGAGCAGGTTGGCCGTAGCAGTAAAGAACTTACTGTCTGTCAGCCAGATGATAGTGGCCAATACAGCCGATACGCCCAGCCACATCAGCTGGCGGGAGTAGTTTTTGGTCAGGTGGATGATATCGTACCAGATATTATCGCCTTCCCTGTATTCAGCAGCAAAGATCGATAATAGGCCTACGAACACTATGCCCATGTACAAACCCATAATGGGCCAGTCAATACCTTCTGTTAATTTTATTTGCTGCCGACGGTTCATAACTGATTAATCCCGGAAATAAAGTTTAAGTATCTGATCAGATGTCATTTTTGCACTGGCCCCGTTCAGGGAATCCAGCTTGGATTTTTCCCGTACAACGGGATCGAGCGTATTGTATTCCAGCAAAGTTTTCATTTGCGGTTTACGCTTTACAGAGATGGTATCATGCAGGTATTTCTCCATGATAAGGCTGGCAATGGGCGCTGCGTAGGTACTGCCAAAACCGGCGTTCTCCACTATCACCGCAATGGCGATCTTTGGATTATCCCTTGGAGCGAAGGCCACGAATACAGAGTGGTTCTTCAGTTTTGTAAGTTTGCCGTTCACAATGGCGTTGTTCTCTGCCGTACCTGTTTTACCACAAACGATCTCGCCTTCAATACGGGCAGATACGCCGGTACCTTTTTCCACCACATCTTCCATTCCGTAGATAACGGACCTGTAGGATGTATCGGATACGCTGGCCACTGTATGTTTGTCTTTATATTTTTTCAGCAGTTCTGTATCGTCATTATCTATACTCTGTACAAAGTGCGGCAGGTAATAGTATCCGCGGTTGGCAATGATACACATGGCATTGGCCATCTGCATGGGGGTTGCTACTACCTGTCCCTGTCCCATACCTACATACAGTTCTGAGCAGGAGTTCCACTGGCCGCGGTACAATTTGTTCATACCGGCGGTATCGATGGCCTTACCCGGCGATTCTCCCGGAATATCCACTCCCAGTCTGTGGCCCAGGCCAAAAGAAGAGATATAGTCATGCCATTTCTGGTGTCCTTTTTTCACGCCACCCCATTTGGGGGCGTCTACTTCCATTCTGTACAGGTGTACAAAGTAGGCGTTACAGGAGTTGGCTATAGCCAGGCGGAGGTTGGCTGCGTGACCGGGATTATGGTGCGTACAGGCAATAGCACGGCCGCAGTAGGTATATGCACCGCCGCAGGGGAAACCGAAGCTGGGCGTGATCACTCCTTCATCCAATGCAATCAGGGCGGTAAGCGGTTTCATGGAAGATCCCGGCGGATAGCCTGCCTGTATGGCACGGTTGAAGAGAGGTTTGGTAGTATCGGTGAATAGTCTGCTGAAGTTACGTGCACGGTAGGAACCGGTCAGCAGGTTTGGATCGAAAGTAGGGGCGCTCACCATGGTGAGGATACCGCCTGTTCTTGGATCTATAGCAACTATACTTCCAATTTTATTACGCATGAGATGCTCTCCCAGTACCTGCAGGTCTACGTCCAGTGCCAGGCGGAGATTTTTGCCGGCAATGGCTGCGGTATCGAATTCCCCTTTTTCATAAGGGCCCTGGGGACGGTTCAGGTTATCTTTTACGAGATACTGGATACCACGTTGTCCCATCAGCACACTTTCATAGGTCCTTTCCAGGCCTGTCATACCGAGATAATCACCCTGGTTATAAGTGCTGTAAGCGGGTTTCTGCAACATCTGCGGAGACACTTCGCCAATGTAACCAAGAATGGCAGCGGCGGCAGAGAAAGGATAGGAGCGAATCTGTCTTTGTACCAGCTCAAAGCCTGGCTGGAATTTGTACATGCTTTCCTGCAGCTTGCCGAATGTTTCCGGAGGCAGGAGGGAAGCGAAGACTGATATACGGCGGCTGCCGTTCTTGATGATAGCGGTGGTAATACGTTTCCTGAATTCCTCTTTATCTATTTCGAGGATACGGCAAAGTCCCAGTGTGTCAATGTTCTTAACGTTGATGGGGGTTACCATCAGGTCGTACATGGCATCATTACTCAATATACTTCTGCCTTTGCGGTCATAGATGATGCCCCTGCTGGGATAGACCACTTTACGGAGCACTGCGTTGGCATCCGCCAGCTTGGAATATTTCTTTTCCACTACCTGCAGAAAGAACAACCTGGTAATGATCAGCAGGACCATACCAAGGATGATAAACTGTATTACTCTTTTCCTGGGCTGATTATAAACAGACATCTATTGAATAATGCGGCCTCTTAATGGCCCTTTCTGCCGGGCAGAAAGATTCAGCAAGCGACCTGTTGCTTTATAATGTGACTAACTTCTTCTGATATATAAAGATAAATACTCCCTGCTATTTCCTTGAAAAGAACAACAGTTCATACAGCACTATCAGGAAAATACTGGCGGCTGCAGACAATAGGATCTTCAAAAGCAGGTAAAAGAAATTACCAAAATTGAACACCTCCAGGGGAAAGTATACCAGGTTATGCAGGAAAACCAGGATAGCGATGTAGGTTAGGAACTGAGAAACACCCATGCTGGTCATAGACGGTGTTTTCTGGGTTGTTTCAAATCCACCCTGTGGTGACAGTATATTGATAATAAACGGACGCAGATAGGCAATGAATACGCAGGCGGCGGCATGTATACCCATTGTATTCATGAATGAATCGAGGCTGAGGCCCATGAAAAAACCCAGCAGCATTAAAGCGGGGCGGGGCATATTGAAGGGCAGCAGCAATACGAACAACATATACAGGTTAAAGCCCACAAGCTGGTGCAGCTGTATCCTGTTCAGGACAAATACCTGCAACAGCAGCAAAAGCACAAAACGGATGATATTTCGTAATAGTATACTCATTTGATCAACCTGTATGTTGAATCTTCTAATGATTTTTGTTCTTCCTTCAATACGTTATCTATTACATAGACATACTGCAGGTTGTTAAAGTTGGTGGCCAGTCTGATCCGGATAGTGTAGGCTGTGCTTGATTTATCGGCCACGGTGTATGATTCCACGTACCCGATAGGGATACCTGCGGGGTAAAGGGCTGAGTAGCCGCTGGTTACCACTGTGTCTCCTTTTATCAGCCTTACGCTTTTAGGTACGTCTTCCAGTACGGCATAATTCGCTTCACCACCGTACCAGCGTACGGTACCCATTTCACGGCTATAGCTTAAGCGGGCGCTGATACCGAAGTTGCGGCCTTTAGCCAGGAGGGAGAGTACTACGGCGTATTTGTCGCTCACGCTGCGTACTACACCTACTACCCCGCTGGGGCCTACAACGCCCATATCCGGCTTAATTCCATCTGTGCTTCCGCGCCTGATGGTAATATAGTTAATAGGATTGCTGACAGAGTTGTTGATCACTTTTGCTTCACGATAAAGGAAGCGGCGAACTTCTGAGCTTACGACCTTGCGGGAAGTATCTGTGCTGTACTGATGAATGGTATCTGTTTTGACAATATCAGAGACGGAGGCATTGTCAAAGCTGCTTTGCAGCATATTATGCAGTCTGGCATTTTCTTTCACGAGGCTGTCGTTGGTAGCCTTCAGGTGAAAGTAGTATTCCACATTGTTGTAACGTTCGTATAACCTGGCGCTGACGTTATTGGCGGAGTTGAGGTAGGCTGTTTTCTGAAAGTCGTTATTCCGGAATACCAGCACAATACAAATCACTTCCAGCAGCAGAAACAGAAAAAAATTAAAATAGCGCCTTAAGAAAATGATGAGATTACGCACAGGATATATTTTCAGAGTAGAAGCGGTCAGGAAAGCTGTTTTCCTGACCGTTTCCGGATATTATTGCATTAGGAACGGATACTTACCAACATGTTTCAATGCGATACCGGTACCTCTTACCACGGCGCGCAGCGGATCGTCGGCTACATGTACGGGCAGTTTGATCTTCTGGGTAAGGCGTTTATCCAGTCCGCGCAGGAGGGCGCCACCACCTGTGAGGTACAGTCCTCTGCGGTAGATATCTGCTGCCAGTTCCGGTGGTGTGGTTTCCAGTGCTTTCAGGATGGCTTCTTCTATTTTGAAGATAGATTTGTCCAGTGCTTCAGCTACTTCCTGGTAAGATACCATGATCTGTTTTGGAATACCGGTTACCAGGTCGCGTCCGTTCACGGCTACGTCATCTGGTGGGTTATCCAGTTCTTTCAGTGCGGAACCGATCTGTATTTTGATCTGCTCTGCCGTCCTTTCACCGATCAGCAGGCTATGGTAGCGGCGAAGAGCTTCCATAATATCGGCAGTGAATTCGTCACCGGCAATACGGATACTCTGGTCACACACGATACCGGCCAGGGCTATAACGGAGATACCTGTGGTACCGCCGCCTATATCGATGATCATATTACCTACTGGTTCTTCCACATCGATACCGATACCGAGTGCGGCAGCCATAGGTTCATGTATAAGGAACACTTCCTTCGCGCCTGCCTGTTCAGCAGAGTCGCGTACGGCGCGTTTTTCTACTTCAGTGATACTGGATGGTATGCAAATAACCATACGCCAGCTGGGAGAGAATAAGGGCTTTTTAGGATATACCAGTTTGATAAGCTCGCGAATCATGCCTTCCGCTGCGTTAAAGTCAGCTATCACGCCATCTTTCAACGGACGGATAGTACGCAGGTACTCGTGTGTCTTCTCGTGCATCATCATGGCCTTCTTTCCAACCGCCACAATTTTACCGCTAGCGCGCTCTATAGCAACAATGGAAGGTTCATCAACCACCACCTGGTCATTATGGATGATCAGCGTGTTAGCTGTACCTAAGTCAATCGCTATTTCCTGTGTTAAAAAATTAAAGAACCCCATTGCTTAATATGGTCAAAATATTATTGTGTGCAAAAATGAATAATTCCAACGAATATACAATCTAAAAATTGTTGTTTTTCCCAATAATACAACTAAATATTAAAAAATGTTATTTATTGTATCTGTTGAGTCAGTTAGTAGTTGTAACAGTTAATGACAATGTTAAAAAGCCGGCGTGGTAATGACTCCCGAAAACGCTTAAACGAAATAATCCGGCTTAAATTGTGTGCTCTGTATGAATGAGTTATGAGTTTTCCGGCGATTGTCCCTGCAACTACCGGCTACAGCATTCCCTCCCATTATACGAACTCGAAACCAATATCCCTCCTGTAATATTTACCTTCAAAATCAATAATTTCAGCAGTCTGCCGGCTGTGGGTCAACGCAATGCCCAGATCAGAAGCAAGGGACGTGATGGTCAGCACACGGCCGCCGTTGGTGAGCACATCTGCTCCCACAGCGCGTGTACCGGCCTGGAACACCAACTGATCCTGCGTAGGCGCCGGTATATTACTGATTACCTTCCCTTTCTCGTATGCTTCAGGGTAGCCTTTTGCTACCAGCATAACAGTTGTTGCCACTCGGGCATCTTCATAAATTGTCTGTGCGGATAGCTGTCCGTCAGCAACCGCTTTAAAAAGTTCCAGCAGGTCATTCTTCAGCCTTGGCATTACCACTTCTGTTTCCGGATCACCCATACGGCAATTGTACTCAATTACGAAAGGTTCCCCTTCCACTTTGATCAGGCCGAAAAAGATAAACCCGTTGTAAACGATCTGCTCCTTCTCAAGACCAGCCACTGTTGGACGGATAACACGCTCTTCCACCAGGTCCATAAATGCTTTGTCAGCAAATGGTACTGGAGAAACAGCGCCCATACCGCCGGTATTCAGGCCGGTATCACCTTCTCCGATCCTTTTATAATCCTTGGCTGTAGGCAGTACCTGGTAGCTGTGCCCATCAGTGAGCACAAATACAGACAGTTCAATACCTGTCAGGAACTGCTCTACCACCACTTTTCTGCTGGCATCGCCAAACTTTGCGTCTTTGATCATCTGTGTAAACTCAGCCACTGCTGCTTCGTGATCTTCCAGGATAACCACGCCCTTTCCTGCTGCCAGCCCGTCGGCCTTCAGTACTATCGGCAGGGAATGTGCGCGCAGGTAAGCAACACCTTCTTCATAAGTCTCCTCACTGAACTCGCGGTAAGCGGCAGTAGGGATATTATGGCGCTGCATAAACTGCTTTGCAAATGCTTTGCTGCCTTCCAGCTGTGCCCCCAGGGCAGAGGGGCCCATCACCGGAATATGCTTTAAAACTGCATCCTGCTGAAAGTAATCATAAATGCCTTTTACCAGCGGTTCTTCAGAACCGGGCACTACCAGGCTGATAGCGTTCTCTATGCAAAAAGTCTTAATCTTCTCAAAATCAGATACGGCAATGTCCAGGTTCTGTCCATATTGCGCTGTTCCCGCATTACCGGGCGCAATAAATAACTGCCCGCATAATGGGCTCTGTGACATTTTCCACGCCAGGGCATGTTCCCGGCCGCCGCTTCCTAATAATAATATCTTCATATGAAATTGTTCGCGTCTCTCTGCAAAAATCCACCGCTCTCCGTTCTTCCAAATTTTTTGCAAAGAAAGGCCAAAATTTAACCAAAAACACCATTTTAACCGATAAAAAGCTGAATTTATTTAACTTGCCTCCACTCAGGGACTAACTAACACCAAACAACAAACATCTAAATTGTACCTATTATGACTCAAACTGCTGTTGAGCAGCCTGTAATTACACCCGGCAAACCAACCAAAGGTCATCACAGAGGCCTCTACGCTTTATTCTTCACAGAAATGTGGGAACGTTTCGGATACTATCTGATGATCGGTATCTTCTTCCTGTACCTTGTGGATCCGGCCTCCAACGGCGGTAAAGGCTTCGGTACTACAGAAGCGGCTGACCTTGTAGGCTCCTATATCGCATTAGTTTACCTCTCTCCCTTTGTGGGGGGCCTGCTGGCAGACCGTTACCTGGGCTACCGCAGGGCCGTACTCCTGGGAGGGATACTGCTGGCCTCCGGCTATTTCAGCCTGGCCGTACCCGGGGATGCCGCCATGTATATAGGCCTGGGGCTTATTATTATAGGGAACGGCTTCTTTAAGCCCAACATCGGCACTATTCTCGGTAATATCTACAACCGTGAAGACCTGCGGGCTAAAAAAGATGTAGCCTACAATATCTTTTATATGGGCGTGAACATAGGCGCCTTCATCTGCAACTTCGTGGCGGCCTATCTGCGCAACCATTACGGATGGGGACATGCCTTTGCTGCTGCCGGCGTAGGCATGCTGGTGGGCCTCATCATCTTTGCCTCCAACCAGAAACTGCTGGCTGAAGGCGATGTGCGGAAAGCACCTCAGAAAGATGACATGCCTATAGGCCAGATACTGGCACAGGTGTTCCTTCCTGCCATCCTGGCTGCCGCATTAGGTTATTTCATGACTGATATGACCGGCGCACCGCTTTTCGGTACCCGTTCCAACGACGCTTTCCTTTTTGCCTGCGTACCTATTATCATATTCTATATCACCCTGTATGTAAAGGCCAGTACCAGGGATGATAAACGCGGACTGGGCGCCCTGCTGGCATTTTTTGCCGTGGCAATAGTTTTCTGGGTGATCTACAACCAGAACAGTACAGGACTCACCATCTGGGCAGATCAATACACTGACAGATCTATGTCTTCCACTGTTGAAAAGGTAGCCCAGCCTATGGGTATGCTGCAGACAGTAACGACAGACCCGCATAAAGTAACCCAGATAGACGAGCATTTCCGCGCCATCAAAGGGCCGGACGGCAAAACAATAGAAGTACAGGGGGCTGACCCTTATTTCCAGAACCTGCCTAAAGACCAGTGGCCTGCAGGTGGTAAGATGAAACTGATCTCTACAGAGATTTTCCAGTCTATTAATCCCTTCTTTATTGTAGCATTTTCTCTCATAGTAGTAGGTCTGTTCGGTTACCTGGCCAAACGCGGCAAAGAGCCGACAACACCGGTCAAAATAGCATTGGGTATCTTCCTGGCAGGATTCTCTTCCCTGCTCATGGTGATAGCCGCTTCCATGACAAACGTATATATCGATAAAACATCCATGGCCTGGCTGTTTGGTACTTATGCCGTGTTTACTGTGGGTGAAATACTGGTAAGTCCCATAGGTCTGTCTATGGTATCCAAACTGTCCCCTCCGCGCGTTACGGCCCTGATGATGGGGGGCTGGTACCTGGTGAATGCCATTGCCGGTAAAGTAGCCGGTCTGATGGCCACTTTCTGGGACGAGTTCACCAACAAGAACATGTACTTCCTGATCCTGACCGTTTCTGCCGGTATTGCAGGTGTTATCATGCTGCTGATCAGTAAATGGATAGCCCAGGTAGTGAAAGATAAAACCGGATCTTACTGACAGATAGATCCTTACTGGAAAGGGGGAAGCGGGTTACCGCTTCCCCCTTCTTTTTCAGTCAGCACTGTATTTTTACTTATATTGCCACATTTTAACCTTATTCAACAACAAAGTCACTACCATCATTACAATCTTATGGCAGATAAATTCAAGCCTTTCGTTCCACCCCAGGTGAACATGAAAGAGTTCACGCTGAAGTCCATTTTATTGGGCTGCATCTTCGGGATCATTTTTGGAGCTGCAACCGTATATCTTGCATTAAAAGCGGGTCTTACCGTGTCTGCCTCTATCCCTATTGCCGTGATAGCCATTACATTAGGCAGGAAATTTTTTAAAACTACCATCCTTGAGAACAACATCATCCAGACTACCGGCTCTGCAGGCGAATCCATTGCCGCAGGTGTGGTATTCACCCTGCCGGGGTTCCTGTTCCTGACAGACGGAGGCGGTGAGAAGTTCTTCAACTACCTGACCATCCTTACACTGGCCATCTTTGGCGGTATCCTGGGGACACTCATGATGATACCCCTGCGCCGTTCACTCATTGTAAAAGAACATGATACCCTTCCTTACCCCGAAGGTACTGCCTGTGGCGATGTACTGGTAGCAGGCGAAAAAGGCGGCGACTTCGCTAAAATGGCTTTCTACGGATTAGGCTTCGCTACCTTATACGCCATACTGCAGAAAGTACTGCACGTAATTGCAGAGGTGCCTTCCTATATGACACAGCAGGTGAACAGATTCTTCCCTTCTGCCCGTGTAAGCGGAGAGATCACTCCTGAATACATGGGTGTGGGTTATATTATTGGTCCCCGTATTGCGGGTGTACTGGTAGCCGGTGGCGTATTGTCCTGGTTAGTGCTGATCCCCCTGCTGGCTACGCTGGTACCTGCAGATGCTATTGCCACCCAACTCGTAAAACTGGGATACCTGGCCAGCATCACCACTCCGGGTGGTAAAGGCAACTGGGACCCTTCCGCACATACTTTTGCTGATTTCTCTTCCGCCATCTACTTTGCCTATGTACGCCAGATAGGCGCAGGAGCAGTAGCTGCCGGCGGTTTCATCACACTGATCAAAACCATTCCTACCATCATCTCCTCTTTTAAAGGCAGCATCGGCTCTTTGAAGAACAACGGGGAAAATGAAGCAGCTACCAATGAAGTACCACGTACCGAAAGAGACCTGAATATTAAAGTAGTACTGTTTGGCAGCATTGCCCTGATAGTGCTGATGGCCTTCCTGCCTCAGCTTCCTGGTGATTCTATCGGTAAAAAACTGCTGGTAGGCTTACTCGTGGTGATCTTCGGCGCCTTCTTCGTAACAGTGTCCAGCCGTATTGTAGGCCTGATCGGTTCTTCCAACAACCCTATTTCCGGTATGACCATCGCTACCCTGATGGGTACCTGCCTGGTGTTCATAGCAGTAGGTTGGAGCGGCAAACTGTATGAACCTATGGCGCTGGTTGTAGGTGGTATGATCTGTATTGCAGCTGCCAACGCAGGTGGTACTTCCCAGGACCTGAAATCCGGTTACATTGTAGGTGCTACGCCCATGTACCAGCAGTTATCGCTGTTCATCGGCGCAGTAGTATCTTCTATCGTTATCGGCCTCACTGTGAAGTTCCTGGATAAACCAACTGCTGCAATGATTGCCAACGGTGTTACTGACCACGCTATCGGCAGTACTTATTTTCCTGCACCACAAGGTACACTGATGGCTACCCTGGCTAAAGGTATACTCTCCTATAACCTGGACTGGCAGTTTGTACTGGCAGGCGTATTCATTGCCATCACTATGGAACTTTGCGGTATCAAAGCCCTGTCTTTTGCAGTTGGAGCATACCTGCCCTTATCTACCACCCTGCCTATCTTTGTAGGTGGCGCTATCCGTGGTATTGTAGATAACAAACGCAAAAAACAGAATATCCACCTTTCTGCGGAGGAAGAAGAACTGGGCAAAGGCAACCTGTTTGCAACAGGCCTGGTAGCTGGTGGCGCCGTTGCTGGTGTTATCATTGCCATCCTTGCCGGATTTGACGGCTCTGCGGCAGTACTGGCTAAGCTCAATATGGAAGAACCCCTGGTGGGCGCTCTTGGACATGGGGGCTACTATCTCATGGGGGCTTTGCTCTTTGCACTGATGGGATGGGTGCTATACAGAGTAGCTAATAAGAAATAAGATGATCTGCCATGAATAAAGAAGCCCCCTGCAAGTTTTGCAGGGGGCTTCTTTATTCATTATTCATGATCAGCATTTTTTATCAAACGGATTCCAGTTGATGATACCTTTCATATCATATGCCTCCACCACAGATCTGTTGGAAGCTCTTACCTGTAACTGGCCGGATTTTTTATTCATACCTATGATCAGGCAACCATCTATATCAGCCAGGGCAGGAATACTAAATTCATCACCTGCTTCACGGTGATCTTTCATGTTAGTAAGCTTTATGCCAAGCTGGTCCACATGTCCATTCCGCTCATAAGTTGTGTGGCTCATAGATACGTCATATTTAAGCAGTTTCTCTGCCATATCCCGTAAAGCACTCTTAAAAAACTGATCATATACTTTCGGTGTGATCACTACATCATTGCGAAATCTCATTTCCATTATCAGTTCTTCTTCACTCTCCCTGGTTTCAATATTCCAGGCGCCGGATACGCTGACAGATGTATGGGTGTTCCGCAAACGTTTTTTAATCAGGGAGAAACCGGAAGCCGCCAGTAACAGGCAGGGTATCAGCAGTAAATAAAGTGCTTTTTTCATGTGGGATGATTTGGGTGTAAATAATTGTTTTATGCGGGATTTAAGCGGATGTGCAGCAGAAGAATGCAGCAGCCTATAATGCGCTTTTTCATGCATGCCCAGGAGGAAATGGGCATATTCCCTCCTGTCATTGACAGCAGCAGTTATTTCATCTGCTTCATATTCATGCAGGGCCCTCAACCTTGCACTCAGTATGTAAACAGCAGGATTAAACCAAAAGAAGATCTTTACCAGTTCTACCACTAAGAGGTCTGCACTGTGCCAGTGATACGCATGTGCCATTTCATGTTGTAAGATCATCTTATTTTCCATTCCCTCTTCTAAAAAGATATACCAGAAAAAAGAAGCATTCAAACCGGTACTACGGATGATCATACAACCCAGGTAATACTCTCTATCTTTTTTATGAATAAGACGATAGATACGGAATAAGTTCATCAGCAGAAGGATACACATTATGGCAACCCCTGCCAGGTAAATACCCAGTAATACATCCAGCATGTTCAAACCCGGACGGTATGCAGGCAGCATAACAGGAGCACTGTCATGTATCGTTGTATTTAACAGTGTTCTTACGCCCTGACCTGCATCACTTATAACAGGTACACGTACATCATAAACACGATTGATAAAAGGTAACAGAAGTGAAGCCAGGATAGCAGACAGGATGAACAGACGGTTCCACCGGTGGAAAGAAAGATGTCTTAACCAGACCTGGTAGATCACACAGCACAAAGCAAGACTAAAAGACGCGAACAGAAGATAGTGAAAAAAAGCAGTCATGATCATTGGTTTTGCTGGTCAATAAATTTGCGGAGATCATCCAGTTCTTTCTTTGAAAGCTTCTCCTCCTCCATCAGGAAGGATAAAAGATTGGAAGTCTTATTATCAAAATAATCCTTTATAACAGTACCCAGGCGACTTTTCCTGTACTCCTCTTTTGCAATGAGCGGATAGTATTCATGTGTTTTTCCATATGCCTTATGCCCTATATAACCTTTGCTTTCCAGGAGCCTGACCACAGAAGACACTGTTGTGTAAGGAGGTTTGGGCTCCTCCATTCTTTCAATAATATCCTTTACAAAACCTTTTTCAATAGACCACAGGATCTGCATGATCCCTTCCTCTGTGCGGGTTAGTTCTTCCATAACGGTTTATTTTAACTGACCTAAATGTATAACTGATTTTTCAGTTATACAACTATTTATTAGTTATTAAAACTTAGTAAATGAAAATCAATATATTAGCGTGATGAAATTTTCGAATCCGAACCCCTGATTTTATGTAGCACTAGCCGTCCTGAATCATATTCTAATCTAAAACCGATTGACATGCGCCATTTGTTCCTACCCATGTGTTTATTGCTGCTGCTGTTTGCCGGCTGCAAAAAAGATGAAGAGACTGAGCCACTGAGAGAATTTTTCTCCTTCACCATGCGGGATATTATAGTAGTAGGAGAAAAGCCTTCTGCTATACTTACTCCGGCCAATCTTACCGATGCAGAAACCAGCAACGACCATCTGAGGCTGACTATAAAAGGAACAGCAGATGGAAATGAGTCTGTCACCTTTGTACTGAAGTCAGATCTGAAATCATTGAGAGAAGGCCGGTTCCCGGCCGGACAAGGTAATTCCATGACAATTTTGTATCCTGAATCCGGGTTAACCCTGCAGGCAAATGATCATTATGGGAGTTTCTCTATGGAGATAATCAGTCTCCAGGACAGTCTTCTTGAAGCAAGATTTGATGCACAGCTGATAGATGCAAGTGGCATTGCATCTCCAAATTTTGCTGCAAACGGATTTCTGAGGGCTATTATCAGGGCCGGTAATTAAACAAAGGAAAGATACCCGTACTCTTTTTTGAGGATGGCCTTGTCATCTGCACCCAGCCACCTGTTCAGCAACGTGGCATATACCTGTTTAAAATCTGTTTCATACTGAAGATCGCCATCCTTAAGATTTTCCAGGTTAGGCCCATCATTCAGCAATCCCTGTTGTTTTAATCCGCCGCCTATCATGAACATATTATTGGCAGTGCCGTGATCTGTACCGCCACTGGCATTCTGCGCCACCCGGCGGCCAAATTCCGAGAAGGTCATGATCACCACATCCTGGAACCTGTTGTTGTTCTTCAGCTCTTTTGTAAAGGCCATCACCGCTTCATCCAGCTGTCTGAACAGGTTCTGCTGGGAAGCCAGCTGGTTCACATGTGTATCAAATGTACCATGCGACACGTAATATACTTTTGTGCTGATATCAGACATAATAAGCCGGGCAATGGTCTGCATATTACGTCCCAGCTGTGTGGAGGGAAAGATCTCTTTTGTTTTATATGCCTTGAACTGCTCTTTGATATAGGCAGCAGAAGACATTGTAGCACCCATTGTTTTGTAGAGATAATCAACATTGCTATGTTCATCCTCTGCTGCTGCTTCCCTGTGCAGCAGCTCCCTGAAAAGATGCTCATTAGCGCCCCCCTGCAGCTTATCCGGATCACGGAAAGCCAGCCCTTTTATATCAATCCCCTTCATTGCAAGGCTTAAAGTATCATCTATCTCCAACGCCTGTACGGGTTTATCGCAACCTTTACACTGCGCATCAAGATAACGCCCTATCCAGCCATCCGTCCAGGTTTCAGAAGAGCTGCTGGCAGATTGCCATATGTCCATAGAACGGAAATGAGACCGGTCAGGGTTAGGATAACCTACATTCTGCAATATACCCATGGCTCCTTCATCATACAGGCTTTTAAAACCCGTTAACGCAGGATGCAGCCCTGTCTCATCTGTCAGTGATAAAGCATTCTCCCTTGCAATACCCAGTGTAGGACGTGAGCGGTAATAAATATCATTCCTGTAGGGGATCACGGTATTCAATCCATCATTACCACCGGAAAGCTGCACAATCACCAACACCTTGTTGCCGGGAGGGACAAGAGTATCTTTTTCAAGCGCCTTCAGAAATTTTGGCAGCATCAGCGAAGCCGAAGCCAGTGAACCTACCTGTAAAAAACGACGTCTGTTAAGGATCAGCATAAGTGTGAATATTTTGATGGAAGATCAGCAAAGCTGGTATTCCGGTGTACTCATTACAGCAATGGTGACTGTTTTAATATAGTTCTCCCGCGAGGAGTTATCTGCATAGTTCTCCAGCAATGCACTGTCCATACTCTTATTGTTGCTGAGCAAAAGCGCTCCGGCAATGGTTTCTGCCAGTTTCTCACGCGGCACGTTCTCATATGCCCTGAGATAAGCAGCCCAGTCTATCCGCCCGTTTATCTTACGGGCATACTGCCGTTTAGCGGCTTCATTTACCTGCATAGTGGTTTTGTAACTACCCATACCCATTTCAGGTGTGATCTCTTTAGGCTGGATATTGAACTCCTTTTCATAGAGCACCATCCTGGGCAGCTGCATACGGTACATCAGGCTGGAGCTGTCTATCCAGTTCCTTCCTCCGGGCCATCCCGCTACGTTGGGCGGGTAGAATAATGTTTGGCCTAACACCTGCTGAAAAGAGATTACGACCTCTTCTCTTTCAAAGGCAACGGGAATGCTTCTACGTAAACCTACTATCAGCTCTACCGGCGATTTGATGCGTGTGCCAATCAGCTGCCGGTCATAGAACCAGTCGGCCGTGAACATCTGCTGCATCAATGCTTTGATATCGTAACTGGATTGATAGAATTTTTCGGCGAGTGCGTTAATTCTCTGTTCATCAGGATTTTCACAAACAAAGTAGCGGTATATCTTTCCTGTAATATAGCGGGCGGTCTGCTTTTGTTCCAGCAGTATTTTCAGCACATCGTCCCCTGTAAAATGGCCACGTTTGCCCAATACAGTTTTCTCTCCTTCATCATGCCTTTTCTCACGTAAAACAAAGTTCCCTTCCTCATCGTAAGACCAGCCGGTAAAGGCGCGCGCAGCTTCTTTCACATCGTTTTCGGTGTAATGACCTCTTCCGGTAGTGAAGAGTTCCATCACTTCACGCGCAAAATTCTCGTTGGGATGTGCTTTATAATTCTGCTGGTTGTTGAGGAACTGGAGCATGGCGGGCGATTTGGAAACTGCCGTGAGCAGTTCTCCGAAATTGCCGAGGGCATTATCCCTTATTACCTGTAGTAATTGCTGGGTGAACAGTACATTTTGTGTGCGGCAGGCAAAATGCCCATGCCAGAAAAGGGCCATTTTTTCGCGCAGCGGATGTGTGGTGGTCACCATTTCATACATCCATGAAACATTCAGGTCTTTAATACCCTGGACGTTCATTTTCCGTACCATTTTCTTTTCTTCTTCTGTCATGTCTTTCCTACGGCCAACATCCGGCAGGTCAGACCTGTCTATAACCTTCAGCGCTTCCTGCGGATCTTTCTCAGGCCCCATCATTATCCTGTTCACGATCTGCTTTTTCCTTCTGTGGGTCCAGTCTTCGATAACGGGAAGGGACTCTCCGAAGCCGGCCCTCCAGGCCAGGTGTTGCATCTGTAACTTTTCCGGAACTGCTGACATACGCAAACGGGTTTGGATTTGGACGTATAAAAATAACCGGAGTTTAATGACGAACATGGCATCCTGAAAGACGAACAGGCAAATCCGGCGGATAATCAGCCATTTAGCCCAATGTTAAATTTATCTGAACCGCCATACCGGGTAACTGCTCCCTTTTTCAAAAACAGATTTTTCCGGGGGCAGCTCCAGGAAGCCATCTGCCTGCAAAAGAGCCGCCAGATCGCCGGAGCCATGATAGGGCGGTGGCAATGCTATCCACTTACCTTCTTCCGCCGGGTGCAATCTTACCGGCAGAAAATAGGTGAGGGAAGGATTGAACGTAACCTCCTTATCCAGCACAGCATATGGCACCGGAGGCGCAGCATATTGCAGGCAGGCGCGGAGCCAGGGTAACACATAGCGGTAACAGCACATGAAACCTGATACCGGATTACCGGGTAAGGCAAATACTACCGGTCCATTATCAAAATGCCCGAACAGGAAAGGCTTGCCTGGCCTCTGCTCTACTTTGTGAAAGATGGTCTGCATGCCCATGTCTGATAAAACAACCGGCAGATAATCATATTTACCGGCAGATACAGCGCCTGTACAGATCCAGACATCTGCATCGCGGATAGATTCAAATAATGCCCTGATAGCTGCCTCATCATCGTTTACATGATAACAGGTAGCATTGATGTTCAGTTCCTTCAGGGCCGCAGCCAGGCTGTAGGAATTGGAGATACGTACCTGGTGTACGTCAGGTGTTTCGCTGACAGGTACCAGCTCATCGCCCGTGGCAATGATAGCCACTTCAGGCAGTTTGCTGACAGAGACCAGGCTTTTCCCTACAGAAGCCAGCACACCGGTTTCAGCTGCTGTGATCCGGGTACCGGCGGCTATAAGCACCTGGCCGGCAGCAGCATCCGAGCCCTTCCGGTGTATATGCTGCCCCTGGCTAACGCCGGTATTGATGGTAAAGCGTTTAAAGCCTTCATGCTCTGATGCCGTAAGGTGTTCATATTGTACAACAGTATCTGTCAGTTCCGGCAGGATAGCTCCTGTCATCACTTCCATACAATTGGCCGTATTTCCCAGCAGCTTGCGGGACATGCCCGCAGCCTGTATATCTTCCACACCGAATACGGTTTGCCCTTTGGCATATGTTTCGTAGTCTATAGCTATACCATCCATCATTACGCGGTCATAGGGGGGGAAATCACGATCTGAAAGCACAGGTTCCCGCAAAATGCGGCCTGTAACGGTGTTGAAAGGCAGTTGTTCCATTCCGAAGTCGCGGACCGTTCCCATCACCGCTGCATATGCGGCTGTTACATCTATCGGCATTGTTTGGTGGTTTGGTGTCTTTGTTTGTAAATTTATTCTATTATGGGCAATGATTCAAGCAAACAGGGATTTTCACACCTCAATGCAGCAGACCAGCCGGTCATGGTGGACGTAAGCGGTAAGGCAGAGACCGAACGGGTAGCTGTTGCAGAAAGCAGGGTATTTTTACCGGAGATAGTAAGACAACAATTCAGCGGGTCTGATATTCACACCGCCAAAGGCGCAGTGTTCCAGACCGCTATCCTGGCGGGTATTATGGCCGCAAAAAAAACTCCCGACCTCATTCCGTTATGTCATACCTTACTGCTGGACGGCTGCCAGGTAGATATTCAGCTGGAAGGAGAAGAAGCAGTGGTGCGCTGCACCATCAAGACCACCGGCAAAACCGGTGTGGAGATGGAAGCGCTGACAGGAGCCAGTGTGGCAGCGCTGACCATCTACGACATGTGCAAAGCATTTACACATGAAATGGTGATCAGGCAAACACGCCTGCTGAGCAAGACAGGTGGTAAACGGGATTTTTAAATTCACAGTAATGACAACATTAAAAGGACTTATACTTTGTGGCGGCCGGAGCACCAGGATGCAGGAAGATAAAAGCATGATCCCTTATCATGGTGTACCACAATGGCAATACCTGTACAACCTTGTACAGGCACAGGTACCAGATACTTATGTTTCCTTCCGGGAAGACCAGGTGATAGAAAATATTCCGGTTATTACAGATAGTGTGGAAGGTGGCGGCCCTGCCGTAGGGTTACTCAGTGCACATGCAGCCTTTCCTGATGCAGCATGGTTTGTGCTGGCCTGCGATCTTCCGCTGATAAGCCGCCAAAGCATCGATTTTCTTTTGCAGCACAGAGATGCAACAAAAGATGCAACCGCATTTGTCAGCCCGGTAAATCATCTTCCGGAGCCATTAATAGCTATATGGGAACCATCCGGGTTACAGAAATTAAAGCTGAGTTTTGAGTCGGGAAAGAATTGTCCGCGAAAAGCTTTATTGCAGTCAGATTACCTGCAGATAGAGAACCCGTGGGCTACAGAGCAGTTCAATGCCAACACGCCTGAAGAGAAGCAGGAGGCTGAATATGCAGTTAAACACAGGCCACATTGAAAGATTAGGGATGGGCGGCAACCCACACTTCTCCGTCTTCAAAATATTCCTTCTTCCAGATAGGTACTGTTTCTTTCAACGTATCTATTGCATACTCACAGGCATCAAATGCAGCGGCCCTATGAGGCGCCGCAACTGCAATGACCACTACCGTTTCTCCCGGTAGTTTTTCTCCGGTGATATGCAATATGGCAATTCTCTTAACACCCATTTTCTCAATGGTGTGGTTTGCTATCTTTTCCATTTCCAGTAAGGCCATGGGCTCATAACATTCAAAGAAAAGTTTCGTTACCTTTTTCTGCTGAGTAACATTACGTACGTTTCCGGAGAAGATCACAACACCGCCACAGTCAGGAGCTTCAACAAAATCCAGCGCCTGTTGAACAGTGATGTGTGTGTCTATTCTGACGAGTTTATTCATTGTAATTCAAAGCGGTAAAATACATTCAAATAATTCTGTCTAATAGCTTTCACCCACCGCTTACCGGAGGTATCACCGCCACCTCATCACTTGCCTGCAACACCTGCCCGTCTCCCGCATACGTTTTATTTACTGCTATCATCAAAGATCTCAGCTGCTCCAGCCGGGGATATGTTTTATACAGGTAACTTTTCAGCTCTGCTACAGTATTCACCCCATCCACTGTAATAACAGGCTTCCCTGCTATGTCTTTTGCAATGCCAAACAACAATACACGCATATACCTCTCATGAAAATTTAGATAAAGCTACGATAATGTAGTAATTTTAAGTAGCAGATATATCAATTTACCGTCAAATGAAGATCAGGATAAAAGGCAATACCATACGTTACAGGCTGGATAAGAAAGATATACAGCAATTGCAGGAACAGCAGAAAGTAGAAGAGACCACTGTCATAGGCGCTGGCGCCCTTCACTTCTGTATCAAGGCAAAAGCCGGCAGCACTGCTCCGGCAATCAAACTGGAAGCAACAGCCGTACATCTTTCCTTCCCGAAAGAACAGGTAGATAACTGGGCCAACACAGACCTGGTAGGATTTGATGCAGAACTGCCCAATGCTGACGGCTCTGTACTGAAAATACTGGTGGAGAAAGATTTTAAATGCCTGACCGAGCGTGATGAGGACCAAAGCTACGCGTTCGACAATCCGGCAGAGAGCTGCTGAGTAAATATGCTGACAGACGCACATAACCGCATTATCAATTACGTAAGACTGGCTGTAACAGACCGCTGCAACCTGCGTTGCAGCTATTGTATGCCTGAACATATGCAATTCCTCGAAAGGCGGGAATTGCTCACCTACGAGGAAATACTGGCTCTCATGCGCCCACTGGCCGCCGCAGGGATCAACAAAGTACGTATTACGGGCGGAGAGCCCTTTCTCCGGAAAGACCTGCTCCGGCTGCTGGAACAGCTATCAGCCATCAACAACATCAATGAGATCACCATTACTACCAACGGTGTACTGACCCAACCTTTCATTCCCCGTTTACAGCAATTAGGCATCCGCAACATCAATCTCAGCCTGGATACCCTCCGGCCTGACAGGTTCAGACAAATTACCCGGCGGGACCAGTTCCATGCTGTAATGGGTACCCTGAACAGTCTGCTGGAACATGATATGCAGGTAAAAGTGAATGTTGTGGTGATGGATGGGGTCAATACAGACGAACTGACTGATTTTGTAGCTTTAACAGCTCAATATCCTATATCCGTCCGGTTCATTGAAGAAATGCCTTTTAATGGCCAGGGACATGACTTTTCCGGTATCAAATGGCATTACCGCCGTATCCTGGATACGCTGGAAGCTGCCTACTCCCTGCAAAAGCTTCCGGATGCACCACATTCCACTTCCCTCAGCTACCAGGCAGCCGGCCATGCAGGCCGGATCGGGGTCATTCCTTCTTACAGCCGCACCTTCTGCGGTACCTGCAACAGGATCAGGATAACGCCCACCGGTGGTGTTAAAACCTGTCTTTATGGACAGGATGTACTGAACGTAAGAGACCTGTTACGCAATGGCGCCAGCGAAGATCTGTTGCTGCATGAGATCCGCCAGGCGCTGAATAATAAGCCAGTTAATGGACAGGAAGCTGAAAAACTGGCCCATAAATGGGACAGCATGTCCGTAATTGGCGGATAATTCACTGTTTTTTTCGCTTTGCGTAAATCAATTTCCGCATTGGCATACCTCACAGGCCATTTACCCGCTTCCTTTGCAGGGCAAAATTGATCTGTACGATGTCATGTAAAAAGCATTCACTATTATCTTTATTCCTCCTGTTATTTTCTCTCTGCACCTTTGCCCAGACCAACATCAGCGGTGTGGTAAAAGATATTAACAAAGCACCTCTTCAGAAAGTAAGTATCGCTATAAAAGGACAGAAACGCACTACTTTTTCAGATGAGAACGGGGCATTCCGTTTCTCCGACCTCCCGGCAGGCAAATACATCATCCATTTCTCACATACAGGTTTTGAACTGCAGGACCTGACAGTTTATTCAGAAGAAAAAGAAGCCGGCTCAGTTGAGATCATCCTGCTTCCGACTACAGAACAACTGCAGACAGTAGAAATCACCGGCCGGAAAGAGATCGGTTATAAGAACACCAACTCTTTTATTGGTACCAAAACCGCTACTCCCCTGAAAGACGTTCCCCAGTCCATCTCATATGTAACAAAGGAACTGATGCAGGACCAGGCATCTGTAAGAATAGGAGATGTAGTAAAGAACATGAGCGGTGTCAACCAGTTTACTTTTTACGACGACCTTACCATTCGCGGTTTCCGCATTAACGGTGGCAGCACCACACAGCTGATGAACGGCATGCGTACCTTTACCGGCTTCTGGAAACAGCCCATGGTGAACTTCCTGGAAAGGGTAGAAGTGATCAAAGGTCCTGCTTCCGCACTGTTTGGCAATGCCTCTCCCGGTGGTACCATCAACCGTGTTACCAAAAAGCCATTGGAAGAAAACCGTAAATCACTCAGCTTTACTATGGGCAGCTTCAATACCACCCGCGCCCTGGCTGATTTTACCGGTCCGCTGAACGATGAGAAGACTATCCTCTACCGCCTGAACATTGGCTATGAGAATGCAGAATCTTTCCGAGTGTTGCAGTTCGACAAAAATATCGTGATTGCACCTTCCGTATCTTTCCTTCCAACAGAAAAGACCCGTATCAACTTTGATGCGGTATACAATAAGTCCAACAGCCGCCTGGACAGGGGCCAGTCTATCTTTAACGGCCAGGACCTCTACTCCACACCAATTTCACAGTCGCTCAGCGCCACGAACGACTACCTGAATGAAGAAACCTACACTGTAATGGCCTCTCTGAACCACCAGTTCAGCAGCCGGCTTTCTTTCAACCTGGCTTACCTGCGCACGGGTTATACAGAAGACCTCCTGGAGCACCGCAGTGCCAACGCTTATGCAGTAGATTCAGCCGGTAATCCTATCAACAGCCTTGTAGCAAGACAGGTGTTTGTCCGCAAAAAGAATCCCGCCAGCGCCAACGCCTCTGCATACCTGACCTACGATGCCAATACCGGTAAAATAGGCCATAAACTGCTGGTAGGTTATGACTACTCCCAGGCTACACTGTCGCCCGGAGCATCCCAGATGACAGCCACCAACTACCAGCTGAAAAACGGCGGTGTGGCAGCTTATAACCCTGCCAACGCGGCCAATTACGTTTTCTACAAATACACTACTGCCGACGGGACAGTCATCAATATTCCAAAGCCCAACGTTCCCGCTTACGATCTCATTAAAAGAGAGAACAAGCTGGAAGACATGAACAAATATGTGTATGTGGCGCAGAACGCCACTGTAATGCCTTCTTTCAGCAGCCTGGGCGGTTTCTATGCACAGGACCAGCTGAAATTTGGCGCTTTGCAATTACTGCTGGGCGTACGTTATGAGACCTATACAGACAGGCCGTTCTATAAAACCGACACTGTAAGAAAAGTTCGTCAGCATGCCTTCCTGCCCCGAGTAGGCCTGGTATATGGCATTACCCGCAACATCAATCTTTATGGTGTATATACCAAAGGTTACAATCCACAGGATGCTGCCACACAAAACAACCCGCTTACCGGCGGACCGTTCGACCCCATTGAGAGTGAACTTGTGGAAGGAGGTGTGAAAGCTGAATGGCTGCAGGGTAAATTAACCACCAACCTGTCTGTTTACCATATTAGGCAGAAGAACACCCTGTATCCTGCCGGAGTGGCTAATCAGCCGGACCTGCTCACACAGATAGGTGAAGAAACAGCCAAAGGTGTGGAAGTAGATGTAACCGGCCAGCTGACAGACAACTGGAACATCATTGCTACCTATTCCTACAATGACGCCGTTATCAGCAATGCAGCAGGTACTGACAAAGACCTGGTAGGCCTTCAGAAACCTAATGCACCAAAACAACAGGGTAGCCTGTGGACTAAATATACCATCCCTTCAGGCCAGGTAAAAGGCCTGGGAGTGGCCATAGGCGGTAACTTCGTGACCAAAAGAAATGTATCCCTGAACAAGGTACAGACCCTGCCCGGTTACGCATTGCTGAATGCAGGCCTCTTCTACAAGGTGAATAAGGTGCAGTTACAGCTGAATTTCAACAATCTGACAGATAAAGTGTACTGGGTGGGAGGTTATGACTATCTTCGCCTCTTCCCTGGCGCACCCAGGAACTGGCAGGCAACAATTTCTTATACATTCTGATCATGAAAAAAATATTAGGCTGGTTACATCTCTGGCTGGGCATCGTTTCCGGCATAGTGGTACTGATAGTAGCACTGACAGGCAGCCTGCTCGTATTTGAGGAAGAGCTGGAACATACGTTCCACTCTTCTTTTTTTTATGTAGAAGCACCTGCCAACACGACAAGACTACCGCTGGACCAGCTGCTGGCCAACGTACAGGGCCAATATCCGGGCTATAAGTCCGGTACTATGGAAATTGAACCAGAGCCTGACCGCAGCATTGTTTACCTCCTGCAGAAAGGAAAAGGCAAGGATAAAGCCAACCAACTGTACGTTGCCATCAATCCTTATACAGGTAAGATCATAGAAGCCCTACCTGCCAACAAACGCTTTTTCACCATAGTGTTGCAGCTGCACCGCTACCTGTGCATGGGCGAAACCGGTAAGATCATCACCGGTATTTCCTGCTCCATCTTCGTCATCCTGATCATTACAGGACTGGTATTATGGTGGCCTAAAAGAAATGCCCGCAAACAGCGTCTGAGTGTAAAATGGAATGCCTCTTTCAAGAGACTGAACTGGGACCTGCATGCGGTTTTCGGGTTCTATATACACCTGGTACTGCTGGCTATTTCACTGACGGGCCTTGTATGGAGTTATAAATGGGTGAACGGGCTGCTGTTCTATGCCTTCAACGGTTCTTCCAAACCTGAGAAAGTTACTGCCCCCAAAAGCCAGGCGGTAAAGAATACCGGTATTGCTTACTTTGAGCAGATCTATAATACTACCAATGAAAGGCTGCCTTATCGTGGCCCGGTAACCATCCGTTTTGAGGGCGATACTGTAGCTATAGCTGCTTCCAAATACAATATGGCTGCCAGCACTTCCAACACATATGACTTCCTGTATTTCCAGGCAGGCACGGCTAAACTGGTAAAAGAACGTCTGCATAAGAATGAAAGTGCAGGCATGAAAGCCAGGAGGATGGTCTATCCTATCCACACCGGAAGCATCTATGGCTGGCCTACTAAAATAATAGCGCTGATCAGTTCATTAGTAGCAGCTTCTCTGCCGGTTACAGGGCTACTGATCTACCTGGGCAGAAAGAAGAAAAAACCGGTAAAAAAAGCAAAGAAGGCTGTTATCCCGGGAGTTGGAACAACATCCGCACCCCTGCATACAGTATCAGCAAAGCTGTAGCGCCTTCTACCATCCGAGGTTTCAATACAGCAGCGCTGAGGCGGGCGCCTATTTGCCCGCCAACGATCACAGACAATAACAACGGGCCGGCAAAATGCAGATCAAAAACGATCTGTTTTTTGGCGGCCTGTCCTAATAGTCCGCCGATAGAGTTAACCAATATAAAGAAACTGCACAACCCCGCAATATTTTTAGGTGTATCATAACGACCCAGCCTGAGTATGGGCGACAGATAAATTCCTCCTCCTATCCCTGTCATGCCGGACAGAAAACCAATTCCTGCACCAATGATCCCGTATTTGTAAGTTCCGTTGTTCTTTTCGTCAGGTTCATAGCCTCTTTCCAGGAACATACGGTAACACATGCAAAGTGCCGCCACTGTAAGCGCAATACCCAGTAGCAGGAAGAAAGTATGCTGTTTCATGGGCATATAACTGCCTATGAAAGCCAGTGGTACACTGGCAATACTGATATAAAGTGCTTTTTTTATGGGCAGATGACCGGCTTTATAAAAATGGTAAACACCGCCTGTCACCACAACTATATTACATAACAATGCCGTAGATTTCATCAGCTGGAAATCTATTCCCCATAAAGCCATCAGCGCCAGGTAGCTGGAGCCGCCCCCAAATCCGGCAGAAGCATATAAAAGGGCTACAGTGAAAAACAATAAACAAAGCTCTGCAGACATAAGCCGTTTTTTAATAAATATTCATTTCCTCATCTATTTCACATGCCCACGCATGTATACCTCCTTCCACATTGTATACAAAAGGGAATCCGGCTGCATCCAGTTGCTGGGCTACCATCAGGCTGCGCATACCGTGATGGCAAAGCAGCGCCACCGGTACATCCCGCTGCAGCTTAGGTATGATCCCTCCTATCATGCGCATAGGTACATGCAATGCCTGTTCAAGGCTGCACACCTCCCATTCGTCGGCCTCACGTACATCTATGAGCTGCAAAGGCCTGCCTGCTTCTAACCATTCCTGTAATTGCTGTACTGTCAGGCTTTTCACGCCACCGGTATCGCAGGGCTGTTCATAGCTATCCTGCAGGGCAGTGATGTTATGATTACCGGGTACCGGTGTTATCCGGAAGGTATAATGTGTGTTATATAAAGTATCTATTGTGAGTAGCTGATTGCTGAGCGGCTCACCTATTCCGCAGATGATCTTGACCGTTTCATTAGCCTGGTAGCTGCCAATAATGCCCGGCAGGATACCCAGCACGCCAATATCACTACAGTTCAGCATAGCGCCTGGCTCCGGCTGTTCGGGGAAGAGACAGCGGTAAGTGGCGCTGCCTTTGTAATTGAATACGCTTACCTGACCTTCGTATTTGTGGATAGCGCCATATACGAAAGGTTTATTCAGGATCACACAGGCATCGTTCACCAGGTAGCGGGTGCCGAAGTTGTCGGAGCAGTCTACCACTACATCATATCCTGCAATGATATCCAGTGCATTTTCCGGCGTGAGCCAGGTATCGTGGGCAATGAACTGTATTTCGGGATTGAGTTGTTGCAGGCGGCGGATAGCAGTTTGCAGTTTAGGCTGCCCTTCCTCTGAAGTGTGGTAAAGCACCTGCCGTTGCAGGTTGGTGATAGATATAGTATCATATTCTACAATGCCCAGTTTACCGGTACCCATAGCGGTCAGGTACTGAAGCACGGGAACTCCCAGTCCTCCGGCGCCTATCACCAGTACTGCAGCCTGGTTGAGCAGTTGTTGTTTTTCCGGACCAAATCCTTCCAGTTTTAATTGTCTGTCATATCGCTGCGTCTTCATGGCTTTATTCTTTTAGACATCAATATTGTATCTCCGTACGTTCCGTCCGGCTGGCGGAAGCCTTGCAACAGGCGACCATATTCCATAAAACCAAAGTTACGATACAACTGGATAGCTCTTTCATTATTTGCAAATACGCTGAGCTGGATGATCTCCATCTCTTTATGCTGCTCTGCCCAACGGAGGGCGGCTGTAAGGAGGCGACGCCCTATGCCCATGTTCCAGTACTCATGCAGTATGGCTATGCCCAATTGCCCCAGGTGGGCTTCTTTCCGCATATCCGGCTGTTTCACCGTAATAGCGCCCACTATCTTTCCACCGGCAATGGCCAGCAGATGCAGGTGTTTGGTATTGTTTGCCAGGGAACGGATGAAGGCTGCTTCGTCAGCTATGGTCAGTACCTCAGATTCCGGTACTGTTATCAGCAGAAAGTCTGTTTCCCTGACTACCTGCCGGAAGTAGGTCAGCAGCTCAGAAGCGTCTTCCGGCTCTGCCGGACGGATGATAAGTACCTGGCCATTGGGTAAAAAGTGCTGCATAATACAAATGTAATGACAAAAAAAGCGCTGCAACATATGCAGCGCTTTTATATTATCCTAAATTAATATTTATACTTTTGTCCTTGCAGGGGCTAGAATAAAAAAACTCCTGACCGGAGATCTTCTTTTATTACACGATCTTATCGCTTCCGAAATAAGGCTGTAATACAGCTGGGATCTGTATTCCCTCTGCTGTCTGGTTATTTTCCAGGATACAGGCCAGTATACGGGGTAATGCCAGGGAGCTGCCATTCAGCGTATGTACCAGCTGGGGCTTACCGGCGCCATCTTTAAAGCGGGCTTTTGCACGGTTAGCCTGGTAAGTCTCAAAGTTAGATACAGAGCTCACCTCCAGCCATTTCTGCTGAGCGGTGCTATACACCTCGAAATCGTATGTCAGTGCAGAAGCAAAGCCCATGTCGCCACCACAAAGGCGGAGAATGCGGTAAGGCAGTTCCAGCGACTGTACCAGACCTTCAACATGAGCCACCATTTCGTCCAGTATTTCGTAAGATTTATCAGGATGTACGATCTGTACGATCTCAACTTTATCAAACTGGTGCAGGCGGTTCAGGCCACGTACATCCTTACCGTAAGAACCCGCTTCACGACGGAAACAGGGGGTATAGGAAGTAAGTTTATATGGCAGATCAGTGTCTTTCAGTATTTCATCCCGGAAGATGTTGGTCAGCGGCACTTCTGAAGTAGGTATGAGGTACAACTCATCTTCCGTTACAAAATACATCTGTCCTTCCTTATCAGGCAGCTGTCCTGTACCAAAGCCGGATGCCTCGTTCACCAGGTGCGGCACCTGGTATTCAATGTATCCTTTGCTGGTATTATAATCAAGAAAATACTGGATCATAGCGCGCTGTAAACGTGCGCCACGGTTTTTGTATACAGGGAAACCACTGCCGGTTATCTTATTACCCAGTTCAAAATCTATCAGGTCATATTTCTTTGCCAGGTCCCAGTGCGGTACGGCGCCGGAATACAAGGCAGGAATATCACCACCTTTGCGCACCTCTATATTCTCTTCCGGCGTTTTGCCGGGAGGAACAATAGCTGCAGGCAGGTTAGGCAGTTTGGACAGGGTCTGGATCAGTACTTTCTCAGTAACAGCCAGCTCTTCATTGATAGGATGTAATTTTTCTTTCAGGGATGCTACTTCCGATTTACGGGATTCCGCTTCATCTTTCTGCCCCTGGGCCATCAGTTTACCGATCTCTTTTGAGGCCGAGTTCACTTTTGCTTGTGTTTCATCATACTCCAGGGTTAATTTCTTGCGCTTGTCATCCAGCGCCAGTACTTCTTCCACCAGATCCAGCTCCTTAAAATTCTTTAAGGTAAGCCGTTCCAGCACCAGGGCTTTGTTTTGACGAATGAACGGAACTTGTAACATTATATGTTTTGATTAAATTTCTGCAAATATAGTTGTCAGGACAGATACTTCCCTACAATCGGCACTCTTCTTCCTACGCCGAAAGCTTTTGAAGACACCCTGATAATAGGGCAGAACTGATTGCGTTTATACTCATTGCTGTTCACCAGCTTCAGCGTACGGGCCACCAGTGCGGCGTCAAAGCCCTGGGCAATGATCTCCCGCGGGCCTTGCCTGCGTTCAATATACTGGTATAGTATCTGGTCCAGGATAGCATAATCCGGCAGGCTGTCTGAATCTTTCTGGTTAGGGCGTAGCTCTGCCGAAGGGGCTTTCTCTATGATATTGGCAGGGATGATCTCTTTATCACGGTTAATGTACCTGGCCAGTGCATAAACCTGCATTTTGTACAGGTCTCCCAATACGGACAGACCTCCGGCCATATCGCCGTAGAGGGTGCCGTAGCCGGTAGACAGCTCACTCTTATTGGAAGTATTGAGCAGTATATAACCGAACTTATTGGCCATTCCCATCAGCAGGTTACCGCGAATGCGGGACTGCGTATTTTCTTCCGCCACGTTGAAAGGCAATCCGTTAAAGTGAGGTTCCAGTGTGTTCAGGAAGCTGGCGTAGATATCGTTGATACGGATAATATCGTAAGGGTTGTCAAGATTTTCTGACAATGCTACTGCGTCATCCACAGAATGTTCTGTAGAATAGGGAGAGGGCATCAGAATGGCTCTTACATTCTCTTTACCCAGGGCTTCTACGGCCAGGGCCAGGGTCACTGCGCTGTCAATGCCGCCGGAAGAGCCCAGTATGGCTTTTTTGAAGCCCATTTTTCCGAAATAGTCCTTTATTCCCATGATTAGTGCCTGGTGAATACGGTCTATATGATCAAGGCTTAGCGCTGTGCCAGGCACGTAGCCTGTTTCCTCCGCGGTAGCTGCTGGTTTCAACAGCTCGTCCAGTTCAATACCGTCTATCGCTTCTTCAAAATAAGGCAGTTCCTTCACAATATTTCCCTGTGCATCAAAAATGAGGGACCCGCCTTCAAATACTATCTCTGTCTGAGACCCTACCGTGTTGCAATACAACATGGGCAGCTTGTATTTCCGTACATTGGCGCGGATGATCTCTTTCCGGGTCTCATTACTGAGATAATCAAACGGGGAAGCGGAAAGGTTGATCATGACGTCAGGTTGCTGGGAGATCAGCTGGTCCATAGGACAGATCCTGTAAAGAGGATTATCTCCCAGGTTCCAGATATCTTCACAAATGGTTACAGCCAGTTTTTTCCCTTTGAAGGGGATAACGTTCCAGGCAAAGCCCGGTTCAAAGTAGCGGTACTCGTCAAATACGTCATATGTAGGCAGGAGTGTTTTATGCACTACCTGTTTTACTTCTCCTTCATACAGGAACCAGGCGGCATTAAAGAGGTCTTTCCCTTCCTGTTGCGGGTTACGGCAGGGGGCGCCTACCAGTACGCCTATATTCTGCGTATGTGCCTTGATGGTATCTATAGCCGTATAACATTGCTGTATAAAATCTTCAAACTCCAGGAAATCTCTTGGAGGATAACCACATACGCAAAGCTCTGAGAAGACTACCAGGTCTGCTCCCTGTGCTGTTGCATCTTTGATACCCTGTAATATTTTCTGCGTATTCAGTTCAAAGTTGCCAATATGGTAGTTCTGCTGAGCAAGAATTATTTTCATCTACGGTTTATTTAAGGAACCATGCCTTTGTAGAAACATGGCATAGCAAAATTACCATTTCCGGGTATAACTTTAAAAGAACAGTCCCAGCTTTAACGCAAGAGTGTTCATATTCACTTTCCCATCGTCCCATTTAGCGTTACGGGTCACATCAATAAAACCATTCTGATAGGTCAATCCAACCACACCAGACAGTCTCTCTCCAAGCGGGTATTCCACACCTGCACCTATCAGCATTCCGATATTGATGGGTGTGATATTCCGCAGTACATTTACCTTATCGGTTGTTTCTGTCAGGGTTACTACATCAGCACGGCCGCGTACAGGGAAGCCGAGATAGGTACCAAACTGTCCGAAGAAATTCATGCCATTGTATTCATCAGTCCTTAGTTTCAATGCAGCGGGGATCTCTACATAGGTCACCTTCAGGTTATATTCTGCCGGGTTCTCTTTAAAATCATCCAGTCCTTTACCAGCCTCATATTTCAGCTTGCTGCCTGCTGTTGATACCTGCAGACCGGAAGCTATTGCATAACGGCCGGATTCGTCCAGCAGGAAATCTGCCATGATGCCGAAGCTAATACCGCCCCGGGCGCTGGTCCTTTCCACGCCTGACTCCTGGGGTTTTAGCCAGAAAATGGTAGGGTCCAGCTTAAATCCCAGCCTTACCCTGTTCTCCTGTATAAATCTGCCTTGTGCCATTGCTGCTGTGATGCTTGTTAACAGTACACCTATCAGTAAGACCTTTTTCATAAATAATTTTATCTTTTTTTTAATACAAGGTATATAATATTTTTACCTGTCTGTAGTTAGATAGAATAGTATGCGAAAATACACTAATAAATCAGCCGGCCTGTTGCCAGCATTTCTTTTCATGTGTTTCATTTCTGCATGTAAACACAAGAACGTACCGGATGTAAGCCATATTGCGATGGATGTTCATATTGAACGTTTTGACCAGGACCTGTACAAACTGGATACCAACCAGGTAGCTACAGGCTTACAGCAACTGCATGCAGCATATCCTGCATTCCTTCCGGCTTATATTGAACAGGTGATGAACTTTGGCCCTTATGAAGACAGCAGCAGGATGATACAGCTGCAAACCAGGATGCTGGTAGGAAATGCTGATTACCGCCTGTTACAGGATAGTATTAACGCACACTTCCCGAAGCTGGATAAACTGGAAAAGGACCTGGCGCAGGGCTTTCGTTATATAAGATACTATATTCCTCATTTTCCGCTTCCATCAAAAGTAGTTTCTTTCAGTTCCGTGATCAGCAATTATGGTGCGGTTACCACAGATTCTATTCTTGGTATTGGCCTGGATATGTACCTGGGCAATAATTTCCCGATCTATTCATTACTACCGGATTATCCTGTGTATATGGTCCGCAAATTCTCTCCGGAATATATTGTTACCAATTGTATACAGGCATTATCCCAGCAGGTATATCCGCCGGCAAAGGCGAGCGATAAGCTGGTTGAGCAAATAGTGAATGCCGGTAAGCATCAGTATTTCCTTGAGCAGGTGTTACCTGAAACTCCGGATAGCATCAGATTAGGATATACGAAAGACCAGATGGAATTCTGTAAAGAGAATGAAGTAATGATATGGCAGTTCTTTGTACAACAGAACCTTCTCTACAAATCTGACTGGCAGAACAATATGCACTACATGAATGATGGTCCTTCCACACAGGGCATGCCTGAAGGCTCTCCCGGCAGAATAGGTCCTTATGTTGGCTGGCAGATTGTGAAACAATATATGGAAAGACATCCCGAAGTAACCCTGCAGCAACTCATGGAGAATAAAGATGTGATGCGCATCTTCAACGACGCGAAATACAGACCGAAGTAATAATCAGGGGCTGTCTCCGGCAAATACCGGGGACAGCTTCTGATCAGATATTCACAGATAGTTTGTGATAAAAAACCTGAAAGCAAATCACAACGATAACGGCTTTCCTTTCAAAATATCAAACACTGTCTCTCCCGGCAAAACACTGAACACAGGAATATTTATTGCATACCTCTCACACAACTCACGTATACTGTTATTGATCTGCTCTGCACTGTAACGTGATGAGAAATGGCCCAGTATCAACGTCTCAATATTACTGCCGCTAACCATTTCCATCACTTCATCCAGACGGCTATGCTTATTCTTATGTGCATAAAGTTTGATCTCTTCTACCCTGTCAAGAAAAGTAGCTTCATGGATCAATATCTTTGTATCATCCCACCGGTGAAGATCATCCACAGGCGTATCTCCGGAATAACTCAGAATATTTGTTCTTACCTCGTATGATGTATTTTCCTTTCCATAAACTTCTCCGTATTTCCTGATCTCTTCTCCTGACAATCCTGCTAGTTCAGATTTCAGTTTACGTTTGGTCTGAAACACTTTAAAGCTCAGGCTCTTTGTAAGCTCAGGCTTTGCAGGTACATGTCCGTTCCTGATAGTCTGAACAATGATATCATCCTTTATGCGGATCTCTTCATTTTCACTTACAGGCTGCCATACTGTACCTGAAATATGCGGATCAAATTTCTTCGAAAAGTCCTCCATGAAAGGAAATGAAGCACAGTTTTTCGGATAGCAGATCACAGGATATCCTTCTCTTGCATTCAGCTGGTTGAGCTGTAACAAACCGGTAAGATGATCTCTGTCTGCATGTGAGATAAACACATGATTGATCTTCCTGCTCTTCTGCAACAATGCGGATGTCACACCGTCTCCTGCGTCGAACAGCAATCCCAGTTCATCTATAAAATACCATGTTGAAAAAAGGGCTGTAGAATAACCTGTAATTGTCAATTGCATATAAATTCTGCCGGAATAAAACCGGTAGTATCACTACTATACATTAAGGAAGAGAAGTAAATCAATTTAGCTTAAAAGGCACAATCATCTGGAACTCGGGGATCTTCACTTCAAACAATTTCTTGTTGAGTTGATTTTCCATCTGGTAAGTGCCATACATCTTGCCGATCTCCGTACGCAGATTAGATCCTGAAACATACTGGTAACTTTCTGAAGGCGCAAGCAGAGGCTGAACACCTACAACACCTTCTCCTTCCACTTCACGGTGAGTTCCGTTGGAGTCGATGATATACCAGTGACGGCGAAGTAATTTGATGGGAAAGGTATTGTTATTCTCAATTGTAATACGGTAGGCGAACATGAACTCACTACCAATCGGATTTGAATAATCCGGCTGATAAAATGTTTCTACACTAATGGTAATTCCGTCTGTTACTTTTTTTACCATAAAACACCTCCGTTTAACGTAAAAATAAACAAAATAAATCCAGTAGGAAGAAAAATTATATGTCGGAATAGACTTTAACGTTTCATTTAGAAGCGGGTAGAACTGGCGGCTACAAAACAAATAACAAATTGATTAACAACAAACTAAACAATAATCACCCCTTCCATTACTGCAGCGTTCCTCTCCGCTGCCCGGGCTTCTTTCTCAAACCGGTTTTCATAATACCCCACTTTCCGGCATTCCCACAGGTATTTCCAGAGGAAAGGTACCAGCCCCAGTTGTCTGTACTGGCGTACATGGCAGACCTCGTGCCTTACCCAGTAAGGATTTCTCAGGAAATCTTCTCTTGTGACGCCATATAAATGTATGGTCTTGCCTATTACCATGGCAATCTGTCCGCCGCCCATATAGCGGCAGGCCAGACGGGCAAGTAAAGAACGTTCTTTTATGTAACAGGTTATCTTCTCCAAAGTACTGGTTATGTGATAAGATTACGAATAACGAATATACTTCGTCATTCGTAATCTATCTACAACCTATGCATCGGTTTTAATTAAAGCTACAGCGAGAACCTCCTGGAAATATTGAATCCCCAGCGGAACTGCCCCTGCAGCCAGGAACTGGTGGTTTCAGGAATGAACTGATTTTCCAGTATAGCTGTAGAGTTGGTAAAGTTCACATGGAAAACGTGCCCTCCGGTCTCTATTTCCAGTCCCACTGCCAGCGGGTTGTACAGCTCCCTTCCCATAGCCTTGAAGCGGTCTTTGCTTTCCTGGCTGCGGAAAGGATAGAAGTATTCCACCAGTAGTCCCATGCGGCGGGAAAACTTAATCCTACCGCCGGCGCCCAGCGCAAAGACGTCATTCTGGTCCTGGTAAGCTACACGGTTACGGTGCACCAGCGTAGGTAACAGTGTAAATGACACACTCCTGCTGAACTTCCTGGCAATGATCACTTGCCCGGTGTAAGAAAGCCGGTCAGATGCTTTATCAAAATGGCTGGCATCAGACACGGTACGGCTGGAAGTCATATTAGTAGCTACAGCATTACCAAACAGGGCTACTGTAACCGGCATATGATCGTCTGTGGTCTGTTCCAGCACCTTGTATTTTGCCATGCCTTCATACATCTGTGTAAGGCTGCCGGAGCCCTTGCAACGGCTTACACCTATCATGAGGCGGTCTGTTACGCCATACTCAAATGCAATACGTATGTCAGTAGAATTATCCATACCAAAAAAGGTCTTGGTACCTCCGGCTTCTCCGCCCATATCACCGAAACGGTGAGCCACGCGGAAATCAAGCTCCCGCTTTTTCAGTGTTTCAGGAGATTGTCCCTGGATAATACGGGTGGACTTATATGTAGCGATAACCGGTTCATGCGCTTTTACAGAATCTTTGCTGAACATGTCTTCCAGGCTGCCCTGGGCAAAACTGTTCAACCCGGGAAGGCACCCCAGGAGCAACAGGTATATATGTTTCATAGGTTTGTTCATAATATGCTAGTTTCAGGATGCGGGTAAATAAGCTGCGTTGATAGTCACTTCTATCGTTTCTGCAATATTTTTCACCACCAGTGTAGGTACTTTGATCCTATGATCTTCCAGTCTGACTATGAATCTGGCATTGGCTGAAGGCTTGCCGTCCTGCACAGTCAGTGTGGCTTTCTCGTGATAAACCTTATCAACACCATGTAATGAAAGCGTTCCGTCAACTGTCACCTCACGGGTACCTTCCTTATGCAGGTCCCCACCGGTTATTTTACCTTTAAAAACTGCATAGGGATACTTATCGCTCTCCAGGTAGTTCTCATTAAAGTGCTCTTCCATCAGCTGCTTTTTGAATTTGAAAGAGTTGACAGGAACTTTAAAATACACTTCGCCGGTTTTCAGGTTAATAGCAGATACGCATTTGTTACTTTTCGCATCAATGTCTTCTACCGGAGTGGAAGAAAAGAAGGACAGGTTGGTATTACGACAGGTAAACACGTCCTGGGCAAAGCCCTGCTGCATCATTAGGATGCCTGTCAGTAAGGGCATTAGAATTTTCATGCTCATGTTCATTTTTCAGGTTTTCGTTTAAAGAAATGATCACTCAGGCATACCTTTAGATATCCAGCAATCAATAGAATCGCGCATGCCCTGGCTTAATTTGCCTCTTGGCGGCATGTCTGCATTGGGACCGGTTACACGTTCCCTGAATAGCGCAGTATTAGCGCTCAGATAGGTTTTCAACTTTTCAAGTGTAGAGAAATCTGACACTACAAAGTTGCCCGTACCTTTATGACACCTGCCGTTGGTACAGTTTGCTCCCACGGTCGTCATAATGTAAGCTGAAGTGATCTTACTGGTATCACAGGCTGTGGGTTGAACACCGGGATCTGGAGCGGGTGCTTGTTCTGCAGTACAACCGTATACAAGCAGCATGAGCAATACGGGTAACAATGATGTTCTCATAGGCGTTTTCATTTTTCCTTAAATGTAATAGGTGGGTTTACCAGCCTTGTCTTTCAAAAATGGTTATTCTGCATTAACGCAGAATGCAAATTTAAATTATTAGTTAAATAAATAATGTTTGCAAATCTAGGGATAGAGGGAAGTTTCAGTTTAGTAGATACGGGAAAATTTAATCTCTTGCAGGTTGAAAACTTAAATTGAGTGTATGAAGCTAAAAAGTCAGCACGAATTTGATACATTTGTTTCCATGAACATTGATCAGTTGTACGCCATTTACCGGCAATATCCTTCTGTACAGACAGACACCAGGCAGCTTAAAGCAGGTGATATCTTTTTTGCCCTGAAAGGTCCTAACTTTAACGGGAACACTTATGCCGCAGCTGCCCTGGAAAAGGGCGCTGTACTGGCCGTGGTGGATGAAGAAGCTTTCTTCACTCACCCGGAAAAAATGATGCTGACAAAAGATGTGCTGGAAACCCTGCAACAACTGGCTCTCAGGCATAGAACAGAATTGAAGATCCCTTTCCTGGCCATTACCGGCACCAACGGTAAAACAACTACCAAAGAGCTTGTCAGTACTGTACTGTCCTCAACGTTCAAAACCAGTGCCACCGCAGGCAACCTGAACAATCATATAGGCGTTCCTCTCACCATTCTCCACATTCCATTTGATACGGAAATAGCTGTAATAGAAATGGGCGCCAACCATGAACATGAAATAGAAAGCTATTGTAAGATAGCCAGGCCGACACATGGTATTATCACCAATATAGGCAAAGCGCATCTTGAAGGATTTGGCAGTGAAGAGGGCGTTCGCAGGGCAAAAGGAGAGCTGTACGACTTCCTGCGGAAAAATAACGGGACCGTATTTGTATGTAACGAGTATCCATACCTGGTAGAGATGAGTAAAGGTATTCCAACTGTTATTACTTACGGACAAAAAAGCGCAGATTACACCGGCACACCTCTCGCTGAATCTGCGTTATTAAGTGTAAAAGCAGATAAACCTTCAGGCATAGACCAGATAAACACCCAGCTGGTAGGCGCATATAACTTCCCCAACGTGATGGCAGCTGTAGCTGTTGGTACCTATTTCAAAGTGCCTGCAGAAAAGATCCGCAGCTCCATTGCAGACTATATTCCTTCCAACAACCGCTCCCAGGTTATCCGGCAGGATAGCAACACTATTATCATGGATGCCTACAACGCAAACCCTTCCAGCATGAAGGCTGCAATCGAAAACTTTGCAGGCATACAGGCCGATAAAAAAGTACTGTTACTGGGAGGTATGATGGAACTGGGTGCCGATAGCGTGAAAGAGCACCAGGCACTCGTAACACTTCTGCAACGCACACACTGGCACGCAGTAGTGCTGGTAGGCGGCGATTTCAGCAGGACAGAACATCCCTATATATACCTTGAAAATGCTGCAGACGCAGCTTCCTGGCTGAAACAGCAACAATATACGGACGCGTATATACTGATTAAAGGCTCAAGAAGTATGGGTATGGAAAAGGTTATTGCTTAAAGCCTTTACTATAATAAAAAAAGAGACCTGCAAGCTAAAAAGCCCGCAGGTGTTCATAACCTATGCCAACTTTAGAGTATTATAAATAAGTTTATTAAGTTAGTTTCAGTATGTGTATGGTAAAATATTTTAAGTGTTGAGCTTGATATAACTATATCATTGGCAACAAATTAGTGATAAGGATACGGGCCGTTTGTTCTTCACGAAAGCTGAGTTAAATAAGATAATTTGAGGTATCATTATTATAGCTGCAAAAACATTCTGCGAACATTCCCACGCTTCTTCATTAACAACTTATGCGTCTGATTGTTTAAGACCTTTAAACTCTGATTGACTTTTTCTAACGTGTCTGCTACATGTGTCTGAGGTAATATACGGGGACTTCTCCTGCCCGGATTTAAAATTTTAAAATTATTTTTCAATTTCCTGGCAAAGCTCTACCAGCACACCATTCGTCCCTTTTGGATGAAGAAAACAGACCAATTTATTATCCGCCCCCAGCTTAGGTTCTGCCTGCAGTAGGGTAAAACCTTCAGCTGTCAGGCGCGCCATCTCTTCCCGGATGTCATTTACCTCAAAGGCTATATGATGTATTCCCTCTCCTTTTTTCTCCAGGAAACGGGCAATAGCACTTTCTCCCCCCGTAGCTTCCAGCAGCTCAATTTTAGTTTCTCCCTGCCGGAAAAAAGCGGTCTCTACATATTCACTTGCAACTGTCTCCTGTTTGTAACACGAAGTGTTCAATAATTTTTCAAATAACGGGATGGATACCTGCAGAGACTGTACAGCTATTCCTATATGTTCTACTTTAAGCATAAGGGCAATTTAACACTTAAAAATCAGCTAATAGCGTCCGTCTATAGGCCTATCATATCTTACAATCTTCGGGGGACATAAAAACAGCAATTAAGCGTTAAATTTGTATAGAAGGAATCAATAGTAATAACTAAAAGACCGATAGATATGCTGAAGTTGCCTGTGTACCTGGACAATAATGCTACTACACCTTGTGATCCGCGGGTGGTGGAGACAATGCTTCCTTTCTTTACAGAGACCTTCGGCAATGCTTCCAGCCGTAACCATGCCTTTGGATGGGCCGCTGAAGCGGCCGTAGACCTTGCCCGGGAACAGGTGGCAGCCCTGATTGGTGCCGATCCCAAAGAGATCATATTCACCTCCGGCGCCACAGAAGCAGACAATCTCGCACTCAAGGGGGTATTTGAGATGTATATTGACAAAGGTAACCACATCATTACCACAGAAATAGAACATAAAGCCATCCTGGATACCTGTAAACACCTTGAAAAACAGGGAGCCGAGATCACCTACCTGAAAGTAAACAGTGAAGGTCTGCCTGACCTGAAGGAACTGGAAGCAGCTATTACTCCTAAAACCATTATGGTGGCCATTATGTACGCCAATAATGAGATAGGGGTAATCAATCCCATTAAAGAGATCAGTGCTATAGCCAAAAGACATGGCGTGCTGATGATGAGTGATATTACCCAGGCTGCCGGCAAAATACCGGTAGATGTGGACCGTGACGGTATAGACCTGGCGGCTTTCAGCGCTCATAAGCTGTATGGCCCTAAAGGTATCGGCGCGCTGTACGTAAGGCGGAAATCGCCCCGGGTAAAAGTAACCGCCCAGCTGGACGGGGGCGGCCATGAAAGAGGAATGCGCTCCGGCACTTTGAATGTACCGGGCATAGTTGGTTTTGGAAAAGCCTGTGAAATAAGCCTCGGGGAAATGGAAGAAGAAGGTAAACGCCTGGCTGTCCTGCGGGATAAGCTGGAAAATGCCCTTCTGCAACTGGAAGAATCTGCCGTAAACGGCTTCAGGGCTCAGCGCCTGCCACATGTCAGTAATATCTCCTTCCGTTATATTGAAGGGGAAGCCCTGTTGATGGGCTTTAACAAGAATATTGCCGTTTCTTCCGGCTCTGCCTGTACCTCTGCCTCGCCGGAACCCAGCTATGTGCTGACCAGCCTCGGATTGGGGGACGATCTCGCCCATTCATCCATCCGCTTTGGATTAGGGCGCTTTACAACTGAAGAAGAAATTGACTATGCTATAAAAGCAGTAACAGAAACAGTGAACAAACTGCGGGAAATCAGCCCGCTTTGGGAGATGTTCAAGGAAGGAGCCGACATGAGCTCCATAGAGTGGTCCCGGCCGTGATAAGGCAAGGGAGGGACAATTTTTGATATCTTATATACTTATGCTTATGGACTACGCAGCAAAAGTGATGGATCACTACAATAACCCCAGGAACGCCGGCAAATTGGATATTGCCAGCTTAAACGTTGGGACGGGGCTTATTCATGTATCTGAGTATATAGAAGTTGTTCGGATACAGATAGAGATAAACCCTGCAAAGAACATTATTACAGATGCCCGCTTCAAAACATTTGGCTGCGGATCAGCGATTGCTGCCGCTTCCCTTACTACTGAATGGCTGAAGGGCAAAACGCCTGAAGATGCGTTTAAAATAAACAATATGGACATTGTAGAGGCGCTTAGCCTGCCCCCTTCAAAGATCCACTGTACCATTCTGGTAGAAGACGCCGTAAAAGCTGCCATTAATGACTACAGGCATAAAAACGGGCTCGAAGCCTTACAGGAAGAGGCTCTGGAATCCAATTACGAACTGGAAGGCATGTAATAAAGAATTTTTAGCTGCGCGCAGCGCACTCTCAAAAAAGGGTTTCGCCTTCAGCGAAACCCTTTTTTGAGCATTCTATACTACTCCTCATTGATCATTATTAATTATATATATTTGTCCTTTCAGATCACAGATCTATGCTAGCAATCTTTAAAAAGGAAATACACCAGTTTTTTAGCAGCATCACCGGCTATGTAGCCATCATCCTCTTTTTGCTGGCTAACGGCCTGTTGCTCTTCGTCTTCCCCTCCACCAGCCTGCTGGACTATGGCTATGCCAACCTCGACCCGTTATTTGAGCTGGCTCCCATGATCTATCTGTTGCTTATTCCCGCCATCACCATGCGCAGCCTGGCAGATGAATTCAAAAGCGGTACTATGGAACTGCTCAGCACCAAACCGCTGAGCTGGTGGCAGATAGTAATGGGAAAGTTCACAGCCGGCATAACAGTGGTATTCATCTCCCTGATCCCTACCCTGGTATACTATATTGCCATCCGCCAGCTAAGCGCCGATCCCGGCAATCTTGACAATGGAGGCATAACAGGTTCCTATATAGGCCTTTTTCTGCTGGGAGCCGTATTTACCGCTATTGGCGTATGGTCTTCCTCTCTTACTGCCAACGCAGTAGTAGCATTTCTCACAGCTATTTTTACCTGTTATATATTTTATTATGGCTTTGACGCGTTAAGCAAGGTGCCCACTTTTACCGGCGGGGCCGACTATTACCTGCAGATGGCTGGTATCCGCTTCCATTACGCCTCCATTAGCAGGGGAGTGATAGACAGCCGGGATATCGTGTATTTTCTCAGCGTGATCGCATTAATGCTGTACCTGACAAGATTATCATTGCAGCGAAGAATCTGGGATTGATCAAAAAATTAACTTTTCGTGGCTATTAACAGAAGGAAGAAATACCTGCAACGTGCTATTGTAGTGATAGCAGTCCTCATAGGCATCAATATAGTAGCGGCCAGGTTCCATACCCGCTGGGACCTTACTGCCGAAAAACGATATACCCTGACACCCGCTACCAAAAAGCTGTTGCAGGGACTGGACAGCACCGTGACCATAGAAGTATTCCTGAAAGGCGATTATCCCGCCAACTTCCGTCAGCTGGCGCAATCTGCCCAGGAGTTACTGGAAGAGTTCAGGGAATACGGCGGCAATCATATACAGTTTATCTTCCAGAATCCCGGTGAAGGTCTGTCAGATACCTCCAGAATGCAATTTCAGCAGTCTCTCGTTGAAAAAGGTATCATGCCCTTCAACATGCAGGTGCAGGAAGATGCCAATCAGGGCTATTCCGAAAAACTGATCTTCCCCGGCGCTTTACTGCATTATGGCAGTAAAACCATCGGCATCAATCTCCTGAAAAGCCAGGGCGGTATGAATCCTGACGCTGCCATGAACAGCTCTGAATCCCTGCTCGAATACCAGTTTGCCAACGCTATTTATCATTTACAGCAAAAGAGGCCGCCGCTGGTAGGTTATATGCTGGGCAACGGAGAACTGCTGGGAGCAGAAGTTTACGACGCCCTCACTACCATGCAGTCCAACTACCTGCTGGATACCATTACCCTCCAGTATGTATCACATATTCCAAAAGATTTTAACGCTATCATTTTTACAAAACCTGCCAGCAGGTTCACAGATGAGGATAAACTGAAAATAGATCAGTATGTAATGAACGGGGGTAAAGTTATCTGGTTCATTGATCAGCTGAATGCCTCTATTGATAGTTTGCAGAAACAGGAGAACTTCGTGGCCTTTAACAGGGACCTTAACCTGGAAGACCTTCTCTTCCGTTACGGTGTTCGCATTAACCAGGACCTGGTGCAGGACATGCAGTGCGATTTTGTGCCACAGGTCGTAGACGCCACAGGACAGATGCAGCCGCTGGGGTTCCCTTACTTTCCTCTGCTCACACCTACTGCTGCACATTCTATTGTTAAAAACATGGACCTGGTACTGAGCCATTTTGCCAGCTCTATCGATACCATTAAAGGCGGTAGCATCAGCAAAACCCTGCTGCTCACTACTTCCGTCCATAGCAGAAGTGTAAAGGCACCGGTGGAAATAAGCTGGAACAACCTGCGTATAAAACCCAATCCGCGGGATTTCAGAAAAGAATATATGCCCGTGGCTGTGTTGCTGGAAGGACAGTTCACCTCTCTTTTCCGCAATCGGTTGGATGCAGCTACACAGGAAGCTATTCATAAAGGCACAGGCGTTCCATTCAAAAACAACAGTGACAGCATTAATAAAATGATAGTGGTGAGCGATGCAGATCTCATCACCAATGCTTTCTCACAAAAAAACGGTCCGCTTCAGATGGGCGTTAACCTGTTCAATCAGTCCATGGTATATGCCAACCGTGAGTTCCTGCTGAACTCTCTTGGTTACCTCACCAACAACACAGGCATTATGGAGGCCAGGAACAAAGAACTGACCATGCGTTTGCTGGATGCAGAAAAGACAAGGAAGGACAAAAGCAAATGGCAGGCTATTTGTTTTATAGTTCCCATCGGCCTCATCCTGGTCTTCGCCGCAATTTTCCAGTTTATCAGGCAAAGAAAATTTGAAGTAGGATAAGTCTGCAGGTTGCAGATTATATTTTTAAAAGATCGTTTTTGCCGTGAGCAAAAAACGATTGTCTATATTTGCCCTGCAATAAAAAGTTTTAAAGCCATAACCTGACCCCTTATATTCATCAGAAAGAGTCAACTTTAAAATTGGAAAACACCCGGTATTATCCGGTCTTTAAGGGAAGCAGTGAAAAGCAGATGTGCTCTTTACGACAAAAATTAACCACACGTGTACAACGCAGAAAGTATCAGCAAAACGCTGAAAGGTGAGCTATTGCAGCAGACAGGCAATCCGGGAATTGAACACATTTTGCTGGACAGCCGGAAACTCAGCTTTCCTGAAACCTCTCTCTTCATCCCATTGGTGAGCAGCAGACGTAATGCGCATCAGTATATGGATGAGCTCTACGAAAAAGGGGTAAGTAATTTCATAGTGAGTGAAGCGCCCGCACAAGGCAAATTTCCGAAAGCAAACATCATCCTGGTAAAAGATACCATGGCTGCCCTGCATACACTGGTAGCCTCTCACAGATTACAGTTTCACATTCCTGTAATAGGCATTACCGGTAGTAATGGTAAAACCATTGTAAAAGAATGGCTCTACCAGCTGCTGGAAAAAGATTACAACATTGTAAGAAGCCCTAAGAGCTACAACTCGCAGATAGGTGTTCCCTTATCAGTCTGGCAGATGAAAGCGGAACATAATATCGCCATCTTCGAAGCCGGCATCTCCCAGCCCGGAGAAATGGAACATCTTGAAAAGATCATCCGTCCTACTATAGGCATCTTCACCAATATAGGCGAAGCCCATAATGAAGGCTTCCTGAACATCCGCCAGAAGATTAATGAAAAACTGGTGCTGTTCAGCAAGAGTGAGCTGCTGATCTATTGTAAAGATTATCCTGTACTCAATGAATGCGTGCTCAACTTCCATAATGTTGTTGGCAGAAAAGAAGGCCAGGACGGCGGATTACAGCTGTTCACCTGGTCCCGCAAAACAGAGGCTGACCTCAGGATCATCAGTGTAGACAAGAACGACAACCATACACGCATAGATGCACTCTATAAAAATGAACCGATACACATCAGTATTCCCTTTGTGGATGAAGGTTCTGTAGAGAATGCCATTCATTGCTGGGCCCTCATGATGCATCTGGGCATTGACCAGTCCGTGATCAGGCAACGTATGGACCTGCTCGGCAATATAGCCATGCGGCTGGAGCTCAAACAGGGCATCAACAACTGCTCCGTGATCAATGACAGCTATAACTCAGATCTTGGCTCATTGAAAATAGCACTGGAATTCCTGCAGCAACAACAACAACATCCCAGCCGCACCATCATTCTCAGTGATATCCTGCAGAGCGGTAAAAGTGATGCCTCCCTATATGAAGAAGTAGCCAGCTTGCTGCAACAGAAAGGGATCAACAAAGTGATAGGGATAGGAAAGAACATATTCCGGGAGAAAAAAAGCTTTCAACAGATCATCTCTCTTAAAAGCAGTTTCTTCCAGACAACAGAAGAATTTATCCAGCAATTCAACCCCCAGGATTTTCAGCATGAGACCATCCTGTTGAAAGGCGCCCGCATCTTCGAATTTGAACGCATAGGCAAGCTGCTGGAACAAAAAGTACATCAGACAATTTTAGAAATTAACCTGAGTGCTGTTTCACACAACGTAAAGCAATACCAGGCGCTGTTAAAGCCCGGCACCAAGTTAATGGCGATGGTAAAAGCCTTCTCTTACGGAAGCGGAAGTTTTGAGATTGCAAACCTGCTGCAGTTTCATGGCGTAGATTACCTCGCCGTTGCATATGCTGATGAGGGAGTTGAATTGAGAAGGACCGGAATTACCATGCCCATCATGGTCATGAACCCTGAACCCAGTTCGTTTGACGCTATCCTTCAATGGAACCTTGAGCCCGAGATCTATTCCCTTCATCTTCTGCAGCAATTTGAGGAAGAAGTACAGATAGCCGGCAAAACCGGTTTCCCCGTACATATCAAGCTGGATACCGGCATGCACAGGCTGGGCTTTGAAAAGAAAGATATTCCGGAGCTGGCCCGTTTACTGAGTGAGAATCCATACCTGAAGGTACGCTCTATATTCAGTCACCTGGCGGCCAGCGAAGATCCCTCAAAAGACGAGCTGACCAGGCAACAGGGCAAACACTTCTTTGAAATGAGCCACGAACTGCAAAAAGCGTTAGGATATTTTGTGATCAGGCATATAGCCAACAGCGCCGCCATTCAGCGCCATCCTGACCTCCAGCTGGACATGGTAAGACTGGGAATAGGCATGTATGGAGTAGACAGCGGCACCGAAATGCAGGAACAGCTGCGCCCGGTAAGTACCCTAAAAACCACCGTATCCCAGGTAAAACACCTTACAGCTGGAGATACTGTCGGGTATGGGGCAAAATGGATAGCCAAAGGGCCGGCAGTAACAGCCACGGTACGCATAGGATATGCTGATGGTTATCCCAGAAGATTGAGCAATGGTGTGGGAAAAATGCTGGTAAGAGGCCAGCTGGCCCCTGTAGCAGGAGTTATAGCCATGGATATGGTAATGCTGGACGTAACCCTTATTCCTGAGGTGACAGAAGGAGATGAAGTGATCGTATTCGGAGAACATTTGCCGGTACAACAGCTGGCAGCCTGGGCAGAGACAATTCCTTACGAAATATTAACAGGAATTTCGCAGCGGGTGAAACGGGTATATTTCGAGGAGTGACGGGAAATTCCGATTTTGCACATTATTATTATTTTTGATAAAATTTTACACCTTTGAAGTATCGTCACGTAATTTGGATTGTAGTAGCAGTGCTTGTAATAGATCAGGCATTGAAGTTCTGGATCAAGACCCACATGAACTTTAATCAGGAGTACATTATATTCCCCAACTGGTTCCGCATCCACTTCACAGAAAACCCTGGTATGGCCTATGGCCTGGAACTGGGCGGTGAATGGGGCAAAGTATTGCTGACACTCTTCCGCCTGGCAGCCGTGGTAATAGGCTTCAGGTACATGAGGACACTTGTAAAACAGCAACACCATACCGGTCTGCTCATTTGCGGTGCACTGATCCTGGCAGGTGCCGCAGGCAACCTGATAGACAGCATGTTCTACGGACTGATATTCTCCGAGACCAATTTCTATGATGTAGCTACCTTCCTGCCCAAAGGCGGCGGATATGCAGGTTTCCTTCACGGTAAAGTAGTGGATATGCTGTATTTCCCTGTGTACAGAGGCTACCTGCCTCAATGGATCCCTTTTAAAGGTGGTGACTACTTCGTTTTCTTCAATCCCATCTTTAACATAGCCGATGCCGCCATCTCCGTTGGCGTAATCACTATTCTGGTATTCCAGAAACGCTTTTTCGCCAAACACCATGAAAAAGCTGCTGCTGAAAAGGCGCAGGAAGTACCAGTGGCCAAATAATAAATAAACAGATATAAGATATTCCCGGAAAGGTCCTGCCAAATGGCAGGACCTTTTTGTTTATCCCACCATCCCTGCCAGCCCCGACATTTTTTTAACTTTTCTTTGAAGTGTTAAATTCCCGTATTACATTTGTCCACTAATCAGATAGACTAATAGAAGTATTTATAGAGCAAACTATTAATAATCAGCAATTTAATTACTTATGCAGACTTCTCTACGATGTTGTACACCTGTAATTCGGTAAAGGAGTTCCTCCTGTATTCACATATTTAGAAAAATATTATCAATTCAATATTAACAACAGTTATGTACACAACCAGACTACAACTGGCCTGGCTATGGCTGCTGATCCTGCTCTTCCCCGCAATAGCACAGGCACAGCTGAATGGTTCTTATATTATTGCCGGGAAGATCTCCGGCGACAAAAACGAGGCACTGGCAGGCGCAACCGTACAGATCAAAGGCACTTCCTTTGGAGCACTGACAGATAGCTCCGGTCGCTTCGAGATCACCACCAACGCCAAATTCCCATTCAAGCTGCAAATAAGATTGCTGGGCTATCAGCCACAGGAATTTGAAGTAAAGAACAGCAACAGCCGCTTACAGATACAATTACTCACCCAGTCGCTTCTTGTAAATGAAGTGGTGGTATCCGCCTCCAGGCAACAGGAAAAGCTGATGCGCTCTCCCGTAGCTATTGAGAAACTGGACATCAAAGCCCTGAAAGAGACCCCCGCAGCTTCTTTCTATGATGCCATCGGCAACCTGAAAGGCGTACAGATGACCACCGCAGGCCTTACATTCAAAGTATTCAACACCCGCGGATTTAACGTTCCCAACAACTTCCGCTTCATGCAGCTGGTAGACGGTGTAGACAACCAGGCAGCCACTCTGGGCGTTCCCCTGGGTAATGCCATCGGCCCTACAGAGCTGGATATACAGAGCGTAGAAGTAACTCCCGGCGCCTCTTCCGCCCTTTACGGCATGAACGCACTGAACGGAATGTCTAACCTCATTACTAAAAGCCCCTTCCGGTACCAGGGCATCAGCGTATATCAAAAACTGGCCTTCAACCATTTTGACGGCAGCGGCCCAAAGCCTATTACCGAAACTGCCGTACGCTATGCTCAGGCCTTTAATGATAAACTGGCGCTGAAAGTGAACTTCTCCTATATGCAGGGAACTGACTGGTACGCCGACAGCCATAACGACTTCAACCCGGGCTCTAAAGCCAACCCCAGCTTCCCACAATTACAGGGAGCTGATAACGTGGCCAACGATGCATGGAATAAATATGCTGATCAGAGTACATTCCCCATCACAGACAAGAATGGCAAAGCTTACAACGTATCCCGTACAGGCTATTGGGAGAAAGATCTGGTGGGCGACTATACCGTGAGAAACCTGAAATTTGACGGAGCCCTGCACTATCGCTTCAAACCTAACCTGGAAGCATCCTATACCTACCGCGTAGGACAGATGGACGGCTTCTTCCAGCGTGGTAACCGCATAGGCCTGAAGAATGTACTGGTGCAGAATCATAAAGTAGAACTGGTGGGTCAGGACTTTACCCTGCGTTCCTATGTATCGCTGGAAAACACAGGTAATTCCTACAATATGAACCCGCTGGCAGACAACCTGGAGAAATCTTTCAAGTCTGACAAAGTATGGCAGGCAGATTATACCAATGCATTGAACGCAGCACTGAATGCAGAAGGCACCAACATAGCCGAAGCCCACAGGGCCGCCCGCGCCGCTGCCGATGCAGGCAGATGGACTCCCGGCACTCAGGCATTTGACAGGCAGGTAGCCAAAATCAAAAGCATCAACGACTGGGATATATACCCTACTTCTAAAGACAGTACCAATAAAAGCGGCGGTGCGGCCCTCATCCAGATGAGCCATTTCTATCACGTTGAAGGTACCTGGAACCTGCGCCGGTATATCCACTTCCTGGACGTACTGGTAGGAGCAGATTACCGCACTTACGAGATCATACCCGACGGTAACAACTTTGTTGATTTCACCAAACCACTGGATAAACGTAGTACTCCCGGCGGTAAGAATATCTGGTACGGCAAGGTTGGTGGCTTTGTACAGGCCAGCAAAACCCTGCTGCACGACCAGCTGAAACTGACTGCCTCTCTCCGTTATGACAAAAGCCAGGAGTTTGACGGTAAATTCAATCCCCGTGTAGCTGCAGTATACACTACGCCAAATCAGCGTCACAACTTCCGTGCTTCCTGGCAAAACGGCTTCCGCTTCCCTTCACTGTTTGAAGCGTACTCCTTCGTAAACAACGGTAACGTAAGACGTGTAGGCGGCCTTGCATTCATCGAAGATGGCCTGGGATATTTCAAGAACTCCTTCCTCACCTCCAGCGCTACAGCCTTTACTACTGCAGTAAACAAGGCTGTGAATGCCAACTCCGGCCTTACCCGCCAGCAGGCAGAAGTACAGCAGGCAGGCGTGCTGAAAGTAGCTAACCTGGACCCTATCGTTCCTGAACAGATCCAGGCATTCGAAGTAGGTTACAAAAGCGTATTGTTCGACAATAGAGTGTTCATTGATATAGACGGTTACTACAATACCTATAAACATTTTATAGGACAGGTAGAAGCGGCAGTACCTAAAACCGGTAATGTGAACGATCTCACACAGGAAGTACTGGACCAGATGTATGACAAACAATACCAGAACCGCTACAGGGTATGGACCAACAGTAAATCCACTGTACAGAACTATGGCTTTGCCCTGGGCGTTACCTACAACTTCCTGAAGACCTTCACCGTTAGCGGTAACGTGAACTATAATACCCTGGCGCAGGACAAAACAAAAGATGATGCCCTGATCCCGGGTTTCAACACCCCCAAATGGTTTACCAACGTCAGCTTCGGCAACAGGCAGGTACTGCCTAACCTGGGCTTCAATGTGGTATGGCATTGGCAGGATAACTTCTACTGGCAGAACCTTTTCGGGAACGGAGACGTACCAGCTTACAGCACTGTAGATGCACAGGTTACCTACGGACTGCCTAAACTGCACACTTCTGTAAAAGTAGGTGGCTCTAATATCTTCAACTCTTCTTATTTCCAATATGTAGGTGGCCCTACTATTAAAGGATTGTATTATGTAGCAATTACATATGATCTGCCCTTTAAGAAGAAATAATACCAGGTTATCAACCATACAAAACCCGCCGATACAGCGTTCTGCAGCGGCGGGTTACTTTTTTCTGTTAATTCCTGTCACTTTTTAACCTTTCCCATTTGGATATACCGGTAATTCAGCCTACCTTAGTCTATTATATCTATAGACTATATAAATAGGGTAATACATGCCGCACAATGAGGAGATAGATCAACTTGAAAAAAAATTAGCGACTGTGGAAAGACAGGAAATACTGATCGACCTTGTCAACGAAGAGAACCGGAAGAAACCGGCCTTATGGCTCTTCATTGGTATTATTGCCCTGGCAGTAGTAGCAGGCGTGAGTATCCTCTATTATGGCACTTCAGAAGCTACTCATACAAAGGTCTATGAATTTACTCAGTCCCTCTTTACCCCTCAGTTACTGTTTTACATTTTTGTAGGACTTGCGGCGCAAACAGTAGATGGAGCCCTGGGTATGGCTTATGGCGCTACCTCTTCCTCGCTTTTACTGGGGCTGGGCGTTCCTCCATCTGTTGCCAGCGCCAGCGTGCATGTGGCAGAAGTATTTACTACAGGTGCTTCCGGTATTTCCCATTTCCGTTTTGGTAATGTAAACAAGAAGCTTTTCCTGTACCTGCTGGTACCTGGTATACTCGGCGCCATAGGTGGTGCATTCCTTATCTCCAACATGAACGCTATCTCAAAGGCAGTACCTGTTCTTTCGTATTTTAACGAAGATAATATCAAACCTTTTATCAGCGCTTACCTGCTGATTCTCGGTACCATTGTGCTGCGTAAGGCTTTTCAGCCTAAAAGGGCTAAAAGCAAAACCAAAAACCTGGGTAGCCTGGCTTTCTTTGGTGGCTTTATGGATGCCTTTGGTGGTGGTGGATGGGGCCCCATCGTTACCTCCACTCTGCTGAGTAAAGGCCGTACGGCTCATTATACTATCGGCTCCGTAAATGCTGCTGAATTTTTTATTTCCCTTTCCAGTGCAGGTACTTTCCTGATCTTTGGCGCTATTGCCGGCTGGCCGGTTATCATAGGGCTGATCATAGGAGGGGTGATAGCTTCTCCCTTTGCTGCTATACTGGTAAGAAGGATCAAGCGCAAACCACTGATGATCATGGTTGGAACGCTGATCATTATATTAAGTCTCAATACGATTATACGCTCTTTACTATAATTGAGGAAAACCACTCTGAAAAAAAACGCTTTTGCCTGCAGGCAAAAGCGTTTTTACTTTAAAATGCGCTCTCAAAAAATTTAACTCATATACAGCCAAAACCTTTTTCTATTTTTTCCGCACGCTACATTAAAAACTTTAAGCTGATATACTAATAAGTACTCACCTGCGAAGCATTCGGTACTTCCCAAAGCTTGGTAACATTAGATGTAGTAATGTTCCTGTAACGTACTTTCAGATTCTTGCTTTCTGTTCTTACAATATTGGTACCACCGGAAAACGTACCACCATTAATAGTAACAGTCACAGTGTACTGACCGCTACCATTAGTACGCAATACTTTCCCAAAAGTCGTTGCCCTGAAATTGTTGAGTATAATAGTACCATCTGCATTGATCTGCAGTATCTTATCATACGCCAGTTTTGCAATACAGTTATTCAATGTAACAGTACCTTTCGATTTCAGCGTCATAGCATCTTCTCCTACGTCCAGCCATTCAACATTTTCCAAAGTAGCATTACCATAAACATGCACACCATCACAGCCAGGTGCGCCAATTTTTACATTCTTCAATGTAGCTCCATTCTCCAGTCTGAAGATAGGCTTCTGATTTTCTGCCTGGCTACCATCCCCCATTCCGGAAGCAATAATGGTATTGCCTTTACCATCATAAACCTCACCGGCTTTTACCAGGATAGTGGAAGTAATAGGCACATTTGCCTTGATAGTAACATCAGTTGCAGCAAGGTTGTCTGACGATAATTTTTCGGGAGCTGCACTTTCTTTTGTACAGCCAACTGCAAAGGAGCCTGCCAGTACGGCGGCCATCAATAGTTGTTGTGTTCTCATGTTCGTAGAATTTATAAGTGATAGATGATCATGCTACAGGACATAGTGGTCCTTTGTCTGACAGGGTGATGCCACACAGGTTTACAATACAGAATGTTAACAGTTAATAATTAAAAATGAGAAATTGCTTCATTGCTCCGGGCTTTCATAACATGGGTCGGGCTCAACGTTTCACTATGGTTCCTTTAGGTTGACTATCGAAATTATCTAAAAAGAATACACGATAATATAAAGAGGGGATATATTTTTACGCAAACGATGCCGATAACGTTTGCGGCAACAATGTAGCAGTATATGCGGATGAAGTGTCAGGCACTTCATCCGCAGGAAGATTATTTTATTTCACCTACCATATCGATCGGGTTCACCCAGGCATCAAACTCTTCAGGTTTTACATAACCCAGTTTCACCGCCATTTCCTTCAGAGTAGTACCTTCTTTATGTGCTTTCTGTGCAATCTCTGCTGCTTTGTAGTAGCCGATCTTTGTGTTCAGCGCAGTTACCAGCATCAGTGAGTTATCTACGTGCTTCTTAATATTCGCTTCTATTGGCTCAATACCCGTAGCGCATTTATCATTAAAGCTTACACAACCATCACCTATCAGGCGTGCAGAATGCAGGAAGTTGTAGATCATTACCGGCTTGAACACATTCAGTTCAAAATGACCGGTAGCGCCGCCAATATTGATAGCTACATCATTACCCAATACCTGCGCAACGATCATTGTCAGCGCTTCACACTGTGTAGGGTTTACTTTACCCGGCATAATAGAAGACCCTGGTTCATTGTCAGGAATGTGGATCTCCCCGATACCGGAACGTGGGCCGGAGCTCAGCATACGGATATCGTTAGCTATCTTCATCAGGCTTACAGCCACTGTTTTCAATGCACCATGCGCTTCCACTATAGCGTCGTGAGCAGCCAGCGCCTCAAATTTATTTTCTGCAGTAACAAAAGGAAGCCCTGTCAGTTCAGCGATCTTCTTTGCTACGTTTTCAGAATAACCTTTGGGAGTATTGATACCTGTACCAACAGCAGTACCGCCCAGTGCCAGTTCACTCAGGTGAGCCAGGGTGTTGTTGATAGCCTTCAGACCATGGTCCAGCTGTGAAACATAACCGCTTATCTCCTGTCCCAGGGTCAGCGGTGTTGCATCCATGAAGTGTGTACGGCCTATCTTCACTACATGCTTGAAAGCTTCCGCTTTCGCAGCCAGTGTTTCACGGAGTTTCTTAATACCCGGGATAGTAACCTCTACCAGTATTTTATATGCAGCAATGTGCATAGCAGTAGGGAAAGTATCGTTGGATGACTGTGATTTGTTCACATCATCGTTCGGATGGAGTACTTTATCTTTATCAGCAAGCTGACCACCATTGATCACATGACCGCGGTAGGCAACTACTTCGTTTACGTTCATATTAGACTGGGTACCTGAACCAGTCTGCCATACTACCAGCGGGAACTGGTCATCCAGCTTACCGGCAAGGATCTCATCACAAGCTTTTCCGATCAGTACCGCTTTTTCCTGTGTCAGCACTCCGGCATCAAGGTTGGTGAGGGCTGCCGCTTTCTTCAGGTAAGCAAATGCCTGGATAATTTCCTTCGGCATCCTGTTGATATCCTGAGCAATCCTGAAATTGTCGATAGAACGCTGAGTTTGAGCACCATAGTAAGCATCTACAGGTACTTTTACTTCGCCCATCGTGTCTTTCTCTATTCTATATTCCATATGCTTGATTTTTTGCGGTACAAACCTACATATCAATTAGGAATTATCAATTACCAATCGGGAATAAACGCAGGTTTTATTTCTGTGTGAAGAGGTGCTTCTGAATCATTCACCGGTAAATCTTGCCGGTCTTTTCTGCAGAAATGCCGCCGCGCCTTCTTCCAGGTCTTTTGTGGCAAAGCAGGCTCCAAATTCTTCCAGTTCCAGTTCAAAGCCATCCACGTCCTTGTTCAGTGCGGCATTGGTACATTTTATCACCTTGGCTATTGCCAGCGGGGCTTTGGTATGTATCTTCAGCAGTATCTCTTTTGCCTTGTTCAGCAGTTCACCGGGCGCTACTACATAGTTTACAAGTCCCCAGGCAAGGGCCTCTTCCGCATTGATCATATCTCCTGTCATCATCAGCTCTGTGGCTTTTCCTTTCCCTATCAGGCTTGTGAGCCGCTGGGTACCGCCGTATCCCGGAATCAGTCCCAGGTTCACCTCTGGCTGCCCGAACCTGGCATTAGTGGCTGCAATACGGAAATGACAGGCCATGGCCAATTCACAGCCTCCGCCAAGGGCAAAGCCATTCACTGCTGCTATAATGGGTTTAGGACTGTCTTCTATATGTTTGAAAACCACCTGCCCTTTTTTAGCCAGGTCTGCTCCCTGCTGGGTTGACAAAGTAAGGAACTCTGAAATGTCGGCCCCTGCCACAAAAGCTTTTTCTCCTGCGCCGGTTATCACCGCACTCTTAATGTTCCTGTTGGAATACACTTCCTCTATTGCCAGCGCCAGTTCAGCCATCACCTGCTGGTTGAGGGCGTTCATCTTGTCCGGGCGATTGATGTAAATAAAAAAGATCTTATCTGCCAGTTCTGTACGAAGAGTCTGATACATGAGGTCCGGGTTTTGTTGGAAAACTAAATTAACGTATTATATTATAAATCAATCACTTACACTCATTCGAAATCCTCTCAGAAATTCCTGTGAGCAGCCACCCATTCTGTGATATATGTAGTAATATCTTCTGTACGGGTGCCGGGAGGGAATAACTTCCCTACTCCAATGTCATTCAGCTGTGACATATCCGTTTCCGGTATAATGCCTCCGCCGGTGAGCAGTACATCATCCATCCCTTTCTCTTTCATAAGGGCCATAATTCGTGGAAAAACCGTCATGTGTGCGCCGGAAAGGATACTTACACCGATAGCATCCACGTCTTCCTGGAGCGCTGCGCTCACCACCATTTCCGGTGTCTGGCGCAGCCCGGTATAGATCACCTCCATACCGGCATCTCTCAGGGCAGCCGCAATTACCTTAGCTCCGCGGTCATGCCCGTCCAGTCCAACTTTGGCTACCAGCACACGTACAGGACGTTGCAGGGGGTTCGCCATACTTACTTGTTTTTTATACAGCCCCGTCTTTCATAAGGGCTGATCTGTAAATGTAGGATTTTTTAATCCACAGACCATAGCACCCCACTTTTCGTTACCTTTGCCGTTCGAAATTATAAACCTTATGAGCGAAGAAAGGTCCCTCAATTTTCTGGAACAGATTATAGAAGAGGATATTACTAACGGCGTTAATGGCGGCAGGGTACTGACAAGGTTCCCTCCCGAACCAAATGGCTACCTTCATATAGGTCATGCCAAATCCATCTGCCTGAACTTTGGACTTGCAAAAAAGTACAACGGGCAAACCAACCTCCGGTTCGATGATACCAATCCCATCACCGAGGATACAGAGTATGTGGATTCCATTAAAGCCGATATCCAATGGCTGGGATTTGAGTGGGCTCAGGAACTTTATGCCTCAGATTATTTCGAACAGCTATACCAGTTCGCAGTACAGCTGATCAAAAAAGGACTGGCTTATGTGGACGATTCTACCGCAGAAGAAATAGCCGCATCCAAAGGTACTCCTACAGAACCAGGCAAACCTACACCATACCGCAGCCGCAGTGTGGAAGAAAACCTGGACCTGTTCACCCGCATGCGTAACGGTGAATTCAAAGACGGTGAAAAAGTATTACGTGCCAAGGTTGATCTGACAGTGCCTAATATGCACATGCGCGATCCCATCATCTACAGGATCAAACATGCACATCACCACCGTACAGGTGACAAATGGTGCATCTACCCGATGTATGACTTTGCCCACGGACAGAGCGATAGCATCGAAAAGATCACCCATTCCATCTGTACCCTGGAATTTATTCCTCACCGTCCGTTATACAACTGGTTCATAGAACAGCTGGAGATCTTCCCTTCCAGGCAGTATGAGTTTTCACGTCTCAACCTGACCTATACGGTAATGAGCAAACGTAAGCTCCTGCAGCTGGTAAATGAAAATCACGTAACCGGCTGGGACGATCCCCGCATGCCTACTATCAGCGGCCTGCGCCGTCGTGGATATACCCCTTCCAGCATCCGTGCGTTCTGTGACCGCATCGGTGTTGCCAAGAGAGATAACCTCATCGATGTAAGCCTGCTGGAATTCTGTATCCGTGAGGAACTGAATAAAACAGCCAACCGCGTATTTGCTGTAATGGATCCGGTAAAACTGGTCATCACCAACTACCCGGCTGACCTGGTAGAAGAAATGCCGGCAGAGAACAACCCGGAAGATCCGGCCTCCGGTACCCGATCGTTGCCTTTCAGCAATACACTGTACATAGAAAGGGAAGACTTCATGGAGAACCCTCCTAAAAAGTTCTTCCGCCTCGGCCCCGGTCTTGTTGTGCGACTGAAAAACGCATACATCATAAAAGGAGAAAGCTTCGATAAAGATGCCGACGGAAACATCACCACCATCTATGCTACCTATTACCCGGAAAGCAAGAGCGGTGGCGACACCAGCGGTCTGAACGTAAAAGGCACCATCCACTGGGTAAGCGCAGCACATGCAGCTACCGCAGAAATAAGACTGTATGACAGGCTGTTCAAAGTTGAAGACCTCAGCAGTATAGAAGGCGATTTCAAATCATATATCAACCCGGATTCCCTGCAGGTTATCAAACAGGCCTATATCGAACCAGGCTTAGTAAATGCTAAACCCGGCGATAGGTTCCAGTTCCTGCGTAAAGGATATTTCAGTGTAGATACTGACAGCACACCGGAAAAGGTAGTGTTTAACAGGACCGTCACGCTGAAAGACACCTGGGCCAAAGAAGCTAAAAAAGGATAATAAAAAAAGAGGCTTGCAATGCAAGCCTCTTTTTTTATTAAGCATTAATAGCATCCAGCCCTTTCATTATTCTCGCAATAGTCTCATGCTTACCCAGCACTTCCGCTATATTAAACACCGGAGGACCAAACTTCCCACCACACAACATAATACGGAAAGGCAGCTGTAATTCACCCACCTTAATGTTCATGGAAGTTGCAAGTTGTTTGAAAGACTCTTCCAATGTAGCCAGAGAGAAGTCTGACAGCGTTTCCAGGACAGAGGCCCAGTCCCTGAAGAACTGTGTCTTATCTGCATTCCATTTAGGCTTAACAGCCGCTACATCATATGTTTCCGGTTGCTGGAAGAAGAAGAACGCATGGTCCCATATCTCGTTCACCAGGTTGCAACGTTCCTTTACCAGTCCCACAATAGTAGCTACATACTCCGGAGCGGCATTCACTCCCTTCTCTTTCAGCACAGACTCCAGCAGGGCTGCCAGGCGGTTGTTATCCGTCATAAGCAGGTACTGATGGTTGAACCATTTTGCTTTTTCATAGTCGAATTTAGCCCCTGCTTTATGTACACGTTCCAGTGAGAAACGTTCTATCAGCTCCTGTATACTAAAGATCTCCTGGCCGGTACCATCGTTCCAGCCCAGCATAGCCAGTACGTTCACGAAGGCTTCAGGTAAAAAGCCCCTTTCACGGAACCCGCCGGAGGTAAGACCTGATTTCGGATCTGTCCAGTCCATAGCGTATACGGGGAAACCCAGTCTGTCACCATCACGTTTGCTGAGCTTACCAAAACCATCCGGTTTCAGTATAAGCGGCAGATGCGCCCACTGGGGCATCTGTGCCTCCCAGCCCAGGTATTTCCAGAGCAGCAGGTGTACAGGTGCTGAAGGCAGCCATTCCTCTCCACGGAAAGCATGGGTGATCTTCATCAGGTAATCATCTACCACTACTGCAAGATGGTATGTAGGCATACCATCTGCTTTCAGCAGCACTTTATCGTCTACAGTGCCTGTATTGAACTGTACATGTCCGCGTATCATATCTGTAAAGCCTACCTCTTCATTGAGCGGCATTTTTATACGGACCACATGGGGAGTTCCTTTTTCCAGCAGCACAGCAGTTTCTTCAGCAGAGAGGCTGAGGGAATTGCGCATCTGTACACGCGCAGCATGATTGTACTGCGGAGAAGGATTTTCTGCTGTCTTTAATTTTTCACGCATCTGCTCCAGCTCTTCCGGCGTATCGAAAGCATAATAAGCATAGCCGTCTTTCACCAGTTGTTCCGCATACTGGCGGTACTGCGCCTTTCTTTCACTCTGGCGATAGGGGGCATAAGGACCTCCTACATGCGGACCTTCATCTGCTATCAGCCCACACCAGCTGAGGCATTCTATAATATATTCCTCCGCTCCCGGCACATAACGGGTCTGATCGGTATCCTCTATACGCAGCACAAATTCTCCATTGTGCTGTTTTGCAAATAAATAATTGAATAAGACCGTGCGTACACCACCCAGGTGTAGTCCGCCGGTTGGACTGGGCGCAAAGCGTACCCGAACTTTCTGTTGTTGCATAGCCGCAAAGGTAAAGAAAGATTTAGCTACCTTTATTTTTCATCAGCATAACATCCATGTTTTATCTTACGAAAACACCGGCACTGTTAAAGGCGATCTATAAAAACTGTATTTGGAACCTGTCTCCGGCCAGGCCCTCCGTATATCTCACCTTTGACGACGGCCCTCATCCTACGGCAACCCCTTTTGTACTTGAACAACTCAGAAAGTACAATGCAAAAGCTACCTTTTTCTGTATAGGCAAAAATGTAGTAGAGTATCCTGACATCTACCAGCAGATCCTGGAAGAAGGTCATAGAACAGGCAATCATACCCATAATCACCTCAATGGCTGGAAAACGGGAACGGATAAATATATGGAGAACATCCTGGAAGCAGGGAAATATATCAATTCAAAACTGTTCAGACCTCCTTACGGCAGGATCACTCCTTTCCAGGTCAGACAGCTGAAGAAACTGGTACCTGGATCTCAGGTCATCATGTGGGACGTTCTGAGCGCTGATTTTGACACAGAACGCACCGGTGAGCAATGTGTACAGAACGTCGTATTCAAGTCAAAGCCGGGCTCTATTATCGTGTTTCATGATAGTACCAAAGCATGGGACAGGCTGGAATATGCCCTGCCCAGGGTACTGGAATATTTTACCAAACAAAAATTGGCCATGGAGGCTATCCCCTGAAAATAAAAAAGGTTGTATCTCACCGATACAACCTTTCTGTTTTGAATTATTATTGCTTATTGAGGCATTTTAATACCCCTGATCTTATCTCCCAGCTCAACAGTAGCAGAATCATCACAGATACCATTACCATAGTTGATAGAAGCCGTCTGACCATTTACAGTCACCAGCGCCTTACCTTTACCTACCCACGCACATTCAATTCCTCTCTGCAGCGGCTCTGATTCCTTTACCTCGGTAGTAGCTTTGATACCATTGGAGAATGACAGGGAATCGGTACCGTAAATGCTGAAAATATCATCCAGCACATCAGAAGGCGTAAGCAACCCCTCTACCTGAGTCAATGTATTTTTACTGCCATAAGTGATGTTCAGGGTATCCAGTTTCACCGCACCACCAGCTATAGCAACTGTGAATTTAGGCATATCGCTGGTACCGATATTGGTAATAGTGGCAGTGCCTGTTACACTTACACCGTTCATGGTGTAGGTCAATGGCTTCACCACAATAACAGAACCCGGGTAGTAAAAATAACCGCTGAAAATGATCTGCAGGGTACCTGCCCTTAAGCGGCCGGTAGCATCTGCACAACCGCCCTTAAAGTCGATCAGCAGTGTTTTAGGCCAGCTGTCGTTACCAATATCATCTTTAAGAACATCAAAGCATCCGCTCAGTTTGGAAACAGGCTGTGTATTCGCCTTGCGGCCGGTCTCATTCAGACTTTCCCTCATACCCACTTCCAGCGCAACGCCGAAAAGGTCGTCATATATCACATTTACTGAAGCCTGGTAGGCGGCAGCAGCAATAGCTTTGTTATCAGAATCATTTGTAGGTGCAGCATCATTGGTATTCTTGCTGCATGCATAAAAGAAGGTTACTGTCAATAGCAGGATGATAACGCCTGCAAGGATACGGTTAAAGCAAAAGCTTCTCATAAAATAGTATAGTTTTAAATCAGGGTTTCCGACCGTACTTTTGTACGGGGAAAGAGCAGCTAAATATTAATATTATACAAATATAATATTTTTACAAACCCAATAAAAAAATTTAATATAAAGAGAATGGACTGGATAGATTCGCATGCCCACCTGTATGGAAAGGATTTTTCGGGCGATAGGAAAGAAATGGTGGAACGGGCATTAGCAGCGGGCGTGACCAGGTTATTCCTGCCAAACATTGATAGTGAGACCATTAACAGCATGCTGGAGCTGGAAGCGCAATTTTCGGACAACTGCTACGCCATGATGGGAGTACATCCCTGCCATGTGAATGAAAATGTGGACCATGAGCTGACCATTGTACGTACATGGCTGGAAAAAAGGCCCTTTAAAGCTATTGGCGAGATAGGACTGGATTTTTACTGGGACAAGACCTATACAGAACAACAATATAAAGCATTCCGCGCCCAACTGGAACTGGCCAGGAGCTATGACCTGCCGGTATCTATCCATGCCCGTGAAAGCACACGGGAATGTATAGATGTGGTACGCTCCCTTCAGGATGGCCGGCTAAGCGGCGTATTTCATTGCTTCTCCGGTACGCTGGAACAGGCCAGGGAAGTCATTGACCTTGGCTTCTACCTGGGGATAGGCGGCGTTGTAACATTTAAGAAGTCCGGACTGGACCAGGTCGTAGAGCAGATAGACATGCAACATATTGTGTTGGAAACAGATGCGCCTTACCTGGCGCCGGTTCCATATAGGGGCAAAAGGAATGAAAGTTCTTATATACCGCTGATAGGAGAAAAGATAGCAGATATAAAAAATCTAAAAATAGCTGACGTAGCTGCAATTACGACAAGCAACGCCCTTAAATTATTCAAAACTCACTAACCTTTTAGGCGGTACATTTGCAGGCAATTCGGAACAGCTGCAATGAGTAAGATCCTGATTATTTATACTGGGGGGACTGTTGGGATGATCTATGACGAGAAGACCAAAGCCTTACGCCCTATTGGGTTTAATGAGATCCGTAACAATCTGCCTGAACTGTACAGGATGGGTATCGATTTTTACGTGTATGCCTTTAATCCTCCTATTGACTCTTCGGATATGCAACCGGAGATATGGGTGGAGATAGCTTCTATTATTGAAGATCGTTACGACAGGTACGACGGTTTTGTGATCCTCCATGGTTCCGATACAATGTCGTTCACAGCATCAGCACTGAGCTTCATGCTGGAAAATCTTTCGAAACCGGTTATCCTTACCGGTTCACAATTGCCTATAGGCAAGATCCGTACAGACGCGAAAGAGAATATTATTACCGCCATGGAAATAGCTGCTACCCGTCATAACGGGCAGGTAGTGGTTCCGGAAGTATGCATCTATTTTGACTTTGCACTGTTTCGCGGAAACCGCTCCAAGAAGTATAATGCAGAAAAGTTTGAGGCATTCTATTCCATGAACTACCCTCCACTGGCAGAAGCAGGTATAGACATCAAATACAAGACACAATTTGTTCTGCCTTCAGATTCTTCCAAACCGTTGAAAGTACATAAACACCTGGATGATAATGTAACCGTCCTGAAGATGTTCCCGGGCATCACACGTAAAGCTGTGGAAGCTACCCTGAATGTTGCCGGTCTGCGCGGCGTTGTACTTGAAACATTTGGTAGCGGTAATACCAATACACAACCATGGTTTATTGAAAGCCTGAAAAAAGCCATAGATAAGGGAGTGATAATTGTAGATATCACCCAATGTGACGGTGGCTCTGTGGAACTTGGTAAATATGAAACCAGCCAGCCATTACAGCAGATAGGTGTTATCAGCGGCCATGATATGACCTTTGAAGCCGCTATTACCAAACTGATGTTCGTATTGGGCCAGGGACTGGATGCAGAAGCTACCAAAGCTATGATTGAAACCTCTTTAAGAGGTGAGCTTACCCCCAATACCCATGACTGGGATTGAACTTTAGTGGCAGGATAAAGATTTTTTGGGATTTGCCGGAAAAATTCTATCTTTGCCACCCTGAATAAAAATTCAACCGGAGAAGTGCAGGAGTGGTTGAACTGGCACGCCTGGAAAGTGTGTAAACTCGAAAGGGTTTCAAGGGTTCGAATCCCTTCTTCTCCGCCAGCTTTAAAAAGCCTTTAAGTCGAAAGATTTGAAGGCTTTTTTGATTTAGTTATACGCCTAAAACAGAAGAGAAGCGCCTTCTGTTAAGACAAGCAGGGAAACTTTTCAAGCATTACAATGTAATAGCGAGATAGGGACTTATCTAATAAGTCACAGGTAGAATGATGAGTTATTCTAAGATAATAAAGAAAATAGCGGACACTCTAATATGTTACCTGACAAACCCCAGGTATCAAATCATTTTATTCTCATCCACAGGATACCGTTATAAAATAATAATTGAGTTTCGGGAACTACTTATGTACTATTTTGGAATATAAAGAGGGGTTAGTTTTGAAATAATCCAATGCCTCCTCATAAAAAGCTAATTCTGCAGGTAGGTTAATAATACCGTTGCCATTTAATATATTAGCATTAATTGAAGTTATTTTAATGCCATTTATTCCAACACTAATTTCATCTACATTGGCCAATTCTATTATTTGATCCAGGCTGCTTCCATATCTCTGCCTGGCCCTTTCGGCCCTTAATTTCATAAATGAGTTTATTTGCGACCAATCAACCTGTCTGGAAATAGCTTTATCGTCTATTATAAAAGTAAAGGCTGTACTTAATGCTTTAAGATCACCCTTTAAAATAGCACTCACGTACAGAAATACCACACCAAAAAGTACTAATCCAACCAATGGAATAAAATAAGCCTTGGCTACCACACCTAATATGATAAATAAAATCAGTAGGCATCCAAATACAATTTTAAAGATATCGAGCTGCCGTTTCAATTCTCTGCTAACAAAGCGATCTAAGTTTTCCTTCTTGATTTTAAATACTTTCACCATACTACAATATACTAATAAATTTAATATTATTAGTATTTATTATTTTAAATAGTGCGCCAATTTGGAGCTTTATATTATACTCAACGTGAAGAACCTGCTCAAAAAATCGCTTTTACCTTCGGTAAAAAGCGATTTTTTGAGGGCGCTTTTTGGGGCCTGCGGCCGGCTAAGAATTAAACTGGTGCACCTCCTATTTTTAACCTCAATAACATTTAAGAATACTCTTTCATTATGGATTGTGAATGGTTAATTGTAAACCTGGGTAAATGTAAAATATCATTTTACTGGCATGCGTAATGAATAGTAATCAACAAGGCGATGTGCAGCAGGTGGATCTAAATTGCTCAACACAACGATGACACGGTTCATTTTCGGAAAAACACGTAATTCACCATTCATACCATCCGCACCACCTTCATGACCAAAACTTATTAATTGCTTATCTCCATACAGCTCAAAGCCCAATCCGTACCCGTAGCCTGATGGGGCGTCGTGAAAGTAAGGCTTAATGGCCAGATCCAGCATTGTTTTGGATATCAGCTTCCCGGCCTGAAGAGCATTGACGAATCTTAACATGTCATCCACTGTAGAATAGCCGCCACCGGCAGCCATGCCCCTGTAAGGTAAGGTTTCGTCATTCCTTACCCATGCTCCTTTCACTCGCATATATCCTGGTGCGCGCATAGGAAGATGAACGTTTTCAGGCAGCTCACCTGTGCTGTTCATGTTAGCAGGCTTGAAGATGTATTTATCTATGTAACTATAATAAGACATATGGCTTACCCGGCTGACAATCTCACCAAGCAGTACAAATCCGTAATTAGAATAAGAAAATCCTTTGGATTGATCAGGACCTCGTGATCCATATAGTTTGACGTAATCAGAATTATCCCGGAGACTGGTCCGATTAGCATCAAACTCAGGGCCGAAGATATCACCTGTACCTCCAGTATGATTTAACAATCTGCGAACAGTTACCCGCGCAATATCTTTATTGGGATAGTCCTTAATGTAATCTCCAACCGTACTATCCAACGCGACCTTCCCTTTTTCCACCAATTGTAATATGGCAATCGCGGTAAACATCTTGTTCATAGATCCGTTGCGGAACTGCGTGTGGATCGTATTCAACACATGCTTTTCTTTATCCATTTCCCCCCAGGCACGATTTAACAATACTTTGTTCCCGGAAGCAACTAAAACTGCACCTGAAAACCTGCCGGCCCTGGTAAGCGTATCCGTACGTCTGATCAATGATTGGATTGCTTCGCTTTGTGATAATCTATGGATAGCCAGATCTGAAGGGCGGCTGATATCTTCAATCGTCATTTTAACATTGATATCATTTCCGCTTGTATCCACCGCTACATTCTCCCGATGCAAGGCATCCGACTCCTTTTCCTCTATTAACACTGTAAAGTTTAAGGGCTCGCTTTTTTCTACACGTACTACCCTATACCCTCCTGTTCGTTCCCAGGAATCGAGCATGGTTTGTACCGCCCATTTTTTATGGTAAGCAGCCTTGTATGCCTCCAGCTGTTGTGCACTGCCCGAATTAATAGCACTCAGCCATGCATAAAACACTTTCTCAGCAGGAGTTTTCTCATCCGTTGATTGACCCAAAACCAACGTAGGGGGCACTGATAGCAAACAAAGCATTATCAAACGCCATAAATATTTATTGTCTTCTAAAGTCATATTTCGAAACATCGAATAAGATATATTTAAAAGTAATTGCGTTAAAATACATCTTAAAATACTGAAAAGTATTGGCATCATTGTTATCTGGTAAACAGCAATGTTGCCCGGTTCAAACCCTTGCTAAAAAGGTTTGAAAGTTGCCGACAGCTCCCCACAGAAAATCAGCAAGCCTTCAAGCCCTGGGATTTGAAGGCTTTTTTGTATTGGATTATGTCTGAAATATCTTTGTAAGGACTATCTTACAACCGAAAAGAGACGTATGAAGAAAATAGGATTTTTATCGTTCGGACATTGGTCTGATCATCCAGCCTACAAAACCCGTACTGCGGGCGACACGTTGCTTCAATCTATTGATCTGGCTGTCGCTGCCGAAGAAATCGGTTTAGATGGTGCATATTTTCGGGTACATCATTTTGCAGCTCAGTTAGCATCTCCATTTCCTTTGCTTTCTGCTATCGGCGCCAAAACGAGCAGCATAGAGATTGGAACGGGTGTTATTGATATGCGTTATGAAAATCCCCTCTATATGGTAGAAGACGCCGGAGCTGCCGACCTGATTTCTGGCGGGCGCTTGCAACTGGGAATCAGCAGAGGTTCGCCAGAACAGGTAATTGATGGATGGCGTTATTTTGGGTATGAACCAGCTGAAGGAGAAACTGATGCAGATATGGGACGCAGGAAAGCGTTGCAGTTTTTGGATAAACTCAAAGGTATTGGATTTGCACAGCCAAACCCATATCCAATGTTCCCTAATCCACCCGGCTTATTACGATTGGAACCCCACTCTGAGGGATTGCGGGAACGTATCTGGTGGGGAGCGGCCTCCAATGCTACAGCCATTTGGGCAGCCGAAAACGGAATGCACCTGCAAAGCTCTACCTTGAAATTTGACGAAAGCGGCAAGCCATTCCATATACAACAAGCAGAACAGATACGGTTGTACAAAGAAGCCTGGAAAAAAGCAGGGCATCCCCGCGAGCCAAGGGTTTCCGTTAGCCGGTCTGTTTTTCCATTGATAACTGATCAGGACAGATACTTTTTTGGACAGGAAACCAAGGGAGTCGACAAAATTGGTTTTATTGAAAATGACAAACGCGCCATTTTCGGAAAAAGCTATGCAGGGGAACCGGATCAGCTTATCAGGGAATTGGCTCAGGACGAAGCCATTCAGGAAGCTGATACGCTTCTTTTGACGATACCCAACACGTTAGGAGTGGACTATAATATACACATCCTATCGTCTGTACTGAAGCATGTTGCGCCCGGATTAGGTTGGCGTTAAACTTCAGTCCAGCCAGGTTATTTATAAAATAAGAACGCCGCGCTAAGCTTAGCGCGGCGTTCTTATTTTATAAAGCTATTCAGTTTTCAGACTTCGTACAGGGTTGACCATTGCAGCTTTTACTGCCTGGAAACTCACAGTAAGGACCGTGATACCAACCGTGAGTATTGCCGTCAGGATGAAAACCAGTGGGCCTATACTGATGCGATATACATATTTCTCCAGCCAGTTATTAAGAAAATAGAAAGCCAGCGGAGAGGCGATCAAACAACTGATCATTACAAGTAGAACAAATTCCCTGGATAACAATGCCCATAACTGCATAACAGACGCTCCCAGTATTTTCCGTATTCCAATCTCTTTGGTACGCTGTTCTGCCATATAGGAAGCCAACCCGAACAAACCAAGACAGGAAATAAAAATTGCCAGCAGAGAGAACAGACCGGTTAATTTACCGATCAGCATTTCCAGTTCAAATTTCTTTGCATAGGCTTCATCAACAAAATTGTAGATATAGGGATAAGCTGTATTATACTGTCCAAAGATCTGGGCAATCCGGTCAATCGCTTTTGTTGTACTCACCTTTGGAGACAACCGGTAGGTAATAAATCTTACTCCGCCTGGCCTGTACATAAAGACAGTGGGAGTAGGCGATGAAAAAGGAGACTCCATAATAGCATTCTTAGCTATACCTATGATCTTTAAGTTATGACAGCCATTATATGCAATAACCTGTCCTATCGGGTCTTTCAGATGCATCTGTTTAATAGCGGCTTCATTCAGGATCACATTCAATGAATCGGCGCTTGCATTGCCGGTAAAGTCTCTGCCTGCTGCCAGTTCTATACCCATCGTTCTGAAATAACTATTATCCGCAACAAAGACTACTGCTGCACCCACTTCCTCTTCTGGTATTTTTCCAGGCCAGCTTTCGATACCACTGAAGTTTCTGAGTGCAGTGACCGTCTCGGAAGATATAGTAACAGCCGTCACCATACCACTTTGCATCAGATCATTTTTTAAAGCTGTATAATTTTTTTTCAGATCACTGCTGGCGTCTGTCATCACCAACCGCTGCTGATCATAACCTACAGGACGTTCCTGTGCATATTTTATCTGCTGATAAATAATGATGGTGCTGATAATGAGTGTTATAGAACAGGTAAATTGTATTAATACCAGCATTTTTCTTGAACGGACCGCTCGATGATCTGCTCTTAATACTCTGACAGGTCTGAAAGAAGAAAGATAAAATGCAGGACGGCCACCCGCCAGTAAGCCGGTGAGCAGCAAATAGCTGATCATAATCATCCAGAAAAATACATTCGTATAAGGGATGCGGATAGTTGTCTGTGTTAGTATATTAAATGAAGGTAATGCAATTTGCACCAATAACAACGATAGGATAAATGCGGCAAAAGTGATGACAAGAGATTCTGTCAGGAACTGTAAAATCAGTTCATATCGCCGGGAACCCACAACTTTTCTTACGCCTACTTCCTTTGCTCTTTTTTCAGATCGCGCTGTAGAAAGATTCATAAAATTGATACAGGCAATCAGCAGCACAAGTATCCCGGTAATACTAAATACTCTTACATAGCCGATCAGCCCGCCGGTCGCAACCCCATTTTTAAATTCGGTATAGAGATGCCAGTCTTTCATTTCCTGCATTATTATTTCACTATGCGAACGCTTATATTCTTCTGGGTTATATCTGGCTATGATCTTCTTCAATACTGGTTCAACCTGCGCATAAGAAACTCCGGGCTGTAATGATACATACACATTGGATGTAATCTGCCCCCACATGTTAAGATAATCCTTTGTATTGCTGTTCTGAATGAGATATTCATAAGGAATAACATAGTTAAATTTCAAAGTAGAATTATCCGGAATATCCTTTAACACACCAGTCACTTTCAGATCGTTCTGGTTATCGATACGAACAATCTTATTCAGCGGATCTTCATTTCCAAATAACGATCTCGCAGTCGACTCCGTCAGTACAATCGAATAAGGATCATTTAATACCTGCTCTTTACGCCCTTTTAACAAGGGATATTGAAATATTTTCAGGAAATCATTTTCAGCTATTATCCCCGGCAGATATATCTTTCTTTCTCCCGCTACCAGCCCGTGAGGTTTTATCCAGTCTGTCATCACCGCATGTTTGATGCCCGGAACGTCCTTTCTCAATGCTTCTGCCAATGGCATAGGTGAAACAAGGTAAGCATATATCTCACCGTTACTTCCGGTACCTTTTAACCCGGCCTTATAGATCTGCTGACTATCAGGAAGGAACCTGTCATAAGAATACTGGTACCAGATCCACAAGCCAATGATCAATGCCACTGCCATCCCGGTAGCAAGTCCCAATATATTCAGCAGACTATATAGTTTATTGTGGATAAGGTTACGCCAGGCGAGCTTAAAATAGTTTTCAAACATGGAGCTAGGTTTGAATACCTGTTGCCAATAAAATACCAGCTTTTAACATTATAAAAAACAATAGATTAAAGTTGCGGATATTTTCCAACCTGTCCGGTTTTGTACAGTTGATGTCCGTTTTTTACTTTGAAATTTCACCTGTTCCCCCTTGATAAACAATAAATACTGATTTTTAGGTAGATTAATTATGCTCTGTTTTATATACATTCGGCTTTAATTTCCCATAAAATGAAACACTCGCTGAAAGCACCTATATTCTGTATTGTTGTTTGTTTATTTGGAGTTTCCTTTATAGCTAACGCACAGAAAAAAACAGAATTCTTTCTCCCTACATCTGCTTTTAATAAAGAGGAGGCTTATAAAATGCTTGAAGAAGGAACCAATAGCATTCAGGGGCGTATTTCGTTAAAAAAAAGAGGTTGGGTAAATTATCCTTACTTCAAAGAAAAAGTCCTTTTCTATCCTATAACACCACATCTTTTAGAATACATAGAGCTTAAAAAAAAATATAATAGTAAAACAAAGCAGGCGGCTATGACAAAGGAAGCTGCCATGGCCCGGATAGAAACGAAAACGATAGATGACAAAGGTAATTTTGTATTTGACAACGTAAAGCCAGGCAAATACTATATTGTGAGCTGGGTTACATGGGAAAAAGTAAGAGGTTACCAGGTGCAGTCAGGGCCGGTAGTGGCGAACTATAATATGCTTGGGCAACAAATGGGCGGAGGTTATGTACCGACAGAAACCCATTATGATGCAACAGCTTTTGAAAGAGAGATAGGCGAATTTATTGAAGTGACCGGCAATGGCCAGGTAACCACTGTAACCATAGCCAGATAATCAGCTTTTTAGCTGGCTAACCTTTTTGTGAAACCTAATAAAATAGTACTAATGAAATTAATATACATTTTCCTGACCAATCTTTTACTTGGCTATAGCATTACCCATGTAAAAGCCCAAACAATTTCTTTTCCTGATGAAAATTTCAAAGAAGCTTTGATAGCCGAAGGCCTCGATGCAAATAACGATGGCAACATTCAAAAATCAGAAATAGCAGATGTTAAAAAACTGCATGTAAATAATGCTAACATCTCTTCAGTAGTAGGCATCAAAAATTTTACGAATCTTGAAAACTTTGCTTTTCTTAACAACGATCTAAAAACTGTTGACCTGGAGGGGATGAAAAATCTGAAATTCGTTTATGGCAATGGAAATCAGATTACAGAACTGAAGCTGAAAGGCTGCACAATGGTGGAAGTGATTTTTATGGATCAAAACCAACTGTCTACCGTTGACCTTACAGGACTTACAGAGTTAAGGGACATACGAATAAACGTGAATAAGCTGCAAAGGATAGATCTAAGCAATAAACCTAAACTGGAAAAAGTACAGCTTTTCAGAAATAAACTAATCGAATTCAAAGCTAATGGCTCTCTGGAACTGAAAGATATAGATCTCTCTAATAACCTGATAACTGAAGTTGACCTGAGACTTTTTACTAAGCTCGTTTTGGTTGATTTTACCAATAACCCGTTAAGAAAAATCAATGTTACAGGCCTGAGTAAACTCGAAACACTGTATTGTGAACCAATATCTCAGACCAGCTATATTACACAGTTAAACACCTGCGGGCTTATCAGTCTCAAAGAGCTTAAGTGGTGAAACATTCTCAACACACACCTTAAAATCATCTCCGCATCAAGTCCACATCAAGTCCACCTCTTCTCCAATGTTAAAGCATTGATAACTGCACTATGAAAGCTGTATAAGACTAGTATACCTCCTCTATAACCCTCTAGGATCTCATCGCATCTCACCAGTCTTCCACAAAATTTTCTAAAGAAAATTTTGCGAAACCAATTAGTTGCACGTATATTTGCAACCAGTTAGTTGCGATACTTAAACCAAAACTATATATGAAAGCTAAAATCCTCTTTGTTTTATGCCTCCTGGCAGGTCTGATGTTCGTTAATGCAGGACTGGATAAGTTCTTCCACTACATGCCGATGCCTAAAGATATGCCTGAGAAAATGGTAAAAGCCGGTATGGCATTTATGGAAATAGGCTGGCTCATGCCACTGGTTGGCGCTATTGAAATTCTTGGCGGCTTATTACTGATCTTCCCAAGAACCAGGGCGCTGGGAGCTATTGTTATTCTACCCGTTTTAGCAGGTATTCTGCTTGCCAACATCTTCCTGGCTCCATCAGGTTTGCCCATTGCACTGGCATTGGTAGCAATCATTCTTTGGGTAATTATTGACAATTGGGAAAAGTACCTCCCAATGGTAAGGAAATGATTTATGAGACGAGATATCTTTCAAGCCATTGCCGACCCTACAAGAAGAGCTATCATTGCTCTGATTGCAGTACAGGCAATGACACCTAACGCTATCGCTGAGCATTTTGATACAACACGACAGGCAATTTCAAAACATTTGAAAGTTTTAACTGAATGCGAACTAGTGAAACAGGAACACCAGGGCAGGGAAATATACTATCAACTTGAAATTGACAAAATGAAAGAAATAGATAAATGGCTGGAACAGTTCAGAAAGATATGGGAAAGCCGATTTCAACAACTAGATCAACTTCTATCCATCATAAAAAAAGGAAAATAATGACACCCACTTTGCAATTCGACTTCATCGCAGATAAGGTAAAAAATACGCTGACCGTCAGACGTGAATTTTTAGCCGGCAGGCAGTTAGTTTGGGATTGTTATACCCAAAGAGAATTACTTGACAGGTGGTTTGCACCCGCTCCATTAACCACAAAGACGAAATCTATGGATTTTCGCGAGGGGGGCCACTGGCATTATGCAATGGTAGAACCAAACGGTACAGAATACTGGGGCTATACAGAATATCTGAAAATAAAACCGATTGACTATTACACATCACTGGATGCTTTCAGCAATGCAGAAGGTGAAATAAATAATGATCTGCCGCGCGCAGAGTGGCTTGTAACCTTTACTGATAAAGGAGAAAACGCTTTGGTAGAAACCATCGTTGCATATAAATCCCTTTCAGACCTGGAAACAGTTATCCAGATGGGCATGGAACAGGGAATGATGGCAACCCTCCAGAAACTTGACGAACTGTTATTGACCATAAGTAAATAGTGCTTAAACTTAAGCACTGCACTTCACTGGAATTCAAAAGCCTTCAGGTTTGCTTACCTGGAGGCTTTTCCTTTTTGATAAGCTCTTATACCCAATACCCACTGGAAAGACTTGCATTTTAACAGATTTAACCCCATCTTTATCTACCTGTTATCTTCTCAATATATCAACAGTCAGTTCATATATTGGCATTGTTCCACAATTCAAATGAAAAATAATGTTCGAAAGCGCCAACCAGGAATCCCTTTTATCGACCAAACCACATTTTGAAATTCTGGATGGGCTCAGGGGGCTTGCTGCCATCGCGGTTGTAATATTCCATTTCATGGAGATCGCCGTTCCGGATTATCGCAATAATCTCATTTCCCACGCCTACCTTGCTGTCGATTTCTTCTTCTGCCTCTCAGGCTTTGTCATTGCCTACGCTTATGACCAGAGAATTGCTAAAATCGGTATAGCACAGTTTTTCAAACTAAGGCTCATCCGCCTGCATCCCCTGGTTATTATAGGTTCGGTGATCGGTCTGCTGGTCTTTATATTCGACCCGTTTACCAACCTCTATCAGACCTATGCAGATAAAACATTACTGCTGTTCTTATCCTCATGCCTGATGATCCCGTATCCTGCAATACGTGAAAGGTTCTTTTGTCTTTTCCATCTGAACCCGCCAACATGGTCATTATTCTGGGAGTATATCGCCAATATCTTTTACGCCCTGATCCTTGTCCGTTTAGGAAATAAAATTCTCTGGCTGCTGACCGCCATAGCCGCCATCGTGCTGTTCTATGAATCAAAACAATCTCATTATCTGGGTGTAGGATGGGGCGGAGATAATGCTGCTGGCGGAGCTATAAGGGTAAGCTATTCATTCCTCGCCGGATTACTTATTTATAGGTCCGGATGGAATATCCGGTCAAAACTTGGGTTTATTCCAATAGGAATACTGCTGCTACTTGCCTTTATGATACCATTTTCTAAAACGTACAACTGGTTTGTAGATCCGCTGGTAGTAGTTTTCTATTTCCCCGTTCTTGTTATGCTTGGAGCCGGAGTTCAGGCCAATACTACAGGTCAGAAGATCTGTCAGTTCTCGGGAGATATCTCATATCCTATTTACATGATCCACTATCCCTTTATATGGCTGTTCATGAGCTATGTTGAAAAACATAAGCCTTCACTGGCCGTGATGTCCCTGATCACGGTAGTTGGCACCATTTCATTGATATTATTGGCATATCTGATATTGAAATACGTGGATGATCCACTCCGCAAATTCTTAAAGAACAGGAGACCGGCGCCCAATGTTGCCGGTTAACAGAATAAAAGAGCCCGTGCTTAGCACGGGCTCTTTTATTTTATCGCTGATTTTCAGGTTGTGCTATCCATTCAGCATACCTCGTATCACCCAGGTAAACAGCTGCAGACGGAGCCAATGTATCAGCTTCAATCAGAGCGCCTGAGTATAAAGCCTGCGCATCAGCAACAACGTCATAGCTTTTATGGGTTGCGGCAACATATTGCTTTATCCACGCCGTCATATCAAATTTCTCAGGGCCACCTATCTCCAGTATTTTATTAACGGGGCTGCCAGTCGCCGTTTTTGCCAGGAAAGCAGCCACGTCCCTGCTTGCAATAGGCTGAATATTGGCATCAGGTAAAACCACTTTCTCTCCAACGGTACCCATACAGACAATCCCACCGGCAAATTCAAAGAATTGTGTGGCATGCACAATAGTGTAAGGAATACCGGAAGCTTTTATCAGGTCTTCCTGTACTTGCTTAGCACGAAAATAACCGCTTGCCTGTAATTTCTGCGTACCTACCACAGAAAGGGCAATATGATGCTGTACACCAGCCTTCTTTTCTGCGGCCAGCAGGTTCCCGTTAGAAGTTTTAAAGAAGTTCATCACAGCGGTGTCTTCAAATGAAGGAGAGTTTGATACATCTACCACTACATCGGCATTTTGCAAAGCTCTCTCCAGGCCTTCTCCGGTAAGTGTATTCACACCGGTATTAGGAGAAGCAGCTACTACCTCGTTTCCGGTTTTCTGTAACAGACTTACTAACTGGCTACCGATAAGGCCGGTACCACCTATTACAACTATTTTCATCTCTTAAATTTTTTAGAGGTTATCGTATGGTGCAAAGATGAAAATAGCTGTATTGAAATAACTTAAGCTGGTTTAAGAAATGTATCCCGCCTCAAATTCCTTAAATGTCTCTAATGAAATACCTATATATGAAGCCAGAATGTGGCCGGGGATCCTTTGATATAATTCAGGGTAAGTATTTTTGAAATAACTATAGAAGTCCTCCTTTGAAATAGTAGCATAGATCTTCTGCTTATGCAAAGCCGCACCGTAAGCCCGTTGATGGATATTGTTAAAATACACCGCAAGCAACGGATAAGCCAATAGCAACGCATCATAATCTCTTTTACTGATAACCGCTACAGTAGTATCTTCAGTTGCGGCAATACCCAACGTAGCAGGCTTTACATCGGGAAAAGTCTTATAATCCGTAAGCCACCAGTTCTCTAATGCAAAATGAATAACATGCTTCTCTTCTGAATAAGTATAGTACAAATGAAGCATTCCCTGGCAAACAAAGAACAACCTCTCGCAAGACATATTCTCTGTCAGCAGCTCTTCATCTTTTTTAAACTCCTCAATAGAAAAATGTGGTATTATCCTGTCAATAGAATCCTTTAGCTCCGGTACTAACTTTAAGATATGGCTCTCTAAAACCTGTAACATGATCAATGCTTTTGTGTGGCTAATTTCTTTCTCAATTCACTAAGGTACTCTGGCGTAAAACCCAGAAAAGAAGCCAGGATCTTCTGGGGAATACGTTGCACAAAATCCGGATATAGCTGGCTGAAGAAAACGTAAAACTCATTTTTAGGAAGACGGGTAATATAATTTATCCTGAACAGGGAAGCTGTATAAGCCCGCTCATAAACTAACCGAAAGTACTTCTCCATTACCGGGTGTTCATTCAGCAGCCTTTGGTATCCTTTATAATCTATAGCCAGCACTTCGCTGGCTTCCAATGCCTGTATACTGAAGACTGCTTTCTTTCCTGTCTTAAATGCATCCAGGTCAGTCATCCACCAGTTTTCCAAAGCAAACTGAATAGTTTGTTCTACACCGTTATTATCCAGGAAATATAAACGTAAACAGCCCTTTACCACGAAATAGTAATACCCGCAGTTTTTCCCTTCCTCTAAAAGAACCTGCTTCTTTTTCACAGCATAAGATTCAAATGCAGCCATAATAGCTGGCTGATCAAATGCCGCATTATCAGTAATTCTGTTTATATGGTGAATGATGGGATGCATTTTACCTGTATGACGCAGCTAAAATACAAAATTAAGTGCTCATGCTCATGTTGCTAAATGGAAAAGACGGATCATGTAATCCGCCTTTTCTTATTCCGCTAATCTGGTAAACAATCCGCTCAACTCAACAGGCACAGTCACCATAGCATCATGGCCAGTATTTAATTCAAGGTAAGTCCATAAGGGATTACTCCGTGCTTCCCCGCTCATCTTTTTTATGATAGGAAGTTGCTTTTCGGTACAGGAAATATAAACAAGCGGCACATTGTTACCATAGGCATGTTTCAATGTCAGCTTCTGCGCAAAGGTATTGAACGGCTGGGGAGTAAGCCTTTCATTTACCCATTTAGCTTTGCCCTTGTCTGTCACTCCAAATTCTTCTGCAGGAATAATGGGTGCAATATTCTGTTTCTTCTCCACAAATTTTCCCATTGCAGTTTGCACTTCTTTAAATTGTGTAGAAAGAGGGCTTTCGCCATTATGTACGATCATCGCATCAAGAAAAACCAGTTTATTCAAACGGCCGGGAATACTATCTGCAACGCCCGCAATTACAGTACCCGCATAACTATGTCCCACTAAAACCACATTATGCAGATCTTCCATCTCTATAAAATTAATAATGTCTGTAATGTGCGTTTGCAGATTAATGCCCTCATTGATAACGTTCTTATGCTCACCCAAACCGCTCAGTGTTGGCGTATACGCACGGAATCCCTTTTCCCTCAACTGCCAGCTAACCTCCTGCCAGCACCAGCCGCCATGCCAGGCCCCATGCACCAGAACAAACACAGGTTTTCCGGATTGATGCTGCGCTGCCACCCCACTGGCTCCTACAAATAACAACACGATAAGTGTCACTAAGAAATACTTTACTAAACTCATTGTTTTCAATTTTAATACCTTTGAGCAAAAGTAAATCCGGTCAGAAATGCGAACAATAACTCACCCGAAAGTGAGTTACCCATCCTTAAATCCATCATCAATATGTCCAGTGAAATAAAGGAACTTTCAACAAATGTTGAGAACCTGCGCATACTGGCAGAAGCCTGTAATGTGAACGCCATTCTGGGTTGCATAGGGCTCCGCTGGAAAATGCAGGTCCTCTATTGTATTGCAAACGATGTTTACCAGTTCAGCAAACTGAAGAAGGTTTTCCCTACGCTTTCTGATCAGGTGCTGGGTAAAAGAATATTTGAATTGCAGGAGACGGAACTGATCGTCAAAACAGAAATTCCCAATACCGTTCCCCAACAGATTAAATATACAGTTACTGACAAAGGTAGAGAACTGTTAGGTATTGTTCTGGACTTACACCAGTGGGGAGAAAGATGGAAAAATCAGAAATAGCTTTATTTATGTGCTTTAAAACTTAAAATAACTTCGTATGCAAAAAGAGGAACCGACCATCCCATCCAGATGAGAGAAGGAGAAGTATCCTCTAAAGTACCAAACCCGGTCTTCAGCAAATATTTTAGTGTAAGACCGGAAATAATGAATGCCACCGTTACTATATAACTTCGTGTCATCCACTCCCGGTGTAGTTTAAATTTCCCTTGCAGGGCCGCCCTATAGGCTATAACAGTGGAAATGATCCAGACACTTACCCATACCTGCAACGAAAACGCATATGCCCAGTTCACATCGTATGCTGTAGTAAAACTGAGTATCATAGCACATACAGAGCTAAGTAGTATTGTCAGCAGATAGCCAATGCCCACCCACCTGTGCAGTTTAATATAGCGGGCCCTGAACCTGCTCCAGAATTGCATAGGCCCCAGTATCAACGCTCCGCCGCCTCCGGTAATATGAGCAATAAGCACCCACCTCAGTGGAAAATACTTACCAAGAGCTTCCGGCGTCAGCTCCAGGAAATGATCAGCATCGCTCATAAATGACCGGGTCAGGCCAAAGATGATTAACCAGAATACTACCTGTGGAACACTAATTAAACGGAACAGTGGTGTACGCAACGATCTCAGAAATTCAGACATTGTAAATACTTAAAAGGTGAATAATTGCCTGCAAATTCGGGAGATGGTCTTATTAAGAAAATAACCGGCATATTTTTCGGATACCGAATAACTTTTCGGTATGAACGGTCAGGCCGTTACCACATAGAAAAGTTAACTTTACTATTAAAAAAATGTACGAAAGAAAGATAAAAGAAGACCTTGACTGTGGCATCACCATAGCTATGAAAGTCTTTGGCGCCAAGTGGAAACCCTGTATCATCGACGCTATTGCCCGTGGCATCAGACGTCCAAGCGAGCTGCACCGCGAAATAGCGACTACCAGCCTCAGGGTGATTGAAATGCAGCTGAGCGAACTGGTAACTTACGGAGTGGTAACAAAGAAAATTTACACCGGTTTTCCTTTATGTGTAGAATACTTCCTGACCCCAATGGGCGAAAGTATATTACCCATCCTGGAGCAATTGAATGCCTGGGGCCTCAAAAACAAAGATGCTGTACAACAGGTCAACAATTATCAAAGCATTGAAAAGGATGCATTGAGCCAGTACAGTTCCATTTGCCAATAGCCGGAAAATAGTTGTTAAATTTTCGGTTGCAGGCCAGGGCAGGCTGGTCTATCTTTGGATAAAAGAAATAATAATGCTGACCAACGAAATAATGTATAAAGCCATTGTTGATAAAGACAGCAGCTTCGAAGGCACATTCTTCACAGCAGTTAAAACCACAGGCATATTCTGCAGACCTACCTGTACTGCCCGGAAGCCTAAACCTGAAAATGTTGAATTCTTTAAAACAACCAGTGAAGCCATACAAAAAGGATACAGGCCCTGCAAAGTTTGCAATCCACTGGCAAAAATAGGAGAAACACCAGTATTCATCCAGGATATCTTAAATGAATTAAATGCAGATCCATCCAAAAAATTCAAGGACTGGGACCTGCTTCAGAAAGGCATAGAACCCAGTGCTATAAGAAGATGGTTCCTGAAAAATCATGGCATCACATTTCACGCTTATCAGAGAATGTTCCGGCTGAATACCGCCTTTAAAAAGATGCAGGAAGGAGAAACCGTTTCCTCTGCTGCATTTGACACTGGCTATGAATCTTTAAGCGGCTTCGGAGATTCCTTCAGATCCGTTTTTGGCGTATCTCCCTCAAATACAAAAGGCAAACAGGTTATAGATATTACCAGACTTGAAACCCCTTTGGGAACCATGTTTGCCTGTGCAGTAGAACAAGGTATCTGCCTCCTGGAATTTACAGACAGGAAAATGCTGGAAACAGAATTGAAAGCCCTGGCAAAAAAACTAAATGCAACTATCATCCAGGGAGCTAACAAGCATTTTGATCAGCTGAAACAGGAGCTTACTGAATACTTTGAAGGCAGGAGAAAAACGTTTACGGTCCCCCTGTTTGCACCAGGCACTATATTTCAGCAGTCAGTATGGAACGCACTGCAGACAATCCCATATGGCACTACACGCTCTTATAAACAACAGGCAATAACTATCAATAGCCCTGAAGCTATCCGTGCCGTTGCCAATGCCAATGGCATGAACAGGCTCTCCATCCTCATTCCCTGTCACCGGGTAATTGGTGAAGACGGAAGCCTGACCGGCTATGGAGGCGGATTATTCAGAAAGAAATGGTTGCTTGACCTGGAAAGATCAAATAACCTATGATCTTTTCTAAACCTTCATTTAACATGTACATAATTACAGGTGGTCCCGGATCGGGCAAAAGTACCCTTATTAACGCGTTGACCGAAAGAGGTATACAATGTATGCCGGAAGCAGGAAGGGCTATTATACAGGATCAGCAAGCCATTGGCGGCCCTGCACTTCCATGGGTAGACCCAGGCAGTTTCGCTGAATTAATGTTAAGCTGGGATATACGCTCTTACAGAGAAGGGCTCAAATTACAGGGGCCGGTTATATTTGACAGAGGCATACCGGATGTTATGGGCTATCTCCGGTTGAATAGCCTGCCCGTGCCTCCGCATATTGAAAAAGCTACCCAGGTTTTCAGATACCATCCACAGATCTTCATCGCTCCACCCTGGCAGGAGATATTTGCTCAGGACAATGAAAGGAAACAATCCTTTGAAGAAGCCATAGCTACTTATCATGCTATGGTAAAAGTATATTCAGGCCTGAACTATGAAATATGCTACCTTCCCCTTTCCTCTGTCGAAGAACGCGTAGAATTTATAATGCAAAGAATCATTTCTTCTTCTTAGAAGGAGCCGCCTCTTTATTGAACTGGAGAGCAAGGTTCACCCAATGCAGCAATTCCTTTTTTGATGTCAGCTGCTCTTCATGAACAAAGCCAAATCCCGCCACAGTTTTTCCACCATGCACCATTGGTTCAAATCCATCCTCACCCAACGCTTTCTCAAAAGCCTCCGGCGAGATCCGCACCATGATCCGGTCGGCCTTTACTCCCACACACATCTTATCATCTACCATAAAGCATAGTCCTCCAAACATTTTCCGTTCTTCTACCTTATCAGTGGCTGATGCAATGATCTCCCTGACACGGTCAGCTATTCTCTCATTGTAGGGCATAACAGATATTGTTTCTCAAATAAAAGACTTTTCTTAATAAGAAACGCCTACAACAATATGAGATTTGGCTAAATCTGCTTCCCTATAACGGCTCATCTTTGCAGAAACAAAAAAGCAACATGAAAATTACAGTAACAGGGTCTACCGGGAATATCAGTAAACCGCTCACAAAAGTGCTGGTACAACAAGGGCATGAAGTTACCGTTATCAGCAGTAACCCTGATAAACAGCAAGACATTGAAGCATTGGGAGCCATTGCCGCCATCGGTACAATAGAAGATATTGCTTTCCTTACAAACGCCTTCACGGGCGCAGATGCAGTCTACTGTATGGTACCACCTGTTGGGTACACTGAGCCTGACTGTATAGCATACTATAGCAGGATTGCCCGTAAATATGCACAGGCTATTCAACTGTCAGGTGTAAAGCGCGTAGTCCATCTCAGCAGTTTTGGCGCTCATCTGGATAAAGGTACCGGCATCATTCTCGGCGCCCATCACGCCGAGGTTATCTTGAATCAGCTACCAGGCATAAATATTACACATATGAGGCCTACTTATTTCTATTACAATTTGTTTAGCTTTATAGAAATGATAAAACATAGAAGTGTCATTGCAGCCAACTATGGTGGCGCTGATAAGATTGAGCTGGTATCTCCTGCAGATATTGCCGTTGCCATTGCAGAAGAGCTAACAACAACGGTGACCACCAGCGGGAAAGTGCGTTATGTAGTCAGTGATGAGCGTACCGGTCATGAAATTGCCAGTGTTTTAGGAGCAGCTATAGGAAAACCGGATTTAAAGTGGGCCATTATCAGCAATGAAGAAATGCAGGCAGGAATGGAAGCCCATGGTGTCCCCTCATTACTTGCAGCTGGTTTGACAGAGATGTTTGCAAGCCTCCATGATGGTACAATGGCAGAGGACTTCCACCTGAATAAACCAGCAGTAACAGGCAAAGTAAAGCTGACAGACTTCGCAGAAGACTTTGCCGCAGCCTTTAAACAAAAGTAAAAATATTGACACATGGCCGGCGTACAACCTTACCTTATTAAAACGATCAGCGAATATCACCAGCTTAGAAATTTACCTAGGCCCCAGCATCCGCTTGTCAGTGTCATCAATTTTGAAGACATTAAACCAGGGAAGGATGATGAGCCTAAAAACCTGACGCAACATTTCTATTCCATTGCATTAAAAAGAATGGTAAATGGCAGGGTGAAATACGGCCAGCAGGAATATGATTTTAATGAAGGTGTATTGTTCTTCATTGCACCCGGCCAGGTCTATTCTATAGATGCCCGGGAGGACTTCCAACATTCCGGATGGTTAATACTTATCCATCCGGATTTCTTATGGAATACTCCCTTGGCAAAAATAATAAGGCAATACGAATATTTCAGCTACTCAGTAAATGAAGCTTTGTTCCTTTCAGAAAAAGAAGAAACAACAGTTACAAACATCATTCTTAATATTGAACAGGAATACAATTCAAACATTGACAAATTCAGCCAGCGAGTCATTCTTGCCCAACTGGAACTATTACTCACCTATGCTGAAAGGTTCTATCACCGTCAGTTCATCACCCGTAAAATAATCAATCATTCCATACTGAGCCGCCTGGAAGATATTCTTGAGAAGTATTTCAATAGCGATGATCTTGCAAAAAAAGGACTGCCTGCCGTTCAATATATCGCAGACTTATTAAACGTATCTCCCGGTTATTTAAGCGGCCTGCTTAAAGTATTGACAGGACAAAGCACCCAGCAACATATACATGATAAACTGATTGAAAAAGCAAAAGAGAAATTATCTATCACCAGTTTGTCTGTAAGTGAAATAGCTTATGAACTGGGGTTTGAGCACCCACAATCATTCAGTAAACTGTTTAAAACGAAAACCAACGTTTCGCCTTCTGAATTCAGGCAGTCTTTCAACTGATCATAATATGGTCCTGAAGAAATTATTCCGTCACCACAACTTATATTTGCAATAATCATTACCGCTATGTCACAGTTCCCCTCGCACCTCGTCCCTGCCATTGAAACAGCCTTTCAACAGGTTTTTAACACTACTGAAGTTACTGACATCTCATTACTGGCTGGTGGATTATCAGCCTCTTCAGTCTATAAAATTGTTGTACAGGACCGGCCTTACGTACTTAAGCTGGATACCGGTCTTCCTGCAAACCGCGCCACCAATCTGGCGCTTGCAGCAGCTGCAGGCATTGCACCTTCATTACATTACCAGGATACAACAACTGGTATTTCCATTAGTGACCTTATAGCCGGCAAACCTATACGCACCGTTTTTACACCGGAAATATTAACAGGCAAACTCGCCAATACTATCAAAGCCATTCACGCAGTACCTTGTCATAACGGAGGGGATGATCTGCTGACAGCCATCGACGGCATGGTCAACAGCTTCAGACAAACCGGCATGCTATCAGGACCTGTATTTGACGAATGTTTCAGACATTATGAAATAATAAGGAACAAATATCCCTGGCAGGACACAGATAAAGTATTCAGTCATAACGATCTTAATCCCAATAATATCTTATGCGATGGTGAGAGGATATGGATCATAGACTGGGATACCGCCTTCTTAAACGACCGTTATGTTGATCTGGCGAACGCAGCTAATTTCTTCGTTCATTCTGAAGAACAGGAAAAGCTACTCCTGGATGTCTACTTTAACTATACTACAGACGATTATAAAAAGGCTCGCTTTTATATTATGCGTCAGCTTTGCAGGATTATTTATGCTATGCTGATGTTCAGATTGGCGGCACAAGGCAAAACCGCAGACCACAAACATAACCAGGACATGGAAGGCATCAGTCTGAAAGAATTCGGGGCACTGATGGGAGCAGGGAAGCTGTCTCTGGCCTCCTATGAAGGCCAGCTTATGTATGGGAAAGCCTTGTTAAATAAAGCAGTGCACCAGATGAGGTCCTCCCGTTTTACTGCTTCACTTGCACAATTGGGATAATTATTTAAACACCGGCAAATTCTTCATCACATTGCTTTTCCTATGTGCTAATCCCCACCTGATCATCGCTTCCAGCACATCATGCAGCTGCTCGCCGGAAGGAGTGATCTCATATTCTATAGTAACAGGTGTTGTATCATAAACTGTTCTCTTGACAATACCGTTCATTTCCAGGTCTTTTAACTCCTGCGATAACATACGTGGCGTGATCTTCGGTATCTCCCGCTCTATTTCCTTGAACCTCTTTTTGCCAAAGAGCAATACCGCGATTATCGGCATTTTCCACTTTCCCTGGATGGCATTAAGCGTATCATTTATAGCCAGGACATATGAAGTAGGACACTTCTTTACAAATTCTACTTTCTTCAACAACTCCATAATTATCTCATTTTAAGTCAGATATAATTCTATATAGTGCTATAGTTTTGTATAGCGCTATACTTTTAATAGCAAATGTAGAATAAGTTTGCAGAAAAATGAGCAATATGATCTTAATAACAGGAGCAACAGGAGTTTTAGGTAAAGAGACTATTAACTTTCTTTTGAAAAAAGGATACCCGGCAGGAAACATTATAGCCCTGGTACGGGACGACAGCAAAGCGGCAGACCTGAAAGCCAGTGGCGTAGTTACCATTTCCGGCAACTATGACAATTACAATTCACTGCTGTCAGCCATGAAAGGCGTTGAAAAAGTGCTGCTGGTATCAGGCAATGATGTGGTAAAGAGAGGCTCCCAGCATGAAAATGTTGTAAAAGCCGCGAAGGAATCTGGTGTAAAACACATCTTATATACCAGTTTTCACAGGAAAAATGAAACTGAGACATCACCCATTGCCTTTGTAGCCCAGTCTCATATTCACACAGAGAATATCATTAAAAGCAGCGGACTGACCTATACCATCCTGCGCAACAACATATACCTGGATATGCTCCCTGTCTTCCTCGGAAAAGTGCTGGAAACAGGTGTCTTCTACCCCGCAGGCGATGCAAAATCAGCCTTTGCCTCCAGGAATGATATGGCGGAAGCTACCGCCAATATACTGGCCGGACAAGGACACGAGAATAAAGAATACAATCTGTCCAACACAGAGAATATCTCCTTCCAGGATGTGGCAGATATATTGAATGCGATAACCGGAAAAACTATCAGCTACCTGAACCCGGATAGCACCACATACCAGAAAGCACTGGCTGAAGCAGAAGTACCGGCTGAATACATTGGCTTTTTTGCAGGCTTTGCAGAAGCAATAAAGCAAGGAGAGTTTGCATCGGGTAACACCGACCTGGAAAAGCTGCTTGGAAGAAAACCCACATCAGCAAAAGAGTTTCTGACAAATGTTTATAAATAAGTTTATATAGGACAGGATACAAAACAAAAGGACAAACAGCTTTGTTTGTCCTTTCTCTTTTCAGAAGAATAAAACTTATTGTAGTGTAATATGTTTCAGTTTTAGCCTGTCGACTACCTCATGACTAAGCCCCAATGCATTTAACCGTTCAGTATATAATTCCTGCTGCTGTACATTTCCCATAGCCCTGGCCAGTTCAATCCTTAATATCAACGCTTCTGCAACATCCTCCTGGCTTTCAGCACCGTTGCGTTTGAGTGCCGCATCCAGGGTCCTGGCCGCGGCCATATCATCGTTCTTGTAGTCACGAAACCTGACAGCCGTAGCTATTGCTTTCCGAAGAGGGCTCTGGTCCTTATCATCTGCCTTTTCCCATGTCTCACTATCCTGTTCTCCATAACTGATAAATATAACAGAGTTGCCGGAAACATCTGTTAAAGTAAAACGGGTAGTACCCGGCTTCATCCTGGATATCCGGGGAATGCCGGAATGCGGTACTTTACCCAGCGTACTTTTTATCTGCGCCGCAAAATCCTTATATACTTCTTCTGCGTCAGATACCATCATCAGGCAGCCTCCATAGAAATTTTTTGACGCATCCATTCCTTTCAGCTGATGAAAGTGTAATCCATAGGCACCTCTTTCAACAACTGCATATCCATAAGGACGGGTTTGCTTATAGGTTATATCAAACCCTAAAGATGTCCAGAAGCGCAGGGTATCTTCCAATGAAACGCAATGTAATACAGGAACAGGGAGCCATTCTCTCTGATTTTTTATATTATCCATACCGGGAGGTTTTGTTCGGGGCAAACCTAGATACTTTAAACCTGAGGGCCATGTTTATATACTTTTTTGTATATAAAGGAGATCCCCTCCCGGACAAAAACTACCTTCGTATTATGAAAGAATTTCTTCATCAGCAACGCCATTACTACAGCCCTGTTGAATTTGCCATGGCCCATATAGGCGGCACCTGGAAAATGCCTATACTGTTAGCGCTCAGGCAAGGCCCGGTGCGTTACGGTATCCTGAAAAGTTCCATCCCTCATATTTCCGATAAAATGCTTATTACCCAGTTAAGAGAACTGGAAGAAAAGAAAATGGTGACCCGGCATACTTATATCGAAAAGCCTCCCAGGGTGGAATACCAGTTAACATCAAGAGCGGAAAAGGCTTTCCCTGTTATAGATCTCCTGGCGGAATACGGCTGTTTTCTGGCCAGAGAAGAAGGTTGTTTACAATAGCAGCTCAGGCATTTGCCCAGGTACCGTTAGCAGCTACTTCCTTTACATAAGCAGAAAAATCTTTGGGTTTCCTGTCCAGCGCCTGTTCTACACCATGGCTCACGGTTGTATTCCGGCCATCCAGTATCTCTGAGAACAGGTAATTCAGTAAGTTAATGACATCCTCTGGCACCTGGCATTCTCCATTTTTTTTTCTTCAAAATTTAAATGGACGAACAGGCATAAATAGAACAAAACCGACAAGCTTTATTTTTTAGTGTACATCTATACCGTTAAAATATATCTCGGTAATCGCTGTATCATCATATTTTTCTCCCTTATACACTTCCATTATCTCAAATTTCATGGTCCACCAGGGCAGGGTAGATAGCTTCTCCATATCATCCCTGTTCCCATTGCCGATAGGAGAAAATGTAAACGTCTGTTCCTTCCGGGTATCTGCCAGGTTCAGGATGGCAAAGGGCTTTCCGTTAAGATACATCTTCAGTTTTTTCACACGGGAATTGTCCTTCCATGCTCGCTCACTTTTTACATAACCGTTTACGATGATGATATCTGTAATACGCGGGTTTTCCGGTGGAAAATGATACTCCAGGTATTCCCCGATGCCATAACCGGGCACTCCTTCCACCCAGGCCGTCTTATAGCTCAGATCGTGAGAATTACCTGCTGTATAGGTAAGTTGTCCTGAAGCAGTAAGCGCTGAGGAAGCTGTTGCGGTATCCAGCCCGCCGCCGCAATACCAGCTGCAACCACTGCCCAGTATATCCCAGTAACCCTGTTCTTCTTCTCCGGTGTAGCTGTCATATAGCTTCTTATCCTGTGCCGAAAGCTTATCATAATCAGCAGGCGTAGCTACCTTGTTCCAGAGCTCTTCATATTTCTTCTGGAGCTTATTAAATTCTACTTCTCCCTCAGGGCTTTTATCTATCAGTGCCCCAAGCTCAGGGCTCATTTCTTTTATAGCTTGCCCCGTTGCAGTAAGGGATGTAACAACAAATAACAGAATCAGCAGGCGTTGCATATGTATAGGACTTTATTTATTCAGTGTATTTCTGACCAGCTTACGGACCCCGTCATGAAAATAATATACCCTGTTCATATCAGAAGGGTCCAGCGCTATATTCTCCAATATGACAATATAAGTCTTTGTTGCGGGGTAATAAATATTTGAAGTGATAAAGCCTGGTACATATCCGTTCATACTCAGTTCAGGAATGTTATCAAGACTATCTACCTGTATGCCCAACCCATATTTTACATCTCCCCACCTGTGAGAGCGTAATACGGGATCAACGCTCATCAGAGCGTAAAGGCTGTCTGCCAGTAGTTTGCCGTTGTGCAGGTGATAGTTCCATTTCATCAGGTCGCCGGCTGTAGATATAAGGCCTGCTGCAGGCACGCTCATAACAGGGAGGTCCATCATGTCCAGTATCCTGGCTTCTTCTGTCAGTTTATCCCTTTCCTGTTCAACATATCCCTTCACGAGAGATTTCCTCCCACTTTTTTTATAGGCATCAGGCGTCATTGTTTCACTCATACTACACTGTTTGAAGAGCGCTGTAACAAGTTCTTCATAAGATTTGCCGGATACCTTTCCCACTATCTGTCCCAGTATATTGTAATTCAGGTTGGAATAGGCAAACCGGCTGCCTGGAGTAGCCGCCAGGGGCTTCTTCCAACCGGTAATGCCGGATATATGTTTGAGCAGCTGGCGTACAGTAACAGAGTCCTTCCAGCTTTCAGAGAAGTCCGGCAGATAGTTGCCAATGGTTCTGTCCAGCTGTATCCTGCCGGCCTGTACCTCACGCAATACCAGCACTGCCGTGAACTGTTTGCTGACAGAACCTATCATGAACTGGTCATTCCAGCGAACAGGCGTTTTCTTATCAAGATCGCTGAAGCCCTGCCGCCTTTTATAGATCTCCTTACCATTTTTTGAGATCAGGACCACTCCATTGAATGCCCGTGGTTTATCCTGGTTAAGTACTGAATCAAGAGAAACATATAGTCTTTCCTGGGCAAAGGTATTATAACTGAATAAGGAGAAAATAACGAAAGTTAACAGGCGCTTCATTGATGTGAAAGGGTTGAGGCGCAAAGATACTTATTAAATAATGAGCTCAGCAACTCAGACTTCCGCATGCACAGCAACCCTGTTCCCTTCCGTATCCGTAAATATGGCTATATATCCCGCAGGTATCTGCTTACGCGGCACCAGCACTTTCCCGCCCGCCGGTTCAATCCTGTCTATAACGGTCTGTATATCCGGGCTGGCATTCAAATAAACCAATATCCCTTCCTGTGATGGCTTACTGTTTTCTGACCTGACAAGCGCCCCTGTTACCCGGCCTGAGGTGGCCTGTATTACACCCGGTACAGAAGGAAAGAATGTCAGCTCTTCATTTGTTTCTTCCATCTGTACCGTTCGCATTTTAATGTCCAGTATGGTTTCATAGAATGTCCTTGCACGGTCTGAATCTATAACCGGAATTTCGAACCAGGTGATCACGTTAGTGTGTTCACTGATCTTTTTTAGCTTCTGCATGGTCTTTATTTTTTTTAGTAAGTCACAAAGATCATGCAGGGCCTTCATCCCGGCCTGTGACTATCGTCACAATCTTCTTTTACGAACACGGCTAAGGGTTTCACGGGCTATGCCCAGGTAGGAAGACAGGTCCGTCAACGATACTCTTTGCAGCAGATGGGGTTGATTTTGCTCAAGGTATTCATAACGTTCCTGCGTAGTATAAAGTTTAAATATGTTAGCATGCTCTTCAAGACGTGAAGCCGTCAGCCGTAAACATTTTCTTCCCAGGGTTTCAATTTCAGGCCATTGCGCTGCAGCTTCAAACAATTTCTGCCGGTCAAACACTACAGTGGTCAACGGTTCACAGGCCTGTATATTATAAGTTGATCTCTCCCCACTGGCAAAGCTGTTGATGTTGGTAGCCACCTCCCCTTCAAAACAGAAAGCAGTATTCTTTTCTACACCGTCTTTATCATAGTAGCTTTTGCAATATCCCTGCTCAATAAAGAAAAGGGAATGACACACCTCATTTTCTTTCAGCAGGAAATCATCTTTCCTGAATTCTCTTCTTGTAAGGACCGGCAACAGGACCTCCCAGCTTTTCTCTGAAAAGTCTGTCAGCGAATGTATGTAATTTAACAGGCGTTGCATAAGGCCTGTAAGTTATTGAATTAATGACGGCGCCACACCATATTGTTTTTTGAATACAAAAGAGAAATGTGACAGGTCTTCAAACCCAAGGTCAAGGTATACATCAGATACTGTCCTCTTTTTCTCTTTCAGAAGATAGTATGCTTCCTGCAGGCGTCTTTGCAGTAACCAGCGACTGGGGCTCATATGAAAGACCTTTTCAAAATCTCTTTTGAAAGTAGAAAGGCTACGGCCTGTCAGGTAAGCAAAACGCTTCAGTTCTACATTGAAGTGATAGTTTTTATTCATGTAAGCTTCCAGGTCTATCTTACCAGGCTCTGAAAAATCAAACAGGATATTCTTCAGATCAGGGTCTATCTGCAGTAATACCAGTAATGCCTCCTTCTGCTTCACTCTTAACAGGTCTTCCATTTTACCCTGCTTGAATAAATGTTCATATGCCAGCAGCGACTTCATAAAATCTGTCAGCACTCTGCCGCCGGAAAGATTTTTGAATGGAGGGGCTATCACATGCTGATCCATTTTACACCCCGTTTCCACACTAAAGTTTCTGAGTGTATCCTGCTCAAAATAAATCGAGAGAGACCTGAACTCCTTTCCTTCCGGAGGGTATTTCACAAACTTGGCCAGCTGGTTCCTGGAGAAGAAGTAGATATCGCCTTCAGTAAAGGTAAATGACTGCCTGCCATTATTCAGTTCCATTGCACCGGATAGAATATATCCCAGCGCATGTTCCGGAACAAATTGTTCACCCTCTCTGCTACGGGTATGATAGCAGGAATATTGTATGGGTAGTCTGTTCTCGCTTACCATATTCATTTACTGTTTTTGAAGGCGATACATAAATATAACATTATACCAGGATGGATTTGGGTTCCAGGTAAGCCTCCAGCCCATAAACACCAAATTCCCTGCCGATACCGGATTGCTTAAATCCGCCAAAAGGCGCCTGTGGGTCATGTCGGAATCCATTGATAGCCACTCGCCCTGCCAATATTCTTGCCGCTACTCTCTCAGCCCTTTCATTATCTGCAGAACTTATATAGGCATGCAGGCCATAGTCCGTATCGTTGGCAATGGCAATAGCCTCTTCTTCTGTTTTATACGTAAGAATGCTCAGTACAGGCCCAAATATCTCTTCCCTGGCAATACGCATACTGTTATTAACGTTGGTAAAAACAGTGGGCTTGACAAAGTTACCGGCTTCCAGGCCTTCAGGATGTCCCTCACCTCCAATCAGTAATTCAGCCCCTTCTTCCTGTCCCAGCCTTATATACTGCTGCACACGGTCATACTGCTTTTTACTCACCATTGGCCCTACCCCGGTATCTTCATCTCCCGGATTACCTACTTTCACCTTTGCTACTGCTGCTTTTACCAGCTGATTCACTTCTTCCAGCCGGCTTTCCGGCACCAGCAGGCGGGTAGCTGCTACACATGCCTGCCCGTTATTCATATAAGCAGCCAATACCGCCATGGGGATAGCTTTCTGCAGGTCTGCATCTTCCAGCAGGATGTTGGGAGATTTGCCGCCCAGTTCCAGCGTTACACGCTTCATAGTGTCTATAGCGCCACGGGCAATGGTCTTACCGATTACCGTAGAACCTGTAAAAGAGATCTTGGCAATGTCCGGATGACGCGTAATTTCTGCGCCCACTACCTCACCACTGCCATTTACCACGTTGAATATACCTGCTGGCAGCCCTGCTTCATGAAAGGCCTCCAGCAGTACCTGTGTCTGCCCGGCGCTCATTTCACTGGGTTTGATCACAGCGGTACAACCCGCTGCAATAGCAGTGGCCAGCTTGCTGCATATAAAACTGTTGCTGGCATTCCAGGGAGTAATGATGCCCGCAACACCTACCGGCTCAAGTCTCACTTTTGTACGGTTTACAGTTTTTTCAAAGTCGAAGATGCGCAATGTTTCGATAACATCCTGGAAAGCATTAATGGCAAACCGGGTGCTCATACGGCTGAATTGCAGAGTACCGCCATATTCTTCCACCATAGCGGCCACCATGTCTTCTTCCCTTTTCAATACAGCTGCATGCAGCCTTTCCAGGTAATTGATACGTTCTTCCCTGGTAGTAGCTGAAAGCGCTGGCAGGGCTGCCTTTGCTGCAGCAATAGCCCTGCGGGTATCTTCTTCATCGCCCAGCGTTACTTTACCCGCCAGTTCATTTGTTGAAGGATTGACCAGGTCAAATACTTCCGTTCCATGAGGTGTTACAAACTCCCCGTTTACATAGATCTTGTTTATCGCTTTCATGTGCTTCATTTTTGTTTTGTATGTCAAAGGTGAGACGATCTTGGAACGGAAAGTTTGTTGTACGGGTCAATCTTTATTTGTTAAAAAGTCCATGAAAAAGTAAAAGCGCCATAAAGGCGCTCTTACATGGGTTAACCAATAATTATTTGTCCCATTACTCGCAAGACAAGGTTATAGTATAACTCTTGTAAGTCTTCCCTGCACCATAATCGGCCGTATTTTCAGTAGAAGCAGTAGCACCTGCAGCCAGTTCATTCAATGTAAGGATAGTATTGGTCTCATAAACTGAGCCGTCAGTAGTAGTTACTTTTATAAGAGCCTGCACTTGTTTTGCTGAACCGTCCCCAACATTAAATTTCTGGGAAGAATTGTTCTTCACATCAAAGGTCAGGAATATAAGATGCTGTTCCGGAGAGTCCGCAAGCTTGGTCTGGGTCAGCGTAAAGTCATTTGCAAAACACTTGCCGGATGGCACGGCAGGATTCTTATCATCAGAGCAACTTCCAAGGGTAAACGACAATAATACTACAGACAAAATTGAAAGGATCGATTTCTTCATTGTTTTTTAGTTTAAAGGAAATTAGATCAATAAATTACACTATGGTTTGTGAAGCATGGTTCCAGGCGTTTCAGACATAAGCCCTGTTTCTTTCACAGTACAAAAATCCTCCGGAGCAGCATTATATTCAATAGCCGGAGTTGAGTATTTTATTTCTACCTATTTATAGGTACTTTCGTATCCAATTGGCATTCAAGATAATTTAGAATCTTACCGGCATGAACCGAATACTCATACTATGCTGTACGTTACTGAGCATAACCCTTTCCAGTACAGCGCAACTACCATTAAATCAGCAGCGCTATGCAGATAGCCTTATCACCCTTCTGCAAAAGGAAAAGAACGACAGTATAAAGGCAAAGCTCTGCTTCCACCTGATGTATTACTGGCAGGTCAGAGATACCGCTAAAGCAAAACATTACCTGGAACAGGGCAGGATATTCAGCAAAAACAATCTTTTCCTCCAGGGGCTGTCCTATGCCCATGAAGGCTATTACTACTTCAACTCAGACCTCGACAAAAGCGAAATTGCTTACCTGAAAGCAGATTCCATACTTAGCCACTTTGATACAAAGGAAGCCTATGTAGCCAGGACCAATATCCTGCAGAACTATGGCGTAATATTCCAGGCCCGGGATGACGACCGGACATTCACCGATATTATACTGAACAGGGCTATCCCCATGGCAGAAAAAGCAAAAGACAGCGCAGTTCTCGGATCTCAGTATGTCAGTGTAAGCGTGGGCTTTATGAATATTGAGCAGTATGATAAAGCAGAGATCTATCTCAATAATGCCATTAATATCATGAAACTCTCTCATGCACAGTCCTCCCGGCTGGTAGCTGCCTATAACAGGGCAGGAGAGAATTATATCTATCTGAAGAAAATAAATGCGGCCAAAGGCGTGCTGGATACAGTAAAAGAGATCCTTGCTCCTTACCCTGAATCAGAGCTTTATGCAGGCTACTACCAGGTAGAAGGCATGTACCTGCATGAGTTAAAAAAATACAATGAGGCAATAACCAGCTTTGATAAAGGCATAAAAGCGGCCAATGGTCCCAACAAAGCCTACCGCATACAGGAGCTACAGTTCCTCAAAGTAAAATCACTGCTGGCCGCAGGTAAATATGAACCAGCCCGGCAAATTCTACTCAGTCTCGCTGCCGATGAAGACGTCATTTCCCTGGATGCCGGCAGGGCAGAGCTGTACTCCAGTTTCGCTGAAGCCTATGCAGGACTGGGCAATACAAAATTGGCCTATGAATGGAATAAGCGCTACAGCCAACTGAACGACAGTATGAATGACAGCCGCCTGAAACGGGATATTAATGCCCTGGAGATCAGGTATAAGAATGCAGAGAAAGAACGGGAGATCATCTCCCTCAAAGCAAAGAATGAACAGTCCATCCTGAAGGCCCGGAACAACCAGCTGGTAGCGTGGCTCTTTGCGGTGCTAAGTATCTTCCTGCTGATAGTGGCCGCACTGGCATGGGTATATTACAGGAACAACCGGAAACTGTCTGCCCAGAAAGATATTAACCACCAGCAACAGATCAGGGAAATGGAACAGCAACAACAGCTGACCGCCACCACGGCTATGCTGGCAGGCGAAGAGCGGGAAAGACAGCGCCTTGCCCGCGATCTGCACGATGGATTAGGAGGAATGCTGGCCGGTATAAAAATGGATATCTCCAGGATCAGTGAAATGGAACTTCCCGTAAAAGAACGGTTGCCCGTTGCCGTAGGACAGCTGGACGACGCTATCGGCGAGTTAAGACGCATAGCCCGCAATATGATGCCGGAAACATTGTTCAGGTTTGGCCTGCCTGCTGCACTGAAAGACTTCTGCGAAAGCTTTGAAAAAGGACCATCCAATATTATACTGCAATGTTATGGGATGGATAATAACGACCTGTCACCTTCCGTACAGATAATGGTATATCGTATCATACAGGAGCTGGTTACCAACGCCCTGAAACATGCCAAAGCCACTGATATCCTGATAGACTGTATACAGAACGATAACCAGGTAGATATTACAGTAGAAGACAACGGTAAAGGCTTTGATCCTGACAGGATAAAGAACGGAGGCATAGGCCTCAGCAACATACAGACAAGAGTGAATTACTTAAACGGAAAGCTGGATATACAATCCTCTCCCGGTACAGGAACAACAGTGACTATAAATATCTTTTTGAATGAACAATGAATCTATCTCTCTGCTCATAGTTGATGATCATCCGGTGGTAATAGCAGGCATCAGATCATTACTTCAGGATATAGAGAATGTAACAATTGCCGGCAGCTGCCACAACGGGGCTTCAGCAAAAGAGTTCCTTCAGCAACATCATGCAGATATAATACTGCTGGATATTAACCTTCCCGATATCAGTGGTATAGATCTTTGCCTGGAGCTGAGAAAAAAATATCCTCACCTCCGTATACTGGCGCTCAGCAATCACAGCGAAAAAAGTATGGTGGCAAGGATGCTGGAAAATGGCGCCTCTGGCTATCTGCTTAAAAACGCTTCCACCGCAGAACTACAGGAAGCCATTCGTGACGCTATGAACGACAGGCTCTTTTTCAGTAATGACGTTGCCAGGAAAATGCTGGACACTTCTACCAATGTGTCATTACCTCAGCTTACAAGGCGTGAGAAGGAAATACTGAAACTGATAGCTGAAGGACTGACCAGCCAGACTATAGCGTCAACGCTGAATATAAGTCAGCTAACGGTAGATACACACCGCCGCAACATGATACAGAAATTCAATGTTTCCAGTATGACGGCCGTGGTAAAAATTGCAATGGATCATTCCATGATCTGAGAACTGTTATGCCATGACCCATTTCTGGATGGTCCACACACACATCCAGCCCATTATCAGTACTACCAGCCAGCCTGCTATCTGCATCCAGAGAGGATGCCTGTAATCATTCACCAGCCTTTTACGCGTAGCCGCTATCAATATTACTGCCAGCGCCACCGGTAGTATCAGTCCGTTAATAGCCCCTGCCATGATAAGCAGCTGTACAGGATTGCCTATACCCACAACAATAATAGTAGAGAAAATGATGAAACTGGTGATGAACCACTTCTCATGCGTGGCTATAAAGGGATGGAATGTCTTCATAAACGATACGGATGTATATGCGGCTCCCACTACAGAGGTAATAGCGGCGCTCCACATCACCACGCCAAAGAAACGGTAACCTATCTCTCCGGCGGCTATACGGAATACCGATGCCGGCGGATTGCCACCGTCCAGCTGAATGCCCTGAGTCACCACTCCCAATGCCGCCAGGAACAAAAGGGAACGCATCACGCCGGTAATAACTATCCCGCTTACAGCACTACGGTTCACATAGCCTATCTGTTCTTTTCCCCCAAATCCTGCATCCAGCAGGCGATGTGCGCCTGAGAAGCTGATATAACCACCAACAGTACCTCCTACAAGTGTGACTATAGATCTAATATCTACCATATCCGGCCACACGCTTTGCCGCAATGCCGCTACTACCGGCGGATGTGAGCTGACAGCAACATAAAGGGTGAGCAGCACCATGAGGATACCCAGCCAGCGGGCAAAATGGTCCATTGCCTTACCGGCTTCCTTCAGCCAGAAAATAAACAGTGCAATACCACAACTCAGGATAGCGCCGTATGTAGTATCCATTCCTGAGAGTACTTGCAGCCCTAATCCACAACCGCCTATATTGGCAATATTGAACACCAATCCTCCCAATACTATCAATACTGTCAGGAAATATCCCAACCCAGGCATCAATGCGTTGGCCAGGTCCTGCGCCCGGTACCGGGTTACTGTCAGCACCCGCCAGATATTCAGCTGGGCGCCTATGTCCAGCAGTATAGATAACAGGATCACAAAGCTGAATGCGGTGGTCTGCTGTTGCGTAAAAACAGTTGTCTGGGTAAGGAAGCCGGGACCAATAGCCGAAGTAGCCATCAGGAAAGCAGCTCCTATCAGTATGGAAAGTCTTTGCTTGCTCAAACGTGTTGTATGGTTATCTGGTGGTGATATAATGCCTCATGAACAGCTTTGGCAAACGGAACGGCATGAGCACCGTCCCCGTGCAGGCAGATAGTCTGAGTGGTAAGCGGAACAGTAATTCCGTTCACGCTGGTAACCTGCTGTTGTGTTACCATCTGCAATGCCTGCTGTAAGGCTTTCTCTTCCGTTTCAATCATAGCATCAGGCCTGGAACGCGGGGTCAGGGATCCGTCATCCTGGTAAGTCCTGTCAGCAAATACTTCGCTCACAGCTTTTAACCCGGCTTCTTCAGCAGCTTCGATCAGCCAGCTGTTGCTTAGTCCAAAAAAACGGAGCGTCGGGTCTGCATCTTTCACCGCCTTCACAATAATACGGGCCATGTCAGGTGTTCTGGCCGCCATATTATAAAGAGCTCCATGTGGTTTCACATGGGTTATTACAGCATTCAGTGAACGGCAAACGGTTTGTATAATATGCAGCTGTTCTGTTATAAGATCATATAAAGCAGTGTCAGGAAGATGTTGTTCTGTTCTGCCGAAGTTCTCTTTATCCGCAAATCCTGGATGTGCACCTATGGCTACCTGGTGCTGCAGGGCCAGTGTAATGGTACGCTCAATGGTGGATTTATTGCCGGCATGGTAGCCACAGGCAATATTAGCGCTGCTGATGTAGGGCATGATAGCAGCATCTGTATCCATGCCTTCTCCCATATCGCAGTTAAGATCTACATAATACATTAGTTGGTTGACAGGCCCTTTGAATGCAGCCATTCCTCTAACCGTAATTTACAGGCATTTTGCAAAAATAGCAAGCGTTGCTCCTGCTGCCATAACAACTCCCGGGCGGTTTCAGGATCTATAACATGGAAGCTGAAATGATGCCGGGGACTAAACTGGGCAAGCGTAGGCTGATCGGCCGCTATGACGTGGGCTATACGGGGATAACCTCCTGTGGTCTGATGATCTGCCACGAGAATGATCAGTTGCCCGTTAGGTAATAACTGTACAGTACCACGGCTGATACCGGCAGAAAGCATTTCTTCGTATGGAATGGTATGTATCGGAGATCCCTGCAGGCGGAACCCCATACGGTCAGATTGTTCAGTTAAATGGAAGTCGCCCCCGAAAGATGCCTGTCCCGCTTTATCCAGCAGCTCCCAGCCGCTGCCTGTGGTAACGCGTATAACGTTGCCGGGAGTATACAGCTCTCTCACGTCAGCAGTCCAGGGTAATGGCATCTCAGTTTTAAGCTGAATAGTATTTCTCCTGAAAGAAAGACGGTCGTATTTCTGTAGAACGCGGCCTTCCAATCCTCCGGCGCCGGCCTTCAGATGGGTACTGTGACTGTCCAGCCAGTGAGGCAGCTCCAGTCCTCCCTGGATAGCCATGTAACAACGGGCGCCCCATACAGGGCGCGTAAAACGCAAAACAGTCTGACTGGTGATGAAGAAAGGCTTGTTTATACTAACCGGCCGTTCATTGATCATAGCGCCAAAATCAGCGCCGGATAAGGCTATTAATACATTCTCTTCAAACAGGAATGCAGAGGCGGGAAAATGTAATTCTATGGCAGCTTCTCCCAGCTCATTTCCTACCAGGCTGTTAGCCACTGCCAGTGCAGCTCTGTCCATCGCTCCACCCGGGTTTATCCCAAGATGCTGGTAACCGTATCTTCCCGTATCCTGTACGCTGTCCATTATCCCCTGCTGTAGTACCTGTATCACTGTCTGTTGTGGTTTAGTTCATGAAATTCTTCTAATGATACAGGCACAAACCGTACCTGATCCCCCGGTTGACAATAACAGGGTATCTCCTTTTCAGCATCAAACATCCTGACAGGAGTTTTTCCGATCAGGTTCCAGCCCCCGGGAGAATCCAGCGGATAGATGCCCGTCTGTGCGCCGGCAATTCCCACACTACCGGCCGGGATCTTTACACGTGGCTTCTTTAACCGCGGAGTAGCCAGTATATCATCTACCGTTCCCATGTATGGAAAACCAGGCAGGAAACCAAGCATGTATACAGTATAAGTGGTTTGCGTATGCAACTCAACGATCTTATCTACTGACAGACTCTTTTGCTCCGCCATTGCCAGGAGGTCCGGCCCCAGGGAAGGATCATAACATACAGGGATCTCTATCTGTCTTGAAACAACAGCAACCTCCGCTGCAGACATGTTCAACGCATCCGTCACTATCCTGATTACTTCATCATAAGCATAACGCGCTGCACGCGCATTATAAATAACGGTTAAAGAAGCATATGCCGGTATAAGATCAAGAATGTAAATGTGTTGTAATGAGCGGAGATAATGATATGTATTCAATACACGCTGGTGTATAACAGGAGAGATCTCCTGCTCCCATTCAATGATAATGGCACTGTCACCCAGCGGGGCTATTATGTATTTTTTTTTCATTTACCAGTAGAAGATACTACCTTTTCAGCAGATTACCTTTATAAAAAACAACAAATGAAAACTCACCAATACCATATCACTACTACATGGACCGGCAACACCGGCACCGGCACAAAAAATTACACTTCTTATGAAAGAGCACATGAAATATCAGCCGCAGGTAAAGATGTGATCAAAGGCTCTTCAGATCCTTCTTTCCGCGGAGATAAAACAAGATATAACCCTGAAGAGTTATTGGTCTCCTCACTATCTTCCTGTCACATGCTCTGGTACCTGCACCTCTGCGCACAGGCAGGTATAGTTATAGTTGATTATGTCGATCACGCCGAAGGATTTATGACAGAAGACGCAGACGGTGGCGGTCGTTTCAGTGAAGTGATATTGAAACCCGTTGTTACCATCACCGATGCTGCAATGATTGAAAAAGCCAACGCCTTACATCACGAAGCAAACCGGCTTTGCTTCATTGCAAATTCCTGCAATTTCCCTGTAAAACACCAGCCTGAATGTATAGCGCTTTAGAGATTATAATTATTTTAACCACTTTCTTTCACTAAAACCACTATCCGGAACCAAAAGATTACACTATTTCCTATAAAAAGCCCCACCGGAAAAATTAAATATAAATTTCCGCAACAGGTGCCTGAGCCCCTGCTGTAAATATTTTGCAATTCAGTTTTTTGTTATAAACTTTGTGTGGTAATTCTTTTTACAATGGATACTATATCCGAATACGGATACGATCAATACTTACTGCACTTCACTATTCTGAACACTTCCCCTCCCGGATTTTAGCTTAATGGAACAGAAATAGAATTTGTATTACAGGCATTACTATGTCCGTAATAGTACTGCAATGTATTGTACTCACGTACAATATAAGTACGTATGCCCCTACAGGTTATTTTTCTCCTTAAATAAACAACAACTATGCAAACAACTGAAGTTCTCAGGTGGCTGATCATTATTGCCGTACCTGTACTATGTCTTGTGCTCTACAAATTTATCCTTCGCGTCTTTTTCGGTCTTGTAATAGTACCGGAAGACAGGATAGGTCTGGTCACAAAAAAATTCGTGCTCTTTGGTAAACAGGAGCTCCCGGAAGGTCATATCATAGCGGTAGACAGAGAAGCCGGTTTCCAGGCACAAACCCTGGCTCCAGGTGTTTACTTCTGGAAATGGCTCTGGCAGTACGAAGTTACTTTCCAGGCATTTACCATCATTCCAACAGGTAAAATAGGACTGGTACTGGCAAAAGACGGTACCGAACTGAAACCAGGCGCTATCCTTGCACGCCGGGTGGACTGCGATGCCTACCAGAACGCGGAACTTTTCCTGCGTAACGGCGGACAAAAAGGCCGGCAAACAACCATCATGACACCAGGTTCCTACCGTATCAACACCTTCCTCTTTGAGGTGGAAATAACAGATATGACCAGTGTACCTGACAACAGCGTAGGCATTGTCACTACCCTGGAAGGTAAGGCCATAGAATATGGTCAGATTGCCGGTAAGATCATAGAAAACCATAACAACTTCCAGGATGCAGACGCCTTCCTGTCCAATGGCGGTTACAAAGGGTTACAGGAACAGGTCATCCTCTCCGGTTCATACTTCCTGAACCCCTGGTTCGTAAAAGTAGAAATGAGAGGCATGACAGAGATACCCATCAGCCACGTAGGCGTTGTGATCTCTTATGTAGGTAATGATGGTGAAGACCTTAGCGGTAAGGAATTCAAACACGGCAATATCGTGGCCAAACACCATAAAGGCGTATGGGCAGAACCGTTGGGGCCCGGCAAATATCCTATCAACTCCTACATCATGAAAGTGGAATACGTTCCTACTACCAACCTGGTGCTGAACTGGGCATCTGCACGCACAGAATCCCATCAGCTGGACAAGAATCTGTCTACTATCACAGTTCGGAGTAAAGACGGTTTCACCTTCCACCTGGATGTATCACAGATCATTCATATCCCTTCTTATGAAGCGCCGAAAGTGATTGCCCGCTTCGGTAATATGAGCAACCTTGTAACACAGGTACTGGAACCTACTATCGGCAACTACTTCCGCAACTCCGCACAGGACGCTGAAGTGATAGACTTCCTGAAAAGCCGTAAGGAGCGACAGGAATCAGCCAAGCTGCATATAGGCCGTGTGCTGGAGCAATACAACGTATTTGGTGTAGATACCCTTATCGGTGACATCGTTCCGCCTGAAAGCCTGATGAAAACACTGACAGACCGTAAAATAGCGGAAGAACAGAAAGTAACGTACGACACTCAGATGCGTGCACAGGAAACCAGGCAGGCACTGGAAAAAGAAACGGCTATCGCCGAGATCCAGAAAGAGATCGTGAAAGCAGATCAGGGTGTATTGATAGCAGAAAGGATTGCCGACGCTGCAGTAAAAAAAGCTACCGGTGATGCCAACAGTGTACGTCTCCAGGCCAATGCGGAAGCCGACAGGATGAAGCTCATGGCAAACGGTGAAGCCGAAAAGGTACGCGTGCTGGCAAAAGCAGAAGCTGAACGTACAGAACTGATAGCTAAAGCTGATGCTGAAAAGATCTCCCTGACAGGTAACGCAGAAGCTGAAAAAATACTGGCTATCGGTAAGTCAAGCGCTGAGTCCTATAAGCTGGCAGTAGAAGCCATGGGTGGTAACAACTTCACACAACTGAAAGTAATGGAAGCCATCGGTGAACAACATATCAGGATCATGCCGGATATCCTTATTGGAGGTGGTGACGGTACCAACGGCCCTATCAGCGGATTATTGGGACTGAAACTGCTTGAACAGGTGGGCAACAGGGCCAATACCACAAATACTACAAACACTGCTGCAACAGAATAGCCCTTTCATCCATTTCTACATAAAAAGCCACCTCGCAGAAGCGGGGTGGCTTTCTCATTTAAAGATTGTTAATATTGATATAACATACGCTGTAAGATCCCTTTCCTATTTTTGTCCCCGCCTTTCATACTTACATTAATTATTCTGAAGTGAACAAATATCCCGGCTATTAAAACCCACATATTCAATTAAATCACAACAATGAAAAAAGCATCATTACTATTGCTTGGTTGCGCCGCAACCCTGCTGTTTTCCCAATGTAGCAAACCCACTGCAGAGCAAACTGCTCCTTCCCTGAAAAATGCAGGACAGGAAAATATGGTTGCCGCCACCGCTGCTGCTCCCTGCGCCTGCCAGGAAAGCTCCACTAAAGTAACCGGTACTAACGCCGCCGCCTGGGCCAAACAGTTTGCGCCTCTTATCAAATTTGACAGGTCAGCACCTGATTATCCTACTACCGTAGAAGATATCTGGGCCAATACAGATCCGGCCAGTATCACATGCGGAGGTAAACTGGTACTGCTTAACGACGACGCTCCAAGAAGCATGAACTTCCCTACTTATTACGATGTACAGGTACACCCAAATGATGCCAACAGGATATTCATTGAATACTGGTGGCTGTACAAACGCCAGGGTAACTGTGTCGGCGCTACCGGCGGACATGATTATGACCTGGAGCACATGGTTATACAGTTTAACAAATCCACCCAGCGTATTATCACTGTCACATATTTCCAGCACGCAGGCTGGTATACCAAAGACTGGAGAAACGTTGCAGCTGGTACAAGAGTACAGGCATATGTTGGAAAAAAAGCGCATGGCATGTACCACATGTCCCGCTCCAGCAGCTTTCCTGGTGTGGAATGTACTTATTGGGGTGATTACAGGAACCCCGATGGTACAAAAGATGAAGTACTTACAGGCAACAACGTGTCACAGATGGATTGCAGTATCTCTCAGTTCAACTACAGCGGCGACTGGGGCAATCCTGGTAAAGGCCCGTTATTCAGAGACAGGGCTTTCTGGAATTATGCATCCTGCAAAGTTGATGGTTGCAGCGAATGTGATTTCGACAGCAGCGTATTGTTAGGAAGTATTAATTGATCCCTATACTTGTTTTCTTAAAAAGCATTTCCAATATGGAAATGCTTTTTTGATTAAAAAAACCATCCGCAGAAGCGGATGGTCCTTGTCCTAAGTCCTGTCTTGTTTATCAATGTCCTTGCTAAGTGTTCTTTTTTGCTTGTCTTTATATTTTCCAGTGAGAATGTTATTATCTTAAATGTGCCCTCAGCATCCATGCCATTTTCTCATGAGTCTCCATCAGGCCGGTAATGTAATCACTTGTACCCAGGTCATGCCAGTCATTCGCAAAACGATTGATGTTCTCTCTCAGGTGAATAACCAGGCTCTCATGATCTGCTAACAGCTCGCGGATAAATCCCAGGCTGTCATTGCTACTTCTTGATTTCTCAGAAAGATGTGTAAGCGATAAATATTCCTTTAAAGTAGCCGGCGCATAATGCCCTAATGTACGTACACGTTCAGCTACGCTATCCATTATTTCATCCAGCTCTTCATATTGTTTTTCAAAAAAGACATGTGTAGAATGGAAATCCGGTCCTTCTACATTCCAGTGGGCATTACGTGTCTTAGTGTATAATACAAATTCATCTGCCAGTATTTTAGACAGCTCAAGTGCTATCTTTGAAAGGAATTCCTGTTTTATACCTATGTTCGGTTCCATATGCTTTGTGGTTATTATATGCCAAAGGTATAACGCATCGCGGCAGCAGACAATGGATAAATTCCCCCACTTGTTGTACTATTTACCGTTTCATAATAAAAATTGTTACGAAATTCCCCTCTCAACTTGTTACTTTTACTAGTATTCAACGGATAAGTGATTGTTGATTAACTTAATATAATAGAATCTTAGCTTACAGGTAACAATGGAACTAAAAAAATCAACTGTGACAAAGAGTTGTATCATGCTATGCCTGGCAATGCTGGGCGCAGGTGCGCATGTATCTGCACAGGCACAGAAAGGAAATGCCAATGTGATCGTTTACAAAAATGCAAATGCTCCTGTAGATGCAAGGGTAAAAGATCTCTTAAAGCGTATGACGCTGGAAGAAAAGGCAGGACAGTTATCTACCCTGCTGGGATGGGACATGTATGAAAAGAATGGCAGCTCGGTAGGAGTGAGTCAGACCTTTAAAGACGTGATAGCAAAACGCCATATCGGTAGCTTCTGGGCTACATTAAGAGCAGACCCGTGGACAAAGAAAACACTGGAAACAGGTCTGACGCCTAAAATGGCGGCCGAGGCTACCAACGCCCTTCAACGTTATGTAATGGAAAACACCCGCCTGGGTATTCCCCTGCTGCTGGCAGAAGAATGCCCGCATGGACACATGGCCATCGGCACCACAGTTTTCTCTACTTCCATAGGTCAGGCCAGCACCTGGGATCCCGCATTGATCCAGGAAATGGCCGGTGCTATTGCCAAAGAAGCCCGTTTGCAGGGCGCACATATCGGTTACGGTCCCGTACTGGACCTGGTACGCGAACCAAGATGGTCAAGGCTGGAAGAAACATATGGTGAAGATCCATACCTCATAGGCCAGATGGGTATTGCCATGGTGAAAGGCTTTCAGGGTAGCAAGATAAACAGCGGCACTAATGTAATTTCCACGCTGAAACATTTTACTGCATATGGCTCTCCCGAAGGTGGTCATAACGGCGGTATTGCTCTCACAGGCCCGCGCGATCTTTATGTATCCTATCTGCCTCCATTCCGTGATGCAGTGAAAGCAGGCGCCTTATCCATCATGGCGTCCTACAATTCCATTGATGGTATACCATGCAGCACCAACCCTTTCCTGCTGAAAGATGTGCTGATAAAAGAATGGGGCTTCAGAGGATTCTCGGTCTCCGATCTTGGAGGTATTCCCGGTGTAAGGACCACACATAAAGTTGCCGCTACTATAGACGAAGCTGCAGCACTGGCCATCAACGCCGGACTGGACGCCGATCTCGGCGGAGAAGCATATGGAGATGCGCTGATCAAAGCAGTAAAAGATAAACGTGTTACAATGGCCACTCTCGATACAGCAGTAGCACATGTATTACGGCTGAAATTCATAATGGGCCTCTTCGAAAAACCTTATGTAGATGTAGCTGCAGCTGAAAAGTCAGTAGGTACGGAAGCCAACAGACAACTGGCAAAGCGCGTAGCCGCAGAATCCATTGTGCTGATGAAAAATGAAGGTAACTTATTACCGCTGAAGAAAACCATCAAAAAACTGGCTGTAATAGGACCTAACGCTGATAATATCTATAACCAGCTGGGCGACTATACCGCTCCTCAGCCTGCTGCCAAAATAGTGACCGTACTGGAAGGTATACAGGCAAAAGTTTCGCCTGACACTAAAATTACCTATGTGAAAGGCTGCGCCATCCGCGATACAGCACACTCCACTATCAATGAAGCAGTAGCAGCAGCTAAAGATGCGGACGCTGTTGTAATAGTACTGGGGGGCTCCAGCGCACGTGACTTTGAAACATCTTTCCAGAGCACCGGCGCTGCAGAAGTGAAAGCTTCAGAAGTAGCCGTGAGCGATATGGAAAGCGGTGAAGGTTATGACAGGGTAAGCCTGGATCTGATGGGCCTGCAGTCACAACTGCTGCAACGCGTAGTAGCTGCCGGTAAACCTGTTGTACTGGTGCTGATAGAAGGACGCCCGCTCAATATCAACTGGGCCGCTGCACATGTACCAGCCATTGTAAATGCCTGGTATCCCGGACAGGAAGGAGGTAACGCAGTAGCAGATGTGCTCTTTGGCGATTATAACCCTGCCGGCCGCCTGCCCGTTTCTATTCCCAAATCAATAGGACAGCTGCCGGTATATTACAACTACAAAAGCGCTTCCCGTCATGATTATGTAGAAATGGACGCCAAACCACTGTATAGCTTTGGCCATGGTCTCAGCTATTCTTCCTTCGACTACAGCAACGTAAGAACAACAGTACAGGAAACAGCAGGCAACCTGAAAGTGACTGTTAAATTCCTGCTGAAGAACAACAGTACCGTAGCTGGCGACGAGGTTGCCCAGTTATACCTCCGCGACGACTTCACCTCAGTTGTTACAGCAGAACAACAGCTGAAAAAATTCCAGCGCGTACACCTTGAAGCAGGCCAGCAGAAAGAAATATCTTTTGAATTATTGCCTGAAGATCTGAAGTTGCTGAACGCAGGAATGAAATGGGTTGTAGAACCAGGGGCCTTCACTATAATGATAGGAGCTTCCTCTGAAGATATCAGGCTGAGAGATAAATTTGAGATCAGTAAACAGGTAGCTGTAAAATAATTTCCAGGCTTATATTCTTTTACTTGCGGGATCATTTTTGCTAAAGGCAAAGTGATCCCGTAATTTTTTTACTCATATGCTGATAATATCTGCTTCTCAGGAATACCGATAATAAAAGTAGCCCCGTTATCAATTTCACTGGTAGCTGTAATAAAACCATTGTGCTGCTCTATGATCTTTTTGCAGATGGACAGCCCTATACCGGTGCCCTCTATTTCATGATAGCTGTGCAACCGTTTAAAAACAATAAAAATATCTTCTGCATACTGGCTTTCAAAGCCAATACCATTATCCTTCACAAAGATCTTATAATAATTTCCTCCTGTTTTAACGGGCTGATAACGTTGTTCCAACGGATTTACCAGCTCAGCATAGATATGAATATCCGGCGGCATCTCCTTCTTTCTGAATTTAATAGCATTGCTGATCAGGTTGTAAAATACCTGTCGCATCAACGTAGGGATCACACTGATAGAAGGCAGCGGGTCAATCCGGATGCTGGCATTGACCTGTTGTATCTTTATCTCCAGTTCATTGACAGCCTCCCTCACTATCTGGTTAAGATCAGCATTAATAAAATCTCCACCTCCAATAGAATGTCTTGAAAACCGTAGCAGATCGCTCACCAGTTGCTGCATACGGATAGTAGCGCTGGTGATCTTCATTACATATTTTTCTACATCCAGCTCACCATTCTTTTTCTGTAGTATCATATCACTGAACACCCGGATCTTCCGCAACGGTTCCTGCAGATCGTGAGAGGCAATATAGGCAAAACGGTCCAGCTCTGTATTTACAGCCTGCAGATGACGGTTGTTCTGCAACAACTGGTCGTTCAGCTCAAGGACCTTACGCTCCGAAGCCTCTTTCTCCTTTATTTCCCTTTGCAGGGAAGCGTTGGCGGTCAGCAGCTTCTGCTCCTGCGCAATGAGCGACTGCGTTTTACGGTACAATTCCACGAACAGCCCCACCTTTACTCTTAACAGCTCAGGGTTAACCGGCTTATAGATAAAATCTACCGCACCTAACCTGTAACCCTTAAAAATCGCTTCCTCTTCATGGCTATGGGCCGTAATAAAGATAATAGGGATATCCTTCAGCCTGTCCCGCTGATAAATAAGCGAGGCTGTTTCAAAGCCGTTCATGTCCGGCATCTGAACATCCATCAGGATCAGGGAGAAATCAAATTCTTTCAGCAGTATTTTCAGCGCAGCTTTTCCTGAATTTGCTTTGACTATAGTATAGCTCTCCCTTTCCAGTATGGATTCAATAGACAATAGGTTATCCGCCCTGTCATCAACCACCAGTATTTTAACTAATTCGGGATCCTCCACTTTTTAATATTTCAATGTTGTGTGAATTTATCGGTATAGCCATACCCTCATTAAAGATAACAACTGATCTATTTTGAGTGGTTTGGTAATATAGTCAGAAGCCCCTGCTTCCAGGCATTTTTCCCTGTCGCCTTTCATCGCCTTTGCAGTAACCGCTATGATAGGAAGGGCGCTGTTCTTATGCTCCCTTCGTATCTTCTGCATCGTTTCATAACCATCCATTTCAGGCATCATGATATCCATCAGCACAATATCTATCTGGTTGTTTTCACTCAGAATGCTCATTGCTTCCTTGCCGCTTTCAGCCGTAATAGTATTGATATGATATCTTTCAAAGGCAGTGGTCAGTGCAAAAAGGTTACGCACATCATCATCTACCACCAGCACATTCTTACGTATCAATACATCTTTACGTGAGCGCAGATCTTCTATCAGCTTTCGCTTTTCCTGCGGCAAAGCCTGATGATCAATATGCAGCTGCATGATGGTTTCTTCCAGCAACAGGTCTAGTGAATTAACACCTTTCAGCAATATTTTATTAGCATACTGCTTAAGCTTTGATTTTTCATTATTGGTAAAGTCCTTGGCAGAATAGACGATCACCGGTGTGGCATTATGCCTGTTCACAGAATTCATGTTGGCCACAAACTCAGCACCGTCTATATCGGGCAGCATATAATCTGCAATGATACAGTCATAGGAGTTAGCATTCACCTTTTCAATGGCAGCCTTACCATTTTCCACAAACTCCATTTCAATAAGTTCCCCATTCTCCAGTATTCTGGCTATCTGTGAAGCATCCGGCTCATTATCTTCCACCACAAGCACCTTCTTTGTCTTACGGGCATGATGGTCAAGAATGCTGGAAAACAACACATTCAGCGCTTCCGCCTTAAGCGGCTTCAGGCTGAAGCTGCGGGCTCCGCGGTGCATAGCCAGCAGACGGTTTTCCTCACCCGAAATAAGATGAATGGGAATATGACGAAGATTAATATCGTTCTTAAAGAGGTCTAACACCCTCCATCCGCTGGCATCCGGAAGTTTTACATCCAGTGTTACAGCAATAGGATTATACTTGTTGGTCAGATCAAACACTTCTCCGAAAGAAGTAGCTACCACTACTTTTAATCCCATTTCATGCGCTTTCTCCTGCATGATCTTGGCAAAACGTACATCATCCTCCACTATCAGCACCACTTTATCACTCTCCATGATATGCGTTCTGTCGTCTCCCACCTCATTAATGATCTCATTCAGCCCTTCCAGGTCTTTCGGGTCACTTACTCTTACTGTCGGCACAGACTGGATATTACCCTGTTCCGGCAGCTGGTATTCTGTTACTGTCAGGCTTTTTTGTTTTTCCCGTTTGATAGTGGAAGCATTATACTGTATTGGCAGAAAGAGAGTAAAGGTACTGCCTTGCCCCACTTCGCTTTCCAGCTCTATAGAACCACCCAGCAGGTCTGCCAGGCCACGGCTGATGGAAAGCCCCAGACCGGTACCTCCGTACTTACGGCTGGTAGATCCCTCCGCCTGCTGAAACGCTTCGAAGATAATGTTCTGCTTGTCTTTCGATATCCCTATGCCGGTATCTTTGATCTCGAACGCCACTACTTTATCTGCATGGTCCAGGCTCTCACTCACCAGCTTCCAGTTGCGTTTCGCTTCATAGATACGCAATCTTACTTCTCCTTTTTCAGTGAACTTAAAGGCATTGGAAAGCAGGTTCTTCAATATCTGGTTCAGGCGTTGTACGTCTGTTTCCAGCGACTGTGGCAGCTGTTCGTCCATATCTATACGGAAGCGCAGGTTCTTGCTTTCTGAGATATGCTTGAAAGTGGTTTCCACAAAACCGATCACCTCGCGGAAACGCACTTTGATAAAATCTGTCGAGATATAACCCGATTCGATCTTTGAAAGGTCCAGGATATCATTAATAAGCTGGATCAGGTCATCACCACAGCTGTGGATGGTTTTAGCATAACGCACCTGTTTTTCGTTGAGGTTGCCGTCATGGTTTTCATATAGCTGTTGCGCAAGAATAAGCAGGGAGTTAAGCGGCGTACGCAGCTCGTGTGACATATTAGCAAGGAACTCCGACTTGTATTTGGACGTAAGCTGCAATTGCTCTGCTTTTTCTTCGAGCGACTTCCTGGCTTCTTCCACTTCCTTATTCTTCTCTTCCACTTCATCCTTCTGTTTCACCAGCAGGTGCGCTTTATCCTGCAGTTCTTCGTTAGTACGGCGCAGTTCGTCTGCCAGGGACTGTGATTGCTCCAGCAGGTCTTCTGTCCTGGAATTCGCTTCAATTGTATTCAGTACTATACCTATACTCTCCGTCAGCTGACTGAGGAAGTCAAGATGCGTTTCACTGAACGATTCAAAAGAAGCCAGCTCTATCACCGCTTTGATCTGCGTTTCAAATAACACCGGCAGCACAATCAGGTTCACCGGCGATGCCTCTCCCATACCGGAGCTGATCTTGATATAGTCTGATGGTATATTGGTAAGCAGTATCCTTTCTTTTTCTACGGCGCACTGTCCTACCAATCCCTGTCCCAGGGAGAACTCGCGTGACATATGCATTTCATCTCCATAGGCATATGCAGCAAATAGCTTTAGTTTTGGATTGAGCAGGTTCTCTTCCTGTTCCAGGATATAGAACATCCCTTTTTGCGCATTCACCACCTGCGCCAGTTCAGAAAGTATACGGCGGGTTACAGTGTTAAGGTCCTTCTGTCCCTGAAGCATCTGTGTGAACTTGGCCAGGTTGGATTTCAGCCAGTCCTGCTCCTGGTTACGCAAAGTGGTTTGCTTCAGGTTGGTGATCATCTGGTTGATGGTGTCCTTCAGTTCTTCCACCTCTCCCTGCGCATCTACACGGATCATCTGTGTAAGATCACCTTTCGTTACTGCAGACGCTACGGCAGAAATAGCACGTACCTGCGTGGTAAGGTTTTCTGCCAGCTGGTTCACATTTTCCGTAAGGTTCTTCCAGATACCGGAAGCTCCCGGCACACTGGCCTGTCCGCCCAAACGCCCGTCCACACCTACTTCACGGGCCACTGTAGTCACCTGGTCAGCAAAGAGCGCCAGGGTGTCGATCATTTCATTGATAGTATCTGTAAGCTGGGCCACTTCCCCACGGGATACAATGGAAAGCTTCTGTTTCAGGTTGCCCGTTGCCACAGCGGTCACCACCTTGGCAATGCCACGCACCTGGTTGGTCAGGTTAGAGGCCATCATGTTCACAGAATCTGTCAGGTCCTTCCAGGTACCAGCCACCCCCTGCACTTCTGCCTGTCCGCCCAGTTTTCCTTCCGTTCCCACTTCACGCGCCACACGTGTTACTTCGAAGGCAAAGGAATTCAGCTGGTCCACCATCGTGTTGATGGTGTTCTTCAGGTCAAGGATCTCGCCTTTTACGTCTATGGTCACTTTCTTGGAAAGGTCGCCGGAAGCAACCGCTTTCGTTACTTCCGCAATGTTACGCACCTGGGAGGTCAGGTTACCTGTCATCTGGTTTACAGAGTCTGTCAGGTCTTTCCAGGTACCGGCTACACCGGGCACGAATGCCTGTCCACCCAGTTTACCGTCTGTACCTACCTCACGGGCCACACGCGTTACTTCAGAGGCAAAGGCACGCAGCTGGTCCACCATGGTGTTAAGTGTTTCTTTCAGCTGCAGTATTTCTCCGCGTACATCTACCGTGATCTTACGGGACATGTCACCATTCGCCACGGCAATAGCCACGTCAGCAATGTTACGCACCTGCGCGGTAAGGTTGCCCGCCATCATATTTACAGAATCTGTCAGGTCTTTCCAGGTACCGCCTACACCGGGCACATTAGCCTGTCCGCCCAGTTTCCCTTCTGTCCCCACTTCACGGGCCACACGCGTTACTTCAGAGGCAAATGCGCGCAGCTGTTCCACCATGGTGTTGATGGTATTCTTCAGTTCAAGGATCTCGCCTCTGACATCCACTTCAATTTTACGGGAAAGGTCTCCGTTCGCTACCGCTGTGGTTACTTCTGCAATGTTACGTACCTGGGACGTCAGGTTGGAGGCCATGATATTTACGGAGTCTGTCAGGTCCTTCCATAAGCCTTCTACTCCAGGCACATCCGCCTGTCCGCCCAGCTTACCTTCAGAGCCCACTTCACGTGCTACACGGAACACTTCCGATCCAAAGGCATTCAACTGGTCCACCATCGTGTTGATGGTATTTTTCAACTCCAGGATCTCACCTTTCACATCTACCGTGATCTTGCGGGAAAGGTCACCTTTTGCCACTGCAGTGGTCACTTCCGCGATGTTACGCACCTGTGCTGTCAGGTTGGAGCCCATCTGATTCACAGAATCTGTCAGGTCTTTCCACGTACCGCCTACGCCCTGTACTTTAGCCTGTCCGCCCAGCTTACCTTCCGTACCTACTTCCAGCGCTACACGCGTTACTTCGGAGGCAAAGGAATTCAGCTGGTCCACCATCGTGTTGATGGTTTTCTTCAGTTCCAGGATCTCGCCAGCAACATCTACCGTGATCTTTTTGGAAAGGTCTCCGTTTGCCACGGCAGTAGTTACTTCTGCTATATTTCGTACCTGCGCTGTCAGGTTGGACCCCATCCGGTTCACAGAATCTGTCAGGTCTTTCCAGGTACCAGCCACCCCCTGCACCTTGGCTTGTCCGCCCAGCTTACCTTCTGTCCCCACTTCCAACGCCACGCGCGTTACTTCTGAGGCGAAGGAGTTTAGCTGGTCCACCATCGTGTTGATAGTGTTCTTCAGTTCAAGGATCTCACCTTTTACATCCACGGTGATCTTACGGGAAAGATCGCCCAGCGCTACAGCGGTAGTTACTTCCGCAATGTTACGTACCTGCGCTGTCAGGTTGGAAGCCATCTGGTTCACGGAATCTGTCAGGTCTTTCCACACACCGGCCACCCCTTTTACTGTAGCCTGACCACCCAGCTTACCCTCTGAACCTACTTCCACCGCTACGCGCGTTACTTCGGAAGAGAAGGAGTTCAGCTGGTCCACCATCGTATTGATAGTATTCTTCAGCTCAAGGATCTCACCTTTTACGTCTACCGTGATTTTGCGGGACAGGTCTCCCTTCGCCACGGCAGTAGTTACTTCTGCTATATTACGCACCTGGCCGGTAAGGTTGGAGGCCATCTGGTTTACAGAGTCTGTCAGGTCTTTCCAGGTACCGGCTACGCCCTTTACCTCGGCCTGGCCGCCCAGCTTACCGTCTGTTCCCACTTCACGCGCCACACGCGTTACTTCGGAAGAGAAAGAGTTGAGCTGGTCCACCATCGTATTGATGGTATCTTTCAGTTCCAGTATCTCGCCCTGTACATCTACGGTGATCTTCTTGGAAAGATCACCCTTTGCTACCGCGGTGGTCACGTCCGCAATATTGCGCACCTGCGCAGTAAGGTTGCCCGCCATCTGGTTTACAGAATCTGTCAGGTCTTTCCATACACCGGCCACATCTTTTACTTTTGCCTGTCCGCCCAGTTTACCCTCAGAACCTACTTCACGCGCTACACGGGTCACCTCACGGGAAAACAGGTTCAGCTGCTTCACCATCCCGTTCACCTCCGTTGCAATCCGCGCAAACTCTCCCTGCAGCACGTGATCTTCGATCTGCAGCGGCATTTCCTGAGACAGGTTACCTTTAGCCACAGAGCTGATCACATGTGCTATCTCAATAGTAGGATGTACCAGGTCGGAGATCAGTGTGTTCATAGAAACAACGGCTGTATTCCACGAACCACGGGCCGTACGGGGAAGTTGCACCCGATGGTTAAGCTTACCCATTTTCCCAATGGTATTACGGGCAAGGGCCAGTTCTTCTACAAGCGCCTCATTCAGGACAATGATGTCATTCACAGTATCGCAGATCTTTCCGCTGAGACCAATACAATCTGCTGGCATCCTGGCAGTAAAATTTCCATTTTTAACTTCAGACAACACCTGTAATAATAACCGCATATCCAGGTGATCAGGGATAGTTTCAGGTACCGGCACAGGTATGCTTTTACGCTTGGTTGTGGAGACCTGTGGAGGAGTCTCCACACTCTTTACTGGCATTGCAGCTGGAGCGGCAACTTTTTTCCGGTTGTTCATGTTGGGGGTGTTAGCGTTTATATGAGTACTCTTAAGTGGTGTGATATCATACAGCTAAAGATCTGACAGTATTATTACCTGTATATGACTGCTATCTTTTTATGGTTTGAAGTAGTATTTTTGTCATGCACCACATTAAATACTAAAAAAAAGATGCAACTTTCAGGCCATTCGAAGAAACTGATCTTACTGGCAGAAGACGATGCAGACGATCAGGAATTGCTGGAAAATGCATTGGGAGAAATTGATCCCAGCTGGCAACTCATGTGCATTCCCAATGGTAAAAAATTTCTCAGGTACCTCGAAACTATTTCAGATGCAGAACTACCTGCCTTACTCGTATTAGACTATAATATTCCCGAGCTCACGGGCATGGAAATAATTGAGCAGCTGAATGACCAGGTGAGATATACGAATATTCCAAAGATCATATGGAGCACTTCAAACTCGCCCGCATACAAGGCAAAGAGTATGGCATTGGGTGTAGCAGATTATATTATAAAACCCAGTGACCTGGCCTCTTTCCTTTCTATTGCCAAACATATGCTTTCTTTCGTGAAAGAGTAAAACTATATACCATTCAATGAACGGAAATGCGCAGTCTTATTTACAACAGTATCAGCAGCTGGAAGAAGAAGCCCGGATAGTCACCGATGTACTGTCCATCTATATATATCCGCTGGAACGTTACACCTTCATTGACGCTGTTAACCGCATCAGGGAAATACCACAGAACAGGATTATAGAGATACTGGAAGTACTCACAGAAAATGGCCTTGGCAGTTACAACCTGGCGGGCAATTACTCACTGATACCTGAGCTGAGTTTCCTGTTATTCCCTGAAAATATCCGGCAGCCGGAATACCTGCGCCTGCTTGACTATACCAAACCTTATTCCTTTTACAGCACCAGCGCCCGGCTGCAGGAGCTGCAACAGGTACTGACCGCATTCTTTACGGGCAACAGATCTCTTTTACTGCAACCGGTAAGGAAGATATGCTTCGAGTTGCCGGAATATCTTCCTCATCTCTGTTATCTTTTATACTATCCGGCTTATGAAGGCTTCCTGAAACTGTTTGACGAAGAAAGTGTGATACGTATTTACAGCGCAGCCGTTCAACAGCACCTGTTGTTGATGACGCCGCTGGATACATTGGAGAAATTCAGACAAAAGATAGCCGCCTTCCTTCACACAGATGCCGCCACGCTGGAACATGCAGAGGTCCCGCTGCTACGTGGACAGATAACTGCAGAGATCAACGGACAGGAGGAACTCTACGCTAAAGCAGTGGTACAACTGTATAACGGCGAGCCCGAAAAAGCACTCACCCTCTTTGAACAGGGTATCAAACAACAAAGGCAACAGGATAAAAAGAACAGCATTCCCACTTCTCCGCTGTTTGCCTTTTTCTACGCATATACGCTGACCACACTTCCGGAAGAAAAGACCTTTTCGCTGATCCCGAAAATTACCACTGCGTACGAGAAAAAACTGTTTCCGGCCATCACACCAGCTATCAGCATGCTGCATTTTCATAACGGCAGGAAAGAAAAGGCAGAGCACCAGCTGGAGATATTGCTTGAAAATGCGGTTAAACACAATGACCGGCATCTGTTAAGTTACCTGGCCCTGATCTGCCTGCAGCTCTTTTACCCTAAAAGTAAACTGCTCAAAACACATACACAGCTATCCACCATGCTCCTGCATCGTGGTATACAAAGCCAGTATAACCTGCTGACATATGAATATCTTTCCCTTTTCCGGGACAGTGACTACCTGAAGGCAGAAAAAACATTCAGGATGCTTGCAGAAACCTTCGGTAAACCTCCCATTGTCTCTGCCATGCAGCCACTACCTGAATGGGAAAGATTGCTCAATACCCTCATCCTGCCGGCCACTACTCAGATGCAGAAGGAAAAACCAGCCCTGGTTTACAGGCTATCTTATCTCATTGACCCGGAGCACTACAGCATACAGCCCGTTATACAAACATCACCGGGAGATAACGGATGGAGCAGGGGACGCATCATAGACCTGAAAAAGCTGAAAGATGGCCAGCTGGAAGGAATGACAGACCATGACATCAGGATAGCTTCCACCATCACCAAAGAGAGTTATCATACCTATGGTACTGAAACTTATGCCTTTGGAGAAAGAGTGTGGCAGGAACTGACAGGACATCCCTATCTCTTCCTGGCAGACCAGCCGGAAACAGGTATTGAACTTTACAGGGGAATGCCGGAACTCGTCGTGAATAAAACAGGTAAAGGATATACTTTCAGTACTCACCTGGACAATCCCTCCGGCAACACAATGCTGATAAGGGAAAGTAATACCCGCTTCAAAGTAATAAAGCTGACAGCACAACAACGGTCCCTGTTACAAACATTAAAACAGATAGGCACCATACCGGCTGAAGGTAAAGACAAACTGCTGCAGGCATTAAAACAGGTGGGCGCACATATCACAGTACACGCCAATCTTGATGATACCGCTCTTAACATAAAACAGTTCACCGCCGATCCCCGCATCCGGGTAAGATTGCAACCTGCCGGCAATGCGCTGCGTGCCTCTTTTTCCGTGAAACCATTTGTAAATGACCCTCCCTATTGCAAACCGGGAGAAGGCGCCAGGCACATAATAGGGGTGATGAATGGTGAACGATGCCAGGCCACACGCAATCTGGAAGCAGAAAGCCGTCATCTCTCACAATTGCTGGAGCTGATCCAGCAGAATGTTCCCCAGGAAATAGAAGATGATAGCATTGCATTTGAAGATCCGCTGGACTGCCTGCAACTGCTGGAAGTTATACAACATCATCCTGAGCTGGCAGTAGCCGAATGGCCGGAAGGAGAAAAACTGCGGCTGCATAAACCCATTTATACACCACAGCTGCGCATGACCGTAAAAGCAGATGGTAAATGGTTTGCCCTCAACGGAGAGCTGCGTATAGATGAATCCACTGTACTGTCCCTGAAAGACTTACTGGATGCTGCCAAAACAAACAGGAGCCGCTTCGTAACATTACAGAACGGAGATTTCCTGGCCCTCACCGGCAAGTTGTACCGGCAGCTGAATGAGCTGTCGGATATTGTAATAGAAACACAGGACCGCATTCATATCAGTCCGCTTACCTCACACATGCTGCGCGACCTGCTGGCAGAAGCAAACTATGTAGATGCAGATGCCGCCTGGCAAAGACTGAGGGACCAACAGGAAACTGCCGCCAACATTTTCCCGGCCATTCCCAATACACTGCAAACTACTTTACGGCCCTACCAGGAAGACGGCTTCCGGTGGATGGTGAGACTGGCATCCCTCGGGGCCGGCGCCTGCCTGGCAGACGATATGGGCCTGGGAAAAACCGTGCAGTCCGTCGCCTTGTTACTACACCGTGCAGCACAGGGACCGGCACTGGTAATATGCCCCGCCTCTGTATTGCCTAACTGGGCCAATGAACTGACAAAGTTTGCCCCCTCCCTCCGTGTTTTATCTATCAGTACCGGCAACAGGTATTCACTCCTGCAATCTGCCGGCGCATTCGATATAGTGCTGGGCACCTACGGCCTGCTTCAGTCAGAATCTAAATTACTGTCCGGCATACATTGGACAACAGTGGTACTGGACGAAGCACATACCATCAAAAACTACCAGACAAAAACCTCCAAAGCGGCCATGGCCTTACAGGCTGATTTCCGGCTTATACTGACAGGCACTCCCATACAGAACCACCTGGCAGAGATATGGAACCTGTTCAACTTCATCAATCCCGGCCTGTTAGGTACCCTGCAGCATTTCAATAAACAGTTTGCCACACCGGTTATCTATAACCCCGAAAGCACTGTTACCAGGCATCTGAAAAAACTGATAGGCCCTTTCCTTCTCAGACGCACCAAAACCACCGTGCTGGATGAGCTGCCTGAAAAAACCGAGATCGTTAAAATGGTAAGCCTGTCTACAGAGGAAGCCTCTTTTTATGAAGCCCTGCGCCTGAAAGCTATAGAGAATATTAAAAAGTATGGGGAGAATGACAGCAAACACCACCTCAACACCCTTACAGAGATCGGTAAACTACGGATGGCTGCCTGTAATGTACAGATGATAGATGAAGAGATCAGCATTCCATCTTCCAAACAGTCCGTCTTTATGGAGATCACAGAAGAGCTGATAGAGAATAATCACCGCGCCCTGGTATTCAGCCAGTACGTCCGCCACCTGGAACTGGTAAAACGCTCACTGGACGAAAAAGGCATTTCCTACCTGTACCTGGACGGCAGCACCCCCATACCTGTCAGGGAATCTCTGGTACAGCGGTTCCAGGCCGGAGAAGCCTCTCTTTTCCTTATTAGCCTCAAAGCCGGCGGCCTGGGGCTGAACCTAACTGCAGCAGATTATGTGATCCACCTTGATCCCTGGTGGAACCCTGCCATTGAAGAACAGGCCTCTGACCGCGCTTACCGGATCGGGCAAACAAGACCCGTCACCATTTACCGCCTGGTAGCCAAACATACTATCGAAGAAAAGATCATAGCCCTCCACAACAGCAAGCGGGATCTTGCTGATCGCCTGCTGGAAGGTGCTGACAGCAGCGGCAAGCTATCCACAAAAGAATTACTGGCACTGATAACAGAAGATTAACAGGAAGAAATCAGAAAAAAACTTTGAAGAAATTAAACTTTGATTATCTTAGCGATCGTCAGTTACTATCCTATGAAACACCCTGTATTCCCCACTATTATTTAAAGGGATTTTTATCCCCCCAACTGTGATTTTTTTCCTGCTTGCGCGAATAATGAATCAAAATCATTATTTATGACCTTAATAACAAGCATACATGGCCCCACTCCAGGAAGATAACGCATTCTTACAGCTGATAGAAGCGAATAAGGGCATCATCTACAAGGTGGCTAATTCCTATTGTAAAAACACGGAAGACAGGAAAGACCTGATACAGGAGATCATCCTGCAGCTATGGAAGTCTTTCGGCAAATATGATCCGCAGTATAAGTTATCCACCTGGATGTACCGCATATCACTGAACGTGGCTATTTCCTTTTACAGGAAAACCCGCAACACCACATTCCTTTCAAAGGATATAATACTACAGGAAATATCCCCACCCGATACAGAACAACTACAGTTGCTACAACAGTTCATCAGTGAGCTGAAAGAACTGGACCGTGCTATCATGCTTCTTTACCTGGAAGAAAAGAGTTACCGGGAAATAGCAGATATACTCGGACTTACTGAAACAAACATTGCCACCCGGATCAGCAGGATCAGGGAAAGGCTGAAAAGGAAATTTTCTATCATCCACAACTGAACAATTATGGAAGATCTTGAATTGAGAGAAATATGGGCGGCATATGACAGGAAACTGGAAAAGTCGCTCGCGCTGAATAAAAAACTGATCACCGAAATACAGACACAAAAAGTGAGATCTTTATTGCGTGCTCTAATAGCAGGGAAAATAGCCGTGATCATAACCGGTTCATTATGGGCAATATTCCTGGCCAGCCTGGTAAGCCTGGCCTTGATAGATCTGACACCTTACAGCCTGTTCTTTATTGTTTCTGCAGTGAGCTGTATGCTATTCTCTCTAGTAGCTGTGATTGTCTATATCCGTCATATTATGCTGATACAGGAAATAGATAACAGCAACAGTATCATAGAAACACAAAAACGGCTGGCCGTTTTACAGACCACTACATTGAAAATAGTACGCGCTTCCTTTCTGACTGCTCCGTTCTATACGGTGTTCTATCTCAATGAAAACATGTTCCGTAATGGCAACATCGGTTTATGGATATTACAGGCATCGGTTACAGCATTCTTTATCTTTGGCGCTATCTGGCTGTATAGGAATACCACCATGGCCAACGCCCATAAATCATGGTTTAAACTTATCTTTAACGGAAATGCATGGATATCTGTTAACAAAGCAATAGATTTCCTGGAAGAAATTGAAGCATACGAAAAAGAATAACACATGGCAAAGAAAGTCATCTTTGATGCTGTAATATTACAACATGCCGGTATGGATGCCGGGTATGTGGAATTTCCTTATGACGTAGAAGAATTGTATGGCGTGAAAGGACAGGTAAAGATCACCGCACTGATAGATGGAAAGACAACCTACCGTGGCAGCTTATCTAAAATGGGCACCGATTGTCATACACTCGGCATCACAAAAGCTGTCAGGCAGGCAATTGGAAAAGAACTGGGAGACACTATACATGTTGAACTGGAACAGGACCTGGAAGTAAGAGAAGTAGCATTACCTGGTGATATGGAGGCTGTATTGAAAAAACACAAACAGCTGAAAACATTTTTTGATGGATTGTCCTATACCAACAGGAAAGAATACATGGTATGGATCACATCTGCTAAAAAAGAAGAGACAAGACAAAAAAGATTAGAACAATTCATTGAAAAGCTGCAGGAAGGAAAGAAAAATCCTACAATAAAATAACACATCATTAAAATTTTTAGCCGGCCGCAGGCCAGATATTTATATGCCGGGAAGTTGCTTTCGCCAAACTCCCCGGCATATTTTTCAGCTGTGCACAACTAAAAATTTAACAGTACAGGCAACTTACTGGCATCCTCCCATCCAGTCAACAGTCAGCTGTCCCTGGGTTATCACAACTCCATATGAAACGCTTACACATGGCAGCTCCATATACTGCCCGGGCAACAATGTATACTCCTGTATAGTGCTGTCACAGAACTTTACAGTAAATACAGCCGGATCAGGCCAGTACTTCTGATTTACCAATGCTAGCCTTCTGCAGCTATCCGCTGTCTGCACGGTCACGTTACCGGATTTGATGTTACGGGCCGGCATAAACGCCGTAAATAAGACAAAAAGTAATACTCCCAGAATTGGTTTCATGGCTGAGGTTTTAAGTTAACAAATAGTGTTTGTCCCATGGGTTAAACGGCATTCAAGATAGGGTGGTTTCAGCAGATTTATTAAATTATTTATTGTCCAAATTATTTGTTGCAACCGCTACTTATTATGCGTTAAAGCGGGGGCCCGGAAGCCCCGCTGCTTTAACTTGTGTATTGATCCTATGCATCTTTGGTCTGAATCGTCAGTTACTGATTTTATTCACTTTCAGATTATCATAATAAATGTAGTGGTCTCCTGATGACATCCAGTAATCCTGGCTGCCGCCACGGAAAGTATGGAAGGTCAGCCCCCTGATCAGACGCTTGCTGTCATTGGTAGTCCAACGGATATCCCTGTCCAGCACTATAGTACCATCTATCACTATCTGCACATGACCATCTGTATTACTACCGGTATTACTCTTCACATACAGGTGCACATGATACCACTGACCTTTATTCAGGCTGCCGGTAGAAGGATAGGACTTGCCAAACGTTTCACCGTACTGACCTGATTGATCTTTGAAATAGAGATAGGGCTGGAAGAATACCCTGCCGGCATCTGTCTGATACCACATCAAACGGGCGCTGCCACCATTACCGTCCCAACCGGGATCCCCCCCGGTATTGCCATCACCGATAGAAAAGCCAAAACCCAGCTTTCCTCCGCGGCTCCAGTCAAACTGGCTGTGAAAACGAACGTCATAATCTACTTCATAAGCACCGCCATCAGAAATATCAACATTTGCAACTATACCACCAGCACCGGAAAGCGCATTCTTTAGCAGCTTAATACGCAGATTGCCATTGGAGATCCAGCCACGGCTATCTACCCAGCCGGATACATTGCCAAAATCCCCGGCTGCATTTGAACTGCTGTAAGTGCCGTCTACATAGCCATCCCAGTTAAGAGACCAGCTGGAATTGATAGCTTTGATGCTTACATCTGCCTGGGTTTCAGGACTACCGGTTATAGTAAGCGGGGCCTGCGCACTTTCTTTCTTACAGGCGCCAAACAGTACTACGGCTGCAAGTACTGCCGTCTTTAATAGAGGGAAAAGGTTTCTGTTCATTCGATATTGGTTTATAAGAATACGAACGTGGATAACAGATTAGAAGTCGTGCAATCGTTTGCAGAGTACCACTCAATTACTCAAAAAAATGCGGAGGCCAAAAACATCTTTCAGCGCTTTCTTTGCAGCATAGTAACCGCACATGCCATGTACACCACCACCGGGAGGGGTAGATGAGGAACAAATGTAAACACCCCTGGCAGGAGTGCTGTAGGGGGATAAACGTATAGCAGGCCGGGTATATAACTGGGAGATATCTATCACCCCTCCGTTAATATCCCCACCTATATAATTAGGGTTATAACTTTCCATCTCTGCTGTATTCATAACATGCCGCCCCAGGATAAGGTCTTTAAAACCGGGAGCAAAGCGTTCTACCTGGTCCTCTATTACTGCTGTCATATCTTTCGTGGAACCATTAGGTACGTGACAGTAAGCCCAGGCAGTATGCTTCCCTTTAGGAGCGCGGGTATTATCAACAATACTCTGCTGCGCAAGCAGTACAAAAGGCTTTTCAGGATGCTGCCCTCTGCTGGTTTGCAGTTCACTGGCAGCAATTTCCTCTATAGTATTGCCCAGGTGTACAGTACCCGCTTCCCTGCAACCCGCTGCGGTAAAAGGGATCGGCGCCGCCAGCGCCCAATCTGCCTTAAAGATCCCCATACCATACCGGTAACGTTGCAGTTGCCATTTATAAAAAGAGCTGAATCTTTCACCTGCAATACTCAGTAGTTGTTTAGGCGTTACATCCAGCAATATTGCGCGTGCAGGGGGTAACTCACTCAATGTTTTTACATAAGTGTTTGTCTGTATCTCCCCCCCCAGGTATACAAAATAATCCGCCAGGGCATTGGCGAGCGACTGTGCGCCACCTCTGGGCACAGGCCACCCGCCGGCATGACTGTTCAGCGAAAGCACCAGTCCTATAGCTGCAGTAGCCACATTACTGAGCGGTTGTATGGAATGTGCAGCTATTCCTCCAAATAATCCACGGGCAGCCTTTCCTTTAAAACGCCGCGCCAGCTGCAAAGCAGAAGGCAATGCTTTCAGGCCAAAACGGGCCATGACTAACGGATGCTTTGGCACCTTTAAAGGGCCTAATACTTCCGCCATCAGCTCAGGAAAATCTTTAAGCAGCGGAGCATACAGGCGCTCATACGTTACACAGTCCTCTCCCAGCAGCTGGGCTGTCTTTTCCAGGGATGAATACAGTACAGCAGCAGTCCCGTCATCAAAAGGATGAGCTGCATCTGCAGCAGGATAAATGTAGGATAAGCCGAACTGTTCAAGTGGTAGTGTTTTTAGAAAGGGAGAGGTCAGCGCCATAGGGTGGATAGCAGAACAGACATCATGCACAAAACCAGGTAATGTCAGCTCTGCAGACCGCAATCCGCCGCCAATACTGTCCCGCCCTTCCAGCAGTAATACAGACAGGCCCTGCTGCTGCATGGTAATAGCAGCAGATAAACCATTGGGACCAGAACCTACTACAATTGCATCGTACTCGTTCCTGTACATGTTGTTGTGCCTGTGGTTTTAATATTAACCAACCTCCACACCGGATGCAGACAGCGCATATTTTTCTACACCCGGTCCAAAATTACGTAATCGGAGCATTATTCAGTTCAGTCCGTAGATAAGGATATGGCTCCAATGAAGTATATACGGCGGAGCTTATTGTTTAGTGCAGTGGGGTAACATCAGTGTTCCATCATATCCAGGATATCCGTCCAGATGATCCTGGCAATCTGTTCACTTTCAATAGTACGGATGCGTTCCTCAGGAGTGATCATCCGGTCTTCCTGCCAGTCAATGTCATCCGGCATGAAATCTCTGAGGATGTTTCCGCTGGTGATTACTTCATAAGTAGTTTCGTGGGCAACCTCGTTTGTAGTTATCGCCAATTGATACGAACGGCCTTCAATATAAACTGTAATAGTACGCCTTTCCATAACATCAGATTTTTGAGTTAGTAATGGCTTTCCTTTCTTACAGAGAACAAATTATCTGCCAGTTTAAACAAAGGTACAATAAACTGATTATCAAACAAATAAATAAATCACAGGATAGGCATTCAAACCGGTGCACTACCCAACCACAGATAATACAAACAGAATTGCAGGACGTAAAGAAATTACATCCTGCAATAGGTTACTTTTTGATTCTAAGGGAAACTGAGTACTTAATCGTGGTTATCTACAGCACAAAGGGAATGTTGAGCCATTACCGAAATTAACATCCGCATATTTCAAATGTTGTGAACGAAAACCTAATGAATTGTAAACAATCTTAAACAGATTGTGAATGAACATTAAATTTCCGATATTTAAATATGATAAGAAAACTATGGGGAGTGCTTAAACTGCCTGCTGAAAGGATATATTTGCTCTTCAGGAATTATTCCATGAAGCATCCTTTTAAAATCTATATCACTACATCGGTTATATGTTTTCTCGTATTAGCTATTATACAGGTAACACTGGTATATAATACCTATGATCTGCTGAACAGACGTTTTTACTATGAAAAGAAAGGAAAGCTCAAGGAAGAATACAACAGAACTATCGTCAATGACAAACTGTTTCCCGGCGGACAGGCCATCATAGATTCTATCATCACTCCTGAGATGAGACCTTTGGAAAAGCTTTATCTGACTGATACTGCAGCATTCAAAAAACATACACAACAAATACTCCGCAGGATATTTACAAAACTGATCAGAGAACAGAATATGGACAGCCTGCTGAAGGTAATCAGGAAAAGAGGTAACATAACAGACTCATTGAAATATTCACTACGTATCACAAGCATGGATGTAAAGTTCAGCGACGGAGAATATGTGAATATCTATGACAGAAGAAAACGATATCCGCTAATAGATGAAGACCTGCAAAGCATTTATGGTATACGCATTTACGGAAACCTTCCCACTCCTGACGATAATAACCAGATTCTGAACATCAACGTTACCACACCGGAAGCATATACCTATGCTATGGGATTTGCTTTCAATGCAGATCCTTACAACAGACAACAGCTGGTCCTGCGGCAAATGCAGTTCATCCTCATCATGTCCCTGCTATCCATGCTGGCCATCATCATCCTGTTCTTCACTACCATGCGTAACTGGATAAAACAGAAACACCTCTCAGATGTTAAAACTGATTTTATCAATAACATTACACACGAGTTCCACACACCATTAACCGCCATAATGGTAGCCAACAAGAACATCCGGAATGCAAAGGTGCTGGACAATAAAATAGCCATCCGCTCACTGTCTGACATTATTGAACGGCAATCTCAGCGCCTGAAGCTACTGATCAGCCAGGTGCTGGATATTGCTGCAATAGATAAACTCTTTGTCCAGAAAAAACCACATGACCTGAACGTATTGGTCAGTGATATCCTCACAGATTTCAGCATCAAATTCTCTTCTGCCAACGTACAGATCACTTATAAAAGATCAGAAGATAATGTAGTGGCAGATGCAGATAATTTTCATTTTACAACTTTGCTGCTCAACATACTGGACAATGCAGTAAAATATAATGTGCAGCCCGTTAAGCATTTGCTCGTATCCATTATACATACCAATGAAAATATTGAGATCTCAATATCTGACAATGGTATCGGCATGTCAAAAGATACGATCAAACGTATCTTTGATAAGTTTTATCGTCATCAGAAAGATCTTACGCAGAATACAAAAGGGCTGGGACTGGGACTATATTATGTAAAACAATGCATTGACGCTCATCAGTGGAAACTGAAAGTAGATAGCGAAGCCGGAAAAGGAAGTACATTTGTAATAGTAATACCTGTATAACAGGTCATCATGCATAACCGCTGTGGACAATGGTTACCGAATTAACTAAACAGTAAGTATGAAACACAAAATTCTACTGGTAGAAGACGAAGCTGATCTTGGAAATGTTGTCAAACAATACCTGGAACTGATGGATTTTGATGTGGACTGGCAACAGAACGGTCTTACCGCGTATGAAATATTTCAGAAAGCACCGGATAAATATCATATCCTGCTGATAGATGTTAACCTGCCCGGGATGAACGGATTCGAACTGGCAGAACATGTAATACAGCTCAACAGCCATGTTCCGTTCCTCTTCCTTACGGCAAGAGGAGAAAAAATGGACAGGCTTAACGGACTGAAGATCGGTGCTGATGATTATGTAGTCAAACCATTTGATGTAGATGAACTGGTATTACGCATCCGCAATATCATCAAACGCAAACAACCGGTCGTGCCACAGGAAGTGGTCAAGTCCAACAGCATATTCACCATCGGCAATACCCAATTGTATGTTGACTCACTTACATTGGTAACAGAACAGGGAGAAGAGATCATCCTGACCCCACGGGAATGTGACCTGCTTGTTATGTTCTTCAGCAATGTAAACCGCGTGCTTAAACGGGAAGAGATCCTTACAAAGGTCTGGGGGTCTAATGATTATTTTGTAGGCAGAAGCCTGGATGTATTTATTTCCAGGTTCAGAAAATATTTTAGCCAGAACCCATCTATCAGCATTAAGAATGTATACGGGATAGGGTTTGTGTTTAATGTAAAATAGTTCCTGCTAATGTTTCCTTAGTTAATGGTTCCTCAGTATGGAAGGCCAGCAATAGTACTGCCAGCAATAATATTCCTGTAACGATGCTGTGTTTCATTACTGCGCATTGGCTACCAATGTTATGTCCAGATCAAAATCATCGTAGATAACCTTATCGCCCAGGTTCTCGAAGTAACTCTTTGAACGGAATTTGATATCATACTTTGTACGGTCCACCTTGATCTTTGCTTTCGCCGTGAGTATGTTCTTATCAATAGTAACAGTAGCGGGGAAGGTCAGGCTGTTGGTAATGCCTTTAATGGTTAGCTTGCCTGTTATATCATAATGCCCGTTGGCCTGAGGCTTAACACCGGTAATGACAAAGTCGGCAGAAGGATATTTCTCTGTAGAAAAGAAATCATCACTTTTCAGGTGCCCTACCAGCTTGGCATTGGTCTCCTTATCTGTTATATCTGTAACGGATATACTGCGTGTGTCCAGCTTAAAACTGCCATCTCTCAGGCTGTTACTTTCTATGTTGAGTGTACCACTGCTGACGTTGATAGTACCTTCATGCTGGCCGGTCACTTTACGGGCGGTCCAGAGCAGTTTACTGTTCTTTCCGTCTACCTGGAAGGCGGTCACTTTTTTATTGATATCTTCTGTATTTTTTACCTGTACAGTAAAAGCAGTGATCACTGCAATTACAGCTATAGAAGCGAATGAAGCTGCGTGTTGGAAAAGTTTCATGGTGAGTTTTTTTTAGGAGCCTGCAAGGCTGTGTTATACAACCTTACAGGCATAACAACAGAGAACAAAGGCGATTGGCAGAATGCCTATATTTTTTCCGCGATCAGCGCGTCCAGGTCTTTATTCCATTTCTCGGCATAATCTTTAAAATACTTGCCGGTAACCTCACCGGTATAACCGGTATGGATCTGCCTCACTTCACCCTTGCGGTCAATAACTATAGTTGTAGGAAAGGCCATCATGCGATTGAGCGCCGGAAGTTTTTCCGAAGCCACTTTCTTATCAGCAATGCCACCAAAAAGAATATCATATTCAATACCGTATTTTTCTTTAAGTTTTCCCAGTGTATACCGGGCATATTCCAAATCATCTTTCTGTTCAAAACCAATGGCAATAGCCTCTACTCCACGGTCTTTATTCTTCCTGAACCAGGGCGCCAGGAAAGCAGTCTGGTCTGTACAGTTAGGACACCAGGTACCTATGATCTCCACGATCACTACCTTGCCTTTATATTTTTCGTCATTGAGAGTAACGGTATTACCATTCAGGTCCGGTAATGAAAAATCCAGTTTCTTATATCCTTCTTTCAGGTATGTAAGCTTGTAAGGGTCCGGCAACTCCACATCCTCATTCTTTGCACCATCAAATTTTACGTTGTTATAGATGCCAAGGCTGAGTTCTCCGGTAAGAGATTTATCATCATTGATCCTGCCTTTTATATAAATAGGACTGGGGCCTGTAAAACCTGAAAGCTCAAATTCATTGCCCTGTATGGTACCTTCCAGCTCGCGGCTATCACCTACTACAGACATGATTACACCGGTCAGCTTATTGCCATCCTGTTTCAGAAGACCTACACGGTTCGGAGTAGGTTCCTTGCTATAGATCTGCAATTCCCATTTACCGGAAACATCAAAGGCCGGCGCCACATTTTTACCGGGTTCCACAAAGCGGTACTTCTTGCCTGCTTCTGCAGTAAAGGGAAGTGCACTTCCCCTGAAATTAGGCACCAGGCTACGGTATTCTCCGGTAATCCGGCCTTCTTCTTCGATCCTTGCAAAGATGGCTGCATCATACGTATTCATCTTTATATACAGGGAATCGGCTGAAATGCGTTTGACTTTAAAGTCATCACGGCGGGAGCCATTAATAAGAGAGAAGACAGCATGATCTGCATCCTTTCCCTTTAATTCAAAATTAAAAGGCACTGCCGCCTCATTAACGGTAAAGACACCACGCCACACACCTTCTTTTAAGAACAGGGGTTTCCTGTGTGTTGCAAATACACTGCTGGTAAATAATAGGGCAGCCAGCAGCCCACTTACGCCTGTACGGGTAATTGACTTCATGACAGAAAAGATTTAAGGTTGATTGAAAAACGGGGGGAAAAGTCTGCTAACAGCAAGTGTTGCTACAACAGCAAGGCATACAGCCAGAAGAATAAATGATGCGATTCATGTTGATCATTGTTTGTTTTCGGTAATAGATCAACTAATTAATGGTGGCTTAATTAGGGTGGTGATAACAAAGATAGAATGCTGTATTTTATTTTCCAAATAATAGTCCATAAATTTTGTAGACTACTTGAAACCTTGCTACAGTCCTCATAAGGGATGATCTTAACGGCGTATTATGCCCTGACTGTTTAAGTGTAAACAGTATTACAGATGATCTGCTCTGAATGATGGGTTACCTAATGCGGTGCGTTAAAGCTGTTTCTTCATTGTTCACTCTCCAGAGCGTTTTCTGGCTCTCTCCAGAGCGTTTTCTGGCCGTAGAATTTATTCACTAAAATAAACATAACTGTAATGCTCGCAATGATAACGTAATGTAAAACAATTGACGGCATGCGTATAGATGACTAGTAATGGAAAACTCCTGACTTAAATTAAATCTACGTAATTCAATACGAAAATATACAGCAGTATATTGGATTCTGATGCGGCAAAATCGCAGCGTTAACAAAATTTAACAAAGTATAATTGAGCACTAACTACAAATGACATTTTATCAATTTGAAACATATTATAAATATAAGAACATAAACCAGAAAACAGATACTTTTTTCAGAATGTCTGACGAAAAAAAAGTGAGTAACGTCACGCAAAAAACGCCTCTTTTCACGAACAGGATATCTGGTCCCCGGTGATCTTTTTTTTATATCTTGGCTTGTGTAGTAAGAGAACTGCCTCATCCCTGTGGAGCGGGTATCAGGCAGAGAGCCGTCAGGATATTAAGCCAGTGGTACGGCCATGCCGCTGGCTTTTTTTTATTCCCTTATTTAAGGAATAAAAAGGGGCCTGATAAAAATCAGGCCCTCCCCAAATTAACCATTAAAAAAACTCATTTGAATTTTGCTTGACCCAAAAGTAATGCGAATGATTTTGCTATCTGTTAATCATAAGTTAATGATTACAAATAAAATGCGTTAAGAGGTAGAACAAAAAAAAGGCCCCCGCAATGAATTGCAGGGGCTTACCATTTAACCTATATTCTGTACTGTAGCATCAAATTCTTAAATATTTTACAGGGGAAACAAGTCAGCATCACAACCATTTTCCTCTTATCAGCACTCTCTAAAATGTTGCCCTCAAATATTTTCTGTATCTAAGACGGCGATAGATAACTGAAGTTTAATCCACCCCGGATTTTTTTTCATTTTTATTCTAACTTGCCGCTGTATGAACAGAATAGACCGTCTTTCTGCCATTCTGATCCAGCTCCAGGGCAAGAAAATAGTGAAAGCCGCTGAGATAGCAGAACGCTTCGATATCAGCCTCCGTACCGTATACCGGGATGTCAGGGCCCTGCAGGAGGCCGGCGTACCGGTAGGCGCAGAAGCAGGGACCGGCTATTACCTGGTAGAAGGTTATCACCTGCCCCCCATCATGTTTAACAGGGAAGAGGCCGCTGCGCTCCTGACAGGAGAAAAATTAATGGCTCAGCTTAGTGACCATTCCAACCGGAAACAATTCAGCAACGCCATGCAGAAGATCAGAGCAGTGCTCAGAGGAAATGAAAAAGACTTCCTGGAGTCACTGGAAGAGAACATAGCCGTAGTAAACCGCAGGCCACCCACAGGAGACGAATTTCCCAACCGCTTCCTCTCAGACATACAACACTCCCTGGGCAGACACCTGATCCTTGAAATGGACTATTTTGCCCTTCATACTGAGGTATTGACCCACAGGGAAGTCGAACCTATCGGTATCATGTATATGACCAATTACTGGTACCTTATAGGCTGGTGCCGGCTCCGGCATGGCTATCGCAACTTCAGGATGGACCGTATCAAAAACCTGTCTGTTACCGATATATCATATGACAGGTCAAGACATATCACCCTGAAAGAATATATAGACAAATACAGCGAAACCGAAGCCAAACCATATGAGATCAGGGTCCGTTTTCCCCAGGCCTTTGCCCGGCGTATAGGCGACCAGAAATTTTACTATGGGATGGTGGAAGAACAGGTAGTAGGTAACTGTGTAGAGATGACCTTTCTCTGTACCTGGCTGGACTGGTTTGGCCGCTGGCTGCTTACCTGGGGCAAACATGTAGAAGTGATTGCTCCCGGGGAACTTTCCGAACATATGAAACTGCTGGCAAAAGAGATCCAGGAACATTATTTATAACCCCCGTTTTCCTGCTGACATAAGGTTGTCACTTACCCCTTCTTTCTTTGTAGCATGAAGATACATCTATGGTCACACTGGCTATTAATAGTCATTGTGGTTATTCATGAGTATGCTGATACCCGGTATATAACGCAGCCGGTTAAACGGAAACCATGTTCTATTTCTATATGCTATAAACACTCTCCCATGACTAAACTGGATCTTACAAAGGTGCATAGGGAACTATATGCAGCCGGAAAAAAGCCACAGGTGCTCTTTGTGCCTGCAGGACACTATCTCTCTATTAATGGCAAAGGCGATCCTGACGGGACTGTATTTGCCGAAAGCGTACAGGCATTATATACAGCCGCCTACAGTATAAAAGCGGGCTATAAAAAGACCGGCCAGGACTTTACTGTCTGCAAACTGGAAGGTATCTGGTGGGTAGCAAATGAAGAAAACATAAAGCACTATCTTGAAGCTATGAACGTACCCAGGGAAGAATGGTACTGGCAACTGCTCATCCGTATGCCCGATTTTGTGGTCAATACCACTGCACAGCAACTGATACAGGAAGCATACCTGAAAAAAGGAACAGCATATCTGAAAAAAGTATCACTGGCAGCCCAGGTTGAAGGTAAAAGCGTACAGGTTATGCATAACGGGCCCTATGCTACAGAACCTGCCACTATACAACTGCTGATAGATTTTATGGAACAGCAGGGGCTGAAAAAGAATGGCAGGCACCATGAGATCTATCTGTCAGATCCACGGAAAACAGCGCCGGAAAAGTTAAGGACCATCCTGCGGCAACCCGTTAAATAAAGAAAAGGAAAGGCTATTTATCTCCCAGGCCAAGCAATTCAATGGCCTGTTGTGCAGCTATCTGGCTGGCATCCTTCTTATTGAAGGCTTTACCACTGCAGATCAGTTCTCCATCTACTACCGCGCCTACAGTAAAGATGCGGCGGCCATTGTCCATCTGCTCTTCCAGGAGGTCAAACTCCAGGGTTTTACCATGTTTATTGGCCCAGCCATACAGCTTGTTCTTGTGGTTCATTTCCACGTTTTCAAGCTGTTCCAGGTCAATATATGGCACTATGATACGCTGATGTACAAACTGTTTGGTGCGGTTATATCCCTTATCCAGGTATACCGCGCCAACCAGGGCCTCGAGAGTATTGCCGAATATCTGGCTGATCTTCAGGAAACTGTTGTACTTATCGTAGATAGTAAGTTTACGCAGGCCCATTTTGATGGCAATATCATTGAGCTGCTGGCGGTTTACTATCTTGGACCTCATTTCAGTGAGGTAACCCTCTGTTTTATAGGGATACTTTTTAAACAGATAATCTCCTATAATAGCGCCAAGAATGGCGTCACCAAGATATTCCAGACGTTCATTGCTTTCCAGGAACTTTTCCTTGCTTGAACGGTGGCTCAGCGCCACTTCGTACAACGAAAAATTACCCGGGGCAAATCCCAGCAGATTATAAAGGTCCTTATAAAGACCTTTCTTCTTTGGTATGAATCGATATAAATATCCTGGAAGTAATTTCACACAATCTAAGCAACAAATTTTTTGAAAATAACGGATGCATTATGTCCACCGAAACCAAAGGTATTACTCAATGCAGCGTTGATTTCTCTATGTTGTGCAACATTAAAGGTAAAATTTAATTTGGGATCCAGCTGTGGATCATCCGTAAAATGATTAATGGTAGGAGGAATTATACCATGCCTTATGGACATAATAGCCGCGATAGATTCAATTGCACCAGCGGCGCCTAACAAGTGTCCTGTCATGGATTTTGTAGAGCTGATATTCAGGCTGTAAGCATGTTCGTTGAAAACCCGCTGTATAGCTTTTACTTCTGCTACATCACCGAGGGGAGTGGAAGTTCCGTGTACGTTAATGTAATCAATATCAGTCGGTTGTAATCCGGCATCAGATAAAGCCAGTTGCATTACATTCATGGCTCCGAGCCCTTCGGGATGAGGTGCTGTAAGATGATAAGCATCTGCGGTCGCTCCGCCTCCTGCCAGTTCAGCATAAATTTTTGCACCTCTTGACATCGCATGCTCATAGGATTCCAACACCAGTCCACCAGCACCTTCCCCCATAACAAATCCATCCCTGTCAACGTCAAAGGGGCGGGAAGCGGTAGCCGGATCATCATTTCTTTCGGATAAGGCTTTCATTGCATTAAATCCACCTATACAAGCTTCATTAATGACATTTTCTGATCCTCCGGTGATCATTACATCTGCTTTGCCATACCTGATGTAGTGCATCGCTTCAATAATTGCATTCGTAGCAGAAGCGCAGGCAGAAACAACTGAGAAGTTAGGGCCTCTGAAGCCGTGACGGATGGAAATATGTCCTGCTGCAATATCTAAAATTAACCGGGGGATCAGGAAAGGACTGAAACGGGGAGTTCCGTCACCCTGACCAAATTCTTTCATTTCCTGACAGAAATTGATCATCCCACCAATACCGGAAGCCCAGATCACCCCAACCCTGTCCAAATTAACAGTATTGCGGTCAATCCCGGCATCTTGTACAGCCTGGTCAACAGCAATAACTGCTGTCTGAGTGAAAGGGTCCATTTTACGGGCCTCTTTCCTGTCCAGGTACTGGGTTGCGTCAAAGTTCTTCAGTTCGCAAGCAAAACGGGTCTTGAACTTAGCAGCATCGAAATGTGTAATAGGGCCGGCACCGGATACACCGTCCGTCAATCCCTTCCAGAAATCGGAAACAGAATTGCCGAGCGGTGTAAGTGCGCCTAAACCTGTAACGACTACTCGTCTTGGTTGCATTAAAACAAATCTGATTAAGTAGGATTATTTCACATGTTCTTCCAGGTAGGCAACTGCCTGGCCAACAGTAGTAATAGTTTCAGCTTGTTCGTCAGGAATGGAGATGTTGAATTCTTTTTCGAATTCCATGATCAGTTCTACCGTATCCAAAGAGTCAGCGCCCAGGTCGTTGGTGAAGCTGGCTTCAGGAGTTACCTCAGCCTCGTCAACGCCCAATTTGTCAATAATGATCTTTTTAACTCTTGATGCAATGTCTGACATAATTTTAAGTGTTTTTGGTTTAAAACTTGAGTGCAAAAATATAATTTTTATTGAATTGACAAGAACGCACATAAATTTTACACCATATACTTTAGTTGTAGATACCCCAAACCCAATACAGTAAAGGACTTTATACTTTATCAACAATGTCCGTAAACCGCCTTTCCCTTCAAAAACCCGCTTTTACAGCGTCCCGGGGCATTGCCATTCAACAGCCAAATAAGCCACCTATATACCGTAAAAACGCTATTAACTTTAATTAACACTGTATCCTCCCTAACAGTAGTCCCATTTATTAAATTTGCCCGAAGTATCCCTTCTATATTACAAACTAAAGCAAACACATGGCCGGCAATAAGAAGATCCTGAGAACGGTATTAATATTGGTAGCTGCAGCAATTATCATCGGATTCATTGTAAACAGGATGAGCACACCGGAAAAACCGGGAACACCTGGTGGCAGTCCCCCTGCCGGCGGCAGGGCCGGAGGTAACAAAAACCTGCTCGTAGACGCCTACGTAGTACAAACCACCTCCCTGAACGAAAGCATTGAAGCCAGCGGTACCCTGCAAAGCAACGAAGAAGTACAGGTGCAACCTGAAATAACAGGTCGCATAACAGGCCTTTATTTTAAAGAAGGTACCCAGGTCTCCAAAGGCACCCTGCTGGTAAAGATCTATGATGAAGACCTGAAAGCACAGCTGCAGAAACTGGAATTACAGCAACAACTGGCCAAAACTACACTGGAACGCCAGGAAAACCTCCTGAAGATCAATGGTATCAGTCGCCAGGACGTAGACGTTACCCGCAACCAGGTCAGCGCCTACGGGGCAGATATTGAATATACCCGCACCCAACTCCAGAAAACAGAGCTCAGAGCCCCCTTCTCAGGAAGACTGGGCCTCCGTAACGTAAGCCTGGGAGCCATCGTATCACCCACAACCGTGATCACCACCCTCCAACAGATAGATCCGCTGAAAGTAGACTTTTCCGTTCCCGAGAAATACCGTACCGCCATCTCCCAGGGAGATGCAGTCGATTTCAGGGTAGCCGGCGATCAGAATATATATAAAGGTAACATCTATGCCATAGACCCGAAGATCGACCTGACAACACGCACCATCAAAATAAGGGGCATCATTCCAAACGCAGGTAAACTTCTTCCGGGCGCCTTTGCAAGGGTAGCCATCTCCCTGAAAAATATGCCGGACGCCATTATGATACCCACCCAGGCGGTTATTCCAGGCACGCGCGACAAAAAAGTAGCTATTGCAGACAGCGGAAAAGCGAAATTTGTAATAGTAGAAACAGGGATCAGAGATGCGAACAACGTACAGATCACCAGCGGCCTCAGCATAGGCGATACCGTCATCATCAGTGGTATCATGCAGCTGAAACCCGGAGCAGTACTGAAGTATAATAAAGTGAAATAACAGACGCTATCAGCCGGTTCGTCATTAAAAAAATATCTGCAAACTATCTGCGGACATAAATATTGTTACATGAGTCTCCCTTCTCTATCACTCAAACGGCCCGTTTTTGCCATTGTGATGAACATTATCATCGTCATCTTTGGCATAGTGGGATTCAACTTTCTGGGGGTAAGGGATTTTCCCGCCATAGACCCTCCTATAGTAAACGTTCGTACCTCTTACTCAGGTGCCAACTCAGACATCATCGAAACACAGATCACCGAACCACTGGAAAAATCCATTAACGGTATAGCAGGTATTAAAAATATCTCATCCAGCAGCAGCCAGGGTACCAGTAATATCACTGTGGAGTTTGAACTGGGCGTAGACCTGGAAGCCGGCGCCAACGACGTACGCGATAAAGTATCCCAGGCACTGCGCAGCCTGCCACCGGATATTGATGCACCCCCAGTGGTTTCCAAAGAAGACGCCAATTCCGACTATATCCTTTCCATGACCGTACAAAGCAACGTACGCAACCAGCTGGAAATAACCGAATACGCCAACAACGTATTACTGGAAAGACTGCAAACTATTCCGGGCGTCAGCTCCATCCGCATACTGGGCGAGAAAAAATTTGCCATGCGCCTCTGGATGGACCCGGCCAGGCTCTCCGCCTACAGCCTCACCCCCTCAGATGTACAGACCGCACTGGCAAAAGAGAACGTAGAACTGCCCTCTGGTAAAATAGCCGGCAATGCAACCGAACTGACCGTACGTACTTTCGGCCGCTTAAACACAGAAGATGACTTCAACAACCTTATCATAAAGAACGTAAACGGCAACGTGATCCACTTCAGGGATGTGGGACAGGCCGTACTGGGACCGGAAAACGAAGAAACCATCCTGAAAGAGTCCGGCGTACCCATGGTAGCCCTGGCACTGACGCCACAACCCGGCTCCAACTATGTAGCCATCACAGATGAGTTCTACAAACGTTACGAACAACTGAAAAAAGATCTGCCGGAAGATATCACCACCAACATTGCCATCGATAACACCCGCTTCATCCGCAAATCCATCGAAGAGGTGGAAGAAACCCTGGTAGTTGCCCTGGTACTGGTAATACTGATCATCTATCTCTTCTTCCGCGACTGGCTCATGGCCTTCCGCCCGCTGGTAGATATCCCTGTATCACTGATAGCCGCATTCTTTATTATGTATATCTGCGGATTCACCATCAATATATTGACCCTCCTGGCCATTGTACTGGCTACCGGCCTCGTGGTAGACGATGGTATAGTCGTAACAGAGAACATCTATAAAAAAATAGAAGCAGGCATGCCCCGCATGAAAGCCGCCAAAGAAGGCTCTGAAGAGATCTTCTTTGCGGTAATAGCCACTTCCATCACCCTGGCGTTCGTCTTCCTCCCCATTGTATTCCTGCAGGGATTTGTTGGGCGGCTGTTCCGTGAATTCGCCATCGTAGTAGCAGGCGCCGTACTTGTTTCAGCATTTGTGTCCCTGACACTCACCCCCGTACTGAACGTAAAACTGGGACGCAAAACACATAAACATTCCTGGTTCTATGAAAAAACAGAACCATTCTTCACCTGGATGGAAAGCGGCTACCAACGCTCTCTCGAATCATTTATGAGAATTCGCTGGGTAGCAACACTGCTCATACTGGGCTGTCTTGCCCTGATCTATTTCATTTTCCGCTCCCTCCAATCTGAGCTGGCGCCCCTGGAAGACCGCAGCCAGTTCCGCCTCTCTGTCTCTGCACCGGAAGGCACCTCTTACGATTATATGGAACGGTATGTAGACGGACTGACACAGTTCATGATAGATTCCATTCCTGAAAAAAAAATACTCATCACTGTTACGGCCCCCGGCTTTGGCAGCAGCGCTGTGAACAGCGGTTTTGCCAACGTAGTGCTGACAGAGCCCAAAGAACGCAACCGCTCACAAAAGGATATTGTGAACATGGTGAACAGGAACATGTACCGCTTCCCGGAAGGTAAAGTATTTGCTCTTGAACAACAGACCATCCAGGTAGGCCGGCGTAGCGGCTTACCCGTATCTTTTGTATTACAGCATATCAACTTCGACAGCCTTTCTGTAGCATTGCCTCAATTCCTGGACGAAGCCAGCAACGATCCCACCTTCGCAGGTGTGGACGTAGACCTTAAATTCAATAAGCCGGAGCTCCGCATACAGATCAACAGGGCCAAAGCCAGTGAGCTGGGTGTATCCGTCGACGATATCTCGCAAACATTACAGCTGGCACTGAGTAACCTCCGCTACGGATACTTCATCCGGAACGGTAAACAATACCAGGTAATGGGACAGGTGTTCCGCGGCAGCCGCGACAAGCCTACAGACCTGCAGAATATCTATGTAAAGAACAGCAGAGGAGAGGCCATACAACTGGATAACGTAGTGACCATAGAAGAAGAGACCAGCCCGCCTATCATCTATCACTTCAACCGTTATAAATCTGCCACTGTATCTGCCAGCCTGGCTCCCGGCAAAACCATCGGAGACGGTATAAATGCCATGTATGCTATTTACGACAGGCTAAAGGCCAAAGGCGTACTGGACGATACCTATCAGGCAGCACTGTCCGGCTCCTCGCGTGACTATGCAGAAAGCGGTTCCAACACCATGTTCGCACTGGTACTGGCTCTGGTACTTATTTACCTCGTACTGGCAGCACAGTTTGAAAGCTGGGTGGACCCGTTCATCATTATGCTGACCGTACCGCTGGCCTTTGCAGGTGCACTGCTTTCCCTCTGGCTGTTTGGCCAGACCTGGAACATCTTCTCACAGATAGGTGTTATCATGCTGATAGGGCTGGTTACTAAAAACGGTATCCTCATCGTAGAGTTCGCCAACCACAAACGGGACAGTGGCATGAGTAAAGCCCGGGCAGCAGTAGAAGCCTCTGCCATGCGCCTGCGCCCTATCCTGATGACCAGCCTTGCTATGGCGCTGGGGGCACTGCCCATCGCACTATCGCTTGGCGCAGCCGCTACCAGCCGTATACCATTGGGTATTGTTATAGTAGGAGGGATCGTGTTCTCACTGATCCTCACATTATTTGTAATACCAGCTATGTACACTTTCCTGTCAAGAAGAAAACCAGCTGCAGAACAAAACCAGGAAGAAGAGGAAGAGATGGAAACAGCGCATGCCTAATATCAGCAACTACATGAAACGAACACTTATATATTTTTCTTTTCTGCTCCCTTTGGCAGCAAATGCGCAAAGGCTGCTGACACCAGAACAGGCAATAGACCTGGCATTGAAGAATAATTACGATATACGCCTGGCTGAAAATGATGCAGCCATCACTGCTAACGATTACGCATATGCCAACTTCGCATTTGCTCCACGTGTAAATGGTACTATCAGTAAAGTCTGGAATGTTACCCAGACAAAACAGGAATTTGCCAATGGCAGCAAACGTGATACCAGCGGCATCCGCAGCAGCAATCTTACCGGCAACGTCAGCCTGCAGTGGACCTTGTTCGACGGACTTAAAATGTTCGCTACCCGCCAGCGCATTGAAGCCGTACGCGATCTTGGAGAGCTGGCAGTGAAAGACCAGGTCATTAATACTGTGGCCAATGTAGTTGCAGGATATTATAATGTTGTACAACAGAAACAACAACTGCGCAATATCACCGAACAACTGTCTATATCAGAAGAAAGAGTGAAACTGTCTGATGCTAAATTCCAGACAGGCCTGGGACCTAAAACAGACTGGCTGCAGTCTAAAGTAGATTATAATGCACTGAAAGCATCTTACCTGCGCCAGCAAACATTGATAGAGCAAAGCAAAGCCACCCTCAATCAATTGATGGCAATCGAAGCCGGTAATACAACATATGATGTAATGGACACCATTCCGCTGAATATGGAACTTTCATACGGCTCATTAAAACAACAGATCCAGGAGCGCAATACCGGTTTAATGGTAGCGCAGCAAAACCTGAAGGTCTCCCAGCTGCAGCTGAAAGAAAGTAAAGGAGACTATTTTCCTGTTATCAACTTCAACTCCGCCTATAACTATTCCCGCGTTAATTCAAATGCCGCTACCAACTCATTCAGCCCTATATATAACCAGAACGGAGTGATCAACTACGGCTTCTCTGCCACCATCCCGATCTTTAACGGGTTGAATGTAAAACGACAGGTCAATGCAGCTAAGCTGAACGTAGACTATCAGCGGCTAACGCTGGATAACGCACGTACGCAGGTAGACCTGTCGCTTACCACCGCCTTTAAGGATTATGAGTATTATAAAACTGCTGTAACACTGGAAGAAGAGAACCTGGAGCTGGCAAGAGAAAATGTAATGGTGGCCATGGAGAGGTTCAGACAGGGAGTGTCTACTGTTATTGAAACGAAAGAAGCACAGCAGAGCTTAGAAGATGCCTATAACAGGTTGATCAATGCAAGGTATAATATTAAACTGGCGGAAACACAGTTGCTGCGGCTAAATGGAATGTTAGTTCAATAGAAAGCTTCATAAAGCTACACATAACAAAAAACATCCACTCAGTACAAACCGCCGCACAGCGTCCCCCCAACAAAAAAGCTTTCACCAAAGATGAAAGCTTTTTTGTTGAAATTATATTTACGGGTCTGCACCCACTTATTTACTGCCCTTCCTTCTTAGCCGGCGATGCCCCCTTCTCATGCTGATATTGCTTAAAGCTCTCTTTAATGTACAACATCAGGTCATACTGGGTGGCATCCTGTAAAAACTGGTACCCCGGCCTGTAACGTAGCATAAAGGTATCCAGCTCATCACCACTAAGCTTTGTCATACTCTCCACCAGTTCAGGATTATACCTGTTATCAATAAATTTCTCTTTTTCCCAGTACACCAGCTGTTCCTGGAAATGTTCCTTCCTCTTACGCGCCTTACTCGGCACAAGATAAGACAGCGCCGTAACAGGATTAGCCGGCAATGTCTTCAATACATCCATTGCCCCTGGCTTATGATAATTGAAATATCTTCCATATTCTTCCCTTGTAGCGGCAGAATCACGCCTGTAATCACGGCCCACCACCCTTACACCGGTAAGATCTATCACCTGGTGGGTAAGATATATGTTGACGAACATAGAAGTAGAAGGAACGGGAATAGTTTTCCGGTAATAGCTCAATATAGAAAATTCCAGCGTGTCACCAGGCATAGCCTCTATAGCAAAGCTGCCACTTTCAGCGCTCACCACCCCCGAACGGCTGGTTTTATTAAGGATTGTTACCCCCGGAATACCAGATTTATTATCGGCGTCAGCTACTATACCGGTCACTCTCACCTGCGCATTGGCATGCTGCAGACAGAGGAACAGGTAAACTAACAGTGCTCCGATGCTTCCGGAAAGTTGTTTAATTCGTCTAGGCATCTCTCAAATTTAATTTTCCCGACGCAAATGAAACGTTAAAAAAAGAGGCTCTCAACGTCGGGAACATGCTTCATAGTATAGAAACGGTCGATAAACATAGGATTTTATTGCAGAATAATAAAATTATGCCACCTGTTTATGCTATTTAACTATACATTATTTACTCTCTGTTAAGCTCTTATCCATTCTTTTGTTAGCGGCCAATACAGTATATTATTATCTTTATTTATTATTTTCAAATATTATGCCTCAGAAGATCGTATTTGCAACACAACGTTATCAGTACCTGAAAAACAGATTGCTGGCACTGACCCCGGAATGGGAAGAAGGAACACTGGACATCACTGATTTCCCGGATGGGGAACATTACCACCGTATAGAAAGCAATGTAGTGAACAAGGAAGTGATCATAGTAGGAGGCACCATAGACGACAAAGAAACCCTGGAACTTTTTGACATTGCCCATGGTTGCATACAGCAAGGTGCACATTCCATCAACATCGTAATTCCTTATTTCGGCTATTCAACTATGGAACGGGCAGTAAAACCTGGCGAAATAGTGAAAGCCAAAACAAGAGCATTACTGTTCTCTGCACTACCGCCCACCGCAGCGGGAAATAAAATACTGATGATGGACCTTCATGTGGATGGAATTACCTACTACTTTGAGAGTGGTATCCGCCCGGTACATCTCTATGGAAAAGATCTCGTCAAAGAAGCTGCGCTGGAACTGGCAGGAGGCGGTCCTTTTGTACTGGCCAGTACAGACGCCGGCAGAGCTAAATGGGTAGAATCCCTTGCAAATGATCTGCATGTACCTGCAGCATTTGTTTTCAAACGCAGGATATCAGGAGAAGAAACACATGTGACCGCTATCAGTGCAGATGTAAAAGATAAAACTGTGATCATCTATGATGATATGATACGTACAGGCGGTTCCCTGCTGCATGCAGCCAGCGCTTATCTTGATGCCGGCGCCTGCGGCATTTCCGTGATCACCACACATGGGATCTTTGCAGGAGGCGGATTTCAGAAAATAAAAAATAGTGGCATTATAAAGAAAGTTGTGTGTACCGATACACATCCCAACGCACTGACCATACAGGACGATATGCTTGTGATCAAGTCAGTAGATAAGATCATTGCAGGTTATTTCATCTGAACTCTTAACCCGCTGCAGGTCAATTCCCTTCACAGGTATCAGGCGTTGAGCTGGCAAGATGTTTGATACACAATAGAAAAGGTAGGGATTGCTGATGCTGTGGCATGATAACCAACAAATCCATGCTGATATTCAAAATCATTGAACATGGTAGCTGCAACTATCAAAAAATGGTGGAGCTACGCGATATAGTCTTAAGAAAACCTCTGGGACTCAGTTTTTCAGAAGAATATCTGCAGCGGGAGATCAATGACCATCTGCTGGGATGTTACGCCGGTAATGAGGGGGATGAAATATTAATCGGCTGTTGCATACTTAGTCCTGTTAACGAATATACGGTACAATTACGCCAGATGGCTGTACACCCGGAGCATCAGGGCAAAAGCATAGGCCGCCAACTGATCAGCTTTGCCGAACAGGAAGCTCTGAAGGAAGGTTTTACACTTCTCATGATGCACGCACGTAAAGAAGCAGCAGGTTTCTATGGGAAACTCGGATACCATATCGAGGGACCTGAATTTACAGAAGTAGGTATTCCGCACTACGAAATGAGCAAAGAATTGAAATAAATCCTCCTCCTGGCTCATTGTGAAAGGCGTTTAAATTGTATTATATCTAAGCAGAGAAATATCAGTTTCGTCAGGATATAGTAGGAGCAGCCGCCTGCTCCCGGAAAAAATTTGTAACCAAATCTTCCTTTATAAAGATGAGAAGCCATGTACTTAACTGGTTATGGCTGTGCTTTGCCTTTTACTGTAGCAGTGTGAACCCAACAGTAGCAGGCACACGAAATAACCACAAGTCCTTTGAACCCAATGCCGGTATCTGCTTTCAGCAAAAAGATACTACTGTAAAGCCCACTGCTAACCCTGTAGTGATCAAACCTTCGTCTGATACTACAAAGAAGCCCGGGAAAGATTCCGCTACAGTTGTACAACCCGATAGCAGCAAACCCGCAGCAAAGGATACTACAAAGAAACCCGCATCAGACACTGCTCTGATCCTTCCGGGAGATTCAAACACATTGAAAAAAGAGGCACGCCAGTTCACACTCCGGGGTAGTGTAAAAGAATCGGCAGGCACTCCCATACCCGGTGCTCAGGTCATCAACCTCAGCAGTAAAGTAGCCGTGCCTTCAGATGCCAACGGACAATTCACCATCAAAGCTTCTATAGGCGATACTATTAAGATCGCTTCTGTAAGTTTTGCTGAACAGCTCATTCCCATTGAATCCCGGGATACGCTGAAAGTCACGCTCACCTCCGCATCTTCCGGTAAAAAAGAACTGAAAGAAGTAGTGGTAACCGCATTAGGCATCCAGAAAAATACCCGCGCTGTTGGTTATGCTGTTGAAGAAGTAAGTGGCAATGCTGTACAGGAAGCAAAGGAAGTGAACTTCGTCAATGCACTGACAGGTAAGGTGCCTGGCCTGCAGGTCAATACCAATACCGGTTCTATGGGCGGGTCCACCAAGATCACTATCCGTGGTGTGAAATCTATCCGTGGTGATAACAACGCATTGGTAGTTGTAGATGGAGTACTGTTACAGAACAACAGTACCAATCAGCCCGGTCAGCAGAACGGAGGCGGTGGTTACGATTATGGTAGTCCCATGCAGGACCTGAACCCGGAAGATATGGAAAGTATCTCTGTGCTGAAAGGCGCTGCTGCTACTGCATTATATGGCAGTCGCGGCGGTAACGGCATACTGCAGATCACTACCAAAAAACGTCCTGATACAGGAAAAGGCATAGGCATTACTTATAGCATCAACGCTCAGATGGATAAAGTATATGTGCTGCCCCACTACCAGAATGAGTATGGAGGCGGCTCCAACGGCCGTTTCGACACACTGTATTACAACGACCATCCTGAAGCATTCCTGAGCGAGCAGGCAGCCACTTATGATGACAATAATGGTAAAGGAAGATATGACCTGCTTCCTCAGTATACTGTCGATGAATCATGGGGACCGAAACTGAATGGCCAGCTGGTACGCGCATACTGGTCATGGGACCGTGATAAGGGTAATCCTTACTTTGGTCAAACCACTCCCTGGGTTGCACAACCCGACAACGTGAGAGATTTCTACAGAACGGGGTACACCCTCACCAACAATATTTCCATGAGCGGAAGTAATGATAAAGGCGAGTTCCGCGCATCATACGGTAACATGAATCAGACATTCGTATTACCTAACGCTACCCTTAAACGTGATAATCTCTCCTTTAACGGAAGCTATAAACTTGCAGATAACCTTAGAGCAGTAGCTGCCGTGAACTACAGCATGCTGAAAGCAGTAGGCAGGCCCGGTACAGGCTTCGTTGGGAACAACCCTACCCTGCAATTCACCATGTACGGACAACGCCAGCTGTCTGACGAATGGCAACGTCGTTATAAATACGAAGATGGTTCACAGATCACCTGGAACCGCAGGTCCTGGAGCGATCCTACCGTTGCATTCCACAACGGCTCTTACTGGAACCGCTATATGGATTATGAAGACGATAGCAGGAACCGCATGTTCGGTTATGCAGGCTTTGACTACGACGCTACAAAATGGCTGAGCTTCAGCGGCCGCGTATTCATGGATGACTACAACACACTGGAGGAAGAGAAAACAGCGAAAGATTATCTTGTAGGCGGATATATAAAACGCATCCGCACATCCCGCGAGATGAACTACCAGTTCACCGCCAATATCAAAGAAAGCTTTGCCAAAGTATTTACGTTGAACGCTACACTGGGCGGAAATATCATGCATCGTAAATGGACAACTACCGGCGGCATGACAGTAGGCGGCCTGATGATGCCCGGCATCTACAACCTGAACAACTCCGTTCAGCCCGCACAGATCATCGATGAATATTATGAGAAACAAATTAACTCTGCTTTTGCAACAGCCAGCGTCGGATATAAAGACCTGCTGTTCCTGGAACTGACAGGCCGCACAGACTGGAGCTCTACCATTGCACCGGAAAATAACCCTTACTTCTACCCGTCAGCATCTATGTCCTTCATCTTCTCAGACCTGCTGAAAGACTGGAAATGGCTGAACTTCGGTAAAGTAAGAGGTAGCGTTGCCTCCGTAGGTAATGATACCGATCCTTATGGCATCTACGATACATATGCTTTCGGCGCTCCCTTCGGCACTAATCCCATCACACAGTTCCAGACAACTAAATACTACCGCTTCCTGAAACCGGAACGTACACGTGAATTTGAAGGAGGTGTTGAACTTAAGTTCCTCGACAATCACATAGGACTGGACCTCACTTACTATAACCGCCGGACCAGCGATCAGATACTGACATTACCCATCTCCGCAGCCTCCGGCTACACTGTCACTTTTGTGAACGGTGGTAAAGTAGAGAACAAAGGCTTTGAAGTAGGACTAACGTTGAACCCTATCCGTCTGAAGAACGGTTTCCGCTGGGACATCATAGCCAACGTTTCCCGCAACAGGAACAAGCTGCTGGAAATGAATATTCCTCAGTACAACACATCGCTTGAACAGTATGTGCTGGGCACAGACAGGCGTACTACCAAAGTATCTGTTGTAGCCCAGGTAGGTAAACCACTGGGCACTATTATAGGCAGGGACTATGTATATGATGCAAATGGCAATAAGATAGTGAACAGCAATGGTTATTATAAAGTAACAGATCAGTCAGTTCCTATCGGTAACGCCTATCCCGATTTTGTAGGTGGTATCACCAACACCTTTACATTTAAAGGTATTTACCTGTCTGGTCTGATCGATTTCCAGTCAGGCGGTGACTTCTTCTCCTACACCAACCTGTATGGTAAGAAATCCGGCTTGCTGGACGTTACAGCCGCCAATGGCATCCGTGAGAACGGTATCATTGTTCCCGGTGTAACAGAAGATGGAAGGACTAATGATGTACGCATCACCGCCGTGAACCACTTTGCGCAGAACGGTGGTAATGTGATCAGTAAAGCAGATCTCTATGATGCCAGCTATATCTACCTGCGTGAAGTAAAGCTGGGTTATAACCTGCCGGACGCATGGTTCTCCAGGATAGGCGCACAAAGTGCAAGGCTTTCACTGTACGGACGTAACCTTTGGCTGATCAAATCCAATGCACCCAATGTAGACCCTTCCAATATCCTTAACTCATCTTCCAATGTGCAGGGTATAGAAGGAGGTGCATTACCATCACTGCGTTCTTATGGTATTAACCTGAATGTTTCATTTTAACCATTGTCTGTAAGGAAAAAACTAAAGATATGCTTAACGGAATCATCAAATACGGATGCGGTTTGTTGCTGGCCTGCTTTGTAACAGCGGGATGCAATAAACTGGAGAACATGAATATAGACCCGACCAAACCCGTCAACACAGAACCTGCCTACCTGCTCACAGGCGCAGAGAAAAGTGCGATGGACATATTATACTCAGGACTGCAGAATGGTTTTATTGGCAGCCACTTTGCACAATACTGGTCAGGCAATACAAGAACAAACGACAGCCAGTACCTGCTGGATGAAAACAACAATACAGCCCTCTGGAATACCATGTACACAGTCGTGATACATAACCTGAACGAGATCATTCGTCTGGCACAGACAGACCCTCCGCAGGATTCCAGTGCTGTTAACCAGATAGCCATCTCTTATATTCTTAAGACCTGGGCATTCCAGATCCTGACAGATACTTATGGCAACGTTCCTTATTCAGACGCAGTAAAGGGAGATGCCAATATCCAGCCCAAATATGATGATGCACGGGCTATCTATACAGGCCTGCTGGACACACTGCAGCAACAGCTGGCAGTGATGGATGAAAACAGGCCGGGATTTGGTAGCGGGGATGTTATCTTCAACGGTGACGTAGCCGCCTGGAAGAAGCTGGGACATTCACTGGCATTGCGCCTGGCCATACGCCTGGCAGATGCTGATCCTGCTACAGCAAAAAGCGTGATAGAGGCCAACTATACAAATGCAATGACCTCCAATGCAGATAATGCCCAGTTTCAGTACCTCACCACAGCGCCAAATAAATATCCGCAGAATGACTCTGAACGTGATATCCTGGATTTCTTTGTAAGCGCTACAATGGTAGATTATCTGAAAGCAACAGAAGATCCACGGCTGGAAGTATATGTACGTCCTGCCGCTGACGGGAGTGGGTATGTTGGCATGCCCTACGGTACGGCCGCTTCCAATCCCAGCAGGAAATCGTCAGACAGCTATTCCTGGCCCGGTACCAGGATCTATGCTGCAGATATGGTTGGTATCCTGATGACCTATCCTGAAGTAGAATTCATACTGGCTGAAGCTGCTGCACGTGGTATGGCCGTTGGCGATGCCGCAACACATTACAATGCAGGTGTTACCTCTTCCCTCGAATACTGGGGTATTACCAATACAGATACTGTTAACAGCTATCTGGCACGTGTACCTTATACCGCGGGCGACTGGAGAAATGTCATTGGCACACAAAAATGGCTGGCCTTATATCCACAGGGATTCCAGGGCTGGTTTGAACGCACCCGTCTTGACTTCAAAAAACCTGATGGTACAGATCTGTTCATAGCACCTGTAGATGGCTCGCTGGACCAGAACGTTACTTTTGTTCCGTTCCGCCTTACTTATCCTACAGCAGAACAGCAACAGAATACAATACACTACCAGGAAGCCGCATCAGCAATAGGAGGAGACACAAAAGGCACAAGGTTATTCTTTAACAAACGCTAACAGATTAACAGGTCTGCCGCCGGTTAATTCCCCGCTCAAAAAAATAGGTTTCGCCAAAGGCGAAACCTATTTTTTTGAGCAAGCCCTTAAACCCTTAAACTATCTTAATTAATATTATCCTTCGCCAAACGGCCAAATTCCTTCTGCTCAGCCTCAGTTTCAAAAGCACTCGTCGGCACCAGGAAAAAATTCTTCTTCCCCCTGTAAAGAAAGAAAAAATTCTTTGCCTCTACTACCTGTGTGAAAGTATGCCATGATAACAGGCGTTGCTGTTCATTAGTACGGGTAGAAATAGTGATCCCCTCTTCAGAATATTTGAGATAGATATTGTCTTTAAATGTAGCTGCTTTATTATAAATAGACACAGGAAGCATAAACCAGAACGCAGCAACTATCAGCAGCACCATTGCTGCAATACCTACCAGAGCTCCTATTGTGACTATATTGAAAGCATAACCGGCCAGTGCAAAGGCCAGCAGGGCAAAAAGCGTGTTACGCAGAACTTTGATCTCTCCTCGTTGCAGAAAGTGGTAGCGCAATGCATGTAATACCTCCTCCTTTTTGTAGCTAAACTCCAAATGCATTATGGCAGGCAATCGTTTTTATTTGTTAACAGGAATAGTCATCTGACTTTCCATATCATCCCTGCTGCTTACAGGAGCGTATTTTTTACGGTTGGCTACAGGCTTCTTGTTAACACTTGTACCATCAGTCAGATCATCTTCACTCAGCCCGGGAAAGTTATTCTTCACGAACTGAAAATATTGTTGTAAGGTCTTTGCGTCTACCTTAAAAGGAAAGGCCAGCTCCTGGTTGGGAGCTCTTAGTGCTTCATTATTATTTATACGGGATTCGTTCTGCAGATACCACTTGTACAGATCAAGAATACCTTTCTTCAGTTCTTCCTCGTACATTTTATCACCATCCTGGTCCTTGGGTAGCATCCACACGTATTCTTCGACCCGGCTGGGACGAGCAACTTTAGTGGCAGAAACCGTTTTATCAGAACTATCGCAATTAGCGTTCTTATTATCTCCCTTGTTGGCTTTATCCCCTTCTTTCTCCTTTCCTTCCTTTTCCTTCTCTTTAGCCTTATTCTTATCTTCTATGCATTTACCGCTACTTGCGCTTGCTGATGCGGCTGTGGCCAAAGTTACCAACAGCAGGAACAACAGCTTTTTCATAGATGTGTAAAATTTGTAGCACAAAATACAAAATACATGTTAAAAATACAAAAGCAATGGATGAACCATTGCTTTCGAGAGTCATTTTTACAGTGCATGATGAATCATGCTTGTAGTAATATTTGGTTTTTCATAGGACAGTAACCATAATAAAATTAATATTAAAACAAATATAATAATTATCTACAGTAATGAGTAATCCAATCCTAAATATTTGAAATACTTCAATTTATTAGTGCAAAAAATTAAAAAAGCATAAAAAGTTGTCGCTTTTTATGATAAATGTAAAACCCTTATTATATTAGATATATTAAAATTAAGTTAAAAATATAAGCGGGGATGACCGTAAGGAATTGCTAAAACAAACTGATAAAGGATTCGGGGCAGAAAAAAGAAGAGAAACGGAACTGTGTAGAAATAGTAAGGGCACCTGGAAAGGCGCCCTCAATTTGTTACTATCCTATGAAAACCCTATTTGAATACAAATGTAAGGGCATGTTATTTTTCTTTGAAATTTTTGACCCACAATAACAAATCGTTAACAAAGGCTGTGGCCGATAGTCCCCTGAAAATCAGTACAGTATTGGCTTTGGTACGTTTGTCCATTTTTGCTAAATTTGTTAAAAAAGTATAAAAACAGTACTGTTGGGGCTGTTTACAGGCTTATTGTAACAAAGAAGACAGCTGAAACGTTTGATTAGCTGCCCATAAGAGAGGCTTATACAAGTAATTGTGCAAACCATTAAAAAGGTATACTTTTATTTTATAAGATACTCAGTATAAGTTTTTTATTATCATAGGTTTATTGGCAAGGAAAGAGATCAACCATTTCCCCGGCACCTATGAAACCCTTATGGACACAGGATTTTCTCGGATAAAAAATGAATGACATGCATATTTGACTAAGAATGTGACTTATTACCAAAATTTTTATACATTTGCGACAACCGGAACAATGCTATTTTAATGCACAATAAAATATACAATTCTTTTATCGATAGGAAGGCAAAGGGAACGAAGTCTTTCGCCGTTCTGATTGATCCGGACAAGGTTACGCCCGTTGAAATAGCAGACCTGGCAGCTAAGTGTACTGCTGCCAAGGTAGATTACATTTTTCTGGGAGGCAGTCTTGTGATCACTAACCATCTGGATGAATGCGTTCAACAGCTTAAGGCCCGTTGTGATATTCCTGTAGTTTTGTTTCCAGGCAGTCCTTCTCAGGTATCCCGCCATGCGGATGCCCTGTTATATCTTTCTGTAATTTCAGGACGTAATCCTGAGCTCCTGATTGGTCAACATGTCCTCTCAGCTCCTGCAGTCAAGAAAAGCGGGCTGGAAGTGATTTCCACCGGTTATATGGTCATAGATGGTGGAGCACCTACAACCGTTTCATATATCAGTAACACAACGCCCATCCCGGCAGATAAAGACGATATCGCGCTTTGTACCGCAATGGCAGGTGAAATGCTGGGAATGAAAGTTATATTCATGGATGCCGGCAGCGGCGCGCGCAAACCCATTACCGAAAGTATGATTGCCCGTGTAGCCAGCCAGATATCGGCCCCTCTCATAGTAGGCGGCGGTATCCGTGATGCTGAAAAAGCGTACCTCAACTGTAAAGCCGGCGCCGATGTTATTGTAGTCGGTAATGCTATTGAGAAAGAAACTTCTCTCATTAAAGAAATTGCAGATGCTGTTCACGCAGCAATGCCTGCGCTCAAATAGATCTTTTAAAGGGAGGGCCGGTGCCCTCCCTTATATTTTTTATAAGCTCATCATCTCCTTGAACTTCACTGCCTGCCTGCGGCTCACCTCTATTTTCTCCCCTCCGCGCATCTCCAGCAGCAACCCACCGTTAAAATAGGTATCTATCTTCTCTATCATACGAAGGTTCACAATATGCTTGCGGTTGGCCCGGAAAAAAGTACGTTCGTCCAGACGCTCTTCCAGGGCATTCAGAGATTTCAGGATCAACGGTTTATTGGCCTCAAAATATACCCGCGCATAGTTTCCCACACTTTCAAAAAGACGGATCTCCTGCAACTTTACAAACCAGCAACGGTCTCCGTCCTTCACAAATACCTGGTCATTCTCAGAAAGAATAGTGCGTATAGGACCAGCCTCCGCCTGCCGCTCCTTCTCTTCCTGTTGTTGCAGCTTATGAATGGCATCTGCCAGCCGCTTGGGCTCTATAGGTTTCAGCAGGTAATCCAGCGCATTGTACTCAAATGCCTTAAGGGCATATTCGTCATATGCAGTGGTAAAGATCACATGCGGCGTTCTTTCCAGTTCCGTCAGCAACTCAAAACCGGTCTTGTCCGGCATCTGTATATCCAGGAAAAGCAGATCGGGGTGGAGTGTCTCTATCTTTTCAAGTCCATCCTTTGCATTCACCGCTTCTCCCACTACCACGATCTCCGGATGGTCTGCCAGTAATTTTTTTAGCTCGCTTCTGGCCAGACGTTCGTCATCAATTATCAATGCTTTTTTCATGAGCAGGTACTTTTACCGGCAGCAGCTTCGCCTGCTGCTCCTGACAAGGATTTAAAATTAAAACAAAGGCATCAGCACTTTCGCTTCAACCGTTTCACCATTCTTATTGTAAATATCGAAAGAAGCCCTGTTGCCGTACAACAGGCTTAAACGCTGTCTTGTGCTCTGAAGGCCAAATCCGTGGCCGGTTGTTTTTTCTTCTACGATCTGCCCTGTGTTCTCTATCGTTATCTCGTGATGTACGCCCACCAGGTGAGAGCTTATATTAACAACACCTCCCTTGATAATACGGGAGATACCATGCTTGATGGCATTCTCGACCAGCGTTTGCAACATCATAGGCGGAATAGGTAGTCCCAATGTTTCAGGCTCAATATTGTACGTTACTTTCAGCCGTTCTTCAAACCTGATATTCTCCAGTGCAAGGTAATCTTTTACAATATTCAATTCATTTTCCAGGCTCACTGTTTCTGCCTTCTCCACCTGCATGGAACTTCTGAGGATATTGGAAAGCTCTGTTATGGCGGTCCTGGCACGCTGTGGATTCTCGTCCACCAATGCCCGGATACTGTTTAACGCATTAAAGATAAAGTGTGGGTTAAGCTGTGATTTGATGGTCTTTAGTTCCAGCTCCTTTACCGTAGTTTCCAGCTTTAACTTATCTACCTGGGCATTCCTGTTCCTGTCTATATAATGCCAGACAAAATAGATCAGCCACCAGATAGCCGTAATAAGGAAAGTAGATAACAGGAAATTTACCGTATCCGACCGTTCGTTATAAGACCTCCGGCCCCATAGCTGGATCAGGAGGCTGCCTATAGCACTTTTTCCCAGATAGATGATCACTCCCGAGCCGATGGTCAAAGCAAAGAACAGCAACATCTGATTCTCAAAACTGAACTGGAACCAGCTCAGCCGCTTGATCACACTTCTCAGCCCATGCGTGGCTACAAGCCCGAAAAATATGATCAGGAAAAGGTTTACCAGGTAAATTGTACCTACAAAACCGGCAAAGGAATAAGCAAAGAACAGGTTTACTACGAAATAGGCCAACCACCCCAATATCTGGCACCACCAGTATTTTGATATTCGTTTAAACATCTATCTGAAAATTAGTAAACTACTGCAATATTTCAAAAATACCGATGGGAGCCGCCTGACCGAACCCAAATGTTATGAATGGGTGTGCAGCATGGCGGAAGTACAAATGTGCTGATGTATGGGTTTTCTATCTTTTTCCGGGAAATCGCTTCCCCTTTTCTTTCAGCTGGCCACAGGCCCGATCCCCTTCACTTAAAAATTTTCTGCCACGCGCAGCGCAAAATCTCTCCCCGCTTTCAGCCGGCATTCACATTAGCACATTAATTTGTACTTTTGTTAATAAATCCTGCAACCATAAAGTATGAACATAACGCCAGGCCCACTGCTGGGCAAGATTGAATCCCCTGCCGATCTGCGGAATCTGAGCAAAGAGCAACTGCATGAGGTAAGTGAAGAACTCCGCCAGTTCATTATTGATGTGGTTAGCGTTCATGGCGGCCATTTTGCCGCCAGTCTGGGTGTGGTAGAACTGTCCGTGGCACTGCATTATGTATTTAATACCCCGTATGACCAGCTGGTATGGGACGTAGGTCACCAGGCCTATGGCCATAAGATACTCACCGGACGCAGGGACGTTTTTCATACCAACCGTAAATATCACGGCATCAGCGGCTTCCCTAAACGGGATGAAAGCCTGTACGATACTTTTGGGGTAGGGCACTCTTCCACCTCCATTTCCGCCGCCTTAGGCATGGCTATGGCCTCCAAATACAAAGGAGAGGCAGACCGCCAGCACATAGCCGTAATAGGAGACGGGGCCATGACAGCAGGAATGGCATTCGAAGCCCTGAACCACGCCGGCGTGGCCAATGCCAACGTGCTTATCATCCTGAATGATAACTGCATGTCTATAGATCCCAACGTAGGCGCCCTGAAAGAATACCTGACAGATATTACCACTTCTCCTACCTATAACAAACTGCGTGATGACGTATGGAACCTGCTGGGCAAACTGCCGGTAGGTAAACGCTTTACCCGGGATATGGCATCCAAACTGGAAGCCGGCCTGAAAGGCGTTGTATCCAGTTCCAGTAACCTGTTTGAATCGCTCAAACTGCGCTATTTCGGCCCCATAGACGGCCACAATATCGTAAAACTGGTAGATACCCTCCAGGACCTGAAAGATATTCCAGGCCCGAAACTGCTGCACATCGTTACCACAAAAGGTAAAGGATATGCCCTGGCAGAAAAAGACCAGACCACCTGGCATGCACCAGGTCTGTTCGACAAGATCACCGGAGAGATCTTCAGGAAACCACAGGAGAAACCACAACCTCCCAAATACCAGGACGTATTCGGCCATACCATCATAGAACTGGCCGAACAGAACAATACCATCATGGGGATCACCCCCGCCATGCCTTCCGGCTCTTCCCTCAAATTCATGATGGAAAAAATGCCGGACCGCGCATTCGACGTAGGTATCTGCGAACAACACGCCGTTACCCTCTCTGCCGGATTGGCAACACAAGGCATGAGAGTGTTCTGTAACATCTACTCCTCCTTTATGCAAAGGGCTTATGACCAGGCCCTCCATGACGTGGCTATCCAGAAACTGCCCGTTGTGTTCTGCCTGGACCGTGCCGGACTGGTAGGAGAAGATGGCCCCACTCACCATGGTGCCTATGATATTGCCTATATGCGTTGCGTACCAAACGTTATCATCAGCTCACCAATGAACGAAGAAGAGCTGCGCAACCTCATGTATACCTCCCAGCTGCCTTCACAGGAACTGCCTTTTGTGATCCGCTATCCGAGAGGACAAGGTGTAATGCCTGACTGGAAACAGCCTTTCAAAGAGATCAAAATAGGTACCGGGCGCAAACTGCGCAGTGGTAAGGACATTGCTATCCTTTCCCTGGGCCATCCGGGAAACTTCGTCACTGAAGCCTGCAAAGAACTGATAGCCGACGGCCTCCAGCCAGCTCACTATGATATGCGCTTCGTGAAACCACTTGATGAAGCATTATTACATGAAATATTCAGCGAGTTCAGCAATGTGATTACAGTAGAAGATGCCGCTATCACCGGTGGATTTGGCAGCGCCATCCTTGAATTCATGGCACAACATGGCTATAAAGCTAACGTGCGGATGCTGGGTATTCCTGACCGTATTGTTGAGCATGGTAAACCTGAAGAACTGCACCGCGAATGTGGTTATGACGCTGCCGGCATAGCTGCCGCTGCCCGTAAAATGCTGAAAGAAAAGATCACTGTGACCGCTATATAAAACAGGGAAATTCTCTTAAAAAAAATGCTTTTACCTTCGGTAAAAGCATTTTTTTTAAGAGAAGGTTTTAAGTCTAATAGTTAAATAAATGGATCCATTGCACATACAGCTCGTTATCCGGGACATTATCAGGGAAACAACAGACACCTTTACATACAGATTCTCTACAATAAACAAACAACCGCTCATTTACCAGGCAGGACAATTCCTGACCTTCCTTGTAAACCTGCACGGTACAGAATATCGCCGTTCCTATTCCTTCAGTTCATCTCCCGGCATTGATCCACTCCCGGCTGTCACCATCCGTAGAAAAGAAAATGGTGAAATCTCCAGGCATATATTACGCAACTGGCAAGTAGGCGATGAGGTTACCGTATTACAACCCTCCGGCCGTTTTACATTGGACAAACCAGCCACTCAGCCACGGGATATCTTCCTGCTTGGCGCCGGCAGCGGTATTACCCCTCTTTTCTCCCTGCTTAAGTATATCCTCCATAATGAGCCAACAGCTCATATTCAGCTGGTATACAGCACTCCCTCTTATGACCGCACCATCTTCTATCAGCAGTTGCAACAGCTCGCACAGCAATACGCCGAACAACTGCACATCATGTACCTTTTCAGCAGTGAGCCACTGGATGATAAAACACTTCTCCGCAGACTCAGCAATACCATGCTGGAACCGCTGGTAAATGAAAAGCTCCGCTACCAGCGTTCAGACGCACAGTTCTTTGTATGCGGCCCGCCGGAATATATGCGCATGGCACTGCTGACCTTAAAATTCATGGGATTTGAGCAAGAACAACTCCATAAAGAGAACTTCGTAGTGAATACAGCTCCTCAGCTGGCACGAATAGGCCATCCTGCAGACACTTCCATGAAGCAGGTAGAATTACATATCAATGGAGATATTTATCACCTTTCCATTCCCGGCAATAAGAATATTCTCGGGGAAGCCCTTGCACAGGGTATAGCTCTTCCATATAGCTGCAAAGGCGGCGTATGTGGCTCCTGCACTGCCCGGTGCACAAAAGGAAAAGTCTGGATGGCCCTGAATGAAGTACTGACTGACAAGGAAATTGAGCAGGGCCTGGTACTTACCTGTACCGGATATGCGGCAAGTGAAACCGTGATTATTGAATTATAAATGCAAACAATAAATAAGGTTACGAGAAGGCGCTGAACCCTTTGAATTCCTCCTGCAGCTCATTATACAGCTTTCTAAACGTTTGCATACGGTCAAGCATCACATCAACGTCATCAACAGGACGATCATCATGTATGATAAGTGATTGACCATTGTTCGAGATTTTTTTTGCAGATTGTTTCAAATCGTGGTGCATCTCATCAGCTACTTCCATCTGGCGGATAAACTGGTTCTGAAAATGCTCTACCTGCGCAAGGGAATCTTCATCTTTTTTGTTTGGTGCTATTTCTTCCAGGTGACTGCGCATTGACCGGAGGGACTCCCTGGTAACATTGACTTCGTCCTTCCAGCTTTGGATCTGTTCAAGATCTGAGGTTTGTGCGGAAACTTCCATATGTATTGATTTTAATGTGAATGATAAGTATATTCATCATTTCCGTGTTGCAATACAATTTCCTGTCAGTTACTTGTTTCTAAGTTACAAAGCTTTTTCCATTTTCCAGCCGCATACAACACAAAAAACACCGCAAAAATTGCCTTTATCAAAAGCATAAAACAGCGCAAAAAAATACCGCAAAGATTGCTTTCTCCAAAGGTGAAAACAATCTTTGCGGTACTATATTTTTATCTGAAAAATCTGATCTCAACGAAGAAACGCATTATACATCCACACTAATTTCTCCTGCTCACGAATATAAGTAGTGATCAGATCATTAGTACCATCATCACCTACCTCATCACTGATAGAAGAAACTTCCCTCTCTATCTCTATCAATGTCTGCAACCCCGAAAGCACATGCTGCACACAAGCTGCATCCTTACTTTCATGTGTCACTTCATTAATAAGAGAATGCTCAATATAATCTGAGAATGCATGCGCCGGAGTAAAACCCAGCGTTAATATACGCTCCGCAATTTCATCGATCTTCGTCAGCGAATCCGTATATAATTCTTCAAACTTGGCATGAAGCGTAAAGAACTTATCACCACGAATATTCCAGTGAAACCCTCTCACATTCTGATAAAAAACCTGGTAAGCCGCAAGCAGGGTATTCAGTTTTTCAGCAAGTTCTTTTGAAGTCTTTTTTGCTAATCCAATGTTCGTTGTTGCTGTACTCATATACTGATATTTTAGGGTAATTTTAATCAGCTCATCGGAACATCAATCAACAAAAACTCTGCCGCTTTAAGTACTTTAACAGTAGCGCTATCATAATTGCTGAGTCCAATAGCATCACGGCGCTGCAGCGTTTCACCAGCTACTTCCACTTCTCCTTCCAGCACAAAAAGATAGCTTCCATGCTGAGGCATCCCGGGAGTAATCTCTACAGTTTGTCCTTCATCAAACCGCCCCAGTGAAAACCATGCATCCTGGTTTATAAGCAGCGCATCACTATCACCTTCCGGCGATACTACTACCTGCAGTTTGTTCTTTCTCTCTGAAGGTTCAAACGTTTTTTGCTGATAACGCGGAGTGATATTACGCAGCTTGGGGAATACCCATATCTGCAGGAAGCTGACCGGTTCCGTCTTGGATGCGTTGAATTCCGAATGAGCAATACCACTACCCGCACTCATGATCTGTACTTCATTGCTGCGTATGATCTCATGCCGGCCGGTATTATCTTTATGCTCCAGTGCACCACTCAGTGGAATAGATACTATTTCCATATTATCATGCGGATGCATGCCAAAACCCATACCACCTTTTACATGATCGTCATTCAATACACGCAATGCACCAAAGTGTATACGCTCCGGGTTGTAATAACCTGCAAAGCTGAACGTATGATAACTCTGTAACCATTCATGATTGGAAAAACTGCGTGAATCTGCCCTGTGAATAATTTTCTCCATAAAACTGCTCTCCTTATTTACAATACAAATTTCCGGATATAATAAGGACAGGCAAATGGATCGAATACAGAAAAGAGTGGATTATTTAAAATCAAAAGGTCCTGCTTACGCAGGACCCTTCAGCTATTTTTCATCTGTACAGCACTTATACAAGAACTGCATCCAGGGTGATCTCGGTATTCAGCAATTTGGAGATAGGGCAATTAGTCCTTGCCTCTTCTGCCAGCTCTGCAAATTTATCTTTATCCAGACCGGGAACAGTAGCTTTCAGTTCCAGGTGACTGCTGGTAATAACGCCATTATCCAGGGTGATAGTAGCTTTGGTGTCAATATTCTCCGGGGTAAAACCTGCGCCGGAAAGCAGGAAGCTGAGCTTCATGGTGAAACAGCCGGAATGTGCCGCAGCTATCAGTTCCTCTGGGTTAGTACCAACACCATCTTCAAAGCGGCTTTTGTAGGAATAAGCAGTATTGTTCAATACGCCCGACTGTGAACTTACTGTACCTTTTCCATCTTTACCGGTACCTTTCCAGTTAGCGGATGCAGATCTTTTCATGATTAATGCTTTTGTATGGATTAATGAATATTTGAATCAGTGAAAGACTGGTTAATCATCCCAAATTACTATTTCTTTTTCTGCACACAAAAAAGCCGGATGAATTACTTCATCCGGCTCCGCACACTATTTCTGGCAATCAATCCTAAAAAATCTTTCTTTGAACCATTATTTTCCCCTCCTGTGCCAGAAAACACATTCATTCATTAAGCCTGTTTTACAAACTGCACACTAGCCAGCAATTTCACTTCTTCACCCAGCATCAATCCACCATTATCAGTTACCGCATTGAATGAAACCCCAAAATCCTTCCTGTTTATCTTGCCTTTTATTTCAAATCCTGCTTTGGTCTGTCCATATGGGTCCTTCACAATACCACTGAACTCAACATCCAGTACTATTGGTTTGGTCACACCACGCAAAGTCAGATCGCCGGATACTTTATAATTCTCATCATCTACTTTTTTCACACCGGTAGAAACGAAATTCAGCTTCGGATACTGCGCTACATGGAAGAAATCTTCCGCCTGCAGATGCTGATCGCGCTGTTCGTTCTTCGTGGAAATGCTGTTTACATCAGCTTCAAAAGTGATCTTACCATCCGTGAAATCATCACTGTTGCTTTCCACTGTAGCATCATACTTACCAAAGTATCCTGTTACATTGGTGATCATCAGGTGCCTGATCTTAAATTCTACATCACTGTGAGTAGGATCGATTTTCCAGATTGCCATAACTGTAAGTTTAATTTTTTGAGTTTAATGTTTTAAGTATGCTTATTTAAAGATTGATATGCAATTACTTTGCCTTTAACCTTATTCTTTCACCCCATTGCCATATCCGTTTGATTAAGACAATACAAAATTAGCTGTTGCAACAAATATTCGGAATGGATAAAAAGACTTAAGTGGTGGACTTTTTTTTGCGGAGGAAGATCAAACGCTTGCTTTAGAAGCTTCTTTAAACTCAGAAGGGGTCTGGCTGGTGTATTTCTTGAAGAAACGACTGAAGTAATGGGGGTCTTCAAAGCCCAGTTTATAGGCTATTTCTTTTGCAGAAAGGTCTGTATTATATAAATAACGCTGCGCTTCCAGGATCACACGGTTCCTGATATGCTCTCCCGCCGTAATACCAGACAGCTGCTTGCTGATCTCATTCAGTAATACCGGTTTAATATAGAGCAGGCTGGCATAATCAGACACATTCTTCAATATAGTATATTTTTCCTCTATCAGGTTCTTGAACTGCAGGAAAACAGAACTGTTATGGGTAACGTGCTGATCGGGGGTAGCTACAACACTGCTGCCTTTAATACGGGAAGCCAGCACCAGGAAATATCTCAGCAGGCCATGCAGGGCGGTTTCATATTCAGCAGCCTGCTCTTTCAACTCTTTCATCATCATGTGCACCAGCATCTCAAAATCCTTCTCCTGTTCAGGGTTCAGGGTGATCACGCTGCTGAACTGGTTGTTAAAGAAAAGGGAAGAGTTAATGCCCATCAGAGTAGCTGCCTGGTCTTTCAGACACATAAAGGCATCCTGGAAAGCGATCATATAACCTTCTACTTTCTCGCTGAATTCCATTTTATGCACCTGCCCCGGCGCCAGGAAGAACAGGGTGTTCTTCTTTACGGCATGGGTCACTGTATCTATGGTATGTAACAATTGCCCTTTCTTTATCCAGTAAACAGTATAGAAATCATGCCGGTGTGGAATGCTGTTATTGTCAAAGAATCCCTTCCCAAGCTCACACAGACCTGACACAACGAATTTGGGGTCCGTATGCGCGTATTCCGGTAAGGATACGATCTCTATATGTTCACGTTTGTCACTCATTCCAGGTCTAAGGTACCGGCCACTTCTATTTCCCGGTCTTCAGGTTCAATGTAATCAATTATAAAGTTATTCCTGCCTTCACCTACCATAATTCCCAGGTATTTCATCTGCACAAGCTCCAGCATACCCAGGAAAAGGAAAATAGCATGCACACGGTCCCGGCACAGGTCAAATATCTTCTCAAAAGCCATTGTCTTTTCCTGTCTTGCCAGGTCTATCATATATTCACGGGAGCCTTCCATGGTATAATCATATTTATATACCACGTGCTGAGGCTTATTTTCACGCTGTTTCACACGCTGCATCACCTTTTCGAAGGTCTTGGTCAGCTTAAACAGCGTAAGTGTCTGTACCTCAGTACCTTCACTGGTAATTTCCCCGATATTGGCCAGTTCTTTGGCAATATTCCCTCTTTTGATCTGGAGCATACGTTCTGCTTCCCGCTCTGCCAGCTCTGCAGCGGCCTGCTTGAAACGCTTGTATTCCAGTATCTTATCTATCAGTTCCTGCCTGGGGTCTATTTCCAGCCCCTGTTCATCCAGTTCCTTACGCGGAAGCAGCATCTTAGCCTTGATCCTCATCAGGGTAGACACAAAAAGGATGAATTCGCTGGCCAGTTCAATGTTCAGCGATTCAAGGTGATGGATATAGGCCAGGAAGTCCTGGGTAATCGTATTAATAGGAATATTGTAGATATCCAGCTCATCTCTTTCAATAAAGAAAAGCAGCAGGTCAAACGGCCCCTCAAACTGGGGGAGTTTTATTTTGTAGGAATTATCGCTCATAATAGATCAGGCCTCCAAAAATAGGAAAAAACAGGTAGGTATCTGCCAGATATTTAAATGGCTGCGCTAAGCGCAGCCATTCCTAAAATTTTGCCGTAAACCCGACCCCGATTACCTGTTTGACCTGTAGTCGTGGCCCCATAACGCCCGTCTTCTCATTCTTGAACACTTTTACATCATCGTCATAGATCATATCTACAGATATAACAGCAGAAATATACCTGTTTACCTGCAGGTTAAGGCTGTTTGTCCAGAACAGATCAACATTCTGAGGATTATGCTTGTAATCCGAGAAAAGGTCCATCCTCGTCTTGTACACTATATTTTTAGCTAAGGTCTTCACCCAGTTAACTGTCAGATAAGCACCAAATTCAGACTTCACATGCTTACCGGTATCCACCCCAAAAGCAGCCTGCGATGCCAGGTAATTGTCCATTACCACTACATAACGGGCTGTAACAGGAGAGAAAAAGACTGAAAGCTCATTATTGGGCTTATAATCAAGACCTGGAGATAACAGGACATATGCAGGAGAGAAGAAACGGGATACCAGTTCCGGTTTTACAGTATCAGAACCATAGAGATAACCATCGGTGAACTGTGTACGCAAATCCAGCAAAGCACTGAGATAAAGATTTTTGGCAATGCCGTAACCATATTTGGTAGTAAGGCCTATACGGTCATCGCTTTTACGGCCGCCAAGACTGGTGGTGTTCACATAGCCGTATGCGAGATCAAGCACATTATCCCAGGTATGCTTCCCTTTTTTATAGAAAGCAAAAGCACTCAGTGAAGAAGCTACTGAGAAAGAGAATTTGTCACCACCTGCGGCCCAGTTGGTCAGTGAGCCCTGGTTAACGTTCAGGTTAAATATGCCTCCTTTCTTCCATAAGGCAACAGTTGTATCCTTATCATCTTTCTTGATCTTACCGCTGGCTTCTTCGCGGGAGGTTTTCATCCAGTCGCTCTGTGCAAAGAGTGCTTGCCGGCACGATAACAGACAGATAATAATGAGGATAGATTTTCTCATCAGCTAAATAGTTAATTTTCAATTAATGCAATTACGGCATTTACAAACAGGGGCCGTTTAAAATTTGTACCGCTGCAAAATTATAAAACTAAACTGCTCAACAAAATCACTTTCGCCTTTTATCTCCGGCTAATTTGCAGCCGGCCTTCAGCAAAAGTGGTTTTGTTGAGCAAAAAATATTCGCCTGATTTATTTATTCTTCAAAGCATCCCGTATCTCCATAAGCAACTTCTCCTGTGTAGTTGGCTCTGGTGGCGCTGCAGGAGCCTCTTCTTTCTTACGTGTAAGACGATTCATGAATTTTATCAGCAGGAAAATGCAGAAAGCGATGATAACAAAATCAATAATACTCTGAATAAATGCACCATAAGCAAATACAGGCGCTCCGGCAGCTTTAGCTTCTGCAAGAGATTTGAAACCCGTACCCTTACTATCGTTCATCAGCCAGAAATTATCCGTAAAATTCGCGCCCTGCGTAAATAACCCCAGCACCGGCATCAGTATGTTCTCTACGAGAGATGAAACGATCTTTCCGAAAGCACCGCCAATGATCACACCAACGGCCAGGTCCATTACATTTCCTTTTGTTGCAAACTCTTTGAACTCCTTCAGGAATGACATAATTATAACTTTTTAGAAGTGAAGATGGAATGATATAGCTAAGATAGATTTAAAACATTATTTATTCAAGACAGGGTATTCCATGTCAAGTGAACGCAATGTCTCTACTAACGTTTTCGCCACTACGTATTCCTTGTACCAGTTACGGTCAGCAGGCACAATGATCCATGGAATATCATTACAGTTCTCGAAAGCATCTTCGTACATCTCCATATATTCTTTCCAGAGCTTTGCTTCCGTAAGGTCTTTTGCATTGTACTTCCACATCTTCTTCGGGTCTTCTGTTCTCTCTTTCAGCCTCGCAGCCTGCTCTTCCTGCGATACATGCAGATAGAATTTCAGTATGGTAGTATTATTATGTTCAGTGAGCAGCCATTCAAAATGATTGATAGCTTTCATTCTTTTCTGTGCAGTTTTATCATCTATCCATTTATGCACACGCTGAATGAGAATATCTTCATAATGTGAACGGTTAAATACCTGTACCGCTCCTTTAGCCGGGGCGCAGCGGTGAATGCGCCAGAGAAAATCATGGTCCATCTCTTCAGCTGTAGGGGCTTTATAAGATTGTATGGTCACTCCATATGGGTTCATACTACCTATCACTTTCCTGATCAATCCATCTTTACCGCTGGCATCCATACCCTGTACAATTACCAGCAGGGAATGTTTATGTTCAGCGTACAGGAGGTTCTGCAACTCATCCAGTTCTTTCAACAGCTGTTTCGTAATTTCTTTGGTTTCTTCTTTACTGATGTCTTTGGGTGCATCTGTACTGATGGAGGATAATTTGATCTTATTCATTATTATGGGTCTTATCTCCTATGACTAACAAAAAATACTCCGAAGTGTTGAAAATTTCCCCCATAATAAAAAATATGCAGACCTTTGCGCATCTAAACCGCCACATCTTGAACCAACGTGCACTTCATTGGAGTATTTTCCTGTTGCTCTCTTTAACCTGGGGCAGTTCCTTTATCCTGATGAAAATAGGATTGCAGGGACTTACCCCTTACCAGGTAGCCAGCCTGAGAATATTCAGTGCCGGCATCTCCCTGCTGCCATTCTTTTTCAAATATATACGGCAAACCCCTGTCAGCAAGATACCTCTTATCATTCTGTCCGGCATCTTAGGCAATCTTATACCCGCCTACCTCTTTTGTATTGCGGAAACCCGCATTGACAGCGCCCTGGCAGGTATCCTGAATGGCCTGACGCCACTAATGGCGCTACTGGCGGGCTTTTTCATTTATAAAACGCCCATTATCAGGCAGCAGCTGCTGGGTATCTGTATAGGCCTGGCCGGTGTGGCCATGCTCTTTGCCGTGAATGGCGTAGATACAGGATACTGGTATTATGGGCTGTGGATAGTATTGGCTACCGTATGTTACGGAGTGAATATCTCCCTGGTACATCATCACCTGAAGACCTACAATTCCCTGCAGCTGGGATCTATTGCACTCTTTTTCTGCGGACTATTCACCTTGCCGGTACTCTATTTCTCTGGCTTCTTCAGTTTATTGTCCGGCCCTGCCATACCGTGGAGTTCTGTGGCAGCCAGTATTACACTGGGAATATTAGGCAGCAGCATAGCCTCCGTATTATTCTACATCCTCATAACACAGGCCGGTGGCCTGTTTGCCTCTATGGTCACTTATGCTTTACCGGTGGTAGCTATTGGCTGGGGACTTGTAGCCGGAGAACAGATCTCCTTCCTGCAGGTAATATGCCTTGGAGTAATACTGATCGGAGTATATATGGTCAATAAAGCAAAACGCTGATCCGTTCCGGATCAGCGTTTTGCTTTACCCCGCCACCGGCGGTTAAAGAACAGGTTTTAGATCACCATGATCTCTTTCTCTTTCTGAGCGCAATGCTTATCCACGATCTCAATATACTTGTTGGTCAGCGACTGGATATCAGCTTCTGAATCTTTCGCAATATCCTCACTCAAACCATCTTTCTGTAGTTTTTTAATACCCTCAATAGCATCCCTGCGGATGTTCCTGATAGCTACTTTTGCCTGTTCACCTTCACCAGCCGCACGTTTCACAAATTCTTTCCTTCTTTCTTCAGTAAGGGGTGGCAGGAACAAACGAATGATCTGCCCGTCGTTCTGGGGGTTAATACCGATGTTGGAGGCAATAATGGCCCTTTCTATGGGCTGAAGCATGTTTCTTTCCCAGGGTTGTACCGTCAGGGTGCGGGCATCAGCTACACTCACGTTTGCAACTTGTGCAAGGGGAGTAGGAGCACCATAATATTCTACCGTAATACCATCCAATATCTGGGGGTTTGCCTTACCGGCCCTGATCTTGGTGAGTTCCACTTCCAGGTGCGCGATGGCCTTTTGCATAGACCCGGCTGCATCGTCCATAATTAACGTTAGATCATCTTGCATAGCAAAAAATAATTAAGTGCCTGCAAACCTACAGGATTTATCTGAAATTCGAAAGTCGTAACAAAGGAGGGAGTATTCATTAAAGCCGTGGACAATATAATTACAGGTAACAGCTACTTATCCTGCAACATCCCTTTAGTGCTTACCCTAAGCACTTTAGGCTGGGTAATAGCAGTGCTGTCAGTAACAGAATCCCTGATGGCAGACACTGCCAGCGCACGCAGTACAGCTTCCTTCTTCTTTTTCATGTAATAGAGGATACCTGTCAGCACCAGGGCAGATCCTACTACCGCCAGCAGCAGCCAGGTAGCGCCCAGGTCCTGAAGTACAAAACCAACAGCAATATACATGGCATTTACTGTCACACACGTCAGGGTAGTCTGTTTATGATTCAGACCCAATGCCAGAAGATAGTGGTGTATGTGGTTACGGTCAGCAGAAAAAGGCGACCGGCCATGCATCATACGGATCGAGAATACACGTAATGTATCGAATAATGGCAGGATCAGGATAGAAATAGCGATAGCGGGAACAGCTTCTACAGGCAATTTGCCGGACGGATTGCCTCCCACTTCTATAAATTTGACGATCAGGATGGCATTTACCAGCCCTACCAGCAGGGAACCGGTATCCCCCATAAAGATCCTTGCAGGAGATATATTATAGATAAGGAAAGCTGCCAGGCCTCCGGCCAGGGCAAACCCCATTACCGCATATATCAGCTCCCCCGTATACAGGAAATAAGTACCCAGTACTCCGGACACCAGCATGCCAATACTGCCTGCCAGGCCATCTACCCCGTCTATCAGGTTGAAAGCGTTAATAATAACCAGGAAAGTAAAATATGTGAGCAACAGGCTGAAATGAGGAGGCAGGGCATACATACCCATTAATCCATACATACTGTTGATCTGGAGATTGCCGAGATAGATCACTGCAAAAGAAGCCATCAGCTGGCCTATCAGCTTTTTCAGCGGGGAAAGGCCAACAATATCGTCCTTCATACCTACCATGAAAATAACCAGGAAAGCTGCTACCAGGTACTGGAACGGAGAATCAGCCAAAGCAGGTACGCATACCGCAGAGGCCATTACAAATCCAGAAAAAAAGGCAATTCCCCCTAAAGTTGGGATTCTGGCCTTATGTGATTTCCGTTCGTCCGGTTCGTCATAAAGATGTTTCAATTCTGCAACCCGTATCAGTACAGGTATCGCAAAATAGGTAACAACAAAACTTAGGACAGTAGCGATTAAAACATTCTCCATCTGGGAGGGGCTTGATTATTACAAAGATATTAATTTCAACCAAATGTGTATCATAAAAATAGGAAATTAAAAGATTTGATACCTTGGGTTGATAAAAAACGGTATTTTGTACACATAAATTATGTATGATTATATCTAATTTCTATTAATTTAGCGACTCATAAATTTGCAATTATCATGCCTCAGTTGAAAGACATAGCTACTCAGATAAGACGGGATATAGTTCGTATGGTGCATGGCTGCCAGAGCGGCCATCCGGGCGGATCTTTAGGTTGCGCGGATTTCTTTGCCGCTCTTTACTTCAAAGTAATGCAGCACAAACCGCAGCCTTTTGATATGGATGGTGGAGACCAGGATCTGTTCTTCCTTTCCAACGGGCACATTTCTCCTGTATTCTACAGCACGCTGGCCCATGCCGGTTACTTCGACAAAAAAGAACTGTCCACCTTCCGTAAGCTGGACTCCCGCTTACAGGGCCACCCCACCACTCACGAAGGCCTGCCAGGTATAAGGATCGCCTCCGGTTCCCTGGGCCAGGGTATGAGCGTGGCTATCGGCGCTGCACTGACAAAAAAACTCAATAACGACGACCGCTTCGTATTCTCCCTCCATGGCGATGGCGAGCTCGAAGAAGGTCAGAACTGGGAAGCCATCATGTTCGCTCCCCATCATAAAGTAGATAACCTCATCGTTACAGTTGACTGGAACGGCCAGCAGATTGATGGTACAGTAGAAGATGTAGCCGGCCTGGGAGACCTGGAACCTAAATTTGCCGCTTTTGGCTGGAAAGTGCTGCACATGGACGGTAACAATATGGATGAAGTAGTAGCTACACTGGAAAAAGCTATCAGCCTGACCGGCAAAGGACAGCCAATCGTTATCCTCATGAAAACAGTGATGGGTAAAGGGGTTGACTTCATGGAAGGTCACCACGAATGGCATGGCATCGCTCCAAGTGATGAACAACTGGCTAAAGCACTGGCACAACTGCCGGAACCAGCAGAACTGGGCGATTATTAATCCAGGCTAAAATATTAAAAGGAAAGGCTCTCACCGCGGTGAGAGCCTTTCCTTTTAATACAATATCAGGATCAGGTGGCCTTCAGTTCTATAGCCTGCTTCCCCGCCCTCCTGGCAGGATACCAGCTTGCCGCCACACCTATCACCAGTATAGTAACTCCCACCAGCAGGAAATCACTTACCTGCATGCTTACAGGATATGCATTCACCAGGAACGACTGCTCATCCAGCCTTATCAGCCCGAACTGCTGCTGTAATACACAGAACACAATGCTGATCACAAATCCGATCGCAGCACCTATCCCCGCAATGATCAACCCCTCCGCCAGGAAGATCCTGGTAACAAGACTGGATTTTGCCCCCATGGCCTTCAGAATAGTAATGTCTTTCTGCTTTTCCATCACCAGCATATAAAGGGAACCTATCATATTGAAAGCTGCAATGGCCAGCACAAAGGTCATGATCACATACACCGCCCAGCGCTCCATCTGCATAATACCATACAGCGTCTTATTCTGTTCATAACGTGTTTCAACCGTATACCCCTTTCCCAGCACAGTTTCCAGTTGCTTCTTCAGCAGGTTATCATCTACACCATGTCTGGCCTTTACTTCCAGCGCAGACATCTCATTCTCCTTCATACCCAGCAACCCACGCATGAAAGCAATATTGGTGATCACATATTTGCTGTTAAACTCCTGCTGAATAGCAAAAGAGCCGGCAGGATAAAGCGTGCCTGTGCCCAGGGCCTCCTCTGAAAGTGCCCCGCTGCCCACATTCCTCCGTGGCAGGTATACGGTAAGCGGCATCATATCTTTCTCCACATCTACCCCCAGGGCCATTTCCAGCTCTACACCCAGCACTGCCCGGTACGCCAGCTCATCTCCTGTATCAAAACGGCCCCTGGCAATGCTTTTATTCACCGCTGCCACCTTGTTGTAGTTGCTGTCTACCCCCTTAAGAATGGCAATGGTCTGTTCCCCCTCGCCATAACGCATTACCGCTTTCTCCTCTATTACTTCCGTAGCATAGGCCACCCCGGGAACACCCGCAATCTCCTGCAGCTGCCGCGAAGTAAGGGTAAGGGTCTTCCCGCTTACCGGGCTGACTTTTACCGACGGATAAAAAGTAGAATACAGCGATTTTACCAATCCCTCAAACCCATTGAACACACTGAGTATGATGATCAGCGCTCCTGTACCGACAGCAATGGCCGTTACACTCACCCAGGCAATGATATTAATGGCATTGGTGCTTTTCTTGGCCCTGAAATAACGGGATGCGAACTGCCAGATCAAATTCCTGTTTTTTATTTGTTTTCCTTCCCTGCTTCGTCGTCCTTGATCTTCTTAAATAACTCCTCCATTTTAAACACATACTCCAGGGTATCGTCCAGGAAAAGAGAGATCTCAGGTATCCGGCGCAGCTGCTTACCCACCCGGTTACCCAGTTCCTTCTTTATTTCACCCATCCTCTCCTTTATCCTGTTCACCATTTCATGTGTATCAGCTATCTGGAACATACTCAGGTACACCCTGGCCTCAAGCAGGTCCGGCGTGATCCTTACCGCGGAAATGGAGATCATCCCGCCCTCCAGCACGTTAAACCCCATACGTTGAAAAATCTCACTCAGTTCCTTCTGCAACAATTGTCCGATTTGTTTCTGTCTTTTGCTTTCCTGCATAATGATATAAGATTTGAGATTGTATTAACTTGCACCCTTAATTCAATCCTCTCCGGCAAAGATAAGGAAACAGGCATGCGCGGGACGACTTAAATTCACTCCCCGCTGCCGGAACGGATGAACTGATAAGAATAAATAATTATAAGATGAAGACTTTTTTTAGGCTGTTGAGTTTATCAAAACCTTATCACCACTATGTTCCGGAGTATATTGTATACGTCGTCCTCTATACCATTTTCGGATTGATGAACTTTACACTGCTCATCCCCCTGATGAATCAGTTGTTCGAAACAGGTAAAAGAGCAGTAGTGACCCAATTGCCGGCATTTACCCTCTCCTTTACCTACCTGAAAGATGTGTTTTATTACTATATGCACGTTCTTTTAACCAACTACTCCGAATTTATAGTTTTAGTATATGTCTGCGTCGTTCTTTTCATCACCATCATACTGAAAAACATATTTGGCTACCTCAGCCAGAAAGTAATGACCCGTATGAGGGTGAGCATGGTACGCAAAATGAGGGAACACCTGTTTCACCAGTTCAGTACCCAGTCCCTGCAGTTCTTTCATGACGAACGTAAAGGAGACCTGCTCTCTACCATCAGTAGCGATGTTGTGGAAGTGGAAAACTCCGTTGTTACTTCACTGCAAACCATCTTCCGCGACCCGCTGGTAATTATAGGCACATTCATTTCCCTGTTCCTCATCTCAAAGGAACTGACCTTTTTTACTCTCGTATTCTTTCCGGTATCCGGTTTCATCATCAGCTCCGTATCCAAAAAGCTGAAAAAGAAATCCAACCTCAGTCAGAACCTGTTGGGCAGAATACTGAATATCAGCGAAGAAACACTGTCAGGCATCCGTATTATCAAGGCATTTAATGCAGAGAAATTCATCAGCAGGAAATTCGACTCAGATAATATGGCCTTTGCCCGTACCGTGAAATCCATACAGAATCAGCGCGAAATGGCCTCTCCCGTATCAGAGATCCTGGGAGTAATGGTAGTGATTGTGATCATGCTGTATGGCGGAAACCTTATCCTGTCCGGCTCTTCCAAGCTGGATGCAGGATCTTTCATTGCATATCTTGGCTTCTACTTCCAGATACTTGCCCCCGCCAAATCCATAGGCTCAGCCCTCACAGCATTGCCTAAAGGATTATCAGCAGGAGAAAGAGTGCTGCGTATCATTGACACTCCCAATCCCATACAGGATAAACCTAACGCACAACCGCTGGCTTCCTTTAACAAGGAGATCGTATACAACAACATCACTTTTGCCTATAAGGAACATGCTGTGCTGAAAAATGTGCAGCTCACCATCCCTAAAGGCCGTATGGTAGCCCTGGTAGGGAAAAGCGGCGCCGGTAAATCTACCATGGCAGACCTGCTGCCCCGTTTCTACGATGTTACCTCCGGCAGCATCCTGGTAGACGGCCAGGACATCCGCGATGTAAAAATGCACGATCTCCGCAACCTGATGGGCATGGTATCCCAGGAGGCCATCCTCTTTAACGATACCGTTTTTAATAACATCGCATTTGGCCAGCACAACGTTGACAAAGAAGAAGTCATCAAAGCAGCCAGAATTGCCAATGCACATGAATTTATCATACAGCTGGAAAACGGCTATGATACTGTCATTGGCGACCGCGGTATGAAACTGAGCGGCGGCCAGCGCCAGCGCCTCACCATTGCCCGCGCCATTTTCAAAAATCCTCCCATCCTCATCCTGGATGAAGCAACTTCCGCATTGGATACCGAATCAGAAAAACTGGTGCAGGAAGCGTTGGACAAGTTGATGGAAAACCGCACCACTATTGTAATAGCACACCGCCTTTCCACTATCCAGCATGCCAACGAAATTGTAGTACTTGATAAAGGAGAGATCAAAGAAAAAGGTACACATGAACAACTGATCGCTAACGACGGCATTTACAGAAAACTCGTTGAAATGCAGGAGTTTAAGTGACAGATAAAGATACTTGTCAGTAACGGCCGCAGGAAAATTCCTGCGGCCGTTCTGCTTCATATATGCCTTACACCCTGCATGCAACCCCGGCTATGGCCCCATTTTTGCGACCTATTGGCGCTAAATCCATTACTCCAGCCTTTGTGACTGGGCATTATTTCACCTTCTAATCAATCAGCATCGCCTATGATTTCCATAGTTATTCCGGTTTTGAATGAAGGCGCAACTTTACGGCAGGTAATCAAAACTATTAAAAAGACGTCCCGCAAGATTGAGATCATTGTTGTTGACGATGATTCGAACGACAATTCAGTAGAAGAAGCATTAAAGGAGAAAGTTCGTGTAATTACAAGCAGCCAGCGTGGAAAAGGTATCTCCATGCGCGAAGGAATGATGGCAGCCAAGAATGATATTGTGATGTATGTGGATGGAGATATCCTTACATACCCGGATAACATTGTGGAATTACTCACAGATCCTATCATTGAAGGTAAAGCCGACTTTGTAAAATCCTATTTCGAAAGGCAGGCAGGAAGAGTAACACAACTGGTAGCAAAACCGCTGCTGAGCATCCTCTTTCCCGGCCTGGCAGGTTTTAATCAGCCACTCAGCGGCATGATAGCAGCAAAAAGATCTTTTCTCTCACAGGTACAGTTTGAAAATGATTACGGTGTCGATATCGGGTTGCTGATAGATATGCATCTGATGGGCGCCCGCATTACAGAAGCTAATATTGGCAGGGTAGAGAATGCCATGCAGACCTGGGAACAACTCAGTAAAATGTCACGCGAAGTATCCAGGACCATCCTACGCAAAGCAGAGAACATTCCGCAGGAAAACCTGGCAACACTCGGTAACATCAACATTATCAGGGAACAGATGGAATATTCCATCCTCGAATCTATCGACAAGCTGCACAAAATGGTGATCTTCAACCTGGATGAAACCATCTTCACAGAAGACTACCTGCAGCATGCCGCCAGGGAATTTGGCTTTGAAGAAGAACTGCAGGACATCAGGGCCCGGTACACAGACCAGCCCAGCATCCTCGAACATACTGCCGCCATGTTACGCCACCGCAACCTCGCAGAGCTGCTGGAAGTAGCAGATGATATACCATTGACGCCAGATATTAAAGCAGTGGTACGTGAACTGAAGAAAAGAGGGTATACCTGCGGGCTCATCACCGACGGATTTGAATGTATAGCACGTCATATCAGGAACCGGCTGGGAATGGATTTTGTATTTGCCAACCGGCTGCATTTGTTTGATAGCGTGGCAACCGGCGAAATTACAATCCCGGAATACTTCCTCTGTCATGATAAAGAAGACCCCACTAAAGCAGCGTTTTATTGCAAGAGCAATATATTGTCCTATATTGCAGACAAATACCACGTTTTGCCGCAGAACATAATCTACGTTGGCAGTGGTTCCGATAGTACCCAACTGCTGGAGGCAGCAGGCATCGGAGTGGCATTCGACGCGGTGGATAACCGTATAGAACGGATTGCCGATAAAATTATTCCCGGCCCATGGATGGAACCCTTGTTAGAGATTGCCCAGGCAAGTCCCGAGAAATTCAGGATACGTCTTCCGGCTATCAGCAAAAAACAGGCACGCCGCATTGGTGTTGGCAGTCTGATAGGATTGGCGTCCGTAGGACTTATGTACCTGGCCGCCAGGCATATCGGAAAACGTAAAAAAGAACAAGAGGTTTCATAAAATAATCTCCTTGGAACCCCTGTTTATTTACAATTTGACGTCTCTCCATCCGGAGAGACGTTTTTTTATATTCAATAGAGGCTTAGTATCTCAGCCTGAATTCTTAGTCCGGCCACAGGTCCAATAACCTTTCTCACACACTATTACTTCCAATAAAAAAACTCCTGATCTTACAGACCAGGAGTTTTTCTATCTTAAAAAGATCTTATTTACTCTTCGCAAGCTTCGCTTCAATACTCAGCGTAGCATGAGGAACTGCACGCAGACGGGCTTTATCTATCAGCTTACCTGTTACACGGCAGATACCGTAAGTTTTATTTTCAATACGCACCAGGGCTTTCTCCAGGTGATCAATGAACTGGATCTGACGGCTGGCCATCTGGTTCAGCTGTTCCCTCTCCTGAGAACCACTGCCATCTTCCATACTCATGTATTTGTTTTCTGTATCGTCAGTACCGGCTTCGTCTTTACGGGTAATTAACCCCTGCAGGTAAACCAGTTCTTTCTTGGCAGATTCCAGCTTTTTCAGGATAAGATCTTTAAATTCCTGCAGATCTGTATCACTATAGCGGTATACGGGACCGGCAGGCTGTTCCGGCTGATCCAGTACAGACTTTGTGAACTCCGGCTGGTAGGTAACCAATGTTGTTGCTTTAGAGCCTTTTTTATCTGCCTTCTCAGTACGTTCCCCAGACGGTTTCTCAGCCTTAGCCGCTACCTTTTCTGTTTTCTGTACTTTCTCAGCAGTTTTTTTACCCGCATCTTTAGCAACAGCCTTTTCTTTATCTTCTTTATTATTTTTTACTGGCATTATTACTACTTTTTCTTCTGGCTTGGAAATTTGTTTTTCTTTATCTGCAGTAACGCGCTGCGTCACTACTTTTTTTGTATCAGGCGCTTTCACAGAAGCAGCCTGCTTGGCAGTGACTGCTTTCTTAACGGGTTGCGGCGCTGCGGAGGCCGCTACGGGTGTCTTTTTTACTACAGATTTACTGGACGAAGCCGTCTGGGTAACCGGTGATTTACTTTTTGTGGCAACAACCTTTTTTGCAACAGTGGGTTTAGACGGTTTGCTGGCCACCTTAGGCGCTGCCGTTTTAACAGGCGCCTTGGCAGGTGATACCGCCGAAGTTTTTGCTGCGGGTTTGGCAGCTGCTTTTTTAGCGGGTGTAGCCTGCTTTACCGTTGCTTTCTTAGCCGGTGCTGCTGCTTTCTGGGTCTTTTTAATAGCAACTTTCTTGCTTGTTGCCATGGGATTAGCTTTTTTTGTTAACTAATACGTTGAATGTCAAATCATTTACTTCTATTTCAATTCCATCCTGTAATTCCGGCACCATTTCCAGACTATCTGCCAAAATTTCCGTGCAAATATAGTCATTATAGTTAATAATCGCCGATTTCAGGCTGTCTATTACCGCCACTTTTACCTGTATCCTGTCTGTCAACTCAAAGTCACTGTCCTTTCTGATTTTCTGGATACGATTAACAAGTTCCCGGGCATTCCCTTCATCCAGCAATTCAGGAGTAATGGTAATGTCAAGCGCTACAGTAAGGGCGCCCTTGTTTGCAACTGTCCATCCGGGAATATCTTCTGAAATGATCTCTACATCAGATAGCTGTATTAACAGCTCCTCATTTTCTACTAGCAGGTTAAACTGGCCTTCACGTTCCAGGGAGGCAATCTCAGCTGCCGAGAAAGCACTTATAGCAGCTGCTACAGCTTTCATCTTTGCCCCCATCTTACTACCCAGGGATTTATAGTTCGGCTTGATCTTTTTCTTTATGAAACCTTCCGTTTCTGTAAGATACTCAATGTCTTTCACATTCACCTCACTTTTTATCAGGTGCCCGATCTTTTCTATCTGCTCCTTTATATGAACGTTCTGAACAGGTATAAGGATCTTCTGCAAAGGCTGGCGCACCTTAATATTTACCTTCTTACGGAGAGACAACACCAGGGAAGAGATATCCTGCGCCAGCTGCATCCTTTCTTCCAGGTCAGCATCTATAGCGCCTGCAACCGCAACAGGAAAATTCATATGATGTACCGAACCTTCCGCATGACGTGCACTCACGCTGTTCAGATTGCCAAATAACCAGTCTGCAAAGAACGGAGATACCGGAGCCATAAGCTGGGACAAAGTTTCCAGGCATTCATATAACGTCTGGTAAGCTGAGATCTTATCATGCCCGTAATCGCCTTTCCAGAAACGGCGGCGGCATAAACGCACATACCAGTTACTCAGGTGCTCATCTACAAAGGTCTGTACGGCCCTGCCCGCCTGGGTAGGCTCATAATCATTAAAGTAAGCCGTTACATCCTTTACCAGTGTATTCAGTACAGAAATGATCCAGCGGTCTATTTCAGGACGCTCTTCCAGCGGTATATATGCTTCTTTGAACGTGAATTTGTCCAGGTTGGCATACATGGCGAAGAAGTTATACGTGTTGTAAACAGTAGAGAACAACTTACGCTGCACTTCCTTGATACCTTCCAGATCAAATTTCATGCTATCCCATGGGGAAGCATTCGTGATCAGGTACCAGCGTGTAGCATCAGCGCCAAATTGCTCCAGCGTAGCAAACGGATCAACAACATTGCCCACTCTCTTACTCATCTTATTACCGTTCTTATCCAGCACCAGCCCGTTAGACACTACTGTCTTATAAGCTACACTGTCAAACAGCATGGCGCCAAGCGCATGTAAGGTATAGAACCAGCCACGGGTCTGGTCAACACCTTCTGCAATGAAATCTGCCGGGAAGCTCTTCTGGAATTCCTCTTTATTCTCAAACGGATAGTGCCACTGCGCATAAGGCATAGCGCCACTGTCAAACCATACGTCTATCAGGTCCGGCTCACGATACATTATCGCACCCTCATGATCAAACAGGATATCATCAACAATTGGCTTATGCAGATCAATCGACTCAATTACACTATTTGTTATTTCAACACAATATTTCTTAATAAGATCTGTATAATACCAGTTTGCAGCTGCCAGATCAATAGCGAATACTTCTTCTTTCTTTGAAATTTTTGTACGGATGGGCGCTACATTTATACGATCCTCATCCCTGCTATTCGTAAGCTTTGAATTATATTTTTTAATTTTTTTATATAATTCGCTGTTCTCATCCAGAATATCCCGCGTAAATTCTTCTTTTTTAACAAATTGATACCCCCCTTTCAATTCTGCCCTGGAACCAATACATTTCCGGGTTAAAGGCTCAAAACTTCCATACACCTGAGCAGGACTAAAGAATGAATGGTTCAGGGTATTCCATACCGGCAGCGGGGTACCCCAGTAACGGCTGCGGCTCAGGTTCCAGTCCACCATATTCTCCAGCCAGTTACCAAAACGGCCGGTACCGGTAGAAGATGGCTTCCAGTTGATAGTCTTGTTCAGTTCCACCATCCTGTCCTTGACAGCCGTAGTATTGATAAACCAGGCATCCAGCGGATAATACAATACCGGCTTATCAGTACGCCAGCAATGCGGATAGGTATGTTCATATTTTTCTACCCTGAAAGCGCGGTTTTCTTTTTTCAGTTTCACCGCAATATCAACATCCACATCTTTATAATCAGGGTCTGATTTATAATTCTTTACATAACGGCCGCCAAACTCTCCCACTGTATCCAGGAATTTACCCTGGCGGTCTACCAGCGTCATTATCCCTATACCATATTTCTGTCCCACACGGTTATCGTCCGCACCAAAAGCAGGAGCCGTATGCACTATACCCGTACCATCTTCAGTAGTAACGAAATCACCCAGCAGTACACGGAAAGGGTCTCCGGACTCCGGTTGTACATAAGGCAGCAATTGCTCATAACGGATATTCTCCAGCTGGCTGCCCCTGAAAACAGAAAGTATCTGCCAGGGTATTACTTTATCTCCTTCTTTATAAGCGCTGAAATCTCCGTCTTCTCCTTCTTTCTTGAAATATTTACCGGTCAGGTCTTTTGCCATTACAACAAACACCGGAAGGTGAGTATAAGGATTGAAAGTGCGGATCAGCGCATATTCTATATTAGCTCCTACCGTCAGGCCAAGGTTGGAAGGCAGTGTCCACGGCGTGGTGGTCCATGCCATAAAGAATACCTCCGCAGCCGGATCTGCCTTGCGGGCTATATCAAAAAGAAATGCAGAGTTTTCAGACTCCAGGGCCTTGAACATGGCCACAATAGTAGTGTCCTTTACATTTTTATATGTACCTGGCTGGTTCAGCTCATGAGAACTGAGACCTGTACCGGCAGCCGGAGAATAAGGCTGGATACTTTTACTTTTATAAAGAAGTCCCTTTTTATACAGTTCCTGCACACACCACCAGAGGCTCTCAATATAATTATTGTCAAAAGTGATATAAGGAGATTTCAGGTCAACCCAATAACCCATCTTACGGGTCAGGTCATCCCATTTATCTTTATATTTCAGTACTTCTGTACGGCAGGTATTGTTATATTCTTCAACGGAGATCTTCTTACCAATATCGTCTTTGGTAATACCGAGCGTTTTTTCCACACCCAGTTCCACAGGTAATCCATGTGTATCCCAACCACCCTTACGCTTTACCTGGAAACCGCTCATTGTTTTATAACGGCACACAAGATCTTTCAGGGTACGGGAAATAACATGGTGAATACCAGGCATACCATTCGCACTCGGCGGACCTTCGTAAAAAACAAACGGAGTAGCGCCTTCACGCAGTGTTACACTCTGTTCAAATGCCTGGTTTTTCTCCCAGTGCGCCAATATCTCTTTTTCTATCTGCGGTAAATTCAGCTGATTATATTCCTGATATTTGCTGGCCATAAAACAATTCTGCGCCCTTTGACGTTTATGTAAATAGTTGATTAAAATTCTGCAAAGTTACGGATTTTTAAGCAGGCTGGGAAAGGTCTCCATCCGGAAAAAAAACCAATTTGCTTTTATTTGCTGATTTTTTTTGTATTTTTACCGGGCATTTGTTCGCTTTTAAGACTTTGGCATTGTTTTGGTAACTATCGACGGAAGAAAAAAGGGTTGAAAAACCGAACCCAAACAAGAAAAACCATATCTGAGTATGAAAAAGTTATTAGTAATATTTTGTGTGGCGATCATATCTTCCGGCACAACTTTTGCACAAAAAAAATCAGCAAAAACAAAAACGAAGGTAGTTGCTAAAAAAGAAGTAGTAGCTCCGGTTGTTGTAAAGGACGCTTTTCAGCAGAACTTTTCCGGCACCGAAGCAAAGTGGTCGAAGAATTTTAGTGGACATTGGATTGCTAACTTCACAAAAGAAGACGTAAAAACTTCGGCAGAATACGACGCAGATGGTAAGTGGATAGCAACCCGGAGTTCATATGCAGCAGACAGGTTACCGGAAACAGTAGCCACTACTCTGAAAACAAAATATCCGGCCGCTACAATAAAAGATGGCTGGAAAATTGAAAGAGCAGACGTAGCCACTGCATATTATAAAGTGAATATTCAGGATAACGGAGCAGAGAAATCTGTGCTGGTGAACGATAGCGGTTCCGTTATAGAATAACACTTTCACAAATCAGTATTTCATAGGTATAGGGATAAATAGGACAGACCCTGCTCTTTTGGGCGGGGTTTTCTTTTTGTATGAACTGCCAATAAGGCACCCCCAACGCCAAAGCCCCCTCCTGGATACTGTATGGATACTCCTACTCAAAGCCTACTATAAAGTATGGATAGTGTATGAACTGCGGTAGCACTTTAGCGCCACCATACCCTCATGTCTTTTTGTCGTACCCCGTAAAAATAAAAACCGTCTCGCTTAAGAACGAGACGGCTTTATGTAATTACGGTAGAAAGCTTACAGACAAAAATTGCACTTTCAAAAGGTCAAAATTGGTGTTTGATACCGTGCAAAAAAAATTGATGGCTTTACTCTCTTTGTCTATAAGCTTTCACCTCGGTCAAATCTGATAAGGAAGCTTATAAGGAAGATCGGGATAGATATCTGCCGATCGTGATACAAAGAAACACCAATATTCCAGGTTTCGTTTTTGTATTCGGGAAAACTAATAATCAAATCGGGAAAAGGTTAAATTTCAATTTCAAGCTGGCCACAGGCCCCCTCAAAAAAGCGGGTTTCACCAAAGGCAAAACCCGCTTTTTTGAGCAGTTTTCTCTCCACTGCAAATTAAAAAAGGCTACAGACAACTGATTACCAGCAATCTATAGCCCATTTATATAAAATAAAGACCGAAAACTACCTGAGCAACAGCTCACAAGGCTTCAATCCCGTATGCTTCTTAAACGCAGTAGAAAAATGAGAAATACAGGAATATCCCATCAATATAGCCACTTCAGACACAGACATTCCCTTCTCATACAACAGGCTCTTCGCCTTTTCCATCCTCTCTTTCTGGAAATAATCATAAATAGTGGTACCATACATAGCTTTGAACCCCTTCTTCAGGTAGCACTCATTCATAGCTACCCGGCGGGCCAGGTCACGGATGGTAATAGGCGCATCCAGCTGCTCCAGCAATATCCCCCTGGCCTTTTCGATCTTCTCCCTATCCTCAAGATGAGTCAGGAAACGGCAACCAAAACGGTCGTCAGTATCATTCTGTACAAACTGGTCTGAGCTGAAAAGCAGGAGTTCCAGCGCCTTACTCTGGAGAAAGATGTTTTTCAGGGCGCCGTCATAATTATGATGCACCATCTGGTCCAATACCTCTTTAGATTTGGTACTGGGCTGGATAGTTTTAACAAAAGGCTTACGGGACTGCATGTCAAACAGGGTAGAACTTGTGGAGCCCTTCTGTAAAGACTGTATAAATGCAGGCTGAAAACGAACGGTGATCATGTCTATAGAAGGAGACTTCTGTACACAGTTATCCTTCTTCTTATCCGCACAAACCTGGTCAGTACAACCCGGATTCTGACAGTACTTGTTGCCCGCCACACAATAACGGAGCTCTATAGCAGCTGTCTGTCCCCTCTTGGCAGGCTGATATAACACCATAGCCACATCCTCTACCGGCAACGGACGGTCATACGTAAACCGCTGCAATGTAAAATCCAGGCAGTCCGGCACCGCAACAGTGTCGTTCTCTGCCAGTTGCAGCTGATCGCTCATGGCGGGCTGCCGGATGGCTAATGATAATATATCCTGTACCTCTTTCACGACCTTACTTTTTTGTTAAAACCGTCACAAAAATAGGCATTCAAAATTTAATCGGGGAGAGTTTGACAATACCGTTACAATTCATCGACAATGATCGATATATCTATTTTACTGCTGGCTGATAATTAACGGATTGAGATCACCGTACTCTTGGTATGAATTTCGTTTATTTCATTCACAATGCAAAAGAAATCATTCTTGTCCCGTATCTGGAAGAAAGCCCTTCTGGCTCTTGCCATTTTGATCGTATTCGTCCTCGGCGTCTCCCGGTACATCAGTCACCGCTGGAACAGGCAGATCCAATGGCAGCTACGCTCTTATGTACAGGATATATCCGATAGCCTGTACACTCTCCGCTATGCCAATATGGACCTGAACCTCCTCACCGGTAGCCTCACCCTGGAAAAAGTAAGCCTCATAAGAGACCCGGACGTATATAAACGCATGCAGGCACAGCAAAGAGCGCCTAAACTGATCTATTCCTTTACGGCCGACCGGGTTTCCCTCCGCTACTTTAAAGTATTCCGCTACTTCACAACAAAAAGATTGAGCGCCGGCTCATTACAGTTTCAGAATCCCATTGTAATGCTGGAACTGAACAGCCGCAATATAGATACCACAGCAAAACGGAACGCCTACCAGAACATTTCTTCTAAAATAAAGTCCCTCTACCTGGGCAACCTCATACTGGACCACACCAACCTCAGATATAACGTTGTCAAAAAAGACAGCGGCCTGGTATTCACCCACCTGGAAGACCTCAGCATCCAGGTAAAGGATTTCCTGATAGATTCCGCCGCCCTGGAAGATCCCACCCGTTTCCTCTATGCCCGCAACTACGAATTCGGCCTGAAAGAATACCGCTACCGGACACCCGACAGCCTTTACTGGATGCACCTGAAAAATATCCGCTACAGCGCCGGCAAACAAATGCTCCGTATAGGACAATTCGCAGCAGAGCCCCGGTATTCCCGGCAACAGTTCGATATAAGATCTGTATACCAGCGGGACAGGTTCGATGTAAAACTGAATGATATAGAACTTTCCGAGCTCCAGCCCAGACGACTCCTGGAACAACAGGTCATCTGGGCCAATAAACTGGTTATCGGAAACGGAGACCTGGATATTTACCACAACCGTAAACTGCCCATGTCCGGACAATTAAAATATGGCCAGTTCCCTAACCAGCTACTGCTGAAAATACCCATACCTATATATATAGATACACTGATCGGCAAAAAAGCAGATCTGACATATACAGAGATCAACCCGAAATCTGACGAAGCCGGCAAGCTCAGCTTCAAACAAGTGAGAGGCACATTCCGGAACATAACGAACATAGACAGCATGATCCGGAAAAAAAGCACGATCACGGCCGATCTTGACGCCGTATTCATGAACAGCGGCAAACTGCGGGCACATTTTGACTTCTCCCTGAAAGATACCACCGGCGGCTTCGGCGTGTCCGGACAACTGAAAGACATGGAAGGAAAGTCATTAAATCCCATCCTCAAGCCTCTGGGCATGGTAGAAGTAAAATCATGCTATATAGATGATCTCACCTTCAGCATGACCGGCAATGAACGCCAGGCCTCCGGACAGATAAAATTCCTGTATAAAGACCTGAAGATCAGCATACTGAAAAAAGAAGAAGATTCCCATGAATATAAAAGGAAAGGATTGCTCAGCCTCTTTGCCAACGCCCTTGTTATTAAAGACAGTAATCCCGACAACGGAGAAACCCGGATAACCTATCCGCATTTTACCAGAGACCCGGAAAAGTCTTTCTTTAACCTCGTATGGAAAACCCTTTTTACAGGAATTAAGGAAACAGCACTGGGGAAAAATCCCCCTATCTGATCTGTGGATATCAACGGGACAAAAACCACCCTTTTATTATGGAAATAAGGCCCAATTTTCGTATTTTTGCACAATTCACGACAATGCAACTCTAAACTACATTTTCACCCAAATATGAGCGAAGAATTAGCGCAAATAACTACCCCTGCCCAGAGTGGCTACGATGCGGATAGTATACAGGTCCTTGAAGGCCTGGAGGCTGTGCGTAAGCGTCCCGCGATGTATATCGGCGATATCGGCATCAAAGGTCTTCATCACCTTGTGTATGAAGTAGTAGACAACTCTATAGATGAGGCACTGGCTGGTTTCTGTAAGAACATTGAGGTTACGATCTGCGAAGATAATTCCATCAAAGTGGTGGATGACGGCCGTGGTATCCCTACCGGTATGAACACCAAAGAAGGCCGTTCTGCACTGGAAGTGGTAATGACCGTATTACACGCGGGTGGCAAATTTGACAAGAATACATATAAGGTGTCCGGCGGTCTGCATGGTGTGGGCGTAAGTTGCGTAAACGCACTAAGCATCCTCCTGCATGTAACTGTACGCCGGGAAGGCAAACTCTTTGAACAGGAATACCAGCGCGGCATCCCCCAGTACGCTGTACGGGAAATAGGTACCGCAGATACTACCGGTACTACCGTTCATTTTAAGCCTGATAGCGAGATATTTAAAGACACGACCTATAACCGCGAAATTCTCGCAGGCCGTCTGCGTGAGCTGGCTTACCTGAACCGTAAGATCAGGATCACCCTGACAGATGACCGCGAGAAAGATGAAGCAGGTAATTCCGTTAGCGAAACCTTCTACAGCGAAGGTGGTATCATTGAATTTGTACAGATGCTGGACCGCAACGGCCGCCGCAATGGCCTGTTGCCGGAACCCATCTTTATAGAAGCGCATGACCCCACCAGCAACGTAGCTGTAGAAGTAGCCGTGATCTATAACGACTCCTTCAGCGAAAGCATCTTCTCCTACGTTAATAATATCAACACCATCGAAGGTGGTACACACGTAGCCGGTTTCCGCCGCGCTATTACCCGTGTATTCAAAAGCTATGGCGATAAGAACAAACTGTTCGAGAAAACCAAGATAGAAGTAACCGGTGATGACTTCCGCGAAGGGCTGAGTGCCATTGTAAGCGTAAAAGTGCCGGAACCACAGTTTGAAGGCCAGACCAAAACCAAACTGGGTAACTCCGATGTAATGGGTGTGGTAGACAGCTCCGTAGCTTCCGTACTGGACGCATACCTGGAAGAACACCCCCGTGAGGCTAAAACCATCATCAACAAAGTTGTACTGGCTGCACAGGCCCGTGAAGCCGCCCGTAAGGCACGCCAGATGGTACAGCGCAAAAGCGTACTGAGTGGCAGCGGATTACCAGGTAAACTGGCAGACTGCTCTGAAAACGATCCTGAAAAATGTGAACTGTACCTTGTCGAAGGTGACTCCGCAGGTGGTACAGCCAAACAAGGCCGTAACCGTAGCTTCCAGGCTATCCTGCCGCTCAGGGGTAAGATCCTGAACGTAGAAAAAGCAATGGAGCATAAAATATATGAGAACGAAGAGATCAAGAACATCTTCACCGCACTGGGTGTAACCATTGGCACAGAAGAAGATGATAAAGCACTCAACCTCTCAAAACTCCGCTATCACAAGCTGATCATCATGACGGATGCCGACGTGGATGGTAGCCACATCGCTACACTTATCCTTACCTTCATATTCCGTTATATGAAAGCAATGGTAGAACAGGGTTATGTATACATTGCCCAGCCACCACTGTACCTCGTTAAAAAGAATAAAGAACAGATCTACGCCTGGACAGAAGAAGACCGTAAAGCCGCCATTCAGAAAATAGGCGGCGGTAAAGAAGACAGCGTAACTATACAACGTTACAAAGGTCTCGGTGAGATGAACGCTGAACAATTGTGGGATACTACCATGAACCCCGATAACCGTACCCTGAAACAGGTAACTATCGAAAGCGCTGCAGAAGCAGACAGGGTGTTCAGTATGCTGATGGGAGATGAAGTACCCCCACGCAGGGAATTCATCGAATCTCACGCAAAATATGCGAAGATCGACGCTTAAGGGAATGTCTCAGTTGAGCCCTCTTCTATAAAAAACTCAACCTGGCTCACTACCGCACTTAATAATATTTTAAAAACGCTTTAGCTTCTCCGCTAAAGCGTTTTTTTTTAAAATAAGGCTTTAACCCAACCGTTGGTTACCAGTTTATTGCATTATAACTGTTAAAATACTTATAAATATTTTCTTTAATTCGTCTAAAAAACTGTATTTTTGCACTGTATTTATCACTATACCTGAAGAAACTACCTATCCTATGAAACTCAAATCCCTTCTGGGTCTTCTGTACCTGGTTGTTATTGTTTTCACTTCCTGTAATGAAGACAAAGCAGTGCTGGCTTCGGGTTCCTGTACGTTCGCGTTTGACAGCATTGCTTATTCTGCCAACAACGCCATGGCTTCCGCAAAAGACTCAGTTTACAAGGATGAGGACACTACCTTTACAGGTAAGGCGCTTACCATAGAAGCACTTACCAGTTCCCTCAACAGCCATTTTACTGCAACCATCTTCTTCCCCGATACCCTTGCAGTGGGTACTTACACACAGAATGAATATGCCAGCATGATGTTCACTTACTCAATGTCAGGCAATATTCATTATCTGAGCACTAAAACAACTATAAAGATTACAAGCATAAATAGTAAATACGCCGAAGGCGAATTCTTCGGCACTTTAAAAAATGGTGAAACAGAAAAGCCATTAACGGACGGAAAGTTTAAAGTAAACATTTATTGATCATCGTTTTTTTTGAAATCTTTTTCCATCGTGTCCCGCCTTTCAAGGCGGGACTTTTTATTTAGGTTAATATCTGCCTATAGATAGTCAAGAATCATAAAAGCCTCAGCCCCGTTCTGATATTACATTTGGGTACATGTCATATTGGCCATTAGCGCAATGGCCGGATTTAATCTTTAGAGGGGTAATACATAAACCAATATCTAATCTCGTTGTATGAAAAAAAACGTACTTCACCTGCTTGCAGTGTTGACAGGGCTACTGCTTTGTGCCGTATCGTATGCACAGAACAGGTCAATAACAGGAACTGTGACCGATGAAAAGAAACAGCCTTTGAGTTACGTTACCGTAATGATCAAAGGCACCAGCAAAGGAACAACAACAGCCAAAGATGGCACCTTCAGACTGGATGCCGCACCAGGCTCTATCCTGGTACTCAGGGCAGTAGGCTACACATCAAAAGAACTACCTGCCGGCAACGAAACACAAATGAACATTACACTTACAGAGAATGCCAGCGATCTCAGCGAAGTAGTAGTAACAGCACTCGGTGTAAGAAAAGAAAAACGTAATCTCACCTTCAGCTCACAGGAAGTAAAAAGCGAAGAGATCTTACGCGCAAAAGAACCTAACATCCTGAACTCACTGACCGGTAAAGTATCCGGTGTGCAGATCACCAGCTCTTCCGGCATGCCAGGCAGCTCTGCACGTATCGTTATAAGAGGTATCACCTCTATCTCCGGCGAAAACCAGGCGCTCATTGTTATGGACGGCGTACCTATCAATAATGATGAGAACGGTGGCACCTACAACGGTGGCCCTGGTACCAACAGGCTTGCAGATATAGACCCTTCCATCATCGAAAATATAAACGTACTGAAAGGCGCCGCCGCCACCGCGCTTTACGGCTCTGCCGGCGCACGCGGCGTTGTGCTGATCACCACTAAAAAAGGAGCTATCAACCGCAGACCTACTGTTACAGTTTCTTCCGGCCTCTCCTTTGAAAATGCCATCTTCCCCGACAGGCAATACAAATATGCACAGGGCGTGAAAGGCGTTTATTACGATGGAGAAACAATGAAGAGCAGCACCTCCTGGGGCCCTCTCATGGATACGCTCACAGTGAACGGCCAGAAAGTACAGGCACATAATCCGCTGAAAGAATTTTTCAGGACAGGCGTCACTTCCAATAACTCAGTAGCCGTATCAGGAGGTAATAATGCTTCAAATTACTATCTCTCTTACTCTTACTTTGATCAGAAAGGCGCTATTCCTAAAACATCTTACAAAAGGCATAGCCTTTTCACAAAATATAATACACAGATACTGGATAATCTCTCTGCTACATTCCAGCTCACCTACAGCACAGCGAAGAACAATAAAATGCCTGAAGGGTACGGCCTTGAATCTCCCTTATGGACCATCTTCACCGCACCTGTATCCTACAACCTGAAACCTTACCTGAACGACGACGGCTCACAACGCCTTTACCGCGCCAGCCGTAACAACCCGTACTGGGTACTGGATAATATCCTCAACACCACCCTGGTAAACAGGTTCCTGCCGGTAATGACATTTGTATATGCACCTACAGACTGGCTCTCCGTTACCGAACGTATGGGGGCAGATATCTACACAGACCAGCAGGACTACCACGTGAATATGAATGATATCACATATAACACAGGTCTGATCTATAAAGAAGACCTTAACTTCAGGCAATTCAACCATGACTTCATCATACAGCTGAAGAAACAGTTTGGTCTTACCAACGCCAGCCTGATGCTGGGCAACAACGTCTATTCCACTCACACTGATTATAAAACCAATCTGGGCTTAGGCCTCGCCAAACCAGGCTACTACAACCTGGCCAGCGCATCCACTGTTACAAGCACAGAATTCAGCTCACTGGCAAGAAAAGTAGGCTTCTATGCACAGGCAGAAGTAGACTATAAAAGAATGCTGGTACTTGCGCTGAGCGGACGTATTGACGGTAGCTCGGTGCTGGCGGCCAACAACAGGTATTACCCCTATGGCTCTGTAGCCACCAGCTTCATCTTCTCAGAACTGTTCCACAGCAGCAAACTCAAAGAAGTGATCAACTTCGGTAAAGTAAGAGCGTCATACGCTTCAGTAGGTAACGATAACGTAAAACCATATTCAACTACCACACCATATACACAGGCTATCATTGCTGGCGATGTAAGCAGCAACCTGACCTTCCCTTACCAGGGCCAGAACGGCTTCCTTATAGATGCAACACTGGGTAACCCTCACCTGAAGAATGAGCTGCAGAAAGAATATGAGTTCGGACTGGAAATGAAAATGCTCGATAGCAGAATAGGACTGGAAGCATCCTACTTCAACAGGCAGATGTCTAATGGTATAGTAGAAGGCATTTCACTGGCCAACTCTACTGGTTACGCATCTACGACCATCAACTCAGCCAAAATGGAAACCAAAGGTGTAGAAGCATTACTGAACCTCACACCTGTAAGGACCAAAGACTTTACCTGGGATGTAACGGTGAACTTCACAAAATTCAAATCCCTGGTAAAACAGATAGGTGCAGGCCTCACCCAGACCAGCGTAGGTGGCATCTATGCAAAAGTAGGAGAACCATGGGGCGCTATCTACGGAACCAAATATGCAAGGACCTCAGACGGACAACTGAAGATCAATGATGCCGGTCTGCCCTATGCTTCCGGAGATTTTGACATCGTTGGTAACATCACCCCGGACTGGACCGGCGGTATCACCAACCAGCTCCGTTACAAACAGTTTGGTTTCAGCTTCTTTATAGATACCAAACAGGGTGGAGATATCCTCAACTCTGACGATGGCTACGGATTGTACTACGGTACATCAAAACAGACAGAGAACAGGGCTGACAGGGTAGTAGCAGGTATCAGCGATGCTACAGGCGCCGCCAACAAAGTATCTGTTACCGGACAACAATATTGGCAACAGGTTAGCGGTATAACAGAAGCTGTGATACAGAATAACTCGTACATCAAACTGCGTAACGTAAGTCTTTCTTACAACCTCAGCAAAAAAACGCTGGTCAGGTTGCCATTCAAAGACGCTTCCATCGTACTGACAGGACGCAATCTCTGGATCCATAAATCATCCAGCTTCACCGGTGGCGACCCGGAAGTAAACTCATGGGGTAATCAGAACGGCGGTCTGGGTGTATACACTTTCTCCGCTCCTACTTCCCGTTCATACGACTGCACCATCAAACTTACTTTCTAATTCAAACTATGCAGAACATGAAAAGATCACTCATCATATTTGCCCTGACAGCTATGTCTTTTGCAGGGTGTAAAAAATTCCTGGACGTTAATCAGAATCCGAACAAACCTTCTGATGTTTCAGAGAGCCTGCTTTTATCGCCAATAGAGGCTGCTGTTTCGCAATATATCGTTGCAGGTAATGCTTCATCCCTGATAAACCAGTGGATGCAAAATTGCGTTCCTAATCAGCCTTTACCCAATACTGTCAATTACATGGTTACCAGTTCCACTTTCGACGATTTCTGGAACTCCTTCTATGTACCTGTCATGAATAACCTCTACCTGCTTAACAGGCAGGCTAATGTAAATGGCAATGGCATGTATGCCGGCATCTCAAAAGTGCTGACCGCATATACGCTGGGAACCGCTACTGACCTCTGGGGGAATATCCCTTTTTCAGAATCGTTTAACGGAGTAGGTAACAGCACTCCCGTTTATGATTCACAGGAAACCATTTATACTACCGTACAATCACTGCTTGACAGCGCCATCATACAGCTGAATGAAGGGAAAGGCCAGAACCCCGGAACAGCAGATTATTACTATAGCGGAGATATGGGTAAATGGGTAAAGATGGCTTATACATTAAAAGCCCGTTACTATATGCACCTCACCAAAGCGCCGGGTCACACAGCCGCACAACAGGCCAGCCTTGCACTCACCGCTCTGAACAGTGGCATGACCAGCAATGATGATGATTGCTACTTTGCATATACCGGCACTTCCACTTCTTCCAATGCCTGGTACCTGCACTTCTATAATACCAGCACCCTGGTGCTTTCGTCCAGGTATGTAGATTCCCTGAAGAGCAGGAACGATCCACGTCTGCCGTTTCTTGCAGGTAAAGCAAAGAACACCGGGCTCTATACAGGAAATGATATAGGCTCCGGCGCCGGCATCCTGGATGATTACTCGGTTGCAGGAAGCTTCTACGGCGGCATCAGCTCCAATGTATATATACTGAATGCGGCAGAAGCTTTGTTCCTGAAAGCAGAAGCTACTTTAATCAACTCAGGTTACGCCGTTGCACAGCCTATCTTCCGTCAGGCCGTAGCTGAGAACATACTGAAACTCGGGGTTGACACCAACGGAACTGCCGCACAGACATATCTTGCAAAATATAGCGTGCTCTCTGCCGCTAACGCATTACAGCAGATCATTGAAGAAAAGGCAACTGCCAATTTCTTCTCCCCCGAAATATGGGTAGACTGGAGACGTACAGGTTACCCCGTTCTGAAAGTGATCACTAACAATAATATCTCTGAAATACCACGCAGGTTCCTTTATCCGCTGAATGAAGCTACGGCCAATCCGCGTAGTGAACAAAGCGCAAAACTGACTGACAAGGTATGGTGGGATAGCTGACAGGTTCATCCATCATTATACACAAAGAGCTGGCCATAAAACCAGCTCTTTTTTATTTTTAGCTTTCAGCCAGCCGCAGTAAAAACATACTCTTATACCTTCAACCAGCCATTCGCTCTCTAAACAACGCTTTCAGCCGGCCGCAGGCCCAAAATCCCCCCGCAAAAAAAATCGCTTTTGCCTTTGGCAAAAGCGATTTTTTTTGCGCAGTTATAAACTCCCCGGCACTATTTAATAAAAAACGTAGCCCTTACTTCCGCACGCACCTTAATCGTCTTAAAATTAATATCCGCAGGAGCAGCCGCAGCTTCATAATTTACACTGTTAGCAAAACCAGCCAACCTTACCTGCGAAATATTATCTGAATAGTTATCAGTATTTATCTCCTGGATCTCCAACGCACCACCAACCTGCTCTCCAATACCTTCCAGCATATAGGTAGCCTTATCTTTAGCAGACTGTAACGCTTTCGTCTTCACCTGCTTACGGTAATCAGACATTTTAGAATGTGTATAGCTCGCTATGTTCACGCTCTCAATACCTTCATCATCTACTTTACCCAGTATATCATTCACCTTATCCAGCTTGCTCAGCTTAAGACGGTATTGCTTACGAGCCATGAAATCAGCATCCTTCTTTTTCTTCTTCCACCACTGATCATAGTTGCTGCCAAATACATTGGCAATGGTCAGGTTCTCTGCAGGTATACCGGCATCTTTCACCGCTTTCTGCAATTGAGCTTCCAGCACACCGATCTCTACCTTTGTTGTTTTATTCTTGTATTCACGCAATGCAATGTCAAGATAGATCTCATCCGGGGTGATCTCTATTTCCGCAGATCCTGTCACCTCAATTTTTCTTACCGGGGGTTTGTTATCTGTTTGTTGTGCCTGACTGAAAGAAGAGATCATTAATCCTAATCCTGTCAGTAAAAACATTACCTTTTTCATAATTATTCAGTTTTTAAATTTTAATGTTTGTGGTTTCCGTTGTTTGGCTATATGATGCTACTTTTTATGAGGTTCCATAAACGTGTTAATATCTTAACACAATTTAACATTTAGCCTTGAACGCACCACCACTCAATATGTTACAGAAAAAGAAAAATATTCCTGAATAAAGATCGCCCCCGCGTAAAATGCGGAGGCGATTACTTATATATCTCTTCAGAAAGTCTGCTTATGTTCTCGCATCTTCCATTGCCTTCAGGAAGTCATACAGATCACTCATTGAACGTATACGGTCTGCCACCAGCATAAAGTTCTTGCCTACCTGCTTTAACTTCGCATTATTCACTCTTGTTTGCAGGTACACAAGTATATGATTGAAAGTAGCAGATTCGAAATAAGGCGAATCCGGGTTGTTGATAAAATAACAACGCAGCGTTTCATCTTTCAGCATCATCTTTTCAAAACCTAAACGGATAGCTATCCAGCGGCAGCGTATCATGCACAACAGGTCTTTCACCGGCTCAGGCACAGGCCCGAAACGGTCCTGCAGCTCTGTTTCAAATGCCTGCAGCTTACTTTCTATTGTGATGTTATCCAGTTCCTGGTAAAGGTTCAGACGTTCCTGTATACTTTCCACATAACTGTCAGGGATCAGTATTTCCAGGTCAGTGTCAATGGTACAGTCGCTCACAAAATCTTTCTTCTCTTCCATTTGCTCCTTGAACAGGTCGCGGAATTCATTCTGCTTCAACTCGCGGATAGCCTCATCCAGTATCTTCTGATACATGTCAAATCCTATCTCTGCCATGAAACCGCTTTGCTCTCCGCCCAACAGGTTACCCGCACCACGAATATCCAGGTCCCGCATAGCTATCTGGAAACCGCTGCCCAGCTCACTATGCTGTTCCAGCGTCTGCAGGCGCTTACGGCTATCTGCGGGAAGCGTACTGACAGGTGGCGATAACAGGTAACAGAAAGCTTTTTTATTACTCCGTCCCACACGCCCACGCAACTGATGCAGATCGCTCAAACCGAAGTGATGTGCATTATTGATAATGATGGTATTGGCATTGGGAATATCCACACCGCTTTCAACGATATTGGTACATACCAGTACATCATACTTACGATCTATAAAATCAAGGATCACTTCTTCCAGCTCATGTCCCTCCATCTGCCCATGTGCTGTAGCTACAGACAGGTCAGGACAAAGCCCTTTGATAAGACTGCTCATCTCACCCAGTCCTTTCACCCTGTTGTATACAAAGTATACCTGTCCGCCACGTTCTGTCTCAAAGTAAATAGCATCTCGGATAAGGTCATGATCAAACACATGCAGCTCTGTTTCAATAGGCTGGCGGTTAGGCGGAGGTGTATTGATCACAGACAGGTCACGCGCGCCCATCAGCGAGAACTGTAATGTTCTTGGGATAGGTGTGGCCGTTAGTGTAAGAGTATCCACATTTACCTTGAACTGTTTCAGCTTTTCTTTTGCAGATACACCGAATTTCTGTTCTTCATCCACTACCAGTACGCCCAGATCCTTAAACTTCACGTCTTTGCTCAGCAGCGCATGTGTACCGATAATGATATCTATCTTTCCTTCAGCCAGTTTCTTCAGCGTCTCTTTTTTCTCTTTGGCTGATTTAAAACGGTTCAGATAATCTACTGTGCACGGAAAATCTTTCAGCCTGTCTGAAAAAGTTTTATAGTGCTGGAAGGCAAGTATGGTGGTAGGCACCAGTACAGCAGCCTGCTTCCCATCTACGAGCGATTTGAATGCTGCACGTATGGCTATCTCCGTCTTACCAAAGCCTACATCGCCACATACCAGCCTGTCCATCGGGGAAGACGCTTCCATATCTCTCTTCACATCGGTAGTAGCCTTACTCTGGTCCGGCGTATCTTCATACAGGAAGGATGCTTCCAGCTCTGTCTGCAGGTAAGTATCCGGAGAATGTGCAAAACCCTGCTGTGCTTTACGGGCGGCATACAACCTGATAAGATCTTTCGCAATGTCTTTAACCTGTGTTTTAGCCTTTTCCTTGAGCTTATCCCAGGTATCGCTGCCCAGCTTATTCACGCGGGGCTCTACGCCTTCTTTACCCGTGTATTTGCTGATCTTATGCAGGGAGTTGATATTTACATACAACAGGTCATTATTCTTGTAAATGATCCTGATGGCCTCCTGCATTTTACCCCCTACTTCTATTTTCTGTAACCCACTGTAAACACCCACGCCATGATCAATATGCGTCACAAAATCGCCCGCCTGGAGTTCCCTCAGCGTCTTCATCGTGATAGCCTTGTTCTTGTTGTAGGCCTGTTTAACCTTGTACTTATGATAACGCTGGAAGATCTGGTGATCTGTATAACATACCAGCTTCAGCGTATGATCTATAAAACCGTGGCTTACCGGTATGGGAATAGGGTAGAAGGTAAATTCTGCTTTCAGGTCTTCAAAGATGCTCCGCAGCCTTTCCAGCTGACGGGCATTATCTGCAAAGATGAAAAGTGAATATTTATTCCTGTTATGAGCGTCCAGGTCTTTGATCAGCATCTCAAACTGCCGGTTAAATACCGGCTGTTCCTGCGTTTCAAAGTTAAGTGGCGTATAGGAGCGGTTCGTTTCTTCCCACCATTGTCTGCCGCCAAACACAACACAATGCCGGTGCAGCAGCTGCTGCATCAGCGGATGCGCTTTTACGAAATCGTCCTCTGACAGGGTCATTGTCTCATCATCTCCTACCTTCACCTGCTGCCCTGTCTGCAGCCACGCGTCCAGTCTTTCTTCCAGCCCCAGGATCACATCCTGCACATAGGCAGGATCTTTCATCCACACAATGGTATTTTCCGGGAGGAAGTCCAGCAGAGAGGTTTTCTGATGCTCCAGCCCATGGGTATCCATGTTGGCTATCAGGGTTACCTGCGTCAGCTTCCTTTCACTGAGCTGGCTTTCCGGATCAAACAGGCGGATGGAATCTATATCGTCTCCGAACAGCTCTATACGGTATGGCTTCTCATTACCGAAAGAGTAGATGTCCAGTATCCCTCCGCGTAGTGCGTATTGCCCGGGTTCATACACAAAGTCAGTATAACTGAAGCCCCAGCTTACCAGCTTTTCCAGCAGCTCGTCCACTTTAAGCACATCTCCTACTTTCAGCTGCACCATGTTGCTGCTGAAGGCTACTGAAGCCGCTACTTTTTCCCATAGCGCCTCCGGGTAGGTGACCAGTACCTTTTTATGTACGCCACTGCCGGAGAATTTCATCAGCGCTTCAGTACGCAGCATATTGTGACTGCTGTTCAGCTCATTGAACTGACCGGTCTTCTTAAATGAATCCGGGAAATAAAAGATATCCAGGGCCTGGGAAAGTTGTTCCAGGTCATTATGAAAGTAAGCAGCCTCTTCTTTATCATTCAGGATGAAGAGGTGATTCACGGAATTGGCCAGCTCCCACGCTCCCGCCGCAATAAACGTGGTGGCACTACCGGTTAATCCTGTTAATTGGAAATACTGTGGTCCGGGCAAATGTATCCCTTTCACCAGCTGTTGCAGGCGGGTATCTCGCTGGTACAGTTGTAAAACAGCCTGTATATTCATGAGGGTTGCAAAGATACGGAATTGCTTAAATTTCGCTTTCACCTCCGGGAAGCGCCCCCCTGAACTATTTTATTTATATTTAGTAATAACTAAATTCCACACAAATGCTGGACCAATGGTATAACGGGGTCGTGACCCGCATTGTACAGGAAACGCATAACACGCGCAGGTTCTGGATCCGGATCCAGGGAAAAGAGGTGTTTGATTTCAAAGCCGGTCAGTTTGTTACCCTGGACCTTCCTATTCACGAACAAAAGAACAAACGCTGGCGCAGCTATTCCATAGCCTCTCCGCCGGATGGCACCAACGAAATTGAGCTGGTTATTGTACTGCTGGAAGGAGGAGCAGGCACTACCTACCTTTTCAATGAAATAAAAGAAGGTAGCACCCTGGTGCTGAAAGGCCCCCTGGGCCATTTTGTATTGCCTGAAAACCTGGATAAAGAATTAATGTTCATCTGCACCGGTACCGGCATAGCCCCTTTCAGGGCCATGGCTCACTACATTAACAGCCATAACATTCCCCATGCCCCCATCCACCTGATCTACGGCTGCCGGCAGCAGTGTGACCTGCTTTATGCAGACGAGATGCGGAAACTGGAGGAAGAAATGCCCGGCTTCCGTTACCTGCCCACCCTCTCCAGGGAAGATAACCAGTGGACAGGCAGAAAAGGGTATGTACATCTCATCTATGAGGAATTAGTGGGACTGAATAAACAGCCCGCTCATTTCTTTCTCTGCGGATGGAAGAACATGATAGATGAAGCTAAACAGCGGATACTGGCTATGGGGTATGACAGGCATGCTATTCACCAGGAACTCTATGGATAAAAAAAAGGAGCGGGGTACCGCTCCTTTTATATTTAATTATTCGTTGATCTTATTCAGTACTATCTCTTTCACTTTATCCAGCGGAACCCTTTCCTGTTCCATACTATCACGGTAGCGGATAGTTACGGTATTATCCTCTTTCGTCTGGTGATCTATCGTTACGCAGAAAGGCGTACCAATAGCATCCTGGCGGCGGTAGCGTTTACCAATGGCATCTTTCTCTTCATAGAAGCAAAAGAAGGAAGATTTACATTTATCCATCAGCTCACGCGCTATTTCAGGCAAACCATCTTTCTTAGTGAGCGGGAATACAGCCAGTTGTATAGGAGCCAGCTTTGCAGGAAATCTCATCACCACGCGGCTGTCTTCTTTACCGTCTTTGCTCAGATCTTCCTCTTCATAAGCATTACAGATAGTAAGCAGGAACATACGGTCCAGACCAATAGAGGTTTCTATTACATAAGGCACATAGTTCTGGTTGATCTCAGTATCGAAATACTGTATCTTCTTCCTGCTGTATTCCTGGTGGCTTTTCAGATCAAAATCTGTACGGGAATGAATACCTTCCACTTCCTTGAAACCTATCGGGAACTCATACTCAATATCAACAGCCGCATCAGCATAGTGCGCCAGCTTCACGTGATCATGATAACGATACTTTTCCGGAGAAACACCAAGGCTCAGATGCCACTTCAGACGCTCTTCCTTCCAGTAGGCATACCATTCTTTCTGAGTGCCAGGGCGGATAAAGAACTGCATTTCCATCTGCTCAAATTCACGCATACGGAATATGAACTGACGGGCTACGATCTCATTACGGAAAGCTTTACCGGTTTGTGCAATACCAAAAGGTATTTTCATACGGCCGGTCTTCTGTACGTTCAGGAAGTTTACAAAGATACCCTGAGCCGTTTCCGGGCGCAGGTATATTTCACTTGCCTCGTCTGTTACACTACCCAGCTGTGTAGAGAACATCAGGTTGAACTGACGTACATCTGTCCAGTTGGAAGTACCGCTGACAGTGCATTTTATTTTTTTATCTTCTATAAGTTTTTTGAGACCTGCAAAGTCATTTTCTTTAAGCAGGTTATCCATCTGTGCCAGCAGGGCTTCTCCCTCAGCAGCAGGCAGGGTTTCTGCATGTGCTTCAATCAGGTGATCCACACGATAACGTTTTTTGCTGTCTTTGTTATCGATCATAGGATCACTGAAATTATCCACGTGACCGGAAGCCTTCCAGGTAGTCGGGTGCATGAAAATGGCAGCATCTATCCCCACAATGTTCTCATGCATCTGGGTCATGCTCTTCCACCAGTAGTCGCGGATATTCTTCTTTAACTGTGCGCCATACTGGCCATAATCATAAACTGCACTTAAACCGTCATATATTTCACTGGACGGGAAAACGAAGCCATATTCTTTACAATGCGAGATGATCGCCTGGAATTTGTTCTGATCTGTTGCCATAATGGCGCAAATATAATAAGGGTTTTCGGAATAAAAGTTGACAGTTAGCCCGGATTTTGAGTAGATATATCCAGTGTCCTGGGTTCTTCCTCCATTTCCACCGGCACTTCTTTCACCCAGACAGCGTATTCATTGGGCTGGATCTTCCCCCCATAGTACTGTACATATACCTGGGTGAACTCAGCCCCGAAATACAGGATAATAGCGGAATAGTATACCCAGAGCAGGATGATCACTATAGAACCGGCTGCGCCGTAGGCAGAACCTACCTTGCTGGAACCCAGGTAAAGACCTATGGCAAATTTTCCTACCATAAACAGGACAGAAGTGGCCATAGCCCCGGTAAAAACATGCTTCCACCTCACCTTGGCGTCCGGCAGCACCTTAAAGATGATGGCAAATAACAGGGTGATAATGAAAAAGGTAAGGGCCAGGTTCACCACGTAGATCAGCACCATCGTCACTTCCGGGAACAAATGGGCCAGCTGCTTGCTGAACAGCTCAATAATACCGTTCAGGATAAGGGATACCATAAGTATAAAACCCAGGCTTATCACCATAGAAAAGGACAATGCCCGGTTAATGAGTATTTTGAGCAGGCCGTTCTTCGGCTTGGCCTTCAGCTGCCAGATAAAGTTGATAGAATCCTGGATCTCCCCGAATACGCTGGTAGCGCCTATCACCAGCGTTACCACCCCCACAATGGTAGCCCAGGTAAAATCGCCGGAAAGAGAGGCATTCCTGATCATCTGCTGTATCTGCAACGCAGCCTGATTCCCTACAAGGGAATTGATCTGCCCGTAAATGCTGCCTTCTATAGCCTCCTTCCCCAGGAATATGTCGCAAAGCGTGATGATCACGATCAGCATGGGAGCAATAGAAAAAACGGTATAATAGGAAAGGGCGGCACTCAGCTTGAATACCTTGTCATCCATGCAATCAACGGCCGTTTGCTTCAGGATCTTCCAGTAGTCACGTACTAGTTTAGGGAGCTTCATATTGTATTTTTATCAAAAAACCTGCCTTATTGCAGCTTCTCATTATCCCGGTGCCTGTTGGCGTCCCGGATGTTTTTTTTCTCAAAATTCTTTTCCAGGGCTTCAGTCATATCTACGCCCGTCTGGTTGGCTATGCACAACAACACCCACATCACGTCTGCCAGCTCATCAGCCAGCTCTTTCTTCCTGTCAGATTCCTTAAATGACTGCTCTCCATACTGCCGCGCCATAATACGCGCCACTTCTCCCACTTCTTCCGTCAGGATAGCCATATTGGTCAGCTCGCTGAAATAACGCACTCCCACCGTATTGATCCAGCCATCGATCTTTTCCTGCGCTTCTTTAATAGTCATATTATAAATGAATTTACTCTTTTACTTTGGTATCAATAATAATAGTAACAGGTCCGTCATTCAGCAGATCTACCTTCATATCCGCCCCGAAGATACCTGTAAACACCGGTTTTCCCAGATCTGCCCCCATCTGTTTAATCATTTGTTCATACAGGGGAATAGCCACATCCGGTTTACTGGCCTTAATATAGGACGGACGGTTGCCTTTCTTCGTAGCTGCATACAGGGTAAACTGGCTTACCAGCAATATATCGCCCCCCGTCTCTTTCAGGGAAAGGTTCATTACACCTCCCTCATCATTAAAGATCCGCAGGTTAACTATTTTATTGCTTAACCAGGCAATGTCTTCCGCATTATCTGCATCTTCTATTCCAAGCAGCACCAGCAGCCCTTCCCGGATACTGCCGGTAATGTTTCCGTCTACGGTCACGGAAGCCCGTGACACACGTTGTATAACTGCACGCATGTGTAGGTATGATTTATAAAAAGCGGAAATTAAAAAGAATTACGCGGTATGTGTAAAAATATCGTGCTGCTCCGGTTCAGGATATTGCATGGTATCCTCTATTTCAAGCTGCGGATAGAACAGCTCTGTCAGCAGATAATAGTACATGAACAGGAAAGAAAGGGATATCAGCAGAAATTCATTGATAGCAAAGAGAATGGTGATCACATTTAGCACGGTAACAAGGTAAAGATAGGATTTACCCGCACGCAGACGCGCGTATGCAAATATCTTCAGGATATAGATCCCGAACAGCAACCCTATAACAGGCAACCGGAACCCTGTTGGTTCGGTCAGCAGGCAGTAAATGTTATAGAGGGTAACAAAAATTCCGGCAGCGATCATAAAATACTGCGCATCCTTCCGGTTGCCTTCCAGGTAAGTAACTGCATGTTCTACCTGGCTGGCAGGCTTCTCCCTGGAAAAGAACAGGCTTGCAAGACCGGCAATATTCAGCAGGGGAATGTAATGGAGGATCATCGTCCAGGGAGAATACCCTCCGGCAGACAACATCCTGCCCATGATCACATTACGTATCAGTCCCGCACAGGAATAGATCAGCAGCATCAGTAACAGCATCCGCAGTATGTACACCGCTATTTCTGATACCGGCCTGAGATTAGCCTCAAAAAAGAAAGCCAGCACCTGGTTCACTTCCCCGGTAGCACCCATATAGGCAAACCACCCGCTCAGGAAAATGAAGAAATATTCCCATCTGCCGGTTGTCTGCAACCTGGACTGCAGCTTCGCAAAGAATGCAGGAACACGGAAACTGTTCTCTGTCAGGAACATGATCACATAATAAGACACAAACGTGCAGCCCGTAACAAGCACGTTAACTGCCATGTGAAACACCTCCCGCTGTAATATAGAAAGATGAATATCCACAGGCATACGCACAAATCCCAAAGGATCTCCCGTTTTAGGCATCACAGAATAAATGACTGCTGCCAGTAACGCCGCACCGGGTTTATCTCCCATCCCGTTCAGGTAAAAACGGGTCATCACTATTACCAGCACCGTTGCAAACCCATTCACGTAAGACACAAAAAGCATATTCTGAATTCCCTGCTTCACAATTGCTCCCAATAACAAAGACAACAGGTATTCCGCTGCAATGACCACTACAGTCATAATACCCAGCTGCTTCCAGTCTTTCTTTACCACAGCTTCCCACGTCACCATCAGGAAAGTAACGGCAGACGCAAGTAGCAGCGCAGATTGCTCCGGGTTTTCCGGAAGCAGGCCGGGAAGCAGATAACCGGTGATCATCATAACTGAACATGCAAGAGCAACTGGTATCCAGCTTGTTTTCAGAACGCGGAGTTGTATAGGATTGAAGAAAGACATACGTAAGGGGATTTTAAAATCATTTACCTTTATCAAATTACGATAATCAATTATAAAGAAACGTTAATAAAATGGCCATAGATCTCTCCGCCGAAATTACCTTCCGCACCGCCAGGAGCGGAGGAAAAGGCGGACAAAACGTTAATAAGGTGGAAACCATGGTGGAAGGTTACTTTGATGTGGCGGCGTCCTCCCTGTTAACTGACGAACAGAAAACCCTTGTACAGGAAAAACTGGCCCACCGCATTAATGCCGAGGGGCTGCTACAGGTACGTTCCCAGGAAGAACGCACCCAGCTGGGTAACAAACAGCTGGTAGTAAAAAAAATGAACGAACTGGTGCATAAAGCATTGCTGAAACCTAAGAAAAGAGTGCCCACCAAACCTTCCAAAGCCGAAAAAGAAAAGCGGCTGCAGTTCAAAAAACGCTTGTCCGATAAAAAACAGCAGCGCCGGAAAGGACTGGAATAATTAATTTTGGCAAAAAATTCAGGGCATTGAGTATAAAATCACTGGCAGGACAGACAATTTATTACGGCTTTAGTAACATAGCAAGCAAGCTGCTTAATTACTTTCTCACCCCTCTCTATCTGGAGCTGATGACCCAGGCCTCCTATGGAGAAATGTCTACGGTATATGCCTATATTCCATTCCTGAACATCGTGCTGACCTATGGTATGGAAACCGCTCTTTTCCGCTTTGCAAAAAAAGAGAACAGCCAGACAGTCTTAAGTACAGCTACTATTTCCCTGCTGGTCACTACCATCAGCTTTACCTTCTTACTACTGCTTTTCCGTGGCACCATCATCAATTCCTATGTAGGAGAACTGAGCGGGCTTGCAGGAAAACCTTCTTTCTATACTTACATAGTGCTGATCATGGCCTTCGATGCACTGACCGCCATCCCCTTTGCCCAGCTCCGGCTGGAGAACAGGCCTGTCCGCTATGCCATTATACGCCTTGCAAATATACTGAGCACCATTAGCTTTAATATCCTCTTCCTCGTCATCATACCTAAACTCTATGCCTCCGGCAATACCTGGCTGCCCGAAATTAAAAGCAGCAACCAGGTGGGCTACATCTACCTTAGTAATATGCTGGGCAGTGGTGTTACTTTACTGCTGTTCATCCCGCAGATATTAAAGATCCGTTGGCAGTTTGATAATCACCTGTGGAAACAGATGCTGACCTATGCAGTTCCGCTCATCATAGTTGGTATGGCCGGTATGGTGAATGAAACCTTTGACAGGGCCTGGTTCCTCCCGCAGTTCCTGCCGGGAAACAGCATGCTGGTCAAAAAACAGATGATAGGCATCTACGCCGCCAACTACAAGCTGGCCATCCTGATCACCATGTTCATACAGGCATTTAAGTTAGGCGCGGAACCCTTCTTCTTTAAACAGGCAGAAGGCGCTAATCCGCAGAAAGTATATGCACGTATCATGAAGCTGTTTGTAGTGATGCTCTGCCTGATGTTCCTTTTTGTAAGCCTCTATCTGAACATATGGAAAATTTTCCTGCGCCGGCCGGAATATTATCCCGGTATGCAGATAGTACCGGTATTGCTGCTGGCCAATATGTTCCTGGGCATTTATTATAACCTCACTATCTGGTTCAAACTGACAGACCGTACCCTGATGGGAGCTTTCATTACGGTTACAACCGCTGCGCTGGCATTCCTGCTCAACTGGTGGTGGATACCCACTATGGGGTATTTCGGCGCTGCACTGGCCACTATGGTATGCTACTTTGTACAGATGAGCATCTGTTATGCACTGGGACAGAAGTTTTACCCGGTACCTTATCACCTGCCACGCATCCTTACTTATATCATCACCGCCGTGCTGACCTACTACCTGTTCAGCTTCCTGAACAGAACACTGCTCTCTCCCGGAGACGTATATGCGCTGAAGCCATTGCCGCTTTTAGTGGCTACAGTGTTCTTCGCAGCATATGCCTGGTTTGTGCTGAAAATGGAGAAAAAAGAGTTTGAAAGGATACCGGTGCTTAATAAGATCCTCGCTAAACTATAAGGCGCTGTAGGCAATACAGCCCCTTATAGCATAACTACTTATTGCAAAAACGGGTTATGTTTCTTCTCAAAACCAATAGTGGTAGGCTGCCCGTGACCGGGATATACCTTCACATCGTCCGGCAATACGAACAATTTCTCCCGTATGCTGTTTAATAAAGTCTGGTGGTCACCGCCAGGCAGGTCTGTACGGCCAATGCTCTGGTAGAACAATACATCTCCCCCTATAACGAAGCGCCGGGCAGCATTGTAGAAACATACGCTTCCGGGAGAATGACCGGGAGTAAGCAGCACCTCCAGTTCATCCTCTCCCAGAAACACCTTTTCCCCTTCCACCAGGTAACGTGATGGCTCAGGAGAAGGCTCAAAAGGTACATTATACATTTTTCCTATTTCTCCCTGTCTGTCCAGCACTACTTTATCCAGGGCATGTATTTCCAGCCCCAGGCCATACGTTTTAGCAACCAGCCGGTTTCCGAAAATATGGTCCAGGTGACAGTGTGTATTCAGGAGACGGGTAACATTTAACCCCTCTCTTTCGATGTATGTAAGTAGTTCTTTTCTTTCTTCTTCAAAATAACAGCCCGGATCTATAATTATACAATCCCTTTTTTCGTTAATGAGTAGATAGGTATTTTCCTGAAACGGATTAAAGGTGAAATGTTGTATTTCCATCATTGTTGCCGATTTTTGCTATTTTTAATTCAGAACGCAATATTATCAATACTTTCTGTATGAACCGATTTACTACCAGGTTATTAATTACCGGTACCCTATTACTTGGCTCGTATCTATCCCAGGCACAGACCAACACCGTGGAATTTGGACAAAACCGCATACAGCATAAGAATTTCAAATGGCGTTATTACCAGACCCGCCATTTTAATACTTATTTCAGCCAAAACGGTTTAGAGCTGGGTAAATACGTGGCACAGGTTGCAGAAAAGGAATTACCTCAGCTGGAACAGTTCATGGAATTCACCTTCCGCCAGCGGGTAAATATTGTGGTGTACAACAGCTTCGGTGAAATGAAGCAATCCAATATAGGCATTGGCGTTGACTGGCAGAACACCGGCGGTATTACCAAGCTGGTGGGCAACAAGCTGATCGTTTACTTTGATGGAGACCATGATCACCTGCGTATGTTAATACGCCAGGGAATTGCCCGCGTTATGCTTGAAAATCTCCTGTTCGGGGAAGATATCGGCGAATTTGCGGGTAATGCCGTTCTGATAGACTTCCCCAAATGGTTCACCGACGGATTTATTGCCTATGCTGCTGAGAACTGGAACCCTAAACTCGACGAAGAGCTGAAAGATGCCATCCAATCCGGCAGATATAAGGACTTCTACCAGCTGGCCTACGAAAAACCCGCACTGGCAGGTCAGGCGTTCTGGTATTATGTAGAAAGTAAATATGGTAAAGACGCCGTTCCTTACCTGATGTATATCTCCCGCATTAACCGCGGACTGAAAAAAGGCTTTGAACAGGTACTTAACCAGAAGCCTAAAAATGCCATGAAAGATTTCATGGCCTTCAACATAAAACGCTACCAGGAAGACAACCGCCGTCGCCGCCAGGTGACCCGCGGCCGTACCATTGCCGCCAGAGAACTGAAAAAGTCAGATTTCTACCGCTTCCAGGCCAACCCGAAGAACAACACCTATGCAGTGGTGGAATTCAAGAAAGGCCTCTACAGGGTACAGATCCAGATAGGCGATGTAAAACCAAAGATCCTGCTGCGCAGTGGCGTAAGAATGCAGCAAAGCCAGCTCGATCCCAACTACCCGCTGCTGGCCTGGAACCAGAAAGGGAACCGCCTGGCTATCGTTTATGAACATGAAGGCATGACCAAACTCATGGTCTATGACCTGATCTCCAGGACTTCCACCAAACACGACCTTACCAGGTTTGACAGGGTGATAGATATGAAGTATTTCTTCGAATACGATAACTCCCTGCTGCTGTCTGCCGTAAAGAACGGTCATACCGATATCTACACCTACAGCATTGCCAATAACAAGGTAGACCAGATCACGAACGACGTTTATGATGACCTGGACCCCTCCTTTGTGGCGTTCCCGGGTAAGAGCGGTATCATCTACTCTTCTAACAGGCCTTCGCCAACCGCTAAAAGTGGCGATACCGTACTTCCGGCCGGTCATTACAACATCTTCCTGGTAGATAACTGGAACAAAAGCTCTCAGAAACAGATCTCCCAGCTCACAGACCTGAAATACGGTGATGCACGCCTTCCTTTGCAGTACAACACTACCCACTTCACCTTTGTGTCTGACGCCAACGGTATCCGTAACCGTTATGCAGGGTTCTTCAAAACTGAGCGCGCCGGAGTAGACTCCCTCTTCTTCGTAGGCTCAGAGATCCTGACCAACCCTGACAAGACCGAACTGGACTCCGCCCTGGCCGAATATGGCAGTACAGCGCCCGATTCCGTTATGGCCGTATCCATCACCAAAGACTCTACCTACACCTTCCCGCTGTCCAACTATTCTTTTGGTATTAAAGAATCCAGGGGAGCCGGCGACCAGGGAGAGGTATCCCAGGTGATACAGCAATATGGATATAAAAATCTCCAGAAGCTGAGAATAGATACCGTAACCCTTCGCAAAAGGAATATCAACGCAAGGCCTACAGCTTTCAGGGCCCGCCAGATGAGAGAAGACAGCGTCCGTCTGGGCCTGCCTACCTATCATGCCAAACCCAAAACAGATACCGCTAAACATAACGATTTCTTCCAGAGCGAATTTGGCAATGAACCTGCCGATTCCTCCACCGTAGCTGCAGAAAACAGCGCTGTACAGATCCCGCTCATAGAGCCGGTACTGAAAAAAGCAAAACTGCTGCCTTACAAACTGAAATTCTCTTCAGATTACCTGATCGTACAACTGGATAACTCCATACTGATCAACCGCTATCAGCCGTTTACTGGTCCCCCTACAAGCCCTATCCGCCTCACAGATCCGCTGAACGGACTGATCCGCATCGGCGTGAGTGACCTGATGGAAGATTACAAGATCAGCGGTGGTTTCCGTATCCCATCTTCACTGGATGGTACCGAATATTTCATTTCTGCCGCTTACCTGAAAAAACGGTTCGACTTCAAATTCACTTACTACCGCAAAGTAGATAAATACAGCAGCCTGGGCACAGACAGCAGCGGCTCAATCCTGCTGGACTTCCCCGCTAAAATGAAGACCAACCTCTTCCAGCTGGATGTACGCTATCCGTTTGATGAAGCAAGAAGCATCCGCATGCAGGTAGGTTTGCGTAATGACAAATTCGTAATAGCAGCTTCAGATCAGACCACCCTGAAACTGAAGGACTATAAAGACAATTACGCTTTATTACGACTGGAATACGTATACGACAATACCATCAACCCGGCTATCAACATCTGGCATGGTACCCGTTATAAGATCTATGCAGACATGAACGCACAGATCAACGGTAACCTTAACGATATCTTTGACCAGGGCTCTTCTGTAGGTAAAGGCAAATTCACCTATAATATGGGTATGGACTGGAGACATTATGAATCCATTTTCCGCAACTTTATCTGGGCCACACGCTTCTCTGCCGATATCTCCTGGGGTACCCGCAAACTCCTGTATTACCTGGGTGGTACTGATAACTGGCTGATCCCTAAGATCAACACCAATACACCTGTAAACATGAGCGCCAACTACGCTTACCAGACACTGGCCAACCCTTTACGTGGTTATAAACAGAACGCCCGTAACGGTAACAACGTAATGGTGATGAACACAGAATTACGCCTGCCGGTATTCGCTACGTTTATGAACAGGCCAATCAACTCCGCTATCGTGCGTAACTTCCAGGTAACGTCCTTCCTCGACATAGGAACTGCCTGGAACGAAAAACTGAACTTTAAAGATGCCAATTACACATATTATACCGGTCCTGACGGTACTGTAACTGTGAAGGTGAAAGAAGGTTTCCTCGGACCATTTGTTGCAGGTTACGGCTTTGGCGCCCGCACCACTATCGCCGGCTACTTCCTGCGTATAGATGCAGGCTGGCCAATGATAGCCTTCTTCCGCGGCAGTCCCATCTGGTATTTCGGAATGGGTGTCGATTTCTAAAAAGAATTTTCAGCCAATAAAAAAACGCTTTAGCCTCCCGGCTAAAGCGTTTTTTTATTGATCTCAGTTTATCTCCGTTTTCATTTTAATAGTACAGGGACAAAAATGACAAACCCGGTAACAGCCGCCACGATCGCGGCCACCAATACCGCTCCCGCAGCTACATCTTTGATCCACTTCACCTGCGGATGATACTCCGGCGATAAATGGTCCATGATCTTCTCTATAACTGTATTCAGCATCTCAGTGATCCACACCATACCCGTAACTATCAGTAATGCTATCCACTGATTGGCAGATAACCTGAAATACCAGCCGACCACTATCACCAGCACCGTTGCCACAGCGTGTATCCTTGCATGGGGTTCACTGCGCAGAAAAGCAGCTATTCCCTGGAAAGCAAACATGAAACTCCGGGCGCGCTGCCGCAGATAATGACCGGTACTCATACTGAAACGGTTTGTTGTTTATAATTCAGCCCACCTGATTCTCCGGCTAAAGTACATCACAACCGCCAGTATAATAAACAATCCGAGACTACCCATAAGTAATGCCTGGTCCTCAGACCTGATAATGACATAGATAAATCCATACAGGATAGTGAGCGTTCCGCCTATTCCCAGCGCCATTCGGGCACTTCGCAGAATACTGGCCGTATAAGCCGTTACCAGTCCTATTGTAAGCAGGCCGGCTACCAGGTAAGCAATGCTGAAATTCAACTGTTCAGCCAGGGCTATCAGCATGGTATAGAAAATGCACAAAGCCAGGCCTATCAGTATATATTGTAATGGATGAACAGAAGTACGCTGCAACAGCTCTATGAAATAAAATACAAGGAAAGTTAGTCCGATGATAAGAATAGCATATTTCACCGCCCGGGTAGATTGCTGGTAACCATCTGCAGGCAGGAATAATTTCACGCCAAAATCTGCCGCATGCAGGTTATGACTGCTTCCTGTAAAGCTTTGGGGAAAATTCCGGTTCAGGTTAGACACCTGCCAGGAGGCCGCAAATCCTTTTGCATGTACATCATGCTTAACAGGAATATAAGCCCCGTCAAATTTAGGATCTGACCAGCTGGAATTGATATTCACAGCAGTAGTTTTCCCAACAGGAGAGAAGAACAGCTGTCCTGACCCTCTCAGCTCAAGGTTAATGTCAAAGTTACTGGCTGTCAGACCGGAATCACTCATTTCCAATGGTATCCTTGTGTGCATACCACTGGGTAGCAGGATATTGGCCGGCACGCCGGGATTAAAGAAATAGCTCTTTCCGTTCCATTGTACACCGGCCTGGTTGCTGATGCCACGCATATCGCTCAGCCCAACAGCAATGTAAGCCTCCTTCAGCAACAACGCTTCAACCGGAATATTGAGGCTGGCAGCATCTGGTACAGGGAAACTACCGCTCAGCTGCAGGTGAGACCCATATACAGCTACTTCATAAATACCCCGGCGGCGTATTTCTGGCAGCAATTCTCCATTGATGGTCAGCTTCTCAGGCAGGAACACTGCAATGGCCGTTTCTCCCGGTTTGCTGACATAAGGTATAACCAGTACCGGCCCGGTAATAGTTTGCGCATTACCCCATTTCCCGCTTACTTCCCCTGTGGCTTCAGACTGCCGCTGTTCCCGTTCAGAGATCAGCCCCATGATCATAGCAGCGGGAATAAGCAATACCAGTACCAGGATGCCTATCAGCAAGGCTTTTATGCCATAGGCATATTTTTCAAAGAACGAAGGTTTTCCCTTCCCTTCAGGATTGACGATTTCCATATTAGTTTAGTTTAAAGTGCTTTGTATTTCAAAGTGTAAAGGCAAAAAAAATCACTCAATAGAGCGGATCATATTTTCGAGTGCTGCGAGGTGCCCCTTGAAGGCTTTTTCGCCCGCTTTGGTAATAGAATAAGTGGTATTGGTCTTACGGCCAACAAATCCCTTATGTACTTTCAGATAGCCGTTTTCCTCCAATGTGTTGAGGTGGGAAGCCAGGTTCCCATCTGTCAGCTCCAGCATCTGCTTCAGGTCGTTGAAGCTGCTTTCCTCGTTCACCATGAGTATACTCATAACGCCCAGGCGTATACGGCTATCAAATACCTTATTTAAATTTCCTATTGGATTGTTCACAGCTTGCGCTTTACTTTTTCAAAACAGTTCATTCCTCTTTGGCGGCGCCTTTCTCATACTTCCACCACATGATCACTCCATAGAGGATATGCATTATGCCAAAACCTATAGCCCAAAAATAAAGTCCTTTCCGCAAAAAGAAAACATTCAGTATACCCAGGCCTATCTCTGCTATACCCAGGTAACGTATGTCTGTCAACGTATACTTGCTTGCATTTACCAGGGCCAGTCCGTAAAACACAAGACAGGAAGGCGCTACCATTACTTCCAGGTTATTGTATAACAACCCCGCTATGAACGCCCCTCCGGCTGCCATAGGTATCAAACCATTAATAAATACCTTACGGGAAGTAGCATCCCATACAGGCAGTTTATTGAACTTAGCTTTCTTCCAGGTAAAATAGGTACCACCGGCAAAAGCCAGGCCCATCACCGTCACCGCCAGTACTATCAGGCGTATCCTCAGCAGGTCAAAGGCGGCAGGATCAAAACGGCCGGAAGTGTTCCATTGTGTATAGTAATCATGCAACCAGTAGTAAGCAATGCCTGCCGCTATCAGGGAAACTGCACCCGCAAATACCCCACTCAGGCCGCTTAGTGACATGTAGCGGCTGCTCCGCTCCATCATCCTTTTGATGTCACTTAATACCTCCAGATGTTGCTGTTCTGTCATGATTAAAGTACTTTGTAAATCAAAGTTACTCTTTTTTGACATATAACAAAATATTTCTTCGTTTTCAGGCTTTCACATAATAAAATAAATGTGCATCTTAGTATACGAAAGCTATGAGAACCTATCAACCTGCAACTAACATCGTTTAAGCGACACAATCCTCTTACCTGACGGTATAATCAGCTATATAGGGGAATAGCCGCTTTTGAACGTTAAATAATTGCAATATTGCCATCTATATGCGAGGCTGGAAACCACTAATTACACTGTTATATTGCATAACCCTATGCTGCCCGGCACTTCATGCCCAGCAATACAGGATAAGCGGAGTGGTCAGAGATGCCCACTCGCAGGAAATTATTCCCTTTGCAACCCTCCAATTTAAAGGTACCGCCACCGGCATGGTCAGCAACGCCTCCGGCACTTACCTCTTTGAATTGAATAACATCCCTTCAGATACCCTGCTGGTAAGAGTAATGGGATATAACATCACCGCCCTGCCCGTAAAACGTAATACCGCAGAACAGACCCTCAATTTTGAAATAATACGCTCAGACCTTTCCCTTAAAACACACGAAATAAAAGCCAATGTCAACTTTGCACTGATCCTTCTTAAACAGATCATAAAGCATAAGCCGGAGAATAACTACGATCACTTTGAAAGCTATAAATACGAAGTGTACAATAAGATGGAACTGGACATGAAAAACATCAACAAAGAAAAACTGTCCAGGAACCGTTTTACCAAACCCTTTGCATTCCTGCTCGATAACATCGACAGCACCTCAGACGAAAAGCCCTTTCTCCCCATGTTCCTTTCCGAAAGTATTTCCGACTACTATTATCAGAAAAGTCCGAAGAAAAGTAAAGAGATCATCAAAGGCAGCCGTAACTCCGGGCTGGATAACGAAAGCGTAAGTAAATACCTGGGAGGCATGTACCAGAACATAAATATTTACGACAATTTCATTCCTGTTCTTGATAAAGAGTTTGTCAGCCCTATTAACAATAACGGCGCTTTCTACTATAATTATCGCATTGCAGATACACAATATGTAAGTAATCACCGCTACATTAAACTGAACTTTACACCCAAACGGAAAGGAGAAAACACATTTATAGGAGACATCTGGGTACAGGATACAACCTATGCCGTACAGAAAACCACTCTATCAGTTCCCAAAGAAGCCAACATCAACTTTGTACGGAAAATAAGCCTGGTACAGGAATTTAAACAACTCCCCAACGGCTCATGGTTCCTCATAAAAGATAAGTTTATCGCCGACTTCTGGACACCCAGCCCAAATCCTTTAAAAACACTCGAATTTACAGGCCGTAAAACAACAACTTACCGGGACATTGTCACTGACGACACTACCATTACAAACATCTTTGACGATAAACGTTATCCGCAGAATATAGTCTTGCTGAAAAATGCTACTCACAGGCAGGATTCCTTCTGGTCACACAAAAGACATGAAGATCTCAGCAGTAACGAAATAAGTATCTACAGGATGGTGGATACACTGAAAAAAATGCCACTTTTCCAGAAGTATTCAAATACCATCCGTTTCCTTGCTACCGGCTATAAACCACTTGGGAACTGGGAATGGGGCCCTTACTATTATCTCTTCAGCCAGAACAGGATAGAAGGGTTCCGCTTACGGCTCGATCTTGGTACTACGCCTTCGTTCAACAAAAACATTTATCTCTACGGCTATCTGGCATATGGCTTTAAAGATGAAGCAGTGAAAGGTAAAATGTCTGCGCTCTGGTTATTAAAACGGCATCCGCGTACATACATCTACGGCGCATACACGAAAGACTTCGATAACGGCGCAACCTACTATGATGAAGTCGGAATGGATAACATCTTTACACTGGCCATCCGCAAAAGCGGCGTACCGCAAAAGTTTATGATGATAGAAGAAAAACGGTTTGAGTTTTTCAAGGAATACTATAGTGGTTTCTCTCATCAGTTAGCATTGGTACACCGGAAATATAATGCCTATACTCCATTGCCAACAGAAGATCTCTTCGAAGTAAAACCTGATGGTACCGATCTTTTCACGAATATGGAGGCCTCGTTGAAAGTAAGATATGCATACCATGAAGAATTTTTAGAAGGTAATTTCTACCGTTACAGCCTGGGCAGTAAATATCCGATCGTAGAAATGAAATATGCAGTCGGTATCCGTAACGTTATGAACAGCGGTAACAGTTATCACAAACTGTCTATGACAGTATCTGACTATGTAAAGATCCCGCCATTCGGTCTGTTATACTATAACTTTTTTGGTGGCAAAATATTCGGTACACTGCCATATCAGTTACTTGAAATTCATCCGGGCAACGAGATCTACTACTATAATAAATATGCCTTCAATATGATGAATCGCTATGAGTTCATCAGCGATCAGTATGCAGGTTTCAACATTGAGCACACCATCGGCAATGGTATTTTAGGATACATTCCATTAATCAAAAAACTGAAATGGCGACAGTTCTGGACAGCCAAAGGAGTGATAGGCACGCTATCATCCGCCAATAAAAATATGAACTTTAACCTGGGCTATCCTTTCCGTTCATTACAGGGTAATCCTTACCTGGAAGCAGGTACCGGTATTGAGAATATCTTTAAGTTTCTTCGTGTGGATTTTGTATGGCGGGTTACACCTGCACAACTGCCCGATGAAAGTGCAAGCCGGCGCTTTGGTGTATTCGGTAGCTTCAAATTACAGTTCTGATCACAGTATATAATAAAGCCTCCGTTAAACGGAGGCTTTATTATATACTGCATCAATTGCTTCAAGAATAATATCGCATGCCTGTTTTATCTCCTCCTCATTAATAATTAACGGCGGAGCAATACGCAGGCATTGAGGCGCAAACAGGAACCAGTCTGTCAATACTCCTTTCTCAATACAACGGTCTATCACCTTCTTATTCACCTCAAAACTCTCCATTTCAACAGCCATCATCAAACCGAGAGAACGGATCTCTTTAATGGCAGGATGCTTCAGGTAACGATGAAATAATTCACCTTTTGCTTTCGCACCATCCACCAGCTCTTCCCGTTGTTCCAGCAACACGCGCAATCCTGCCAGACCAGCGGCACACATTACCGGGTGACCGCCAAAAGTGGTCATATGACCTAATACCGGCCTGTTGGTAAGTGACCACATGATCTCCCTGTCAGCTATAAAAGCCCCCATAGGCATACCGCCACCCAATGCTTTACCCAGCAACAGGATATCCGGCACAATACCAGATTGTTCAAAGGCCCACAACGTACCGTTCCTTCCCAGGCCACACTGAATTTCATCCAGCACCAGCAGGGTACCGGTTTCAGAACATTTCTTTCTCAACGCCTGCAGCCACTCTTTCTGCGGCACATATACTCCGGCTTCTGCCTGCACAGTTTCTGCCACAACACAGGCGGTGCGTTCCGTAATACGGTCAATCGCTTCCCAGGTATTATAAGTAAGATGCTGTATATCGGGTAATAACGGCCGGTAAGCATTCCGCCAGGATTCATCACCCATAATGCTCATAGCGCCCTGCGTAGAGCCATGATAACTTTTTTCAAACGCAATGATCTCTGTTCTGCCAGTATAACGTTTGGCCAGTTTCATAGCCCCTTCCACTGCTTCTGCACCGGAATTGGTGAAGTATACACTGTTCAGGGAAGCAGGCAGCTGTTCTGTTAAAAGCGTGGCAAATGCTACCTGTGGCGTTTGTATGATCTCTCCGTATACCAGCAGGTGCATATACTGCTCCGCCTGTTCACGGATAGCCTGTACCACCGCAGGATGGGAATGTCCTACATTACATACGCTGATACCTGCTATAAGGTCCATGATCTTCTTGCCTTCCGTATCCCACATATACATACCGGAGGCCTTCACTATTTCGAGTGCCAGCGGCGCATCAGAGAGCTGCGCCAGGTGTCTCAGGAAGAGTTGTCTGTTGTTCATTCTGCCGGCAAAAATACGGATTCGCCTTTTATCTCCGGCAGTCTGCCAAAGGCAGACCAGTTACCTCTCAAAAAGGGTTTTACCCGCCAGGAAGGTACCAATACGAATTTCTTTACTTTTGCGTTTAAACTTACTATATGCCTGTTATCTTACCTGTAAAAGGAGTTCTGCCAGTAATGGGAAGCGATTGCTTCATTGCACCTAATGCTACTATCGTCGGCGATGTTGTAATGGGAGATCAATGCAGCGTCTGGTTCAATGCCGTGATCAGGGGAGATGTGAACAGCATAGTAATGGGAAATAAGGTGAACGTCCAGGACGGCGCCGTGATCCATTGTACCTACGAGAAAACAAAGACCATTATCGGCCATAACGTATCTATAGGTCACAACGCCATTGTACACGGCTGCACTGTTGAAGATAACGTATTGATAGGCATGGGGGCCATTGTAATGGATAATGCTCATATAGGCAGCAATACCATCATTGCTGCAGGCGCAGTAGTGCTGGAAGGCACCAAAGTAGAACCCGGGTCTATCTATGCAGGCGTACCCGCCAAAAAAGTGAAAGACATCAGCCAGACCCTGATCAGCGGAGAAATAGACCGTATTGCCAACAATTACCTGATGTACTCCGGCTGGTTCAAGGGCGAACCGGACGGCAAGTAACATATTTTAATTATCTTGCATCTAATATTAACACCTTGCCCTATGAAAAAGTTACTATTCTTAATGGTGGCATGTGCCTTTATGGCCATGAGCTGCTCTACCGAGCGTACAGGTTGCCCCAGCAATAATTTCTATGGAGCTAAAAATGTAAAGCAGAACAGATCGTCATCCAAACAGATGGATGGCAGGGTATTTTAATGCTTAAAGGGTCCCTATATGCGTAGATTATTATTGTTTGTGATGATACTGTCCATCACAGGTTTATCTGCCTGCCGTACACGGAAAACCGGCTGTCCTACTCCCCGCAAGAACTGGGGTGCGGAAAAATTGCTGGATGAAATGAGCGCGCCTAAGAAAAAGAAGGATCGTTAGTATGATTCAGCATTAATATGACTCTGTCTGTAAAGATTCCAGTATAGAAGCATAGCTGACATATCTATCCACATCTATTTCCCCGGCATCTACAGCCGCTTTGACGGCACAGCCGGGCTCATTGATATGCAGGCAGTTGTTAAACTGGCACCTGCTCAGATATGGCTGCATTTCCAGGAAATAATGCGATAATTCAGTCCTTTCGATCTCCACCACGCCAAACTCCCTGACACCAGGAGTGTCTATCAGCTGCCCGCCCTGCGGTATATCATACATTTCCGCAAAAGTGGTGGTATGCAAGCCTTTCCCGCTCCAGCCGCTTACCGCTTTGGTTCTCAGCTCAAGCCCCAGCAAACGGTTGATCAGCGAGGATTTACCCACGCCGGAATGCCCGGACATAAGGGTGATCTTATTTTTCATAGCAGCGTTCAGCTCCTCTATCCCTTCTCCTGTAACAGCAGATACCAGCAGTACTTTGTACCCGATATCCTCATACAGGGCCTGCAAACCGGCAAATTTATCCAGCTCTTTCTCCCTGTAAATGTCTTTTTTGTTGAACACCAGGGTAACAGGAATATGATAAGCAGCAGCTGTAACCAGGAACCTGTCCATAAAACCATTGGAAGTTCTTGGCTCTTTTACTGTACAGATCAGCATGGCCTGGTCAAGGTTAGCGGCCACAATATGTTTCTGCTTCCCTTTTTTATGAGGAGAGCTGCGTACAATGTAATTTCTTCTGTCAGCAATTTCAGTGATCATGGCATTATTGGCGGTAGCGTCTCCGTCTTCCGGTACAATTTCCACTATATCACCCACGGCTATGGGATTGGTAGAAGAGATCTCCTCATCTATTTTCATTACCCCTTTCATACGGGCCTGGAATACTTCCCCCGAAGCCGTCTTGGCTACATACCAGCTACCTGTTGATCTGTAAATAGTTGCTTGCAAATGATAGTTTTATATTGAGGCTGTAAAGGTATTAAATATTTCTCCGGCTGGCCGCAGGTCAGCCCTCCACTCTCAAAAAAATGGGTTTTGCCTTTATCTCCGGCCGGTCGTAGACCGGTCTCCTCTCAAAAAAAAGGGTCTTGCCTTTGGCAAAACCCATTTTTTTGAGCAGTTTCCTCTGTAAATATTCTTACGGAAGACTTCTGAATACAGTATATCTCAATACCACTTCCAGCAGGATACAAGCCAGCGCCAGTATAGCAAACGGGAAGAAATGCTCCGCAAAACGCTTGTAAGACGTGATCTCTACTTTCGTTTTTTCCAGCTGATCTATCTCTGCATAAATATTTTCCAGGTCCTTATTATTGGTAGCACGGAAATACTTACCCCCCGTCTCGCTGGATATCTTCTTCATGAGCGGTTCATCCAGCTGCACATCCTGCATCTGCATCTGTATAGTGCCGTCAGGCATAGTAACCGGAAAAGGCGCCTTCCCCATAGTCCCCACTCCAATGGTATATACCCTTATTTTGAAAGATTTATCTATTTCCAGCGCCGTCAGCGGATCTATCAGACCAGTATTATTCACACCATCCGTAAGCAGGATGATCACTTTGCTTTTAGCCTTGCTGGTACGAAGACGGTCAACCGAAGTAGCCAGTCCCATACCTATAGCAGTACCATCCTGCAACATACCACTCTTCACCTGCATGATCTGGTTTTTCAGCACACCATGGTCTGTAGTGATAGGACATTGTGTAAAGCTCTCTCCTGAAAAGATGACCAGGCCTATACGGTCGCTGATACGGCTGTCCACAAAATCCATTGCCACTTTCTTGGCAGCTTCCAGCCTGTCGGGCCGGAGGTCCTGCGCCAGCATACTACCTGAAATATCAATAGCCAGCACAATATCGATCCCTTCACTGTCAATGCTTTCAGAAGTATTGCTGGTTTGTGGTCTTGCCAATGCTACCACCAGCGCTGTATAAGCCAGGACACGCAATACCAGCAACAGGGGCCGGAACCGCACTTTCCAGGAAACAGGCAATCCTTTCAGGCCCTGCAGGGAAGACATTTCCATAGCTACCTGCCGCTTCTGCTGCCTGGCAATGTACCAGTATACCATAAAAGGCACCAGTATCAGCAGGCCAAAACAGGCAGGGTAAGCAAATTCAATATTTTTCCAGATCGAAAAGTCCATTTATTAATAATAATTTCTCTTTACAAGTACATCTGTAGGTATTAGCCAGGCATAGCCAGGCTGAAGCGCTATCAGTTCATCCTACTTTGCAGGCTGCCTGGCTTCTTCCGTTCCTTCTGCAGCAGTGTCCTTCACCGCCGCCGGCTTGGTCCACTCCACAATTTCCCGTGCCTGTACCATTGCATTTGCATGCTCTTCAGGAGTAGGCGCCAGTTTCGCAAACTTTGCAAGGTCTGCCAGGCTTAACAACGTACGAAGCTTATCACGCTGCTGATTCAGAATAGTAACAGGCTTGATATGCTGTAACAGTTCTTCCGTTGTCTGTTCAAGCGCCGGTATATTGAACTGCTGTTCAAAATAGCCGCGCAGGATATCTGTTAACCTGGTGTAGTACTGTTTGATATCTCCCTGCTGCCATACTTTCTCTTCCTGTAATTGCTGCAGTTGTTGCAGCGCTATCTCATAAGGCGGTGTAACCGGCACAGGAGGCGCTACAGCCACTTTCTTCGGCTTGCTGCGGAAATATATGAACAACCCTACGCCTATCAGTGCTACAGAGATACCTATGGCAAAATACAGCCAGTAGTCCCAGAAGCTCCAGCCTACAGTACGTACAGCCTTGATAGGTTTGAATGCCTTTGTAGTATCTACAGTAACAGTGTTGACATCAATGCTCAACGGCCCGGTAAAAGCAGAATCAGCCACATTGCCGTTCATTACCTCAAACTTCAGCGCAGGAATATCCCATCTGCCGGAGTCAAAGCTGGTAAGCACAATAGTCTGACCAAACAACTGTGTACCGGAAACAATAGAAGTATCCAGGGCAGAGCGGCGTACTACTTCAAAATGCCCGAATGAATCAGGCACCTGTGGAAATACAACGTTCACTCCTTTCTGTGGTACAGAGGCGGTAAGACGCAGCTGTACCTGTTCTCCCAGCCGTATCCTGTCGGTGTCGGCAGAAGCCTTTACTTCCACCTGCTGGGCCAGGGAAGCTAAAGGAAAGAAAACTGCTCCCAGCAGGGATAATAAAAAAAGACGTTTAACTATTATGAGTTTACCCATGTTAATACTTGCTCAGCTTTAAACTATCACCTGTTCACGAAAAATGACTGCAGGGCCTTTACATAATCTTCATCCGTACGGATGCTGATCAGTTCTGCACCACTTTTCAGGAAGGAATTACGGCAATACTGTACATGCTGCTGGAATTGCTGTGAGTAGTACTGTTGCACTCTTTTGTCTGAAGAATCTACCCACTGACGACCGCCCGTTTCCAGGTCGTTCATCTGTATAAGCCCGACTGAAGGCAGTTCCTTGTCGCGCTGGTCATAAATATGTACACCTACCATGTCATGCCTTTTAGATGCAATGTTAAGTGCATCCTGGTAGGCATGGTCTGTCAGGAAATCGCTCATCAGGAAAACAATACTCCTCTTTTTAGCGGCATTGTTGAAGAAGCGCAGGGTTTCCTTGATATTGGTGCCTTTACGTTTGGGCTCGAAAGAGATCAGCTCACGGATGATAAAGAGGATATGTGATTTACCTTTCTTGGGCGGAATGTATTTCTCTACTCCGTCACTGAAAAAGATCACACCTACTTTATCATTGTTATTGATAGCAGAGAAAGCCAGTACAGCACAGAGCTCCGTCATCATGTTGCGTTTGTTCTGCTTGGCTGTGCCAAAGACAGAGCTCTCGCTCACATCTACCATCAGCATCACGGTCAGTTCACGCTCCTCTTCAAATATCTTCACATAAGGATGGTTGAACCGCGCTGTCACATTCCAGTCTATAGACCTGATATCATCCCCGAACTGGTATTCCCTTACTTCACTGAAAGACATACCACGTCCTTTGAACGCGCTATGGTACTCCCCGGAGAAGATATGGTTGGAAAGCCCCCTGGTTTTGATCTCCAGTCGCCTGACCTTTTTAAGTATTTCTGCAGTATCCACCGGTAATGATTAAAATGAATAATGATTGCTAGCTATCAAGGTACTTCCACTGCGTTCAGTATCTCGCTGAGAATATTCTCGCTGGTCACGTTCTCCGCTTCTGCCTCATAGGTCAGACCTACACGGTGACGCATTACATCAAAGCAGATGCTGCGTACATCTTCCGGAATAACATAGCCGCGGCGTTTGGTGAAAGCATATGCTTTCGCTGCCAGCGCCAGGCTGATGCTGGCCCTTGGAGAGCCACCGTAAGAGATAAGCGGCTTCAGCTTCTGCAGCTTGTAATCTTCCGGGTTACGGGTTGCAAAAACGATATCGAGAATATAGCGCTCAATTTTCTCGTCCATATAAACTTCACGCACCAGCTTACGTGCCTCGATAATATCGTTTGGCTGTACAACAGCATTGATAGCAGCAGTAGCCTGAGGGTTCAGGTTCTGGCGGATGATATGACGCTCCTCCTCTTTGGTAGGATAACCTATCACTACTTTCAGCATGAAACGGTCTACCTGGGCTTCAGGCAGCATATAGGTACCTTCCTGCTCTATCGGGTTCTGGGTAGCCAGTACCAGGAAAGGATCATCCAGTTTAAAAGTGGTATCCCCGATGGTCACCTGGCGTTCCTGCATGGCCTCCAGCAGGGCACTCTGTACCTTTGCCGGGGCACGGTTTATCTCATCCGCCAGGATGAAGTTGGCGAAAATAGGACCGCGGCGTACAACAAATTCGTTCTTTTGCTGGTTGTATATCATAGTACCCAGTACGTCTGCCGGTAACAGGTCGGGAGTAAACTGGATACGGCTGAATTTTGCGTTAATAGCAGATGAGAGGGATTTGATAGACAACGTTTTTGCCAGTCCGGGAACCCCCTCCAGCAATACGTGACCTCCTGCCAGCAGGCCGATAAGCAATCTCTCCACCATGTAGCGTTGACCTACTATCACCTTTCCCAATTCCAGGTTCAGCAGGTCCACAAATGCGCTGGCCTGGTGGATCTTTTCGTTCAGTTGACGGATATCATACGATGTATTCTCCATGCTTATATATAATTTACAAGTTTGCTAAAGTAAACATTCCACCGGTAAAACCCTGCACCAATCGCAGAAAAAAGCCGTTAAAATGCTGTTAATAATACAATTACGAATGATAATTTAAGAACTGCGTTCCTGATTATCAGGTCAGTACAATCGTATTTAGCCATTTACTAATTTATAATGACTATCTGACCAAATTAATAAAGCCACGTGATATTTATATCATCTTTTTTTATAACGTACATTTGTGACCGAAACTTCTCCATATAGAGTTCATAATTAAATATTTAGAAGATGCAGGATGAATTTGCGCAGCAATGGAAACGGGTAGAGGATATGCTCACAGAGCGTTTTGGCAAGACGCCCAACATGGAAGCCATCCTTTTTTTAATAGGCATGCAGGAGCTGGGACACCTGAAAAAGAAATTCACAAAAGAACAAAAACAGGACCTCATGCATATTGCCACATGCACCCTGCTCAGCCAGAGCGGATATTATGAGCTGGAAGGCCATGATAAGGACGGCTGGCCCCATTTCAGGGAAGTACAGGCCATCCCGAAAATGAGCATGCCCGATCAGGAAAGATTCCTGAAAGAACACATTATTGCCTATTTTGATGATCAGGAGGGACGCTGAACCAGCGCTCCCTTCATATTATATTACAGGTAAATGGCAGACTTTCATCTTATCAGCCCCGCAACCCCGGATCAGTTGCCTCTTCTTGTACAGCTGGAACAACAAACCTTCACTGAAACATTTGATGGCACATATACACCGGAAGATCTGGCCGCATTCCTCCAGGATAAAAAAAGCGGCCCTGCACTGCTGAAAGAAATGACGCAACCCGGCAGCAGCTACTTTATTATCTACTGCAATAACATACCGGCAGGATTCCTGAAAATAAACCTGCACCGGCAGCCCGATAGCGGAGGCCCCCTTCCCGGCCCGGTGCTGGAACTGGAAAAGATCTATATACTCCAGGCATTCCAGGGTAAAAAACTGGGCAAACTACTCATAGAAAAAACAATGGAAATAGCCCGTAACAACCAGGTAAAAACTGTTTGGCTCGGCGTTTGGGAGCATAATCACAAAGCTTTTCAGTTCTATCTGCAACAAGGCTTCGAAAGATTCGGCGAACATGTTTTCCGTGTAGGCAACCAGGAAGATACCGACTGGCTGCTCAAAAAACACCTACTATAAACCATTGGCATGAAAAAAACGTTACTCTCATTCTTCCTCCTGCTTACCTTCAGCGGCGCCATAGCCAAGAACCGTAAGGTAAAAGTGATTACACCGTATGGCACCATGATCATCCGGCTGTATGACCAGACGCCAAAACACAGGAACAACTTCATTAAACTGGTAAAAGCACACTTCTACGACAGTACGCTCTTTCACCGTGTTATCAACACCTTTATGATACAAGGCGGAGATCCGGAATCCAGGCATGCCCGGGCCGGCCAGGTACTGGGTAACGGAGATACTGATTATACCGTCCCGGCCGAGTTCCAGCTGGACCTCTTTCACAAAAAAGGAGCCCTCGCTGCGGCAAGAGACAATAACCCCCAAAAAGCCAGCTCAGGATGTCAGTTCTACATTGTACAGGGAAAATTATGGACAGATGAACAACTGGACCAGCTGGAAAATACACGCCTCGGCGGCCGTAAAATACCGTTAGATCAAAGGGAGTATTATAAAAAAACAGGAGGCACTCCTCAGCTTGATCAGAATTATACAGTGTTTGGACAGGTAATCGAGGGACTGGAAGTAATAGATAAAATAGCATCGCTGAAAACAGATAGCCATGATCGTCCGCTTACAGATGTTCCCGTGAAAATAAAACTGGTCCGCAAATTCATTTTCTTTTAGGAGTAAACTCCCCCTGATAAAAAGCTCATAAAGTCTTTGAATAGGAATTTCCTTAATTTTACGGCCTAAAATCAAACTTGCCATGAATTTTCCGTCAAACCTGCGTTACACCAAAGACCACGAATGGTTATTACTGGAAGGTAACACAGCCACCATCGGTATCACTGAATTTGCACAGCGTGAATTAGGAGATATTGTTTTCGTAGATATCCCCACAGTAGGTAAAACACTGGAAGCTGAAGAAGTATTCGGTACCGTAGAAGCCGTGAAAACCGTATCTGACCTGTTCCTGCCTGTTGCAGGTACTATCAATGAGATCAATCCGGAACTGGATAGCTCTCCTGAACTGGTAAACCAGGAGCCTTACGGAGAAGGTTGGATGGTAAAAATGACTGTTAAAAATCCTGCGGATGTAGAAGCCCTGCTGGATGCAGCAGCTTATCAGGCGCTGATCGGCGAGTAAATCCATTCTACATCGCATGTTATTAATAAAAGGTTAAAAAGGGTGTCATCCCTGAGATAAAAAGGTTATAAGGTTGGTCTCCAGCTTTATAACCTTTATCTTTACACCCTTACCAAAACAGATCAGAAGTGCCAGCAATGCGACTCATAAGATACTACCTGCCAGCTATAATATGGATATTAATGGTGCTTTATGTATGTACCATTCCAGGAGAAAAGGTGCCAACTTCGCCCTTTTTCGAAAAGATCCATATGGATAAGATAGTGCACTTCAGCCTGTTTGGCTGTACCGTACTCCTGTTGTGCATTGGAGCGTACCGGCAAAAAGGCATGATCTCTAAAACAAATCTCACGCTCATTGCTATAGCCGCCTCTTTCTACGGGCTGGCTATTGAATATATCCAGAAATACATTGCCATCCACCGCAGCTTTGATATGAATGATGTTGCAGCTGATACACTGGGCGCTATTGGTGGTATCATTGCTTTTAATCTCATCAGGAAATGGGGCTGGCTTAAAAGCCCTTCTGCTCCTAACAAATAAGAGGAAAACCCGAAAGTAAAATCAGACGCTGAGAATCGCTTATATGACTACCTGACTCCATCAGGTATCCAAATAAAAAGAGCCTGTATCAAAAGTATGATACAGGCTCTTTTTATTTTAAATATTTAGTGCTGATTACTGTCCTGCTTCATTCTTTGCATCAGACTTCATCTTCTCATTTGCAAAGATAGAGAACTCTACACGACGGTTTTTAGCCTTGTTAGCATCGCTGTTATTAGGTACAACAGGCTGTGTAGCACCATACCAGAAAGGCTGTACGCGGTTGGCTGCAACACCCTGTGCTTTCAGGTAGTTAGCTACAGCAACTGCACGTCTTTCAGACAGGCCCATGTTGTAAGCATAAGTACCGGTAGTATCAGTATGACCTTCTACACGTACATATGTGTCAGGATATTTGTTCAGGATAGTTGTCAGCTCACGGATGTTAGCCTGCGCTGCAGGTGTCAGGTCTGATTTATCAAAACCGAACAGTACGCCTGATGCAAAAGTTACATTGATACCTTCACCTACACGTTCTACTGTAGCGTTAGGTACTTCGTTCTTGATCTCCTGTGCCTGCTTATCCATCTTTTTACCGATCAGTACACCTGCAGTACCACCTACCGCTGCGCCAATGATGGCTCCCAGGGCCGTATTACCTGCTGCTTTACCAATTACAGCACCGGTAGCGGCACCACCGCCAACACCGATCACAGCACCTTTCTTAGTATTATCCATACCTTGCCAGGTGGAACAGCCAAACAGCATTGTTGCAGACAGCACGATTGCTACTATAGGATTAATTCTTTTCATCTGAGTTGTTTTAAAATTTATGAGTCTTTTAAGAGAAAATCAAGAAACAAATATGCTGCCAGATTTTAAAACAGGCAGCATAACAGTCTAATAAGTATTAGTTATAACGCAAATGTAACGTATAATAATAATTACAAAATACTTTTATATCTCCACAGGATTCCTTATCAGCTGCCCATTTTCATTTTCTCTGCATTCTCTGCAAACTGAAGTGCCTGTACCATTTCCTGGATATCTCCGTTCATAAAAGCATCAAGATTATAAACGGTCATACCTATACGGTGATCAGTAACACGGCCCTGTGGATAGTTATAGGTTCTGATCTTTGCCGAACGGTCTCCCGTAGAAACAAGGCTTTTACGCTGGGAAGCAATAGCCTCTTCATGTTTACGCACTGCCGCTTCGTAGATACGGGTGCGGAGCATTTTCATAGCAATATCCCTGTTGGAGTGCTGGCTGCGGCCCTCCTGGCATTCCACCACCACGCCGGTAGGTATGTGCGTAAGACGCACGGCAGATTCCGTTTTGTTTACGTGCTGACCACCCGCACCGGAAGAACGGAAAGTATCCATTTTAATATCCGCTTCGCGAACATCCACATCCACATCTTCTGCTTCAGGTAATATCGCCACAGTAGCTGCGGATGTATGTACGCGGCCGGAAGTCTCCGTAGCCGGTACACGCTGCACACGGTGTACGCCGGATTCAAACTTCAGGGTACCATATACGTCATCCCCGTTCACTTCCACTACCACCTCTTTATATCCGCCCACAGCTCCCGGGGTTTCATTCATAATTGTTGTGCTCCATCCTTTAACTTCACAGTAACGGAGGTACATACGCAGCAGATCGCCCGCAAAAAGGCTGGCCTCATCACCGCCGGTACCACCACGTATCTCAAGAATGGCATTCTTTTCATCCTGCGGATCTTTGGGGATCAACAGGTTACGGATCGTCTCCTCCAGCTCTTCCTTCTGGTTCATCAGCCCTTCAGTCTCCTCTTTTGCCAGCTCCCTCATTTCTTCATCGCCGCTTTCCAGGACTTCCTTATTAAATGCAATGCTGTCCAGCAGGTTGGTATAGGCATTATATGCCTTTACGATCTTCTCCAGCTGACGGTATTCCTTACTCAGCTTGCTGAACTGCTTGTTATCACTTACAATTTCCGGGTTGGTTAATGCCAGGGAAACCTGCTCAAAACGACCCTTTATCGCGTCTAGTTTATCTATCATAATTATCTTTGATGGATGTTAGGGCAGCCGGAGGCTCCCCGAACAATTTCGCAAAATTAACACCAATTAGCATAATTCATTGCAAGTATATGGCGCAAGAGCTGAAATTTAAGGGCACGGCATTATTTACCGGCAGGCAGTTACTCCCCGGCAGCATGGTATTGATCACGACAAACAGCGGAAAAGTACTGGATATTGTACATGAAAGCAGCGCCGGGGAAGATGTCCGGCTGCTGAACGGGATTATTACCCCCGGCTTTGTGAATACCCATTGTCACCTGGAATTATCCCATATGAAAGGCGTTATTCCCGAAGGCACCGGTTTGCCGGCATTTCTTACTTCCGTAATGGAAAAAAGGGGGCAGCAGGACCATGCTGCCCAACAGGAAGCCATCAGCAGGGCAGATGTCGCCATGTGGGAAAGCGGCATCTCCGCAGTAGGCGATATCTGCAACGGTACGGCCACCCTTGCACAAAAACAGCATACAAAGCTATATTATCACTCTTTTATAGAATCCATGGGGTTTATACCCGCCGCAGCGCAAAGCCGGTATGATTACAGCATGGACATCCTACACCAATTCAGGACATTGAACAGCCCTATGCACACCTGCTCCGTTGTGCCGCATGCTCCTTATTCCGTAAGCAGCGAACTGTTTGCCCTGCTGGCAGGTACTCCGGACAATACTCCTGTCAGCATTCACAATCAGGAATGTGAAGCAGAAAATACACTTTACCAGGACAAAACAGGCGCCTTCCTTGACTTCTATGCACATTTCGGGATGGATGCCTCAGCATTCACACCTCCCGGCACCAACAGCCTGCCGGCATGGCTGCCCTGGTTTAAACACCTGCCGGTCATCCTGGTACATAATACCTATAGCACAGCATCAGATATTGCCTTTACAAAAGAACAGGCCCCGAAAGCCTGGTGGTGCCTTTGCCCCCAGGCAAACCTGTACATAGAGAAACGCCTGCCTGACGTGGCACTGTTACGCAGCCATGCCAGCGCTATTACTCTGGGCACAGATAGCCTGGCATCTAACCACAGTTTATCTGTATGGCAGGAAATACAGGCTATACGTAAACAGTTCCCGGAAATTTCGCTGGAAGAAATATTGCAATGGGCTACACTCAACGGCGCTGAGGCACTGGGCATTACGCATACATACGGCGGCTTTGAAAAGGATAAACAACCTGGTATCACACTAATAAGTGAAACAGAAAGCCGGAGGATTCTCTAATTTCGCAGGCAGAATGCATAATAAATAACCATGAACAATTTCTTAGACCGGGTAATTCTCGGCAACCCTATCCAGAACTATTTTATACTGGCAATCGTATTGCTGTTTGTGTCGATGATTAAACGCTATCTCTCACAGGGAATGGCTAACCTCCTGTATAAAGAGGTTAAACGCTGGGCGCCTGAAATCGATAAACATGAGTTTTCACACCTGCTCCTGGTACCACTGGAATACTTCTTCCTGCTGGTTACCTTCATGCTTACTATAGATCACTTCACGTATCCGCCGGAACTGGACATTACAGTATACAACGGGTTCACGCTGAAAATGGTACTGACGGCTATCCTGGAACTGGCGCTTACAGTATCTATCACATGGATAATATTACGTGTGATAGACTTCGTATCACTGATGATCAGCAAAAGCGCAGACCTTTCGCACGATGTTACAGACAACCAGTTCATTGTATTTTTCCGGGATTTCTTTAAAGCCATCGTTTGCATCTTTGGCGCCATTGCCGTAATACGGATACTCTTTGGTGCCGTGCTGGTAAACAAGATCATCGCCGGTCTCGGTATCGGCGCTGCCGCCCTTGCACTGGCCGCCAAGGAAAGCATTGAGAACCTGATCTGTTCCTTCATTATCTTCTTTGACAAACCTTTCCGTGTAGGCGATTCTGTGAGGGTAGATGCCTTCCAGGGTACCGTGGAAAAAATAGGTTTACGCAGCACACGTGTACGTACAGTAGATAAAACATATGTAACCGTCCCCAATAAAAAAATGGTAGACAGCATACTTGACAACCTGTCACTACGCACACATCAACGCGCCGTTATGCGGCTGGAAGTTGCCGGCGATACCTCGGCAGACAGTATCATACAGGTATTGCAGGATATTAAACAATTGCTGCAGAAAAATGAAAAAATACAGGAAGGCTTTATTGTTAACCTGCATGATTTCACAAAAGATACTTATGTAATTCAGATCATTTACCTGACACCCGTGATTGAAGGTGTACAGTATAATGCACTGCGCAGCGATATCAACCTGGCTATAATAAGTGCACTTGATAAGAGAGGAGCGAAGCTGTCAAGTACAAAGGTGGAGATCTATGAGAAATAAGACGGTAGCTTATTTTCTTTAAAAGAAAAAACGCTTTAACCAAAGGTTAAAGCGTTTTTTTATGTTGATTAATTATGTATTCTACACACATCAATCTTTATCTTTCCTGTTAGCTTTCAGCAATATCTTCGCCATATCGCTCTCCAGGGATTCACCTACTTCACCACTTACACGTCCAATCTCCTTACCCTCCCTGAACAGGATAATAGTAGGCAGTTTCTTTACTTTATAATCTTCCGGTGCATCAAACTGTAATTTCTCATCTGCACCGAAGGTCAGTACCTGTTCATCAGGGCTTCCTGCCAGGATCATGATCTTATATAAAGCAGGCAACACACGCTGGCTCTCATCATCCCATGTACCAGCCACAGCCACTACATTGAATTTACCCCGGTTGTCCCTGATATAGTTCAGCATATTATCGTTAGGCTGGTAGTTATTCACTCCGGTATAGAACCAGGGTAAGGCACTGTCATTCATCAACGTCTGCATGGTCACCTTTCCTTTTATCACCTTCTTTGTGCCGGATGCTTTACCGGAATTACTTTGCGCCCATGTCAGGGTGGACAGTAACAGACTACCTGCCAGTAGTAATGATTTCAATCGCATAATGTAATTTTATAATTGTTCCTTCAGTTCAGTTAAAAAACCCTTTACCCTTAGCAAAGCCTGTACCATTTCGAAATTTCGGGCAGCAAGTTTCCGATCTTCCTTTAATTTTTGTTTTGCCCCCTCAATGGTATACTTTCTTTCACGAAGCAGGTGGTAGATCAATTTAAGGTGCTGGATATCCTCCTGGCGGAAAAGACGGTCTCCTTTTCTGTTCTTTTTGGGTTGCAGTATATCAAACTCATTCTCCCAGTAACGTATCAGTGAGGTATTGACACGGAACATGGTAGCCACTTCACTGATAGAATAATACTGTTTATCCAGCGGTATCGCATCCAGCGTTTTGATAAGGTCCGGATCGTCCGCTACTTCCTTGAGCGATTTACGTCCGCGCTTCTTCTGAGGGGGCTGGATAGCCGTCACTGACGAGCCTCCTCCTGTAAATGCAACAGGGGGCAGATTATCCGGTGGCAACTGTACCTGTATCCTTACAGGTATTTCCACTTCCGGGATCTCCCTTACTATCGGTTTTTTCACTACAACCGGCTCCGGCGCCTTTACCTCCTCTTCAGGCGGTAACGGACGATTAGATTCCTGCGAAGAAAAAAGATCCAGTTGATGCATCATAGCGGCAAATTACGAAATTCCAGTCTGTTATTAAAAGTTCCAACCCACCACAAAAACATTTAAACTGCGCACAGCGCAAAAAAGCGCCCTCAAAAGATAGGTCTCGTCAAAGGCGAAACCGATCTTTTGAGCAACTCTTCGCGTCATATATTGCACAAAAATGTAACTGGTTAGTCAAACGATTGGTTGCCGGAGCGGGCAATCTTCAACATACGATCAAACTCTTCCGGAGAAAGGTCATTAAAGAAGAAGTATACAGGATCAACTTTATCTCCGTTCTTGATCACCTCATAATGACAGTGAGGACCGGTAGACTTACCCGTACTACCCACCCAGCCAAGCACATCACCGCGTTTTACAGCTGTGCCTGATTTCACCTTGATCTTCAGCATATGTCCATACAGGGTCTTATAACCATAACCATGATTGATCAGCACATGGTTGCCATACCCTACATCGCTCATACTGGCATCTTCCACCACACCATCACCGGTAGCATAGATAGGTGTTCCGCTGGGTGCGGCAAAGTCAAGACCGGAGTGATATTTAACTGTTTTATAGATAGGATCGATACGATACCCGAAACCGGAAGCAATACGTTTCAGGTCTTTGTTGGCCACCGGCTGTATGGCCGGAATGGAAGCCAGCATCTTCTGCTTGTTCTTCACCAGGTCATCAATCTTTACATATGATTTTTCCTGTACCCCGATACGGTGCACCAGCTCATTCAGCAAAGCCCCAGTGCTGGCCACAATCTCACTGCTTGAAAAAGACTGCAGCTGGCTCAGTTCCTCCTCTTTCATACTGCCCGCACGCGTGCTGTCAGGTATAGGAGAGGCCTCAAATATTACCCGGTATATCTCATTGTCCCTATGCTCCAGCTCGGCCAGTTTAGACTTCACCTCGTTCATCCTGCTCTGCATCGCCTCATATTTCTCATTCATCACATCCAGGTCACGCAACAGGTTTTTCTCCTTGGGAGAAGGGAAAATACGGTAAGAAACGGAAAGGAAAATAAACCCGGTCACAATAGCCGCGGAAACAAATCCCAGTATCCTTAAAACCTTCACCCGCAGTGAAACTACGAGCTTTTCATATTTGAGAGTCTGTGTATTATAAAAGTATTTAACCTTCTTCATGTACCGGGCTTAAGCATTAAGCAGAACCTAATTTTCATGGGGTAAGATACATATGGATGAGGGTTTATAGACTTTTTCAATATTTTTGCACTCCTTTCCGCAAAAAACGGCAGGGTGTGCAAACCTAAGGGAATTAGACTAAAAGGTCAATCTTTTGAATGTCAATTTTCTAAAGCCCCCCGGTTGGCTTAAAATACAAATTAAAGCCTTTTAGGCCACACAAAATTATAATACATACCAATTATTTCAAATATTTATGACCGCTCCCGAGATCCGACAGCAATTCCTGGACTTTTTTGTGTCCAAAGGCCATCACATAGTGCCTTCGTCTCCCATCGTAGTAAAGAACGACCCTACCCTGTTGTTTACCAACGCAGGTATGAACCAGTTTAAAGACTACTTCCTGGGCAACAGGGCGCCGGCCTGGAAAAGAGTGGCGGATACACAGAAATGCCTCCGTGTAAGCGGAAAACACAATGACCTGGAAGAAGTAGGTATAGACACCTATCATCATACCATGTTTGAAATGCTGGGCAACTGGAGCTTTGGCGACTATTTCAAGAAAGAAGCAATAGACTGGAGCTGGGAACTGCTCACAGAAGTATATAAACTCCCGAAAGACAGACTTTATGTAACTGTCTTTGAAGGAGATGCAAAGGAAAACCTGGAAAAAGACCAGGAGGCTTTCGATTTCTGGAAACAACACGTTCCGGAAGACCGTATCCTTATGGGTAATAAAAAGGATAACTTCTGGGAAATGGGAGATACCGGCCCCTGCGGCCCCTGCTCCGAGATCCATGTTGACTGCCGCCCTGATGAAGAAAGAGCAAAAGTAGACGGGAAAACCCTCGTAAATGCAGATAATCCTCAGGTAATAGAGATCTGGAACAACGTATTCATGCAGTTCAACCGCCTGAAAGACCGCAGCCTGGAATCTCTGCCGGCCAAACACGTGGACACAGGTATGGGCTTTGAACGCCTGGTACGCGTAATACAGGGCAAGTTCTCCAATTACGATACAGACATATTTTCCGGTACCATCCAGCATACCGAACAACTCACCCATCTTAAATATGGTGGTACAGACAACAAACAGGACGTAGCCTTCCGCGTAATTGCAGACCATATCCGCGCTATCTGCTTTACCATTGCCGACGGACAACTGCCCGCCAATACCGGCGCCGGTTACGTTATCCGCCGCATCCTGCGTCGTGCCGTTAGGTATTACTTCTCTTTCCTGGAACAGAAAAAGCCACTGCTGCATGAACTGGTACCCGTACTGGCACAACAGTTTGCCAACGTTTTTCCCGAACTGCAACAGCAGGTGGATTTCGTGAAGAAAGTAGTGTTCGAAGAAGAGAACAACTTCCTCCGCACACTGGACAGCGGTATCCGCAGGATAGAAGACTTTATGGGCAACGCTAAACAGAAATCCATTGACGGCCGCACCGCCTTTGAATTATACGATACCTACGGCTTCCCATATGACCTTACCAGCCTGATAGCTGCAGAAAACAGCTTCAGCGTGGATGAGAAAGGTTTTGAAGCTGCCATGAAAGAGCAGAAAGACCGCTCCCGCGCCGCTACAGAACTGGATATGGGCGACTGGACCATCCTGGACGAGAACCCGGCATCCACTTTTGTAGGATATGAACTGTCTGAAACCCATACCTCCGTTACCAAATACCGTAAGATCAAAGCCAAAGGAAAAGAACAATACCAGCTGGTACTGGCTCAGACACCTTTCTATGCAGAAAGCGGCGGACAGGTAGGAGATACCGGCACACTGTCCTTCAACGGCGAATCTATCACCGTTACTGACACCAAAAAAGAGAACAACCTGATAGTTCACTTTGTGGATAAACTGCCTGCAGATGTTACCACTTCTGTAAAAGCAGAGATCAACAGGAACAACCGTTTAAATACCACCCTGAATCACTCCGCTACCCACCTCCTGCATGCGGCCCTCCGCCAGGTGCTGGGCACACATGTGGCACAGAAAGGCTCCCTGGTCAACCCGGAATACCTGCGCTTTGACTTCTCTCACTTTGCTAAAGTGACTGATGAAGAACTGGCACAGATAGAAGATATTGTAAACGAAAAGATCCGTGCCAACATCCCGGTAGTCATAAAGGAAATGCCGAAAGATGAAGCCATGCAGCTGGGCGCTATGGCCCTCTTCGGTGAAAAATACGGAGACGTGGTGCGGGTAGTGATCATGGACCCCGCCTATTCCGTAGAGCTTTGCGGTGGCACCCATATTGGCGCTACCGGAGAGCTGGGCCTGTTCAAATTCACTTCTGAAGGCGCCGTGGCTGCCGGAGTACGCCGTATAGAAGCGGTTACCGGCGGCAATGCACTGACCTTCGTTAACGAACAGCTCCAGCAGCTGAAAGATATCAAAGCAGCCATCAAAAATGCGAAAGAGCCCGTTAAGGCAATAGAAACCCTTATCCAGGATAAAGCTGCTCTCGAAAAACAACTGGAAGTGCTCGAACAGGAAAAAGTACGCCAACTCTCTGCCAGCCTGTTACAACAGGTAGAACAGGTGAATGGTATCAACTTCCTGGGTAAAGTGGTAGAAGCCGGTAGTGCAGATGCCCTTAAACAGCTTTGCTTTAACCTGAAGAACGAGATCAGTAACCATGTACTGCTCTTTGCGGCCAATATAGCTGGTAAGGCAAATGTGGCGCTGATGATCTCCGATAACCTGGTGGCAGAAAAAGGACTGGAAGCACCTAAAATTATTAAAGAAAAGATAGCTCCGCTGATCAAAGGCGGTGGCGGTGGACAGAAGTCCTTTGCTACTGCCGGCGGACAGGAAGCAGGCCAGTTGCAGCAGGTAATTGCCCAGGTAAAAGGAATGCTATAATCTCACTCTCAAAATAAAGGGTCCCGCTTTTTTGGCGGGACCCTTTATTTTGAACTAAACCCCAACTATCTATTTTAACTTTTCCTTTATTAACCACCCCGCTAAATTTGTTCTTATAAAAGCAATGCTATATGAATAAATTGATCCATTCACTAACCCTTGCCGGCATTACCTGCCTGGCATTTTCAGCTCCTATTTTCGCTCAGGACCAGAAGAATGACAAACTGGGAGAGTATGATGAGATCGTTATTAAAAGGAATAGTAATAAAGACGGGAAAGTGACCATAGAGATCAAGGACGGGAACATTCTGGTAGATGGAGAAAAGATGGATGCCTACAAAGACGGAGATATATCCGTATATCGCCGCCGTATCAGACCTGTAGATGGTAACACATTCAACTTCAACGGTCCCTCTCACCGGGGCCTGCAGTTCTTCAACTATGGCCCGGATAAACAGGACGGCCCCGGCGATCTTGCCATCACTCCGGGCAAAGCCGTATTAGGGGTATTTACTGAGAAAAAAGAAGCCGCCGGCGCCACTATCAGGGATGTGGCCAAAGATAGCCCTGCTGAAAAAGCCGGGCTGAAAACCGGAGACGTGATCACTCGCATTGATGCAGATAAGATAGAAGAACCGCAGGACCTGTTTGAGAAAATAGGTGCTCACGATCCTGGAGATAAAGTAACTGTTACCTACCTGAGAGACAAAAAAGAAAACACCGTTACCGTAACGCTGGATGAAAGAAAAGGCGTTGGTACACTGCAGATCTCTCCCCGTAGTGACCTGGCCCCTGATAACAATTTCTTCAGGTTCAATCCAGGCCTGAGAAGCCCGAGAGGCCAGCGTTTTGGCGCCGAAAGCAACGACGCAAAACTGGGATTGTCAGTACAGGATACTGAAGATGGCAAAGGAGCAGTAGTGCTGGAAGTACTGCCAGGGTCCGCTGCAGAAAAAGCTGGTTTTAAAAAGAATGATATCATCACTGAACTGGCAGGAACTGATGTAAATTCCACCCGCGATGTAGCTGAAACCTACCGCGAGAACAAGGGTAAAAGCGAACTTACTGCAACAGTGACCAGGAACGGACAGAAAAAGACACTCCAGGTAAAAGTGCCGAAGAAATTACATAAAGCAGATTTATAGAAACAGAAAAGGGGGCTTCCTGCCCCCTTTTTAATTATCTCATCATCATTCTCAGTAAACTCAATAACCGGCCGAAAGGAGGATACTTCGTACGCGTATCCACCCAGGTGCCCGACTTCATCATGCCGCGGGGATGGGTAAAAGTCTCAAAACTATACTTCCCGTGATATTGCCCCATACCACTGTATCCCACCCCTCCAAACGGCATCTCCGGGTTGGTAAAATGCACCAGCGTATTGTTAATACATCCGCCGCCAAAACGCAATTTCTTTTGTACAGCTTCCTCTGTCGCGGCTCTTTCAGTGAATACATATACTGACAACGGCGCCGGCTGCCTGTTTATCATTTCCAGGGCCTCTTCCAGCTTATTGAACGTCAATACAGGCAGTACAGGTCCAAAGATCTCCTCCTGCATAACAGGACTATCCCAATCCACACCGTCCATCAGGGTAGGAGCCATGTAACGTTCCTGCTCATTTATTTGCCCGCCATGCAATACATTTCCCTGTTCCAGGTAATTGTTCAGCGTACGGAAACGCTCCCCGCTAATAATACGGCCATAGTCCTTACTCGCTGCCGGTTCTTTCCCGAAAAACTTCACTACTGCTTTTCTCATGGCAGCTACCAGCTCCTCTTTTACCTTACTGTGTACCAGTATATAGTCCGGCGCTACACAGGTTTGCCCGGCATTCCAGTACTTTCCCCACACAATCCGCCTTGCAGCCACTTTGATATTTACCTTATCATCAACTATACAGGGTGATTTTCCTCCCAATTCCAGCGTCACCGGTGTAAGATGCCTTGCCGCCATTTCCATGATCTTCCTGCCTACCCCCGGGCTGCCGGTAAAAAATACATGGTCAAACCTGTACTGCATAGCTTCCGGTATCACAACATGTCCCTCTCCCTGTATAACAGTGATATATGCGGGATCAAAAGTTTCTTTGATCAGTTTTTCTGTTATAGCCGACGTATGGGGCGTCATTTCCGAAGGTTTGAGCACAGCACAGTTACCACCGGCAATAGCGCCTGCCAGCGGGCTCATAAGCAATTGAAAAGGATAATTCCAGGGAGCAATGATCAGCGTGAGCCCCAGCGGAACACGGTATATCCTGCTTTTGCTGGGGTATTGCAGGAAAGGGCTGCTTACCGCCTGCGGCCGCATCCAGCGCTTCAGGTTCTGCTGGAGATAGCTTATCTCTGTATATATCAATCCTGGTTCACTGGCAAATGCTTCTGCAGGATGTTTATGTAAATCCAGCTGTAAAGCGGTCAGTATCTCTTTCTCATACTTTTTTACAGCCCTTCTGAGCGCTTTCAGCTGCTGCTTACGGAATTCATAGGGCAAAGTTTTGCCGGAGGCAAAATAAGATTGCTGGGCTTTATAGATGTTTTCAATGCTCATGGTACCTTGAAGGTACTCATTCAGAAAGAAAGGAAAAAAGGGAGGAAAGAATATAGGTTGAATGGATGCGGAACGAAAATACTAATATTTTGTTAAAATCCAAGAAAGATTTGAGAATAATGTATCGGTTTAGACTTAGAGGCATGTATAAGCCTTCCAAAAAAACCTTAAATATTGGCTTTGAGGAATAGTGACGCCCTCAGGATTCCCCTTTGTACCCTTCATTTTCTATATTTGCGCTATTGAAGGTTTCTGAAGAACATTTATTTTAAAACATTTCATGAGCGCAACCATCGATTTTGATAAGTATGAGGTAGTTATAGGCCTGGAAGTACACGCCCAGCTGCAAACAGAGAGTAAACTATTCTGTGCTGACAGTGCATCTTTCGGAGGCGCTCCCAATACCCATATCAGCCCTATCACCCTGGGCCATCCCGGCACCCTGCCGTTCCTGAACCGTAAAGCGGTAGAATACGCTATCCGTCTGGGGCTTGCCTGCCAGTGCCGGATAGAAAAGGAAAACTACTTTGCCCGCAAAAACTACTTTTATCCGGACCTTCCCAAAGGTTACCAGATATCTCAGCATACTGCCCCCATCTGTAATGGCGGTATTGTAACCATTCCCGTACAGGATGGCGAAAGGCAGATAAAACTGAACCGCATTCACCTGGAAGAAGATGCCGGCAAGTCCATGCACGACCAGGACCCGTCTTTCACCATGGTAGACTATAACCGCGCCGGTGTGCCACTGGTAGAGATCGTTACCGAACCGGACCTTCACAACAGTGAAGAAGTATATTCCTTTCTTACCACTCTGCGCAGGCTGGTACGCTGGCTGAACGTATGTGACGGGAATATGGAGGAAGGCAGCATGCGTTGTGATGCCAACATCTCCATCCGCCTGAAAGGAGAGACCCGGCTGGGCACCAAGGTGGAGGTGAAGAACCTGAACTCTATCCGCAACGTGAAACGCGCCGTGGAAGGTGAAATAAAACGCCAGATCACCCTGGTGGAATCAGGTGGCACCATCGTACAGGAAACCCGCAGCTTTGACGCCGGTAACGGTACGTCATTCTCCCTGCGCTCCAAAGAGGAAGCGAACGATTACCGTTACTTCCCCGAGCCGGACCTGGCTCCTTTTCACCTGACAGATGAGTACCTGGAAACACTGAAACAGTCGCTCCCCGCTCTGCCGGATGAACTGATACACCAGTATGTAAACCAGTATGGCCTGTCAGACTATGACGCCCGCGTCATCTGCGACGATAAAGCCACCGCCGACTACTTTGAACAGGTAGTTAAGCATATCCCCAAACAGAAGGCTATTGCCAACTGGCTGCTGGGCCCCATTAAATCCACCCTCAACGAGCAGGGCACGGATATGACAGGGTTTACCCTGCCTCCGGTTACCCTGGCCGCACTGATACAGCTGGTAGAAGACGGTAAAGTGAACTTCTCCATTGCCTCTTCACGCATTTTCCCGGAACTGCTGCAGCATCCGGAAGAAAGCCCGCTGAACATTGCTACCAGGCTTAACCTCCTGCAGGATAACAACGCAGGTAATATTGCCCCTATCATTGACGAAGTTCTGGCTAAATACCCCGATAAAGTGGCGGAGTTCCGTAAAGGCAAAAAAGGCCTTATGTCCCTCTTTGTCGGAGAAGTGATGAAGCTGTCCAAAGGCAAAGCCGATCCTAAACTTACCAACCAGCTGCTGGCTGAAAAACTAAAATAAAACTCGTAACTGATGAATATAAAGAAACTCGCTTTGCTTGCAGTGGCCGGACTGGCGCTTGCAAGCTGCAATCAACAGACGGAAAAGGGAGATTTTGTCATCAATGCCCATATTGATAACGCCCCCCTGGATTCCATCTACCTGGAAGAGCTGACACTGGATGAAGTAAAGATCGTAGATAGAACAAAGATCAAAGATGCCAGCGGCAAATTCACACTCAAAGGAATGCTGCCGGAACAGGCGCTTTACCGCATACGCTTTGGCGAAAGTGAGAAATTTATTCTCCTTGGGCTCGATGCCGGTACTATGAGCATAGAAGGTGACTTTCACAAACTGGAGAACATCAAGGTCGAAAACTCTGAGGCTACTGTTGAACTGCAACAGCTGTTGAATGAATTCAGTGCAAAACAAACCGAACTGACGGCAGACAGGATGATGCTGGACAGCCTTGCACAGTCCAAACCTTCAGACAGCCTGATGCAGGCTAAGCTGGTTTCTTTCAGGAACAAGCAGGAAGCACTGGATCAATTCTTCATAAAGAAAGCTACTACTACCCAATCTCCTGCGGTAGCAGCTTTTGCTATCAGCTTTGTAGACGCCAATAAACTAGCAGAAGATAAAAAGACACTGGCAGATGTGAAAAAACGCTTCCCTGAAAACACACTTATCACTGCACTCGCCAATAAAGTAACTGAAATGACTACACCGGGCGCCGGTCAGCCTAATATGGAAGAAGATGCCAATCTTACTGCCGTAAAGATCGGACAGGAAGCGCCTGATTTCTCTTTGCCCGATGCTTCAGGAAAAGTAGTTACCCTGAATTCTTTCCGTGGTAAATACGTGCTGGTAGACTTCTGGGCCAGCTGGTGCAAGCCATGCCGCATGGAGAATCCAAATGTAGTAAAGGCATATAATACTTATAAGAACAAAAACTTCACCATCCTCGGAGTATCCCTGGATAAAAAGAAAGAAGCATGGCTGGAAGCTATTAAAGATGATGGCCTTACCTGGAGCCATGTAAGTGATCTGAAGTTCTGGGAATCTGCCGTAGTGCCTTTATATGGCTTAAATTCCATTCCTTCCAATATGTTGCTGGACCCACAAGGAAAGATCCTCGCTGTTGGACTGAGAGGAGAAGCACTGGAAGCAAAACTGAAAGAAGTATTGCAATAATATTTTTTCGGGCTAAATAAAAAAGGAGCAATCATAACGATTGCTCCTTTTTATTTTCGTTGACCCCTTTTAAGATTTTGTGAATCTTATACGGCATTGAACCGGGACGATCTCTGTATTGTCAGACATAGTGAGTTTGAACATAAATGCACGCTCAAGAAAAGCGCCTGTAATAGACGCTGCAGTCACCCGTGCAGAAGCCGGTACTTTTGAATTATACTCGGTAAGAGAAGTCGTCAATGTATAAGTGGTGCCATTCACAGAAACCGGAGCGGTTACATAATTAGGAGCACCCAATGACGCTACATTGATAGCAGTAGTACCTGCTGTAACAGCAGCCACTTCTTTAATTGTTACTGCAGATGAACCGGGTATTTCAAGTGTTATTTTTATTTCGCCGGTACCATTAATATTTACGGTGTAGTAAGGATTGAAACCATAGGTAGTTGCTCCGGTGAATGTTACCGGTATATCCGGCTGATTATCCTTTACCAGGTCGTCCGTAAAATCTTTATCACATGCTGTAAGCCCGAAGGTAAGTACAGCAGCAGCAGCCAGCACTATTTTATTGATAATTTTTTTCATGATTCTTACTTTAATTTGATCAAATACATTTATCAGTTTACATCCCACCATACTTTCACGTTAGGCAGCGGACCATTCTTGAAAGCAGGGTTACGTGCAACCTCCTGGTCAATATACTGTGCTCTTACAGGTCTTGTACCATCAATACCTACAGCATTGTCATGCTCAGGCATTACAGGATACCCGGTTCTTCTCCAGTCATTCCATGCTTCCAGGCCGTTGCCTGTATTAGCAATGTACTTCTGTGTAATGATCTGTTCTACCTGTTGCTCAACAGTTCCTGAAAGGGTTACAACTTCAGGGTGAGCAGTAAAGTAAGCGTCTATTTCCAAAGATGAAAGGCCGGCGTCCTGCATTGAAGCTTTGATACCTTCTGTGTACCATCCCTGTGCAGTGTTGCCCCCCAGGTTAATACCAGGCAGGCTCACAGCAGCTTCAGCCAGGATGAATGCACGCATTGCATTGGTGATCAGTTTTACAGGACCTACACCATTTGCACCGAGCAATGTAGAGCTCCACCTTGACCAGTTAGCAGTTGGTGTGGGTAAGGTACCACGGAAACCATTATCTATTGTTACAAAACTACCGGATGGTTTGGTTACGAATTTATCCAGGCGTGGGTCCCCAAGCGCCTGCAAACGGTTTACGTAACGGGTGCTCACTATCAGATCGTTTGCAAAGCTGCTCACATAAGTGTAGTAGTAAACAGGGCTCTGACTACCGGTGCTGGCGCCAAAGTTAACGCCCAGGGTTTCTGCATTGCTGGTAATGTAAGCGTCCTCACCTTTTGCCAATACTTCATTGATAACACTCGCTGCCAGTGCTGGTTCCTTTTTGCTGATCTGTATCGCCAGTTTCAGCAGCAATGTATTACCTGCTTTTTTCCAGGCGTCTATGTCACCACCGTATACGATATCGTCTGTTTCAGGAGAAGAAGTGGTAACAGTGTCCAGGTCGCGTAAACCTGCACGTACCATGTCAAACAGGCTGGTTACACCTGTTCCGCCTTTATACATCGCCTCCTGGGTTGTCAGCGCAGGCTGAATAACATCCAGGTCGCCCTGCAAAGCTTCTGTGTAAGGCACATCTCCCCAAACATCAGTAGCAATAGCAAAAGTATATGCCATCATGATCTTGCCAATACCGGTATAAGCTTTAGCACCTGTTGCATCAGCAGCATCGATCATTTTCTTGTAAGCTATCAATGCACCGCCATAAATTTCAAAACGCCACTGGTTACCAAAGTCAGCACCATTGGTGTTGTAGATATCATATGTAGCAGGACTGCCGCCAGCACCTGCCTGGTAGTCAATGATAGTACAGGCAAAACGGTTCAGTTCATTTGCATTGGAAAAGGCCGAACCAGATAACCCTGTAGGTAACAACAGCGACGGAGGTACACTGGTAGGGGAGTTCGGTGTATCGTTGATATCAAAAAACTTCTTACAACCCGTAAAGGTGACTGCAAGTAGTAGTAATCCTGTATATATTGAAAGTCTTCTCATCTGTTTCTGTTTTTTCAATTAAAAAGTAACACGCAGATTCGCGCCATAGTTCCTTGTATTCGGAGCACCGTTCAGATCAAGTCCCCTGATATTACCCGCACCCTGGGTGTTAATCTCAGGATCAGCAGGATAATGAGGAGCATAGAAAAACAGGTTATGAGCACTGAGGCCAATGCTGGCAGCTCCAAATGGGGTTCTGCGCAATACAGAAGAAGGCAGTGAATAGTTAAATGCTACTTCTCTTAAACGCCATACAGTTGCATCATAAACAGCACCTTCTGAAGCAAGGCCCCCCAGGGCTCCCCAATAAGACTGTGCACTGATCTGTATGTTGTTCTTGATATACTTTCCATCACCGGTTTGAATAACACCAGGCAGAATTCTTGGTTTGTCACGATCTTTAGCAGTGATCTCAAGGCTACCATTGTTCTTCAGATCTGTCATGCTGAAAGAGTAGATATCGCCACCCTGACGGGTATCGATCAGGAAAGACAGGGAGAAACCTTTATAACGGAAGGTGTTGGTTAAACCAGCCTGCCAGTCAGGGTTAGGATCTGCAATCACTTCACCGGCAATACCAGGTACGAATAAACCTGTAGAAGGATTGATCAGCAACTCTCCTGCGTCGTTACGTGCATTCTTGGTGCCAATGATCACACCATAAGCATGGTTAACAGCAATAGAAGGGTTGATACCAATGAACGCATTACCTTCCAGTGGAGCATTGTCTATACCAGGCGCAATTTCTTTTACATTATTGCGGATACGGGTAAAGTTGGCTGACACGTCCCATTGGAAAGCGCCTATTTTCAGCGGAGTCGCATTTAATACCAGCTCTATACCCTTGTTGGTCATCAGACCCACGTTGGTAGTTCTTGTATCAAAACCGGAAGCATTAGATACTGCCACATCAAAGATCTGTTTTGAGCTCCTTGTATAGAAGTATGTCGCATCCAGGCTTACCCTGTTCTGGAATAAACCAATGTTGAAACCACCCTCGTAAGAAGTCACAAATTCAGGGCTCAGGGCCGGGCTACCAATACGGGTATTGGTCAGGAAGCCTGGAATGCTTGAACCGCCGACACTGATCGGGTACGTGATGCTCGCCAGGTTGTTACCGAATGTAGCGCCAACAAAGTAAGTCTGCAGTCTGTAAGGAGGTGCATCACGACCAACTTTTGCCGCGTTTGCACGCAATTTCAGGTAAGACAGCACATTTGATTCAATATGGAACGCATCTGTGGGCACAAAGCTCAATGCTGCAGAAGGATAGAAGTATTTATTCTTGTCTGACGGCAGTGTGGATGACTGGTCCATCCTTCCTGTCAGTTCCAGGAAGAGATAATTTTTATACCCAAAACTTAACTGGCCGTAATAACCGATCAGTCGCTGTTTCCGGACAGTTTCACCACTCTGGGAGAATATGCTCGCGTTGCTTGGGTTCTCAAAATTTGGAATGGTCAGCTCTTCACCGTACAATGTAACGTTCTGATAATCGCGCTGGTTAATGTTCTGACCCAACAATACATTCAGATCAAGCCCTTCGGTGAACAGATTGCTCTTGTTAGCTTTGATCATCAGGTCACCATTCAGTTCAGAACGGAAGAAGTTGTCACGAACAGTAGCTCCTGTAGGATTTCTTACAGAGCCGATCTCATTATAGAACCTGCGGCGGTCATTATAAACGTCAGCGGTTACACGGTAAGAAACATTCAGCCATTTCATAATGTTATAACCGGCTGTAAAATAACCGAATACGCGATCGGTGCTACCCTGCAGCTTTTCATGCTCAGTGCTCCACAACGGATGGTTCTGTGTCAGATTATAGAAAATACTCTTTCCATTCTCATCCTGGTAAGGCATCCCTGTGAGATCATAACTTCTCGGTATACGGGTCAGCTGACCAAAGGCGCTACCACCATTACCCTGCGGTACGCCGCGCTGTGAACTGCGTACATAAGTTACGGAGGTCATTAACTTAACACCATTGTTCAATGTTTTTACACCGCCTATCTGCACGCTGTTACGATCAAACTTGGATTCAGGAATGATACCATTCTGGAAAGTGCTGGAAAGTGACAGGGAGATGTTGTTCTCTGCAGTACCGGAAGAGAAATTAAGACCATTCTGGATAATGCTTCCTGTCTTAAAGAAATCTTTTACGTTATTAGGATAAGCGCGGTAAGGCACTCTTACACCCTGTACAGTAGTAACAGAATCAATAGTACCAAAAGCCGGACCCCATGAGTTGCTGGAAGTATTGTTGAAGTCATTGTTAGCACCCTGTCCATACTGATTCTGGAACTTAGGTAAACCTGACACATTCTGGAAAGACACAGAAGAAGTAAAGGTTACTTCAGATTTGCCTTTCAACTCTTTACCACTTTTGGTAGTGATCACCAATGCACCGGCAGATGCGCGGGAACCGTATAAAGCCGCAGCAGCAGGGCCTTTCAGCACACTCACTGATTCAATGTTCTCTGGGCTGATATCCGCAAGACGGTTAGCCGGCTGAGAACCGAATAAGGTATTTTCTGTTGCATCAAGGTCATTACTGAATATAATACCATCCACAACTATCAGCGGCTGGTTGCTTCCGGTAAAGGAAGTAATACCACGGATGTTGATGTTGGTGCTGGCGCCGGGAGCGCCACTGGAACCGGTGATGGTCACACCGGCAAGCTTACCGTTCAATGTATTCAATACATTGGGCTCTGAACGCTGTGCCAGTTCATCCCCTTTCACTGACTCGAAAGCATAACCCAGAGAACGTTTATCGCGGGAAATGTTCTGCGCAGTAACGATCACCTCTTCAAGGCTCTTAGGATCTTCTTTCAGTCCAATGTTGTACGTCGTACCGCCGTCCAGGTTCACCTGCTGGGTCTCATACCCCACAAATGAAACAATTAAAGTCCTGGCATTCTGATCTGCTGATAAAGAGAAATTACCACCAGCGCCGGTAACTGTACCTGTTGTGGTGCCTTTTACAATCACCGTCACTCCCGGAATAGGTGAACCATCCTTCGCGTCAGTTACTTTTCCGGAGATCGTTCGTGTTTGGGCAAGCGCGGGCATTACGCTTATGGCCACGAATAGCCATAGTAGTAAAGTTTGTTTCATAAGCGAATTGTTTGATAATTGAAAATCTTGTAACCCTTGGGTTATGCTACATCATATCTGATTGTTGTATTTAATAGATTTATAGGTTATAATCAATGTATACGCTACAGGTACAACTCTTTAAAATTGTGGTATCACTGTTAACAAATTGTTCCCCGTAAGGTTAAAGTAATTATAATAATGCATGATAAAGCACAGAATTCCGATGTAATTCTATCCCCACAAACAATACAGCAAAAACCAAGTTCAATAGTTCCGATCTAAATAGTTTTTCTTTCGCTACAGTATAAAGTTTCCAGTCTCAGTATAGATTTTGTTATTAGAGTTTATTTAGATTTTGGTAAACTTGAATTTCACAAGCATATGCAATATATAAAATTAGACGGAAATTATCCTTCACATTTTTTTAAAAAATGATAGCGTAAATATTGGAAGTGATCTTTCACCGCATTTTTTGATAAAAAAAGAGAGCGTTTAATAACGCTCTCTTAAAATATCAGCTAATAAAATATCAAATTAACATCTTAGTTGTATCCCGGATTCTGATGCCCCTTTAAGGCATCACTAAGATCTATTTCACGCTGGGGAATTGGTAATATTATCCTGTCCGCACCGGCCTTTTTACTGGCATCATCTGCCCTCAGGGATTGTCCCCTCCTCAGCAGGTCCATCCTCCTGTGCCCCTCAAAACACAGTTCCTTACGTCTCTCAGTCAGGATAGCAGAGATAAGCGCGTTCCCGTCAGCAAAGTCAGTGGCCTCCCATGTGTCAAGCCCTGCTCTTGTTCTCAGTGCATTAATAAGATCAATAGATTCCTGGTTCACCCCATTTAAAGCAGCAAGGGCCTCCGCCCTGTTCAGGTACATTTCAGTTACTCTTATTAAAGGTGCATTGTCCTTATAAGTTGTAACGTTCGGAAACTTTGTAGTGAAACGGCGGGTCTCCTGGTTAGCGGCAGTCCCCATATCACTCATGGCAAAACGTTTGTCATTGGTCTCCTGTCCAAAGGCTGTCACCAGGTTGGTAGAAAAAGGACATTCTCCCCGGCCGTTTGCATTTGTAGGACGGTAAACAGAGGCCCAGCTGCCGGCGCCAGGATTATCACTGTCAGTATTCTGGATAGAGAAAACATCTTCTGCCGTATTTCCATCATAGAAAGAATAGTCTGCCGCAAGTTTATAATAGGCTGTAGCGTCCAGTACACTTTTTGCGTATACAGCGGCTTTATCCCATTGTTCCCTGTACAGGTACAGCCTGGATAGCAAAGCATTGGCAGCTCCCTTCGTAGCCCTTCCCCTGGCCAGTGAGGCATCGGTGAAAGTATTGGCAAGATCTGGCAACGCCTCCAGCAGGTCTTTTTCTATCTGTGCATGTATTTCATTTACAGTATTCCTGGAAGGATAAGTAATGGTACCGTCAAATGAAGCCGTTACCAATGGTATGCCTTCATTTGCACCCTGGCTTACCTGGTAAGGCTGTGCAAACAGGTTCACCATCTGGAAATAAAGTATAGCACGCAGGAATTTGGCTTCTGCCACATACATCTTACGGTCCGTATCCGTAAAAGTAGCATCCTGTACACCCGGCACTTTATCTATCACCGCATTGGCGCCCATAATGGCGTCATAGTTGATCCTCCATATCTCACTTACATAAGAATTGCCCGGCATAGTGGTAAACGTGGCAATATCTGCCAGGGTAGTGCTCCCTTTATAATCCACATTATCTGCCATATAATCAGCTATAGCCTGCGGCTGACCACCAAATACCTCCACACGCTGTGTACGGCTGTAAACGCCATATAAAGCGCTTAAAGATGTAGCGCCGGAAGTAAATACCAGGTCAGTAGGAATAGCCTGCTCCGGGTCCACGTCCAGCTGCTTGCTGCAGGAGAACATTCCCATACAGGCCACGGTCAGCATCCATTTCCCTATTGTATATCGGCTCATTGTTGTTGCTTTCATTGTTTTAGAATACCAGGTTTACACCTACAGTAATTGTTTTAGGCTGCGGTAAAGAGAAGAAAGATTCCCCCACTGCCTGCCCGTTGGTACCATACTGGGAGATCTCCGGATCTGCTCCGCGGAATCCTTTTTTAGTAACTGTCCACAGGTTCTGCGCCAGCGCATATATCCTGGCATTGCTCAACGCATGTGTACGTCCCAGCAAACCTGCCGGAATATTATAACCCAGTGTCAGCGTCTTCAGACGAAGGAAAGAACCATCAAACAGCTGAGCGGTAGACAAACGGGCAAAACTGTTGGTACTCTTCCAGGAAGCACTGGTAGCGGCAGGAGCAAAAGCATGGTCACCGCTTTCCTTCCAGTAGTTCAGCATGTCCTTACTCAGGTTATATCCCATTCTCACATTATCCAGGTAAGTGAATTCCGTCAGCATAACCTTATTTCCATAAGAGAAATAGAAATTAACCCCCAGGTCAAAGTTCTTATAGCGTACAGTGTTGTTAAATCCCCCGGTAAATTTCGGCATGGCATTGCCTGCTATTACCTGGTCATTGCTGGTAGGGCTGGTAGTGGCCTTCCCATCTTTGGTATACCATTCAGGATCGCCCGTTTCCGGATTGATACCTTTGTACCTTACCAGGTAAAAAGAGTTCAGAGCATATCCCTGTATAGCACGCTGGCCATTATACGTCCCTATAATAAAATTCCGGCCTTCTTCATCTTTGGTATCGCCGGGAAGGGTGATCACTTTATTCTTCACAAATCCCATGTTCAGTGAAGCGCTCCATTCCAGGTCTTTCTGCCGCACAGGAATAGCTGTCAGCTGCAGGTCTACACCGGTATTACGCATCCGGCCGGCATTCTTCGTACCATAGCCAAAACCTGTAGTGGAAGGGAAAGCCACATATAGTAAAAGGTCTTTGGAATCTTTATTGTAATAGTCTACCGCCAGCTGTATACGGTTATTCAGCACATTAGCCGTAACACCGATGTCCAGCTGCCCCGATTTCTCCCATCCCAGGTTCTTACTGGGCGCCTGTGTGGGCCTGAGCCCCGGCTGACCGGCATAATTAGCGTCCGTACCGGCAGTATATAGTCCCAGGTAATCATAATAGCCTATCCGGTCATTACCTGTTACACCATAGCTGGCAGTCAGTTTCAGGTAATCAATGAAACGGATATCCTTCATGAACTGCTCCTGTGACACTATCCATCCCCCCGATACAGCCCAGAGGTTACCATACTTTTTATCTCCGCCAAAACGGGAAGAGCCATCCCTTCGCAACGTACCTTCTGCAAGGTATTTGTCTTTATAGTTGTAATGCGCACGGAAAATATAAGATTCAATTGCCCAGTCCTTACCAGTAGCTGAAGTAGTTAGCGGAGTGGAAGCAGAGCCTACATTCGGCAGCTGATCGCTGGTAAAGCCACTGCCGCTCACTTTAATATCATCATACCTGGACGTTTCATAACTATGTGCAGCCAGTAACGTTATAGTGTGCGCATCTGCAAAACGCTTCTCATAATTCAGGCTGTTGGTATTGAGCCATTTATTATCCTGCCAGATAGTACGTCCGGCAGAACCACCGGTAGTAAGTTTAGATGATCTGCGATAACGCTCTTCTGTCTCCAGTTGATCAATGCCCCAGTCGCTCTTAACCCAGAGCTCGTCTGTAATGTTGATCTTCGCATATGCATTACCGGTACTACGCCTTGTATAATATTTATTAGTGCTTAATGCAATATTAGCAAGCACATTACCTGATGGATTATAATACTGCCCGGTCTCTGTATAGGCTGGCGTAAAAGGCGTATTCAGGAAACCACCTGTATAGGGAGCCAGTGTATTACCTTCCAGGTAGATCCTGTCCATATTCGTATAAGCCATGCTGAAATTAACCCCAAACTGCACACGCTTGCTGACGCTATGTTCCAGGTTAATCCTTCCCGACAGTTTTTTCAGGTTATTGCCTATCACAAAATTCTCGTTATCCTGGTAATTGCCACCGGCATAAAAACGCGTTTTCTCATTTCCCCCGCTGGCAGAAAGTGCATAGTTGTTCACTTTACCAGTCCTTGTTACTGCGGCAGGCCAGTCAAATCCTTTCTCAGGGAAATCAACCGGTGTTTTACCGGTTGCAGTAGTAACATAGGTATTGTAAAAAGTGCGGTATTCTTCCGCATTCATAACCTCCAGTTTATTGGTAGGCTTTATCCAGCCGGTATAATAGTCCAGCTGTACTCTGGTCTTTCCTCTTACTGATCCCTTCTTTGTTTCTATCAGTATCACACCGTTAGAGCCCCTTGAGCCGTATACAGCTGCTGCTGCCGCATCCTTCAATACAGAGATAGAAGCAATATCTTCCGGGTTTATTTCCAGCAGCGGGTTCAATGCAGCTCCACCACTATAGGCTGTATTATAGGTACCGTCATTCAGGGGCACTCCGTCTATTACAAATAACGGCTGACCACCGGCATTAATAGATGCCGCACCTCTTATACGAACAAGGGATGCATTGCCCAGTAAACCGGAAGAATTGGTCATCTGTACACCAGCTGCCTGCCCCTGCAAAAGCTGTTGAGGAGAAACGGCAGGCATGTTCTTAAAGTTGTCCGGCCGGAGCACTGATACCGCTTCCGTTGTCAGGCGACGGGATTGCTCACCATAACCTACAACCACTACTTCAGACAATTTTGACGGGTCGGCCTGTAAACGTATATCCAATCGGGTTACTTCCCGGGTAGCCTTTATTTCCTTGCTCATATAGCCTATCATAGAGAACTGCAGCTCCGGCGTACCGGTCACACTAATAGAAAAGGCCCCGTCCGTACCACTGGCCAGGCGGTAAGCAGAGCCCTTAATACGGATAGTCACGCCTTGCAATGGAGCGCCGCTGCTATCGGCAGATACAGTACCGGTAATGGTCCTTGTCTGTGCCATAATTGATGCTGAAATCAATGACAACAGATACAGGATGAAACTTTTCTTCATCTACAGAAATTTACGTTTTACGCTGGTTGCGGGTATTCTGACAAAAACAAATAATACATTACGTTACACTGTCTCTCATGGTATCCCTGATATTGATACCTATACTATATAGTCCCCCGTGTCTCTTATAATTTTAATAGAGTCGCTGATAGAAAAATGCAGGCACAAGATATAAAATTTATTATGAAGATATAAGTAAGATCAATTTGAACCGGGCTGTATTTTAAAGAATTGGAGCATTTCTCAAAAAAAAACGCTTTAGCCAAAAGACTAAAGCGTTTTTCACTTACTTATAGCTAATACTATTTAGCATCCCACCAGACTTTGTCTGTAATAACTTTAGCTCCCGGGAAGTTAGGGTTCCTGGTAAGCTCTGTATTAGGATACAGCATTCTTACAGGAAACACCCCATCACCGAGGTCAGAAGCCTGAGAAGTAACAAAGAAATCAGGATAACCTGTGCGGCGCCATTCAGACCATGCTTCAAAGCCCTGGTTACCGCACATAGCAAAGTATTTCTGTGTGATGATAGCTTTAACCTGTCCGTCTTTATCAGCCGGGAATTCAGCTACCCTGTCAGTAACATAAGATCCCTGATCAACTTTATAGGAAGCAAAGCTGGCTGCAATACCCTGCTGGTACAACGCTTTCGCGTCGCCGGTCAGCCAGCCACGGGATACAGCTTCAGCCTGCAGGAAATAGCTCTCAGCTGCAGAGATGAACTTAACAGGAGCCAGTGCGGAAGCTGCCTGTCGTGGAGCAGCGCCTACAGCAGTTCCCGGAAGGGACACAGAATACTCCGGCTGGGTGTTGTAGCTACCCTGCGGGATAGGCACCACTTTATCAGTATCTGCCGCTATCTGGTAGAAGGTGGTCAACCGGGGGTCGTTCAGGGAGATCATCTGGGAAACGTTAGTTTCGCTGGCCACCAGGTTCTCGGTAAGCCCCAGACCCAGCATTTCAGAATACAGCGGGTTAGTGTTACCACCCTGCTTGGTATAGTTGATCTGTGCATCTTCAGTCAGGAAAACTGCTCCCTGTAAAGAAGCAATACCAGCAGCTGCTTCAGTTGGAGCTACCTCAGAAAGACGCATATAGGCACGCAGCTTCAGGGTATTGGCAAACGCTCTCCACTTAACTAATCTACCTCTGAATATCAGGTCCTCATCGCCGGGAGCAAATTCAGATTCTTCATCTAACATAGCCAGGCCCTGGTCTATCAGGCTGAAAATGGTATCATATGCCTCTTTCTGCGAATCATAATGAGGAGTGAGAATACCCTCATCGCCTTTCGCCGCTTCTTTCACAGGAATATCACCGAATGCATCGGTTACCAGCTGGAAATCATATGCTTTCAGGATCAGGCCAATAGCTGCGTATTGCTTGTATTTGGGAACACGGCGCCCCTGCCCGATCACCACATCCAGGTCCTTCATACCGTCTGCCAGCAGGAACTGCCAGGGGCGGTCAAAGCTGGATGCCTGTACATTGTACTGGTCCACAATTTTATATTGGGAAGAAGTAGGAGCCTGTGTCCAGTACTGGCTCCATATGCTGCCATAGATCTGGAACTGGTTGCCCAGCACATAACCAATAGCCCCCTGCGCTGAAGGCAGCAACAGGTTGGCTTCCACACTATCAGAATTATTCGGATTCACGTTCGTATCCAGGAAATTGGAACATCCTGTCAATGAAAGAGACAGCACTGCCAGGAAACCTGCGGCTGATTTGATGATATGTTGCTTTGTCATTATTCTCTTTTTTTAAAACCTTAGAATGTCACCCTTACATTGAAACCAAAGTTGCGGAGAGATGGCTGTGCAGTGAAGTCAAAGCCCTGCTCATTACCGGCGCCGCCTGAGTTTACTTCAGGGTCAGCATATCTGTTCTCTTTTGCAGTCCACAATGCCAGGTTGTTACCAAACACCCCCACACTCAGACCTCCAAACGGAGTCCTGTTCAGCAGATGCTGAGGTAAACGGTAACTCAGGCTGGCCTCACGCAGTCTGATATAAGATGCGTCCACTATGTGCTGTCCGGATGGGATCACACTTGGGAACCAGTTCTGCTTATCATATGTGACGCTTGTATTAGGCACCAGTTTGCCGGTACCATCATCCACCACTGAATTTTCCCATACAGTATTCTCACGTCCGCCAACAGCAGTTTCATAGGCAGCACCGGTGAAGTCCAGGATGTCTTTGGTACGTGAGAAGAATTTATTGCCCTGTTTGGTATCGAACAGGATGCTGAAACTGAAGTTCTTGTAAGAAGCGTTAGCACCCCATGAAGCCTGGTATTTAGGATTATAGGAACCCAGGTAAACCGCACCACTGGTAAGCAAAGGCATACCCGTATTGCTGCTCACTATTACACGGCCCTGGTCATCACGCTGAATATCCTGTGCATAGAAAGTACCATAAGGTTTTCCCTTTGCAGCTACAATGCTCATACCGCTTAAACCACCAATTACAACCTGGTCAGCACCGGTAATATCCAGCACCTTGTTGGTATTTTTGGTATAAGTACCAAACAGCTCCAGGGTAAAGCCGGAAGCAGTACGCAGCGGTGTACCCCTCAGGCTCAGTTCCACACCTTTGTTCTCAACAACACCAGTGTTCAATGTTTTCTGGGTAAAACCGGAAGAAGGAGGCAAAGGCACTTTCAGTATCTGATCTTTGGATCTGTTGCTGTAGTAAGAGAAATCAACAGACAGCCTGTTATCCAGGAAATTCAGTTCAGTACCTACTTCAAATGCAGTAGTGATCTCCGGTTTCAGGTTAGGATTGCCTATCAGGTCGCCCAGGGTAAAGCCGTTCACACCATCTAAAGGGAAAGTGGTATTACCAAAACCAAGCCTGTCTATCATTGCTTTCTGGTAGTAAGTACGCAGCAGATAAGGATCCGCGTCGTTACCTACCTGTGCCCAGCTGGCGCGTACTTTACCGTAGTTCAGTATCTCTGCCAGTTTGGTATCTTTAGTCAGTTCGGTGAATACAAATGCACCATTCACACTCGGATAGAAGAATGATCTGTTCTGCACAGGAAGAGTGGAAGACCAGTCATTCCTTGCAGTAGCACCCAGATAGATCATGTTCTTATAAGACACGTTCAATTCACCATACAAACCTATCAGACGGCGTTTGGTCACTTCATCAAAAGTAACCAGCGGACCATTACTGTTATCTGCATTGTACAGACCTGGTACTACCAGACCTGCAGGGTTGGTCTGCATTTCAGTGGTGTTGAATATACGCTGGCGGATGTTGTGACCTACCATCAGTGAAGTATTGAAATCACCGAAAGTCTTTTTAGCAGTCACCATCAGGTCATGAGTAACTTCACTCAGGTTGTACTGGTCTTTAGAATACATACCCAGGGAAGTCTGGTTCTGGGAACCTGGTTTGTAATACCTTTTAATATCGTCTGCAGGCAACAGATCAAACTTGGGATATTTATAGGTACGACGGTCAGAATAAACGTCAGCGCCTACCCTTTCAACTACATCTAACCATGCCAGTGGCTTATAGTTCAGGGTGAAGTTACCCGTAATCCTGTCCACATCATTCAGGTTCTTGTAGTTCTTCAGGATATAGTAAGGGCTCTTCGTATAAGCGCCATAGTAACCATAAGTAGGATTACCATTTTCATCAAAAGTATTACCGAAGCTGTTATAAGGATTGCTCAGGTCACCCATTTTATCAACAGGAATATCACGCGGGGTCTGCAATACGTTGTCAAATACAGATGCATCACCCTGACCACCCTGGATCATCTGGCTGTTTATCTTATTATAGTTAAATGAAACAGAGGTAGAGATCTTGTTGTTCAGCTGAGCAGTACCATTAAAGCGAATACCGTATTTGTTATACTTATCGTAATCGCCTGGCATTACTCCATCAGAGTTCAGACTGTTGAGAGACAGGTAGTAAGTGGTCTTTTCTCCTGCACCTGACAGAGACAGGTTACTGTTGATAGCCTTACCCAGTTCAAAGAAATCCTTCACATTGTTTTTGGCGGCAGAGTAAGCTTTCTTCTGTCTTACACCGTTAATAGACTGTCCCCATTCTCTTTCCACACCATCAAATTCAGGTCCCCAGCTCCAGTTTTCACGAGGGTCTATAACTGCCATATCATATCCCTGACCATATCTGTTCTGGAATTCCGGCAGCTTGGCAATGTTGGAGAAAGTAACACCTGTGTTGAAAGTAACTTCATTCTTCTTGTTGGCGCCTGCTTTCTTACCACTCTTCGTCGTGATGATCAACGCACCGTTGGAAGCACGTGAACCATACAACGCAGCGGCAGCGGGGCCTTTCAGCACAGTAACAGATTCGATGTCCTCCGGGTTGATATCATTACCTCGGTTACCGAAGTCTACAGTGCTGCGGCTGTCTCCACCACCAATGATGCTGGAGTTATCGATAGGCACACCATCAATTACCATCAGCGCCTGGTTGTTACCGGCAATAGAAGAACCCCCTCTGAGCACTATCCTCGAAGAACTTCCCGGAGCATTGGCACTGGTAGAAATGTTCACACCGGCCACTTTACCTGCCAGCGCATTCAGCGGACTGGTGCTTTGTCCTTTTGTGAGTTCATCATTCTTTAAAGTGGGAGCTGCATAACCAAGAGAGCTTTTATCTCTTCGTATAGCATTTGCCGTTACAACTGTTTCTGTAAGCTTGGTTACATCAGGATAGAGTACCACGTTTGCTTTTGTACCGGTGGCCTTCAATTCCTGGTCCTTCATCCCTACAAACTTAACAACCAGTACACCAGCGCCTTCAGGTACCTGGATGGTGTAAACGCCATCTGTATTGGTTACGGTACCTACACTAGTGCCTTTTACAATAACTGTAGCGCCAATTACCGGCTGACCATCATCACCGGAAGTAACCTTCCCCGTGATGGTACGGTTTTGCGCAACCACCTGTCCGACAAGCAATAGGGCGGACAGGAGGAAAAATAAACTTTTCCTCATAAGCATGTTTTGTTTCCGTTTTTTAAAATATATGAATAGAAAAAACCCTCCGGAACCGACCACTGATCCCGAAAATCTTTGTTTACGCTACATTAGTAAACACAAATAATTTCGCTGATAAACCCCCTGGTTTAATTTTTAGTTTCCGTTGATAAATAATAATAAACTAACAATACATTACCTTGAATAGTACAGGTGGGTTAAGAGTTGGCATCGCCTCTCATAAGCATTCCCCTTGATCTTGTTGTTTAACTTAACTTTAACGTTCAAAGTTAGATTATTAACATTTATTTCTGAAATAAATACCCGAAAAATATGTTCTGGATCATTCCTTTAACTATGCATTAACATAACATGGAAAATTTTATTTCTTAAATTCTACATACATTTTATCAATAAAAGGCAGGCGGCAAGAGTGCCACCTGCGCGCTCATCAACCAAAATCTAAATCCGGGTTACCAGATTTAAATAAAAACTTATTCTCTGCATAAAAAGACCCTGTCAGGAAAGACTTAATGGCTGTTCCTTCAGCAACTCAAGCAAGGTTTCATAAATGTCCTCGTTCCTGTTATTATACCGGAACTCACACTCTTTCAAATGCAGATATACCGTACTACGGTTTAATCCTTTGAACTTGGCCAGACGATGTTTTGTCAGGCCCCAGAAAGCATCCACGTCATCAGCAACCGCTATGGCACCGTCGTTCTCCAGGTTGTACAGCCTGTACTGACCAAGATCTGCTACATTACTGAAACGTCGGATCCTTTCCGCTACGTTCTGCGTTTCCAGTACAGAACGGTTACTGCGTATCACAGAATGGATCATAGACCTGCTTACATCAGGCAGTATCTCAGTATGCAACCTGTCAAAAGACCGGTATATACCAAAGACCACCGGCCGGATATTACGGCCTGCATCCGTTTTAACTGCAGTTTCTTCTGTAGAATGGTGAACATTACGCACGGCCTGAGAACGATGACCGCTCTCTAAAGGTTGCAATGCTTCGCAATGACGGGCTATCTGCTGGCGGATCTTTTTGAGATAGCTGTTAACGGTCACGCGGCTTACTCCGCTGATGTTGGCAATCTGAGTGGCAGTGAGATCCTCGGCAAATAGCCGCAGTATCTCCTTAAATTTACGCTCAGACAAATGAGCGCCCTTTAAGTACTTGTTTTTCATGAACTAAAAGAGGTTAGAATGGCATGATAAACCTCATACTTTTTAGTGGGTATTAAACATCCTTTTATACAAACGGCTAAATGGGGTGGATGAATGTAGCCCACTAGATTATTTGGAGAGTAACGAAAAACGCTCAAGACAAGTTAATTTGCCTTGAGCGTTTTTTCTAATATATGAACTATCAATATCTCTAACCTCTTTTCTCTCTGTCTTTCAGACCTAATTCTGACATGTCCAGATCCTGCTCCTCATCCAGCGTATTCCATAATTGCTTCTTCTGCGCCTTCTTTAACAACGCCTTCTCCATCCACAACAGCAACGCAGGAAGAATGGTAAGGTTGGTGATCATCGCCATCAGTAATGTCAGAGAAGTAAGCCAGCCCAACGCCTTGGTACCACCAAACTCTGAGAAACTGAATATCATAAAGCCAGCCAGCAATATCAGGGAAGTATAGATAATGCTCAACCCGGTTTCCTGAATGGTCTGTTTTACCGTAGCAGAAATATCCAGGTTATGATGCGGCAACTCCTGCTTGAAGTTAACCAGGAAACGGATAGTCACATCTATCGCAATTCCCAATGCCACACTGAACACCAGCACCGTCGATGGTTTCAGCGGAATATCCAGCCAGCCCATCACACCCGCTGTTACCGCCAGCGGAATAATATTCGGGATCAGCGATATTAACAGCATCCTCCACGAACGGAAAAGATATAACATACAAAAAATGATCAGCACAAACGCCAGGACTATACTTTCTGTCAGACCGTTAATGATAAAACGGCTACCCTCCAGGAAGATCACACTCGTACCCGTAAACGTCACATTGTATTTAGCGGTATCGAAGATCTGGTTAACCTGCGGACGTAAAGAATCCAGCAACACCGGCAGCCTTGAAGAACCTACGTCCTTCATGTTTACACTTACACGCGCCACCTGCCTGGTGCTGTCCATAAAAGATGATACCAGCTTGCCAAAAGCAGCAGCATCCTTGCTGGAGCCTTCACTACCTTTCATACGCAGATAAGGGGCCAGGAAGCCTATATCAAACTGGTTGGGAATGCTATAGTTGGTGGCATCTCCATTATAATAAGCCTGCTTTGCAAACTTGATCCCCTCTGCAACAGACAGCGGCCGCGCAAAATCCGGCTGCGCTTCTACCAGCTTAGTAAGCTGGTCCAGTTTCTCCAGTGTCTGCAATCCAATTACACCATTCTTCTTCTTTGTATCTACAGCAATCTCCAGCGGCATCACACCTTTGAAGTTATGTTCAAAGAATTTGAGATCAGTGTAGAGCTTGTCACTCTGCGGAACGTCATCCAGCATATGCGCCTCAGACTTCAGCTGCAGCATACCCAGCACAGCACCCGCAATGAATACCACAGAAAGAACATATACCCATTTGCGGTACTGGAATACCAGGGCCGTAAGCCCGTCCAGCAAAGCGCGGAACATACGGTTGTCCAGGTAACTGGTATGCTTTGTTTTTGGTGGAGGCAGATAGCTCAGCACGGCCGGCAGGAATACGAACGAGATAGCAAAGATCAGCATGATGTTCAGACCTGCCACTACACCAAATTCCTTCAGCAGGGCGCTCTTGGTAAAGCAAAACACCCCGAAACCAATAGCTGCTGTCAGGTTCGTAAACAGGGTCACAATTCCCATACGCTGTATCATATGTACCAGCGCGCGGGTCTTGTTGCCGTCTTTCGCGTATTCTGTATGATACTTATTGAGGAAATAAACACAGTTGGGAATACCTATCACTACAATTAACGGAGGTATCAGGGCCGTCAGCAACGTGATCTTATAACCACACAGTACAATAGTGGCTACAGACCAGATCACCCCGATAGCCACCACTACCATAGACATCAGCACAGCGCTGATAGACCTGAAAAATACCAGCAGTATCAACGCTGTCAGCGCAAAAGATAACATCAGGAACAGGTTCAGCTCCCGCTTTACCTTGTTGGCCATGATAGTACGGATCAGCGGCAAACCACTCATACGTACTTCTGTATGATGCTTCTCCCCAAAAGCTGTTCCCAGCTTCATCACATTATCCACCACTTCCGAACGGCGGGCCGTTCCCATCACGCCTTTCCTGATATTGATCATCAGCATATAGGCATGAGTGTCAGGATTATACAACAAGCCCTTGTAAAATGGCAGGTTACGGAAAATACCTGCCATACCGTCTATTGCTGCCTGCTGCTGCAGGTCTCCCTTAAATATAGGCAGCGCTGCCAGCTTGCGCGTACTGTCGTTCTTAACAAGGTTGATAGCAAATGGTACGCTCAGCACATTCTCCACAAACTCTACTTTCTTCAGATCATTGTTCAGCTGTATATAGTCATTGAAGAAATCCTTCTGAAAAAAGCTGTCGGTCTGTACACCAATCACCATCATGTTCCCATCTTCTCCAAAACGGCCTTTAAACTCCATGTATTCTTTATACTTGATATTATCAAGCGGAATAGATTTGTTGGCCTCATAGGACAGTTCTACTTTCTTGGCGAAATATGCCATCACCACCGTTCCTGCCAGCAATAAAACCAGCAAGGATAACCTGAATTTCAGTACGAAACCCGCTAAGCGTTGCCACATAAGCATCGTTGTATTTTAGTAAGGCCGTAAAGGTAATCAAAGTTGTCTAAAAAAGGGGGAGATTCGGATATATAACAACCCGGCCATAAAGTAATAACATATGAGTATTTTTGTCTTATGGTCCGTATTTCCGTTACCCGCTATACCTGGATAATCCTTTACTGCCTGCTGGCCTTTCCTGCCACAGCGCAGGTGCCCGTTGGTCAATGGCAGGAACACCTGCCATCTCTACCCGCCGTTTCCGTCACCCTTCATAACAGTAAGGTCTACTGCGCAACCGCACAGGGACTGTATTCCGTTACCACTGGGGCTGAACAGGACATCACCCGGTACAGTAAAGTGAACGGCCTCCATGATATTGGTATAAGCGCCATAGGGGCTAACGGCAAATGCATACTGGTAGCATATAACAACGGCAACCTGGATCTCCTGCAGGGCAATAACATCATCAATATCCCCGAGCTGCTCCGCAAACAGATAGATGCCGGTAAAACAACGTACCGTATTGTCTTTAATAATGACGATGCCTACCTTTGTACAGAATTCGGTATTGTTGTCATTAATACCTCCATACCAGAAATCACCAATACCTACCTTCCCTCCGGTAACTACAACGCTGTATTTGCAGTTGCCATTCAACAGGACACCCTTTACGCAGCCACAGCCTCAGGTATCTACAAAGCGCCCCTCAAAGGCCGCAACCTGGCAGATTACAGGAACTGGCTACCGGCTTCAGAAGGCCTCCCCGGCACTTTATCCCAACAGATTATCTCATTTAACGGCCGGCTCATATGCCTGTATGATAATCAGCTGTTCAGGCTGACAAACAATACCTGGGTACCCTGGTACAGCGATAACCAGGATATTCTCAACCTCACCGTACATCAGCAGCAACTCATACTCAGTGAAAAAAACAATGCGAACACCGGTCGTATTGTGGTGCTCAACAGCGAAGCTGCCATAATCAACACCATTCAGTATCCGCTTATTAAAAGGCCTCGTGAAACCATTACCTATGAACAGGAAATATGGATAGCAGACAGCCTGAGCGGACTGCTCCGGTACGATGGCAGCGCCTGCATACCCGTCCGTCCTGATGCTCCTGCCAGCATTATTTCAGGAGATCTGCTGTTCTATAAGAACAGCCTCTGGGCCGCAGCAGGAGGCGTTACCGCTTCATGGACAGCCCAGGGCAATACAAACGGATATTACTCTTTCCGTGACCGGGAATGGAAGCAGTTCTCTGATACAATAAAAGATGTAATGTCCCTGGCGACAGATCCCTCAGGCAATGGTATCTATGCAGGCTCTTTTGGCGGTGGACTATTGCATATCAGGGAAGACGGCGCCTATACGACAGAAACAAAAGGTTATAATATAAGCGGACTTGCAACAGATGCCTCAGCTAACCTATGGGTAGCTGCCTATGGCGCCACTTACAACCTGATGGCAAAACAACCCGATAATACCTGGCTCACCTTCAGGAGTCCCTACGCACAGACCGGCAATGCCATCAGCCAGCTGGTTACGGACGACTATGGCCAGGTATACATGGTATCCCCCAAAAGCAACGGGCTGTATGTATTTTACCATAACAACACCCTTCGCAATACCAGCGATGATCAATGGCGGCAATTACGCATGGGCAGCGGCCAGGGCAACCTGCCGTCCAACGATGTGTATTGTGTGGCAAAAGACCATAACGGCAGCATCTGGATTGGCACCGGCAGGGGTATAGCTGTACTGAGCTGTGACGGGAATACAGCCTCTGTTAACTGCGATGCCGTTCTACCCATCATACAGCAGGGTAATTTTGCCGGCTACCTCTTCCAGGATGAACAGGTCAATACCATTGCAACAGATGGCGCCAACAGGAAATGGGTAGGCACCCTTAACGGCGCATGGCTGGTCAACGAAACCGGGGATGCCATCCTCGAACATTTCAATACAGGTAATAGCCCTTTACCAGATAACAATATTTACCAGATAGCAATAGACCCGCTTACCGGGGAAGTGTATTTCGCCACCGCCAAAGGACTCATGTCCTGGCGCGGTACAGCTACAGAACCGGTCACCATGCGGAAAGACTCTGTACTGGTATTTCCTAACCCTGTCCCTCACGGGTACAGCGGCACTATTGCCATCCGTGGCCTGGTACAGAATGCATTGGTAAAGATCACAGATATAAGCGGTAAAATGGTATATCAGACCCGCGCACAGGGAGGACAGGCTGTCTGGAATGGAGTTGATTATACCGGCCACAGGCCGCAAAGTGGTGTATACCTGGTATTTGCTGCAGGGGAAACAGGAGGAGAGCACCTCGTTACAAAGATCGTGTTCATTAATTAGTAATTTTGAAGGGGAGCCTTTGCAGATATGTTACACAAAACACGTGGAATAGTATTAAGAACAGTTAAATATGGCGATACCAGCGCCATCGTAAATATCTTTACCGAACTGTTCGGCGTACAGTCCTATATGGTCAACGGGGTCCGGTCCTCCAAACCAACCGCAAAGGGTAATCTCTTTCAGCCCGGCAACATCCTGGACCTGGTGGTATATCATCATGAACAGAAAAACATTCAGCGTATCTCCGAATTTAAACTGGCTTTCATCTATACCTCCCTGCATTTTAATATAGTAAAGAATACAGTAGCGCTCTACATGATAGAGTTACTGCAAAAAAGCCTGAAAGAGCCGGAACAGCACCCGGAGATGTACTACTTTGCAGAAAGGGCGCTACAGGTGCTTGATGCAGCTCCGCTCACTATTGCGGCCAATATTCCCTTATATTTTACACTGAAAGTGGCAGAACATTTAGGGTTCAGACTGAATGGCCGCTATTCTGAATACGCACATTACCTGGACCTCCAGGAAGGTTCATTCACCGACCTGCCTCCACATCACAGCAACTACCTCGATGCTGCCGGCAGTGAAATAACAGACCGCCTGTTCCAATGTAATGAATGGGAAAAATTAGGAGAGATAACAATGAATAAGGATAAACGAAGGAAACTGTTATATGCCTATCTCGATTTCTTCAAACTGCATATGCCTGATTTCACAGAATTGAACTCTCCTCCAATACTGCATGAGATCTTAGACTAATATGTTGACCTCAGCAAATAAGTAATTGCTCTAGTCAACATCATATTCCAGTGTCGTTTTCTCACCATCAAACACTGCGTAAGTAAAATAATTGATCCAATCTCCGAGGTTAATATAACGGCTGCCAGGGCCAACCTGAAGGTCCAGCGGCAGGTGTCTGTGTCCGTATATGAAGTAGTCAAAATGTTCTTTCTGCAGTATCTCTTTACTGTAGATAGCCAGCCATTCATTTTCCTCACCCAGAAATTTTTCCAGCTCTCCACCGGTGGCAGCCCGGCTTTTACGGCTGAAATAGTTGGCCAGCCCTATACCCCAGGAAGGATGAATGATAGAAAACAACCAGCGGCATACCGGGTTACGGAATACTTTCTTCAGCATTTTATAACCATGGTCTCCCGGACCAAGACCATCGCCATGCCCAATATAGAATAGCTTACCACCAATATCATAGGTCTGAGGCTCGTAATAAACAGGAATATCCAGCTCTTCTTCGAAGTAGCCGTTCATCCACATATCATGATTACCGATAAATACAGAGATGCCTATGCCGCGGTCTTTTAATGCGGCCAGAGTACCTAACAGGCGGGTATAACCTTTGGGGATGACCTCTTTATATTCAAACCAGAAGTCAAAGATATCTCCTACAAGAAAGATATGTTCAGCGTCTTTTGCAACGTTGTTCAGCCAGCGTACGATCCTTTTTTCACGTATCCTGCTGCTTGCGGCATCAGGAGTGCCTAAATGAAAATCAGATGCGAAATAGACCTTTTTGCCTGCCGGAAGATGAATTTTATGCTGCATAAGCCGCAAAGATGAAAAAAATACCGGAATCCACTGTTATCATTTCAACCCTGACTCCCTGTAAGCGCCTTCAATATCTGTAAGGTCTGCCTTTACCGGATCTCCTGCTCCCTGGTAAAGGAATATCTCCCAGGCATACTTCTCATGGTTGAGATTGATAAACAACGGCTCTCCCAATGGCTGTACAAATTTCAGGTGGGTAAGGCTGGTACTGAAGATCTTCACTCCCCTGGATGCCAGGAACTGGCTGTCTGCGATCAGGGTACTGTTATTTACTTCCATCAGGCCGGAAAAAGACTTTTCTCCGAAAGCCGCTTTAAGGGCACGGAGCTTATCGCCGGTTGGCCTGAAAATTACAGCGCATGGCTTATCCACAGTAAATGTGTAAAGGGAATCTGCTGCACTGCCCGGAGAAGGCGCTTGTGAGCAGGAGGCTAATAAAATTGCACTCAGCGGGATTAGGAATAACCTGAACATCATGATCATTTAAAAGAACAGCGCATGATAATATCACGCGCTGCTCAAAATTATGCTTAAATAATTTATTTCTTATTCATCCACCAGGAATACATATACCTCTCTGGGGCCATGTATTCCTACTACCAGCGTTTTTTCAATATCTGCCGTGCGGCTGGGGCCTGAGGCAAAAGAGATTGCCGATGGAAGATCTCCCTGGTATTTATCTTTCAGACGGGAAATAGCATCTTTCAGGTCAAACACCAGCTGATGAGTGTATGCAATCACTATGTGAACAGGAGTATATACCGGCAACGCTCTTCCTGAAGGCTGTGCAGCGCTCAGTACGATAGTGCCTGTACGCGCCACCAGGCATTCACAATCTGTAATAGCAGCATCTGCGGTATGCATGTCTCCCTTGTTCAGAAAGGATAGCTGCTGCAGCTGTTTCACCAGGGAAGGGGTCTGACAGTGAACATCTGTCCATTCCCTGGAATCTGCCAGCGCCTGGAGATTGTCCAGTACTTCGTTCTTGCCTGTGCAGAAAATGAATTTCCCCTGTAAACGGGCAAATTCTTCTGCAAATTTCATCTCCAGCCCTTCATGCTCCTTTATAAAAACGGAACTGTTGCCCTCCGAATTGGGGAAGGGCAACGGTACCGATTGACTTAATGCATTTCTTACCTTCTTAAGAATATTTTCCTTGGCGGGAGATATTTTCATATCAGCTTACGCGTTAGCAGGTGTAGGCGAAGGATTGATAATATCTGTAGGATGTACGCCCTCTGTGGTCATACCTTCCTTATTAGCGATATGTTCACGATGAACATCCCAGGGACGTTTACCTATCAGTCTTTCAAGATCTGCCTGGTATAATACCTCTTTCTTCAGCAGTTCCTGCGCCAGAACTTTTACGTTCTCAAGCCTTTCTGTGAGCAGGCTCTTGGTACGCTGGTATGCTTTCTCAATAAGCTGACGTACTTCTTCATCTATCAGCTTGGCAGTCTCTTCAGAGTAAGGTTTGGTGAACGCCTGATCACTGTTCGGATCGTAGAAGGATACGTTACCTACTTTGTCGTTCATACCATAAACGGTTACCATTGCATACGCCATACGGGTAATCACCTGCAGGTCGTTCTGTGCGCCGGTAGATACTTTACCGAAAACAATGTCTTCCACTGCACGGCCACCCAGGGTCATACAGATATCGTCCATCAGTTGCTCGGTATTATAGAGGTACTGCTCTTTAGGCAGGTATTGTGCATATCCCAGTGCCGCTACGCCACGTGGTACAATTGTCACCTTCACCAGCGGGTTGGCATGTTCAAGGTACCATCCGCAGATAGCGTGGCCGGCTTCGTGATAAGCTATCACTTCTTTCTCTTCAGGAGAAATAATCTTGTTCTTTTTCTCCAGACCACCAATTACCCTGTCTACCGCATCGTTGAAGTCTTCCATTTCCACTTCGTTCTTGCCTTTACGGGCAGCAATAAGTGCGGCTTCGTTACATACGTTGGCAATATCAGCGCCGGCAAAACCGGGGGTCATGGAGGCCAGTTTCTTAATATCCAGGTTAGGAGAGGTCTTGATTGGTTTCAGATGCACATCGAAGATAGCCTCACGGCCTGCCAGATCTGGCTTATCGATAGAGATCTGACGGTCAAAACGGCCCGGGCGCAGTAACGCACTGTCCAGTACGTCCGGACGGTTGGTAGCCGCCAGGATAATGATACCGCTGTCTGTACCAAAACCATCCATTTCCACCAGGAGCTGGTTCAGGGTATTCTCACGTTCGTCATTGCTCATCATCACATTCTTACCCCTTGCACGGCCAATAGCGTCTATCTCATCAATGAAGATGATACATGGCGCTTTCTCACGGGCTTGTTTGAACAGGTCACGCACACGGCTGGCGCCCACACCCACAAACAGCTCCACGAAATCAGAACCGGACATAGAGAAGAAAGGTACCTGTGCTTCACCTGCCATTGCTTTTGCCAGCAGGGTCTTACCAGTACCCGGAGGGCCTACCAGCAATGCACCTTTAGGTATCTTACCTCCCAGTGCAGTATATTTTTTCGGATTTTTCAGAAAGTCTACTATCTCCATCACTTCCACCTTCGCTTCATCCAGACCGGCTACATCACTGAAAGTGATATTAACACGGGTGCCTTTATCAAAGAGGGTGGCTTTGGATTTACCAATGTTGAAGATACCGCCGGGACCGCCGCTACCGCCGGCAGGGCCGCCCATTTTACGCATCAGCAATATCCACAGACCTATCAGTAACACCAGGGGCAGCAGCAGTTGAATGAATGGCTCAAACCATCCCTGCCTGTCCTCATATGTCACTTTCACCTGGTCTTCCAGTGGTGTGTTGGCCTGGGCCTTGTCCAGATCGGTCTTAAAGCTTTCCGCACTACCTATGCTGAACCGGAAATGTGGTCCCGCATTGGGGGCGCCGAAACGGCCTTTCGCTACTTTATCGAATTTAGGTTCATTCAGGCGGTCCTTTTTGATGTAAACCTCTACTGACTTTTTATTCACTACGACGAGCCTGTCCACATCGCCCGGTTTCAGGTAATTCAGCTGAAATTCCTGGAAACTAAGCTCTTTAGGCTGAGCCCCGAAGTTTAAAAAGTTCATTGCCAGCAAGGCTACCCCGATAAAGGCATACACCCAGTATATGTTGAACTTTGGTCCTTTCTTTGGCGATTTGTCTGACCCCTTGTTGAAGTTGTTGCCTCTTTCCATAATCTTACGATCCCTTTTTAAGGATGTCGGGTAATAGTTAAAAGTTATAAGTTAGTCTCATTATGCTCCATTCGTTCTGCATCACTCCACATATCCTCCAGGCTGTAGAACTGCCTGGTTTCAGGTTGGAATACATGCACCACTACATTCACATAATCAACCAGTATCCATTGTTGTGCGGTAAATCCTTCATGCTTGAAGGGCTGCTCTCCCGTATGCTCCTGTACTTGCTCCTCTACATAATCAGCAATTGCCTTCACCTGTGTAGTGGAGTTCGCCTCGCATATAACAAAGAAATCAGCCACAGCTTCAGGAATCTGGCGCAGATCCAGAGAAACAATATTTTCACCTTTTTTCTCCTGGATGGCCTTAATGATGGTGGAAAAAATCTCGCTTTCTCTACTCAGGCGTGTTAACGCCTTTTTTCTCGTACTCAGAACGGTTAAGGGTGCCAATAAAATCTCTTTTGGTTAAAAATAATCTTTAATTGTCAAAATTACTAAAGAAGCGGCAAATAAACGCCGGAATAAGATATTGTTATAATGCGTAATAGTTAGTGATAAATAAGGCTTTATCGCCTGTAACTCATACACTTGTCACAACTGCCTGCTTAACTTCCCTTCTGCCCGTTCTGTTAAGAAAAAGATAAAATGAATTACTTTGCTCCTTCAAAACAAAAAGAAAAGATTTTCCCTGTGATCGGACAGCCATTTTACATCTTAGACAAAGTAGACAGCACCAATAACTATGCCATGGAGCAGGTAAACACCGGCACTGTGACACCGGGTTCAGCATGGTTTGCAATGGAACAGACTGCCGGAAAAGGACAGCGTGGTAAACAATGGCTCTCGCCCCCCGGAGAAAACATTATCCTCACCATTGCCCTGCAACCCGGCACCCTGCCTCTTTCCAGGCAGTTTATGCTCAGCGTTGCAGTAGCCCTCGGCGCGTATGACTGGTTCAGTAAATACGCCGGCGATGAAACCGCCATCAAGTGGAGCAATGATCTTTACTGGCGTGACAGAAAGGCAGGAGGCATCCTGATTGAGAATGTCCTGCGTGGCAACACATGGCAATATGCCATTACCGGTCTCGGCATCAACATCAACCAGGCAGTATTCCCCGAACACCTCACCAATCCTGTATCTCTCCGCCAGATAACAGGCAAAACATTCGACACGGTACAACTGGCCAGAGAACTCTGCACCGCCCTCCAGGAACGGCTTCAGATGCTCCATCCCGCTCAGTACACGACCCTGCTGGAAACTTATAAAAGCAAGCTTATCCGCATGGAAAAACCCGGCCTTTACCGCGCAAACGGAGAGTACTTTGAAGGTATTATCAGAGACGTACTGCCAGATGGCAAACTCTGTGTTGAAAAAGAAGGTGAAATGCTGCAATTCGGCTTCGGAGAAATAGAATTTATTTTCACGAAATAAGCCTGGTCAGTAAAACCTGTCCGGTTTTGATACTGCCCGCTGTCCGGTTTTGTAAAAGAGTGGAATTACAGGTTGAAAAACGATATGGATTACATGCTATCATGTTGTCAGAATCATAGGTAAGGTATTCTGATAACATGTAATCCATCTATATCTTGTATACTGCTGCGATAGTTGGTTGATTAAGGCAGTTCATCAAAAAGCCCAGTTGATGAAAACAAGATTTTGGTTGATAAAGGTGTTCCCAAGTTGTGAAATATTTGTTAATTCTGCAAAAATAAAAATGCAACAAGGCTACAAACAATCTCCCTTTAACCTTGCAGACAACCATCTATCGCCTTATTACTCCGCATATCATCAACGTATCGTCTTGCCATCACCTTAATAGCATATTATGAAGATGCTTCAGTAACTTTACTATATGCCCGCTACTAACAGTAATGATCTCTCAGAAATAAGTGTAAATCCGGGGAAGGCCGCACTCAAAGTACCTCCCAAAGGTCATTTTGCAGTACACTCCCGCGCTACTAACCCATGCAGGGAATATATTTCAGCCAGCAGACGTGATTACTACAAGATATCCCTCATCACAAAAGGGGAAGGCCTCTTTACACTGGGTGGGCGTTCCTACCAGATCACTCCTCCTGTCCTCATTTTCATTAACCAGTCCGAAATAAAGACCTGGGAGCCCAAAGGCACAGAACAGGATGGATACTATTGCATCTTCACCGAGCAGCTTTTTGAAATGCAGCGGCATAACCGTGATGAACTGGTACATTACCCGTTGTTCCAGATAGGAGGGACCCCGGTAGTACATCTTACAGAACAACAGAGTGAGCATATGCAGCGGCTCTTCTGTCATATGATGAGAGAAAGCTGCAACGTCACTTCCTACAGCCATGAAGCCATAGCACTCTATCTTCAGCTGCTCCTGCTGGAAGCCAGACGGGCCGCCGCAACGCAATATACCCCGCACCGTTCCCTGACCACCGCACAGCTGCTGGCAGAACGGTTCACTGATACATTGGAAAAACAATTTCCCATCACATCAGATCAGGACCATATACGCCTGAAAACCGCTGGAGAATTTGCACAGGTGCTGAACGTACATCCCAATCACCTGAATGCTACCGTGAAAAGTGTGACCGGCCGTACTACAACAGAACATATACGCCAGCGTATCCTGCTGGAGGCAAGACTGCTGCTGGTACATACAGACTGGCCCATTGCAGCCATAGCCCGCAGCCTGGGCTTTGAAGAACCTGCCAGCTTCTCACATTTCTTCAAGAGCCAGACCAGCTTTACACCTCATATGTTCAGAACATTGTAAAAAACAAAACTCCCGGTATACCATCGTTATACCAGGAGTCCTGTATCTGTATTGATAATTATTTTGCTTTATAACCCCAGTCCTGCAGCCATTTGATCACTTTCTCCTTATAATCTCCCTGTATCAGTATCTGCCCGTCTTTGGCACTGCCACCCGTCCCGCATTTTGTTTTCAGTTCCTTTCCCAGTTTCTCCAGGTCCTCTGCTTTGCCAATAAAACCATCTACCAGCGTTACCACTTTACCTGCACGCTGTTTGGTATCCAGCTTCACTTTCAGCTGTTGCTGTGCTGGCGCCAGCGTTTCCACTTCTTCCGGTTTATCGCTCTCCGGCCGGAAGTCAGGGTCTGTGGAATAAACAATCCCCCCGGTGTTTTTTTTCTTGGACATAAAACTATGTTTAAGCTCTCTAATCTTTATTGCGCTACTATCACCTGTAAAGATCCCGGCTGCACCCTGAACCTTACCTGCTCTGCACCATTCAGCGGCACGGCGTCTCCATCCACCTGCAGGTATGCCAGTTCCTCACTCTTTACTACAATATCCCTGCCGGTAAGATGTTGCATGTACTTCGTCTTATCAATATTGCCCAACAGGGAATACAGTCCTATCGGTATCAGTCCCCAGAAACCAATAGGAGGCACCACACAGAGGTCCAGCTGCCCGTCAAATACATTTGCTCCCGGCGCCAGCTTAAACTCATAGCCAAACTGGTTACCATTAGCCACCGTAAGCAGGAAAGCCCTTTCCTGCATGGTTTTTCCGTCAATATTAATAGAATAGGCAGGACCTTTATATTTTGTAAATCCTTTGATGACCAGTCTCGCATATCCCCACAAACCTCTTTTGGTAGTATGCCTGAACTGATCTGCTATCAACGCATCAAAACCTACACCCGCATTACTCAGGAACATATATTCATTGGCATATCCCACATCTATCGCCTTCCGTCTGTTATTGGCAATTACCTCCAGTGCATGTGGCACCTTCAATGGTATTTTCAGTGCCCTGGCAAGTCCGTTGCCGCTTCCCAGCGGTATAATAGCCAATGCCGTATCTGTGCCGGTAAGTCCCTGGGCTATCTCATTGATAGAACCATCTCCACCTACTGCCACTACCGTATCAATACCTGACTTTACCGCTTCACGCGCCAGGTCAGTACCATGCCCCAGGTATTCCAGGTGCTTTATCTCTATAGAAAAGGCCTTGGTGGTCAGATACCGGCGGATCACTCCTTCCAGTCTTTTTTCTCTGTCTGTTCCGGCTTTACGGTTAATGATGAAAAGTATCTTTCTCAACGTAAGGGATATTTCATTATTGGATATCAGATTGCTTTTAAACTCAGGTCAAGGCTTACGGCGTGATGGATAATAGCCCCGGCAGATACATAATCAACCCCCGTCTCTGCATACTCCTCCAGGTTGCCCAGGTTAATGCCCCCGGAAGCCTCAGTTTCATACCTGCCGCCTATCAACGCCAGCGCCTCCCTGATCTGCTGCGGCGGAAAATTGTCCAGCATGATCCTGTGTACCTGCCCCACAGCCAGTACTTCCTTCACATCTTCCAGGCTGCGCGTTTCAACTTCTATCTGCAGGGGTAACTGCTTTTCCTCCAGGTAAGCCACCGTTTTGGTGACCGCCGCTGTAATGCCCCCCGCAAAATCAATATGATTGTCTTTCAGCATCACCATATCATATAATCCCATCCTGTGATTCACACCGCCACCTATCCTTACCGCTTCCTTCTCCAGCAGGCGGAAATTAGGCGTGGTTTTACGCGTATCCAGCAAACGGGTATGATATCCTCTGAGTTTCTCAACATAGCTGTGTGTAAGGGTCGCTATGCCACTCATTCTCTGCATACAGTTCAGTACAAGTCGTTCTCCCATCAGCAGGGTATGTACAGAAGCCTCTATTTCAAACGCAGTCTCTCCTGCCGTCATCTTTTCTCCGTCCTTCTTCAGCGGCTTAAATATCGAAGACTGGTCCAGCATCCGGAATATGGCTTCTGCCACCTCTATACCTGCCAGTATACCGTCTTCCTTTATCTTCAGTCTTGCACCTCCTCTCGCCGAAGCCGGTATGCATGCTAAAGTAGAATGGTCCCCACTCCCTATGTCTTCTGCCAATGCGTTTCGTATAAGTGCTGTAAATGCTGCTTCCTGGTACATACTCACGGTTTGAAAGAACGAAAGTAAGGCAATTTCCTCTTTTGCACATGACGGTACTTCCCACACGCCTTTCATAAATAAAAAAAGCCCGGGTTATTCATCCCGGACTTTCACTATCAATCTTAACAATACACTTTATTTACTTTCGAAACGAAGCTCATTCAATACCATTGAACCGCCTTTCTTCTGAAGGAAAAAGGAAGTTCTGTAAGAGCCTCCTGTAGTTCCCAGGTTTGCAATACCCATACGGGAACCTCCGGAACTTTCAACCTGGTGTATCAGTTCAAATGATTTCACCTGGTTCTTGGCAAAGAAATCTTTCAGAATGATCTCTGCCTGCGCCTTGCTGTAGGAATTGGATTTACCCGCCATGTTGATCTCAACGGTGTTATCCAGGTAACGGGATAATGCGCTTACATCACCTTGCTTTATTGCACTCACTACATCTTCAAAAGGCCCGGTAACAGTAGGTTTAATGGTAGCGGCCGAAAGTGTAAATGCAGTGATAACGACGCCAAACAACACAGCACCAAGCACATACATTAACTTTTTCATCGTCTGATTTTTATTAAGTAGTAAATTTTTGGTCATCCTGACTTGAAATGGGCTAAAACTATGCCAAATTGCAGAGCAGTGGCTAAAATACAATTATCGTTGTACAGTACAAACAGTAACTAATACGAAGTTAGTTATATATAATTTTAAATTAAAGCCTAACTGCAATAAAAGTTTTTCAGTTCACTGCTTAAAATTTTATAATTATAAATTCTGGACGCACTTCATTAAGTTTGATGCCGTTTTCACAGAGGCTTCATACCTTTGACTGTCTTTTGTAACACTGCAAAAAAAAATCGCACTGGAAATATGGAAAAGAAAAGAGCCATTCTCGTTATCATGGACGGATGGGGGCAGGGACAGGTTCCTGCCGCTGATGCTATAGCGCATGCAAAGACACCTTTTGTCAGCAGTCTTTATAACAAATACCCGCACAGTACTCTCATCACCTGCGGAGAAGATGTCGGATTGCCGGAAGGCCAGATGGGTAACTCAGAAGTAGGACACCTCAATCTTGGAGCAGGCCGCATTGTATACCAGGAACTGCAACGCATTAACGTAGCGATACGCACCGGAGAACTGGCCGCCAATCCCGTGCTCCAGGCTACTTTCAACTACGCTAAAGATAACGGCAAAGCCCTGCACCTGATCGGTCTCGTGAGCGATGGCGGAGTACATTCCCACATCAATCACCTCAAAGCACTCACAGAAATAGCCAAAGAAAAAGGACTTTCCAAAGTGTTCATACATGCCTTCACAGATGGCCGCGATACCGACCCTAAAGGCGGGCTCGGCTACATGGAAGACCTGGTACAGCACCTGCAGAAAACTACCGGCCAGGTAGCCAGCATAACAGGCCGCTACTATGCCATGGACCGCGATAAACGCTGGGAACGCGTGAAACTTGCCTATGATGCCATGGTACACGGCACCGGCACACCTACCCAGGATGTTATTACCGCCATCAAAGCATCCTATGCTGAAGGCGTGACAGATGAATTCATCAAACCTATCGTTACCGTAAACGCACAAGGCCAGGCTATAGGCTCCCTGCAGGAAGGTGATGCAGTACTCTGCTTCAACTTCAGGACAGACCGCTGCCGCGAAATCACCCAGGTGCTCACCCAGCAGGATTTCCCTGACTATGGCATGAGCGTAGTGCCCCTGCACTACACCACCATGACCGAATATGATAAGACCTACAAAGGCGTACACGTTATATTCGAGAATGACAACCTGCAAAACACCCTCGGCGAAGTACTGGAAGCTAATAACCTCACCCAGATCCGTATCGCAGAAACAGAAAAATACCCGCACGTTTCCTTCTTCTTCTCCGGTGGCCGAGAGAAAGAATTTAAAGGCGAACGCCGCCTGATAGTGGCCTCCCCTAAAGTAGCCACCTATGACCTGAAACCGGAAATGAGCGCACTTGAAGTAACCGATACCATCGTTCCTGAAATTGAAAGCAAATCAGCAGACTTCATCTGCCTGAACTTCGCAAATGCTGACATGGTAGGACACACCGGTATATGGGAAGCTGCCATCAAAGCCGTAGAAACAGTAGATGCCTGCGTAAACAGAGTTGTCACTGCGGCACTGAAAAGCGACTATACCGTATTCCTTACTGCAGACCACGGTAACGCCGATTTCATGATCAACAATGACGGTAGCCCAAATACAGCGCATACTCTCAACCTGGTGCCTTACTTCATTATCAGCAATGATTTCAAAGGTGAAGTGAAAGCAGGTAAACTCGGAGACGTAGCGCCCACTATTCTCACCCTGATGGGATTGTCAATTCCTAAAGAAATGACAGGTAATATACTGATCTGATAATCATCTTATCTAGTCATAAAAAATTCTGATCGCGCTATGCGCACCCTGGAAGGCTGTTCTGCTGAAAAGCAGAGCAGCCTTTCGTTTTAACAGAATACCAGGCAAAAATGTATAAAAACGAACAGAAAATAATTAATTATTCTAACCTGTAACTATTACGATAGATAAACCGTTTTACGTTTTTTAGTGCTCTCGACAGATTTGCTCATGCATCAGATGCGCCGTTTTCACGGCGCATTTACTTTTAGTACCTTTGCTGAATGGATCGTTTTTCTTGGACACTGATAGCCCTGGCCTCACTGTTGGCCTCCTGCAGCGCCAACACAGGCAGCAGACATGCAAACGGACTGTACAGAGACCTGAAAGGATACTTTCAACAGGAACTGAATAACATGGAAGCCCACAGGCCCTCCCTTCAGAAAACAGTTGTACTGAACGGGCAAAGGGACAGTATGACCATTACCACTCCCGACTCCTCACAATTACAACACCTCCTGCAACCCTTCCTGGAAGCAGATCTGAACAAACCATCCCTGCAGGGAGCATACGATACCATCCTGCTGGCAGACCAGTTTACCGGCAAACATTCACTCATGTATAAAGCCCGTAACACATCTACCGTTCCACAGGAAGTGATCCTCGATATAGACAATAACCAACGTATCACCAACGTACAAATGAATAAACATGTACGTAACCTGGTATACGAATACCAGCAGAACCTGGTGTATCAGCAAAACAAACATATCCGCATCGTGACCTGGCAAAAAATAGCCTTTCTGCCAGCCAAGGAACTGGACGTGAAAGTGCTGCTGAAACATCAAAACTGATCTTCCTTTTAACATGACAGCAGCGGAATTTCAACAGATATCACATACAATACCCCTTCAGCCGGGAATCTACAAATACTACAATGAGGCCGGAGAACTGATCTACGTAGGTAAAGCCAAAAGCCTGCGTAAAAGGGTCAGCTCCTACTTCGTGAAAAATCACGATAACTACAAGACAAAAAAACTTGTAGAAACCATACACCATGTAGAATTCACTATCGTAAGCTCCGAACAGGACGCTTTCCTGCTGGAAAATTCACTGATCAAACAGTTCCAGCCCAGATACAATATCAACCTCAAAGACGATAAGACCTACCCCTATATAGTGATCAAACACGAACCGTTTCCACGCGTATTCCTGACCAGGAACGTGATCAAAGACGGTTCAGAATATCTTGGCCCGTTCACCTCCGTTGGAAGGGTAAGAGAACTGCTGGAAGTGATCCGGTATAACATTCCGCTCCGTACATGCACGCTCAATCTCTCACAACAGAACATCAATAAAGGGAAATACAAAGTATGCCTGGAATATCATCTGGGCAACTGTAAAGGCCCCTGTGAAGGCTTGCAGACAGAAGAAGACTACCGGGAAGGATTACAGCTTGTTAAAAACGTATTACGCGGCAACCTGGGGCCTGTATTGCAGATGTTCCGCAACCAGATGCAGGAACATGCCATGAACATGGAGTTTGAAAAAGCTGAGATCATGCGCAAGAAGATAGAAAGCCTCCATGCCTACCAGGCTAAATCTACCATTGTTAACACCCGCGTTGGCAACGTAGACGTATTCTCCATTATCAGCGAAGGCAATCACGCCTATGTAAACTACCTGCGCGTACTGAACGGCACCATCGCCGATACCAAAACAGTAACGCTGGAAAAGAAACTGGAAGAAGACGATACAGAAGTACTCACTTATGCCGTAGGCTACCTGCGGGACGCCTTTCAAAGTCTTGCACGGGAGATTATTGTACCATTAGAACTGGAATACCCCGAAGAAGAAGTGACCGTAACTGTACCTAAAGCAGGCGATAAGAAAAAACTGCTGGAACTGTCCGAAAAGAATGTCAACTATTTCAGGGAAGAACTTTATAAAAAGAAGATCCTTCACCTGGAAGGAAAGAGTGATATGGAAAGGAAAAAGGTACTGTATCAGCTACAGGCAGATCTTGAACTGCAGGAGCTTCCTCTTCATATTGAATGCTTTGATAACTCCAACTTCCAGGGCAGCTATCCTGTATCAGCCTGCGTAGTGTTCAAGGACGGTGTGGCTTCCAAAAAAGACTACCGTCATTTCAATATTAAGACCGTAGAAGGCATCAATGACTTTGCCTCCATGAAGGAAGTAGTATACCGCCGCTATAATCGCCTGCTGGCTGAAGGACAACCACTGCCCCAGCTGGTCATCATAGATGGTGGTAAAGGACAGCTGGGCTCTGCCATGGAAAGCATCCGGGAACTGAACCTGGTAGGTAGTATGACGGTAATAGGCCTGGCTAAGAATGAAGAAGAGATCTTCTTCCCGGGAGATAAAGAAAGTATCAAGCTGCCGTATGACAGCGAAAGCCTCAAACTTATCCGGCGCGTACGTGACGAGGTACACCGCTTCGGTATCACTTTCCACCGTCAGAAACGCAGTAAGGGCACCTTTAAAAATGAACTGGAAACTATCAAAGGCATAGGAGAGAACACCGCCACTCAGCTCCTGAAAACATTCAGGTCCGTCAGTAAGATAAAACTCTTATCCGAAGAAGATCTCATAAAGGAAATAGGCACAGCAAAGGCAAAACTGGTATATCAGCATTTTCATCCCGCACAGGAAGAATAGCCAGCTTTACACCATTGCCCTCAACGCCTGCCGTACATGCCTGTCTTCATGAGCCAGCACAAACCTGAAAGTATCTCCCAGTGAAAACTTCAGCCAGTTACCCAGCGTAGTAGGTATCCTGATATGCTGAATATCTGCCTGTGCAGCACGCACCAGCACATCATCCATTCTCTGCAGCCACATGGAAAATTCCTGGACTACCTGTCCGGCATTAAGATCAGCCTGCGGACGGTAAGCTTTAGGGGCCTGCATTTTCATAGACAAGGTACCGTCCTGTTTAGGCTGCATCATCTTCGTAAAATAGTTACCAAGCCATCCGCTTTTAAAACTGGCAGGCGCAGTGCCTTTATGTGCCGCAACAGCAGCTTCCATTTCTGGAATATAGAAGCGGCTGTAGGCGTTCAGATGGTCCAGGCACTCTGCCGCACACCATTTACCTGGTTCCGGCTGTTTTAACAGTGTTTCCTGCGTTTCTGCCAGGAATCTGCTCTGCGTGATACGCATAAGCTCTTTTACCTGCAGACGCAGATCATTCAATAGTACAGAGGTATCAGATTTCATACATGTAAGGTAGTTTAAAAAGTAAAAGGGAGCCTGTATTGACACAGACTCCCTTTTATTTTTTGTTTTATAGCGAGCAGATTAATACTGCCACATATCCTGTTCTTTATTAAAGATCCTGTCTTTGATAGCCTGGCCTTCCAGACTTGATGCGCATGAGCTCTTGTATTTGTAAGATAGCCTCAAACGTAAAAGGGAGCCTGTATTGACACAGACTCCCTTTTACGTTTTGTTTTATAGCGAGCAGATTAGTATTGCCACATATCCTGTTCTTTATTAAAGATCTTGTCTTTGATAGCCTGTCCTTCCAACAGACGCATCGTACCGTCTTTAATATAATCCTTGATCTCGCGGTTGTAAGTATTGTTTTCCTTGATCACAAAACTGGAGAAGAAACGCATTTCGAAAAGGTCTTCCCAGCTCATGGTAGCAGCATCGTTATTCTGGTTGTATACATCGTATTTAGCCAGGATAGGACGCATATCAGGATAATATACCCAGAACAGCGGAATAGCGGCACGGAAAGAACCATCTTCATTCATACGGGACACCATAGGAGCAATACCCAGGATACGTACTTTCAATGCAGAAGCTTCTTTATCGAATACCCAGATCTCTTTGATCTTGTACTGAACAACAGTACGCGGATCAAATTCATCGCGGGTAGTTACCATTGTTTCCTCGCCGGTCACAGGGTCAATACTACGAACTGTTTTTTCCTGTCCGCTCAGTTTAGCCTGAACCTCAGTCCATGGCATTGGAGTAGTGAACCTGTCGTCTATAGGACTGAAAGCTTCTACTTCCTTGTTCTTTACGGCATTGATCAGGATATTGATGAACAGCTGGTTTGTACCTGATTCATCCTCAACATCATACTGGAAAGGAAGGTTCATCTTTTCACGGATATCTATTACCTGCCATATTTTCTTCTCCCAGAATTCGTCATCTGAGCGGATATGGTCATATGGAATAGGAACACGGTCCTTGATGAAGTTCTTTTCAGAGATACCATCCACACGCAGCGATTTACGCGGCGTATCAGCTACAGGAACACCAACGCCATCCGGACGCAGGGGAGCTCCTGTTGTTGTAGGAGGAGGTGGAGGCGGTGTTTCAACGCTGTTTCCTGTGGCGGGATTTACCACAGCGTCAGCTGCTGGCGGGGTTGTAGATTCCGCAGCCCTGTTACGGCGTGTGGTTCCTCCACCGCGACGTTGTGCATCGGCTTCGGTTGCCAGTACCAGTACCAGCATCAGAGAACACCAACCAATTCTGTTAAGAATGACTGCTCGCATAGAAAAATAATATTAGTTAATCTTGAAATTGATATTTGGCATATCTCTCACCCTTCCATCCGGACTTTTTACACGTACGTTATCGAAGTACACCTGGTCACCCGGACGCAGAGCGCGGATAGCAGCCATAGCGCCACTTGGGAAGTAAGCAGAGTTAGCTTCAGCTTCAACGTACTCCTTGCCTTTTGCGTCGATACCTATACGGTAGCTTACTACCTCGTATTTTATACCTTCAAACAGGAAGTCTTCCAGGTCAGCACGCAGACCGCCCTGTACTTTGAACTCAGCAGCCTTCATAGAAGGACCTTTGCTCAGACCTACTTTCAATACCGGGTCAGGAATGTATTTGATACGGAATTCCTTGGAACCCAGTGTTTTTACTTTACCGTCAATGTCTGCTGTTACAGACACTATTGCAGTACCAGGCTTGTTAACTACTACAGAGTATTTACCGGCACCTGTTTTAGTCATAGAACCTGTGTTGATACCTGCAGATACTTTTTCAGCAGGAACACCACCGGCAGAGATAGAGATCGGGTTCTGCAAACCAATATACAGTACGTTCATCTTATCGGCAGAGATAGAAGTGGTAGAAGCACCAACACTATAAGTCTCTGTGAAAGGATAAGAAACTACTTCTCCGCTTGGGTTGGTCATTTTTACAACACCGGAGATAGTTTTCTCACCGATACCGGATACAGGCATTGTATAAGTACCCAGACCTTCAGCAGCAGTAACAGGTGTACCGTTAACTACTATCTCAGGATTTACAGTGCTGCTGTAAGCACCCACTGCGATCTGAGCTGTCAGGGTCTGACCTTCCATCAGGTTCTTTGAGTTCAGAGATACGAAAGGCCTGATTTTGTCGAAACGGAAGTCTTTAGCAGCGATCTGTTTCAGCAGGTCATCGATGATCAGTGACTCAGAGTTCTTGATATCGTTCTGGAATTTGCTCAGGATAGTCACCGCAGCAATGGTAGGGACCATGTTGAAGTGATAAGCGGTCCAGTCTTTCTTTACAACTCCGTGGCCACCACCGTGGGAAGGACCAACCTGGATGTGCAAAGGAAGAGATTTGTCGAACTTCGCTTTATCCTTAGGATCTACGTAAGTCAGCAGTTGCTCACGCAGGTCTTTCAGTTTTTTCTCTAATGCAGGACCCTGTTTCAGATTCTCCATTACGTGAGTAGGAGCGTCCAGGTTGTCTTTGCTTTTCAGCTCACCGAATTCGTCACGGCCACCGCTTGCTCTGATGATCTGTTCTTTCAGGGAGTCGATGTAAGTGAACATTTCAGAAGAAACCGCTTTTACCTGGTCTGCCTTTGCTTTGAAAGGACCAGCCTTCGCAGCGTCCCTGCTCATCTGGTCAACGAATGCCGCATAGGTATCGTTGTTCTTATCTGTGATCGAGTTGTTCGAAGTATTGATTGAATTGTTGACTATATTAAACGCGTTCAATATCTCAGCAGAGACGTTCAATGCCAGCATGGCCGTCAAGACCAGATACATGATATTGATCATCTTTTGCCTGGGATCTTTAGGTAGTGCCATAGTTTGTTCTCAGGTTTGAATGATTGTCTGTTGTTGATTCAAATAACTATCGGCGTACCTTATCTGCCGGCATTGTGCATAGCACTAAGCATGTTGCCATAAACGTTGTTCAGGCTGCTCAGGTTATGGGCCAGCTTAGATATCTGATCCTGAGTTTTGCGTGCGTCGTCAACGCTGCTGGTCATTGCCTGAGAAACACTCAGCAGATTGCCATAGAAGTTGTTCATGGCTTTCAGGTGATTGTTTGTGTCCTGCAGTTCCAGCTCATAGATAGCATTCAGGGAAGCCAGGTTTTTGGTCATACCCTGCATCTGCTCATGGAAGCTTCTTGTAGATTCAGAAGCACTGTTGAAAGAAGAAACCGCTGAAGCAGCTGTCGTGTAAGCGTGAGCAACACTACCAATTGCGCTGGCAGCTTCCCTTGTTTTCTGAGTGTAATCGCCTGTAGCAGCAACTACATCACTGATATCCCGCATTTTATCTACTGTGGAACCCAATTTCTGAAAGTTCTCACTGAGGCGCTGCAGACTAACCGGAGTGATGTCAGCTTCTTCCAGCATTTTGTCCAGACCAGCCAGTGCAGGGCTACCGCCGGCAACTACAGATACATGGGTCTCTCCATGATCTCCACCACCGCTATCCGGTACGAATGCATAAACGAAGAAGATGAGGGCTTCAGTGCTCAAACCAACGATCAGGGCAATATCTGCGCCTGGCCAGTGCTGGAGTTTGAACAATGCTCCGATAATTACTACTGATGCCGCAATACAAACAAAGAAATTAAGCCATTTCGATGTAGTAGGATTCATAGCCATAGGTCAAAATTTACTGGTTAAAGTGTTAAAGGTTAAATTGTTATGGAATAGTTGTTGCTCAACGATGATTTGCGGTTTCCTGATGTACATCTTACGGTTTTTCATTTCAACATATTTTAAGTTGTTTAACACACACATGCCCGTCCCAAAGGCATACAGGAATTTCTGCTCCTGGTTCCCCGATACTGCCTGTTGTTCTCATACCCATCTATCCGTAATAACTGTTACTCGTTTGTTACCTGTGACCAAAATCGTTTTTAGAACGGCTCAGGAATGCGATCGTACATCTGAAACCAATGTAGGATTTAGCACTGTCCTGATACTCGTAAGAACGTGTACCTGTCTGGAGGAAATATCCAATATCCTTCCAGGATCCGCCTCTTACTGCCTTACGTTTCATTTTCGGAACCGCATTGTCCGGTACGTCCATACGCAGATAAGGGTTCATATCAGAAGTGAAAGAGTAAGCATTTTCATAGTAAATATCCTGAGTCCACTCCGCTACGTTACCCGCCATGTTATACAGACCGTAGTCGTTTGGCCAGTAAGCATCCGCCCTCACAGTGTAGAAACCACCGTCTTCAGGATAGTTACCGCGGCCTGGTTTGAAGTTAGCCAGCAGACAACCTTTTTTGTTGCGGATATAATAACCACCCCATGGGTAAGGAGTCTGCTCCCTGCCGCCGCGGGCTGCATATTCCCACTGCGCTTCTGAAGGCAGCTGGAATTTATCTTCAGTAAATAATCCCTTAGAGATACGGTAGTCCTCCCAGAACTTACTGCGCCACTCTGCAAAAGCATTCGCCTGGTGCCAGGTCACGCCCACTACAGGATAGTTGTCAAACGCAGGGTGCCAGAAGTACATCCTCGTCATTGGCTCATTGTAAGCATAAGAGAAGTCACGGATCCAGCACAATGTGTCAGGATAAATAGCAACGTCCTTCTTTACAATGAACTTGGAACGGGACACATTCGCGTTTTCACGCCTCTTTGCCTGCTCCCAGTTAAATGTCTCAGCATGATAAACCAGCTTCTTTACATCAAACTCCTTACGGCCATACAGGCGGTCTTCCGGAGCATAAAGCATCTGGTCCAGCTTCTCGATGGTGGACTTGTCTTTATAATTGATCTTCTTCTTCCAGTCTATAACTTCCTCTCCGCCATCGCCTTTAACGTCACCAAGCAGAATGTGCGCAATAGAATCTGTAACCCATTGTACAAACTGCCTGTACTCGTTATTTGTAATCTCCGTAGCATCCATATAGAAGCCGGAAATTGAAATAGACTTGTTACGGGCGGTGTACGCATAGTTCAGGTCCTCATCGCTGGGTCCCATATGAAAGGTTCCGGACGGAACATATACCATTCCATAGGGCACGGGCGGGAAATACTTAGGTCTGGGACTTACGCCGATAAGCTGTCCTTGCGCATTTTTGGGGGTTTTACTACCTCCGCAGCTGGCTAGCAGGCTAACCAGCAATACTGCTAACAGACCACTTGAGAAATTAAGCTTCATAAGGGTAGCTTTCATTGAAAATCATTTATTTCGTAGGCGACGCAGTTCCATTGGCCACAATGATACTGAGGGTGTCGCTTTGTTCTGAAACATGGCCGATAAATAAACCAACCAGCCATTCACACACAATAAACTCTAAAGCACGTATTGTGCAACTTCAGAAATTAGCGGTTGTTATACTTGTTGGTTTCGCTTTTCTAATTACAATTACTTTTTCCCGGTCCTTCCTCTCAGTCTCACCCACCCGTTCACACTCTTACCCTTAAGTAAGATAACAAATGTAATGATTAATTTTAATCCGTAGTTAGTTTTCACCCAACTTTTTCACTTCTCTTCAGGAAAGTGTGACAATTAAATTAAACGTATTTTTTAACATTTTATTATATCTTCTTAAAATCATTTTTCGCTGATATCGAAAGACAGATATGGTCATGCAAGATACATAAATATTATTTTAAATTAAAAAATTCCTCTATATAATTAACTGGTTTAATACAATGATAATGCTCACAGACATATATTAACGTTTCTCCAGCCCTCTCCCTTTGCTCTAAAAGCGGCAGGCCGCTAATGTCACTACCAGCTCCCAGCAATATTTTAAACGGAATATAATGCCTGTTAGTATCCTGCATCCGTAATTTATAATCCACGCCCACTATAGCTATTTCCTTCGTTCCCTCCACCTGCTGCAACAACAGTCCCGCCCATACGCCCAGAGAAGTAGGATACCTTACCGCCGTCTGAGATTGCCCCGCCAGCATGGCCGTAGCCCGGCGTCCTCTTTCCTCCTCGTCAAATACCACAGAAAGATAGAACAGGTTAGCCGCCATCACCGCATTCCCACTGGGCGTAGCCCCGTCGTAAACCTCCTTCTTCCGCACAATCACATCCCCCTGCCCACGCTCCGTGTAATAGAAATATACGTTCTGCTCGTCCGAAAAGTTGTCTTCAACATAATTCGCCAGCACTGCCGCCCTTTCCAGCCAAAACAGCTCTCCCGTCACCTCCTGCAGCGCAATCAGCGCCCTGATCAGCCACGCATAATCATCCAAAAATGCCGGATATTTTGCTTTACCAGCCCTACATGTATGATAAAACGCCTCAGTACCAGTCTGTTGCATTTCCTTCAGGCAGAAATTCATTGCATTCACTGCCATCTCCAGGTAACTGCTCTTCCCCAGGGCCGCATAAGCCTTACAACAGGCATGTACCATCAACGCATTCCATCCCAGTATGATCTTGTCATCCAGTCCAGGGCGTATCCTTGCGCTCCGCACTTCCATCAGCTTCGCCCTCGCCGCAGCCAGCCGGCCATTCAGCTCCTCCGTGCTCATTCCCCTGGCAGCCGCAAAAGCCGCTGCAGGCTCCCTGATCCACAATATGTTCTGCTCCTCCCAGTTACCCTCTTCCGTTACATCATAAAATTCATTGAAAAGAGCGGCATCAGGTCCCAGCACAGCATCCGTCTCAGCTTTGCTCCAGGTATAGAATTTCCCCTCTACTCCCTCAGAATCAGCATCCAGCGCAGCATAAAAACCACCACCGGCATCCGTCATCTCCCGCTGTATAAACTGCAGCGTTTCCGCAATCGTCTGTTCATATACCTTATTACCGGTCAGCTGGTACGCCTCACTCAGAACATCTACCAGCAAAGCATTGTCATAAAGCATTTTCTCAAAGTGCGGTGCCAGCCACCTGGCATCAGTACTGTAACGGGCAAAACCTCCGCCCAGCTGGTCATACAACCCGCCCTGCAACATCTTGTCTAACGATAACAAAGCCTGCTCCAGCGCTTTAGGCTCCTTATAACTATGGTAATATCTCAACAGGTACTGTATACTGAAGGTGCCGGGAAACTTCGGCGCACTGCCAAAACCACCCCATACCTTGTCCGCCTGCTGCATAATATTCCCGTAAATAGTATCACACTGCTGACGGGTAAAAAGCTCTTCCACCGGTACCAGCGCCATAGCCGCAGCATTTCCTCCAAACCGGGAAGACTGCTGCAAATGATCTCTCATATTACCTGCCTGTGTTTCAAGGTCTTCCCTTCGCTCTTTAAAAGCCTGCGATAAAGCCAGCAGCACATCCGTCCACGAAGGACGATTATATGCCTTCACAGGAGGAAAATAAGTGCCTCCGTAAAACGGCAGCTTGTCCGGCGTAAGGAACACATTCAGCGGCCAGCCGCCGGAACCCGTCATTGCCTGTACCGCATCCATATAAATATGGTCCAGGTCCGGACGCTCCTCCCGGTCTATCTTGATATTGATGAAATGTTGATTCATTATCCGGGCAGTTTCCTCGTTCTCGAAACTCTCCCGCTCCATTACATGGCACCAGTGACAGGCTGCATATCCAATGCTGACTAAGATCGGTTTATCTTCATTTTTTGCCCTTTGCAGTGCTTCCTCACCCCAGGGATACCAATCCACCGGATTATGTGCGTGCTGCAGCAGGTAAGGACTGGTTTCTTTTGCTAGTCTGTTCACAGTAATGGCTATTGCTGATTTCTCTGGTTTTTCACGGATGGAAAGATGCTGGCTTCCACCGTTCTACATCGTTTCCCAAATATAAGAAGGGACAGCCAACGCTGTCCCTACTAATTAAAATAATTTCTTGTTATTTTAGTGTTACCCGCCGGGGTAAATTATACGGCTGCCAGGCCTTTCAGGTCACAAAAATCCCCTCTTCGTGGCAGCTATGGCAGGTAAATGCTATTCTTTGTTGATCGTAGCCAGGTACTGCTCCAATGCTGCTACCATAGAAGGCGCCTGGGGAGCAGGGGCTTTTACGTCCAGCCTTAAACCGGCTTCTTCCACTGCTGCAGAAGTAGTAGGGCCAAAAGCACCTATCCTTGTACCATTCTGCTCGAATTTTGGTACGTTCTCAAACAGTGATTTTACACCATAAGGACTGAAAAACACGATCATATCATATTCGGTTCCCTCCAATAGCTCCTTTACATCGTTTGAAACGGTCTTGTAAAGGGTTGCAGTAGCATATTCACATTTATTCGCTTTCAGCCACTCCTCAATATCCTTACGCTGACTGTCAGAACTGGGGAAGAGGAACTTCTCATTGTCACGATGCTTGTTCATCACCTCCAGCAGGCTCTTGGTAGAACCATCCGCCCCGTAAAACACTTTCCGCTTGCGGTAAAGGATGAATTTCTGAAGATACAACGCAATAGCCTCAGTAATACAGAAATACTTGCAGTCCTGCGACACCTTGATCTTCATTTCCTCACAGATCCTGAAAAAGTGGTCTACAGCATTGCGGCTGGTGAAAATAACAGCCGTAAAATTCTGTATGTCAATCTTCTGTTTCCTGAATTCTTTCGCGGACAATCCTTCTACTCTTATAAACGGATAAAAATCCAATTTAACATTGAATTTTTTTGCGAGTTCAAAGTAAGGAGATTTTTCTGTTTCAGGCTTAGGTTGGGAAATTAGAATTGACTGAATGTGTTTTGCTTGCAAATCTTTTTTTGGCCCGCCTTTAATCATACGTTTTTTGCTCTTGTGTTAACAATAGGTGGCTGCTTAATGACCACCAGTTAACGCGACCAGCAACACCTTAGTTATTATTAGAACCGGCGCTACTTCGAATGCGCAAAGGTAAAGAAAAAAATGCAATCTGCTGAAAGATAAGTATTGTTTTACTACGGAATAAGACCTGATATACCTGTAAGCCACCAGCAAAACAATAAAAAACACTGAAATATAGATAAAGGCTTTTGCTATACCTGGCTGACAAAAAGCCAGAATTACCAGGAATGGCACCAGTAAAACCCCCAATACCTTATTGATCAGGTACAAAATGAAGATATAAGCGTCTGCCAGCTCAGAACTGCCAAACAACCATCCGCAAAACCTGAGCATCACGTATTTTATCCCATATACCACCGCCACCAGCACTATTAACCCGGGGATGGCCATCCAGGCAGTATTGCCCGGAATATACTGCTGCCTGTACATAAGCAGATACAGGTACAACGCAAGACTGATCACAAAAAAACTGTTCAGCAGGAAATTCGGGAAAGGAGATTGGGAAAGCTGGTCCTTCAACTGTCGCTGGCTCAAAGTAGGATTCATAAAAGCCTTGAACAGATCAGAAAAATACTTCATGTAACTCATCCGGATAATGCCCAGCAGCAATACAGTGCCAGCCATCACATACACCAGCCAGTCAAGATCATCATAGACCCTCAGCTTATTTACATCCAGCCTCGTAGATTTATTCCGCAGATAAACATTCGTTGTACTCAGCCCCTTCAGAAACTTTTCATAAGCTGTTTCCTGGTGTAAAGGTACCACCGCCTGCTGCGATAAACTGTCAGTAGCAACCCCGCCCGCAACAGCAGAACTGTCCCTGCGCACTACAGAAGCCGGTATAGCAGCCCGTACCAGACTGTCCCGGCGTATAGGAGCAGGCTTTGCCACAGCCACACCGCTGTCCCGGCGTATCACAGGAGCCGTTCTTTTTACCGGCCGGGAAGTGTCCCGGCGTACAGGCTGACTAACAACCTGGGCAGGCTTAACGGTTGTGTCCGTCTGAGCAGCTAATCTTAAACAGGGTATAATGAACAGGAACAATAACCAGCTTCGCACCACGAAATATTTTTAATGCTGTAATTTTGATGTTTGCAAATATATAAAAATAGTCCATGGTCAACAGGCAATAGTGCATCGTTACCATCTACTTATTTAAGCAGTACTTACTAAATCTCTTTTTACTTTCCCGCACAGGGTTGATAACAATGGCAGGTATCTATCTACATATTCCTTTCTGCAAACAGGCTTGTTACTATTGCAATTTTCACTTTTCCACTTCCCTGGCGCAGCGCCCGCAACTGATTCAGCAGATGCTGCAGGAAATGGTGCTGCAAAAAGATTACCTGGGTAACCAACCCGTTTCCTCCATCTACTTTGGAGGCGGTACCCCCAGCCTGCTGCCACAGGAAGACCTCCGGCAGCTCCTGGACCAGTTATATACTCTCTTCAACATAAACACTGACGCAGAGATCACGCTGGAAGCCAACCCGGACGATCTTTCGCCACAAAAGCTCCAGGAACTGCGCACCGCCGGCATAAACAGGCTGAGCATAGGCATCCAGTCCTTCCATGAAGAAGACCTCCGCTGGATGCACCGGGCCCACAACAGCGAACAGGCGCTTCAATGCATCCTCGATGCTAAAGCCGCCGGCTTCAAAAACCTCACTATAGATCTCATATACGGAGGCCCCACGCTTACTGACGAAGGCTGGGCCAGGAACGTACAACAGGCCATCGGCCTGGGCATCACCCATCTTTCCTGTTACGCCCTCACCGTAGAACCAGGCACCGCGCTGGACCATTTCATCCGCAAAAAGAAAATGCCGGCTGTAGATGCCGACAAAGCAGCACGCCATTTTGAACAACTCATGAACCGGACCGCACAGGCAGGCTATGAACACTATGAGATCTCCAACTTCGCCCTTCCCGGCTGGCACTCCCGGCATAACAGCAGCTACTGGCAGGGACAACCCTACCTCGGGCTGGGCCCTTCCGCCCACTCCTTCAACGGCCATTCCCGGCAATGGAACCTCGCCAGTAACGCCGGTTACATCAAAAGCCTGGAACAGGGTATCATACCTTTTGAACGGGAAGAACTGACGCCTGTCATGATGCTCAATGAATATATCATGACCACTCTCCGTACCTCAGCAGGCTGTGTGCTTGACACAGTGGCAGGGCGCTTCGGAGAAGACTCCCGTGATCAGCTGCTGCAGGCAGCACACCCCTTCCTGCAGAAAAAATGGATGGTGCTGAAGAATAATGCCCTGGTGCTAACCCCCGAAGGCAGATTGTTTGCAGATGGTATCGCTTCAGACCTCTTCTTCTCATAAAACACCACAAATATCCTCTCAACAGAAAGGGTTTTGCCGAATGGCAAAACCCTTTCTGTTGAACAGCTTTCGCTGCATTTATAAAAAGTCGGTATTATTTCACTCCAAACTTATACACACAAACAGAATTATAAGTCTCTCCTGGTTTCAGTACCACTGAAGGGAAAGAAGGCTGATTCGGAGAATCAGGATAATGCTGTGTTTCAAGACAGAAAGCCCCGCGGTGTACATAGGTCTTACCTTCCTTACCTTTATCCGTTCCATCCAGGAAGTTACCACCATAGAACTGCACACCCGGCTCATTTGTCCATACTTCCAGGTAACGGCCACTCTGTGGCTCCAGTACAGTAGCGGCAAGAGACAGCTCATTGCCTTTCTTGTTCAGCACATAGTTATGGTCATAACCTTTACCAAATTTCAGCTGCTCAAAGTTGTTATCTACCCTATCGCCAATAGCAGTAGGCGTAGTGAAATCCATCGGAGTACCTTTCACATCTTCCAGTTTACCCGTAGGGATCAGCGTGCTGTCAACCGGGGTGAATTTATCTGCATTGATCATCATGATATGATCATTGATGTCTCCGTTACCAGCGCCATGCAGGTTAAAGAAAGAGTGATTGGTCAGGTTCACCACAGTAGCTTTATCTGTAGTCGCCTGGTAGCTTATCTTCAGCTCATTACTGTCTGTCAGTTCATAAGTAAGCGTAATATCCAGGTTACCCGGATATCCTTCTTCACCATCTTTAGACAGGTAATGCAGTTTCAGGGTATGCGCATCCGGTTGCTCTGCATCCCATACCACATCATTGAAACCTTTTTTACCACCATGCAGGTGATTCTGCCCGTTGTTCTGAGCAAGGGTGTATTCTTTGCCATCTACCTTAAACTTCCCTTTCGCAATACGGTTTCCATAACGCCCTACTATACCGCCATAATACCTTTCTTTCGTGCTCACATACTGCGCAATGTTATCATATCCCAGTTCCACATCTTCCAGCTTGCCCTGCTTATCAGGCGCCAGCAGCGCTACTATCTTCGCACCGTAATTGGTAATGGCCACCTGGACACTACCATTACTTTTCAGGTAATAAAGCTTTACCTGCTTTCCATCTACCGTGCTGTCAAATTTTGATGCCGGGATGCTTCCTTCAAGAGAAAGACTGTCTTTGTTGGTACTCATACTATCTACGGAATTATTATTGGTTTTTGTACCAGATTGGCAGGCGCTCAGGCTTACCGCGGCTGCTACTGTTAAAAGTGGAATAATGTTTTTCATATTTTGGGAAGTTATAAGGGTACAATATACGCTTTTCAGTTTTAGCACAGAATACTGTTCAAAAAAAAAGCTTTTGCCCCGGAAGACAAAAGCTTTCTAAAAAAGAGAGAGCTGCGCTTACCAGCCCAGCAGGTAAGCAAATATCAATGGAGCTACAATAGTAGCATCAGATTCAACAATGAATTTCGGAGTATTAATATCCAGCTTGCCCCATGTGATCTTCTCATTTGGCACAGCTCCGGAATAGGAACCGTAAGAAGTAGTAGAGTCAGATATCTGGCAGAAATAGCTCCAGAAAGGAACATCATGCCATTCCAGGTCCTGGTACATCATAGGCACAACACAGATAGGGAAATCACCCGCTATACCACCGCCTATCTGGAAGAACCCAACGCCTTTACCAGCTGAGTTCTGACGGTACCAGTCCGCCAGCCATACCATGTATTCAATACCGCTCTTCATGGTAGATGCCTTCAGCTCACCTTTGATGATGTAGGAAGCGAAGATATTACCCATGGTGCTGTCTTCCCAGCCCGGTACTACAATAGGAATATTGCGCTCTGCAGCAGCTATCATCCAGCTGTTCTTCGGGTCGATCTCGTAATGTTCTTTCATCACACCGCTCAGCAACAGCTTGTACATATACTCATGCGGAAAGTAACGTTCCCCTTTATCATCAGCCTCTTTCCATATCTTGTGGATATGTTCCTGTATACGGCGGAAAGCTTCTTCCTCAGGAATACAGGTATCTGTAACCCTGTTAAACCCATCCTGCAACAGGTCCCATTCTTCCTGGGGGCTCAGATCACGGTAGTGAGGCACCCTTTTATAATGCGTATGTGCTACCAGGTTCATGATATCTTCTTCCAGGTTAGCACCGGTACAGGAAATGATATCCACCTTTCCCTGGCGGATCATTTCCGCAAAGGATATACCTAACTCAGCGGTACTCATGGCGCCTGCCAGGGATACCAGCATCTTTCCACCTTCCAGTAAATGTGTTTCATATCCTTTTGCAGCATCCACCAGTGCAGCCGCATTAAAGTGGCGGTAATGGTGCTGTATAAATTGAGAAATGGGCCCTTTGTTCATGCCGATAAAAAGTTTAAAATCCAAAACAGAGGGGCAAAGGTAAGGAAGTTTTCACAGTGTGGAAGGTTAACAGTTTGTGAGGTATCGCATCAGCCTGAATCCCTGGCCCGGCCGCAGGCCTTTCCATCATAAAAAATTTACTCCACCGGGTCATATATAAAAATATAGCCCATAATAACGACCGTTACCATGGGCTATGTTATCTGCTATGAACTGAAACTACGCTTTCTTCAGACGTTGATGTACGCTCATATCGCCGGTTGAACTGGATTTGATCACCTTCCAGGTATCAGTGTTTTCCAGCGTAATGAAATACACAGTAGAACCTTCTTTTTCAAATTCCACAACCCAACGTACCTGCTCTTTCGGATAACGTTTTGTAAGTTTAGTGGAAACTGCCAGTGGCAGATGTTCTACGGCAATGTACCGGCGGGTGGCCAGCAATGTACCGTTCGCGTCGAAGTAAGCTGTTACGCTGCGTTCGTTCAGCGTAAACTTGGCCATGAAGGTTTTATTATCTTCGCTATACCACTTAATAGCAGAAGCGCCGGCAAATTCTTTATTAAGCGCCTCTTTCAGCGTATTGGTTGCTTCCATTTCCTTGGTAGCAGCAAACGTTAAAGATGTGCTCAGCAAAATTGCTGCAAATAAGAACAGCATTCTCTTCATGACACCACGGACTGAAATCCGGGAGACACCCGCAGGTGTGTTGGTTTTCCTGATTGAAATGATACTAGGTTTCATGGCGGAAACTTTTAGTTGTTTTTGATGATGTAAAGATACGTGCATAATATAGGGGCAGTCAAATGCTTTATTATAAATGGATGCGCTAGATTAATTGGCTGTAGCGGCTATCATGGCATCAGCACCTTACAGCCCCTTTAATAACACTTACTTCCTTTACTGTATGGAAGTTGCACCAGAAGCCCAAATGTTGCAGCCGCCTGCGTTAAGCTTTTGTTAAACTGGACAGAAAATATTTTATTCTATCTTCATTATATGAACTACCTGGCCCACGCTTACCTTTCTTTCCATGACCCTGCACTGACCGTTGGCAACATGATTGCAGACTTCGTGAAAGGCAAACAGTTACTGCAATACGAAGAACGCGTACAGACAGGCATCAGGCTGCACAGGGCCATAGATGAATTTACAGATACACATCCCTCCACACTGATGGCCAGAGAATATTTCCAACCTTCATGCGGCAGGTACAGCGCTGTATTCATAGATATCGTATATGACCATTTCCTGGCTACAGACACTACCATTTTTACAGAGAAAACCCTCGCCTCCTTCACAGAAAATGTCTATTCCATACTGGATGAACGGCATGATACTCTACCTCCCGTATTTCAACAGGTATTCTACTATATGCGCACCCAGAACTGGTTGTATAATTATCGGTTGATGAACGGTATTTATAAGAGTTTCAACGGTATTGTACGACGCGCAAAATTCCTCGACGTTACCGCCGATGCCCCACTGGCGGCCCTGGAAGATCATTATGAAAACATTGCGATGCATTACCGCACATTCTTTCCCGAATTGATCGCATTCGTTAAAACATACCCACATTAAATCGTAGGTTTGCACTATAAATTCTAATTCAACAAACGAACTGCAAGCAAACAATGAAGAATCTGCTACGTGCAATGCTTATTATCCTCCTGCTTGGAACCACCATTACCCGGGCCGGAGCACAGGATAAAAAGCTGCCACCCTTGGATGCCAGCCCTATGGACATGGCATATTATCCTGTAATGTATCCATACGTTGTAAGAGTGAAAGGCGAACCAGGCACCCTCGTAGCCCGTGTTATTTACAGCCGCCCGCAAAGAAAAGGAAGGAAGATCTTCGGCGACCTCGAATCCTATGGAGAAATTTACCGCCTCGGCGCCAACGAAGCCACTGAAATTGAGTTCTTCCGCTCCGTTGTCATCGGTGGTAAAAACATACCTAAAGGACGCTACACTATGTACGCCATTCCTACAGAACAGAAATGGACCATCATCATTAACCGCGATACCGATATCTGGGGAGCCTTCAAATACAACGAAGCAAAAGATATAGTGAGAACTGATATACCAGTGGTAAAACTAACCACTCCGGTAGAACCATTTACCATGGTGTTCGAAAAAGCAGAGATCGGGGCTAACCTCGTCATTGCATGGGATACCGTAAGTGTTAGCCTGCCCATTAAATGGTCTGACAAAGCACCGGCAACTACAAAGAAAAAATAATAGTCCGCTTTGCCGGTATGGATCACCTTAACCATGCCGGCAAAGTGAAAAAAAATAGGCGGTAAGATTACCGCCCACGAATTTTAACCATATCCTATGAAAAACCTTTTCAAAAATAACCGGAATAACTGCGGGAATACTACGGTTTCGGCTGAATGAACAAAAATTGTTCGTAAGTGTTACGTTTTTCTCCGTGTAGTGATTTTTTAGAGCCATTTAAGACAAAAACCCCTACTTTATTACGCATTTCCCCTTATTTCAGCCAATACGTATTTATACTTATTATCAACTTTTCATATCTGAATAGATTATCAATCGAATGGAAAGCAAATCTGACCGGTAGAAATGCAAAATGACCGGAATTAGTACCTTTGATGCTTTCAGGAAAACAGATCCTTCAATTTTTAAAATACTTACAGGCATGAAGCTCGGAACTAAACTCATACACGCAGGTGTAGAACCCGACCCATCTACCGGGGCCATTATGACACCCATATTCCAGACATCCACTTATGTACAGAGTGCCCCTGGCCAACACAAAGGCTATGAATATGCACGCACCCAGAACCCCACACGGGACGCACTGCAAAACGCCCTTGCTGCCATAGAGAACGGCAAATTCGGTATTTCCTTCGGCAGCGGGCTCGCAGCTACAGACGCAATAATGAAACTGCTGAACCCCGGAGATGAAGTAATTGCCTCCAACGATCTTTATGGTGGCACCTACCGTATCTTCACAAAAATATTTGAACGCTACGGCATCAGGTTTCACTTCATCGGAATGCAGGATGCAAATAATATCCGTCAGTATATCAACGCAAACACAAAACTGATCTGGATAGAAACTCCCACCAATCCCATGCTCAATATCATTGATATTGAAGCCAGTGCAAAGATTGCACAGGAACACAATATCCTGCTTGCTGTCGATAATACCTTTGCCTCTCCTTACCTCCAGAACCCGCTGGACCTCGGCGCACACATCGTGGTACATTCCGCTACCAAATACCTGGGAGGCCACAGTGACGTAGTTCACGGGGCCATCATTGTAAAAGACGAAGCCCTCGCCAAACAACTCTACTTCATCCAGAATAGCTGTGGCGCAGTGCCCGGGCCGCAGGATTGCTTCCTTGTGCTCCGCGGACTGAAAACACTTCATGTACGCATGCAGCGCCACTGCGAGAACGGCGCCGCCATCGCACATTTCCTCCGTCAACACCCTAAAGTGGATAAAGTATACTGGTGCGGTTTTGAAGATCACCCTAATCATAGTATCGCTAAAAAACAGATGCGCGGCTTTGGAGGTATGATATCCTTCACCCTGAAAGATGACAGCCAGGAAGCAGCGATGAAGGTATTAAGCGGCACTCACCTTTTCTCTCTTGCAGAATCACTCGGAGGAGTAGAGTCCCTGATAGGCCATCCGGCCAGCATGACCCATGCCTCCATTCCAAGAGAAGAAAGGATCAGCAACGGCCTGGTAGACTCCCTTATCCGCCTCAGCGTAGGAATAGAGGATGCCGAAGACCTCATTGCCGACCTGCAGAAAGCCATCGGATAAATTAAAACAGATGTCACATTGTGAACATCTTTCGTTATTTTTCGGGCACACACCGAACCGTATACACACTGAATTATGAAATTCCAGCAACTGAAGGCCTTCCTTGATACAAAGGCGGCATACTATAATACTCCTGATTTTATTCCAGGAGATCCCGTTTGTATCCCACACAGGTTCTCTCAGTTGCAGGATATAGAGATATCAGGGCTTTTTGCCGCCCTGCTGGCCTGGGGGAACCGCACCACCATCATCAACAAATGCACTGAACTGCTGCAGCTGATGGACAATGCACCGTACGATTTTATCAGGAATCATGCCCCCAAAGACAGGATGAAGCTGCTGAACTTCAGGCATCGCACCTTTAACGGGATAGACCTTATGTATTTCGCAGAATACCTGCAGCAATACTATAACGACGTCACCTCCCTGGAGTTCGCCTTCAGCGGGCACCTTACACCGGAAGATGATACAGTGGAAAAAGCCCTCATCGGCTTTCACCATATGTTCTTCCTGCCGGAACACCCGGAAAGGACCAGGAAACATATCTCCACTCCAGCCAAAAACTCCGCCTGTAAACGCCTGAACATGTACCTCCGGTGGATGGTCAGAAAGGACGAAAATGGCGTAGATTTTGGAGTATGGCGTCATATTCAGCCCTCTCAGCTGGTGTGCCCGGTAGATGTCCATGTAGGTAGGGTAGCAGCAAGACTTGGCCTGATAGACGACGCAAAGTCTGACTGGCGCACCGCCCTTGCCCTTACCGGGAAACTCCGGCAACTGGACCCGCTGGATCCCGCCAAATACGATTTTGCCCTGTTTGGCCTGGGAGTAATTGAAAAATATGTATAATAAATAAAGCGTAATGATGAAGCGATTTTTTGTGTCTCTGGCACTGGGTGCAGGCCTGGCATTGCCGGCAATAGCCCAGCAGCAGGATGAAAAGAGGGATTATATAGATCTTGGCTACAACTTCCAGAAAGGTCAGCAGTTTGAACTGAAACAGGAAAGCCGTAGTGAAACCTATACCACCGTAGATGATGTAATGAAACGCGTATCACGCGATTTTAACAACACCATCGCCATAGAAGTAACAGACATTTCTCCCAGCCACTCTGTTCTCAGCTTCCGTTATAAAGAGCTGAAATTCACCTTCAATGCCAGGAACCAGAATATCCTGGTAGATGCCAATGTTCCGAATGATAAAGAACCTTTCCAGGCAGCCCTGAAAAGCATACTGAACCACCCGTTCTCAGTAGATATCCAGAACTCCGGTTTTATCAATAAAGTTACCGGGCTCGATGAACTGCTGGACAAAGCCTCCGCTACCTTTACCAACCTGAAAAAAGACGAACAGGACGCCTATAAAAAGCTCATGATGGACCAGTTTGGCACAAACGCCTTCCGCTCCTGGCTGGAACAACTGCTGGTAATATACCCGGTACGCAGCATCAAAACAGGTACCCGCTGGGAAGAAAATGTACCTATCCGCACAGGACTGGTAGGCAACATAGACCTCTACTGGAACCTCCAGACATGGGATGCCCAGACCGCCAAAATAAACGGTACAGGTAAAGTCACTACCAACAAAGTAGAAACATTTACAATAGAAGACGGAATTGAAGCAACCGCAGAGATCAACGGAGATATCATGACCAACTACCTGATAGACCGTAATACCGGCATGCCCAGCATATGTGCGCAAAACACAGAAATGAACGGTACTTACACCTATAAGGCCAACAAAGCTAAAAGGATCAAAAAAGATATTAAGGTACCGGTAAAGATCGTTACCAATGCCTCCTATAAGATCAAACAAATGAAATAAACAATATAAAAAGGGAGGCTCAGTGAACCTCCCTTAATTTTTTCTATGATAACATTACTTCCTGAAACAGTTTCTCAGCTTGCTGAAGACGCTTCCCTGAAACTCAATCCCCAGATCTCATACGAGGCATTGGAAACGCTTCTGGCGCAACAGCTGGAAATAATGATCAGCAACAATTTTCAGCAGTTTGTCCTGCTGCTTTATAAGATTGATGTTGCTGAACAGAAAGTGCGCGATGTACTGGCTGCCGATCTCAGCCCGGAAGTATACCGGAAAATAGCCGCCATGCTGATAGAAAGACAACAGGAAAAGATCATCTCCCGTAAAACCCACTCAAAACCTCCCGCCAATGACGGAGAAGAAAAATGGTAACTGATCACTTATTAAACATCAGCTCCTTTACTTTCGATTTGTCCTCCTTCTCTTTCTCAAGGTCGAAACTGGTGCCAAATACATAATCCCACAGGCTGGAACTTACACCAAAACCCTTTTCATCTCCCTTATAATGATGCAGGTGATGATTACGCCATAAAGCCTTCATAAACCGGAACGGAGGGTTCCAGGCATGAATAGCATAGTGCATGCTCCCATAAATAAGATAGCCCAGCATAAATCCCGGGAAGAACATAAATGTAATGTTCTGCAGGAAAAGATACTGTGCGCCAAAGATCACTGACGCCAGTATAAGACTGGGCACCGGCGGCATGAATAACCGCTGCTTATCTCTCGGATATTCATGGTGATTGCCATGCATAACATAAATAATACGCCTTACCCTGGGATTCTCGCTACTCAGGTGGAAAATGTAGCGATGCATAATGTACTCAAAAAATGTCCAGAAAAACATGGCTCCGAAAAAAACAGTTGCTACCCTGGCTATGCCGAAACCAAGAGAAGCATAACTGTAATAAAGCATGTAACCGATAATAGGCACATACATGGCCCAGATTACAAGGGGGTGGGTTTTAGTAAGCATTTCCAGATACCTGCTCTCAAATAGTCTAGCCTGTCCCTTGTTCTTGATCTTATCAAACTTCATAACTCCCTTTATTTAATGCAAATAAATGCTAAAACAAATGTCGCGTTGATTCCTGTTCTACAGTCTGTCGGAAAAAGATGCTACCCGCGAATATTATGCCGATATTAGTATTTATCCTTTAGCGTTACTATTTTTTGGAGATTGGGTACATACTAACGGGGTTGCTACAGCTCAAATTTATAAATTATCCTGCATTACGCACACAGCCGTAAAAATACCAATTTACCTATATTTACAGATCATACAACCAGAACAACAAATTATGAAACTTGTTACTTACCTCCACGACGGGGCTGATCAACTGGCCATATTAATAGGCGATAAACTATATAACACACAGGACCTTCATCCTGCTCTTCCCGGCACCATGCAACTTTTCCTGCACATGTGGGAAGATGTGATAGATATAGCGCTCACAGTAAATGAGCAATTGAAAACCGGCCAGCATATCGGCTCTGCACGCCCGGTAGACTATGCCTCTGTCGAAGTATTAGCCCCGGTGCCATTCCCAACCTCCTGCCGTGACGGGTACGCTTTCCGGCAACATGTTGCCGCCGCACGCCGCAACCGCAGAATAGAAATGATCCCCGAATTCGATCAGTATCCCATCTTCTATTTCACCAATCATAATGCCATACAAGGCCCCGGTGAAATACGCTGCATGCCTGATCATTTCGATAAACTGGATTTTGAACTGGAAGCCGCCGTGGTGATCTGCAAACAGGGACGTAACATCACAGCCGCAGAAGCTGACAGCTATATAGGCGGCTTCATGATCATGAATGATATGAGCGCCCGCACACTGCAGATGGAAGAAATGAAACTCAACCTCGGGCCCGCAAAAGGTAAAGACTTCAGCACTGTAATAGGCCCCATGCTCGTTACACCGGATGAACTGGAACACCTTATCATCCCCGCCAGACCAGGTCATACAGGCAATAACTACAACCTTAAAATGATATGCCGCGTAAATGGTATCCAGGTAAGCGAAGGCAACATGGGTGACATGGACTGGACCTTTGCAGAGATCATTGAACGCTGCGCTTACGGCGTTACCATCCACCCTGGCGACGTAATAGGAAGCGGCACCGTTGGTACCGGTTGCTTTCTTGAATTAAACGGTACCGGTAAGCTCAATGATCCGGACTATAAAGAACAATGGCTGCAACCAGGAGACGTAGTGGAAATGGAAATAGACGGACTGGGTACACTCACCAACACCATCGTAAAAGAGGATTCGGATTTCTCCATCCTGAAACTGAAAAAATAAATCATGCAGATCATTCCAGGGCAGGTAAAAACAGTAGAACTTCAGGGCTACCTGCAGGGCGCCATAGCCCCCAGGCCTATTTGCTTTGCCAGCACCATCGATAAGAACGGACAGCCCAACCTGTCACCCTTCAGCTTCTTTAACATCTTTGGCAGCAACCCTGCTACCCTCATATTTTCTCCCTCCCGCCGCGTAAGGGATAACACGATCAAACACACACTGGAAAATATTTATGAAACAAAAGAAGTGGTCATCAACGTAGTGAATTATGCGATGGTGCACCAGGCTTCCCTTTCCAGCTGCGAATACCCCAAAGGCGTCAACGAATTTGAGAAGTCCGGATTTACAGCAGTTCCATCAGAAAAGATAAAGCCTTTCCGCGTAAAGGAAAGCCCCGTACAGTTTGAATGCGTTGTTAAACAGATCATCGAAACAGGCACCGAAGGTGGTGCAGGAAATCTTGTTATCTGCGAACCATTACTGATCCATATCAGCGATGCAATACTGGACGCAAAAGGTGCTATCGATCCTCATAAAATAGATCTTGTAGCACGTATGGGTGCCGACTACTATTGCCGCGCTTCCGGCGCCGCTGTATTCGAAGTCGCTAAACCCAATACCAGTCTGGGAATAGGAATAGACGCATTGCCTGTTTCAGTCAGGAACAGCAACGTCCTGACAGGAAATAACCTCGCACAGCTGGCTAATGTCAATCAGCAACCTGTAGTAGATGCAGCATATGCAGACGATCACCTGAAAAACATCTTCCAGTATTACAGTATCGCCCCGGATGAAATGGAAAAAGAACTGCATCTGCATGCAAAACAGCTGCTTGATAACAATAAAGTACAGGAAGCATGGCAGGTACTGCTGGCAGGAAATATTTAATTTTTTTGAACTGATAAAAAACGCCTTTGCCAAAATGGCAAAGGCGTTTTTTATCAGTTTCTTTATCTTAAGTCACCCCATATTTACCAGACTTAGAGCATAGATCCCATATAGATACTCCCACTCAAAGCCTACTATAAAGTATGGATAGTGTATGCATTGCGGTATCACTTTAGCGCCACAGTGCTTCCCAAAAGAAAGTGCCTCCTTTTTTATCTCAGGATGACTACATTCCAAATACCTTCTTCAGCAGATCTGTAGTTCTGGCAGCCGGATTAGCACGGATATTTGCTTCCTCTTTTGCAATCTGGTCAAACAATGCACTCACCGCTCTGGTAGTTACATAGTCCTGCAGGTCAGGATTAGCTTTGGTCCTGGTAGTAGGCAGCTTATTGTAGGAAGTCACAATGTCTCCGTAATATTTAGTGGCACTGGTACTATCCAGGGAATTCTTCACCACAGGAGAGAAAGCAGCTTTCAGTTTATCAGTCGTCTTTGATTTAAAATAATCTGTAGCAGAAGTATTACCACCCTGTATCAGTTTCAGCGCATCTGTGATGGTCATCTGCTTGATAGCGTCCACAAAAATAGGAGCAGCATGACCTACCGCACCTTCAGCAGCCCTGTTAATAGTAAGGATAGCCTTATCTACCTGGCTGCCCAGACCTACTGCACGCAGGGTGTTTCCTATCTTCACAGCATCTTCAGGTAACAACATCTTGTATATCTCACTGCCAAAAAATCCATCTTTCTTGTTCAGGTTAGCAATACCATTGGCAATACCTTTTGCCAATGCTTCTTTAATGGCGCTGCCGGCTTCATTTTCAGTAACACTGCCGGATGAGGAACTGCTTCCGGAAGAAACAGAACTGGCAGCTTTCTTCAATTTATTTAATAACTGGGCTTGGGATGCGGGTAAAAAGACAATACCTGACAATAACAGAAGACATAGTTTCTTGTACATAAAGTTGATGTGGTTTTATATGCAAAATAATAACAATATTTTTATCGGGTTCTAAAATTAGAACAATTCAACCACCGGAAGTTTAAAGTGGTATAAATGGTTTTACTCATGGATAGCCAGCAACGGGATATGAGTATGAAAACACAGCTGGGCCGTCCTGCTCCGCTTAAAGATCCCCTCAAACAAACCATGCTTCCTCGGAATCGTCAGGATAAGATCTGCCCCTTCCTTATCTGCAAATTCCATAATACCCTGTACTACATTACTATGGTCAAGGAAATGATATAGAGGATGATAGCCGGCAAGCAGGGTATCCAGCAGCAGGCTCTCCGCCGGAGTATCCGGGCTGATGCCCTTGCTGTCCTTATCAATGTTGATCACATGCAGTTCCGCCTTAAATACGTCCAGTAATCTTTTCAAAGGCTGAATAGGAGTGGAGGTAGCCACTTTCTTGAAGTCACACGCAAAAACGATCTTCTTTATAGGTGCAAATACCGCCTTCGCCGGTACTACTATAACCGGGCAGGTGGTATGCTTTACCACATCTATAGTATTGGAACCTATCAATATCTCTTCCAGCTGACTCCCCCCGGTGGTGCCCATCACTATCAGGTCTGCATGTTCCTCTTTGGCAGTTGCATTGACATGGGCAGCCAACAGATGATTATCAGCCCTGTAATCCAGTATCACCCCCTCCGGCAGGTCTGGCTCCAGCTCTGCCTTCATATTACGCAGTCCCTCCAGGCTGGCCTCCTTCAGCTCATTCGGATCTACCATGGGTATGGAGGTAGGTACATCCGGGATAGGTACTATCAGCTCATAGGCATGGTACAGAACGATGCGGGCAGTCCCCATCTGTTGTGCCAGTCCCAACGCATAACGCGCTGCATTATAAGCAGTTGCCGAAAAGTCTGTAGGTAAGATAATGGTTTTCATCTTATATTGTTTTATTCTGATGAATCAATACAGTCTTGGTCCGGGGCAATCACTATAAAGAAAATTTAGTGCCAATTCAATGTATGAAAGTTACAGTATTTCAGAGAGTTAACAGCCATTGACATATTTCCTGCCTAAATCGACTATTTTTGCACTCCATTATTGTAATCAGTACTACATGACACCATTATCTGAGCAAGAGATCATACGCAGGGAAAAACTGCAGGAACTGGAGAAACTGGGTATAAACCCTTATCCGGCGGAAGAATATCCCGTAAACAATACAGCTGCCAATATCAAGGCCCTGTATACGGAAGAAACAAAAGACCAGTTCCAGGACGTGTGCCTGGCAGGTCGTATCATGAGCGTACGCGATATGGGTAAAGCTGCCTTCGTTGTAATACAGGACAGCACCGCCCGTATACAGCTGTACATCCGCCGGGACGATATCTGTGACGGTGACGATAAGACCCGGTTTGACGTTGTTTTCAAAAAGCTCACAGATATAGGAGATATTATCGGCATCAAAGGTTTTGCTTTCATTACCAAAACCGGCGAATTGTCCATCCACATAAACAGGTTCGATTTCCTCGCCAAATCCTTACGCCCCCTGCCGGTGGTGAAAGAGAAGGAAGGAGAGGCCTTCGACGCCGTAACCGACCCGGAATTCAAATACCGCCAGCGCTACGTAGACCTGATCATTAATCCGCAGGTAAAGGACGTATTCATCAAACGTACCCGCATCATGCAGACCATCCGTGACTTCTACAACAGCATGGGTTACCTGGAAGTGGAAACGCCTATCCTCCAGCCAATTCCCGGCGGAGCCGCAGCCCGTCCCTTCACTACGCACCATAACGCACTGGACATACCATTATACCTCCGCATAGCCAATGAACTGTACCTGAAACGCCTGATCGTAGGTGGCTTTGAAGGAGTATACGAATTCGCGAAAGACTTCCGCAACGAGGGTATGGACCGTACCCACAACCCGGAATTCACCGTAATGGAAATGTACGCCGCTTACAGGGACTATGACTGGATGATGCGTACCACCGAAACCCTGCTGGAAAAAGTAGCCCTGGCACTGCACGGCACTACACAGGTACAGGTAGGAGATAAAATAATAGACTTTAAAGCGCCTTTCCGCAGGGTAAGCCTCTACGACGCTATTAAAGAACATACGGGTATCGATGTTACCAATATGGATGAAGCCCAGCTGCGCGCCACCTGCCAGCAGCTGAACATCGGTGTAAGCCCAAGCATGGGTAAAGGTAAACTCATCGATGAGATCTTTGGCGAAACCAGTGAACATCACTATGTTCAGCCTACCTTCATCATCGACTACCCCGTAGAAATGAGCCCCCTCACCAAAAAACACCGCAGCAAACCAGGCCTGGTAGAACGCTTTGAACTGATGGTAAATGGTAAGGAACTGGCTAACGCCTACAGTGAGCTGAACGATCCTATCGACCAGCGCCAGCGCTTCGAAGATCAGGTACAGCTGATGGAACGTGGCGATGATGAAGCCATGTACATTGATTATGACTTCCTCCGTGCACTGGAATATGGCATGCCGCCAACCTCCGGTATCGGTATAGGTATAGACCGCCTCACAATGATCATGACCAATCAGCCATCCATACAGGATGTACTGTTCTTCCCGCAGATGAAACCGGAGAAGATATAATCTGATATCATTTTTTCTTAGAAAACGCTTTTGCCTTTGGTAAAAGCGTTTTTTTATAGCCTGTGGCCAGCTTTTTGAGCCAACTATTCCCGAACCTGTTTGTTGTTTTATAAATAAAATAAATACATCATGCAAACAATTATTCCCAACAGGATGGCTATCATTATCTACGGCCTCGTCATGCTCGTCTTCGGTACTTTTCACTTCCTCTACGCAAGTGCTATGGCTCCAGGCGTTCCCATTCCCGGAGGTAAGATCTGGATCTATATTACAGGTCTGGGCCTGGTGCTGGCTGGTATTTCCTTCATTATCAACATAGCCGTAAAACCCGCCGGATATCTGCTGGCCCTCTTCCTGCTTATTGTCATAGTGCTGGTACATGCCCCCCATGCCTCCACCGATCAGCAATCCCTGACCATGCTCCTCAAAGATTCGGGACTGCTGGCAGGAGCCATATTGATAGCAAACACCGGGAAATAGTGATATTTCTCCACCCATCAGTTATTCCTGACTGAGCAATGCTTATTTCATTATTTTAGCTGCTTTGTTACAACAACAGCTAAGAACTTATGCACACAAAACATTACTGGTCAGTCTGTTTCACAGTACTGTGCGCTACTTCTTTCACCCTGAAAGCGCAGGAAAAAAAAGACCTGACCTTCCGGCAGATCTTCAAAGGAGAAGCTACCGGGCTTTATCAACCACTACCTGTTATCAGAGGATGGGCAGACGATACCCATTACATTGAAATGCGCCCGGAAAACGGTTCTGCAAGAGCATGGAAAGTAGATGTCAAAACCGGCAGCGCCACACCTTATTCAACTCCGCCTGAAGGCGCCAGCGTTGAAACAAGGAACAACAACATCTTTTATACTGCCGCAGACGGAATGGAAACACAGCTTACTGCCGATTCCGCCGAAGAAAAGAACCCCACACTTTCCCCGGACGGTAAGTACGTGGCCTTTACCCGCAACAACGACCTTTACAGCATTGAAATAGCCACACATAAAGAGATCCGTTACACCACAGATGGCTCCGACGTAGCCTACAACGGCTGGGCCTCCTGGGTATATTATGAAGAGATCCTGGGCCGCTCTTCCCGCTACCGCGCTTTCTGGTGGAGCCCCGACAGCCGCCGCCTGGCTTATATGCACTTTAATGACTCCAAAGTCCCGGTATTCCCTATCTATAGCGAAAAAGGACAACATGGCTACCTGGAGAATACCCGCTATCCAAAAGCTGGCGATACCAACCCGGCCGTACGCGTAGGAATGGTGTCAGTAGAAGGCGGTAATACCGTCTGGGCTGATTTCAACGAAAATGATGACCAGTACTTCGGCCCTCCCTTCTTCACACCTGAAGGACACCTCTGGATACAATGGAAACCCCGTAAACAGGATCACCTGAAGATCTACGAGATTGATCCGCAAACCGGCGCTAAAAAAGAAATTTATGATGAAAAACAATCTACCTGGATAGACTGGTACTTCACCTTACCTTTCCTCGAAAATGGTAAAGGATTTCTCCTGCAGAGCGATAAAAGCGGCTGGAGCCACCTCTACTGGTATAATATGGACGGTTCGCTGAACAAACAGCTTACCTCAGGTAAATGGTCAGTGAAACAGTTTGACTATGTTGATAATAAACAACAACTGGTTTATTTCACTGCCCGCAAAGAAGCATCCACCCGGACAGACTATTACCAGGTAAGCCTGAAAACAGGCGTTATTACCCGTCTCACGTTTGGCGAATACATGCATACCATAAGCGCCAGCCCCGGGGGCAGCTATTTCATCACTACCTATTCCAACCTGTCCACCCCTGCACGCATGACCCTCCTCAATAACAAAGGCAAGGTGATCAGGGAGCTGGGAAATAGCAAAGGCAACCAGTTTGATCAGTACAACCTGGCAGGCACCACACTGCAATACTATAAAACAAGAGATGGCCTGGAGCTTCCTATGACCATCACCATGCCCCTGCACATGCAGCCCGGCAAAAAATACCCCGTTCTGATCAGTATCTATGGTGGCCCCGGTGCAGGTACCGTATACGATACCTGGAAACAACCCCTTACTTCACAGTGGTGGGCAGAAGAAGGCGTGATACAGGTGGCGATAGACAACCGCAGTTCAGGACAACTGGGCAAAATGGGCATGAACTATATTTACCGGCAGCTGGGCAGATATGAAATAGAAGATTATATGGATGCAGCTACCTGGCTGCGTTCACAGCCCTGGGCCGATCCTTCCAAGATCTGCATAACCGGTGGCAGCTTTGGTGGCTACATGACCTGTATGGCGCTCACCTATGGAGCAGATGTATTTACCCATGGGATTGCCAACTATGCAGTGACCGACTGGCACCTGTATGACAGCCATTATACCGAACGTTATATGAATACCCCGGCAGAGAACCCGGAAGGGTATAAGACCACCTCCGTACTCAACTATGCCGACAAATACAAAGGCCTGATCAGGATCATTCATGGCACCATGGATGACAACGTACATATGCAGAACAGCATTCAGCTGGTAGATAAGCTGGAAAACCTGGGCAAACATTTCGAGTTCATGGTTTACCCCGGCGAACGCCACGGCTGGAGAACCAGTATCAAAAGCAGGCACAGCGATAATGAGATCTATCGCTTCATATACAGGTATCTGCTGGAAAAACCCTTTCCTCAGGAATTTGAATAATAATAAAAACTGATTATTGAACAGAAGAGCCGGTTAGTCGAAAGATTGACCGGCTTTTTTGATGCCGGAAAGACATGAACGGAGAGTTATAAAAAAAGAAACGGGGCTGCAAGACTACAGCCCCGAAAAATTTTAACCATATCTTTATTGAAAAACCTGAACCAAAGATGGCGTTATTTTGCATATCTCCCTAACCCATTCTGGTGAATGCTATATTTTTGTTTGGGAACGTAATGAAAAAACAGGTGAACGTAGGGGAAAAACGGGTGAAAAATAGCTGAATTCAGGGAGTAAAAGTGATCTTCAATATTATTAAATGCAGTAAGGGGTAAAATAGAAGGGCGGTAAGAATACCGCCCTTGTAATAATTTTAACCATATCCTATGAAAAACCTGAGCCAAAGATATACCAGGCTTCCATGCATTATCTTCCCATTTCCGTGAACGTTATAAAATAGTTCGTAAAACGGTAAGTTTGGATAGGTCAGCAATCATATACCAAATATTATCATATTAAATTAATTTCCAATTATTTATTAGGGCTATATAATAGTGAGGGAAGGATCAATTACTTAGCATTTTAGCCTATTCTCAGGCTATTTTTGACGGGCATTTTTTAAAATCCGGTCATATGGTCATTTCATTTTTCTAATATAGGTAAAATTTTAAACAATCTCATCATTTTCAATCACTACTGCATAAAAAAATCAAATTTGTCTTGCATAACATATTCCCCTTATATACAGAAAAAGCTTTCTATCATTACATACTTAATGGCATGGTTCTTGCGTTTCTATAATGACAAAATTTTAGGTTAAAAAATAGGTTAAAGCGAAACGGCCCGACATTGCTGAGCAATGTCGGGCCGTTATCGTTTATCTCCTTTTAGCCGCAGATCAATCTACTTTTAACAATAAGCTTCGCTTTATCCCCCTCAAAAAACCAGCCGCGTGCAGCACAAAAAAAATCCTACTCAAAAAGATGGGTTTCGCCAAAGGCGAAACCTATCTTTTTTGAGTAGCTTCTCCGCATCAATAACAAATTATTGCAACGTCGTACTATCCTGCAACACAAAAGGCCCACTCGGATGCAGTATAGTATAATTACTGAAATCCTGGTTAGATTCCAACCCCGTCCCATATAAAGTATCCGTCGCCGTACTGATACGCACAGGCTTATTCGAATAAAAGATCTCCTTCTTGGAATCCCAGTTCAGCTCTTCACAATCCAGCCTTTCCCCCTTTTTATTAATAACCACTACATGATCTCTCAGGTAAATATTGGCATCATTCTCAAAATACTTACCATACCTTGCCGTCAAAGTACTCTCCACATCCAGGGTATCATTAAAGAACAGCACCTTAAGCCCCTTATTAAATTCCACATATACAGGAGCCTGCAAATGCCTCAGCATAGAAGGCGCCGTCAACTTCGCCTTGACCTTACCCAGCTGACTGTACATCGACTCAATATCCTTCCCCTCCTCAACAGCCGCCGTCTTTTTATCAAGATTCATAATAGCTTCCATATCATTCTCACAGGCAACCAGCACCAGGAAGGAAAAAACAAACGCTACACGCGCTATTATCTTGTTCATATTCATTTTTCAGACCCAAATGTAAAATAATTACACTTATATATCACCGGCGCTAAGGTTACGGAAGTGCCCGTTCAGCTTTACCCTGTCCTTCAGACGTTCCATTTCCGCCATTAAAGGAATGACCCTCAGCAGGTGACGCTTCAGGTATTCCAGCCGTTGCAGCTCCTCAAAGAGATGCAGTACTTCATATTCCTCATGCAATGACAAACCGGCATGATGAGCCAGATCATAAGATAACAGGTCCTCATCCGCCTTTTTAAAGGACTTATTGATCTGTAAAATATGGTGTAACTCTCTCAGCGCCGTCATTACCTGTTTATGCAGCCGGGCGCTGCCGTTAAAACGGTTTTCTGGATAACTGACAATAGCACCGGTATACAACTTCTCAGGAATGCTTCCGATCATTTCCAGTATACGGAATACCTGTACCCCTCTGGTCACAACATCCATCTCACCATTCTCATATTCCTTTTCCACTTTCACTACTTCCACAAGTGTACCATACTCAACTACTTTCTTATCAATTACAGCCGGAATGCCAAAAGCTTTCTTATCTGCCAGGCATTCACGGATCAGTTGTTTATATCTTGGTTCAAAAATATGCAGGTTCAGTTGCTCCTGGGGGTATACCACGATGCCAAGCGGGAATATGGGAATAAAATTGGTCATATAGCCTAAATTATATAATTAACCGTTAGGAACGAAATATTGCTTCTATCGCGGTTTGGCTGCCATAGCCCCCAAACCGCTCTTAAGAAAAAGTTCGGACTGATACACTGCTGAATATCCCTATATTTGCCCGCACACATGTAAATTGAATGCCACATATACTGCTGGACTGCGAGAAAATGAAATATGCCAATACCGGCCTTTTTGAATTCTGCAGGCAATTAGGTAACTCTCTTATCCGTCAGCACGCGGAAAATGAATCCCTCACCTTTTACACTCCTGCGGCATTGAAAGGTATCTTTGGCCCGGAACAGCGGTATCGCACCCAGAGGAGATACCATAGGTTCCTTATGCCCCCGTCCGGGAATATAGATATCTGGCATTCCACTTTTCAGACCACTCATTACCGCCCTTCAGGTTCCCGTACCAGGCATATACTTACAATCCATGATCTGAATTACATCCATGAGGGTAAGTCGCCCGCCAGAATAGCCGCCTATCTCAAAAAGATACAGAGGAATATCGATCGGGCAGATCACGTAGTGACCATCTCTACCTTTGTGATGGAAGACGTAACCCGCCATCTGGACCTGCACAACAAACCTGCCAGCGTGATCCTGAATGGAGGTGATCTGGAGACTTTTCCCGGTTTCGATCAGCCCGGCTACCGGCCCCAACGGCCCTTCCTCTTTGCTATCGGAAGTATCAATGCAAAAAAGAACTTCCATGTACTGCCAGCCCTGCTGAAGAACAATGATTATGAGCTGATACTGGCAGGACCTGTCTTTGATCCGCTATATAAACAGAAAATACAACAAGAGGCTGCAGCCCACAATGTAGCAAACAGGGTCAGTGTCCTCGGCAGCATCTCCGGCCAGGATAAATACTGGTATTATAACCACTGTACCGCATTCCTTTTCCCTTCCCTGGCAGAAGGCTTCGGAATACCAGTAGTGGAAGCCATGAGCCAGGGTAAGCCCTGCTTTATTTCAGACAGGACCAGCCTGCCGGAAGTAGGCGGTGAACACTGCTATTATTTTCAGACCTTTGAGCCGGATGTAATGCAACAGGTCTTTATTAACGGATTACATGACTACAAGATCAATAACAGGGCAGATGCCATTGTAAAACATGCTGCCACCTTAACGTATCATCAGATGGCACACAAGTATTTACAGGTATACCGCAGTCTTTACTAAAGTATTTATCTCATTTTCCTTATGCATCTTATCGGAATAGATTTCGAGAAATTAAAATATCCTCACAACGGCTTGTACACCTTTTGTCTGCAACTGGGACAAAGGCTCCTGCAACATGCGCAGGAAGATGAAAAGTTGCTGTATTACATGCCTTCCGGCTTTAACGACTTTAAAGGCAGTTACAAAAAACTGCCTTATAAATGGTATCACCGCTATACATTCCATCCTCCGCAAATGGACATCTGGCACTCCGTACATCAAACCGGCAATACCTGGCCCAGACCACACGCGCAAAAGACCATCGTCACCATTCATGATCTTAACTTCCTGTTTGACAGCCGTAAAAGTAAAAGAGAAAGAAGACAGGGGTTACATGAACTGCAGAAACAGGTAAATGAAACAGACCAGGTAGTAGCTATCTCTCAGTTTACCCTGAACACTATCATGGAATATATTCAGGTGCCCAAAAGCAAATGTAAGATCATCTACCAGGGCTCTGAAGTAAAAGAATTTCCCGGTTTTGACACCCCCGCATATAAACCGGCTAAACCTTTCCTTTTTAGTATAGGCATGATCCTTCCCAAAAAGAATTTTCATGTATTACCCGCTCTCCTTGAGCACAATGATTATGAACTGATCATTGCCGGCAGGGCGCAGGGCGACTATATCAAAAAAGTAGAAGAAGAAGCCGCCGCCCTCGGTGTAAGCCATCGCGTTAAACTGCTGGGAACCGTGACCGACGAAGAGAAATACTGGTACTATAAGAACTGCAGCGCATTCCTTTTCCCCTCACTGGCAGAAGGCTTCGGAGCTCCGGTAGTTGAAGCAATGCACTTTGGCAAACCAGTGTTCCTGTCAGATAAAACAAGCCTGCCGGAAATAGGAGGTAATGTCGCTTACTTCTTCAAAGACTTTGGTAAAGAATATATGCAACAGGTATTCGAAGAAGGAATGGCACATTATGCCAACACCAATCCCGTTTCTGCAATACAGCAACACGCTTTGCAATTCAGTTGGGATACCAACGCTAAAGAATATATGAAATTATACAGGAGTATGTACTAAAGTAAAACTGCCGCTTACGCGGCAGTAACTTTATTATATGATCTTATAATTCCTGTAGTCAAACAAACGCCTGCCGGTTCTCTTTTCTATCCAGTAAAGAATGCTGTCTTTAAAGGAGAATTTTTTACGGCTGATATCATGCTCAAATTTCCAGTTCTTCTCATTGATCCTCGGTTGCATTACCGCCGGATGCGTTCCCGTAAAACGTGCCAGTGAATCAACCACGCCATAGTCAAACTGCTCTATCGGTACACGTTTCTTCATACGCTCCTCATTCCGCCCATGATACATCTGGAATGAGTTATTAAGCTTACGCGCCTGCGCCTCCGGATCTTTTACCCAGCCATAATGATACATGCTGGCATCTACACGCTTTACATGCAGCTTCTCTCCCTGCTTACGGAAACCCTGCGCATCACGGTAAGAAGAAATATTCTTATCGTTCCTTATCACACGGATCTCATTCTGATACCATACACGTGAGTCGCCTATATAATCGTAGCTGCCAAAGAAGTGCATATACTTGAACAGCAATCCCTCCACTTTCGGATCATCCTTATATTTTTCCATTGCAGCAAGAATAGCTGCATGATCCTTTTCATGCACCACTTCATCTGCCTGTATATAAAAAGCCCAATCTGCATCCGCACTAACATGAGCAAATGCTTTGTCTGTTTCCACTGCCAGGATACGCCCGCCTTCCTTCAGCGAATCATCCCACACAGAATGTGTGATGCGTATCTTCGGAGAACCGATAGATTCTATCAGTTCAAGTGTGCCATCATCAGAATTACCAACACTCACAATCACTTCATCACATAAGGGAAGAATAGACCGGATTGAAGCCACCACAGGATAGTCATACTTTACTGCATTACGGACAAATGTGAAGCCGGATACTTTCATATACTGGATATATTGGCTGCGAAGATATATAATCAGTTATGAATTGCGTAATTTCGAAACATGCATCACTCTCTTTTAACCTCGCTCCTTCATGGTGACATAAAAGCCCTGGCACGTTGCATTTCCCTCACGGAAAATGAAGCCGTAGGTTATGAACAGCTGCTGGAAAGCCTGCCACCTGTAGAAGGTACACGGGTGATCGGAGTGACAGGACCACCGGGAGCCGGTAAAAGCACCCTGGTAAATGCCCTGATAGGATTCCTGCTTGACCGGCAGAAACGTATCGCTATCATTGCTGTAGACCCATCCTCTCCTTTTAATTACGGGGCGCTTTTGGGCGACCGTATCCGTATGGCCCAACATTTTAATGATCCCAATGTATTTATCCGCTCCATGGCCAGCAGGGGAGCATTGGGAGGGCTCAGCCCCAAGATCATAGAAGTGAGTGACCTGGTAAAAGCTGCCGGCTTTGATTATCTCTTTATTGAAACAGTAGGAGTAGGGCAAAGTGAAGTGGAAATTGCAGGTGTCGCCGACACTACTATAGTGGTCGTAGTCCCCGAAGCAGGAGATGAGATACAAACTATGAAAGCCGGGCTGATGGAAATAGCCGACATCTTTGTGGTAAATAAAGCCGACCGGGATAATGCAGACGAGTTTGTAAAGAACCTCCGGCTGCTGGCGCATACCCGGCAGAAGGAAACCTGGGAAATACCCGTACTTAAAACCATTGCCACAAAAGAAGAAGGACTGGCCGCACTGGTTACAGCTATAGATCATCACCGGGACCAGGTAAAAAATGACCGCCAAAGGCATGCCTTACTGCTGGCAGAAAAAGCCTACCAGCTATTACAACACCGGAGAATGAAAGATATAACCCGCAAACAACTGCAGCAGCACATCCTGCAGCAACTTTCATTAGGAAAGTTTAATCTTTATCGTTTTGTAGGAGATATTTAGTTCATTGAGGCCTTAATATCCGCTTCCCGCAGTACTCCCTTCTTCCTGGCCAGCAGGAACACTACCAGGTAAGAAGCTGCACTTGCACAGATCACCGGTCCAAGCAAATCCGGTTCATGTGTAAGTTCTATTATCAGCAGCACAGCTGCCGGCAGTATACGCAATCCTCCCGCCAGCATGGCTGCCATTCCGGCCAGCACACCAATCATCATATCCAGGTGTAATGAAGGCATTGCCCATTGTATAAGGAGAATCAGCAACATCCCTAAAGCACCTCCGGAAGTCATCAGAGGTAGCATACTCCCGCCAGGCACACCTGCTGCAATTGACAACATCGCCAGCACCAGCTTGATCAGACCCAGTATTACCAGGAAACTGAGCGTCACATGTCCGTCAAACAGCTTGTCTATATCCTCGAAAGGTGCTCCCGCCAGTTCCGGAATATAAAATATACTGATGCCAATTACCAGGGCAGCTACGACCAGCGTCAGCCAGGAACGGTTAGCAGGTATCTTCTCAAACAGAAACCGCAAACCGGCCTGCACCCTTTCTGCCAGTGTTGCAAACAAACCAATAAAAAGCCCCATTACCAGGTATCCCAGCAAAGACGGAACATCAGCAGATACTACTGACATCAGTGCCCATTCGTCATATAAGTAATGTAATCCACCGCCTATAGCCACACCCAATACAACAGGTAGAATGCTGGTCAGGGTCAGCTCTGTGAGCAACAATTCCACTACCAGGAATAATGCCGCAAGAGGAGTACCAAACAAGGCGGCCACACCCGCTGCCAGGCCAGCTACTGCAACAATTTCCCTCTCTTTCGCCTGGGGTAGCCCCTTTCGCATGCCATCACGCAGTACTTTACCCAGACTGGTCACTACCCCATCATGTCCCAGAGGCGTCCCTGTTATTACAGCCACAAACACCATGAGTGGCTGCAGTAATATCCGCAGATTACCTGACCTGATACGCAACATAGCTATTACCAGCCCCGCACCAAACAACGGTACGATCACCGTCAATGGTCCCATTTTATCCGTGGAAAAAACCAGCATTCCCTTTTTTAGAATACCCAATGCAATAGCAGAGGCGCACACTGCAGTAACTACAGCGCCCAATAACACCCGTTTTAACTGCAGGGGACGATTACCGGCCGGCTGCCGTTCCGGCAAAAAACTTATAGGAGATATTACAGGTATGCCGCCGCGTACAAAGGTTTTAAGGATGGTTCTCAACGTGCTGTTTTTCCGGCAAAATAAGTATTAATTACGACTGCATAAATGTTAATGACCGGTTAATAAATAAAATGATTAACCATACATTAACAAATAGGGTCTGCGTTATAACATATAAATCAGCTCTTTAAATAAGATTTGCCTTTCTTTCACCTGCGTTTTCCCTACTAGCAAATAAGATGTTAAAGATTTTTCAGGTTTCATCCGGTTAATCATTTTTGTATCAACCTTAATAATCCATTACCGTACACCACTAAACCTTTAACCATTATGGAAGTTGCTATCTTTGACACCTACGTAAAACGCCGGGAAGGCGGCTACATGCATTTCGACATTATCGTTTCTGCAGACACTAATTATGAAAGTGTCCTCACTTTTGGAAACGCATACCTTAAATCCAAATCTATTGACCGGCAATCCGTTTCCGCTAGGGACTGTCGTTTCTGTCATATACAGGAAACCGTTCCAGTCTGGGAACAGAATATCAGGCAGCATGGCTATCACATTTATGAAATGGAAGGCTGCTAAAAAAAAGTCCTGCCACCTGGCAGGACCTTTCTCTATATCTTCCGCAAATTACGTTATGACTGACGGGCATTCCTCCAGTACCGGAACCCCAGTATACCAATAATGACCAAAGGCGTAACAGCCAGGTAGAGAATACCATTATTCAACCCCTTCGCGGGGCCTTCTCCCAGCTGCTGAGCCGTTTTTGTACAAAGAGAGCACTGTGCCATTGTCTGAACACTGAAGCACAGCATCAACACTATTATCTGCCAGATCTTTTTCATACTATAAAATTAAGTAATCCTGATCAATAATAAGGAGAGATCATCACATATACTATCACCCCTGTTATAGCTACATAAAACCAGATAGGCCATGTAATACGGGCTATCTTCTTATGCTTCACAAAATCAGACTGAAACCCACGCAGCAAGGTAAACAATACCAGCGGCACTATCACGATAGCCAGCAGAATATGCGTCAGCAGGATAAAGTAATAAAAATAGGCAGAACCTCCCACTGCAGCCTTTTCCGCCGCGTCTATTATATGGTCATGGTTTATATCGCCGTATTTGGTGCTCTCTGTAAAGAAGTGATAAGTAACATAAGATACCAGGAAGAGAGCAGAAAGCGCTACTGCTATCAGGTTAGTGACCTTATGCGCTTTAACCTGCCCCCGGCGTATGAAATAAAGACTTCCCAACAGCAGCACAGCTGTAGTGGAATTCAATATGGCATGGAACAATGGCAGTATGTATACATTAAATCCCGCTTCAATGTTTGGACGGGGTAAATAGAAAAGAATGGCTACCACTACCGGTATTGCTATTGAAATTATGGCGATCGGCGTATTCAGGTTCTTACTCTTTATATCCATAGCAGTGTTTAGTTTTATCTGTAAAGTAAAAAGTGAAATATGAGCGCTTCAAAGCGTCTTCATATTTCACTCTTACATTTAATTTTCATTTTCAATTTTTTAGAACATGTGTTCACATGCCTGCTTAAACTATTCTGTTGTAGAGAAAAGCCTTTTTAGTAATCCTGGCCTGTGCTTGTCTTTCTCCAGGTGCAGTACGGCAATATCATTCGCACACTTACGCACCGCATTTGAATCCAGTCCATCGTAATATCCGCGGATATGATGGTCCTTATCAACAAGGATCAGTTTCTCCGTATGAATAAAATCATCCGGTCCGCCATCTCCCTGCGTAACACTCACAAATACCTGTTTCCTCGCAAACTCATAGATCTCTTTCTTACTGCCTGTAAGCAGCCACCAGTTATCCGGATTGATGTCATGCTTCACACCGTACATACGCAGCGTCTCTGCAGAATCCCTTTCAGGATCTACAGTGATTGAAAGAAGTTGCAGTAAAGTATCATTCTTGATATATGCCTGTTGTATTTTCTCCAGGTTTCCCATCATGCGTGGACATATGCTTGGGCATGATGTAAAGAAAAAGTTGATCAGCAATACCTTGTCAGGCAGGTCACTCAGAGTAACCTGTTGCCCCAGCTGGTTGGTCAGCTTAATATCTTCCACTGTATGAAAAACACTGTCATAGACAGTCTTCCCATTCTTCACCACTGTATCCACACGCTCAAAAATATAGTAAGCAGGGATAGGCACTACATTTTTGCCATAGTGGTCCACGATCAGGTAGCCTGCTAAAGGCACCAGTATCGCCAGCATTAATCCTATGAGTCCTGTTCTGGAAATGGCCCAAAAAATTTAAAGGTCCTTAAAAAAACTTACGCTTTACAAATACCGGCCATCAGAAGGATAACACAGCACCTGTAAAGCGTAATATATAAAGTTGTTTTAGTGATGTGCTTCCTCGTTGGTAACCTTTACCTTTTCAACAGGTGCAGGAGTACCGGGAGACAGGTTTTTACGCATGTTCTTCCATGAATCGCCATCAGCCAGGAAAGCAATAATGAACCATACGAACAGCAGTAAAGGTATCAGGATCGTCATGATCAGGTTCCTGATCTCATTACGTAAGTGCATGAATTCAGCAACGATAAAGAACGCCTTCAGTACTGTAAGGCCAACAAAAACTGAGTTCAGCAACCATTTTGGAGGAATGCCTGTTTCCAGGTGAAGGAATGCCAGACCAACTTCTATAATTGTGATCACTAATAATATCCAGAAGGTCTTCCAGATACCCTTGGTGGAAGCATCATGTACGTGTTCCTCGTGTACCGCTTCTGTATGTGTATGTGCCATTAGTTTTTCGCTTTTAAAGTTCCGATTACAAATTCTTACTGACGTGTACGATTAGAGCAGGTAGAAGCAGGTAAATACAAATACCCATACCAGGTCTACAAAGTGCCAGTATAAACCAACTTTCTCAACCATTTCATAGTGACCTCTTTCCTCATAAGTACCTTTCAGTACGTTTGCCAGGATCACAATGTTCAGTACCACACCGGAAGTTACGTGCAAACCATGGAAGCCGGTAATAGTAAAGAAGAAGTTAGTGAAGTTGGTAGATGCCTGGGTACCATCTACGTTCAGGAACGGATTTTTACCCCACCATGCACCTTCATGGAACAGATGTGTCCATTCCCATGCCTGACAGGCCAGGAAAGCGCTACCGCCAATGATTGTCCATGTCAGCCACTTTGCTACAGCTTTACGGTCTCTCATATGACCAGCATGTACAGCCAGTACCATTGTTACAGAGCTCATGATCAGGATGAATGTCATTAAGCTCACGAATACCAGTGGCAGGTCTGCATGGCCCATGAGTGGGAATGACTTGAACACGGCATTAGGGTCAGGCCATGAAGGGCTCATGAAGCGGATAGTACCGTATGATATCAGCAATGCTCCAAAAGTAAAGACATCTGACATCAGGAAGTACCACATCATCAACTTGCCGTAGCTCACATTAAAAGGAGAATGTCCCCCGGACCACCATTTTTTCTTCGCTGTAACTGCTGTATCCATTGTTTGATTTGTAAATTAATTTTTAGAAAGTTTATCTGGCTATACTCAGAAATATCAACAGGTAGATCCACAACGCATCCACAAAGTGCCAGTAAGTGGCTGCTACTTCAATCGGCACCGGACTGTAAGTACGTACCCTGGTGCGGAACGCCCTGGCAAACATAACCAGCAGGGCCACTACACCACCTAATACGTGCAACAGGTGTACACTCACTATTACATAGATGAAAGATACCGATGCTGGCCCGTTCAAAGGAAGCCCCTGATCATTCATCTGCTTAAACCCTATCCACTGGCACACTGCAAATGCCACGCCCAGGATAGCTGTAAGCGTGATCAGCTGCTTATAACGCTGCATGTGCCGGTTACGGAACTGCATTACCGACATCTGGATGGTTACACTGCTGGCCACAATAATGGCAGTAGAGATCCAGAAGATCATCGGCAATTGAAAAGTGTACCAGTTAGCCTGCGAACGTTTTACTACATATGCACTTGTAAAACCTATAAACATCATAGTAATACTACCCATAGCTATCCATAGGGAGTACTTGTGCGGATGTATCTTATTTCGTTGTAAGCTCATTGCCTGCATCACTCTTCTAAATTGATTTCAAAATATTTAATCAGATCTTATCTGCCAGTAAGGCCAGCTGCATAATGGTCAGGTAGATATAAGACCCGAACATCAGCTTCCTCGCCGAAGGTACATCACATTTCCTGTACAGGTTAATAGCACGGTACAGGAAGAACAATGTCACCAGTATCACTACAATAGCAGAGATCGGACCGCTGATATGAAAGAAATATGGTAATAATCCCGCGGGCACCAGCAACAGCGTGTACATCACCGCTTGCAACGCGATCAGCTTGTTCGGCTCACCACTGCCTGGCAGTAATTTGAAACCGGCACGGCTGTAATCTTTATGCCCTATCCAGGCAATTGCCCAAAAGTGAGGGAACTGCCACAGGAACTGGATGCCAAACAGAGACCATCCGCCTTCACCAAGTTCATTGGCGCCGGCAGCCCATCCTATAAGCAGCGGCATCGCTCCGGGTATAGCGCCCACCAGCACAGCCAGTGAATTCCATTTTTTCCATGGCGTGTACACGAAACCATACAACACCAGGGATACCAGGCTCAATATAGCACACAGCAGGTTAAAGCCCCAGGCCATGATCACCAGTCCGGCTACTCCCGTTACAGCCGCTACAATAATAGCTTCTGTCTCAGACATCCGGCCGGCCGGCAGAGGACGTACCGCCGTACGCGCCATCAGCTTATCTGTTTCCTTCTCCAGCAACTGATTGATGGTATTGGCTGAACCAGATACCAACAATCCGCCGGCAAATAAAATAAGAACTTTTATCAGTGAAAACTCAATACCCGGCACCAGCAGATATCCCACCACACTTGAAAACACTACCATAAAGGTCAGATTAAACTTCATCAGCTGAGAGTAATCTTTCACTTTACTGGCTACTGCATACGATGACGACAATTTTATGGAGTTTTCTCTTATCATTTCTTCAGTCCATGCCTATGGCCCATAGTCCATAGCTTGTCCAAAATTTCAATCTCTTAGTGACTTCCTTCAGCTTCTTCTTCAGGAGATAATGGTACAGTCTGCGGAATAAAGTCTTTTCCGTTCTTGCTGTAGTCATAAGGCCAGCGATGTACCTCAGGGATCTCGCCTACCCAGTTACCGTGACCAGGATTGATAGGAGTGGTCCACTCAAGAGTGGTTGCATTCCATGGGTTGGTCTCAGTTACTTTACGTCCTTTGAAAATGCTGTAGAAGAAGTTGAATACAAACAGCAGTTGTGCAGCAAATACCACGATCACCACAATACTGATGAAATGGTTCAGATCAGCAAACTGTTTGAAAGACTCCCAGCTGGAGTAATCATAATACCTTCTTGGCATACCCGCCATACCTTCATAGTGCATTGGCCAGAAGATCAGGTAAGCACCTGCCAGGGTAACCCAGAAATGTATGTAAGAAATAGTATTGTTCATGTAACGTCCAAACATCTTGGGGAACCAGTGGTATACACCGGCAAACGTACCGAAGAATGCGGATACACCCATTACAATGTGGAAGTGCGCAATTACGAAGTAAGTATCGTGCAGGTGAATATCGATAGAAGAGTTACCCAGCCAGATACCTGTCAGACCACCGGAAATGAATGTGCTCACAAAACCGATAGAGAACAGCATACCCGGAGTAAAACGCAGGTTACCCTTCCAGATGGTAGTGATCCAGTTGAACACCTTGATAGCAGATGGTACCGCAATCAATAATGTCAGCAACACGAAGAATGCACCCAGGAACGGATTCAGCCCCGTTACAAACATATGGTGCGCCCATACCAGGAAGGCCAGGATAACGATAGCGAACATAGAGCCAACCATCGCCAGGTAACCAAAGATCGGCTTGCGGGAGTTAACCGCCAGGATCTCAGATACCATACCCATCGCAGGCAGGATAATGATATATACCTCAGGGTGCCCGAGGAACCAGAACAAGTGTTGATACAGGATGGCACTACCACCTTCGTTAGACAGTGCTTTACCGGCAACGAACAGTTCGCTCAGGTAGAAGCTGGTACCTGCATGACGGTCAAACAGCAGCAGGATAAAACCAGATAATAATACTGGGAAAGAAAGTACACCCAGGATGGCAGTGAAGAAGAAGCCCCAGATAGTCAGCGGCATCTTGGTCATTGTCATACCTTTTGTACGCATGTTCAGAATAGTAGAAATATAGTTCAGACCACCCAGCAGCTGTGAAACAACGAACAGCGCCATACTTGTAAGCCAGAGGTCCATACCTATTTTAGAACCAATAGAAGCGTCTCCCAATGCACTCAGCGGAGGATAAGAGGTCCAGCCACCAGATGCAGGTCCTGTCTGTACAAACAGGGAACTCATCATCACTACGCTCGCCATGAAGAAGAACCAGTAGCTCAGGCAGTTCATGAAAGGAGAAGCCATATCACGGGCGCCTACCTGCAGAGGAATAAGCAGGTTGGAGAATGTACCGCTCAGACCAGCTGTTAATACAAAGAATACCAGGATGGTACCGTGCATTGTTACCAGTGCATAGTAAGCCTCCGGTGTAATACGTCCACCTTTCGCCCAATGTCCCAGAATGCTTTCCAGCCATGGGAAAGTAGCATCAGGGAAACCCAGTTGCAAACGGAACAGTACGGAGAAGAAAGCGCCGATGATAGCCCAGATAATACCGGTTATCAGGAACTGCTTGGCAATGGTTTTATGATCCATACTGAAAACGTACTTCGAAATGAAGCCGCCCTCATGGTGCTCATGGTCATCATGCCCATCGTGCGCGTGCGCGCCATGAACTACCTCCTTACTGTGCAATGTTGCTTCGTTACTCATAATCGGTGCTGTTTATATAAAACTGATGCCAGGGAGTACCGTTATCAGTTTGTATTATAGTTTTATGTTCCTGCGTCAATTAATTAATACTGCTCTGCAAATTTAGTGCTTCACGTCATTAGAAGCTACCACTTTCTGAGTGGAATCTGCTGCCGGAGCTTCAGTAGCCGGTGCTGCCGGTTTTTCCGGAGCCGGATGTGCCGCCGCATACTGAGAAACCTGTTTTGCAGCCCACGCATCATATTCAGCCTGTGTCTCAACCACTATGTTGGCCTTCATGGAATAGTGACCTGAGCCACACATCTGATCGCAGGAGATTTCATAAACAAAGTCAGCATTACCGGTCTTCTCTTTCATCTGCGCTGTGGTGTATTTAGGAGTGAACCACAGGGTAGTAGGGATACCGGGAACAGCATCCATTTTCAGACGGAAGTGAGATAAACCTACGTCATGTATAACGTCGCGGGAACCAATGATCAGTTTAACAGGTTTACCAACAACAAGGTGCATTTCTGTAGCCATGAAGTCGTCCTTGTTCAGTTCATCATCCCAGTCCTGGCCAACAGGATTGGTTGCATCGTTGATGTTTGTAAAGAATTTACGGCCCAGTTGTCCGTCTTTACCAGGGTAACGGATCAGCCAGTTGAACTGCTTTCCGGTTATCTCAACAACCATCGCATCTTTCGGTGCTTCAGAAGTGATACGGAACCAGTGCCTTAAACCGATAGCTACCAGGATAGTCAGCGCAATAGCAGGCACCACTGTCCATATTAACTCCAGTTTGTTGTTATGAGGAAAATAGAAAGCCTTCTGCCCCTCTTTCTCCTGGTATTTAAACGCAAACCAGAACAGAAGTATCTGGGTTATCACGAATACAATACCGGTGATACCCAGGGTCCAGGCTATCATGTTATCTATACCTTCACCCTGCACAGATGCAGCTTCACCATTAAGCCTGCCTTTCAGGGCATCGTTACAGTAGTATACACCTATCAAGCCCAGCACCAGGAAAATGATCAGCAGGAAACCATTTACACGGTTTGATTGCTGACGCGACTTCTTTTCCCCCTTCAATATGGACACATACTCGCTGGCCTTCGCAATCTGGAAGATGACTACGAATATGAGCACAACAACTAAGACTGCTAAATATCCTGACATTGCTATTTGAAATAATTAAGTTATCTAATGATGCTTTTCTTTTTTGACCAATCACTGCCTCCGGAGCAACCCGGACGGTCCTATTGCTTGCTTCTGATCAGGTATGGTGAACAATACTTTCTTTAAGATAAGGATGATTCTTTGGTACCAGTGCCGCTTTAGTCAGCTGATTGGCAACCAGGAGTATGATCAGACCAACAAAACCTACACCAAGACCAAGTTCGTACCATGGGAACACCAGTTCTTTATAAGTACCAGGTCCTACCATCTGCCAGAAGTCCATCCAGTGACCAGCAATGATCACGATAGAAATGAACACCATGGAAGAATAGTTACGCTTGGTATCACGTTTCATCAGGTAAAGTAACGGAGTGATGAAGTTGATCAGCAGGTTCAGGAAGAAAATAGGTCTCCATTCACCCCACACACGTGGTTTAAAGTAAACAATCTCCTCAGGCATGTTCGCATACCAGATCAGCATGTACTGGGAGAACCACAGGTAAGTCCAGAAAATGCTGAACGCAAAACAGAATTTACCCAGGTCATGCAGGTGCTCTTCGTTTACCATCGGCAGATAGCCATTACGTTTCAGGTAAACAACGAACAGAGTGATCAGCGCCAGACCAGATACCCATGTGCTGGCAAAAGTATACCAGCTGTACATAGTAGAATACCAGTGAGCATCAATACTCATCAACCACAACCATGGAGTGGTAGAACCAACACTCAGTGCATATATTACGATGAAACCACCGCACATTACGGTATTTCTCCAGATAATACGACGGCCGGTAGCAGGGGAAAGGTCCCATCCATCTTCCTCGATGGACATTCTGCGGAGTTTTATTGTAAAAAGGATCCATGCACCTATTGTCACAGCAGCAAATCCTGTAAACATTCCTTTATTCAGAAAGGCTGACTTCCAGGACAGGATCGGATCTTCAGCTACATGGTGCGCATTTATCCAGTGATAGATATGCTCCTTCTCCAGGAAAACAATCAACATTAATATTACGAACAGAACAGCTCCCAGGTAAGGAACCGCCATTGAAATAGCTTCCGGCACACGGCGGAAACCGATCTGCCAGCCACCATGCGCCAGTGTCGTAGCGCCTATAAAGAAGGTGCTGGCTAATACTATCAGCAGAAAGAAAGTACTGTTCTGCAACAGGCCAGCCCAGAAACGTGTAGAGCCATGCTCACCATGAAATGCAAATAATCCGATCAACAAAGTCAGCAAGCCGATTCCCATTAACACGAAGCTGGTCCTTTTTAATCTTGCCGGTACTACAAATTGGTCCTTCATTACTGTATATTAAAATACTTGATTGAATGCTAGTTTACTCATTATTTCGTTGCAGTGGAATCTGCCACAACAGGCGCAGGTACTGCGGCTGCTGCAGGTTTCGTTGTGTCACCGCCTAAAGAAGGGGCATTAGCACCGCCGTTCTGTACACTGCGTATATAAGCAGCCACTTTCCAGCGTTGCTCCCTGTCCAGTTGACTGGCGTAACTACCCATCGCATTATAGCCATAGGTCATTACATGGAACAGACGGCCTTCAGTATAGCTGGCCTTAGCACCGCTGGCCAGGTTGGCCGGAGCAGCTACATAAGGACCATTACCACCATTGTACAGCGGACCATTACCATCCAGCTTCGTACCATGGCAGATGCCGCAGTAAATGTTGAATAAACGTTTTCCTTCCTCCAGATCCGCTTTTGTCAGAATCAGTGGGTTTTTAACTGCGTTAGCCAGCGCTGTATCTTCAGCCTTCAGATGGTAAGGCAGCAATTCTCCTCTTTTTACTGTTCCTGGCACTGGTTTCAGTGACGAAACACGCTCGCTGTAGAACTCATATGCACGGGATTCATACATGTCAGGCATATAAATTCTGCCCGGCTTTCTGTTGTTTTCTCCCCTGTTGCACGCTGATAACAAAGCTCCACTTACCAAAGCAGCCGCGATCAATATGTTGGAAGTCCTTTTCATCTGTTTATTATAATTCAAGCTTATGTTCTATGTGAACCTCCCGGAAGTCTGCAAACCGGGAAGTTTTAAAATCTACGTTTATGCGTTTACAGTTCCAGCCTTCTGTTCAAACAGACGGTCTTCACGGTCATAACGACCATACCACCAGCCTGCTTCCGCTTTCTGTTCATTTATCTGCTGTCCGCCAACACTCGCCAGGAAAGCCTTCAGCTCCTCAGCGTTTGTCTTGGGAGTAACCTCTATCGCCATTACAAACAGATCATCTGTCTGACGGGGATGGAATATATGCTTCTTTACAAAAGGCATCAGCTGGCACAGGTAGCAGAACGTCAGCACCATACCTACCGCAGAGAATAATACCGTCAACTCAAAAGTGATCGGAATAAACGCCGGCAGCGGGAAGTGAGGCTTACCACCTATGTTCAAAGGCCAGTCTGAATTAAATACCCAGCTCATGCAGGATAATGCTGTAGTAGTACCGGTTATACCGTAAATGAAGCCGGCGGTGTGCAGGCTGGTTTCCCGCAAACCTAAAGCATGATCAAGACCATGCACCGGAAAAGGTGTATACACATCGTGAATCTTGTAGCCCGCAGTCCTGACCTTCTTTACTGCCGGAAACAATACCGCCTCATCATCGAAACTTGCTACAACAAAATTTTTAACCGCCATATGTTTAAAAAAATTCTAATTCTGAAATAAGTCCGGTCCTCTTACAGACCGGTGTTACCCTGCCAAAGATTAGTTATGAGCATGTGCTACCGCGCCATGTGTATCATGATGATGATCATCATGGTGCAGGCCTTTTTCAAACTGTTCAGCACTCTGCCCTTCATACTGCTCCATACCTCTCTTATAGTTCTCACCGGAAGTCTTCAGAATGCTCTTGATCTCAGCAACAGCAATTACCGGGAAGTATTTAGCGAACAGGAAGAAACATGTGAAGAACAGACCGAAAGTTCCCATATAGAAACCAACTTCAGGCCAGGACGGACGATAGTAACCCCAGCTGGATGGCAGATAATCACGGTACAGTGAAGTACAGATGATCACAAAACGCTCAAACCACATACCGATGTTCACAATGATAGACATTACGAATGTTACCGCAACGTTCCTTCTCATCTTCCTGAACCAGAACACCTGCGGAGTGATCACGTTACAGGTCATCATGATCCAGTAAGACCAACCCAGCGGACCAGCCGCACGGAATTTATAGAATGTATCGAATTCATAGGGAACAGCTGCATACCATGCCATGAACAACTCAGTCAGGTAAGCACAACCCACAACAGAACCCGTCAGTACAATTACCTTGTTCATTGCCTCCATGTGGCCCATAGTAATGTACTCCTCAAGATTTAATACCTTACGTACTATGATCAGCAGGGTCTGTACCATCGCAAATCCGGAGAAGATCGCACCCGCCACGAAGTAAGGAGGGAAGATGGTAGTATGCCAGCCTGGAATTACAGAAGTAGCGAAGTCAAAAGATACAATCGTGTGTACAGACAATACCAGCGGAGTAGATAAACCTGCCAGTACCAGGGACAAAGCCTCATGACGCTGCCAGTGTTTCGTAGAACCCGTCCAGCCGAAAGAAGCAATACCGTACAACAGCTTACGCAGTTTGGTTTTAGCCCTGTCACGCACTGTTGCAAAGTCAGGGATCAGACCGGAATACCAGAATAAAAGAGATACCGTGAAGTAAGTAGAGATCGCAAATACGTCCCACAACAGTGGAGAGTTAAAGTTAACCCACAGCGGGCCACGGGTGTTAGGATAAGGCAATACGAAAAAGGCCATCCATACACGCCCCATGTGGAAGATCGGGAACTGACCGGCACACATTACCGCGAAGATCGTCATCGCTTCTGCCGCACGGTTCACCCCTGTACGCCATCCCTGACGGAACAGCAGGAGGATCGCAGAGATCAGGGTACCAGCGTGACCAATACCTACCCACCATACGAAGTTGGTAATATCCCAACCCCATCCGATGGTTTTATTCAGGTTCCACACACCTGTACCATAGTATACCTCCCAGGTTACGGAGAAGGCACCAAAGGCCAGCAGTAATAAGGAAATGAAAAAGCCTACATACCACAGTTTACCAGGTTTCGCCTCAATAGGACTGATAATATCCTCTGTTACCTGGTGGTAATTCTTCTCCCCATCAACTAATGGTTCTCTTAGTGTGGATTCGTACTTTAAATGCATAATTCTTTAAGCTTTTACCCCTAACCTGCACTTTCATGCTGAATAAGGAGCTTTAATTGTTCTAAACTTAAAACTTTATCTCTCTGTTAATCTTTCGTTCTTTTAGCAGGCAACCAACTGGCTTATGCTTCGTGCTTTGCACCTTCATGAGCCGCTTCGTGATGACCTTTTACCTCAGCTTTAGGCTCAGCATCTTTGTTTCTGATCTTCGCCAGGTAGCTGATTGAAGGCAGTACGTGGAGTTGCTCCAGTACATAGTAGCTTCTGTTTGTCTGCTCTTCGTTACGTACTTTGTAGATACGGCTTTCTTTGTCATTCACGTTACCGAATACGATAGCATCGGCAGAACATGCAACCTGACAAGCTGTTTTAGCTTCACCATCTTTCATCGGACGGCCCGCTTTCTTGGCAGTCAGTTTGGCATCCTGTAAACGCTGTACGCAGAAAGAACATTTCTCCATCACACCACGGCTACGAACCACTACATCAGGGTTCAGCACCATACGTGTCAGGCTGTCATTCATACCGCCTACATCATACAGGTTATTATCAAAGCTGTCCGCACCGTTCCAGTCTCTCCAGTTGAAGCGACGAACTTTATAAGGACAGTTGTTAGCGCAGTAACGGGTACCGATACAACGGTTGTAAGCCATCTGGTTAATACCTTCAGAGCTGTGGTTGGTTGCAGCAACCGGACAAACGTTCTCACACGGAGCGTTATCACAATGCTGGCACAGCATAGGCTGGAACACCACTTCAGGATTGTTCTCATCACCCGCAAAATAACGGTCAATACGCAGCCAGTGCATTTCGTGCGCCTTGATCACCTGCTCTTTACCCACAACAGATACGTTGTTCTCTGCCTGGCAGGCAATAGTACACGCACCGCAACCAAAGCAGGTGTTCAGGTCTATAGACATACCCCACTTAATACCGTTATACTGGTGTACATCAGGATACAGGGTACCATTTTTACGGAAATCGTGATCAAACTGCTGAGCAAGTTCTTCACGGTCTTCGTTCACCTCTTTAGGGTTCTTGATGAACTCTTCCAGGGTGGTTTCTTTTACGATAGGACGGCCTTCGTAACTATTGTGCGTCTGGGTAAGACCAATCTCGTAAGTCTTGCTCGTAGCTTCAACAGCAGTGTCTACTGAGAAATAATCAAAGGTTTTACCGTTGTAGCTCACCAGTGGATAAGCATTTTTACCTACACCACCCGCAGCTTTACCAGCATTCTGGTTGCGGCCATAACCAACTGCAATGGCAATCACATCAGGATGGATACCAGGCAGTATCAGCAACGGAAGCTCTATTTCCTTACCGTTCGCTTTTATTTTCAGAACTTTTCTTTCAGCGTTGATCTCGTAATCATCACCCAGCTGAGTGTTATACGTTTTAGCCAGGGTGTTGGAAATAACTGCATAGTTATCCCATGTAGAACGGGTAATCGGGTCTGGCATTTCCTGCAGCCATGGGTTGTTAGCCTCTTTACCGTTACCGATAGCTACTTTCTCATACAGTACCAGCTCCAGTTTACCACCTTTCTTGGCGCTGTTGATAGCAGCAGCAGCAGCAGCAACATCTCCTGTGAAAGCAGCACTGCCCGGGGCAGGAGCCAGCGCAGGCTCTATGATACCATCCTGCAGTACTTTATCCCATGCTTCCTGTCCACCCAGTTTGGTGATCCACTCATTTTTCAGGAAATCTTCCCAGGTAGTAGTATTACCACTCCAGGTCAGCAGGGTAGTTTCGAATGCACGTGTCTTAAACAACGGTGCAATGGTTGGCTGTATAAAGCTGTAATATCCGGTACGGCCTTCAGCATCTCCCCAGCTTTCCAGGAAGTGATGGGCAGGAGCCGCATATTTGAACAGTTCGGAAGTTTCGTCTTTACGGTCGTTGAAAGTAACAGTCAGCTTCGCTTTCTTAATACCTTCAGTGAAACCCGCTGCATCATAATAATCGTATGCAGGGTTTACACCGTAAACAAACAGTGCACCTACACTACCTGATTTCAGGTCACTTACCAGCTGGACCATGTCGCTGTCAATACCCTGACGGTAGCCCACTGTAGAAGCCCAGTCAATAGTTGCGCCGTTAGCACCAATCTGATTGTTGATAGCGTTTACAATGATCTGAATATTCACATCATTGCTGCCGCTCACTACCAGCGCCTTACCCTGGTTCTCTCTCAGGGATTTAGCTGCTTTCTCAATTCCTTCAGCCAGACGCTTGTCAGCAATAGCCGGTTTGCTTACAGCACCGCCTACAGCGCTCAGCAGGGCCAGGGCCACAGCACCTGTCTCAGAAGGTTTATGTGTATATCTTTCGTCTGCATTAGCACCTGTTACGCTCATCATGCTCTCGAAGTGGAAATGCTTGCTCATCTCCGGCTTCTTCTCATCGATCTTACGGTTAACACCGTACTGTTTTGCGTATTCTACAGGGTTCAGCCATGTACCCAGGAAATCAGCACCGAGGCTCACGATGGTTTTCGCGTTCTCGAAGTGATAAACAGGTAATGCTCTCTTTCCATAAGAAGCCTCGTTAGCCAGCAGCATACCAGAGTAGGAAACTGCATCATAAGTAACGTGACGGAAGGAAGGATATTTAGCCTGGAAGGCTGCGATTACTTTTTTAGTAGAAGGACTGATGATGGTAGAGGTCAGCAACGCAATAGGAGCGCCTGCCAGACCTGCCAGAGCAGCAGTTACCTGCTTGTCCAGCTCCGCCCAGGTGGTTTCTGCACCGTTGATAGTAGGGAAACGCAGACGGGCTGCATCATATAGGCTCAGTACAGCACCCTGTACCCTTGCTGTGGAAGCGCTGCCGGAAACAGAAGACAGTTCGTTACCATCTATTTTGATAGGACGGCCTTCGCGGGTCTTTACCACAACCGGCACGTACTCTCCGTCTACAGCGTAAGTGGAAGCGTAATAGTTAGGAACGCCGGGGGTAATTTCTTCCGGCTTATTTACATAAGGTATTGCTTTTCTAACAGGCGTTTCGCAACTGGCAGCAATAGTAGCCGCTGCAGTAGTGAACCCCAGGTATTTCAGGAAATCCCGGCGGGGGGTAGTAGCATTCAACAGGCTTTCACTCTCTTCAAAAGGCAAATCCTCTCTGAATTCATTCTTCACATTCTCCTGATGTTCCTTGGTATTGTGCAACTCCTCCAGGCCTTTCCAATACTTTTTTTGCTCCATGTTATTTATACTAACGAGTTACGGATTATAATTTGAAACTGAGGAAGTTGACATACATCACCTATACATTTCACTTCCTTCATCAGATTTTTTACAACAATTATATTAATAGTGACATTTCTGACATTCAGTACCACCAATCATCTCAACAGTTACACTGTCAATCTTGTGATCCTTGATATCCTGGTGGAATTTCTCAAAAATGCTGTAGTATTTGTTGTCAGCAAACTGCACTTTGGTAGTACGGTGACAGTTCACGCACCATCCCATTGACAGGTCTGCAAACTGGTGAACTTCATCCATTTCAGTGATGGCACCATGACAGGTCTGACATTGTTGCTTACCGGCTACTACGTGCTGAGAGTGGTTAAAGTATACGTGGTCAGGCAGATTATGGATCTTGGTCCATTCAATAGGTTTGCCGGGTTTAGTATAGCTCTGGGCTTTAGAGTCCCATCCTACATGATCATATAATTTCTGGATCTCTGCAGTACCATTTACTTTCTTACCTTCTGCAGTGTACAGATCAGGACCGCCATATTCACTGATGGTCTTGTGACAGTTCATACAGATGTTCTCAGAAGGGATCATGGCATGTTTGCTCTTCTCTGCACCTGCATGGCAATACAGACAGTTGATCTGGTTGATGCCCGCATGTACTTTGTGAGAATAGAAGATCGGCTGCTCAGGCATATAGTCTTTCTGACGTCCCAGGCTGATAGCTCCATTGATAGTGAAATAACCACCAACAATGAACAGTGCCAGGATAATCAGTGCGATGTAAGCTTTGTTCTTGTAGAAAGGAACCGGCTCTGGAACAGCAACTCCATCCTTGTCAGCAGCAAGCTTATTCAGGTTGCTGTTTATCTGCATCAGGATCAGCGCTACAACCGCCAGGATCAGGGTAATGATACCGAACAGCAGGCTGTTGTTACCACCCTCTTCCGCTCCTGCAGCAGCAGTTGCTCCTGCAGGACCCTTGCCTTTATCTCCACCGGCGCCTTTGGCAGCAGTCTCAGAGATGTAAGCCAGGATATCATCCACATCAGCATCAGAGAAGGAAGGGAAAGCAGGCATCACCTGTTTGTTGAACCTGCTGAACAGGTCAGTAGCGTACGCATCCCCGGATGCTACCACAGAAGATGAGTTCTTAATCCATTGGTGTAACAATTTCTTGTCAGACCAACGTTCCTCCACACCCATCAGGGCTGGACCAGTTACTTGCTTGAAAACATTATGGCAGCTTGCGCAATTCTGCTGAAACAGTGTTTTACCCTTTGACGGATCAGCAGCCTTTACAGACAAGGATGCTATCATGCCAACGCATAGGACAAGAACACTCACAAAATGCTTGCGCATAAGAATGGAAACACGACGATACACAGCCTATTTAGTTTAGATTTGACCTTAAGTTTCTTAAAAGTGCTCACAAAAATAAGACACAATGTTGACAATTTACCAACAATTATAAAAATTTCTTACTTGCACTACAGAATCCTTTTTCCTATATAGGACGCGGGAAAGCAGGACGTTTTGCATGAAAAAAAACATGATAAATGTCATATCCTGAGATCTCTTTCATGTCGGATCCATATATTAATATGTATATCTTACATATAAACACCAGGCTGGTATTATTTTTGATTCACCCCTGTACTTTTTTAACTTCCCCCATCTCCCGCCTGAATAATAAATGCCAATTAATTACTTTTGCGCCGGGTTCTTAATAATATATAACATTGAAAAATATAGCCATCTTCGCTTCAGGTACAGGTAGTAATGCTCAGAAGATCATAGACCATTTCAGAAATTCAGCCATTGCCAGGGTCTCAATGATCCTCTGCAACAAACCAGGAGCAGGCGTATTTCAGATCGCAGAAAAAGAAGGGATACCCTCCGTCTTAATAGAGAAAGAATCCTTCTTCCATACAGACAATTACATTACAATCCTCAAAGAAGCAGGTATCGATCTCATAGTATTAGCCGGTTTCCTTTGGAAAGTACCTGCCAACCTGGTACAGGCATTTCCAGACACCATTATTAATATACATCCCGCACTTTTACCCAAATACGGAGGAAAAGGTATGTACGGACACTTCGTTCATGAAGCAGTCATCACTGCCAGAGAAACAGAAAGCGGTATCACCATCCATTACGTGAACGAGAAATATGACGATGGCGCCACCATCCTCCAGGAACGCTGTATCATCACTCCGGATGATACCCCGCTTACATTAGCAGGCAAAATCCAGCTGCTCGAACATAAATGGTACCCGCTAATTGTGGAACGATTATTGACTAAATAAGCAATACCTACAGCTACTGTCACAGTCTGTGATCCTGCCCCCGCAGCTTACAGCCATTTACCTGTAGTCTATAATTTGCAGACAATTATATGAAACGACCACTGCTTGTTACATGCCTGTCATGCCTTTGCGGATTGACCGCCCTCTCGCAAAGCAATGACAACTCCTTTCGCAGATCTACCTATATCAAGGTAAATCCCACTACCCTTATTAATGAACTGGAAGTCTCCATAGAGCAGGAACTCAACGAGAAATTAAGCCTGGAACTGGCCGTCAGCGGAATATATACCGACTACCCGGATTATATCCTGGCTAAAAAAATAGATTTCGGACAAAAAAAACCGGATATCAGTACAGAACAATTTGTAGACGGCAGAGGCCTCGGGTTCAAAGCCGCCCTCCGCTGGTATCTCTTCTCCCAGAAAGATGAAACCCTGTTCCGCGCCCAGGGTACCTACTTTCAAACCGTCCTCTTCTTCAGGAAAGTATTTTACCCAAATGAAGATGTAACCCTCAACAATATCAAATACAAGGAATCCGCCGATAAAGACGTTTATGGCCTCCAGCTCCTCCTGGGCCGGCAGATCAGGAAAGATAAATTCATCATAGACCCATATATCGGTATAGGTGTCCGCGCCAAAGTATATAACTACCGTAACTTCAACGACAATAACGGCACCGTCCAGGCCAACGACGGACGGCTTGTCAGCATACTGCCCAGCCTGCATCTCGGCGTTAAACTGGGACTGAAAATGTAAAAAAGTGCCGCAGCAGAAGTTGCAGCACGGTATAATTCCAATTCTATGTATGCGTATTGTATAGGGGACAACGTATGACTTCCCCATAAAGATAACCATTGTTTGCAACTTAGTTGCATAATATGATTATAATTTAAATGCTTAGCCCACTCCTCCCTCAACCAAAACCTCGTCCATAGTTACCCTTTTGTGTACTACCTTTGCATATATAACAAACGAACGGCCTTATGTCCAAGAAGAACGTGTTTTATCTTATCTTTTTTGTCCTGCTGTCAATCGCCTTCCTCGGGTACTCCGGCTACGTAATCAAAGGAGAAAAAGGAAGCTTTTTCGGAGAAGAAAAACTCCCGGTTTTAGGTACAAATGGTCATATTGTAGGAGGCTTTTCCTTCACCAACCAGGAAGGACGCACTATTACCAGTAAAGACGTAGAAGGTAAAATATATGTCGCAGAATACTTCTTTACTACCTGCACCGGCATCTGTCCAAAGATGAACGCCAACATGGAAAAGGTATATGCCACTTATAAAGATGAACCTCGCTTCCGCATCCTCTCCCATACAGTAGATCCTGAAACAGACAGCATCCCTGTACTCAAGAAATACGCGGAAGAACACGGAGCCAACCCATCTAACTGGTGGTTCCTCACCGGCACCAAAAAAGAACTTTATAAACTTGCCAGAGCCGGCTACCTGGTAGATGACGGCACCTATACGGGCGACGAAGATTTTGTACATACCCAATGGTTCGCCCTGGTAGACGGGGTAGGCCGGGTAAGAGGCCTCTATGAAGGCACCAAAAAGCCGGATGTCGACAAGCTCATTGCAGACATTGGCCGTTTGCTAAAGGAAAAACAATAATTCAGTATGAGCAACAAGAATAAAGCAAATATTACAGAACTGCTCAGAGCCAGCAAACTTAGCATAACAGATACAAGGGTGAAAATACTGGAACTGTTCATGAACAGTAATGGCGCACTGGAACATAGCAGTTTTGAAAAACTGGCCGGACAGACATTTGACCGCGTCACAGTGTATCGCACATTACAAACATTCCTGGATAAAGGGATCATCCATAGCATCCCTACCACAGATACTTCTATCCGTTATGCCCTCTGCAAATCAGAATGCACAGAGCATAATCATCATGACCATCACGTACATTTCAAATGTGAAGAGTGCGGCAATACTATCTGCCTGGACGATACAGATGTACCTGAAATACACCTCCCAAAAGGATACGCCATGCATAACATAGACGTAGTGGTAAGCGGAGTATGCAAACAATGTAAATAAAAAAGGCCGGCAGCTTCCCGCTGCCGGCCTATATAATATATATAATACATTACTGACCGATCTGGTCTATCTCCCTTCTCACAAACTCAGCCAGCTCCTTCACATAAGCAGGAGAGAAATCAAACCTGATTCCGGCTGCCTTATACAGCTCAGGTAAAGTACGGGTACTTCCCAGGCTCAGCGCCTTTACATAATTATCCAGCGCCTGCTGCTTGTTCTCCTTATATTGCTTCCACATAGCAATAGCTCCCAGCTGAGCAATACCATACTCTATATAATAGAAAGGAACTTCAAACAGGTGCAGCTGGCGCTGCCAGCCAATAGCACGGTAATTCTCCCAGCCTGACCAGTCAGTCACCCCGGTAGAGAACTCATCCTGGATCTTCACCCAGCTGGCCGTACGCTCTTCCACAGTATGCTGCGGATTTTCATAGATCCAGTGCTGGAATTTATCTATCGTCGCTATCCACGGGAAGATCACTATAGCCCTTTCCAGCTGCTGTAACTTAGCCCTGCGCAATTCCTCCTCATTGCTGAAGAAAATATTCCAATGGTCCATTGTGAACAGCTCCATACTCATAGAAGCTACTTCCGCTATCTCCATCGGATATTCCTTGAATGCACTCAGCGGCAGGTTATGGCTCAGGAAAGAATGTACAGCATGCCCGCCCTCATGCACCATCGTGGTCAGGTCCTTCATCTGACCGGCAGCATTCATGAAAATAAAAGGCACTCCTGTTTCCGCCAGTGGACAGTTATATCCTCCCGGAGCCTTGCCCTTACGGCTCTCCAGGTCCAACCTCCCCATTTTCTGCATCACCCGCAGACAGTTACCAAAGAACGGCCCCAGCTCATCAAAACAGGCAATTGCTTTATTGATCAATTCCTCACCTGTATGAAAAGGCTCCAGCGGTTTCACCCCCGCCGGCTCAGCATCACTATCCCATGGCTTCAATACATCCAGTCCCAGCTTTTCACGCTGCTTCTCCTGTAACTGCTTTACCAGCGGCAGAATATGCTCCTTTATAGCTGTATGGAACTGGAAACAATCCTCTTTTGTATAGTCAAAACGACCCAGGTCCTCAAATTTGTAATCCCTGTAATTGGCAAATCCGGCATTCTTTGCCACCTGGTCCCGCTTCTGCACCAGGGAAGTATACAGCTGGTCAAGGGTATCTTTGTCCTCCAGCCGGCGGGTAGCTGTTTTACTAAATACCTCTTCTCTCAGCGCACGGTCACTGCTTTCCAGGAAACGGGCAGCCTGCTGCAGGGTATATTCCTGTCCATTCACGGTCACAGTCATTTTACCGGCAATAGCGCCGTATTGCTGCGACTGTACACTTAATTCCGCCAGCAACGGCACATTCTCCTCGCGGAACAGTTTTACCTGCTTGCGTACATTACGCAGGTAAGTAGCATATAGTTCCTGGTCAAGGGCCTTTACAGCTTCACTGGCCAGTAACTTCCTATTCAGCGCATCTGCATAGGGCTGTAACTTGGGCTGTATTTCCATGCAGAAGTAGGCAAATGCCTCCTCGAGCGACTTATCAGTAGTATCGCAGGTCATACGGATCTGCCGCCAGCAGGCATCCTCACTGACCACCGCCTCCAGCTCACTAACATCTTTCAGCCATTGCTCCAGTGCAGGCACATTGTCTATCGGTCTTTGCTGCAGTTCCTCAAAAAAAGGCTGCAAGGCCTCCCACGTAGTTACCGTAAAATCTTCCGGTAATAATTTACGTGGCTGTTTCTCAATATTTGCGTCTAACGTATTCATTTTACTAAAATAAGAAATTATAAGGCTTCCAAACACCCCTCACTTTTTCTTCCGCCAGCCCCCATCCCTTCCTCTAAAAAACTCTCACCTTCCCCCAGCCGGCCGCAGGCCAGATCTTCCTCTCAAAAACAGCGTTTCGCCTTCAGCAAAACCCTGTTTTGAGCAATTCCCCCTTACCATCCCTGAATAATAAAGCCTGGCACTGATTAAAACAATCAGTGCCAGGCTCTTATCATCAATCCGTAATCCGGACTATTCTTCTGTCTTCTTCTTCTTAGGAGCAGCCTTCTTCTTAGGCGCTTCTTCACCCTCAGCAACAGGAGCCTCCTCTTTCTTAGGCTTAGCCGCTGCCTTCTTAACAGGCTTTTCCGCAGGCGCTTCTTCAGCATCCGCACCTTCTTTCGCCGCCGCTTTCTTAGGCTTAGCCGCTTTCTTAGCTGGTTTCTCTTCTTCCACTACAGGAGCGCTCACCTCTGCAACCTCTTCAGCAGCTTCCTCAGCTACTTCTTCGAATTTCAGCAGGTCATTGCTCTTCAGGATGGCATACCATTTCACCATCTTCTTCATATCGCTCACATAAACCCTTTCTTCATCAAAAGAAGGGAATACGCTCTTGAAATAAGCCTTGATAGCATTATTATCTGCCTTTGCATCAACAGGAGCTGTTTTCGCTTCCTGGTCCTGCATAGCCTTGAAAACCTCAGCCAGGTTCACATTCTCTCCGGTAGTAAATACTTCTATACTTTCCAGGGGAGTAAAGTTGTGGACACGGGAGCTCACAAACTTTGTGCTCTTGTCTTCCAGAGATCTTACGATAGCGCCATCCTGTTTGCTGGCAATCAATTGAAACAAACCACCCAAACCGGTTACTGCAACTATTTCTCTATACTGCATGTTCAAATTTTTAAGAAGCGCAAATATAAAAAATCGTTTCTATCCGACAAATTGGAGATCCCGTTCATTTAATTCTTTTTTCCATTATTGACTTTGTCAGCTATTCATCTTGACACTATCAACTAATTTAACCTTTTTGCTAATACCAACGGCAATTTCCACCGGCTGGTTCTCCCATTAAGGTCAAATATCTCTATAAAAATCACATATATACCGGTACCCGGCACACGGTTCCCGTCTCCCCGGCCATCCCAGAAGATGCGGCCGCTTACCGGCAATAAAATATTCTTTTCAAGAGTACGTACCAACCTCCCCAAAGCATCAAATATCATCATATTAGCTACATACCCGGGCCCGGGCAGCGTATAGCTGACCACAGCCACATCATCCGTCCCGTCATTATCCGGAGAAAATAAGGAGGGCGCTACCGAAAACACACCTTCTGTCCCCGGCAGCTGCAATCGCTGCGAATTATTTGTGCCAGGAGTTGAATATTTCACTGTCGATGCCGCAGAATGCCAGTTATACTTATCCTGTGTAGGGGCATCCGGGTCCAGCCGCTCCAGGGAAACACCTTTTGTATTCCCCGCCAGCAAAAAATGCAGGTCATCTGAATAATGGAACGAATCCAGTACCTGCCCGTCACTGCGTTTCAATACAACATCTCCCTCACCATTTTTTAATACAGGAATGTTGACATCATAAATATTTGCATCCGTCATACAATTATATAACATACATAGCCCGGCAGGATCAGATGTAAACACAGCCAGTTCTCCGGGCAATAACAATGCAGGTATTGTCACCGTTTTTCCGTTAACATATAATTCCTGCAGGTTAATACTCCTTTTACTGCGGTTATATAATTCTATAAATTCAATGGCCCCGTCATATAATACTTCATTGATCACTACATCCAGGCTATCCGGTACTGCTGATTGCGTCAGTAGTATACTGTCTGCCTTTACAGGCAGCCCTTTACAATCATTCAGCCCATCAACAGAAAGCATATAAATGGTATCCGGAGATAAAGGTCTTTGCAGATGCAGTATTACTGTGTTATATAAGGGAGGAGAGATGCTGATCCCTTCTAACGGTAAAGAATACCTTGCAATGTCAACTGCTGTCAGACTATCCATAGCGCCGGAAAAGATCAGTTGCACCGTTACACTATCGTACATATATGACCGTTGTAACGATACCGGCAATGGTATTCCATTCGCAGTATTATCTGTTCCCGGCGTTCCGCCTCCCGGTGCTGCAGACGGCTGCCAGTTACTTCCACCCGCACAGGGCCACTGAACAGACCTCATTTCAAGGCTCCAGCCCCCTTTGGCCTTTACAGCATCATTATACCAGCTTCTGTCATATCCCACGGCATGGACCAGGACATTACTGTCATTATATAAGGTAATAACGTCACTGTCTCCCGGCAACGGCATACCGCTGATGCCCAGTATATTATTAATGCTGTAAGCACTGGCGCTCCCTTTATCACACAACACCAGCAAACTGTCCGGCTTTAGCAGGTATGCCGGCAGCACTACCTCCCTGGTACTGTTACCTATCTTCCAGCCTTTCAGCTGTATGGCATGTTCACTGTTATTCCTCAGCTCAATAAAGCGCGCCGGCAGCAGACCCGCAGAAGGTAATGCCCTGGGCAGGAACTCATGTATCAGCACATCATACTTTTTTACAGGAACGGTTTGTACCGTGTCCGGAGGTGTAGCCTCGGTCCATACAATTACATCATCTATATAATGGCGACGAAAAAATGACGAAGTGGATTGCCGTACCAGGAATCCCATGAACCGGGACGTATTATATATATTGTCTGTAACCCCTCCTTCAGAAACATAGGCATCCCCTTTTCCTGTTTCATCCGTCCATAATTCCCACTGACCGGTAGCACTCCTTATCACCCTTATCTTAAGAATATTTGAACTATGATCAGTGATACCGTCCCTTCCATCTACCAGTAGGGAAGGAGTACCTGTGCCGTCACGCCGGTAAAGACAGATCTCATCCCTCGTATTACCTATCCTCACATAATAGCCCTTTACTTCCGATAGCAGGTTAGACGTATCCGCCATCAGGTATACATCCACATAATTCTGGGAGGAAGTATTAAAATTCAGCCAGATCCACCACTCCCAGGTAATACTCCCTGTCAGGGCCAGCGGCGTGGCAATATAAAAGCTGCTGTTTACTCGCCTTAAGCTGCTTTGCAACTGGCCGCTGTTCAATTGCCAGGCAGTATCAGTACCTTGCCATGGAAAATCCGGACCAATTTGTTGATAATCAAAACGTTCTACGAATTGAGAAAACGAGAAGGATACCCGCAATAGCAGGTATGCGCAAACAATGGAAAAACGCATTTCTAAAAATTTGGGTTGGTTTAGGCTGAAAATTAGTGAATTTCTATGATTCTGATCAATACATTGAAAACCGGCTGGCTTATGTTAAATTTGCACTTCCAAAAATTTAAAATGTAAAAACAATGAAAGTTGCCGTAGTAGGAGCTACCGGATTGGTAGGCTCAAAAATGTTACAAGTGTTAACGGAAAGGAATTTTCCGGTTACAGAGCTGATACCCGTAGCTTCTGAAAAGTCTGTTGGTAAGGAAGTAACATTTAAGGGCAAGCCATATAAGGTGGTGAATGCTGATACGGCTATTTCAATGAAGCCGGATGTTGCCCTGTTCTCCGCCGGAGGAAGCACTTCCCTGGAATGGGCTCCTAAATTTGCCGCTGCAGGAATAACAGTGATCGATAACTCCTCTGCCTGGAGAATGGACCCAACCAAAAAACTGGTAGTACCAGAGATCAATGGTAAAACACTGACTCCTGAAGATAAGATCATTGCCAACCCTAACTGCTCTACCATCCAGATGGTACTGGTACTGAACCCGCTGCATGAGCAATATAAGATCAACCGTGTAGTGGTATCTACTTACCAGTCAGTGACCGGTACCGGTGTCAAAGCAGTAGATCAGCTTATGAATGAGCGTAAAGGTGTGGAAGGAGAAAAAGCATATGCACACAGAATAGATTTGAATGTTATACCACAGATCGACGTTTTCCTCGATAACGGTTACACGAAAGAGGAAATGAAGATGGTAAAAGAAACCATAAAAATCATGGGCGATGATGGTATCCGTGTTACAGCTACTACCGTTCGTATTCCTGTTATCGGTGGTCATAGCGAATCTGTGAACGTAGCTTTTGATAATGAATTTGAACTCAGCGATATACGTAGCATCCTGGAAAAAACGCCCGGAGTAATAGTAGTCGACGATCCTTCCAAACAACAATATCCCATGCCTAAAGACGCGCATGAAAGGGATGAAGTGTTTGTAGGACGTATCCGCCGCGACGAGACTCAGGCTAAAACACTGAATCTCTGGATAGTAGCAGATAATCTCCGTAAAGGCGCTGCAACCAATGCAGTGCAGATAGCTGAATATCTGCACGCACAGAAATGGATTTAACCATCCCGGAAGCTCTTGTCAGTGATGTTGTTAGTTCTTTAAAAATGATTTCCGGAACGGATATACGTTTTAATTTCAAAATAAAAGAGCAAGTGCGCCTGCACTTGCTCTTTTAGTATCGATTTCGAGAGAAATTAGTATCACCAGAACAAAAATTACACAGAAGTAGTATTGCTTTATGAAGGATAAAATTCAATTTTGGTATTAATAATCCTATGCCAGCTTACTTATTCCAAAAGACATACTTTGTAAGAAAGTAAGGTGCGAAAGAACTAAAATTCACAAATCCGTAAACACCCTTAAGTCCTATGAAAACCAACGCCAATCGTGAGCTTTTATTGATGCACAAATTTACAGAAGAGTGGAGTACTAACTTTTCTTCTCAGGTTTCTCGCATCATGAATATTGTAGATCAACATGATACACTGGATGGTATCATTCCGATCATCGAAGTGGCTAATGTGTATAACCAGAGGTTTGCACACACTAAGACTGATAAGGAGAATCTGTTGAAAAACCGCAAAGCAAGACCGTTTGAGTTTCTGATCCACAAAAACTAACCCGTATAAAACATTTTTACACTGTAGCTATCTGCCGGATGAGTACTCATATATTTATCAGGTGCCTATCCGGCGGATAGACAAACAGCCGTCATGTGAATGAGCTATATGCAAAAAACTGCCTGTCCATGAGAACAGGCAGCATACGTAATAGCTTTATACAGTACATCAAGACTGAAAATTACTCAGTATCGAGCGCCCTGTCAAGAAATTTTACAAAAGGCTGCATCACCGAAAATATCTTTAATATCTCTCTCACCAACGCCGGTTGCAGCGCAGCTTCATCCGGAATGTGGTGCCATACGGTAAAACTTTTCAGTTTCAGGTATGCTATAGCCGGATTATCTGGCTGATAGCCCTGCGGAGCTGTCTTCAATGACTCTCCCTCTATTTTTCCGAAGTACCGGATAAATTCCTTATTAGATATGATCTGCTGGAACTCCTCAAAGTTGTAATCTATTTCCTGCCTTACTTTTTTCAGTACTGCCGCATCAGGCATCCACAACCCGCCACCGGCAAAACTATTTCCTCCCGGCTCCAGGTGAAAATAATAACCCGGACGTGGCGTTTTCCTGCCGCCAGGTGAAAAAGCGGCACCCATATTGGTTTTATATGGAGTCTTATCTTTAGAGAACCTCACATCTTTATAGATCCTGAACGTACAGTCCTTTACCTGCAATCCCGCTATAGCCGGGTCCTGCTTGCATAAACCGTCCAGTATCTGTTGTACCACACTCTCATAATCCTCTTTTGCTTCCTGGTATTCAGACCTATGTTCATCAAACCAGGGCTTATTGTTATTCTTACTTAACGACTTTAAGAATTTCAACGTGGGGGCCTGTAGCATGTAATCAGTTTTACTCACAAAATAAAAAAATTTCCCTTGAATAAGGGAATATGCAAATGCCCCGCGCTCCCTTCTCCCGATGCCGGAAAGGAGAAAAGGAACGCAGGGCAGGGAGGATGTCCTGCTTAGAAATGATAAGTTGCAGCTAACAGAACATTCGGAGACGTGCTGGTAGCAGCCCCTGACTTCTTATTAAAAATATCTGTTGAAGCTTTGTCAACCCTGAATTCAGGTATAATTGTGAGATTACCGACTTTATAATTGAAAGAGAGCGTACCCGCTACTATATTTCCACCCTCTCGGCCAGCATGCGTTTTCAGAGCATCGCTATCGTCAAAATACTCACCACGCAATGTCAGCCCCAGATTGGGATTAAAGTCCAGGTTAACATACAGCGCAGATCCCCACCATTTTTTAGTTCCCTCTCCAGACTCCTTATCCCTCGTATTATTATAAGTGCTTACAGTACCATTATACCCAAGACCAATAACATTGTTCACCTGGTATATAGCTACAAGATCAACCTGGTGGTTCTGTATCCCGATAGTGTCTTTACCTTCCAGGTAGTTCAGGTATAATTTAACCGGGGCAACTGTAGAAGTATATCCCAGCTGAGCGCCTATATATTTATGATTGCTCCAGGAAGCTGATTTAAAATCAGTGGGATTGAAAACGCCCACCATAGCAGTAAGCGACTTATTAATGGTAATATCTGCTTTTACACCCGTACTGAAGAAAGGACCATTGCTGAACATATAACTCATACTGTAGTTCCTGTTCAGATACGCATCCAGCAGCTCATATCCTACATGCGTAGCAAAACTACCCATGCTGATCTTTAACTTGTCCAGTACCTGGTAACCTATATACAACTGCTTGATAGCCAATTCAGCAGTATTCTTTTTATCGGTTGTTTCATTGTAGGAAAATTCAGCGGCTCTTCTGCCAAAACCAAGATCGGCAACAATACTTCCCTTTTTGAATTCATGCTCTGCCTTCAGGGAAATCATTCCCAGCTCAAAACTGTTGTGGGAATTTGTAAAGCTTGTCTTGTTGTCTGTAACATTGCCATTGAAATTGTACTTGTAATAAACATCGGCTGAACCGGAAAGTTTGAATGCCGGAGCCTGCGTTGTATCGGCCGTTTGGGAAAAGGCAATCGAAACCTGGCAGGCAGCAAATACTGCCAATAGAACTTTTTTCATGCAATGAAATTTGGATGATAAAATGGTGTGCGTGCGTGTTTTTCCTGTGGTATGCTGTTTTCCTGTTCTTAAGCCGGAAGAGTGAGAAAAGAATAGCTGATAATTAACGGGGGATAAAAAATGTTAAGTCAGAGAATATAGATATTGGTTGATAAAACTCCTGGTTGATAGAATGTTTTATTATACTCCCTTATTAACTATCAGCTATTCTTTTTTTGGGTATCAAACTATTTTAATCACGTATATGCATCTTAGTGCACCATCTGCTCTTCTTTGAGAGTGCCGTTGTCGTACACGCTCATCATTGCAGGATGATATTGTTCGTTGTGCTGTGTAGCATCCAGACCCAGTGCTTCCTCTTCGTCAGTTACACGCAGCGGATGGATCAGGTCAATCAGCTTAAAGATGCCATAAGATACAGTGAAGCTGTATACTACCACGATCAGCAGACCCAGGAACTGGCTCTTGAACAGATCGAAGTTACCATAGAACCAACCGTCCTTACCAGCGCTGTTCACAGCAGTAGTAGCAAATATGCCAGTCAGCAGCATACCCACCATACCGCCTACACCATGGCAGGGGAATACGTCCAGCGTATCGTCAATAGCGGTTTTGGATTTGTAATGAGCTACCAGGTTGGAAACGATCGCAGCAGCAAAACCTATCATGATACTCTGCGGAATACCTACGAAACCGGCAGCAGGAGTGATAGCCACAAGACCAACTACAGCACCTATACAGAAACCCAGTGCAGAAGCTTTACGGCCACGGATCACATCGAAGAAGATCCAGGAAAGACCAGCAGCAGCAGCAGCAGTATTTGTAGTAGCGAAAGCAGAAGCAGCCAGACCGTTAGCACCCAGCGCAGAACCCGCGTTGAAGCCAAACCAGCCAAACCACAGTAAACCTGTACCCAGCAATACAAAAGGAATGTTTGCAGGTTGCAGCTCCTTCTTTTCAATATGGTCCTTACGACGCTTCAGTACCAGTACACCAGCCAAAGCAGCGCAACCGGCAGAGATATGTACTACCGTACCACCTGCAAAGTCAAGCACACCCATACCAGCCAGCAGACCCTGAGGATGCCATGTCCAGTGAGCAATAGGCGCATATACCAGCAAACTGAACAACACCATGAATAATACATAGGAAGTGAAACGTATCCTCTCAGCAACCGCACCCACAACCAAGGCAGGCGTGATCACCGCAAATTTCATCTGGAAAAGTGCAAACACCAATAAAGGTATAGTCTTACCAAACTCCCAGGGCTCTCCTGACGAAACGCCGCTGAAGAAAGGATATGTAGTAGGATCACCAATCAGACCATTTATAGAGGTACCGAATGACAGGCTGAAACCAATAACAACCCACAGTACACTCACTATACCGGTAGCTATAAAGCTCTGGACCATGGTAGAGATCACATTCTTACGGTTAACCATACCACCGTAAAAGAATGACAAACCAGGTGTCATCAGATATACCAGGCAAGATGCAACCAATATCCAGGCAATGTCACCATAATTGTATTGACCCTTAGGATCGGCAAAACTTGCCTCCCTTGGCATAAATAACCCAATTATCGCAACCAATGCCAGGAAAATGAAAGGCAAATAGTCTTGAAATGATGTTTTCTTCATAGCATTTGATTTTTAAATTCTTTTAATAAAAGTATAAATCATATTCAAAACATCAAATAGGATAGGCAAAAAATAGAAATGATTGAAGAAAAGTGTGGTATTAGGGGTCAAAGATCAAGTATATTATAAATAATAATAATATTAATATTAGATTTAGCGATTTGAGATAGCATAAAAAAGAATAGCCAACACTTTCAAAGTATTGGCTACCAAATAATTACACCTATTATAGTAGTACATTTAACAATTTTCTAACACTGGGTAGTGGCATGCTACTGCTATTCTGTCATATACCTCCTAATAAAATGTATATCAACATAATAAATATTAATAAGTTTATAACAGGTTTGAAATCCTTTTTGAAAATTATCAATACATTAAAAAAATCAACATTTGAATTCTATGATCTGGAACATAAAAAATGATTCGGCTGCGCTATGATTGCTTCATACTTTCTAATTCACGTTGCATTGCGAACATCTGATCACGCAACCTGGCAGCTTCCATAAAATCCAAATCCTTGGCAGCCTTCTCCATGTCCTTCTTAACCTTACCAATAGCCTTTTCCATCTGAGGTATCGTTTTGGCAGTCGATGCCTCCTGTCTGGCCAGGTCTGTTACATCCTCCGCTACCAGGCTCACCTCATCATGTATAGCATACGGCGAATTTTCATCGAAATGCTTGATCTCCAGCACAGAAGTCTGCCCCAGTATCTGCTCCTTGCTTTTCAGTACCGTCCTCGGCGTAATATTGTGAAGCGTATTATAAGCAACCTGCTTTTCCCTGCGGCGCGTAGTCTCATCAATGGTCCGCTGCATACTGTCCGTGATCTTATCTGCATAAAAGATCACCAGCCCATCCACGTTACGCGCAGCACGACCCGCCGTCTGCGTAAGAGAGCGCTCATCTCTCAAAAAGCCCTCCTTATCTGCATCCAGTATAGCTACCAGCGTTACCTCCGGCAAATCAAGGCCCTCACGCAATAGATTTACACCTACCAGCACATTGATATTGCCCAGGCGAAGGTCCCTCAATATCTCAATACGCTCCAGCGTATCTACCTCCGAATGGATATAACGGGACTTGATATTGATCCTGTGCAGGTACTTATCCATCTCCTCTGCCATACGCTTGGTCAGGGTGGTAACCAGCACACGGCCACCCTTTAAAACATGCTTGTCTATTTCCTCCAGCAGGTCATCTACCTGGTTAACACTGGGCCTGATTTCAATAGGCGGCTCCAGCAAGCCGGTAGGCCTTACCACCTGCTCCACTACAACCCCTTCCGTCTGCCTCAGCTCATAGTCACCGGGAGTAGCACTCACAAAAATGGCCTGATTCACCAGGTTCTCAAACTCATAGAAGTTCAGCGGACGGTTATCCATCGCCGAAGGCAGCCTGAAACCATAATCCACCAGCGTCAGCTTACGGGAACGGTCCCCTCCGTACATACCACCTATCTGGGGTATCGTAACGTGACTTTCATCTATCACCAGCAGGAAGTCCTTTGGGAAATAATCCAGCAGACAGAACGGACGGGTGCCCGGTTTACGCCTGTCCAGGAAACGGGAATAGTTCTCAATACCACTGCAATAACCCAGCTCCCGGATCATCTCCAGGTCATAGTTCACCCTCTCAGACAAACGCTGTGCCTCCAGGTGCTTGCCAATTGAACGGAAATATTCTACCTGCGCCGTAAGTTCATCCTGTATCTCAAAAATGATCTGCGCCATCATGTCCTTCGGGGCCAGGTACAGGTTAGCCGGAAAAATGGCGGCATTTTCCATCGTCATGATACGCTTCCCCGACTCTATATCAAAGCTTTCTATTTCCTCCACTTCATCCCCGAAGAAAGTGATCCGGTAGCCATAATCCACATAAGGCAGGTTAATATCCACCGTATCCCCCTTCACCCTGAAATTCCCCCTGTTAAAATCTCCCGTGGTACGGGTGTAAAGAGAGTTCACCAATCCATGCAGTACAGTGTTCCGGCCAATGGTCTGCCCCTGGTGCAGGCGTATAATACCATTCTCATAATCCGTAGGGTTACCCATACCATAGATACAGGACACACTGGCCACAACAATGATGTCCCTCCGGCCAGACAACAGGTTCGTAGTTGCCCTCAGACGCAACTTATCCAGCTCCTCATTAATAGACAGATCCTTCTCTATATAAGTATCACTCACCGGCATGTAAGCCTCCGGCTGATAATAATCATAGTAAGACACAAAATACTCAACCGCATTATCAGGGAAAAACTGGCGGAACTCTCCGTACAGCTGAGCCACCAGTGTTTTGTTATGGGTCAGTACCAGCGTGGGCCGCTGTACCTGCTGGATCACATTAGCTACAGTATAGGTCTTTCCCGATCCGGTCACTCCCAGCAATGTCTGGTAAGGAGCTCCGTTCTGTACTCCTTCCACCAGCTGGCGTATAGCTTCCGGCTGATCACCCGCAGGGGCATATGGTGCATTAATTTTGAATGGCATATCTTCTAATTATAACGTTTTCAAATTTACAAATAATCGTCACCGCTTTTTCAGTAGTGCAGCAATCTGAATTTTAACCGGCCTGCGGCCGGTTAATCCTCTCCTCTCAAAAACAGGGTTTCGCCTTCGGCAAAACCCTGTTTTTGAGCAATTATTTCAGGTTCTACATCAAAAAGAAACTCAAACTGGCACACTCCCATTTTTTCATATCAGAAATCCGGCTCACCTTTATATAATATATTGGCATCTACTTTAATTAACCGACTCATTTTTTATGCTTAGAAAATTATACCATGTTTTACCGGCAATGCTGTTCCTGTTCATTATTCCGGCTACAGGCTTTGCATGGGGTGTTACCGGTCATCGCATAGTGGCTGAAATCGCAAGCCATCATCTTACGCCCAAAGCCCGCAAAGCTATCCTTGCATTGCTTGGCCCGCAAAGCATGGCAATGGTGGCTAACTGGCCTGATTTCATCAAATCTGATACCACTCATAAGTATGACAATACCTCCCCCTGGCACTATCTCGACTTTCCTGCAAACAGCACCCGCGTACAGTTTGATGAACTCCTGCATAAACATACTGAAGAGAACCTCTATACGCAGACGCAGGCGCTTATCAGGCAATTAAAAGATCCAGCCGTATCAAAAGCAGATAAAGTATTTGCTGTTTCTTTCCTTATCCATATGATAGGAGATATGCATCAGCCGTTACATGTAGGCAGGGATGAAGACCTCGGCGGAAATAAAGTACAGGTTATGTGGTTTGACAAACAAACCAATCTGCACAGGGTATGGGATGAACACCTTGTAGATTTCCAGCAGCTTAGTTATACAGAATACACTGCGGCACTGGACACCGCTTCAAAAGCAGAAATTGCGAAACTGCAGAGTGGCAGTATTGCTGACTGGATGTTTGAATCACATCAGCTGGCAGATAAGATCTATTCACTTACTCATGCAAATGATAAGCTGAGCTATCGTTATAATTACTGGTTTGTAGGATATATGAATCAGCAGTTACTGAAAGGAGGCTTGAGGCTGGCGGCTATTCTGAATGAGATTTATAAATAAAGAGAAACAGGCTGGCCAGAGGCCAGCCTGAATATTTCTATACAAGATCAATATCAAAATTCACCAGTTCAACGAACTGCTCCAGGCGGGCATTGATGTCTTCCTGTGTTATTTCACGCAAACGTCCTACACCAAACTTCTCCACACAGAAAGAAGCCATTGCAGAACCTACAATGATGGCCGTCTTCATATTCTCAAAAGAGATATCCTTTGTCTTAGCCAGATGTCCGATAAAGCCTCCGGCAAAAGTGTCGCCCGCACCGGTAGGATCAAATACATCTTCCAGCGGCAGGGCCGGAGCAAAGAATACATGATTCTCATGAAACAGTAACGCACCATGCTCCCCCTTCTTGATGATCAGGTAACGCGGCCCCATAGTCAGGATCTTACGCGCAGCCTTTACCAGGGAATACTCTCCGCTCAGCTGACGCGCCTCACCATCATTCACCAGCAGCACATCCACTTCTTTCAGCACCTTCTTCAGATCGTCCATAGCCACTTCCATCCAGAAGTTCATAGTATCCATTACTATCAGCTTGGGTCTTACCTTCAGCTGTTTTATAACATCCATCTGCACCTGTGGTGTCAGGTTACCCAAAATAAGGAACTCACTGCCCTGGTAGCTCTCGGGTATAACAGGCTTAAAATCTGCCAGCACATTCAGTTCCGTAGCCAGTGTATCACGGGTGTTCATATCCATGTGATACTTACCCGCCCAATAAAAAGATTTTTCATCTTTCTTTATCTGTACGCCTTCAAGCGCCACTCCTTTAGATGCCAGTGCGTCGAGTTCTTCCTGGGAAAAATCTCCCCCGATCACAGAAACCTGGTTGATGGGCTGTACAAAATTTGAAGCTGCCCATGCAATAAAAGTGGCTGACCCACCTATAATACGACCAGATTTACCAAAGGGCGTCTCTATATCATCAAACGCCATACTGCCTACAACTGTTAGCGACATGCTTATTTTTTTATTGGGTTTAGTTACATGATAAATAAAAATACCGCGCAAATGTAACTAAACTTTTACCTGCTTCCACCATCCTTTACGGAATATAAAGATGGCAGCTATGGCCAGGCATGATTCTGAAATGGAAATAGCCCAGAAAACACCCGCCGGCCCCCAGTTATACATAACGGCCAGTATCCATGCCAGCGGCATCTGCAGCATCCAGAAAGCAAAAAGATTGATAATGGTCGGCGTCCTCGTATCCCCGGCCCCGTTGAAAGACTGTGAAAGCACCATACCAAACGCATAAAAGATATATCCCACACTTACCAGCTGCAGGCATTGCGCTCCATAAGTAACTACCAGCGGGTCCTGCGTGAACAGTATTATAATGCTCCGGGCACTGAACAGGAACATTAAAGATACCATACCGAGGAACACCATGTTAAAGAACGCAGCCCTCCATGCAGAACGTTCAGCCCGGTCCGGCTGACCAGCGCCCAGGTTCTGTCCCACCAGCGCCGCCGCCGCATTGGCCATACCTGACGCCGGCAGCAACGTAAAGATCACTACCCTGATGGCAACAGTATAACCAGCCACCGCATCCTCCCCGAAACGGGCTATCAGCCTTACCAGGAATATCCAGCTGGCCGTGTTGATCAGCAGCTGTGCAGTACCACCGCCTGCAATCTTCATCAGCCGCCATATAACCTCCCCATCAGGCCATAAATGAGACCTCTTGATCATTATCAGCCCCTTACCACCAAAGAGATGATACAACTGGTAACAAACACCCAACCCACGGCCAATAGTAGTAGCCAGGGCAGCTCCGGTAAGGCCGAACGCAGGAACAGGCCCCCAGCCATTGATCATTATAGGGCACAGGATAATGTTCAGAATGTTAGCTATCCACAAAGAACGCATGGCAATGGCGGCATCACCCACACCACGGAAAATACCATTAATAAGAAATAGCAACACAACGATCAGGTTACCTCCCAGCATGATCCGGGTATAAATATGACCACTTTCCCTTACCTCCGCAGATGCACCCATCAATGTCAGTATATCAGGCGCAAATATCACCCCCGTAATGCCAATCACCGTTGCCAGTGCCAACGCAATATAAAGCGTCTGTACAGCACTGTGTGCCGCCGCATCAGCGTCCTTCTCTCCCGTACGCCTTGCCACAACAGCTGTGGCTGCCATACTTAGCCCAAAAGCCGCCGTATAGACCAGCGTCATCATAGATTCTGTTAAACCTACAGTAGTAATGGCATGCTTGCCTAACTTGCTTACAAAGAAAATATCAACTACCGCAAACAGTGATTCCATCACCATTTCAAGGATCATCGGTACCGATAATAAAAAGATGGCACGGTTAATACTACCGCTCGTAAACTCCTTCTCCTTGCCGGATATAGCCGTGATAAACAGCCGGAATACCCTGCCCAGGCCGGATGTTGCCTGTGTATTACGCATAGTTCTGCTTTGGATATTAATAAATGAAACTTGAGGTATCAATCTGTACCTGCTAAAAAAAGGGGCGAAGAACATATCCGGAAGTACCGGATATTGGATTACATTTTCATGGTTTCTAGGTTGAAGAGCACAAAGGTATATTGTTTTTTTTATTTCTCCTTACATCCTTAGATTCACTTACCTTTTATCAACATTTCCTGCAACAAAGTTCCGTTTATCAATTCCTGATCAAGTCCACATCAAATCCACATCAACCCCATATCAAAAGCATTGATAGTAGCAAGTTCCAGGTACGTTCCTGGCATATATCCATATATACTCCATTCCTGACATTATCTGCACAACTATTGTATACTTTCCCTTTTCTTATAGCTTTTCCCGCTTCTTCCCGAAGAGATTAAACTGATGAGTAAAACACATTAAATAATTTTTCTAATCTCATTGTAACATTTCAGATACACTCCCGTTTAACAATTGCATCAACATTGAAAAACCATTATTGAAAAAAAAGACTAATAGGAAACCATCGAATTATAACCTGATTAATTAAAACGGAAACCATGCTTACGATTAAAAAACATGCTCTCAAACTGGGAGCTCTGGGCCTTGTATTGGGTATTTCTTTTGCAGCTTGCAGTGATGATGACGATCCGGCTCCAACCCTGCGTAGTAAAGAATACAAACTTACTGGTAGCGCTACATCAACCACACAGGTTGGTACCATTAAGCTGACTGAAAACAGAGACAGCAGCGTAGATATGACTATCACTATCAACAAAACAACAGCAAGCACAAAACACCCTTATCAGTTGTTAGCCGGTACTGTTGCAGCACCTACAGAAACTGTACTGTTGAACGATACTATCACTGGCACAGGTAACGCAGTTACCAAAACCATCTGGAAGAACCTGAAAACAGTTGATGTTAACGGCGCACCACGCAAATTCAACTACGACAGCGCAGTAGCTATCAGTGCCTTCGCAAAAATGAAATTCAGCGCAACTAAAGACAGCATCATTGCTATCGGCAATATCTGGAAAAGCGCTCAGTAATATCTCTTATGTCTCAATTGAGACACTACTAGTAATAGGTTTAGGTTGATGAAATAATAATGGCCGGAAAAATCCGGCCATTATTATGATGGTCTACTCTCGATTAGGATATGGCTCCCGGCCAGGCCGGAATTACCAGGTTTAGCCGTGTAAGCTCTAATTCAACTGAGTTACACGCAGCACTTTAAATTCTGTTCTCCTGTTCAACTGTCTGCCCTCCGGATTATCTTTACCGTTAGGTAACGTATTCGGTGCAATAGGCCTGGACTCCCCATAACCTTTTGCAATCATACGGTCACTTGATATTCCCTTGCTGATCAGGTAATCAACACAGGATTGCGCCCTCCTCTGAGATAATTTCATATTATAAGCATCCTTACCCTTACTGTCCGTATGCGCACTCATTTCTATAATGATGTTCGGATTATCCATCATGATAGACACAACGGTATCCAGCACTATCAGAGACTGCGGGCGTAATGTAGCTTTATCAAAGTCATAATAAATATCCTTTAGTATAATAGGTTTGCCTATTTCATAACGTTTCAGACAGAGAGAGGGACTTGCCATAGAATCTATCCTGGTAAGCTCATCCGTATTCACATAGGCTGCTTTTGAAAAATAGTTCTCCTTCTCCGTCATTATCTTATAATGCTTTAATGGCTCTACTTCAAACTCATACCTGCCTGATTCATCCAGCGTGATCTGTTGCAGTACTTTCTGTTTAATCGTGTCCAGGAGGGTCACTTTAGCGCCTGTAAGAGGCAGCTTATTATCACAATCAAGTACCAGGCCATTAATTGTTTTCGAGATCTTTTTGATGCTAAAAAGTTCCAGGCAGCACACTGATTCCCTGTCAGAACTGATATACCCTGCCGCCATAGGACGCTTGCTGTCCGTTGCCGCATAGTAGATATCATCTTTAGGAGAATTCAACGGGGCCCCCAGGTTTTGAGGTACACCCCAGTTACTGAAGTCACCCTCGCTTTTATAGAAATCCAGCCCCCCCAGGCCTACACGGCCGTCAGAACTGAAGATCAGCGCATTTTTCTCCGAATCATAGAACGGCGCCTGCTCCTCATCCCGTGTATTGATACCGGTACCCATATTCCGGGCAGCGCCTATAGAACCATTTTCTATCAGGCAATACCAGAGGTCATTTTTTCCCATCCCCCCGGGCCTGTTAGACGCAAAGAGCAGGTACTTGCCGTCTGAAGTAATGAACGGCTGCATAGAACTATACCCCTCCACATTCACATTTGCCCCCAGCGCCCTCGGCTCCGCCCATTCAGTTCCCTTACGGGAGCTCATATAGATAGATGCGGCCTTGACCCCGTTCTTAACGGTCCAGCGTGTCAGGTAAATGGTGTTCCCGTCAGGACTGACCGCCGATACTCCCTGGTCAACATCCTTCATCTCAGGCATAATGACCGCCTTACTGTTGGTAAAATTATTACCCTTACCTGTTGCCTGGAAGAGGTTATTCACATAGGGGTTTACCTTTTTCGTTTTCTTTTCCTTTTCCAGCATGCTGCTGTCCGCACGTGAGGACGTGAACATCAGCATATTTTCATTCATCACAACAGGAGCATAGTTAGCTCCGCCTTCATTCACATCACCCGTTATCTTCGCTATAGTATATCCAGGCATTTTACTTGCTTCAGATATAGCAAATTCACAGCAGGCTATCTCCAGGCCAGCCCTGGTGGCATATTCATCCACCTTGGCATATTTTGCCTTAAACTGCCGGAACTGGTCCAGCGCCTCCTGGTACCGGCCGTTTGCCCGCAAACTTACTCCATACCAGAAACGGGCAAGAGGAAAAAGCGTTTCATTGTTAAACCCGACAACCTGCTCATAGTATTTCTCTGCATTGCCATAATCATTGTACTGACGGTATGACTCCGCAAGACGATAAACCACTGTTTCATAATCCTTGATCTTCCCTGATTCCTTTCCCCTCAATCCCACAGTATAAGGAAGTATCTGTTGGGGCTTTATCTTAAATGTACCAAGCGCTTTATTGTAGTATTGGGCAGCAGAATAGTAATCCTTGGCTTCAAAATAAATATCGCCGGTCCGCTTGTAATCGTAAACGTATTGTGCATTTACAGAGCTAACAGTACATATTAGTGCGATAATCAGCCAGTAGCGTTCAATTTTTTTCATCCGTGTTTTTTTAATTTTTACAACCGCGGGCAGAAGAAATTTTCTTCGGAAAAGACCCTTCTTTTCCTGTTGATGAATGATAAGGATATTTCAAAGCTGTTGCTTCCGTTTGCCAGCCTTCTGAGATTTGAAGTATTAATATCATAGCTGACTCCCAGTACAAAGCTCTTATAGTGGAATCCTGCAAAAGGTATAGCAGAATCCTTAATGCGGTAGTTGCCACCGGCCATAAAATCGAATTCCTCGTTTACGTACATTTGCCCGTATACGCCTACTACTGTTTCATGTGCATTACCCTGCCTTAAATACAATCCGTTGGGTATAATGCTGATTGTATTATTCAGTTTGATACGTGTACCTCCATGCGTCATATAACGAACCGGCAGCCTGTCATTGTCGCCGGATACAAACGGGTCTTTAGGACGGGTAATATGCCCCGCAGAAAATCCCGCAAATGGATTGAACTGGTGGTTGGGATTGCCGTCAAAGAACATAACCCCTGCAGCTGCATCAAATACATTGGAGGAAGTAGTGTTGATATTTTCCCCGCTGCCCTTGGAAGGATCAAATCCTATCACAGGGTCATACTGACTGCCCAGCCGCCATTTCGCAGGATCTATTTTCCGGTTGATCATGCCGCCCTGCACACCAAACACCAGCTGGCTGGTACCCGTCTCACCAAACCTTACTCCGCGATAAGAGAAGCTGGCCATCGCATTTAGGTAGTTATATCCTGCATCACCGGCAGACATATTAATGATGTTCAGCCCCACACCCACATTGTTTGCCGTAGCCGCATCAAACGATACGCCGGTAGTAGAAAATGGCTTCCCTATATTCACCCACTGATTACGGTAGTTTGCACTGACACGATAATCGCCGTCAACAACACCGGTAAGCGCCGGGTTCAGCCAGAGGGGATAGGCGTAATATTGTGAAAAGTGAGGATCAACCTGTGCCTGGACCAGCCTGGGCACCAGCACAGTCAGCAACATCGATACAATAATGTGTATATTCTTTTTCTTCATAGGAAGATGTTTAAACTTTTATGAATGACCGGGATAGTCTTCCAACTATCCCGGCCTTTATCAGTTGATTGTTTAACGGACTATCGTTACAGTTCCCTTCATATTCACTACAGAGCCATCCTGCAGCGTTGCACGGAACACGTAGATGTATACGCCCACCGGCTGCTGACGGCCGCTCATCGTGCCATCCCATCCCGTACGCTGGTCTTTTGATTCAAAGATCTGCTGACCAAACTGGTTGTAATACCTTATCACCATATTGGCAATAGTATTACCATATACCATATGCACATCATTCAGACCGTCTCCGTTTGGTGTGAACACGTTCGGTATGAAGATCTTGTTGCCAAGCGGGTTCTCAGCCTTGCCGGTGACAGACGCAGACAGCTCACTGTTCTGACAGCTGCTGGTGCCTATAGCCCTTACACGTATACTTACAGATTGCGCAGGCGTAAGACCGGTTACAGTATGAGACAGTCCCGCTGCACCTGAACTTGGAACAGAGAAGGTTACTCCGTTATCCAGCGTTACTTCATAACTCACGGCCCCTGGTACAGCATCCCACTTGAAGGTCACACTCTGAGCATTGGTAGAATCTACTGTCACCACCGGTGCATCCAGTTGTTCAAGCACAGTCACCTGCGCTTCTGTACGGCTGTCACTGCTGCAACCACCTGGAGAAACAGTCTCTACATAGTAAGTAGCATTTGCGGTGAGCGCCGGAGTTGTGTAAGTCGCGCCTGTTGCAATAGCTGTTCCGCCTGTAGCCGTTGTATACCAGAGGAAGGTAGCTCCTGCTGTCGTTGTCGATGCTGTAAGCGTTACTGTACTTCCCGGACAAACAGCATCATTACCAACTACTGTTGTATTATTCACAGGAGCGCCTACTGTCACGCTTACGGCCGCACGGTTCATGCTGGCGCATCCGTTCGCATTCAGCGCTTCTACATAATACATAGTGTTTGTATTGATGGTTGGTGTTGCAAATGTTGCACCTGTACCCACCGGAGTACCACCGGTAAGAGTAGTGTACCAGTTATAGGTCACTGACGCATCAGGGTTCTGCACACTCAGCGTTGCTGCCTGACCAGCGCAAACCTGCAGGTTCGCAATGTCTACATCAGGTACTGCCGGAGTACTGTTCACATTCACGATCACACTTGTGCGGCTTGCGCTCACACAACCACCGGTAGCTGCTTCCACATAGTAGGTAACAGTAGCTGTCAGCGGATCTGTGGTGAAGTTCGCACCGGTAAATACAGGATTACCGCCCGTTGCCGCATTATACCATTTATAGGATATGCCTGCCTGCGGATTCTCTACTGAGAGTACAGCTGTGTTACCTGCACAGATAGTAGTTCCGTTTGCCAGCGGTGCATCTATTGTGTTTACAATAGTCACCGTTACTCCTTTCCTGGCCAGGCTGCTGCAACCTGTACCGTTCAGGGCTTCCACATAGAAGGTAGTATTGGTATTCAGTGCCCCCGTAGTGTATTCAGGACCAGTTGCCAGCAGGTTGCCGTTTGACGGCGCATTATACCAGCGATAGGTCAGTGAAGCATCCGGGTTCTGCACATTCAGAGTAGCTGTACCACCTACACACGTTACCAGGTTGGTTGCCACAACATCCGGTGTCGGCGCTGCAGCGTCTATAGTAATGCTGGCCGCTGCACGGGAAGCACTTGCACATGTAGTGCCGATAGCTGCCTGTACATAATAGGTCACATCACTGTTAACAGCACTTACAGTAAAGTCAGGACCGGTAAATACCAATGTACCGCCGGTTGCCGCGTTAAACCACTGATAAGTGATGCCCGCCTGCGGGTTCTGCACTGACAGGGTTATATCCCCACCTGCACATGCCCTTACATTAGCCGCGGTCAGTACCGGCACTTCCGGCGCCTGTCCTACGGTAACGGTAGCGCTTGTTCTCGCACTGCTACTGCCGCATTGGCCGGATGTATTAATTGCTTCCACATAATAAACAGTAGTGGCGCTGAGCGCAGGAGTTGTAAATACAGGACCTGTAAATACCGGCGTTCCTCCCGTTGCCACAGTATACCACCTGTATTCTATACCTGCCGTAGCCGATGTAACACGCAGGGTAGCTGTAGAGCCGCCACAGGTGCTCACGTTATTGGATTCCAGGGTCGGAACAGGTGCGCCCGGCGTTACTGTTACACGTACCAGCGTCCTGGTGGTACTGTTACAGTTACCATTGCTGGCTTCTACATAGAAGTCGGTATTTGTATTGATGACCCCTGTGATAACTGTACTGCCGGTGTACACAGCAGTGCCGCCTGTGGCTGTCGTAAACCAACGATAAGTGAATGAGCCATTCGGATTCGTAACCGCCAGCGTCGCCGTACTTCCTGCACAAACAGTTATTGAAGCGGCATTTACAGTTGGAGCCGCCGGAGCAGGAGCAACCGTGATATTAACCTGTGCACGTGCACCTGTGCTGATACAGCCGTTGTTATTCACTGCCTGTACATAATAAGAAGCATTGGCAGTTACTGCCTGTACAGTGAAGGTTGCACCGGTATGTACCAATGTGCCGCCAGTAGCCGCATCATACCATTGGTAAGTCAGCGTTGCCTGCGGATTCTGTACCGCAAGTACAGCGTCCTGGCCTGAGCAGACACTTACGTTGCCGCTTATCAGCTGAGGCGCTGTCGGGTTAAGCGCTACGCTTGCAGTAGCAGCCACCCTTGCAGATCCGGTACCACACTGTGAAGCATTGCTGGTAGCTTCCACATAGTATACAGTAGTAGCACTGAGAGCAGGAGTAGTAAATGCCGGACCGGTGAAGATCGCAGTACCTCCTGTCAAAGCCGTATACCACCTGTAGGTAACACCTGTTGTTGCAGAGGTTACGTTAAAGATTGCCTGCTGACCTGCACAGATATTTACATTATTGGCCGCCAGGGTTGGTGTAGGCGCTGCTGCACCTACTGTCACAGTTGCCCTTACCCTTGTTGCCAGAGTACATGCACCATTAGCAATTTCCACATAGAATGCAGTGTCTGCATTCACAGCGTTGGTTATATAAGTAGTACCGGTAAACAACAGAGTACCTCCTGTCGGAGCACTGTACCATCTGGTCACTACATTTGTTCCTGTTACATTAGCGGCAAGTGTAGCCTGCTGACCAGCGCAAACTGTAGCGTTATTGACAGATGGCGCTGTCAGGCCCGGTACCACACTCACAGTTACTGATACCCTGTTCGGGTTAGCGCAATCGTTGCTGGTACGTACACTCTGTACATAGTAGGTCTTCGTAGCAGTCAATGCCGGTGTTACGAAGGTTGCACCATCAAACACCTTGTTACCACCAACCGGAGCATCATACCATTCAAGTTTCGCAACCGCGCTTGCAGTAGCCGAAAGCGTAGCTGTAGATCCGCTGCAGATGGTCACATTACGTGTGGCCACCACCGGAGCAGATACCTGCCTTGTTGCATAATAAAGGTTCAACCTCAGCAGAGCGCTTATCACACCCGCTCTCAGACGCACCTGCACGCGGTCATATGCAGCTCCAGGCGCAAATGCCACGGTGAACTTGGTACCGCCTGTAAGTATTCTCACACTTACATTACTGCTGTTCAGCAACTGAGCATCATTGTTAGCCGTATTGGCATTAAAGCTGGATACTTCTATTGCACTCAGCAGGGAAACATCTATCACCTGTGATGGCAATTCCATAGTGATGCGTACACTGTCTCCGGCTGCCGCAACAGATGGGAAGATCAGGCTTTGCTGTACACCTCCGTTATTACCGGCAGCAAGCGGTATTGACAGTATGGAGAAGTTATTCAGATCTGCATCTGTAGTATTATTCGCATCCTGTACTGAGCAGAGCACACATACAGCAGTAGTGCTGTTAGCTTGTGAGTTCGCAAAGTCGCACGCAGTATTTGGTATTACGCTGACAGTGAGCGGTACCGCAGTACGGCCACTCGGACAATCACCTCCCGGCACAACAGCTTCTGCATAGTAAGTAATGCTGCTGGTGAGGATTGGCGTGTTAAATACCTGTCCCGTAAATACAGGGCTTCCGCCTGTAGCTACAGTGTACCAGTTATATACTACTCCAGGAGTAGTGGAAGTAGCCGTCAGTGTAGCTGACTGACCAGATACCACATTACCGTCTGCCGGCACCGTTGTTACTGTCGGAGCTGCTGCAACAGGGTTAACCGTTACAATAGTCGCCGTCCTGGTACTGCTGGCGCACGCTCCTGCAGCTGCCTCTGCATAGTACGTAGTAGTTGTGTTCAGCTGAGGCGTCTGGAAAGAAGCTCCTTCAAATACAGGAGTACCTCCGGTAGCTGTAGTATACCAGCGGAACACAACGCCCGCAGTAGTAGACGCGGCCACCAGCTGGGTGCTGGAGCCTGCGCAGATAGTAGCGGCTGTCGGAGTTACCGATGGCGCCACAGGTTGTGTAGTGACATTTACAGTTACCTGTCTGCGTGTGGTATTGGCGCATCCTGCTGTGTTGGATGCTTCTACATAATAAACTGTTGTAGCCGTCAATGCAGGAGTAGTGAAGGATGGTCCTGTATGGATAGGCGTACCGCCAGCCAGGGTTGTATACCATTTATAGGTAACACCCGCTGCCGTTTGTACATTGAAGGTAGCCGTGCTGCCACTGCAAATGGTGAGTGCAGTAGTATCCAGTACCGGAACATCCGGGGTAGGATCAACCTTGGCAACTACCGGAACACGCTGAGGGTTCGGACAGTTCAGGCTTGTTTTCACAGCCTCAACATAATAGGTAGTGCTTGTGTTGAGCGCCGGTGTCGGGAAGCTGGTGCCGGTAAAGATCGGCGTACCACCTACCGCTGTAGTATACCAGCGGAACGATACATTGGCAGGGCCACTGGCAGTAAGCGTAGCGCTGTTGCCGGCACAGATGGTATCACCGGTTATAACCGGCAACCCTACCAGCCTGCTTGCATAATGTACATTCACTGCGCTCAGTGCAGTTGCCACCCCGGAATTAAGTCTTATAGCGATCCTGTCAAACAGGGCTGCCGGCTTAAATCCTACCATAGCTTGCTGATTACCGTTAAGCAATGTTACCCGTATTGCAGAACTGTTCAACGCAACAAAGTCATTATTGGACGTTCCTCCGTTGAAAGAGCCTATCTGCAGGGTAGACAGCAGTCCTATATCTGCCAGGGAACCATCAAACGAGATGGAAACCTGTACACTGTCTCCCGGCTCACTAACCTGCGGGAAGATAAGTTTCTGTTCTATATAACCATTGGTCAGCCCCAGTATCACATGAAGACTGGAACTGGTAGAAGTGCTGTTATCTACCGCCAGTAACGGGTTCTCCACAAAACATCCCAGGCAGATACCATTAGCGCCATTAGTTTCAGTTTTGGCAGCATCACAAGGCACGTCATTGTTAGAGGAGATCACTGTTGCAGTAACAGATACACGCGGACCATTCTTACAACCACTTGCATTCACTGCTTCCACAGTATAGGTAGTAGTAGCGGTAAGCGGGCCGGTATTGAACACTGCACCGGTAAAGATAGAGTCTCCGGCGGCATTGTACCATTTGTAGATAACATTGGTACCGGTAGCGTTGGCTGTAAAGATAGCCCCCTGACCACTGCTCACAGAAGTGCCCATCGGCGTAACAGTGAGGTTGGTCGGCGCCGGGCTGACAATCACCGGCACCCTCGTCCTTACAGAACTGGAGCAGCCATTATTAAATGCTTCCACATAGAAAGCAGTATCAGCAGTGAGGGCATTGGTAGTGTAGTTTGCTGTAGATGCCAGCAGGGTGCCGCCAGTTGCAGCAGTATACCAGCGGAAAGTAGCCCCTGTTGGCGCTGTTGCCAGCAAAGTAGCCTGACCTCCGGAACAGATGCTCTGACCAGCTGCCACAGGAGCAGTAGGAACAGTACCTACATTCACCCGTACAGGCACCCTTGTAGGATTAGCACAACCATAACGGGATGCCTCTACATAATACGTAGTTGAAGATGTTAATACAGGCGTTGTAAACGTGCTGCCTGTATCCATCGGAGTACCGCCTACGGCGCCGGCATACCAGTAAAGGCTGGCGCCGTTGGTAGTTGTGGCGGTAAGTGTAGCAGTATTACCACTGCATATATCTACTGTGGGAACATCCACCGTTGGTCTTGGCGTTACCACCGCTGCAAAGTAAACCTTCACACTGGTAACCGCAGTTAACAGGCCATTAATGCTTATCAGCACCCCATTAAAGGTCCTGGTAGCAGGAACAGTAACCCTTACCTTATTACCTGTATTTAAGAAGGTAAAGTGAACTGCAGGGTCATTTAGGAATCTGGCATCCCCGTTAGCAGTAGTATTAGCATATGTTTCTAGTCTTACACCTCCCAGCAATGACGCATCTATTACCTGACCAGGTACTTCCAGGTCCAGTATAATACTATCGCCTGCCGGATGAGCATTATCAAAACGTAATAGCTGACCAACATATCCCACAGCACTCAATGTTGCCGTAATAGTAGAAGCAGAATTGGCATTCTGGTCTACGGCCAGTCCAGGGTCAGACACTCCACACAACAGGCAGATGCCATTGATGATAGGACTTTGCTGTTGTGTAGCATAACTACATGGTGTTGGCTCTGTAGGCAGGTTGATCTCTGCACGTACCATCGTACGCGTTGGGCTGGTACAGTTACTCACAGGATCTCTTACCTCCACATAATACACCGCCGACGCAGTTAACGGAGGAGTAGTGAAAGTAGTCGAATTAGCCAATACCGGCGTACCTCCCGCAGGAACAGTATACCAGTTATACTGATAAGCAGGATTAGGATTGTTTACCGTGAAAGTGGCTGTTTCACCCGTATTGATATTGCTTACCAGCGGCGTTACCAGTGGTTGAGGCAGACCTACAATTACATATACTGCTTTCCTTACAGGGTTGATACAACCCGCAGAAGAAATTGCTTCTACATAATAGATAGCATCTGTGGTGCCTGTTACCTGGTAAGTAGCACCGGTAGCCAGCGGTGTACCACCTGTAGGCTGATTATACCAGCGGAACACAGTACCCGGACCGGTAGCTCTTAATGTAGCCGTATTACCCTGACATACATACACTGTGTCCTTCTCTACAGTAGGTGTGCCTGCAAAGATCTGCGCAGAATACAGCTTAAGGCTTGTCAGCGCCGTTGCCAGGCCATTAAGGCGAACGTTCACCCTGTCAAAGTTTGCACCAGGAGCAAAGGAGAACAGAGCCTCATTGGCATTTATAAACTTAAAGTTCAGTAATGATCCGCTTAACGTAACTGCATCATTATTACTTATAGCTCCATTGGCAGAAGAAACCTGTATACCTGACAGTGCACTCAGATCAGCCAGTGTAACCGGGAAGCCTATCTTAATACGGATACTGTCTCCCTTCACACCAACCCCTGGGAATATCAGGGTTTGCTGTACATAAGAGCCTACCCCAAGAATAGTATGCATCACTGACGCTGTCTGCGTACTGTTATCTACAGCGGAATCCTGCTTCTCTACATAACAGCCAACACAGATACCTGCAGTAGTTGTTACCTGGCTGGTTGCACCACCGCAATCAATATCTCCCGGAGGTACTGGCCCACCGCTACCGCTCAATGTTACAGCTACAGGCGTACGCAGACTACGGCAGGCAGGATCACCAAGTGATACCGCTTCCGCATAGTAAGTAACATTCGCCGTTACCGGAGGCGTTGTAAACTGGGTGCCCACAAATATGGGCGTACCACCGGTCGGCACATTGTACCAGTTGTACTGGTTACCAGCGCTCGGAGATACGATATTAAAAGTAGGAGTAGCGTTTTCAACAACTGAAGCGGCAGAAGGGGTCACACTTACGCCAGGCAGGCCCGTTTTCACCTGTACAGCCGTACGTTTCTCACTGCCGCAGCTGTCTTTACCTGCTGCTTCTACAAAATAGGTAGTGTCCTTCGTAATAACAGGAGTAGTAAAGGTAGTACCATAACCTACCAGCGTACCGCCTGCGTAAGAAGTATACCAGCGGTAGGTATATCCTGCCGGGCCTACAGCACTCAATGTGGCAGTGTTACCTGCACATGTAAACACAGTTCCGGCGCTTACCTGCGCTATCGGTGTTACTACCTGTGCATAATATATATTCAACGCTGATATAGCGCCAACAACCGCTCCGAAACGCAGTTCCACGCGGTCAAAGTCCTTATTGGCAACAAATGTATACGCATTCTGCGGACCATTATTAATGATACGTAATGTCAGCAGCTCATCCTGCAAAGGACTCATATCCGCATCCAACGGACGGGCCCCATTACCCACACCTACAGTAACGCCACCCAACAGGGCAAGATCTAACAAACCTGTTGTAGTACCCAGGCCCAGGCGTATGGAATCCCCTGCCTTGCCTGAAACAGGGAAGATCATGTCCTGGAATACATAACCCAATGCACCAATACCGAGACGTAAAGTAGAAGCAGTCAGCGGATTTTCATCCACTGCCAGTGCACCATTCTCTGTAACACACAGCAAACAGGCTAACCCACCGGTACCGGAGGTCTGCGTTTCTGCCCCGCTACAGCTCAAAGCACCATTGCCACTCTGCCCGTCTACATTTACCTGTACACCGGTACGTACAAAGCTGATCAGGCCATCAGTCGGAGAAAGCGCTTCTACATAGTAAGTCTTATTCTGATAAAGTGGGGGAGTAGTAAAGCTGTTACCGGTAAACACAGGAGCACCGCCTTCTTTCGACTCATACCAGTTAAACACCGCTCCCGGAATAGCCGGCAAGGTGGCGTTCAACGTGGCGGTCTGACCCGCGCTTATATTAGCCGGGCTGGGAGCTACTGTAACCGGTATCATAGCCACCGCCTCATAGATATACAGGAGGTTGGACAATGATAACAATCCTGCAATATCTACCTGTGCACCATCAAATGTCTTGGAAACAGGAATAGCAACACGGAATTTATTAATAGCTCCGGGCTGCAGCAGATTCACATGTGTCAGCGAAGCATTCAATGCCTGTCCATCGTTATTGCTGACACCATTCAGGGAAGTGGTCACACGGATACTTCCCAGCAGAGAAGCATCTGCCAGAAGGTCACCCTGAGATCCCAGTATTAAAATGATACTGTCTCCCGCATGATATACTCCCGGGAAACTGATCTTCTGTCCCAGGGTAGGGCCTACTCCCAATGGGAGAGACAGCCTGGATGCTGTGGTAGTATCACCATCTGCCGCCAGGGCAGCATTTGTTACATTACACAATGCACATATACCTGTAATAACAGGCGCCTGCTGATCTACACCATATGTCCACAGCGGACCATTACCACCACCTATAGTAACCGGTACCGCAGTCCTTAACAGGCTGGTAGTACCGGCCGGGTCCTGCGCCTCCACATAATAAGTAGTGTTACGGAACAGCTTAGGCGTCTCAAAAGCACCGCTGCCGGTAAACACAGGCGCACCGCCGGTTGGAGTGGTATACCATTTAAAAGTAGGGTTAATAATACGTATAGAAGGTGTAAGTGTAATAGAAGTATTATAAGCCGTTCTGGCCGGATCGGGCAGCACCTTCACTGGGATCATGGCTGCCACTTCATAGAGCTTCAGGGATCCCGACACTCCAATCAGCCCGCCATAATCCACCCGCACGCCATCAAAGGTTTTGGTAGCAGGTATGGTAACCCTGAATTTGCGGGTATTGTTCAATCCCCCACCCATCAGCTGTACGTTCACTACAGACTGGTCAAGTGTAACAGGATCGTTGTTCGATACGGCGGGTCCTGCAATACTGTTATTATAGGTAGTAACGGTCACACGGGGCAGGAGCACTCCTGCAATATCTTCCGCCGGCGATTCCAGGAACAGCACAATGCTGTCCAGCGCCTGGTAAACACCCGGCAGTTTTACCAGCTGTCCTACTGTAGCTGCAAGGCCAAGTGGTACTGTCAGTGTCGACGCCGTAGTGGTATCGCCATCAGCAGCCAGCTGCGGATTATCTACCATACAGGCAGCACAGGCTACCCCTGCCGTTAAGGGGCCTTCCTGATCCTGTCCGAAACTCCATATTGTACCCGGGCCTCCTGCTACCTTAATGGTTACGGGAGTACGGGAGTAACTGCTCAGGTTATCCGTAGCATCAAATGCCTCTACATAGTAAGTAGTGGTACGCGCCAGCGCAGGCGTAACAAAATTACTGCCTGTCGCAACAGGTGTACCACCCGTAGGAGTAGTATACCACCTGAATATAGGAGAAGATACCCGGCCATCAATAGCAGCAGTAAGAGATGCCGTACTGCCGGCAGTGATAGTAGGTGCAGCAGGAGTAACCGTAACCGGTATAGCTGCTGCCGCCTCATAAACACGCAATGCGCCGAATGCCGCAAACCCGGATGTCAGGTTGATCAATGCTCCATCAAAATCTCTTGTAGTAGGAATAGTAACCCTCACCTTCGGAGTTGTGCCCAGGCCCAATCCCAGCAACTGGGTACGTACACCGGCTACTCCAAGTGAGGTAGCGTCATTATTGGCCGAACCATTATTATAAGTCTGTACCTGTATAGCTGATAATGCCTGAAGAGACATCATCTGGTCTGGAATATCCAGGTCCAGTATGATCTGATCCCCGGCTATATAATCTCCCGGGAATTTCAGCAATTGACCTACTGAAGTGATCACGCCCACCGGCAATACTATCCTTGACGCAGAAGTAGTATCTCCGTCAACAGCATTTCCGGGGTCTGTCACATAACACGCTACACAAGCTATTCCGCCGGTAATCGGACTTTCCTGCTGATCGGCAAATGTCCACAGCGGACCAGCGCCGCCGCTTACCTGTACGGTAACAGGTGTTCTTACATAACTGGTAAGACCATCTCCTGTCGATGCCTCAACATAATATGTAGTGGTACGGTTTAAAGCAGGTGTGGTAAAGGAATTGCCCGTAGCCAGGGGAGTACCGCCTTCTGCACTCGCATACCAGCGGAAGCCCGTAACAGGCAGGCGACTGGAAGAAGAAAAAGTAACTGTTCCACCTGAGGTTACAACAGGTGCCGCCGGACTTACCGTTACCGGCACAAATGCAGTAGCTTCATAAACATACAGACTGGAAAAAGCAGAAACAAGCGCAGAAAAACTCACTTGTATCTCATCGAAATTATGTGTTACAGGAACGATTACACGGAACTTAGGAGTAGAGCCAAAGCCCGCGCCCAGCATCTGTATCCTTGCTATCGCACTATCTAACGATATGGCATCGTTGTTTGCAACGCCGGCGTTAAATGTGCTTATTGATAATGCTGACAACAGTTGCCCGCTAAGGCCCTGATCCGGAATTTCAAGATCAACGGCTACATTATCACCGGCAAAGTAACTGCCTGTAAATTTCATTTTAAGACCAACGCCTCCTATAGCACCAACAGGCAACACCATTCTGGCGGCGGTGTTTATATTACCGTCAATAGCATTATTCCCGTTCTCAACCGTACAGGCTGCGCATGCCAGCCCGAAAGTAACCGAGGTCTGGCTGCCTGCAAAGCTCCAGAGAGGACCGTCTGCACGTGCGTCAGTGGCATTCCAGGCGCTTCTCAGCAAAGGGGAATAAGGATGACTGGCCATATAGCTGTTCAACCAGTTCTTCATACTCTGGTCTTCAGCTTTCATAACCTTCGTCCCGGACAGGGGAATTGCATAAGTTACGTTGGCAAGCCCTCCAAGCAACCAAAGTAAACATAAGACAATAATAGAAAAAGCTCTCAACGGGCTTTTAGGAGTAGCTTTCAAATACATAGCTAATAATTGGTTCGGGTTATAAAGGGTAATGATGATGTGTTTTCTGCAATCTCTCCGATCGTTTCGCATAGAGAACTTTCTTCGCCTGGACACGATGTATTCAGTCTTTGGATGGCAGGGCTATGAAGCTTGGGGGATAAGGATAGAGCGTTAAAGCAGTCAAAAACAGTAATGGTCAGTCACACGTGCAGCCGTCCTTATTGCGTATAAAGGAATAAGGCACGAATGTAGGTTGTGAGAATAAAAAGTAGATAAACCTTTCCTATTCAGTATTAGGGATGCTAACCAGCCTGTTCATTTTATTTTAAAGGCCGTTCATTTCATTCATTAGTTGGAAATAACAGGAAATATTCTTATAAAGAGTTGTGTTACCAAACGGGTAGTTCTGCAATACATTTTAGTAAGCAGTACTAATCAGAAAATCCAATATTTTACCATAAATACTTTTTCAAATATTATACACTCATTATCAATTACAATCATATTGTGTTCATTTATATTCAATTCATTCATTTTATCCATTTTAATCTGAATAAATCTGAACTCATAACCTATACGTAAGTTTATGTCGACAGAACCAAAATCCATTTACTTAATAAAATCCATTTCTTGTCCCCGTATGATAGATCTCTCCTATGACTTTATCATAACACTTCAGAACGAGGTGTCTCGTAAATTTGGTGTGGACTCTATTACTCCCAGTGACTGTAAAAGGCTGTCAGATCTTATCAGAGACGAAACAGCCAAAGCAGTCAGCGAAACCACATTGAAAAGAGTATTCGGATTTGCCACCACAAAGCATAGCTTTTCACGTTATACATTAAATACGTTAGCCCAGTACTGTCAGTACAAAGATTGGGACGATTTCCAGGCGCAACATTACCTGCAGACAGATACAGCCGAACTCAATGACGGTAAATGGCTGGAGCTGAAAAATAAAGCTGCTACCGTTTCCCATTATACGATCCTCACCCTGAAAAACAGGTCAGGGATCCCCTTCTCCCATACTGTCCCCCGGCCACAGATATTCGCACACACAGAACGCTTCCTGGAAAGCAACTATGCTGCCACCGCATTAATAGCCCCCTCCGGATGGGGTAAATCAATCGCCCTGGTACATATGGCCGAACATTTCTGGTTCAGTAAAGACGCAAAATATAAAAAAGACATCTGCTGGTTCATTCATGCTCACGCCGCCGGCAGCCTGCTCTTAAGAGGCTTCTCCCTCGCATCCTGGCTGGACAACCAGCTCAACCTCGGAAACGGCGAGAACTTCAGAGAATATTTCGCAGCCCACTTCGATAAAGTAAAAGGCCGGCTTATCCTCATCATAGACGGGTTTGACGAGATAACCATCGCAGCAGACAAACTGAAAATATTATATACAAAGCTGGAAGAATTTGTCTATTCAAATGACATGTTCCCCTGGGTAAAAGTGATCCTCTCCATACGCAGCAGCACATGGTCGGAAGTTTTCCAGCACTCACTTCAATACCCCGCTTTCAGACGATACTGGTACCTCGGCGCAGAGATGGACGAAGAAACAAACGTCAACCTGCCTTACTTAACAGAACAGGAAGCCAAGTCAGTATTATATAATCACCGCATAGATCCGGCAACCGTCCGTACATTCAGCGAAAGCTTCATGCAGAAACTGCGGTATCCATATTACCTGCAATTATTCTGTCAGCTGAATACCGGACCCGGTCAACCCTTCTCAAATGAGCATCTGAGCCTATTTGAGATCATCTCCAAATTTGTACAGAACAAAGTATTCAACTCTCCCACCAATAATTTCAAAGTCAGGATCATTGAAAAGATGCTCTGGCTGCTGGACCTGGGAAGAACAGGGCAATATGCTGACAAAAGCGAACTGCTGAACAAAAACATAGACCTTTTCTCATCCTACAAAGAACTCCTGGCAGATAATATACTGGTAGAGGAAAACCTTAGCCAGGAAGTAATGTTCAAAGTAAAAGTGCGGTTTGCACACCAGTTCCTGCTGGAATACTTTACCGCCATGCATTATCTCCGGCAGTCAGACGATATTATTGACGATGCAATGCTGCAACGCGTTCTGAAAAAACTGCCCGCTTCCTCTTACCGCACCGGCGTGTTAAAATGGATGCTGCGGTATGCAATCAATACAGGCCAGATACAAAGCATCCATAAAATATTCTATCTTCCACTTAGCAACATGGAAAAATCCCTGTTGCTTGAATACCTGGCCGTTCATTACCAGCATGAACACGAAGAAGAAAAACAGATCACTCTTAAATCTGTCTTCCCCCAGGGCTACTTCCGTAAACTACCACTCAGTAATATCATCAACGACAACTTCATTCACTTTGGCAAGAAAAGAGTGCTCAGCGCCCTGCTGGAACTGACAGAAGCTGCAGATGACAAATTAAAAGTACGGAGTATCCTTTTCTCTACATCACTCCTCCAGCTGGATGCAGAACAATGTGAACTGGAAGTGAACAGCATCAAAAAACTGGTCAGCGATAACCAGAAAGACCAGGAACTCTGGGTAACACCATATGAATTATACCTCTTCATATATGAATACATGAAGTTTGGTATTATCAATGAGAACATAAAAGACCAGATATACAATTATGCTGTCTATCTCAGCGGCCCCACCCGCGAAACCCCTTCCGTATCACAGGAAATAGTATACAGGTTTACCGGCATGGCATTCTCCGTGTTATCCGACTACAAAAACCTGTTCAACTACACAAAGCTTGTCTTTAAACATCATCCACAGCTTGTATACCAGAAAACAAGCACATTAAGATTATCACTTCTCTGCTGGCAGGCTTTCTCCCTGTTAAACACCGGCAATACCGCCGATGCTGCCAAAATATGCCGCCACACAGAAAAGCTGATCCGGACCTACACTTTTGACTTCACCAACAGCCGGCACCTGGAAGTCTTCCAGAAACTTATCCTGTCAGATATCCATTTCCACGACGGAGAATTTACAAAGGCCATGCGTACAGCAGAAAGCGCCATAGATATCTCTCAGAAAATGGACCTGAAATTACTCATGCTGATCGGTCATAAAATGTTGCGGAAAATATATCCGGAACTTAGCTTCGAAAAGCAATATAACCAGACACAGCTACAGATCTCCCTGATCACTAAAAGCACCTCATTTAAACTATCAAACATATTCTGACCTCAACATCAGAACATTAACATTTTATCTATCAATCAATTACACCTATAGCAAATAGGTCCGCCACTGCTATCTGCCAGATTTTTCCATGTCTTCTGGCATAATTTTGCGTTATTGCAGTTTGTAATGGCAATAGATGAAAGTAAATACACCACCTTTCAACAGTTTTTGCTCAATCTGCTGAGCCTGTTAACAATTATACCGCTGGCACCATATCTGAACCGGTACCTGCCCACACTGATTTTCCAGGGCTGGCACCTGGATATGCTGGTAGCTGTGCTCATAGCCTTTCTTTTCACCAGGCTGCTCCTCTGGGTGTTCAAACCACTTATTATTCCGGCATTTGCCCTGGTATTAGGCATTTTATGTTTCAACTACTTCACAGACAATTATACGTTCACCAACGTTTTGAACGATTATAAGGGAATGGTCCAGGGCAACTGGGGCGCCAAGAACAACAAACAGTTTGACATTCTCAGCCTCTACCCCCGCCGTGTAGAGCCCTATCGCGACAAAACCGTAAGGGGAATAAGAGATAAGACCAACTATAAAGATTCCCTGGTCCGTAATTTCTCCGTAGCACATTCAGTTAACGATTTCGATGAATACTTCCCTAAATACGGGAAAGTATCCCGCTACCTGGCACTGTTCAATTATATTAACCGGCACTTCAAATATGTGCCCGACACCCGCCGTGACGAATACTTCGCCACTCCCATGGAAACCATCCAAAATGGCCTCGGAGGCGATTGTGATGACCACTCCATTCTCATGGCCTCCTGCCTGCAATCTATCGGGGCCCGTTGCCGCATAGTACTGATCCAGGGTCATGCATACCCGGAACTCTACTGTGGTAACAAAGAAGATTTTGAGATCATGAAACAGGCCATCGTCACCTTATTCCCGCACCCACCTGTAAAAGAAATACATTACCACGAAGTGAAAGGCGAATATTGGATTAACCTTGATTATACAGCCCGGCATCCTGGCGGTCCGTATATGAACGATAAGGTTTATGCAGTGATTGAATTATGATGAAAGCAAGAAGCACCAGACTATGAGCCAATTCAAGACCATAAAAAAGTTTTACTCTTTTTTCAGATTTAAACGCGACTTTGAACGTTACAGCCTCCGCAGGGTAAGGAGCTATGAGATCATTATCCACTGGCTGCACAGTAAACTGAACAGGACCCAGTTCCTGATCCTGTCAGGTATCCTGGTAGGACTGGTTGCCGGTATGGCAGGTGTGGTACTTAAAGTACTGGTACATTACATCCACTACTTTATTACCTACAAAGTGCATTTCAGTACACAGATCTTTTTCTATGCTCTCTTCCCTTTCCTTGGCATAGTACTTACCACCATAATAGTGATCTGGTTCTTTAAAGGGCAGTCAAGAAAGGGTATTGCGGTCATTCTTTATGAAATAGCCCAAAACTCCAGCCTCATCCCCCCGGTAAAGATGTATTCCCAGATCATACAGAGCGCTATTACAGTAGGATTAGGTGGCTCTGCGGGCCTGGAAAGCCCTATTGCCGTAACAGGCGCAGCCATTGGCAGCAACTATGCCCGCAATTATAAACTGGGATATAAAGAAAGAACATTACTCCTGGCAGCCGGAGCTACCTCAGGTATCGCAGCGGCTTTCAACGCTCCCATAGCAGGCGTTATGTTTGCTTTTGAGATCCTGCTCACCGGCGTAGTGTTCTCCGATTTCATCCCGCTCATCCTCGCCGCTGTCTGCGGCAGCCTTCTGTCAAAGATCATCCTGCAGGAAGAAGTATTGTTCCACTTTGAATCCCGGCAGGCATTCAATTACTATAATGTGCCTTTTTACATTGTATTAGGCCTGCTAAGCGCATTATACGCCCGCTATTTCATAGTGATATCCAAAAGAATAGAACACTTCATGACTGGCCTTAAATGGCCGGCACTGCGTAAAGCCATTATCGGAGGTGTGATACTGTCCGTTCTGTGCGTAATGATGCCGCCATTGTTCGGAGAAGGCTATCAAAGCGTGAAACTCCTGGCCAGCGGCCAGTCAGAAAGTATTATCCAGCACAGTTTCTTCCGCTACTTCCCCGAACAAAGCTGGATGATCCTGCTCTTCACCGGTTGCGTCTGCCTCATGAAAGTATTTGCAACTGCCTTTACTATTAACAGCGGCGGCAACGGAGGTAATTTCGCGCCTTCCCTGTTTGCCGGCGGCTTCCTGGGTTATTTCTTTGCCATGCTATGTACACAGCTGGGTTTTGAAAATGTACCTGTTACCAACATGGTAATAGTAGGAATGGCCGGTGTCATGAGCGGCGTCATGTATGCCCCGCTTACTGCCATCTTCCTCATAGCAGAATCCAGCTCAGGATATGATCTTTTTATTCCGTTGATGATCGTATCCACCACTTCCTTCCTCATAGCCAAATGGTTTTCCCCTATATCGCCTGACGTGAAACACCTGGCAGATAAAGGACAGGTCTTCACAACAGAACATGACAGGAATATCCTGTCAATGCTCAGAACAGAAGACCTGGTAGAAAGAAATATGCAAAAAATAGATCCCTCCTCCAATCTCCGCGAACTGATAGAACTGGTGAAATTGGGTACCCGTAACATTATAGCGGTTGCAAACGGAGAAGATAAACTGGATGGCATTATTACGCTCGACGATATACGGCCTATCATGTTCAACCCTGCACTGTATGACACGGTCACTGTCAGGCAGTTGATGAAACCTCCTCCCGCGATTATACATTTGCATGATAATGTTGCCAATGTGATCAGTAAATTTGATGAAGTACAGGTATGGAACCTGCCGGTTGTTGACGACAATAAACTGGTAGGCTTTATATCAAAATCAAGTATCCTCAATCAATACAGGTTACTATTACAGGAATACTCCTGATCAACGCAGGGTCTTAGTAAAACGGGTTTATGGCCAGAATTCTGATCTTATTTGCGCATCCTGCGCTGGAAAAATCCAGGGTGCATGCACAATTATTAACCGCCCTCCGGGGTATACAGGGAGTGACATTGCACGATCTGTACGAAGTTTATCCTGACATGAACATCGATGTCAGGCACGAACAGTCTTTATTATTACAACACGATATTATCCTGTTCCAGCATCCGCTGTACTGGTACAGCGCACCAGCTATCATCAAACAATGGATGGACCTGGTGCTGGAGCACGGATGGGCATACGGACATACAGGAACCGCATTGCGCGGCAAATACCTGGGTAATGTCATCTCTGCCGGAGCACAGGAATCCAGCTATCATCCAAACGGATGGCACAAACACAGTATAACTGATTTTCTGCTGCCTTTCCACCAGACAGCAACATTGTGTAACATGCAATACCTTCCGCCATATGTCGTTTACGGCACACACCGCCTCAGTTACGCAGGTATCAGGGAAGAAGCAGTAGCCTACCGGCAGATGCTGGAAAAGCTGCGCGATGGCCAACTTCAAATTCAATAACATGGAGCATTCATACTTTTTTATAGCAATGATCTACCTGGCAGCAGCGGTAGTTTTTATTCCCATAGCAAAGAAACTGGGCCTAGGCTCAGTACTGGGCTATCTGCTGGCAGGCGTAGTGATAGGCCCCTCGCTCATGGGCTTTATCGGGCAGGAAGGACAGGATATTATGCACTTTGCTGAATTCGGTGTGGTCATGATGCTGTTCCTGATAGGTATTGAACTGGAACCAGCCCTCTTATGGAGTATGCGCGCGCCCATCCTCGGACTGGGAGGCCTGCAGGTGCTCACCACAACAGTTGCCATTGCCGGCCTGGCACTGCTGCTGAAACAACCGCTGAATGCGGCACTGGCCCTCGGTATGACCTTTTCACTCTCGTCAACGGCCATTGTACTACAAAGCCTGAAGGAGAAAGGATTGTTATCTTCTGCCGCGGGACAAAGCTCCTTTTCCGTTCTCCTTTTCCAGGATATTGCCGTCATCCCCATGCTGGCCATCTTCCCCCTGCTGGCAGGACCAGATGCAGGCAGCGATAACGGGCACTCACATACGCTGCGCGATAACCTCCCGGCCTGGATGCAGACATTGGTAGTGTTAGGCGCCGTAGTAGCCATTTTCATTGCCGGCCGTTACCTGGTACGTCCCTTACTGCGCGTAATAGCACGTACCCGCGTAAGAGAACTCTTTACCGCAGTTGCCCTGCTGCTCGTAGTATCCATTTCAGTACTTATGAGCCTCGTAGGCTTAAGCCCCGCACTGGGGGCATTCCTCGGCGGAGTAGTACTCGCCAACAGTGAATACCGGCATGAACTGGAAAGTGATATTGAACCATTCAAAGGACTGCTGCTCGGCCTCTTCTTTATGGCCGTCGGCGCCTCTATAGATTTTAAACTCGTACTCTCAATGCCCTGGATGATCCTGGGCCTCGTAGCAGGATTAATAATACTCAAAGGCGTGATTCTCTACGGACTGGGCAAAATTTTCAGGATCAGTATGGAACAAAACCTGCTGTTTGCCATGGCGCTTTCACAGGTAGGCGAGTTTGGCTTTGTATTACTATCATTCACCCAACAGAATAATATCCTGCCTAAAGAAACAGTAAGTATTATGACTGCTGTTGTAGCCATCAGCATGGCCCTGACACCACTGCTGCTGATGGTATACGAACGGTTGATCCAACCCCGCTTCAATGCAGAGACAAAAGAAGACGACCGGGAAGCCGATGAGATCCGCGAAAAACATCCCGTCATCATTGCCGGCTTCGGACGTTTCGGAAATATTGTTGGCAGGTTTCTCAGGGCTAACGGCGTTCCGGCAACCATCCTCGACCTCGATTCAGACCGGGTAGATGCACTCCACAACCTCGGTGTAAAAGTGTATTACGGAGATGCTTCCCGGCATGATCTGCTGGCCGCCGCCGGAGCAGCAGACGCAAAAGTCATTGTCATTGCAATGGATACTGTGGAACAAACACTCGATGTCGTAAAAATAGTTCGCAAACACTTCCCACACCTCCAGATGCTGGTGAAAGCAGAAGGTATCAACGATACCTACGAGCTGATGGACCTCGGCGTATTACATATCTACCGTGAAACACTGGACACTTCCCTGCGCATGGGCGCAGACACGCTGAAAATGCTCGGCGTACGCGCTTATCATGCACAACGCAATATGAGCACCTTCCGCAAGCAGGATGAAAAAGCATTGAAAGGCCTTTCCGCTATCAGGAATGACAAAAAACTGTATATCAATACAGTCAGGGAACGTATAGAAGAACTGGAAAAACTGATGAACACCGATAAGGTTACAAAGTGGAATCCGTCTGCACAAGGCTGGGATGAACAATCCCTGATCAACGAAGCTAACCAGGATGCTTAAGAGGGATCAGCTGTTAATGGTCTCAGCTATTCTGCGCCCTATATCTTCCAGCAATCCCGGTTCAATATGACGCCAGGAAGGAGAGTGGACGTCCCCGATAGCCCGGGGATAGCCTTCTTCATCCTCTTCAAAGGTGATCTCACATTCTTCAACAGTTACCTTGTAAACAGTTTTATACCGTTGCTCCACGGGTACTACTTCAAGAATGTGAGGCTTCCCGTAATATTCAAATTTTAATATAAAAGGTTCCACTTTAGAAAGGTTGTTATTTCTTGTCAGCAATAGGTGAATCAGGCGTCAACACCTCTGCTGTTCCTGATCCTCATCTTTTCATCTCTTGACATCTGGTGAATGAACAACAGTGAAAAATATGCAGCTGCACTGATTATCAGTATATATCCGATAAAACCCATGGTATGGAAAAACCAGAACATGGTCCAGTCATTTAATACAGCGTATTGAGCTAACACTGCGAATATTGTTCCTGTTACCGCAAACGCGAATGCAATTCTCTTCATAAAGGTTAAGTTTGGGATCTTGATGACTAATCTTTTTCCTACTAATTACTTACTGTCCGTTTTTTGATGGTTTCTGTTCCTATTAATTACTAATAAGGGGACAAACAAAATGCCATTGCATTTAATACTGCAAAGGTACTACGAAGGATGAGTTTGATGTAGATACTTATCCACATTTGAGGAAAACACACAAAATGTGAATAACTATTTAAAAAATGATTCATTAAAAATCATAATATATCCTAAACTGATCGAGCTGATAAAACTTACGCAATCGTTTACTTTATCAATCTTTTTCTCTTACTTTTATCATACGTTTATATTATAGATATCCCGGTATAAACGCGGCTTACCTACACTGAACATTTTCAATTGGTTTTTCGGATAAGATCTAAAAGTCTTGCCAGGCTTAGGGGCCAGTCTATGTCCCTTGCCGGTAAAGTATTTCATAATTGCTATTAAACACACCAAAAGCAACCGGCCTTCCTATTCGTTAGGAGGGCCTTCTTATATAAAGACCTTCATTAAAAAGCCGGAATAAGATTATTCCGGCTCATTACCTAAACCTACAACTGTTACACTGTTAGTAACATATCTTTAATATCTTTTAGTGCATCGCACTTGCATCCAGTTTTCCCTGTTGCTTATTATTTCTTACCAGCAGCACAAACGGTACACATACCAGGAAAAGCACCCCCAGATAAAGGAACACATCCATATAGGACATTACCGTTGCCTGCTTCGTAATGGTATATTCCAATGATTTATAAGCACTTTGCAATCCCGTTTTTGCATCCATTCCTTTAGAAACAAAATTAGCAGCGGTTCTGTTTACCCTATTCACCACATCGGGGCTGTTTATATCCAGTTTGCTCACCAGGTCTGTCCGGTGCAGTTCGTTCCGGCGGGACACAAAAGTTGTGATCAGCGCCACACCAAAAGAACCTCCCAACTGTCTCATCATACCAGTAAATGCAGCTCCTTGTCCTATCTGCTGGCCCTTAAGCGAAGACAGTGAAAGCGCTGTAATAGGAATGAACAACATACCCATACCAAGCCCACGCACTATCAGCATCCAGAAGAAATCAGGCTCTCCCGTATCTGGTGTAATGATCTTAAATCCCCAGAAACTGTAAATAAAGAACAATACCATGCCTATTGCTACCAGGTATTGCTGCGGTATACCCCGTTCCAGCATTTTACCAATAATAGGCATCATAAACGCTGTGGTCAGTGCCGCCGGTATCATCAGCAAACCTGATTGTGTAGCCGTCCACCCCAGCACACCCTGTGTATAAAGCGGGATTACGAATGTTGAACCATACAAACCAAAGCCAAGCAGGAAAGATAATATTGTGCCTACCCTCAGGTTACCATTCTTTAATACCCTTAGTTCTACTATCGGATTCTTGTATGTCAGCTCTCGCCAGATAAAGAAGAAGAGCCCTAATACTGCCGCAACAGTTAATGAGAGGATAACCCCATCATTAAACCAGTCGTCTTCCTGCCCGCGTTCCAGTACATATTGTAACGATCCCACTGTAATTGCCAGGAATGAAATACCCCACCAGTCAATCTCACTGGCCGATTTCTTTTCACCATATTTCGGGCTTCTCACAAACTGCAGCGTAAGTAATGTGGCAATTACCCCAATAGGAATGTTGATGTAAAATATGTAAGGCCATGAAGCATGATCTACAATATATCCACCTAACGGCGGACCTAACGTTGGACCGATAATCACACCTAAACCATAAATTGCCTGGGCCATACCACGTTTCTCGGGCGGGTAGCTTTCTGTAATAATGGTCTGCGATGTTACCAGCAGCGCACCACCGCCCAAACCCTGGATAAAGCGGAACAATACCAGTTCCCACATAGTGGTTGCGTTACCGCAGAGGAAGGAAGATATGGTAAATATTATAACAGAAGCGGCAAAGTAGTTACGACGGCCAAATTGCTGTGATAACCAGCTTGTCATCGGCACAATAATTACGTTACCGATAGCGTAAGCAGTGATCACCCAACCTATCTCACTCAGTGTAGCACCCATGTTACCGCGCATATCATTCAATGCCACGTTCACAATAGTAGTGTCCACTATTTCGAGCAGTGCGCAGAAAATGGCAGTGATCGTAATGATCACCCTGCGGGCGCCATACTCTACCAATGATTCTTGTTGCATCACGTTTATCAATTAATTATATAAAGAACGGTTATCAGATGTTCCCGCCTGGCAACACGAATAATGCTATACTATTTACAGAGCCAGTCAGAGAGTAATACCTGTTATCGAAATCCATCACGTCCCAGGCGGGACCATCCGTACCCGAATATTAGTCAAGATGCACATCCACCAGTACGTTCATACCTGGACGGAGCCTTCTCAGTTCTTCTTTTTGCGCAGCATCAGTGAATTCAATTTTCACAGGCAGACGCTGTACCACTTTCACAAAGTTGCCGGAAGCATTATCAGGAGGCAGCAGGGCAAAACGGGCGCCGGTAGCAGGAGAGAAGGAAGCTACTTTAGCTTTCAGCTCTTCGCCGGGGTAAGCATCTATATGCACTACCACGTTCTGGCCCAGTTTCATTTTATTCAGCTGCGTTTCCTTAAAGTTGGCAACTACCCATATATCGTTAGACAGTACTACACTGAACAATGACTGGCCCGCCTGTACCAGCTGGCCTGGCTGAACATAGATCTTTGACAGCTCCCCGTCTTCAGGCGCAGTAATAACAGTATAGCTCAGGTTCAGCTTTGCATTGTCAACATCAGCCTGACGCTCTTTAATGATAGCCTTTGCTGCGTTGATCTGTTCTGCAGTTGCATTACTCTGTGTAGCCACTGCATTGGTCTGCCTGCTGGCCACTGTTTTCTGTTCTTCCAGCACTTTCAGCTGGCGTTCCGCTGTCTGCTTTGCAGCCAGGGCCTGCTCATATTGCTGTTGAGTAATAGAATGATCTTTGATCAGGTTGGCATAACGGTCATAGTCCTGTGAAGCACGCCATACATTCACTTTAGCCGCTTCTATCTGTGCATTCACCGCATAGATATTAGCTTCAGAAGAAGAAACGTTGGAGCGGGCCGCACTGGTGGTAGCCACCGCTACCTGTACATTCGCTTCAGCTGCTGCCAGTGCCGCTTCTGTCTGTGCCAGTTTTATCTGCAGGTCCCTGTCGTCCAGGATCACCAGCGTGTCGCCTTTCTTCACACGGTCGTTATCTTTCACACGCACTTCTTTCACATAACCTGTTACCCTTGGTATCACCGGACTTACATTTGCTTCCAGCTGCGCGTTGTCTGTTTCTTCATGGTGCTGGCCATGAATATATTTAGAGATACCAAAAGCCCCGCCACCGATCACCAGAATGGCTAAGACAATGATGAAACGGAAGTTCCTTTTCTTCGGCGCATCCTGTACACCGTTGGTACCTTTATGTGTAGCTGTCGTAGTTTGCGTTTCCATATAAGTATATATGTAATTGTTTCTGTATTGGTTGTAATAAAATCTGATTATTTACCCGCCTCTGTTCCTGTTTCATTCAATACCCCGGCTGTTTCCAGCAGTTTGCTATAGGACACCATCGCGTCCGCTTTTGAGAAAGCGTGATTCAGTTTAGCCTGTACATTTGCCACATCTGCTTCCAGCAGGTCTGTAGTAGTGGCCAGGTTATTCTCCTGTTTGTTCTTAACGATCTTATAGTTCTCTTCTGCCTGCTCTATTGCCTTCTGGTACATGTCTATTTTCTTCTGGTTTACCAGGTAATCCTGGTAGGCCTTGTTAATAGACAGGTGAATATCATCCTGTAATAATTCTTCGTTCACTTTTACTTCCTGTAAACGCACCTTGGCTTCTGCAACTTTAGAATTGTTTTTCCAGAGGGAAGACGGAGAGTACTTCACGCCTATACCTGCATTCACCGCATTCGTTACCGTCACAAAATTTGGGATCGTCAGCGCTATATACCCGCCTGTTAATGCAACAGAAGGATAGTAACTTCCTTTAGCTGTCCTGATTCCCTCATTAGCCGCTTTTTCGCGTGCCGTGAGTGCCGCAGCGTCCTTACGGTTCTGCAGGGCCACCTGTTCCCATTCCGCTACCGCTTTCGTTCCCGCCGGTAGTCCCTGTTCAAAGGTAGTGGTATCTGCCTCCAGCACTGTTCCGTCAGGTAAACCCAGGAGCAGGTCCATGCTGATATTTGCCAGTTTCAGATTGCTTTCTGCTTCCAGCAGCGATACTTCAACATTAGACTGCTGCAGCTGCGCCTTCAACAGATCATTCCTTGCCAGCAAACCGTTCTTTTCCAGGTTGGTAAAATCAGTTACACGCTGTTGCTGTTGTTTTAAATTCTCCTGTACAAGCTTTACTGCCTGCTGCGCTTTATACAGATTACTATAAGCATTTACCGTATTCTGTATAACAGCTTCACGATCTTTATCTGCGTCCAGCTTCGCTGCTTCTGCCAGGTAACGGGCCGATGCTTTCTGGCTCTGCATGATAAAACCGGAAAAAAGAGGCATTGAAACCGATGCCATAGCATAAGCCGCAGAATTCACTTTGGGAAAAGCTGAACTGGAATCTCCGCCGCCGGAACCACCGGTTTTAAGACTAATGTTGGGTTCATTCACTCTAAGATAGGACCCTGATACACTTACGTCAGGTAACTGAGCACTATTGGCAGTTTTTACTGAAGCCAGAGCCGCGTCAATTTTCGTCTTGCTGAGTTTAAGTTCCTTACTATTCTGTATACTAAGCGATATGGCTTCTTTCAAAGACAAGGCCCTTTTATCCTGCGCCTGACTACCAAATGGCAGTACTATCAGTACGCAAATTGCAAGAGACCATAATCGCCTGTATGTGCTATTAAGCTTCATGGATTAGAATGGCTTTTAACAATTTTTTTAAATGATTGCTGGTATGTGTTACTAAATATTCCTGTAATTGCTCATCTGAAAGATGTTCAAGATTGGTGAGACGCTGAAAGTGATGCCTTGTAGACATAACATGGTTAGTAGTCCCTATCAGCGTGTTTATCATCATTATCACATCGATATCCTTATTAAATATCCCATGTACCTGCCCTTCCCCAATAAAGCCGCTTATCAGTTCATACACCTCTTTCTTGTTCTGGTGTATCAATTCATTTACTGTCATATCTGACTGTATCTGCGCCCTCATCAGTATGAGGTTAAAACAGGGATTTGACATCACCCTTACCACATAGGTTTCTACCAGGGCATCAAATCTTTCTATAAAAGACTTTGATGAATCACTCAGTATTCCCTCAAGAGTCTGCCTCCAGGTGTAGATCCTTTTCAGGAAAATGGCTTCGATCAGTTTCTCCTTCGAACCGAAATAGTAGGATATCATCGCGATGTTCACATCTGCCTCATGAGCAATATCCCTTACAGAGGTTCCGTGGAACCCCTGGGAAGCGAACAGCTTCTCCGCTGCCTCCAGAATAGATACTTGCTTTTGATTGTATTCCATGTGTAGATCGAATTGCTGCCGCAAAGTTAAACAAACATTTAATTAAATCAAACGATCGTTTAAATATTAATCATTTTTAAGGGGATTTTAAGGCGCAACGGGGCAAATGCGGCAAATTAACCCTACATAACTGCTTCATTTTGATGTGAACGAAACGAAACTTTCAATATCATAATGAACAGAATGGACTCATCAATTCCTGATTTTTCCCCTTAGTTTTGTTCTGTTGTCATGATTGTTCACCCAAAAATTATGCGTTAACCAGATTTCATACTGACTTTCCGGCCATCCATTGCTTGTACCTAAACATTATAATTCATTTTATAATGTAGGCCAATCTTCATTCCGAAATCCAAGGTTGAGAAGAAATACCGCCCAAAGACGTTATCCTGCGTCCGGGCCTTTTCCACTACTCTTTCACTGGTAGTGTCCTGGTTTGGCCCTGTGGACCAAACTACTCCTGGTAAAAAGCTATCACTAACATTTAAAAAAGAATACTATTATGCGGGTAATTTTGTTAAAACTGATCAGAATGATGTCATATCAAGTAGCCTGTTTTGGAGAAGTGCTCTGGGACATATTGCCTGACCGGTCATTACCAGGAGGCGCGCCCATGAACGTAGCCTACCATCTGCAAAGGCTTTCCATTCCTACAGCTATGATCTCCAGCGTGGGGAATGATGAAAAAGGAGAAGCCCTGCTGGAAGTCATGGCACAATACGGCCTGACAAGAGACTTTATTCAGCAGGACCCAACCTACGAAACCGGCAAAGTATATGCACGGGTATCACCTGTCGATCCTCTGGAAATGAAATATGAGATAGTAAAGCCGGTAGCGTGGGACTATATATCAGACATCCCTCCGCTACAGGCGCTCATGAGGCAATCCGGTAATAACTACCTGGTGTTTGGCAGCCTGGCGGCAAGGAACGAAGTATCACGCAATACCCTGTTATCACTGCTGGAAGGAGATCGTACCCTCGTCTTTGACGTAAACCTCCGGCACCCATATTATAGTAAGGAGCTGATAACAGAATTAATGCATCATTGCCATATCCTGAAGATCAATGAGGAAGAACTGACCCATATCAGCAGCTGGCACCAATGGCCGGATAACATGGAAGAAAGAGCGAAGGCACTGAGCGTGTCATATTCCATTCCCACAATTATCATCACACGGGGCGCCAAAGGAGCCGCCCTCCTGAAAGACGGTACTTTCTACCGGCACCCCGGTTATAAAGTGACCGTGGCCGATACAATAGGCAGCGGAGATGCTTTCCTCGCAGGCTTTCTTTACAGTACCATCAAAGGCAGCAAACCGGAAGAGTGCCTTTCCTTCGCTGCTGCATTGGGAGCGCTGATAGCCTCTTACCACGGCGGCTGTCCCGATTACGATCCTGCAGAGATCAGCGCGCTTTTAACCAACCAGCGCGCCTGATACTACATATATTAAAGCTGTAAGAATAGGGCATTATCTGGGATAATGCCCTATTCTTATAACTCAATCAGCTTTTCCCGCCACTTATTGAAAAAACCTGAATATAAGAGCCGGCTTTGCTATATTTAAGCCATGTCTCAACTTCTTCGTCATGTGATTACAGGGCTGGGGGCTGTGTGCCTGCACCTCCCATCCTACGCACAAATCAAACCGGCCTATGTGCCTCCCAGGCAGTATCAATGTTTCCAGGCTCCCACTCCCGTCACAATAGACGGAGTACAAGATGCAGTATGGCAGAAAGTCAGGTGGAGCGATGACTTTACAGACATAGAAGGGGATAAGCAACCTGCTCCCGCTATGCGCACCCGTCTGAAAATGCTGTGGGACCAGCAATACCTCTACGTGCTTGCCGAACTGGAAGACCCACACATATGGGCAACCCTTCATCAGCATGATACCATTATCTTCCAGGACAACGACTTCGAAGTGTTCATCGACCCTGATGGAGACACCCAGCAATATTTCGAAATAGAGATCAACGCACATAACACCGTAATGGACCTCTTCATGCCCAAAGCATACAGGGAAAATGGCGATGCATTAATGAGCTGGGATACCAAAGGCATCAAAACTGCTGTAAAAATTGACGGCACTCTTAACAAACCAGGGGATACAGACAAAAAATGGACGGTTGAAATGGCCATTCCCTTCAGCGCATTGAGCTTTTATAACTGGAAATTAGCCCCGCGCGACAGCTCCACCTGGCGGATCAATTTCTCCCGCGTAGAGTGGGATACAGATATTGTGAACAGCCAATACATAAAACGAAAGGACCCCAAAACCGGCAAACCACTACCGGAACATAACTGGGTATGGTCTCCACAAGGCATTATTAATATGCATGCCCCTGAGAAATGGGGTTATCTGCACTTCATAGGTAAGCCTGCGGGCAGTACAGAAGGCACTATAACACTTCCTCCTATTGAAGCTGCTAAAGAATATCTGTGGGAAGTATATGAAAAGCAACGCAAATACTACCGTGATCATGGGCATTTTGCCCAAACACTGGCAGAACTGAATATACAGGAAGGCCCTGTCAAAGTACAGAACACCATCTATACCTTACAGCTTGAAAGCATCTCTGAACAATTCACCGCAACCATACGTAAACAAGATTCAAAAGAAACCTGTTCTATTAACCAGGAAGGAAAAATATCTCAAAAACTGCAAAAATGAATAAACGGAACTTTCTGAAATCAATCGGTCTTGGCAGCCTTGCCATCATGCAGCCATCCCTGCCGGCCATGTCCATGCCAGGTAACAAATCTTCCTCTCAGCCAGGTAAAACAACAGGGAAGCATCGTGTATGGATAAACCCGGATGAAAAAGATACACTTGCAGATATTCAGCAGCGTTATGCCGCATATAAAAAAGCAGGCATTGGAGACATATTTTTTGAAGCAGACAGTGAAAAACATTTCAGAACTGCCAAAGACAATGGCATCAAAGCACATCGCTGGATATGGACTATGAACAGGGGAGAAAAAGAGCTGCTGGCCAGTCATCCGGAATGGTATGCTAAAAACCGTAAAGGAGAATCCTGCGCAGATCATCCCCCTTATGTTGGCTATTACCGCTGGCTATGCCCCAGCAAACCTGAAGTAGTGAACTATCTGAAGGAACAGGCAGAAGCTGCATTGTCAAAAGATTATGTAGATGGACTACACCTGGACTATGTACGTTATTGCGATGTGATCCTGCCCGTAAATCTCTGGAGCAATTATAAAATAGATCAATCCAGGGAATTGCCTGAATATGATTTCTGCTATTGCGATACCTGCCGCAGTAAATACAAGGAATTAAAAGGAAAAGATCCCCTGGAAATGGAACATCCCGACCAGAGTCCCTCATGGCGTAAATTCAGGTATGACCGTATCACTAATGTAGTAAGCAACCTGGCACAGGTAGCAAAACAATATAAAAAGCCTATCTCTGCAGCAGTATTTCCTACTCCTGAAATAGCTAAACGTATAGTAAGGCAGGATTGGACCAATTGGCCGCTGGATGCTATCTGCCCAATGATCTATCATGGGTTTTATAAAGAAGACGTAAGCTGGATCGGAGATGCCGTGGCAGAAGGTGTAAATGGGCTGCATGGCCGCTTTCCATTATATGCAGGCCTGTATCTTCCGGACTTTAATGGTAATATGGATGATCTTGAAAAAGGTATACGCCTTGCTGCTCAGAATGGTGCTGCCGGCGTATCACTTTTTGGACATGTAACACCTGAAGTACTACAAACACTGCAGAAAGCCTCCGGCAAATAAAAAAACAAACCGGGTACCAGGAATGGTGCCCGGCTTTACCTGTGTATTGTATTGTACTGTTATGTTCTGCATGAATCAAAAAATTTCAGGTACCAAAAAAAGTACCCGCTATTTACATTACCGTTATCTAATTAACCCTTGTTAAGATCCGTCACCAGGATTGGTGTCGGTTTCAGTTACGAAAACACTATTAAAATGAACAAAATCTCTGGATATCCTGAGTCAGTCCCGTTCCCCCAAAACACGAAATAACGTATTGGCCGGTATCATCCTGTAACAGGATGCCATAGGCATTCTGATCCTTCTGTAAACATTTTCAGCAGTAAAGCCGGGAACCATGAATAGTCCCCGGGTTGTTCTGTTTTTAACCCCTAAAATGAAAACTCCTCTCTTTGTTTTACACTTATCGTTTGTGATTTTCATATCAATTCTTTTATGTTGAACAATAGTTTTTTCAGATAAAATCCGGGTATCAGGAATGATACCCGGGATAGCTGGCCTTGTGTAACATCTATCCGTAACAAAACCTGAACTGTATCTCAAACACGCATGACATATCTTTCTTCATGACATATTCTTCCTTCATGCCTTATCCCCTACACATGATATATCCTTCATTCACAGCATATTCTCCCACTCATGCCACATCCCCTACGCATGATATATCCTTCATTCACAGCATATTCTCCCCTCATGCCACATCCTCTACACATGATATATCCTTTATTCACAACACATCCCCCTACACATGACATCCTTCATTCACAACATATTCTCCCACTCACAATACATCCCCCCACACATGATATATCCTTCACCCCCTACGCATAATATTTCCCCCACGCTCACACGAATAAGCGAAACAATCACTCTTTGAAAAAAAGCTCATTAATAACCGGATATCATGAATAATCTCCGGGTTAGTTACCATGTTTTACCTCTGCTAATAAATGAGATCGATATACAGATCACGATAGCCTTACTATCCAGGCATACTTCTGCTGTCTGCTGTAGTAGCAGTTTTGATCTTGTTGTGTCCCCCTTTCATATCTTTTTATACGGTATAGTTAACAAAAAAGACGTAGCCGCTGTCATCATACTTGCATCTCCTGCACTCAGATTAACAACACAACAAATGTAAAAGGTCACTTTCAATTATCAATGTGCCTTTCTATTCATTCAACAATGGTTATTCATTTTATTCACGACAATTTTCTCCCTTGGAAATATCTCTCCAAAAACATATGCCTATTCCCGGTGGAGGCAAACAACCCTTGCCCCCAACCGGAAAATAAGCTGCATCAAAATTCCAACACAATCCTATCCGCACTATTCTTCAGGGCCACCGCCAGCACATTACACATGTCCGGGGCTGTATATCCCCCCTGTGGATCAAAACGCGAAACAGGATCAAGAAAATTGATACTTAATGATACAGGCAACTGAACACTCCCATTTACCTTCACTTGCCTCAATCCATCAAAGCCATGCAGGATCAGCTTGATATTCCCAAACTTAGATGTGTAATTACCCAGGGGCTTTTCAAAAACAAGTTGTTGCTTATCGTAACTGATAATACGTTTATAATACACTCCCTTCTCATAGTCATATGTCTCGCCATCATCTTCATAATACGTCACTGTATTGGAACTATCTCCCCTGTACAAATGAACAAAAAGCGTATCTGCCGGCCTTTCCGAAGTTGATTGCACCAGCGTCTGCATAGTAACAATGCTTCCTCCCTTTACATACACAGGCAGTTTATGAAGATTCAGCGGTATAACCCGGCTCTGTTGCCCCTCCTGTAGTTCATCAGTATAAAGATCATACCACTTACCTCCCGGAAAATACACCTCTCCATATTCCTTTGTACTTTCAAAAGGCGCTACCAGGAACGCAGGCCCAAACAGATATTCCTGCTGATAACGGGTGTTGTAAATCTTCTGATCATTTGTATAATCTATTGCAAGCGTGCGCATAACAGGCATACCCGTTGCAGACGCTTCATAGAAGGCGCTATAGATATAAGGCAGTAAACGGTAACGCAGGTTAATGTAGTTACGCGATACTTCCATCACCTCCTCACCAAATGTCCATGGCTCTGCAGATTTTGTATTCACAGCCGTATGATTCCTGTAGTAAGGAATGAACGCCCCTATCTGCATCCATCTTGCATACAATGGTACCGTAGGGTTACCGGTAAAACCACCAATATCCATTCCCGTGAAAGCAACACCGCTCAACCCCAGGCTATTCAGTAAACGTACACCTGCCAGCATATGATCATCTTCAGACCGGTTATCGCCGGTCCAGATAGCGGTATAACGTTGCAGACCTGCATATCCGGCCCTTGTAAGCAGGAAAGGACGTTTGTTCATCAGGCTGCGGGCGCCTTCATAACTAGCCCTGTTCATCTCAAGTGCATATACATTGTGCGCCTGCTGATGAGTAGCACCATGGCCCTCAAAATCAAAGAGTACATTATCCGGCATCTTTTGTCCCCAGGTAGCAATTTCATTCATATCATTCCAGAACCCGGCCACTCCGTTATTTACATATCCCTTCATTTGTGCTTTCCACCAGTTCCTTCCCCTCTCACCTGTAAAGTCTGCAAAATGACACCAACCCGGCCATACCTGACCTGCGTATAGCTCTCCATCTGCATATTTTATAAACACATTTTCCTTAACCCCATTCTCATATGACTCATAGCCTTTCTCTACTTTAATACCAGGATCATTGATCACTGTTACTTTAAAGCCCATTCCAGCCAGCTTGGCCGTCATGCCTGCCGGATCAGGGAAACGCTCTTTATTCCATGTAAACAGCTTATAGGCATCCATATAATGAATATCCAGCGTGATCCCATCTGCCGGGATCTTCTTCTCCCTTAATGTCTGTGCAATACGTAATACTTCTGTATCGGGGTAATAACTATACCTGTTCTGCTGATATCCCAGGCTCCATAAAGGAGGCATGTGCATTCTCCCGGTCAATCCTGTGTATGCTTTAATAAGACCTGCAACATCCGGCGCGTAAATAAAGTAGTAATTCATTTCACCGCCTCTGGCGCCAAAAGAGGAAAACCTGTTATTACTGGCGCCGAAATTAAAATCACTCTGATAACTGTTATCAAAAAAGATCCCATAATTGAGACCATGATGTACACCTATATAAAAAGGGATGGTACTGTACAATGGGTCCTGGTCCGCCCGGTATCCAAATACATCTGAATTCCAGTTCGTGTATGCAGTACCGGCCCTGTCCAGGTTCCCGTTCTTTTCCCCAAGTCCAAGAAAACGTTCTCCTTCCTGCAATTTTTTGTAAGTAGTTACTACGGTTCCCACCCAGGAGGTGGTCAGTCCTTTTTCATCTTCATTTAACAGCCGCCCGTCAGCAGTATAGAAAGCAACTGAAAAAGGCTTCTTACTGATCCTGGCCTGCAGAAGAGAAGTAGTTATGGTAATACTGCCTGCATCCTCTTTAATATTTGCCGTAATTGCTGATGGTTTGGCAATCACTGCATAGGAAAAATCATCACCGGGCTCCTGTTTATCCATACGTACGCGTATCATCCCTTCATCATACACGGTGATATCTGCAAAGGCATTGGTTGTGACAATCTTCACCTGTCCTTTCGCGGTCTCCACTTTTTTTACATCCCCTGCATTCACGACCTTATTCTGCGCAAAAGCATTCCCGCTGCATACCAGCCAGCAAAGCGCTGCTATGACAGGTAATATTCTTTTATCCATAAATCATAGTTGAAAAAGGGCAGGTATCATTTTCGATACCCGCCCATCCTGTTAATATCCGTCGTTTTGTTCCAGGTTCTTGTTCACAGCAAGATCGCTGGTTGGAATGGGGAACAGCAGGTTTCTGGGATTGTCTGATGGCTTTAACTGCCAGGTATCCAGGAACTTACCAAAGCGGATAAGGTCTTCACGGCGCCATCCTTCCCAGTACAGTTCACGGCCTCTTTCATCCAGCAGCTTATCCAGGTCTACAGAAGCCCAGGTAGAAGCATTACGTTGCGCGCGCAGCGTATTTACTATTGTCAGTGCGCCGGCAGCATCTCCTGTACGCAGCAGCGCTTCTGCTTTCATCAGCAGTACATCTGCGTAACGCAGAAATACATAGTCGTTATTAGCGTTATTGCCGCTTTTGGTTTCAGAGGATGTCATATCCGGCGGATATTTCACCACTCTTATCCCTGTTACTTCCAATGTATTCGGATCTGTTTCCTGCAGCTTCAGCTCTCTCGTAAAACTCAGCATATTACCCTTCCTGTCTTTCAGGGCCACACCAGCTCCATTATACTGCTGCCCAACCAGGAAACCTACCTTCAACCCGCTTACGTTTGTAACACCGGGATAGCTACCGCCTCTGCGCACATCACTGGCTTCAAACTTATCATAGAAATCAGAGATAGTTGCATAACCATTCCAGCCGCTGGGGTCCTGGTTATAATGCAGGGTTGGCGCCCAATGACAGAATACGGCATTTCCATCCCTGATAGTACTGATGCCGGGACCATTGCGCTGGGTGAAGATGTTCTCTTTCGAGATGGCGTCATTATTATAGGCGAAATTGTCAAAGTAGTTGGTGAGGCTATATTTACCAGTAGCAATAATAGCATCTGCCAGTTCAATCACCTTCTGCATGTCAGCAGCGTCAAAAGTAGGAGTAGTACGATTTGCAAATGCACCTTTATTCAGATAGCATTTCATCAGCAACGCCCGCGCTGCACTTTTATTAGCTACATAGGCCGGTACAGTATCAGTCAGTGTTCCGATTATCTCTGTAAGCTCACTGATAATATAATCTGTAGCTTCTGCAGTTTTCAGTACTACCGGTGCATTCAGCAGGGTATCGGTGGGTTTCCTGAAAGGAACCTGCCCCCAGCCGTCTAATATGGTGAACATCGAAAAGGCGCGCAGGAACCGTGCCTCGGCTGACTGGTAATTGGTAGGTTTGAAATTCAGCACATTAGTAGCAGCAAACTGCAGTCTCAGGATATTTGAGAATGAGTTACCAATATAAGTATGATCGGGCGTCCAATTGTGGAGCTTCAGGGCACGCCATACACCATTATCATCCCAGTCGCCGCCACGGGTAGGCGCTACGGCCTCATCTGCCGTCATTTCCTGTAATGCCCACCAGTTTGACTGGTCCTGGTATGCCAGCTGCAAACCATTGTATGCAGATGTAAGCAGGGCCTGTACCTGGATCACGGAATCTGCCTGACTGCGGGTAAGGGTAGATCCCAGGCTTTCATCCAGCTTAGTACAGGATATCCACCCTGTACTTATAATGAGAGATAGTATGATGAATATTTTATTGCAACGCATAAGTGTAATTTTTAGATACTGCCTCCGGCTGCCTGCGGCAACCAGACCACAGCTGATAGAAAAATCAGGTAAGTGAACTATAACGAGAAATTAATACCGGCCAGGAAACTTCTGGCTGTAGGATATGGAGAATACTCTATCCCAAGGGAAGTAACCCCGTTAATGTTCTTGTCTGTATTCACTTCAGGATCAAAACCGGAATACTTGGTGATGATGAACAGGTTCTGTCCTGTTACATAGATAGAAGCATTCTTGATCACCTTTCCAATGTTCCCGATACTATAGCTGATTGTAGCATTATCCATCTTCATGAAATTGCCTTTTTCCAGGTAACGGCTGGATACAGTGATGGGGTTAGACAGGTTTTCCTTTGTGCCTATTACTTTGGCGGCAACATTCCTGGACCCGAGGTTATTAATAGGCAGTACGGTATTGGCAGTGTTGTTATAGATGTCAAAGCCATAAGCGCCATGCATGTTCACACTCAGCGTCCATTGTTTATAGCTGGCAGAGGTTATGATACCCAACATGGTTTTAGGATTGGGATTACCCATATAATAAAGTGTGTTACCATTATCAGCATAGACACCCTGTCCATTGTCGTCAAATCCTTCAAACTTCCTCAGGTAAAAAGTATTGAGCGGTTTATTATTAACCAGGCGCTGCGCATAGGCGTCAGAAACACCCTGTCCGCTGATGGAACCTGTCAGTACCGGCGGACCATCATAATTCTTCAGCTCATTATTCAGGAAAGTGGCATTTACGCCGAGGTTCCAGTTAAAGTCCTTTGTTGAAACCACGTCCCCACGCAATACAATTTCCACACCTTTATTGATCACATTAGCGGGCAGGTTGATCCAGTAATTGGATGCCGGAGCCGGCTGAATGGCCGGGAAGTTAAACAGCAGGTTCGTTGTATTCTTACGGAAATAATCTACACTACCATATAGTCTTCCACCAAAGAAAGTGTAGTCAATCCCGGCGTTAAGCTGCTTTGAACTTTCCCATTTCAGGTTGGGATTAGCCACATTATTAAGACTGGCTGCACCTCCCGAATTGATAGTATATTGCTCCTGGGCTGCGCCGGCAGGAAATTCCTGGTTACCGGTAATACCCCAGCCTACACGCAGAGCCAGCTGGTTGATGGTCTTATTATCTTTCAGGAAATCTTCATTACTGAGATTCCATTTGGCAGCAAATGAAGGGAAGTAACCATATTTGTTATTGGAACCGAACTTACTGGAACCATCAGCTCTCAGAGTGGCTGTCAGCAGGTATTTGTCAAAGAAGTTCAGGTTTACCCTTCCAAAATATGATTGCAGCTCTGATTTCGGGTTACGGAAAGATGAGATGAAAGTATTGGTTTGGTTCGGGCTCTGAAGAATATCGGTATACTTCAGCTCGTCCGTAGAGAATCCAAGCCCGGCCACACTTCTGCCTTTATAATTGAATTTCTGGTATTCATAACCAAGTACAGCGCTGAGATAAAGGGCCTGAGAAAGCTGCTTGTTATAGTTCAGGGTATGGGTAAACAACTGGGAGGTCAGTGTCGTGGTTCCATAGTACGCCTGACCGTTACCAAATACCTGGTCTATATTAATGAAGGAAGCGATCTGTGTTTCCCTTTCTCCCATCTGGTGGTTGATGCTGTACATAAAACGGTACTCCAGGTCGTCGGTAAACTTAATATAAGGAGAGATGTTAGCCAGTATGCTGTTGATATTCACTTTGTCATCATAAGCGGCCGACATAGCTTCCGGGTTGATAGCAGAACCTACACCCAGCGTGTTGAAGGAACCGTCTGCTTTCCGGAGCGCCATAGTAGGGTTCCATTGAAGCGCCTGACCTACAAGGCTGCCTGTAAAGCCTGCGTTGTTGGTAATAGGAGCGATCTGCTCTACAGTATGCGCGGCCTGGATAGAGTAATCAACACCTAATCTCTTGTTGTCCATCAGTTTATACTGACCGTTCAGGTTGGCAGTATATTTCTTAAGACCAGTCTTTTTAACAATACCCTGCTGGTCCAGTAAACCAAAGGAAGCGCGATAAGTATTTACTTCACTGCCCCCGCTGATGCCCACATTCACATTATGGGTACTGGCCGTACGCAGAATACTTTCCATAGCATCTGCACTGGAGCCTTCATCTCCGCCAGCCAGCTGGTATTGTTTCAGGGCAGCTCTGTAACCGTTGGCGTCCAGCACGTCCAGCTTCTTGAGGATCTTGCTTATGCCGGCCGAGTAAGAAACATCCAGGCGGGGAGGGCCCTGCTGCCCTTTCTTGGTGGTAATAATAACCACACCATTAGCGCCTCTTGCACCATAGATGGCTGTGGCAGACGCATCTTTCAATACGTCCATAGACTGGATGTCGAAAGAGTTGATAAAGTTGAGCGGGTTGGCATCCGGCGTCTGCCCAAGACCATTGGCATTTACAGAAGGCTTGGCTGTACGGCCGTCAAGCGGCATACCATCCACTACATAAAGCGGCTGGTTACCTGTTCTCACAGAAGAGTTTCCCCTGATCCTTACAGTTGTGGCGCCACCCGGAGCACCACTGTTATTCATTACCATCAGACCAGCTACCTTACCTTGTATCAGCTGGTCAGGTGCGGTAACAATACCTTTGTTAAAGTCGGCCGATTTAATAGACACTACCGACCCTGTCAGGTCCTTTTTACGGGTAGTACCATAACCTACCACTACCACGTCTGTCAGGGTAGTGCTTGTTGGTTGTAATGAAATGGAAAACTCAGTTTTTCCGGCAATAGCTATCTCCTGCTGTACATAACCAACAAAAGAGACTACCAGGGTTGTGGCAGTACCGGGTACATTTACTTTAAAGGTTCCGTCTGCAGTAGTAGCAGTACCAGTGCTGGTGCCTTTTACCTGAACGGTAGCGCCGGGCACCGGGTTACCGGTTTCGTCCGTCACCTTTCCGGTCACGGGTTTGGTCTGTGCACTGGCTATCCCTGCCATCAGCAGTAATAACGAGCATAACAAACGCACTTTGTTAAAGAGTAGTTTCATAACGGATGTTTATTGGTTTGTGGAATAATGATGCCGGTAGGAATGAGATCATCTATGCGGAGCTGGCCCTTCATTTCTCTTGAACCCGGTAGATGATTTTGACAAAAGCGAATTTTGGTTGAACACTGGTGTTTTCATAACTGGTAAAAATTAAACGTGGATACGCCAGTTTATGCTACTAACAGCAATCATGGCTTAAGTCAATAGTCAAAGTAAAATATGATGCGACAGGATAACAATTTATATGGGTCTCATATAGAAAATATAGCCGCAAAAACCGTTCCGGGAAGAAACAATTAATTGGTTTTCAAACAACTGTAAAATCATTATAAAAATTTAAATATGAACCGGATTCTTACAGTTTTGCCCTTTTTCAAAGGGCTTTAATGTCCATAAGACGTTCTTCAAACTCCTCTTTTGGAACAATCGCCTTGTTTTTGATCTTTGTTTTATACGTGTAAATAGTATTGACTGAGTACTCCAGTATCTGCGCAATTTTGACATTGTCACTTACCCCTATCCTGATCAATGCAAAAATCCGGAGGTCAGTATTAAGCAGTTCATTATCTTTTAAACGTATCCTGTCCTCTTCCTTAAAGAAGGAGTTGAATACCGTAACAAAGTTGGGGAAGATCTTCAGGAAGATGCGGTCAAAGTTCCGGAACAGCTCTTCACGTTCCTCCTTAAGGTCAATATTATTGACCAGGTATTTCACTTCTCCATATTTACTATCAGCCAGCTTCTGATCAGCCAGTTTTTTAAATTTCTTGACTTTGTCAATATAAGCTGAGTTTGTCTGAAAACAGTACCCTATATATTCTTCCTTTATTTTATTCGCCTCCATCAACTTTTCGTTGATCTCCTGCTGAAGAGTATGTGCAGCAGTAATGGCTTGCTGTGCCACCTGCAGTTTTTTATATTGTCTGAAGATGATCACCGCCAGCCAGACAAGCGCCAGAAGAAGCAGGGTAACAATGGCCGCATAAATGAATAACAGTTTCTTCTGAGCCTCGACCGAGTTCACCTTTTCGCCTTCTATGATAGGCAGAATGGCGCTGACCTGTACCTTTCTCAGTCTTGCTCCGTAGAAAGAGGCATCGGCAACCGCATACTCTATATACCGGGAGGCATGTTTTACGTCCCCGGCCTTGAAAAGCATCTCCGCCAGTATAAACATAGCGGTAGTTTCTTTGGTACAGGAGGCAATATCTGCAATGGCCGCCCGGGTCATCATTGTCAGGGCACTATCCTGCTTGTCTGTACGTATATATATATTTCCGAGGGATGAAGTAGCAATGGCTACCTGGTGTGTAGTAATATCAGGATGGGCCACGGCCTGCATATAATAAAACCGCGCACTGTCCAGGTTCCCTTTCTTCTGATACATTAATCCGGCATTGTAGGCATACTGAAAAGTTTGAGGTTTAGAAAACATCAGTGCAGAATCAGTATAAATATTCCCCTGCCGGGTATACTCAGGTGCAAAGTATTCATCACTGCTATAATCCGCCAGGTCATAGTAATATCTTCCCTTGAGGGTATAATATTCTCCTTTGGCACTATCAGGCAGAGAGGATACATCAATGGTGGCCAGGTAATCGCCGGTTTCCTTGAACATACCGGAAGAAAGCATGACAAATCCCAGTTTGACGCCGGCATAATTGATCCTTGCCGGATCATTCATGAGGGTAGCCAGCTGCCGGAGACGTCGGGCATAAGCAAACGCGGAATCATATTTGAATACTTTAAATTGTTCATACAACAGGTTACACAACCTGAACTGCTCCTGTAAGGACAGGGACTGGCCAATACTCAGCTCCTGGCGTATTGAGTTGATCTGTCTTATCTTTTCAGCATCCAGAACATGGGCATGGTCTATGGTCTTGTTCAACCGGTCTAAAAGAGTATCATTACCGGCGCCGGCAAATGCCAATCTAACGGTCAATAATAAGTATAAACAAATAAGCTTCGACTTCATTCTTTCATTTTTGTGGAATAGTAGCTACTGATCTGATCATGAGGCCTCTTCTGCCTCAGTTTCATTTGTATAATTGAAGACGCCTTGCTTCAGCTTTTTACTGATCCTCCCTCTCAGTCCTTCAGGAGAGAGAACGATCATCCCATCACTATATCCAAGTATCTCCCTTTCCAGTTCAAAATTCAGCTGCACTTTCAGGTTGATGATAACACCATCCTCCTTTTCCTCTACCAATGTCTGTGAATGATGCATTGGTTTGGTCAGAATATAGGGAGCATGTTCATTTGTGACAAATAACCTGACATTTGAAGGACGTGAATTCCTGGAAACAGTCACCCCTATCACATGCTTGTAATATTCAGCAGGAGAGAGGTCATCATTCTCAATATACAATACACCTTCTGTTATTGCCACTGTAGATATCCTGTCCAGCGCCAGGTTCAGTATTGTCGTATCTTTTCCCTTTACCCCTACCGCAAACCAGCGGTTCTTGAACTCTTTCAGCCACCATACATGAAATACAAATTCACTCTCTGCTTTTGCCCTGAACGAACGGTAAATAAGCGTAACAGGCTTCTGCTGTACTACTGACTGGTAGATGGTATCAAGATGTTCCAATCCTTTCAGCCGCTCATTCTTTTCAAAATCTATCACCGACTGTGTATTATGGGCCGCGGCATATACATGGTCCTCCAGTTTCTGTACCACCTCATTCAGACTGCTGAAATGAGAGAATCCCTTAAATTGTTTCAATACTTCCACAGCTTCATTCATCCTGTTCAGGTCCTGATCATTCAGCGGAATATTAGTGATACTGTATGTGGGGTCCTCATACGTATAGTATTTTTTCTCCACTACCATAATAGGTGCGTTATATCCCAGCTTATCACTCCGCATCAGTTGTATATCTGCCTGTATAGACCGCCTGCTGATGCCTTTGTCAATCCCTTCCATTTCATACAATGCATCTGATACCGCGTCTATAATATCTTCCAGCGTCCACTTACGTCTACGGTTACGTAAGCATGCATCAATAGTTTTGTAGCGTATCAGGGCATTCTTATTAACAGGCATTTCCTCTTTTTTTCAAAAAGTAGGAAAAAAAATTAAGTGCGCAAAAAAACTGCGCACTTGCTTCGCAGCTTTGTATTGTCATTATGAATGATACAGTACGAAAAGCTTACTGACGGACCGGACGAGGGGTTTCATAACACCCCGTAGTATTAGCGCGCTGCGTCATAATATGCTGCCGTCGTAAGTTTCAGGACTGTGCGTAAGGATCTATGGGTCGCAGGTTCGAATCCTGCTCTTTTAACAAGATGGCTCAGTGGTAGAGCAATAGATTAGCAACACATGGACTCAAAATCCATTTATCCGGCCTGGAGTGGCCATAAACACTTCACTGCTTTGAAAACAGTATAAGCGCATCCCCGAGGGAAGCAAAAGGTTTCCCGGGAAAATCTGTTACGGCCTGAAAAGGCAGATACCGCTTTTGAAAGCGTTGCTGATCCAGGTGCATCTCTCTTCATCCTTCGGCGCCATGCCGTGTTAGCCTGTGGGAGATATTACCTGGCAAAGTTCCGCCAACAACCGCTCAAGTCAATTCCGCCGGAAACGAATGGAATGCCCTTATATTGTTTTCTTCTTAATTAAACCCTTAAACAATAGATATATGATACAAAGAATAAGAGTTGAAGCATACCATAAAGCACTGGTATTCAGAAACAATCGCTACGTTAAAATGCTGAACGAGGGCACATACTGGATCAAAGCGTTCAATACGCTTATCCATTACGATATGACAAAACCATTTGTTCCAACTGTAGACCTGGATATCCTGCTGCAGGATAAAGACCTGGCCGATGCGCTGGAGGTTATAGACGTACTGGAAAACCAACTGGCATTACTGTTTGAGAACCGTCTTTTCAAAACAGTGCTGACTCCTGGTAAACATGCTTTCTGGAAAGGGATCAGGGAATATACTACCATCATAGCCGATCTTGGTAAATACGAGATCACCGAGCCTGTAAACAAAGCCCATCTTGCAAGAAATGAACTGCAGTCTTATGTGAGAATGTTCAATGTAGGTGCTTACGAAAAAGGGCTGCTGTATATAGATGGAAAATTTGACCGCATACTGGAACCTGGTATTTACCACTTCTGGAGAAATACAACTACAATGACTGTAACCACTGCAGATATAAGACAACTACAGATGGAAATAAACGGTCAGGAGATCCTTACAAAAGATAAGGCCAATATCCGCCTGAACTGTTCTATACAGTATAAGATAGCAGATATCTTCAAAACTGTTGAGAACAAGGATTATGAAAAGCAGTTGTATACTCTTCTGCAGCTGGCACTGCGTGAGCAGGTAGCTGGTTATACGCTGGACGAACTGCTGGATAAACGGGAAACGCTTTCCACACAGGTGATGTCTGCTGTAAAAGAAAAAACACAGTCCCTGGGAGTAGCCTTGCTGGATTGCGGTATCCGTGATGTGATCCTCCCTGGCGATATGAAGGAGATCCTGAACCAGGTGCTTATGGCCGAAAAGAAAGCTCAGGCCAATATTATCATGCGTAGGGAAGAAACCGCCAGCACACGTAGCCTGTTGAATACAGCCAAACTAATGGAAGAAAACGAGATGTTGTTCAAGCTGAAAGAGATGGAATATGTGGAAAAGATAGCAGATAAGATCAGTAATATTTCTGTGAATGGCGCGGGCGATATAGTCGGCCAGCTGAAGCAGATCTTCGTACCTGTGAAGAAAGGGTGATTTCTCACCCTTTCTTTTTTTAATAAAACCCCGGTTTTCAGGGATTTTCCTACCGGGTATCCGGCGTTATTTTTATTTATGCTTAAATACAGCATTACCGGATTTATTTTTCTGGCGGCAATTGCAAGCTGCTATCTTCTGCTGTCCTACAAACTGGATACAATTGTTATCTATGACCGTCAGGCAGCTTATATCGATGTGGGGAACAGTCTTTCCATCAAACCCGAATTTGCCATAGAAAATGACCGGGAACTCAAGGTATACCTCAACTTTGAAAATATACAGGATACAGCGCAGATCAGTGATCTGGCTGTAGATATTTCATCTCCTCTGCTAACAGCTTCCGCCAACAACGGCATCTGTATGGATACTGCCGCTTCTTTCCAGGAACTGCCGCCCAAATGCAAGCAATTGATCCCGGGTAAAAACCCGGCCTACCCCATACTTACATTTGCATTTGATACGCATAAAAAGCCTCCTTACAAATACCTGGTTTCCATCAATGGAAGTATCATTTCCGGCACTGACGCCTTTCCTTCGTCGTTCCGGAAACAGATAACTATCGAAAGCAGAAGGGTATTCCGGGAACGTAACTGAATATATATCAGTCTGGCATCACTCCTGCATAAAAAGCTCCAATTGACATGCTATCAGTAACGGGTTGCTTCAAATTTATCGTTATTTTAGAGTGTACTATCAACCAGAACCTTTGGAGCATATAGCAACTTCCCGCTTTTCCCTGCAACAGGTCTTTGTTGCCCTTTTTGCCGCATTCGCCAGCTTTGCCGCCTATACCTGCATCTTTGCATTCCGCAAAGCATTTAATGTAGCCTCATATGAAGGGCATATCCTGCTAGGTATCAATTATAAAATAGCCCTGGTTATCACCCAGGTGATGGGGTATATGACCAGCAAATTTTACGGTATCCGGTTCATCTCTGAAATGAAGCGGATAGGGCGGTGGAAACTGATTATTATACTGGTAAGCATTGCATGGTTATCCTGGTTATTCTTTGCCCTGTTCCCTCCTCCTTATAACTGCTGGTGCCTTTTCCTGAATGGCTTTCCCCTCGGTATGCTATGGGGCGTGGTCTTTTCCTATGTAGAGGGAAGGAGAACAACAGATCTGATCAGTGCTGCACTGGCAGTCAGTTTTATCTTTGCTTCCGGCCTGGCTAAATCCACTGCCCAATGGGTAATGGAAAGCTGGCATATCAGCGAATACTGGATGCCATTTGCCGTTGGCGCCATTTTCATGCCGCCTTTGCTCTTATTCATTTACCTGCTGGAAAGAATACCGCCGCCTAACGAAGAAGACGAAGCAGAACGCATGCACCGTCTGCCCATGCCGGCAGAAAAACGTCTTGAACTACTGTCCCGTTTTCTTCCCGGTATTGTACTATTAGTTATCATCTACATTCTTGTCACCATCCTCCGTGAAATAAGAGACAGCTTTATGGCCGATATGTGGCGCGCCTCCGGCGAACATTTTGAAGCCGGTGTATTTGCGCAGACAGAAGCCACTATCTCCGTTATTATTCTTATACTGATTGCCTCTATGATGTTTCTGCGTAATAACTTCAAAGCATTCCTTATCACACAGGTGATCATGCTAATAGGGTTTATTATCGCTCTGCTGACAACCATCATTTACCTGCAACAGGCATGTTCCCTGTATAACTGGATGGTGTTGGTAGGATTGGGGTTGTTCCTTGTATATATTCCCTTCAACAGTATTCTCTTTGACAGGTTTATTGCCACCTTCCGCTTTGCCGGCAATGTTGGCTTTCTCATCTACATTGCAGACTCATTCGGCTACCTGGGTAGTGTAGGCGTATTACTCACCAAATCCCTGTTCCAGGTACAGGCCAACTGGCTGCAATTCTACATACAGGTGGTACTGACCACTGGCATGGCCGGCATCATCGGCACCTGTATCTGTATGATATATTTTATCAGGAAATACCGCTCGTTCTTAAGACAAAGCCTCAGACCATAATAGCGGCGCAGGCAACTGTTGATTGCTGAACTCAATATGTATCACTCTTCTCTGCCGGTTATTGGTGGTACGGCTGGACGCATGCAGTAACAAAGGGCGCATGATCATAATACCTCCTTTGCCCACATTGCAGGTAACTTCTTTTTCCGTATTCCAATCTATTGTTTCAGGCCGATAAATCCCTTTTCTGTGAGAACCAGGTACAACCCTTAATGCGCCATTGTGCTCATCTGTATCGTCCAGGTGAATGCGGATTGTAAAATTCTTCTCCAGCAAATCCAACGGTGGCCGTACTGCATATTGCTGCTGTTTCACTGTCCATGGGCCATAACCAGCAACATCTGCTTTCTGATTTACAGAAATAGTTAAGTCCTGATGATAAGACACAAACCAGTTGGAAGCGCCGGGCTTATCGAAATAGATAGATTTCACAGGAAAGTATCCTTCTCCAAATAATTGCTGCAGACAGGCATTCAGCTTGTCAGTAAACACCAGCGGAATTGTAGTCGGCACTTCCTTCAGGAACTGCCTGATGGCAAACAGATCTTCCGAATGGCGGAAAGTATCTTTCTCTTTATTAGCCTGCCCTATGATTGCTATCAGTTGTTCTACTTCCGCAGAAGTAAATACATTCTCGACTACAGCAAATCCGTTTATTTCCAGTTCAGGTATCATGCGCAATAAAATTTCTCCCGTATTTCAACTAACACCCTTTCTGCCTGTGTCATATCTGGTTCATCAGGCAGATCAGCATTTTTATAAAGCTCCTCAATCCTGGCAAGTTTTTCTTCTACCATTTTCAGCAGATCATCATATTCAAACCCGCCTTATCATATCCCATCCGCTTATATCAAGCACTTCATTTACGGGCAGTTCAATTACGTCTTTACGTTCGCGTATACTTAAATACTCATTGGATTGTTGCGCATAGATAAAGCGTACATCATAGTCGCTATCCGGCGATGCAAAACCCCGGGCCCTGCTCCCCGACTCGCACGCATAAAGGATTCTGACGTTTTTATCTCTTTCTATTTCCAGCAGCTTCCCTGCTATTATTTCATTCATAATGTATAAGGTTCCTACTCAGCAAAGTATAAAATTTTAGAAAAAAGTTTTAAATTATTTGTTCGAATCAAAAAAATAACTTCATCTTTGCATCAGCAAAATTATTACGATAACATGCAACGCAAACCACTACATAGTTCAACACTCATTATATCCTTCCGAATAATATGCGGAGGAATAATACGTGATTGCGGGGCAGGTTATGCTACGAACTGAGTTGTAAAAACGAATTCGATATAACACAAGCCCTGCAAGAGATTGCGGGGCTTTTTTCTTTTATAAAATTATCATTATGCAGCTATATTTTACAAACATAAAACCCATTGCAATGAGTGATGTCATATCACTCATAGGGATACGTTATGCCATACTGCATATAAATGTCATACCCCCCTTTCAGCTACGACCCGATTATATACTGACGTAATAAAATTATGTTCACGCAATATAAACCCGGTCGTTCATCACGGCCGGGTTTTTTATTATCCCTATGCCGTTCCCACATTGGTCTGTAGCTCAACGGTCAGAGCTTCTGCCTTATACGCAGCGGGTTGTGGGTTCAAATCCTACCAGACCAACCTGAACATAAACGGTGTCAGTAGTTTAATGGCAAAACGTCCCGGCTGTGAACCGGGACATGAGGGTTCGAATCCCCCTGACACCCATACAAAAACCTCGTATAAAAAATGACATAGCAATGGAACATGTTAAACGGTGGAGACGGTTGAATGGCAAGACAATCAACACTCCTATTGAAGAAGAGATCAACAGAACATTATCTCTTGAATATGAAATGGGCCACACAGTAAGTGTGTGCATAGGTACAGACAGCCAGGTGAAAGGCCGGGTCACTGAATTTGCCACTGTAATAGTATTCATCCGGAAAGGCAAAGGAGGATTCATGTACATACTCAACGACAGTACTACCCGCAAGATGAGCGTCAAAGAAAGGATGCTTGTTGAAGTAGGAAAGAGTATTGAAGTTGCTTACCCGCTATGTCATATTTTCTCCAGGTATAATGTACACATGGAAGTACATGCAGATATCAACACTAATCCAAACTTCAAAAGCAACGATGCTTTAAAGGAGGCAATGGGTTATATCATGGGAATGGGCTTCACTTTCAGAGCCAAACCTCATGCTTTTGCCAGCACTTCCTGCGCCAATAAAATTGTTCATTAAAATATAAATGTTATGATGAGAAAAACTTTTGATCATGCAGGAATATGTCCAGGCATTACACTATATGCATGTCACACAACAAGAACTTCCTGGGGTATAAGTCTTGTTGACAAAGAGTATGAGACGATAATGACAACAACAAGGGAATTGCCTGCAATAGCCCTTTCCGGTTAGATCAATAAAGCTACACTGAGATAATTTTTTCTGAGTAATATGTGTTTGTGTTAAACGGGCTCTTCACTTCTGAAGAGCCTCTCTCTCAATCCTCTTATAATACATCACATAATCAGTAGTTCCCTTTCTATATCTCAATCAATTCTGCATTACCCTGACATCAGCGTAGCTAACAAAATCATACAGCTCAATTCCACTCATTTCGTTTGTACCTATAAACTTTTCTGATTGTGCAACCCAAATTATCTGCTTATCAGCAATTCTATCAATTGTGCCATTCTTCATTTCTTCAATCATTCTTTTTACCCAATTTCTTATCGCTTCGTAGTACTGTTCTGATAGAACAACATGCCATCCGGTATTTACTATACAGATATGGCCCGGTGTATCAAAGATGGTTGGGAATACGCTTTTTATTTAATCGTAGTTTACCCAACCAGGCAATTGATGCAAACGCCTACATAGAACAGCATTAGCCCTGTTCATATTGTACCTCCTACTTTTATCGGGTGAACAGATAAGGATACATTACAAACGTAATGTATCCCTGTGATCCCTTTTGTCTTAACGTACCTATGCGCTGTAAATCCAAAAGAATAGACCTTAGTACGCAGCCACCTCTTTCCAAAGCCCAACGGCAGGTCATTACAACATTCTACAGAACTATCACCAATCACGATCCGGATCTGCTTGACCAGGTCGTCAATCCTCATTGGGAAAACACTCCTCTTTTCCCCGGACAACGGGCCGGTCCTGACGGATTTAAAAATATTATCAGGCAGTTCATCTTCTCTTTTCCTGATGCCCAGGTCTCAATATTAGGCATGTATGATTATAAAGGACGCGCAAAAGTACATGCTAAAATGTTGTTCACTCAGGAGAACGATTTCATGGGATTAGCGCCTACAGGGCTTAAAACAAGTATCATCCTGGAAGAGCTCCATACTATTGAGAATGGGAAGATCTCATTTACCTATCACCTGGAGGATTGGTATAGCTTGATAAAGACCACAGGATCTGCAGCAATACGAATACCGCCAAAAGGAAAGAAGAGAGGGAGATATCCCGGGAAAGACAGATCAATAATTTAAAATCTAACTATTATTAATGAAGACCACATATCTTATTCTATTATCAGTTATAGTCTCCTCCTGCAATTACAACAATGATGTTGAAGAATTTGCAGATTATGATTTACTGGAAACCTTATATCACCAGCATGATACACTGATCAGATATGGAGATACTGTAAAGATCGTAAACTCTAAACTTGATACAACAATCATAGAGACAGGGATCTTTACTTATCTGCAATATGATTTCCCACTAACAGTCCCTTACAGGCTGATCATCTTATCCCGCAAGGCTAACGGCCTGAAGCAACAAGGGAAAGAAGCAGAAGCCAATGTCTTCTTCAAAAAAGTGATTGATTTTTATCAGCACGAAAGGCCTCACTATTTTAAGTATATATTTGACATGAAAGAGTATTTCCAGTTTGAAATTAACGCAGCCATTCTGTGTTCTTACGCTTACGAGAATCTTAAAGATCTTGAAAACGCAATAATGATACTGGAACCCTTTCTTGCAAATACAGAAGCCAGGAGCAGCAGGATACAGGAACGATATATTCAATTATGTACTGGCAGACGTGGCAAGTAGCCTCCTGGCGAATACGAAAAAGGCAATCATTTCAGATTGCCTTTTAAACTCTTATCAGGATTTAATAAAATCCAACAGATCAGCATTTATTCTTGCAGCTTCGGTAGTTGGCATTCCATGAGGAAAGCCAGGATATGAAATGAGCTTTCCATTCTTTAAAAGCTTTACAGCCTTTACAGCTGTAAGCTGGTATGGAACGATCTGGTCATCTTCACCATGCATAACAAGCACAGGTACATCTACACTTTTAAGGTCTTCTGTGAAATCTGTTTCTGAGAATACCTTGATGCAATCATAATGAGCTTTTATTCCACCCATCATACCCTGACGCCACCAATTATCCCTTACTCCCTGCGATACTTGTGCGCCTTCACGATTATAGCCATAAAATGGTATGGTAAAATCCTGGAAATACTGTGGACGCTTCGTTGCAGTGCCTTCACGTATCTCATCGAATACAGACAGGGGAATACCGTCGGGGTTATTGTCATTTTTCACCATGATCGGGGTAACTGCACTTATCAATACAGCTTTTGCTACTCTGCCGGCGCCATGCTTTGCCACATAGCGGATCACTTCACCACCACCGGTTGAATGTCCAACATGTATCGCATCTTTTAAATCAAGCGCCTTTACAAGCTCAGCTACATCTGCAGCATAGGTGTCCATGTCATGACCATGTGCTACCTGGGAAGATCTTCCATGACCTCTTCTGTCATGTGCAATTACCCTGAATCCTTTATTCAGAAAAAACATCATTTGTGTATCCCAATCATCACCTGATAAAGGCCAGCCGTGATGAAAAACGATGGGCTGTCCTGTTCCCCAGTCTTTATAATAAATTTCTGTACCGTCCTTTACTGTAATCTTGCTCATATTGCGTTTTTTATTGGTTATTTTAATGGTTTAAAGGTACCCTTTTAACATATTGAGCAGGGAAAAGGTTGAATGCACTTTTATCGTTTCTCTTGTATCTTTTACGGCCTATCTGCAAAACGAAAAAAGGCCTGCATTTGCAGACCTTTTTATTCTCACAGGTTTTCAGCTTATTTTATAAAAGCTTTATTGATAGTTGTTCCTTCCAGTTTGATCTCGTACGGCCATTGTTCATCATTGCTGTCGTTATTATCATTTAAATGTTCCCAATGTTCAGCAGGAGCGCCGCTAACTACTAACCACAGGAACGCAGTATTTTCCGGCACAGTAAAATTTGCTTCTCCGGTAGAATTGCGATAAGTATTACCATATACACGGGAACCATCTTGCTTCACGGCTAAGAAACCATATCTCCAGCCGGCTTTATCAATTTTAATACTCCTGAATCCCGGCTGACCGGCAATCCCTTTGAACTGCAGTTTAACATTGGTACCCACAGCCGGCACATCCAGCCTGATTGCATTATAGCCATAGTTTTGCGGACACACATCCGGACTGATCCTGTACCACCCGTCAGTAACTAAGTTCAGTTTAGATGTATGCTGATTGGCATATTGTTTAGCCACAGTCTCTATTCTTGGCATATCCCAGGTTACAAACCTTCTGTAGGCATCAAACATCTCGTCATTGAAAGTCGTTTGATCTACCAAAGTAATCCTCTTATAAGTCGCAACCGGGTCTTCTCCACGTTTAGCGCCTTTCCAGAGCTTTGCTACGAAATCCTTTCCCCGTTTATTAGACCAATATTCCAGTACATAAGGGGAGTGGTATTGGTTGATCTCATGAAGGAAAGCATAGTTGGTATACTTCATAAAATCTTTCAGATGGTAATTCTCAAAAGTCATCCAGTTAGGATATACCTGCCAGAGCATATATTGAGCTGTCATTTCAAATATAGTCTGACCATTACTTCCCTGCGGAGAGGAGGTATATCCCCAGCTGCCGTCAGCCTGAACATAATACTGGAATACATGTCCCAGCTCATGAGCCACAGCGCCAAAAGGTTCTGTATTAATACGGGGAGGAGTTACCCAGAGTACTCCTACTTTATTCTCTGCACCGCCGCCGTAAGCAGTGCCATCGGTGGAGTTGGTTACATATATCAGCGCCTTTAGCGAATCAGAAACAGATCGCCCTCTTTCAACAAACTTTAAGGTATCAGTATAGTATTGAAAAAATCTTTCGCACTCCTGGAGTATCCTGTTAATATCAAATCTCTTGTTAGGATCTGTATTGGCAGCTGGAGTAGCCCCGAAATCCTTTGCCCAGAATGCTACAAAATCTGCCGATTCAGCCCTTCTCACATTACTATAAAGGCTTGCATCGTTATTGTAGTCATTATTGTTCGGAATATTCCAGATAACTCTCGGGATATACACTTTCTTGGCAGCTGCTAAAGGGAGTATATTACCCGAAAGGGTTTTCTCTAATGGTTTGGAAGTGATCTCCTTATTACAGGAACAGGAAATAGCACTGATTGCTACGGTCAGATATAGGATAAACTTTGTCATTTTGAGTTCGGGTTAAATGAATATTAGGATTTCCGTCTCATACTAAGATAGTCCTCATTAGTGTTCAGTGTTTCATAGTATTTAACTAAGCCTCTCCGGATATTGATCTTTTACAGGGATCGTAATGAATTACATAAAATTCGAAAAATCAAGAATACTTTATTAAGTTGGAACTCAAATAATACTTAATGAGGATACTCTTATTTATTTGCTGCTTGTTCACAAACGCGCTTGCATATGGACAACATTTAATAACTACTAATAATTTAAAAAAGCAGTACTCACCTAAGGCAGTCATTTCTTTTGAGATAACGCCTCAGAACGCCGATACCTTATACCTTTCAACCGGTTTAGAAACACTGACGGAAAAGGGATGGATGGAGATTACAAATGATATCTCCAAACCCTCTTTTGCCAGTAAAAGGATAGAAGTATTACGCCTGACAAAAATAGAAAAGCTGAAATGCGATCTTAACAAACTAGCTCTTTATGACAGGAAGAAACTCTTAAAAGGTACATACCGGTTTTCCTATAATATTGGTTATTCCATCAGTCAACTGGATGATGAAGCAATGAAAGATTACAGCCCACCGTTTATTATTCAATGAATTTTCGCCGCAAGATCTTAAAGGGGTATATTGTTGTTTAGTATAATGATCATTCTTCTTCAATAATTAATTACTTATATGTTTTACAGGATTGCGTTTGTCTCTGTCGTTTTAGCTACGCTCACGTCTTTAAAATGTTTTAGCCAAACAGATACAAAAACACGTATATGGGGGGAATGGAAAACCTGGGGAGATCAGGGCAACGGCACTTATGTTAATCCTGTATTACCAGGCGACTACAGCGATATAGATTGTATCCGTGTCGGTAATGATTATTATGCTGTTTCATCCACATTTCAATACTCACCAGGATTCATCATTCTTCATTCAAAGGATTTAGTGAACTGGAAAATACTGGGCCACGTGGTGAATGATATTTCCACCATTTCTCCGGAAATGAATTGGGACAGGATGAACCGTTATGGCAGGGGTGTCTGGGCAGGGGCTATCCGTTATCACAATAATAAGTTCTGGGTATATTTTGGCGATCCTGATATGGGATATTTTATGAGTTCTGCCTCCAGGGCAGAAGGTCCATGGGAACCACTGCACCAGGTGATGGCTGAAAAAGGATGGGATGATTGTTGTCCATTTTGGGATGATGATGGACAGGGATATTTCATAGGAACAAACTTCGCTGACGGGTATAAAATCCATCTTTTCAAAATGACTGCTGATGGAAAAACCTTAATCAGAGAATCTGATAAAGTTATTTATCGGTCGAAAGGAAGTGAGGCCAACAAGCTCTATAAAATTAACGGCACTTACTATCACTTCTTCAGCGAAGTACGGGATGGAGGTCGTGCAATTATGATGGAGCGCTCGCAAAACATCTGGGGGCCATATGAAGGCCCCAGGAAATTAAGCCATGTTCAACGGGAATTTAATGAACCTAACCAGGGTGGCATTATTCAATCAGCTAAGGGAGACTGGTATTTTCTTACTCACCATGGTTCCGGCGGCGACTGGTCTGGCCGGATCGTGAGTTTACTGCCTGTCTTCTGGATGGAGGGTTGGCCTATAATTGGCAAACCCGGTCCCGATAAAATAGGTCAAATGGTTTGGTCGGGAAAAAATCCTGCTAACACAGGTAAAATACTCACTCCCCAAACTGACGATGATTTTAAGAGCAGTATGCTTTCTCCACAATGGGAGTGGAATTACCAACCACGCCGGGAAAAATGGTCCCTGACTGAAAGGCTGGGCTGGTTAAGGCTGCATGCTTTCAAACCTTTGGAAAACGATAATCTCCTGAAGGCTGGCAATACACTTACCCAGCGCTCATATCGAACCGTTTCTAATGAAGCGGTTATAAGATTGGATATCAGTAACATGCTAGACGGGCAAAGAGCCGGTCTTGCACACTTCAGTACTCCGGAATATTCAGCCATCGGGGTTACATGCAAAGGAAACAGTAAAACTTTAGAAGTCACGTTTAAAAGCAAGATTACAAAAGGACCTTTAATTACTGGTAATAACCTCTGGTTGAAATCTATATGGGGACTGGATGGCAGAAGCCAATATTTTTACAGTCTGGACGGAAAAATATATACACCTCTTGGTGAACCTTGTGAATTGATGTGGGGTGATTACAGAGGAGACAGGCTGGCCATTTATAACTATAACAATAATGCCGATAAAGGGTCTGTGGATATAGATTACGTCAGATATAAATATAGCAAGTGACGGTCAAAAAAGAGATGGGATAGTTTGAAGTGGCTATCTGGGACCACCAACAAACCCAGCGACCGATATTGACATTTTCATAATTAGCTTACGCATAGTTCAACATTTTGCTTCTCAAAAGTAGCCGTCATCTTCGAAATGAAAAGGGACTAAAAGCGACAAAAATAGGGGGGTATCGCAATCGGGCAGAAAAGGATAGCGTAATTTAGTTGTCATTAAGTAGTTTTGGTCATTAATACATGCCCTCATGAGTCAATCTCTTTCGCATAAGATCTATTCTAACCCTGAATTTGTAAAACAGTATGCAGATTCAATAATAGCCAATCCATGGAATGCCTATTACGAAAGGCCTGCATCTATGTCGCTATTGCCTGAAGATCTGAAAGGGAAAAGTATCCTCGATGCCGGTTGCGGCCCTGGTATTGTTGCAAAATCACTTCTGGAAAATGACGGGGTTGTTACTGCTATTGACTACAGTGATACAATGGTTGAACTTACCCGGAAGGCAACGGAAGGTAAAGCCAGGGTGCTGGCAATGGATCTGAATAAGGGACTGGAGACGTTTGCGGATGCTGAGTTCGATATTATTTACTGCTCCCTTGTAATTCACTACCTGGATGACCTGCAGTACGTATTTGGAGAATTTGCCCGCGTGCTGAAGCCGGGAGGGTACCTGGTTTTTTCAACAGATCATCCTGAAAGCCCTGCTTTAAAGGATAAAAAGATTTCCGGGAAACAAATGGAAAGCGTGTATTGGAAAAGCTTTGGTATTTACATGGACGTATATCACCGGACATGGCAGGAAATAGAAGAGACGCTCCAGGGAAGTAACTTTCATATCGAACAGATCATCACACCTCAGCCTACGGAAACGTGTAAAGAAAAATACCCGGATGAGTATACGTTCCTGAAGGAAAATCCGCACTTTATATGTGTAAGGGCTATTCTCACAAATAAAGTGATAAGCCGGAACGAGGCTATTGATCTTGTAGCCTGGAACGACCTTGCATCACTCGATATCAATGAACGGTATGATATTATTCTGGACATCCTTGATGAAGTCCCTGTTGATGCCGCAGATGAAAAATATGATGCAGAGATCATCAACTTCATTAAATTCCAATTACTGAATGTTACGAATGAATATCTCCGAGAGATATTGTTAAAAATACAGCACGTACATTTCGCCATAGAAGGAGAGCCGATGTTGTATGAAGTTTGTGCATGCTGTGGCTACAGAACTATCCGGGAAAGAGGTCAGTATGATATCTGCCTGAATTGCTTCTGGGAAGATGACGGGACGGCTGAAGACGATAAGGTAAGTGCCGTCAATCATATGAGTTTAAAAGACGCACGCAACAATTATCAGCAGTTTGGAGCATGCTCTGAAGAATTTATAAAGTATGTTAATAAGCATCCTGGCAAATACATGAAAGGTTAACTTTTGCTTTTCATCCATCCATATTCGAACGCTCCAAAACAGAGAACACCACCCGCCTCGATCCGCGTCCGATCATCGTCTACATTACGGAGGATATGCAGAAGATTATAGATTACTGGGGCAATAAGGATCGAAACCAGATAATTACCTCTTTCCCGTTCTGGAACATGGCATCACCCCACTCAGGCAGGTTGAGTTGATTGAGTTGTTCCTCCAGTCAATAAATGACTGGATGAGAAGATTCGTGTAAAAATTAGGTACTGAGAAGAAGGTAACCACGTATATGGCAAGGCATACTTTCTCAACAGTTATGAAGCTGTCGGGAGTGAGTACCGAGTTTATCCGGGTAAATTAACTTTTAGCTATTTAACCTTTGATATTTGATTGCTATTTAGACCCAAGATTACTGCAATATTAAATAATTTATAAATTTAGCAACTAAGTCTAACTTCAATACAACATTTAAACCTAATTTTGACACAACATTAAACTCTAGTTTAAGCACATCACTTAAGTCTAACTTTAACACTTAACTTAACACTAAATAAGTTAGTGGGTAAGATATAAGATAGTTAGTTAATAGATAGAGTTAAGGGAACAATTATTGTTTATTAGCTCATAACAAATATATAATAAATAATATACAATATTATGGCTACTCCGGCAGAAAGATTAGCTGCTTCATTAGATGAATTGCGAAAACTTCAAGAACAAGGAAAAGTCGCAATTAAATCGGATGAACTATCACGGACGCACAAGGATAGGTTGATCGCCAATGGGTTTTTAAAAGAAGTATTAAGAGGATGGTATATAATTTCTAGCCCTGACGAACGTCCTGGGGATACAACTTCATGGTACAGTAACTTTTGGGAATTTTGTTCGACTTTTCTACATGAAAGATATAAGGATAATTGGTGTATATCGCCTGAACAATCTGTTTTAATATATGCCGGAAACTGGACAGTACCCACTCAGCTACTTATCAGATCTCCTGAAGCAAGTAACCATCAAACAGAACTGTTGCATCAAACGTCGATTTTTAACATTAAGTCTGAACTTCCGGAAGTCAGGGAAACAACTACTATAAATGGGATAAAGATGCTGACTTTACCCGCTGCACTAGTTCATAGTTCTCCAACAATTTTCACTCGCAATACTACCGATATCAGAACTGCATTATCAATCATTCCGGATTCATCTGATATATTAGGGATATTATTAGAAGGAGGCCATTCAACAGTTGCCGGAAGGTTAGCAGGTGCATTTCGGAATAATGGGCAGGATAGAATAGCAGATGACATTGTAAAAACAATGAAAGCTGCAGGTTATGATGTGAGAGAAGCAGACCCATTCGAAGAAAAATTACAGATAAAGTTAAGTCCACGGGAAAGATCTTCCTATGTGAACAGAATCAAATTAATGTGGAATGCAATGCGTCCCGCTATATTGGAGGTATTTCCGGGGCCTCCCGGAATTCCTGCTGATAAGGACGAGTATTTACGTAAAGTTAATGCGATTTATGTCACAGATGCCTATCACTCGTTATCAATTGAAAAGTATAAAGTGACACCAGAATTAATCGAAAGAGTACGTACAGGAGCATGGAACCATAAAGACAACGAAGAAGATAAGAAACAAAGAGATGCGATGGCAGCAAGAGGTTATTGGCAAGCATTCCAAAAAGTTGAATCAAGCATCCGGAAAATTTTGAATAATGAGAATGCTGGTGTTGTAGCGGATAATGAACATGGGGATTGGTACCGCGAATTATTTACGCCAAGTGTAGCAGCCGGCTTATTAAAACCAGCAGATTTAGCAGGCTATAGAAATCATCCGGTATATCTTTTCGGCTCGAAACATGTACCATTAAATAAAGACGCAGTAAAAGACGCAATGCCGACCCTATTTGAATTATTGGCAGAAGAATCAGAACCCGGGGTCAGGGCAGTATTAGGTCACTTTATATTTGTGTTTATTCATCCATATATGGATGGAAATGGTAGAATGGGGCGATTTCTCATGAATACTATGCTCGCTTCTGGAGGATATCCCTGGACGGTAATCCCGGTGGAAAGTAGAGCCGAATATATGGCGGCGCTAGAAAGTGCAAGTGTTGGTCAGGACATCAGGCCTTTTGCATCATTTATAGGTAATTTAGTATTGCAAGGACTTCAGGGGAAGCCGGTTGCAAGTATTTAATAGGAGGAAACCATAACGTATTAAAAAACTAACATTATGTGGTAACTTAAAATTAACCCAACTGTCAGATTAAATCACAACTGCTTCAAGTCAATAAACAATTGTAAATCTTGTTTTTAATTCTTCAATTCCATCAGCAAGCAATAGTTCTAAATTGTCGGAATCGTTTTCTTTAACTATATTCTGATAAACAGACTCGATTAGTATTATCAGGTCTATAATGTAAACTGTTGTCGAAGTGCTCTCCGATTTATCAGAAAAGTTTCCATCCCATTCATTAGCTGGAAATTTAATAACCTCATTGTTACGTTCTACACTTAATGAAAATCTTCTAGGAGGTTTCAACAGGGCGACAGGAAGGCCTGGTTGTTCACTTTTTTGGGCCGTTCATTTTTAGTGAACAGTCTCAAAAAAGTGAACAATTGGCTAATAGCTACGATCCAGTTAACGGGCAGATAAATCTAAAAAGGGCATTACAATGCCCTTTTTATTATATTTGGGTGTACTTTACACATATTTTCTTCGAAAAGTGCTTTTTGCTGCACTTTACAATGAATTTTTACTTCAGAATGCTTAAATTTACTCTGAAAAAGGTATTATAATGCACTCTAGAAAAATATTCAACATCGTGAAAGCCAGAAGAGAATCTCTAAATGTGACGCAGGAGACGCTCGCCCAACTTTCCGGCGTAGCATTGAGAACCTTGAAACAATTTGAAAGCGGCAAGGGCAATCCTACCTTACAAACACTCCAAAAGCTCGGTGACGCACTGGGACTTGAAGTAACGGTCGTTATTAAAAACAAGGGGATTAACACATGAGAGCAGCCAACATTCTTTTCAAAGGGCAAGAAGCCGGCGTATTAACACAACATGATGATGGTACGTTCACGTTCCAGTATAATGCATCGTGGGTAGAAGACAGTAGCAAGCCAGCCATCAGCCTTACATTGCCGAAGACCGCCTCACCATACCATTCTAATTACCTATTCCCGTTCTTTTACAACATGCTGCCGGAAGGATCAAACAAACAGGTCGTTTGCCAACTTAACCACTTGGACAAAACCGACTATTTCGGGTTATTGCTGACGATTGCCCAAACAGATACCATCGGCGCAGTTACCGTATCTAAAATCGATTAAACATGAGTTTACCAGATATCCAACACTGTCCCGGTACGCTGGCCCCTGGCTACCATACCTATAGTCGAACGGCACTCGTCAGGGTCTTCAAGGGCCGCAAGGTAAGTCATCTTCTTCCCTATGATTCACCCGCCTCTAATGCGGCAATGGACGAACTCTTTGATGAGAACAGAAAACGAATATCTATCTCGGGTGTACAAGAAAAATTCTCCGTTCTGCTCGAGAAGAACAAACTTCGATTGATTAAAGAGGGCGAACGAGGTAGTTACATCCTGAAACCAATTCCGGCAGCCGGCCGGCGACCGGACCAGATGCCAGCAAATGAACACCTTACCATGCAGATTGCGCGACAAGTATATCATATTGAAACGGCGGAGAATGCGCTGATCTTCTTCCGGAATGGAGCACCCGCGTACATCACCAAACGTTTTGATGTCGATGAAAATGATAGGAAACTTGCGCAGGAAGATTTCGCATCATTAGCCGGGCGCATGCCTCAAACACAAGGAGAACATTATAAATATCTCGGTAACTATTTGGAGTTATTTCAGCTCATGCAGAAATACGTCCCGGCTTATCCCGTGGAAGCGCCCAAATTACTGAAACTACTCATGTTCAACTATTTATTCTCAAATGGAGATGCACATTTCAAGAATTTTTCTCTCCTCGAAACGCCAATGGGGGATTATCGCCTGAGTCCGGCGTATGACTTGCTTAACAGTCGGATCCACATTAAAGACAAGGATTTCGCCTTAGATGATGGCTTACTCCCCAAGAATTTAGCGCAGGGTAAAATTATGCAGCAATTCTCAGTATTAGCCGATCAGGCAGGCATTTCCCGGGCCTCCTTCGATGCAATCAGGCAACTTATGCTTTCCGAAACAAATAAGGTGCAGGAATTAACGTTGGCGTCCTATCTGGATGAAACCACCAAACGCAATTATTGGCAATCGTATCAAGGTCGATTGCGACAACTAGAAAAGACGTGAAAGGCTAATCGATGGTGCAATTCAACAATAGGTTATTTTGCTTTCGAATTGGCCAAACTTCGAACATAGATGGCTCAAACTGTGATTTCCTTTGGCTGTTATTTCTTAAAGCTGGCGGTGTTTGAAGGCTTTTTCAATTTCCTGTCCTTTCTTACCGTTGGGCAATACCGCTCTCTACCAACCTGCAATTTCCTGGTCCTGAATTCCCTCGCCTACTTTCAAAAGAACAGATCCGTCATTGCCCAACATGCCGGGGTGACCCTCTACCTGGACCGGGATGCCGCAGGACTCCAATGCACCAGCCAGGCGTTGAAGTTCGGGCCGCAATTCCGCGACGGGAGCCACCTCTACGCCGGTAATAATGACCTGAACGACTGGCTGATCCAAAATTTCCCAAAGTTGAAGCAGGATCAATCTATCCTCCCACAGGCAGGTAAGGTCTTGCGGGATGTCCAACACCCTCCACCGGATATTTCTCAAAGCAAGAAGGGTAAGCGCATATAAGTTCTTCAAGATGATAATCTCTTAAACCAATTCAATCTATTTTTTAATCATAAAAAACGACGCAGATGGCAGATTTGAAACGCAAAACGCTCTCCCTTTCCTGCGGAAAGCTCCTGAAACTTTACGGTAGCAGCCTTGCCATTTCAAAAAGCCTGGAGATCGGGGAAGGGTACGCGCCTAATATTTATTCCTTCACCGAAGGTCAGTCTGGAGGAAAGGAGGCCGGTCAAGTTACCAATCCTCACAAGCTCGACCGGGAAGATCTAATGGAACTGGCCGACTTCAACATCTAGCTTTGGATGAATTTGAAAGCCAACCTCCGGAAATATGGCGTGGATAGCCCGAAGGTTTTCAACCAGGAATCCAGCAAATGATGGCGGTCGAATCATTGGGAGCAACGCGGCTTTTCCCCGCTTTGCCACTGCTCAAAACTGCGGTGGCTTGCAGGATCGATTTTAAGCGCCCGATTTAAGGCAAGCGGTGTTTTTGTCGAACACAAAACGGTTCGACAAAAACACCGCTTGCCCACCGCTCCCGTTGGTCGCTAGTCGAGAAAGACCTGGACGACCTTGGTAAAGGTGCACTTAAACTTTTAGAACAACTTACATCAGGCCAGGCTTCACTACAGGAATGTATATCTTACCGGGAGCAATTACAAGATAAGCTCCCCGATAATGACACTGACACAAGCCCATACAGTCCTTTGATCTGGGCTTTAATGCCTCATACAGATACTTATCCTGCCTGGTATTCGGCCGCCATTGTGGGATTAAACATAGTTGATCTCAGGATCAGTACCTTTTCGGAATTGACAGATTTAACAAAGGAAACTTTGAATAATTTTTAACGATGATGTAACTGGTAATCCCTAAAACCTTCGCCACTTCTGAAGCTTAGTTCAAGTAGCTCATTAGCCGACTTAAAACATTGAATAATTTTTCGCTCGTTGTGTTCCCGTAGAGCATTTAAAATCACTATTGTGCAGGTGGAAAAGTCTACGTGAAATTATTTGTGCCCGCGGTAGAAGACATTCTGAATTAGTAAGAATACTTTGTACTTTATCTTTACCATAATAGCGAATAACCTCCCCAATGTCATTCGAGGTCCCTCGTTCCATTATCCGTACAATAGTAAACTCTGGATACCGATCGAAATCTAATTGTTTCAGATCTACATCCCAGAATGCTCTACGGGATAATACAGATTTCGTTATGTTAGGATTCGTTTGCACTGTTAATATACCAAAAACCAGGGTACTCATGTCTTATCCGGCATACCAGATAAGACATGAGAACGTACATCTAAGCAAAAAAGGCTTAGCAGAATGTAAATCTTTTTTGCTTAGTTCATTAAATCGAATATAATAAATTCAACTATCACCTACGCTTTAAGTAGAATCAATCCAATATCTGCAATATGTCCACACCAAACTCCTCCTTTATTGCTCTTGGATAAGAGACCTCACATTCATTATCACTAATTAGATTGATGAAATAGGTTAGGGGATCATTTTCCCGAATAGCTATATCTTCCTTTCTTCTTCGTATGTATTTTTTCCTTTTTTCCGCCAATTCCGGATCATCAAGTTTTAATAACTTTAAAAGATTTACAGCTTCTGTATCTGCTTCCGTTTTAACAAAATAATCTCCTTCCCAATACACAATCCTGTCTTCCAGCTTATCTGCCGTAGGATGTAATACCGGCTGGAATTCAATCCAATTCTTTTTCTCCAGGTTCCATTGATGCTTCACTAAAAACCAATTAGAATAGTGATCGTCATCTGTACCCTTTAAGGTTGGATTAAAATGCTCAATATCCCTCGCATCTGTCCTACTGATATATTCATCAGTATAGGCACAAAAACCTTTCTGCTCTTTCCATAGAATTTCTGCAATCTTTCTATTATTTGTGGAATTTTGAGGTTTGTATTTCAATTCTTCTGTTACAATCCTCGAATTGTCCCCTTTAATGGCCCTTCTCATTAAAAATTGTATTTATCACCCAACTTCGTTAATTCGATAAGCAGCTCATTTTTTTTATCCTGATCTTTCTCTTGCATTATTCTTCTTTTAAGATCGAGATATTTTTTGTATGCCTCCTTTCCGAATTCGTTATAGTATTTCACTTTGAAGTCATTCATAAGCATATCGTTAGGGTCATCTCCAATTGGAGATTCTCCTTTCCGAACAGCTACCTTACCATCTGCATCGAAGTATAAAATAAACCTCTCTTCCGGTTCAAAAGCTGCAGCAATAAAGGGGGAGTGAGTCGCAGTTATAAATTGAGCATTAGGTGCCAGCTTTTGATAATAGGACATTAGATCAATCTGAATATCGGGGAAGAGGGACCGTTCAGGTTCATCTAATAGGATAATAGCATTATCAGTATTCAACTGCATTAAAGGAAATAAAGAAAGTAATAGTCCTTTAGTCCCTGTACTTAAGTTTGAAATTGAAATAATATCTCCAGTAATTTTTGAGCGGATAGGAACCGTATATTCTGTATTAACTAGATCAACTTCCAAACCCAATTTATCTAAGACTGGATTAATCGCTTCTGCAAAAGCCGATAGTGGATTTTCGTGAACTTTTGACCAATTAATGTATTCTTTGTTCAGTCTGTTTAAGTCTCCTATAACGCCTTTATTTATTAATTCAGACATCAACTGCGTAAATGCCTTCCTATAATTCAATATTTTACTCAGCAACAAAAGCCATACTTCAACATTTACAGCTTGCGAAAATTCATAAATGTATTCTGAGTTATGAGAATGTCCGTTAGCGTTAGAATTACCTTGCCTTTTGTCAGACATGACGCTAAGAATGTCTAAAGGATTCTGATTAAGGATATCTATTGTCTCTTTTGAAATAATATCAGCATTGAAATACAGTAACTTCAATCCCTCTTGGATAAGCATACTTTCAGTACCGGAAACTTCAGAAGGTAAATCCTGAAATTCAGTCCCGTTCTTACTAATTTTATTTTTTTCAGTAATCAGATTCCCATCATGGCATAGATATTCTATTTGTACATTCCCATCTAAAAGCGAATTATCATATTGGAGTAAATAAGTGTTGCTAGTGTTGCCGAGAATCTTCGCCTTAGACAGACTTGATATATTATCTTTAAACAACTCCAAAATCCCTGTCTTTCCCGTTGCACTCTGCCCAATAATACAAATCTTATCCAAAGGCAGTCCCTCCTTCTTATGTCCCTCCGGATAAGTAAAATCAAAATTTACATCTTCCAGGTGCCTGTATGATTTTATATTAAGTTTTTTAATTTTCATAGCCTTGATTAAGTATTATATTGAAGCGGGTATCTTAAAGATAAAGAGTATTCAAACTACATTTTGGCCTCAAAATGATCAAAACCAGTCAAAACTTTTTCAAAGATGGAAAACCATCTCTATTTCTGAAGTTACTAAAAACAAAAAAGGCTCACAAAACTGATGTTTGCAAGCCTTTTCCTTTCCGCTCCCCCTGCTGGACTTGAACCAGCGACCCTCTGATTAACAGTCAGATGCTCTAACCAACTGAGCTAAGGAGGAGTGCGTTTCCCGTTTCGGGATTGCAAAAATAGATAATTTTTCATTTCCACAAAATCTTTCTTTACTTTTTTTTCAAAAAGAATCCACCAACACCAGCAAACGCTTTCCAGTAGCGGAACTACGGGTACCAGCATTTACAAATTGAAGGTCCAGTTTTGTCACAGGGAAGTGTGGAAACGAACTGATCACCTTGCAACGATGCCCCCTCATTTCCAGGGTATCTTTCTGCTCAGGGGTCGTGAAGATGAGAGAGGAGAGGGTATCAGATCTCAGGACCGGGGCGTCTAAATAATATTCCATAGCATAGGAGTTCACCTTATAAAAGCCTATAGCCTCTCCTTTAAGCGCTTTATTGGCATAAAAAGCTGCAGTGCTGCCACTCTGGTACTGCAACACATCCGGGTAAAATAAACCGTTTAAAAACAGGTTTAAGAACACACTGGCAAGACAGGTCCTGAAGAAGATCAACGGCAGACCTTTCAGGGGTAAAAAGATGAAAGCGCCAGCTACCAGCAGCATTAATACAACGAATAAATAGTTGACTGAAGGACGGTATAAAGCCCACAAGCCAATCACTGCAATACCTATAATGCCCATGATTATATACTGTGTGATACGGAAAGCCCTGATCTTTTCGACAGATAAAATATACCGGGCAGTTAAGATCGAAAAGAAAGGGAAAACGATATTCAGATAATGCGGTAACTGGAACCTTGACAAAGAGAACAGCAGGAAGGTTGCCAACGCTCCGCTGATGCAATAGTATTCCTTCGCCTGCCGGCCTTTCCTGATAAACATGATCACTGCTACATAAAGAAAAACAGACCAGGGCAGGAACGCCCATAACACAGTATGGAAAAAGAAGGAAGGATCTCCATTACCCTTGATCGGCCCCGTATTCATAAACCGCCCAAACTGGCTGTCCCAGAAAAAGAACCGGATACCGGATACTCCTGTTTGCCCGAAAACAACCTTCTCCGGATGTGCGTCAAACTGAACATACAAAGCATAAAGTTCAGGGATGATAAAGATGCCTGTCAACAAAGCCACCAGCAACCAGCGAACATGAAACAACTCCTTCCACTGCTTCGTAAAGATGTACTGACCAGCTATAGCGGCTCCCACAGGCACCAGTGCAAAAGGGCCTTTGGTCATTACAGCACAGGCAGTGAATAAAGCTCCCGGTATCAACTGCCGCTTGTAAAGATGATAGACGGCAGCAATGATCAGTCCCGTCAGATAAGGTTCCGCCCGCACATCTGTGCTGGAAATGACCAGGTGCTCGGCAGTCAGCAGGATACAGGCTGACCACCGTGCTACCTGGTCACCGTATAGGGACAATGCAAAACGATAAGTATACCATACGCCCAGCAACAGGAATATCAATGCCGGCAACTTATAAGCAAAAGAAGTAAAGCCCAAAAACTGGTAGGAGAGCGCCGCCATCCAGAAAGGGAAATGAGGTTTATCCAGCCAGTCATGTCCGTCGGCAAAGAGGTTGAGATAGTCATGATGCTGTACCATATGTTTGGCAATGCCGGCATATAAAGCACCATCGGGCTCCATAATAGTTACAGGCAACCCGGTAATGTGTACCAGCACCAGCAACCCGATTATCCAGAAGCTGATCTGTTTTTCAGAGATAGTAGACATGCGTAAAAATTACGCCATGCAGGGCAGAATCGCAAAAACGGGGGATTAACAGAAAGTTACCATCCAAATAACCCGGTCTTCTCCAGACCCAGGTATATCCCATCTTCCCGGTCCTCCAGCGGATAGGTCTTGAGGTAAAACCCTTCTCCGCTGCTGTTATAGCCATTCTTAACATTAAACCGGTAACGATGCAAGGGGCATACCACGTTACCGCTATCATCTATATAACCATCCGCCATAATGCCTCCGGCATGCGGACATTTATAGGCAAAAGCGTACAATTGGCCGTTGTAGCGGGTCATGCAGATCTTCTTACCGCTAACCTCTATTACTGTGATCTCTCCATCTATTACGTACAGGTCACTCAAACGATGCCAGTTATACTGCTTTGCCATGTGATTGTTTAATAGAAAAACTCTGTTTTGTAGGGATAACGTTCACGGTATAGTGTCACCACTTTCTCCATGATGGTTTTACGCAGTTCATCGATATTACGGCGCTCCAGGGCAGATATGAACACACAGTTTCCATGTGTACGGATATCCCAGTCGGCCTTCAGCTGGTTCAGGATATCCTGTTTAACATCTTCTGCCAGCCATTTATCGAAGGTCTGTTCTTCGTAAAGGTCCATTTTATTGAAGATCATGATAATGGGCTTGTCAAACGCTTTCAGCTCCTGCAGCGTACGGTTCACCACTTCTACCTGGTCTTCATACTGGGGATGGGAGATATCAACCACATGCATGAGAATATCGCTTTCCCTTACTTCATCCAGTGTTGACTTAAAGCTCTCTACCAGGTGGTGGGGAAGTTTACGGATAAATCCTACAGTATCGCTCAGCAGGAAAGGGGTCTGTTCAAACACTACTTTACGGGTGGTAGTATCCAGCGTGGCGAACAGTTTGTTCTCGGCAAACACTTCGCTCTTACTCAGCAGGTTCATGATTGTGCTCTTACCTACGTTGGTATATCCTACCAGGGCTACACGGATATACTCACCACGGTCCTTACGCTGGGTCAGGGCCTGCTTGTCAATCTCCGCAAGGCGTTTTCTCAGCAAAGAGATCTTATCCTTGATAATACGGCGGTCCGTTTCTATCTCGGTCTCACCCGGACCACGGCTGCCAATACCACCTCCCTGACGTTCCAGGTGACTCCACATACCTTTCAGTCGCGGCAGGATATACTGGTACTGTGCCAGCTCTACCTGTACCTTTGCCTGTGAAGTACGTGCCCTGCGGGCAAAGATATCCAGGATCAGGTCACTGCGGTCTATCACTTTTACATTCAGTACTTTTTCAATATTGGCGATCTGGCTGCCAGTCAGTTCATCGTCAAATATGACCAGGGTAATATTTCTACCGGTGATAAAGTCCTTCATCTCTTCCAGCTTACCTTTCCCTACAAACGTAGCTCTGTCGGGATGCGACAGTTTCTGGGTAAACCTCTTAACAGTAGTAGCTCCTGCTGTCTCTGCCAGGAACACCAGCTCGTCCAGGTATTCCTGCACCTGCCGCTCCGTCTGCTCCTTGTGGATCAAGCCCACTATTACAGCCCGCTCTTCCTGTTGTACAACTTGTTTCTTCTCGATCAAAGTATATAATAATTTTCATGCGAAGGTACTATTTTCCCTACTTTTAGCCCTCCAAACAACATCTGAACATGCATAAACCTCTTTTGTTAACATCACTTTTTATCACAACCATGGCAACTGCCCAGCAGAAAATGACGCCTGAGCAACTCTGGCAACTGGGCCGGGTGAGCGGGGAAACGATCACAACAGACGGTAAGACAGTTATCTTCGGTGTTTCTAATTACAATATCGCCGAAAACAAAAGCGAAAAGAATCTCTTTTCCATTCCACTGACAGGAGGCACAGCTAAACAGATCACCACATCCCCCGGTGGAGAGGGCGATGTAACGGCCCTGGGCGGCCAGAAGATCGGGTATTCCCTGAAAGGACAATGGTGGGAAATGAATGCTGACGGCAGCAGCGCTGCACAGATAGCCAATGTGGAAGGACTGCAGAACATCCGCTTCTCACCCGACGGAAAATATATCCTCTTCTCCAAAGAAGTGAAGCTGAAGAAAATAAGCGGCAGCGATCATTATCCCGATCTGCCCAAATCCAATGTACAGATCTATGATAACCTGAATTACCGTCACTGGGATACCTGGGAAGACGGTAATTTCCAGCACGTATTCTTTGCCCCATATGAGAACGGCAAAGTAGGCACAGCTACAGATATCATGGAAGGCGAGCTGTATGATTGCCCGCAAATGCCTTTCGGCGGAGCGGAAGACATGATATGGGCGCCCGATGGAAAGTCCATCATCTACGTTACCAAAAAGAAATTCGGTAAAGAATATGCAGTCAGCACCAACACCGATATCTACGAATATAATATCGAAACCCGCGCCACTAAAAACCTTTCCGAAGGACTGGCCGGTTACGATGTTGCCCCTTCCTTCAGCCCTGACGGTAAATACCTGGCCTGGCTAAGCATGGCCAGAGATGGTTTTGAAGCTGATAAGAACGATATCATTGTATTGAACAGAGCTACCGGCGCCCGCTCCAATCTGACCAAAGACTGGGACGGTACCGTGGCATCTATCTCCTGGAGCAAAGACAATAAACAACTCTTCTTCCTGGCCGTGATCAAAGGCACCGAACAACTGCTGGAAATCACACTGCAGAAAGATATAGCTGCTACTACAGCAAAACATATACGTCAGGTAACAGAGGGCGACTTTGACATCAACGCCATTGTTGGTCAGTCAGGCAACACGCTGGTAGTTTCCCGCACTGATATGAACCATGCGGCAGAGCTCTTTACCGTTTCCCTGCCCAAAGGCACCCTCCAGCCGCTTACCAGCGTCAATAAAGCGATATACGACAATACCGGCATGTGTAAGATCGAAAAACGCTGGATCAAAACTACCGACGGCAAAGAGATGTTAAGCTGGGTGATCTTCCCTCCGGACTTCGATCCCGCCAAAAAATATCCTACCCTGCTCTATTGCCAGGGAGGCCCGCAGGCAGCACTTTCACAGTTCTACTCTTATCGCTGGAACTTCCAGCTTATAGCCTCTCAGGGTTATATAGTAGTTGCACCTAACCGTCGCGGTATGCCGGGTCATGGTGTAGAATGGAATGCCTCTATCAGTAAGGACTGGGGTGGCCAGCCTATACGCGACTATCTGAGCGCCATAGATGCTGTCAGCCAGGAGCCTTATGTAGATAAGAACCGTCTTGGTGCTGTAGGCGCCAGCTATGGTGGTTATTCTGTTTACATGCTGGCAGGTACACATAACAACCGCTTCAAATCATTCGTTGCGCATGATGGCCTGTTTGATCTGAAAAGCTGGTACGGTACCACCGAAGAGCTCTGGTTTGCCAACTGGGATATAGGCGCTTACTGGGATGCAGCAAATGCTAAGGTCTATAAGGAATTCAACCCCAGCGAATATGCCAGCAAATGGAACACACCTATCCTGATCATCCAGGGTGGTACAGACTTCCGCGTAGGTATAGAGCAGGGCTTACAGGCCTTCCAGCTGGCACAGCTCAAGGGTATCAAAAGTAAATTACTCTACTTCCCTGAAGAAAATCACTGGGTACTGAAAGCACAGAACGCCCTTGTATGGCAAAGGGAGTTCTTCAAATGGCTGAAAGAAACTCTTTAATCATATTGGCATACGAGTGGCAAACGCCATTCGTATGCCTTCTTTAACTCCCAAAAAATTCCCGACGTTATGTTCACGACACTTCTGCTGGATATCCAGGACAATATCGCCACCATTACACTTAATCGGCCCGATGTTTACAATGCTTTTAATGATCCGCTCAGTTATGAACTACAGGATGCCCTTAAACAGGCAGAAAGAGATCCTGCTGTAAGAGTAGTGGTGCTTACCGGTGCAGGCAAAGCCTTCTGTAGCGGGCAGGACCTGAAAGCAGCTATGGATGGGGGCAAGCGAAGCCTGAGCGAATCCCTTCACAAACGCTATAATCCTATTATCCGTGCTATCCGCAATATGCCCAAGCCCGTTATCTGCAAGCTGAATGGCATTGCTGCCGGCGCCGGCTGTTCCCTGGCCCTTGCATGCGATCTGATTATAGCCAGCGAAGCATCCGCTATGGTAGAGATCTTTATCAATATTGCACTGGTGCTGGATTCCGGGTCCTCTTATTTTCTTCCCCGTACAGTAGGCTATCACCGCGCTTTTGAACTGGCTACAAAAGCCACTAAATTATCGGCCACTGAGGCACTGGAGCTGGGGCTGGTTAATAAAGTGGTAAAGGCGGAAGAGCTGGATGCGGCTGTTCAGGCAGAAGCGGCATTTTACGCAAATGCACCAACCAAAGCTATAGCACTGCTTAAAAAGATGCTGACAAAAGGTATGACAGAGAACCTGGATGCGGTGTTGGATTATGAGGCGTATTGCCAGGAAATTGCCGGTAATACGGAGGATAACAGGGAAGGCATTCAGGCCTTTCTTGAAAAACGAAAGCCTGCATTCAAAGGAAATTAACATAAAAAAGGCTTTAACCTTCGGTTAAAGCCTTTTTTATGTGGAGTTTTCTTTTCGCTGCACGCAGCTGAAAAGAAAACAAACTATCTTTTTATAAACCACTCAGCATAAAGCCTATAGAATACGCTCTTACATCGTACGTACCTGTTTCTTTGAACATAGAGTTTAATGCATAGGTACCATAGATCGCAAAGTTACCGTAACCAATCCTTGCAGTACCGGCAAAACGCCAGGTATTAAACAGGTATTTATTAGCGATCTTCTCAGTATTCCTGTTACCGTTAACGGTAGTTACCCCTTTGGTATGTGCATTCAGCAGGTTACCTATTTTCAGGCCCAGGCCTACTTTAAAGCCTTTATTGGCATTCTCAGGCACCTGGCGGTAACGTAGCTCCAATGGCAGTTCCAGGTAAGTGGTGGCGAATTTAAATTTCTTGTACGCATCTGTATCCTCAAAATCAGGAGTGCTGGAAGTATTTGTCAGGTCCAGCGCCTGATTTTTCAGCAGGAAGTGATCTGACCCGATCCCTAAACCTGCCGCAAGGCTGAAATTGGTCTTTTGCAAGGGGATGTCATACATCAGCGCAATATTGAACTGGCGATCAAATCCAGTGTTAATATTTCCGGCGCCGGTACCTGTCAACCCAACATATCCAAGCTGGATCACAAGGAAATCCCTGGAATGTGAGGCAGCACTCATGGCGCTGTTAGCAACTGCATTCTTGGCATCCTGTGCAAAAACGCCAACCGAAAACGCCATCAATCCCAGCGTAAAGAATAGTTTCTTCATGTTTAAGTATAAAGTCTTGAAAGAGAATATTAAGCAAATTTAATGGAATAGGAATAAAATGAAGGGTTAAAATAATGCAAAAATATCCGGCCAGCTATATATTCCTGCCCTGAAGAAAGCATGATAAGATCAGGTAGTAGGAAAACTGCTCGAAAAAAACGCTTTTGCCTTCGGCAAAAGCGTTTTTTTCGAGGGGGTATCTGACCTTCGGCCGGCTAAAAAGTTACAGGGAAATTAACTGAACAGATACAGTACATCCTCTTTCGTAAGCTTCTTCACAAATCCGGTATCATCAGCAATGATCTCTTTCACCAGCGATTTCTTACGCTCCTGCAGCTGAAGTATCTTCTCTTCCACAGTATCTTTACAGATCATGCGGTAAGCAAATATATTCTTCGTCTGGCCTATACGGTGGGTACGGTCAATGGCCTGTTGTTCCACCGCCGGGTTCCACCACGGATCTACGATATAAACGTAGTCAGCAGCAGTCAGGTTCAGACCCACACCACCAGCTTTCAGAGAGATCAGGAACACACGGCAGTCGTCATTCTGCTGGAAGTTCTGGATAGCGCGCTCACGTTCTGTTGCAGATGTGCTGCCATCAAAATACTCGAACGGTATTTTCATATGTTGCAGCTTCTCACGGATCAGTCCCAACATACCCAGGAACTGAGAGAAGATAAGCACTTTATGGTTGCTGATGTTCTCAGACATTTCGCGGGTCAGCTCATGCAGCTTAACAGAGTGATTGGGATACTGCTCTGCTTCATTGAGGATGGCGGGCGAGTCACAGATCTGGCGCAGTTTCATAAGGCCCTGCAGGATGGTGAGCTGTGAACGTTCCATGCCCTGGTCCTCAATAACACCCAATATTTTGGAGCGGTAAGAGTTACGGTAAGCGTCGTAAATATGACGCTGTTCGGCATCCATTTCGCAGAAGATGACGGTCTCTATCTTCTCCGGCAGTTCTTTTGCCACCTGCTCTTTGGTACGGCGCAGGATGAAAGGATAGATCAGCTTCCGGAGATGGTCCTTACGTTCTTCGTCCTGGAACTTATCTATCGGTGTAGCAAATTCGTTACGGAAGAAATCTACGCTGCCCAGCATTCCCGGGTTCAGGAAGTTCATCTGGGCATAGATATCGAAGGTATTATTCTGCATTGGCGTACCACTCAACGCCAGCTTGTTGCGGGTATTGAGCAGCTGTGCCGCTTTGGTTACTTTACTCTGCGGGTTCTTGATGGCCTGCGATTCATCCAGCACAACATAGTCCAGCTCCATCTTCATCAGTGTCTGCACATCACTTCTTAATGTGCCGTACGTAGTGATCAGCACATCAAATTTCTGCAGCTCCTCAATGTTCTTCAACCTTGTAGGACCGTGATGAATATGATAGGTGATGGAAGGCGTGAATTTACGGATCTCATTCTCCCAGTTATAGATAAGCGTTGTAGGACAAACCACTAACGCCAGGCATTTGCCATCATGTTTATTCTTATAATGCTGGATAAAGGTCAGCGCCTGGATAGTTTTACCAAGACCCATGTCATCTGCCAGGATACCGCCCCATTTCACTTCATCCAGGTAGTTCAGCCATTGGAAACCGCTCTCCTGGTAAGGACGCAGGGTTGCATGCAGGTTATGCGGCAGGGCAATGTTCCTGATCTCATCGAACTGCAGCAGCTTACGGCGTTTTTGTTCCAGTTCCATCAGGATGGCTTCGTCATCGATAAACTCATACAGTTCATCTATTACGCTGAAGTTGTATTTGCTCAGCTTCAGGGCGCCTTTATCTTTTTCTTCCCCTATTTTGAACAGGAGGGAATATTTCTTCAGCCACTCTTCCGGCAGTAATCCCAGAGAGCCATCTGCCAGCTGTACATAGTTCTGTTTACTGGCCAGCGCCTGTTTAATATCGCGGATGCTGACCTTCTGATCGCCATACACCACTTCGATCTGTGCATCAAACCAGTCTATACCGGAACTGATCTGCAGGTTGGTAACCGGTTTATGTGCGCTGAACTTGAAGTTCTTCAGGTTATCGAACCCGAATACGCGTACGTTCATTTCCTTTAGTGCGTCAAAGAAGAGGAAAAACCAGTTGTTCTTCAATGCTTCCTTCGCCTTCAGGAAGAAATAATTATTGTTGGTAGGCTGGGCAAAGCTGGTATGCAGGCTGCTCAGCTTCTCTACAAATTGCTGTTCTGCTTCTTTGTTCCTGTGAATGATGAGCACTTTGTTGCCCTCCTGCATGGTGATCCTGCTCTCATCATTCCATTCCACTTCCTGCCCGTGATATGCAAATCCCGGCTGGATAATGAAAGTCTCGCCCACTTCTTTCAGGAATACCCTGCATTCAGGTACAATATCATCTACTTCTGCCAGCAGGGAATTATCAAACTGTATCTGGTATTGCCTGCTCAGCGGCAGCAGGTAGTCCTGCAGGTAAGTGTCCCACTGGGAAGCAGGGATACTGATCTTTCCGTTTTCACGGAACAGCTCTACATGCAACGCATCCTGTGGATTTTCAAAGAGGTACAACACCTGGTTCCTGAGGAAGAGGAGGGAGCTTTCCCATTGATTGTCTGCCACATTCACGATTTCACCTTCTATAGACACATGGCAGGTCACTTCCACATGATCTGCTCCGGCATGTGTCTTAAACACCGGCTGCAGTCTTTCTCCTGCCAGCTGTACGGGTTGCAGGTTCTTGGTTTTAAATTGCTGGCGGTTGGGCAGCAGGAATAACAATCCGTGCGCCGCTATCTGCGGGAACAGTTTGGCCAGTTTGGGATGCAGGTATTCCAGCATCAGTTCCTTCGTCTCTGTAGGCAATGCAGATTCATTATCATCATGCGTGATATTCTCCCATATGCCTGCAAAAGGTGAGTTTTTACTCAGGAACTTGCTGACTTCCATGCCCTGTACCTTACGTACAGGCGTGATCAGGTCACGGTCAGCTTCTTTATATTGATAGAAATCTACGTACTTGCTCAGGTCCAGCCTGCTTACCAGAGACACGAAGCCTGTCTGTTCATCATTCACTTCCCCGCTTACCAGGTCTATTCTGAAGAACGGGTATAATTGTTCATTCCCGTTAAACACCACTCCCAGGCGCTGTGTGATCACGGCAGCTGTATCCGGTGGAGGAGGAGGGGCCTGCTGACGGCTGATATTGGCGCCATCCACACGTTTGATACTGGGGTCCAGCACACGCAGGAATGGCTTTCCTTCCATATAGGAGAAAGTGAATTTACCATCCAGGTCGTCACTCAGGGAATAGCCGTATAATGAAAGTAATTTGTTCTTTTCCTTGTCCCAGTTGCGCAGCGTATCAAAATAGTATGGCCCGTGTGCATTCAGCAGATACAGGAACAAAGCTGTTTTATGCTTGCAGAGGGCATGTTCTGTTTCGTCGCAGGTACAATGGGTATCAAAATGTCTTTCTTCATTCCGCTGGATGATAAGCGGGTATTCCTGCCCTTCAAATTTCAGGGTGGCCTCTACTTTCTCATCTTTGGCAGAAGTGACCTTAATGTTTTTTACCTGTTTGGCAATCTTTTCCGCTTCGTTGAATATATCTGCTGAAGTCAGCAACTTCAGGGATTTCATATCTATGAACTTCATTTTCACCAGCGTATGCTGCTGGTTGTATTGAGTATCATAGCTTTCGAAGTGATTCTTATCCAGCATTTCCTGCAACTGGAACATAGCAGCCGCTTCATGCCGGCATATATCTCCGAGATTGTAGGGACACTGACAGCGTACAGACATGCTGGATGTTTCGTGATACTTATTGATGGATACGCGGTAGTAATTAGCGTGGGTATCACTTTTTACGCGGAAAGTGGCTGATTTGAGGATGGGATCAGCTTCCAGCAGCTCAACACCGCCGGTAGCAAATATGCGCTTCCCCCTACGGATCACCTCATCGGTTCCGTTATTATAGACATATTTCAGCAGCTGGGGCAGCGACATAGTTTAAAATTGCCTGCTTTATTTGCCAGCCTGGGTTAAACTAAAATATTTAGCAGCTGGTGAAAAGGCAATTCACAAAAGTACGCAGAAAAAACTTAAAAAGCTACAACACAGATAACCCTTGCGCTACATGGTATAGCACACAGGGGCAAACACTTTATAAAAAGCGATTATCTGCAGTTATTCCGCAGCTATAAGTTCTCCATTCCGGTAAATGGGCAGTACATTGGCGCCATCGGGAGTGAGGCAGTAATGAATATCTTTTTCCAGTCCGTATTTAGCCAGGCGTTTGTAGTGGGATGCCTGTTTCATTACTTCATGAATATTACCGGCAGATGTCTGGTATAATGCTTCCGCTGCCAGCGCCGAATCACAGTCTACAGAGAAATGTTCCCGGATACGGCTCACTACTGCTCCTGCAAAAAGTGTATCCTCCATGTTTACCCTGTCTTTCCATGCGGCACAGCCCAGGATGACCGGTTTCTTTTGCGCCACCAGGTAATCACATACGGCAGAAATGTTGGGGAATGATCCTGTAATGATCTCTATGGCGTCTTTAGCCATATGCAACAGCTTGGTGCCGTTGGTGGTGGTCAGCACCAGGGTTTTGTTCTCAATGAACTCCCTGGGGTATTCAAAAGGAGAGTTTCCATGTTCCAGGCCTTCCGCAATTCTTCCGTCACGTTCTCCGGCAGTAATAGCATTCAGCTTATTTCCGATCTCTATACATTCTGCCACGCTGGCTACCGGAATAACCCGGCTGGCGCCATTATATAACACGGTACAGATGGTGGAAGTAGCTCTCAATACGTCGATGATCACGACTATACTGTTCTTTACATCATATAAATGTAATAGTGCCGGCGATAAACATACCTCTAAAGAAGGTTTCTGCTCTCCTGTCATTCTCGTTATTTTAAGGCCATAGCCCATGACAATCAAAGGCTATGGCCCTGTTTTAGTCTAAAATCACTCTCCACTTCTCACTCTCCGCATACTCTTTTATCACTTCGTTCCGCACCTGCAGCAGCCGGGTCATGTATTTATTCAGGTAAAACCGTTCAAACATCCTGCCCAGCCAGCCGTATGGCGTGCCAAACTCCATTATATCAATTGCAACTGTTCCGTTACCTATCTCTTTAAAATGATGCTCATGTTTCATATAAGTAAAATCGCCCTCTACCATCTCATCACAGAAATAGTCCTTATAATTCATTTCTGTGATCCTGGTGGTGAGCCTTCTTATTTTACCCAGGTGTTTAGCCTGCCAGGTCACTGTTTCCTCACGCTCTATCAACCCGTTGGTACGCCCCTTGATAGCTTCCTCCTGCAGGTGCGCCATGCTGCGCTTATGCAGGGTAATACTCCGGCTCAGGTCATATACCCGGTCCATAGGAGCATGAATGACAGTTGTTATATGAATAGTAGGCATAGAATAGATATGGTTTTTTTGCAATTTAAGCGAACTTAACTTAAAAATGGCACCTTCACCACTTTAGCCTTCAGCGCTTTGTCCCTGACTGCAATATATATCTCAGAATCCTGGGTTGCAAATGCAGTTTTTACGTATCCCAGGCCAACTGCCTTCTGCAGGGAAGGTGACTGTGTTCCTGAGGTTACCTTACCTATCACCTGGCCGGAAGCGTCTTTGATCTCATAATCGTGACGGGGAATGCCCTTGTCTATCATTTCGAAACCAACCAGCTTACGCTCAACACCAGCTGCTTTCTGCTGTTCAAATACCTTGCTGGATGTAAATTCTTTGGTAAACTTGGTGATCCAGCCCAATCCTGCTTCCATAGGGGAAGTAGTATCGTCTATATCATTACCGTACAGGCAGAAGCCCATTTCCAGGCGGAGGGTGTCACGGGCGCCTAAACCAATAGGTTTCAGCCCTTTAGGGCCACCTTCGGCAAAGATCGCGTCCCAGATCTTATCTGCCGCGCCGTCTTTATCTTCAAAATAGATCTCTATACCACCAGCTCCGGTATAACCGGTAGCGCTCACCAGCACATTCTTCACTCCTGCAAATTCACCTTTGGCGAAAGTGTAGTATTTCAGGTTCACCAGGTCAATTTCTGTCAGCGGCTGCAGCATGCTGGACGCATTTGGTCCCTGAATGGCCAGCAGGCAGGTTTTATCGGAAATGTTGTGCATTTCCACGCCTTTGGTATTGAATTTACTGATCCATTCCCAGTCCTTTTCAATATTGCTGGCATTCACCACCAGCATATACACCTTATTTTCCTCGATACAATATACCAGCAGGTCATCCACGATACCGCCCTGTTCGTTCGGCAAACAGCTGTATTGCGCCTTGCCGGCCGTCAGTTTGGAAGCGTCATTGCTGGTTACCCGCTGTATCAGGTCCAGTGCATTTTCTCCCTTCAGCATGAACTCACCCATATGACTTACATCAAACACCCCTGCGTTATTACGTACCGCCTGGTGTTCATCGTTGATCCCACTGTAGGAGATCGGCATATTGTAGCCCGCAAAAGCAGCCATCTTAGCGCCCAGCGCTATATGCTTGTGTGTAAATGGTGTGTTCTTCATAATTTAATAAATGATCGGTTCTTGTTTTGGGTATGTTTTTAGTTTAGGTTTTGTTTAAGCCCCGCAAAAATAGGCTGATTTTCTAAATTCAGGGGACAAATACTGTTTTTGGTTCAATAATTGCCTTTCTCAGGGCAGATCATGGATATCTCTATATTTGCAAAGTTAACGTCCATGCTCTTATACTTTTAAAACCAGCAACTTGTGATGAAGCACACTGCATCGCTACTGACACTGTTATTACCCTTTATATTAGTAAACGCGCAGAAAAAGGCAGACCGGAAAACACTGGGAAATCTTCAATCCCACATTACCTACCTGGCCAGCGATAAGCTGGATGGCCGCCGTACCGGCACCCCGGGAGAACAACTGGCTGCCGCCTATATAGCAGACCAGATGAAACAGGCCGGCCTCCATCCCAGGGGGGACAGCGGCTACCTGCAGGTATTTCCTGTCAGCGAAGGGAAACAGATCAGCAGCTCTTCCCGCATGAAGGTGAACACCACCTACCTGGAAGCCGGGCAGCAATTCATTCCCCTGCCCTTCAGCGCAGAGAAAACTGTGACCGGTGATGTGCTCCCGGAAGTAAAAGAACCGGGTAATATCTGGTTGATAAATGTAAAAGAAGACGTAGAGCTGAACCCTCATGCCGATCCGCTGGACGTATACCGGCAGCAGACCCGGGAAGCTGCCAGATCCGGCGCTACCGCCGTGATCTTTTACAATGGAAGTGAAAATGTTGCAGACGTGTCCAGGTGGCTTAACCGGCCATCAGAGCCCCTCACAATTCCCGCCCTCTGGCTGGATAACTCCGGAAGCAAAACCCTGGAGAACGCCGCCACTATCAACATAGACCTGCAGGTGGGCTTTTCTGCCAGCAAACGTACCGGTACCAATGTGGTAGGGTATATTGACAATAAAGCTCCCGGCACTATTGTACTGGGCGCACATTTTGACCACCTCGGACACGGGGAAGATCACAATTCACTGGCCCCCGGCAGTAAAACCATCCATCATGGCGCAGACGATAATGCAAGCGGTACAGCGGCTCTTCTCGAACTGGCCCGCCAGCTGAAAGAATCACGCCTCCATAAATACAACTACCTCTTTATCGCTTTCTCAGGCGAAGAGCTGGGGCTCTTTGGATCCAAATATTTCACAGAGCACAGTACCATCCCTGCCAGCACCTTTAACTATATGATCAATATGGATATGGTAGGACGGCTGGATACAGCCAAAGGCCTGCAGGTAGGAGGAATAGGCACCTCGCCATCCTGGCCTGCATTGCTCAGACATGCCATTCCGGACGGTATGCGCGTTACATATGACTCATCAGGTGTTGGTCCCTCAGATCATACTTCGTTCTATCTTAAAAATGTTCCTGTCCTGTTCTTTTTTACAGGCACCCATAACGACTATCACAAGCCATCGGACGAAGCGGCAAAGATCAATTATGACGGAGAGCTCCGTGTAATTAAAGTAGTCTATGACGTTGTAGCAAAGTCTAACGATACAGATAAGCTTATGTTCACTAAAACGCGCGACAAACAAACCGGCTCCAGCGCGCGGTTCACCGTCACCCTGGGTATCATGCCGGATTATACCTGGCAGAAAGCCGGTATCAGGGTAGATGGGGTGTCTGATGGCAAACCGGCCAGTAAAGCGGGCATACTCACCAACGATGTGATCATGCAACTGGGAGACCATAGTATTACAGACCTGGAAGATTATATGCAGGCACTCTCTTCATTTAAAAAAGGCGATACAACTACAGTGAAAGTGATCAGGGGAGAGGCTGAAAAAGTATTTAATGTTCAATTCTAATCGTTTTATAATATCTTGCAGCGTCATAATCTTGTAATATGAAAGCTGTATTGATCATATCACTCGGGGCTTCACTGCTCTTTTCGTGTAATCAGACACGTAACGACGGTACCAATACCGATGCCTTTGATATCATTACAGAGAAAAGTTATGTAGTGCGTGAGCCGCAGCCGGTAAAAGATACACTGACAGGCGCCGATTCAATACTGCTGCGCAGGCAAACGCTGACAGACTACCTGGAACGTCATGGCTTCAAAAAACACATTGCGGCCAAAGACAGCCTTCTCTTCAGAAGGAATAACAGGCAGGAAGTGATGATAGGGCTCTTTGAGCCGGAAGATGCCTGGCAGGAGAACATGATCATAGCTTTTGACCCAATGAAAAACCCACTGTTCATTAACCTGCATAAAGACACAACACAGATAGAACAGTACATTAATAAAAAATAGCCGGGCAACTTTTAACTGGATTTGGAACCAAAACAAAATATACGACTCTGCGTAGATGCGGTAGTTTTTGGCTACACCGCAAAGGAAAGCATTTCCGTATTGCTCATCAAACGCACCATTCCTCCCTTCATGCATCGCTGGGCCCTGCCCGGAGGCTTTGTACTTGATGACGAGACCCTGGAAGATGCCGTTACACGCGAATTGCAGGACGAAGCCGGAGTACATATCAACTACCTTGAACAACTATATACGTTCGGCGTACCCGAACGCGATCCCCGCGGCCGCGTAGTTTCCGTGGCTTACTTTGGACTGGTCAATCCTACCAACTTCAAGCTGGCAGCCAGCTCTGACGCAGAAGACGCCCGCTGGTTCGATATGAAGAACCTGCCGGACCTGGCATTTGATCATGCCCGGATAGTAAACACCGCTGTAAAAAGACTAAGGGCAAAGATCAGGTATGAACCTATAGGCTTCGAACTGCTGGATAGGAAATTCCCAATTTCCGACCTGGAGAAATTGTATGAAACAGTATTGGACAGACCAATAGACCGCCGCAATTTCCAGAAGAAGATCAACCACCTGGGCATACTGATGGGGCATAATGAAAAACAGAAACACCCTTCAGCAGGCAGGCCGGCAAAGCTGTACAGCTTCAATGAAGAACGCTACTTCCAGCTGAAACAGGAAGGTATCACTTTTGAGATATAGCCGCATCTGACGCATTTCCCCCTGTAAATTGACGTGTTCACATCCCCGCATACACAGTAATCCTGAGTAAGTTTGCTTTGTTAAAACAAACAGAATGCAACTCAGGCACTTTATCATATTCCTTTTGTTAACAATAACTTCTTTACGTATGAACGCACAGACAGGAAACTATGCCTCTTTAAACGGCTTAAAGATGTACTATGAAGTTCACGGTAGCGGAAAACCGCTGGTACTGATACATGGCGGAGGCTCTACCATTGAAACTACTTTTGGACACATCCTTCCTCAACTCGCTAAAACCCACCGGGTAATAGCTGTAGAGCTACAGGCCCATGGCCATACTGCCGATATTGACCGCCCGCTGAGCTTCGAACAGGACGCTGACGATGTAGCCGCCCTGCTTAAACAGCTCAATATTCAACAGGCAGACATCTTTGGTTTCAGCAACGGAGGTACTACTGCATTGCAAATAGCTATCCGCCATCCGCAGCTGGTCAACAAACTGGTGCTTGCTTCTGCCACCTGCAAACGTAACGGCCTGGCGCCTGGTTTCTTTGAAGGTATGCAGCAGGCAACACTTGATAATATGCCCGGACCATTGAAAGACGCATACCGGAAAATCAACCCCGATCCCCAGGCGTTAATGGCCATGTTTAACAGGGATGTGGCCAGAATGCTCTCATTTAAAGACATTCCGGATACAGCTATTAAAAGTATCCAGGCGCCCGCATTGGTCATTAACGGTGATGCAGAGGCAATCCTTTCCGAACATGCACTGGAATTATCGCGCACCCTGCCTCATGGCAGACTGGCAATTCTCCCCTCCGGGCATGGTGACTATATAGGAGAGATCTGTGCAGTAGATAAAGGAAGTAAGATGCCGGAGTTCGTGGTAGATATGATAGAATCATTCCTCGGAAAATAGAGAAGGGGGGTACTTCCTTTTGGAAAGTAACGTGGGTCACTTTAGCTCCCGCAATACATACACTAAACATGCTTTAAACATACTCTAAACATGCTTGAAAGATACCTGAAAGTAGAAGGATCTATATAGCAATTGTGCCTGAACCAGGATGAAAAGGAGGAGGAACCCTTCATCGGGGGAACAGCATGCTAAACGGTCAGGATTATGGGGCTGACTTTCAATCCCTTAAAATATTCAGAAAGAAATAGCTTTTGCCTTCGGCAAAAGCTATTTCTTTCTGAAGGAAATTAAAAAACATTTAATTGATAATCAATTAAATACCATCATTTGCGTATTTTTTACAAAATTTATTTTGGATATATGTAGAGCCGCATATATATTTGTGTCATAATTACACAAACCAATGACAACACTAAAGCCCACAGGAGTAATTATCGCCCGGTTTCAGACACCCACCCTACATCAGGGACACCTTGAACTTATCAGACAGGTCAGGGAAAAACATAACAGGCTTATCATTGTTCTTGGTGTCAGCCCCGTAAAAGGCAGCCGTAAAAATCCGCTGGATTACTACACCCGCGAACGGATGCTCAAACAACTCTTCCCCAATGTGATCATCCTTCCGTTAAGTGATCAGGCGCAGGATAAAGTATGGTCCCGCAAACTGGATGAACTGCTCTGCAACAACTTCACCAACGAAACATTTATATTATACGGAAGCAGGGACAGCTTCATACCTTCTTACTCCGGCCGTTTCCCCACAGAAGCGCTTCCTCCCGTACAGGATTTCAATGCCACTGCCCAACGGGAAGCTATCTCTGATAAAGTATTTGATACAGAAGAATTTCGTGCAGGCGTGATATATAATACTTACAATCTCTATCCGAAAGTATATCCTACTGTTGATATAGCCCTTTTCCGCAATAACCGCAGCGAACTGCTGCTGGGCCGGAAACCGGAAGAGCAGGCATGGAGACTGCCTGGTGGCTTTTCCGATCCTACAGACGCAAGCTTTGAAGCCGCTGCAGCAAGAGAATTACAGGAAGAATGCGGAGCAGTAGAAGCAACGCCTATGCAATATGAATGCTCCCTGCTGGTAGACGACTGGCGTTACCGCTCAGAAACAGATAAAATTATCACCACCCTTTTCAGTACAGACCTCATTTACGGAGAGCCCGTTGCTGACGATGATCTGGCCGCTATGCGCTGGATAAAGGTGAACGAAATAAAACAACTTATCACTAAAGGAGAGATCGTATACACACACATCCCCCTCCTGGAAAAATTAGCTGACAAATATTCTACTAACGACTAAACCTAAGAATCATGACAAAGGAAAACCTCATTTTATTAGCTGACGCCTACAAATACTCTCACCATAAACTCTATATCCCCGGCACAGAATATATCTACTCCTATTTTGAAAGCCGCGGTGGTAAATTTGAAGAAACCGTTTTCTACGGATTACAATATCTGCTGAAGGAATATCTCCAGGGGCCGGTTATCACCAAAGAAAAAATTGACGAAGCAGAAGCTACCCTGCTGGAAGTATTTGGCCGTAACGATGTCTTTGACCGTAGCAGGTTTGAGTACATCATTGAAAAACATGGCGGCCGGTTGCCGGTACGTATCAAAGCCGTTCCGGAAGGTACCGTTACCTCCGTCCGCAATGTACTGATGACTATAGAAAATACAGATCCGGAATGTTTCTGGCTCACCAACTTCCTGGAAACACTGCTCATGCAGGTATGGTACCCCTGTACCGTTGCCACTCTTTCCCGCGAGATCAAAAAAGTAGTGAACAGCTACTACAATGAAACCGCCAGCGCACCTTCTTTTGCAGGTATAGACTTTGTACTGAACGACTTTGGTTTTCGTGGTGCCAGCTCTGTTGAAAGTGCCGGTCTTGGCGGCAGCGCTCACCTTATCAGCTTTGCCGGCAGTGATACCCTGATCGGTTCCACTTTCGCTAAAAGATATTACAACGCACCAACTGCACCCGGATTATCTATACCGGCAACAGAACACTCTATCGTTACCTTATTGGGTGAAGAAGGAGAGATAGATATCTTCCGTCACATCCTCAATACATTCCCTACCGGTACTATTGCCTGCGTGTCTGACTCCTACAACATTCTCCGCGCCTGTAGGGAATACTGGGGCACAGAACTGAAAGAACAGATACTGGGAAGAGATGGTACCCTTGTTATTCGCCCTGATAGTGGTGATGCCGTTCAGACCCTGCTCAAAGTGTTTGAGATCCTCATGGAAACTTTCGGATATACCGTAAATGAAAAGGGATATAAAGTACTGCCGCCACAGGTAAGGGTTATACAGGGTGATGGCATAAGTTATTCTTCTATTCCTGTCATCTATGAGGCCCTCAAACAGGCCGGTATCAGTGCAGAAAACCTGGTATTGGGAATGGGAGGCGCCCTGTTACAACGCGTTAACCGTGACACGCAGGAATACGCTCTGAAATGTGCTTTTGCACAGGTGAATGGTAAGGCAATCAATGTTCAGAAAAATCCGCTGGAACTGGATGCTAACGGCAACACCAGGGTATCTTTCAAAAAATCAAAATCCGGTAAACAGAAACTGGTGAAAGAGAACGGCGTTTATAAAACAGTGCCTGAACAGGAAGCCCCTCAACTGCCAGACCAGCTGATCACCGTATTTGAAAACGGAGAGATTGTAAAAACATACGACTTCAGGGATATTAAGCAAGAGGCAACCATCTGATTGTTCGCCATCATTTGTCCCCCTATTATACCGTTTGCCGGAGTTTCCGGCAAACGTTTTTTTATAAAAAAAGGCCCCCTAAAAGTTAGACACTTTTAGGGGGCACTTCAAGTTACTCCGGTCTTTTTTATTTTTCCAGTGAAGTAAGTTTTGTCTCCAATGCTTTAATGGAAGCCTGTTGTGAGATGTTCTCCTTCTTCAGCTCTATTATATAAAGCGTGAGTTCTTCCAGCTTTTTCAGCAATTGTTTATTAATCTCTCCAATATCCTGTCCGTTAGTTTCCACTTCTTTTGCAGAAGGTACTTCGGGCAGGTGTTTGTTAGCCTTAATGTATTCCTCCAGTTCCATAACAGATGGCAGCTCATATCCGGGAGCAAAAACATAGTCAGGCCAGCCTGTTGTTGTTATTTTTAACTTCCGGGCAAGAATTGTACCGTTCACCGCCAGTTTTTCCTGCGGGCTGATAGTACCGATGCCTACGTTTCCAGTGGTATTGGAAATAAAGAAGTTGTCACCGGCCAGGTATGTATCATTCTGTGTCCTGAAGAAAAAGGGTACTTCATAAATTCCGGTGGTTGGTTCAGCCGCAACTTCCATAGCATTAGTCCATGTGGTAGAACCGTCTTTGGAAACAGTATAATAGCCGCCTCCTATGTAGGGCTGTACAAATAAGTAGACAACAAATACCGTAGGGTTAGCACCCACTTCATTAGGTACAATCCTGATCTTTGGAAGAAAGTTTGCAGTTCCGCCATACCTGGAGGCATATGCAGCAAAACCGTGACCAACCGGACCGGTAGATGCAGTGTTGCCTGTTTTAATCTGCAACTCGATATCTGCCTGCTGATTTAACCAGGCATTATACCCCTGGCCGCCATAAAGCCGGATATTAGCCATATGACCATGTTGTGGCAGACTGAGTGTACCTAGTTTTATCCAGGTAGGATTAACAAGATTGACAGCGTTTGTAAATGTATAGGTTGTTTCCTGGGCCTGAGAAGCAAATGAGAGGCTGATGAAAGCCAACAGTACAAGTACTCTTTTCATAGAAAAAGGGAGTTGATATGAAGTGATTACCCCTCAATTTACGGTGCTTTTCCTATTATCTGAACTTAATGACTAAAAAAAGGCCGGAGTAAGATTACTCCGGCCATTAGCTAAACCTACAACTGTTACACTGTTAGTAACTAAAATCTTTATTGCTAATTCAATGTTGCTTCTTCAACTTCCGCAGCATAAGGTGCCACCATGCGCTGACGGATCAGGCGTTTAGCGGAAGGTTTGTTCATTCCCAGGCGGTTCATGGCGCTATCCACTATTCTGTACACTACAGGCACCACTATCAGTGTCAGGAACATAGAACTGATCAGACCACCAATAATCACCCAGGCCAGGCCATTCTTGATAGAGGACACACCACCGGTTGCCAGTGCTATAGGCAACATACCTATCACCATCGCGATGGTGGTCATCAGGATAGGACGGAGACGCGCATTGTTGGCATGTATCAGCGCCTCATTGGTGCTCTGTCCCTGCTCTTTCATCTGGTTGGTGAAATCCACCAGGATGATAGCGTTCTTCGCCACCAGACCAATCAGCATGATTATACCCAGGATGGTGAAGATGTTCAGGGTATTATTGGTAAGCGCCAGCGCCAGCAATGCTCCGATAATAGCCAGCGGGATAGAAAATAATACCACAAACGGGTAAATATAGTTATCGTACAACGCCACCATGATCAGGTACACCATTACGATAGAGATCAGCAATGCAGCGCCCAGCGTACCAAACGAATCTCCCTGGTTCTCTGCATCACCTGCCCATACAAAAGAAACACCTGTTGGCTTACGCAGTTTCTCCAGCGCTGTAGCAAATTCCGTTTGTACAGTACCTGTAGGGCGACCTATCACCAGGCTTTTCACAGATACTGAGGTATTCTTGTCTCTTCTTTCCAGGCGGCTTGGGCCGGAACCTTCGGTTACAGTAGCAAACTGCGACAAGCGTATCAGCTGTCCCTGGTTGTTTACAAACTGTATATTAGATACGTCCTGCAGGCTCTTACGGTTAAAGTCATCGAAACGAAGGTTGATGGCGTACTCGTAATCACCCTGACGGAATTTTATTTTGGAATCGTCGGCAGTTCCGCTGAAAGCTGTTTGCATGGTACCGCCCACATTTTCCAGTGTCAGGCCCAGGGCAGACATTTTATCACGGTCTACCTGTACGTTGATCTCAGGGTTACCTTCCTCTACAGACAATTTCGCATCACTGGTACCATCTATCTTAGCCAGCACCGCTCTCGCTTCTTTTGCATATGCCATTACACTGTCCAGCTCTGTACCTGTTACTACCAGCTCTATCGGCGCATTCTCAGCAGTACCCAGTATACTTACGTTCATCGTCTTCACTTTCACACCAGGCAGGATATTCCTGATCTCTCCCTTCATTTTTGCCGCATAGATATCGGAACCGTCTTTACGTTTTTCAGGATCTACCAGCATTACCGTGATCTCTGATTTGTAAGCGGTAGATTGTGATGTACCCATGCCATCTTCACTGGTCTGACCAACAGTGGTGATCAGACGGGTTACTTCAGGCTTTTTAGACAGGTACTGTTCCGCTTTGCGTGTAGCCTGGTTAGTTTGTTCTACCGATGCGTCTTTCGGCATTTCCAGCACCAGGATGAACTGGCCACGGTCACCTCTCGGAATAAACTCGCCACCAATATATCCTTTGCCAAGCAGCATAAAAGACAGGAACAGCAAGCCAATGGCCACTACCAGGGTAATTGCTTTATGGTTCAGCGCCCATTTCAGGATACCGGTCATCCAGTCGGTGAACTTCTGCAACTGCCTTTCAAACCAGAGAATGAATTTCTCAAAGAGGTTTTTACCTGTAATATGTTCCAGCCTGCCAAAACGGGAGGATAACAGCGGCACGATCATAAAGGATGAGAGCAAACTCAGCATAGTTGAGATCATTACCACCACACAGAACTCCCTCAGGATCATTGATACCAGCCCGCTCGTTAATGAGATGGGCAGGAATACAACCACTATCACCAGGGTAATTGAAGTAACGGTAAAGCCTATTTCTTTCACGCCGTCAAATGCTGCACGTACCCTGTTCTTGCCCATCTCCATATGACGGTAAATGTTTTCCAGTACCACGATAGCGTCATCTACCAGGATACCTACCACCAGTGACAGACCCAGCAGGGACATCAGGTTCAGTGAGAAACCGAACAGCTTCATACCAATAAATGTTGCTACCAGGGAGGCTGGGATAGAGATCATCACGAAAACGGCGCTCCTGATACTGTGCAGGAACAACAGCATTACTGCCGCCACCAGTATTACCGCAATGATCAGGTCATGGATCACAGAGTCTGCAGATTCCAGTGTAAAGTCTGAAGAGTCGTTCGCAATGAAGATCTTCAGGTTGCTGGTTGCATAATCTTTTTCTACACGGGTGATGGCTTTTTTCATCTCCTCGCTCACAGTCACGGCGTTGGCGTCTGTCTGTTTCTGCACCTGCAGGGCAATAGCGTTTGCACCATCCACACGGGCTATACGTTCTACGTCTTTCTGTGCATCCTGCACATCTGCCACGTCGCTCAGGCGTATCTGTGTACCATCTGCTGTTGTTGTGAGAACAAGGTTACGCAGCTGGTCTACATCTTTATACTTACCCGCCAGGCGGATCAGGATCTGCTGGTCTGTTGTTTTCACTTTACCGGTAGGGAAGTCCATGTTAGCATTGGTAACTGTCTGCCTTACCTGGTTAATAGAAAGTTTATATGCCTCAAGTTTATTGGGGTCTATATTCACCTGTATCTCGCGTTCCTGTCCACCTATCAGTGATATCTGCGCCACCCCCGGCAAACGGGATAACAACGGCTGCAGCTTTTTATCTACCAGGTCATAGAACAGTTTACTTTCCATGTTGGCAGTAACTGACAGGGTCATGATAGGCAGGTCAGACAGGGAGAATTTGGTGAGAGACGGCGCCTTTGCATCTGAAGGAAGGTCTGACAGGATAGCGTTCACTTTACGCTGGGCATCCTGCATGGCAATATCAACATTGGCGTCATTATTCAGCTCTACAGTAACGGTAGATAAGCTTTCAGAAGACTTTGACATGATCTTCTTTATCTTCTCCATCGATGCTACTGCATCTTCTATCTTTTTGGTGATAGTGCTCTCTACCTCTTTCGGAGATGCACCGGGATATACGGTTGCAATGGTTACCACCGGCGATTCAAACTTCGGCAGCAGCTCATAACTGAGCGATTTGTAACTCATCACACCCAGCAATGTAAGGATGGTGAATACCACCACCACTATTGTGGGTCGTTTTATGGATACTTCTGTGATCTTCATAGTTGATTATTTTTGCACCGTTACTTTAACTCCGTCTACCAGGTTGATCTGTCCGCTGGTAATAACAGTTTCTCCTTCATTCAATCCTTCCCTGATCTCCACCTTGTCTCCATAAATATGTCCTGCTACTACTTTACGCAGTTTAGCAATATTGTTTTCCATTACATATACCTGGTTGCTGTTTACGCCACCCACAAAAGCGGTGCGTGCTACCAGGATAGCAGGTAATGCATCTTTCATTTCAAAATGAGCAGTACCGTACATACCGGCTCTCAGCTGCTTACCGGTGTTATTCAGCACTTCCATTTCTACCGGGTAGTTGAATGTATTATCACCTTTCGCGGCAATGAAGGTTACACGGCCTTCATAATTCATTTCAGGGAATACGCTGGAAGTCACTCTCACTTTATCTCCTTCCTTCAGGTTCACTACCTGGAACTCCGGAACAGAAACTGCCAGTTTCAGACGGGATACGTCTACAATATCAAACAGTTTATTTCCTACAGAGAGGTAAGCGCCCTGTTCTATATATTTTTTGTTGATCACACCACCTATGGGGGCTTTGATATAGGTATCGCTTACACGGCGGCTGGCTGCTTCATATTTTGTTTTCTGCAGTTCATATTGCAGCACGGCGTCGTCCACCTGCTTTTTAGTTACACCACCTGTTTTAAATGCAGCTTCATATCTTTCTTTATCTACCCTCAGCTGTTCAAGGTTGGTTTTGGCGGCTGACAGGTCTGTACCCAGTATTTCTCCATCTACATGTGCAATGATCTGCCCCTGACGTACTACACTACCTTCATCTACCAGCAGTTTGGTGATACGGCCGGCAGTTTCTGCCAGGTAGGTCAGTTCACGAACGGGCGTGAAGTTACCATTGGACTGAAAGCCCTGTGAAAAATCGGATTTCGCTACTTTCTCCACCAGTACGGGTACTTCACCCGCATTGCTCTGCTTTACAAACTCCGTTTTAGCTTCGTTGGCTTTTTTATTGGCGCCCAGCTTCCACATAATCAATACAACCGCTGCTATGGTCACTATGCTCCAGATGAGGATCTTTTTCATATAATTCTAGTATACAGTTTTAAGTTGTTGTCTGGCCCTTCGGGCCGAACTGAAACACTATCCGTTTTAAGGTAGTATGTTAATTATTTCACCAGGCTTTTAAGATTGCCGTTTGATTTGATGATATCCAGCTCTGCCAGCTTATACTGAAGCAGTGCTTCATTGTAGTTGTTCTGTGCTGATACCAGAGATGTTTCTGCATCCAGCAGGTCTGTCAGGTTAGCCAGGCCAAGGTTATAGTTGTTCTGTGTAGAACTGTATACTTCATTGGCAAGATCTACGTTCTCTCTCTGCGCTTTGATGGTATTCAGATTATTCTGTACCTGCAGTTTTGCATTTTCATACTGGGTATTGAGCTGAAGGGTAGTGGCTTCAACATCTTTTGACAGTTGTCTCAGTGTTACCTCTGACTGCCTTACCCTTGAGCGGCGTGCCCAACCATCGAAGATGGGTATTTTCAGGGTCAGGTTCACTGATGCCATATCATACCAGCTGGCAGTAGAGCCACCTGATTTTGACTTGAGAAGATCAAATTTGTTACTGATACCGTTGTAGGAATAGTTGCCTCCTAATGAAAGGGAAGGGTAGTATTCTGCCTGGTATGCTTTCTTCTGATACTGCTGCAGCTCTTCCTGTTTCTTCAGCAGTCTGTATTCTATCCTGTTATCGAGCGACATGCCACCAAAATCTACTTCGGTAGCTTTGCTTTCAATTTCTTTAAAAGAAGCTTTAGGCAGTTCCAGGCTTGTTGCCACGGGCATGCCCATTTGTTGTTTCAGCTGGTTGGACTGGATCTGGAACTGGTTCTGTGCCTGGGTACGTTGTGTTTTATAGTTGGTCAGGTTTACACGCATACGGTCCAGGTCTATCTTTTTAGCAAGGCCGTTCTCTACCTGGGAAGCAGTGGTTTCCACCAGTTTGGTCATCTGTGCTATGTTAGCGTCCAGTACAGTTATTTTCTCACGGGACACCAGCGCGTTATAATACAATTGTGTTACGTTGTAGATCACAGTTTCTTCACTCTGGTATGTTTGCATAGCGTAGTATTCTTCACCCGCTTTTGCTGCTTTCAGGCCGGTAAATACAGACTGGTCGAATATGGTCTGTGTAAGCGCTCCTGAAACGGCTACGTTATGTTTCGTACCTGCTTTCAGCAATGCTGTAGTTCCCGGTTCACCTCCCAGGAATTCTCCCGGAACAGCCAATACCTGTTGCTTGATGTTGTTGGTATACTGCCCCTGTGCGCTTACCTGTGGCAGCGCTCTGGCTCTTACTTCACTGGTCTTGTAGCGGCCCATGTCTTCTTCCATGCGGGTGCGCGCCAGTTGCTGGTTATTTGCCAGTGCATATTTCAGGCATTCCTGCAGCGTCAGTTCCGATTGCGCATAGGAAGTATAGCCCCCTATTCCCATTAAGAGAATAAGCGTTAACATTATCCTTTTCATCCGTATGTGTACTTTGATTTTTGTTCCTGTCGGTCCTTCTTACCTGAAGGGGAGCTCCTGCCGGAGCAACAGATGTTTTTTTAGTTGTTGGCTTTAATTTTCAAGTATCTGCAGATGTTTCTCTGCAATCTTACGTCCTTTCTCTGTGCTGATACCAAGTACGAAGTTCATGGTGATCTGTTCAATCACTTCGTGCATGTTGAACTTTGCGCCGGGAAACTGATGCTGATCAAACACCGTTTCCAGTTGTAGCTGGCGCATACGCGCTACTATATCCAGTCTTAGGTCCTTTCTGTATATTTCTTCTTTTATTCCTCTCTGCAGGTTTGCTGTAATTGCCTGTAGCAGGCAATCTTCCTGGAATGTTTCTATCTGTTTCCAGACATTAGGGAGATACTTCTGCAACTCATACAACATGACCGGGTTTATCGTTTTACCCAACATCACCATGTATTCTCCCTGTTTCATCAATTCTTCAATAGCATTGGCAGAATGCTGACGGAAATCTGTCAGATGCTGTTCATGTCCATCCTGGACAAACCGCATCCCTTCCTGCACCAGTTCTTCTTTGTCTTTAAAATGTTCATATACCGTTTTCTTCGACACCCCGCTCTCCCTTGATATATCAAACATCGTTACACTCTTAATACCATACATTCTGAACATCCTTAACGCCGTTTCCAATATCCGTTCTTTAACTGGCATCTTTCCTGTTTAATGTTTCCTAAGTCCTCTCATGAAAATTTCCGTCAGCAGTTTCTGCTGTGCTATTATTCTTCCAAATTGTTCTTCGTCTATGTCCTGTATCCTGTCTGTAAAACAATCCATTCTTGTAAACCTCAGTCCTTCCATGGCATGATGGTAAAGTTCTGCTATTTCACGCGCATCTCTCTTTTCAAACTCTCCCGTAGCCATGCCTTTCTCAAATATCTTTGTGAGCATCTTATATTCCCGCTCAGCCAACTCTGCTATTATCTTCTGGATATCTTCAGATTTGTCTGTCAGTATCTTGAACAGTTCCAGGCGTCTGAACCGCTCAACGAACTGTTTTTTGATCTCAATGATGTTCTGCAGAATGTCCGTGGCTGAAGAGCCATTCTCCGCTTCTGCCTCCTGTTCTTCATAAAAAGCTATCCCTGTCTTCACCAGCACTGCGTTATGGAGCGCTTTCTTGTCAGAGAAGTAATAATATAACGATGCCTTTGAGCAGTGCAGATCGTCTGCAATCTCATTCATGGTGGTTTTACCCGCACCATAATGCATGAACCTCTTTAAAGCCGCGTCAAGGATCTTCTCCCTCATTTCATCTTTGGTCTCAGCAAGCATTAACTTTTTGACTTTTTAAGTTTCTGGGTCAAAAATAGGAACTTTTCTATTAATAGTGAAACAAGTTGACCATTTAACAATACATTAACTTTCTGAACTTAAAAGTCAGAAAGTAGAAAAGTCAAATTACCATAAATGATAATCAATCGATTATACAATTATTTGTCCTGAATATCTCGTAGTAGTCTGAATTTTCATTGCCGGCGGTTACATATTTTGATATCTTATTTTCGGCCCTTAGCAGACAGATTTCCGGTATACATCCCGGAAAAACGACTTTGGCAGGATAAGGCATTCCATTTGCATTACTTAGTTCAAAATCAATCTATATGAAAAAGTTAATGCTCATGCTGATTGCCATTACAGGCTTTACAGTTACAACAAGGGCTCAGGTAAGTGTAAGTATCAATATAGGTTCACAGCCGGCGTGGGGACCTGTCGGATATGATTATGTAGATTATTATTACCTGCCGGATATTCAGACATACTATTACGTTCCTGAGCGTGTATACATCTACAGGAACGGCAATGCCTGGAAAAGGTCCAGGTCTTTACCTTCCCGCTATGCCAGCTATAATGTGTACACCGGTCATAAGGTGGTGATCAATAATGTTGACAGGCCTTACCTCCATCATGACAGGTATATGAATGAATATTCAGGGTTCAGGGGTAAACATGATCAGGTATCTATCAGAGACAGTAAAGAAGAGAAGTACTTTGTAAACCGGGGTCATCCCCAGCATGGCCAGTGGAAAAAAGACCATGGCAATAATGGTAATCACGGCAATAAAGGAAAGGGAGGAAAGAAAAACAGGGATAGGTAATACCGCAACACAAACCTTATAGAAAGAAGGCCGCCCCATCCGGGACGGCCTTTCTTCCTTTTATTTATCCTAGCTTGCCATTTAAGATCTATTTCAGTTTCTCCAGCGCAGCTTTCAATTGTGCAATCATTGCAGGGATCTCTTCCTTCACGCAGGTACCAACGCTCAGGCGGTACCATGGAGAGTTCTTGGCTGAACCGAAAGCGTAGAAAGGCACCAGGCCCAGTTTAGCTTCGTCCAGGATATAGGAAGTAACAGCAGCCTGATCTTCCAGCTTTTTACCATCTGCAGTGGTTTTACCCACCAGGTCAATTTTCAATGTCAGGTAGATAGCCGCCTGTGGTGCAACTGCATCTACAGGATGACCCGCTTTTTTCAGGCTGTCAAATCCTTCGTAGATCTTTTGCAGACGCTCTTCTACTTCTCCTTTGAATTTCTTCAGGTAAGCGTTCACTTCGTCTTTACGGCGCAGGTAACGGGCAGCTGCATGCTGTTCTGCCATAGGGCTCCAGGCGCCTACGTGAGACAGGATAGCTTTCATTTTGCCAATTACATGTGCAGGTCCCAGTGCCCAGCCTACTCTTACACCGGTAGCGGCAAATGCTTTACTCATACCGTCTATGAAGATGGTATAATCCCTCAGCTCAGGACGCAGGTGTACAGGAGAATAGTGCTGTGTTTTACCGAAGGTGAGCACCCAGTACATCTGGTCAAACAGGACATACAGTGGTTTTTCTCCGGCGCCACGGCTTTTGTTTTCAGCAATTACCAGGTCGCAGATCTCTTCCAGCTGCTGCTTGCCAAAGGTGGTACCTGTTGGGTTCTGCGGAGAGCAAAGCGCCAGCAGGGTAGCTCCTTTCAGTAAAGGCTTCAGTTCAGCCGCAGTAGGCATAAAGTCATTTTCCGGTTTTGTTTCCAGCACTACGTGCTCTGCCTCAAGAAAATGAGTATAGTGATTATTGTTCCAGGATGGTGTGGCATATACAACCTTCTCACCTCTGTCTACAATAGTTCTGAAAGTGGCATAGATAATAGGACGGCCGCCGCAGGAGATAACTATTTCCCTGGTTGGGTCGTAGGTGAGCTGTTCATGTTCTGAAATGAACTCGCCCACTGCTTTTCTCAGATCAAGAATACCGTCTGCAGGAGGGTAGTTGGTCAGTCCTTCTTTATAGGCTTTTATGATCTCTTCCTCAAATTCAGCCGGAATAGGGAATACCTTGGGGTCAAAATCCCCAATCGTAAAATTGTAGATCTTCTCGCCCTTGGCCTGCTTCTCCTTTATCTCACCGGCCAGCTTAATAATTTCAGACCCGATCAACGTTTCGGCTAAATGAGACAGTTTCATAACCCAAAAGATTTTAGTTTTTAAAAATTATTTTTTTGCGCCCGCAAAGCTAACTGATATGAACATCATTTAAAACAAATGGCAAATTTTTTCACAACATTATAATTCAGAGACGAATTATTGAATTTAGTTCAATAATAAGAACAAATAACATCAATTCATCTAACATTGCATTTTGCCGTAATGTTTGCAACACCCCATAAATTTATGAAACCGCATACCTGCTTTACGCCTGTGTTCGTAGATTGACAAATCTTTCTATCTTTGTTTGCTTTCTGAAAAGCCTTATTTTTAAAAGCAGTTTTGTGAACTGAACCGGGTTAACACCTTACGGCCTTTACAGCCGCTCATTTCATCAAATACGAAAAAGTTAAATACAATATATCACATGAAATTTATCGTTTCTTCCTCTACTTTGTTAAAACAATTGCAGCAGATCAGCGGGGTGATTAACTCTAATACGGTATTGCCTATATTGGAAGATTTCCTTTTCCTCATCGACAAAAACGAACTTACTGTAGTTGCTACAGACCTCGAGACTGTAATGAAGGTAAAGCTGGAGGTGGAAGCCAAAGAAAGCGGACGTATCTGCATACCGGCCAAGATCCTGATGGATTCTCTCAAGAACCTGCCCGATCAGCCACTCACTTTTCATATAGATCTTAATTCTTATGCGGTGGAAATTACTTCCGATAACGGGAAGTACAAGGTAATGGGCGAAAATCCTGAGAATTTCCCCAAAGAACCCGCAGCAGACGATACTACTTCTTTCTCCCTTACATCTACAGCGCTGGTAACAGCTATCAACAAAACGCTGTTTGCCGTTAGCAATGACGATCTCCGCCCGGCTATGACAGGCGTGTTCTTCGAAATGACGCCCAACAGCCTCACTTTCGTTGCCACAGACGCTCACCGCCTCGTAAAATATGTAAGGACAGGTATTGAATGCCCTAAAGCAGATTCCTTCATTGTGCCTAAAAAACCTTTGAACCTGCTGAAATCTGCATTGCCTGATAATGACAGCGAGATCAAAATAGCTTACAGCCAGAACCACTTCTTTGTAACACATGATGGCGCCCAGATGATCTGCCGCCTCATTGACGCAAGGTTCCCTGACTATAAAGTGGTGATCCCTAAAGATAACCCATACCGCCTTACACTGGTGAAAGGAGATTTCCAGAACGCACTGAAACGTGTAGGCGTATTTGCCAATAAAAGCACGAATCAGGTAGCCCTGAATATTACCGGCAGCGAGCTTCAGCTCTCCGCACAGGATGTTGACTTCTCTTTTGAAGGAAACGAGCGCATGAGCTGCCAGTATACCGGCGATGACATGCAGATCGCTTTCAACGCCAAATTCCTCATTGAAATGCTCAATGCCGCAGAAGGAGATGAGATCACTGTCGAGCTGTCTACCCCCACAAAAGCAGGCATCCTGAAACCTTCCGAGAAGGAAGAAAATGAAGATCTGCTGATGCTGGTCATGCCACTCATGCTGAACAATTAAACAACTAAAAACTTATACTTATTTATAAAGCAATCTCTCACAAGGAGATTGCTTTTTTCTTTACCAGCAATGACTTTCAGCAGTTATTTTGCTGACAGGAAACTCGTACTTCAAAGAAATATTATTTGAAAAAGTCGTAAATTAATAGTCAGAAAGACAGGACAGTAACGGCTTTATTACCCCAGGAATTATTCGACGTTTTACGATCAGTGATACCCTCATGCATCATGATGTTGCATGTTACTCAACAATTCCCGTATGGAAGAATTTTTTAATGATATTCCTTCCTGGTTTCGCACTGCATTACTTGCAGGCGGCCTGCTTGTTCTCTGGATAGCAGAAGGGGCTATTCCCCGCCTTGCTCTCAGGGGGAACAGGTATAAACATGCCGGTACCAACCTGTTCTTTACCCTTACTACAGCCATTGTAAACCTGGGTTTCGCCTTCATGATAGTGGCAGCTTCTGAATGGACAAGCCGTAACCAGTTTGGCCTTATATACCTTCTTAACGCCCCCGGCTGGCTTCACTGTATACTGGCCCTGCTTATGCTGGATCTTATAGGCGCTTATCTTGTGCATCTTATCCAGCATAAAATAGCCTGGATGTGGCATTTTCACAAGATCCACCATATAGACACTGCTGTAGATGCTACCACCGCATTAAGACATCATCCTGTAGAAAGTGTTTTCCGCGTAGTGGCCTTATTGCTGGCCATCCTGACAATGGGAGTTCCCATCTGGATGGTAATGCTTTACCAGACCATTTCCGCTCTTATGTCGCAGTTCAATCATGCAAATATCCGTCTGCCCAAATGGCTGGACAATGCCCTTAGCTGGATTATCGTATCGCCCGATATGCATAAGGTGCATCACAGCCATTACCAGCCGGAAACAGATTCTAATTACGCTAATATCTTTTCCTTGTGGGACCGCCTCTTCGGCACATTCGTGAAAGTAAAGGATGTGACTGCCCTTCAGTATGGGCTGGACGAATACCGGGAGCCGCGTTACCAGGAAATAGGAACGTTGTTGAAAGTGCCCTGGGAAGATAGTAACAGAACGGTTAAGGACAGTATTACTATAAATTAAATCGTAAACGTTATGCAACAGCACACCACTTCTTCCACGTCCACCAAAATTGTCTGCTTCATTTCCATGTTTGCAGGCATCTTTGCCGCTGTTTATGCCTTCGTGGCAAAAACCCCCAGTACGGCCCTGGTGTTGGGCATTGCGGCAATTATAATGGGCGGGTTGTCCGTTTTAAAGGCTCGTAGAAATATTGATGATATGCAGGTTGCTACAGCAGGTATTTTCATGGCCGTTGTTGCCTGTGCTGTAGCGCTATGGCAGATGTATAACTAGTGGGTCAGCCTATAATGATTTCAAAAAAAACATAGTCCATAGAGAACTTTCTATGGACTATGCCTGTGTCTTTTATTTCTTTTTTACCTTCCGGTACTCCTCTGTATATCCCTCCGCCGCTTTGATCGGAAACAATATCAATGAAGAATCTGTCAATGCCCTGATAAGAATAGTATCTATGGTCAGGGAAGAATCCTTTTGCTTGGCCCCTTCCGTACGGCTCCACAATAACAGCGTGTCATGCATCAGTTTCCATTTGCTGTATACCAGAGAATATGTGTTGATAGAAGTAATACCTCCGTTCTTTTTAAGCTGAAATCCCTGCATCTCCTTTTCCACCCCCGGTACCGGCTGCAGCCATTTTCCCACCAGCATGGATTCATCATAGGTTATAGTATCTGCCTTTACTGTTGTAACAGAATCCACTACCACTGAAGGAACTGTATCCACATCTATGAGACTGCTGTCCTCTGCAGCAGAAGTAGCAGATCTTTCTGCAGGTTGTTGACAGGCGGCAGCTACCAGAAGAAATATGACTGCCGGCACAATGCATCTTTTCATATTGCCAAAGATAAACTATCTTTACTGCACTTTAGGGGTGTTTCCCGCCTGAACAAGGCCGGGAAGCTGAGATGAGACCCTCAGTACCTGACGCAGCTCATACTGCCGTAGGGAAAAGTAACTGAACCTCTCTATCATCTTTTTACCATCCTTAAAGTTTATTGTTCATCAAATTCCTGCAAACATGGAAGTGCTTGTAAACAATAAACTTTATGCGGTGCAGCCTGGAACAACCCTTGCTGCCCTCCTACAGTTTATTCAGCTATCATCAGAAAAAGGCGTAGCCATCGCCATCAACAGCCAGGTCATACCTAAAACCTCCTGGCAGGATCAGGTTCTGCAAACTGCAGATAAGGTCACGATTATCCGCGCCACACAGGGAGGATAATTCATCTGCTTTCTTCTTTTAACAGGAACAGCTGTTTCATGTAAAACCTCTCTTCAGTCGACGGTCGGGATCGTTTTGCCACGCAGTTCTTCCTGCAGGGATTCTTATGCCCGGAAATTCACTATTTCTCGTTTTTAAAAAATTACTATGCAATCTCAATCCATCTCCCGCACACCATTTCCTGCCTCCAGAAAGATCTATGTGAATGGCGTTGCCATGAGAGAAATAACGCTTACTCCCACACGCCTGCATGGCACAAAAGGGGCTGAAACACCTAACCCTTCAGTAGTTGTATACGATACCAGCGGTCCGTATACCGATCCTGATATAGATATTGATGTACGTAAAGGCCTGCCCAGGCTTCGCGAATCATGGATAAAAGACAGGAATGATGTAGAACAACTCCCTGCCGTTTCCTCCGCTTATGGCAGGGAAAGATTGGCAGATAAAAAGCTGGACCACCTGCGCTTTTCCTATCAGCACACACCATTAAGAGCCAAACCAGGCCATAATGTATCACAACTGCATTATGCCCGTAAAGGCATTATCACCCCGGAAATGGAATATATAGCCATCCGTGAGAATCAATGCGTTGAAAAATATTTCCAGGAAAATAATGACCTCTGGCAGCAACATAAAGGCCATTCCTTTGGCGCCAACACACCCGTAAAATTCATCACACCTGAATTTGTACGCCAGGAAATTGCCGCCGGCCGGGCCATTATTCCCAATAACATCAATCACCCGGAAAGCGAACCTATGATCATTGGCCGCAACTTCCTGGTTAAGATCAATGCCAATATCGGCAACTCCGCCGTAACCTCCAGCATTGAAGAAGAAGTGGAAAAAGCCGTATGGGCCTGCCGCTGGGGCGCAGATACCATTATGGACCTCAGCACCGGCAAACATATTCATGAAACACGGGAATGGATCATCCGCAACTCTCCCGTACCCATTGGTACTGTTCCCATTTACCAGGCACTGGAAAAAGTGAACGGCAAAGCAGAAGATCTTACCTGGAACATTTTCCGCGATACCCTTATAGAACAGGCAGAACAGGGTGTGGATTATTTCACCATTCACGCGGGCGTATTACTGCGCTATGTACCGCTCACCGCAAAACGCACTACCGGCATTGTATCCCGCGGCGGTTCCATCATGGCTAAATGGTGCCTGGCCCACCACCGGGAAAACTTCCTCTACACACACTTTGAAGAGATCTGCGAAATCATGAAAGCATATGATGTAGCCTTCTCCCTCGGTGATGGCCTCCGTCCCGGCAGCATCGCCGATGCTAACGATGCCGCCCAGTTTGCCGAACTGGAAACACTGGGAGAACTGACAAAGATTGCCTGGAAACATGATATACAGACCATGATAGAAGGCCCCGGCCATGTGCCCATGCACCTGATCAAGGCCAACATGGACAAACAGCTGGAACACTGCCAGGAAGCGCCTTTCTATACCCTCGGACCATTAACTACAGACATTGCTCCCGGCTACGATCACATCACCTCCGCTATCGGAGCGGCCATGATAGGCTGGTTCGGCACAGCCATGCTCTGCTATGTAACACCGAAAGAACATCTCGGACTGCCGGATAAAGAAGACGTTCGCCAGGGCGTTATTACCTATAAAATTGCCGCTCATGCTGCAGACCTGGCCAAAGGCCACCCCGGCGCACAGCACCGTGATAATGCACTCAGCAAAGCCCGTTTCGAATTCCGCTGGGAAGACCAGTTCAACCTCTCCCTCGATCCGGAAACCGCCCGTTCCTATCACGATGAAACGCTGCCGGCAGAAGGCGCCAAGATCGCTCACTTCTGTTCCATGTGCGGACCACATTTCTGTTCCATGAAGATCACCCAGGAAGTACGTGATTATGCCGCGGCCAACAACATTGAAGAATCACTGGCGCTGGAAACCGGCATGACAGAACAGGCTAATGTTTTTAAAGAACAGGGCGGAGAAGTATACCTGTAACAGTTATGATCAGGATCATCACATATCCCGGCCATTTTCCCGGAGAAACAGCGCTCTGGCTGCAACTGCTCAACGCAGGGGCAGACAGCATACTGCTGCGTAAACCAGGCTGGCAGGAAGCTGATTACGAAGCATTGTTACAACAGGCAGACCCTGCCTGCTATAACAGGCTGATAATTGCCGGACTTCCTTCACTCTGTGAACGGTACAACCTCCGGGGACTACATTTCAGTGAAACCGCCAGGAGTATGCTCTCTGCTGAGCAGCTTCACAGTTACCAAAGCAATGGCTGGATACTCAGCACCAGTATTCACAGCATTCAGACATTGAAAATAATAAGTGATGACTGGTCACAATTATTCCTGTCGCCCGTGTTTAACAGCATTTCCAAGCAGGCATATCCCGGCATATTCAGCAAAGATTTCCGGCTTGATAAAAACAGCTATAAAGGACAGGTACTGGCATTGGGAGGCGTTGATCAGCATACAGCTGCCATAGCCCACACTATGCAGTTTGACGGGATAGCCCTGCTGGGAGCTATCTGGCTGCAACCGGGAAAAGCAATAGAAAACTTTTGTCAGATAAAGGATGTATGGAAACAAAGTATTCATCAGGCAGACCATATGTATTAAGCCTTGCCGGCCTTGATCCCTCCGGCGGAGCCGGGCTCCTGGCAGACATCAAGACCTTCGAGGCATTAGGCGTCTATGGCCTGGGGGCCTGTACCGCATTGACAGTACAGACAGACAACCACTTTATTGGAGTGGAATGGCAGTCTGCCACACAGATCATAGCACAGGCACAACCGTTGCTCGAAACATATCCGGTAAGCTATTGCAAAATAGGTATAGTAAAGGATGCAGATACACTGCTGCAGGTTATTACAACACTCAGCACCATACGCCCCGGTATCAGAGTGGTATTGGACCCTGTATTGAAAGCCAGTGCCGGATTTACCTTTCATAATACAGAACAGCTGCATACCTGGAAGGAAGTATTACAGCATGTTTACCTGCTCACACCCAACTATAATGAAGCGTTGCTGCTCACCGGCCTGTCAGACGGCGCCGCGGCGGCAACAACACTTCTGCAATATTGCGCGGTCCTGTTAAAAGGCGGTCATCGTCCCGGAGCTGAAGGACTGGATACACTTTACACGAACAGAAGTATTACGAACATTCCCGCCGGCCGGAGGAGCGTTTTTCCCAAACATGGCTCAGGCTGTGTATTGAGCGCCGCCATTACCGCACAGCTGGCGGCAGGCAGTAGCCTGCCTGTGGCCTGTATCACTGCAAAAAAATACACAGAGAACTTTCTGGCCAGCAATTCATCACTTTTAGGTTATCACATACTATGATCAGCACACTGCATTATATTTCACAACAGACAGCAACCGCCTCGCATGTGGATAATATCCGCGCAGCCTGCGATGCCGGCTGCCGCTGGATACAGCTCCGGATCAAGGAAGGTCCGGAATCTCTTATCACCAACGCCGCACTGGCCGCCAGGGCTATATGCGACAGGTATGGAGCAACCCTTATCATCAACGATCATCCGCATATCGCCAAAGCAACAGGCGCACATGGCGTACACGTAGGTAAGAATGATATGACCGTAGCCGCCGCCCGGCAGATAGTAGGAGAAGAACTTATAGTAGGAGGGACCTCCAATACACTGGAAGATATACTTCAGCATGTAAAGGACGGAGCTGATTATGTAGGACTGGGGCCATTCCGGTTCACCATTACCAAGCAAAAGCTGAGTCCCATACTTGGACTTGAAGGCATAAAAGAGATCATGCAGGAACTCAGCGCACGGAATATCAATATCCCCGTCATTGCTATAGGCGGCATTCTTGAAGAGGATGTTCCCGCTATATTGCAAACCGGTGTTCATGGTATTGCCGTGAGCGGATTGATCACTCATGCAGCAAATAAAAAGCAAACCATCTTATCTATTACAACATGACTCCTCTTATCATATCAGGCCATACATTCTCTTCCCGGCTGTTTACCGGCACCGGTAAATTTTCTTCTTTACAGCTGATGGAAGACGCGCTGCTGGCCTCCGGCTCAGAGCTGGTAACGGTAGCGCTTAAACGGGTAGACATGCATAACCAGGCAGACGATATGCTGCAACACCTGCGGCATCCGCAATTGCAGCTGCTGCCCAACACTTCCGGTGTCCGAACGGCCCGGGAAGCAGTTTATGCCGCCCAGCTGGCAAGGGAGGCACTGGAAACCAACTGGGTAAAGCTGGAAATACACCCTGATCCCCGCTACCTGCTGCCAGACCCGATAGAAACACTCAAAGCAGCAGAGGAACTGGTAAAACTGGGCTTCATCGTGCTGCCCTACGTACATGCAGATCCGGTATTATGTAAACGCCTGGAGGAAGCAGGAACTGCCGCAGTAATGCCACTCGGCTCTCCTATAGGCAGTAACAAAGGACTGAAAACGGCCGATTTTCTTGAGATCATCATAGAACAAAGCAATATCCCTGTTGTAGTAGACGCCGGTATTGGCAGCCCTTCAGACGCCGCCAAAGCAATGGAAATGGGAGCAGATGCCGTACTGGTAAATACCGCCATTGCCGTGGCACAGGACCCTGTTGCTATGGCACAGGCCTTCAGACAGGCAGTGATTGCCGGCAGAATGGCCTATGAAGCAGGCTTGCCCCCCACAGGACAACAGGCCGTTGCTTCCAGTCCGTTGATAGGTTTTCTGGATGAAGTTTAAAAACAATCACCATGTCAGGTTTTCAACAACTTTTTGATCAATACGATTGGGATGAGGTGAAGGCAGGTATCTATGCTAAGACCGCAACAGATGTGGAAAGAGCGCTGAGCGCCCGCAAACGTACCCTGGAAGATTTCAAGGCGCTCATCTCTCCTGCGGCTATGCCCTACCTGGAACAGATGGCACAGCTCAGCCGTCAGCTTACCCAGCAGCGCTTCGGCAATACCATGCAGCTGTACATTCCTCTCTATCTCAGCAATGAGTGCCAGAATATATGTACCTATTGCGGGTTCAGCCTTGACAATAAGATAACCCGCAAAACACTGCAGAAAGAGGAAATATTACGTGAAGTGGAGGCTATTAAAGCTATGGGATATGAACACGTATTACTGGTAACAGGAGAGGCCAACCAGACTGTGGGACTGGATTACTTCAGGGAAGCCCTGGAACTGATCCGTCCGCATTTTGCCAATATATCCATGGAAGTACAACCTATGGATGAAGCCGATTACAAAGCCCTCATTCCATATGGGCTGCATTCTGTATTGGTATACCAGGAAACCTATCACCGGGCAGACTATAAACTGCATCATCCCAAAGGCAAAAAATCCAACTTCAATTACCGCCTGGATACGCCAGACAGGCTGGGCAGGGCAGGCATTCATAAGATCGGGCTGGGTGTGCTTATAGGACTGGAAGACTGGCGTACAGACAGCTTCTTTACCGCCCTTCACCTTCAGTACCTGGAAAAGACCTACTGGCAAACCCGTTATAGCCTTTCTTTTCCCCGTCTGCGCCCCTGTTCAGGAGGCCTGCCGCCCAAAGTGAATATGAATGACCGTGAACTGGTACAGCTGATCTGTGCCTACCGCCTGCTTGACCAGGAAGTGGAACTGAGCCTTTCCACCCGGGAAACAGCCCGGTTCAGGGATAATGTGATCAAACTGGGCATTACAGCGCTTAGTGCCGGGTCCAGGACTAACCCCGGCGGCTACGCAACAGATACAGGCTCTCTGGAGCAGTTTGAGATCTCTGACGAACGCAGCCCGGCAGTAATAGCAGGAATGCTGCGCTCTCAGGGGTATGAACCGGTATGGAAAGACTGGGACGAAAGCTTCTGAAATAGGAACAGCCCCGTTGCCACGGGGCTGTTATTACCTAAATCCATTACTGAAATTTGTTACTTATAAAGATAAGTAGCCGCTTAATCTTACATTTCAAATTTAAGCAGCTCATAGTGAACAATACCTGTGACCTCCCATTATGAACAAAAAGAACAGCGTTCATTATAATGAACAATTAATGAACAGCTTTTTCCAGGTTACGGTAAGTCTTTACGGTGTCATGTGAACTTCTCAGCGCTCCCTTCTGATTTGCAATCAGTTCTCTTACGCTGTAAGGCATAGAAATGGCTGAACGGAGAATATCTTCATATGTTCTTTGTGCAGCATCCTCCCCATATTCACATGCGGCAAGTATAGAATGGCGGTCATGCCCGGTAAAGGTAGCCTTTACGTCTATCCAGGCCCTGTATATCCTGCCATATATACTGGTACCATTCTCTGCATCTGAACCGGCCTGTAATAACACTTCATTCAATTGCTCTATATACATACGGCTTTCATCTGCCATCCGCAGGAATAATGCTTTCAGGTCTGCATCTTCTGTGCTGGCTATCGCTTTGCGGTAGCCTTCAATCCTGTCATTATTGATCTTTACCAGATCATGCAGGGCTTCCACTAACTTTTCATCGAGTTGCATGTTGACTTGTTTTTTAATTGTGATGAATGTGCGGCTATCTGCCGGGTTAACTGCAATAAACGTTGCTACCTTATACCTATAGTTTCAAAAATATAACCAATTATAGCGGCCTTACCTGGTATCATTTACCGCCCGGCACAGACCTTTTACTGCGTTGAATCAGCCCGCTTTTGGGGAATGTACTCCACAATAAAACTTAACTTTTTCAGGGTGTTTTTCGCCTCTCTGTTCTTTGTAACAGCCTATCTGACAAGCAATAACAAGATACCACTTTTATCTGGCATAAAATTTCAACTATCTATTTTAACTAAATCTTTTTGATATGAGCAGCTTACTTTATATCATAGCAGTTATCCTGATCATAGGATGGATCCTTGGTGCGTTTGTTTATTCTGCAGGCGGGCTGATTCATGCATTACTGGTACTGGCTATCATTGCCATTCTTATAAACATTATACGCGGCAGGGCAGTATAACTAATGGAAAATACTCTTTTACTGCTACTTTTGCAAGGAAAGTAACCTTACTTGCATGAGAAAATTAATCCTGGCCGGCTTTCTTCTTGCCGGCTGCGGCACAACCCACAGAGCGGTAAAAACACCTGCTGTTAGTTCATTGCAATTTGTACAGAAATACATAGTCCCGCACAACATGCCCTTTAACGGCACCACTGTGGGAGGTCTTTCTGGTATTGATTATGACTCGGCAGGAAAGGTTTTCTATCTCATCTGTGATGATCGTTCAGAAAGGCAGCCAGCCCGTTTTTATACAGCAAAAGTACCAGTAACAGGTAACGCAGCAGACAGTGTTATTTTCACTGACGTTACATCGCTACGAATGCCTGATGGTAACGTCTATCCGAAAATAAAAACACAGGCGCCCGATCCGGAAGCCATGCGTTATAATCCACATAGCGGTACACTTATTTGGAGCGGGGAAGGAGAAAGGATCGTCAATAAAAAAGATACCATCCTCAATGATCCGAACATCACTGAAATAAATAAGGATGGCCGGTTCGCTGGCAGCTTCCCCGTTCCTTCATTTTTTCACATGAAGGCTACGGAAAACGGCCCGAGACGTAATGGAGGTTTCGAAGGACTTGGACTCACACCAGATGGCCGTTATCTTTTCGTAAGCCTGGAAGAGCCCCGTTATGAGGATGGTCCGCGGGCAGGACTGACAGACACTACAGCCTATGTGCGCATCCTGAAATATGACCTGCATACACGCCAGGCCATCGCTCAATACGCATATAAACTTGACCCTGTAGCGCATCCTGCAGTTCCTGCAGGTGAATTTTTAATTAATGGTATATCAGATATACTGGTACTTTCTGAAACACAGTTGCTGGTAATGGAACGTTCTTTCTCCACAGGTGTGAAAGACTGTACCATACGTGTTTATATTACCGATCTTTCACCAGCTTCCAATGTAAGCCGGTACAGTTCATTGCAGGCCACTAAAAAATTTACACCCGCACAAAAGAAACTGCTGTTCAACTTTGAAACACTGCATACTTATATTGATAATATAGAAGGTGTAACATTCGGCCCCCGTTTTCCGGATGGCAGCAGAAGCCTGATATTTGTAGCAGATAACAACTTCGAAAAAAAGGAAGAAACACAGTTCTATATCTTCAAAATTCAATAGAAATTACACAAAAATACCTCAGATACTATTTTCTCCATAAGTGATAGCATTTACAGGAAAGTTGGCTAAACAACCGCTTTCCTGTAATTTGTTTTAGCATTTGAGATCTCAGAATAACCTATGCCACTTTTTTCTATCCGAAAACCCTTCTTTTCCCTCTCTTTTTTATTCTATTTCAACGTGTTAGAGCCCCTTTTAAAGTTTTTTGCAAAAACGTTTTAGTTTCCTGAAAATAATTTTATTTTTACTGTATTACCATACTCTTTAAACCCGTTATGGCGATAATTGAGTTTTTGCTATTGAACTAAATTCCGAGCGTTAATTTTTTATCAGAATCGTTATTGACTGTAGTAGTTTTTGTCCTGCAGAAGGATGGAAACCGTCTGAGCATTTTTCACTTTTTAACATTAACCATCAAACCCGTTATTGAAGTATTACAGGGGACCACGTAAAAAAACACCTGTTAATATCAACCATCCAAACATCCATATTCGCTGCCGATTAAGATCTGCGGCAGTCATTTTTATTATCTAAAAAACCACGAACGTATGAAAGCAACTTCCACACTTCTCATGCGGATGACTGTGCCCGTAACTCTCGCACTGTTACTGGCATTACAGGCATTCTCTCAGGCCCGGAAAATTACCGGAAAGGTCCTTGACAGCAGGGACAATTCTCCTTTACCTGGTGTATCTGTACAGGTAAAAGGCACATCCAGCGGTACACAAACAAAAGCAGACGGCACTTACAGCCTGGATGTTCCATCAGCCAGCACTACGCTGGTATTCTCCTTCATCGGTTATCTCACACAGGAAAAACCAGTAGGTAACGACGGCTCTGTCAACGTAAGCATGTCTGCCGACGTAAAATCACTCCAGGACGTTGTAGTTGTAGGTTATGGCACTCAACGCCGCTCGGATCTTACAGGCGCCGTAGCCTCAGTAAAATCTGCTACCCTGCAGGAAAGGCCCGCCGCCTCTGTAAACCAGGCGCTGGCAGGCAGAATTCCCGGTGTACAGGTAAACACCAACTCCGGCAGGCCCGGCGGACAAACAAACATCCGCATCCGCGGTTTCAGTTCCATCAATACCACCAACAACCCACTGTACGTCATTGATGGTATTATCATTCCCGTAGGTACACAAACGCAGAACAGTAATGCAATCGATTTTTTGAACCCGAATGACATAGAATCTGTCGAAGTGCTGAAAGACGCTTCTGCCACAGCTATCTACGGCGCCAGAGGCGCTAACGGCGTGATCCTCGTTACTACTAAAAGAGGTAGCATCGGCAGCCGTATTACGTACGACACCAATCTGTGGACAAACACCATAGGGCCCCGTCGTGTTGACATGCTCAACGCACGCGAGTACATGGCCGTAGAAGACCTTGCATGGAAAAATGCACAGATCTATGATCCCGAAGGCTGGAATAAAGGCAACTATATATCCAAAGAGCCCAAACTGAAGAGGACCAATCCACAACTGTTTGATGCTAACGGCAACCCTTTATACGATACAGACTGGCTGAAAGAATCCGTTCAGCATAAGATATCTCACAGCCATCAGCTGGGTTTTACAGGTGGTAACGAAGACAGCCAGTATGGTCTCTTCCTGGGCTATCGTGATGACAATGGCCTCTTGCTTAACTCCTATCTGAAACGTTATTCCGCCAGGTTTACTTTTGACAGCCAGATCAAATCCTGGATGAAAGTAGGTGGTACCCTCAGCTATACCAACCAGATCGAAAACCTGGTAGATATAGGCACCGGCGGCCTTAACTCCGTACGTATGATCACCGAAGCATTGCCATTCCTTCCTGTAAAAATGCAGGACGGGACATGGAGCAACAACAAGCTGTATCCCGGTGCAGAAGGAGGTTCCAACCCGGTACATATTATGACAGACCGTAAATATGAGATGCAGACACAGAATGTACTTGGTAACGCACATGCTACCATTGCCCTGGCAAAAGGCCTGGAGCTGCGCAGCGTACTGGGCGCCAACATCGTAACCCGCGGCAGGAACGAATGGAATGGCCGTACATTGATCGATATCTCGGCAACACAAAAAGGTATAGCCGTCATTGACAACAACAGGGAAACATACTGGTCGTTCGAAAACTATCTGACCTATAACAAACGCTTCAGCAACATACATTCCATCAACGCACTGGCAGGCGTTTCATGGCAGGAGGATAATATCTTTGGCTTCAACGTTCGCGGCGAAAATTACTCCACCGATTACTTTGAAAACAACAACCTTGGTGCAGGCGCCCTCATCCCATCTTCCGGCGCAGGTTCCCGCCGCAGCAGGTTTGCCTTCAACTCTTACTTTGGCCGCGTCAATTACGGATTCAAAGATAAATACCTGGTAACCTTCACAGGCCGTGTTGACGGTTCCTCTAAATTCGGAGCTAACCACAAATACGCCTTCTTCCCCTCCGCAGCCCTGGCATGGCGTGTATCAGAAGAACCCTGGCTGAAAGGAAACCCGGTGATCTCCACATTAAAACTACGTACCAGCTTCGGCATTACAGGTAACTCCGAAATAGATCCATACAGCTCACTGGCTACACTGGCTGCCAGCAACGACTACGCAGCCGCCATCAACGGACTGAAAGTACAGGGGGTAGGCACCAACAGGTTGCCCAACAAAGACCTGAAATGGGAAAAAACAGCACAGTATGATTTTGGTATGGAACTGGGGCTGATCAAAAACCGCATCTCACTGGAAACAGACCTGTACTACAGGAAAACCACAGACATGCTACTGGATGCTCCTGTGCCTAACACCAGCGGTTATACTACCATACGCCGTAACATAGGCTCCATGGAAAATAAAGGTCTTGAAATAGGCATTAACTCTGTCAACGTAGATACTAAAGACTTTACCTGGAGCAGCTCTTTCAACATCTCTTTCAACAAGAACAAGGTGCTGAGCCTGGCAACCCCGGCAGATATCTTTGCCGTTGGCGGTCCCAACTTCACCAACCAGACAAATATCATCCGTATTGGTGAACCTGTAGGCTCCTTCTGGGGACTGGTACGTTTAGGTACCTGGAGTACCGCAGAAGCTGCAGAAGCTGCCAAATTCAAAGATTACCGCGGAGGTAAGCCCATCCTCCCGGGCGATATAAAGTACCTTGATGTAAACGGAGATTATGCTATCAATGACGCCGACCGTATGATTATCGGCAATGGTAACCCTAAAGGCTGGGGCGCTTTCTCCAATACCTTCCGCTATAAAAACCTGGACCTGACAGTAGAGCTGCAATACACATACGGCAATGATATACTGAATATGACGCACCACTCCGGCGAAGACCGTACCGGCCTTGCTAACAGCTTCAGATCAGTGCTGAACTACTGGACAGCAGATCACCAGAACACAGATATAGCTGCTCCCAGAGATCCTGCCGCCGGTTATGTAACCAACGTGGATACACGCTGGATAGAAGACGGCTCTTTCCTCCGTGGCAAAAACCTGCTGCTGGGATACACTTTCCCGAAAACAGCCGTAGAGCGCCTGCATCTCAGCAAACTCCGGATAACCGGCTCAGTACAGAACTTCTTCCTTTCCACTAAGTTCAGTGGCAACGATCCTGAAGTAACTACTTACTCACAGCCATTTGCACAGGGGCAGACTTTCTTTGACTATCCCAAACCCACTACTTACCAGGTAGGGATAAATGCTGAGTTCTAAATTATCAATAACAGATACTGTCCTGGTTTATCCGCCGGTGGCGGAACTATTCTCAAACCGGGGACATTATCAACACCAAAAAGAGATGTTATGAAAAATTACCTGAAAATTATTCTGAGCTTAATACTTGGCAGCAGCATGCTTCTTGGCGGCTGTACCAAATTCCTCGACGAAGAGGGCGATCCGTCCAACCTCTCGCCAGACAACTACTACACCATTCCTGAACATGCCGAAGCGGCTATCTTCGCAGCATATGCACGTACCCGCTTTATTGGTTCAGGCGCCGGCATCTTCTCCAACAATTTCCAGTTGCTGGATGCGCCTACAGGCACTATCACCACAGCAACGGCACAGAACTCCGATCTGAATAACCTTCTGGGACTTGTATATGATGGAGACAACCTCCATATCCGCCAGTGGTGGACAGGAATTTACAGGGAGATCGCACAGACCAACCTCGTGCTGGAAAGAGTACCCGGCATTCCCCTGATGGACGAAGCGCAAAGAAAGAGGATACTGGGAGAAGCCCGCTTCCTGCGTGCATGGGCGCATTTCTATGCAGTGCGGTTGTGGGGCGATGTACCGCTGGTATTGACATCACAAACGCCTGATTCAGCCAACTTCTTTCCTTCGCGTACGCCGGTGGAAGAAGTATACAATGCAATAGTGAATGACCTTAAAGTAGCAGAAGAAGCAGGCCTTCCCTGGATAGACGCATCCGGCAGGGTAGGTACTGCCGCCATCAAGGCACAGCTGGCAAAAGTATATCTTACCATGGCCGGATATCCGCTGAACAAAAGGGAATATTATCAGCTGGCAGCGGCCAAGGCCAAAGAAGTGATTGATTATGCCAATGCCAACCCAGGCAGCATTGATCTTTTTTCCAATTATGCCTCCCTTCATCAGCTCAGCCAGCGAAACAGGCTGGAGCATCTTTTTGAAGTACAGTACCTGGCAGATATAGAAGGTAATCCGTTACAATCTATTATGTTGCCCAACAACTCCCTGGCAAAGAACATCTCTGCCTATGGCAGCGGTGTTGGCAGCTCCGTTCCCACCCAATCCTTCTACGATTCTTTCAAGAAGTATGAACCGGGCGATAAACGCACAGATGAACAACAGTTCTTCTTTACCAGTTATTATGTAAATGGCAATGGCGATCCGTTCCCACTGGGAGGGCCTTACATCTTCAAACATTTCGATGTGGCCGGGCACGGGGCGCCGGGTGTTACCGGTACCGGCAGGAGCGATCTGAATATTCCACAGATACGTTATGCAGAAGTATTGCTCATCTATGCAGAAGCTCAGAACCAGGCAGAAGGCGGACCTGATGCCGTCGCTTATACAGGCCTGAACCGTATACGTGCAAGAGCAGGACTACCGGCGCTTGCTGGATTAAGTCAGGCAGATTTTGAACTGGCAGTATGGCGGGAACGCTGGCATGAGTTCTGTTATGAAGGCATTACCTGGTTTGATATGGTAAGGCTCAAAAAGGTATATAATGAAGATACCAATGGCTTTGATGAATTTGTAGGACATGTCAATAAGAATTCCAGCCAGACCTTACAGGAAAAGCATTTATTATTCCCGTTGCCTATACAGGAAATGAGAAATAATGAAAACCTGACGCCGCAGAACCCTGGTTACGGTTCATAATAAAAAAGCGGTTTGGCTGTTGGCCAAACCGCTTTTTTATTACCATTGATATGATTATTTAATAATGCTCTCTATTCGCTGCACAATCACAGAATGAATGTCTTCTATAGACTTCATCCTGTTATCTTCAGTATAACAAACAATCTTCGTGATAGAAGTATCCGTATCTGCCAGTACTTCGTATTCCTCCTTTACTGCACGTTGCAGGGAAAAATCCTTCTCATGAATATCATCCTTCCCGTTCAGGTATTGTCTTTCTGCAACAGCCAGGCGTTTTGTAAGCGCTTTTTCAGTAAATGAAAAAGGCACGTCCAGGTATACGGAAAGATCTGGTTTAGGTATCTGGTTGTATTCATATTCAAACATGTTGATCCATTCACGCAGTTCTTTCTTCTCTGCTTCCGTATGCAGCTTGGCACACTGGAATGCTATGTTGGATAATACATACCTGTCTACCAGTACAACATACCCGTCTTTCTGCCAGCTATTAATGGTGCCGGCAAATGCTTTCCTGTCTTCCGCAAAGAGCAAAGCTACCAGCTGGGGATGAACACTCTTCACATCCCCGAATTCCCCCCGCAGGAATTTGGCTACGAGCTCCCCGAATACACCATCCTGGTGCCGGGGGAAATGTACGAACCGGGTTTCAATCCCCTGTTTATGAAAATACTCTTTCAGTAGTTCTATCTGGGTGGATTTTCCGGCCCCGTCCAATCCTTCAATAGCAATAAACCTGCTGTTATTATACATCTGTTTCTTTTATAAGTCCTGGCAAAGATAAAATACTATGCCACCATTTACTTACTAAAAGTAAGGTAATGTAATTGAGTGACCAACAGGTAGTTTTATCTTATCAGCTTTGCAGAAATGATCTTATAAGCCCTCAGGTATTTATTCAGCCTCGGTACATCTTTTTCTGTTACTTCAGGAATACGGCGTACATCCATATTATCTGTCAGGTCATGCAGTTTTACAGCGCATGACAAAGGATTTTGCAATGTGCGTTGTATGAAATGATCATAATCCTCGTCTTCTGAAAGTTTGGTCACACCTCGTAGTGCATCCAGTATAAGAGGAGAAAATCCCTCTGCTTCCAGCTTTTCAAAAGTCCAGTCTGTATCTTCCACTACGTCATGTAGTACGCCGCAGATCTTTTCTTCTTCTGTAATACCCATGTTCATTACTCTCATAACATGGCCTATATAGGGGGCGCCGTATTTATCTTTCTGCCCATGATGAGCAGCCACGGCTATTTCAATGGCTCTTTCCAGTGTCATATCAGTCGTTTCTGTATATAAAGATAGGAATAGACCTATTCCACCTCCTCTGTTTCTATATAAAAATGTTCTTCATCTACTTCAAAGTTATCTGCCGCCACATTTTTCAGGACGGTCGTCTTCCATTCCGTGGATGGATAAATAACCCTGAACTTATCTGCCGCAACCGCTACTTTCACCGGCATAATAAATCCTTCTGCATCAGCCCGCCAGCGGTATTTAAGCACCAGGTCATGTCCCTGCTCCTTTATGGAATACTGCAGTTTGGGTATAGCTGTATAATTCAGGTACTGATCAAAAAAATAACGGTAGTCCTTCCCTGTATGTTGGTTAATATAACCGATCAGCTCAGCAGCACTGAGAGTCTGATAGCAAAAGTGTTGTTGTATGCCTTTTAACAATCCAAACCACAGGGTATCATTATCTATGACATGGCGGAGGGTGTTCAGCATCAGACTACCTTTTGTATACATATCGCCTATGTCATAAAAAATATGATTTACATTGTATACGCCAGTAACCGGTTCTGTATTTTTTACCTGCTCTTTCTGTGCATTCAGAAATTGCCCGGCTTCCTCCTTTCCGTACTTATCTTCAATAAACATGGCTTCTGCGTATGTGGCAAAGGCCTCGTGCATCCACATATCTGCTATGTCCTTACAGGTAATGGCATTTCCCCACCACTCATGTGCTGTTTCATGCCATAAGAGGGGATTATTATCGGGCGGAACGTCCTGCTTTATTCTTCCTATACATACACCGCTCTGATGTTCCATTGGGTATAAGCTTTCCACCAGCATCAATCCGTCCTGTTTAAATGGGTAAGGACCGAAATATTTTTCAAAACAGGCCAGCATAGGCTTTACCGGTTCGAATACTGTTTTGGCCCGCTCAAGGTTATAAGGCATTACATAATAATCTATCTTCAGGCCATTATAATTGTCGGTATAATGGGCATATTTCCCGATACTGAAAGTAGCATTGTAATTATTGACAGGATAGCTTATCCTCCATTCATAACGGGTCTTATTACCGGCTACCGGTACTTTACGTAATAACTGCCCGTTAGAGATTTCAGTAAATTCTTCCGGTACGGTAATACGGATCATCATACTGTCTGGCTCGTCCGATAAATGATCCTTACAGGGCCACCACAGACTGGCGCCGGAACCCTGGCAGACAACCTGCGCCCAGGGATTTCCCAGATCGTCCTTATCCCATAATACTCCCCCTTTCATGGGTACTTTCCGGTCCGGCACCTGTGGTATTCCTTCATAAAAAACTGTTATTTCCTGCTCGCTTCCGGCAGGTTGCATTCCGGGAAAGTGAACAAACACGGCATTTGCCTCCCGCTGCCAGTTAAGAGACGTTCCGTTAAACAGTATCTTCTCTATTTTCATGTTTGCATACAGGTCTATTTGCATCACATCAAATGGTAAAGTGACCTTAAAACGGATCTTATTACTGCCCTTAATAGCATGGCCGGTCATATCCACATCTGCATCAAGGTCATAGAAAGTAACATCATAACAGGAGCGGAGAGGGGAGAGGTAGCCTCTCAGGGTATCCGCATGAGTAAAACCATTCTTCCTGTTGGAAACCCGTTCTGCCGGCGCAGCTTTACTTACAGGTTCGGTCTTTCTTAAGGAATCCGGTAATGCCGGCTGCAGAATATTATAGTTCTCCCAGAATGCCGCGTCATAATTACTTCCTATCTGGGATGAGATAGTTCCCCTGCTATCGCTGACCCCTGTAGTAAAACGTTGTACACTGTCTTTACTCACATCAGTGATCAGCAGCGTGAAATCCGCTTTCCAGGGCATATCTGTAATTCCTCTTTTCTTACTATTAACAATAATATCCCAATTACGCTGTACAGTATTGAGGTAATATTTGTCTTTGTATTTTTTATAGGATACTACTCCTGCAATATGAGTAAAATCGAAGGTGGCCTTAATGACCTTAGACATTATAGTATACCTGAGCCCTCCTTTTCCATGATGGTTTAAATACCTGGTACCTGCCGGTGATGTGGCATACTCACATCGTACAATTGCCAGGCTTGCTTCGTCTATGAATAACGTTGCGTTTACAAATCCTTTCCTGTTATTCACTTTAGGTCTTATGGACAGGACCAGCAGTTTCCGGTTATCATCAACAACAGGGTTCTGAAGACTGTATGTATAATACCGGAAATTGCGGGGGTTAAGAAATGTGGTCTTTGCATCTGTATACTTGGCAATATCGTCCAGCAACGCACTGTAAGCTGTATTTGTAATACCTGTAAGCCATCCATAAAGTTGCGGGTCTTTAGACAGGTCTACTTTTTTCCTCCTTCCTTTGATGATCCGGAGTTGATCATTGTTATTCTTTTCATGATGGAAAGTCTTATAAATATCAAGAATGGATTCATTAAAATTAAGTGTGTCTTTACCCAGTTGTATATTTTCCCTGTAAAAGGCTGTTAACCTTGCATCTGAGGTATCATAATTTTCCGGGATCTTTTTTATTGCAGCTTTTAATATCTCCAGGGCATTGGGAGCCGACACAGACACTACCGGCAGGTCAATGATGGCCGGATGCAACTTAATATTTAGCTCCTGCACACCGGCAGCATGCATATCCAACGCTAATGGTTTATACCCGATACAGGATATTAATACAGAATCTGTAGTCTGAATACCTTTAATATTATAAACAAAGAACCCCATCGCATTGGAGACGGTGCCCGAACTGCCTTTTTTCAACTGGATATTGGCATAGGCAACCGGCTTTCCGGTTGTGGCATCAGTGATCTTTCCTGATATTGTGGTAAATGACTGCTGACAATTCCCTGGGGTATAAAAACGCAGGAGTAATATTAATGTGAATATCGGCAAACAGAACTTCATGGATTTTTTTAACTGCAAACCACGTTCTTCTGTTCCGTTGTATCTACTCAAATCCGGATTTGAGCAGTATTAAACAGGCTCATTCTGAGTCAATTACCCGTTTTTTCTGTTGACTGCTGATATACTCCCGTGGCGAGATGCCCATTGTATTTTTGAACACCCGCTGAAAAGTAGGCAGTGAATTAAACCCGGATTCCAGGGCCAGTCCCATAATAGTAAGATGGTCAAACCGGGAATCTGCTGTCTTCTCTTTAAATGTTTCAATTCGGTATCCGTTTACAAAGTCGTTGAAACTTTTCTGTAGATGCTGGTTCAATACTGAAGAGATAGTTTTCTGTGGCAGCCCTGTATGTTGTGACATTAATGCCAGGTTCAGGGCAGGGTCCAGGTAAAGTTTATCTTCTTTCATTGCTTTTTCCAGCAGGGGCAAGGCCGTTGTGATCACATCTGCAGAAATGGGTGTTGTCTTGACAGCAGGCATTTCTTCGCGTGCCGGCATGAGAAGCCCTTTTATGCCAAGATAGTAGATCAGGATAACCAGGGGTATATATACCGGGTACCAGTCTACGGTATTCAGTACCCAGTCTGTCAGCTGCGGGATCACATATGGCACCAGGTAAATAAACCAGATAGCCTGAAAAATGAGAAATACCCTGACAAACTGGTGCAGCCATTTCAGATAGCTTTCCTGCCGTATCTTTACTTTGGTCAGATAACGGGATGCCATCCACAGGTAAATAGTTACAGACAACCAGCGGGGAATATCCGCATATACATTATATGTATCAATAAACATTCCCCAGGGCCCGGGCCTGTTTTTAAGGGTTCCGGTCAGTATACCTGTTATAAATACTACTGCAGCTAATTGAGATCCTATATCAATAATGACGGGATAGAAATGCCAGCGTTCTTTCTTAGTGAGCCTGAATTCTGGTGATGATACACTCTTCACATAAAAATATAACAGCGGTCCGAATGGCATGACAATGACCAGTGGGATAAGGTTCAGATTCAGAACAGCCCTGATAATAGATGTGCGAGAGATCCAGGTAGCTCCATACAGGTACAGGTTAAGGCATGCCAGGGTCATTAACAGGATCAGCACTGCCAGTATCTTATTTTGACGAATGTTAACCTTCGAAAAGAAAAGCATGCCGCATACGATAAACCCCTGTAAGGTGCCTAGCAAAAGAAGGGTATTGAAAATTCCGGCGAAAGTCATTGGGTTGGAGCTGTGGAACTAAGTTATAAAAAAAAGCGCCGGAAATCCAGCGCTTTTCTGTGGTCCCACCAGGGCATGATCCTGGGACCCCCTGATTATGAGTCAGGTGCTCTAACCAACTGAGCTATAGGACCTGTTCTTTGCAGAACAAAATATTATGAAACTTTCTCGTGGGTTCCCTTTCGGGGAGGGCAAAATTAATTATTTTTTATTCAATAAACCAAAATCATTGTAGAATTTTTATTTCTCTATTTTTTTAGGACCAGTTCATGCTGTTTTTGTAACACTGATATCTGCTCCTGCTGTGATCTGAGCTGTTTCTGTTGATCAATCAAATATAAAGTGAGTTCCTTCACTTTCTACAGCAGTTGTTTATTCACTTTATGATTAAAAAAATCCTGCCATACCTTTGCACCACTATGAAAGGCATTAAGAACATCATTTTTGACCTGGGCGGGGTTATTATTAATATCAATTACCAGCTTACCTATAAAGCTTTTGAAGACCTGGGGGTGAAAGATTTCACTTCCTTATATAATCAGTTTACGGTTTCCAGCCTGTTTGGCGACCTGGAGATCGGTAAAATAGGAAAGGCTGATTTCCTGGAGGCCATGCTGCAACACACCCCGGCAGGTACAACCCATCAGCAGATTACAGATGCCTGGAATGCCATGCTGCTTGATTTTCCGCTTCGCAATCTGCAGATATTGCAGCAACTGCGTCAGCATTACAACCTGTACCTGTTAAGTAATACCAATATTATCCACCTGGAAGCCTTTAATAAAATATTACAGGACAGCAGAGGTATCCCTTCTCTTGCTGCATTTTTTGACAAAGCATATTATTCTCATGAAATAGGTTTGCGGAAACCGGAGAAAGAGGCGTATCAGTTTGTACTGGACGAGAATGGGTTAGAGCCGGCAGAAACCCTGTTCATAGATGACACCCTGCCTAATGTTGAGGGAGCAAAGGTTACAGGTATACAAACAATTCACCTGTTACCTCCAAAAAAACTGTCTGATATTTTCAGGTAGGTTATTATTTGATCTCTTCAAAGTCCAGGTAATCTCCTTTATCTACTTTTTTATTGGCAGTACGCTGTTCTTCTGCATGAGCAGCTTGTTGCTGCGCCTGCTGCTGTTGCTGGAACTGCTGCCGCATGTGTTCCTGGATATCGCTCATCTGACGGCGTACCTGTTTTGTTGACTGGTAAACCGGTATTATGAAGTTAAATACCAGTTTGTATAGTAGCCAGAGTACAAAAAACAGTATAAGGTATCTTATCATACGCACAAATTTAGCAGTTAATCTGCTTCGCGGACGGCTAAAGACGGTTCTTTAAGTTTTCTTTAACAGCCCGCGAAGCAACCAGGCCAACTATCTTACTCCCACAAGCGCAGCGCTCTCCAACGCCATTTTTTTATTATAATCCCAGGTCAGCCTGCGATAATTGATAGCGTCAATAATAGTACCTATTCCGCACAACCCACCGGTCAGGAGATAAAGTATTCCCAATCCTATATCATTCAGTATGAAGCGGTGTATTCCTGCCACAGCGCAGAAACCGATCAGGCAGCAGATGAGGATTGTCTGCGGTTCCTTGCGGCGGGCCATATATATACTCAGGAAACGCTGGCGGGTAGCTTCATCATAATTTTTGGAAAGTTCTTCCAGCCAGAGTACTTCTTCCTGGTCTGCTCCGGGCAGTAATGCAAAAGAGTTATTCGTCATGTAAGGTATTTTTGGGTGTAGAATAAGGCGCGTCCAAGTTGAAAAGTACGGTAAAGAAGAATGGTCACCGCAAGTGGCCCGGCAGGATGATGCTTAAAAGCCGCCTGCCATTCTCCATGCAATGTAGCGTTAATAGAATGTCCCAATCCGCAGCCGGGGCACCATGGCGCTCCCAGCCATTTTAAAACACAAAAGCTCAGCTGTTCACCGGGGTTCATAAAAAACAGGGCGACTAACGCTGCTGGCCATATGAACAACTCTATATTAATGCGTTGTATGTATGGTTTAATTTGCATGTATTTTATAGAGCGGCAATATTATTAAATTATTTTAGAATCTGTACAGGGCGCATGTTTGATTATGTGGAATTATTTCCTACAAGTTAAAGAAAATGCGCTTGGATTAAAATAAAATCCTAATTTTGCATAGGAAAATGATTCAAACGAAGGGGACTGCGGAAGTCCCCTTCTCGTTTTTTTATGGCAAATGAACAAGTGATATCAAGCATCCGGGACCTGGCCACTGAAATGTTGGCCCCATATCCGGAATATTTTGTAGTAGATGTGCGGATAAAACCCACTAACAACATAAAACTCTTTGTAGACGGGGACAACGGCGTACCTGTGGAGAAGCTGGTGGCCTTTAACCGCAACCTCTACGCCAGGCTGGAAGGTGCAAACCTGTTTCCCCCTGATAATGATTTCTCCCTTGAAGTCTCTTCTCCCGGATTAGACGAACCGTTGAAACTTCACCGGCAATATGTCAAAAATATCGGACGGAAAGTAGCTGTTACCCTGCTGGACAATTCTGAAAAGGAAGGTATCCTGCTGGCTATAACTGAAGAAAAGGTGACAATTGAAGAGACCGTGGGAAAAAAGAAAGAGAAAAAAACCACAGATATAACATTAAATGAAATAAAGCACACAAAAGTGTGCATCGTGTTTTAAAATATAATATAACCGAACATGGCTAGTATTAACCTGATTGAGTCATTCACGGAGTTTAAAGAAGCGGAGAACATTGACCGCCCTACGTTGATGAAAGTGTTGGAAGATGTGTTCAAAACTCTTCTCCGTAAAAAGTATGGCTCTGATGAGAATTTTGACGTGATTGTAAATACTGAGAAAGGTGACCTGGAAATCTTGCGCCGCCGTACCATCGTAAATGATGGTGAGGTGGAAGATGATAATGCACAGATCGCTTATTCTGAAGCCATTTTAGTTGAACCGGACTACCAGGTAGGGGAAGACCTCTATGAGGAAGTAGAAATACTCGATTTTGGCCGCAGGGCTATCCTGGCCGCAAAACAGACGCTCTCTGCCCGTATCGGCGACCTTAAAAAGAACATCCTGGTTAAAAAATATGCAGACCGCGTAGGTGAAATTGTAACAGGTGAAGTGTACCAGGTATGGAAAAAAGAAGTTTTATTGCTTGATGATGAAAGGAATGAGTTAATTTTACCTAAATCTGAACAAATTCCTACCGATTATTTCAAGAAAGGGGAAAATGTAAGGGCAGTAGTGAAAAAAGTGGAGATGAAAAATAACGCTCCGCTGATCATCCTCTCCCGCACCCATCCTACCTTCCTGGCAAAATTGCTGGAAATTGAAGTTCCTGAGATCTTTGACGGCCTTATCGTAATAAAGAAAATCGTACGTGAACCTGGTGAAAGAGCTAAAGTGGCAGTAGAATCCTATGACGATCGTATAGACCCGGTTGGCGCCTGCGTAGGTATGAAAGGTAGCCGTATACATGGCATTGTACGTGAATTACGAAACGAAAACATTGATATTATCAACTATACCGCCAACATCCAGCTGCTTATCCAGCGTGCACTTACACCCGCCAGGATCAGTCGTATGGAGGTAGATAATGATAATAAATATGCTTCTGTTTTTCTGAAGGCAGATCAGGTATCTCTGGCAATTGGTAAAAAAGGCGTCAATATTAAACTGGCCTGCGAATTGACCGGTTATGAAATAGATGTGTTCCGTGATGAAGAACAGGAACAGGCAGAATTTGATATCGACCTCGGAGAATTCTCAGATGAGATCGAAGAATGGATCCTGGACGAACTCAAACGCATTGGTTGTGATACAGCCCGTAGCGTACTGGACCTGACAGTTGAAGAACTGGTCCGCCGTTCAGACCTGGAAGAAGAGACTGTAAAAGATGTAAGAAGAATACTACAGGAAGAATTTGATAAAGAGTAAGTTCACACCACAACTTCCCCGGGATGTGGGCTTGCTTGCCGAAAGTATTTAATTAGTTATTGTTAATTGTTAAAAAGGAGTCCCGTTAGCTAACGGGAAAAATGGGGAGGCCCGAGATTACAATATGCCTGAAGTAACAAACAACACGCCACGATTGCTGGCTGCAGCCAAGGAGTTCAATATTGGAAAGGATACGCTGGTCGAATACCTTGCCAATAAGGGCTATGATATGGGAGGCTTTGGCTCTCCCAATGCCCGCTTAACGTCCCAGATGTATGCAGCTCTGCAGTCCGAGTTCCAGCAGGACAAGGCTAACAAACGCAAAAGCGATCAGATAGCCCTGCCTAAAGGAAGCGTGTTAGATGCCATGAAGAAGAAGGAGAAGGAAGAAGCAGAGGCAGCAGCCAAAAAGAAAGAAGCAACTCAGAAAGAGGAGCCCACACCCACGGTAACAGTTGAGGAACCTAAGCAAGAGCCCAAACCCGAACCAAGGCAGGAACCCAAAGCAGAGCCTAAGCCCGAACCAAAACCGGAGCCTAAGCCTGAACCGAAACCGGAACCAGTAGTGGAAGTAAAACCTGCTGCTAAAACTGAAGAAGTGAAGCAGGAACCAGTTGCTCCTCAACAGCCTGTTGCTGAAAAAGCGCCACCGGTACAACCTGTCAAACCAGCAGAACCGGAAACGCCAAAAGCAGATGTTCCCCCCAGGATCATTAATGCCCCTAAAGTTGTGGCCACTATAGACCTGGACGCATTAAACAAACATAAGAAACCTCCGGTTGCCAAAAAACCGGAACAGGAAGATAAACCGGCTGTCTCGAGGCAACCGGAACCTGTTGCAAAAGAGAAAGAGCCGGTTAAAGAACCTGCCCCTCAGCCGCAGCAGCCTGTAGCACAGCAACAGCCACCGGTACAACCTACCAAACCGGCAGAACCGGAAGCTAAACCTGTGCAGCCAACAGAACCAAAAGCACAAGAAGAAAAATTCAAGGCACCACCTGCTGCTGAAAAACCTGCTGTCACCGCTGTAGAAGAGAAACAGACACCGGCAGCTGAAAAACCGGCAGAAACTCAGGAAAAAACAAAAGAACCGGCAGAAGCGAAAGAACCATCTACAGTTAAACCGGCCGCACAGCATATGGACGAAGTTGCAGCAGCAATTGCATCAGACCAGGACGATAATAGCAGCAATGCCGTTATCGAAAATATACAGGCAGAAAAACTCACCGGTCCTAAAGTGATAGGCAAAATAGACCTGCCTGTACACACAGAAAGACGTGACAATAAAGGGAACAGCAATTTCAACCGTGGTGGTGGCAACGCTGACAATAACCGTAAGCGCAAACGTATCATCGTGGAAAAGAAACCTGAACCCATACAGCCTGGGGATATCAAAAGCGGTAACACCGAAAACCGCGGTCCTGGTAACCGTGGAGATTTCAACAGGGACAACCGTCCCGGTGGACACCGCGACAACCGCGATAATCGCGACAATAATAATAACAACACTAACAGACCTTCAGGTCCCAGCAGACCTCATGCGGCTCCCAATCGTGACGGACGCCCCGGAGGCCCCGGTGGTAACAGACCTGGTGGTGGCCAGCACGGAGGCGGTAACCGCCCCGGAGGCCCTGGTGGTAACAGACCAGGCGGCAACCAGCACGGTAACAGGCAAGGTGGATTCGGCAATCGTCCCGGCGGTGGTGGTCACCACGGCGGCGGAAACTATGGTCATAACCGCGACAGGAAACCTGAAGAGAAAGAAATCGATAAAAACGAGATCCAGAATAAGATCAAGGAAACCATGGCCAAAATGGGCGGTGGTAACCGTGGTAAAAACGTTAAAGCGAAACAACGCCGCGAAAAACGCCACGAGCTCGCAGAACAAATGGCCAACCAGGGCGCTGGAAACAACAAACTCCAGGTTACTGAGTTCGTGTCTGTAAGCGAACTGGCCAACCTCATGGACGTTAGCTTCGCTGAAGTGATCTCAAAATGTATGGGCCTCGGTATCATGGTGTCTATCAACCAGCGCCTTGATGCAGAAGTAATAGAACTGGTAGCCGGAGAATTTGGCTACGAAGTAGAATTTATCGGGGTAGACGACGCCGACGAAATGGAGGAAGAAGAAATCGTTGATAACGAGGAAGATCTGATCCCAAGAGCGCCTATCGTGACCATCATGGGTCACGTAGACCACGGTAAAACCTCCCTGCTCGACTATATCCGTAACGCAAACGTAGTATCCGGTGAAGCAGGAGGTATTACCCAGCACATCGGTGCCTACCAGGTAACTACCACCGCCGGAAAAAGACTTACCTTCCTCGATACCCCCGGTCACGAAGCATTCACCGCAATGCGTGCCCGTGGTGCTAAAGTAGCGGATATCGCCATCATCGTAATTGCTGCAGATGACGCTATCATGCCTCAGACAAGGGAAGCTATCTCTCACTCCCAGGCAGCAGGCCTGCCAATGGTCTTTGCCATCAACAAGGTGGATAAAGAAGGCGCTAACCCGGAAAAGATCAAAGAACAACTGGCCGGCATGAACCTCCTGGTAGAAGACTGGGGCGGTAAATACCAAAGCCAGGAGATCTCTGCCAAAAGCGGCCTGAACATAGACGTACTACTCGAAAAAATACTGCTGGAAGCTGAATTACTCGAACTGAAAGCCAACCCTGACAGGGAAGCTTCCGGTAGCGTGATCGAAGCATCCCTCGATAAAGGCCGTGGTTATGTAGCCACCCTGCTGGTACAGAACGGTACCCTCCGCCAGGGAGATACCATCGCCTCCGGCTCTCACTTCGGTAAGATCAAAGCCATGTTCAACGAACGCGGCCAGCGCGTGGAATCTGCCGGACCATCCGCACCTGTACAGGTACTGGGTCTGAACGGCGCCCCACAGGCAGGTGAGAAGTTCCGCATGTATGAAGACGAATCCGAAGCAAAAGAAGTGGCCAACCGCCGCGCCCAGATCATCCGTGAACAGGGTATCCGTACCAAGAAACATATCACACTGGATGAAATTGGCCGCCGCCTTGCCCTGGGTAACTTCAAACAATTGAACCTGATCATCAAAGGTGACTTTGACGGTTCCGTAGAAGCACTCAGTGACTCCCTGCAGAAACTCTCTACAGAAGAGATCGTGGTAAGCGTGGTACACAAAGCCGTAGGTCAGATCACAGAATCCGACGTATTGCTGGCTACCGCTTCAGACGCCATCATCGTAGGTTTCCAGGTACGTCCTTCTTCTCAGGCATCAAGACTGGCAGAGAAAGAAAACATCGAGATCCGTACCTACTCCATCATCTACGACGCTATCGACGAACTGAAGAGCGCCATGGAAGGTATGCTGGAACCCAAAATAGAGAAGAAAGTAGTGGCCAACGTAGAGATCCGCGAAACTTACCGCTTCGACAAGGTAACCGTTGCAGGTTGCTTCGTACTGGACGGAAAGATTACCCGCAACACCCGTGTAAACCTGGTGCGCGAAGGTATCGTGATCTACACCGGCGAACTCGCCTCTCTGAAACGATACAAAGACGACGTGAAGGAAGTTGCTTCCAACATGGAGTGCGGTCTGAGTATCAAGAACTACAGCGACCTGAAAGTTGGCGACATCGTAGAAGGCTTCGAAGAAGTAGAAGTAAAGAGAACATTATAATTACCGTATAAACTTTTGTTAAAAAAATAAGCCGCTATCCTGCGGCTTATTTTTTATTGGTTATTTTTGAATTTCACTGCTTTATTATATGAATAGACTTCTGACACTTTCTGCAGGTGCATTACTCCTTTGCCAGGTAGCTTCTGCTCAGCAGAAATTGGTCGCTGATAAGATTGCCGCAATCGTAGGCGATAAAATTATCCTGAAATCAGATGTGGAAGGGGAACTGGCCAACCTGGAACGCTCTGCACCTGATGGCCGCATCCCTGCAAACGCCGATTGCATGATAATGGAACAGATCATTGCCCAGAAAGTAATGGTTATGCAGGCAGAAAGAGACAGCTTGCCCGTAAGTGACGCAGATGTGGACGGACAGATAGAAAACCGTATCCGCTACTTCGAAGACCTCTACGGCAGCCGCGAAAAAATGAAAGAAGTAACCGGTTATTCCATCTACCAGCTCCGCGAACGCTTCCGCCAGCCTATCAAAGAAGGCCTGCAGGCTAAAGCCATGCAGGATAAAATAACCAGCGCAGTAAAAGTAACTCCTTCCGAAGTGAAGAAATACTTCGACGCCATTCCTAAAGACAGTCTTCAATTCTATGAATCAGAACTGGAAATAGGCCAGCTGATCTTATTCCCGAAGCCTACCAAAGAAATGGAGCAATATGCCATTGACCGCCTGCTCGAATTCAAAAAACAGGTACAGGAAAAAACCAGCGACTTTGGCCGTCTTGCCATCCTCTATTCAGATGATCCAGGCGCTAAAGTGAACAAAGGGGTATATATCCTGAACCGTGGAGATAAAAACTACGATCCCGACTTCCTGGCAGCCTCATTCCGCCTGAAAGAGAACGAGATCTCCTCTCCGGTAAAAAGCCAGTTCGGCTACCACCTGATCCAATGCCTCAAACGCCAGGGAGATAACATCACCGTACAGCATATCCTGCTGAAACCAAATGTTACACGCACCGATATTACCGAGGCCACCAATAAACTGGATACCATCCGCGCCAATATCCTTGCCGGAAAAGCCACCTTCGCAGAATCTGTTGCCAAATACAGCGACGCGCCAATGGCCAAATTTGACGGAGGTATGCTGCAGAACAAAGTGAACGGCGGTACCCTGATCACTATCGACCAGCTGGATGATCCTTCCGAAAGAGATATCGTATTGATGCTGGATACCCTGAAACCAGGCGGAATATCCAAACCAGTACAGTTTACCGACGAACAGAAAGGCACAGGCCTGCGTATCGTTTACCTGAAAACACGCACCCAGCCTCACCGTGAGAATATGACAGACGATTATGCCCGCATTCAGCAACGCACTCTCCAGCAAAAACAAATGGAAGCCCGCGATAAATGGCTGAGGGAAAAGATCCCTACATATTACATCCATGTAGAAGACGAGTTCAAAAGATGCAACCGCATCTCCCAATGGATGGGAAGCGTAGCCAAACAATAACATTATACAGATATAAAAAGGAAGCCCGGTATTAATAATACCGGGCTTCCTTTTTTGAAACCTACCTTATATCAATCAGCGTTGGGCATTCCGCTTTTTAGCTGTAACTTTGCGCCTTCAATTCTAATCGGGATGAGTGAAGCTATAAAACATGAGTGCGGATTAGCATTCATAAGACTTAGGAGACCTTTTTCATATTACCAACAGAAATACGGATCGGTTTTCTACGGGCTCAACAAGCTGTACCTGCTGATGGAAAAACAGCATAACCGCGGACAAGACGGTGCAGGTATAGCCACAGTAAAGCTGAATACAGAGCCAGGAGTGCCGTTCATGCACCGTCTCCGAAGCAGCGCACCACAAGCAATAGGTGATATTTTCGGAAAAGTGAGAGATGAAATAGATGAGATCGAAAAATACCAACCCGAAATCACCAAATATCCCGGCCTGATGAAAGGCCACGTACGTTTCCTGGGAGAACTCATGATGGGCCACCTCCGCTACGCCACCCAGGGTAAAAATAACGTAGAACTCTGCCACCCCTTCGTTCGTTACAATACAATTCCCGCACGCAACCTGTCTATAGCCGGTAACTTTAACCTGGTAAACGCTGACGAACTGTTCAAATTCGTGAACGTAGACCCGGGAGAAACTCACCGTAACAGTGACCTGGCCGCCATGCTGGAAGTTGTACACCACTTCCTCTGCAAAGAAGACGAAGAAAGAAGGAACGGCCTGGATGTTAAAAGCATCCTTCAGAAGGCTTTCTCTATGTTTGACGGAGGTTATCATGTTTGCGGCCTCATCGGCAGCGGCGACTCCTTCGTGATCCGCGACGCATACGGCATCCGCCCTTCCTACTACTATATTAATGAAGATGTGATCGTGGCAGCATCAGAACGCGCCGCTATCCGCACCGCCTTCAACGTAGGAGAGAATGAAGTACTGGAACTCATGCCGGGAAACGCCCTCATCGTAAAAGAGAACGGCGACTACAGCATAGAACAGATACTGGAACCTAAAGAACGCCGCGCCTGCAGCTTTGAACGTATCTACTTCTCCCGTGGTAACGATGAGAAGATCTATAAAGAACGTTCTGCCCTTGGTTACAATCTCTCAGAAAGAGTACTGGCCAATATCGATAATGACCTGCGCAATACCATCTTCTCTTTCATTCCCAATACAGCAGAGATCGCCTTTTACGGCATGCTGAAAGGACTGGAAGACTATCTCAATAAGATCAAGGTAGAACGCATCCTCTCCTGGGGTAAAGACTTTGATGAAGAGAAACTGACGGAAATGGTGAACCGCCGTATCCGCATAGATAAGATAGCCATCAAAGACGTTAAAATGCGCACCTTCATTACTGCAGATACCAGCCGTAATGAAATGGTACAGCACGTATATGACATCACCTACGGTACCGTACGCCCCGGCATCGATACCCTGGTAGTAATAGACGACTCTATCGTAAGAGGTACCACCCTCCGTGAAAGCATCATCAAAATGCTGGACCGCCTGGGCCCCAAACGTATCATTATCGTTTCCTCCGCTCCGCAGATCCGCTATCCTGATTGCTATGGTATTGACATGAGCAAAATGGGCGATTTTGTTGCCTTCCAGGCCGCCATTGCCCTGCTCAAAGACCACGGCAAGGAACACATCCTGCAGGAAGCCTACGGCCTCTGCAACGAGCTGCAGCGTACCAATACACTACATGCTCAGAACGTAGTGCGCAACATCTACAAACCTTTCACCACAGAAGAAATATCTGCCAAAATAGCTGAGATCATCACTCCTGCCGGCATCAATGCCAAAGTAGACGTGATCTATCAGTCCATCGAAAGCCTGCACCAGGCCTGCCCAAACAACCTGGGCGACTGGTACTTCACCGGTAACTATCCCACTCCAGGTGGTAACCGTGTAGTAAATAAGGCCTTCATGAACTTTATGGAAGGCAAAAACGAAAGAGGTTACTAAAAAATAGAAAAAAGCGGACCGCCTGAGGCGGTCCGCTTTTTTTATGAAGGTTAAATTTCCTTTAAATCCTGTATTCCCACCTGCCCGAAGCGCCCCCTACCACTCTTACTTTCAGTAAAATCCGTAAATTAGTTAGTATTAAATACTAAGTACACGCGTGAAAACACTACTTCTCATCCGCCACGCAAAATCCAGCTGGAACGATCCTGATATGGACGACTTTGACCGGCCTTTAAACAAACGGGGAAAACAAAATGCCCCCGAAATGGCCCACCGTCTCACTCACCGGGGTATTACACCGGAACTGCTCATTGCCAGCCCGGCCAAACGCACCCGCAGCACCGCCAGGATCATGGCCAAAGAATGGCATTATGATAAAGATGCTATACTGCTGGAAGATGAACTGTATCTCTGCTATGCCTCCACCTTCCTGAAGGTGATCACAAAAATAGATTCAGACATAGACACCGTAGCCATCTTTGCGCACAATCCGGGAATCACTGACTTTGCCAACTACCTCACCCAGGAGATCCGGATAGATAATATACCTACATCAGGCATTTTTGCAGTACAGACAGATATTTCCTCCTGGTCGGACTTTGACCGCGCCCGGAAAACATTCCTGTTCTTCGATTATCCCAAACAGGAAGTTGTTTAACCCTAATCTTTCACAATCTTATCGTATGAAACTGTTATACCCTTGATCAGTGAAGAACTGAATCCCTGATGCTCCATTTCATTAAGACCGGCAATCGTACATCCCTTAGGAGTAGTTACTTTATCTATCTCTTCCTCCGGATGACGCTTTTCCCGTATTAACAGCTCTGCTGCACCTTTCACCGTCTGAGCCGCTATCAGGTTGGCAGTCTTTACATCAAACCCTATTTCAATACCGCCCTGTATATTGGCGCGGATAAACCTCAACGCATATGCAATACCACATGCTCCCAGCACCGTTGCTGCATCCATCAGTTTTTCATCTATGATCACGCTGATACCCAGCTGGTCAAACATGTCTTTTATGTAATTGATCTGCTGTTCTGATACATTCTTGTAACAGATACATGTCATAGATTCCTGTATAGCAATAGCAGTATTAGGCATAGCCCGTACAACAGGCATACCGGGGCCTGCTATCTGCTCCAGGTCATGCATGGACACACCTGTTATTACACTGATCAATACCTGCCTTGTTGCATCAAATGCATCTTTTACCTGCGTCAGCACCTCTTTTACATTGTATGGCTTCAGCGCCACAACAATGATCTCTGCCTGACGGATAGCAGCATTATTATCAGACGTTGTATGCACGCCCAATGCCTGCAACTCTCCAAGTGAAGCAGTATTACGTTTGGTAATGATAAGATCTGACGGTTGTGAAAACCCGCTTTTCAACAATCCCTGTGCTATAGCACTTCCCAGGTTGCCACCGCCTATGATGGCTATTTTCTTGTTAGACATGTTCACTTATTACTTTAAATCACTCGGAAGGTAGAACAAAAATTTGTTACTTCGCATCCCTAAACCCACCGTGTAATGCCGAAAGTTTTTTTAAGAGTGGTTGCTTACCTTATCCTATGCCTGTGTACACTTATATCAACAGCCAACGCTACAGAGAAAGTAAAAGGAAAAGTAGTTCGCGTCATTGATGGAGACACCTTCGAACTACTGGTAAACAAAACAACTTACAAGGTCCGTTTAAATGCGATCGACGCACCGGAAAAAGGACAGGACTTTTACCAGAAAAGTAAACAGGCCCTGGTCAGTCTGTGTTTCAGCAAAACCGTAACGGTAGAATTGCTGAAGAAAGACAGATATGGAAGATGGATAGGGGAGGTGTACAGCGCTGATGGCCAGTACATCAATGGTAGAATGATCTCCGATGGTTATGCATGGCACTATACAAAATATTCCAAAAGTGCGCCACTGGCTGCTGCAGAAAGCACAGCAAAGCGGAAGAAACTGGGCTTATGGGCACAGGGCAAACCTGTAGCGCCATGGGAATACAGAAAATCTCCCGCTAAAACAAAACAACGCAAAGCAGCTTAAGTCATAATTTATTTAATTTGCTGCCATCGTTAACCTCCCGGTTGAAATATGTCAGTGAATACATCCAACATTAACAGCCAGACGCTTACAGCGCAGGCGTTCTATATACGTCTGCAGGAAGCAGGCAATGATCTTGCGCCGGCAGCTGCCATGCGGCAACTCCGTTCTTTACTGGAACAGCTCTTTCACCATCTCACAAAAGGTGAGGCACGCAGTTTCAGTAACCTGTTTGCGCGCATGCAGTTCTTCTTTGACAAACATCCTGTTCCGGCAGCATTGCAGGCACAGCTTACCACGCTGCGCATTGTCACTCACAAGGCAGTGAACGGAGAACTGGAAGCTAACCGCGAACTGGTACTCATCTGTATCCATACACTGGCCATCGCCATACAATACTTTTTTAAAGTTCCTGTTCTTTCAACAATAAAGGAACTATGCGGTCCCGTAAAGGATATGCAGCTCACTCATCCTCCGCAGTTATCGCCCGCACTCATTCCCCTGCTGAAATGCCTGGTTACGGCTGTAGGGCCCTTACAACAAAGATCAGAGCAAACGCCTCTCTTTATCCTTGATTGCCGCAATGATGATCTTGGCAATTTCCAGCTGCTGGTCTCTGCGGCTGTTATGCCATCAGCAACAGCACTGCATGAACAGTTAAGGGCATATGATACTATCCATGTGCTGCACTGCAGTAAAAGTGAAGCGCCTGGCCTGTATGAGGCCGTTCCCAACACACAGGTAGTGCTTGAACCGGATCTCCTGATAGATATCAGCGACCTGGCAGAATGCTTTGGCCGCCACGGCGCAGGCAAATACCTCTTCCTTGTAAAAAAACTGGTGCCTCAGTCAACCGGTATTGCCGCCTTTAAAGGACATGTTGTGAACGCCCTGCTGGACAATATGCTGCGCAATCCGGACATGGACCTCCGCAGCTCCTTTGTTGAAGCAGTGGCGGAGAACGTCTTACAGGCGGCAGCATACAGCAGGGAAGAACTGAACAGCATGTTCGGGGATATCCGTACAAAACACTGGCCTAACCTGCAGGAAGCGGCAGGAGAGCTGAAACACCGGCCGGTAAGGATAGAGCCTACCTTCTTTTCTGCCCGCTACGGACTGCAGGGACGCCTGGATATAATGGCAGAAGACGAACAGGACCCGCTGCGTAAAGAGATCTTTGAGCTGAAAAGCGGAAAATCGCCGGACTATGGTACCTGGCGTAATCATGAAATGCAGGTAGTGGGTTATAACCTGCTGCTCAGATCTGCCTTCGGCGATGAGCGCCGCGGCAGCTCGGCCATTCTCTACTCTGCAGCCGACAATATCCCGCTGAGGAACGTTAACAGTACCCCTTCAGCAGAGAGTGACCTGTTAGCCCTTCGCAACGAAGTAGTATCCCAGTTACTCCGGCTGGCGGCGGGCGAGTATGATGTTCTTGACAGGATCACAGAAGCTGCCGCAGAAGGCTTGCCGGCGTTCAGCGCTGTACATTTCAGCACATTTGAAAAAGCCTGGCAGCAGGCGCCTCCTTTGTACAGGGCCTACTACCAACAGTTTCTTTCCTTCCTGCTCCGTGAATACCTGCTGGCCAAATGCGGCATGTATGCTACAGCAGAAAGAGAAGAAGATGCCGACGGATTCGCCGCCCTCTGGCAATTGCCCGAAGCCGAAAAGCTGGCGCGGTTCAATATTATACCCGGCCTGCAGTTCCGCCATTTTGATGCAGAAAACAGTACCGTGGTCTTCGATATTCAACGGCCCTTCAATCATAACTTCAGGGTAGGGGATACCGCTATTATCTATTCCCGCTCTGTCGATGACAGCCTGGCCCCGTTGAGCGACCAGATACTGAAAGGAAGGATAGACCTGCTGAAAAAAGACAGGCTCACCTTCTCCCTCAACAACCGCCAGATCACACACGATTTCTTTGCACAGAAAAACCTCTGGGTAATTGAACATGATATTTATGAAGCCAATTACTGGATAGCGGCCACTACGCTCTTTCACGTATTATCGCCCCGTTTCTCCGAAAGGATGGAGTTGTTGCTGGGACACAGGAAACCATCTGCTACACCACTTACGTTTCCCTGTCCGCAGATGTTCAACAGCAACCAGCAGGAAATACTGCACGCAGCACTGGAAGCAGAGGATTACTATCTCATCCAGGGCCCTCCCGGCACCGGCAAAACCTCTGCATTGCTGACAGCCCTGGTAGACACCCTGACCAAAGGTGATACACAAACAGTGATAGTGGCTTTTACCAACCGGGCAGTAGATGAAATATGCAGGAAGCTGGATGATAAGCAGATAGGCTATTTACGCCTGGGCGGACGTCATTCTGCGGCAGAGAGCCGACTGCGTAAATACTGTATGGAAGGAGATATTCTGTCCGCCCGCAACTTCATTGCCAGCCAGAAAGTATTTGTGGCCACAGTGGCAACAATGGCTACCCGCCTGCAGCTCCTGCTGCAACTGGGCATTAAGGCAGATACCCTCATTGCTGACGAGGCCTCCCAGCTCACAGAACCTCAGTTGCTGGGGTTACTGGTGCCTTTCCGCAAATTTATCCTGATAGGAGACCAGAACCAGCTGCCTCCTGTTGTGGCGCAGGACGATCATTTCTGCCGGATACAACACCCGCTCCTGGAAAAAGCAGGTATTACCGACCTGCGGTATACCCTTTTTGAACGGCTCCTGCAGCGTTGCAAGACCATGAACTGGCAGCATGCCTGGGGCATGCTGAAAACGCATTTCCGTATGCATAACGATATTGCAGCACTGGTCAATCCCTACTATGCCGGACAATTATCTGCAGGACATTCCAGCCAGTCAGCCCCCTTCAGCAGGCATGCCGGTACAGGACCCGACAAATGGGATTACCTCTTATCCAAAGGCCGCACGCTGTTCATACCCAGCCCCCATGAGCCAACCTCCAAAATGAACAGGACAGAGGCTCAACAGGTAGTATCCCTGTTGCAATACCTGAAAGAAAAATATAGAGAACAGTTCAGCAGCGAAACCGTAGGAGTGGTAACGCCCTGGCGTACCCAGATAAGCCTGATCAGGGAACTGATAGGGAATGATGAGCAGCTGCAGGAAGTGAATATTGACACCGCAGAACGCTTCCAGGGTGCCGAAAATGATATTATTATCGTATCTCTTGCTATTTACCATCCCGTGCAGCTGGGCATGTTGCAGAACCTGGGTATTTTCCACTGGAATGCACACACGGTAGAGGTAGACCGTAAGTTGCTGGTTACACTGTCCCGGGCCAGGCAGCAGCTGATCATTATGGGGTATGAGCCGGCATTAAGGGCAAGCCCGCATTATGCCGGAATACTGGATGGTATGATCTGCTGCTGAAATAAAAAAAGCCATCTGCTTTACGGCAGATGGCCTTATGTCAGACAACATCATTATGATCATTCCTGGGAAACCAGGCTTTAATCCAATGTTACATGGCTCCAGTTTTCTCCGCTTTTGATGCGGTAGAGCTGCATTTCGCTGATATCAAACTGTTCAGCGATCTGCTTCATGGTTTTCCTGCCGGGCTTAGCCAGCAGGCGTTTAATGCTTTTTACTTTGGTGATGTTTAATTTAAGCCCTTTTATCCGGTTACGCTGCTTTTCTTTGTAAGCCAGCTTGGCAGGGCTGAATTGCTGGTGAGCTTCCATTTCTTCCTTGGTAGCCCATTGCAGATTAGAGACCTTATTATTCTTCTTGTCGTAGTCTTTGTGTATAACGTACTTGTAGTTACGTCCGGGCCGCTTATTGAACAATTTCGCCACTTCCCGGTGGAGGTAAAGGGACTGATAAGTGTCCGCGGGCTTAACGTTCAATACTGTGTACCCTTCTACAGTTGAACCAGACAGCAATTTCCCGTCTGAAATGTCCTCATAATAGCTGATCACTCTTCCCATGTTAGATACTGCATACTTTTTACGCAGGGCAGATTTGTTTTTAATCTGCAAGTCTTTCCAGACTTCATTTTTCAGATTTTTAATCGTGGCCATGTGAAAGAAATTTAATAGTTGAACCTGGGGTCTATCCGTAAACGTTACAATCTGCTACTTCATTGTTTACTGGCAGGCTATTATCAGCAAGAGGGGAAACCCTTTCTATTATATGATCTTTGTAATGTTCTGCTACTTTGTCTAATATTTCTTCAACCGATGCCAGTGTACTGCAAGTTACTAATTGTTGCCTGAATTCTTTTATATGCGGTAGCCCTTTCAGGTAATTGGTGTAATGTCTGCGCATTTCAAGGATACCAACAACATCGCCCTTCCAGGCTACGGAATGTCTCAGGTGTTTTTTACAGACCTCTACACGTTCCAGAACAGTTGGCAATGGTAAATGTTCACCCGTTTGCATAAAATGCTTGATCTCGTTAAAGATCCAGGGATATCCTATTGCAGCGCGGCCTATCATTATTCCGTCTACCCCGTATTTCTGCCGGGCGGCAACAGCCTGCTCAGGAGTGCAGATATCACCGTTGCCGAATATAGGAATATGTATACGGGGATTGTTCTTTACTTTGGCGATAAGGCTCCAGTCGGCATTTCCCTTATACATCTGCGTACGTGTACGGCCATGAATGGTCAGGGCTTTGATTCCCACATCCTGCAGCCGTTCTGCTACTTCTTCGATATTCTTGGTATTATCATCCCATCCCAGGCGTGTTTTCACGGTTACTGGCAGACGGGTAGCCTTCACCACCGCTTCCGTAAGTTTAACCATTTTAGGAATATCTTTCAGGATACCCGAGCCAGCTCCTTTACAGACTACTTTCTTTACGGGGCATCCGTAATTGATATCCAGCAGGTCAGGATTGGTCGTTTCCACTATCTGGGCAGCCATTGCCATAGGTTCCTCATCCCCTCCAAAGATCTGTATCCCTACCGGACGCTCATATTCGAAGATATCCAGCTTCTGCCGGCTCTTTATTGCATCACGTATAAGTCCCTCCGATGAGATGAACTCTGTATACATAAGGTCCGCACCATTATCTTTACAAACCGCCCTGAAAGGCGGATCACTAACATCCTCCATCGGAGCCAGCAACAGCGGAAAATTGCCTAATGTTATATTCCCGATCTTTACCATTTTATTAACTAGTGGCCGACCCTCCATTCCCCCCAAAAACGCCGGAATGCAATTGTCAACTCGATTTCACAATGTAAATTTACGCAAATTTAATCTATGAGAGGCTACCTGAAGGAGCATTCGCCCGCTTTACAGTTTGTAACGTTTATCAGCTTGTTCATCGCTTTTTTCCTGTTGAACTTCGTTTTCCTGCTGGTCTTTTTCCCTATGCTTACGGGTTACACACTGGAAATACTCCAAAATGGCGATACTTCAGATCCTAAAGTTCTCGGCTATCTGAAATTAACGCAATTTTTATACACTTTATTGGTTTATCTGATGCCCGCCGTCGTTTTTGCCTGGCTGGCAGCCCCAAAACCGGCCCAATGGCTGCACATTACCCGGAAACCCCGCCTTTTCCCGGTAGTACTGGCTATATTTATCATGGTGGCCGCCCTGCCGCTGGTAGGCTTCTCGGCAGACTGGAACCATACCTGGCACTTCTCTGCCGCCACCCGCGCCTCTGAAAAAATGGCGGAAGAACTGACCAGGACACTGCTGAGCGGTACCGGTATCGGGTCACTGATCGTCAACCTCGTGCTCATAGCCATCATGCCCGCCATAGCAGAAGAATTCTTCTTCAGAGGAGTATTACAGCGCATTTTCATCAACATGAAACCCAAACTGCCCTGGCTGGCTGTGCTGGAAACAGCCATACTCTTCAGCGCCGTACACATGCAATGGATGGACTTTATTCCCAGGGTGATCCTGGGCTTCCTGCTGGGAGCCATCTATTTCCTGAGCGGCAACCTATGGCTGTCCATACTGGCCCACATGCTCAACAACGGCTCCCAGGTGGTAATGGTATTCCTCTACTCAATAAAGGTGATGAAGGAAGACCCTATGAAGTCAGAACCCACTGCCTGGTACTTTGCCCTGATCAGCCTGGCAGTGACCACCGGCCTGCTATGGTACTTCAAAAAACAATCCCCCCAGGATGAACTTCCCGGCCTGCCACCCCGCGATAAGATTTCAGATAGTATCAATTCTATAGGCGGTAATTTGTAAATTTGCAATAACAAAAAGATTATTATGGAAAAAGACTGGGTGAAAATTTATAATACCTCTCAATTCTTCCGCGCTGAGATCGTAAGAGGCATGCTCGAAGAAAACGGAATCGGTGTTGTATTACTGAACCGGCAGGACTCCTCTTACCTTGTAGCCCTGCCAGGAATGGCCGAGCTCTATGTACATATCTCACAGGAAGAAGAAGCCAGAAAACTCCTGATGGCAGATCCCGAAAACGAGGGATAATTCATTTTTACGCACTTTTGTATAAACAATTTTACTTGTCTGCATGAAAACATTCTTCACCCGGACAGCAACAGCACTGGTCTTTGTAGCAGTAATGCTGGGCGGGATACTCTATAGTCCCTTTACATTTTTCCTGCTTTTCCTCCTGGTAAATTTCTTTGCCCTGAAGGAATACTTCAAGCTGATCAGGCATATTGACCCTGATTACAACAATATCTCAGACTGGCATAAAACAGGATTGCTGATAGCCAGCTGCGCACTGGTAATGTCCTTCACAGGAGAGCATTTTTCCTCCTCCATGAACCTCTCCCTCGGATTCCTGGGCTGGTGGATCGCTGTTATCTTCCTCCTCATTTTACCAATAGCAGAGATCCTGCTCAGCAAGGACTTTTCCCTGAAAAATATGGGATATTCCGCCCTGGGACTGGCATACATCACCCTTTCCCTGGGACTGCTGGTACACCTGGCCCTGAACTATGACACCATCCGTTTTACCAATACCGCCATAGGTACCGGCCCCGGCTGGCTCATTCCCATGCTGCTCATCGCCTTTATATGGATCAACGATACAATGGCCTACATTGTAGGCTCTCTCATAGGACGTACCCCCTTTGCACCCACCATCTCTCCTAAAAAGACCATAGAAGGTACCGTAGGAGGTATGATCCTGGCAATTGCCGCGGCGGGTGTATATGGCCATTTCTGGGGTACGCAGTGGCTTGCCCTTCAGCACTGGCTGGTACTGGCAGGCATTGCTGCTGTGTTTGGCACTGCCGGAGATCTTATCGAGTCCAAACTCAAACGTATGGCGGGTGTAAAAGATTCCGGCAGCATCATGCCCGGACATGGCGGCTTCCTGGACCGCTTTGATTCCCTGCTGCTGGCAGCGCCTTTCGCCTGGCTATACATACATTTCTTTGCAATGAATTAACTTCGCATTATAAAATAAAAACATCACAATGAGGATCCATCGAGAAGGATTGGCCACCATTTTACTGACATTTGTAGTCCTGACACTGATCAACGTAGCAGTAACTTTTTTCCTGAGAGAGAATTTTCCGCTGCTGGCAAGGATCATAGCAGCTGTTTCCCTTGCTTTGTTCCTGTTTATCATCTCCTTCTTCCGTATTCCGGCAAGGGCCATGAAACAGGGAGAGTCCCTGGTTATTGCCCCCTGCGATGGTAAAGTAGTGGTAATTGAAGAAACCTATGAACCTGAGTATTTCAAGGACAAACGCCTGCAGGTATCTATCTTCATGAGCCCGGCCAACGTGCATGTGAACAGGAACCCTATCAGCGGACAGGTAAAGCTGTCTCAGTACCATTCCGGTAAATACCTGGTAGCCTGGCACCCTAAATCATCTACCGAAAACGAACGTCACACCGTAGTGATCGGTAATGATAAAGCAGAAGTACTGGTAAGGCAGATCGCCGGTGCACTGGCCCGCCGTATTGTAAACTATCTGAAACCCGGCATGCAGGTAAAACAGAATGAAGAACTGGGTTTTATTAAATTTGGCTCCCGGGTAGACATCTACCTGCCGGTAGGTACCCCTGTTTCAGTAGAAATGAACCAGGTAGTGCGTGCAGGACAAACTGTTATTGCCACCATCTAACTAAAAATAAAACAGCTATGAAAAGATTACTTATCGGTGCAGTTGCTGTATTATTCATGACCAGCGCTGCTTTTGCACAGGAAAAGAAAGAAAAGTCCAAAAAAGAGGAGACTGCCTCCTGCTGTAAGAAGGATAAAGATGCGAAGGCTTGTTGTAAACAGCCCTCAAAAACAGCTAGCTTAAGAACTAAGCCGAAGGTAATGCAGAATGCAAAGCCTGCGGGTAAGTAACATAGCCTGAATCTTTTCAAAAAAGAGGCTGCACCTACATGTGCAGCCTCTTTTTTTGAAAACCTTTTTACAATATTTCCCTCAGTTCATGAAGGCTCTGAATAGTATAAGTAGGCCTTATCTCCTCTGTAGCCGGCACCAGCGGGTTAAAATACACCTGGTCCATCCCCACATTGAATGCCCCAAGAATATCTATTTCCAGTGCATCCCCTATCATAATACTTGTATCCGTAGTTGCTTCCGCTTTGGTAATAGCGTATTCAAATATCTCCTTATAGGGCTTCAGACTGCCAGCCGTCTCTGAAGTAATGATATGTGTAAAAAAATGATCTATCCCTGAACTTTTCAGCTTTTTCAGCTGGGTATCTTCAAACCCGTTAGTTATCAGGTGTATAGGATAGTTCTTCGTAGCCAGGTATTCCAGTACCTCTTTTGCATGCGGAAAAAGAGCCGTCTGTGTAGGCAGTAATTCCAGGAACTGATCGCTCAATGCCTCAGACAGTTTTTCATCCCCTATCTTAAAATCTATCAATGTTAACCTGAAACGTTTTGTACGCAGGTCATGCCGGGTAATGAACCCTTTCCTGAAACGGTCCCACAGTTTATCATTATGCACCATATATGTGCGGTGAAACAGCTCAAAAGAAGGTACCCCGCGGCCTTCCAGGTTATGTGCGTTGTAAAGTTGCTGTAATACCTGGTATGCGTTGGCTTCAAAATCCCATAGGGTATGGTCCAGGTCAAAAAATATGTGTTTGTATTTCATCTTCCGGTTCTCCTTTGCAGTACAAAGATAGGTTACTCAAGTTTCTCAGCTATTTTTTTACTATTTTCCCTCTTTGATTAACGGGAACTTATGAATGCAGTAATAACAGGCGCCAGTAAAGGCATAGGCAAGGCTGTTGCCATAAAACTGGCCGTTGAAGGATTTAACGTAGCTATATGCGCAAGGAACGCCGCAACACTGGAGCAGACGGCAGAAGAGATCCGTGCCCATAACCCTGCCATACAGGTATTAGCCATTCCAACAGATATGGGTAAGAAAGAAGATGTACTGGCTTTTGCAGAAAAGGTCAAAGCTGCCTTTAATACAATAGACATCCTGGTAAACAACGCCGGGGTATTTGTACCCGGCGCACTGGCAGAACAGGAGGAAGGCTTATTGGAAAATATGATGGCAGCCAACGTATATAGCGCCTATCACCTTACCAGGCAGCTGTTACCCGGTATGAAAGCCGTACGTAAAGGACATATCTTCAACATGTGCTCTACCGCCAGCTATACCTCTCACCCCAACGGAGGCGCTTACAGCATCACCAAATTTGCCCTGCTGGGCTTTTCCCGGAACCTGCGTGAAGAACTGAAGTCACACAACGTCAAAGTCACATCCCTGAGCCCCGGCCCTACACTTACCGCCTCATGGGAAGGTTTTGATGCCCCACCCCGCCGTATGATGGAACCGGAAGACGTAGCCAACCTGCTATGGGCAGCATATACCCTCTCAGAACAGGCGGTTGTAGAAGAGGTGCTGATGCGCCCTATGCTGGGAGATATCTCATAAACCCTTAACCAGCAAGTACTTCCCCATTCATATCTACATTTTTTTTAACTAACTTTTAACTGGGCACGGAACGCCAACAGGAAAGGCTTTGGCTAAATTTGTTAAGCATTATGAAGGTCACCACTGTTAGTATAAGGAAGATTGTGCTATCCCTGTTTTTTTGTCTGGGCATAGTAACATGCCTGCAGGCGCAGGATGTCAGATTTACCACCATTGTAAGTAACAATAAGGTAGCTCTGGACGAGCCGTTCCAGATCCAGTTCATGCTGGAAAACGGCAGTGACGTTAATAATTTCAAAATCCCCTCCCTTAACGATTTTGATGTGCTGCAGGGACCATCCCAGATGCAGAGTCAATCTATCATGAACGGCCGCCGTTCTGAATCTTTCTCTGTTATCTTCGTGCTGCAGCCCAAAAGGGTGGGCAACTTCACCATCAGGGGCGCCGAAGCCCGGGTGAATGGCAACCTTGTACATTCCAACCCGGTCACTATAGAAGTTACAAAAGCTTCCCGCGGCGGTGCAAGCCAGCAACAGCCTGTGCAGCAAATGCCCAATGGCTGGCCGCCACAGCGCCAGCAGGGTAGAAGCCAGCAGGAAGAAATGGAAGGGGTGCTTAAGAACGGAGAAGATGTAAATGCCAAACTACGCAAGAACATCTTCGTGAAAGTAGATGTGGATAAAACCACTTTATATGAAGGCGAACAGCTCACTGCCACCTATAAGCTGTATACCCGCCTTCCCACCAACTCCAGCGTTACCAAAGTGCCGGCCTTCAAAGGCTTCTCTGCCAAAGACATAGAATTACCTAATCCGCCGCAGGCCTCCGAAGAAACAGTTAATGGCATTCCCTACAGGGTTTTCACCATCCGCAAAACATTGCTCTTCCCCATGCAGTCAGGTACACTGGAACTTGACCCGGTCGAGGTAGACAATCATGTAAGACTGGTAAAACTGGTAAAGAATAACAATAAACAAAAAAGCAGGGACCCGTTCGCAGATCTCTTCAACGATCCCTCTTTCAATGATCCCTTCTTTGACGATTTCTTCAACCGTCCGGAAGTGACATATGAAGATGTTCCCTACAAGATCCAGACAGCCCCGGTAAAAGTAACCGTAAAACCACTGCCTGTTGATAACCGCCCTGTCAGCTACAACGGCGCAGTAGGGAAATTCAGCATGACAGCTTCTGTTGACAAGCAAACGCTCAGCACAGACGATGCACTCACCCTGAAAGTGGTTATATCCGGGCAGGGCAACGTCAACCTCCTGAACGCCCCGAAAGTGGATATCCCCTCCGGGTTTGAAAAATATGATCCCAAGGTCACTGATAATATAGAAAAGAACAGCAACCCGCTCTCCGGCACCCGCCAGTTTGAATTTGTGCTGATGCCACTGGAAGCGGGCGATCAGACCATTCCCGCTGTGGAATTCTCTTACTTTGATCCTGCCGCCAACAGCTACAAGACAATACGGTCACAACCGTTTACATTGCATGTAACTCCCGGCAAACAGACCAAACGCGATAAAGAAGACTTCAGCCTGAAAGGCAATACCATCACCTCCAACTATAACGGAGCACTGAAATGGGTAAAACAAAGCCGTTTCCTGCTTACCAGCCCGTTATTCTATATCCTGCTGCTCATACCTGTACTGCTGCTCATTGCCGCTATTCTCTACAGGCGCAGACAGGATTACAAACAGAATAACGCAGCCTTCCTGAAACACCGTTTTGCCAATAAGGTGGCGTTGAAGCGGCTGGAACTCGCGGCCCGTTATCTGAAAGAAGGAAAAGATAAAGCCTTCTATGAAGAGACTTCCCGTGCAGTATGGGGTTACCTGAGCAACAAGCTGCATATTCCCTTTGCAGATCTCAGCAAACAGCTCATCCAGGACAGGCTTGCACAGCAACAGATCAACGGTCAGCATACCGCTGCATTGTTTGATCTGCTGGATAACTGCGAAATGGCCCTGTACACACCCATGCATAACAATGACAGAATGCAGGGCACCTACCAGCAGGCCGTAACTGTTATCAGTCAGCTGGAAGATGAACTGCAACGCGCAAAGAGTGTTGTGTGAAATAAGACAACTATCAACGGATGAAAACAATATTAACAGCCATTTGCTTCCTGTTCCTGGCATGTCAGTCAATGATGGCCGCTTCTGAGCCACAGCAGCAGTTTGAAAAGGCCAACAGCCTCTTCAGGCAGAAACAGTATAGTGAAGCTGCAGCTATTTACCAGCAGCTGATCAGTGAAGGATACCATCAGCCGGAACTATTCCTCAATGCAGGCAATGCCTGGTACAAAGCCAACCGTACGGGCATGGCCATTTACAACTATGAAAAAGCACTGTTTGAAGACCCGTTCAGCAAACAGGCAGCCCACAATCTTTCTATTGCCAACCAGCGGGTAGAAGGTTATGTAAATGACCTGCCATTACTGTTCTTCCAGCAATGGTGGCTGCAGGTATTACAGTTGCATACCCCCAATGGCTGGGCCACAGGTGCTGTCATTTTCTTCTGGCTGTCCATTGCAGGCATTATCGCCATATTGCTGGCGCCTGCATTCAGGCCAGCTGTTTTACGCTGGGCAACCGGGGTGGCCGCATTCTTTTTTCTATGTTATCTCAGCCTGAGTATCAGTGCTTTCTATAGATCGTCCCATACCAACAGCTCCGGTATTGTGCTGAACGCTGCCGCGAAAGTGAAGTCCGCTCCTGACCAGGAGAGCAGGGACATTTTCGAATTACATGAAGGAGTTAAAGTACAGGTCACAGATTCCACCCAGGAATACTGCAAAATATTGCTGCCGGATGGCAAGACCGGCTGGCTGGCTTGTGCAGAGATAAAGAGGTTGTAGATAAGTTGCAGGCCGCAGGCCAACGTGTGGCTTGCAACTTAAAGCTTTTCTATTCTTTCCATAAATTCCTGCTTACGGTTACGGGATACAGGTATACAGTTCCCATTGCACATAATGATCTCCCCTCCATCCCCCTTAATGTATCTTTCCATATAGTTCAGGTTCACCACATAGCTGTGATGCACCCTGAAAAACCCTTTATTTTTCAGGAGACTCTCTACTTCTTTCAATGAACGGCATACCAATGACGGCCCTTCTTCCTGCCGCAGGAATATTTTTGTATTCACATCGTCCGCCATACAATAGAGGATGTCCTTTACCAGTATCATACGGAGCCCCTCAGGACTGGGCAATGCCAGCCGCTCTCCCGGGTACAGATGCTGATGCAGCATTTCCATCAGCATATCTGTCTTTCCGGCGGCCGCTTCCTTCCTGTCTGCCAGCTTTATCATGGCTTTGTGCACCGCTTCCTGCAGGTCTTCCCTGATAATAGGCTTCATCAGGTAATCCAGGGCATTATGCCGGATGGCGTCCAGCGCGTAATGGTCGTAAGAGGTGGTTACTATAATGGCAAAAGAGGCTTCCCGGCATGCCTGTAATACTTCAAAACCATTCAGGCCCGGCATTTCCACATCGAGAAATATCAGGTCAGGTTGATACTTTTTTATTGCTTCCAATGCGGATGCCCCATCCGCGCAAACAGCCACTATGTCTACCGCAGGGCAATGTTTTTCCAGCAAAAGCTTCAGAACACTTCTGCTCAGTTTTTCATCATCCACTATAATAGTGCGCATGTATTGTATGTTCGTTGTCCCAAAGTACCCTCTCAGTCAGCATTACAAGCATAGGTGAGAGTAGTAAAAAATACGAAATTTCCTGTAAAGATGGGAAAAGTTCCTGGATAGGCGGCGCCTCATGTTAATTTTCTGGCCGGCCGCAGGCCACCCCCTCCCACAAAAAAGGAGCTTTCGCCAAAGGCGAAAACTCCTTTTTTGAACACTTTTAGCTGTTATAACCTCGAAGACGCCTGATCCATCACAATAACTACCTGGTAACCACATGGTTGCTGCTTCTCATCAAACAACTGTTTCTCCGTAATACCAGCCTGCATATTATACCGCTCATTCAACGCCTGCAGACGGGCAGCGGCAATAGAGATCCCCCTGGTAAGATGAGCTTCTTCACGTGGCATATCCTGGTGTACACCATTATCTTCTATGCAAATAGATAACTGCTCCTTCTCCCGGCTGATAATGATCTGTAACCGGCCGCCGGTTTTACCGGGACGCAATAATAAACGCCTCCATATGGCTTCCTGCACGTAAGGCTGTATGATCAGGGGAGGAACAAAAGTGACATGCTGAAAGACCTTAGACGTTATTTCCACCTTGTATTCAAACTGAGGACCAAAACGAAGTTGTTCCAGTTGCAGGTAAAGGTCCAGCGCTTCCACATCTTCTTCCAGGTTCACCCACTCCTTGTTGCAATTCCGGATAATAAGACGCATCAGACGGGCAAACCGCGTCAGGTACAGGGAAGCCATATCCGTACTGGTAGTAAGAATGTAGTGGTGTATAGCGTTCAGGCTGTTAAAAATAAAATGGGGGTCCATCTGCGCCTGGAAAGCATGCATTTCCAGGTGAACCAGCGATTGTTGCCTGTTAATCTCTTTTGCTGTATTCTGCCTGATCCGTCTTTCGCGTTGGTAGAAAACAACGCTTATCATAGTCAGGCTCAACAAGAAAAGCACCCAGTACGGCCAACCCGCTGCATTGAGTATGTCAGTGCAAAAATGCAAGTTCAAATAATTTGAGGGTTTCAAAAGCACCTTACAGACACATGTTGTTGTTCTTTCAGCAGCACGGTATGCAACGGAGTTAAGACCTGGGTTAAATATCTGTCAAATCCGGTTGATGGGAAAGTGGCAATTATTACAAGGCAGCATTTAAGCCAAAACCGGGGCAAAAAGCAGGGTAAATGGTATTCCGGTTATCTGCTATTCCGTAAACTTGTAACCCACTCCTCTTACAGAATGGAAATAACGCGAATTACGGCTGTCTTCCTCAAAATACTTGCGGAAGTTCAGTATAAAGTTGTCAATAGTACGGGTAGTAGGATATACATTATACCCCCAAACCACCTGCAATATCTTTTCACGGGGCACGACTTCCCCCTTATTTTCTATCAGGAGCTTCAGCAGCATGGTTTCTTTCTTACTCAGCTCATAGTGTTTCCCGTCTTTGCCAATACATTCCTGTGCAGCAAAATCGATCTCGTTATTACCAAAATGGTACACTCCTGAAATACTGTCTTTATCCTGGATGCGCTTATTCTTGACTATCAGCTTCTCCACGCGCAGCAGCAGCTCCTCCAGGTTAAAAGGCTTGGTCATATAATCATCCCCGCCCTTTTTCAGGCCCAGCACCCTGTCTGCGCTGCTGTTCTTGGCGCTCAGGAAAAGAATGGGCACTTCATTGTTCTGTATGCGTATATTTTCACAGACCGCTATGCCATCCATTTCCGGCAGCATAATGTCCAGTATGATCAGGTCAAAGTATTCATTCTTTACCGCCTTCAGAGCGGCGGTGCCATTATCCACAGCTGTCACTTCATACCCCTCCAGCTCCAGGTTCAGCTTCAATGCCTCCTGGAGGTTTTCCTCGTCCTCTACCAGTAGTATGGATGCCTTAGTAGCTTCCTTCATAGTTTAGAATTGCGATAAGCTAATTTACACTGTTTGTATGGAATATACCGGCAACGTTATTTCAAAACAGGCGCCTGCCGGCGTATTATCCTTTACGGTAATGGATCCTCCATGTTGCTGCACTATCTTCCTGGAAAGGAACAGGCCCAGGCCCGATCCTTTTGCCTTACGTGTATTCTCGTTTCCTATCCTGTAAAATTTAAGGAATATACGCTCCCGTTCATCTGCAGGAATGCCCGGTCCTTCATCTCTCACGCTTAATTTCAGCTGGTTGGCAGTCTCCTCCAGTCGTACATCTATCACCGTTTGTTTGGGCGCGTATTTGATGGCATTCTCTACCAGGTTGCTCAGCAGTATCTGCAACATGAATTTATCCCCGTTCAGCCACACATCTGGCAAAATATGTGCCTGTATGGTGTGAGATGACACTCTGGCCTGAATTTCCTTTACACCAATCTCCAGCAGGGCAGAAAAATCTACATCTTCCCGGAATAGCTGATAGCGTTGCGTTTCCATCTGGGAAGCCAGGAGAATGTTGTTGCAAAGCTGGTCCAGGCGGTTGGTCTCCCTCACGGTATTATCCAGCAGCTTTTGTTGCTTTTCCTCATCCAGCTTGTGCCGCCGTATGGTTTCAAGATTCAGCTTTACAGCCGCTATAGGAGATTTCAGCTCATGCGTCACCGCCATCATGAAGTTCTGTTGTTGCTGGGAAAGACGGATATGATTTTTGATGGACCTGTATACAAAGAACCCACCCAGTATTATAATTGCCAGGAAGATAATGCCCTCACTGAAAAACATGAAGGACCTTCTTTTTTCGGTTTCTTCTATACGTTGCAGCTCCTGCTGGTACTCTGCAGGATGTGTAATATTGTCAGTACGTAAAACCAGGTTTTGCTTCTCGAAACGGGTGATCTGTTCACTTTGATTATATAGTAATACCCCCCACCATAGCAGTGCCAGGATCGTGTATGCCAGTACAAAAAGATAAATGAAGGGAATTCCTTTCCCTCCCTGCATTTTACGGAATAGCTTTCTCATTTTTTCGTAACCCGGCTTTCTCTATCCGCAGGCCTACATTCATAATAGCAGGCAACGGATTCTGCCGCATGTTTTGTTCAAAAGTAAACCGGTATAAACCCGGTTTGTTCAGTATTGCATTTTGCTGAATAGGTATCTTATGCTCATAGATATCATCCAGCCCGCTGCCCAGCCATTTCCCCGACATATCTGCCAGGGGCAGTTCTACCCGTTGGGGAACAGGCTTATTGCCCGGAAACTGCGTATTCACCAGCAGCCATATATTGCTGTAAGGGTAGGAGTCCCTATGCCTCACATTCACATAAATATTGTAAAGATATGCCGTATCCTGAGGCTGCACGGTTACCTCAAATACAGGTTTGTATGTATAGGCCCACTCATGTCCCGGAATCTCCAGGTTCTTTTCATAGGTATCCATCGTTAAGGGTTCACAGGATGCCATTGCCAGGAACATTCCTGCGGCCATAATAGTCCGGCAAAATTTATTCATACTTGTCAAAATACTTTATTGTTAGACAGTACATCGGTCTGAACCTCTTTATCATGAGCAGCGCAGACAGGTATACTCTCCTTTATTACAGTACGTTCAGCACCTGCTCTTTGGCCTTTTCCAGCTCATCCTTCATCAGTACCACCCATTGCTGTATGCTGGCATCGTTAGCCTTGGAACCGGTAGTATTGATCTCACGGCCCACTTCCTGCAACACAAAGCCCAGTTTCTTTCCCTTTGAAGGGTCCTGTTCTGCCAGTATCTCCTTGAAGTAACGGCAGTGGTTTTCCAGTCTCACCAGCTCTTCAGAGATATCCAGCTTCTCCAGGTAGAAGATCAGTTCCTGCTCCAGGCGGTTCTCATCTACATTCTCTTTTCCTACATACTCTGCCAGCAGACCTTCCAGTCGCTGTCTCACCCTGTCTTTACGCTGGGGGTCCAGCTCACGCACTTTTACGGTATATGATTCTATGTTCTCTATTCTCAGCAAAAGGTCTGCCGCCAGCATTTGTCCCTCGTCAAGACGGTGTGCATCCAGGTCTGCCACAGCCAGGGTTATCACTTTCTCCACTTCCTGCCAGTCATCCTCTGTGATCTGCTCTGTTGCCGGCGTTACCACCTCAGGCAATTTCATCAGCACATTCAGCATATCCTCCTGCGGCAGGTTCAATTCAGTCGCCAGCGTTGTAATGGATTGATGATAATACTTCGCCAGGTCAGTGTTAATGACCACCGGACGGGTAGCCCCGTTTTGCCTGATGTTTACCGTTGCATCCAGTGTCCCACGCAGCAATGTCTGCTGCAGCTTGTTACGGATGTCAAACTCATAAGGCTTCAACAGCGGGGATATTTTAAGGTTTACCTCAAACTGCTTACCATTCAGGGACTTTACTTCTACCACAATAGTAGTTTCCCCCCTGGTGTTTTCTGCCCTTCCAAAGCCGGTCATTGATTTAAGCATAATAGAGATTTGTAGGCAACAAACCTACCTAAATTAGATCAAAGCACAAAGAATAGCCTTTTCCGGTGGTATCTTCTCTCTTATTTAAACAAAAGCCCATATATCTCCTTCTGCTCCAACTGCAGCATCTGCCCGGGTTGCAGCCCCTCTATGGTCACTTTCGCTATGCGGTAACGTATAAGTCTCAACGTTGGAAAACCCACGGCAGCCGTCATTTTCCTTACCTGCCTGTTCTTCCCTTCCTGCAGGGTAAGACGGATCCAGGGGGCCGGAATGCTCTTACGGAAACGTATAGGAGGATTCCGCTCCGGCACGGCAGGCTCTTCTTCAAAGACCTCTGCCTGGCAACGGCGCGTTTTATATTGTTTGCCGTCTACAGCAATGCTCACACCCTGCCTTAGCTGCTGCACGGCCTCCGGGGTCACTGCACCGTCCACCTGTACCCAGTATTCCCGCTCATGGGAATATTTAGGATCCAGTAACCGGTGATTCAGGGACTTATCATTGGTCAGGACCAGCAGCCCCTCACTGTCATAATCCAGCCGGCCAACCGGATAAACATCCGATGGTACATCAAAATAGTCTGCCAGGCTGGCTTTTCCCTCCTCACGGCCAAAACGGGTAAGGACCTGGAATGGTTTATATATAATATAATAATTAAATGGCATGTACGAAATACCTCTGTTGAACTAATTTGCCCGTAAATTAGTAATTTTGCCAACTGTAAATTATTTATGTGTACACCTTACCATAATGCCTCTTGCAAGAACTGCCAGGACCGCTTTGGATCAATTCTGTTCAAAGCGGAAAAGTGCAATCTCGAAGAGATCGAAGCCTCCAAGGTCTGTACCACATACAAAAAAGGACAGATAGTATTCCAGGAAGGCGCTTATCCTTTCGGTATCTATTGTGTCAATACCGGCAAGATCAAGCTTTCCCATTGCGGCGATGACGGCCGCGAACAGATTGTCCGCCTCGCCAAACCAGGAGATATTATCGGGTATAAAGCCCTCCTCAGCGCAGAACGCTATACCGCATCCGCTATCGCCCTGGACGATTCTTCCGTCTGCTTTATTCCAAAAGACCTCTTCATGAGCATACTCCAGAAAGATGCCAGCCTCTCCCTGGAAATGATGCGCATCCTGGCAAGTGAGCTACGTAAAGCAGAACTCAAGATCACCCATCTTGCACAAAAGCCTGTACGTGAACGCCTTGCAGAAACACTGCTCTTTATAAAAGAAACCTACGGCGTAGAACAGGACGGCGCCACCCTCAACGTCCGCCTCTCCCGCGAAGAAATTGCCAACCTCGTTGGCACCGCCACAGAATCGGCCATCCGCCTCCTCTCCGAATTTAAAAAAGAAGGCCTGCTGGAACTTCAGGGAAAAAAGATCCGCTTACTGGACCTGGAAGAAATTACCCGCGCCGCCAACCTCCAGGACTAACCCCCCTCATCAACTGACGCAGATCAGTTTTTCTTTTGACCACTATCATTGCCCTCCCCTCATAGTGCCGGTAGTTTTGTACCAAATCCTTTATTCATGGCAACAAACACCGCTAACCCCACTACCTTACTGCAATGCGATCACTGCGGAGAAAACTGTGCAAATGATCAGATCTCACTGGGAGAAAAGCACTTCTGCTGTGAAGGATGCAAACTCGTATATGAACTGCTGAATGAAAATGACCTGTGTGATTATTATACCCTGAATAACAAACCGGGCCAGTCCCGCAGAATACCCGTCAGGAAAGATAAATTCGCCTTCCTGGACGATGAAAAGATACAACAGCAGCTGATCCAGTTCAAAGACGATGCGCAGGTTCACATTACCTTTTACATCCCTTACATACATTGCAGCTCCTGCCTTTGGCTACTGGAAAACCTGCACCGGCTTGACGCCGGCATATTAGGCGTCACCGTCAACTTCGCCCGCAAAGAAGCCCGGGTAATATTCCTGCATTCACGCACATCGCTGCGTAATATAGCAGAACTGCTCACCAGCATAGGATATGAACCTTATATCAGCTTACAGGACCTTAAACAGCAAAAGCCACGTATCCGGAAAGGACTTGTTTACAGACTGGGAGTAGCAGGATTCTGCTTCGGCAATATCATGCTGCTCAGTTTTCCTGAATACTTCTCCGGTTATGGATATGCAGATATTAAGATGAACGCAATATTCCGCATCCTCAACCTTACCCTGTCCCTGCCGGTGTTCTTCTACAGCGCACAGGTGTTTTACCGCTCGGCATGGGGCAGCCTGAAAAGCGGGTTCCTGAACATAGATGTACCCATTGTACTGGCTGTCATTGTCACTTTTATCCGCAGCCTGGCAGACGTTTTCTCCGGTACCGGCGCCGGCTATTTTGATTCCATGACAGGCATTGTATTCTTCATGCTGGTAGGACGGATCCTGCAGGATAAGACCTACCAGGGACTATCATTTGATCGTGACTATACCGCATATTTCCCTCTTGCCGTGTCCGTGCTGAAAGAAGGGGAGGAAATACCGGCAGCACTGCCTGACATCAACGTGAACGACACCCTGCTTATCCACAATAATGAACTGATACCGGCAGATGGCATCCTGATAAAAGGCAGCGCTGTCATTGATTACAGCTTTGTAACAGGAGAATCTGCACCGGTAAGAAAAGCTACCGGAGAGATCGTATATGCCGGCGGGCGACAACTGGAAGGGAATATCGAGATCCTCACCATCAAAGAAGTAGCCCAGAGTTATCTTACCAGCCTGTGGAACCGCGATGAACTGAAACAAGGCGCACAACGCCAGCCTTCTTTCATTCATCTCCTCAGCCGCTACTTCACCTGGGTAGTGCTGAGCATAGCAGTTATATCGGCTATTTACTGGTGGCAGCATGACCCTTCGCGCATCTGGCCTGCAGTTACCGCTATCCTCATCATTGCCTGCCCCTGCGCTCTTCTGCTGGCCGCCTCTTTCACAAACGGACATATACTACGCATTCTCAGTAAACGGCAGTTCTATCTCAGAAATGCAGATGCTATAGAACAGCTGGCCAATGCAGATCATATCGTTTTCGATAAAACAGGAACACTTACAGGTAAAACAGCAGCGGTTATCAGCTGGCACGGACAAGAGCTGACCTCAGAAGAAATGATGGCCATAGGCACCCTCGCAGCTCAATCCACACATCCGCTTGACAAAATGATAGCAGCACATTGCGGACAGGACACCAGCCTGCCGGTAAGGAATTTCAGGGCGCTTACTTCCAGGGGCATCAGCGGCTGGGCAGGATTCAATTTTATACAACTGGGCAGTGCCGCATTTACCGGCGCTGAACACGTTACTACTAACGGCAGCGTGGTTTTTGTAAGCATAGATGGCAAACGCCCGGGATATTTCTGCATAGGCAGCCACTACAGGGAAGGTATGCCACAGTTGCTACAGCAACTGCAAAACAATTATGCCATTTCCCTGCTCTCAGGCGATAATGACCGGGAAGCGCCTTACCTGCAAAAACTCATGGGCCCCAAAGCCACCCTGCTTTTCAACCAGCAGCCTGCCGATAAGCTCAACTATGTACTGTCCCTGCAACAACAAGGCAAACGCGTACTGATGATAGGAGATGGGCTCAACGACGCCGGAGCGCTGAAACAAAGCGATATCGGCGTATCTCTTACAGAAAGCAGCAACAACTTCACACCCGCCAGCGATGGCATACTGGAAGCCGCACAACTCACGCTGCTGCCGCGTTTCATCGGTATCTGCAAAGCTAACAAACGCATCATCATCATTACCTTCATCATTTCCCTTCTCTATAATTTCATAGGATTGTCCTTCGCCGTACAAGGCATCTTATCCCCGCTTACCGCCGCTATCCTGATGCCGGCAAGCTCGATAAGTATCGTCATACTCACATATATTTTAAGCGAATGGTCCGGTAAACACTGACCGGAATCAGTATTCCGGTTGAGCGGTATCATCGTACCCCCATCCACTGTAATCTAGCTTTGCTCATAGAACTCATTTAAAACAAAATACTATGAGCGTGATCATAATTCTCCTGGGAGCCAGCCTGCTGGTGGCCATCTTTTTCCTCGCCGCATTTATATGGTCGGTAAGGAACGGACAATTTGAAGATGACTTTTCCCCCGCCCACCGCATGCTGTTTGAATCCAAACCAGTTGAAAATGTCTGCAGTTCTTCCGGTAAGAACTGTGACAATGGCTCCTGCAAGTCACGCATCTGTAAGCAGTAGTTACCTCCCTGTTAAACCGTCACTTCTCAATCGTAATTGAACAAATATGTCTCTCGAAAAATTTTCTTACGACAACCGTACCGTGAAATGGTTCGCGTACGCCTGTGTTTTCTGGGGCCTTATAGGCATGCTGGCAGGACTATGGGCGGCGCTGGCACTGGTGCTGCCAGACCTTAACCTTGGCTATGCACCCACCACCTTTGGCAGGCTCAGACCTGTACACACAAATGCTGTGATCTTCGCCTTTGTAGGTAATGGTATCTACATGGGCGTTTACTATTCACTGCAACGCCTTTGTAAAGCCCGCATGTTCAGCGATCTGCTCAGCAAGATCCACTTCTGGGGATGGCAGGCTATCATCGCCGGCGGCGCACTCACCCTCCTCATGGGTTGTACTACCGGTAAAGAATATGCAGAACTGGAATGGCCCTTTGACATCGCCATCACACTGGTATGGGTCGTGTTCGGCGCCAACATGCTGGGCACTATCATCAAAAGAAGAGAAGCGCATCTCTATGTTGCCATCTGGTTCTACATCGGTACCTGGGTGGCAATTGCCATGCTGCACATCGTGAACTCCTTTGAAATGCCGGTGTCCTTTCTGAAAAGCTATTCCTGGTACGCCGGTGTACAGGACGCCCTGGTACAATGGTGGTATGGTCACAACGCAGTGGCATTCTTCCTCACCACACCTTACCTGGGCCTCATGTATTACTTTGTTCCGAAAGCTGCCAACAGGCCGGTATATTCCTACCGCTGGTCTATCATTCACTTCTGGGCGCTTATCTTCATCTATATCTGGGCCGGCCCTCACCACCTGCTGTACACAGCATTACCTGAATGGGCACAATCACTCGGCACAGTATTCTCTATCATGCTGATCGCTCCATCCTGGGGCGGTATGCTGAACGGCCTGCTCACACTGCGTGGCGCATGGGACCGTGTAAGGGAAGACGCTATCCTGAAATTCTTTGTAGTGGCGCTCACCTGTTATGGTATGGCAACCCTCGAAGGACCAATGCTCTCCCTGAAGAACGTGAACGCCATCAGCCACTATACAGACTGGACCATTGCTCACGTGCACGTAGGCGCATTAGGATGGAACGGCTTCCTGACCTTCGGTATACTCTACTGGATGCTGCCCCGCCTTTTCTCTACAGAGCTTTATTCCCGCAAATGGGCTAATACACACTTCTGGCTCGGTACACTGGGCATCATCTTCTACGTGATCCCCCTTTACTGGGCAGCCTTCACACAAAGCATGATGTGGAAACAGTTCACCCCCGAAGGACAGCTTAAATTCCAGTTCCTCGAAACAGTGAATACCATCGTTCCCATGTACGCGCTTCGCGCATTAGGTGGCCTCTTATATGTTTCCGGTGTAGTGCTGATGATCGTGAACCTCACCAAAACTGTACGCCGCGGCTCATTCGTAGCTAACGAACCTGCAGAAGCTGCTCCGCTGCCTAAAGTCATCGTTACTCACGGCACATCACACTGGCACAACTGGATAGAACGAAGACCAATTCAACTTACCGTATTCAGCCTGATAGTAGTAGGCATAGGAGGTATCCTTGAACTGGTCCCTACTTTCCTGGTAAGAAGCAATATCCCTACTATCACTACCGTAAAACCATATACACCACTTGAGCTGCATGGTCGTGATGTATACATCCGTGAAGGCTGTTATACCTGTCACTCACAGATGATCCGCCCCTTCCGTGATGAAGTGGCCCGTTATGGCGAATATTCCAAAGCCGGCGAGTTCGTATACGATCACCCCTTCCAGTGGGGCTCCAAACGCACAGGCCCTGACCTGGCAAGGGTAGGAGGTAAATACCCGGACTCCTGGCACTACAATCACATGCTGGATCCTACGTCCATGTCTCCCGGTTCTATTATGCCACAGTATCCCTGGTTATTTGACGATAAGATAGATAAAGCAAAAACAGCGGCCATGATCAATGTAATGCGGAAGATAGGCGTTCCTTACCCCGCCGGATATGAACAGCAGGCCAACGCAGATATGGCAGAACAGGCAAAAGGAATAGCAGACAGGTTACAGAAAGACAAGCTGCCCGTAGCGCCAGACAGGGAAATTGTTGCACTGATAGCTTACCTGCAGAGACTGGGAACAGATATCAAAACCACTGCCGCCAAATAAAAACTAAAACAACACCACATGAAATTCATCAATTATCTGCAATCCATCAGCGGCATAAGTATTTATCCGCTGGCGTCCCTGGTCATATTCACCGTTTTCTTTGCAGCAGCTGCATTCTGGGCTTTCAGGGCAGATAAACGCATGATAGATCATATCCGCCATATACCGCTGGATGACAATTGAACGCTGTACGCTCATACCATCATCACCTAATAGCAACAACACATGAACAAGAGATCAATCAGCATAACCGGCCTGCTCCTATTTTTCCTATGCCTGCTGAACAGCCTGCCGGCAGCAGCACAATACAAACCGGAAGGCCCGTCATCACTGGCTAATCCTGTAGCTATCGTACTGCTCACCGTCATCGTCGGCCTGTTTATAGCTATTGCCATACTGGGCAGCGCCGTACTCAGTGCAATGGATATTTACCGTGAACGAATGAAAAAAGAGGGGGGCAGCAAAACTGCCCTCCTTACCGGCGGACTGATACTGACAACAGCACTACTCAGCAGCCACAGCTCCTGGGCTCAGGACGCTGCTGAAGCGGCCGAAGCAGCAGCTCCCGCCGTTTCCCATACCATCAGTGGCCTGGCGCCATTCACTTTCTACCTGCTGGTATCAGTGATAGTACTGGAGCTGCTTATTATCATCTGCCTGCTCTTCACATTACGCATCCTCGTCGGACTTGAAAGCAGAAGCACCAGGAAGAAAAAAGCCGCTGTTCCCGGCAAACCTTCTGTCTCCTGGCTGGAAAAACTCAACAAGACCAAAAGCCTCGACGCCACATCAGAAGCAGAAGCAGACATGGGCCATGATTACGATGGCATCCGTGAACTGAACAACCCAACACCTCCATGGTGGAGATGGGGCTTCTACTGCAGTATGATCTTCGCCGCCGTTTATCTCTGGCGCTACCAGGTGGCTCATTCTGCTCCCACCCAGCTGGAAGAGCTGAGCATGGCCGAAGCTGAAGCTGCCGCTGCCAAAGAAGAATACCTGAAAAATGCTGCTAACAATGTAGATGAGAACAGTGTGACCCTGCTCACTGCTGCAGACGATATTTCTTCCGGACAAAAGCTTTTTGCCGCCAACTGCGCCGCATGTCATGGCCCGCAGGGACAAGGTGTAGTAGGCCCCAACCTGACAGACAGCTACTGGCTGCATGGTGGCGATATCAAAAAAGTATTTTCTACGATCAAATACGGGGTGCCTGATAAAGGTATGAAGTCCTGGAAAGACGACTTCTCTCCCAAACAACTGGCACAACTGGCCAGCTACATAAAAAGCATTCACGGGTCTAATCCGCCCAATCCTAAAGAGCCGCAGGGTACTGAAGAAAAAGAATAAATACATCAGTGATGGAAGAAGAAACGTTCAGAGATAGTCTTGCCACTGTTGATAAACAGGGGAAACGTAACTGGATATACAGCCAGAGGCCAAAGGGCAGGCTCTATAATGCAAGGAGCGTGCTCAGTTACCTTTACTTTATTCTGTTCTTTGCCGGCCCATTTATTAAAATAAATGGCCGGCCCCTGTTTTTAATGGATGTAACAGAAGGACGCTTTATCATTTTTGGCGCCATTTTCTGGCCCCAGGACTTCTTTATTTTCGGGCTGATAATGGTGGCCTTCATATTGTTCATAGTGCTGTTCACAATGGCATTTGGACGCCTTTTCTGCGGCTGGGCATGCCCGCAAACCATCTTCATGGAGATGCTGTTCAGGAAAATAGAATACTGGATAGAAGGAGATGCTCCCGCTCAGAAAATGCTGCATCATGCTCCATGGAATACAGAAAAGATCATCAAAAAGGTCAGTAAACACATCCTCTTTTACCTCCTTTCCTTCCTTATAGCCAATACATTCCTGGCCTACGTTATCGGGATAGACCAGCTGCAGAAGATCGTTACCGGCCCCTTTACCGCACATACCACCGGGTTTACCGCCATGCTCATCTTTGCCGGCGTCTTCTACGGCGTATTTGCATTCTTCAGGGAACAGGTATGCACCATCGTATGCCCCTATGGCCGCTTACAGGGTGTATTGCTGGACAGGAACTCCGTCGTCGTGGCATATGACTATACAAGAGGAGAGCCCAGAGGTAAATTCAAAAAAGGAAGTACTGACCTGGGCGACTGTATAGACTGTATGCAATGTGTAAAGGTCTGCCCTACAGGAATAGACATCCGTAACGGCACACAGCTGGAATGTGTTAGCTGTACCGCCTGTATAGATGCCTGCAACTTCATGATGGAAAAGACCGGACGCCCGCTCGATCTTATCCGCTACGCCTCTGAAAATGGCATAGCAGAGAAAAAGCCGCTGCGCTTTACAGCAAGAATGAGAGTATACTCAGCCGTGCTGCTCATTATCCTTTCTGCCATTACCTGGCTGCTCATAAGCCGTGAGCCTGTAAGCGGGTCAATCATTCGCACCGCAGGCATGCTTTACCAGGAAAGAGGACAGGACAGCGTCACCAACCTTTACCGCATCAAACTGGTAAATAAAACAACAGATAATATTCCTCTTACCCTCCGCCTGGAAGATGCACAGGGCAAAATAGAACTGCTGGGACATAAACAGATCCAGGTAAAGGCAGAAGACCAGGGAGAAGGCCTTTTCTTCATTGTATTGCCCAAAAACAGTATTAAAACGCGTAAAACGGTCCTGCACATAGCATTGTATGCGGGAAATAAAAAAACCGGTTCTATCAAAACCACTTTCCTGGGACCGGTACAATAAACAACCATCCTTTCACTCAAATTACTGATCATGAACTGGGGTTACAAAATCATCATTGTATTCACTCTTTTCGCCACCGGCCTTTTCTTCCTGGTAGGCAAAAGCATGCGCACGCCGGTAGATATGGTAACGTCCAATTACTATGCAGAAGAACTGAAATACCAGCATGTAATAGACGGCCGCAAACAGGCACAGACACTCTCTGCTCCTGTTGCTGTAAACCAGTCCGGCGCAGCGCTCTCCATTCTCTTCCCACAGGAAATGCATGGACTTCCGCTTACCGGCAATGTGCTCTTTTACAGAGCGTCCGATTCCCGCCGGGATGTCAATGTTGCACTCAACCCGGATGAAAAAGGAGAGATGCTGATCAGCAAATCCCGCTTCCTGAAAGGCAACTACCGCGTACAGCTGCAATGGCAGGCCGGAGGAAAAGAATACTACCAGGAAAGCTATGTAACGGTTAACTGATCGTCTTATGCTGCTCACTTTATTATACGCTTTATCCCTTGGCTTTATAGGAAGCTTCCACTGCATCGGTATGTGTGGTCCGATTGCTCTCACCCTGCCCGTCAGGCACCTCAGCGGCGTCAGGCAGCAGGCAGGCATCCTGCTCTACAATGCAGGACGGATCACCACCTATGCAGCCCTGGGCTGTGTGTCAGGATGGCTTGGCAGACAGTTCTTTCTCGGAGGGTTACAACAAGGGCTCTCTGTTGCCCTGGGCTGCGGGCTGCTGCTTATCATCATACTACAGTATGGCGTACGCAGCACCCGCTTCCCTTTTAAGACCAGCTTCTATACTAAACCGGTGAAAGACCTTCTCGGACAACTGCTTCGCAAACAACAGCTACGTACGCTCTATACTATAGGGATACTCAATGGATTATTGCCCTGCGGACTGGTATACTTCGCCATCACAGGTGCTGTAGCCACAGGTAATATTTGGCAGGGCGCCCTCTTTATGGCCGCCTTCGGGACCGGAACACTACCCGCAATGGTGGCCATCTCCTGGTTCAATGATCTTATCAGCATCAATGTCAGGAACCGCCTTCGCAGATGTATACCTTTCGCAGTAGGCATCATGGCCATGATGCTTATCATGCGCGGCCTCAACCTCGGCATTCCTTATTTAAGTCCATCCATACCTTCTCAAAATGAGAAAGTAACAGAACACTGTTATAAACCATCATAACATGCAACTCATCAGGAAATACAACACAGCAGCTCCCCGTTACACCAGCTATCCAACCGTTCCTTACTGGGATGAAAATACTTTCAGTATGGACGCATGGAAGCAATCTGTGCTGCAAACATTCCACGCCACCAACACAACAGAAGGTATCAGCGTTTACATACACCTCCCTTTCTGCGAACACCTGTGCACCTATTGCGGATGCAATAAACACATCACAGTAAATCACGGCCTGGAAGGACCTTACATTCAGGCGCTGCTCAATGAATGGGACCTGTACCTCAATCTCTTTGAAACAAAGCCCCGTATCCGGGAAATACACCTGGGTGGGGGCACGCCTACCTTCTTCAGCTCAGAGAACCTGCACAGGCTTATAACCGGCCTTTACCGCCATGCTGACCTCCTTCAGGATGCCACCCTCAGCTTTGAAGGACATCCCAACAATACCACAGCCGAACATATGCAAACCCTGCATAACCTCGGATTCAGAAGAATAAGCCTGGGCATACAGGACTTCGATCCCCGCGTACAGGATATTATCAACCGCATACAGCCATATGAAACAGTGGCACGTGTTACTGAACAGGCCAGGGAAATAGGCTTTACCTCCATCAACTACGACCTTGTATATGGCTTACCTCTCCAGACTCTTTCAAGCGTCCAGGCTACCATTAACCAGGTCATGCAGTTACGCCCTGACCGCATCTCCTTTTACAGCTATGCACACGTACCCTGGATAAAAGGAACCGGACAACGCCGTTATTCAGAAGCAGACCTGCCTAAAGACGAAGAAAAAAGAGCGCTCTATGAACTGGGAAAAGAAATGTTTGCACAGAATGGATATACAGAAATAGGCATGGACCATTTTTCCCTCCCGCACGATACGCTCTATAAAGCCTTCAATAACGGTTCCCTGCATCGCAATTTTATGGGATATACAGACCATCACACTACCCTCATGATAGGCCTGGGTGCATCTTCTATCGGCGATAGCTGGACTGCTTATGGTCAGAATGAAAAACAGGTAGCTGCCTGGCAGCAGCTGGTCAACAGCGGGCAGTTCCCTGTTGTGCGTGGTCATATTCTCAACAAGGAAGATCTCCTGCTGCGCCGCCACATACATGCACTCATGTGCAGCTTTGAAACCACCTGGAATAAAGCAGATACACAATGCGACGCTATCGTGGAAGGACTGCAAAGACTACAGGAACTGGAAAAGGATGGACTGGTACATACTACTCCCGGCAAGATCTATGTCACAGCTAAAGGACGCCCCTTTATCCGGAATATCTGTATGGCTTTCGATGCCCGCTTATGGCGCAGATTACCACAATCACAATTGTTTAGCCAGGCTATCTGACTTTATTCTCTTCATTATTATCACTTTAGCAGGAAAGAAGAAATCATTTTTCCAAAAAATGGAATTTTACACATCCGGATCCGGCATTCTTAAAAAGATGGTTTCTGAAAAAATGTTATTGCCTCTTCATCTATTTATCACTTGCCCACACAGATAAAGTAAAACTATGCATAAGGCTGAAACATTGAGCAGGAGCGGATTTCTAGGGGCATTAAAAAAGTCTGACCGTGTTTACAATCAGACTTTCTTGTTATGTGAATGGGTTAGTAAGTACAGGGAACAAAAATTCCCTACACAATATTAAAAAGAATTTCATGACAAAAGAAAAAAAATGCAAACTTTTTTATTCACACCACTAAAAAAAGTGTGGATAACAACAGTTAAAAGGAAGCGTTAAAACTTGATTGAGCATCCGGATTCTCTTTTACCTTTGCCTCACTAAACAGCAGAACACATGAAGTTTAAAGAACCGCTCGCGGTAACGGAAATAGCAGCATTCATAGGCGCAGAGCTGGTTGGCAACGATCAGCTGATGGCTTCAGGCATCAACGAGATACACAAGGTTGAACCCGGAGATATCTCTTTCGTAGACTTTGAGAAATATTATAACGCCTGTCTGCAATCTGCAGCTACTATCATCATCATTAATAAAAAAGTTGATTGCCCTCCCGGCAAAGCATTACTTGTTTTACCAGATCCCTTCAGCGCATATGTTAAGTTGGTAAAGCGTTTCCGCCCCTTTGAACCTGCCACCAAACCCATCAGCGATTCTGCAGTGATTGGCGAAGGCACTATTCTCCAGCCCAATGTTTTCATAGGCAACCATGTTACCATTGGTACCAACTGCATCATACATCCCAATGTTACTATTTACGATCATACCGTGATCGGCAATAATGTGATCATTCACGCCGGCACAGTGATAGGCGCAGATGCTTTTTACTTCAAAAAGCGGGCAGACAGGGAAGTGATGTATGATAAAATGGAAAGCTGCGGTCGTGTCATCATTGAAGATGATGTGGAAATAGGTGCAGGCTGCACTATCGATAAAGGAGTAAGTGGAGATACCATCATTGGTCGCGGCACTAAGTTTGATAATATGATCCATATAGGTCACGGTACCGTGATAGGACGTAACTGTCTCTTTGCCGCCCAGGTAGGTATAGGAGGTAAAGCACATATTGAAGACAATGTTATTCTCTGGGGCCAGGTAGGAGTATCCAAAGACCTTGTAATAGGTAAGGGCGCAGTTGTACTGGCACAGAGCGGTGTACCAGCCTCTCTCGAAGGCGGCAAGGTTTACTTCGGTTCTCCTGTACAGGATGCCCGTGAAAAAATGAAAGAGCTCAGCTGGATCAAGCGCATCCCTGAAATATGGCAAAAGCTGAACAGCAAATAAAAAACGGAGGGGTGTATCACAACAGGTACACCCTTCCTGCTATAATACATGCTACAATGAATTTTCGCATCTTCCTTACTACCTTCTTCCTGGCATGCAGCCTTAATGTTTTTTCCCAGAAAGGCCTTTATACCCCCGCACAGGAATGGCCCGTTAAGATCAACGACGGCTGGTTCACCGCAAAGACCATTTCCTACGGCGCATATACCACCAGCTCCCGGAAAAACGGGATAGCGGATGCTACATCCCTCAGCTTTATCAAAGACCCGCAAAATGCTTATAACATACATATAACGGGGCAGGAAGAAGATATACTGGTACAAACAGTAACAACATCCCATATCGCCTTTTCAGGCCATTCCCTGCCTTCTTTTCTCGATAATATGCCGGCAACAGCGTCATTCTGGTATGTGCTTATCAACGGTACCCGCCAGGCCCCTCTGAAACGCTGGGAAATGGTATTGAAAAATGTTACCTACCTGGAACTGAATGATAACAAACAGGCAGGCATACTCCGTTCTCCTGACGAAGAACTGCGTATAACGGCGCATAACCGTTTCGGAACAAGAAATTCCTATGAGAATATCTGTTATGAATTTCATTATCGCCGCCAGGTAGCGGCCGCAGTGATAGGAGGGGAGCATCCACGCGTATGGCTAAGCACAGAGCTGAAAGATACCAGCGTTGTGCCTATACTGGCAGCAGCCATCGGCGCTATCCTGTCAAGGTAAAACAATTTCTGTTTCTTATCTGTCCACCGGATTGCCCCTCTCAAAAATCGCTTTTCACTCTTTACCTTAAACCGGCTGCAGACCAACTATTCTCTCTAAAATCGCTTTCACCATTCACCTCAAGCCGGCCGCAGGCCAGCTCCCCCTCAAAAAAAATGCTTTCACCAAAGGTGAAAGCATTTTTTTTGAGCAATTTCCTCAACAATCTTACCCTTCCTTCTGCTTATATTCCTTATACTTCCCACACATCTCCCTGATCGTTTCTTTCAAAGGAGTAAACTCAAAACCCGGCAGTGCTTTTAATAATTTATTACTGTTATAATACACTTTCAACTGCGCAGTATGCGCCGTCTCTTTCGTTACTAAAGCTTTCTTCCCTGTTATCTTACTCCTCACCGCCTCTACTCTCCAGAGAACAGCAGCCATCCACGGCTTAACCGCAATATGCGGAGACCTCTTATCCAGCTGCACAGCCATTTCTGTAAACAGATCATGATACTTCCAGTTATCTGCAGAAACAATAAAACGCTGCGCCTGTATATCGCTTTCCATCAGCCGGATCATTACCTCCGCCACATCATTCACATCCGTAAATCCGTTGATGCCTTGCGTATAGTAAGGAAACTCCTTCCACGCATTTTTCACCAGCATACCGGAACCATCATTCCAGTAACCACTACCCAGGATAATAGAAGGATTTACGATCGCCGCAGGCAAGCCTTCCGCAATCCCCCGCCACACTTCCATTTCCGCCTGGTATTTGCTGACTGCATACTTCGAATTATTCCTGCTTTCCTGCCATTCACAGCTTTCATCTATCACACCATCAGCCTTGGCTCTTCCTATCGCAGCAACAGAACTTACGTGCACCAGCTTTTTCACGCCTGCATCCAGCGCCATATTCACTACATTGGCAGTCCCTTCCACATTCACCTTCATCATCTGCGCCTGGGTGCTGGGATGAAAGGAAACAACAGCCGCGCAATGATATACCTTATCTACTCCTTCCATTACATCCTCCAGCACACACACATCCAGCACATCTCCATTCACCCACTCTATCCTGTCTTTTATATCATTCAGCTGCCCTGGTATCTGTTTCCTGTATAACGCCCGCACAGGCTCTCCTGCACTCACCAGCTTTCGTAATAAATGACTGCCTAAAAATCCTGTTCCACCCGTAACTAATATCATGAAATAAGTCCCGTTTGCATCAAAGATAATTATAAAATCCCTTCCCGCTTTTCTTCCCCAGCTGGCCCTGCTCTACCTTTTCTATCTGCAGCCTGTTAGGCGCAAACCGCGGCGCACCACCATAGGCATCATAAAGAGAACGGGTAACAGCCAGGTTCACATCATTGCCTATCAGGTCCATCAGCGCAAATGGCCCCATGCGGAACCCCGCGCTTTCCAGCAGCCGGTCTATTGTTCTGTAATCTGCCACCCCGTCTTCAGCTATTTCCATTGCTTCCAGGTAGTAATGCCTTGCTACTCTGTTCACAATGAAACCAGGCGTATCCTTTGCCATTACAGCCGTTTTCCCCATCCTCACTGCCAGCTGGTATAACTGCTGCGCCACTACAGGCAATGTCTGCTCTCCGCTTACAATCTCTACCAGCTTCATAACAGGGGCAGGGTTGAAGAAATGCATGCCAGCCACCCGCTCAGGATGCGTGGTCGCTGCTGCAATGGCCGTCACTGACAGGGAAGATGTATTGGATGCCAGTATTGTTTCTTCACTGTTAATAGTTGCCAGCTGGTTAAACAACGCCGTTTTAACAGCTAACTTTTCCACTATTGCCTCTATCACCACATCTGCCTTACAGCTGTTCACATCTTCTGTAAACTGTATCCGTTGAAAAACGGCGTCTTTTTCTGCAGCTGCCAGTTTCCCTTTAGCCACAGCTGTATCCAGCTGCTGCATGATCTGCTGTCTGGCCTTGTCCAGTATGGCCGGTTGTACGTCAAACAGGATGGTCCGAAACCCGCTCATAGCGGCAACCTGCGCAATGCCTGCTCCCATGGTGCCGGCCCCGCAAACAGCTATTACCTTAATGTGGTCTGTTGTGATCATTGAAAGATTGGTTGGGGTATAAAAAAAGGAGAAAACGGCCGGTATTACTCTGCACGCTTTCTCCTTGCAATCAGTTCATGGTATATGCTCAGATGGCTCCTTCAAATTGCTCCAGGAACCTGGTATCATTCTCTGAGAACAGACGCAGGTCCTTGATCTGGTACTTCAGCATGGTAATACGTTCTATACCCATACCAAAGGCAAAACCAGTGTATTTCTCCGGGTCTATGCCACAGTTCTCCAGCACTTTCGGATGCACCATACCACAACCCAGTATCTCTACCCAGCCGGTATGTTTACACACAGAACATCCTTTACCACCGCAGATATGACAGGAAATATCCATTTCCGCACTTGGCTCCGTGAAAGGGAAGTAGGAAGGGCGGAAGCGGATACGGATATCCTCTCCAAACAACTCTTTTACAAAATGGTAAAGCGTTTGTTTCAGATCGGCAAAGGAAACATTCTCGTCAATATACAACCCTTCTACCTGGTGGAAGAAGCAGTGTGCACGGGCGGAAATGGTTTCATTGCGGTATACACGTCCCGGGCAGATGATACGGATAGGCAGTTTGCCAGACTCCATAGCCCTCACCTGAACGGAAGAGGTATGGGTACGCAGCAGCCAGTCGGGGTTCTTGCTGATATAAAAAGTATCCTGCATATCCCTGGCCGGATGGTTCTCCGGAAGGTTCAGAGCGGTGAAGTTATGCCAGTCGTCCTCTATTTCCGGGCCTTCTGCAATAGCAAAACCCAGGCGCTCAAATATGCTGATAATATTATTTCTTACAATGCTGATAGGATGGCGGGTACCCAGGCGGTGTGGCTCCGCAGGCAGGGTAAGGTCTACGTCTGAAGTCACAGCGCCGTCGCCGTCTTTCAGGTGTTCAAACTGCGCATATCTTTCCTCTGCCAGTTGCTTAAATCCATTCAGCACCTGCCCGAATTCTTTCTTACGCTCGTTCGGCACCTGTTTCATTTCGCCAAACATAGCCTTTACAATTCCTTTTGTACCCAGGAATTTAATGCGGTATTGTTCTAAGTCCGCCGCTGTGGCCGGTTCAAAAGCCAGTATTTCTTGTTTGTAGGCAGCAATCTGCTGTTCTATCTGCTCCATAGGGGGCAAAGATAATTTAAAAGATCAGTTTATAACCCACCCCTCTTATATTCACGATCTGTACCCGTGGGTCGTCTTTCAGGTAACGTCGCAATTTAGTGATAAATACGTCCATACTGCGGGCATTAAAGAAACTATCATCGCCCCAGAGGTCCAGCAGCACTGTCCTGCGCTCCATTACCTGGTTCAGGTTCTCCGAAAGCCTCTTCAGTATCTCAGCCTCCCGGTGAGAAAGAAATGCGGTATTACTGTTCCTGGTAAGCGTCTGTTTGGTATAATTGAACACATATTGCCCTATCTGCACCTCATCTGCCACCGGCCCCGGCGTTCCCTGCTGCTCACTGAACCTTTGCAGCAGGGCCTTGATGCGCACAATCAGCTCGTCCATGCTGAAAGGCTTTTTCAGATAATCATTCCCTCCCAGCTCAAATCCCTTTACTACATCCGTGGTCTGTGACTTGGCCGTCAGGAAAATGATAGGGGTGGTCTTATCCTGCCTGCGTATCTCTGAGGTAACAGTAAATCCGTCCATATTAGGCATCATAATATCCAGCACCACTACATCCGGGTTATGCTCCCGGTAAAGTTGAAGCCCCTCCTTTCCATCTGCAGCATATAACATCTCAAACCCCCTCATCTCCAGGCTGTCTTTCACGATCTGCCCCAGCTGCCATTCGTCTTCTATCAATAGTACTTTAGCCATATTATACCGGTATTTGAATGATAAATTCACTGCCTTTTTCTGGTTCGCTGTTAACTGAAATATTCCCTCCGTGCAGCATCACTATCTTCTTCACATAACTCAATCCCAGGCCAAACCCCTTTACATTATGAAGATTGCCGGTAGGCACCCTGAAAAATGTATCAAAGATATTCTCCTGGTACATCCGCGGAATGCCAATGCCATGATCTTTTACTTTCACCACCAGCTTCCCGTTCTCAATAGCGCTTACAATATGTACAGTAGGATGGTCCCCTGAATATTTAATGGCATTATCCACCAGGTTACTGATAGCGTTGGATAAATGTGTGCGGTCTACATACACCATCCTGTCGCCCAGCAGGTTATCATACCTGAACTGTACCGTCCTGTTGGTTTTCAGCTGATGGTTGGTAATAATGCTGTCTATCACTTCCGGCAGATCTGTCTCCTCCCTGAACAGCTCTATTTCTTCCTTCTCCTCTGCTGCAATGTGCAGTACTTTTTCCACCAGGTCAGACAACCGCTGTAGTTCCTGCTTGGAAATATCCAGGTAGGTCTGCGTCTTCCGCTGATCATTCAGGGCATTGAAGTTCTGCATGGCTTCCACAGCAGCATAAACCGTTGCTATGGGGGTTTTCAGCTCATGCGTCATGTTATTGATGAAATCATTCTTTACCTCTGAAAGTTTCTTCTGTTTCAGGATAGTACGCAACATATAAATGAAGCAGATGGTGGTAAGCACCAGCAACACGAAAGACCCTATCAGCGTCCACATCATTTTAGCCAGGATATATTGCAGCGGAGATTCAAACACTGCCTGCACAAACAGATTGCTGGCAGGATTAAAAGGTATCTTCGAAGTCTTCAGCGGACTTTTCCTTCGCAAACTGTCCCGGAAGCTATCTCGCGAATACCCGTTAAAATTGATATGGAAAGTATCCAGCCGGTAGTCCATCATGATCCGCCGGTTATGCAGCTCTACACTGAACACCGAATCCAGCTTCACCAGCTTCATACTATCTCCCAGCACATTGTTCAGCAACAGCAGGTCCGATATCTGCCTTGCCAGCGTATCTGCATAATAACGGCCGGCAGAATCAGGACCGCCCCTGAAATACATTTTACGTATGCCCATATCAGTTACATCATCCGTTTTTATGCCAATAACAGCCTGCCCCCTCATCATTATCTCCGGCGGCGGCGGCGGCATATCACGCTTTCTGTCAGGATCATGGTCGCCCCGGCCATATGTCCTGAAGTACCGGCGCACATCTGCAAACTGCTTATTGAAAACCGCTGTACGTAAAGATTCATTGATGTCCTTTCCAAACTGCTCAAGCTGTATATGATAGGAGTTATATAACCAGTATCCCTGGAACAGGTATATTCCCAGGATACATATACACATTAATATCAGAATATTGCGGATCCGCTGACGCATTATGGTAAACTTTTATGCTGTTTAAGCCTTCTCCCCATGCGGGTGTAATGCAAATCTATCGGATTCCATGCTTACCCTCCCTACATCCTTAACAATAATTAACAGTAAATAATGGTATTTAACCAACTAATGAAAACCGAATAATGACTTTTGTAGCAGAAAAAAATCCTGAAATCATGAAGAATTTATCAAAAACACTGCTCAGCGCTGCATTGATCGCCTTTACCGGCACAACAGCATTTGCACAGGACAAGAATACCGGGGTAATAGATTATGAGGTAAACGCTAAAATGCCTTCCCGTGGTGGCGGCGGCGGCGATGAAGAAGCAGAAGACAGGGTCATCACACTAAACCAGCACTTCTACTTTTCTTCCGGGAAAGGTAAACTGGAAACAGACCGTCCTGACTTTGCCGGTGGTGGTGGTCGTGGGGGCAATCGCCCTCAGGGTGCTCCTGATGGCCCTCCTCCGGGTGGTGGCGATGGCCAGGGTCCCCGTCAGGGTGGCGGTTTCCGGGGCCGTGGACCACGCATGTTTGGCATGTTCGGCAATGCTTACGTAGACCTGGCTAATAAGAAGTATATACAGATCTTCACCAAACCGAGCGACAGTACAAAGACTTACTTCGCCGAAGAAGACTTCACCGCTCCCAAAGACGTTAAGCTGACAGACAAAACCAAAAAGATTGCCGGCTACAACTGCAAAAAGGCAACTTTGACCCTGCGGGACGAAACATACACCGTATGGTACACCCAGGAACTTCCTTTCAGCTACAGCCCCGTTAACGGATTACTGCCCGAAGGCTCCGGCGTGGTGCTGGCAGCAGAAAGCAGCAACCGCTCCTTTACAGCTAAAAAAGTAGACCTGAAACCGGTAGACGCTGCTAAGATCTCCCTGCCCGCCAACGCAGAAAAAGTGAGTGAAGAACAGCTGCGCGATATTCGCCGTGAAGAGATGCAGAAATTCCGTGGACGGCAAAACGGCAATTAATTAACCGCTTAACTTGCATCTACTTTTGATTAATACCCTCTTCATGAAAAGAACTGCCTTTATCAGCATATTACTGTTCCTGTTTGCGCTCGGTGCCCGGGCGCAACAGGGACAGATTAAAGGCCTGCTGACTGACTCTTCGGCAACACACCCCTTACCAGACGCTACTGTTGCCCTTCTGTACGGCCGCGATTCCTCCCTTGCCGCAACCTCCTTTACCGATAAAAAAGGAGCCTTCTCCTTTACCGGCGTTACACCCGGTAACTATCGCGTATATATCACCTTCCTGGGGTATCAGCCCGTTTTTAAATCCGTTACCGTTTCGGCAGATAAGCCAACGGCCGATATGGGAACTATCCATCTGAAAGGGAAAGGATTACTGCTCAACGAAGTAGAGATCATACAGGAAGTACCACCCATCGTTGTCAAAACAGATACAGTAGAATTCAACGCCGGCTCCTTCAAAACAAGAGAGAATGCCGTGGTGGAAGACCTCCTGAAAAAACTGCCAGGGGTCACAGTAGATAAGGATGGTGTCATTACCGCCCAGGGAGAGACAGTGAAAAGGGTATTGGTAGACGGTAAACCATTTTTTAGCGATGATCCCAAACTGGCCACTAAAAACCTTCCGGCAGATATCATTGATAAGATCCAGCTGATAGACCGTAAGTCAGACCAGGCGCAATTCACTGGTATAGACGACGGTAACGGGGAAAAAGCCATTAACATCACCATTAAGAAAGATAAAAAAAAGGGATTCTTTGGCAGGGCATCTGCAGGCTACGGAGACGATGAACGCTTCGCTGTCAATGCAAACCTCAACAGCTTCCGCGACAACCGCCAGATGTCTTTCCTGGGCAGCGGCAACAACGTAAATAACCTCGGATACACTTTCAATGACGTATTCAACTTCAACAGCGGTAGCAACGGTGGGGGAGGAGGCGGTGGCGGCGGCCGCAGAGGCGCAGCACAGTCTACCATCAACAGCCTTGGCGGCAACAATACCACCGGTATTACACGTAACTGGAACGCCGGCCTGAACTTCAACGAAGATTTCAGTACAAAGCTCAAAGTGAATGGCAGCTACTTTGTGAACGATACACGTACACAAACACAAAGATTAAGCAACAAACAAACCTTCCTGGCAGATACATCTTACTATTATAACCAGAACTCCGGCTCAGTAGCAGATAATAAGAATCACAGGTTGAGCATGCGCGTTGAATATGAAATAGACTCCATGCACTCATTGATCCTCACGCCAACGTTCAGCTACAATAATGGTACAAACTATTCTGAGAACAGCTATCAGTCACTGGACCAGAACAGGATAAAGACAATAGAAGGTAGCTCTCTCAATACCAGCAACGCCACTTCTCCGAATTTTTCCACCAATGCGCTGTTCCGGAAAAAATTCAACAAACAGGGCCGCACATTCAGTGCTAACCTAAACTTTGGATATAACACCACAGACAGGCAGAACTACTACAAAATAGCAGATACACACCTCGCAACAGATACCACAGATGCCTATACCACAGGATATGACAGGCTTACCAATGCCAATAACCTCGGCAGAACACTGGGCGCGCGGTTAACATATACCGAGCCACTCATGAAAGATAGGTATATGGAGCTGACTTACGCTGTTAACAATAATTACAGTTCTTCTAAGAACCTCACTTACGATATAGACGGCGCTTCCGGTAAATATGATAAGTTCAACGACAGCCTCAGTAATATATTCGAAAACACATTCACAACACAACAGGTTGGTCTTGACATCCGCACACAGAAATTCAAATACGATTATACGTTAGGGTTAAACGTTCAGTTCAACAGCCTGGTGAACGATAACGTAAGCAGGAAAACACGTATTGATCAGAACACTGTAAATTTCTATCCTTCTGCATCGTTCAACTACAACTTTGCAAGAAGCAAGCGCCTGCGCTTCCGTTACAACGGAAGCACGTCCCAGCCTACCGTCCAGCAGTTACAACCATTGCCGGACCTCAGCAGTTCCATCTATGTACAGGAAGGTAATCCGGATCTGAAGCCTTCTTTTACACATAATATGACGCTGGGTTACAACGTATTTAACAACACTACTTTCCGGGGGTTCTTTGCCAATGTGAACAGCAGCTTTACTACCAACAAAATTGTGAACGCCAATCGTTCAGATACTTCCGGTAAGCAGTATACGAAACCGATGAATGCTAACGGCGCATACAACCTCAACGCATTTGTAGTGAATACTATACCGCTTAAAAAGGCAAGCACATCACTCAACATCAATACAAATTTCAGCTACGGCCGGGACGTAAGTTTCAGCTCCACAGGACGTGATTTCTCTTCCGCCGTTAAAAGCTTTACAAGGAACTTTTCTGTTACACAAGGTCTCAGCTTCAATTATACATATAAAGAGCTGTTTGATTTCTCTACCTCCGCCAGCATAAATTACGCCGGCGCCAGGTACGATATTCAACCCAGCAACAACACCAATTATTTTAACTACGCCTTTTCATTCGATTATAATGTAAATCTGCCTTTAGGCTTTATCATTGGCAGCGATATCAACTATACTCTTAATGCAGGCCGGGCTGCAGGTTACAACGTAGACGTTACCATGCTGAACGCTTTTGTTTCCAAAAGCGTTTTCAAGAATAAAAGGGGACTGATCAAATTCTCCGGTTTTGACCTGCTGAAACAGAATGTCAGCATCAGCCGTAATACCGGAGAGAACTATATTGAAGACGTACAGAATATGGTATTGCAACGTTATTTCATGATCAGCTTTACTTACTTCATCAATAAGTTTGGGGGGAATAATGAAAGACGGCGGATGGGCCCCATGCGCATACCGGGAGGACCTCCAGGCGGTGGTATGATCATGGTCCCAAGAGGCTGATAAAAGAGAAATGCCATGCCTGTGTTTTAATTTTATTTTACCAACTACTCAAAAAAAAGCTTTCGCCAAAGGCGAGGGCACTGAAAAAGTCCTTACGTAGGCTCTGAGAATCGTCTATTCGAAAATATTCTCCACCCCCTACCCGAATATTTCTTTAAAGAAAACTACTTTTTCAGTGCCCTCGCCAAAGGCGAAAGCTTTTTTTTGAGTAGTTCACTCTTACTTCTTTCTTGAAAGGTTGAAAGGATAACAAAGGTGGAAGCGTACATCCTCCATCATACTTCCAGCTTTGAAACCTTACAACCTTAATATTTTTTTGCCTGCCGGTGTTATAATTATAACCCAGCCACTTTATACCTGTCTTTCTGTGTAGCTGATTTCCTTTCTCTGATATTCTGCGTAACTCTTCTGATAACCCAGCTCAGGGTAAACGTCGGAATGAAATCAAGGCCGGGGAACAACTCTTCCAGGAAGTTAAAAGCACTTCCGAAAGATCCCAGATTCCCACCAAACAACCGGTAAAAAACAATTGCAGAAATGGGAGCCCAGATAACATCGCTTACTTCTCCTAAAATTGGCACAGCATAGCTGGCACATCCTATCAGGTCCATTAAAATACAAATCCACAATGCAGGGGTAAATCTTCTTTCCATATTAGACCTCCGCTTTAACTGTTAACATGATATAATCAAATAGCTTACCAAAATCAATTACGGGGCTGTGGCACAGGAATTACGGATGCTGTTGTGGCGGTATTTGCTGGGTAATACTCTGTAATACAATTGCTTAAAAAATGCTGATTTCTTTTCCTGGATCTGCTTCCTGACCGTTGCAGTGTATTCGTAATTCTTTTTATCAGAACGTAATTGGCGCTTCGGGGTAGATGCCTCTCTCTTTACTCTCTTCCTCTGTAATTAAACGTTATTCCTTATAATAAAGTTACGAAGTATTTGGGCATACAGTTCTATAGAATCTGAAATTGCGTAGTTTCACGTAAAACTGTAAACACGTATAACAACATGCTTCATCAAAATTCCCGTCGCGATATGATCAAAAAAGCCGCTGCTATGGCGTTTGCCTCTACTTCCCTGGCTTCCCTTTCAACCCGTGTACTGGCACACGAAAGTGCGGTAGATGAAAAACTGAAAGGGCAGATCAACCATTCCGTATGCGCCTGGTGCTATAGCGATATTCCGCTGGAAGACCTGTGCAAAGCGTCTAAACAGATAGGACTGGCTTCTATAGACCTGCTTGATCCGAAGGATTTTGCCACAGCTAAAAAGTACGATCTGACCTGCGCCATGGTTGCCTCCATCAATAAAGACTGGAGTATCACCCGCGGTTGGAACCGGGTAGAACACCATGATCCGCTGATCACTTACTATGAGCACCTCATAGACGAAACCGCCAAAGCCGGCTTCACCAATCTTATCTGCTTTTCCGGCAACCGGGAAGGACTGGACGATCAGCAGGGCCTGGAAAACTGCGCCAAAGGCCTGAAACGGGTCATCAGCTATGCCGAGAAAAAGAACGTAAACCTGGTAATGGAACTGCTGAACAGTAAAGTGAACCACCCCGATTACCAGTGCGATCATACAGCCTGGGGAGTAGAACTCTGCAACGCCATTGGCTCAGATCGTTTTAAGCTGCTGTACGACATCTATCATATGCAGATCATGGAAGGAGACGTGATCAGCACCATTAAGAAATACCATCCTTACTTTGCCCACTATCATACCGGCGGGGTTCCCGGCCGTAACGAAATAGATGAAACACAGGAACTTTACTACCCGGCCATCATGAAAGCTATTCATGAAACCGGCTTTAAAGGATTTGTTGCCCAGGAATTCGTTCCGAAAAGAGCTGATAAACTGGCTTCCCTGAAACAAGGCGTAGAGATCTGCGATATATAAGTTTTTTCCGGTAGATGGACTGATTGTCCATCTACCGGAATTTCCAGTCCTGCTTTAATATACCCATCACCACAGTATCCACGTACTGCCCATGCAGCTTGGCACTATGGCGCAGAATGCCTTCTTTGGCAAATCCTAATCGTATAGGTATCTGGGCGCTGCGCTCATTCTGAAGCGCAAAACGGATCTCCAGTTTATTCAGTTTCAGCTGGGTAAACGCAAAATTGATCAGGGCCTGGCAGGAAGCTACTGCAATTCCCTTTCCCTGGAATTTTTCACCCAGCCAATATCCCATCTCCGCCTTATCCAGCAGATGGTCCCATGAATGCAGGTCTACCACGCCACCCAGCTGTTCCCCCACCCATATACCAAAGGCAATGGCTTCCTGGTCTTCCGCCTTACGTAACATCATTTCTATAAATCGGAGAGAATGTTCCTGGTTGGTATTATAATCTACCCAGGGCAGGAAACGGCGCAGGCTTTTGCGCGATTGGTCAAGTTGGCTATAAAGGGCAGGAGCATGTTCCGGTTGCAATTGCCTTAACGTAATAAACTCATTTACAGGTAACTCCAGCATAAAAATTTGAGGTTTGGCAAATTGCCAAACCTCAAATTTAATAAAATCCTAATTCTTTGCTATCAACTGTTGCTTCTGCATATCCTTTACTATCTGCTTTGCAAACAGGTAAGCCTGCCTGTAAGCTGTAGGCGGATCTACAGAGTCAGTCTGCGCATTGTAGATAAGCTTCTTTTCCTTCAGGTCATACAGGTTGGTGTCCCACTGATATTTGGTATTTACCTGGTAATATCCCGGATCATACATCCGTCCATACCATCCCCTGTAGTAAGGCCAGAAGCCTCCGTAATAAGGATACCCGCCGTAACCGGGCACAAATGTTCTCTCACGCGATTTATCGACCATCGCAATGGTCATTACCTGGTCTACATCGCTGTTACGGAATTTACGCAATGCAGCCTTTTCATCACCCTTACCCAATTCATCGTCCGGACCATATGTAGCATAAGCAGAAACAGCGTTATACCCTTCTTTCCTCAGTTCGGAAACCAGGTTACTTTCCATCTGCACACGCAGGGTCCGTTCCTTCGCGGGTACAAGGGCAATCACCATTATCTTCTTCTCCTCCTGTAACCGGGCATCCGGCGTTTTCCACGAAGAAGTCAGTTTGGTACTGGTACAGGCCGCCATCGAAAGCAGCCCTATCGCCATGATAAATAATCCTATTCTTTTCATATATCCTCCATTTTCTATACCCGTTAGACGGCGAAAAGGGAGGATGGTTACATGCGGGCCAAAAATTAACAATCCTTTTATAAACAATGCGTTACGAAGATTCACTATGCAATAAAAGAAGCGTTTTTACGTTGGGTTCTGTTTTAAAAGAAAAACCGCAAAAGACGTTTTAAAACGTCTTTTGCGGCATCATATAGTGATCTGCAAAAATCAATAATTTATTATCTGCTCCTCTATTCCGGCAGGCACCTCTCTGAACTCATACAACTGTGTACGCAGTTGCGGCTCAAAACCGGCTTCTTTAATAGCCTGCTGCATAGAACGGTAAGTAAACCTGTGAGGCGCGCCCGCAGCACTTACCACATTCTCCTCGATCATAATAGAACCAAAGTCATTCGCTCCCGCATGCAGGCATATCTGTGCTACCTGCTTACCAACCGTCAGCCAGGACGCCTGGATGTTTTTAATATTAGGCAGCATGATACGGCTCATAGCTATCATACGGATATATTCCTCTGCAGTGGTCATGTTATGTACACCACGTATACGGGCCAGCAACGTATCCACATCCTGGAAGGTCCAGGGAATGAACGCAGTAAAACCATAATGGCCTTCCGGTTTCTCACTCTGTACCTGCCTGATATCCGCCAGGTGCTGGAAACGCTCCATCAGCGTCTCCACATGGCCAAACATCATGGTTGCTGAAGATGCAATGTTCAGCTTATGTGCCGCACGCATAACATCCAGCCATTCCTGCGCGCCGCATTTCCCTTTAGAGATAAGACGGCGTACCCTGTCGTTCAGTATCTCGGCGCCTGCGCCTGGTAAGCTGTTCAACCCGGCTTCTTTCAAAGCTTTCAGTACTTCTGTATGGGTGCTTTTCTCCAGCTTGGTGATATGGGCAACTTCCGGGGGCCCGAGTGCATGCAGCTTTACATTGGGATATAACTGCTTCAGCTGTTTGAAAGTATCTACATAAAACTGCAGGCCCAGTTCCGGGTGATGGCCCCCCTGCAACAGCAGCTGGTCTCCTCCGTATTTAAGGGTCTCTTCTATCTTACGCTTATATTCATCAATACTGGTGATATAAGCCTCCGCATGCCCCGGCACACGATAGAAATTGCAGAATTTACAGTTAGCCGTACAAACATTCGTAGTGTTCACGTTCCGGTCTATCTGCCAGGTCACTTTACCATGCGGTACCTGCTTCCTGCGGAGCTCATCCGCGATATGCATCAGCTCTGCAAGTGGCGCTTTCTCAAAAAGATAGATCCCTTCTTCCGGTGTGAGCCACTCAAAATTTAATGCTTTACTGTATAGATCTTTCAGTTCCATGATGGACAAAGGTAGGAAAAAACAAAACCGCCTCAGTTTGATTTTTTAACCGGCCATAGGCCCACTTCCTCCCTCCCGGAAATTCAAACTGCCGCTCAAAACAAAACCGCCCTGTGCTGCTATTTTAATGTTAAATTTATAACACGTTATAACACGTCACTCTGTCGCGTACTGTATGTTAAAAAAAACCTCGCTGAAGCACTGTTGGCTATCCCTGCTGGCCACCATCTTCCTTTTCCACGTTGCTGCCGCACAAACGCAGCCGTATGGCCTCGATACCACCACCCGGGACGCCGTATTGATCACCCGTTTCCCCTTCAAACAATACTACGGTGGGGTAGTAGTGGTCAGCGCCAGGCTGGAAGGTGTTCCCGACACCCTGCAATTCATCCTCGACACCGGCAGCGCCGGCATTTCCCTGGATACCGGCACCTGTGTACATTATGGCATCAAATTAACACCTACTGAAAGAGTGGTAAGAGGTGTAGGCGGCTCCAAAAAAGTCTCCTTTGCCATGGACCGTACACTCACACTGCCCGGATTACAGGTAGACAGCCTCGATTTCCACGTCAACGACTATGAGCTGATCAGCCAGGTGTACGGCTTACAGATAGACGGCATCATCGGGTACAGCCTCCTTAGCAAATATATTGTCCAGGTAGATTATGATACAGAACTGATCAGCATCTACTCCAAAGGCCGTTTCTCCTATCCCAAAGGCGGCAACCTGCTCAGACCTTCCCTCACCCTGATCCCTATTGTTACAGCCCAGCTGCGCAATGGCAAAATGCAGAACAACAGCCGCTATTATTTCGATACCGGCGCCGGTATGTGCCTGCTGCTCTCACACCAGTTTGTAAAAGACAGCGCCATTCTCACCTCCCGTAAAAAACAAAGGAAAGTGATCCAGACAGAAGCCCAGGGACTGGGAGGAAAAATGAATATGGATATCACCACCATTCAGGAGTTCAGGATCGGCTCCTATGCCTTCCGCAACGTACCCGTCTATCTCTTTGACGATGTCACCAACGTAACAGCATACCCCTTCCTCGGCGGAATGGTAGGCAATGACCTCCTGCGCCGCTTCAACCTCATTCTCAACTACGGCAGGAAAGAGATCTATATCATACCCAATTCCCACTTCCGTGATCAGTTCGACTACTCCTACACAGGCCTGATCATCTACCTGATAAACGGCAGGGTAGAGGTCACCGATATCATCAAAGGCTCTCCGGCAGAAAAAGCCGGGTTCAAAAAAGGAGACATCATCGTTGCCATCAATAATTCCTTTTCCTCCAACCTGCAGCAGTACAGGGACATGCTGAAAAATATCGGCACCCGTCCTACTTTATTGATTATGCGCGACAAAGATCTTTTACTGAAAAAAATCCAGATCAAAAGCATATTATAGCGGACTGATATAATACCTTGCAACATCTTCCGTTAGAGATGTGTTACGTGAATAAGTACCTTTTTGCCATACTTGCATGCCTGCCGGTCTTCACTTTTGCCCAGGGAGACCCCACTTCTAAAGTGGTGGCAACACTGCCATTCCGGTTGTACGACCGGTACATGGTCATCACCGCCTGCCTCTCCAGCACAACAGACAGCCTGCACTTCATCTTTGATACCGGCGCCGAGGTAACCACCCTCAGTAAAGCAACAGCAGATAAGCTCATGCTGGAAACAAAGAATGACGGTGGCCTTAGCGGAAACGACGCCGTTGTAGTCAGAGTGCCCACCGCCACCATCAACGTACTCTATCTCGACAAGACCCGGCTGCCCTTTGTAAAGGTCTACATAGAGCCCCTCAGGGAATTCCAGAGCGTACCGGTCCCGCTGGATGGCATTATCGGTGTAGATCTCCTGAAAGCATTTGTAGTGAAGATAGACTATGAGAAACAGGAACTAAAACTTTACCGCCAGGGCAAAAGTCCCCTGGATGCCGTAGGGAAAAGACTACCCCTCAGCCTTAACTTCGACACGCCGGCCATAGAAGCAACCATCCGCCTCCCCAGCGGGAAAACACTTGCCAGCCGCTACCATTTCATTACCGGAGGCGAATATGGGATCCTCTTCAACTGGCCCTATATGGAAAAATACCAGTTGATCAGCCAGCTGCCCGTCCTCAGCACAGATAAGGTCCAGGACCTTTACCAGGAATTGACCTATACCAATACCACCATCCCCAATCTCAACATGGGAAACATACGCCTGGACGATGTGGCCGCCAGCTACTGCAAAGAAGTGAACGATGCAGGCTCTATGTCTGAAGTAGCCGGGTCCATTGGCTTCATGGTATGGAGACAGTTCCGGACAATTACTATCAATTACGACGCCAGAGAGGTTTACCTCGAAAGATAACGCCGTATCCTACAGGGAAAATAGACCCGTCCCATTCTGCCATTCTTTTAATAACTTGCAACTTTCATAAAACCGGAAGTATGATCCATTACAATAAATTCACCCTGTCCAACGGATTGCGCGTTATTGTGCACGAGGACCATACCACGCCAATGGCGGTGGTAAACGTGATGTATGACGTAGGCGCACGTGATGAAGACCCGAACAAGACAGGTTTTGCTCACTTATTTGAACACCTGATGTTTGGCGGCTCCGTCAACATCCCGGAATATGACGAACCCTTACAGATGGCCGGAGGCGAAAATAACGCCTACACCACCAGCGATCTTACCAACTACTACATACAACTCCCGGCAGAAAATATAGAGACCGCCTTCTGGCTGGAAAGCGATCGTATGCTTTCCCTCGCCTTCAGCGAAAAGAGCCTGGACGTACAACGTAAAGTAGTTTGTGAAGAGTTCAAAGAACACTATATCAACAAACCTTATGGCGATGTATGGCACAAAATGCGTGACCTTTCCTATTCCGTTCATCCCTATAAATGGATGACCATAGGCAAAGAACTGTCACATATTGAAAACGCCCGCCTGGAAGAAGTAAAGGACTTCTTCTTCAGATATTACCGGCCAGCCAACGCCATCCTCGTAGTAGGAGGTCATGTCACCACCGCCCAGGTAAAGCTGCTGGCAGAAAAATGGTTTGGCGATATCCCTTCCGGACAACGCATCCAGCGCAATCTGCCGGTAGAACCACCACAGGCAGCCGCACACAAACTGGAAGTAAAAGCCAACGTACCGCTGGACGCCCTGTATAAATGTTATCACATGCCTGGCCGTACAGACAAACAATACTATACAACAGACCTGATCTCCGATATCCTCGGCGGAGGCGCGTCCTCCCGCCTTAACCAGGTGCTGGTAAAAGAAAAGAAACTGTTCAGCAACATAGAATGTTATCATTTCGGTACCCTCGATGCCGGCCTGCTCACCATAGAAGGCAAACTGGTAAAAGGTGTGAAAATGAAAGATGCTGAAAAAGCTATCCAGGAAGAACTGGATAAAGTACAGCAGGAAGTGATCCCGGAAAGAGAACTGCAAAAAGTGAAGAACCGCGTGGAAAGCATGCTGGCCTTCGAAGATATGGGACTGCTCAACCGTGCCAACAACCTGGCTTTCTATGAACTGATAGGAGACGCAGAGCTCATGAACACAGAGTTCAGCAACTATGAAGCTGTCACCACAGCAGATATGCACCGGGAAGCCCAGCTGCTGTTCAACGAAAAGAATTCCAATACTATATACTATTACGCCGGATAACACTGCCTTGCAGACTGAATTTCCTTGTAGTAAATAAATACGCAGAAAGATTAATGATAAACCGGAAAATTGCCCCCGAAATAAAAGATGCTGTAGATTTCGATATCACGCTTAAACCATACGAGAAGTTTACGCTGGATAACGGCATCCCCGTTTACGTAGTAAAATCTGATGAGCAGGACACCCTGCAACTGGAACTGGTTTTTCCCGGCGGTAGCTGGTATGAAACGGAAAACCTGGTAGCATCTGCCTCCAATTTCCTCATGAAGAACGGCAGCAGCAAACACTCTGCCCGGGAAATCAACGAGAGCATTGACTACTTTGGCGCACACCTGAACCGTAACTGCCATCATGAAAATGCCACCTACACACTGCACTGCCTTACCAAACATTTCACAGAAATGCTCCCCGTATTGCAGGAAGTGATCATGGATCCCTCTTTCCCGGAAGAAGAATTAGCCATTTTCAGGCAGAACATGAAACAACGCCTCGCCGTAAACCTGCAGAAATGCGACTTCGTGGCCAACAGGCATATAGATAAATACCTGTTCGGCGAGTTTCACCCATACGGCCGCGTAAGCAGCATGGATGCCTATGATGCACTGCAAACAGACACCCTGGCTGCCTTCTACAAACAACATTATACTTACAATAACTGTAAGATATTTATTGCCGGTCATCTGCCGGAAAATCTCATTGCCCTTCTCAACCAGTACTTCGGTACTACCAAATGGAATGGTGAGTCAACCCTCATTAAACCGGAACTGTCCGTTGCTCCTGCAGAAGAGAAGAAGTTCCGCATCTTCAATGATGAGAACGGGGTACAGGGAGCCGTACGCGTAGCACGCCCATTCCCTAACCGCTATCATCCTGATTTTCCGAAAATGCTGGTGCTCAATACCATCTTCGGTGGTTACTTTGGTTCCCGCCTCATGAGCAACATCAGGGAAGAGAAAGGATATACCTACGGTATCTACTCGCAGCTCTATAACTTCAGGCAAACCAGCGCCATCAATATCCAGACAGAAGCCGGAAGGGATGTGTGCGAGGCTACCATCGAAGAGATCTATAAAGAATTGCGTACCCTTCAAAATGAAATTGTTCCCGAAGATGAACTGCACCTGGTGCGTAACTTCATGATAGGTTCCATTCTGGGCGATCTTGACGGCGCATTCCAGATCATTCAGCGCTGGAAAACACTCATTCTCAATGGCGTGGATGAAAATTACTTCTACAATAACATCCGTACCATCAAAACCATCTCTGCCGAAGAATTGCAGGAACTGGCTAAAGAATACTTCACTCCTGAAGATTTCTACGAGCTGGTTGTTATATAAGCTTATTATCACGGTTTGGCCCTATGGGCCAAACCTTCCCTTCATAAAACACTAACCGATACCCCCATCCCTTTTTTTGAGCACTTGTTTTGTATAATATATATTTGATATATATTGCGACCCTAACTGTCGAAATCCTATGAAACATATCTTCTTATCCCTGCCATTGTGCCTATGTCTGAACATTGTTTTTGCACAAACCACTAAAACAACCGTAGATTCTCTCGAAAAACGTTATCAGCAATGCCTGTCTGAAGGTAAGAGCTCTTACAACTGCGCCCTTCAGTATTATGCAGCAATGGATAGCCTGTTAGACGCCGTGTACCGCCAGCTGTACGGCAAACTGGATAACAACCGCCGTGAATTACTGCAGGTATCCCAGGCACAGTGGGTGCAAAAGAAAGATGCTTATTTCAGGGATATTGACCTTCGTGTAGAGAAGAAAAGACCATTGACTCTCTCAGGCCTCGATGACGATATGATAGTTACTGATAATAAGGCTGCGTACCTGAGAACAAGAGTAATTGAACTGCTGGCCAGCACCCGTTCCTGACCACGCAGCCGGCCCGCACTCAAAACAAAATTCCGCCTCTCAAAAAAATTGGGTTCGCCAAAGGCGAACCCAATTTTTTTCTGAAAATACAGCTCAGGTAATTGAAAATGAGCCGACAGGATTATTCGATTAACATAATGTTTTGCTGGAGAATTAAGGATTTTCATCCTCCTTTGTAAACCCTGTTCATGTAGGTTTTTTGAGCAGTTCTTCCGCTCCACGCATAAAAACTCTTTCTAATGATGCGTCGCCCTACGCTTAATCATCCCCCCTCGCGTATCATTAATATTATGCTGCACAATAAACGCTTTCTCATCTATCTTCTCAATTTCATCAATGATCTTATGCACTTCCAATCGCGTCACCACAGTATAAATGATATTGATCTCACTATCCACAGCCCCTCTCTTCCCAAAACCACTTTGCCCTTTAAACACCGTTACTCCCTTACGCAAACTAAGTGTCAGCGTCTTCCTTATCAGCTCACTCTCAGGAGATATTATGGTCAGCGCAATGTATTCCTCAAAACCCTGGATAATATAATCCACTGTCTTTGAAGCCGCCAGGTAAGTAAGTATAGCATATAACGCCGTCTCAACATTGATCAGTACCGCCGCAAACCCGAAAATGACAATGTTGAAATACATGATCACTTCCCCCATAGAAAGCACCGTTTTCCTGTTGATGTAAAGCGCCAGCACCTCCGTACCATCCAGCACAGCACCCCCTCTTACAGATAATCCTATACCTGCCCCAAGAAAAAACCCGCCAAAAATGGCGATCAGCAGTTTATCACTTGTAATAGCCGGTATACTGATAAATACCAGCGCAGCTGCCAGGCCCAGAATAGCGCAGAGCGCCTTTATCGTAAAGCTGAGCGATAGCTGTTTATAAGCCAGTAAAATGAACGGGATATTGATAATGATAAGCAATACGGAGATAGACCAGCCGGTCAACCGGCTTATCAGCAGGGAAATACCTGTCACCCCTCCATCCAGGAAGCCATTGGGTAAAAGAAATCCTTTCAATCCTACTGCTGCCAGCAATACGCCTATTGCTATCAGCACAATGTCCTGTATGTTCTGGACCAGGCTGATACGAGCCCGGGTTTCCCTTGTCTGCATATATTTTATCGGATATTACTACATTCTTTCCTGGTGCCTCAACCATCTCTCCGGGATCTCATTGTTACTGGCAAGCAGGTAATCGTTGTACGCACAAGGTACAAAATCCTTACCCGGAAGTTGCATCCACCATCTGCCAGTTTTCTTGCTCTTGAGGAACACAGTGTCAATATCTGCACATACAATGTTAAACTCCCAAAATGCGTCCCTGTCCTGCAAAATAGCTTCTTTGTTCTTCACAGAACAGCCATCCATAAAATACCACAGCATCTGTGCTATCTGTCTTGCCGTAAGAAGGTCCCTGTCTTTTTCCGGGCGGTACCCATAAATACCAAAGGTGCTGAGTCTTCCGCTCATCCCCGCATAGCGTGACAGCGCGCAGGCTTCATCGCCTCCCAGCCCGTTAGGGGAGAGAGTATTGGCAGGAGCGTCGTTATGTTTGATGATATTGATATCCAGGCTCAGAAGGTCGGTATTGCGCAGCACAGGTTCTATCTCTTCCAGGTTCTCTCTCACCTTACCCAGGCGGTAGCAGTCAAAGCGAAGTTTATCCAGCGTTTCCAGCATACGTGGATGCACATAATAGCTCTGGAAACCAAGATGATTGTAATGGCGGATGTAATTGGGCTGTTCTGTCAGCATATCCATCAGGAAGCTGTCTGCCGGGATAGAAGATTCTTCTTTCAGGTCTATCAGTGCATCTGCTACAGTCGCTTCTATCACATATTTCTGTGAAGCATATGCCTTGTATTGTGCGTAGGTCAGATCATGTGATCCGCCCAGGATGATAATCGTTTTGTTGGAGTTGATAAGTTCTGCCAGCACCGTTCTTAATGCAGCATAGGTATCTGCCAGTTTCACACCTCTTCTCAGGTTACCCACATCGGCTATACGAACATCTTTATGCCAGTAATATAAACTGTAAAATTCCTTGCGCACAATATCTGCAGCATCTCCGCCTTTCTTTCCGGGACCATATCCACGGTCTTCTCCCACGCCCAGTAAGATAATATCAGCTATATCAAGGTTCGGCGTATAACCTTCCTCATACAGGTCTGCAATGCTACCAATCTGGTATTCATCATATTCCTCGTCATCATTCAGGCCGGATCTGGAAATAGGAAGTAAATAATCATGCAGGAGCGTAAAGTCTGCCATCTCAACAATATTTGTTTGCCGGCAAACCTACGAATCAATTGCGAAATATGATCTTCCGCAGTGGAATGAAATACGGATTAATATTTCTGTTATACAAATAACGTGGCGTCAGTATCAGATTACTCCGTTTTAATGGCACCGGTTATAGCATGACCAAAATAGTTGGCCACGATCAGTTGGCGATATTGTTCACTGTTAGTTCTTATGTACGATGAATTCAAAAGCCTTATGCTCTTTCCTGGCAAATGCTCTTTGCAGAATTGTCAGTTTGCTGGTAATACGGTTTTTATTACAATCAGCAACCTCCATTACGTTACATAGGTACTCCATGGTCTCTACCATAGTCAGCATATCGCTTATCTGCTTTACTGCATGCTGGATCTGCTGTTCGTTATAACGATCCTCATGCAGCAAAATCAATAAATCCCTCTCTACCTGTTTCATTATAAAAAATTGAGTAAATCCCTAAAATTAGGTTCAATGGTGTTTTCTTATAGGAGTGTAAGCGATTTGGCGTGCTCAACAAGATGGATGTTACAAGCTTTTCAGTGGGACTTCCTCAGTTAAAAAATTGAACTACAAATCAATGCATACGTTTCTTATTCATAGTAGGGCATCCGCAGTCGTTCTTTTTCAACATCTTACATCCCTGCCCAATTATACTCAGGCTACTGCAAAGAAAAAAGATAATCAGCCATTTTCGATTAATCATACGATAGTTTTATTCTTTCGATTGTAATGCCAGTCTGCAACAGAGTTTACCTTTTCTTAACAGTGCGCATTTCTAAATTAAGCTAAATTCGTAAAAATTTCAAATATTTGTCCACAAAATCTACGCGCAAAACAATTCTGGTAGTACCGCTCGACTGGGGACTAGGGCACGCTACCCGCGACATCCCGCTTATCCATGAATTATTAAACGCAGGTTGCAACGTAGTTATTGCTGCTGAGGGCAAACACGCCGCCCTTTTGCAACAGGAATTCCCGCAACTGACCATTCTGCCGCTCCCCGGGTACAGGATCCAGTATGCACAAAAAGGCTGGCTCTTTGGCTGGAAGATCATCCAGCAGATCCCCAAGATCATAAAAACTATAAAATATGAGCAGCGCTGGCTGCAAAAGGTAGTGGAAGAACATCATATAGATGCTGTGATATCAGACAATCGCTTCGGCCTGTATCACAAAACCGTCCCTACAGTATTCATATCCCATCAGCTTCTGATCAAAACACCTTTCGGCGGCATCATAGAAAAATGCCTGCAACATCTTAACTATAGCTATATCCGCAAATACAATGCCTGTTGGATACCAGACTATGCTGACGCCAATAACCTGTCCGGCATTCTGGCCCACCCGGCTAAACTGCCACCCGTCAAAACCACTTACCTGGGCTGTCTTAGCCGCTTTGAGAACCAGCCAGGCATATCCCGCCAGTACGATCTGCTGGTACTCATTTCCGGACCGGAGCCACAACGTTCCAACCTGGAGAAAATGGTACTTGAACAGGTAAGGGAAATGCCTATCAGCGCACTGATAGTAAGCGGTAAACCCGGTACCCCGGAAAAACAACAGATCACACCCCGCATCCTGCAGGTGAACCACCTCAACGCAAAAGAGCTGAATGAAGCCATGCTGGCCTCCGGTATGGTGTTGAGCCGCTCAGGTTATACCACCCTGATGGACCTCGTAAAACTGAATAAAAGGGCCATCCTGATCCCCACACCGGGACAGTCAGAACAGGAATATCTCGGAAAGTTCCTGATGAAAAAAGGGTATTTCTACAACGTCTCACAACATGTCTTCGATCTGAAAGAAGCCCTGGCAGCCGTTCAGGCGTTTCCTTTCAAATCCTTTGAACATGAAAAAGATATGGAACAGTATAAAACTGTGGTGAGAGAGTTCGTACAATCGCTGAATTAATTTTTTAGCCGGCCTCAAAAAAGAGGTTTCGCCAAAGTCGAAACCTCTTTTTTGAGCAACAATCTATTTCCCCGCCGCTGCTTCCAACCCCTCCACCGTCTTCTTATCACTTCCTATAAAGATCTGCTTCCCCACTATCGCCACCGGCCGCTTCAAAAACGAATACTCCTGCAATATCAGATCATGATAATCCTTCTCTGTCAACTCCTTCTCATGCAATCCCATAGGTCGGTACTTCTGCGAACGCCTGCTGAAAAGCGCCTCATAACTCCCCGCCAGCTTATGCATTTCCTCCAGCTGCTGCGGAGTAATCTTCTCCGTTTTAATATCCTGCAGAACAAACCCCTTTTCCTTCGCCCCGGTAGATTCAAGTATCCGCTTACAGGTACTACACGTTGACAGATGATATATTTTTTTCATGTTGATGTTCTTTGCACGCAAATATCCGCCCGCTCTTATCAACTGCCAAATTCATTACTTCCCCAATCCCCGGCTGGCCCTCCGGGTCAGCCTGATCCTAATAAAAAAACTCAACCCGATACATACCACAGACAAGTTATTTCGCAATTCATAACTACATTTGACAGATGCAAAAGAAATTGTTTTTACTGGATGCAATGGCGCTCATCTATCGCGCCTATTATGCCCTGATCAGGAACCCACGTCTTACCAGCACCGGAAAGAACACAAACGCTCAGTTTGGGTTTACCTCCACGCTGCTGGACCTTATCAATAAAGAAAAACCCACCCATATGGCGGTGGCATTCGATACACATGCCCCCACCGAAAGGCATACCACTTTTACCGATTACAAAGCCAACCGTATGGATGCCCCCGAAGACATCCTCGACTCGCTGGACGATATCAAACGCATCATCACCGGCTTCAACATTCCCGTAGTGGAACTGGACGGTTATGAAGCTGACGACGTAATAGGCACCCTGGCATGGCAGGCGGCCGATGCAGGCTACACCGTATACATGGTCACTCCGGATAAAGACTACGGACAACTGGTAAGAGACAACGTATTCATCTACCGGCCTCCCTACATGGGCAACAAAGAAGAGATCATGGGGCCCAATGAAGTCTGCGCCAAATGGCAGATCTCCGGCGTACACCAGGTAATAGACATCCTCGGCCTCATGGGAGATGCAGTAGATAACATTCCCGGCATTCCCGGAGTAGGAGAGAAAACCGCCATGAAACTGCTGGCCCAGTACGGCTCCCTCGAAAACATACTGGAAAACGCAGATACCATTGGCGGGAAAATGGGGGAAAAGATCAAAGCCGGCGCAGAAAGCGCTATCCTCTCCAAACAACTGGCTACCATCATCACCAGCGTACCGGTAACTTTCCATGAGGAAGACTTCTGCATCAAAGAACCCAACAAAGAAAAACTCTCCGAAATATTCACAGAACTGGAATTTAAAACCCTGGGCAAACGCATCCTGGGAGATAACTTCGCAAACGCTTCTGTAGAAAATGCCACTCCCCCCAAAGGACAGCTGGACCTCTTCGGCAACGAAATAGAAGGCGTAACACCACCGCCATCTGCAGAAATTGAAGCGACTCCCGTAAGCATCCTCATTGCAGAAAAGAACATCAACAACACTCCACATACCTACCTCCTGGCAGAAACGCCTGAAAAAAGAGCAGAACTGTTAACACTTCTGCTGCAGCAACAGGAAATCTCCTTCGATACTGAAACCACCGGCACTGATGCCAACAGCGTAGACCTGGTAGGTATGAGCTTTTCCTTTAAACCCGGCGAAGCCTGGTATGTGCCCGTTCCGCCGGAAAGAGCCGCCGCACAGCAGATCGTAGATCAATTCCGCCCCCTGTTCGATACCACACATATCGTCTTTATCGGGCAGAACGTCAAGTATGATATGATAGTCCTGAAATGGTACGGAGTAGATATCAAAGGCCCCGTGTTCGATACCATGCTGGCCCATTATCTCATAGAGCCCGAAGGCCGCCGCAGCATGGACCTGCTCAGCGCTCAGTACCTCCAGTACGAACCGGTATCCATAGAAACACTGATCGGCAAAAAAGGGAAAGGCCAGGGTAACATGCGCGATGTGGAACTGGAAAAGATCAAAGACTACGCCGCAGAAGACGCAGATATTACACTGCAGCTGAAAGAAAAATTCGCCCCCCTGCTGCCCCTGAAAAAAGTAGAAAAAGTATTTTATGAAGTGGAAAACCCACTGGTAAAAGTACTTACAGATATGGAATACGAAGGCATCGCCCTGGATATCCAGGCCCTGTCAGACTACTCCCGGGAACTGGAAACTGAAATAAAAAGAGCAGAGGAAAGCGTATATACACAAGCCGGCGTACGTTTCAACCTGGCTTCCCCCAAACAGCTGGGAGAAGTGCTCTTCGAAAAACTTCTGCTGGACCCCAAAGCCAAAAAGACCCGCACCGGCCAGTATGCCACCGGCGAAGACGTGTTACAGAAACTTTCCAACAAACACCAGATAGTTGAAGATATCCTCGTGTTCCGCGAGCTGAGTAAGCTGAAATCTACTTATGTAGATGCCCTCCCGCTCATGCTGAACAAACGCACCAACCGCGTACACACCTCCTACAACCAGGCAGTAGCTGTAACCGGCCGTCTCAGCTCCAACAATCCTAACCTCCAGAACATTCCCATCCGCACAGACAGAGGCCGCGAGGTAAGGAAAGCTTTTGTGGCAAGGAATGAAGAATTCACCCTGCTTTCGGCCGACTATTCACAAATAGAGCTCCGCATTATTGCCGCCATCAGTGAAGACAAACACATGATGGAAGCATTTCAGAGCGGACTGGATATTCACACCGCTACAGCAGCCAAAGTATATGGGGTAGATATTGCCGACGTTACTTCAGACATGCGCCGCAACGCCAAAAGTGTCAACTTCGGTATCATTTATGGAGTAAGCGCATTCGGTCTTTCAGAAAACCTGGGCATCGCCAGGGGAGAAGCCAAAACACTGATAGACAATTACTTTGCTCAATATCCATCCATTAAGGAATACATGGACAAACAAGTACAGTTTGCACAGCAGAACGGTTATGTTGAAACCATCCTGGGCCGCAAACGCTGGCTGAAAGACATCAACTCTTCCAACGCCGTGGTAAGAGGCTATGCTGAAAGGAACGCCATCAACATGCCTATCCAGGGTACCGCTGCAGATATGATCAAACTTGCCATGATCTCTATCCACAAAAAACTGCAACAGGAAAACCTTCGCTCCCGCATGATCCTGCAGGTACATGACGAGCTTGTGTTTGATGTACATAAAGATGAGATAGAACTGATCAAACCTCTCATACAGGAAGGCATGCGCAACGCCTTACCCCTGTCCGTTCCTGTCGATGTTGAAATTGGTACCGGCATCAACTGGCTGGAGGCCCATTGATTTTTTTACATATTCTTATACAGATCGCTTTCGTCAATCCGGCGAAAGCGATTTTTTTTTACGGCCCCTTTCCCTCATAATAAATCCTCATTGCAGCGCCATTGCACCTTATCAATAATTCAGGTACTTCCCCTATTGCATTTTCCAAAACCCTTTACTAGCTTTCGGCCATGATCCTGACCTCCCGTCTACAACTCTTATCTTGTACCCTGCAATATTTCGAAGCGTTGCTGCAGGGCAAGGATGTACTGGGCGAATTGCTGGACATAGATATTCCTGAAGAATGGACAGAATACCCCGAAATTATCCTGGTTGCGTACGATAAACTGCGTAATGACCCCTCCATGTTAGGCTGGTTCTTTTACCTCGTTGTCCACCAGGAAGATAAACGCCTCATTGGCGCTGGCGGCTTTAAAGGCCGGCCGGACAATAACGGGACTGTGGAAATAGGATATGAAATAACGCCCGCATACCGGGATCAGGGCTATGGCACAGAACTCACCCAGGCGCTGGTACGTTTTGCATTCAATCATTCCTACGTCCAGAAAGTAATAGCACATACAGAAGAAGAATATAATGCCGCCGTAAAAGTACTGCAGAAATCAGGTATGCACTTCGTCGGCGAAGCCCCGGAACAACTCTGGCGCTGGGAAATAACCCGGGCGCAATATCAATGGCCGCAGGATTAATGAAAACCCCGGCCTGCAATCTATTGTAAGCCCCATTCATCAATCTTTGTTCCTTAAAAATGACGGCTTTAACTTAGCTTAGCTCCCTTATTATAAATCAAAAGCAAAACACCATTACAATGAAGACATGGGCTTTATGCCTGGCCGCTTTATATTCCACAGCGGCCATAGCGCAAAACACAAACAAAGAAGGGAGTAATTACCAGTTTACAGTTGTGAAGAACCTGGACGCAGGAGATGTTGAAAACCAGGGTCGTACCGGTACCTGCTGGTCATTCTCCGGCCTTTCCTTCTTCCAGGCGGAAGCCCTCCGTAACGGTAAAGGAAAAGATGTCAACCTGAGTGAAATGTACGTAGTAAGGAAAATGTATCCCCTGAAAGCTGCCAACTACGTACGCATGCACGGAAAAGCCAACTTTGGCGAAGGCGGTGGCTTCCCTGACGATCTGCTCTGTCTCCGCGAATACGGCCTGGTACCTCAGAGCATATACGACGGCAACCGCGTAAAAACCTACAACCACGCAGAAATGCTGGGATTAATGGAAGGTATGGTGAAAAAGACCGGCGATGCAACAGGCACCATCAACCCCAGCTGGACCAAAGCACTGGATGGCGTCCTGGATGCCTACATGGGCGCTGCTCCTGAAAAATTCGAGTATAACGGTAAAACATATACCCCCCAGTCCTTCGCTAAAGAACTGGGCCTGAACGCAGATGATTATGTGCTGGTAACCTCCTTCACACACCATCCTTACTACCAGCAGTTCGTATTGGAAGTACCGGACAACTGGAACTGGGACAAAGTATATAACGTTCCCCTGAACGACCTCACCGCCATCACAGAAAACGCTATCCAGAACGGATACACCGTTGCCTGGGCTTCCGACGTGAGCGAGAAAGGCTTCAACTTTGCACAGGGACTGGCTATCACCCCCGACTGGGAAAGCCTCACTCCCGAACAACAACAAAAAGCATTCACCGACCCGGTAAAAGAACTGACCATCACTCCTGAACTTCGCCAGAAAGCATTTGACAACTACGAGACCCAGGACGATCACGGTATGCTTATCGTTGGTATGTCCAAAGACCAGAACGGTAAAGTGTTCTTCCGCGTAAAAAATTCATGGGGCACAGGCAATCCTGATAAGGGTTATTTCTACGCTTCAGAACCCTTCTTTGCTTATAAGACCACTAGCATCATGCTGAATAAAAAAGCAATCCCTGCCGATATCGCAAAGAAAATGGGCATCAAATAATATTAAATTAACTGATCCATAAAAAGAGGGGGTATCAACGTCTGATACCCCCTTTTTTATATACAAAACTATCTCTTTTTAAAAACATGACCTTGTCAACAAATTAATTTGACAACGTCAACATAATTCATCTTATTTCAATCCTGCAGCTCATTCCAACCTCTTCTCACCACTTTCCCTCTATTCGCTGCGCCTCCTGGTAACTTCCCAATCTCACCTTCACCGGCAGCTGCGTTTTCTTCTCCCAAACCCACTCCTGTTTACAGAAAAATCCAAAATGTTGCTGATAGTAATCGTTGGCATTAACCGGCCTTTTCACCGAAGGTTGTAAAGCCCTCTCCAAAGCACCATAAAAAGGTATATTAACCGGCTCAATCTCACGCTGATCTTGCATAAGAACACTTTTACCTGACTTAGTCAACGGATACAAAAACACCTTATCCTGCGCCTTCAGGACACTCAATCCGGCAGTCAGAAATAAAACAGTAAGTAACATCTTCCTCCACATATGCCAAAATGTTAATTTTATACCAGTTCTTCCCAGCTCCCTATCCCTTCCCTGATCAGCTCAGGCACATCTCCCGTACAATCCACCACCGTAGAAAACGCCATTCCCCCAATCCCACCATCCACTACAATATCTACGATCTTCCCAAATTTTTCATGGATGATCTCCGGGTCAGTATACTCTTCCACATACTGCTCTATAGGTAGCGAAGTACTCATCACAGGGTTACCCAGCTCTTTCACTATAGCCCGGCATATATTATTATCCGGCACACGTATCCCCACCGTATCTTTCTTCGCCTTCAGCATCTTAGGCACCTGCCGGCTGGCAGGCAGAATAAACGTATACGGCCCCGGCAATGCCTTCTTCAGCATTCTGAAAGTAGGCGTGTCCACACTCTTGGCATAATCTGACAAATGACTGAGGTCGTAACAGATAAACGAGAACTGAGCTTTGGCAGGATTGATCTGCTTGATCCGGCAGATCCGTTCTACAGCCTTATGCTGAAAGATGTCACACCCCATACCATATACCGTATCAGTAGGGTAGATGATCACTCCGCCATCTTTCAAACACTCCACTATCGTCTTTAAGTGCCTTGGATTAGGATTATCCGGATGTAAGGTTAAAAGCATATACACAAATTTACGAAATAGGAAAACAGTAACCCTCCTTACCATCGTGGCATTAAATAATCTTATTATCTTTCCGCCCGATTTACAAAACCTACCAGATGAACACTAAAGGAATTGTTCCGAGAACGTGGAGAAGGCTGAAGAAAATCACTCTTATTCTGTTTATCGCTCAATTTGTATACATCATAATTTTACGCTGGGTCAATCCTCCCATAACTATGACAATGGTCTCAAAATGGTTTGGCTTATGGGGTACGGATAAGCAATTCCATAAAACATGGGTAAGTTATGACGAGATCTCACAACACGCCAAACTCGCTGTACTTGCCAGCGAAGACCAGCTGTTCCCGGATCACAATGGCTTCGACTTCAAGTCTATAGAGAAAGCCATGAAGCATAATCAGAAGAGCAAAAAAATACACGGAGCAAGCACCATCAGCCAGCAGGTAGCAAAGAACGTGTTTCTCTGGCAGGGTAGAAGCTGGTTCCGTAAAGGCCTGGAAGTCTATTTCACTTTCATGATAGAGAAAATATGGGGCAAACAGCGTATCCTCGAAGTATACCTGAACGTCGCAGAAATGGGGGATGGCATATTCGGGATCGAAGCCGCCTCCCGGCAGTATTATCATAAAAGCGCCGCCAGCCTGAACCGGGAACAGGCCGCTATGATCGCTGCATGCCTTCCTAACCCGGTAAAATATACCGTAAACCCTCCGGCACGCATCACCTCTTACCGGCAACGGAAGATCCTCACACAAATGCGCTTCATTGCACCGGATCCTGATATAGCAGAATTAGTAACCAGCAAATAAAAGGGTGGCCAATGGCCACCCTTTATAATTTAAGTAGTTTATCCACAGCTTCCGTTGCCCGTTGCAACCGCTCTTCATAACTCCCTCTTATATCCACCCACGGTACTCCCGAATTAACCACAATATCCTTATACACCTGGTAAAAATACTCCCTCATGGTAGGATCAGGATGTTCTCTCTGCGGATCTTCCTCCCACGGAATATCAATATACGTTAACAGGTAAAGATCATATCTGCGCATGGCTATCATCTCCAGGATACGCGGATCACAATCCCCATACTTATGCTCACTCCACACCTTGATCACATGAAGGTCCGTATCACATACCAGCACCCCATTCGCTAAAGCAGCCCGCTCTTCCTCCAGCCCCAGCTGCCCCTCCGCCATTACCAGCAGGTCCTGCTGCTCATAAGGCCGGGACAGCTCATCCAGGTATTGCCTGGCATACTCCGGTACCCACATGGTCTGATAATGTCCCGCCAGCCGCTCACTCAACGTACTCTTCCCGGTCGATTCCGGCCCTATAACTACAACTTTTAACATGCTACTTTTTTATTTTCTTCCCAGATCTTCTTCCAGCTGAAATACCCCATCACAGCAACAACAAACAGGAAGATGGTCAGCACCGCCGTTGGCAGCAGGCGTTTATGGAATAACAGCGGAATAGCTACAAGGTTAGAAATATTCAGCACAATCCAGTTCTCTATCTTACGTTTTGCCAGCAACCACATTCCACTGCAGGCAGTAGCAGAAACAAACCCATCTATCACAGGAACATCAGAATTGGAAAAATTGCTCAGCAGGTAATAAAACGCACCCCATCCCACCAACGCTATCAATACAGCAGTTCCCCACTCTTTACGCGTAGCCCATTCCACCGGAGGAACCGGATGCGCCGCATCCTTCTTAGCCCAATGGTACCATCCATATACACTCATGATAAAATAGTAAGCATTCAGCGTAGCCTCCGCATATAGTTTAAACTGCTCCCTGGACAACAGGTATGTATATATCCCCGTACTTATCAACCCCGTCGGGTACAGCCAGATGCTGTTCTGCTTACTGCATATCACGCTGATAGCCCCGAACAATGCTGCTATTATTTCCGGCCAGCTCATGGCATGAATACCTTCCAACAGGCCCCGGTAGAAAACTTCAAAATTCATGTGACAAAGATATATTCATTACTTTTCTCCTATCAGGCAACCGGAAACATTCCAGGCACTGAAACTTGTCCCTTCCCTTTTACCCAGCGGTATCGCTACTTTAAAGGTATGTACGCCAGGGGTAAGGTCCGGCAGAGGAATGCTGACTGGCCCGGTTACAGAGCCCGGGCACCAGTTAGACCTGCTCAGGTCTGACGATGAAAGACCATTGCCAAAATTGCCGGAAGCCGGGTTCAGCAAACGGAAGTTCCCACAGTCCGTACGCCACGGAATAAAATGATATACCCTCTTACCATCAACAAAGATCTCGTTCAGCTTAGGATTGAACTCATCTCCGCCGCCCCAGCCGCCATGACCGGTTGAAATATATCTCAATTGCAGGTTCTTCACCCCCTCAGGTATATTGACCGTAACAGTGAGAGAATCATTATCGAACATCGTCCCATATTCCTGCTGCGCCATTTCCATCAGGTTGGTGGTGTTGAAAACCGGCATCAGCCAGTTGGCGGCTTTCTTCTGCTCCTCCCTGCTGTCGCCGGGATAATATTTTAACCGCAGGCTTACCTTATGACCGCCACCATCATAGTTACCTATAAATACGCCCAGCCATACTTCTCCCTCCAGCCGGGGCAGCAGTTCTGTAATATCCTGGCGGAAAACAGCAGAATCAGCCCAGTTATACCCCTTGATCTTCACCTGCTCATTATACTTATGCACACCAAACGGTGTAAAGAACCGCATCAGCTCCAACGTTGGCAGATAATCATCTGTTGATATCACCCCCTGGTATTTCTCTTTATATACCGGCAACGCCTTCACACCGTCCCTCAACCCGTTCAGGAAAGATATTTTCTTATCCTGCGGCACCATAAACACCGATCCGGTACGATCATAAGCATCTCCATTGGAATATTGCGTCAGCTCTGCAAACAGTGTAGTGCCGGGCTTCACTGCAGGCAGCTTTACCTTCTTCAGGATAACGGTCCCTGCCGCATAATGATAGGTAACATTCTCCTGGTCTGCCGGCGGATTGGAAATTGCATTGCCAAAACTCAGCTGCTCTCCGTTAAATACCGGCAGGGTAGTATACCTGCTTTCAATGATCTGCTGCATGTAAGCGGCATCATCTACCAGCTGTCCTTTATTAGCCGGCCATTGCAGGTCTGCATCAGTCACATCCTGCATGGAGATATTGGTAGCGAAAGTTTCTGAATTGCCGTTGCGCATGATCTTCAGCACCAGTCCCAGCCCCGGTACAACACTCAGCGTAGGTGTACCCTTCAGTGCCAGGGCATCAGTATACCATACTTCAATGGTATTGGAGCGGATAATAACCTTCGCTTTTTTACACGGATAGCCCAGAATAGTATCTGTGCCTGGTAACAGCTCCGGTTTCTCGTAAGACGAGAACGCTTTCTTAAGCGTAAATGTATTACCAGCTTCAGTGGTCATCACCTGGTAGGTGGCTTTTTCTTTCATGTCCAGGAACTGCCGCTCTTTCTGCTGAGTGTTCCCCAGCGGCTGCAGCCTTGCTTTGTTGCCCTGTACGATCATCTTCACACCGGCTCCCGGTATTTCCTTCCCGTTATAGCGGACCCCATAGGTTATAACCGCCCCCTTTTTTGTTTGTGCCTGTACTGCTGCCGTTGCCAGCAGGGCCATGATCATCATCGCTTTTCTCATAAGTATAGCATCGGTTTAAGGGGCTAAAGATATACTATGGACAATAAAAAAGCACAGTCTGAAGACTGCGCTCTTTTTTAACACTATCATTCTCTCAACTATGGCTTATTCTGTTTCTGCCACTACTTCCTTCACCTCAGGGATCATACGCTTCATCATGCCTTCAATACCAGCTTTCAGCGTGATCATGGAAGAAGGGCAACCTGAACAGGACCCCTGCAGCATCAGTGTCACAGTACCTTCGTTGTAATCTTTAAATTGAATGGCGCCACCATCCATCTCTACTGCAGGCTTCACGTAATTTTCAAGTAATTCTTTAATACGCTTTACCACGTCAGTGTCATCTGCACTCACCTCGTTTCCGCCCACCGCGCTTACCACAATTTCTTCTTCGTTGATAACAGGACGGTTATCTTCAAGGTATTCTTTCAGGAAAGCTTTTATAGTAGGAATAATATCGTTCCAGTCTGTGTCCGGAGTTTTTGTCAGCGTAATGAAATTAGCCATCACAAAAACACCCCTGATAAACGGAAAGCTGAACAGCTCCACAGCCAGAGGAGACGGCTTTGCGCTCGCTTCATCCGGAAAATCAATATGCTTGCCAGGATACAACAGCTTGTTAGCTACAAACTTCATTGTCTCCGGGTTAGGCGTCATTTCCGTATATATGCTGATAATGGGATTTCCTGTTTTAATCATGGTATTCTAAACTTTTGATGGAACAAAGGTAGCAACTTTCAGGCATATTGAAAGAGGAAACAAACCCTTTTGCCTATTGAATTTTACAATAGCCATATAGAGAAACCAAAAATATGTATTAGACATAATCCTATATATTACCTTTACGCCGTTAATGTAATAGAATTTCCAGTTATGCCTTCTTCCAGAACACTCCCTGCCAGGAAAAGAATTGCGCTCGTTGCGCATGACCACAAAAAGTCTGAGCTCATTGAATGGGCCAGTTATAACAAGGCCGTGCTTTCAAGGCATGAGCTGTACGCAACCGGTACCACCGGCAAGCTCATCGAAGAATGCCTGGATGTTCCGGTAAGAAAACTGCTCAGCGGTCCGCTGGGAGGTGATCAGCAGATAGGATCACTGATCGCTGAAGGAAAGATAGATGTGGTGATCTTCTTCTGGGACCCCATGGAAGCCCTCCCGCACGATCCGGATATTAAAGCGCTGCTGCGTCTCTGCGTGGTCTGGAATATTCCCGTAGCCAGCAACCGCACCTCTGCAGATTTCCTGCTCACTTCGCCACTGATGCACCAGGATTACGCCGCCAGTTTACCAGATTATTCCCAATATTTAAGCAGGAAAGTATAACCATCTTTTTTAGCCGGTCGCAGGCAATCTTCAAAAACTGCTTCCCTGCCCGGCTCAAAGATCTGACAATACGCTATTAATTTTTCTGCCGGCCACAGGCCCAAAAATCCTCCGTTCAAAAAATTGCCTTCGCCAAAGGCGAAGGCAATTTTTTGAGCAATCCCCTCTCCCCATTTCATAAAAAAAATGAACCGGCACCGTTTCTGCTACATACCTGCTATGAAATTATCAGCGATGGTTTTGTTATTTTCGCAACTTTTCAGGTCTTAACGTATGATCAGATTCATTTCAGGAGTTGCGCTGTTACTAACGGGCATCATCTTCAGCCAGCAGGTAAAAGCACAGCTTCCCCCAAAAAGGGAATTCCGTGCGGTCTGGATAGCCACTGTGGAAAACATCGACTGGCCCTCACGCAGAGGCTTGCCCGTTCAACAGCAGCAACAGGAGTTTATCAATATTCTCGACAATCAGCAACGCAACGGGCTCAACGCCGTGATCGTACAGGTCAGGCCCGCCGCAGATGCTTTCTATAATTCTCCTTACGAGCCCTGGTCAGAATACCTGACCGGTACTCAGGGACAAGTGCCTCAACCATATTATGACCCACTGACGTTCATGATAGAAGAAGCGCATAAACGCGGCATGGAACTGCATGCCTGGTTCAACCCCTATCGCGCCGTTTTCAACGCCAGCCGTAATAATGTCGCGCCTACTCACATCTCCCGGTTGTATCCTCAATGGTTCCTCACATTCGATAATAAAAAATACTTTGACCCCGGATTGCCGGAAGTCCGCGAATACGTAACCCGCGTCATCCGCGATGTTGTTCGTCGTTACGATATAGATGCCGTTCACTTTGACGACTACTTCTATCCTTACCCCGTACCCGGCAAAGAGTTCCCCGACGGCAACTCCTACCGCCGCTATGGCAACGGCATGTCGCGCGATGACTGGCGCCGCTGGAATGTAGACACCATCATCCAGATGGTAGGCAAAGCTATCAAGGAAGAAAAACCCTGGGTAAAATTCGGGGTCAGTCCTTTCGGCATCTGGCGACACAAAGAAAAAGATCCGGAAGGCTCCTATACCCGCGGCGGAGCACTCACCAACTACGACGATCTCTATGCAGATGTATTGAAATGGTTGAAAAAAGGCTGGATAGATTATGTTGCTCCACAGCTCTACTGGGAGAGAGGCCACCGCGCGGCCGACTATGAACTGCTGCTCAACTGGTGGGCCCAGCACGGCTACGGCCGTCATGTCTATATCGGGCACGGAGTATACCGTATCCGCAGCAATGCCGCCTGGAGCAATCCGGCAGAGCTGCCCATCCAGATCACGGAAGCCCGCACGCTCAATACCATACAGGGCGATGTTTATTACAGCGCCAAATCCTTTAACGGCAATCCCCTGGGTATAGAAGACAGCCTGCGTAATCACTTCTACCGGTATCCTGCGCTCATCCCGCTGATGCCCTGGATCAGGTCCGACGCTCCGTTCCCTCCGTATTTTATAGATGCCTTTGAACGTGCTGATGGCCTGCATCTTTACTGGGCTGACGATGATACCTCTCACCGCACCACCCGCTATGTACTGTACCGGTTTAAAGCAGGAGAGGCCATCAACCTGACAGACCCTACCAGGATACTGACCACCCTGCCACAAATGCCCGACCCGCAGTTTATTGACAGGACCTATATAAAAGGTGTTCTTTATACATATGTCGTCACTGCCCTGAACCGCTTACAGGTAGAAAGCCGGGCCAGCGATCCTCTTTATATGAGAGTATTACAAAATAAACCGGTGTTCATCTTTGACCCGGAATAACCTCAGGGAGGGCTTACTTCCTTGGCCGGCCGCAGGCCTCCTCCTCAAAAAAAATGTGGTCCGCCAAGGCGGACCACATTTTTTTTGAGGAATTCTCTCTCTTATTCTACAACCCCGCTTCCGGGAACCGATTCGGATAATCAGTAATAATCCCATCCACACCCAATCCTTTCAGCTTCTTCATCTCCGCCGCCTCCTGCACCGTCCACGGTACTATCTGTATCTTCTTCGAATGACAGAGCTCCACTACCTCCTTCGTTACCAGTGAATAATGCGGATTATAGAACTGCGGTTTAAATCCCAGCCCCTCCAGCTGCTGCGCAGCCGGTGCTTTATCCCCTGTTAAAAATCCCAGCGTCATTTTCGGATACCTGCGGTGCAATACCTGCAGCGGACGGGCATCGAACGATTGTATAATAAGCCTTTTCCCCAACGGCTTCAATTGCTTTACCGCCATCAGCTTATCTATATATTCTTCCGGTACCGGCTGCTCCATCCCATCTGTCTTTTCAGACGATTTTATTTCCAGCAGATAATACACCGGCGGCAGACCATGCAGCTTCGTATATGCCTCCACAGAATCTATCAGTTCCGAAAGGAGAGGAGCATAGCTTTTTATCCTTTGCTGCTCCGGGTATTCAGGATACGCCTTTTCTCCTATCACAAACGGCCTGATACTGCTGTAATCCATTTTATAAAAGGTATAATCCTTCCTGGTCTCTTTCGGGATCTCACTGCCATCTGGCTTAGTAGTATAATCCGGGTTGAAAGAGGCATCATGATATACTACCACCTTCCCGTCTTTTGTGATATGCACATCAAACTCTATTGTATTAGAGCCGGTCTCTATTCCTTTTATCATTGCCGGAATAGTATTTTCCGGCATCAGACCACGGGTGCCTCTGTGCCCTACTTTGTAGAAAGACGGCCTGTCCTGTGCCATAGCGGTAGTTGAAATTGTAAAAGCAGTTGCTGCCAGCATTGCGCGTTGCATTGTTTTCATCCGTTTAACATTTTCCTGCTGTTAAAATAATGATCTCATTTTTTCTACTCCATTAAGTTTATGTTTCGATATGACTTATTTTATTACGATCGATAACCATGCTGCAATAGCTGCCCCTGCCAGCGGCCCCGCTACAGGTATCCAGGCATAATCCCATCCGCTTCCTCCCTTTCCTTTTACCGGCAACAGTGCGTGCATGATCCTTGGCCCCAGGTCCCTCGCAGGATTAATGGCATAGCCGGTAGTACCTCCAAGGCTCAACCCAATAGCCCAGACCAGGAAGGCAACAGGAATGGCTCCGAGAGAGCCCAGTCCCACAGGAGTCTTATCCACTCCAAACGCCGCGTCAGTAAAATGAAAAATAGTGAACAGCAGCACAAAAGTACCCACCACTTCACAGACAAAGTTCCGGCCATTATTCCTGATAGCCGGTGCTGTGCAGAAAGCGGCCTGGATAACGCCAGGCTCATTATCCGCATCAAAATGATCTTTATACTGGTACCAGACCAGGAAAGACCCCAGCATAGCGCCCAGCATCTGGGCAAGTACATATAAAGGGGCCTGCGTCCAGTCAAACTTACCGGCAATAGCAAGAGACAGTGTTACCGCCGGGTTCAGATGCGCCCCGCTATATGGGCCCGTCACTATTACTCCTACAAATACGGCCAGCGCCCAGCCTGTGGTAATCACTATCCATCCGCCTCCTTTCCCTTTGGTTTTATTCAGTATAACATTGGCCACTACGCTGTTCCCTAAAAGAATAAGCAGCGTGGTGCCTGCCAGTTCTGCTATAAAAGGCGACATATTCTTATTCGTTGATTGTTACTGTTTCCTGTGCTGTCAGCTTTGCCCAGGCTTTTACTGCTTTCACCGCATTTCCCCAGCCTTTTATCCAGCGGGCAATCTCTTCCCGGTTGCCTCCTGGTGTGAACGAATGGTCCACTTCCCATTGAGTAGCTATCTCTTCCTTGCTTTTCCAGAAACCAGTAGCCAGCCCCGCAAGGTATGCGGCCCCCATGGCTGTTGTTTCCGTCACTTTAGGCCGTATCACTTTTGTATGCAGGATATCTGCCTGGAACTGCATCAGCAGGTTATTGTTGGTCGCGCCTCCATCCACACGTAATTCTTTGATACTGATGCCGGCATCTGCTTCCATAGCTTTCAGCACTTCCATCGTCTGGTAAGCAATACTCTCCAGGGCAGCCCTGGCAATATGTGCTGCCGTGGTGCCTCTCGTCATTCCAACCAGTGTGCCCCTGGCATGCTGCTCCCAGTGGGGCGCTCCCAGTCCTGCAAAAGCAGGAACAAGATACACGCCGTCATTATGGGCTACTTTGGTGGCCAGGGCCTCCACTTCAGAAGATGACCGTATAATACCCAGCCCATCCCGCAGCCACTGTACAACAGCGCCGGCAATGAAGATGCTTCCCTCCAGGGCGTATTCCACTTTCCCGTTTATCTTCCATGCAATGGTGGTGACCAGGTTATTTTCAGACAGTATCGGTTGCTCCCCTATATTCATCAGCATAAAACACCCCGTGCCATAGGTGTTCTTCACCATACCGGCAGATGTACACATCTGCCCGAACAGGGCGGCATGCTGGTCTCCGGCAATGCCGGCAATAGGGATCGTGACAGAAAAGATACTGGGGGCTGTTTCAGATATTATTTCGCTGGACTGCCGCACCTCCGGCAACATACTTTCGGGGATGCCAAACAGGTCCAGCAGTTCCTTATCCCATTCCAGCGTATGTATATTAAATAACATGGTACGGGAAGCATTGGTAACGTCTGTGGCATGCACTTTCCCTTCTGTCAGGTTCCAGACCAGCCAGGCGTCCACAGTACCGAAGGCCAGCAACCCTTTGGCCGCCTTTTCTCTAGCTCCGGCCACATTGTCCAGTATCCATTTCACTTTGGTGGCAGAGAAGTAGGCGTCTATCACCAGCCCTGTCTTTCCCCTGATCAGCGGCTCATGGCCCGCCGCTTTCAGCTCATCACAAAAGGACGCCGTACGGCGGTCCTGCCACACAATAGCATTATAAACCGGCTTCCCCGTATGACGGTCCCAGACAATTGTTGTCTCCCGCTGATTCGTGATGCCTATTGCGGCAATATCAGTGCCCTTTGCACCGGCTTTAGCCACTGCCTCTGCAGCTACTCCCAGTTGACTGGACCATATCTCCGAAGCATCATGCTCCACCTGGCCAGGGGAGGGGAAGAGCTGTTTGAATTCTTTCTGCGCAACTGATACAATGCCTCCCGCCTTGTTGAACAGGATAGCTCTTGAACTGGTTGTTCCCTGGTCCAGCGCCAGCACATAACGGGGTGTTTCTTTCATAGTATAACGTGAATTTTATAGTAATACACCAACTTGATTTTTACCCTTTAGCCGGCGGCAGGCCATCAAAACCCCTCAGAAAATGACTTTCGCCTTCGAAAGTCATTTTCTGAACAATTTTTACACTATACATCACAAAAAATTAACCCTGGTGTATACCAAATTTATAGTTCAGAATTTATTTTTCTTTTAAATGGTTTCAGTTTATTTCATCTTGACGGGTTACTTTATCTTTCTGCTACATGGCCTCCAGCTATCCTAAAATAGATATTTTGTTAGTTATTTTTCAGTAAGTTAACAGTTAATTGAGCATTTATACGTGATTTTTTCCTTCCTTAAATAAATATTTTTTTTGTCGCAATGTGTCAAATTCAACAACATGAAAGTACTTTTGTAACCAATTGGAAGATGGAAAAAGCATTTAATATTACGTAAGTATGTCAATGATAAATATTGCCGAGCGGCACAAATACATTTTGGACCGCCTGGCTGAGAAAGGGTATGTAAATGTAGTTGACCTCTGTAAAGAGCTGGATGTTTCCGGTGTTACCATTAGGAAAGACCTCAAACTGCTTGAAGATAAGTCCCTCCTGTTCCGTTCTCACGGAGGGGCCACTGTCAACAATCCTTACATTAATGATAAACCGGTAAATGAGAAAGAAAAACTCCGCCGGGAAGAAAAGAACAATATCGCCATTGCCGCCGCAGGATTGATAGCGCCTAACGACGCCATTATTATCTCTTCCGGCACTACCGCTCTGGCCCTGTCAAGGAATATCCATCCCAAAGGGCACCTCACTGTCATCACCCCGGCCCTGAACGTGGCGCAGGAACTGCTCCGCCATCCGGAAATTGAGGTATTGCAGCTGGGAGGTATCGTACGCAACAGTTCCTCTTCAGTTACAGGCACTTATGCACAAAGGATCCTGGAAGACTTCTCCTGCAGCAAGCTTTTCCTCGGTCTGGACGGAATAGATATTGAGTTCGGGCTCACCACCACCAACATCCTGGAAGCCCAGTTAAACCAGCAAATGGTGGCGGCTGCGCAGAAAACCATTGTGCTGGCAGACTCTTCCAAGTTTGGCCGCCGCGGTTTCGGGAAGATCTGTGACCTGGAAGATGTGGATGAGATCATTACTGATAGCGGAATTTCCGCACACATTGTAAAAGCCCTGGAAGAACTGGGCATCAATGTGACCATCGTCTGAGAGTTTGTTTCTATATTATACACTGAGATAAAGCCCTGGTAATTTTTACCGGGGCTTCCTCTTTCAGATATAGATACTGTATAGATACTCCCACTCAAAGCCTACTATAAAGTATGGATAGTGTATGAACTGCGGTAGCTAAACTGCACCACATAGCCTCCCTCGAAACAGATAGAAGTCCACCTTTAATCCATGTCTTAAACACGTCACAGGCATGCTGGGCTCGTCTTCCCTGTACTGTTCCCATATCATCTCCCCCCTTTTTATCATATCGTCTCCACATCACCGCTGTATCACACAACCCTCTAACATACCGCTTCCTCCTTTATAGCATATTTCCGGCTCCCTGAATACTCCCCATATACTCCCTTCTTGCTTTATTTTTACATCCCACAGAAACCCAACATATTACTTTTTTATTCCACCTAACTTCCGCCTTTCAGCGCCTTATTACCCCTTTTTTATACTCCCTTATTATTTAATTCTAACGAATCCCTATACTTTTTTAATCTTTTCTAATTTTTTTGTGTTATACGAATGTTTTCCTAAAAAATACCGGCTTCCTTTAGTATCTTTATACCGTTCCCGAAACAATTACGGTACCTCCACCGCCAATGTAAGCGGGGAAAGGTGTGCCAAGGTCAATAAATCTAAAACTGAATGCAAGAAGTGAAGCAATTGCAAGGACTGTATCACCCGGATTTTGAGCATGATGCATGCGGAACAGGTTTTACTGTCCACATCAAGGGGCGTAAATCCCATCAGATCATCCGGGATGCACTCACCATGTTGGAAAACATGGAACACCGTGGTGCATGTGGCTGTGAACAAAACACTGGTGATGGAGCGGGTATCCTGATTCAGTTGCCACACGAGTTTCTTTATGACGAATGCCTGAAGATAGGCGTTAGCCTCCCTGAATTTGGAAAATACGGGGTAGGCATGGTGTTTTTTCCGAAAGAACCTCGCTGGCGCGAAGAGTGCCGCGAGATTTTAAGCCGGGCGGCCGAAAAGCTGGGACTGGACATTCTGGGTTACCGTAAAGTACCTGTACGTCCGGACGGTATCGGAGAAAGCGCACTTTCAGTAGAACCGGAAATTGAACAGGTATTCTTTGCCTGTCCATACCATATTACAGACAACGACGCTTTCGAACGTAAGCTCTTTGTACTGCGCAATTATGTTTCTAAAACAGTACGCAACACCGTACCGAAAGAGAAAGCACATTTCTATTTTGCCTCTCTTTCCAGCAAAACCATCGTATATAAAGGTCAGTTAACTACTTACCAGGTACGTCATTATTATGCAGATCTCAGCGATGAGAAAATGGTATCCGCTTTCGCGCTGATCCACTCCCGCTTCGCTACCAATACCTTCCCCAGCTGGCGCCTGGCTCACCCTTACCGCTACATTGCGCACAACGGTGAGATCAACACCCTGAAAGGTAACCTGAACTGGCTCCGCGCCGGAGAAAATGACTTCGTTTCCAAATACTTCACCGAAGAAGAAATGGAAATGATCCTTCCAATTGTGGAAGAAGGTCAGTCTGACTCCGCCAGCCTGGACAACGTGGTAGAACTGCTCGCACTCACCGGCCGCTCTCTTCCCCATGTAATGATGATGCTCATCCCCGAAGCCTGGGATGGCAACGAAGATATGGACCCCGTGAAGAAAGCCTTCTACGAATACCATGCTTCCCTCATGGAACCATGGGACGGCCCGGCATGTATCTCCTTCACAGACGGTAAGATCATCGGTGGTACGCTCGACCGTAACGGTCTGCGCCCCGCCCGCTTCGTTGTTACTAAAGACGACCGCGTGATCATGGCCTCCGAAGCAGGTGTCCTGCCCGTAGATCCAAAGAACATAAAAGAAAAAGGCCGCCTGCAGCCCGGTAAAATGTTCATCATCGACATGGAACAGGGCCGCATCATCGGAGACGAAGAGCTGAAACAAACCATCTGCTCCCAGCAACCCTACGGTGAATGGCTGAACAAATACAAAATTCGCCTCGAAGAACTGCCTGAACCTCGTGTTACTTTCAGTCACCTGGAACATGACCAGATCTTTAAATATCAACGCGCCTTCGGTTATACCACCGAAGACCTCAACACCATCATCGCCCCAATGGCGCTGGATGGTAAAGAGCCAATAGGCTCCATGGGTACAGACGTTCCCCTGGCCGTACTGAGCGATCAGCCACAGCACCTGAGCAGCTACTTCAAACAGCTGTTCGCCCAGGTAACCAACCCGCCCATCGATCCTATCCGCGAAAGACTGGTAATGTCCCTCGCTACCTTCGTAGGTAACAACGGCAACCTCCTGGATGAAGATCCGCTGCACTGCCACGGCCTGGCACTGCGTCATCCCATCCTGAACAACTACGAACTGGAAAAGATCCGCAGTATAGACACCGGCCTGTTCCAGGCTAAAACTCTCCACACCTACTTCAGGGCTGACGGCAAACCCGGCTCTCTTGAAAAAGGTCTGGCTCGTCTCTGCCGCTACGCAGTAGATGCCGTAGAAGACGGTTTTGAAGTGATCATCCTGTCAGACAGGGCGCTCGACTCAGAACACGCAGCTATCCCGTCCCTGCTGGCAGCATCTGCCGTACACCACCACCTGATCCGCAAAGGTTACCGCGGCCAGGTAGGCCTGATCGTAGAAGCAGGAGACGTATGGGAAGTACACCACTTCGCATGCCTGCTGGGCTTCGGCGCTACAGCAATCAATCCATACCTGGCACTCAGCACCATCCGCGATATGAAGCTGACAGGTAAACTGGAAACAGACCTGGACGTAGACAAACTGAAAAAGAACTACATCAAGGCTATATGCGAAGGTCTGCTGAAAGTATTCTCTAAAATGGGTATCTCCACCCTGCAATCTTACCAGGGTGCACAGATATTCGAAATACTGGGTATCAACCGCCAGGTGGTAGATAAATACTTCACCGGCGCAGTATCCCGCCTGCAGGGTATGGGCCTCGATGAACTGGCCCGCGAAGCCCTCGCAAAACACTGGATGGGTTACGGACGTAAAGAAACACCGGTACAACGCCTTACAACAGGCGGTATCTACCAGTGGAAACGGAAAGGTGAATTCCACCTCTTCAACCCTACCACCATCCACCTGCTGCAGTATGCTACCCGCATGGGCGACTACGGCACCTTCAAAAAATACTCTAAAGCGGTGAACGACCAGAGCGAAAAAGCAGCCACCCTGCGCAGCCTCTTCGCCTTCAAACGTACCCGTCCTTCCGTTCCGCTGGAAGAAGTGGAAGCAGCAGAAAGCATCCTGAAACGCTTTGCTACAGGTGCCATGAGCTTTGGCTCCATTTCTCACGAAGCACACTCCACACTGGCAGTTGCTATGAACCGTATCGGCGCAAGAAGCAATACCGGCGAGGGTGGGGAAGACGAGATCCGCTACGAGAAACTCCCTAACGGAGACAGCATGCGCTCCTCTATCAAACAGGTAGCCAGCGCCCGTTTCGGTGTAACCAGCAATTATCTGACTAATGCAGACGAGCTGCAGATCAAGATGGCACAGGGCGCTAAACCCGGTGAAGGTGGTCAGCTGCCGGGACATAAAGTGGACGACTGGATCGCTAAAGTGCGCCACTCCACTCCGGGCGTAGGTCTGATCTCTCCGCCGCCACACCACGATATCTATTCTATCGAGGACCTTGCTCAGCTTATATTCGACCTGAAAAATGCCAACCGCGCCGCCCGTATCAGCGTAAAGCTGGTATCCAAAGCAGGTGTAGGCACCATCGCTGCCGGCGTTGCCAAAGCTAAAGCGGATGTTGTACTGATTGCCGGCCATGACGGCGGTACCGGTGCTTCTCCCATCAGCTCCATCAAACATGCCGGCCTGCCATGGGAACTGGGCCTGGCTGAAACTCACCAGACACTGGTAAAGAACAAACTGCGCAGCCGCGTAGTGGTACAGACCGACGGACAGCTCAAAACCGGCCGTGACATCGCCATCGCTACCCTCCTGGGAGCCGAAGAATGGGGTGTTGCTACCGCCGCCCTCGTTGCCGAAGGTTGTATCATGATGCGTAAATGTCACCTGAACACCTGCCCCGTAGGAGTAGCCACTCAGGACCCTGAATTACGCAAACGCTTCAATGGCGACGCAGAAAATGTTGTGAATCTCTTTAAATTCCTGGTCGAAGAGTTCCGCGAAATCATGGCGGACCTCGGCTACCGTACCGTTACTGAAATGGTAGGCCAGGTAGATAACCTCCAGGTACGTGAAAACGTTACCCACTGGAAATTCAAACACCTTGATCTTTCTCCCATCCTCTACAAAGAACCTGCTTCCGAAGAAACAGGCCTCTTCAAACAGGAAGAACAGGACCATGGTATCAGTGAAGTGCTTGACTGGCAACTGCTTAAAGCAGCACAGCCGGCACTGGAGAAAAAATCCCGCGTATTCCAGCAGTTCTCTGTAAAGAATACTGACCGTGCTATCGGTACCATCCTGAGCAACGAAATATCCAAACGTTACGCAGGACCAGGATTACCGGAAGATACCATCCACTACAAATTTGTAGGTTCCGCAGGACAAAGCTTCGGTGCATTCAACACCAAAGGCGTAACCCTGGAACTGGAAGGTGAAGCCAATGACTACTTCGGTAAAGGCCTTTCCGGCGCTAAGCTGATCCTTTATCCACATGCTGAAGCCGCTTTCAAAGCAGAAGAGAACATCATCGCCGGTAACGTTGCCTTCTACGGAGCTACCTCCGGCGAAGCATACATCCGCGGTAAAGCAGGTGAACGCTTCTGCGTACGTAACTCCGGAGCTACCATCGTAGCAGAAGGCGTGGGCGACCATGGTTGCGAATACATGACCGGTGGCAATGCCGTGATCCTCGGAGAAACAGGCCGCAACTTCGGCGCAGGTATGAGTGGCGGTATTGCTTATATATATGATGTGAAAAATAACTTCGCAGGCCGCTGCAACAAGGACATGATCGACCTGGACCCGCTGGACCAGGAAGATGCTGCCCAGCTGCATGACCTCATCACAAAACATCATGCATATACCAACAGTACCGTAGCTAAATTCATACTGAAAGACTGGGAAAATCAGCTGCGTCACTTCGTGAAAGTATTCCCGAAAGAATACAAGGCTGTGCTCAGTGCCAAAAAAACACAGGCACAGAAAGTGGAGAAGTAGTATCATTCTAACATCTAACGAAAAGAGAAATGGGCAAACCAACAGGATTTCTGGAATTTACCCGGGAAATGCCGGGCAAAGCTCCAGCTAAGGAAAGAGTCCAACACTATAACGAATTCGTCGAAAAATATTCAGAGAATAAACTGAATGAACAGTCTGCACGCTGTATGAACTGCGGCGTTCCATTCTGCCACAGCGGATGCCCGCTGGGTAACGTGATCCCCGAGTTCAATGACGCAGTATATCATAAAGACTGGCAGGAAGCATATGAGATCTTAACCAGTACCAACAACTTCCCGGAGTTTACAGGCCGCATCTGCCCGGCTCCGTGCGAAAGCGCCTGCGTATTGGGCATCAATCAGCCTCCTGTTGCTATCGAAGAAATTGAACGCCACATCATCGAAGTCGCATTCGATAAAGGTCTGGTACAGGCAAAAAGCCCCCGCGTTCGTACCGGCAAAAAAGTAGCCGTGATCGGCTCCGGTCCCGCAGGACTGGCAGCTGCAGCACAGTTGAACTATGCCGGCCACAACGTTACCGTGTTTGAAAGAGATGATGCCCCCGGCGGACTGCTCCGCTACGGTATCCCCGACTTCAAGCTGGAAAAATGGGTGATAGACCGCCGTGTAAAACTGATGGAAGAAGAAGGCGTTGTTTTCCAATGCAATGCAAACGTAGGCGTGAACATTAGTGTGAATGACCTGCTGCGCGAGTACAACGCAATCGTACTGGCCGGCGGCTCCACCATCCCCCGCGATCTGAATATCCCCGGCCGTGAGCTGAAAGGCGTTCACTTTGCGATGGACTTCCTCAAACAACAAAACAAACGCGTAAGCAACCGCCCCGTATCGGGCAGCGATATAATGGCTACCGGCAAAAACGTAGTAGTGATCGGCGGTGGCGATACCGGCTCTGACTGTGTCGGCACCTCAAACCGTCATGGCGCTAAAAGCGTTACCCAGCTGGAATTGTTACCAAAACCTCCGGGAGAACGTACCGAATATATGCCATGGCCTACCTTCCCGATGATACTCAAAACATCCTCTTCTCACGAAGAAGGTGCTAACCGCCAGTGGGCCATCGGGACCAAAGAATTTGTAGGTGACGGAAACGGTAACCTGAAAGGATTGAAGATCGTGGCCCTGGAATGGGCACTGGGACAGGACGGCAGACCCGGCAGCTTCAAAGAAGTACCAGGCTCTGAACAGGAACTGCCTTGCGAAGCCGCTTTCCTCGCCATGGGCTTCTTACACCCTCAGCACACCGGCATGCTGGACGAGCTGGGCGTAGAAAAAGATGACCGTGGTAACGTGAAAGCAGGAGAAAAGGCCTTCCAGACCTCCATCCCTAAAGTGTTTGCAGCCGGCGATATGCGTCGTGGCCAGTCCCTGGTGGTTTGGGCCATCAGTGAAGGCCGTGAGTGCGCCCGGAAAGTCGATGAATTCCTCATGGGTGCATCCCAGCTGGAAAGCAAAGACCACTCCCTGCAGGCACTGGCAGTATAATAACTGCCATATCAAAGAACGAGCTTATAAAGATTCTCATAAGCAGGTTTAGATTTTGTTGTAACCTTCAGCCGGGCCGGGTTTTTACCCGGCCTTTTGCTTGCATCACATTTCCTCCCTGCAAGTCAGAATGCGACTTTATTGACACATCCTCCAACCCGCCGCCGCTTTTTTTCGTATATCTTTACACAACTTGAGAGTAACTAAATTATAATCCTACACCTATGCAACGTTTCTTACTGTGCCTCTTTGGGGTGATCTTCGCATTTCCCTCATTTTCCCAACGGAAATTAATACTCAATGCGGTCAACAAAAAGCTTGACAGCGCCAGGCATTATCAAAGGATCCTCATAGTAGGAGAGGGCGGCATGCAATCCCGCATGTTCCTCGACTTCCTTTCTGAAGAACTGATAAAAGACCTCAAAGACCAGGACATCGTCTGCAAATACGAATACCTCGGCGATCCCCACAAAACAAATACAGAAGAAAGCCTCAAAAAAGCTGTCTCCTGGGAACATGATGCCATTCTCCGCTTCTATCCCTTAGCCACCTTCGAAAGCGTGAACGTAGTACAGACACAAACTCCTTACGGGCCCCCCGTTTACAACAGCCGGGGCGCCAGTACCACTCCTCCCGCCAGGGCCGGATATTCCCTCTCTTCACAACAGTACCTCGTAAATGACTTCGACATTGTACTGAATGAGAATAAAGAAACCATCTGGTCAGCAAAACTGTACAGCGCTATTGAATTCGGACGGAACACTGTCTACAAAAGGATCCGCAAAATGATCCTTTCTGACATGGAAAAACAGAACGTCCTCCAAAAATAGCCTCCTCCCTTTCTGAAAAGCACTAAATTTGCTGCCTATGAGGCAGCTGGCATTTTCTTTTCTATTCTGCGTTGCAATCACAGGAACTGCATCCGCACAAAAAGGGACTTCCATTTACGACACACACCAGTTAAAGAAAGGTATCTATAAGGACTTCAAAGAGTTCCGCGCCAATGCGCCCTCACAGACCGGTACCCTGGTCGTAAAAGAAAAGACGCCTGCCGCCCAGGTATACCTGCTCGCAGCCCCGAGCGAACTGCACATAGTAGATTCTGCCGGCCAGGAACATAAAGTGAAAAAGTACTGGGGATATTCCGACGGCAGCAATATCTATATCAAAGACAATGGTCTGAATAAACTGGAGGAAATAGGCTACTACTGCCTGTATCAGATCCGTGCCATCACTTCCGTCACCCCCAACCGGGGCACAGAAGGCATCATCTTCAGCAACACTCCTCCTCCCACCACCAACAGGAAAGTACTGAACATTGTAACGGGCGATATCTATGATCTCACCTTCTACAATCTTCGCAAATATATACTTCCCCAGGACACAGCCTTACTGCGGGAATTCTACCAGGACAGACAGAACAAAGAAAAGCTGGTTTATTATATCCGGAAATTTAACCAGCGGAACACCCCTGCGTTCTAATCCCCGGAAAGCCCCGCCATACCGGGCAAACGCCTGGTATGTGGAAAAGGCCCCGAACATTCTGTCGCTTTTCCTGCCGGAGAAAGAATGGCAGGTACAAATTTTGTTTGTAGATATCAGTTTAAATAAACAGTGCCCTAAAACATTTAAATTCAGTTATTTACTGTAAGTAACTTTTTCATAGTGACAGAACCAGCAATTGACGAAAAACCACATCATGGCCGGCCCTGGTGGAGGTGGTTATTATGGACGCTTGTTGTCCTGCTCATAATACCGGTTATGGCCGTACTGCTTTTGCAGTTAGCCCCTGTTCAGGATTACATCCGCCGGCAGGGAGAACAGTATCTTCAGAAAAAACTTCATACGCAGGTACGCATAGGCTACCTCCGCATGAGGGGATGGAGATACCTGGAACTACGTAACGTATTTGTGGCAGACACTTCCTCCCAGACACTCCTCTTCTCCGGAAGCCTGAAGCTCCGGTACAACCTGTTGGCATTTCTCAACAACGAACTGCGCATCAACAGCCTTGAGTGGGATTCTGTACTGATCAACGTTTACAAAAACATGGGAGACAGTGTGTATAACTTTCAGTTCATCACTGACGCCTTCGGCAACACAGACGCTCCGCCAGACACCCTTTCCTCCGAAACCGGCACTACCATCCAGTTCAGAATAAAAGACATCTCCCTCCGCGCAGTACGCCTCCGTTTTGCAGACGCACCGGAAGGCATGACCGCCGTCGTAACACTGAAAGAACTGCATATAGACCCTGACGATCTGCTGCTCGATGAAGGGCTCTACACCTTCCGCGGCATCCGGCTGGATGGGCTGAAAGGCCTCTACCGCCAGGACTACCGCCCCAAACAACTGGCCAGCGGTGCCCCTCCTCCGGCAGAAACAGATACCTCCGGCACCCCCTTTCACCTGCTGCTCAAAAAGTTACAGATCAGCAACAGCGCCTTCCTCTACACAGACGAAGCCAGCGGGCTCTCTACCGTATGGAAGATCTCCGATCTGCAGCTGACCAACTCCAGCATAGACCTGGACTCTACACTGGTACAGATAGGCAACGTCACCGTTGCCGGTACCACAGGCGCGCTTTCCCTCTCAGCAGCACGGGATACCACCCCGGCTCCGGCAAACAGTACACCCAATACCTGGAAAGTATTGGCTACTAAAGCAGAGATAGAACGGCTGACCATGAAGTACGATGACAATACCGCCCCTGCACCAAGAGGAGCACTAAAAAATGATCCCGACTATAACCACCTGCTTATCACCAACTTCAATACCCTCGTCTCCAATATCCTCTACCAGGAAGACACTACCCGCGCTATCCTGCATAAACTGAACATGCGTGACAAATCCGGCTTTGCCATCAGACAGGCCCACTTTGACTTCCTGTTCACACCACAGTCAGTAGCGCTCAACAATCTCCTCCTGGAAACCAACCGCAGCCTGCTGCGCAAACATATTACACTGAGAGTGCCTTCATGGTCTACCGTGGCTGACAACCTGGACCAGCTCCAGATGCAGGCCAATATCGACTCTTCACATATTGCCCTGGGAGAATGGCTGCCTTTCGTTCCCGATGTTCGCAGCAACAAATACATGCAGCCGCTGTGGGACAAAGAATTATCTCTCACCACAATACTGAAAGGAAGCCTGGGTAAACTGATCATAGAAACATTCCGGGCGGCAGACAATCAGGGCAACCGCATTCATGCCAACGGAGAAGTAGAACATGCTACCGATCCTGATCGCCTTTATGCCAACCTGCCATCTATCTACATCCTCTCCGGCAACAAAGCTCTGCGCTCCTGGCTCCCCCCGGGCACCATGCCTGACACACCACGCCTGCCGGAACAAATGCTCATCACCGGCCGGTTCCTGGGAGGTATGCAGGACATGAAAACACAGCTGGAACTAAAGAGCAATATGGCTAATGCCAGCCTGGCGGCCCGTCTGCAGAATATAACAGACAGTATCCGCGCCCGTTACGATGTGAATATTTCCTCCTTCAACGTAAACCCGGGCTTCCTATTATACGATACCACCATGGGCTGGATGAGCGGAAGGATAGTGGCTAACGGACAGGGCTACACATTCCCCGGCATGCTGCTCACCACAACAGCAAGACTGGATGCCGCTACCTACAACGGGTACACTTATCATGATATAGATGTCAACGCTAAACTGGATAAACAGGACCTGCATGCTGACGGCAGAAGCGCAGACACCAGCCTCACACTGGCCTTCGATATAAACGGTACTCTCAGCGATACCAGCCTGCAAACATTACAGGCCAGCCTCCAGGTAGACAAGGCAGACCTCCATGCTACCAGATGGTACACAGACCCGCTGCTGCTGAAAGGAGATCTCTCCGCCAATTTCACCAGCATGGACCCCACCCGCCTGGAAGGCACCGCTTTCCTGCATGGATGGCAGATAGCTACAGACAAACAGGTATTCACTTTAGACACCATTGCCCTCATAACCCGGTACGAAGACCAGCAATACATTTCACTGGAAGGGCCATTTGGCTTTATCAGGGCAAATGGCATGATAGACTATACAAAGGTGGGCGATGCCTTTAGCAAGATCATTAACAAACCCTTGCAACCATACGATAGCGCCCGCCTGGTACAGGTCCCTGCCGGTCAGGTACTGCAATGGAACGCCTCCCTTTCCTGGCCCCGCAGCCTGAGGGCAATGGCGCCGGGATTAAGGATGGAACAGCCGCTCACCATAAATGGCCGGCTCAATTCAGACAGCTCCCTGATGGTTGTCAACGCTCAGCTGCCAAAACTCCTGTACGATTCTCTCCGCCTGGACAGCCTGAATATAACCGCTCTACTCCACGACACTACACTGAAAGCATCCGCATCCCTGGCCAGCCTGTATCACCAGGTATTACCGCTGCAGCATACCCTGCTTACAGCTACAGCCAATAGCGGTAAAGTGGACTGGGACCTCCTGCTGGACGATGTCAAACGTAAGCCCAAATACAAACTGGGCGGCTATGTTACCTTCCTTCCTGACAGCATGATAGACCTCTCTCTTAAACCAGACCTGCTGCTGAACCGCCAGAACTGGAAAGCAGGAGAGGACAATCACATCCGCCTCAGGAACGGCATGCCCGATACAGCTAACCTGACACTGTCCTTCCAGGAACAATCCATACAGGTACAAACCCTGCGGGACAGCAGTAGCGGCTCCCTGCCGCCCCTACAGGCTACCATCAAAGACTTTAAACTGTCTACTATCACCGCACTGCTGGCGGCGGATACCCTGCTGGCAAACGGTGTACTGAATGCACAGGCTAAAGTGAATAACCTCGATAAATCTCCGCTGATAACCAGTACATTAAAAATAGATTCCCTTGCTTTCAGAGGCACCGCAATAGGCACCCTGAACGCCTCACTGGAAACACCACAGCCCAACCAGTACAAACTGGCGGCTACACTTGCCGGTAATGAGAACGATATGCAGGTGACCGGCACGTATGACAGCACCATCAATGGTAAAATAGAGATCAACAACCTGAAAGTTGCGGCCCTCGAACCATTCACCTTCGGCAACATGACAAGGATGCATGGCTATGCCGACGGACAGTTCTGGATCACCGGCTCTACAGAGAAACCCAAAGTGATAGGCAACCTGCATTTCAGCGATGCTGGCGGCACCGTCACCTATGTTGGCGTTCCTCTTTCCCTTCCGGACGAGAATATCATCCTCGATGAAAAAGGCATACAGTTCAACAAACTTGTTATAACCGATAGTCTTAGTAATGAACTGATAGTGAACGGCCGTATCAACACACCGGATTTTACTGACTACACCTTCAACATGGACATCAACTCCAGCAACTTCATGATACTGGGTAAACAGCAGAACCGTGACCAGCTGTACTATGGCCCTGCGTTTATAGATACCCGTATCAGGATCCGCGGCAATCTTGACCTGCCCCGTGTAGACGCCACCGTAAAGCTGAAAGATAAATCCAGCGTCACCGTTACCCTTCCTTCTGAAGAACCTGGCGTTGCTAACCGTGAAGGAGTGATCGTTTTTGTTGATAAATCCAATCCTGTAGATTCATCCCTCGTGAAACTGACAGACAGCACCCGGTTTGAAAATCCCCGTCTGCAGGGCATCAACTTTTCAGGCGTAGCAGAAATAACCCCGGAATCTACCATTAAGATTATTATCGATCCGGTGAATGGCGACTATGTTCAGGCAAAAGGCACTGCCAATATTAACGCCACACTGGACGCCAGCAGTAAAATGACGCTCACCGGCCGTTACGAGATCCAGGAAGGTAAATATGAAATGTCTCTCAACCAGCTGATCAAACGCTCCTTCTCTATCGAGAAAGGAAGTACTATCACTTTCAGCGGAGACGCCACCAATGCTGATCTTGACATTACCGCACGCTATACTGTCAATGCCCCCGCGGCAGACCTGGTGCAGGATCAGGTAAGCAAACTGGAAGGTGCAGATCGTAATAAATACAAGCAGAGATTACCCTTCTACGTATACCTTAAGATCAAGGGAGAGCTCATGAAACCGGAGATCTCCTTCCAGCTGGATATGCCGGAAGCAGAACAGAACGTTTTCAGCGGCACTGTATATAACCGTATTAAACAGATCAACCAGATACCTTCTGAACTGAATAAACAGGTGATGGGATTACTGGTTCTGAACAGTTTCATTCCTGACGACCCGCTGGCAGGAGAGGGTAGCGGAGATCTCGGCGTAAGCAACATGGCCCGCCAGAGCGTAAGCAAAATCCTGTCCCAGCAACTGAATAACCTGGCCGGTAATCTCATAAAGGGAATAGACCTCAACTTCGACGTTGAATCCGGCGAAGATTATTCCACCGGCTCCGCCCAGGAAACCACCAATCTTAAAGTAGGCGCCTCCAAGAGCCTCTTCAACGACCGGCTCTCTGTCTCTGTCGGCTCAAACGTAATGCTGCAGGGAGAGAACCAGGCCAACCCCAGCTCTCTTGTAGGCGATATTTCTGTTGAATATAAGCTGACGCGCGACGGCCGCTACCGCGTAAGAGTATACCAGCGTAACGATAACTACACAGTCATTGAAGGCCAGGTAGTTGAAACAGGGGTAGCTTTTGCATTGATCATGGACTACGATGATTTTAAAGAGATCTTCCAGCGCTCTAAGAGAGAAAAGAAACAGGAAAAACTCCGTTCTCCCAAAAAAGCCAGTAAGAAATAAAATGACTATAGGAAACAGGCATATAATAATTCTAATTCTTGCAACGCTTTTTGCCATTGGCTTCAGCGCATGCAGTACCACTAAATCTGTCCCCGAAAATGACAGGCTTTACACTGGCGCCAATATTAAATGGGATGGAAGGAAACCCCGCGATTATGGAACACTTACCGCTGCCATGAACAGCCAGATACGCCCCAATCCCAACAGGAAATTTGCCGGGTTGCCTTTCAGATTATGGTTCTATAACCTCGGTAAAAAGCCTAAAGGAAAAGGATTGAATTACCTCCTCCGCGAAAAATGGGGAGAACCGCCCGTACTGTTAAGCAGTGCAAAACCAGACTACACCGCCAACGTACTGGAACAATACCTGGTGGATAACGGTTTCTTCCAGGCAGAAGTAACCTCAGAGATCAAAAACAAGGGAAAGAAAAAAGCATCTATCACCTATACCGCTGTTCCCAATCGCCGCTACCGCATCAAAAGCGTTACTTACGTAACAGACAGCAGCGACCTCGGAAAAGCTGTTGCACGTGCATACAGCAATAGCACCCTGAAACTGAACCGCCCCTTCCGGCTGGACAGCGTCAAGGCAGAACGTGCGCGCATTCATGCCAGGCTTAAAGAACAGGGGTATTACTATTTTACGCCAGATCACCTGCTGGTAGAAGTAGATAGTACCAACAACGGCATGGTAGACCTCTTCGTTACCATCAAAGAAAGTACGCCTGCCCCTGCACGCAGGCCCTACAGGATGAAAAACATCACGCTGTACCCGGACTATTCCCTGGAGAATGACTCTGCCATAAGACGAGGTACTCCGTTTATGTACAACGGTATCCGCATAATAGATTCTACTAAAAAATTCAGGCCCAGTGTGTTTGACCGCTCCATTTTCCTGAAACCGGATAGTTTATACAGGCTCAGTGAACATGAGGTGACTCTTCGCCGCTTAACAGATCTTGGCACCTTTAAGTTTGTAAAAGGACAATTCCGTCCCGTCAGGGGAGACAGCACCCGGCTCAATGCCAGCTTCTTCCTCACTCCTTACCCACGCCGCAGCCTGTCTGTAGAGTTAAGAGGCACTTCCAAATCCAACAACTTCGTAGGTTCAGAGATACGGCTTACGGCCCGCAACCGTAACTGGCTACACGCAGCCAACCTGTTGGAACTGAGTGTTTCCGGCGGTATGGAATGGCAGGTAGGAGGTAATAGCCCCACCGTACAGACAGGAGGCAATTCCTATAACTTCAAAACCGAAGTAGCTGTCACTATTCCCCGCTTCTGGCAACCCTTATTCAACCTGAACGTACGCACACCTTACGTACCGCGTACCCGCATCAGCCTGAGTTATGAGTTGTTCAGCCGCAGTCAGTTATATAATCTGAACGCTTATACTTTCCAGTTCCAGTACATCTGGCGTAAAACGCAGCACCTGGAACATAAATGGTCTCCCATAGCAATCACCTATGTCCTGCCTACCAAAACAACACCGGGGTATGACAGTATCCTGCTTAACGATCCCAGCCAGCGGGCGGCTATTGAAAAGCAATTCATATTGGGCGGCAATTACAACGTGACTTACAACACTCAGGCAGACAACCGTGTACACAGCGTTTACCTGAACGGAGATCTTGATTATTCCGGCAACCTGGCAGGATTGTTCGTTCCTAAGAATAGTTCCGGTTCCAAAGATATCCTGGGCAGCACTTTTGCACAGTTTATCCGTTTAAGTGCCGATGCCCGCCACTACTGGAAACTCACCCGGAAAATGACGTGGATAAACCGCCTCTACGCAGGCTATGGTATTCCTTATGGCAACTCCTCAACACTACCATTTGTAAAACAATACTTTATAGGGGGTAGCAGCAGCTTGCGCGGCTTCAGGGCCAGAACACTGGGGCCCGGCTCCTTCAGAGATACAGTAAGCCGTTTCCTGGCTAATGAGGCCGGAGACGTGAAACTGGAATATAACTCCGAACTGCGGGCCAAACTGACAGGCATCTTCAATGGTGCTGTATTCATTGATGCAGGTAATATCTGGCTGGCCAATGAAGTACCGGAAAAACCAGGCAGTGAGTTTAAGACATCCTCATTCCTGAGCCAGATTGCTGTCGATGCCGGTGTGGGCCTGCGTGTAGACGCATCCATTCTCGTTGTACGCCTCGACCTTGCCTTCCCTTTACGTAAGCCCTGGCTCCCGGCAAACGAAAGATGGGTAATACAGGATATTAAATTTGGTGATCCCGACTGGCGCAAAGAGAACCTCATATTAAATATTGCAATTGGATATCCTTTCTGATTTTTTTAACTTGGGCGGTTCAATTAGCCCTTTCTGATTAGAAGCCTATGATAACAATAAATTATTCTCGCAACATTATTGTACTGCTATGTGCAATACTCTGCTTTGCTTCCTGCAGCAGGAAAGTTACGCAAACCGGTAAGGCGTCTTATTATGCTGATAAGTTCCAGGGAAGAAAGACCGCCAGTGGCGAAACATTCCGCCAGGGCAGGCTTACGGCAGCACATCGTTCATTGCCCTTCGGCACTAAAGTGAAAGTCACCAATATTGCTAACGGGAAATCAGTGAAAGTTCGCATTAATGATAGAGGCCCATTTGCAGAAGGAAGAATCATCGATCTGTCCAAAAAAGCAGCAAAACGTATAGGGATGGTAAATACAGGAGTGGCAAATGTGGAAATAAAATACAGGAAGAAAAAATAGCTCCCTTAATGGGAGCCATTTTTTTTGCACGCATTCTCTGACCATTCACACATGAACGCCTTCACTTATTTCTTCTACCATTTTTTTACAGAAAGCAGGTAGGTCGTTAGGATTGCGACTGGTAACCAGGCCATTATCCACCACTACTTCTTCATCTACCCAGTTGGCGCCTGCATTTGTCAGGTCTGTTTTAAGGGACGGATAAGAAGTAACCCTCCTGCCTTTCAGTTCCCCTGTTTCTATTAATGTCCACGGACCATGGCAGATGGCAGCAATTGGCTTGCTGTCATCAAAAAAGCCAGCTACAAAGTTTACTGCATCCTGGCTTTCACGCAGATGGTCAGGATTCATAACTCCTCCTGGCAACACCAGCGCATCATAATCTTTCGCATTTGCATTTTCCACAGTCTTATCAACCGGATATTCCCCTCCCCAGTCTTTTTTTGCCCAGGCCTTCACTTGCCCCTCTTTCAAAGAAACAACTTCCACCTGCGCACCGGCATTCTGTAAAGCTTCCAGTGGCTGTGTAAATTCAACTTCTTCAAATCCGTCGGCCACAAGGATAGCTACCTTCTTATTACTGAGCTTGTTTTCCATAAAATTTGTTTTATATGATTAGCCAAATACATCAGGGATATTCACAACAAAAACAATTCCTTTTAGAAATTGCAGGAAAAAGGGACTATCCGGGGAAGTTCTCTGTGAACTTTTTTGCTCAGAATTACGTTGTAATTACTCATAAATCTCACATTTCTTGAGTTTTTGAGTATTTTTTTTGGAATTATTGATGCAGTATTGTTATTTGCACGCACTATCGCTCTTACCATATTCTCATGAGAAGCAATTAGCTATGTTGTAATACAACCCGTGATGTTCCCTGATGAGAATAAGATAGCATTGTTACTTATCCAGTCTCTATTAATTCCCTTTTTTGTACTGCGTTTGTACCTCCGTAAAAATTTACGGCGGTGAATAATGCACCATTTATTACTGTGTCTCCATATCCTATCTTAAATAACCAATCTGGCTGCCGGTGGTGTCTTCGCCGGCAGTTTCTTTTTTATGATCCGGGCAATACCAGCATAACATAGACAAGTACACGTATTATACTATGGTTTATCTATGATCTGTACACAAATTTTGCATTAATTTTAATCCACAAGCCCGGATTAAACATTTCTGACATGTCGAAGCCTTCCCGCATATTGCCCTTACAGGTACTGGATACCCTGAACCCTTTCAAGGTAAAGAAACAGCGTATCATGAACTACAACCCTGCAACAGGGCCATCTACCCGTAAGCCGGCAGAGCATATCAGGATCTCCATTTTTGACTATGATGCACCACAGTGCCAGGAAGTAACTACTGATAATGTGGAAGTTATATTCAAACATATCAACAACAAGAGAACTGTCTGGGTCAATATAGATGGGATCAACCCAACAGCTGTTCACGAAATATGCATGCGGCTGGGGGTACATTATCTCCTGGAAGATGATATTATGAGCGTTGGCCAGCGGGCCAAGATGGACGAGATAGGAGACCACCTGTTCTGTCTCCTGCCCATGATCTATTTCAATAAAGAAAGCTCTACCATAGAACAGGAGCAGATCAGCATAGTACTGGGAAAACATTTCGTGATCTCTTTCCAGGAAGATCCTATAAGAGATGTCTTTGATCCTGTAAGAGAAAGACTGCGCATAGAACGCTCCAGGATCAGGAACGCCGGGGCCGACTATCTCTGTTATTCCTTGCTGGACACCATTGTAGACAGCTATTTCAATATCATGGAAAAGCTGGGAGAGAAGATAGAACTGATGGAAGATCTCGTGCAGCACCAGCCTGGCCCGCGTACACAGGCCCGCATCAACTTCCTCAGAAGGGAATTGCTACTGTTCAAACGGGCTATCGTTCCGGTAAGAGAACTGATCAACGGATTTCTGAAAAGTGAGAGCGATCTGCTGGAAGAACGTACCACCAAATATTTCAAGGATATATACGATCACATTATCCAGGCAACAGACCTTTCTGAGAACTACCGGGATGTTGTGAATAACCTTCAGGACCAGTACAACACTCAGATCAACCTGAAAATGAATGAGATAATGAAAGTACTGGCAGTGGTAACCACTTTAATGGCCCCGCTTACTTTTGTAGCCGGCATTTACGGTATGAACTTCGATAACATGCCGGAAATACATACGCAGAACGGCTATTTCATTACCCTGGCTGTTATGTTCGTCATGCTGGTTGGCATGATATACCTCTTCAAAAGAAGGAACTGGTTCTGATAAACTACTTCTTCTTATAGATAGGCACAGTAGAACAGGGCTCTCCGTACATCAGGCTTTTTACCACAGGTCTTAACAGGCGGGTGATCTCAACATAAGCAGCCTCGCCGGCGCCTTTATCTCCGCAGCCCTTGATAACTATGCGTTTATCCGCATATTCATTCACATCTATTGCAGCCAGGTTTTTCATGAACTGCACCTTAAACACATCTTCCTTACTGCCAAAGGCAGCAAAATTTGCCACCGGCTCCAGGTAGGTCATTACCAGCATATATGCCCAAAAGGGGATCACCGCATCTGCAGAACAGAAAATGGCTACATTTTTATTACGGTATTGTTCCCAGTCCCATGTCTGCAGGGCAGCACGGAAGTCTTTCTCTTTCAATATCATTTCCATAAAGAGATGCTGCTTCATATCAAACTCCACAGTTTCCTCTTTTGGGTAATAATCTTCCAGGTCAATGGTCAGTAATCCACTTTGTGCTACTTTATTTACAATCTCTTCCATAATATCCGCTTTGATACAAAATTACGAAAAATGCGAAAGGCCGTCCACTCGGGTGGACGGCCTTTCGCTATTTTATCAGTTATTTGAAGATCCCTTAAAAGAACTTACCGCGGTTGTCCTCAACTTTGCTCAGTTTCTTAAGCACGAGGAACAGCTGCTGGTCAAGTGCAGAAGCTACGCTCTGCTCATAAGCCCTGCTCACGCTCTTAGCATCCTGTGCCTGGGTAGTAGGCTGGAAAGCATCTACTCTCAGTACATATACGCCTGCGTTACCTTCAACAGGAGCGCTTATTTTACCTGGTCCCCAGGCTGGATTGTAGATAGCGCCAACTACACGTGGCTCATAACCCATTGAAGCAATGAAAGGAGAACCAAAGTTAATGCCTTCTGCTTTCTGTTCCGGCTGTTTGGTAGCCTTCACAACAGCATCCAGAGAAGCAGGAGATTTCAGTTCAGCAATGATGCTTTCTGCTTTTTTATGTTTTTTCACTTCAGCTTCAACAGCAGGCCTTACTTCATCCAGGGAAGCAGTACCTTCTTCGCGGATAGCGCTTAACACAGCTACAACATAGGTGTTATCGAAAGTAAACACATTACTTACGTCGCCTTTCTTGGCTTCATACGCCCAACGTACCAGCTCGCGTGCCTGGCCAACACCGGAAATCACGTGGTCCATAGGGTGGAGGTTGTCAGCAATACGTTTATTAAGACCTTTCTCCTGGATCGTTTTTTCAAAAGTTTTCTGGTCGCGGTTTTTAGAAGCAAATTCATTTGCGTCAGCATAAGCTTTGCTGTCTGTTTCGCGGCTTGGAGAAACTGGTTTTGCGAGGTAAGCTATTTTCAGCGCCTGGCCAATGTTCTTCCTTTCCATTACCTGGATCAGGTGGTAACCAGCCAGTGTTTTCACAACATCAATAGTACCTTGTTCCTTTTCAAGCGCAAAATCTTTGAACTCTTTCAGGAAATCTGTAGAAGGAGTTACATCATATTCACCGCCGGTAGCTTTGCTGGCTACGTCGTCAGTATACTGATCAACCAACGCTTTGAAATCAGCGCCGCCTTTCACAGCATTTTTAATACTGTCTATACGTACTTTGGCAATAGAATCAGGTAAACCACCCTGCTGTCCGGAAGCTATTAATATATGACGCACTTTAACACTGTCTGGCAGCATCTTCCTGTCTATCATTTTAGCGAACACGATCAGGTTGTTGTCATAATAAGGACCAAACACTGCACCTACAGGGAGAGAAGCGATGGTATCTTTCTGAGGTACCATCAGTGCACTTTTCGCTACATAACCATCATAAAAAGGAAGGTCAGAGTTGCGGTTAATAAAACCTGCAATATCATTTATGCTGGTAGTATCCATTTCTGCTTTTTCATCAAACAGAACTTTCAGAGCAGCAGCACTGTCAGCAGCAGAAGGAATTACGTTGAAAGCCAGGTATTCAACTTTACGTGATTCCTCAGTTTTGAACATCTCTTTATGATCATCAATATATGCCTTCAGTTCACTGTCAGTTACTTTAACAGTAGAATCTGCAATAGTAGAATATGGAACAGCTACATAAGATACTGACGCATACTGGGAATTATCTTTGATCTGCTGCTCAGCCATCCATTTAGGATAGTAAACAGCTTTACTGATCAGGGAAAGATATTTAGCAGAGATCCTGGACTGAGCAATATAGTCTTCCAGCTCCAGCAGTCTTGCACGGGTCTGACCGGTTTTATCCTGGCCAACACTCTGCAGGATCTGTTGCATCCTGGCGCGGTCAAACTGACCGGTCTTCTCATCTGTAAATTGTCTTACTATAACCGGGTTAGGGTTTTTACCGTTAAACTGGTCAGATATCTCAGCTTCAGAAACCGCAATACCCAGTTTTTCATACTGAGCATTCAGGATCTTTTCACTCAGGAACTGGTTCCATGCTGTTTCGCGTGCCTGCTGACTCAGCTGATCATTCAGAGAACCGGTAGGGTTTCCCTGGCGCAACCTGTCTTCAACAACTTTGATCCTTTGCTGGTATTCTGACAAATCCAGTTCTTCACCATTTACTTTACCAACAGTGGTAGAACGGCGCATTATAGAGTTTCTGCCAAAAAAGGCATCTTGTAGCAGGAAACTAACAATAGCGAGGCAGATCACCACAACGATCACCACAGCATATTTATCCCTGATCTTCTGAATAACTGACATATATTATATAGTCTAAATTTTTAAGGAAAGCAAAAATAGAATAAAATTACTGTAACTGCAAAACAGTTTTTTTAAGCTCAAACCCAATACAGTAAAGGGTTTGAAGCGAATCCGCAGGAAGGGTATTTAATGCTTCATTCACAGGTTATCCACATTTGTCATGGTTTTTGTACCGGTTTTAACATAACGCCGGGGGATTTTTAATACGGCTACAGGCCGACATTTTATGATTTCCGTCACTTCAAAAACAGTTGTACGGTTATACACATTTCTGAGACGATAATTTCTTCATCCACATTAAAATGTGTACAAAGCTGAATGTAAAACTAAAAAAGCAAAATTCTTACGGAATAACTTTTTAGTTGTAGTTTATCCACATCCCATGTTAAGAAACCTTTAAAAATTGTCCAATATCGTGGTAAAAACCACAGATGAGGTACCGGAAAAATAATTTTGTTATTTCCATCCGGAAAGGTCCGGTTCCGGAAAATGGATTTTTGGTGATTGTTATTGGGCACTGTCCACACTTTTTCAGCAGGGGTACACCAAAAAAATTATTCACGGAAAACGATATCCACGGGTGTGGATGAAACTAGCTTAATTCAATACTGTGGCTCATTTCGACTGTTAATTTCGTGTGGATAGCCAACACCATAAGAATAACAACTACATTTGTACACGATGGCAAAATTTAGTTTTCACATATTCACACCCCTAATAGTAGTGGGTTTTTCTTTTTAAAAAAATAAACTATATATATAATTATGATAAGGGAGCTGGAAATTGCAAAAAACGAAATTCAAAAAAAAGGGTACCTGGATTTGCCCGTTGATGTCAGGCTGGATTTGTTTGCAGAGATCGAAAGATTGAAAAAAGAAAAAAACGCAATTGTTCTCGCACACTATTACCAGGAACCCGATATTCAGGATGTGGCAGATTATATTGGGGACAGCCTCGGCTTAAGTCAGCAGGCCGCAAAAACAGATGCAGATATTATTGTTTTTGCCGGCGTTCACTTTATGGCTGAAACCGCAAAAATTCTCAGTCCACAGAAAAAAGTACTGTTGCCCGACCTGAAAGCCGGTTGCTCACTGGCAGATAGTGCACCTCCCGAGCTCTTCAGGAAGTTCAAAGAAAAACATCCGGACCACCTGGTTATTTCCTATATAAACTGCTCCGCAGGTATCAAAGCGCTGAGCGATATCATTTGTACCTCTTCTAATGCCGAAAAGATCATCGAAAGCGTTCCCAACGACCAGCCGATCATTTTTGCCCCCGACAGGAATTTAGGGGCTTATTTGGCCAAAAAAACGGGAAGGGACATGTTGCTGTGGAACGGGGCATGCATGGTACATGAGATCTTCTCCCTGGAAAAGATCACCAAACTGAAGATCAGACACCCGAAAGCCAAAGTGATAGCGCATCCGGAGTGTGAAGCAGCTGTTCTCGAAATCGCAGATTACATAGGTTCAACTACCGGACTGCTGAAGTTCTCTCAGAAAGATGACGCAAAAGAATATATTGTTGTTACAGAAACAGGTATCCTGCATCAGATGCAGAAAGAAAATCCAGGCAAAACTTTTATACCCGCACCTCCAAATAACGCCTGCGCATGTAATGATTGTCCTCACATGAAACTGAATACGCTCGAAAAGCTGTATCTGTGTATGGAATATGAACAACCGGAAATTACAATGAACGAAGATCTCCGTATTGCAGCCAAAAAGCCGATTGAGAGAATGTTAGAGATTAGTGCACAATATGGTTTGTAGTTAAGTTGTTGTTTATCAACTAAATATAATTTATTTTATTGTTTATATAACTGAAAAGGGGCTGTATAACATAGTTTATACAGCCCTTTTCCTGTTTTTGAAGGGCTTATAGATGCAATAAAATTTTGTTTCGCGGGGTATTATACAGGCCGTTTTATCTACAAGGCCTTCATTTTTGAATGGCTTATAGATCGCATAAAACTCAGTTATCCCTGTATCTGTAGGGGATATTTAATTCTCAGCGCTTTCATATGAAGGCCTTATGGTTACAATGGAAGTCAGATTTCCGTGGATACCACGGAAAAACATCTTCTGTTCAAACTATAAAGCCTTCAAAAATGAAGGCCTTATAGCTTGAATGAAAATCATTTGTCTGAAGGGTTATACACGCTGATTAATTCTCAGCGCCTTCATAAGAAAGATGTTTTTACACAGTTATCCACATTTCAGATAAAAAACTGCTGAATTTGTTTTTAACCAAGCCCGCCATGACATGAAAGCACTATTCCGTTAACATAGTTGTTTATAACTACACTTAAAATAGCATTTGCCACTTCTTCAGCTTGTCCAACTCTGCCCACACAAACCTGCTTTGAAAAATGCGCGAAAGTATCGGCTTTATCTGCTTCATTTAAAAAGTCCCACCAGGCTGTGTCTATTACTCCTGGAGAAACTGCATTGATCCGCAAAGGCTGAAGATCTTTTGCAAGTATAGGCACCATAATTTCAAGCGCCCCGTTAATGGCAGCAAGCCCTGAAGTACCTGGTAAACGTGCGGAACTGGATGCGGCTGTGACAAGAGTAACGCTTCCGGTTTTCTCAACAAATGGAAGAGCTGCCTGGATGGTTTCGAGATGTGACCAGAATTTCTGATCAAATCCTGCACGGAGTTCATCGAGAGAAAGGGTAGGGAAGGAACCCGCACCTTTCGATCCGCTTACTGAAATAATCAGGTGATGAAAAGTGCCGGATGAAGAAAAGAAGACTTGCAGATCTGCCGGATCACTACTGTCAAGTTTTGTAATGTTCAGCTTCGGGTTTTCCTGTTTTACTTTTTGAAGTTTTTTTTCATCCCGGCCTGTAATTGTAACAATGGCGCCGAGGCCGGATAAAAGTTGAGCTGTAGCCAGGCCTATCCCTGAAGATCCTCCCGCTATAAGAATTCTTTGATTTTCTATTTGCTTTGTCATAGTGTTTTGTTTACAAAGCAAAGTTGCAAAGGATGCCGGCAGGAGAATTGTTCACATGGTTCGGATCATTGATCGGTTCATGCCGGAAACCTCTCCGCCGGGCGGGTGTTTCTGTAATCCCCGGGAGTATTTCCTGTTTGCTTTCTGAAAAAATGATTAAATGCAGATGGTTCGCTGAAATTTAATTTATACGCGATCTCGGCAGAACTGAGTTCAGTGTATCTTAGAAGTACCTTTGCCTCCTGGACTAACATCTCGTTAATGGCATCTGAGGCAGTTTGATTGGTAACAGCCTTTACCGTGCGGTTCAGATAATTTGGAGTAACATGCAAAAGTTTCGCATAATCTGCTACATGCCGCAACTCAAGAAAATGTTGCGCTACTAATTTGTGAAAACGGGTAACAAGATGGTGAACCGGACTCAGTTCCCGGTTAATTGAAAGTTCCTGTTTTTCATAACTTCTTTTCGCCACCAGCAACAGGAGGTAGAGATACATTTTTATGGCTTTGGTCCGGCCGGTGTTTTCCTCACGTATCTCAATATTGATCCGGTTAAGAAGTTCAGTCATCTCATTGATTTCTTCTGAAACACATTGAAAGACCTGTATGCCTGAATAGTCAAAAAAGGGAAATTCCTGCTGTAGGGTAGTGGAAGGTAATAGATTTTCCAGGAACGTATCTTCAAATAGTACATAGTATCCAAACAGATCGTCACTTACGTCAGATTTGGCATGTACCTGTCCCGGGGCAGTAAAAATTACAGTGCCGGCAGTAACATTGAAATGCTCAAGGCCAATTTGTATATGAAGGGAGCCGTTAATCAGAAGTCCGAATCTATAGAACGATGATTTTGAAGGTGAGTAGGAAGGAAGCATTCCATCAGAAGAATATATTTCAAATCCTGGGATATGCAGATGTTGGGATAGCTGATGAGATCCAAAAATATTTTTAACGGCAGGTTCCCGGTGAAGTTTTGAGTGCTCTGGACTTAAGGAGTGGGCAGGAATTTGATTTTTGAGTGTCTTCATACGGATAAAATTACGAATGATCCTATCACTTCAGACGTTTCTTACATGAGTGGATCATTCGTAATTATATCTTGTCAGGCAATTTCTTCCACCCATATAAAGTCCGCTTCTGTTTTGCGGAGAGATAGATTGTAGCCAGCCACCATAATTGAGATCGGATCTCCAAGTGGAGCAACCTTTTCTATCTTCACCGTTTCTCCGGGAACACATCCCATTTCCATCAATTTGATATGCAGATCATCCTTTTCGAAGGAGGTTATTACTGCACTTTTTCCAATAGCAAGGGAAGACAATTTAATCACTCCTTTTTTCATCCGTTTGTTATTTTTAGCTTTGGCCAGATACTTCCCTGGTTAGTTTAGTATGTCTGGAATTTTGATGGAACAAAGGTAGTGGCTGCAGCCCAATCAAACAAAGACAGGTATGGGTGAATCAGAAATTTCACTATACTTTTACATTCTCAATTAATTATAACAAACATGGCTATAAATTTTACCCCTCATGAGGTAAAGGTGAATTTAAAGAATAAGACCAGGCTCAAGGCTTTTTTAAAAGAACAATTTGCCAGGGAAGGGCAGGGGCTAAAAAGTTTGCAGTATGTTTTCTGTAGTGACGACTATCTTTTGGAGATAAATCAACAGTTTCTGCAACATGATACCCTCACTGATATTGTTACTTTCGAGCTTGGAACTGATCCCGGTGTAACAGAAGGTGAGATTTATATAAGCGTAGACAGGGTGAGAGACAATGCAGAAAAGTTCAAAGTTAGTGAGGAACAGGAGCTGCATAGAGTAATTTTTCATGGGGCTTTACACTTATGTGGGTATAAAGATAAGCGTAAGGACCAGGCAGCTAAGATGAGGGAGAAAGAGAATGAATACCTCCAGCTATATTTTGGATAAGCTAAAGAGGGATGTTCCACGTGGAACATCCCTCTTTTCTGTTCCTCAGTTCTTCATTTTTTTGGTTTGGCGGTACATTCAAGATTTTTCTTTTTTGATAGTTAATCCAAACTCAGCTTAAAAGTTCCTCTTAATAGCTAACTTTAATTCTACCAAAAGGAACGAATTTTTCCTTCTCATATTCCGGTGTTATCATTTACCCTCCTTATTTTCTATAGAAATTTTAATGGGATCCTTCGTTTAATCACCCATTGCCTCTGAGCTTCTAAGCATTTCCTTTTACTTATTACTTCAACTTACCTTCCCAAAGAGTCCCGTTAAGTCTTATTTTCTTCCAGGGAACATACCCCGAAATCTTTCTATCTAATACCTCTTTGCTTGAGGAAAGACCAACTTGCCACTGTTAATTCTTCAGTTTTATGCAATCCCATTCCAAGCTTTTCAAAGTATACCTCGTATTACCTCATAGTGTACTTTCTCCCCAAGAATATTCTCTAACTATTATGGTACTCCTGGTTTCCTGCAGGCTCCTTTCAAAGCCGTCTTTCTAATATCCCATTTTATTCTCTCTATGAAAGCTCAACCAACTAGCTCAACCATTTTTGTTTCCGGTTCTAATGTATCTATCCAAAAACTTTCCTTTAAGTGTTCTTCCAATCTTTCGCCTTACCTTTTAAAAGACGGAGGTTTCTTACTAAACCTTCGGTTTCATTTCAGGTCCTCCCAAGAGATGTCTTCCCTGATACCTGGTTTTACCCTCTGGTAAGCACTGGCTGCTCACTGGTTTATCCAAGTCCATCGGTACCTTTCCAAGGTACTTCCAAAACAATATTTCTGGTACCTCCTCTGCCTGTTTTGAAAAGTATCCTCTCCCTATTTAACCCCAATTCTTATTCAAACCTTTCGAAGATGTTTTCCCAGACAGAGTGTTTTCCTTTTCCTGAAGGCACCAACCTTTCATTATTGTCTTCCGGCTCAATTACAAGCCACCTCAACTTTCTTCAAAATTGCCCTTTTAAAATATCTCATCTTACTTCTCTGGAAGGGATCGTCTTTTTATTAAGTGTCAGTTTCTTCCAAACGGCCCAGGAATGTTTTACCTAAAACACCGCACTTTATTCTTCCGGGAAGATAAACCTGACTCTAAATATTCCACTGTTTTATTAATAACTATTCAACTTCTCCCTGAGATATTCTTTCAAAGATTTCATTTTACTCTTTGAAAGGAATATTTTTTCCCGGTTTAGTCTACAGTTTAATACCAGCTTCTCAAAGAGATTCCCCTGAACTAACTAACCTCATCTTACCTCTGCGAAAGGAGAGAACCTCCCTGATTATCTCTACTATCAAACTCATCCTACCTGTTCAAAAGGGAGTAACCTTTGTCTAATTGCTCCCCTGTTTTCTCAATCATCATTCAACCTCTCCCTGAAAACTGCCCTTGCTCGTACTCATACCTACCTCTTTGAAAGGTTATTTTACTTACTGGTTCCTTGAATTCACCTTTCAAACAGCTCTCTTTTTATCTCTCGGTCTCTTTCTAAAAACGTCCTACCAGTCTCGGTTAATAAAGAACCTCTTATTCAAAGCCTCCCAAATACTTTATCTTGCCCCTATTATTTTTTCTAAAACACTCTTCACTCCAAACCCATTTCTTAATGTTCCACGTGGAACATAATATATCCCACCTTCTATGTACTTTTGCATCTTCAAACTAAATGAATGTTTCCATCTTACGATGTTATAGTGGTAGGCGCCGGACATGCCGGTTGCGAGGCAGCCGCGGCAGCTGCAAACATGGGGTCAAAAGTATTACTTGTCACCATGAACATGCAGACTATTGCCCAGATGAGTTGTAACCCAGCAATGGGAGGTATAGCCAAAGGGCAGATAGTAAGAGAGATTGATGCACTGGGAGGATACTCCGGTATAGTAACAGACCAATCAATGATACAGTTCCGCATGCTGAATAGGTCTAAAGGACCTGCCATGTGGAGCCCAAGAACACAAAATGATAGAATGCTGTTTGCTGCAAAGTGGAGAGAAGCCCTTGAGCAAACACCTAATGTGGACTTTTACCAGGACATGGTAAAAGGTCTTTTGGTAAAAGACGGTAGATGCTGCGGAGTAGTAACCGGATTAGGACATGAAATAAAAGCTAAAGCAGTTGTACTCACCAACGGAACTTTCCTGAACGGAGTAATGCATATAGGAGATAAACAGTTTGGCGGCGGACGCGTAGCAGAAAAAGCCGCGACCGGAATTACCGAACAACTGGTTTCCCTGGGCTTTGAAAGTGACCGCCTGAAAACAGGAACACCTCCCAGAATAGACGCAAGAAGCCTGGACTATTCCAAAATGGAAGAACAAAAAGGAGATGATGTTATTACCGGCTTCTCTTACCTGGACGTTGAAAAAATAAAACCTGAACAACAACGTAGCTGCTACATCACTTACACAAGTGGTGATGTACACGAAATGCTGAAAACAGGATTTGACAGATCTCCCATGTTCCAGGGTAGGATACAGGGAGTAGGCCCCAGGTACTGCCCAAGTATCGAAGACAAGATCAACCGCTTTGCCGAAAGAGACAGACACCAGCTTTTTGTAGAACCCGAAGGTTGGAACACTGTCGAAATATATGTGAACGGTTTTTCTACCTCACTGCCGGAAGATGTTCAATACAAAGCTCTGCAGCTAGTACCCGGATTTGAGAACTGCAAAATGTTCCGACCAGGATATGCCATAGAATATGATTACTTCCCACCAACCCAGTTACAGTTCTCACTTGAAACAAAACAAGTGCAGAACCTTTTCTTTGCCGGCCAGATAAATGGTACCACCGGTTATGAAGAAGCAGCATGTCAGGGTCTGATGGCAGGTATCAACGCTCACCTGAAAGCAACAGGTCAGGCGCCTTTTGTTCTGAAAAGAAGTGAAGCATACATCGGAGTACTGATAGACGATCTGATCAATAAAGGTACTGACGAACCTTACCGCATGTTCACCTCAAGAGCAGAATTCCGTACCTTGCTCAGACAGGATAATGCAGACCTCCGTCTTACAGAACAAAGTTTCCGGATGGGACTTGCCGGACAAAACAGGATGGAAAAAGTAATCGTGAAAAGGGAAGGAGTGGAGAAAGTGAAAACTATCCTGAAAGAATTACCGGTAGATCCTGAAGATATCAATCACCTGCTGGCTGAAAAAAATACTTCCCCTCTTCCTCAAAGAATGAGAGCTTACCAGATACTGCTTCGCCCAACCCTGGATATTTTTTCAATGAAAGAAAAAGTAACGAAGATCGGAAAAGCACTGGCTGGGTTCAGCGATGAAACTTTAGAACAGGCAGAGATCCAGATCAAGTATGAAGTATATATCGAAAAGGAAAATGAACTGGTGAAAAAAATGAGCCAGATGGAAGACCTCATCATTCCCGATAGCTTCGATTATTCAAAACTCGTTTCACTCAGCGCCGAAGCAAGACAGAAATTTAACAGGATACGCCCCCGTACTTTAGGTCAGGCAAGCAGGATCAGTGGAGTCAACCCTAGTGATGTTCAGATCCTCATGGTATATATGGGCAGATAAAACTTAGAAATATTCAGATAGTTTTTTGTCTAAAATAAAAATACATGCTTTTTTATGAGCATGTATTTTTTTTGTTTATATTCGTTCCGAACCGGAGAAAACACTATTGAAAGAGCAACCGAAGAGTATCAACCTATAAATTCAGATACACACAAACCAGAATTTTTATTCCACTTGTTGAGAAAACCAGAATTGGGACCTACTAGTTTTATGTCAGGGTTTTTGTTTTGAAAAGTTCCAATAAAATTCTCTCCAATTATTTGCTTCGCTTTTTTATTTCATTTCGAAGAAACTATCATCATCATATTTTAGTAAGAATTGTTTTTTAAAGTAAAGGTTAAATTAGAAGTATAAAGTAACCCGGTCCGTTTCTTCGGACTGGGCTTTTTTATACCCAAAACTCCGGAAGACCGAAATCTCCTTTATTTAAAAAATCCAGTCTTGCACAGCGAAAAAGATCCCTCTCTCAAAAAGAGTTTTGCCGAAGACGCGAAACCCATTTTGAAAGCAGTTTTTACATCAAAACGAAATTTTAAACTAATGTACTAACCAATAATTACTAATTTATTGACATTCAATTAATTATGTATTTTTATATCGAGCTCATTATCTCCCTAAATTTCAACGATCTCAAAATTGGCATATCATTGCCTCAAAATAGGGGTGAAGTGAGAAATTGCCCTTTAAAATGCGTTTTCTTCATTTATGGCATATTTTGTAATTTGTTTACACTAAAAGTCCGCTCTATATGATCCGATTACTCCTTGCCTACACAATTTTATTAACACCAGGTATTACAATGGCGCAAACTGATACAACGAAAGAGAAATTTCTGCTGGTCGGGACCTACACGAAAAATGAAGAAGAAGGCATTAATGTTTATGCCTTCAACACATCTACCGGCACACTCCGTTATGTGAGCACCGCAAAAAATGTAGACAACCCTTCTTACCTGGTCATCGCCCCGGATCATAAACATGTGTATTCTGTAAATGAAGGCGCAGATAAAAATGCTGGAGTAAGTGCATTTGAATGGGATACTACTTCCGGACAACTCACCTTCCTGAACAAACAACCCTCAGGAGGAGATGCCCCTTGTTATATCTCTACAGACCTCGATGGTAAATATGTAATTGTCGGAAACTATAACGGAGGAAGTTTATCTGTTTTACCCGTAAGGCCTGACGGGAAAATAGATGCCCCCGTACAAACTATAGAACATACCGGCAAAAGCGCCAATAAAGAAAGACAGGAAAAACCACATGTACATTGTGTGGTGTTTGGTCCCAACCATACATATTTATATGTACCCGATCTCGGCATAGACCAGGTAGCTATCTATGCATATAAACAGGGCGATGTACAACCACTCGTTCCGGCAGATCCCGGATTTTCTCCTTTTCCTCCCGGATCTGGTCCGCGGCATATCGTTTTTCATGAAAACAATAAATGGGCATACGTGATCCATGAGCTGGACGGAAAAGTTACCGCCTTCAGATATGACAATGGAAAATTGGTTCCTTTCCAGGCAATATCAACTTTACCTGAAAATTATAAAGGACAACCTTCCGGCGCCGACATCCATATTTCTCCGGATGGAAAATTTTTATACGCTTCCAACAGGGGAAAACTCAATAATATTGTTATATATAGTATAGATAAGAAAACTGGTACCCTTACCAAAAAAGGAGAACAATCATCCGGAGGTAAAACTCCCCGTAACTTTATGATAGACCCCAGCGGAGAATTTTTGCTGGCCGCCAATCAGGATTCAGATAATGTGGTAGTTTTTAAGCGGAACAAAATAACAGGCCTGCTCAAAAAAACTAACCAGGAAGTAAAACTGCCTAAACCGGTATGTTTAAAAATGATAGGAAGTAATTAAACTTTGAGTGTGGATCGATTCCTGTTGGCATTACTTTTTCAGCAAACTGTATAAAAAGAGTGTTATGAAAAAGAAGTTGTCAAAAACAAAGGAACAGGATAAAAGAAAAGCTCCTTCCCAAAAGGAAGCAGAGAAAAAAAGAAATAAAACATTTCCGGGATATCCTTCTCACCCTGCCAGGGAAGACATCACTTATCAGGGTGAACAGGAAAACCTGGATATGGAAAAAATTACAAGATCTTCCCGGATCAATAATGAACTGGTTCGCAGAGAAGGTGTGAACCCCACTGAATTTGATGATGGTCTCGACATACCCGGATCAGAACTGGACGATGAACAGGAAATGACCGGTATGGAAGACGAAGAGAATAATTATTACAGCCTCGGCGGAGACAGGCATGAAGACCTGGAAGAAAGAGAAGATATCATCTGAGTTGTATACTTACAGAAGAGGTGTCAACAATCTGCATACTGCATCTATGAACCGCTCCCAGACAGAGCGGTGCTTCCACGTGCGCCTGTCTATCTGAACAGCGTCCCGCAGGTCCTGTGCAAAAGCAGTGTTTAATTGTTGTACCAGTTTCTTGTCATAAGAAACTACTGCAATTTCACTGTTCAGGTAAAAACTACGGTAATCGAAATTCACAGACCCGATAATTGCCAGGTTGTCATCTACCGATATCGTTTTGGCATGTATAAAACCTTTCTCATACAGGTATACTTTCACCCCTGCATCCAGCATAGGTTTAATATACGATTGTGCCGCATGCTGCACAAAAAATGAGTCGCCCCGTTTTGGAAGCAGGAGCTCCACATTTTTTCCCGCCTGCGCCGCCATCTGCAAAGCAGTAAGTACCTGTTCATTCGGTATGAAGTAAGGATTACTTATCCTGATAGTACGTCTTGCCAGGTTAATAGCCATGAGTATACTTTGCATGGCCATCGGGAAATCTGAGTCCGGCCCACTGGCCACTATATCAGTAAAGCAATTCTCCTCCAGGTCTGACCGCTGAAAATAAGGAGGACTGAAAGGAAATGTTTTTCTGCTGCAATACCGGTAACTCATCAGGAACTGCAACTGTAGCAAATTCACCACATCGCCCTCCAGCTTCAGATGAGTATCCCTCCAGAACACGGGATGTTTGCCGTTATTCAGATAACGGTCATCTATATTGATACCACCGGTAAATGCAACTTCCCCATCTATGACAATGATCTTCCGGTGATTCCGGTAATTGGCGTTCACATAAAAATTGATCAGAACAGGAGAGAAGGAATATACTTCCGCACCATATTCTTCCAGCCACTCAGGAATTTCTCCAATGTCATCACATCCCAGGTCATCATAAACAAAACGTACTTCAACACCTTCCTGTAATTTTTCTACCAGTATGGCAGCTACTTCATTACCCACATCGTCAGCGGCAAAGATGTAGTATTCTATATGTATATGATGCTTAGCTTTACGCAGGGCCTCAAATACCGCGGGAAACTTTTCCTCCCCATTCAGTAAAAGCGCAACTTTATTATTCTTTGAAACAACAGAGTGCCTGGTATTCAGTAACATAGCAGATAACTCCTGTTTACTGGCCACCTGGTGGCGCAATTCCAGTTGCAGACTTTCTATTTCCTTACGCTGCGATTCGAAGTAACGCAGCATAAGTGTCTCATCCTTACTGCCTTTCAGCGTAAAACGCCGGCGCTTACGCAGGTCCCTTCCCAGGTAGTAATAAACGATGAGACCAAGAATAGGAACAAATACCAGCAGCATGATATAAGCCAAAGCCTTGACAGGGTTGCGGTTCTCAAGTAATATCGTACCCACCACACCAATAAAGGAAAGAGAAAGCAGCACATAACCTGTGATCTTGATAGCTATGTGCCAGTCGGTGCCCCAGAGAAAGTAAAGTATCTGATACACGAGGATGTGAAATAGTTATGTGGATAAAGGTAATGGTTATAGCGCCATGATGTAAAGAATAAATTATCCCCATACACCGTTCTTAACATAAATTATCACTTTTTTTGTTGCTACAACAAGCTATACATGCAGGAATCAATCCTTACAAAACTGGAAGCCTCACGCAGGGAACTACTGGACCTGGGGCTGCGTAACCCTTTGCTGAACTACCGTTTACCTGTAAGTCGCGGGGTACATATTGAGCAGGAGAGCGTTACAAATGTATATGAAGTATTGGTAAAGCAGGCAAAGGCCATGACCTTTCTGCCAAAAGCTGAAACCAAAGAGAAAACAGAAACAGAAACAACAGAGCAACCCCTGCCTGAACCGGAAGAACCCGTATTTGATACCCGGCTTCAGACAACTGAAGCAGCCGCAGCTTTACAGAACAGGTTACTGAATACATATTACGCCGCACGCACCAGCCTGGAAGAACAAGGTATGAACATTCTTTTCTTAACACTCGGAATGTTGCGCTGGTACGAAAAAGATAATAGCAAAGAACCAAGACTTGCTCCCCTGGTATTAATACCGGTATCTCTTGAACGCTCCAGCGCAAGAGAAAAATTTCGTTTGCGCTATACCGGTAGTGAGGTGGAAATGAACCTCAGCCTGCAAACAAAAATAAAAACAGAATATGGCATCACATTGCCTGATCTGCCAGAGTCTGACGATATTCCTGTAGCGGCATATATACAGGACGTGGCAGATACTGTCCACGGCATGACAGGATGGGAAGTAATACCCGATGCAGTAGAACTTGGTTTTTTCTCCTTCGGAAAATTCATGTTGTATCATGACCTCGATACCGATCTCTGGCCGGAAGATGAACAACCAATCAATCATCCCATATTACAATCACTCTTCGGTGAAGGATTTAAAGAAGGCACACCCGCCGTTGCTGAAGATGCATTTATTGATACAGAAACAACAGCGCATGAACTCCACCAGGTAGTTGATGCAGATGGTTCCCAACTGCTGGCAATGCTTGCTGTACAGGAAGGACGCAACCTTGTAATACAAGGCCCTCCGGGTACAGGTAAATCACAGACCATCACCAACCTCATTGCAAACGCGATCGGTGAAGGGAAAAAAGTATTGTTCGTTGCAGAAAAAATGGCGGCGCTGGAAGTCGTGAAACGCAGGTTGGACAGTATACAGCTGGGCGACGCATGCCTGGAACTGCATAGCCACAAAGCAAATAAAAAAGAGCTGCACCAGGAACTGAGACGTACATTGGAACTGGGCAAACCCGCCATACTTCAGCTACAGCAGGAAGTCACATTACTGAACGACTATCGTAAAGAACTGAATGATTATGCTGTAACAGTAAACACACCGGTTGCAAAAAGTAATCTTACTCCGCAGCAGATAATGGGATATCTTTTACTGCTGAAAGAGAACTTTGCAGATACTGAATTACCAAGAATAGCATTACCGGATATTGATAACTGGGACGCTGCAAGAATGCAACGTGCCGAAGCAATGGCAGCAAGAATAGAAGCAAGACTGGGGGAAACAGGAATGCCGGCCGGCATGCTATTCTGGGGAGTAGGATTAACAGTACTGCTGCCTGCAGATGAAGAACGTTTATTGCCCCTCCTGCAAAAGGCTGCTGCCACTACTGTTACATTACAGCATGAAAGCACTATCATCGCCGGACAGGTTGGATTACCAATGCCATTGAACAGAAAGGGCAGCATGGACCTCTCTTTCTTTGTACAGCTGGCATCCATCCGCCCTGATATAAGCGGAGTTCAGCTCAGGCATTCTGCATGGCTGCAACAGAAAGAAGCCATCAAAGAATTACTGGAAACAGGAAAACGCCTGCGGCAGGTCCGCCAGGCCTACGACGCTGTACTGATCCCCGAAGCGTGGGACCAGCAGGTGCTCGAGATCCGTCAGAACCTGCTGGCATATGGAGATAAGTGGTATCGCTTCGTAATAGGGGAATTTAACAGAAGTAACCGTCAGCTCACAGCATTATACAAAACCGGTGCTCCTGACGATACTGCCGGAAAGCTTGCATGCATAGATGCAATCCTGGAAGCACGCCGCCTGGAAAAACAATTGCAGGAACAGGAAACCCTGGCAAAAGAACTGTTCATGCAACGCTGGCAGAAAGGACAGATAAACTGGGATGTACTGACTAACATTACCAGCTACATCACAAACGTTCACACACAGATCAGCATAGGATCATGTTCTCCTGTTATACTGGATTACCTCGAAAAGAATGAGCCCGTAGAAACTGCAAAACGTTACTACGATACACTGCTCACCGTATTACAGCAACAAGGCGCAGCTATAGAAGCTATAGTCACTGCATTGGCGCTGAAAGAACAACAACGCTTCAACGATATAACGCCATTACTGCAACGCCCATACGAAGAACAGATCCTGTTGATGAAGTCATGGTCTGAAAAACTGCCTGACATACATCAGGTCATTTCCTGGAATAACCTGGTAGCCACTGCCGCAGCAGAAGGCCTGCAGGTACTGACAGATGCATCCGCCAGGTGGCCGCAGGCTGCAAAAGCATTGAAGGCAGCATTGCAGAGAACATGGTATGAATATCTTTGGGAGAAAGCATTGATCAGGCATTCCTCTTTAAGAAAGTTTGAACGCTCCAGCCACGAATCGGCAGTAAAACAATTCGTGAAACTGGATACGCTGAATCTTCAGTATAACCGCGCACGCGCAGCATTGAAACATTGGGAAGGGGTGCCGCCGCTGGAAGCCGGCGGACAGGTAAATGTACTACGCACAGAATTCAACAAGAAGGCAAGGCATATGCCTATCCGCAAACTGATGCAGGCCGCGGGTCTGGCAATACAGGCCATCAAGCCTGTGTTTATGATGAGCCCCCTGTCCATCGCCAGTTTTTTACCTCCGGGTGCATTGCAGTTTGATCTTGTCATCTTTGACGAAGCCAGCCAGGTAAGACCTGTCGATGCTTTGGGCGCCATACTGAGAGGAAAGCAACTGGTAGTAGTGGGAGACAGTAAACAGTTACCACCCAGCAGTTTCTTTGATTCATTATTGAAAGAAGTAGACGATGAAGAAAATGTAACGGCAGATATGCCAAGCATATTAGGCATGTGTGATGCACAGGGTGCACCACAACGCATGTTGCGCTGGCACTACCGCAGCAGGCATGAATCTTTGATCACCATGTCCAACCATGAGTTCTATGAGAACAAACTGGTTATCTTCCCGAGCCCCGGAGCAGCACATCAGATGGGACTTGTATATCATCACCTGAAAGACGCCACGTACGATCGTGGTAAGACCCGCACCAATCAGCAGGAAGCAGCAATAATTACAGAAGCTATCATAGAACATGCACGCAAACATCCTGACATGAGCCTGGGTGTTGTTGCTTTCAGTACCGCACAGATGCAGGCCATTCAGCAGGCAGTGGAAAGTGCACGTAAAAAACTTCCTGATGTGGAAGCATTTTTTAAAGCGCATCCGCATGAACCATTCTTTATAAAGAACCTGGAGAATGTACAGGGAGATGAACGTGATGTTATCTTCATCAGTATTGGTTACGGCCGTACACCTGAAGGTGTTGTGAACCTGTCTTTCGGTCCGCTGAATAATGAAGGAGGGGAGAAGAGGCTGAACGTACTGATCACCCGCGCCAAACAGAGATGTGAAGTATTTACCAATCTCACAGCAGACGATATTGATCTGTCAAGAACAGATAGCGAAGGCGTAAGAGCATTGAAGAACTTCCTTTACTTCGCACAGCATGGTACATTGAAAACACTGAGCGGAGAAGGCTTACCGGCTAATATTCCTTTCGAGGAAATGGTGGCAGGCCATCTCACCGCTAAAGGATATATAGTAAAGAAACAGGTCGGCAGCAAAGGGTTTTATATTGACCTTGCCGTGGTCGATCCTGATACTCCCGGAAAATACGTCATGGGTATTATGTGCGATGGAGCATCTTATCATTCCGCACGCTCTGCAAAAGACAGAGACCGCCTGCGCCACCAGGTACTGGAAAACATGGGATGGAATATCTATCATGTGTGGAGTACAGACTGGTTCCGCCATCCTGTACGCGAACTGAACAGGTTGATAATGGCATTGGAAAACGCAAGAGGAAATGAGTATTATGTAAATGATATAGAGGAAGAAGACAGCAACTATGAAATGGTGAGAGAAGAAGAAGAGGATATCAATATTCCTTTGTACGAACAGGCAGTATTACCATCAGAGATAGCAACAAAAGACCTGCATGCACATCATGCTGATAAACTGAAGTCCTGGCTGGAAATGATAGTGGTGGTGGAAAGCCCTGTACATATTGAAGAAGTGACAAGAAGGATACTGGAGGCGGCAGGTGTGGCAAGAGCAGGCAACAGGATACGCGAAGTGTTGAAACAAACTATCACAAATGCAGAAGAAAGCGGAAGTATTATAGTAAAAGAAGAATTCCTGTGGAACGTGAATATGCAGGAGCCCTCTTTACGCAGCCGCGCTAACCTGCCTGCAACATCAAGAAAACTGGTGTACGTTGCGCCTGAAGAAATGTCAATGGTCATAAGGAAAGTGGTGGAAGATGCAGTAGCAATCACACATGCTGCTGCAGTACCAATGGTGGCTAAAACACTGGGCTTTGCAAGAGTAACGGAAGATATAAAAAATGATATCGCAACAGCTATACAACAAAGTATCTCTGGCGATATCATTTATGAAGATGGTGAGTGGCTGAAAGTAACATGATCATTTTTTCAACACAAGATCTTCTCTCGATGCCCAGTTGTTGATATCCTGTTTACTCAGTGCAGCAGCCATCAGGTCGGGAAACTTGTCAGGCGTGCATGCAAAAACAGGAATACCCAGGTTGGAAAGATACCTGGCATTATCATGATCATAGGAAGGTGCGCCATCATCGTTAAGCGCCAGCAGTACAATAACCTGTACTCCTGCAGCGGTAAGCTCTGCAGCACGCCTGCGCATACGTTCTTCATTACCTCCTTCAAAGAGGTCTGTAATAAGTACAAGCACAGTATCTGCAGGACGGGTAATGATCTGCTGGCAATAAGATAACGCTGCCTGTATATCAGTACCACCTCCTAACTGTACACCAAACAACAGGTCCACAGGGTCTGCCAGTTCCTCCGTAAGGTCTGCAACAGCAGTATCAAAAACAATCATCTTTGTTTTGATAGCAGGGATGGAAGCCATTACAGAACCAAAAATACCGGAGTAAACAACAGATGTACCCATTGATCCGCTCTGGTCAAGACAAAGCACCACATCTTTCAGAGAGTTGGTTTTACGTCCGTACCCAATACGTGTTTCAGGAATGATGGTCTTATATTCAGGTTGATAATGCTGCAGGTTCTTTAAGATAGTAGCATGCCAGTTTATCTCATTATGACGGGGCCTTCGGTTACGCACGCTGCGGTGTAAGCTGCCGGTAATAGCCTGTTGCGTGGGTTGAGACAATTTCTTCAGTAACTCGTCCACCACTCTTCTCACCACCTGCCTGGCCGTATCTTTTGTTTTATCCGGTATAGCATGCCGCAATGTTAATAACGTAGCAACCAAATGTACATCCGGCTCCACGTTCTCCAGCATTTCTTTCTCAAAGAGCATCTGTGTGATGTTCAGCCGCTGTATAGCATCCCGTTGCATCACCTGCACCACTGAAGCAGGAAAGAAGGTACGTATGTCTCCCAGCCAGCGGCTCACGTTGGGAGAGGAGGAGCCAAGACCTCCTTTCTTTTCACTGTCATAGAGAGCTTCCAGCGTTTTGTCCATCTGTAATTCCACACCACTCAGTGAATATCCTTTGCCATCTGCATCATTACCTCCCAGCACCAGTCTCCATTTATTAAGATTATCCATGATCAGATCTGTTTAATGCCCAGCATTTGCATTACTACGGGAATGCCTTTCTGCGCTCTTATAGAATCAAAGTCTGTATCAGATATAGCGTTGATGCCATTTGCTCCTGTTGTTCCGTTCTTTGCTTTTTCTCCCAGCTTCCTGCGCTCAGCTTTGCTGAAGCTGGAAAATGTACGGCGTAACAATGGCAGCAGCTGCTTAAAAGTATCTTCAGAAAGCTGCTGCATCCAGTTATATACAACAGCCCATAGATCGTTATCTACCAGCAGCAATGTTCCGCTGCCTTTCAGGAAACCTTCCAGCCATGCAGCTGCAGTAGCCGGTGGGCTCGAAGATGACATGGCAAAGCTGAACGCACGTACCAGCTCATCTCCCGAAATACGCCGGTGATCTGTTAGCAGGCGCGTAGCATAACCGCCTATTACAGGCGATGTACTGTCTGTCCCGGCTATCCGGAACAATGTATCCTGCCACTCCTCTGTAAGAGATGTATCCTGCAATATCAGTATGGCGTCGTTCATATTGTAGACAAGCTCCAGTAATTCTGTAGCAGCGTCTTCAGCAACAGCTACACAGGCAGAAGGCAGGCTGATACAAATACGTGTTATCATCCCCGTTATAATACCTTCTATCATTCCGGCATCTGTTCGTCTGACGTTGCCATAACGGCTTGTCTGCACCAGGCCGGGAATAACCGTCATCAGCTGCATCACATCGCCGGTAGCGGCGGCAAGGTTGTTGATCTGCCTTACCAGTACATCTATGGCCGTTCCCAGTTCAGCCGGAATAGCAGATTCCAGCAGGGTACATACTGCTTTAAGAGAAGTAGCGGTTAGTGCCTCCTGTTTTACATAACGGTTGGCCGCTTCTTCAACAGTATTGCCCAGGCTTCCCTTTTCTATGATATCTATAGATAGCTCAGGGTCCCATTGCAGCCGCCATTGCTCTTTGAAAGTACCTTTGCCGGTTACGCCGTAACGTTGTCCCCACTTAATGTCCAGCAGCTCCATACGGTGCAGCAGTATACTACGGTCCAGGTCTGTTTCTTTGCGCAGGTCCAGCACATAGTCTTTATAGTCTGCCGTTTGCGGAAGACGCAGTCTTTTCTGCTGTTTCTCAATGTCTGTTTGCAGCGGCGGACGGGGAATATCTGAAGGAACAGCCCCTATCTTATCACTTACTATCAGCTCATTGTTAATAAGCTGCATCATAATATCCTCACCATTGCAGAGCACACTGAGAGTGGCCTCATTCAGCTCTTCAAGACCAGGACGGGGCAGTTCCCGCAAAGCGGTAAGAGCTGTTGAAAGCCTTACGGCTTCCAGTACATGAGCTACTGAAATATCTTTCTGCTGCTCCCTGAAAAGCCGTGCTACGCGGGACATCCATCGGGTACCGTCATCTGTGGGGTAACGCCAGTTATGTTCATACCATCCGGGAGAATTGATACCGGCGCCATATCCGCTGTCAAAACTCAAACGGTTATACGTCCACGGTACCCAGGTAGTAGCTATTTTAACTTTGGAAAGGCCTTTCAGCAGATCATTATCATCTTTTGCTTTCGGCATGTGTGCCAACGCCGGAGCATGCCATGCACCACATACAACAGCTATTTCAGTATACATTTCTTTCTCTGCCTGACGGATTATCTTCCGCATATGTGCTTCACGAAGCTGCTCCTCACGGTCATACGGCAGGTCCAGTTCCGTACGCAGCGCATGTATACCTTCAATAATAGCTTCAAAGACCTGCTGCTGGTCCTGCCGGTATTCAAACATATGTTCCCACCAGGCCTCTTCGTCATGGAAGCCTGCCGCCGCAGCCAGGCAGGCCAGCGGATTGCGTTTTACGGCCCTGGCCTCCGGTGTAAAAGGAAGAGACATGCTGTTAATAACAGGAGGTTCTTCCTTTACTGTGGCAGAATGGGAGGGAGGTTCATTTTTCAGCTCAAACTTATGCACCGTAGGCAGGTCCATGAATTTCACAGGGATCTTATTGCGACGGGCATAAAGGATAGCCTGCCACTCCGGAGAAAATTCTGCGAAAGGGTAGAACACCGCTTTGTGCGGACTATCAGGCTGATAAGCCAGTATGGCAACCGGAGGGTTGAGATGTTCATGTCCAACCCATTCCAGGATGTTATCTGCTTCAGGCGGCCCTTCTACCAGGACAATGTCCGGTTTTATCTTTTCCAGGTATTCTTTCACATGCCTGGCAGAGCCGGGGCCATGATGACGTATACCCAGTACATGTATTGCCATAAAGATCAGTTTACAGGTCCCGGCATGCGCGGTAAATATCTTTCCAGTCTTCTCTTGGCTTAACAACCGTTTCCAGGTATTCCTGCCATACTATTTTATCCTGTACAGGATCTTTTAATACAGCGCCGATTATACCTGCGGCAAGATCATCCGCTTTCAGTTGGCCGTCGCCAAAGTAAGCAGCCATAGCCAGACCATTGTTTACAACAGAAATGGCTTCTGCAGTACTAAGAGTGCCGCTGGGTGTTTTTATCTTCGTTTTGCCATCAGTGGTTACTCCGTTACGCAGCTCACGGAAAATGGTAACAATACGGCGTATCTCTTCCAGCGCAGGTTTTTCTGCCGGCAGGTCCATTACTTTTTCATAGCTTTCCACACGGCGTTTCACAATGTCTATCTCTTCTTCCATGCTGTCAGGTACAGGTAGTATCACGGTATTAAAACGTCTCTTCAGTGCGCTGGAAAGATCATTCACTCCTTTGTCCCTGTTGTTGGCGGTAGCAATAACATTAAACCCTTTCTCCGCCATCACTTCGGTATTCAGTTCTGGCACAGGCAATGTTTTCTCAGAGAGAATAGTGATCAGTGTATCCTGAACGTCAGCGCCTATACGCGTTAGTTCTTCTATCCTGGCAAGTTTACCTGTTTTCATGGCGCGCATAACAGGAGTTTCCACCAGCGCATTTTCTGACGGCCCTTCTGCCAGCAGACGGGCATAGTTCCATCCATAGCGTATGGCTTCTTCTCCGGTACCGGCAGTGCCCTGCACAATAAGGGTAGAATCTCCGCTGATGGCGGCAGCCAGGTGCTCACTTACCCAGCTCTTTGCCGTACCGGGAAGGCCGTACAGCAGCAAAGCCCTGTCTGTAGTAAGTGTGGCCACTGCAATCTCCATCAGCCTGCGGTTACCAATATATTTGGGTTGTACTTCAAAGCCGTTCTTCAGCTTTCCTCCAACAAGGTAAGTAACAACAGCCTGTGGCGATAGCTCCCAGGAATACGGTCTTTTATCAGTATCATTCTTTTTCAGTTCTTCCAGTTCCTGGGCGAACAGCTGTTCTGCATGTTGACGTAAAATGTTGGACATTTTTAATCGGCTTAAAAAGGTGATGGATTTGGGTACTTACAGATTGAATGCATTTGTTATCTGCATCTTGCAGGATAACAGTTTACGAATATGATCAGATGTATTTCTCCATGTAGCCTGGTATGCCGGCTCTTCAGGGGCATATTTTTCCAGGTCTCCTGCAATAGATAACGGCAGTTGCAGGATATGCTTGTCAAAGAAATTGCGGGTATACTGGTATGGGTTTTTTGCTATCCATTTCAGTATAGCCCCGGTAATGTCTGCTCCCCATTGAGACGTGATAGTGGTCATCCGCTGTATCACATCCTGCGGCACTGTTTCAAAGAAACGAAGCAGGTAGGCCTCCTGTTCTTCTGCATTCAGCAGCTCTATTGCATCCGGAAAGAAGTGACTGTCCTTTTCCAGCAATAACTTCAGCCATGCCGTTTCCCTGAACCTGATAGCGGCCAGTACCAGCGCTGTAGCAAACTTGCCGGTAAATTTCTCAATGATGTCTTCCCGGGAAAGGGAAGTAAAATGAGATTCCCAGTAAGACACCGGTGTATAGCTGATAAGCTGATACAGTATAAAGGCCTCGTCGCTCATATTCTTTTCATTGCTGAGCGTGGCAATACCGGAATCTGTTATCGCTTTATCCAGCGGCAGAGAGAGAGAACCCCTTTCCTGTGAATATTCATCTGCAGGAATGACCTCCTGCAGAATACGCCGGTAAGACCGGACTATAGAAGAGGAAGGTATCAGCTTTAACAATGCCCACACTTCATCCTTTACCTTCTGGCTTTTTTCCTGCAGCAAAGATTCCAGCCAGGGCGCATCATCTGCACTAATGTTTATTTTCAGTACTTTCAGCAGGTCTGCTTTTACATTGGCAGTTTCCTGCGGCCACGTTTGTTGCAGCCACTCCCTCGCTACTCCCGCATCTTCCTGTCGTATCTCCTGTAGTACCTGCCGGCGTTCTTCAGGAGTACCTGTTTGCCAAAGCTCTTCATTACTGTTGGCAAGAGGGAACTGCCAGTAGCTGTTCATCCTGCCCAGCCACTGACCACGGTTGCCACAGGCGGCTACAGCAAGGTTGCGTATGCGTTTCTGCGCTACAGCAATATCCAGCAGGGTGGGAATACATTCAGGAACCGCTACCTGCTGCGCTTTATTGCAGCATTCCAGCCAGAAAGACACCAGGGGTAACAGGTCCATGTCCAGCGCATCCTGCAGCGCATATACAGCTGAAGTATTACAATATGGCCGTTCCTCCGGCAAACAGGGGGGTAGCGCCACACCTTCCTTATGAAGGGGCATCACGCCGCTTTGCCTGTAGTTAAACACCAGAGATGCCAGCTGCAGGAAATGTGTTTCCTGGTCCTGCTGTTTGTCAGCAAGTATGATATTGGCAGCGGGCAACAGGTCTGCCGGAAGGTCTCCCGGCAGGAGGGGCTTTTTGCCGGTGCCTAATAAGGCGGTTGTAATAATATTATTCCACATAAACAGTCCCTTCTATAATAACTTGTAAACATTACTGTGCCATACGCCAAGAGGCTCATATTCCTTCTCTTTTCCCAGTAAGGAAATGTCCAGGGCTTGTCCGCCGCTGAGCGACAATAACTTCCATATATTCCTGAACCCCTGTTTTACCGGCATCATTTGCTGGTACTGGTCTTTCAGCCACCATTGCATATTATGCTGAACAGGAGTGAGCTGTTGTACAATATACGGCCGCTCACTGCGCACCGGCATTTTCCCGGAAAGAACAGATTCTGTTTCCACCACTTCCTGCCAGCCCGTAAAACCGGAAGTAGCATGTAATTTTCCCGTAATGACAGGCTCCTTTATAATTGCCCGCAAAGGAACTTCAGAAGGGAAGAATACCAGCTCTGCCACAATGGAAGTACCGGGAGTAAGCAGTTGCTGCGGCTTCGACATGCCTCTTGCATGGAATTGCAATACCAGCGCTGTACGGTGGGATTGAAGACCATACAGCCAGTATTTTTCAGTAGTAAGATTATCTTCTTCGGTAGCTTGTTTGCTGAGTATGAGCCAGGTATCATTGATGCCTTTCTGCTGCCTGAGCGCTTCCTGGTTCTGCGTAAACCCGATCATGGTACGCAGCTCCTGCTGCATAAGAGAGGGGAGCTCCTGTTGATTGCGGTAGCCTTCAATGACCAGGTAGATACGTAACAGCTGGTCCATGAAAATATGCTGCCAGCCTTCGCTGTAGAAGTTGATCTCTCCCAGGCCGCGCACCATGCCGGCAAGACCGGAAGCCTGTGCGTCCACCATACGGCGGGCCATGTTCTCCCAGTAGGAAGATCCTTTTTCCGGCAGCTGGATAATGCCATTGCGCACAATATCCTTCATCCACAGCAGCAGCTCATCAATACCATCTTCTACTTTCTGTATACGCGCCTGTTGCCTTTTGGCCTGTGCAGCTTCATCCACAGGCTTTTCCTCCTTCTCTGTTTTTTGGATTTCTTTTTCAGAACGCTTCTGTATCCAGTCGCTCACCCACAACGGGAGTGTATTGTCTGTAAAGCTTTCCGGTTGCCGGGAATAAAGCAGCATCAATCCTATACCATGTTTGCATGGAAATTTACGGCTGGGGCAACTGCATTTAAAAGCAATATTTGTGAGGTCAACCTGGGTTTGATATGGCTTACTGCCGCTGCCCTGACACTCTCCCCAAAGGGCCAGCTCACTGGCGCCTTTGCTCACCCACTTCGTATCGCCGGACAATGCTTTGCCGGCTTTACGGGACGCTTCGTCCGGAGCCAATGTTAGCACTTGTTCTTCTGTTAGGCGCAAGGATAGACGTTTTTAATAAGATAAAGGATGCTGCTCTTTATGGAAGCAGCACTTTAAAGATCCTCGAATACAGCATTCCAAGGTAAATAAGCAGTATTAACGTATTAAACACAAGCAGCCAGTTAACGTCTGGCATCCGGTATTTTGTTTTCAGGCAGATAATAGTCAGGGTAAGGAAGCCTAAAAACAGGATGGCTGGGGCTATCAATGTCCATTTGCTGGGTATGATAAGATGCGCACCGGCTATCCGCTGGTCCCATTCCTGGTTGCCTGCTATAAACGGCAGCAGGCCAAAAAAGAGTATGATAATAAATATCCTGATCGCTGTCTTGGCCGCAATTTTACTGATCTTTTGATTCCTGGTTTCCTGTTGCATAGTCAAAGTAGAGTTTTAAAATCGTCAGGGTGCTAAGTTCGGGATTAATACTTTATTTGCCATAGCCGGATTTTGGTATATATAACAGAGTCTATTGCTCTTTATCCATCCAGGAAGTGCGCTTTGTATCACGCACAACAGTATAGACGATCAGGGAAATAAATATACAACCGGTAATATACCAGTAATATAAGGATTCATGCCCGCTTTTCTTAAAATAGAACGCTATATATTCTGCCGTACCGCCAAAGAGAGCAACGGTAAGGGCATAAGGTAACCCCACGCCCAGCGCGCGTATCTCTGAGGGGAACAGCTCAGCTTTAACAACAGCATTGATAGAAGTATAACCGCTTACTATGATAAGCGCGGCCAGTATCAGGAAAAAGGCAGTCCATTCGGAAGAGGTATGGCTGATGGCAGTAAGGATGGGAACGGTGAACAGAGTGCCCAGTATACCAAAGCCCAGCAACAGCGGCTTACGGCCTATTTTGTCGCTCAGCATGCCCCATAACGGCTGTATACACGCATAGATCAGCATCAGCCAGAAGGTCAGCTCAGTAGATCGTTCCTTGCTCAGATGTACGGTGTTAACAAGGAACTTCTGCATATAGGTAGTATAGGTATAAAATGCAAGCGTACCACCCATGGTAAGGCCCACTACAGTAAGCACAGCCCGGGGATGTTCTTTGAGCAGCACAGGCAGAGACCCGCGTTTGCGGTTATCTTTTTCTGCCGGCGCAGTTTCCTGCATATGCCGGCGAATAATAAGCGCAAAAACAGAAAGGGCTGCTCCTATAAAAAAGGGAATACGCCATCCCCATTCATGCAATTGTTCTGAAGTGAGAAATACCTTTTGCAGCAACATTTGTATACCCAGGGCAATAAGCTGTCCGCCAATCAGGGTCACATACTGGAAACTGGAATAAAAGCCTCGCCGCTCACTGGTCGCAATTTCGCTCAGATAAGTAGCGGAAGTCCCGTATTCCCCGCCCACGCTCAGCCCCTGCAGTAAACGGGCAACAAGCAGGATTATGGGAGAAAGCAGCCCGGCCATTTTGTATGTGGGGGCAATGGCAATGAGCATACTGCCCAGCGACATCAGCAATACAGACAACGTCATAGCCGTTCTGCGGCCGGTACGGTCGGCAATACGGCCAAACAACCATCCTCCTACTGGCCGCATCAGGAAACCCACGGCAAAGATGGCTGCCGTGTCCAGCAACTGCGCTGTAGGGTCGCTGTTGGGAAAGAACGCAGGGGCAAAATAAATAGCGAAAGCAGCATAGGCGTACCAGTCATACCATTCAACCAGGTTGCCTATAGATCCGGTAAAGATTGCTTTAATACGTTGTGCAGTAGTGGTAGTGGTCTCGTAATGTATCATTCAAATCTCCTTTATTCAAAATAATCCAGCCGCGCACAGCGCAAAAAATCGCTCTCAAAAAATAGGTTTGCCAAAGGCGAAACCCATTTTTGAACAGTTTCTCAGGTTGTACATCAAATAGAATTGAAACTGATGCACTACCCGTATTTTCAAAAATAATACAATCGGGGCAATAGTATTATATTGCAATAGTTACATAACTAACAGGATAATCATGGACACGATCACTCAAGCAAAAAAAGCAGCCGGTGAAAAAGCGGCGTCATTGGTACAGCCGGGAATGCTGGTAGGGCTTGGCACCGGCTCAACCGCATACTGGGCAATAGAACGGCTTGGTGCTATGGTGAAGGAAGGATTGCATATACAGGCAGTAGCTACCTCTGTTGCCTCAGAAAAACAGGCGCGGGAACTGGGCATACCCATCACATCTTTCAGCGAAATTCAGCAACTGGATATAGACATCGATGGTGCAGACGAGATCAGCGAAGACTTTCAGCTTATCAAAGGCGGCGGCGGATCATTGCTGCGTGAAAAGATCGTAGCGCTGGCCAGCAGGCGCCGGGTCATAGTGGCAGATGAACGGAAGTATGTAAAAACACTGGGTAAATTTCCCCTGCCGCTGGAAATAGTTCCTTTTGGATGGGAACTGGTATTTAAAACATTACAATCCCTCAAAGGTGTTCCCACACTCCGCACCAGGGAAGACAAACCCTACATTACAGACAACAGCAATTACATAATAGACTGTGCCTTCGGTACCATACAGAACCCTGAACAACTGCATCAGCAGCTGAAAGCTATTCCGGGTATCGTCGAAACAGGGCTGTTCATCAATCTTAAACCAACCGTCATCATTGCATATGAGAACGGAGATGTGAAAGTGGTTTAACAAATCTAAGAACAACATAGTTATGAGCTATACAACCTTTATTAAACCTGCAGAAGCGCACGCGCTTTCAGGAGATGTACTTTTCATTGACTGCAGCTTTGCACTGGCAGATAAAGAATGGGGAAAGAATGAGTACGCACAGGCACACATTCCCGGCGCACTGTACGCAGATCTTGATAAAGACCTTTCCGGTAAAATAATAGCAGGAGAAACAGGCCGTCATCCCTTACCACAGAAACAGGACCTGGTGGCAACATTCACATCATGGGGAATTACAGCTTCCACACAGGTAGTTGCTTACGATGCAGCAGCCGGGTTTATGGCAGCAGCAAGATTATGGTGGCTGCTCAAATGGGCCGGCCATGATAAAGTTGCCGTACTGGAAGGAGGGAAGAAAGCATGGACAACAGCCGGGTATCCGCTGGATAATAAAATTGTAACCCCTGCCGCCAAACCCTTTACAGCACAATTCAGGGACGAATTGCTGGCAGATGCAGAAGACGTGCTGGCGTCAATGAAAGAAGGGAATAGCTGTGTGATAGATTCCCGGACGGCAGACCGCTACGCCGGGCAGAACGAAACAATAGATCCTGTAGCAGGACATATTCCACAGGCATTATCCAGGCCATTCAACGCAAATATTGCGGCAGATGGAACAGTAGCTGCTCCGGATGCAGTTAAACAATATTTTGCGAAAGATTTCGAAAAAGGAAATGTAATATTCTATTGCGGCTCCGGAGTAACTGCAGCATTCAACGTCCTGCTGGCAGAATATGCCGGCTATCCTTTACCAAAATTATATGCAGGCTCATGGAGTGAATGGATCACAGATAAAAACAGACCGGTAGCAGTAGGAGAGTAGAGCTATACTCCTATGTCCATCTTCTTGATCTGCGCTATCTTCAGCAATGTAGAAAGCATTTCACGGGGAAAGAACGGTTTGTTCAGTATATCGAATATACCCATCCGGGCAAACTTTCTGCGCACCTCAGGCATAATGTCTGCCGTGAAAATGACGATGTGTATCTCGGAATACTGATTCCGTATGATCTGTGATAAGGTATAACCATCCATTTCAGGCATATGCAGGTCCACGAAAGCAACATCATAGGTATTTTCCTTTAAGAGCTCAAGAGCATCTTCCCCGCATTGGGCGCAGTCAGGAAGTATACCAAAATACTCCAGTTGTTTCTCAGCCACCATGATGTTGATAGGATTATCCTCCACAAATAACAACCGTATCCCTTTGAACTTTTTGATATAAGGAGATAGTTCCGTGATCTGAACTCGCTTGGGCGGTTTGTTCTTTTTGGTTGGCAGATCAAACACCAGGTCAAAATGAAACTCCGTTCCTACACCAGGAGTACTGTCAATATATATATGACTGTTGTGCAGTGTTATCAGCTTCTGCGTGATGGTCAGCCCAAGACCGGTGCCAGCCTGCTTTCTGACGGCAGACTGCTGTACCTGCCTGAAACTTTCAAAGACCGTTTCATGATGCTCTTTAGGAATGCCAATGCCCGTATCTTTTATTGAAAAATGAACAGTGGTCTTGTCTTTCAGCCGGGATACCTGTTGCAGCGATATTGTCACCGTTCCTTTCTCCGTATATTTTATAGCATTGCTCACCAGGTTGTTCAGTATCTGTCCCAGCCTTATAGGATCAGCAATGATCCTCCTGGGTATCTCCTTATCTATCTGGCTTATCAGCTCAAGTCCTTTGGCCGATGCAAGAGATTTGAATTGATTCTGAATATTCTTCACCAGGTCAGACAGGCTTACTTCTGCATGTGTAAGATCAAGCTTGTCCTGTTCCATCTTATTGAGATCAAGAATATCGTTGATCAGCTGCAATAAATGATCTGCAGAAAAGAGAAGATTGCTGATATACTCTTCCTGGTCCGGCATATAATTTAACTTCAGCAGGTTGGCTATCCCGATAATGCCGTTCAGAGGCGTCCTGATCTCATGGCTCATAATAGATAAAAAGTCTGACTTAGCCCTTGCCGCATCTTCGGCAATATTCTTTGCCATTATCAGTTCCAGCTCGTCCTCCTTTCTTTTGGTAATATCCATCAGCGCACCTCTTATCATCACCACTTCTTCATCCTTGATAACGGGAACGCCTATCACACGTATCCATTTTCTTACCTGCTTTGCGGTAATGATCCTCAGTTCAATATCATAAGCTTTCCGTTGACTGATAGCTGCCTCACGGAAGCTGTTTATGATGGGCCGGTATTCTTCTTCATAAAAAGAAAGCATGCTGTCAAAAGAAGGAACAAAATCAGGCGCTACATCATAGATCAGGTAGGTATGCCGTGTCCAGAAAACTTCCCCTGTGTGTAAATTGAGCTCCCATCCCCCCGTCTGACTTAATTCCTGGCTTACGTCCAGCAGCTGGTTGGCAAGTTCCAGCCTGCTTTTGATATCCTGTAAGGACGATTCAGCCATGCGGGAAGCAGTAATGTCCTGTATGCTCAGCACCATGATATAGTCTGCAGGATCAGGCGCTTTGATAACCGGTTTAATCCTGGCCCTAAACCATTGGTTCCTGCTTTCTTCAAAATGTTTGTAAACAATTTCCCGTACTTCTCCGGTCTTAACCACTTCTGCAACAACATTGCTGAATGCGGTGGCCTGTGGGCCTATCACGTCCTGTATCTTTTTCCCCAGGAATGTTTCCCTTGGCATGTATAGCAGGCTATCATCGTATACCCACACATTCCTGAAGGTCTGGTTACCATCTATTTCAAATACAATATCTTCCAGGGAAGTGATCAGGGCCTGTAAGTGCTTGGTAAGCTCTGTCTGCCGGCCTTCTGCATTCTTCTCTTCAGTAGTATCCTGTACATAACCTGTAATGTAGCTATTATGACCGGAGCCGTCTGTAACACGGATTGCATCCACCCTGAAATAGCGCAGTCCTTTCTGTGGATGTACTATCCTGTAGTTTAAAACAAAGGGATATTCTGATTTTTGTATAGTAGTGATGATTTCAGGAAGATCTTCCTCCAGTACTATTTTCTGCCATCCTTTTCCCTGGGATGCCGCGAAAGAAAGACCAGATATTTTTTCCCATTCTTTATTTACAAAAAAGCAGTTTCCCTCCATATCTGACAGGAAGGCGCCTATTGGGGCAAATGACAATGCTTGTTGCAAATGCGTATCCTCTCCACTGTGTAAAGACCTGTTCATGGGAAAGGTTTAGGTTATGGTTAAATGATTAGTTAGTTCTTTTAGGGAATCGGTTATTGTCTTTTACAATTTAACATTTTTTCCCCTGCCCTCAACGCATATTATATTATATAATGTTTTTCTGTCCCGTCCTCTCAAAAATCTCTTTTAAAGCTGCGCGCAGCGCCCTCTTAAAAAAAGGGTTTGCCGTCGGCAAACCCTTTTTTTAAGCAACAGATCCGCTACTACTGCCTACCCACCCATTCGTCCATATACTGTTCCAGTACGCTCAATGGCATATCTCCCTGCCCCAGCAATGCGTCATGGAATTTGATAATATTGAACCTGGCCCCCAGTTTCTTCCTGCATTTTTCGCGCAGCCTGAGTATTTCCAGCTCACCTGTTTTATAGGTGAGCGCCTGTCCTGGCAATGCCATATATCGTTCTACAGAGTTAATGGCTTCTTCCTCGCTGATAGACTCATGGGTCAGCATATAGGAAATAGCGTCTTCCCGGGTCATTTTGCCGGTATGGATGCCTACGTCCAGTACCAGGCGGATGGCCCTGTGTATCTCATTGTTCAGGGCGCCCATCTGCTGAGGCATATCATTGTAACATCCCAGTTCCTTACCGAGAGATTCACAGTACAGCGCCCATCCTTCTGTGAAAGCGCTGAAACTGATCTGCCGCCTGAAAGATGGCAGCGATGTATTTTCCTGCTGCAGGGAAATCTGGTAGTGATGTCCGGGAATAGCTTCATGTATGAAAGTAGCCTCCATACCCAGGAATGTCTCATTGATCCTCGTAGCGTCGGGAATAGGTACATAGAAAATACCGGGGCGGGTGCCGTCAACAGATCCGACTATATAGGAAGGACCATTCTGTGATGCTTCCCTGAAGGCCTCCACTCTTCTGATCTCAAATTTTGTTTTTGGGGTAACACTGAACATTGTATGCAGAGTGGGCTTTATCTTGTCATAGATCTGCTGGTAAGCCTGCAATACCTGCTCCGGCGTTTTAAACGGCATGAACTGCCGGTCAGTTCTGAGAAAAGTAAGGAACTCCTGCAGGGTACCGTTAAAACCGCTCCGCCTTTTCTGTTCCTCCATAGCTGCGCTGATACGGGCAACCTCCCTGAGGCCGGTCTCATAGATCTCCTGCGGACTGAGGCCTGTTGTTGTGAAATACCGTACATAATACCTGTATAGTTCCGCACCTCCGGGCACGCCGGAAAGTCCTGCAGAATCGGTAGCATGTGGCAGATAATCGTTCTTCAGGTAATTTGCAAGACGCTGGTACGCCGGCAATAGTTGTTGATTTAAAGATTGCAGGAAGGACTGTTTTACCTTCTCCCGCTCTGCAGCAGGCATAGCAGGCGGGAGGTTATTCAGCGGCTGGAACAGGATATTTTTAACCGTATCTTTTTCCGCCAGGGCCTCCATTTGCGGGATCATTTTCACCACCAGCGCCTTCGGCAATACAATGCCCAGCGATACGCCCTTTTTCATGTTGCCGATAGCGGTATCTGCCCATTCTGAAAATGCGGAAATCCGCCTCATCCAGTTTTCGTAATCCCTCAGGTTTTGGAATGGCTGTGCTGATTTTCCCGAGCCAAGCTGGCCTATCAGCAGTGGGAGAGAAGCGAACTGGTTAATGGGCAGATATTCCGCATGGTATTTCATCCTTTCAAGGTCCATTTCGAGTATCTCTTTCAATACATCGAATGAAATTCTGTCTGCAGTATTTAAGGCATTCCTGTTATACCCGGACAACAGGTGCAGGTATTTTTTATCAAACGCAGATTTTTGTTGGGTATAAGCGATGGTGCCATCATTCGGAAGCAGGTCATCATAGCGGTGATCGCCTGCAAAAGTTGCATTGAGCGGCTCCAGTTGCTGGCTTTCCCTGTAATATTTTTCAAAAAGCTGATGCAGTTGCTGATTGCGCCCCTGGCTGTAAGCTGTGCAGCATATGAATAACAGGCTGCAGAATATCAAAGAAATGTGTCTCATAAAATGTTATTGCGTTCCCCTGCTATCCAGTACCAGGCTCCCGGAGTCTGAAAGGTCTCGAAAAGAGCATTCAGCTCAGGATCTGAAAAGGCTGTTCCGGGAACGTTGGCCTGGAAGGAAATGAGCGTCTGGCGGATAATAGCTGCAAGAGGAGCATTATCCCGTTGCTGTATTGTTCTTAAAACGGCTGATGGCATGTCTTACCCTTGTTGTTACAAAGGTAAAAGCCTGTTTCCCGGCAAAATTGTATGGTATTAGCGTAGAAGAGGGGGCCTCAGATCTTTTTATACTGTTTGGGAAGTATACCGGTAAGCTGCTGAAATGTCCGGGTAAAATGCGCCTGATCTGTAAATCCGCATTTATAAGCAATTTCTGTTAAAGAGAACTTGTTGGAGCGGATCAGTACAAGCGCTCTTTCAATTTTGATCTTTCTCAGGTATTCCCCCAATGTACAGGAAAAATACCGGCTGAAATATTTTGACAGGGTAACCGGGTGAATACCAACATGAGCAGCGAGGTCTGCGAGAGAAAGAGGTTCATCCCAGAGATCATTCAGCACAGTGATGATCTGCCGGGTCCATTCAGGATAATGTCTTTCTATATTCGGGTTGGAATCTATCAGGTTGATACACAATTGTTCTAAAGAGATGCTGCTGCATTCATCGTTATAATAATGTTCCCTCAGCAACCGTACCAATCCGCCGGCATTGATAACTGCATTGCCTTCATACATCAGCGATTCCGGCGGAATAGCCAGGTTGTATGTATTAAAGAAATTCTCTTCTATCTCAAGATTGAATATGCGGGTCCCGGGGCGGTAATGCACATTCTGATGCACAACTCCCGGGTAATAATACAACCCTGTTCCTGCCATTTGCTGCTCTGCCTTCTTCTCTCTTATCTCCTGGCTGCCTCCGGAAAGGATGTGCGAAAAATGAGGATTTTCATGGCAATGCCAGTCAGATGTAAGATTCTCAGGGAAGATGGTTTCACTGGTCGTGATATGTCCAATGTTATGTTCCTTCACTTTCGATCCCACGTAACAGCCTTTGGAAAGCACAACAGGATTGTTCATGACAATGGCTTTTAAAGTTGGAATATAACCAAAGGTAGGGGTTATAATAATAAGAATAATACCGGCCACCCCTAACACATAGAATAAAAAAATAATATTTTTGTATAAACATGAAAAAAATTTATACATTGTATCGGATTGGAGGAGTGTGTCAGTTTGACCCGGCAGGTCAGATGATAGCCTAAAACGGATACACCGCCCCGATCCGACGGTTTTTTAAGAACATATAAATATCCCTATACCTTGTCAAACATCAGAGCTGCTTCAATGGACCGCATCCGGAGCCTGGATGGGCTTCGTGCTATTTCCATTTTGATGGTTTTACTGGCGCATGCCAGATCAACAATGCCTGCACAGTTGGGCGATAGTAAGGCAATGCTTTTCCTGGCAGATTCCTACCTTGGCGTAAAGATCTTCTTTGTGATCAGTGGTTATCTGATAACCAGGTTATTGATCAGGGAAAGGGCCCAGACCGGAAGTATTGATATCAAACATTTTTATATCAGGAGGGCATTCAGGATATTCCCCATATTTTATCTCTATATTATTTCAGTCCTTGTCATAAAGTTATTTTTTGTCTCTGCCATTTTTGTTGATTATACAAAGCTTGGATTAGCCTCTGTATATCTCTGGAATTATCAGCATCTGTTTACCTCTGTACCAGATCCTAACGGAGGATGGTTCTTCGGGCATTTCTGGTCTTTGTCAATGGAAGAACAATTTTACCTGTTATGGCCAATTATGTTCCTGAAAATACCGAAAGAAAAACTGGTGAAGGTAGTAGCGGGAATCATTGTGCTCATGCCTGCAATCAGGGTGGCAACTTACTTTTTAATGCCGGGCAGCAGGGGACAGATAGCCATGATGTTACAGACAGGCGGAGATTCTATTCTGATAGGATGTCTTGGTGCGTTATTGGAAAGTAATATCTCCCTGAGAGAAAAGTATGAACCATACCTCAGGAATAATTATATCCTGGCAGGTGTTTTAGCCTTTGTACTGGTCATCAACAAACTGCTGTTATTCAGGTTTCCCGGCGCATACGATATGATAATAGGTAAAAGCCTGCTGAATATCGGGATCATGTATTTAATATTCTGGTCAGTGTATGTACCATCTAAATTTGCCGGTATCTTAAACATGAAAGGCGTGGTATTTATTGGTGTGCTCTCGTATTCTTTATATATCTGGCAGCAATTATTTTTGCACAGCAATTTTAATTCCTGGGTCAATCAGTTCCCTCAGAACCTGGGAATTGTTTTCCTGGTAGGATATATTTCTTATCAATTTATAGAAAAGCCTATCTTAGGGCTGAAGAGTAGATTTGGTAAAGGGAAGATCAAACCTTTAAGAGAAGAAGAAATAAAGATCGCTGTGTAAAAGCAGTGGTCATCTGAAAAATAAACGGAACTATTTGTAATGCAGGGGAGCTGGTAGCTCTGCCTGCATTTTGGTTGGAAACACATGCTGTGAGATTTTGTTTTAAGACCCGTTTTTCTGCTATTCACAGATAGCTTCTGGAATTACTGTAGCGAAGATCATACTGTTTGCAATATTGCCGGTATGGTTAATGTAACCTATGTCTTATTTAGTCGTTTAACCTATTCGTCAAACTATATCTATGAGTACTGTAAGCAGAAATTTCAATCCCTCTATCAGTCAATCTTTTTACATCACAAGAAGTTTACTGATCAAAAATCTCGTGAAGCATTTTGACAAGCTTCACGGACGTATGCTGGATTTTGGCTGTGGTAGCAAACCCTATAAAAGCCTGATAAATGTAAAAGAATACATCGGGGTAGATTTTGAAGGCCAGGGCCACAGTCATGTAAACGAGCAGATAGATGTATTTTATGATGGCAAGACCATTCCACTTGAATCCAATTCATTTGACAGTGTGTTATCTACAGAAGTGTTCGAACATGTGTTCAATCTCGAAGACATGCTCTCCGAGCTGCACCGTGTAATGAAGCCGGGAGCAGTGATGCTCGTTACCTGCCCGTTCCTTATTGCAGAGCATGAAGCGCCGAATGATTGTAACCGCTATACCTCCTTCGGCATAAAAAATTTAATGAAGCAGAACGGGTTTGAAATAGTGCATTATGAAAAACTGGGAACTTCGGTACAGGCGCAGATGCAGATATTCATGTCTTATATAGACAGCTCTGTACTCTCCAAGTTGAATTTTTTCAAACCCGTTCGCAAGCTTGTAACTTCCTTCACATTCTCTGTACTTAATCTCTGGTGCATGTTTGTGAACTGGGCCCTTCCAAAACGGCAGGACGCATTTCTCAATCATATTATGATATGCCAGAAGCCCTGAGTGCTGTATGTAGAACGGAGGAGGACGGGCGTCAGCCCTTCCTCCTCCGTGGTATCAATGCCACCCTGGGTAGACAAAACATCACACATGACTCAGAAAGATCTTTTCGGATTGATAGGGCTGAAAAGTACTGATCCGGAATTAATCAGTTTTTTTTCAAAATATGGACTGGAAGAGCCACCTCAAAACATAGCAGCCAATGAGCTGACAAAAATTATAACCGATGAAAGAAACAGGGTATGTGTTGTTTTTAGCTATGAGATCATTCATGAAAAGTTTTATCCTCCGGTCCTGGTTGGGAAAGAACAACCACAAAATTCGTTTCTCCCCTATGTAAGTGCAGTAGGAATTCGGAGCGGCATTGAACCATCTTGTCAAGGGCGTGGAGGAGCCGGGCGGGTCCGGAATGTTCCATCATCCTATACACCGGTCAGGGATGAACTGGGTTCATACTATGAAGGGTTCTGGAATGTTACACCATCTTATACAGCTACCGAAGAAGAACTGACTTCATATTATGGTATTCCCCAAAAAGCGCCGGTCTGGAGATTTATTAAAGACTACAGCAAAGATTTTGAGATCATAGCATATTACGATCCTTTAAAGAAGGTATGCACTGACATCGAGTTGCGCATTAAGGAATACCGCGATATTCTGAGAGTTTGGTTTGGAGAGGGCGATGGTGTGCGGGATTTCCATCATATCTATGCCATGCTTGTTAAGTGGTTGTTTGATAACCGGTACCTGCGCCTGGATGAAAATTTGTATGCACAGGGATTGATCAATGATAAAGAGAATGTACTGGATTTTATACATACGCACCTTAAGGGTAGGGTATGGGATTACCAGCTTACAGATGAGCCTCTTCTCATAAGCTTTCTCTATACAACCCTGGATGATTCGGATATTGAAACAGCAGATGGCCCGAAGAACTATTACTTCCGAAGACAGCTTCTCCTATCTCTTGGACGGTGGGGAAACGATCAGGATACCCGGGAAACGCCGGAAAGAGAGAATGTGCTGAGAGAGCTGCTATTTGATGATCTAACCTATATTCCCTTCAGGAAGATCATGGATGATACTTTTGAACTATACCGCCGGCTGTTCCCCGGTAGATTTATTAGTAAGGTTCCTTGAACAGGGCAATGGAAAGCCCTGGAAGGGTTGCAGCCCTTCCATTTTCTATCCAATTGACGGATGACCAATAGGCTATTTTGTATTTTCATAAGGCTATACCCTTAAAGTTATAAATCAAATTTAAGGGTATAGCCTTAAAGATCAAGGCGTATTTTAAGGTAATAACCTTAAAAAATAGGTACAATTGGAAAAATCTATGGGTATCGGCTTAACAAAAACCGCCTGCTCATTGCAAGGGCCAAATTTAAAACATGGGTTCCCTATATTCGTCGATAGAATTGACAGTAATTGAGATAGTCCGGTGTGACTTAGAATATATGTCTGCCGGGCTTATGGGTATAAAAAAAGGCCATCATAATGGGGAGATGTCGAAGTTTCTGGAGGATTTTGAAGCATTAAATAATTTGGTGAAAAATCAGGTATAGGATTACTTGTAGTCTCTACTCGTCTCATATCGTCTCAAATTGTATTTAAACGATCGTCTCATTTTAAGCCCCTATTCGTCTCATATCGTCTCATTTCATTGGAATAGCTTATTCTCACACAATGGAAAATAGGGTACATACATTTCAGTTGAAGCCAGACTGGTTTCTGTGGAGGAAAGCGGGAGATATCGAATTTTTTAGAGGATTTGAAGAGATTTGTAATATGTTAAATTTTAAAGGATAGAATGTCGGAAGACAAAATCGCCTTTTTGAAAATGAGGAACTTCTGTTTTTACGTCCAAATGAGCTGAGGAAGTGTTGTTTTGGCTGGGGATAAAATTTTATCCGCGTCCAAAATAGGGGTAAAAGTGCTGGTTTTGGCTGGAAATAAAATGCGATGAATTTAACCGGACGTACTTCTGAGCAAAAAATACTGACAGCGAGGCTTGCTATAGCCATTCGTTGTTCTACCTGAAATTTATTGAGCATGCTAAAGATACCGAAACGGGCACCTGGCTTCGTCAATACGGCACATCTGCCTATACTACCTGGAGCGGATTTTCTTTTGAGTCTGTTTGTCAAAAGCATGTGTTGCAAATCAGGCGTAAACTGGGCATTGAAGGCGTACTAACCCATACCAGTACATGGCGTCATGCACCGGAAAAAGGTGTACAGGGCGCACAAATTGACCTGTTATTAGATCGTCAGGATCGTTGTATGAATATTTGTGAAATGAAGTTTTCCGGTGGTGAGTTTGTGATCGACAAAAAATATGCTTCGGAACTGGATGTAAAAGTGAATGTTTTTCGTGCAGAAACCGGCTCCAAAAAGACTTTGTTTCCTACTATTATCACTACTTATAGTACCCGGAAAAATGAATATTATCTGGGGCGAATACAGGCCGAAGTATTGATGGAGGACCTGTTTACATAGTGGAAGTAGCATTTCAAATGTGTGAAACATAACCATCGCACAACAGAAAGATCATTAGCCAGCTGATCACGCAGCATATCTTCTTCTCCCATCTTTGTATTGATAAGTGTAGTGAGTAGATTTTCAATATTAAGATAAGTAATTTAGCGCTTAAAATTGTCTATTTGATCCTGGCGCGCATGTGAGGGGTTTGACTAAAAATAACAAAGCCTCAACGAAAGTTGAGGCTCTGTCTGTGGAGAAGGGCGGGGAAATGTCGAATTTTTTGGAGGATTTTGAAGCATTAAATAATTTGGTAAAAAATCAGTTATAGAGTTGTCTCATAGTCTCTATTCGTCTCAAATTTAATTTAAACAATCGTCTCATTTTAAGTCTCTCTTCGTCTCATATCGTCTCATTCCATTGAAATGGTTTATATTCACATACTGGGAAATATGGTAAAATTGTGCTGCGATATAAAATAACAGTTCCTGCTTATCTATAGCAGGAACTGATTGTAAGACTTTATTTAAATTGACCAATTCCTATAAATTTTGCATTAAAAGTTTAGCCAATTCTTCAGAACGTTCGGTAACGTTATCTATATTACCAAACGGCATATGATCCACAGTTAATACTCCTTCGCTAAATGCATAGCATGTAGAACCATAACAATTGCCCACCTCATTTTTAACAACCACTTTCTTCAGGGTTTCTTTAAGAGCTTCTTTGCCCATGTCGTCGGCTGCTATTTCTTTTAACGCATCGATAAGGGGAGTAAAATAAACCTTGGTAAATGCTTCTTCATACAGGTGCGAGTATTCGTCCAATGCCAATGTTTCCCATTTTACATCAAGTTCAAGGGAAAAACCTGCCAGGGTATTGATCTCGTTTGTTAAATTTTGGTAAGTGCCTTCCTGGAATGTTTTTAAGGCTCTTTTTTCTAATAGGCCCATAGTGTAAATTGTATTTGGATTAAATAATAAACAGGTTACTGGCAGATTCACTGCCTTATATAATTGACTTCAACCAATTTTGTTAGTGAACTATGGCTGTAAACTACCTGATCACCCGGATGGCGCCATTGCTCCAGTCTGTAACATACACTTTTCCTGAAGCGTCAACCGCCAGATCATATGGATTATTAAACCTGGCCAGCGATGCAGGCCCATCAACATATCCATTTTCGCCAGAGCCTGCAATAATGGTTACCACTCCTGTCGGACTTATTTTTTTTATCTGGCGTGAGATATCAGCAACATACAGATTCCCGGAGGCATCTATTGTAATACCCAGGGGGTCATTTAAAATTGTATAGGTCCAGGCCCCTGCAAAGGTGCTTACCACGCCCGCCGGTGTTATTTTGCGTACCCGATAATTAAACTCATCGGTTACATACAGGTTTCCCGAAGCGTCTATAGCTACATCTGAAGGAAAATTAAACCTGGCCACTGAAACATCACCGTCAACAAAGCCGCCGCTGATATCTGTACCAGCCACAGTAGTAACCAATCCTGCAGGGGTGATCTTTCTGATGCGGTGATTATTACAATCTGCCACAAATACATTGCCGGAGGCATCAACAGTAAGCCCTTTCGGCCAGCTAAAACTGGCATCAGTGCCCTGCCCGTCTTTATTACCAGCAGTACCACCGGCCAGGGTGGTAATTACGCCCACCTGGGTAATTTTCAGTATTCTGTTATTATACATGTCAGATACATATAGATTCCCCGAAGCATCAATGGCCACACCCCAGGGGCCGGACATCACAGACGTTGAACCATCTCCTGCAAAAGTGGTTACAACGCCTGCCGGGGTAACTTTTCTGATCCGATTATTATTGGCGTCTGTAACATATAAATTACCTGAAGCATCCATTGCCAGTCCGCATACACCGCTAAACCTGGCAGTGGTTCCGGTTCCATCCTGGTATCCTAACGGAGGGCCGCCTGCTAAAGTAAACACCACCGGTCCTACTATAAAGTTGCTGTCGCTGCTGCCAGTATTGTTGTTACTGGTTACCGTAATTTTTCCGGTTGAAGCCCCCGCAGGGACCGTTACACGCAAACTGGTATCGGTAGCTGTTATTACAGTAGCCTGAGTACCATTAAAAGCAACCTTATTTGAAGAGGCCGTTTTGCTGAAACCAACGCCCAAAATAGTAACCGAATCAGCTACTTCACCGCCCAGGGGTGCAAACGAAGTTATTTTTAGCGAAGTGGTTGTAGGATCATTGTTGGGATTGCCTGACGATTCCTTCTTACAGGAATACATTGACAAAATACAAAACGCAAGAGGCAGATAAAGGAAATTTAAGGACAACTCGATATTCTTCATGATCATAGATAAGTTTTAAACAGGATATACAATATAAAATAAGTGCATCGTTACATCAGGGAATATAAGGTCAGTAAAACATTGGAAGTCATCAGACAGTTATGCGCTCTCACTGTAGTCCCCTGCTTCACCGATGGATTGTCAAAAATATACTTACCCATTAAAAAAGTAAAACAACATGGTGCTACAAATGGCCTACAAGACCGGTGAAACGTGAACTATCAATATACTTATGCTTCTTTCCACGTCTCTAATACCCAATATCCATGATTGTTATTTTCCTGGTAGTGTTGCTCGCGACAATCCCTCACATGATGCTGATCACTATATTTAAAGCATGTAATATATCTGCACAATACCGTGTCAAAATAGACCTGGGCAACGAAGAATATAGGAAGCCTGGTGCTACAAATAGTCTACATGAGGCGTAAATACTTACTACCAATACACTACAAGTGTACATTTGCAACAGATTAAGTTACTATATGAAGCAGAAAATCGGTTTAGTATGTTTTATTATTATAATATGTATAGCCTCTGTAGATACCCGGGCCCAGTTCATTGTAGATTCATTGAGCAACAGGCTAACACAAAAGAACCTTTCACCTGAAGAACGTGTTACCACTATGGCCTTATTGGCAAGGGCCAAATCAATTACTGATATAAAAAGTGCCCTACGAATTGCTGAAAAGGCCCTATCGTTAAGCCGGCAACTACCCGACGCCCGGTATCAGGCGCTTGTGTATACCCACCTGGTGTTCTTCCATTTTATAAATAAGGAATTGCCGCTGGCACAAAAAGCATCGGACAGTGCTGTATGGTATGCAGATAAAACTGCTGACAGGAGCATTAAAGGTTTTGCCTGGCTTAGAAAAGGATGGCTCCAGGATGTTCAGGTATTAGACCATGAAGCAATGGCAACCTACCTGCAGGCCTTGAAATACCTGGAAGGAACAGACGCCTATAATTATCAATCCCTGGTTTACTATAATATGGCCGGCAATTATGCGGAATGGGATGATTTAGTAAATGAGAAAAAATATGCGCAGCTATGTTTGCAAACAGCCAGGCAAAGCGGTGATTTGGATATGTTGGCTTCTGCTTATCAGGCATTGGCAACCTGGTATCATTATTCGTACAATAAACAACCAGAAAACAGAGCGTTACTGGATTCCGCGCTTTTTTATAATAAAACGGGCGTACAACTTTTCGCCGAACATGGGGACCGTATGATAATTCACACCACCCTGGCTGTTATTGCCTTTAACACGGCAAACCTCTATGCACAATATTTTCCTGCTAAATACAAGGATACTGCATGGCACTATTTAGAAATAGCCCTGGATGCTTCGCTGAAAACCCGGCAGTTAACTGTTCTTTCAGCCTGTTATGTCATGATGAGCAATTATGAAATAGCAGCGGGTAATTACAAGAAAGCAGAGAAGTTGTTGTTAACCGGGCTTTCGTTGTTTCAGTCTTACAGCAATGACACCCCCCGGAATATGGCTCAATTTATGGAAGCGCTTTCAAGTTTGTATGAAAAAATGGGCAACCCCACGGCTGCGCTAAAATACTATAAGGAATTTTATGCTCAGCACCAGCTATTGTACGATGCAGACAAGCTGGCAATTACCAATCGACTGGAAGCCCAGTATCAGTCGGAAAAAAAAGAGGCTGCATTGAAAACGCTTAGCCACACCGCCGCATTAAACAAGAAACTCAACTACCTTTATATATCACTGGCGATAGCGGCTATCATTGCATTATTGTTCATTGTGCGCTTTTTTCAATTGCGCCTAAAAGCAACTTTGCATCAACAAAAACTATTGGAGAATGAAAACGCGGCAGCATCGCTGCATGCCCGCCTGAAAGAAGAAGAAGCTATGCGTTTGAAGGCGGAACAACTGTTATTGCAGGAGCGCCAGGAGTGGTTACAAAAAGAATTGTTGGCCGGTAGTTTACAGGTAGAACAAAAAGATGAGTTGCTACAAACGCTGCAAAAGAAAATTGATGAACATAAAAATGGAGACCATGTACTAAAACAGATCAACCAGATCATCGACCAGCATAAACGTATAGATGATTCGCAAGCCGCTAACAAAGCTGAGTTTGATAATATAAGACCTGAGTTTTTTGAAAAACTAAAAGAAAAATCCGGGAATTCATTGTCCAGATTAGATCTCAAGCACTGCTCCTATATCTCTCTTGGGTTAACCAATAAAGAAATCGCCCAAAGGCTAGGCGTTGCTCCCAGAAGTATTTTGATGGCGCGTTACCGCATCAAATTAAAACTAGGGTTAGGTAAAGAAGACGACCTGGATGAGTATATTGGTACGGTGAAATAGTATATAATGAAAAGAAGCTGCCTTTTTATCTTTTTATGTTGCATACCCTGTTCCATTATCAGGGCGCAATTCATTACCGATTCTCTCAGCAACAGACTTTTGCGGCAGGATCTGCCGCCCGGAGAGCGCGTTACCACCATGGCACCTAACGCGCACTTGCGTTGTGGGGTTGTACATCTACGACCGGATTCAACTTAAGGGCACCATGAATGCATTCCAGGACATAGACAAATAGCAGATCATAAACTGAGTGGTTCGATCCTCCGGTAGATATAAAAAAGTAAAGCCCTGCAATGCAGGGCTTTACCTATTCTGTGGTGTGGGGCGGGATCGAACCGCCGACACAAGGATTTTCAGTCCTTTGCTCTACCGACTGAGCTACCGCACCATCTCTTTTTTTTATCCCCTTCCTGTGAAGGGAGTGCAAAGATAAGAAAATATCTTTCGAAGTTCCAAATTTTAAACAACAAAAGTTTTTATTTCTTCCAGGATCCCATCCCACAGCGCCTTCCGGCGCTCCAACGCTACTTTCGAAGCAAGCGCAGCCTCTTCCCATTTCTTCATATCATCACCACAAAGTTCCTGCACCATTTGCATACCCAGATGACTATGATGATCCCCATCCACTTCAATATGCCTTTCAAGATAATATTTGAAAAGACTGACCTGACCGGGAAACTGTTTATCCAGGTCATTCACCAGCGCCAGGAACATATCCGGAATAAGATCTTCGCGGCCAAAAGTGAATACAGCTGCCTGTACGTGAACAGGGGCAGTAGCTATCAGGTGGAAGGTATACTTAACAAAATCTGCTGCTGCAGGAGGAAGAGAAGAGAATACCGTATCCAGTGGCTGACCCTGCTGTATTTGCTGCAGGCATTCTTTAATACCGGAAGTATCTGCACCTGCCTGCTCCATTGCCTGAAGGTACAGCTCAAAATGACTCAACCTGTTGCCTTCCGGGTCAACATCACTTTCTTCACCGGTTACTATCTCATTGATGAGAAAACGGGTGGCAGCATTGCCTGCAGGTACCCAGGGAATATCTGTACAGGTAAGATGTCGTTGCAATGATTTGAGAAGGGACATGAAATCCCAGACAGCATATACATGATATTGCATAAACAGACGAAGGTCATCCATCCGTTGCATTTCACGATATAAAGAATGTTGTATGATCGCTTCCCGCACGGGAGCGATAGTAGCTTTGATCTGCGATGGTCCGTTCATTAGTTGCCGTATTCTACCAGGAATTTAATGCGCATCAATTTCAGCTGTTCAAGCGTATAATCGCTTTCAATCAGCTCTTCACGTGCAAGTGCAAGACTGGAAGTTTCACAGCCTTTAAAGTATTCCATGATCTCATCCTGGGCATAGTCGTCCAGTTCTTCATCTATGCAGTAATCCAGGTTTAATTTCGTACCGCTGGCTACAATGGTCTCCATTTCATCCAGCAGCTGAGGTATAGAAAGCTCTTTATTACGTGCAATGGTTTCCAGCGGCATCTTTTTATCAATGTTCTGGATAATGAATACCTTGAGGCCGCTCTTATTCACAACGCTCTTCATGACAAAGTCGTCCGGCTTCACGATATCATTCTCCTCCACGTATTTAGCGATCACGTCAACGAATTGTTTTCCGTAGCGGATAGCTTTCCCTTTACTTACGCCCTGTATCTTTTCAAGCTCCTGGACGGTAGTAGGATATTGTGTAGCCATATCTTCCAGGGATGTTTCCAGGAAGATCACGAATGGAGGGAGGTTCTTTTCTTTGGCAACCTTTTTACGCAGTTCTTTCAGCATGTCGAAGAGAACGGTATCGGCAGATGCCTGTGCTTCTGCTGCTACTTCGTCGTCATCACCGCCGTCTTCTTCAAACTGGTGATTGAGGGATACCATGATAGAGTACGGCTTTTTCAGGAATTTGCTTCCTTTATCTGTGATCTTCAGCAGGCCATATTCTTCAATATCTTTTTCTATCAGGTCTTCCAGCATCATCTGGCGGATGAGGGAATTCCAGAAGTGTGCATCAAATTCTTTTCCTTCACCGAATACTTCCAGCTGGTTATGCTGGTAGGTGGTGATCTGCGGATTTACCTTACCGGTAATGATATTCACCACATATTCACTGCCAAAGCGTTCTTCCAGGGCTTTGATAGCTTTCAGCACAATCACTACCCGGTTCTTCACTTCAATTTTCTCTTTCGGATTGCGGCAGTTATCGCATGCGCCATTACACTGGCCATCCTCATATTTCTCGCCGAAATAGTGGAGTATCACTTTCCGCCGGCAGGCAGAGCTTTCAGCATAGGCAACTGTTTCGTTGATCAGCTGTGCGCCCATCTCCCTTTCGCTGAGAGGTTTGTCCCGCATCAGGTGCTCCAGTTTCTGAACATCTTTGTAGGAGTAGAAGCATACGCAGATACCTTCCAGCCCGTCGCGGCCTGCGCGGCCGGTTTCCTGGTAGTAGTTCTCCAGGCTCTTCGGAATGTTATAGTGTATAACGAAACGTACGTCAGGTTTATCTATTCCCATGCCGAAGGCAATGGTAGCTACTATCACTTCCACTTCCTCATGCAGGAACATATCCTGGCGTTGCGCACGGGTAGTGGCATCCAGTCCGGCATGATAGGCAACGGCCTTGATATTGTTGGCCACCAGCATATCTGCCAGTTCTTCAGTGGTTTTACGGTTAAGGGTATAGATAATACCGCTCTTACCTTTATGCTGGTGAATGAATTTAACGATCTCACGGATGGTCTGGTCCTTTTTCCTTTTTGGTCTGATCTCATAATAGAGATTAGGCCTGTTGAAAGAGGAGAGGAATACCTCCGGGTTACGGAGGGCAAGGTTCTTCACAATATCGCTCTGTACCTTGGGCGTTGCGGTCGCCGTCAGTGCAATGATGGGAAGATCGCCATTGATCATCTCTATCATTTCCTTCAGACGGCGGTATTCCGGACGGAAGTCATGCCCCCATTCGGAAATACAGTGCGCTTCATCTACCGCTATAAAAGAGATCTCCAGTTCCCTGAAAAAGTCCAGGTTCTCCTGCTTTGTAAGCGTTTCCGGCGCTACGTACAACATCTTTGTTTTGCCGGAAAGAAGATCTGTCCTGACCTTTTTTATCTGTGCTTTAGACAGGGTAGAATTGAGAAAATGAGCTACATTATCTTTACTGCTATAGGAACGTACCAGGTCTACCTGGTTTTTCATCAGCGCTATAAGAGGAGATACTATCAGGGCACAACCGGGACTCATCAGAGCCGGTAACTGGTAGCACAGGGATTTTCCTCCGCCGGTTGGCATAATAACAAAAGTATCTTTGCCTGAAAGAATACTTTTGATGATGATCTCCTGGTTGCCTTTAAAGGAGTCAAACCCAAAGTGTTCCCGTAATGCATCTATCAAACTTACCTTTACAACAGCCATTGCATTCAAAATTTAAAACAAATAAACTCTAAAGAAAGTAACAAATTATGGATATTGTTTATGTGTTTTTTAGGGGACACGAAGTTAATTAAAAATGTGTTGACCCACAATTAAAATATGGCTGAACAGGGTAGTATAAGTACTCAGAATGCCGTTCTGCGGGTAAAAAAGACCCATTGAAGGGTAGAGGGGCCAAAAGCTTTAAAAGCACTTTTAAGCAACACTTTTATGCTCCGGTAACAGAAAACCGCCGTCCCCGGGCAGGATATTATAAAATGGGTGGATGTATTAGGTTTAATCTCCTGAATCATAGTTAACTTTGTAGCTGCTCATGAAAAACAGAACGGTTATTAACATAGCGGAAATAGCAAAACGGACGCTCCGGCTGGAAGCAGCAGCAATAGACGACCTGCAGCAGTATATTAACGAGGATTTTGAACAGGCTGTTGATCTGATTGCCCAATGTGGAGGGCGTGTTGTGGTATCCGGTATCGGCAAGAGCGCTATCATAGGGCAGAAGATCGTTGCAACGCTTAATTCCACAGGCACCCCATCAATCTTTATGCATGCTGCAGATGCTATTCATGGAGACCTTGGAATGATCCAGGAGAACGATGTTATCCTTTGCATTTCCAAAAGCGGGAACTCTCCTGAGATCAAAGTACTGGTGCCACTGGTAAAGAACTTTGGTAACAAACTGATAGCCATGGTTGGCAACACCGGCTCTTTCCTGGCACAGGAAGCAGATATCCTTCTCAATACATCCGTATCACAGGAGGCCTGCCCTAATAACCTGGCGCCCACTACCAGCACAACAGCGCAACTGGCAATGGGCGACGCGCTGGCAGTATGCCTCATAGAATGGCATGGTTTTTCAGCAGCAGATTTTGCAAAGTTTCATCCCGGAGGTACACTGGGCAAAAAGCTGTATCTCAAAGTAGGAGACCTGAGCCGCCTCCACCAGGCGCCAAAGGTCTTGCTGAACAGCACCCTGAAAGAGATCATTGTAGCTATCTCCTCCGGTATGCTGGGTGTCACGGCCGTATTAAAGGACAACGGAGAACTGGCCGGTATCATCACCGACGGTGACCTTCGCCGTATGCTGGAAAAGAACATCCCGGCAGATAGTGTTACCGCCGCTGGCATTATGTCAGCTCATCCCAAAACCATCCAGGAAGATGAACTGGCCATAAATGCACTGGAAAAGATGAGACAACACGATATTACTCAGCTCCTGGTATTGAAGGATAAACGATATATTGGGATCATTCACTTACACGATTTAATCAGGGAAGGAATTATATAACGAGATGACATATGTGAACAGGCATTTTTATGTGGCCATCATGGCCGGGGGAATAGGCAGCCGCTTCTGGCCCTATAGCCGAACAGATTACCCCAAACAGTTCCTGGATATCCTGAATACCGGGAAATCCTTGCTGCAGTGGACCTTCGAACGGTTCTCGCAATTCATTCCGCCGGAAAACATTTACATAGTTACCCACCAGCATTATGTTTCAAAAGTTCAGGAACAACTGCCTGAACTGCCAGTGGTTAATATAGTGGCAGAACCATCCAGGAAGAATACCGCTCCCTGCATAGCGTACATCTCCCACAAGATCAATAAACAGGACCCGAAGGCAAACATCATCTGTGCGCCGGCAGATCACCTGATACTTGATTCCATCGCATTCACCAGCACCTGCCTCAATGCACTGATGTTTGTTCAGAAACACAGCGCACTCCTCACACTGGGCATCAAACCCACCCGCCCCGATACCGGCTACGGGTATATCCAGTATGAAACACAACAGGTGGCAGATAATGTATACCAGGTAAAGACCTTCACGGAAAAACCTAACCTGGAACTGGCAAGAACATTCCTGCAAAGCGGCGACTTCCTCTGGAACGCCGGTATCTTTGTCTGGAACGTGAAAACCATCCTGGCAGCACTCAAAGCCTATCTGCCGGAAATAGACGAACTCTTTGAACAGAGCCGCGCCGCCCTGAACACGCCGGAAGAAAAGAAAGTAATAGAGAATATTTATCCACAGTGTACAAATATCTCTATTGATTATGCCATCATGGAAAAGGCTGATAATGTATATGTCATCCCCTCCAATTTCGGATGGAGCGATCTGGGCACCTGGGCCTCCGCCTATGAGAACCTGGAACGTGACGACGCCGGCAACGCAGTACAGGGAAAGAACGTTATGATGGTAGATGCTACCAACTGCATGGTCAAAGCCCCGCATGAAAAACTGCTGGTCATCCAGGGACTCGATGAATTTATCGTAGTAGATACCTCAGATGTGCTGCTTATCTGTAAAAAAGAGAATGAACAGCAGATCAAGGAATATGTGGCAGAAGTAAAAAGAAATAAAGGCGAGAAGTTTTTATAGATAATAGAACATCAAACTCATTCAAAAGCTTTTCAGCTGCACGCAGCGCAAATAAATCTCTCTCAAAAACGGGGTTTTGCCGAAGGCGAAACCCCGTTTTTGAGCATATACATCAAAAAGAAAAATAAACAGATACCAATTACGGATTGCATGCTTTAATTTCAGACACGAATTCGTAATTAATCATTTATGTCAAAACTACCCAAAGTAGGAACCACCATTTTCACCGTCATGTCAACATTGGCGGCAGAACATAAAGCCATTAACCTCTCCCAGGGATTTCCCGATTTTGATTGCGACCCCTTGTTAAAAAAACTTGTCAATGAAGCCATGGAACAGGGCCATAACCAATACGCCCCCATGCCAGGCATCATGCCGCTGCGGGAAGTGATAGCGCAGAAGATCAGCAATCTTTACGGACAAACAGTGAACCCTGACACAGAGATCACCGTTACTCCCGGCGGAACATACGCTATCTTCACAGCAATAGCCACCTGCATCAGCCCTGGCGATGAAGTGATCATCTTCGAACCTGCATATGACAGCTATATTCCCAACGTCCTGGTAAACGGCGGCACACCCGTACTGATACCGCTTTCATACCCGGATTATCATATTGACTGGCAACTGGTACGCAGCAGGATCACCCCGCGTACAAAAATGATCATGCTCAATACTCCGCATAATCCTACCGGCAGCATCCTGCGGGAAACAGATATAGAAGAATTGCGCAAACTGGTAACAGAACACAACCTGCTGGTCCTGTCAGACGAAGTCTACGAACATCTTGTTTATGAAGGGGCGCAACACCTTAGTATACTCCGTTACCCTGACCTGCTGCAGAAAAGCTTTGTAACATTCTCTTTCGGCAAGGTCTTTCACAACACCGGCTGGAAAATGGGGTATTGCGTGGCACCGGCTCACCTGATGAAAGAATACCGTAAAGTACACCAGTACCTCTGCTTTTCTGTAAACACACCCATGCAGTACGGCCTTTCCAATTACCTGCGTACACCGGAACATTATCTTTCCCTGCCGGCCTTCTACCAGGAAAAACGGGATTATTTCCTGCAGCTCATGGCAGATACAAAATTTACCCCGCTGGCCTCGTCCGGAAGTTACTTCCAGCTGATGCGCTATGACCGGATCTCAGCAGAGGGAGATAAGGAATTTGCAGAACGGATCACAAAAGAATTCGGCGTTGCCACCATACCGGTGTCTGCATTTTATGAGGATGGGAAAGACGATCATGTAGTCCGGTTCTGCTTTGCAAAGAAGAAGGAAACACTGGAAAAAGCAGTGGACCGGTTAAGAAAGATCTGATAATATACATAAAAAACCCGCTCCTAAAAAAGAGCGGGTTCTCCTTTGTATATGACTACAAGCATGGCTTGTCTGCAAGTTGCGGGGCCTCTTAAACCAGTACGGTCTCAGAATGCCCTTTGTACATTTCGCTTCCTATTATCAGGGTATGTTCCTTGAAGGTCACTACACCTGTTTCCACATCATAAACAGCCCCGATAATACCAACCTCCCCGTTCAGTATCATATCCCGGAGAATATGACTTTGTTCCATGATAGCCTGCACAGAACGTTCAGTATGAATATGTGTTACGGCATCAACAAAAGCCGGGTTGTGAGAAGTACGGTCTTCTTTGATGGTCTTTTCAGCATATACCGCAGGAGTGATCTTGTTGAGCAATCCGGTCAGGTTGCCCATCTCTACCTTATCGCACGCACCTTTGATTGCGCCGCATTTGGTATGCCCCAGTACAACAATGAATTTTGAACCAGCTACCTTACAGGCATATTCCAGGCTGCCCAGTACATTATCAGAAATAACAGCGCCCGCCAGGCGGATACTGAAAATATCGCCCAGGCCCTGGTCAAAGATCAGTTCCGCAGAAGTGCGGGAATCCATACAGCTTACAATAGCGGCCATAGGGTACTGTCCTTCGCTGGTTTCATTCACCTGCTCCAGCAGGTTACGGTGCATTCTGAGATTATCTACAAAACGGGCATTCCCGTTCTTTAAAATTTCAAGTGCGGATGCCGGGGTGATCTGAGCCTGTGATGCTTTATTTAATGTTTTCATTTTCTTCAACTTTGATGGTTTTAATAATTACAAATACCCTGCTGTCAATCAATTCAATTGCAGCTCTTTCAGTAATTGTTCATGATTACCGGTAGAGATGGTGTGTACATGCCCGCTTGCAACGTTTGCATGATGCTCAGGAGAGATATTCTCCGTGTTAGGCAGTTTGTACACCTCCTTAAAACCGGTAAGGATAACTGTGATGTTCTTCTGAGGTGCTTTTACATCTTTAAACTCACGGATAGTTTCAAGCACATCGAAATCTATATAAGTGGTTTTGCTGGCATCAATAACAACAGTGGTGTTTTCCGGCATGTGGTCAAGCGTAAGCAGGATGCTTGCCTTGTTCAGGAAAGAAACTTCCTGTGCCAGTTCCAGCCTGATGCTGTCGCCCGTTTTGTACTTCTCTTTACGGAAGAAGTAAGAGCTCTTTATGTTACCGCGAAGTATGGCGAAAACGCTGACAGTCATACCAAGGGCAATACCAATCAGCAGATCGGTAAATACGATAGCTACTACTGTTACAATGAAAGGTACCCACTGGTATTTACCATTGCTGAACATTTCCTTGAAAATAGAGATCTTACACAGCTTGTAACCGGTTACCAGCAGTACGGCGGCCAGTGTAGCCAGCGGTATCTTGTTCAGTAAACCAGGTATCAGCGCAGCGCAAACCAGCAGTAATGAACCATGTACGATGGTAGCAAGTTTGGTACGGCCGCCGGCATTGATATTGGCGGAAGAACGCACTATCACGGAGGTAACAGGTAAACCGCCTATCATACCGCTCACAATGTTGGCCACACCTTGTGCCTTCAGCTCCCTGTTAGGCGGAGTGTATCTTTTCAGCGGGTCCAGCTTATCAGTAGCTTCCACATTCAGCAATGTTTCCACAGAAGCAACAATAGCAATGGTTGCACCGGTTATCCACACTTCCTTGTTGGTAATAGCACTGAAATCCGGCAATGTGAACTGGCCAATGAAGGAACCAAAGCTGTCAGCTACCGGCAGGCTCACCAGGTGGGAGGCAGAAACGGCCAGCACACTGCCTGTTGCAGTGAAAAGACCATTCAGCCCAATACCCACCAGCACTGCTACCAGCGGAGCAGGTACCACATTCAGCTTGGGTATTTTTCCCCAGTAAAGGATAATGAGAACAGACACCACTGTAATAAGAGTAGCTCCCAGATCTATATGATTGATCGCGGAAAGTAATGCACTGAAACTGTTATCCCCATCTACCTGGATAAAGGTAAAGTCACCCTCAGAATCAGCATCATAACCAAATGCGTGCGGTAACTGCTTGAGTATGATAATGATACCAATAGCGGTCAGCATGCCCTTGATCACGTTTGACGGGAAATAATTGGCAACGGTACCGGCTTTGATCAGGCCCAGCAGAAGCTGCATAGCACCGCCTATCACAACGGCCAGCAGGAAAACGTCAAATGCGCCCATCTTGGTGATGGCTGCCAGCACAACAGCTGTAAGACCCGCGGCAGGACCGCTCACACTCAGCTGTGCGCCACTTAAAGATCCTACTACCAGACCGCCTACAATACCGGCAATCATGCCGGAAAACAGGGGAGCGCCGGACGCGAGGGCAATACCTAAACAAAGAGGTACTGCTATAAGAAAAACAACAAGTCCGGACGAAAGGTCTCCTTTAATATTCGAAAAAATGGATTGCCTGCTCATAGTCTGAAGGATTTATGAACGCCAGGGCGTTCATCCGGGGACAAAAATGCCTGTACACAAACGTGGCATAGTTCTGACCCGCAGTGAATAAATAAAATCAGTGATAAATAATGAATGACCAGCAGAGACACGTATAGTGCCACGCTATCGCAGCAACCAAAACCAGGGATCAGCAGATGCATAATGGCACACAGCTAATAACAGTGATAATCGTTACTGGTACAATAAATAATAAATGGAAATAAATAGATAGATGAGACTGTCTTAACAGTTGGGAGGGGGGCAGTGTATTTCACGGGCAGGTCCCTGAGGGATTTCCGCGAAGAAGTTATAATGAGTAGCACTTAATATAAGAGAAGGCTCAAACTGGGCACCGTCAGTATATTGCTTAAAGAACTTTACTTCCTTGGCAAGTTTAACCACGTCTCCGCAGTCTACAGGATGCTCCTCAACGATCTGGTTATTGAACAGCAATTTCCCCATCTCCTTTATCGGGAGAAGTTGCGTGCTCATAAGCACCAACAGGAATATGCTGAAAACCTTTTTCATCGTCTAAGTCTTGTCTTTTGATTCTGCTTCTGATACAAAAATAGGGCAGAGAGTCTGGACTTTGTAAAGATAGACTTTAAAAATATGTTAAAAGGAAATCTTTGATGAATGGCAGGTATATACGGAAAGACTCCCTTATCCCTGATTTCAACCGCTCATCATTTTATCTTCTGTACGCTATTTCGCAGTGAAAATGCCCGGTCCCCTTTACCATGGCCCATCTCACCCCCTTTTACGGGTAATATTCAAAACAAGTTATTTTGCTTTATATGGTATTGTGTATTGCATAGTAGTATAAAACGCCTATCTTTGTATTGTAATTATCAAAAACCATTCAGTACGATGAGAAATATAAGATCATTTATAAAGCTCACTTGCCATGAACATAGATAACACACAGTCACAGATGCGAAAGGGGGTGCTGGAATTCTGCATTCTTTCTGTCATCAAGCAAGGCGAGGCTTATCCTTCAGACATTATTGAAAAAATGAAAGAAGCGAAGCTGGACATCCTGGAGGGCACCCTTTACCCGTTGTTAACAAGATTGAAGAATGCGGAATTACTGACATACAGATGGGTTGAAAGCAACTCTGGTCCCCCGAGGAAATATTTTTCCATGACCGAAAAAGGAGAACAGTTTTACCAGGAACTGGAAACAACCTGGAATGAGCTGGCAAATGCGGTCAATACACTAACAAGCAAGTAACAAACCTTACCATCCACTAACCAAACCTAAAATAGTCATCAGCAAATGAAAAAGATTATTAACATAAACCTGGCCAGCCGCCTTATTCCCATAGAGGATAGCGCTTATGAGGTATTGCGGCAGTATCTGGACAGCCTTAAGCGGTACTTTGCCCGCGAAGAGGGTGGTGATGAAATTGTGAGTGATATTGAGAGCCGTATTGCCGAGATCTTCCAGGAAAAACTGAAAAAAGGCGCCCATTGCATCACTGATGAAGACGTGCATTCAGTGAAAGCAGCCATGGGTACGCCCGAACAGTTTGAAGAGGCCGCTCAGGAAGGTACACAACAGCAGCAGCAACAGCAGTCTGCCACAGATGCTATCTATGACAGGCTCCGCCCGCGCAAACGCCTCTACCGTGACCCCGACGGTAAAGTGCTGGGTGGCGTATGCGGTGGCCTGGGCGCTTACCTGAACGTAGACCCCGTAGTATTCAGGATCATTTTTGCCCTGCTGGCCATAGGTGGCTTCGGGTCCGGTATCCTGGTATACTTCATATTATGGATAGTTACCCCGGAAGCCAATACTGCAGCAGAAAAACTGCAGATGCGGGGGGAGCGGGTAGATATTAATAATATCCGCGCCACCGTACAGGACGAGATCAATGCCGCAAAAGGACACCTGAAAAACGTAGGAGATGATATCCGAAATTTTTCCCAGGGCCGCGGAAGGCAAATTGGTAACGACATAGAAAGGGTCTTCAGAAACCTGTTTGAAGTGCTGGGAAAAGTGCTGCTGTTACTGATTAAAATATGCTTTTACGCTATAGCGGTAGGTATACTCCTTGCACTGATCGGTGTAGCAGTTGCCATTACCACTTCTTCCGTGGCCCTTGCACCACTGAAAGACCTCTTACTGGCAGGGTCTGTACAAAACCTTCTTTTCTGGCCAGCATTGTTCCTCCTCTTCGGTATACCTATTGTTGCCCTCATCATATTCCTGGTACGTAAAGCTACCGGCTCCCGCGAAACCAACAAATTTGTAGGATATTCCCTGAGCCTCCTCTGGGTGGCAGGACTGGTACTGGGCCTGATTGTCCTCGGCTCTGTCATCAAAGATTTCAGAAGAGGCAGCTACCCGCCCATAAAAGAAAAATTTTCTGTCATGCAACCTTCCGGCGGAAAGTTAGTCATTAAACAGGCAGAAGATTTTTCTGATGCTGATGAGATCGACTTCTTTGACGACGTAATAAGAGTAACAGAAGACACAGTTATTGTCAAGTCCGTAAGAGTATACGTAGAAAAAAGTGAAACGGACAGCTTCGAGGTATACGTAGAGAGATATTCCCGTGGTAGAAGAACAGCCATTGCACGTGAGCTGGCAAATGAGATCAAATACCAGATCGTTCAGAAAGACTCCGTTCTGTATCTGCCCTCCGGTATCTCTATTCCCCGCGACTCAAAATTCCGCGGCCAGCAGGTGAAAGTGATCATCAAAGTGCCTAAAGGAAAGAACGTTGTAATGGACAAATGGCTGAATTATGACTACAACAGCTATGATGATGACCGCTGGGATGACTGGGACTACCATCGCCGCCGGGAATCAGAAGAGATCAGAATGGGAGAAGATGGCCGCCCGGAAAATATCAGCACTCCCGGTAGTAAAGAACAGGATAAGGACTCCCTGAACAACAACTACCGCTATAACGGCAAAACACCTGAAAAGAAAGTACCTGAAAATAAAACACCTGTAGAAGACAGTGGTAAAAAAACAACTCCGGCCGCCGGCGAGGCCCAGGCAATGGTCCTGGACGGAGTGAACCTGATCTGCTACAGTATGTATAACCTTGTTAAGTGACGGGGATATGTGAAAAAGATCAAACTTCGTCATCACAATAAGTTCAATAGTTAAAGAAATGAAGTACCACGGTTTTCACCGTGGTTTTTTCATTTAACATCTTTTTTCCCGATCCGATCAGCCCCCTCCCATATTAATTCATAGTTTTGTCTTTTTAACCGTTTCAGGATAAGGATAAGGAATGCAGGCATCAAAAAACGCGAGGATCAATATTGCGCTGGTAGGAAATCCAAATAGTGGGAAGAGTTCACTGTTCAACGCCCTCACCGGGCTGAACCAGAAAGTAAGCAACTTTCCCGGTGTAACCGTAGATAAAAAGACCGGAGCCGCTACTATTTCTCCCAACCTCCAGGCCAACATCATTGACTTGCCCGGCACCTACAGCCTATATCCTAAAAGCGCAGACGAATATGTTACCTACGATGTGCTGATAAATCCCACCGGAGAAGATCAGCCGGACATGATCCTCATCATTGCCGACGCTTCCAACCTGAAACGTAACCTGCTCTTCTGCTCCCAGATCATGGACCTGAAAATACCCGTTATTATCGGCCTCACCATGATGGACATTGCCCGTAAAAAAGGAGTGGAAATAGACGAAGCCGGACTGGAAAGAGAGCTCGGCGTGCCCGTTGTAGCTATCAACCCCCGCCGGAACAAAGGCATGGCAGACCTGAAGAAGATGATAGAGCTGGTAGCCAGGGAAAAACAATCTGCCGCCCCGAGAGATTTTATAGACAACCGCTCCTATGCCCCGGAAGTAATATCCGGTATCAGGGAACTGGTGCCGCTGAAAAGCGACTATGCCGCATTACACATTGCCGTTAATCCCCATGAACTGAATTTCCTCGACGCCAGACAAAAACAAAGCGTCGTCGACCTCATACAGCAGCACCGCTTCAATAAAACCAAAGTACAGGCAGAAGAGATCATGCAGCGCTACGCCAGGATCAAGCATATCATGAAAGTATCCGTAGTGGAGGCAGATCCCCTGGAAAAACAACTGCAAACCGAAAAACTGGACGATATCCTCCTGCACCGCTTCTGGGGCTATGTTATCCTGCTGGGTATCATGTTCATCATGTTCCAGAGCATTTTCTGGCTGGCATCCTTCCCGATGGACTGGATAGAGGCCGGGTTCGGCGCCCTGAGCGGCTGGCTGACAAATGTCCTGCCAGCCAACCAGCTGACAGATATACTGGTGAACGGTGTTGTGGCCGGCCTGGGCGGAATAGCCGTTTTTGTACCCCAGATCATGATCCTCTTCGGGTTCATCACCATCCTGGAAGATACCGGCTACATGGCCAGGATCAGCTTCCTGACAGACCGGCTCATGCGCCAGGTAGGCCTGAACGGGAAGTCCGTAATGCCCCTTATCAGCGGAGTAGCCTGCGCCGTACCAGCTATCATGGCCACCCGTAATATCGAAAACAGGAAAGAAAGGCTGATCACCATCCTCATCACACCACTGATGAGCTGCTCCGCCCGCCTGCCTATTTATACAGTAATGATAGCCCTGGTAATACCGGATAAACCAATGTTGGGGTTCCTGAACCTCCAGGGACTTGTCATGATGGGCCTCTATCTGCTGGGATTCTTTATGGCCCTGCTCATAGCCGCCCTGCTTAAACTGTTCATTGCCATTAAAGAGAAAAGCTATTTCATTATGGAGCTGCCGGTTTACCGCGCCCCCCGCTGGACCAACGTAGCTACCACCATGGTGCAGAAAGCAAGGATCTTTATTACCGACGCCGGTAAAGTGATCATGGTAATATCCATCATTCTCTGGTTCCTGGCGTCCTATGGCCCGGGTAAAAGAATGCAGCAGGTAGAAGCGAAATATGAACAGATGAAAACAGCACAGCCTGACAGAGCAGAACAACTGGACCTGCAGCTGCAGTCTGAAAAACTCTCCAACTCCTACGCCGGCATACTCGGTCACGCTATTGAACCTGCTATCCGCCCCCTGGGCTTTGACTGGAAGATCGGTATTGCCCTGATCACCTCCTTCGCCGCAAGAGAAGTATTTGTGGGCACAATGGCCACCCTTTACAGCGTAGGAGAAACCCCGGAAGACAATGACGCCACCCTGAGAGAGAAAATGACCTCCGCCACCTGGAAAGATGGCCGCCCGGTATATACTCTGGCCAGCGGATTGTCCCTCATGCTGTTCTATGCCTTTGCCATGCAATGTATGAGTACCCTGGCAATAGTGAAAAGGGAAACTAAATCCTGGAAGTTCCCCGGTATCCAGTTTGTATATATGACAGCTCTGGCTTACATCAGCGCACTGATAGCATATCAGTTACTTAGCTGAAATTCTGCAGATCATAGGGCTGCCCCTGTTACCGTTAAAAAAATTACCCCTCAAAAAAACGGTTTTGCCTTCGGCAAAACCGTTTTTTTGAGCAGTTTCTTCTCATTAAGAAAACCTAAACCAACAAACTACCAATCCCAGGAAATAACGACGCAGTGAAATACCTTATATTGTGCTATAACATTTCTGGTATGAAGATACTTTTCTGTGGATTCCTTCTTTGCCTGACCTCCGGAACAATAGCCCAGTCCCGGTCTTCAATAGACTCCCTCCAGCTGATGAGAGACATCCGTACATTATCTGCCAACAAATATGAAGGCCGCATGGCCGGCAGCAAAGGCAACCGGATGGCCCAGTTCTATATCCTCGACAGGTTCAAAAAAGCCGGCTTACAACCTTACCACAACACCTTCGAATACCCCTTTTACTTTAAACACGGTGAAAAACAAATCATGGGTACCAACCTCTTTGGTTACATAAAAGGTACTTCCAATAAAACCATCGTGATCACCGCCCATTATGACCACCTGGGAATAGCAAAAGACCAGGCTGGAAAAGACTCCATCTATAACGGCGCTGACGATAATGCCTCCGGCGTAGGTGGTCTGCTGGCGCTCATCTCTTATTTTAAGAACAATCCTCCCGCTCATACCATGATCTTTGCCGCACTGGACGGCGAAGAAGAAGGACTGCAGGGTGCAAAGGCTTTTGTAAAGACCCCTCCCGTACCGCTTACCGATATAGTATTGAATATCAATATGGATATGATAAGCCGGAACGATAAAAATGAATTGTATGTATGTGGGCTGACCCCCTTTCCCCAGCTGAAACCCCTTGTAGATAACGCTATTAATCCTTCCGGCCCCATAAAGCTCCTGGCCGGGCATGACCGCAAAGAAGACGGTGCACAGAACTGGCTGAACCAGAGCGATCATTATGAGTTTTATAAACTGAAGATACCCGCATTATATTTCGGCGTGGAAGATCATGCAGATTATCACAAACTTTCTGATGAATTTGAACATATACAACCCGCATTTTACTACCAGGCTGTATTGCAGATACAGAAAGTGGTCCTGCAGGCTGACAGGAACCTGTAATTTCCTGCTTACCGGTTATAAATATTAAAGGACAACCAGCTGGCGGACCATGGCTGGCGGCCGGGTGTAAGCGCCCCTTCCAGGGTAAGCGTAGCCAGCGCATCTGCTACTGTACGCTTCCATTTCTGCTGTGCAATAGGGTCCTGTCCATGATTCGTCTCTGCATCATAGGCGTCCTGCAGCTTATTCATTTCCCGGAAAGACTCAATATATTGATACTGAATGATACTGTCATAGTCTTCCACTGTAAGTTCCATGTTCTTAATACGCTGCTGGTAACGGAGAGCCACCAGCCAGGTAATATCAAAATGCAGCTGCTCATGCGCCAGTCCCTCCGCATCCCGCACAATAGGCTTAACCCAGGAAGAGCTCTTGACAAAAAACACCTGCAGGATAAGATTGATCTGCAGCGTGTCCTTTTTCAACAGGCTTTTCCCTTCATAGGCAAAACTGGTATAAGCTACCGCCCCGCTTTTTCCACGAAGGGGTGGAGTGGCAGTAAAATCTGTCCAGCGTAGCTTCCTGGTGGTATGGTAGAACAAGGTATCCGAAGCCGGATCTTCAGGCCTCCGGTCAGGAACAAAAACCACTTTTATTATAGTGGTACGGGCAGTATCTGCCGGTGGCGCCGACACCGGGAACAAACAGTATAATAGCAGTTGCGGTAGTAAAAACATAGTGGCCCGTTATGGATTTAAAGGTACATTTTTTCGTAACTTACGGTTTACCAAAACAATCGCACTATGTACGGTGGCGGATATATACATGACGAACCGAACAGGCCCCCGCAAAAAGACGCCTTTTTGCAGGAGGACCCTGAAAAACTGGCCGCATTTGAAATGCGCATCGCCAACGGGGAGAAAATAGAGCCGGGCGACTGGATGCCGGCCGAATACCGCAGGCAGCTGATTCGCCTTATTGAACAGCACGCCCACTCCGAAATTATCGGCGCTCTTCCTGAAGGTACCTGGATAACCCGGGCTCCCGGATTTAAACGCAAACTGGCACTCATAGCCAAAGTACAGGATGAAGTAGGCCACGGACAACTGCTCTATAACGCAGCAGAAACCCTGGGCAAATCCCGCGAAGCTATGATCAATGACCTGCTCAGCGGGAAATCCAAGTATTCCAACGTATTTAATTACCCTGCAGAGACCTGGGCAGATGTAACTGTAATAGGCTTCCTTATAGACGCTGCCGCTATCGTTAACCAGGTAGCCAACAGTAAAGGCTCTTACGGCCCTTACTGCCGGGCGCTGGAAAGGATCTGCTATGAAGAAAGCTTCCACCTTAAACAGGGGCATGACGCATTCATAGAACTGGCTACAGGTACCCCCGCTCAGAAAGCAATGCTGCAGAACGCCCTGAACCGCTGGTGGCAACCCATCATGCATTTCTTCGGTCCGCCGGATAAAGCCTCCAGCCACAGTGAAAAGCTGATGCAATGGAAAGTGAAAATGGCAAGTAATGACGATATGAGGGACCAGTTCCTCAACGCCTATGTGCCTAAAATATGGGAACTGGGACTGACACTGCCAGACCCGCTGCTGAAAAAGAATGAAGAAACAGGCCGCTGGGAATACTCCGATCCTGACTGGGACCTCTTCTTTGAAGTCATTAAAGGGAACGGCCCCTGCAACCAGGAACGGCTCAACGTCAGAAGATGGGCCGAAGAAAGAGGCCGGTGGATAAGAAAAGCGTTAATGCAGACAGATACACGGGAAGAACAGGTGTTCCCCGTTGCATAACAGAAGATCAATAGTTTAAAAGTACCCCGGATTATAAAGTACCACGATGATGAACAACTCTCTGGACCCACGTGTGAATCGCCTCAGGTTAGATCATACTGATGGTCCCGTTACAATAGAAGAAGGTGAGAACTGGAACGTTTATGAAGTATTTCACCAGGAAAAACGCGGAGCCCACCACGAACATGTAGGTTGTGTACATGCCCCCGACGCCGGTATGGCGCTCATTTTTGCAAAAGAACAATTTGGCCGGCGTAAAAAATGTGTCAATATCTGGGTAGTACGCAGTGCAGATATACTGGCTTTCGATGCGGAAGATGAAGATATGTTTGCCAACAACCTTGAAAAGACCTATCGCGATGCCAGCGGCTTCAGGGTAATGGAAAAGATCAACAAATTCAAATCACAGGCAAAATAAACTGCAGATACCCCTGCGGAATGCTTAATCTCAGAAAATATTTATGAACATAAATCAAGCACTGGTTGCGCTGATCACGCAAATGGCGGACGATGAGCTCATCATCGGGCACCGGAACTCCGAATGGACCGGGCTGGGGCCCATTATGGAAGAAGACATCGCCTTTTCCTCCATGGCACAGGATAAGATAGGCCATGCCTGGGCATTGTACAGGATCTTACAGGAACACCTGGAAGGAGATGATCCTGACAGGATAGCCTTTCTGCGCCCCGCAGCAGCATTCAGGTGCTGCCACCTGGTAGAACTGCCTATAGGTTCCTACGAGTTCAGCCTGATGAGACATTTCCTGTTTGACCATGCTGAAACCATACGCTATAACAGCCTTTACCAGAGCAGCTTCATGCCATTGCAGCAGCTTGCCCGTAAAGTAAAAGGAGAACTGAAATACCATACCCTGCATGCAGATGCCTGGATACTGCAGCTCTGTAAAGCAGGAGAGGAGGGGCACTCCAGGATGCAGGCCGCCCTCAATGATTGCTTCCCGCTGGCCTGCGGCATTTTTGAGCCCGGCCAGGCAGATGCCCTGCTGGCAGAAGAAAATATCTATCCCGGCGAAGCCGCTTTGTATGAACAATGGATAGAAAATATTAACCGCGTATTACGAAAGGCAGAACTCACACTGCCGGAAAAAATAACACCCGTATATGGTGGGCGTAAAGGGCAGCATACCCCTCACCTCGAAGCCCTGCTGGAAGAGATGGGAGAAGTATTCAGACAGGACCCTGCAGCCACCTGGTAGAAAGATGCTAATATGAAAGGAACAATCACACAAGAGGCCGTTTATCAATCACTTGCAAAAGTAATGGACCCGGAAATCCCAGTGTTGAACATACTGGAACTGGGCATGATAACAGAAGTGACTGTCGGCGCGGAAAGCATAGAGATCAAAATGATCCCCACTTTCGCCGCCTGTCCTGCTATTGAGGTCATTAAGCAACAAATAAGAACGGCTGTGGAAGAAGATCTGCATGTACCCGTAACAGTGATAGTAGATAAGACTGTACAATGGAACAGCAACCGTCTTTCTCCCGAAGCAAAGGAAAAGCTCCGCAACTTCAGGATAGCTCCGCCACAAATATTACAGGGAGAGGTAGAAATGGAAATGCTGGAACATACCGTTTGCCCGCATTGCGGAAGTGAGAACACCTATCTGCGTTCTCCTTTCGGATCTACATTATGCCGGGCCATTCACTATTGCCGTAACTGCGGGATGATGTTTGAACAATTTAAACCATTGTCATAATAAATTATAGCCGCGCGCAGCGCAAAACATAACATAAAATCGCCGCTTAAACCGCTGCTTCGCGCCTGAAATTGTTTCTCAGCCGCGCGCAGCGCAAAGAAAAAACATTGCAAAAATCGCGTTTGCCGAAGGCGAACGCGATTTTTGCTTACATTCACGCTCAAAAAAAAGGGGCATGAAGATCGGCTTATATTTCGGGTCCTTTAATCCAATACATACCGGGCACCTCATCATTGCTAACTACGTAGCATACAACACCGACCTGGACAAAGTCTGGTTTGTCGTTTCTCCCCAAAACCCGCTAAAACCATCAGGCTCACTCCTGAATGAACACAACCGTTTTCACCTTGTAGAACTGGCCATAGAAGGAGAATCCAGGCTTCGCGCCAGCAATATCGAATTTTCCCTGCCCAGGCCCTCTTTTACCATAGATACACTGACCTATCTCTCTGAAAAGTTCCCAACCCAGCAATTCACCGTCATTATGGGAAGTGACAGTTTCCAGAACCTGCCCCGGTGGAGGAACTATCAGCAGATCGTCAGAAACTATCCCATCTATGTTTACCTGAGGCCCGGACATGAAGTGACAGAGACATATGGCGCCCAGGTAGAAATACTGAAAGCCCCCATGCTGGACATATCATCCACCAATATCAGGCATTATATCAAAGAAGGAAAGCCTATCCGTTACCTGGTGCCTGACAACGTGGCCGCCTATATTGCAGAGAACAATTATTATAAGTAGCCGTTACCGTTTTACCGTTACTTCCCTCTTCTTGGTAAGGTATTCATTGGAATATATTTCCAGCAGCAGTATGAACATGGAAATAAGCAGGGGACCGAATATCAGGCCAATGAACCCGAAAAGATTAACCCCTATCAGCACCCCGAATACCGTGATCAGCGGATGCACATCTCCTATTTTTTTAGCCAGCATAAACCTGAAGATATTATCAGAAGATCCCACTATTATAAAGCCATAGGCCAGTATGCCGAAGCCCTGCCATGTATTGTTATCGGCTATCAGGAAAATACCCATTGGCACATACACAGCTGCAGCCCCCACTACCGGCAGCATGGCAGTAAAGCAGGTAACGGCAAACCAGAAGAATGGCTGGGGAACATGGAAAATGAAATATCCCACCAGCGATACTATACCCTGAACAACGGCAATGGCCGGAATACCAACGGCATTGGCAATCACCAGTTTATGGAATTCAGTACCCAGGCGTAGCACATTTTCATCTTTCAGGGGAATATATTCATATAGCCATGCTTCCATTTCCCGGCCATTGACCAGCATAAAATACAGGATAAAATAAAGGATGGCAATAGCGGTAAGGGTATTGAAGGTAGCGCCCAGCAACGCCGGAAGAGCTGACGCAATATACCCCTGTAGTCTCTCCAGCCTTACCTGGGAGAGAATATCAAGATTGGTAGCTTCTCGTATACGGTTATTCACCGTCTGTATGCCCTTGATCAGCTCTGAAGAATGTTCAATGGCATAACCAACCTTGTTTGTCAGCATATTGATCAGCATTCCGAATGGCAGCAGGATAATAATGAATGACAGCACCATCAGCACCGCCGCGGCCAGGCTCTTTTTCCAGCGCCGGTTCTCCGTAAGCCGGAACATGTACTTACGGCAGATTATATAAAAGGTAATGGCGCCGAGAAAGCCGGGGAAAAATGTATACAGTTCAGAAAATAACAGGGTTGCCAGCAATACAATGATCAGCAGAAAGCTGACCTGCTTGACACGTTCATTATCAATTACGCTCATGAGGGTATGTTAAACTGTCAGTGAATGCCTGTAGTACACAAAAAAGATACCGTTCGCAGCAATAGGCGCAGCCTCTTGCTAATTAAACCAATCAAGCCTGTAAAGTGTTTACACAAGGCAGGTTATTGTGTATATGGGAGACTGATTTAACAAATGGTTTTTTTCTTTTATGAATTATTGGAATAGTGTTTGTAACCTGTACTACACAGCCTGTTGAAATATATCTTTTAAAATCTAAAACTATAATTTATGGCGAGCAACACTTCAAAAGCCGTTGTATCATTTATTGTTGGCGCTGCGGTAGGCGTAGCAGTAGGTTATTTCCTGAATTCTGACAAGAAGGATGAACTGGTAGATAAACTGAAATACCAGGCAGGTAGGTTAAAAGACAAACTGAGAAAGAAAAAAGAGCAATATGAAGATTCGCTCGAAAATGAGTTGGTTTAATCTCTTATTGCATCAAAAACGTTTGCATGGAAGACAACTTCGGCAATTATTTCAATCAGACGGGCAAGGTTGCCAAAGAATACCTGGAAACCCGGCTTGACCTGATTAAACTTCAGGCAGCAGGAAAGCTATCAAAAGCGCTTGCGCTTTTTTTCTCACTGATACTGGCTTTCCTGCTGTTCTTTTTTGTGATAGTATTCCTGGGCATGGTGCTCGGCTTCTGGATAGGCGAAATGACCAACAGCGTTACCCTCGGATTTTCCTGCTCTGCAGGACTGTTTATTCTCCTGCTGGCTGTTTTGCTGATCTTCCGGAAAGCCATTATCCAACGCCCCCTCTCAAATATCCTGGTCCGGGAGTTAATGAGTGAAATGGATATTGACCCCGAAGGCGATAATGAGGAAGAGAAGGGAAAAGATGCTATCCGGAAAACGGAAGAAGAAGAATTATATGAACAGTTATAATGCCTGCAGGAAAATGAAAAATTTTACACATGCCTAAGGTAAAAATTACCAGTAATGACCTGTTGGAAAAGGAGATCAGCCGTTTAAAGAAACGCTCGCGCGTACTGGAAAATGAGCTGGGCAACAGGGTAGATCACTTCAGAGATAACTATAAGAAGATGGCGCTTAACTCCGTCATACCAGGCAGCGCCAAACATAGCGGATGGATGGGCATGGTCGGCAATTTTGCAAAAGTGGTCTGGCAGAGCGGCAAGGTCAAATCTTTTACTACCAATGCCTTAATGACAGCACTGGAATTTGCCGGCGTACGGTTGGGTATCAACCTGTTCGACAAATTCCGTAAAAGCCGCAGCAAAAAGAAGAAAGCCAGAGCTGCGGCAGAGAAAGAAGGTCATTGATTGTTTGTTATCCCCAGACCTTTGTTCCCTCACTGCAGTTGGCGCAGATATCAATATTGCTTCGTCCACGCTGTATGCTGGTGCGGAACTGGATATACTGATCATTATGCCATAATTCCTTCAGAGATTGTTTCTTCAGGTCGCCCAGCTTATGCTGCGCATCCTTGTCAAAGCAGCAGGGCACCACCAGCCCGTCCCACGTAATAACAGGAGAATGCCATAATCTCCAGCAATGATTCCCCATCTTATTCTTGATCGCATAAGTGCCATCCTCATTACGGTGGTAGCGGCTGTATTTATCTATTGTTGGGATCAGACGGTTACCTTCTTCATAATCATATACCTGGGCAGTTTTAAACCGCACCTCATCAACACCTATTTCTTTTGCCAGCTTTTTAATGTCTTCTATCTGGTGCTCATTAGGCTTTACCACCAGGAACTGGAAGAAAACGAACGGGGTTTTCGATTTCAGCTCTTTCTTCCATTTCACGATATTTTTAGCCCCCTGTATCACTTTCTCCAGGTTGCCGCCTACCCGGTACTGCGTATATACATCCTGTGTGGTCCCGTCTATAGAAATGATCAGCCTGTCCAGGCCACTCTCCACCGTTTTACGGGCTGCAGCATCTGTCAGGTAATGCGCATTGGTAGAAGTGGCAGTGTAAATGCCCTTGTCATGCGCATACTTTACCATGTCCAGGAAGCCGGTATTCAGATAAGGCTCTCCCTGGAAATAAAAGATCAGGTAAAGCAGTTCCTTATGGATCTCGTCAATCGTTTTACGGAAAAAATCCTGCTGTAACATGCCCGTAGGACGGGTAAATGCCCGTAACCCACTGGGACATTCCGGGCAACGGAGGTTGCAGGAAGTGGTAGGCTCGAAAGATACAGACACCGGGTAGCCCCATTGTACAGGCTTGCCCGTCCACTTGCTCACAAAGTAGCTGCTTAGCACTTTGGTAGCATTCCATGTACGGCGGAATGTGAGCTTGGAAAAGAGATTCAGCGTATCATTCAGGTTAAATTCAGGCATGGCAACATCTACTTATTGTTGTAAAAATAAGATAACTATGCGGGTTATGTATAATAATAATTATACTTGCTGTGAAATTGAGGATGTTACACCACCTTTAGCCAAAGCTGAACAACTTAAAAGTGCCTACATTAAGAATACGAAAAGCCTGGCGGGCATTGCTCGCCGTATTATTCCTTGCTATCATAACTTTTGCCGGCTGGCTCTGGTGGCTGCAACGGGAAGACGCCCTGAACTTTGTACGGTATGAAGAATTTGGGATTGACATGCCGGTCAACTATTCCATCCACGGTATCGACGTGTCAAAATTCCAGAAAAATATTAACTGGTCTGCCGTAGAACAGATGCAGGTAGACAAGATCCACATCTCCTTTGCTTTCATAAAAGCGACCGAAGGCATTACCCGGCAGGACGCCAATTTCAGACAGAACTGGCAACGGGCAAAGAAAGCCGGCATTATCCGCGGAGCATACCACTTTTTTTACTCCACCCGTGACCCGTTCAAACAGGTCATCAACTTTCAGAACGTAGTACAGCTGGAACCCGGAGATCTGCCACCCGTACTGGATATAGAAGTTCATAATAACCAGCCTCCCGCACAGATAAGATCTACCGCGCGGATCTGGCTGGAAGAAATGGAAAAAGCATATGGCATAAAACCTATTATCTATACCAATATCCATTTCTATGAAACGTATCTTGGAGAAGAATTTGATGATTATCCTCTGTGGGTAGCGCATTATTACCAGAAAGAACGGCCATCTACCAAAAAGTCCTGGCTGTTCTGGCAACATAGCGATATGGGCCGGGTAAACGGAATCAGCACAACGGTGGATTTTAACGTTTTCAGAGGAGACAGCCTGGCGCTCCGTAAATTATGTATCCGGGCAAACCCCTCACACTAAATATTTTCTATGGAATCTGAGGAACCACAACAAGACCGGAAAGAGCAGTTCGATATGCGTATTGTCTTTTACTTTGTAAGGATCATGCGTACAGTATTCCTGTTCTTCTTCCTGATGATCATCAACGTATTCCTGGGGTTATACCTGGGCTTTGCAGTACCGGAAGACTCTACTCCGGGCAGGATGATCTTTTTCTACAGCTGGTTCGTACTAAGTCTTGCAGGCTATATCTATTTGATGATAAAGATGTGGAGAAAGGCCGATCACGTGCAGGATAACTACAAATAAAAAAGTGATCAGTCACATTTCTGCAACTGATCACTTAAGCCGTAATTTTATAGCATTGTCGAATGCTGAAGATATGCCTTCTGCATACCTTTGATAATGAGGGCTATGTCTTCCTCTGACTTGCCGGTTTTACGGACAAGCTTTACATACAGCTCCTGTTCTTTCCCATTTTCAAATTTCAGATCATCATCTGAAAGCTCAGCAAAACGCTTCTTAAGTAATGGTTTCAGTACCGACCACTGGTAGCTCTGGATGTTCATAAAAAGCAGATTTAATTGAGTTTATATTGTTAGTATCCCTGGTTGCCAATTATCGGTTCCGACCGGGTAATTTCAGGATCGCTGCAACCTGCTATTGTTGAGGTATAATAGCCATGGTTATCAATTTAATCCGGCTGGATGTAATATAATTCAACATCTATGCCATTGCTTAGCAGGCATAAGGGTTAAAAAAATATGTATACTACTCGTGTAAGTAGCTCCTGTGGCGCGTTTGAAGTCAAGTAAGGCCTGGACAGGCCTGTTTCTGCTGTGCTAAAATTTTGCTAAATCGTACTGCCACTGTGATTGCAATAGATTGCACCGGCCGGGGCCATGCCTGGCTGTGGAAGAGAATGCGTAGACGTAACAACGGCAGATGGGGCATTTTGTGGAGCAGGATACTCATAAGCTCTGACCAAACCTACAATTAGCCTGTATTTCAGAGGTGGAACAGACTTTGCAACATAATAATCATGATGCCCCTGTATGTTTAACATTATTAAAACGGAAAATAATGCTAAGTGAAAAAGAGAAGGAAAAGAAACCTTCAGAAGAATATCACCAGGAGGAACAACATCCCGTTGAAATATTAAAAACCGATAAAGCAGACAATGTTACCAACCCCCTTCATGGCGATCTTTCAGAGAAACCTGAAAAGGAAAATAAAGTAGCCAGGGATCAGGATACTAAAGACTAATAGTGACCATAAGATTTATTGATTAACCCTCTTTTTTATTATGGAACCTAATTAGTGAGAACTTCTTCTTTAATGTTGTGGTGTATAGCAGGCCGTCCCATTCATGGGATGGTTTTTTTTTAACTACTATGGTCGGCAATGATCTTCCAGCTGCCCCCGATCTGTTTGATCAGCAGCGTAAAATGTCCCTCCAGGTCGCCAATAGACCGCTGCAGATGCCATTTGCCTACAATAAAGTACAACCCGGTAGCCAGGGGCTTCATTTCCAGTATATTGAAATTTAACTTGCCCATGGCAGTTGTATCCGGATAGGAACGCTTATAATTATCCAGCGTAGCCTGCCAGCCATATGTAGGACCTCTCTTGCCTATAAAGATCAGGGAATCTGACTGCCAGTAGGTAGACATGAACTCTTCCAGGTTACCCGCATTCCAGGCAGCAGTCTGCTTTGCCAGCAACGCACTGATGGCAGACTGCGGCTGTTGGGCCCGTAGCATGGCCAGGGGGGCCATCAAGAGAATAAAAGACAATACAAAACGCATGTTAATTTTTAGTAAAAGATAAATAGTTTTTCTGATGCAGGGCAATGCGATTATACTACCTTTGCAAAAATCAACAACTTATGCCCGGATATGAATTTTTTGGCCCGGAAGAACGCAAAGAAATAAATGATGTGCTGGAAACAGGCATTTTTATGCGTTATGGCTTTGATGGCCCGCGTAAAGGCATCTGGAAAGCAAAAGAGCTGGAACAGGCCATATCTCAGAAACTGAATGTTGCCCATACCCACCTGGTATCCAGCGGTACTGCTGCACTTACAACAGCAATGGCCGCATTAGGTATCGGCGCCGGAGATGAGGTGATCATGCCTACTTTTACATTTGTGGCTAGCTTCGAATGTATCTTCTCTGTAGGAGCTACCCCCGTACTGGTGGACGTGGATGATACGCTCACACTGGACCCTAAAGCCGTGGAAGCAGCAATCACCCCCCGCACCAAAGCCATTATGCCCGTACACATGTGCGGCGCCATGGCAGACCTGGACGCACTGAAAGCAATCTGCGATAAACACAACCTGATATTACTTGAAGACGCCTGCCAGTCATTCGGCGCTACCTATAAAGGTAAAGCGCTGGGCACTATTGGTCATGCCGGCACCTTCTCCTTCGATTTCGTAAAAACGATCACCTGCGCAGAAGGCGGCGCCATCGTCACAAACGACAAAGACGTATATCTTAAATGTGACGCCTACGCAGACCATGGTCATGACCACCTCGGCGTAGACCGCGGAGCTGACCTGCACCCTTACATCGGGTACAACTACCGCATCTCCGAACTGCATGCCGCAGTTGGCCTGGCACAGGTACGCAAGCTGGATACCTTCCTGGAAATACAGCGCAAAACCAAAAAGATCTTCAAAGACGCACTGGCAGCCATTCCCGGAGTAACTTTCCGCCGCCTGCCAGACGCTGACGGAGACAGCGCCACATTCCTCGGCTTCTTCCTGCCGGAAGAATCACAGGCACGCGCCGCCGCAGCCGCAATGAAAGCCGCCGGACTGGCCACCTTCTACTACTTTGATAACAACTGGCACTACATCCGCAACTGGGAACACTTTAAACAGAGCGCCGTACTTTCCCGCTTTGCTCCCGGACTGCAACAGGCCATGGAACTGTATAAAGTGAAACAATTCCCTGTTTCAGACGCGCTGATGAGCCGTTGTATCTGCACCCCCATCAACCTGGGCTGGAGCGATGAAGAAGTACAACAGCGTGCAGAAAAACTGGCGAATGCCGTAAAAAGTGCGTTATAATCAGACAACATGAAGAAAATAGCCCTGATCCCCGCCCGTTTAGGCGCCACCCGTTTTCCTTCAAAACTGATGGCTAACCTGGGAGGAAAAACTGTAATACGGCATACTTACGATAACACCGTAAAAACAGGCGTCTTTGACGAGGTAATGGTGGTATGTGACAGCGAGATCATCTACAACGAAATAGTAAACAACGGTGGTAAAGCCGTCATGAGCCAAAAGGAACATGAGTGCGGCACTGACCGTATTGCCGAAGCCGTAGCCGGCAGAACAGATGTGGATATCGTAGTGAATGTACAGGGCGATGAACCCTTCACCCAGAAAGCACCCCTGGAAAAACTCCTGCAGGTGTTTGATGGCGAAGCCGGCAAACAGGTACAGGTAGCCTCCCTCATGCAGGAACTCAAAGACTGGAAAGCCATTGAAGATCCCAACTACGTAAAAGTAGCAGTAGATAAACACTTCAATGCGCTCTTCTTCTCCCGTTCTGTTATTCCATACCCGCGGGACAAACAGGTAAGATCTGTCTACTATGAACATATTGGTATCTATGCATTTCGCAGGCAAACCCTGCTGGACTTTACACAAATGCCTGTAAGTCCGCTGGAAGCCGCAGAAAAGATAGAATGCCTGCGCTACCTGGAAAATGGTATCCCGCTCAAAATGGTAGTCACAGAATATATGGGCGTGGAGATAGATACGCCGGAAGACCTGCTGAAAGCAGAACAATTCCTGCAAAACATTAAATAATTCAGTATTGCCCCGGTTTGAGAAAACCGGGGCAACACAAATAATTCTAACAAACAGCAATGAAATTCAGGAACTTTAAAATGGTCGACTATGTGGTATTTGGCCGCGGTGCGTTTGACCAGCTTGACGAAATACTGGCGCCCCGCCGTAAAGGCGATGCTCCCATGATCTTCTTTACAGACCATTTTTTCCAGGATAAACCTGCTTTTGCGGCACGTATCCCCCTGCGTGGAAAAGACAAGATCGTTTACATAGATGTAACCGACGAACCCAAGACCAAATATGTAGATAAAGTTCGCGATGAACTGAAAGCAGAATTTGGCGAAGTAAGCGGTATTATCGGCATTGGCGGCGGCTCCGTAATGGATATGGCCAAAGCCGTAGCCCTGATGATGACAAACCCCGGCTCCTCGGCCGACTACCAGGGATGGGACCTCGTAAAAGTAGCCGGCGTATACAAAGTAGGTATTCCTACTCTCTCCGGTACCGGCGCTGAAGTAAGCCGCACCTGCGTACTTACCGGCCCTACCCGCAAACTGGGAATGAACTCTGACTTCACCCCGTTTGACCAGATAGTGCTGGACCCTGACCTGATCAAAGGCGCTCCTGTAAATCAGCAGTTCTATACAGCGATGGACTGTTACATTCACTGTATCGAATCCCTGCAGGGCACTTACCTCAACGCCTTCAGCCGCTCTTACGGCGAAGAAGCGCTGCGCCTCTGCCAGGAGATCTTCCTGCACAAAGACAAGTGGGATGACGATGCTGATGAGAAACTGATGATGGCCTCCTACGCCGGTGGTATGAGCATCGCCTACTCCCAGGTGGGTGTAGCCCACGCAGTGAGCTACGGACTGTCTTACCTGCTCGGCACCAAACACGGCATCGGTAACTGTATCGTATTTGACAAACTGGAAGAATATTACCCGGAAGGAGTGAAGGAGTTTAAGCAGATGGTGAAAAAACACAACATCGAAATTCCGCAGCATATCACCAAAGACCTGACTGACGAACAGTTCAATAAGATGATCGATGTATCGTTGGGAATGGCGCCACTTTGGGAAAACGCATTGGGTAAAGACTGGAAAGAGATCATGACCCGCGAAAAACTGCGCGCTTTATACGAGCAGCTATAATTATATTTTTAGCCGCGTTTGTCACAACCAGCTCTGCGTCTGTCACAAAACATTCCCAGCCCCGCGCAGCGGACACACTATACAAAAAAACGCTTTTGCCGAAGGCAAAAGCGTTTTTTTGTGCAATTTCTTTTTAATGAAAAAACCTCCTTATAGGTACCCGCATCTGCACAAACCGCCACATCACCTGCAACCTGCGGTTATGATAAATAAACAACAGGTAAAAAGCAGCCAGCAGGGTTACAAAAGCAGTAGCATAGAATGTGATCGGGAAGTATCTCGCATCATTATGATAAATGAAGGCGGAAAGATAAGCGCCCAGGCCTATACCAGCCTCCATAGAAATATACATAGTAGCCAGCGCCCTTCCTTTAAACTGGGGATGCCCCAGGTCAACCGTCCAGGCAGTAATAGCAGGAGAATTCAATCCTACGGAAATACCGTAAATAACGGCAGCTGTCAGCATCATAGCCGGTGTACTGGCAATGGCCAGGATAAATACCGCCAGCGCCATGGTAATAGCAGATATCTTCAGCACCGGCACCCTGCCGTGCTTATCAGATACCTTTCCTGCCAGTAAACGTATGCCTATAGATGCCGCTGTAAAGAAAGTAAAGAACAATCCCTTATTCTGAATACCCAGGTAGGTACTGAAATCCGGTATGATAGTGAACAGTACGCCATAGCTGAGATAGGTCAGGAAGGTGATGATGACCGGGGCCAGCACCAGCGGCTCAAAGATCTCATGCCTTGATATTTTAAGTGCAGAAAAGCTGAAGCCCTGTTTATCTGCCAGCGTTTCTTTCATACCTCCTAACAGGATCACAACAGAAAGAAGGGCAAACGCGGCAGATACCTGGAACATGACATGGATATTCCATATATGCGTGATCTGTCCGCCAATAGCCGGACCAATAGCCAGCCCTATAGTACTGAACAATCCAACCATCCCCATTGCCTCCGCACGGCGGTGGGCAGGTACAATATCAGAAACATAAGCGGCAGTGCCGGTAGGCTTGAAGCCGGTAGAAAATCCATGAAAGAAACGGAGCAGAAGAAAAGCGCCTACAGAACTCACCAAAGGATACAACAGGCTGCACACAACACATATTACAGACCCGAAAACCATTACAGGCACACGCCCTATAGTATCTGTAAGTTTTCCGCTGAAGGGCCTTGACAAACCCGCCATCAGGGTAAAGAGAGCCAGTATGTAGCCTTTATAATCTTCGCCGCCCATTTGGGTAAGGTAGGCAGGCAATTCAGGGAGCAACATATTAAAGCTGGCAGAGAACAACGCATTGCTGAGACATAGCATGATAAAGTGGAAGGTATACACTCTTCCGGGCAACTGATCCATGCTGCAAAGGTACAATAAAAAAGCAGCACCACTACCGTAGCGCTGCTTTTGAATATCGTAAATAGTTAGTTATTAGCGTTTAGCGTATCTGATGGCTGCGTACAGGAACATCGCTGCAAACAGGATAATAACGCCATAAGTCAGATAGTGAGCAAATTTATCTCCAGCCCTGTAGAATTCAGTAGTTTCTACGTTATTGATTACTTCAAGCAACATAAAAAGAATGTTTAATGATCCGGGACGCAAGTTAGGGCATTATGTTTAAAAATCCCAACAGTTTGTCTCTGTCTCTGCCGGCCACTTAATAATCTACCAACTGCTGTACATCCCTATGCAACCTCGTCTTAGCCAGAAAATTCTTTTCCAGCCCCGCAGCAAAAGGCACAGGCGTATCTAACCCCGCACACCTTATCACCGGCGCATCCAGCATCTGAAAACAATGCTGCGCTATCCACGCCGCAATCTCTCCACCCAACCCACCGGTCAAACTATCCTCATGCAACACCAGCACTTTCCCCGTAGCCGCCACAGCAATCCTGATAGCATCATAATCCAACGGAAGCAGCGTACGCAGGTCCAGGATATAAACAGACAACTCAGGATGCTGCTGCACATATTCCAGCGCCCAATGCACCCCGCTGCCATAGGTAATGATACATATCTCATCACCCTCCTGTACCACTCTTGCTTTCCCTATTTCCGTCGTATAATAACTATCAGGCACCGGCCCGCTAATACTCCGGTAAAGCGCTTTATGCTCAAAATACAATACCGGGTTAGGATCTGCAAAAGCCGCCAGCAGTAAGCCCTTCGCATCCTCAGGCGTGGAAGGGTAAACTACTTTAAGACCAGGTACATGAGTGAACCATGCCTCATTACTCTGTGAATGGAACGGCCCCGCACCCACACCAGCCCCTGCGGGCAGACGTATCACCACATCGGCATGCTGCCCCCAGCGGTAATATATCTTCGCAAGATTATTAACTATCTGGTTGAAACCGCAGGTCACAAAATCTGCAAACTGCATTTCTATCATACTCTTATATCCCATAATAGACAGCCCAAGTCCCGCACCCACAATAGCGCTTTCACAAAGCGGCGTATTTCTTACCCGCTCTTTCCCGAACTGAGCTGTAAAACCTTCAGTGATCTTAAAAGCCCCGCCATATTCCGCAATATCCTGTCCCATAAGCACCAGGTTAGGATGTTGTTCCATAGCCTGGCGCAGGCCATCAGAAATAGCATTGATGAAACGTTTCTCCGTAACCGGAGCAGATGCTGCTACCGGCGGTGGAGCCGGAGCATAGATGTCATTTAGCTCTTCAGCAATGCTGACCGGCATGGCCGGTTCTGCCAGGGCAGTGGTTATATCCCTGTCTATTTCCTGCCGTATTGCCTCCCGGATAGTATTTATCCTCTCGTCATCCAGCAGATGAAGGTATTGCAGGAAAGATTCAAAATGCTTTACCGGATCTTCCTTAGCCCATTCTTCCAGCAGGGCAGGAGGGATGTATTTGGTACCGCTGGCTTCCTCATGCCCCCGCATACGGAAGGTCATCGCCTCTATCAGGACAGGCTGCTGCTCCTGCAGGGCGTAACCTTTAGCTTCTTTGACGGCATGATAAACTTCCAGCAGGTTATTGCCGTTAATGCGCATTCCCCGCATACCATATCCTGCTGCACGTTGCACCAGCTGTTCACAATGGTACTGTTCAGAAACAGGGGTACTGAGCCCGTACCCGTTATTTTCTATCAGGAAAATGACCGGCAGCCCCCATACTGAAGCCACATTGAGAGCTTCGTGAAACTCTCCTTCACTGGTGCCCCCTTCGCCGGTAAATACAAGAGAGACCTTCTGTTCTGCATTCAGTTTATGCGCCAGGGCAATACCGTCTGCAACAGAAAGCTGAGGGCCCAGGTGAGAGATCATACCACATATGTGATGCGCCCTGCTGCCAAAATGAAAGGAGCGTTCCCTGCCTTTGCTATATCCCAGCGAACTGCCCTGCCATTGGTGGAACAGCCGCTGTAAAGGCATTTGCCTGGCAGTGAACACTCCCAGGTTACGGTGCAGGGGCAATATCCACTCATCTGCCTCCAGCGCCAGCGTAGCGCCTACGGCAATAGCTTCCTGGCCAATGCCGGAAAACCATTTCGTGATTTTGCCCTGTCGCAGTAACAACAACATTTTTTCTTCGACCAGCCGCGGGTAAAGAAGGGTTTTGTAAAAAGTCAGCAAGGCCTCGTCACTGATATGTGCACGATCAAAATACATTGTGTAAAATATCAATCATCAGCGCCTGTACCTGCCAGGCTATGCATTATACCACTTACAATAGTCAGCACCAGGCTGAATATCAATGCCCAGAAGAAACCATCTACTTTAAAGCCGGAAACGAGCTTCGATGCCAGCAGGATAATAATGGCGTTGATCACCAGCAGGAACAACCCCAGCGTCAGAATAGTAGCCGGAAGGGTCAGGATTACCAAAACAGGTTTTACCAGCATGTTTAAGATAGCCAATACCAGTGCAAGCACAAGCGCAGTAATAAAATCCTTGATCCGTACACCAGGAAGAACATATGCGGTGAGCATTGCAGCCAGTGCTGTAACAAGCAGCCGGAGGAGAAAATTCATAGCGATAATTTTCAGGGAAGGTAATAAATATAATAAAAATCAATCCCACCGGCCGGAGGCCGGTTAAAACCCGTCTCAAAAAATTGCTTTCGCCGAAGGCGAAAGCAATTTTTTGAGCAATTCTTTCATCCCTGCATCACAGGAAATCATCACTCTCCCTATACGCCTTAATCAAAGCCATTTCCCCCTCTTTCCCCGGAAAAGCATTCCCATGCTCCATACCCAATACTCCCTTGAATCCTTTTTTATGCAGATGTTTGAAGATGTTCTTATAATTGATCTCGCCCGTAGTCGGTTCCTTACGGCCGGGATTATCTCCTATCTGGATGTAGGCAATTTCATCCCAGCACATGTCCATTACCGGTATAAGGTTACCGGTATTACGCTGCATGTGGTAGATATCATATAGTATCTTACAGCTGGGACTGTTCACCGCCTTGCAGACCATATAGCTCTGTTCTGCCGTGCGGAGGAAAAGATCAGGGTTGTCACTCAGCGGTTCCAGCACCATGATCAGGCCCTGTTTCTCCAGGATAGCAGAACCCATGCGTAGGGCTTCTATCACATTGGCGGTTTGTATACCTATAGGCAGGTTGCGCTCAAAATAACCGGGTACAACCGTAGCCCATCTGGCGTTAACGCGTTTAGCCGTTTCCAGCGCCTTTGTGCATATGTTAACGAAGTTGTCTTTAAATTCCTGTTTGCCGGTGGCGAGAGATACCTTCCAGTTATCTCCGGCGTCTATCACAAATACGCCCATCTGCATACCCAGCTTGCTCAGCAGGTTGCCTATCTTTTCCTGCATGGCCGGTTCCCGCTTCATCATGCCATTATCTTCTATGGCGCGGAAGCCCTGGTCATGCATGAACTTTATCTGGTCAAGAATATCATTGCCTCCGTTGTTTTTGAACATACCGTCATGTGGGGCATAGTTCAGATTGAAAGTCTTACCTGTCTGTTCCGGAGAAGGGTTTTGCTGTGCAGCGGCTGCGCTGCCAAATGCCAGGGTAGAGAGACCCGCCAGGGTACCCTGCTGAAGAAATTGTCTTCTTTCCATAACGTTAATTAAAGGGTTGAGTGCATGAATAATTAAAAGTAGCAGGTTTTTGATTGGATTGCAAGCTCAATTCAGGCATTACACGCATGAAAAGTGTTAAAAACATTGCATTCCCAAACTGGATTTAATAAATTCACCACATTATCAAAATCTCTTTCCGGAAAATCTATTAATTATTGTTATGAAAAACAGACTATTGGCGTTGCTGCTTGGAACTATGCTGGCTGATACAGCGTTCGGACAGGGATCTGCCTCCCCGCCCTTTACTGCGTATGCCGAAAAACTGCCGGGAACGGACCTTACCTTCAGAATGGTACCCATACCCGCAGGAGAAGTGACCCTGGGTAGCCCTGCCGGGGAAAAAGGCAGGAAAGAAAATGAAGGGCCTCAGAAAAAAGTGAAGATCGCCGCTTTCTGGATGGGAGCGAATGAAGTCACCTTCGAACAGTACGATGTCTATTCCGATCCTGAAAAAGACAAGACCCCTGTTCCCGATGGCATGACCCGTCCCAGCCCTCCCTACATTGACCTTACCCTTGGCATGGGAAAAATGGGCGGATATCCCGCCAACAGTATGAGCCAGTATGGAGCGCTGATGTATTGCCGCTGGCTATACGCCAAAACCGGCGTATTTTACCGCCTGCCAACAGAAGCGGAATGGGAGTATGCCTGCCGCGCAGGAACAACCACCGCTTACCCCTTTGGAAATGACGCCTCCCAGCTGAAAGACTATGCCTGGTTTGCCGGGAACAGTGATAACAAATATCACAAAGTGGGAGAGCTGAAACCCAATGCCTGGGGCCTGTATGACATGCTGGGCAACGTAGCGGAATGGACGCTGGACCAGTACGACGATCAGTACCTGCAGCATGCAGCAGATACCGATCCGTGGAACAAACCAACCGCAAAAACACCCCGCACCATTAAAGGCGGCAATTACCAGGACGCAGCAGAAGCATTACGCAGCGCCAGCCGCCTGAAATCAGACATCAACTGGAACAAAAGAGATCCTCAGATCCCTAAAAGCTTCTGGTGGAACGCCGATGCGCCGTTTGTTGGCTTCCGGCTGGTACGGCCGCTGAAACAACCAACAAAGGAAGAAGCAACGCTTTTCTTTGAAGAAGTAATAGATAAATATAAAGGAGCGAGATAATTAAAACCAGGTTTCAATATTCCCCCTACACAATTAACATTAAAAAACTTCTATCATGCAACAGGAAGAATCAAAAGATTTCCACGGACAAAGCCGCAGGGACTTTGTTAAACAGTCCTCTATGCTGGCTGGCGGCATGCTGGCAATGCCGGTACTCTCTCAGGCCAACTTCTTTTCCGGAGCAGACAACGTAATAAAAATAGCGCTGGTGGGCTGTGGCGGCCGCGGTACCGGAGCTGCCGTACAGGCGCTCAACACCAAAGCCAACGTACAGCTGGTGGCAATGGCGGATGCTTTTGCTGACAGGCTGGAAAACAGCTATAACGGTATTAAGGAAGAGCTGGCAGATAAAGCCTCCCGCGTTAACGTAAAACCAGAACATAAATTTGTTGGGTTTGACGCCTACCAGAAAGCTATAGCCCTGGCAGATGTCGTGATCCTGGCCACACCGCCCGGATTCAGACCTATACACTTTGAAGAAGCCGTGAAACAGGGCAAACACGTCTTCATGGAAAAACCCGTAGCAACAGACCCTGCGGGAATCAAAAAAGTACTTGACGCTGCAGAAATAGCCAAAAGTAAAAAGCTGAACGTAGTAGTAGGACTGCAACGCAGGTACCAGGCCTCTTACCGCGAACTGTATAAACGATTTAAAGACGGTATCATTGGTGATGTTGTTTCCATGCAGGTATGGTGGAACCAGGGATCCCTGTGGATAAAACCCCGCAAACCGGAGTATACTGAAATGGAATACCAGATGCGCAACTGGTATTACTTCAACTGGCTCTGCGGAGATCATATCGTAGAACAGCATATTCATAATATAGATGTAGGTAACTGGTTCATGAACGACTATCCCGTAACCGCTACAGGTATGGGGGGCCGCGCAGTACGCACCGGGAAAGATACCGGCGAGATCTTCGACCACCACTATGTGGAATACCGCTACGGTAACGGCGTGGTGATGAACAGCCAATGCCGCCACTGGAAAGACAGCGCCAGCCGCGTAGATGAAGAGATAGTGGGACTGAAGGGCAGGATCATCTGCGACCGTGGACTGATCCAGAACCATAAAGGAAAAGTGTTATACCAGTTTGACAAGACCAAAGAAAATCAGCCTTACCAGGCAGAACATGATGAACTGTTTGCCGCTATTTCAAAAGGCGAATATAAATTCTGGGATGCCGAAAGGGCTGCCAAAACAACGCTGACAGCTATCATTGGCCGCATGGCCACTTATTCCGGCCAGGTCATTCCGTTTGACAAAGCACTGCTCTCCGGTATTAACCTGCAGCCGGCCACCTACGCATTCGATGCACAGCCTCCTGTTGTGCCCGATGCAGATGGTAACTATGCTTACGCAAAACCAGGCATTACTAGATATTTTAGCTGATGCGCTGTATATTGAGATATCGTTCATTTAAAAAGGAGGCTCCGGAAGGGGCCTCCTGCTTATAGGTAATATGAGATCAATACGCGTAGCTTTGTTGTGTGGACTGTTGCTGACACTGCAACAGGTTGTATTTGCCCAGCATGGCCAGATCACCAGGTGGGCGGAAAGTGAACTGCTGAACAGCACTGCACTCAGACAGGCGCATACAGGCATCTGCATCTATGAGCCTGCAACAGGAAAATACTGGTACCGCTACCAGGATGACAGGTATTTTACCCCCGCCTCCAACACCAAGATCTTTACCCTCTACACCGGGTTACGGCTGCTGGGAGACTCCCTGCCGGCCCTGCGCTACCTGCAGACAGATTCTGTATTATATGTAAAAGGAACCGCCGATCCGTCTTTCCTGCATCCTGACTATACCTTCCAGCCAGCCTGGCAGCTATTGCAGTCAACCGGCAAACAGATAAGCATTGTGCCGGCAGCAACAGAAAATAAACGCTTCGGTTATGGATGGGCATGGAATGATTACCAGGATTACTATCAGCCGGAATTAAATGAATGGCCCATATATGGCAATGTAGCCCGTATCCGGCACCATGGAGATACTACTATCATTACGCCCCGGCGCTTTAACGATACTGCCCACTTCTCTTACCGCAGGGATGATAAGCTGGAAGAGCTGCTGCCGGAAAGAGAAGAGTACAGCAACCGCTTCTCCCTGGCATATAACGGCAAAGATGCCAGCCTGCAGGAAGCAGAAGTGCCCTTCATTACCGGCAATACAAACGATCTGGCAGCAAGGCTGCAGGATACCCTGCATAAAGCCGTAAGTGTGGAACATAACTTTGTTCCCCTGAATGCCACAGACTTTAAGATCCTTCCCGGCATCCCGGCAGATTCTCTCTTTGTTACCATGATGCACCGAAGCGATAACTTCTTTGCAGAACAGACACTGATGATGGTTGCTGCCCGCCTGTGGGACACTATCAGCACAAAGAAGACCATTGAATTCATGGAAAGCAGCTACCTGGCAAAACTACCTGATACACCACGCTGGGTAGATGGCTCAGGCTTGTCGCGCTACAATCTTTTTACGCCCCGTGACTTTGTGAGCGTACTCTCAGATATGTATAAAAGCTATCCTCAGGAAAGGCTGTTTGCCATATTCCCCACAGGTGGTAAAGGCACACTGAAGAACTATTACCGGCAGCAGTTCGTACATGCCAAAACAGGAACATTGTCAGGCTGCGTAGCATTAAGTGGGTATCTGATCACAAAAAAGAAGAAAACACTGGTATTCAGTGTACTGGTAAATAATCATAATAATAGTGCAACCAATGTGAGACGCACAGTAGAAAGCTTCCTGACTAAAATATGGGACCAGTATTAAAGCTCCTGCACCAGTTTTTAATTTTTTAGCCGGCCGCAGGCCAAAAAAGCGCTCTCAAAAACTACTTATTTAATATCATAATCTCTCAATCTTATCGTATCTGTAGGAGAGTCTGTTTCTATATACCCGATACCCCTCGCATAATAGTAAGTCCCTATAGTTCCCACAGGAAAAGGTACTTCCCCCACCAGGACCGCAGCATCCTGCCTTACACGGACAATATCCTTGTATTCTTTGCCCAGCACGGTCATAGAAGGATTTTTTGCTTCTATCTCATACTGTAACAAGCCTCTTTGTTCCACTCCTGACAATACAAAGTTGACGGTATCCGTCCATTTGGAACCAACAGGCTGATTATCTCTGAGGTATAGTCTTGCCCCTGCCTCCAGTTCGTAATCCGGAACAGACATACCAGGTTCATACAGGAAATAATTGCCGTTACTGCAGTGAACATATTGTTCCCCGGAACCATCATTGAGAATGGAATAGTGATCTCCGTTCAATACAGTATCGCCGGTAACATTCAGTACGTATGCACCGCTGTCATGATTGCTGTTAATGTAAAGGTATTCGAAGGCAGACCCCAGGGTATAGGGCGCATAGTCGCAGGTAGTAGGTGGCTCAGGTGTCGATTCAATGCTCTTTTCTTTCCGGCAGGCCGATAGGAAGGTAACAATTGCTCCGACAGAAAACAGGATCCTATATAACATAGTTGATTTGCTCATTTATGATATAGGGCCTATAGGACTGTAAAACGGGAGTAAATGTAAGGAAAAAGTAGTTTAAATTCCTGGCCGGCCGCAGGTCCCAGAAACTCAAACTGATACACTACTGTTACTGCGGACATATAATGATAGCAGGCGTTATTGTACCGCTGCTCACATTAATGGTCGTAACCGATTGGGACAGTGTCCCGCTCTCTATAGCCGTCAGGGAGGCTGTAGTGGAAGCATCATCGCAACGGGGCACGGTTATTCTGAAATACCCCAGGTTAATAGGAATGATATATTTCAATCCGTCGATACTGAGAATAACATTTCCCCTGTTTACCGGGGCATTATTGCAATTAAGTACTGTGCCGTTTATAGTAAGGCTTCTGTTATCGGGAAACGTAACGGTAATAGGCGGTTCCTGTGTTTTTGCACCATAAGGCCCCAGCTCCTTTAACAGGAAAACATTATTGCAACGGTCCATCACACCGCTAAGTAATAAGGCATCAGCAGGCACCTTGGCAGTTATTCTGCCGGCAGAATCTGAGTAGCAGTACATAGGCACAAGCCCTATTTTGATCATGAAAGCGGTCAGTAAATTAGGAACAGGAGCGCCGGCGGGTGTTACCAGGCTTGTGTTCAGCGTTACCAGCTGAAACGTAGTCCCACAGGCCCAGTAACCATTTTGTGTAAGCGTGCCTGTATAATCAGTTCCCTGTTTCTGTGCGCTGCCTTTCCTGGTCCATTTGCCGGAAGCAGGATCAAAAAGCCAGAGAGGGATCTCTGCAGGAGCGTCCTGACCCAGTGCTGAAGGTATCTTTGCCCGGAAAGTAACAGGTTTGGTACCGTCGAAAGAGAGCAGGTTGCCATCTTCCCCCTTCACTTCCAGCGCCAGCATGCAGAAAGCACGGATACCTGTTTGCTGTTTGTTGTCATCAATGCCGCGAAGATCTCCCGGCATCTGGTCGGCAAAGGTATTATCAGACGGATCTATGTAAGAAGATTGGACGAAAGTGATACCGGAATAAGTTGATTTATCTGCTGACAGTAAAGAGGAAGGAGGGAAGGAGAGGGTGCCTCCGGAGAATGTGATCACACTGCCGTCGCCGGCATTATAAGTGTTCTGCCCCGGATGTAGCAACTCCAGCTGAGTATAATGAAGATTACTTTCTCTTACTATCAACGTACGGTATGAGGTAAAGTAGCCGGATTTTGATGCGGTTACTACAGCTGCGTTATTGTTGATACTGATATTTTCCAGCAGGAAATTCCCATCAGCATCTGTAGTAACAGTTCTGCCTCCGCCGGTTACCCCGGCATCTGCTACCGGTTGCCGCTGACCGTTCAGTATGCGGCCCTGTATACTTGTGGTGACTGTCTGCGATGGTTCTTCCTGAATCGGAGGTACTCCTTCGTAAGACATATACTTCTTGCAGGAAGTGAATGTGAATAACAATAATAATGACAATCTAAGCCAGTGCATACAGTGTGGTGTTAACGGGGGTAAATGTAATTCTCTTGATTAAAGTTAGTACTTAAATGACTGGTAACCAAAGAAATCAGATTCTGTTGCCCGGCAGCCGGAGGCTGCCATCCCCCTCAAAAAAAATCGCTTTTGCCGAAGGCAAAAGCGATTTTTTTTGACCATTTCCGCGCTGTTCCCAACGCAGAGAAATATTATACTCCCAGGCTCCAGCCATCTCTGTAAGTCCTCTTCACAAACTGGTTAGCATCATCAAAATTGGTGATCTTCATCTTCTCACTATCCCAAAGCAGCTTGATATAACGGCCAGGGAAAGAATTCTTCCCATTCACCTCTTTTTTGATATCAAAGCTCCTTATAGCCAGGTTAGCCATCAGCAAGGATTCTGTAAGCGGACCGGCAATTGAGAACGGAGAGCTGATCGCTTTGTCCTTATCGCTGTTATAACCGGCAATGGCCGCATTCACCCACTGTACGTAATGTCCTTCCGGTACACGCGCAATGGTCCTGGGCGTGTTCACCTGCTGCGTCCTGCTGGTAGGCAGTAACTTCGGGTCGCGGCCATAAGTACCACACATCATCTTTCCTTTGCTGCCAACAAGAATAGCGCCGTTACCGCCATCGCCCATCACTTCGTTAGGTCCCAGCTCTTCCGGACGCTCAGGCTGTATGCCGCCGTCCATCCAATGAAGGGTTATCTCATTACCATTTTTAGAAGGTATTTTCAGGGTAACGTGAGAAGACGGCGGACAACTTTCCGGGAAATAGCCGCGCTTGAACTCATCCACATACACACTACCTACACTGCACTCTACAGAAGTAGGATACCCCAGCCCCAGGATACGGAAAGGAGGTTCTATAATATGACATCCCATATCTCCGAGTGCGCCGGTACCATAATCCCACCAGCCACGCCAGTTGAAAGGCACCAGTTTGTCAATATAATCTTTGTAGGGAGCAGTACCCAGCCAGAGGTCCCAATCCAGTTCCTTAGGCACTTCTGCTTTCCTGTCAGACCAGGGAATGCCCTGCGGCCATACCGGGCGGTCTGTCCAGCAATACACAGTATGAACGTCGCCAATAAGCCCTGCATTATACCATTCCATCATCTGCCGTACTCCATCGCCGGAGGCGCCCTGGTTACCCATCTGCGTCACGACTTTATAGCGTTTGGCAGCTGCGGTCAGTGCACGCGCTTCATAGATGTCATGTGTAAGGGGTTTCTGAACATAAACATGCTTGCCCAGCTGCATAGCCGCCATAGCTGCCACTGCGTGCTGGTGATCCGGTGTGGATACCGTTACAGCATCAATGTTCTTATGCTCTTTGTCAAGCATTTCCCGGAAATCTTTATAGAATTTGGCTTTGGGGAACCTCTTTACAGAATTGGCAGCACGGCGGGTATCTACATCGCAGAGGAATGTGATGTCTGCCGGACCTTTAGCGATCTCTTCCAGGTCGCTTTCTCCCTTACCGCCTACACCTATACCGGCTACACGCAACCGGTCGCTGGGTGCAATAAAACCTTTACCTCCTAATACATGACGTGGAACGATCATAAAGCCGGCTGCTGCCAGAGCGCCGTTCTTTAAGAATGATCTGCGGGATTCATGACTTCCCTTGTTGTTTTTTTCCTGGACCATAGTAACAAATGTTTATACCGGTTTAAATTATTAGAAAAGGACTACCTGTAATCGTGGATAAGTTATTTTACCTAAAGTGGTTTTAAATCTATAAATTATTTTCTAAGGATAAAAGCAAAACATACAGCAATGGAATATATCATAGGTGTAGACATCGGCACAAGCAGTACAAAAGTGATAGCTGTACAGCGGGATGGCAGCGTGAAAGCCCACCATCAGCAGGAATATCCTATTGTACAGCCGGAACCCGGTTACAGTGAGCAGGACCCTGACCAGATATTACAGGCGGTAAAGAACGGTATCCGGCATGTGGCGGAACTGATGAAGCAGCCGCCGGCAGCAGTGTCTTTCAGCACGGCTATGCATAGTGTAATGGCTATAGGTAAAGACGGGAAAGCGCTTACGCCATTGCTCATCTGGGCAGATAACCGTAGCCAGGAAGAGGTAGACAAACTAAAGAAAACCCCGCAGGCCCGGCAGCTGTATAACCAGACGGGAGTCCCGGTACATCCTATGGCGCCGCTGGCTAAAATACTCTGGTGGAAAGAACATACGCCGGAAATATTCAGCCAGGCGGCAATGTTTATAGGCATCAAAGAATACGTTTTCCATCATTTCCTGGGAAAGTACATTACCGATCATTCCACAGCCTCTGCTACCGGCCTGTTCAACCTGCAGGAGGAGAGATGGAATGCCTTATCCCTTGAAACTGCCGGTATTACTGCAGAGCAGTTGCCGGAAGCGGTGAGCAGCAATACCCTGATCGGCGGCCTACGGCCCGAAGTGGCGGCAGAAACCGGTATTCCGGCAACAACACCATTTGTAGCAGGCGCCAGCGATGGCTGCCTGGCCCAGCTGGGCAGTAACGCCCTCGATGCCGGGCATGCCACCCTCACTATAGGCACCAGCGGGGCCGTCCGTATGGCGGCCGGTAAGCCGGTAGTAGATGAACAGGGCCGGTTATTCACCTACATCCTGACTCCAGGCGTATACGTAACCGGTGGGGCTGTCAATAACGGGGGAGTAGTGCTGCAATGGTACCTGCATTCTTTTATACAAACGGTTTCTGAAAAGGCCATAGAGGTAAACCCGGCATTGCAGCAGGCATTGAAAGTACCTCCCGGATCAGAAGGGCTGCTCTGTCTTCCCTATCTGCACGGAGAACGGGCGCCTGTATGGGACGGGCATGCCAAAGGCGCATTTATAGGGGTACAGCCCCGGCATACTACCTGGCATTTCATGAGAGCTTTGCTGGAAGGAATGGCTTTCGGGTTGTTAAGTATCACCAAAGCGCTGGAACAAACTGTTGGTCCGGTTAAAAGAATATCTGTAAGCGGGGGCTTTACCGCTTCCCCGGAATGGGTCCGGTTGATGGCGGATGTTTTCCAGCGGCCGATGTACCTGCAGCCAGAAGGGAACGCCTCTGCCATGGGGGCGGTATTGCTGGGATTTAAAGCGTTGAACCTGGAAACGTCATTTGCTGCCAACGCAGAGGAGAAAGAATTCCTGCCAAACCCGGCCCATGCTGAAGTATACAGGAAGGCATATACGGTACACGCTAAACTATACGATGCCTTAAAAGACGTGTTCCCGGAACTTTAAGCGCAAAAAGAAATTGCGTTCGCCGAAGGCGAACGCAATTTCTGAGGCTGTTAAAAACTTTAAAAAACTTAAGCCCCGAACATCTTCGCCAGGTCCGCCAGCTTAAAAGAAATATAAGTATACTTACCGCCCGGCGCCGCATTAGGCATAGAGCAGGCAAACAATTCATCAATAATATTCTGCATTTCCCTGGTAGAAAGAGACTTTCCTGCCGGTATCGCATTATTCCGTGCCATAGACCGTACCAGTTGCTCTCTCCGGTTCACTTTCAGCTCAGTACTGAAGTTCTTGAACTGTTCCAGCAACCCTTCAATACTTGCCTGTTCATTACCGCTCTGAATATCTGCCGGCGTTCCTCTCACAACGAAGGTGTTGTTACCAAAGGGCTCCAGGTCATATCCCAGCACCTGCAGTTCCGGCAGCATTTCAGTGATCAATGCGGCATCCGCGGGCAGCAGGGGCAGGGTTTGCGGAAAGAGGCTCTGCTGGGTAGGCACCGGGCTGTCCTGCAGGGCGCGTTGATAACGCTCATACAGGATGCGCTCATGGGCAGCCTGCTGATCTATCAGTATAAATCCTGATTTGATCTGGGAAAGAATATATTGCTGATGTACCTGTACCGGTACTTTCTGATCTATGGTTGTATCCTGCCAGCGCTCATCTATCATAGACGCTGTGGAAGAACGGCTTTCAAAACCGCCGCTCAGGGAAGAAGATACCGGGGTGGAAGAAACGGGGCTTTCCTCCCGCGGGGCCCTGCTGCCTGTATCTGGAGCAGACTTCCCTATTTCGTACAGATCTTTCCAGTGACGCAGGTTACTGTTGTTGGTATCTATGGTATGCGCCTGGTTGGCCTGGGTAAAACTTTTATACAGGGAAGTGTTGACAGACTTTGCCTGCTGCTGTTCTGTGAACGGCTTGCTCACCGCATCCAGCTGCTGAATACCGGGGTCCAGTTCAAAATCCAGTGTAGGCGTGATGTTGAATTGAGCCAGTGCATGCTTTACCGCCGCCTGTACAAAGGCATACATCACTTTTTCATCATCAAACTTGATCTCCTGCTTGGTAGGATGTACGTTGATATCCACATGGGCCGGGTCAAGGTCAATGAACAGGACATATAACGGGTAACTGTCTGCCGGTATCATTTCAGCAAAAGCGTTCATGATAGCATGATGCAGGTACGGGCTTTTGATAAAGCGGTTGTTCACAAAGAAGAACTGATCTCCCCTTGTCTTCTTGGCTGTTTCCGGCTTTCCCACAAAGCCATGCACATCCATATAGTCTGTACTTTCCTTTACAGAAACAAGACGGGCATTATAATGTTGCCCCAGGATAGCGATGATCCTTTGTTTGAGGGAACCTTTCTCCAGGTAGAACAGGTTCTGTGAATTACTGTTAAGAGAGAACTGTATCTGTGGGAAAGCCATCGCCACGCGAATGAACTCGTCCACCACATGACGCATCTCTGCGGCATTGCTTTTCAGGAAGTTACGGCGTGCCGGTACATTGAAGAAGAGGTTCTTCATAGCAATGCTGGTGCCTTCTGCTGTCTGGCAGGGCTCCTGCTTTTTAATAACGCTGTTGTCAATTTCCAGGTAAGTGCCCAGTTCTGCATTGTGCATACGGGTCTTCAGCTCTACCTGCGCCACTGCCGCTATAGATGCCAGCGCCTCACCACGGAAACCCATGGTGCGGATCTGGAAAAGATCATCTATGGTCTTTATTTTAGAAGTAGCATGTCTTTCAAAACACATACGGGCATCAGTCTCACTCATTCCTTTTCCGTTATCAATGACCTGTATCAGCTCCTTGCCCGCATCCCGGATAATGAGTTGAATTTCTGTTGCACCTGCATCCACGGCATTTTCCAGCAATTCCTTCACTGCTGAAGCGGGCCTCTGGATCACTTCTCCTGCTGCTATCTGATTGGCTATATTGTCTGGTAATAGATTGATGATGTCCGCCACTACTTTTGCACCTTTTGCCGTAAAGTTAGGAAAGTTTAACGGTTGCTATAAAATTGTTAAATGAATGTGTACAACTGGAAAGGATCAAACTAACAGATACCACAATTCGTAACTTTAATTAAGGGGCAACCCGCCCTTGTTAAAAAGTAGTTAAACACTAACAAATACAGCTATGAAGTGGAGGAATCTGATAATTTTGAGCTTATCCGCATTTATAAGCAATTGTACATATTCGCAAAAACCGGAAAAACAAGTCACTATGGAAGACCAGAAAAAAAGTGATGTATACTCAAGAACGGACACCGGCAAAGTAAACCTGTCAAACGATGAATGGAAAAAACGCTTATCTCCCGAGGTATATAATATTGCCCGGGAGAAAGGGACAGAGTGGGCGTTTACCGGGAAGTACTGGAACAGTAAGGAAAGTGGCACCTATTACTGCGCTGCCTGTGGTAATCCATTATTTGTATCCGACGCTAAATTTGAAAGCAGCTGTGGCTGGCCAAGTTTCTTTGAGCCGCTTACAAAAGGCAGCGTGATCTATGCGCCTGATAATACACATGGTATGCAGCGCACAGAAGTAATGTGCGGCCGTTGTAAAGCGCACCTGGGCCATGTATTTGACGATGGGCCACCGCCAACAGGACTGCGCTATTGCATCAATTCAGTGATACTGGATTTTGAAAAAGCAAAAGAAGCAGATAAGAATTTTAAAGAAAAGCACTGATAACTAACTGAATATGCCGGATTACGGACCTGCCTCACAAGGTATTTCCTAATCCGGCATTTTTGTGCCCGGGAATGATGAGACCTTATGATTCGCTAACGTAAGATGTTGGCTCAAACTCAATAATTTCATAGAGTGCCAGCTGGAATTTATCCAGGGGATCCTCGCTGATGATCTGTTCTACCTCTTTACGGCTGGATGCCTTACAGATGATCAAACCTCCGGATTTTGGCTTACGGCGTCCGGCAAGTATAAATTGCCCGCTTTTATAGTACTTCTCAAGAAATGCTCTGTGCTGTTCCATATAATGTTCTATGGCAGCTACCGGACGAATGTATTGTAGGAGGATCAGGTACATAACAGCGTTTCAATAATAGGATTTAGAATCATGATAGAACCTTTTTTACAAAGGTATAAAACTATCGCAGTTTTTATTTTATAATAATATTATAGAAATGAGCATTTTATGCAAGCTCAATAGTACATCTTTGAAGATTGGCCCCAATAGCTAATATATAGAAAATATGGTTATGTATAACAATCAGATTTTATTCCTGCGGGCCAAAGGTCAGAACTCCTATCATAAAAAATCTTAAACTGATAGAGCCTATCTATCTACTAGTAACGAAAAAGAAAGTATTTTAGCATCCGGTTTCCATTTTTATTTAATTACGATCCCCCTTATTATGACAAAAATGTTTTCAAAGGGTTTGCTAACCGCCATCTCCGCAGCGGTTCTCCTTACTGCCTGTTCCAAGGCGCCGGAGCAAAGCAAATATATTCCCAAAACAGCAAGCGTTGTTCTTAGTCTGAACAGCAAACAGATCAGCAAGAAACTGATTACCGATGGTATTACCGTAGATAAACTTTTTGAAGCCGTTCAGTCCGGCGATACCGCTAACCAGGTAAAAAAAGCCTGGAAAGACCTGGAGAATTCCGGTATTGACCTGCAGGCTCATTCTTTCGTATCTGTAGTATATGCCAGGGAACGTTCTTATGTAACACTTACCAGCGGACTGAAAGACGCAGGAAAGTTCGAGGAGTATCTGAAAAAGAATATCTCCAGCTTCTCCCTGAAAAAGAAGAATGACTTCCAGTACGTTTGGGCAGAAGAACAGGAAACAGTGATCGCCTGGAACAAGGAGATCGTGATCTGCCTGAAAGGCACGAACACAGACGCCCTGAAATATGGCTTACCTCCAGCTGGTTTGCCCGTTCCCGGCAATCCTGACGGAAACGATGATACCAGTACTGCCCAGCCGGCAGCCCAGGTTGCCCCTGCGGCAAATGCAGAGGAAGAAACATGGGTGGCTGAAGCAGATCACCTGTTCCACCTGAAAAAAGATGAAACAGCTGGTTCTATCACCGCTTTCAATGACCTGCTGAAAAATAATGCAGACATTGGCATCTACATCAACCCTGAGCCTGTTTACAGCGCGCAGGCTACCATGATCCCTGCCAACCTGAAAGCATTGCTGGCCGGCTGCTATTACACCGGCGCTGTAAACTTTGAAAAAGGTAAAGTACTGGTAGACGGTACTTCCTATGTAGGAAAAGACCTGGCCGCCATCTACGAAAAATATGGCAGCCTGGAAGCTGACCTGAGCATGCTGGAAAAATATCCTTCCCAGAACATCACCGGCTTCATGGTATATGGCTTCGATTTCCGTATGATCGGCGATATCGTGAAAAGCACCGGCCTGGATGGTTTTGCCAACATGGGCCTGCATAGCTCCGGCCTCACCCTGGACGATATCCTGAACGCTTTCAAAGGTCAGCTGGTATTCGTTGCTTCTGACTTCGAAGTGAAAAAGAAACCAAGCGCCTACTTTGAAGGAGATTCTATCACACAGCCTGAATCAAAATGGGTATTTGCAATGAAAGTGGGCGACAAAGCCGCTTTCGACAAAGTAATGAACTCTCCCATGCTGAAAGGCTTCTTTGTGAAAGAAGGCGATAAATATGTAATGCAGCAATCCGGTATGCCTGGTATGCCAGCTGTATCCATTACCGATAAACTGGTGGTAACCGCTTCTGACGACGCGCTGCTGCAAAGCTACCTGGAAGGTAAAGGTAAAGCCGGTGGACTGGACAATGGTTTTGTCAGCAAGATCAAAGGCAACCCAATGGGCGCTTATGTGAACTTCGAAAAGATAGTAAACAATATCCCGGAAGAACAGATCCCGGCCGATGGAAGGGAACTGGCCGGCAAGTTCAAAGGCCTGCTGAAAGATATGACTGCGTTAAGCCATTCCTTTGATGGTAAGACCCAGCATTCAGAGATCGTGGTGAACTTCAGGAATGAGAACGAGAACAGCCTTGTTCAGATCATCAACCTGGGTACCGAGGCCGCCAGATACATGGAAGAGAAGAAGAAAAAGGAACTGGCCGGAGCTCCGCTGGATTCAGCCGCAACAGCAGTTGCAGATTCAGCTGCCGCTGCACCAGCTAATTAATTAGTAGCTGACACAATATTAAAACCCATGGTCTTTCAAAACGGCCATGGGTTTTTTTTCGCTATAACAAATCAAACAGCTACATTACCTTGTATTAGAATACCAACATACATGCAGATACAATTAGAAAACCTGGTACCTGTACCGCTGAAAGATAAAATACTACAGCGGTCCTCAGATATATGGAACCGGCAGGTAACATTCACACCAGGGCACTTCATCAAAATAAAGGCCCCCTCCGGTACAGGAAAAACTACCCTGGTACATTACCTGTACCATATCAGGAATGACTATACCGGCGCCATACTGGTTAACGGAAAACCCTGGCCTTCCTACAGCAAAAACAACATCGCTGATATACGCCAGAAACAGGTCAGCGTGGTTTTCCAGGACCTTCGCATTTTCGAACAACTCAGTGCACAGGAAAATATAGAACTGAAGCGTATCATGATGCCTCAACCCTCATGTACCGCAGAAAAGATACAGGAAATGGCTGCCCGCCTCAATGTAACCCATGTACTGGCACAGAGCGGCAGAACATTATCTTACGGCGAGCGGCAACGCATAGCCATTATCCGCGCTCTTGTACAACCCTTCGAATGGCTTATCATGGACGAACCCTTCAGCCACCTGGATGAAGACAACGCCCAACGCGCAGCCAGCCTCATAGCAGAAGAATGCAAAGCCCGCAAAGCCGGTTTTATTTTGACAGACCTGGACCATGACAACAGGTTTGAATATGACACACTTTATAACTTATGATGCCATCCTTTTTTCAGTTACTTAAAAAGATTATCCGCACAGGTGTGGGCCGGGCCCGTATGATCATGGCAACACTGGGCCTGGGCATTGCCATGCTGCTCCTCCTTATTGCCATACAGGTACATACCGATTTCGACCAGCTCCTCCACGGCCGGCAGAATGAAAATGAAAGCGCAGACTTCCTGGTCATCAATAAAAAGATCACGAACGAGATGATGGGGCAAACAGGAAAGAGCGAGTTCACAGACCAGGAAATTGCAGACATACAGAAACAACCTTTCACCCAGGCATTCGGATTCATTACTTCCAACCAGTATAAAGTAACAGCTGCCGCCCCAGGCGATCTTCACTTCTATACAGATATGTTCTTCGAATCAGTGCCGGACGCATTCATTGACGTGAAGAACGACGAATGGAAATGGAGCCCGGGAGATAATGCCCTCCCTATTATCCTTCCTAACGACTTTCTGAACCTCTACAACTTTGGCTTTGCATTGAGCCAGGACCTGCCGCAGATATCGCAGGAAACGGTAAAGGCTTTACCCATGAAGATCACCATTTCAAGAGGAATGCTCACCCAGGAGTTTACAGGCCGTATAGTAGGGTTCTCTGACAGGATATCTTCCTTCCTGGTACCTGGTACTTTCATGCAGTGGGCCAATGAAAAATTTGGCAGCGGTCAGAAAACGGCTCCTTCAAGAGTGATCATCAAAACGAAAGATCCATCCAATCCGGTATTGGTAAAATACCTGGACGATAAAGGATATACTACCAACCAGGACAAACTCAAATACAGCAAAACAAAACTGATAGTACAAACTATCGTTTCCGTAATAGGCTTCTTTGGCCTGGTGCTCCTCCTGTTTGCATTGCTGGTGTTCAGCATGTTCATTCAGCTGGTAATAGCCAGCTGTAAGCGGGAGATACAGTTGCTGGTCACACTGGGCACAGCGCCCAGGCAACTGCAACGTTACCTGATGCGCCAGTTTGTGCCTTTGTACATCGTTATAGGTATCCTGGCCCTGTTGGTGGTGGCTGGTTTACAATGGATGGCAGCACAGGAACTGGAAAAGCATGATATGATCGTTTCCCCACTGGTATCTGCCGGTACGATCTGTGCTGCATTGCTGGTTATCCTGCTGGTGTACATAGTAAACAGGTTCAACGTCAGGAAGTATATCAATGCTATCAGTTAATTACTTTTACACACTTAAATTATATTCAAAGATGTTTGTACATGTCGTAAATTTTTGGCTGAAACCAGGCCTTTCAGAAGCGGATATCAGGAAGTTCGAAGAGGGCGTACAATCTCTCAGCGTTATTGAATCGCTGGTAATGTTCAATGTAGGCAAACCCGCATCGACAGACCGTCCGGTAATAGACAGAAGCTACAGCTATTGTGAGCTGACCGTCTTCAACGATGAAGCCGGACATGACGTTTACCAGAAACATCCGGTACATCTTGCATTTGTAGAGAACTGCAAACACCTCTGGGAAAAGGTGGTTATCTATGATTCTGAGACTATTTAACTACGCGGCCCCGCAGGCGGCCAAACGCACAAAAAAAACGCTTTTGCCGAAGGCAAAAGCGTTTTTTTTAATACTTATTTATCTCCGAATCGTGCGGCATAATAAACGTTTCCTTTACCTGTCCGCTCATTAACAGATACGGACTCCATACGGCTCCTGCAACAAGCAGCTGTACAAGATCTTTTGTATCGGCAGGGTCCCATGTGGTCAGCTCATAGATGTAATAGAACGTTACCTGGTCTGCCGCCAGAAACAGGAAATTGAAAACAAAGTAATACACCATAGTGACGGGAAAAGTATCCCGCCGCTTAAAGAAAAGGAAGATCAGCAGAATACTGTAGGTAAGGAAAAACACATTTCCCGCCAGCTCAACTATCAGCAGCAGCTGTAATAGTGAAGTATTGCCGGTGGCGTTTTTCACCTGGTCAAGATGCTGCCACAGGTTATTCTGAAATACCGGCGTCTTGAAAAGCTGGAACAGCAATACCAGGGGCCTGATACAGATGCCTATTGCCAGCAGTATCAGCCAGCCGTTCATTTCCCGCGGATAAAGAGGTTGCTGTACCGGCAATATTGATCTCTTGTAATAACGTTGCGCCTGGTAATAGAAGATCCCCGCAAACAGTAATGTCAGGGCAATGATCAGCCAGTTCAGTCCACCGGAATTTCCACCCGGCGAAGAGGAAGATACGTCAGGATTCCACGTAAAATTATACCCCAGTACCTCATCTATCTTTTTACGGTCTTCCAGGTAAGTAGCTATAAAGTCTGCCGGGATATAGTCCTGGTAGGTTTCAAATTTATAGTGCAGTATTGCATTCCTGCCATTGACAGAAGGAGAGAAGTAAAAAGAGTAATACCTGTTCTTTATGTTGATCTCTTCTCCCTCCAGCGGTAGTTCTGTTGGCATTTCAATAATGATGCGGTAATCCATGGAAACAGGGTAACGCAGGGAAAGCGGCGCCTCCTTTCTTTCCTTATCAATGCTGGCAGGAAGAACATCTTTCAGTACACCCGCATAAGGATTGAAAGATACCCTGCCGGCAGCGCTGCTGTCCTGTTTCCAGGGCTCTTCCAGTATATAGGTTTCCCTCACCGCCAGCTGGTTGGCAGTATCGTTGTCTTTTATCTGCAAAGGCGTATCCACACTGATCTTGCCATACACTTTCCTGTAATATTCCATGTACGCCTTCTCATTATCTTTCAGGCTGCTGTTGGCCAGCTCATCCCGCTGAAGGTCTGCAAACTGCTTGTAGTAAGTAGACGTTACTTCCAGGGTGCCTTTATTGGTGGTTTCTGAAGGCAGGTGAAAATGTTCGGTAACAGTGGTTTTACCGTAAGCCTTGTTTGTAATGTCTGTAAATCCTTTCGCACCTTCAGGATTTACTATCAGGCCCTTCTGGTAATCAGGCACGGTGATCTGGGAAAGGTCGCCACGCTGATAGCTGATAGTCGGATCTATCCAGTAATCTTTACCATCAAGCTGCGCATATACGATCACGTGGTTAAAGATATCCGGCGCAGGAAGATAATCAGCAACATGACCTTTCCGGTAAGTGTTGATATATACCATGCTGGCAAAGATGCCGTTGGCCTTCAGCAGTTGGGTAAGCAGCTGGGATTTATCTTTACAGTCGCCAAAGCGCTGTAATAATATCTTGTCAGGGGTATTGGGGCGATGGGAATATTCACCCATTTCAATGCCCATATAACGGATATCATCCTGCACAAAGCGGATGGCTTTCTGCATGTATGATGCTTTGCTGCTGGCCGACTCTGATTTCAGCTCCGCTATTTTCTTCTGCAGGGCGTTGCCTGGTGCAGACACTGTATTGATACGTGCACCCCAGTTGATCACTTCCCCCCAGTCATTATACTCGCTGGCCTGTACTAACTGGTAGTCAAAGTACCAGCCCGGTGTATGGTAAGCTGATTCCAGTGGTTTGATATTGGTTTCTTTCCATTGATACACCTGCATACCGTTGATGTTCTCTTTCTCAGGCAGCCGTGCTTTATTGAACGATTTGAAACGGATGTTCCGGGCAGGGGATGCTATCAGGCTTTTGTAGAAATTGACAACAGGATCGTAGGACGTCAGGTAGAAGAAGCTGGAATATTTATTATCGAAGATGGGATTGTTGCCCTCCAGCGTGTAGGCATATTCGATCTGGTCTCCTTTGCGTACATCTTCCAGCAGGAAATAGGCAGTATATACGCCGCTGTAGATAAAGCGGGAAAGCTCTTCTTCCTGCTGCAGGAATTTAAACCTGGAAGGTTGCAGCTGGTTGATCTCTTTTCCATTGCGGCGAACGACGATCTTATGGAAAAGTATTTTCTCGTATTCAGGATCGTATGTTACACTTATTTCGGCCCCGTTCTGTATCCCGGCCTCTGAGATTATCTGCCGCACAATATGCCGGTAAACAGCTGCTTTTTCAACGTGATGCTGTTCTTCGAACAACAGGAGATAATATCCTTCACTGATATCCCGTTCGTCCGGTTTCTTGTCCATATCCGGCTGGTAGGGCACCAGCCAGGAAGGGGTAGAGGCAACGGAAAGGTTTTTATGCTGCGCCTTTACAACGGTCAGGCACGCAACAAGCAGGGCGGTAATGAACAGGTTCAGGCGCATAGAGATCAAATAGTATCTGAAAGTATAAGGGACCTGCTTCAGACAGGTCCCTTGTACTTAGTTATTTCCTGTAGTAAGGGCATATACAGCAAAGGATGCCAGCCAGTGTTCGCCGGCATAATCGCCGCTGGCAACATGCGGGATGGCAGCTTCCAGGTGTTCGTTGGCCAGCTGAAGGATGGCCGCCTTATTTTTATCCGTGTGTCTGGCAATACCGTAGAGGCACCAGGCACGGCTCAGATTTAATCCGTCAAGATGTACAAGCTTCCCGTCGGTACGGTCTTTTACCTGGCCAATGGAGAAGATAGTGATCTTATCAGCGCCCAGGCCGGGCAGGAATTTATGCAGCCATTGCTGGTATGCTGCATGCGGCAGTATCCGCCACATAAGGTCTGCTTCTTCCAGGCAGGGGGAAAGGAAATCATATCCTCCCGGTTCATAGGCTACCGGCCCGTTAACATCTGCTGCATAGAAGCGCATGGCTGCCTGCCTGATAGCGCCCTGCAGGGCAGTGTCTTTTGCGGTAACAGCATAATCCCAGGCCAGGCACAGGCCAAAGGCCAGGTTGGTATGTTCGCCTACGCGGATGGGGTATACCAGTTTACCGAGAAAGTCTGTATATGCACGGGAGAACTGGGTAGCCAGCGGCTGTACATTGGCGGCCAGCTGTTTTCCCAGCGGGTCATTCCAGGTAAGCAGCTCCCTTTGCAGCTGTAACAGCCAGCTCCAGCCATAGATACGTTCAAAGCCCTTGTTCTCCCTGTTCTTAAACAACTCCTGCTCCTGCGAGATGTTGGCGGCAGTCAGGTTTTCAGACAGCTTTCTGACTATCTCCTGCTCCCTCGGCAATCCGGGAAAAGATTTGAGCAGGCGTACCAGCATCCAGTGGCCATGCACACTGCTATGCCAGTCAAAGCAACCGTAAAAGGCAGGGTGATAATTACGTGGCGCCGTTACCAGCGAACTGTCAGAAAATACAACTCCCGTTTTGTAAGGATACTCCTGCTGCATACACCTCAGCGGCAGCTGCGCCAGGTGGGCGGCGCCCTGTGGCGTCAGGTCCAGGTGGCCTGTGGTATTGCGGGTATACAGCGCCTGTTGTGCAGATGTTGTAGACATCAGAGAGCTGATTATGAGTGATAGAACAAGGATCTTTCTTTTCACGGCTTAGTTTCTGTTAAGTAACAATTTCAGGTAGAAGGACGGCTTAGCCAGTTTTTTCCGGAGGTCTACTTCATAGAACATACAGGAAAGTAATTCCTGCAGTTGCTTATTACGGCTGCTGATCTTCATAAGAGTGTTGAACAGCCATGGGTAGTTGATCAGCTTTTGCAGGCGGTGGCTCAGCTTCAGTTCCGGCCCCATAACACGGTATACTTCCGCATCGTATTTAGCCAGCTGTGTAGCAGAGAAATCATTTGCTTTCAAGGCCTCTACAGCCTGCAACGCGGCAATACGGCCGGAATACAGGCCATTGCCGATGCCTTCTCCTGTAAAAGGATCAATGAGGTAAGCAGCATCGCCTACCAGCATATAACGGTTACCTGATATAACACGTTGCTTGCTGCCCAGCGGAAGACCATAACCTTCAATACTGCTGGTCAGCTCAGCATTTTTAAAACGCTCTTTGAAAACAGGATCGTTCTCTATAATGTCCAGCATGGACTTCTTCAGGTTCATTTTCTTTTTGCGCACAGCTTCACTCAGCACACCCACGCCCACGTTAGCTTCCCCGTTTGGCAGCGGGAAGATCCAGAAGTAGCCGGGCAGGAGGTTTTTCAGGAAGTGCAGCTCAATAAAATTATCTGCATTGTTGCCGCTTACGTTCTTGTAGTAGGCGCGTATACCTGCCACATAGTGTTTAGGCTCCATGGTGATGTTGGCTACCTCTTTAGTGAATGCTGAATGTGCACCATTGGCAACGATGAGCAGTTGTGCCTTTACCTGGAACCCGTTGCTGCCGGAAACGAGATAACCGTCTTCCTGCAGCTCATATTTATCAATTGTAACTCCCTCAAAAAGTTTTATTTCAGAGCGGCGTTTGATCTCCTCTACCAGGAAATTGTCGAAGTCCATGCGTTTACACACATAACCTATTGGTGTTTCCTTATGGCTTTCGTTCCCGCTGTTGTAATCAGGGCGGTATCCAACATCCAGGCTATGCCTGCCGGGCGATACAAATGTAACACCCCAGCTGTTTACCTTAAAGTCGGCTGCCTTCAGGCGGCTGGCAATAGCGGGATCTATACGGTTCAGCGCTGTGATCACTTTACCGCTTAAGCCGTCTCCGCAAACTTTATCGCGCGGAAACACAGCTTTGTCCACCACTATACATTCCACTCCTGATTGGGCCAGCTGGAGGGCTGCTGCAGCTCCGGCCGGGCCGGCGCCAACAATACATACTTTTGTTTCAAACATCCTTGTTAATTGAAGCGTTAAGATAAAGAAAAGAGGAATATCTTCGCCCCTTTAAATCAATATATCATGTTCGGAGATCTATTTGGAAAGCTGCAGGAAGCGCAGGAAAAAATGAAAGAAAGCAAAAGCCGCCTGGCGCAGATCACTATGGCGGGAGAAGCAGGAGAGGGTTCCGTGAAAGTAGTGGTGACTGGCAACCGTGAAGTGAAAAGTATTGACGTGGCAGAGCATCTGCTGGAAAAAGATAATAAAGAGGAACTGGAAGATCTGCTCATCACGGCGTTGAACCGTGCATTGAAAAATGCAGAAGGCGCCTGGGAAGCAGAAATGAAGAATGTTGCCGGTGGAATGTTAGGCCCATTAGGCGGGTTATTGTAAATCGCCGGTTTAGCTTAAGCAAGCCTCGATTTAATCTTAGCCGGCCGCAGGCCAATATGCTCTCAAAAATTGTGCTTTTGCCGGAGGCGAAAGCACAATTTTTGAGCAACTCCCCGCAATCTATTAGCAGACAAAAGACCTATCATTGTATCTGCAACCAGCCAACCTAGCTCAGCTGGTAGAGTAGCGGTTTCGTAAATCGTTGGTCGTGGGTTCGAATCCCATGGTTGGCTCATAACCCCGTTTTTAATTTCCTTTATAAAATTTCATCTGTCATTCCCGTAAGGAATAAAGCTTTCTCACTGCCGGTATAGTGCAAACTCTCCTTTTGTTTCGTATATTTATTACACGTAATGATTCTGTGCGCCCCCCGCATCTGCTGTACTGTTTAAATCAGACAATTTCGGAGCACGCTTATTAACAACCAAATCTACTATACATGAAACGTTTGTCTTTCAACCTCTTTGCCTGTATGCTATTGGCGGTAGCGTTATTTACTGTTTCCTGCGGAAAAGATGGAGCCGTTGGCCCGGCTGGTCCCGCCGGCCCTGCCGGTCCTGCAGGCCCCGCTGGCCCATCAGGTCCTGCCGGAGATCCGGGAACTGCGAATGTTATTTATTCCGGCTGGCTGGATGTGGCATACCTGCCGGATACTGTGCATAACGCCGATGCCACGATCGATACCGTCGGATACTATGCTGCTATTACAGCTGCAAAACTGGATCAGGCCATGTTAACTTCAGGTGAGATCAAAGTATATGTGAACTTCAATACAGCTGCAGATCCGTTCATATTCCCTCTGCCTTACTTTGACGTTTACACTGCAGCTTCTATCTCTCCGGCGTTTTACCTGAATACGATAGATCTTTACGCTAATTTCAACGCAAGTACGTTTACTTCCGGTGGTGCAAAAGGTCTTCAGTACAGGTATATACTGATACCTGGAGGTACTGCTGCCAGGAAAGCAGGTATCAACTGGAATAACTATAAGGAAGTACAGGCTTACCTTAAGCTGAAAGATTAAAAAAATTTAGCAGACCGCAGGGCTGCCCTGTTTCACATAAAAAAGACGCTTTGACCGAAGGTCAAAGCGTCTTTTTTGTACAATTTATCCGCACAGAGCTATTTATCATTAGCATTCAACGCCTGCCAGAGCATATCCTTCAACTGCGGCAATCCCTGTTGCGTCACAGAAGATATAAACACATGCGGCACATTATCCGGCAACTCTTCCGCAATCGCCTCCCTGAGCTCATCATCCAGCATATCGCTCTTACTGATAGCCAGCAGGAACTGCTTATCCAGCAACTCCGGGTTATATTGTTCCAGCTCATTCACCAGTATCTCAAAATCCTTACGATGATCGCTGCTATCTGCCGGTATCAGGAACAACAGAACGGGGTTCCGCTCAATATGACGTAGAAACCGGTGTCCCAGGCCTTTCCCTTCATGCGCCCCCTCAATGATACCGGGAAGATCGGCAATACAGAATGAACGGTCATTCCTGTAAGGCACCATCCCCAGGTTAGGCGTGAGGGTGGTAAAAGCATAATCAGCTATTTTAGGTCTTGCAGCAGTAATGGTAGACAGCAGGGTAGATTTCCCGGCATTCGGAAAACCAACCAATCCCACATCCGCCAGCATTTTTAACTCCAGCGCCTTCCATCCTTCCTGTCCCGGCATTCCAGGCTGTGCATATTCCGGGGCCTGGTTGGTAGGAGATTTAAAGAAGTTGTTACCCCGTCCGCCCTGACCACCGGGTATCCATATCTCTTCCTGGCCGTCATGCAGTATCTCCAGCTCCATTTCCCCGGTCTCTTCATTAAAGGCCTGCGTGCCCAGCGGTACTTCTATGATGATATCTTCACCATTGCGGCCGGTACTGTTATTGTCCCTTCCGTTACCACCATCTTCCGCAACCACATTCTTATACCACCGCAAATGCAGCAGCGTCCACAACTGGGAGTTCCCTTTCAGGATAATATGCCCGCCTCTGCCGCCATCACCACCATCCGGACCAGCTTCAGGATTGTATTTTGTACGCATGAAGTGAGCGCTGCCCGCACCACCCTTGCCGGATTTACAGTAGATCCTTATGAAATCAACAAAGTTGCCTCTTTCCAAAGTAATTGATTTGATTTATGCTGAATACTCCGGGCAAACATCCCTGTAATACCTTCAGCGTTAAATATAAAAACGCAAAGATCGTTAAGTTCAGTCATTTTACTACGCTTTGCGCACTAAAATGCTCACTTACAATCTTTGCGTTTAAAATGTATGCTGAGCGCCTGTTATACTTTTTCTTCTACCAGGCTTTCAATTTCCTTACTTAAACGTTCAAAAATCTCGTCAACGGTGCCTTCACCCTTGATCTTCTTGAACTTACCATATCTGGAATAATGGTCAGCAACAGGAGCGGTCTTATTATGATATTCCACTATACGGGCTCTGATCACCGTTTCGTTGGCATCATCACTACGGCCGGAGGTAGCGCCTCTGTTCAGCAAACGGCTGATCAGCTCGTCTTCCGGAACTTCCAGCGCCAGCACATTGGAAATAGCCGTTTTCTTTAATGCCAGCAGCTTGTCCAGCGCTTCAGCCTGCGCTGTGGTACGGGGAAATCCGTCAAAAATAAAACCCCTTGCTTCCGGGTTGGCATCCAGTTTGGAACTGATCATACCAATTACAACTTCATCTGGTACCAGCAGACCCTGGTCCATTACTTTTTTGGCTTCCTGTCCAAGCGGTGTTTTAGCCTCGATTTCGCTACGCAGCAAATCGCCGGTAGAAAGGTGGATAAGACCAAATTTGTTAATCAGGTTAGCACTTTGTGTGCCCTTACCGCTACCGGGAGGGCCAAATAAAATGATATTGACCATGTGTTTAAAGAAACTTTAGCAAGACTGCAAATATAGCAAACAATTGAATGTATAGGTAACTAAAATTACAGTTGCTTGAATAATGTAAAATATTTAAGAAATTTACTAGATATGTTTCAATGATTTGCTGTAAATAATGGAATATTTTTAAGTAGTTCGAAGGCATTCCGCGGCCAACGGGGTCACAGGATTCAGACTTTTCTTTAAAATACCTGGTAAATATAACCATTTATACTGCCAGAATACGGCTGTCAATAAAACTATCATGTGAAAAAAATAACCACTCAACCATAAAAAAGTCAGGTCTCTGGAAACATATTATTTCTTTAGATTAATTAATTTGTAAGTTTAGACGATGATTATGAAGCAATTATTGATCTTAGGCCTCTCCGGCTTATGCCTGGGAGGAAGTGTGATGCACGCAACGAAAAAAAAAGGACCAGGCCCTGCAAAGGTGCAGACCAGTCAGCTGCATAAAGCCATAAAGAAAGAATTCAAGGCCGTAAAACAGGAAAGTGATGCTAACCGTTGGGTAGATAGCGTTTTTGAATCACTGAACTCTGATGAGCGTATTGCTCAGCTCATTATGATCAGGGCTCACTCCAACCTGGGGCCCGACCACGTCAGGAAAGTCACCCAGGATATCCTGGACAATAAAGTAGGAGGGCTCATTTTCTTCCAGGGAGGCCCCGTACGCCAGGCAAATCTCACCAACTACTACCAGTCCATCTCCAAAACACCCCTCATGATAGCGATTGACGGGGAATGGGGGCTGGGCATGCGGCTGGACAGCGTCATAGCCCTGCCCCGCAACCTCATGATAGGCGCTGCGTCAGACAGTACCCTGGCCTATAAGGCCGGCCAGCTCCTGGCAAAACAATGCCGCAGAATGGGTATTCATGTGGATTATGCGCCGGACATGGACATCAACAATAATCCCAACAACCCGGTTATCAACGACCGTTCCTTTGGCCAGGATAAATACCAGGTAGCCCGCATGGGAGTGCAGATGATAAAAGGTATGCAGGACCAGAATGTGATGGCCGTGGCCAAACATTTTCCCGGCCATGGAGATACCGACGTAGATTCTCACCTGGACCTGCCCACCATCCGCAAAACAAGGGCCCAGCTGGACTCTCTTGAGCTGTACCCTTTCCGTAAAGCCATAGAGGCAGGTGTACAGAGTATCATGATCGCACACCTATATGTGCCGGCTATAGACAGCACACCTAATACTCCCACCTCTATCTCCTATAAGACCATCACCGGCCTGCTGAAAGAAGAAATGGGCTACAAAGGCATAGTGATCACAGACGCACTGGAAATGAAAGGCATCGCCAAGTTTTACAACGGGGGAGAGGAAGCCGCCCAGTCCCTGCTGGCAGGTAATGACATGATGATGCTGCCCTCTACGGCAGAAGGAAGCGTGGATGCCATCAGAAGAGCGATCAGGAAAGGCCTGATCTCCTGGGATGAAGTGAACAAAAGAGTGAAGAAGGTATTGCTGGCAAAATATAACCTGGGATTGAACAAACCACAGGTCATAGAAACCGCCAACCTGGCGAACGACCTGAACGCAGCAACAGATACCCTTACCAGGAGCATAGCAGAGAACGCTCTGACCCTGCTTAAGAATGACAACAATCTTATTCCCTTCAATCAGCATACGCCCGGTAAAGTAGCTGTCATTGCAGTAGGTGCAGATGTGAATAACGCATTCGTACAAACGCTGAAACAGATCCGTCCGGATATCAACTCGTATATCTTCACTGCCCGCCAGTCTGATGCCCAGGTAACACAGGTGGTAGAAAGACTGAAAAAGGATTACCAGGCAGTGATCGTTGGGTTACATAACTATGGTCGCCGGCCGGCAAACAACTTTGGCATCAGCAGGGCTGAACGCCTGCTGCTTCAACAGCTGCAGCAGGAAATGCCTACAGCAACGGTAGTGTTCGGGAACCCTTACGCTATCCAGTATTTCTGTGATGCCCCTACCATAGTGGCGGCTTATGAAGATGATGAGGTAACTCAGAAGGCCGCAGCTCAGCTGCTGTTCGGACAGCTGCCGCCTAAAGGACGGCTGCCGGTTACAGTCTGCCAGAATTTCCCTTATGGGTCAGGTATCGTTACTGTTCCCAAACCAGCCGTAGCGCAGGCAGAACTGCCACGCGTAAAACCAGAAACAGTGGGTATGAGCAGTGAAGTGCTGAGGAAAATAGATGTTCTGGCCAAAGCGATGATAGATAAGGGAGCAGCTCCCGGCTGCCAGGTTATGGCGCTGAAAGACGGGAAAGTAGTATACGAAAAGACCTTTGGTTATTTCGATTATAGTCAGCGTGAGCCGGTAACGGCCAGTTCGGTATATGACCTTGCCTCCGTGACCAAGATATGCGCCACCACACTTTCTGTGATGCGCCTGTATGATGAAGGTAAGCTGAGCCTGGATGCCAGATTGGGAGATTATCTTCCCTGGGTGAAAGGCAGCAATAAGGAAGGGTTGAAGATCCGTGATATACTGCTGCACCAGGCAGGACTGGTAGCATTTATTCCTTTCTATAAAGAAGTGATGACGCCGGCAGGTTATCCTGACACCACGCTGTTCCATAGTTATGCAGACTCCACCTACAGCGTAAGGGTGGCAGAACATATGTATATGAAGAACAGTTATGTGGATACTATGTACCGCCGCATCCTGGATAGCCAGCTGAATCCGCGTCCGGGATATGTATACAGTGATAATGACTATATCTTCCTCGGTGAAATAGTGGAACAGATCACCGGTAAGAAACTGAACCGTTATGCAAGGGAAACTTTTTATGAACCCCTGGGACTCAGCACTACAGGGTTCCGTCCAAGAGAACGCTTCCAGTTATCGCAGCTGGCGCCTACTGAGAATGAGCGCACTTTCCGCCGCCAGTGGATCCGGGGGGATGTGCATGATCCGGGTGCCGCTATGTTTGGTGGTGTGGCTGGCCATGCGGGCCTCTTCTCCAACGCAGAAGACCTGGCAGTATTGATGCAGATGCTGCTGAACGGCGGTAGTTATAATGGCCGTGAATACATCAAACCGGCAACGCTGAAACTGTTCACTGCGTATAACAGTAGTATCAGTCGCCGGGGACTGGGTTTTGACAAACCTGAAAAGGATAATGGTAAACATGGTGAGGCTTATCCCTGTAAGAGTGCATCACCGCTTACTTATGGTCATACCGGGTTTACGGGTACCTGTATCTGGGTAGATCCGCAGTCGCAGATCGTATTTATTTTCCTGAGTAACAGGGTATGTCCGGAAGGAGGAGATAATAAGAAGCTTATGACCATGCATGTAAGGGAGAATATGATGCAGGTGCTGTATGATGCAATGGCAACGAAGAAGTAATTTCCTTTTGGTTTCGACTTTATTTCGCTATAAAGCAAAAAGGAACATCATCCGATGTTCCTTTTTGCTTTTATTTACAGTACTTATTTTAACCCTACATCCCTATAAATTCTTCAATATTTTCAGGTGAGACAATCTTTGTACCTGCATTGGGATAATTTTCTGTAAATGTCTGTGGAAACCTGACTTTTTCCGTCTTACTCCATTTAAATTCAAACGCTTCAAGTCTGTCACTTGTTTCTTCTATTAAATCTATCTCCTGTTGTTGCGTTGTTCTCCAAAAATAATGTGCAGTATCTGTATTTTGGTAACGTAGCGTTTTTATACGCTCTGCAATTACAAAGTTTTCCCACAATGCCCCCACATCAGTTCTGGAATTTACAGGCTTGAAATTATTGATAATGGCATTGCGGATACCGCAATCATAAAAATACACCTTCTTCCCTTTTTTAATCTCATTGCGAACATTGCGGTTAAATGCCGGCAGACGAAATACCACAAAGGTTTTCTCCAGCAGGTCAATATATTTATCAACAGTTTTACTGTCACTTCCTATCGTTTGACCTATTTCTTCATACTTTATTTCACTACCGACCTGTAATGCAAGAGCTTTCAGAAGCTTTTCGAGTAATAAGGGTTTTTTTATCTGATCCAACATCAGCAAATCCTTATACAGATAGCTATTTGCCAGCAGTTTCAGTAATTCATGCTCTTCTCCCTGTTTTGTAACAATTTCAGGATAATATCCATAAACCATCCGATGCTCAATTAAGCGTTTTTCCTGCAAAAGTCCGTGGTGTTGCACCATCTCCGAAAAGCTTAACGGATATAGCATGAATTCATATTTTCGACCTGTCAGCGGCTCGTTGACGTGGCTCGATAATTCAAATGCCGATGATCCTGTCGCTATCACCTGGACATCTTTAAGCTGGTCCGTAAATAATTTCAATGTGAGACCTATATTCATGATCCGTTGAGCCTCATCTATAAAAACAAGCTTTTTGTTACCCATAATAGCGCTCAGTTTTGCCGATGTAGTATTTGTAAGAAGTTCTCTTACATCAGCATCATCCCCATTCATGTATAGCCATTCCTTCTCCTGGGCATTTAATAATGCTTCCGTTAATGTTGATTTCCCTGACTGGCGTGGACCAAATATTATGACAGCCTTACCTTTAAAAAGCCTTTGCTGGATCTTTGTTTCTAATATTCTCTTTATCATGTAAGAGGATTACAATCCCTAAATTACATAATATTTCTGGATTACAATCCGGTAATATTATGATTTCTGAATTGAAAATCCTATTATCTTCTACGCAAGACCAAACTAAACTGATTATAACAGACTTATTATTAGCTTAATAAGATCTTTCCGGCACAACTGGATATGCCGCTACTTGATTTTTTACGTGATGCTTTTAGTGTTATGGGGGCCGGTAAGATATGCCTTGGACGGAGAAAAGTAATACTGGATCTGGATTTTAACAATTAGGGCCGGCCCGGTAAATTTTCATTTTCATAGGCAATAGTGACAAATGAAATATGCTTTCCCAGCCATTCACCTGTCACTATTTTATAATAGCAATATCTATTGTACGGAAACTGTTCTGTTAATACTTGTTTCAGTCCTGATATCTATTTTCTTCTCCGCCAGCCTGGTCTTTCCTTTCCTGATCTCAAAAATATAATTCCCATCCTGTAACTCCTGCATATTGAACTTCGCTTTGTAAACCAGCGTAGCAGGCACTGTTTCCTGGTGAAGTGTATAATTGTTACCGTCTTTAATAGACAAAGTGATCTTTTCAGATCCCGGATTCTCGATGGTTACTTTGAATATCAGCGCATCTCCTTCTCCTATCTGCGCAACATCCAGTTTAAAGGCATTCACTGTAACAGGCTCCTCCTCATGATGGGGAGTGTTTATTTTGTTGTATGCATAGGTATATGCCTGGGCCTTCGCAAAAGATATGTTTAAAAAAAGGATAGCTGCTAATACTATACCCACTTGTTTGGGTATAAACTGTATGTGTTTCATACAAAAATGTTTGTTTTTGTTAGATGATGTTATAATCTTCTTTTTTCAGGGTCGTATTAGCTAATACAATGGTTCCTTATTCCGCCGCAAAGATCAGTGAGCCAGGTTAACGGAATATTACGCCGGTGTTAAGAAAGCATTATCAGTATGGGGCATACATTTAACGATATTGCCCTACCTTTGCTGGCGTTTATGGAAAGAACGACATTACAACAGCATAGGCCGGTGGCTGTCTGGCTGTATACAGGCGTAGGAATGGTTATTATCCAGGTATTGCTGGGGGGCATTACCAGGCTTACAGGTTCAGGATTGTCTATTACAGAATGGCAGCCTTTATTGGGTGCGTTACCTCCTATGAATGAAGCTGCCTGGCAGGAAGCTTTTGATAAATATAAGCAGATTGCACAGTACCAATATGTGAACAGCCACTTCACCCTCTCTGACTTTAAATCTATCTATTTCTGGGAATGGCTGCACCGCGACTGGGCCCGTCTGATGGGTGTTGTTTTCGCCGTGCCTTTTATCTGGTTCCTGGTAAAGAAAAGAATAGACCGCACCATGGTAAAACCGATGGTCATCCTGTTCCTGCTGGGAGGCCTGCAGGGTGCAATAGGCTGGATCATGGTAAAGAGCGGGCTGAACGTTGAAGATCTGTATGTAAATCATATCAGGCTGGCTATTCACTTTATAGCAGCATTGGTGTTGTTGTGTTATATACTCTGGTTTGCATTGCGTCTCAGCACTCCGGTAAAAGAGGTGTTGCATGTACCTGGTCTCCGCAACCTGAATATATGGTTACTGGCGCTCCTCACTTTACAGCTTATCTATGGGGCTTTCATGGCGGGCCTGCATGCAGCCCTGGCTGCAAACACCTGGCCGGATATCAATGGCATGTGGTGGCCGTCAGGAATGTTTACCCAGGGAGGTTTTCTCTCAGATGTAACACATAATATGATCACTATTCAGTTCATTCACCGCGGACTGGCTTATGTCATTACTGTCCTGGTAGCGGTATGGTGGTGGAAGGCCTCTGAAACGCCGGAGCACAGCCTGTTGCACCGGGTACGTTACCTGCCTTTACTGCTGGTGCTGCTGCAGGTAATGCTGGGTGTATTGACGTTGCTGGGCAGTCAGACAAAGATCCCGCTGCTGCAGGCTATTCTGCATCAGTTTACCGGGATGCTCCTCTTGCTGGCATTGATATGGACGTTGTTCTTAAGTAATGCGAAAAGAGTGAATTAATCTTTTTTTCCCGCTCTGAACATCAAAAGAAATTCAAACTAACACCTTCCTCCAACAAGGTATATTACATTTTTTCGTAAGTTTAGTGTAATTGCGATTACGGATGAAAGTGAAATCTCTGCTGGTCAAATTCTTTTTTTCTTTTCCTATACAGCTGTTCTTGCTGCACTTCCGCAAGTACCAGGTGTTACTGATCTTCTGGGCTATTCTTTTCAGTACGATCAACGGAGAATTTGCTAAAGTATTCGGAGGCGACGCCTTATTCCTTGCCCCGGAATACCTGGGAAAAGTGAATTTCTACAGCACTACAATCCTGGGGCTGGCAACCGGCTTGTTTGTAATGAGCTGGAACATCACGACCTTCATTCTCCATACCGGCCGCTTTAAATTCCTTGCCACAACCACACAACCTTTTTTCAAATACTGCCTGAACAACTCGCTTTTTCCCCTGGCATTTATGCTGAACCTGCTTTTCCGCGGATGGGAATACCAGCGCTATCAGCAACTCAGCTCAGTACCGGAAATATTACTCCTCACAGAAGGCTTCATCTGCGGATACCTGTTCATCGTTTTTTTCTCTTTCTTTTATTTCTTCAACGCCGACAGGAATATTGGCCGCCGGCTGGAAAAGAAGTTCGGCAATCCCCGCAATTTCCTGCGTATGGTGCTGAAACCCACACAGGAACGCGATGAGAATGCCCTCCGGGTACATAACTATTTCAACTCCCCCTGGAAGATACGCCGTGCCAGGAATGTAGATCACTACAACAAGCATTACCTTGACAGCATCCTCAAACAACACCACTTTGCAGCTATGATCACCGTAGGCCTGGCGCTGGTGTTCCTGGTAATGCTGGCTTACCTGATGGAGTATACAGTTTTCCGTATCCCTGCAGGCGCCAGTGTCATGATCTTCTTTGCTTTCCTGATAGGGGTGGCCGGCGCTTATGCTTACCTGCTGCAAAGCTGGGCCATTCCTGTAGCGCTGGTCCTGCTGTTTATGCTGAACTGGATGGTAGAGCATAACCTGGTAGATAACCGGAATAAAGCCTATGGCCTTAATTACCGCCAGCGGGCAAGCAGGCCGGAATACAGCGTTACTGCATTACAGGAATTTTTTACTACCGGCAGAGCAGAAAAAGATAAAGAGGAAACAAAAAAGATCCTTGAAAACTGGAAAGCCAGGAACAGTACCGGGCAGAAGCCTAAACTCATTGTCATCAACTTCAGCGGGGGAGGCCTGCGTGCCGCTACCTGGAGCATGAATGTATTACAACGGCTGGATACCCTGATGAAGGGAAAGCTGATGGACCATACATTTCTGATGACAGGCGCCTCCGGTGGTATGATGGGAGCCTCCTACTTCCGCGCGCTCTACATGGAAAAAAAGAATGGACTGCCTGTAAACCTGCAGGATAGCTCATATACAGAACGGATCTCCCGGGACCTGCTGAACAGCGTGTTCACCTCCATGGCGGCAAACGATTTTATCACTCCTTTCCGGAGCTTTCAGATAGGCCAGAACCGCTATGCAATAGACAGGGGATATGTCTTTGAAATGCAGCTGAATAACAATACGGATAATGTGCTGGCAACTACTATCAATACCTACCGGGAACCGGAACAGCAGGCCAGGATACCGATGCTGATATGGAACGCCACTATCAATGCAGATGGCAGGCGCCTTATTATATCACCCCAACCGGTCAGCTACCTCTGTGCGCCGGAATACGATACCACTATCCGTAAAGTGCGGGATGTGGACGGAGTGGACTTCACACAGTACTTTGCCGGCCAGGATGCGCTGAACCTGCGGGTTACCAGCGCTATCCGCATGTGCGCAACATTCCCTTATGTACTGCCCAACGTATTCCTGCCCAGTCATCCCATAGTAGATGTAATGGATGCCGGGATACGCGACAACTTCGGGCAGGAAGTATCCGCCCGCTTCCTGTTCGCATTCAGGCACTGGATCAATGAAAATACCAGCGGAGTGATCTACCTCCAGATAAGGGACACCCGTAAGAATGATATCAAATCCATTAAACAAACCATGAAGCTGAATGATATGATGTTTGACCCCCTGTTCACCATGCAGCAGCACTGGAGCGCTATGCAGGATTTTGTACAGGACAATCAGCTGAACTTCCTGGAAGGATACTTCCCCGGAAAATTTCATCGTATCATTTTCCAGTATGTGCCGCAGAAAGAAGATAAGGCCGCAGCGCTGAGCTGGCATCTTACATCGAGAGAGAAGATAGATATTGCCGGTGCTCTGGACAATCCTGCCAACCAGGCGGCTTTTGATAGTGTCATGCACCTGATCAGGTAAATGCTGACCCCGCTGCATTTTCCCAATGTATAATTAAATCCTGTTTATAACCCCTTAACCATCATTCAGTTAAAGCTATATCCCGGAATCTGGCAAAACGATTACAATTATTTAAACCACTATCCCCACTTTTTCCACATTTTATCCTAACTTTGCGCCTTCTTTTGGCCGGCCTGATAGAGAGCGGTCAGAACTATTTAACAAGATTTATGAATATCCGTAACATAGCAATCATTGCGCACGTAGACCACGGTAAAACTACCCTGGTTGATAAAATCCTTCACCACACCAACGTTTTCAGGGCCAACCAGGAAACAGGTGAGCTGATCATGGATAACAACGACCTGGAAAAGGAACGTGGTATCACCATCCTTAGTAAGAACGTATCTGTTGAGTACAAAGGGGTGAAAGTCAACGTAATTGATACTCCGGGCCACGCCGACTTCGGTGGGGAAGTAGAAAGGGTGCTGAAAATGGCGGACGGTGTGATCCTGCTGGTAGATGCCTTTGAAGGACCTATGCCTCAGACTCGTTTCGTACTGCAGAAAGCGCTGCAGCTCAACCTGAAACCTATCGTGGTTATCAACAAGGTTGATAAAGCCAACTGCCGTCCTGACGAAGTACACGACGCCGTATTCGAACTGTTCTTCAACCTGGACGCTACAGAAGATCAGCTGAACTTCCCGACCTATTACGGTTCCGGTAAGAATGGCTGGTTCAACGATTCATTAACTCAATGTGAAGATATTACCCCGCTGCTGGATGGTATCCTGAAACATGTTCCGGAACCCAGGATCCCTGAAGGGAACCTGCAGCTGCAGATCACTTCCCTGGATTACTCTACCTTCCTTGGCCGTATAGCCATCGGTCGCGTAGCTCGTGGTTCTATTAAAGAAAACCAGCCTATTTCACTGGTACAGACTGATGGCAGCATCAGGAAGTCCCGTGTACGTGAACTGTACACCTTTGAAGCGCTGGGTAAAAAGAAAGTAACAGAAGTACTGGCTGGCGATATCTGCGCAGTGGTAGGCCTGGAAGATTTCAACATTGGCGATACCATCGCTGATTTTGATGAACCGGAAGCATTACCTGTTATCAGCGTAGACGAACCTACCATGAACATGATGTTCAGCATCAACAACTCTCCGTTCTTTGGTAAAGATGGTAAGTTCGTAACTTCCCGTCACCTGCGTGACCGTCTGATAAAAGAAACTGAGAAGAACCTGGCGCTTCGCGTTGTAGATACTGACAGTGCTGATAGCTTCATGGTATATGGCCGTGGTATCCTGCACTTAGGCGTATTGATCGAAACTATGCGCCGTGAAGGTTTTGAATTGACTGTAGGTCAGCCTCAGGTAATCCTGAAACAGGTTGACGGCAAGAAATGCGAACCTTACGAAACACTGGTAGTAGACGTTCCGCAGGAATTTGCAAGTAAAGTGATTGACCTGGTAACCCGCCGTAAAGGTGAGATGCTGATCATGGAAACCAAAGGCGACATGCAGCACCTGGAATTTGAAATTCCTTCCCGTGGTCTGATCGGTCTGCGTACGCAGATGCTGACAAACACCGCAGGTGAAGCTGTAATGGCCCACCGTTTCAATGATTACAAACCCTGGAAAGGCCCTATCCCCGGCCGTAACAATGGTGTGCTGATCGCTAAGGAAGCCGGTACAACTACTGCTTACTCCCTGGATAAACTGCAGGACAGAGGTTTCTTCTTCGTAGATCCGGGAGAAGAAGTGTACAAAGGCATGATCATCGGTGAAAACAACAAACCCGGCGATCTGGTAGTAAACCCGAACGAAGGAAAGAAACTCACCAACATGCGCGCCAGCGGTAGTGATGCTGCCACCAGCATTGCTCCTAAAACCCTGATGACCCTGGAAGAATGTATGGAGTATATCCAGCATGACGAGTGTATCGAGGTTACGCCTAACAACATCCGTATGCGTAAAACCATCCTGGATGAAGAAGAGCGTAAGAAATATGCTAAAGTGATGAAAGCTGACGGCGTAGCTTAATAAGAAAGTTATACAGATTCAGATATAACCGTCCTGTGTAAAAGCAGGACGGTTTTTTTATGCCCCTACACGCATATATGCTGCGCAGCGGCTGCTTATATTTGTAACATGGACCCGCAATTGCCATTCTTCAGCGAACCCGGAAGCCACCTCATCCCATTAAAAGATGGAGAACTGGTTTACTTCCCCCACCTGTTTTCCGGGGAGGAAGCAAACCTCCTGCTTAAAGCACTGCTGGAAAACATCCACTGGCAACAGGAAAGTATGATGATGTATGGCAAGCAGGTGCTCTTTCCCCGGCTGATGGCATGGTTTGGAGACGCCGGCAGCAGCTATTCTTTTTCCGGTAAGACCTATCATCCTTTTCCGTGGACAAAAGACCTGCTCTACATTAAAAACCGCATAGAAAAGGAAGCAGGAGTAACCTTCAACAGCGTACTGGCCAACCGCTACCGTAACGGACAGGACTCAATGGGCTGGCATGCGGACGATGAGCCCGAACTGGGCCGCGACCCTGTCATCGCCTCTGTCAACCTGGGAGCCTCCCGCCGCTTTATGCTGCGGCATAAAACAGAGAAAGACCAACGCTATGAACTGGAGCTGCAGCACGGATCGCTGCTTATTATGAAAGGCGCCCTGCAACACCATTGGCAACACCAGGTGCCTAAAACGACCAGACCTCTGGGAGAGAGGATCAACCTCACCTTCCGGGTTATACGACACACATGCTAACAGCACAAAAACTGCGTCATGAAAAACCCCATCCTGTTAATAGGTAACGATATCAATAACATCTCCAAAGGACAAAGCTGGAAAGACCTGCTTAATGATATCGTGAATTTCTGCCTGCCGGACGGTTGTATACAGCTGGACGACCGTAAACCTTTTCCTCTTCTCTATGAAGAGGTTTTCCTGACAGCCATCCGGCAAACCAGGATCAGTGAAACAGAGCTCAAAACCTTTATTGCCCGTAAGGTGCAGGTTATTGCACAGAACGAGGTACACGAAGCTATCCGGGATATAGCGCCTGCACATATCCTGACCACCAACTATGAATTCTCCCTGGAAGGAGTGAGCCCCTCACAGCATGATAGCCTGATCAATGAAAGAGTGTTCAGCATTTTCAGAAGGTATAAAGTAGGTCCTACCTTTTATTGGCATATTCATGGAGATTGCCTCAACCCCCTGAGCATTAACCTGGGCTTTGAGCATTACGGCGGACAATTACAGCAAATGAGGAACTATGTTGTTTCGGGTACGACATATACCAGTCGCCAGGCCCCTAAACAATCACTGGTGCAGCGTGTTAAGAATGGTGAGACGCTCAGGGATGATTCCTGGCTGGATTTTTTCTTTACCCGGGATATCCACATCTTCGGCCTCTCACTGGATTTTGTGGAGACAGATCTCTGGTGGCTGCTTACCTACAGGGCCAGGCAGAAGTTCCAGAGAAATACTATTCCTGTAAAGAATGCGCTGTATTATTATATCCCCGCAGAGTTTGTTCAGTCGGCCAGGTTCAAGATCGATATGCTGACAGCCAACGATGTGAAAGTGATAGATATTGCAGCGCCTGATAAGCAATCTTACTACCAGGCGGTATTGAAAAGGATCCGAAGCTTATAGTGGTAATGTGTAGTGGATTGATTTTTGATGCTCACCATTAAACCTTATATTATGTTTTCGAGACTTGTCGTTATTTTTCTTGTCCTGCTGGCAAACACCTGTTCACGTAATAAAGCTACACAGCAACAGATAACCAGTATTCAGCAAAAAAGATGGAGCCTTACGGAAATGGAAGGGCAGAAGCTGACTAATTCTCCTGTATGGCTGGAATTTGACGCAACTGCACGCCGATTTAATGGTAATGGCGGCTGCAATAAAGTAGCGGGTGAGTATGAACTGACAGGGAATGAGATCACTTTTAAAAAGGTGATCAGTACACGGATGGCTTGTATAGATGCGGCGTCTAATGAAAGAGAAAGCGCATTGCTGCGTATGCTGAATGACCGTACATATACAGTGAGAATGGAAGAACAACAGTTACAGTTCCGGGATAGTGGCCGTGTAGCGCTGCAGTTTACCGGTAAAACCAAAGTAAAAAACACTAAATAGCTATACGCTTCTTTCCAAAAGAAGCCGGCCGCAGGAAAAGACATCAAAAAGGTCTTCACTGCCATTAACTATTTCCTTCTTTCAAAGAAAGGCCGGCCGCAGGCCCCTGTCACGAAAAAAGCGCTTTTGCCGAAGGCAAAAGCGCTTTTTTCGTGCAATTTAATCCTCAGTATTATTTCACTAACTTCAGCTCACTGATAATATTACCAGCCCCTCCCAACTTATCTATACACCAAAGCACATACCTCACATCCACACAGATAGTACGGTTATATACAGGATCAAACTGGATCTTGTGACTAAGCGCTTCATAATTACCATCAAAAGCAAGACCTATCAGCTCCCCGTTAGCATTCAGCACAGGAGAACCGGAATTACCACCGGTAATATCATTGGTAGTAATAAAGCAGGTAACAATATCATTTTTCCTCAGATCTTTATACTGACCAAAATCTTTCTTGTTATACAGTGAAACATAGTTAGCCGGCAGGTCAAACTCATAATCTCCCGGTTTATATTTTTCCATTACCCCTTTCATCGTACATACATAATCGTAAGACACCGCATCTCTCGGCGCATAAGATTTCACCTGTCCGTAGCTGAGACGCATAGAGAAGTTGGCATCAGGATACCAGTTCTTGTTCGGTTCTTTTGCCAGCAAGCCTTTCAGGTAAGCGCGGCCCAGGTCATTGTTCCTGGTCACGAACTGGTTATAGAGCGGCTGATATTTACTGGAAAAATTCTTGATGAAAGCGCTGGAATAAGCAAACGCAGGATCTGTTTGCAGGGTCACGGCATCAGGATTAGCTATGAAAGCTTTCCAGCGGGTGTCGTTCAGGATCATGGTGCCTGAAAGAATAGCGGCAGACCATAAACGGTAGGTATTATCGTCATCCAGGCTGCCGAATTTAGCTTTGATAGCATCGTAGAAACCAATAGGATGCTGTGATGCCGGAACATCTGTATAGAACATATGGCAGGTAGCTGCCAGTATCTTCTGATCGCTTGCTTTATCTTCTTCTTCCAGGAAGGCGGTACGGGCTTTATCTGCAGCCTGTATGCTCTGTTTAATGGCGTCTGAAGAGGTGCCGGGCTGCACCAGCGCTTTCTCTACAGCCTGCAGGCTGGCAGCAAAAGCGGCAAGCGGAGATCCCATAATACCTTCATTGATGTAAATACGGTGTTTGGCATATGGGGTCCAGGCCTGGTAAGATTTGGCATATTCTTCGAAGATGTGCTCGTACTCAGGTTTTCCCTGCGCCCATTTCACAAAAGCAGCTTCCTGCTGTTGTTTTTCACCCAGTACATTGTACTTTACCAATTGTTTGGTTTCTCCGTCAAAGAATTTCCAGTAGTTGGCTATGCCTGCATAGGAAGAAGCCAGCTTCAGTTTGATGGCGGGGTCCTTCTTCATCTGCTCGAACATGTATTTCAGTCGCACAGAACGCAGACCTACGATAGAGGGATTTTCAACCTCTGTTTTAAGTTTCACGCCTTCGGAGCTCTCATAACGGTTAGTACCGCCGGGATACCCGAATATCATGGCGTAATCATTTTCTTTGATACCTTTTATAGAAACCGGCAGGAAGTGTTTAGGCTTCAGCGGTACATTCTCTGCAGCATATTCAGCAGGCTTGCCATCTTTGCCGGCGTATACGCGGAATATGGAGAAATCGCCTGTGTGACGGGGCCATTCCCAGTTATCCGTATCTCCCCCGAACTTACCGATACTTTCCGGCGGAGCACCCACCAGGCGGATGTCTTTGTAACGCTCGTACACAAACATGAGGTACTGGTTACCTTTGAACATGGGCAGTATCTTAGCTTCATAGTTAGTACCGGCAATGGTCTCGCTGATTATATCGGCCACAGTTTTCTGCTGTTTCTGCATCCTGTCAACGCCACTGAGGTCCTGCAGGGCGGAATCCATTTTTTTGGTAACGTCTTCCACTCTTACCAGGAACTGAACAGACAAACCTTTGGCCGGAATTTCCTGTTGCCTGTCAAGCGCATAAAAGCCGTTCTTAAGGTAATTATGTTCAACGGAGCTGGCCGTGGCAATGGCATCGTAGCCACAGTGATGGTTGGTGAAGATAAGCCCCTGGTTGCTCACTATTTCACCCGTACAGCCGCCGCCAAAGATGATGATGGCGTCTTTCAGAGAGGCTTTGTTAATGCTGTATAGCTGGTCTTTGGTTAGTTTCAGGCCTTTTTTGACCATGTCATTGTATACTTGCTGTCCCAGTAAATAGGGCAGCCACATCCCCTCATCTGCTTTAGCAAATTTCACAGCCAGCAGGAGAAAAAGGAGGAGTACATTTTTCTTCATAATTGTATCATCGTTTTTGGAAAAAAGAGGCCCAAACCTAGGATTTTTTTTAATAAGCGCCATAAGCACTGTGGTAAACGGTATGAAGGAGAGCGAAGTAAATCTGGAATGGCATTTGTAAAGGGAGGTATAAAAGCCTACTTATGACCAAAATGTTGTATCTGTTTGTAGCTGTAGCCTTTATGGCCTGTCAGGAAAGATCCAGCCAGCAGGAGAAGAAAGAAGAACTGAAAGAGGGTGTAGAGAAAATTAGACAGGATGTTAAAGAAACGGCCGCCGATGCTGAAGATTACCTCCAGGCGCAACGTGATGAGCTCCGGGAAGACCTGGAACAACGGAAAAAGGAAATAGACCTTAAAATGGAGGAACTGAAAAAAGATGGTTCCGAAAAAAGTAAAAAAGCAAGGACGCGACTTGGAAAACTGAGAACGGAAATAGATGCTAAACTGACAGACCTGAAAAACAGCAGTGCGGCAACCTGGGATAGCACCCGGAAGGAGGTAGATACCTTGCTGAAAAAATCTGACAGGGAGTGGACGGAATTCAAGGAAGATTTTAAAGAATTATTCCGCTAAGGATTAAGCATTGAAATCCCTAACTTTACCCCGCAATAATCGTACTAGAAACTTGTTACTCTCTTATCACCAGGAAGAATTTGCCATAGAGGCCGGCTGTGACGAAGCCGGACGGGGATGCCTTGCAGGGCCGGTATTTGCCGCAGCGGTGATCCTGCCCCGGAAATTCCGGCATAAGCTGCTGAACGATTCCAAGCAGCTAAAGGCCTCAGACAGAGAGTCTCTCCGGGGGGTAATAGAGAAAAAGGCCCTGGCTTATGCCGTGGCCAGTGTGGATAACCTGGAAATAGACAGGATCAACATACTCAAGGCCTCTTTCAAAGCCATGCATCTGGCATTGGAAGCGCTGCACATGCAGCCGGAATATATCCTGGTGGACGGTAACCGCTTTGTTCCCTATGGAACTACTCCCCATGCCTGTATCATTAAAGGGGACGGTATATATGCTTCCATTGCGGCCGCTTCTATCCTGGCCAAAACTTACAGGGATGAGTATATGTTAAAATTACATGAAGAATATCCTCATTTCGGTTGGAATGATAACAAAGGATATCCTACATTACAACACAGGGACGCCATCCGGCAACACGGAGATACGCCCTACCACAGGAAATCTTTCAGGTTATTGCCGGATCAGATGGAACTGGACTTTGACAATCCTGTAAAAGATTACACGGTGGTCAGAGTGGTTTCGCCGGATGACGGGATCAGTTAAAAACTATTGTTTACTATTTTTGCCATTGGATAGGACCAGATTATGTTAAAACAGACGCAACAGCAGAAACTATTACAGAAATTGTCTCCCCAGCAGATTCAGTTAATGAAACTGCTGCAGGTCCCCACGGCTGTGCTTGAGGAAAGGATCAAGGAAGAGCTGGAAGAAAATCCTGCCCTGGAATATGGCGAAGAAGCACATGAAGATGAGTTTAAGGACCCCCAGGATGAATATGCCGGTGAAGAAGAGGGAGAAGATGAATTTGAACCGGATGGCAGTGAAAATGAATACGATAATATAGATATTTCAGAATATGTAAGCGAAGGGGATGACGACATAGCAGACTATCGTCTGAGAGATGATAACTATCCTGACCAGGATGAGAACAAAACCATTCCGGTAAGAGTAGAGACCTCCTTTCACGAACACCTGCTTGAGCAGCTGGGTATGCTGGAGCTGGACGAAAGAAAGAACAGCATCGCAGAACAGATCATAGGAAGTATTGACGACGACGGATACCTGCGCAGGGAAGTAAGCGCTATCGTGGACGATCTTTCCTTCTCCCAGAATGTCTCTACAGATGAAGAGGAGATCAGGGACCTGATAAAGAAGATCCAGGATTTTGACCCTCCCGGCATCTGCGCCACAGACCTCAAGGAATGCCTGCTCCTGCAGCTGAAACGTAAATCGCAGGACGATCCGGGCGTATCCGGCGCCTATCAGATCCTGGAAAACTACTTTGACGAATTTACCAAGAAGCACTACGAGAAGATCCAGAAGGGACTGAATATGAGTGATGAAGAGCTGAAAGAGGCCATCGGGCAGATCATCAGGCTCACTCCAAAGCCAGGCGGCAACTACGCTACCCTCAATAAAGCGGAAAGTTATGTGGTGCCTGATTTCTTCATCCTGAACAACAACGGTAAGCTGGAGCTGACCCTCAACTCAAAAAACGCCCCGGACCTTCGTATTTCCGAAGGCTACAGGGACATGCTGAGGGAATATGACCGTGGCGATAAAAAAGATAAGCGGCAGAAAGAAGCTGTATTGTTCATCAAACAAAAGATTGACGCAGCCAAATGGTTTATTGACGCCATCAAGCAGCGCCAGCATACACTGTTATCCACAATGGAATCCATCATGGCATACCAGCGGGAGTTCTTCCTTACCGGGGATGAAACCACCATGCGCCCCATGATCCTGAAAGATATTGCCGATATCACCCAGCTGGATATTTCTACCGTGAGCCGCGTGGCCAACAGTAAATATGTACAGACGGAGTTCGGTACCTTTAAGCTGAAATTCTTCTTCAGCGAATCATTATCTACAGACAGCGGGGAGGAAGTATCTACCCGTGAAGTGAAGAAGATCCTGTCAGACCTGATAGAAGGAGAGAATAAACGCAAGCCGCTGAGCGATGAGAACCTTACCAAAATGCTGCAGGACAAGGGCTATAATATTGCCCGCCGTACCGTGGCAAAATACAGGGAGCAGCTGAACATCCCTGTGGCAAGGCTGAGGAAAGAGCTTTAACTGAGAATTTAATGGAACAAGTAACTATACCAGCAACAAACAATACCCGGCAGGAACAACCGGAGTTTTCACCTGTACTACGTTTTGTGTCAGAGGTAATTGCCTACCTCTCACACCCGCTGTTCATCCCGCTGATCGTTACCATAGTAATGGTCAATGCACTGCCGGAATATTTCGTAGTGTTCAAGCATGACAGTGTTCGCCTGGTGTATGACAAACTGGTTCTGCGCGTAATTTCCATCACTATCTTTTTCCCCTTGCTCACTGTCATGATAGCCAGGGCCCTGAACTTTGTGGAATCTCTGAAAATGGAGAGCAAAAAGGACAGGATCATTCCTTATGTAGCCAATACTATCTATTTCTTCTGGGCATATTACGCATTCAAACGGGAAGGTATTGCGCCCCCGTTCTTCAATGCTTTCTTCCTCGGCGTCTTTATTGCCGTTATCATGTCTATGGTGGCTAACACCTATTTTAAGATCAGCATGCATACCGTGGGCTGGGGAGGCGTTTTAGGCTTCCTGCTCATGCTCATGACAGGTATGCATATGAATATCAGCCAGCCGCTGATAGCCGCTTTCCTGGTGTCGGGAATAGTGGCCACGTCCCGCCTGATCCTGTCTGCACATACGCCCGGCGAGATATACGCAGGCTTTATTGTAGGCATTCTTTCGCAACTAATCGCATATGGAATTGTAGGCTGAGCCACCTGAAAAAAATCTTTTTTCACTACGCATATCCAGTGCGTAAGGCATGCTCATCTTTGTAGTGTTATTTGAACATTGACATATGCGTCTGTTGTGAGTTAACCCCCTTAAATTTTTCAGAACAGCATCTTGCTACAGGATTTAGTAAATCTTTGTCAGAATGCTAATTTTTTTAGGAAAATCGAAAATTAGATCATAATTTAGCACACCATTAAATTTGTAAAAAAAACTTACTAATATGTCTTCTACAGCTAATACAGATAAACTGAAGGCCCTGCGCCTCACGATGGACAAGATCGAAAAAGACTTTGGTAAAGGGTCTGTGATGATGATGGGTGAAAAAGGCACCGATCCTATGGAGGTGATCTCCACAGGTTCCCTGGGCCTGGATATTGCCCTGGGCATCGGAGGTTTTCCTAAAGGCAGGATCATTGAGATATATGGACCTGAATCTTCCGGTAAAACCACGGTAGCTATCCATACTATTGCTGAAGCACAGAAGAAAGGCGGTATCTGCGCCATCATAGATGCGGAACACGCGTTTGACAGCTCCTACGCCCAGCGCCTGGGTGTGGATGTAGACTCCCTGCTGATCTCCCAGCCGGACCATGGTGAGCAGGCGCTTGAAATTGCCGACCGCCTGATCCTTTCCGGTGCAGTAGACGTTGTTGTAATTGACTCCGTAGCTGCCCTGGTACCTAAAGGTGAACTGGAAGGTGAAATGGGTGAAAGCAAAATGGGGCTGCAGGCCAGGTTAATGTCCCAGGCTCTGCGTAAACTGACCGCCACTATTTCCAAAACAAATTGCTGCTGCATATTTATTAACCAGCTGCGTGAAAAGATAGGAGTGATGTTTGGTAACCCGGAAACTACAACCGGTGGTAACGCACTCAAATTCTACGCTTCCGTGCGCCTGGATATCCGTCGTATGACCCAGATCAAAGACGGTGACGAAGCTGTGGGTAACCGCGTAAAAGTAAAAGTTGTAAAAAACAAAGTTGCACCTCCCTTCCGCCAGGCTGAGTTCGATATCATCTTCGGAAATGGTATTTCCAAAGTAGGTGAAATTATCGATATGGGTGTTGAATATGGCATCGTCCAGAAAAGCGGCAGCTGGTTCAGTTATGAATCAAACAAGCTGGGCCAGGGCCGCGATGCCGTAAAACAGCTGCTGCTGGATAATCCTGAAGTTGCAGCTGAAATTGAAGGCAAGATCAAAGCCAAACTGGCTGAAGCGCAGGCTCAAGCCTAAAAAAAGAGTTGTTTTAGTTTAGATATAAGCATTGGGTTAGTTAGTATTAACGTATATCCCCGCCTTTTCCTGGGCGGGGATTTTCTTTTAAGAATACTCAGGTAGTCGGCTTCATATCCTTCCACGCCCATAGGTACCTGCACGCATAGGTCCTGTATGGCGCCCATTTACCGGAAATCTTCAACAGCTTTTCCTTCAGCAACTTTTTATCCTCTGTTTTTATTTTGTATAACCTGATCATAGCCTGCTGCAATCCCAGATCATCTATAGCAAAAACATCCTCCCTGTTCAGGTAGAACATCAGCAACATCTCTACCGTCCACCTTCCAACTCCCTTTATCTGCGTCAGGTATTTAATGACCTCCTCATTCTCCATCTGCTGCAGCTTCTTATCCGTTAGCGACTCATCTACCGCAAAACGCGCCACATTGTGTACATAGCTCACTTTGGCATTGGAAAGCCCTATGCCCCTCAATGTAGGCGCCGGTGTATCCAGTATCTCCTGCGGAGTAGGTTCCTTCCCATCATAAAGTGCCAGGAAACGGGCATAAATAACAGCAGCTACTTTCACACTCAGTTGCTGGCTCATAATAGAGCCTATCAGTTTCAGCGGGATATTTTTCTGTACTGACAGGACCGGCAATGCCGTAGTCATAATAGCCTGTAATTTCTTGTCTTTGCCCAGGTGCAGTAAATGGTTGTCGGGGGATTGTCTCATAAGCAGCTAATGTTTCCTTCCTATAGCAATTTATTGAATTTTGCTTCTATTCGTATAAAAAACATAGCTGAGTCAAAGCTGGCCGGCCGCAGGCCCCCGCAAAAAAAAAGAGCCTGTATCAAAAGTGCGATACAGGCTCTTTTTATTCAGGTACCTGATGGAGTCGGGTAGTCATTTAAGCGATTCTCAGCGCTTATTTTTACTTTTGAGTTTTCCTCTTTTTTTTTGCGCAGTTCTTCCCGCACCAATCAATACTCAAACGGCTGCGTATAGATCACCTCCAGAATTGTCTGTCCTACCGCCTGCAAAGTACTTTTATCAATCGCGCTCATATTATCATTACTGGTATGCCAGTGAGGCACAAAATTACCATTCTGCTGCAATGCGATGATATCGAACGTAGGTATAGCAGCCATTGTATTCACATATACATGATCGTCCGTAATACCTGCACCAATATTATCATAGCGGAAACGGTCAGAATAACCGATACGGTTAGCAACATCCCAGAACATCTTCATAGGTCCGTAAGCATACTGCTGCGAACCTGCTTCCATAAAGAACTGTGAGCCACGTCCGCCAACCATATCCAGCAATATACCATAGTTAGCTTTGTATCCTTTTACATGCGGATTTTTTGCCCAGTACTGTGTACCCAGGCAGAAGCTGTTCTCTTCTTCACTCACCCCGGAATCTTCCACATCTGTCAGCAATATATCGATCCCCACATTGGTTTTCTGTGCATGTAACTGACGCGCTGTTTCCAGCAACACCCCAACACCACTGGCGCCATCATCCGCACCATCCAGTTTCTTCGTCTTGTCAAACGCGTCCTGGTCGGCCTGCGGACGGGTATCCCAGTGTGATAAGAGTAGAATACGTTGTGTAGCTGCAGGATTAAATGACGCGATGATATTGATACAGGGCAGGGCTTTCTTACCAGGCCCGGTCACGGTAGTACGTTGTACGTAAACGGTGTCTGCCAGAAGCTTCAGCTGTCCTATCAGCCAGTCTGCACATTTTGTCTGCGCAGGAGTGTTAGGTATACGCGGACCAAAACTCACCTGTTTTGCCGTATACACATAAGCGCTGTCTGCATTGAATGAAGGAGCTTTTACTGCCGGTGCGGCAGCTTGCTGTGCCTGTCCGTTGTTATCCTGCTGGTTGGTATTTGAAGATTGGTTACAGGCGGCAGCAAATAATGCAATGCCTGCAACAATGCCCACAATCTTGTGCATATGAACAAATGTCTGTTTAATGATAATGTCTCAGTTCTTTATTGTTTCAGTTAGTACGCCGCAGGCATACTAACTGGTTTAATCATTACTGTATGGTATATGTCATTGTTCCGTCCTTCTCATCTTTCAGCTGTATACCTACTGCTAAAAGCTGGTTACGGATCTTGTCTGAAGCTGCATAATCTTTCCTGCTCTTGGCTTCTTTACGCATTTCCATAAGCAGCTGGATCACACCATCCAGTTTGCTGTTGTCTGTTGTCAGCAATTGCGGTTGCAGGCCCAGTATTTCCAGCAGGAAAGTATCCCAGGTTTTCTGTAATAAGGCGAACGTTTCTTCGCTCAGCTCATGTATTTTAACCTGCCCGCCTTTCAGTGAATTGATAACCGGCGCCAGCTCAAAAAGATTAGCCAGTACTTTGGCGGTATTGAAGTCATCATTCATGAACTCATAGCACTCCCGGCACCATTGCTGTACCTGTTTATCCAGCTCTTCATTAACCGGCAGGCCATTGCCACTGTAACTGAGTTTCTGTAATACCTCGTAAGCCGCCCACAAGCGCTGCAATCCTTTTTCCGCTGCCTGAAGCGCCTCGTTAGAGAAATCCAGCGTGCTGCGGTAATGTGTTTGCAGTACAAAGAAGCGGATGGTCATAGGGCTGTATGCCTTTTCCAGTACAGCATTTTCACCGCTGAAAAGTTCTGTCAGTTTGATGGTGTTATTATATGCCTTACCCATTTTGCGGCCGTTAATGGTGATCATGTTATTATGCATCCAGTAACGGGCCATCAGTTCACCATGAGCTACTTCACTCTGTGCTATTTCACACTCATGATGCGGAAATTGCAGGTCCATACCACCACCATGAATATCGAACTGTTTACCCAGGTATTTGCCGCTCATGGCAGAGCACTCAATATGCCAGCCGGGAAAGCCTTCTCCCCAGGGACTGGGCCAGCGCATAAGATGCTCTGGCGGCGCTTTCTTCCAGAGGGCAAAATCTGCTTTATTATGTTTCTCATCCTGGCCTTCCAGCTCGCGGGTAGTTTCCAGCATGTCTTCCAGTACACGTCCGCTCAGGATGCCATAATCAGGAAAATCACGGTTATCCGCATACTTTTTAACGTCGAAATAAACGGAGCCATTCACTTCATAAGCATAGCCTTTGTCCATGATGTTCTTTATCATTTCGATCTGCTCTACGATATGACCGGTAGCAGTAGGTTCTATGCTGGGCTCAAGACAGTTGAACTGGCGGAAGGCCCAGTGAAACAGGTTGGTATATTTCTGTACCAGTTCCATAGGCTCCAGTTTTTCCAGGAGAGCGCCTTTGGCTATTTTATCTTCAGCCTCACGGCCTTCTTCCTCAAAGTGGCCGGCGTCGGTGACATTCCTTACATAGCGTACTTTATAACCCAGGTGCTGCAGATACCTGTATACAACATCAAAAGTAATATAGGGACGGGCATGGCCCAGATGTGATTCTCCGGATACTGTGGGTCCGCATACATACATACCAACATGTCCGGGATACAATGATGTGAATACTTCCTTTTGCCGGTGAAGCGAATTATATACTTTAAGCTCAGACATATCAGATAATTTCGGGTACTTCCTTCGTTTTTGTCAGGATTGCAAAGATAATCTTTGTTTCGTCAGTGACATTACCATTAAAAAAGCTTATAAACCGCGGAGATCATTTCTGTATACTCAGGTTCGCTATAACGGGATAATGGTCTGATAAACTGGAGTTTATTCTTCTGAAGGAGTTGATTTTAAATGTTTTATCAGTAAATATGTAATCAATACGCAGGGTAGGGGCCAGGCCGGCAAACGTACGTCCTATACCACTGCCTTTTCTCAGGAAGGCGTCCTGCAGGTTGCCGCGTATGGTAAAATAGGTATAGGAGGCCGGCGTATCGTTAAAATCGCCGCAAACAATTACCGGGTAAGGGCTTTTCCGGATGAATGCCGCTACAATATCTGCCTGCCGGCTCCGGCCAACATAGGCCTCCTTCATTTTCTGGACAATATTCATTGTGGCTACAAGACCGGTATCCTCCTGTTTCCTGATCTTTTCGATAGACTGGTAATCCTGCTGATCAAACCTGTAGGAGGCCAGGTGCATATTAATGATACGGATAGTGTCTTTGTCCCTCAGTATGTCTGCATAGATCAGGCTTTCGCTTCGCGGGCCGGTAGACATTTTTACTTTGTCTGCCTGTAAAATGGGATAACGGGAATAGATGATAGAGCCCCAGTGCTGCATACCGTTCCGGTTAAAATCACTGGAAAAATAGCGGTAAGGCAGTTTCATCTCCCGTGAAATATCTTCCCGGTTATTGAAATCATTCTTTTTTTCGGAAGTATAAAAATCCTGGAAACAAACAACGTCCATCTCCTGTTTTTTGATCAGGGCAAACATGGCTTCCCGGTTATATTTGCTGTCTTTCTCCCGGTATAGCCCAAACTGGGCTACGTTATAGCTCATCACATTCAGGCTGCCCGGCAGATCAGCATATTGTTTTTCCCTTGAGGGATAATTGAAGGCAATAAAGGCAGAGACAGACTTCCAGCCTATAACGATAGGTATCATTGGCAGCAGGCAGTACTTGTAGTCAAACAGCAGCCAGCAGATGAAGAACAGTACCAGCGCCAGTAGCAGTACGGGGAAGAAGAGCGTGATGAAGCTGATAGGCCACCATGTTTCCGGCGATACATAGGGAGCCAGGCATGCCACCAGGAACAGGAGCACAACAATGGTATTCACCGTCAGGAAGAAACCTTTTGTAAATAGCCTCAGAAATCTCAACGCCTTGTCTCTTTTGAGTTAAAGATAGGAGAAATGATGAACTTATTTACCTGTAATGAGGGATAGGCTGCGGCTGCAACGCATTAAGGTACAGGTCTGTTATATGTGCTGCGCGCTATTTTATGACCTTTACTTTCGGATGGAAAAGATGGGTGATCTTATAAAGCAGTTTATTGAAGCCCTGCCCCATATCATGTCCTTTCTGCCAGCGTTTCATATAGATATAACCTGCCAGTGCTCCGCCAATCAGGGCGGGCAGTGACGTGAGGTCCTGGCTGCCAAAAGAGAAGCTGGCAATATTTACGATGATAAATATTACCGTCACTATCCAGAAAGGAATAGGCAGATTGGAAAGCAGCCTGTATTGGGGCGCTACTACTGTAGCTCCTATAGCCAGGCCCATAATGCTGGCAGCTGCGCCGGTAGTGCTGGCAAAAGGCTGTATGTACTGGAAGGCAGGGATCAGCTGCATACAGGCCAGGTAAAATATCATCCCGGCAAGACCGCTGAAAAGATACAGCGGAAGTATACGCCGGTGGCCCGCCTGGTCCTGCAGTACATATCCAAAACAACAGAGCCATACCATATTACTGAAAATGGCCAGTGTACCCGTATGGGTGAACAGCGAGGTGATAATAACCCAGGGCTGATGTATAAGCCGGGTAAGATCTGCCGGCAGCAGCAGGTGCCGGAGTACATCGTCATGGAAACGGGCCGGCGGATTGCCTTCTATGCCATAAATGATCTCGGTAAAGAACAGCAGGATAAATACTGTAACGTTTACCAGGACCAGTTGTGTGACCATATTCCTCTCTTCTCCCAGGGACAGGGAAGAAGGTTGTTCTCTTTCCTCAGTGTGCATGTCACAGAATATTTTATGTTAGTAAAAATGTCTTCGGTTCTTTCTGTTCCAGACCTTCAGTAATATATAACTGAATAATACCCCACCCAGATGCGCAAAGTGAGCTACATTATCGCCGGCAGAGTTTTGTACGCCCAGCACCAGCTCCATGATAATGAGTATGCCGATCAGGTATTTTGCCTTGATAGGGAACAGGAAGTAAAGATAGATCAGGTTATTGGGGAACAGGTAGCCAAATGCGAACAGCAGTCCGTATACAGCGCCCGATGCACCCAGTATGGCATTGTCAATATTGAGCTGCAGGTATTTGGAAAGGAAGAACCTGGCATAGTTCAGTTCTCCCGGTGTGGTCGGGTAGCCCAGTTCATACTGATCAAGCGCCAGGTCATATCTCTTTTGCAGCACCGCAAAGTTGGTGGCGGAAGGATGCGCCAGGAATGCCTGTATATCATGTGTAAGACGGGTATTCTCATAAGTAAGCACACCCAGGTAGAACAGGGCGGCGCCTATACCACATACCATGTAGAATATAAGAAAGCGTTTGGGACCCCAGATATTTTCCAGGGTAGACCCGAACATCCAGAGGGTAAACATATTCATGAACAGATGCCCTACAGAACCGTGCATGAAAAGGTGCGTTATCAGCTGGTGAGGCTTAAACAGGCTGGACCCCCAGTAATGCAGTGCAAAAATTTCATTGATCTTTTCTCCGAAATCCGGACCTAATGCGTTTTGCGCAAGGAACACCAAACCATTGATGATCATCAGGTTTTTGATCACCAGGGGAAGTATTTCAAATCTGCCGGGCCTGAACTCGCTCATTATGATTCCTATTCTTTAATGATTAATTTCTTTTTTCCAGCAATACCACGTTTTCAATATGATGGGTATGCGGGAACATATCTACGGGTTGTATCTTTTTTACGCTGTACAGCGGGTCAAGCAGCGCCAGGTCCCTGGCTTGTGTGGCCGGATTACAACTTACATATACTATACGGGGAGCAGCAATCTCCAGTAATTTGTTGACCAGTTTTTCGTGCATTCCGGCCCTGGGAGGGTCGGTGATCACTACGTCCGGTTGTCCGTGCTGCGCAAAGAAAGCGTCATCACAAATATCTACAACATCACCTGCAAAAAACTCAGCATTGTTCACCCCGTTGCGGGCTGCATTTTCCTTTGCATCGTCTATTGCTTCCTTAATCTGTTCCACTCCAACTACCTTGCCTGCTTTCCGGGATACAAAAATACCAATACTGCCTGTTCCACAATACAGGTCATACACAATTTCTGTTCCTGTAAGCCCTGCAAATTCTCTTGTTACCTGGTACAGGGCTTCTCCCTGGTAGGTATTGGTCTGGAAAAAGGACTTGGGCCCTATCTTGAAAACAAAATCTTCCAGCTTCTCCTCTACATATCCTTTTCCGGAATATACTTTAGGTTCCAGGTCAAAGATAGTATCGTTCAGCTTGGGATTGATGGTATACAGCACAGTGGTAATACCTGGTACGGTTGCCATCAGATGGTCCAGCAGCGCTTCCCTGTCCTCTTTATTCTCATGATGGATCACCAGGTTCACCATCACTTCCCCGGTAGTGCAGATCCTGATCACCAGGTTGCGCAGCCATCCTTCTTTGGCTCGGATATCATAAAAAGAGAGATCGTTTGCCAGGGCGTATTCGCGGATAGTGTTCCGGATAGCGTTTACCGGCTCTGCCTGCAGATAGCAGGTATTGATGTCCAGCACCTTGTCAAACAGTTTGGGTACATGGAAACCCAGTGCGTTCTTCCGGGGGATAGAGCCGTCTTCGTTCAGCTCTTCTGCCGGCAGGTATGCTTTATTACTGAAAGTGAACTCAAGTTTATTGCGGTAGTGGGTGGTATGCTTTGAACCCAGGATAGGCTGCATAGGAGGCAGCTCCAGTTTGCCGATACGCTGAAGATTGTCTGCTACCTGCTGCTGCTTGTATTCCAGCTGCTGGGAGTAGGGAAGCATCTGCCATTTGCAGCCGCCGCAATTGCCAAAATGCTCACAGAAAGGTTCTACCCGGTTGGCCGCATAGGAATGTATACGGATGGCCCTGCCTTCAGCCCAGTCTTTTTTGTTCTTACCAAGACGGACATCCACCACATCGCCGGGTACCACACCTCCTTCTATAAAGATCACTTTGCCATCTATACGGGCCAGTGCCTTACCCTCTGCCGCATATGCGCTAACGGGTACATTTTCAAGAATAACATTTTTTTTCCTCACGGGTGCAAAGGTAGGGCGATTTTTGCGTTTTCCCTTTTCGTTGTTACATTTACACCAACTATGTCCTATGCGTAAACTTATTATGATACTGGCCTTTGTATGCTGTTGTATACAGCTTCAGGCCCAGGGCTACCAGCTTACGGTACAACTAAAGCAGTACAAAGAGGGAAGAATATACCTGGCCCACTATATGGGCAAAAACTTTTATATGGCAGATTCTGCCCTGTTAAATCCGCAGGGGGTAGCTGTCATGAAGGGAAAGGAAAACCTGCCCGGGGGGATTTATATCCTGCTGCTGCCGGGAAAGCAACGCTACTTCGAAATGTTACTGGATAATAAAGATCAGCAGTTCTCCATTACAGCAGATACGACAGACCTGATCACCAAAACAGTATTTAAAACCTCTGCAGAGAACGAGCTGTTTCAGTCTTACAATAAATTCCTGACAAAAGATATCACCGCATTAGGTAAGGAAATAGAGTCCCGGATAGCTGCTCATACAGCAGCCGATTCTGCCCTGGCAACAGAAAAACAGGCGGAACTGCGTAAAAAGCTGCAGGACTACAGGAATGACCTGATTGCTCAGCATCCCAAAAGCCTTCTGTCAAGTATTTTCAGGGCAATGAAGGAGCCGGAAGTACCACCAACTCCTGCCGGTGCAGATTCTACCTTCCCTTACCGTTATTATAAAACACATTACTGGGATAATGTAAATCTGGGTGATGGCCGCCTGGTGCGCACCAATGTGATCGAAAGTAAACTGCAACGTTATTTTACCCAGCTGGTACCGCTGGACCCTGATTCCATCAATGTGGAATGTGACAACATCATTGCTAAGGCCAGGAAAGATAAGGAGATGTTCAAGTTTGTGCTGTGGTGGCTTACCTACAATTATGAAACGTCCAAATACATGGGTATGGACGCCGTATTTGTTCACCTGGTAGAGAAATACTACGTAGCTGGCGATGCTTACTGGCTGAATGATGAACAGCTGAATAAAGTGATTGCCCGGGCATATGCCATGGCGCCTAATCTTATTGGTCAGCAGGCGCCTCCGCTGGAAGTGAAGGATTCGCTTATGAAGCCGGTATCACTCTATACTACAAAATCGAAATATACGGTACTCGTCTTCTGGGACCCTACCTGCGGGCATTGTAAAATAGAGATACCCAAGCTGGATTCTGCGTATAAGGCTAGCTGGAAGAACAAAGGGGTTACTATGATCGGGTTTAAAACCGAAGGCACCAGGGAAGAATGGCAGAACTTTATTAAAGAGCATGATCTCAGTGGCTGGATGCATGTCTGGGACCCGAACGCGCAAAGTAATTTCCGCCGTCTCTATGATGTTTACAGTACTCCGGTGCTTTATCTGCTGGATGAGAAAAAGAAGATACTTGCTAAACGTCTGGGAGTAGAACAGCTGGATGAGTTTTTGGAAAAATCTGAAGTTAAGAACGGGGCTGTTCAAAATAAATAAACATATTTTCCGGGCAGACCTCCGGGCTGCCCTTAACTAAAAAAAAAAACGAGTTTGCCGAAGGCAAACTCGTTTTTTTTTGCCCATTAAAAATGCCATAAAAACTCCCCTCAAAAGAAACCCTTCCTCCTTGCAAAACACCCTAAATCGTAACATGAAATTTTTTTTTATGCTGTAATTTATTTACTTGCAGTCAGATAAGCTTGCTGATTTTTGTTTTGGCATAGTCTTTGGAAGTTGAGAAGCAGGATCAAATTTTACGGTTATGACGAAGAAGATTATCCTTTCATTAGCAGCCCTGGTCATTTCTCTGGGAGCAATGTCCCAGGTGCGCGTAGGGGTCAAAGGAGGTTGGAACCTATCCAGTCTCACTGTTGACAACGACGGATCTGTCGATAAGGACAGGTCGTTATCCGGTTACCATATCGGCTTGATCGCAGATATGCCGCTGGTACCGCGAATCTTATCTTTCCAACCCGGCGTATTCTATAGTACAAAGGGGGCGAAGCTGGTTTCCGGAGATGAAGACAGCCAGAACTACACAAAGTTCACTACAAGACCTCAGTACATTGAAGTCCCTTTGAACTTTATCGGTAAGATCCCTGTAGGTGCAAATACTAAGTTATTTGCCGGTATAGGGCCTTATTTCGCATTTGGTGTAGCCGGAAAGAACAAAGTATATACCACTATTGGTGGTGTAACCACAACGACAGAATCTGATATTAAATGGGACGATGACACTCCTTTCAATGACGGAGATCCCAACAAGGGGCTCAACAAATACAAACGTTTTGACTGGGGTGGTAATCTGCAGGTAGGCGCCGAATTCCGGAACGTATTGATATCTGCGCAGTACGGAATGGGCTTTGGTAAGATCAATTCCGGTTCTGATAACAGCAGCGATGACAAAAACAAGAACCGTGTGTTCAGTATTTCTGCTGGTTACCTTTTCTGATACGGGGCAATATTTAATAATAAAGAGCAAGTCAAATCCGGACGTAAACAGGCAACGTCTTTTTAACTACAAACAACAGCTATAAAGAAGGTATAACATCCGGAACGCCTGTAGGATGTTATCCCCAACTTAAAACACCTATATGAAAAAGGTATTATTGTTTTCCGCAGCGCTGCTGATCGCAGGCGTAACTTTTGGTCAGAGCAAACCTAAATTCGGTATCCTGGCTGGTCCTAACTTCTCCAGTGCAACTATCAAAAACCTGACAGAAAATTCCGGTAAAGAAACTACTGACCTGCTGGTTGGCGTAAGAGCTGGTGTAACTGTAGATCTGCCACTGGCTGACGAATTCTACATTGGTACTGGTTTACTGTTTGCCGGAAAAGGTGGTAAAAACATCATGGATGCAGACGTTAAAGCTAACCTGTCTTACTTGCAGCTGCCTATCAACTTCCTGTTCAAACCTGAAGTTGGCGCCGGTAGCCTGAACCTGGGCGCTGGTCCTTATGTAGCTTACGGTATTGGCGGTAAGTTCAAAACCAAAGTTGGAGACGTTGAAACTAAAACGGATGCTTTTGGCGATAACGGTGGCCTGAAACGTTTTGACGCTGGTCTGGGCCTGGTAGCTGGTTACGAACTGAAAACAGGTCTGTACCTGGGTATCAATGCTGACCTGGGCCTGGTAAACATCGCTGATAATGAAGGCGGTGGAGACGGTAGCTGGAAAAACACCTCTTTCGGTGTTTCCGTAGGATATAAATTCTAAGGCAGGCAAATATTTAAATAAAGGCCCTCATCTCATGATGGGGGCCCTTTATTTTAACCCCTTTTCGCTGGAAAATTTCAAAATTATACCCCTGTTTATAAGTAATTTCTCATATTTCCAGTTTTTTTTAAACATTTTTGAACCAATCCCATAACAATTTCGTTAATTTAATTCGTCGACTGGAATGCCGTATGGACCCTGATATTCAGCCCGGTACCTACCAGAAAACACAGCATAACCTCAGATGTCTGTCCATCAATGTTCAACGCATGAGTAAATTTACTCCCTTGTTGTTATCAGTAATATTACTGACAACAAGTATATCCCTATATGCTCAGGTGAGCATAGGTTTTAGAGGAGGGTACACCCTATCTGCCACTCAGATCAGAGAAGCCTCCGGTTATAAAAGCAATGGTCTTGGCTCCGGCAGTCAGTTAAAGAACTGGCATGCTGACCTTGTGATCAATATTCCCTTGTATGAAAAGTTATATCTCCAGCCCGTGTTACGGTATGTTACCAAAGGCGCTTACCTGAAGCCTTCAGAAATGCAGCAGGATGCCATTGTGGAATCTGCCAACAAGATCCGCCTGCATTACCTGGAAGTTCCGGCCAACCTTGTACTCAAGATCCCTTTCTCTGCCGGGAAAATAGTAATAGGGGGCGGCCCTTATCTTGCCTATGGCCTGGCAGGCAGCTATAACCTGGACCTGCTCTATAATGGAAGGGTAGTAGAGACCAACACCCAGTCAGTAGATTTCAGCAGCCGGGATAAAGGTATCACCCCCGGATTAAGACTGAACCGCTGGGATGCCGGCGTTAATGCTATGGCAGGCGTAGAGCTGGGAGATATGCTGATGATAGGCGTCAACTACAGTAAAGGCCTGAAGAACCTGGACCGCTCAAAAGGTTCCACCATCAGGAACAGCTATATAGGCCTCAGCGTGGGAATACTGTTGAACAGGGAAGATTACTGATCGTAAAATATTCAGCAAAATGTAATGCCGGCCATAAGCCGGCATTTTTTTTTATTTCTTATAGGGGGGAGGTCCTTTCTCCCCGTTTTAATGATACAAACAAAGACTCTTAGTTCTCAACATAGGACAAAACAAAAAGTGTGACAGTTATTCAGACATGCCAGTACGTTTCAACGTAATGGCATTTTTATTACCTGGATAAACGGCAACCTTGCAATAAAAAAGCGGTCACGCCTCAGGCGGACCGCTTTTACCTTATTAAGATCTTAATATTATAACGCTTCAATAGCCTTACAGATCACATTTGGCTTACCCAGTGTATAATAATGCAACACAGGAACACCAAAAGCTTTCAGTTCCCTTGACTGTTTAATGAGCCATTCAGTACCTACAGCTTCCACTTCTTTATCCGTCTTACATTTCAGTATCTCGTTAGAAAACTCTGTAGGGATGTCTACATGGAAAGTCCTTGGCAGTACTGTCAGCTGTTTCCTGGAGGTAATAGGTTTCAATCCCGGTATAATAGGAACAGTGATACCCATTTCCCTGCATTTTGCCACAAAATCAAAGTACTTCTGGTTATCGAAGAACATCTGTGTAACAATATAATCTGCCCCGTTCTCTACTTTCCGCTTCAGGTAACTCATATCCGTCTGCATATTGGGCGCTTCAAAATGTTTCTCAGGATACCCGGCCACACCTATACAGAATTTGGTCTTAACCCCGCTCTGCAGGTCTTCTTCCAGGTAAAGCCCGTTATTCATATTAACTACCTGCTGCAGCAGCTCATCTGCATAACGGTGCCCATGAGGGTCCGGCTCAAAGAAAGATTCATTCTTTGCCGCATCCCCGCGTAGTACCAGCACATTATCTACTCCCAGGTAATTAAGATCTATCAGCGCGTTCTCAGTTTCCTCCCTGCTAAACCCGCCGCAGATAAGATGGGGAACTGCATCGACATTGTAATGGTTCATTACGGCAGCGCAGATGGCAACTGTTCCGGGTCTTTTACGTATCTCTACTTTCTCAAAGGTGCCGTCAGCCCGTTTTTTAAACATATGCTCACTCCTGTGATAGGTCACGTTAATGAAGGCCGGCTTGAATGCCATCAGCGGGTCCAGGTGTTCATAGATAGACTCAATGCTCTTTCCCTTCAGTGGAGGAAGTATCTCAAAAGATATCAGGGTATCCTTCGCCTGCGCAATATGTTCTGTTACTTTCATGGTAAAATAAAAGTGGGCTTTAGTTAATGCCGGGCAAAAATAATATATCTATTAGAATTATCGTCTGCTATTTCCCGTAATGGCCGAATATTTATAAACTCTAATCCGGTATTCGTAGATAAAAGATGCAGGAGAACAGGAAAAGTATACCCGTAAACAGTAATATCCCGGTTTGGCCCGCAGTATCAGACCGCTCCCGGTAAGAAATCTCAGGCTGATACACTACTCCGTGAACAGTTATCCATTGAAAGCTAAATGAAAAGTGTATTTTTGCTAAGTTTGAACATATGGCATTAAAAATACATACAGATCAACTTGTAAAGCGATACGGCCATCGTACTGTGGCTAATCATGTATCTGTGGAAGTAACGCAGGGTGAAATAGTTGGTTTGCTTGGCCCCAATGGCGCCGGCAAAACAACCACATTCTATATGGTGGTAGGGTTGATCAAGCCTGACGAGGGAGAAGTATTCCTGGATGAAGTGAATATTACCAAGCTCCCTATGTATAAAAGGGCCAAGATGGGTATCGGTTACCTGCCGCAGGAAGCCTCGGTGTTCCGTAAGCTGAGCGTGGAAGATAATATTGCCGCCGTACTGGAAATGACCAACCTGAAAAAGGCCGCCCAGAAAGAAAAGCTGGAGAGCCTGCTGGAAGAGTTCCGCCTTACTCACGTGCGGAAAAGCCCGGGAGACGTACTGAGCGGTGGAGAACGCCGCCGTACCGAAATTGCCCGCGCACTTGCCGTAGACCCCAAATTTATCCTGCTTGATGAACCGTTTGCGGGTATTGACCCCATTGCAGTTGAAGATATCCAATCTATAGTAGCACGTCTTAAGTACAAGAACATTGGCATCCTGATCACCGACCATAATGTGCAGGAAACTTTATCTATTACAGACAGGGCCTATTTGCTGTTTGAAGGCAAAATACTCAAAGCCGGTACAGCAGAAGAGCTGGCAGCCGATGAACAGGTTAGAAAAGTGTATCTTGGGCAGAATTTTATTTTACGTCGTAAAAATTACCTGGACGAAGCAGCTAAGCAACAATAAAACTACTACGTTCCTGATCCTATTATGAGAATATTAAGTCCTGCAATATCACAATTGGCGCGATTGCGTATGGGCCGCATAGAATATTTTATGCAGTACCCACAGCAAGTGCAACAGCAGGTGTTTCAGAACCTTATCAGTGCCGCTCAGTACACTGAATTTGGTAAACAATACAGCTTTTCACAGATCTATAAGATAGAAGAATTCAAACAACAGGTACCTGTTCATAACTATGATACGCTGAAACCTTACATCCAGAGAACGATGGAAGGCCAGCAGAATATCTTATGGAACACACCTATTAAATGGTTCGCCAAATCCAGCGGCACCACGGCAGATAAAAGCAAATTCATCCCGGTTTCTGTAGAAAGCCTGGACGAATGCCACTACCGCGCCGGCAGGGACGTACTATCTCTGTATTATAACAACTTCCCGGATTCCCGCCTGCTTACCGGCAAATCGCTGGTAATAGGAGGCAGCCACCAGGTCAACAAGCTGGACGCAGAAAGCGATTCCTACTTCGGAGACCTGAGCGCCGTAATGTTACAGAACATGCCGTTCTATGGCAATATGATCCGCACACCAGACCTTTCCATTGCCCTGATGGACGAGTGGGAAGAGAAAATAGAACGTATGGCCAACGCCGTGATCCATGAAAATGTGACCTCCATTGCCGGAGTGCCCACATGGACGCTGGTGCTCATCAAACGTATCTTTGAAATAACAGGAAAGGATAACCTGGCAGACGTATGGCCTAACCTGGAACTCTATATGCACGGCGGTGTCAGCTTCACTCCGTACAGGGAACAGTTCAGGCAGCTGATCCGTAAACCGGATATGTTCTACCAGGAAACATACAACGCATCCGAAGGTTTCTTTGCTGCCCAGGACATCATAGGACAGGAAGGACTACTGCTGTTCCTCAACCATGGCATTTTCTACGAGTTCATGCCAATGGAGGAATATGGTAAAGAAAACCCGCAGACCCTGCAGCTGCCGGATGTAGAGCTGGGTAAGAACTATGCGCTGATAATCAGCACCAACGGCGGATTATGGCGTTACCTGGTAGGAGATACCATACAGTTCACTTCCCTGGCCCCTTACCGTGTTCGCGTAAGCGGCCGTACCAAATCCTTTATCAATGCCTTTGGCGAAGAGCTGATTGTAGAGAACTCCGATATGGCCATTGCCAAAGCATGTGAGGAAACCGGTGCTGTAGTGAACGATTATACCGCTGCCCCCATCTACTTCAGCGGCAGTGAAGCCGGCGGTCATGAATGGCTGCTGGAGTTTGATGTAATGCCAGATAACATAGAGCACTTTATAGATGTGCTGGACAATACCCTCAAATCCATTAACTCAGACTATGAAGCCAAGCGCCATAAAGATATGGCCCTGCGCCGCCCACTGACACATGTACTGTCAAAAGGTACTTTCACAGAGTGGCTGAAGAGCAAAGGGAAACTGGGGGGCCAGCATAAGATACCACGATTGAACAATGAAAGGCAGCTAGTGGAAGAAATCCTTAAATTCGCCGGAATAACAGGCAAAATCTAAACTTGATCATTAAACTAACAACTATTACGTCTATATGAAATTACTGGAGAACAAAGTAGCTATCGTAACAGGTGCCAGCAGAGGAATAGGAGAGGCAATAGCAATAAAGTTTGCAGAGGAAGGAGCCAACGTGGCATTTACATACCTCAGCTCGGACGAGAAAGCCAAAGCACTGGAGCAGAAGCTGCAGTCACTGGGAGTTAAAGCTAAAGCCTATAAATCGAATGCTGGTATCTTTGGAGATTGCGAAACACTGGTAAATGACGTGTTGAAAGAATTTGGCGCTATTGATATCTGCGTGAACAACGCAGGTATTTCCAAAGATAACCTGCTGCTGCGTATGAGCGAAGACCAGTGGGACGATGTGATGGACATCAACCTGAAAAGCGTATACAACATGACCAAACATGTAATACGCCCTATGATGAAAGCTAAAAGCGGCAGCATCATCAATATGAGCTCTATCATCGGTATTAAAGGTAACGCCGGACAAAGCAGCTACGCAGCTTCCAAAGCAGGTATCATCGGTTTCACCAAATCCATTGCACAGGAGCTGGGCAGCCGTAACATCCGCTGTAACGCTGTAGCGCCGGGCTTTGTTGAAACTGATATGACCCACTATCTCAAAGAAGGAGACGGTGCTAAGAGCTATATTGAGAAAATTCCGTTGGGCCGTTTCGGTAAGGCGGAAGATATTGCCAACGTATGCCTCTTCCTGGCATCCGGTATGGGAGAATATATAACCGGCCAGGTGATCAGCGCCTGCGGCGGTCTGAATATCTAAACTATTTATTAAGTAGCCCGCCTCAGGCGGGCTACGTTCTTTTTAATATCTCTTTCCAGGCGTCTCTACCCTGAACATCTCCATACACTTGCGGTCCTGCAGGGTCACATATACCGTTTTCCCGTCTTTACCACCAAATGTCAGGTTGCTGCAATGCTTCCCTGTAAGCGGTACTTCCCTTATTTCCTTCCCTGCGGGCGATAATACCACGATGGTTCCTTTGCCCCAGCGGGCCACATAAAGATTACCGGCCTTATCACATTTCATTCCGTCAAACCCGAAATCCGGAAATGCTGCGAACAGCTTTTTATTGCTGATATTACCCGCTTTGTCCACATCATACTTCCAGATCTTACGCTGTATGCTCTCATTCACATATAATGTCTTTTCATCCGGACTCAGCTCTATTCCATTGGTAGTGCCCATATTGGCTTCAAGCAATACAGCCTTGCCTCCCTTATCTATACGCCAGATCTGTCCGCTCTGGTCTTTCCAGTTCGGATCTGACGCATATAGCTGATCATTCCTGTTAATACAAAGATCATTAGGCTGATTGAACTTGTCAGAGTGTACATATACACTCACTTTTTTCGTCTTCGGATCTACCTCCAGTACATTGTGCCCTTTGAAGTCCGGCAGGTACATATGCCCTTTACTGTTAAACTGGATGCTGTTGCCAATACTGCTGTCCGGAAGACTGACAAATAATTCCCCGCTGCCGTCTTTGGTATTGATCTTACCAATGGTGCCATCCCTCTCAAAGTTCACCACATATAAGTTGCCTGCCTTATCAAAGTTGGGGCCTTCAATATTTACAGAGAACATCTTTTCCTTTGTGAGGTCCTGCGCCTGGTAAAGTGCAGGTACTTTTTCCTGTGCCGTGGCTGCACAGCTGGCTGTAAGGGCCAGTACTGACAAGATATGCTGTTTCATGATGCAAAATTGACGTTGAAGCATTAAGTTAATAAAACCCGGCAGTCCTGCAAAAGCGTATAGGACAGAAGGTAGTATACAAGTCTGAATTCTTAGCAGGCCGCAGGCCAGGTCCCGGCCCTCAAAAAATCAGTAAAGTTGCAGTAGTTTACCTTCTATAAGGACGTAGTAAGAAAGAATAGTTAAAATTTTACCATTCAAAATATTTGGTAATCAAATAATTAAACATATTTAAGAAGTACTTATATATTTGCATTGTACTAGTCCTGTGATAAAAGTCCTATTATGTTTAGAACTATACCTGTTGTTTGCCTTTTATGGCTGGCTATTCACTCATCGTGTACAAACACTACGCCGCCACCAGCTACCAGTAAGAGTATTGACATCCCTCAGATCCTTCCGGACAAGGCAATGGAGTTTTCCAATTTTCTCAATGAAATGGCCATGCTGAAATTGCCGTATCCGAATGCCTATGAATTGAAAGAGATAAAGAACTATGCTGAGTACCTCGGCGCCGGGCATTACGACAAGGTAAAGGCAGGCCGGTTTGCTGCCCTGAACGGATATACACCGGTCATTTTCTCCTGCGATGTAAATGAACATGAGAAAGTAACTTACCTGGTAGTGTATACAGAAGACGGAGCAGAGAGGGCCCGGCTGCAGATAGCGGCAGATAAGCAAAAGAGAGGTACTGCAACACAGGACCAGCAGTTAAACGATTCTACAGAATTTACCAGCCAGTGGTTCTATATGAGTGAAGATTCCCTGATAGAGGTAAGAGACAGGCATTCTTTTTATGTGAACGGAACACAGAAAGTGAACACAGCGCTTCACTTCTACCATATCACAAGGAAAGGCCTGATTAAGGAAGTGCCTCGTATCAAAGAATCTTTTGACACCTACGCCGCACGCTTTCCTAAACATGAGCTTCCGGCTACGCTGGATACAGTTATTATTAACGGACTGAATCCCGTTTCCCGGCTTACGTCTTTTTATGATTTTGTAGACGAAAGACAGGACCCGCTTTATGCACTTGGAAAGTTGAACCTGAAAGGCAGGGCAACCATCCTGCTGTATGCCAGAGATACTATTTACCTGGATGATGGATTCAACTACCCGGAAGTAAAACTGGTCACATACCATGAAGGAAAAGAGAAAGACAGGATAGTGATCTATGGCGGAAGAGTAGGAGAGAATTACGAAACAGTATATAAAAAGTGTAACCTGGATACTGATGGCAGCATCAACCTCCGGGAAGAAGATAACAGGTATGCAGACAGTCTCTATAAGTTCAATACTGTTTACAATATGCAGTATGAGATACTGCCGGGTGGAAAGATCGTAGGACGGCAGGCAACTTCAATTGTACACACTTCCCGTTTGTACAATGAGAAGGATTGCATTAAATATTTTAAAGCAGGACATAGCAATCATCATTACAAGACATTGTTCCATATACGCGCAAAGAAAGGTATCCTGGTAGGACTGCATGCATATAATAAAGGAGCAGAGAATTTCATGGAGTTTATCACCGCTAATGCAGATAATAAGATCATTGACAGGTATACAGTGTACAACCATCTTAAGAAACAGAAGTATGCAGATGTAAAGGCAAAGGAAATGAAGAATGTGGAAGATGATTATAATGACAGGAGAGGTAAGCTTACCTGTGATGCAATTATCAGGCTTCCGGGCAGAGACCTGCATATCACGCCGGAGGGCAAGTTTGTGAAATAGTTTTTAACTATTTTCGCCCCGCCATGATACATGTTTCTGAATTTAAAGATCTTGAGTACCTGTCTATTCATAAGGTAGGGAATGCCTCACAGGAAGAACCGCTGATCTGTTCACAGGCTCCGCTGGAGTTGCAGGACGAAACTATCAGCCAGTTATTGCTGAGTTATTTTATTCAGCCTTTTACAAACAGTGCAGAGTATTTTCGCTTTTATCATGAAGCTGATCTGCAATTAAATGAGATATTTCAATATTGCCGTCGTATATTTGAGGATAGGGACAATTTTCACGAGCAATCCATCAATATTGCCAAACATCTGTATAAGCATTCCACTCATCCTAAGATAAAAGGAGGAGAACTTTATATAGCCTACTTTAGCAAATGCCAGGTAGACGGAGAAGAAGTTGAAGCTTTGGGGATATTCAAATCAGAGAACAGGGACACCTACCTGAAAGTATTCCTTGCAAATGAAAGTTATCAGGTGAATTATGAAGATGGCATTAATATCAATAAGCTTGATAAAGGATGCCTGGTATTTAATACAGAAGACGAGAACGGGTACAAAGTCAGCATAATAGACAGCATTAGTAAACAAAATGAAGCCGTTTACTGGAAGGATGCCTTCCTGCAGGTACAACGCAGAGAGGATAGCTACCATCAGACAGAACTGGCAGTGAACATGTGTAAGCAGTTTATCCATGATAAACTACCTGGTGAATATGAAATCAGCCGGGTAGATCAGGTTGATCTGTTAAACAAATCTGCGGCATATTTTAAAGAGAAGGAACAGTTCCAGCTCGATGATTTTGCGCAGGAAGTATTAGGCCATCCTGATGCTATAGCTTCATTTAAGGAATACAGGGAACAATTCCAGCAGGAGTATCAGCAAGAGATACCGGATGAGTTTGACATTTCTGCTCCTGCATTAAAAAAACAACAAAAGGTTTTCAAGAGTATCCTTAAACTGGATAGAAACTTCTCGGTATACATACATGGTAACAGGGAGCTGATTGAGAGAGGATTTGACGAGGCTACCAATATGTACTATTACAAGCTGATGTTTGAAAACGAAGCCTGACACTAACTTTTTTTCATAAGCAAAAACCAATTGTTAAACAAAGGCTGCTCTTTTGCGCGGCCTTTTAATTAGCCTCAGCCGGAAACGTTCCCGTAAAACAAAGGATTTCACCGGTTTTTGCTGTTGACTACCATCTTACAATAGATCTTTCAGCCGGCCGCAGGCCATAAAAATACCTCTAAAAAAATGGGGCTGGCCACTGGCCAGCCCCGGTAAAAAGGTGTTGAATATTATTTCTGTTTCTCCCGAGGTTGCTTCGGCGGCCTGTTATGCCCACCACCACCTTGCTGCTTCCCACCACCAGGATTATTTCCTTTATCCTGCTGCTTAGGAGGCTGATTCGGCTTCGGCTTATTCTGCCCACCGCCCTGCTGCTGCTGTGGCCTTTGCTCCTGCTTAGGCTTTTGCTGCTGCTGTTGTTGCTGTGGTTTCTGCTGCTTAGCCTCAGGTTTTTTACCCTGTGGTTGTCCTTGCACCTGTGTCTGTGCTTCCTGTTTCTGCTTATGCTTCTGTTTCTCCTTGTCTTTATGCTTTCTCTTCTGAGAAGCTTTTTCAAGTGACCGGAGACTGATCTGTCCAACCACATCCGCAAAACCAAGATCTGTTTCTTTAGGTTTGGCAGCAACCACTTCCACAGGTTTCAGATCTTCAGGTCTGATATTCTGTTTATTGAGCTGACGTATTTCTTTTACGCGGGCAATAGTAAGCGGGTATTGCTTATTACTGTCTCCATAAGAATACCACATCAGGTTTTTGAAGATATCACGTTTCTGCAGGGTAGCTACACCATTAGCGGTTTCAATGCTATCTGCATCTTCAGGGAATTCTTTCAGTGCATCGAGGTAAGTATCCAGCTCATAGTTCAGGCAGCACTTCAAACGTCCGCATTGTCCGGACAGTTTGGCCTGGTTAATAGAAAGGTTCTGGTAACGTGCAGCGGTAGTATTTACGCTCTTGAAGTCAGTCAGCCATGTAGAACAGCAAAGCTCCCTGCCGCAGCTGCCAATTCCTCCTACTTTCCCTGCTTCCTGGCGGGCGCCTATCTGTCGCATTTCAACTTTTACACGGAATTCTCCTGCATAAAGTTTGATCAGCTCACGGAAGTCAACCCTGTCATCTGCGGTGTAGAAGAAGGTAGCTTTACGGCCATCCGCCTGTATTTCCACTTCTGCCAGCTTCATTTCAAGACCTATGCTGCGGGCAATGGCCCTGGCTTTAATGAGAGCATCCTTTTCCCGGGCCTTGTTATCGTTCATCCGGTTAAGGTCTTCAGTAGTGGCGCGGCGAAGAACTTTCTTTACTTCAGGGGTATCTTCAATACGGCGCTTTTTCATCTGCAGCTTTACCAGCTCTCCTGTCAGGCTGATCTGACCTATGTCAAACCCGCTTACTCCTTCTACAGTTACCATTTCTCCTTTATCAAGGAACTGTTTGGTTGTATTCCGGAAGAAATCTTTTCTGCTACCGTTATTGAAGCTTACTTCTATAATATCAAATGGTGCTAAGCTGTCACTCAAGGGAATATTGGCCAGCCAGTCAAATACATTCAGCCTGTTACATCCACCACTGCTGCAACCTCCATTGCTTTTGCATCCTGACGGCTTCCCCTCTGCACCTGTACCACATCCGGCACAAGCCATATTAATCAGTTTAAATTATTAAATGAATGCCGCTCCGGGTATGCCCCGGGCGCTTTAAAATACACAATTCGCCTTTTACTACAAAAAGAGCGAACAACAAAGGTAACGGAAAATGACGGTACAGCCGCCATATTAGTGGTATATCGTTTGGATACCCTCACATTACCGGGATCGGTTTACGCTTAAAGATATACTGTAGTTTGACGGAAAGCGCATGAAACAACAATTTGGCGTTTGCATTCCGCTCAATATAATAACAGGCATTGTCCAGTTCCTGCATGATCTGTTCCATTTGTCCCAGGTCTGCCAGTTTCTGCAATTTGCCGGCAAAATCAGTTTCTTCTTCTGAAAAGGCCAGCTGGCTCTTATCTATATACCTGAGCCTGAGGGTATGTTCCAGCAGGTTGATAAAATAGCGGAGAAACTGTTTCTGGTTCTCTCTTCCTGTTTTGGCGCTGGCAATATTCTCTATCCATTCCTGCAATGCTACACGGTTGCCGGTAAAGATATAGTTGAGCCAGTTACGGAGCAGTTCATGATAGTCGTCGTCAGAGTGCTGCAGCATATACAAAGCCTCCCTGTAATTGCCGGAGGCAATGGTAGCGGCCTGCCGGGCCTTGGCTGCCGGGATCTGCGCCCGGTTCACCAATGCTTCTACCATTACTTCCCTGGGCAGCGGGTTTACCTTTACCAGCTGTGTGCGGGACAGGATAGTGGCCAGGATCTGTTCCTGGTTTTCTGCCACCAGCAGGAAAATGGTATTATCAGGTGGTTCCTCTATCAGCTTTAACAGCCGGTTGCCTTCATTACCCAGGTATTCAGGCATCCACATCAGGAGTATCTTGTAAGTGCTTTCAAAACTCTTCAGGCTCAGCTTGCGGATAATTTCCTGGCATTCTGCCGCCGTGATATTGCCCTGTTTGTTTTCCGCTCCTATAAACTGCAGCCAGTCATACGCATTGCCGTACGGGTTGGTGGAAATGAACTCCCTCCACTCACCTGCATAGTCCGAGCTTACAGGTTTATCGCCTGCTTTACGCGGGATGACCGGGTAAGAGAAATGAATATCAGGATGGATATACCTACCTGCTTTTATACAGGCAGGGCATTGGCCACAGGCGCCATTGGGCTGCTTGTCCTCACATACCAGGTACTGGGCAAAAGCAAGGCCCAGCGGAAGTCCGCCGGAACCCTCAGGCGCCAGGATGATCATGGCATGACTGATACGGTTCTGTTCTACAGCCTTTATTAATTGTTGTTGTATGTCTTCCTGACCTATGACGTTCGAAAAAAGCATAGGCGCAAATTAGTATTTCTTTTCTATCGCGGCCGTTACCTCTGCAGACAGTGGTTGTGTTTTAGGTGAGAATACAGCAACAAGGTTGCCTTTTTCATCCAGCAGGTATTTCTGGAAGTTCCAGGTTACTTCAGCCGGTTCAAAATGTTTGGCTTTGCTTTGTTCCAGCAGCCATTTATAAACAGGATGTATATCGCTGCCTTTTACGGAGATCTTGGCAGCCATCGGGAAGGTCACTGCATATTTTTTGGTGCAGAATTCTTTGATCTCTGAGTTGGAACCGGGTTCCTGTGAACCGAAGTTATTAGCCGGGAAACCGATGATCACCAGGTTCTTCTCATATTTCTTATACAGCTTTTCAAGATCTGCATATTGTGGGGTATTACCACACATAGAAGCTGTATTGACAATAAGGATCTTCTTGCCTTTATAGTCGGCAAAGTTGATCTTTCCGCCATCCACTGCATCTACTTTGAAGTCATATATAGCACCTGCCTTCATGAATAAGAGCATTGAAATCAGCAATGTTTTTAACATATAATCCAATTTAAGTGTAGAGTAAATTATTCAACCTGCATATGCAGGACAGCTAAAATTAAGTAAATAATTGTATATAAGGTGTTAATGATGTGCGTAGGCAAGGCTGCACACGCTTACGCTGGCGCCGGCATCATAAAGCAGCCGGCAGCAGGTTTCCGTTGTGGCGCCGGTAGTGATCACATCATCCACCAGCAACACATGCTGCCCTGAGGGGAGAGTGGAGGCTTTCAGCATAAATGATGCTGTTACATTCTGCCATCGCAGCAGCCTGTTCTTTGTTGTCTGCGACGTGCGCTGATCTGTCCGGGCCAGTATATTGTTTATAACAGGTTTGCCGGTAACCGCGGCAATGCCGTTAGCCAGTACAGCAGCCTGGTTATAACCACGCTGTCTTTCCCTGGCTGCTGTCATGGGTACGGGAACAATACCTGTAATTTCGTGTATCCACTGGCTTTGTAACAGCAGATGCCCGGCCTGCCTGCCCAGGAATAAAGCAATATCCTCTCTGCGGTGATATTTAAACTGGTAGATAAGGCGTTGCAGCAGGGTAGACCTTACATAGTAATAAGCCGCCATGGCTTGCAGCACTTTAGCCCTTCCGTAAAAGATCCGGGCTACAGGATTGTTTGTATGATGCTGAAAACCGGTAACAGGCAGCTGCCGCATACAGGACAGACACAGTATTTCTTCTGTGTTGCTGAGATCTGTTCCACAACCTTCACAGGTGTGGGGATAGAATAAATGAAGAAGGGATGAAAGCAGGTTTATCATTGTACAATGGATGGTTAACCTGCTGAAAGTAATGAAAAATCAGAACAATCCCCTGTATACTTCTTCTACGCGGCCAACAGGTACAATTTCAATATTAAACTTGCCGAAGTCTGCACCTTTCTTATTATAGCGGCTGATGAATATCTTTTCAAAGCCCAGTTTTTCAGCCTCGGCAATACGCTGTTCAATACGGTTCACTGCCCTGATCTCTCCGCTAAGACCTACTTCTCCTGCAAAGCAGATCTTGCTGCTGACAGGAATGTCTTCATAAGAGGAAAGCAATGCACATAACACGGCAAGATCTATAGACGGATCTTCAACACGGATACCGCCGGCAATATTCAGGAACACATCTTTTACACCGAAATGAAAGCCGCCTCTTTTTTCAAGCACTGCCAGCAGCAATTGAAGACGTCTGAGATCAAAGCCTGTAGCTGTACGTTGCGGAGTACCATATACAGATTGTGTTACCAGCGCCTGCACTTCTACCAGCATAGGCCGCATTCCTTCAATAGTAGCTGCGATAGCCACACCGCTCAGCTGGTCTTCCCGTTGTGAGATAAGTATCTCTGAAGGATTGGTTACCTGTCTGAGGCCCTGTCCCGTCATCTCATAAATACCCAGTTCTGCTGTGGAGCCGAAGCGGTTCTTGATAGTGCGGAGAATACGGTAAGCATAGTGCTGATCTCCTTCAAACTGTAATACAGTATCCACCATATGTTCCAGGATTTTTGGTCCTGCTATGGAACCATCCTTGGTAATATGACCGATAAGGAACACGGGAGTATGGCTTTCTTTGGCAAAGCGTTGCATTTCTGCCGTGGTTTCCCTTATCTGGGATACACTGCCGGGAGCAGATTCAATAAAGGGAGATTGTAGTGTTTGTATGGAATCTACGATGACAAGCTGCGGGCGTAGTTTTTTTATTTCCTGGAAAATAGTCTGGGTAGATGTTTCTGTAAGCAGGAAAAAATGATCGTTCTTCACCTGTAATCTGTCTGCCCGCATCTTCACCTGTTGTGCACTTTCTTCACCACTGATATATAAGGTGGTGATATCTTTCAGCTGCAGGGCATTCTGCAGGAACAGCGTGCTTTTGCCAATGCCGGGTTCTCCGCCAACAAGTACGAGTGAGCCGGGTACTATACCGCCGCCCAGTACGCGGTTCAGTTCAGCATCCGGTGTAAGCAGGCGGTCTTCCTCCACTGCACTTACTGCCGAAAGATGAACTATGTTGTTTGATTTACCGTTTTCTTTTTCGGGTTGCCAGCTTGTATTACGTAAAGGGATATCTTTCTGTACCTTTTCTTCAACAAAGGTGTTCCATTGTTCGCAACTCGGACATTTACCGGCCCATTTAGCAGATTCATATCCACAATTCTGACAGAAGAAAGCAGTTTTAATTTTCATCCGGCAAATTTAAGTTTTTAGATTTCGTGTAAACATGTAAATGATAGTGCGAAATATTATGCGAGAAAAACAACAAAAAAAGAAGAAAAGGGGAGATCTGAAAGTTGTCAAAAAAGAAAAGAGCCAACAGAAATTTCTGCTGACTCTTTCTACTTACTAACCCATTAAATTCACGTCTAAATTACTAAATGGCTTCAGAATAAAAAAGTTTATTTAATTGATGTGAATAACTTTTGAGGAGTTTTTATAATGTGACAGATCTGCCACCATAGCACGTTTCAGGCCATTAAAGCATCCAATTATACTTTCAATAAAAGAGCATAAAAGATTGATAAATAGGAATGATAACGTCCTAAATTATATATGAATTCCGGCTCATAAAATCATTATTTATATCTGACAGAACGGCCGGAAATGCGGTTAAGAATTTTCAAAAAGGACATATTGGCAGTGTTAAATTTAGATTTGGCAGACGGGGAAGGGAGAATTCTTAAGGAAATCATAAATCCCTCGGCGAAGGGCCGGTTGGACAGTAATTTGATCAGGTTAGGAGTATTTTTGTATTAAATAAAACCTATTCGGACAATATGACTCCTGGAATTCTGATAACATCGCTGATCTTTATGGCTATCAGCATGTTGATAAGTTATAGGTTGAAAAGTAAATTCAGGGAATATAGTGGAGTACCAACCTCTTCCGGCCTGACCGGTAAGCAGATTGCGGAAAAGATGCTGAAAGACAATGGTATTTATGATGTACAGGTCATTTCTGTAGACGGTTTTCTGTCTGACCACTATAATCCTGCCAATAAAACTGTCAACCTGAGCCCTGAAGTATATAGCGGGGCCAATGTGGCGGCCGCGGCAGTAGCGGCGCATGAATGCGGGCATGCTGTGCAGCATGCCAGGGCATATGCCTGGCTGAACCTGAGGTCCAGGCTGGTGCCGGCCGTTCAGTTCAGCTCCGGCATTGTACAATGGGTGCTGCTGATCGGTATATTGATGATAAATGTCTTCCCGGCCCTGTTGCTGGGAGGGATCATCCTGTTTGCCGTTACCACCCTGTTTGCCCTGATCACGCTGCCGGTAGAATTTGACGCTTCCAACAGGGCGTTGGCCTGGTTAAACAATACCTCCCTGATGCGCCCGGAAGAACATTCCAAGGCAAAGGACGCTCTCTGGTGGGCGGCTATGACATATGTAGTGGCAGCTATTGCTTCTGTGGCAACGCTGATCCAGTATATTATGATCTATCTTTCCGGCTCAAGAAGAGATTAATTGAAGTCAGTATAACTTATCAGCTGGCCGGCCGCAAGCCGGCCAGCTTTTTTTGCGCCGTTCTTTGTCATTGATTATCAGTGTTAAAAAGCATGTTAATAAGAAATTGTCAAAATTTTTATTGAAAATCAGCCAGTTATGAGGGTGTCTTGTAAAAAAGTATCTCGGAATGACTTTTTTTCAAAAGAAGTAATGTAGCTTTGCACTCCCAATCTTGTTTTGGGATGTTGTATCAAGACGTAAAATTTTATTGTATACTATAATGAATACTTTAAGCTTCAAGACTAAATCTGCCAATGACGCTACCGTAACGCGCGAATGGCATATTGTAGACGCTACCAACCTGACACTGGGAAGGATGAGCGCTAAGATTGCTGCCATTTTAAGGGGCAAGAATAAGCCTTACTACACTCCTCATACTGATTGTGGTGATTTTATCATCGTGATCAATGCTGAGAAGGTTCAGTTTACCGGCAACAAATGGAATGATAAGGAATACCTGACTTACTCCGGTTATCCTGGTGGTCAGAAAGCAGAAGTTGCCAAAGACCTGGTTCGCCGCAGGCCTGAGGTGATCATAGAAAGGGCTGTAAAAGGGATGTTGCCTAAGAACCGTCTGGGTCGTGCCATGTACAAGAAACTGTTTGTATATGCGGGCGCTGAGCATCCTCATGCTGCGCAGAAACCAAAATCCTTAACTTTCTAATTTTCTTCTGATACATGGAAAAGCAAAAAAATACAATTGGTCGTCGTAAAGAAGCGGTAGCCCGTGTTTATATCAGCAAGGGCACTGGTAACGTGACTGTGAACGACAAGGACTATAAAGAATATTTCGCGCTGGTATACCTGCAGAACCAGGTAGAACTGCCGCTGAAAACTATCGACGCACAGGATAAATTTGATATAAAGGTAAATGCTGCTGGTGGTGGTATCAAAGGCCAGGCTGAAGCTATAAAGCTGGGTATTGCACGTGCGCTGTGCGAGGTGAACATTGAGTTCCGTCCTGCACTGAAAGCAGCTGGTCTGCTGAAACGTGATCCCAGAAGTGTTGAACGTAAGAAACCAGGTAAACGTAAAGCAAGAAGGAGCTTCCAGTTCTCTAAACGCTAATCGTGATGAATGTATGCCGTTATTGGCGGTATGCAGATTATTAACATTGACCTTTTATAACAGAGCATAATAACATGGAAAATAATACCTCATTACAGCAGCAGTTACTGGAGGCAGGTGTACACTTCGGCCACCTGAAGAAAAAATGGAATCCGAAGATGCTGCCTTACATCTTCGCAGAAAAGAAAGGTATTCACATCATAGATCTGAACAAAACCGTTGAAGGATTACAGGACGCAGCTGCTGCCCTGAAATCTATCGCTAAGAGCGGTAAAAAGATCATGTTCGTAGCCACTAAAAAACAGGCTAAAGAAATAGTAGCAGAAGCTGCAAAACGCGTAAACATGCCTTACGTTACCGAAAGGTGGTTAGGTGGTATGCTGACCAACTTCGCAACTATCCGTAAGAGCGTTAAGAAAATGCAGAGCATTGAGAAAATGCTGACTGACGGTACTTTTGACAGCATCACCAAGAAAGAGCGTCTGACCCTGACCCGCGATAAAGAGAAAATGGAGAAAGTTCTGGGCGGTATCGCTCAGCTGGCCCGTGTTCCCGCAGCGCTGTTCCTGGTAGACATCAGCCACGAGCACATTGCTCTGGCAGAGGCTCGCCGTCTGGGTATCTCTACCTTCGGTATGGTTGATACCAACTCCGATCCTACCAAAGTAGACTTTGCAGTACCTGCAAACGACGATGCTACTAAATCTATCGCTATCGTGACCAACTACATTGCTGCTGCAATTGCTGAAGGTCTGGCTGAAAGAGCAAACGAAAAAACTGACGACGTAGTAGAAGAGGAAGAAGCTGAAAACCAGTCAATGAAATTTGAACTGGAAGGTGGTGATGACCGTGGTGAAAGAGGTCGCAGACCAGGTGGTCCTGGCCGTGGCGGTCCAGGCGGTGGTGCCGGTCGTGGTCCTGGTGGTGGCAACCGTCCTGGTGGCGGTGGTGGCAACCGTCCTGGCGGCGGCGGTGGAAACCGTCCGGGTGGCGGTGGTAACCGTCCAGGTGGCGGTGGCAACCGTCCAGGTGGTCCTGGTGGCGGACAACGTCGTCCTGCCGGTTCCGGCGGTGGCAACCGTCCAGGTGGCGGCGGAAGATAATTCCCGACATTGACATCCAATAATATCAATTGCGAATCGTGGACATCTATGATCTATGATTCGCAATTGAGCTTAGATAGTTGATAAACACAAATCTTAATCTATATTAAACTCATTATAAGTTATGGCAGCAACAATTACAGCAGCTGATGTGAATAAACTGCGTCAGCAAACTGGAGCAGGTATGATGGATTGCAGAAAGGCGCTGGTGGAAAGTGATGGCGATTTCGAAAAAGCAGTTGATTACCTGCGTAAAAAAGGACAGAAAGTAGCAGCCCTGCGTTCTGACCGCGAAACAAAAGAAGGTGTGATCATCGCTAAAACTGCAGCTGATGGTAAATCAGGCGTAGTACTGGCTTTAGGTTGCGAAACCGACTTCGTTGCCAAAAACGAAGACTTTATCAAATTTGCACAGTCTATCGTAGACCTGGCCCTGAGCACCGGCGTTAACACCCTGGAAGAACTCGGCGCAGCTGCCCTGGACGGCGCAACCGTAAATGATAAAGTGAATGATCAGGTAGCTAAAATAGGTGAGAAGATCACCCTCGCTAAATTCGAGAAGATCTCCGCCGGTTCAGTAACCGCTTACATCCACGGTAACTACCGCATGGGCGTACTGGTTGGTTTCTCTGCCCCCGCATCTGAAGAAGTAGGTAAAGATATCGCTATGCAGATCGCAGCTATGAACCCGATCGCAGTTGACGCTGACGGCGTACCTGCTGAGGTGGTAGCCCGTGAAAAAGAAATCGCTATCGAACAGATCAAAGCTGAAGGTAAACCAGCTGACATGGCTGAGAAAATTGCCGCAGGTAAGATCAATAAATTCTATAAAGACAACACCCTGTTACAACAGGCATTTGTAAAAGACGCTAACAAGTCTGTTGGAGATTACCTGAAATCAGTAAGCGCTGATCTTAAAGTAACAGGATTCAGCAGAATCGCATTAGGGTAATTCAATTACCTGCTTAAAAGGAGAGAACGAAAATTCTCTCCTTTTTTTGTGTCTTATCGGGAATGCATGCAAGCTAATTGAGCAAAAAAGACTCTCAGCGGGATAATCATACCGCGTTCCGCATTTTTTGTATCTTCGGGGCACTGTAAACTATTCTCTAACTACAATTTCACATCATTTTTCTATAGTCATGTTGCCAAAGTATAAGCGTATTTTACTCAAACTGAGCGGAGAATCCCTGATGGGCGAAGGTAATTATGGTATTGACCACCGGGTAATAACACAGTATGCATATGATATCAAAGCCGTAACAGACCTGGGCGTACAGGTAGCTGTTGTGATTGGCGGAGGTAATATCTACCGTGGTATGAACGAAGTTGAAACCGGTATTGAAAGAGCGCAGGGTGATTACATGGGGATGCTGGCAACAGTGATAAACGGAATGGCTATGCAGAGCGGTCTGGAAAAAGTAGGCCTCTATACACGCCTGCAATCTGCTATTAAAATGGAACAGATCGCAGAACCGTATATTCGCCGCCGTGCTATCAGACACCTGGAAAAAGGCCGTGTGGTGATCTTCGGCGCCGGTACAGGTAACCCTTACTTTACCACAGATACCGCCGCTTCCCTGCGCGCTATCGAAATTCAGGCAGATGTGATCCTGAAAGGTACCCGTGTAGATGGTATCTATACAGCAGACCCTGAAAAAGATCCTACCGCCACCCGCTTCGAAACTATCACCTTCTCCGAAGTATACCAGAAGTCTCTCAACGTAATGGATATGACAGCATTCACCCTCTGCCAGGAGAATAAGCTGCCTATCATCGTGTTTGACATGAACAGATCCGGTAACCTCCTGCAGGTTATCATGGGTAAGAATGTAGGTACCCTCGTAAAAGGATAAGATTATAAAAATAAAACCCGGCCAGCAGCCGGGTTTTATTTTTATAGAAACACTGTTATTTCTTCAGGACTGACTCAATATCCTTAAACGGAATAAACAAAGTAACCTGCCCCATTGCATACGGCCCTATCTCATAAGGAGTATAACTGAACGCCACACCCTTGTCTGTGATCAGGAAATTATTATTGGGAGATATTTCCTTTTCAAGCAGTATGGACGATAACGGCCTTTCCGGCTCCAGCTTATAGATCCTGCGGAACGCTTTCTCCAGTTCAGGTACCAGCACTTTTTTATAATCTGCCCTGAATACATCGTCCAGCGTCAGGATCTTCTTCTTTTCCAGGTCCAGCACCTGGTATTGCGCGCCATAATTACCATGTGCGCCACCGGTATATTCATAGCTGAAATATTCAAACACCAGCAAAGGGTAACGGTTCCATACTACTTTCATATCTGCATCGGCAGACCAGCTGGCTGTTGCCGGGATGCCTTCCGTAGTGTCCAGGTCTCTTGCCGTTGTTTTATAGGTAACCAGGAAAGAATCAATATCACGCTTTACAAAACCAGCTACATCAGCTACCTGTCTGCCACCGGAAATGCTTTTCTTAATAAAGTCTGCAACAGAGGGCTCTGTAGCTGCCGCAGGCCATACAATACAGTTGCTGGCCTCTCCTATAGGAGTATTCGGATTGCCAGGCAGCAGGTTAACAGAATCTACACTGTAATACACATCAAGCGGAGTGGCCTCTGCAAAGTCAGGTTGCAGGGTAAATTCATAAGTAGTACCCTTGCCCCTCCATTTACCTTTAAAGACACCTGCACTGTCCAGACGGCCCTTAAATGTCCTTTCTTCAGTGGGATCAGTATTTTCATACAGCACGATCTCATCATCGTCAGGATTGCCCCATACCATAATAGGCTCACCCACGTTGTCATACACATAATAACCTTTGAATAACAGCGGACCGGATTTGATCAGCTGCATGGTAATATGTTCATTACCGATAGTGCCCTTTAGCTGAAGATAGTAATAGGGAGTGGTTTTCAGGTCTGTTACATGTGTAGTAGCTGAAGGCTTATTGCCGCGTTTGCTGCCGCAGGATGCCAGTACACAACAGGTAACAGCAAGGAGTAGAATGCGTCTCATGCGGTAAAAATAATGAATATTGATCTGTTATCCTGACCACTGTCATCCTTATTTGTGTACCTGGCTGTCCTTCCGCAGTACCGTATTTCTGTATCTTTGCGGCTAGTAAAATATAGGCCCATGTTGAATAAACAAGTTGCAGACCTCCGTAAAGACTATCGTCTGGCCTCACTGGACGAGCAGGAGGTTGCACAAGATCCCTTCGCGCAATTTGAACACTGGTGGAAAGATGCCACTACAAGTGAACTGGATGAACCCAATGCAATGACACTGGCCACCAGTACCCCTGACGGGTATCCATCTGCCCGTATTGTGCTGCTGAAAACATTCAGCACGGACGGTTTTATCTTTTTCACGAATTATGAAAGCCGCAAGGCTGTTGAGATGGCCGCTAACCCCAAAGTATCGTTACTGTTCTTCTGGCGTGAGCTGGAAAGGCAGGTACGTATAGACGGAATAGTTAGTAAAACAGCTGCAGATATCAGCGATGAATATTATAACAGCCGCCCGCTGGGAAGCCGTATCAGCGCTATTGTTTCCCCGCAAAGCCGGGTAGTGCCCCATCGTACTTTCCTGGAAGAACAGGTAAGGATACTGGCTGAAAAATATGTGCTGGAAGCGCCTAAACGTCCTGATTACTGGGGTGGATATGTGGTAAAGCCTGAGAGAGTGGAATTCTGGCAGGGCAGAAGTAACCGCCTGCATGACCGTATATTGTACCGGAAGGAAGAAGAGAGCTGGAAGATAGAGCGCCTGGCGCCCTGATGGCCTTTTAATAAGCAGGAACCGGGATTAAGAACAGGCCATATCTGGCCCCCTTCTTAATTCCGGGTTCCTGGTAAATAATTTAAGCTTTTTTTTCAGCCTTAGCAGCAGCAGCTTTCTTAGGTTTGGCAGGTCTTGACTTGCCGAAAGAACCATTGGAAATCTTGCCTTTTTTGGTTTTGATATCACCTCTACCCATTGTTGAACAGTTTGATGTTTATTATTTAATATTTGCCCGCAAATTACGGAATAGCGGGGGTTAAATGCAAAAAAAAAGCAAGAAACAGAAGTGTTCCTTGCTTGAATAAGTTAAGCTAACAGATTAAAGCTTGTCGGACAGAGCCTTACCAGCTTTGAATTTAGCAACTTTCTTAGCTTTGATCTTGATGATCTGGCCAGTCTGTGGGTTTCTACCGTTACGAGCAGCACGTTTAGAAACAGAGAAAGTACCGAAACCTACTAAGGTTACTTTACCACCTTTTTTCAGGGTATCAGCAACAGCTTTAGTGAAAGAATCCAGTGCTTCGTTAGCTTGGGTTTTAGTGATACCGGCATCTTTTGCCAGCTTGTCGATTAATTCGGCTTTGTTCATAGCTAGTAAGATTTAACTAGTGAATAAAATGTTTGATGTGAGCAAATATAGCGCGTTTTATCAGATTACCAAATTTTTTGAATCTTTTTTCAACAAAAAACTATCGGCTGAAAACGCCTACAGGTAACGGTTACAGCAGATTGACATTTGATACATGAATATAGGGGGTAAACCCTGTATGCGTTGAAATGCCCTGCTATAGCCTGTTTGCTGCACTCATTGATATAAACGGAGGTATGTTTCAAGTATTGTACCAAAGTCTGAATGCCCTGTAAACAGTGGATTTCATGTGGATAAGTTTAGCGCTTATACCACCTGCATGACTGTCCGGAAAGACACAAACTGGTCTCCAAAGAGGTTATAAGAAGCCTGCCGGAAGCCCGCTGCATGCTCTTCCAGGTAGGTCTGATAGTTCTCCAGCGTGTCAGTAAAGTACTGTATCGTATAGGTAGGACCCTCTGTTTCCTCCTGTTCAAGCAGCCTGCAGATGCGGAAATCATGGAAAAGCCCCGTGCCCATAATAGCCGGTATATGCTCTTCTTTCATCCACCGGAGCCACCTTTCATTGATATGGTGGGCCACCTTGGTAGTTACATTATAGATGATCATAAGGCTGAAATATGCTTTAGGAGCCCAGGTGAAGGAATACAGGGCAATGGTCTGAATGCTTTACCTGCTGCCAGATCTGGGCATCTTTCAGCCTTTCCTGCAGGGGAGAGGTAACGTTTATGTAGTCTATCCGCCATCCTTTATTATTGTTCCGGGCATTGGCGCGGAAGCTCCACCAGCTGTACTGATGCGGTTCCGGATGATAATGCCGGAAAGTATCCACAAAGCCGTTGCTGAAGAGCTTGTCCATCCAGGCCCTTTCTTCAGGCAGGAAACCAGTGGAGTTTTTATTGCCTACAGGATCATGAATATCTATAGCCTTATGGCAGATATTGTAATCTCCGCATACAATAATATTAGGGCGGGTAACTTTCAGCTGCTCCAGGTAATTGAAGAACTCATCCAGCCACTGGTATTTATAGGTCTGCCTGTCGTCTCCGCTGGTGCCGGAAGGGATGTATACATTGATCAGGGTGATATCGCCAAAATCAAGGCGTATAACGCGTCCTTCGGCATCGCTTTGCATATGACCGTTGCCATACTGTACATTGTCCGGCTTTATTTTGGTAAGCACGGCAACACCGCTGTAGCCTTTTTTCTGGGCGGGGTACCAGTAATGCTCAAACCCCAGGGCTTCAAACTGCTGGTAGTCTACATTGTCTTTATGGGCTTTGATCTCCTGCAGGCAGATAATATCGGCAGGGTCAGACTGCAGCCATTCGGTAAAACCTTTGGTCATTGCGGAACGCAGACCGTTTACATTATAGGAAACTATTCTCATGGTAATTACATGTCATATTCCAGTACAGGACGGAGCCATTTTTCGGCTTCTTCCACAGTCCATCCCTTACGGGTGGCATAGTCTTCCACCTGGTCTTTCTCGATCTTTCCCAGGCCAAAGTATTTGGCCTCAGGATGGGCAAAATACCAGCCGCTTACGCTGGAGGCAGGGAACATAGCCAGAGACTCCGTCAGGATGATCCCGGTGGCATTGGTAGCGTCCAGCATATCGAACAGCTTGTATTTCTCTGTATGTTCAGGACATGCAGGATATCCCGGGGCGGGGCGTATACCCGAATATTCCTCTTTTATCAGTTCCTCATTACCAAGGTGCTCGTCGGCAGCATATCCCCAGAACTCGGTCCGGACACGCTTGTGCATCAGTTCGGCAAAAGCCTCCACCAGCCTGTCTGCAAGGGCTTTCAGCATAATGCTGCTATAGTCGTCATGATCTGTCTTAAATTTCTCCAGCCACACCTCTATGTCGCCGCCGGTAGTTACGGCAAAGGCGCCCATATAGTCCTGCAGGCCTGATTCTGCCGGGGCAATGAAATCTGCCAGGGAGAAGTTAGGCTGCCCGGGAGCTTTTTTCAGCTGCTGACGCAGGCATTCCAGGTTTACAGGGCCTGTGCCGGGTTGAGGAGACATAACAGTGATAGTATCGTCAGCAGTCCTGTTAGCAGGGAACAGGCCTATTACGGCATTGGCGGTAAGCCATTTCTCGGCTACAATACGCTTCAGCATTACTTTTGCGTCTTCATACAACCGGGTGGCTTCCACACCTACTACTTCGTCTGTCAGTATCTGAGGGAATTTGCCATGCAGCTCCCACGAAATGAAGAATGGCTGCCAGTCTATATATTCAGCTATTTCCGCAAGGTCATAGTTCTGGAATACTTTGGTACCAAGCATCCGCGGCTTTACAGGTGTGAAGTTGCTCCACTCTGTAATAGCCTTGTTCTTCCGGGCTTCTGCAATAGGCAGGTATTGTTTTACCGGTTTTTTATTCCGGAAGTTCTCATTCAGTTTCTGGTATTCCTGCGTTACTTCCTGCAGGAAATTCTTTCTGAGCGCCTTGTTCAGCAGGCTGCCGGTTACCGTTACACTGCGGGAGGCGTCCAGCACGTGAATAACGCCATGTTCATATTCCGGCGCTATCTTCACCGCTGTATGGGTACGTGAGGTAGTAGCGCCGCCAATCATAAGCGGAACGTCAAAGTTCTGGCGTTTCATTTCACGGGCCACATGCACCATTTCATCCAGGCTGGGAGTGATCAGGCCGCTGAGGCCTATAATATCTACCTGTTCCTGGCGGGCTGTCTGCAGTATCTTTTCTGCCGGCACCATCACGCCCATATCTATAATATCATAACCATTACAGCCCAATACTACGCCTACTATGTTCTTGCCGATGTCGTGCACGTCCCCTTTTACAGTGGCCAGCAGTATCTTTCCGGCAGATTTTACCACGCCGCCGTTCAGTGCCACCAGCTGTTTTTTCTCTTCCTCTATATATGGAGTAAGTACTGCTACTGATTTCTTCATTACACGGGCGCTTTTCACCACCTGTGGCAAGAACATCTTACCGCTGCCAAACAGGTCGCCCACGATGTTCATACCGTCCATCAGAGGCCCTTCTATCACGTCCAGCGGACGGGGATATTTCTGGCGGGCTTCTTCCGTATCTGCATCAATATAGTCTGTGATACCGTTCACCAGGGCATGGCTGAGCCTTTCTTCCACTGAGCCCAGGCGCCAGGTTTCGTCTTTTTCTATCACTTTGCCTTTGGCCTTCACTGTTTCTGCAAAGGCAATGAGGCGTTCTGTGGCGTCTTCCCTGCGGTTCAGGATAGCATCGTCACAGAGCTCGCGGAGCTGTGGCTCTATTTCATCATAGATCTGCAGCATACCGGCATTTACGATACCCATGTTCATACCGGCTTTGATGGCATAGTACAGGAACACGGAGTGCATGGCTTCACGCACAACATCGTTACCGCGGAAAGAGAAGGAGATATTACTTACACCCCCGCTCACGCTGGTAAGCGGCATCAGTTCCTTGATACGGCGGGTGGCGTTGATGAAGTCCACAGCATAGTTATTATGCTCTTCAATACCTGTGGCAATGGCAAAGATGTTGGGGTCAAAGATGATATCCTGCGGGTCAAAGCCTACTACTTCTGTGAGTATCCTGTAGGACCGGTGACAGAAGCTCACCTTCTTTTCTTCCGTATCTGCCTGGCCATATTCATCGAAGGCCATTACAACCACGGCTGCGCCGAAGTTCTTGCAGATCCTGGCCTGTTCAATGAATTTGGCTTCTCCTTCCTTTAAGCTGATGGAGTTGACAATACATTTACCCTGCAGGCATTTGAGGCCGGCCTCTATAATGCTGAACTTACTGGAATCTATCATTACCGGTATCTTGGAGATATCCGGCTCTGCTGCCAGGAGGTTCAGGAAAGTGGTCATTGCTTTTTCCCCGTCCAGCAGGGCATCGTCCATATTCACGTCAAGCACCTGTGCGCCGCTCTCCACCTGCTGGCGGGCTACAGACAGGGCCTCTTCATATTGTCCTTCACGGATCAGGCGGGCAAATTTCTTTGAACCGGTAACGTTGGTACGTTCACCGATGTTAATAAAATTGGTCTCAGGCCTTACCACCAGTGGTTCCAGACCACTGAGGCGCAGAAATGGCCTGATCACTTTTTTATTGTCCTTTCCCTGTATAACTTCTTCGGAAGTGAATGTATCGCTCATTTGTGTTGCTGTAGGAATTATTACGCAAGTTCATTTACCAGTTCGGGTACATGTCTCGGAGAGAGCTTGCTCACATGTTCGGCAATATGGCGGATATGGTCAGGCGTGGTGCCGCAGCATCCGCCTACTATATTAACAAAGCCCTCTTTGGCAAAGTCTTCGATGATATGCGCCGTTTCGTCCGGAGTTTCATCGTATTCGCCAAAAGCGTTCGGAAGACCGGCATTGGGGTAGCAGCTTACATTGCAGGCTGCTATCTGTGACAGCTCCTCTATATAAGGACGCATCTGGTTGCCGCCAAGCGCACAGTTCAGGCCAACAGAGAACGGTTTTACGTGCATCACGGAAATATAGAAGGCTTCCAGTGTCTGCCCGCTGAGGGTCCTGCCGGAGGCGTCTGTAATAGTTCCGGATATCATGACCGGCAGCTCAGGCTGGTTAATGTCCTGGAAGTATTTCCTGATAGCAAAGATGGCTGCCTTACAGTTCAGCGTATCAAAGATGGTTTCTACCAGCAGGATGTCTACCCCGCCTTCATGCAGCCCTTTGATCTGCTCATAGTAAGCATCTACTACTTCGTCGAAACTAACAGAACGGAAGCCCGGATTGTTCACATCAGGAGAAAGGGACAGCGTTTTGTTGAGCGGGCCGATAGCGCCGGCTACAAATCTTGGCTTGTCCGGGTTCTTCTGTGTATAATCCTGTGCAGCTTTCTTTGCAATACGGGCAGCAGCTACATTCATTTCAAATGCCAGTGACTGCATATCATAGTCCGCCATAGCAATAACAGTACTGCTGAAGGTATTGGTCTCGATAATATCGGCGCCCGCCTCCAGGTATTCTCTATGTATGGCTTCGATGATCTGGGGTTGCGTAAGACAGAGCAGGTCATTATTTCCTTTAACATCCATGTGATAATCCTTAAAGCGGTCACCCCTGTAGTCCGCTTCCTCCAGCTTATAGCGCTGGATCATGGTACCCATAGCTCCATCAATGATCAGAATGCGCTCTTTAGCGCACTGGGATAATGATTTCATAATAGTTGATGCGTTTATTAGTTACGTTTAAAAATTACCGGAGGCCGAACAATAAACAAATCCACCTCCGACATGACGTACAAAGGTACTTAATAATTGTGCAAAAAATTTTGTTTGCTTATAAAAGTCTACTATATTTGTAGGGTAGTAACAAAAAGGCACCATTAATTAAGTAATTGCCATGCAAAATCATCACTAACCGGCCACTACCACCATTAACCTGTTAGTTTACTTAACCTGCTTAAAACTTCAGATAATTATGAGTATTTCAAGGCATGTGAGAAGCTTGCAGCAACACCTTGCGCAGTATGGATTATACCAGGTACCGGCAGCCGCCGGCGATGACGCTTCAGAAGTATTTAAGATCTGCTTCCTGAACAAGTACGAGATGGAACGGTGGCGGGAACTGAGGGAGAGTGAGGAACAGCAGGAGAAGCAGGAGGCTGATACAGTAAAAAAATAAGAGACCAACCATATACATATTTTCATAACGTGGAATTACAGGTTAAACACACACGGGTGTTATTCAGCACCCGTATTTTTTTTACATCATCAGTTTAAATAACCCTCTCAAAAAGAAAGCGGTGCTGCCTCAGGCAACACCGCTTTCTTTATTTATATCAACTTATATTATTTCTGTACGTAGCTTTCCAGTGGCAGCCTGTTTGAGATAGATCTTGCCAGCGTCATCTCATCCGCATATTCCAGCTCTCCGCCAAAAGCAATGCCCCTGGCTATAGTAGTGATCTTCACAGGAAAATCTTTAAGCTTTTTAGAGAGGTAATAGATAGTGGTATCTCCTTCAATAGTAGGGCTCAGCGCCATAATGATCTCTTCTATCCCTGTCTGCTGCACCCTTTCCACCAGGGTATGAATATTTAACTGATCCGGGCCTACGCCGTCAATAGGAGAGATGATGCCTCCCAGAACATGATAAACTCCGTTAAACTGCTGGGTATTTTCAATAGCCATTACATCCCGGATATTCTCTACCACACATACCAGCGCCTTATTCCGGGATAGGCTGCTGCATATGCTGCAAACCTCCTGGTCAGATACATTATGACATACCTTACAGAATTTGATCTGGTCCCGCATGCGGGTCACCACGTCACCAAACAGCTTTACCTGGGCGGGGTCTTGTTTTAGCAGATGGAGGACCAGGCGTAGCGCTGTTTTTTTGCCAATGCCCGGCAGCCTCGCAAATTCATTAACAGCATTTTCTATCAGGGCGGAAGAAAAAATCATAATACAAAATTACTAAAAGAAGGGCAGCACAGTACTCTTGCCTGCACACTATAACGTAAGCGGGATCTTTACACCCCAGTTGGCTTTGATATTCTGCTTTTTCGGAAAGCTCACCACTCTCTCCGGCTGCTTTTTAGGCGAACCATAATATACGCCCCGGTCCCATTTACCATTGTTATTCCTGTCCATCAGTATCCAGACCTCATATTCTCCCGGGGTGATCCGCTTCTGGATCCAGGTACCGTTCACTACTTTGCCATGATACTTGATCTCCTTGTCTTTCACCAGTTCAGCAACATAGTGCATAGTATCGCTTACGGCGGCCTTGGTACTGTCGCTCAGCTGTAAGGTCAGCATTACCCTGCCATAGTCAGATTCCTTCTTGGCAGAGAAGCTCACAGTATCGGCTTTAGCCAGCTGTACGCCGTTGGTATCTGTGACGGATGTCATAGGCAGGATCAGGCGGTAGGGCTTGCCTTCCTTCCAGTCATACGAGATAGATAATTTAGTGCGTGTAGAGTCAAAAGATGCTGTGAAAGGTATTTTTTTATAGAGGGTATCTTCTGTAAGCAGGAAAGCGGTGCTATCCATTGTCCTGATGGGCTTGCTAAAGCTCAGCAACAGAGGCTGTCCAAGCTCCTGGCGGTTGTCAGGCATATTAACGGCTACAATGGGATGGCGTTTCTTCTTTTTCTCATCCTCCTCTTTTTCTTTTTTGGTCTTGGTATCTTCCTGCGGTTCCTGCTGTGGAGGAGGTTCCTGTGCAAGCTCATCCGGCTTTTTGATGGTACTGTCAGTTTCCATGAAAAGCAGCATGGTCAGGTCATGGAGGTTCTGATCACGCAGGTGTATAAGACTGTCGTTGAAGGCTATCAGCTCTTTAGGCTGAGTGTACTGCAGGTCCCGGTCTTCTTCCTTCAGGGCAAAGATCTTATAGTTGCCGGGAGCCATATTCCTGAACCAGAAGCTTCCATCTCCCCGGGAACGGGCAAAGTAAACCGGCTTTTCTTTAGATACCACAGAATCGATGTCTTTACGGTAGATCATGACAGACACGTTACTATCCGGCTTACCGGATTCCGCATCGATAATATAGCCTCTTACCTGCAGGGAATCGAGATAGTCGCCGGTAGATACAACATACTGGAAGTCCTGGATAGGGTTGCTTTCATTGTTGTCCCGGATGGCGTCAGAGAAATTGAAAGTATAGGTGGTATTGGCTTCAAGGGTATCCTTGATAACCATTGTCACGGTTTTGAGCTTGGAAGTGACCGTAGGCGTACGTTTGAGGGTAGGAGATACGATCAGTTTCTCGAAGATGTTATCTATCTGCACATATTCATTAAAGGTGAACACTACTTTGTGACTGTTGAAGTGCAGGGTAGAATCGGGGATGGAAGCCCCGGTAAGCCGTGGAGGCAAAGTATCTTTGGGTCCGCCGCTGGGAGGAACGATGTTGGCACAGCGGGAAAATAAAAGGATACAAGCGTTTATCACTATCAGCCAGATTGCCCAGCCACGGAAGTTCTGATTCATTTTTTTCGTATTAGGCCAAAAACCGGTTCCAAAGATCAAATTCCAAACAGTAATATCCAAATCCCCGTTTAAAGTAGCGGGCCAGTTATAAACGCACCTCGTTCTCCTCCTCAATATCGTGCAAAGCCACATGCAGCTTATTATCCTTTACAAAATTGCACCAGGCACAATCCTTCTTCCCGCATCCCGTATAAAAATCCTTATGCCTGATCCTGTTCCAGGTATTAATGATCTGCTGCGTAACGGTGGTCACATCTTCCGGTGTGATCAACACTTTCTCCTTATGGTACCCTTTCTGTTTATCCGGTTCAATAAAATCGAACTCAGAGCTGACTACCCGCCAGTTCTTCTGCCGGTAATTGTCCAGCAGTATCTTATAGAACACTGCCTGACGCCAGTAATCCCCTCCGTTGGGGTGTTTCTCATCCGGCCGGGCAAATTTCTGATGTTCTTTGATGGCTCTTTCATAATCGCCGGTTTTATAATCCACCACATTCACCTGTAAGCCATCAAATTCCAGCTTATCTATTTTCCCTTTCAGTGGAACGCCCTGTACCACTACGTTGCGGATATTACGTTCCACGCTCACCACTTTATTCCATCGGGGCAGGTAGGTATCATAATAGGCGGCGAGTATGTCTTTCCCATATTCCAGCCTTCTTTCCAGCGATTCTCTTGTAAAGCTTTCCCTGTTACGTATCATGCTCCGGGTAAAGTCCTGCACAAATTCTTCCCTGGAGGGGAACAGGTGCTGGGGATGGTCCTGCATTTTCTGGAACAGCTTTTCCAGGGCATAATGCACGGCAGAGCCAAACTCGGTATTTTCAGACCTGCCGGCAGGTACCCGCACCAGGTTTTTGTAATAAAAGCCCAGCGGACAATCCAGGTAATTGTTCAGCGCTGTAACGTTCATGACAAAATCTGCCAGGAGGTTATCTATGAAAGGCTCGTCTGTACGGGCTATTTCAGGCGCCTGTCCGTGGGTATACTGAAGCGTTCCGAACTCAAACATACTTTGTTCCGGTATACTCACTTTCCTTTCAGGAAGGGAATGATGTTGCTGGATTTCGGTAATGAACAGGCTGGGTTCCAGCGGTCTGCCATCCATCCGGTATTCCGGGTAAGTGATGAACAGGTGTTTTTCAGCTCTTGTTATAGCCACATAAAAGAGGCGGCGCAGCTCCTGTTCGTCAGTGCTGGCGGAATGACTGAAGAAAAGGGTATCGGGGAAAGAGAAACCACTGCTGCTGATCGTCTTCTTTTCCCACAATGTTGCATTGGCGCCGGCCAGGAACACATATTCAAATTCCAGTCCTTTGGAGCCATGGGCGGTAAGCAGGTTAATACCTTTCTCATGTCCTGATACCTGTACCAGGGGAATGGAGATCCTGTTCCCGGCCATCAGGTCCAGCATATCCATGAAGGGCGCCAGTGTAAGGTCAGGGTTGCGGTGGGTCTCTTCTTTGATGAAGTTGAACAGGGCGTCCAGCACCTTCATCAGCCAGGCTTTCTCTGCAGATGCCATGACGTAGGCAAGTACGCCTGCCTCATTGATAACGGCAGAGAACAGCTGCTGAAGGGGAAGGTTATGCGCCTGCCGGATCAGCTTTTCTAGGGTGCGTCCCAGGCTGATCATGGCATCTTCCGGGGCGGCAGAGAAGAGGGTAGGATTGCGGGTATTTTGCCATTCCTGCAGGTATTGCCGGATGGAGGTTTTGTCCTTGTATCCTTTCTCGGCTACCCGGATGCTTATTTTAGCCACTTCTACAGGTGGTATATCGTAAAAGTCGTAGTGCAGGATGGAAAAGAGCAGATCGTCACCACTGTAGGGGGTATCTGTTTCACAAGCCAGGTAACGCAGCAGTGTAAGCACTTTGCGGGCAAAGGGCACCTCAAAAAGGTTAATGCTGCGTTTGGAATAGAAAGGGATCCCTTTAAAACGGAGATAAGCGGCCAGTTCCTCCCCATACCTGTTTTCCCGGTATATCACAGCTATACGCCCGGGCGCCAGGCCATTATCTATCAGCTGTGCTACCTGTTGGGTGATGCCCATCATTTCTTCCCGGGGAGTGCTGTACCGTTGTATTTCCGGCGGTATACGCTGTAGCTTTGCTGCGGCCCGGAGTTTTTTGGAGAGGTCCGGCAGCCGGTTCACCAGCCGGGAGTTGCCGTTATTTTCAATGAGGGACATGGATACGTCCAGGATGTCCTGGACAGAACGATAGTTATCTGTCAGCACAATGGTGCGCAGGGTATCGGGAAACTGTCCGGCAAACCGTGCCATGTTCTCAATGCTGGCCCCCTGGAAGCGGTAGATGGATTGATCATCATCGCCTACCACGAAAATATTGGGGTTATCATCTCCCTGTATCAGGAGGTTGATGAGTTTGTTCTGGGTACCGCTGGTATCCTGGAATTCATCCACCAGTATATACTGAAAACGTTCCTGGTAGTCTGCCAGCAACGCAGGATGTTCTTCAAAGGCGCTGAGCACCCAGTTGATCATATCGTCAAAGTCATACCTGCCGGCATTGTGCATAAAGGCAGTGTATACAGGAAACTGCTCTGCCGCAGCCTGCAGGCGTGACATCTTTTCTTTCTCAGCAGCTATCTTATCTGTACGTACATCACCTTTGCTGAAATGCCCGGAAGCTCTTTTTGCAATGAACTCCGGCCGTTGCGGCAGGCTGTCTATGTATTCTGTGATAGCATTTGTAATATATTCTGTTGTCCAGCCTTCCTTTTTCATGGTAGAAAACAGGCTGGCCAGTGGCTTCATATCATAATATACGTCTCCCCGGTAACGTTTGAGCGGGTTTTCCCTGGTAAAGCCATTGATCAGCTTTTTCAGCAGCTGGATCCTTTCCAGCTCTGAGATGGGGTCAAGAGCATTTTTATCAAAGAAAGAAGGATTATCCCGGATCACTTCATTACAGAAGGAATGGAAGGTATGGATATTTACGCGGTAGGCGTCCGGTCCTATGAACTCTGTCAGTCGCTTACGCATGGCTACGGTACCGGCGTCTGTATATGTCAGGCAGAGAATGTTCTGCGGGAGATAGTCTGTGTCCATGAGGATCTTCCCGATGCGGGAAGCGAGGATCTGTGTTTTTCCCGTACCAGGTCCGGCAATGACCATAACAGGCCCTTCCGTAAGGTCTACGGCCTGCCGCTGACGCGCGTTCAGCTGTGCGTACATTTCCCTGAAATGAAGCTGGTGATCCCGAAACATGACTAAATTGACAATGGTATATTGGCCTGTACAAAAACGTATATGAAGTTAGGCCAAAATCCGGTATTGCGTCAGTTTGAGTTTCCGGCCGGGCGCTGGTTCAAATTGGTTTCTGAGCAATTCCCCGCAGCAGGTAACACACAAAAATTCAATTATTAGTTTATCTTAGTTATACTTTAAACCTATAACAGTGCCGCAAACGGCTGTAAATATTGATGAACATCTGCTTACCGAACGCTTGCTGGAAGGAGACCCCCGCGCAAGGGAACTGGCATATGATCACTTTGGTCCTGCCCTCTTCAGCCTCATTTTACAGGTTGTGCCTGATAATGAAAAAGCAGGGGAAATACTCCTGAAGGTCTTTGTAAAGGTCTTCCAGGATATGCACGCATTCAGGCGCTCCGGCGATGCTACTTTCTTTGGATGGCTGATGAGGCTGACCCGGGAAATGGCACTGCAGGAAGCTACAGGAATAATGGGCGCTTCCGATGGAATGGTGTTTCACGATAAAAACCTGTTACAGCGTTTTGCAAATAATCTGCCTGAGGGTAAAAGGGACATTTTTCAACTGTGTTATTATAAGGGACTCCCCAAGGAGGCTGTAGCCAGGATACTGGGCCTGCAGCCGGAAGAAGTCAGCGCACAGCTAAGAGAAACAATGATTGCATTCAGAAAATTCCTTGAAGACTAATTGGAACTCGATCATTATATAAAAAGTGGAATTATCGAGAGCTATGTACTGGGTTTAGCTTCTGTCAATGAGATGGAAGAACTGCAGCACATGAGGCGCCTTTACCCTTCGTTGAACAATGAAATAATGTTGGTTGAACGCAGGCTGGAGAGGACTGCCCTGACCGAAGCGGTACTTCCCCCTCCGGAAGTAAGGGAACGGATCTTTCAGCGTCTCAGCTGGACCACTGAAGAAACTATTCCCCCGGGACATGATAACGGCGCCTCCAACTATACCTTCATCAATATCCACTCTAAAGACGGGCAGCACATTACGGTACATAAATGGTGGAAGCTGTTTTTCATCCTGGTGTTTATACTCTCCAAAGTATGTCTCTTCTTCGCTATTTATTATTTCCTCAAATACCAGCAATTGGAAGAGCAAAAAAGGGGGATGCAAAATGTTGATAAACAACAGGTAATTCCCACAAAATAATACCTGATATTTGTGACAACATAGGTAAGATTACTTACTGTTTATTCTGATAATTTTCTTATTATCAATGCGTTGCGTCGTTTATGTCATAAGAATAACAGTATTATTTGGAAATGAATTAAGTTATTTTGACATTTGAATGTTGTTGTTGCGAAAGTTGACCTTGTGACCATTAGGTAACCATTTTATTTCGTTATTATCATATTGGACCTGCAGAATTACATAGAAAGCGGAGTTATTGAAAGCTATTTGCTCGGGCTTGCCTCTGAGGAGGAGACGGCTTTGCTGGAGCAGATGCGTTCCCTGTATCCACAACTGAATACAGAGATTGCTGCTATTGAAAAGAAGCTGCAACGGGTAGTGGTGGAGGAGGGGGTAACGCCGCCGTCTGTTGTCTGGAACCGGCTGTCCCGCCGTCTGAACTGGGAGGACGCCAATCGGCAGCAGCAGGCTTACAGTAGCCAGGGTCAGAAGGAGGACATGACGTATGTTCTGCGTCCGCAGAGCAGGACCATGGTAGTGAGTGTGTGGTGGCGCTGTGCATTTATTGCTTTATGCGTGATAGTGATGGCCCTGCTGGCAAGCACAATATATTTTTATGGCCAGTTCCGCCGGATGGAAGAACGGATGATGCATCTGTATACCCCGGCAGCTCAGCCCTCAAAGCCGGTACAACAATAGCGATTTGGTACGTTTATTGTTTTTTCCCACCTTGCGCCGGTAACTGATTGCGTTACTGACATTTTAACATTAAAATAATTTTAGCATGAAACACCTTACACTTGCAGCATTATGTCTGATGGCTTCTATTTTCGTTATCTCCTGTAAGAGTCAGTCAGGAGCTGCAACCACGCAGACGGTTAATAAGAACGCCGTAAAAGGTAACTGGGTGATTACTGATATTTCTTTTGAAGGGATACCTAAAGGTTCTAAAGTGACTGTTTTTGATGAAGCATCGTTTAACTGCTTCAAAGGCAGCCAGTGGGTATTGCCTTCCAATGCAAACGGATCATATACCCTGTCATCTACAGAAGATGGCTGCAATACTGCCACACAGCCAATTGTATGGTCTATCTACAAACAGAATGGTTATGACCAGTTCCAGTTCAAGAAAGTAGGTACCGGTCTGAAAGCCAAAAATGTAACTGAAGGTTACCGTGTGGAGATCAGCTCTGTAAACAATACTACAATGGTTTGGAGAGCGCCTGTAAACTTTGAAGGTAAAAATGCTTACATCGTTTATACATTACAGAGGTCCTGAGAATACTACTAAAAAGAAAAAGCCGGTCTGCCTGAAGCAGACTGGCTTTTTTATGCTGTTTCCATACCAGTGTGCTGTTTTGCAAAGCGCATGAACAATTGGGCCAGCTTATCCTGCTGCCCCTGCAGATGTATAAAATGAAATTTGCGCACCAGCCGGAAGTTCTTTACCGGTAATATTTTAAACTCTCCTGCTTCCAGTTCCCGCTTTACAGCCTGCAGGGAAAGGAAGGCGGCACATGGGGCGTGATGCAGGTAAGATTTAATACTTTCCGTACTGCCCATGTACATGGCTATCTGGAGATCTGTCAGTTTAAGTTTAAGCCGTTTCAGTTCATCAGTGATCACTTCCAGTGTACCGGAACCATGTTCCCTCATGAGCAGGGGAATAGATTTCAGGTCTGTAGCAGAGAGCGGGCCGTTATTATCGCCATAGTCATAATTCACATTGCCTATCAGGGCAATTTCATCTTTTGCGAACTCCACATATTTCAGGACAGGGTTTTTGGATCGTCCTTCTATAAGGCCCAGCTGTATGGATTTATCGAACAGTGCCTGTTCAATTTGTTCTGTGTTACCGCTGATGAGTGAAGAAGTTACTTCGGGGTACCGCTGGTTGAATTTTGCCAGCAGGGGAGGAATGAAATACTGTGCAATAGTGGTGCTGGCGCCCAGGGGTAATAAGCCGCCCTGCGCATGTTTAAGCTGGTTGATCTCGTATTCCATGTTGCGGTAACTGGTAAAGATATCGTCCGCATGTTTCAGCATTACCTGTCCTGCACGGGTGATCTTGATCTTATTACCGCTTCTTTCAAAAAGGGCCATTCCCAGCTGTTGTTCCAGCTCATGGATATGTTTTGTTACAGCGGGCTGGGATATGAACAGCTCTTCCGCAGCTTTGGTGAAGCTGAGACGCCTGGCCACTGTATAGAATACTTTTAACCTGAAATCCAACATTGGCTAAATGTACAATAAAAAAAGCTCCCGTTGTTGCGGGAGCTTTTCACTTAAACATAAGACTGATTAAGATTTAGTTTCTTCTTTCTTAGGTTCTTTGTTCTCTTTGAAACGCTTGTCAGGAGTACCATCCTTTTTCTTAGGACCTTCTCCTGCTTTAGGTTCTTTATTCTCCTTGAAACGTTTGTCAGGAGTACCGTCTTTCTTTTTAGGACCTTCTCCTTTAGGACCTTCTGCAGGTTTGCCGTCTTTCTTTGCAAGCTTACCGTCTTTGTCCTTTTTTACTGGCTTACCGTCCTTATCCAGTTCCGGTTTACCATCTTTCCTGTCATTCCTGTGCTCAGCTTTCTGTTTTTCCTGGGTTGGCTTAGCTGGTTCCTGGGCCATAGCAATTGTAGCACCCATAAAAAGCGCCAGCACTCCTGTGAGAATCTTTTTCATGATGTAGTCAATATTTGAGTGAAAAATTAGGAATTTTTTTAATCAGTAACGCAATGTACTTATAATATTTATTGCTGTGTTTTAATGGGTTGATTAGCAATATTTTCAAACCGTACTTCCCGCAAGGATTTTGCGTAGTAATACGCTTGACAATGCCTTTGCATTGAATGTACCTTTGTATCACCTGACAAGAACAGTTAACCCCGGAACAACACAATGTTTGATAACCCCTACCTTTTTATTTGTAGGGACTTAGGGTACGATATTTTTTCGATTGTCTGACATATATACATTTTGACCCCCTTTATTGAGTTATGAGTCATCCCGTTAGCCTCATAGGTCTCGCTTCTGCGAGGCCTTTTCTTATTTAAAGGAATTCTTTAGTTAGCTTCCACCCACATGCCGTTATCCTTGATCAGGGAGATCAGTTCATCTACGGCTACTTCGCTGTTCAGACCACGTTTTACTACTTCTTTTCCTCTGTAGAGGGTGATCTTTCCAACGCCGCTGCCTACATATCCGAAGTCGGCATCGGCCATTTCGCCGGGACCATTTACAATACATCCCATGATAGCGATCTTCACGCCTTTCAGGTGGTTGGTCACTGCCCTGATCTTAGCTGTGGTTTCCTGGAGGTCAAATAAGGTACGGCCGCAGGAAGGGCAGGAAATATATTCAGTTTTGGAGATACGGGTACGGGTAGCCTGGAGTATGCCAAAGGCTATATTATTGAGCAGGGCATGGTCGGGCACCTGTTTTTCCGGCCTTGCATCCGCCAGCCACAGGCCGTCCCCGAACCCGTCCAGCAGGAGGGCGCCTGTTTCAGTGGCGTAATGTACCAGGTGTTCATCTGTAGTAGAATCTGTAGCAAAGCATTTCAGGATACAGGGCTGCGGGGCGTTATGCTCCATCAGGTGCATCATTGTACGCCTTATTTCCGGCATGGCGTGCTTGTTGGAAGAGTGCAGGCAGAAAACGATAGTAGTATCATTTGCAAGCTGCTGCAACAGTGGTTCCGTGAGTGTTACGCCGGTATTATGGTCAATGAAATTGATAGTAGCTGATCTTTCGGAGAGCGGCAGCTGAAGATATTCTTCGGCAGAGAAAAGGGGCATGTATTTCTCCTTGTCTTCCGCTGTCTGCCAGGTGGTATGAGGTACGATCACCTTCAGTGTACCGGGCAGGGAGAAAGGTAATACTTCATGTGTGAAGAGATAGTCGGCCGCTGCATCTGCAATATTCCATTTATCAGAGGCTTCATCGTAGCTGTAGCCGATGGCTTTCAGGTGTACAGGAGTGATACCGGTTATATCACTGAGATCGGCGATAACTACCGGTACCTGCTTGCCGCCAATATTGTTTACTGCAAGGGAGTCCCTGCGTTTGTAAGTAAAAGGAGAATAGGTGGGCTGTGCTATAGAGGGGATAGGGTCATGTCCTTCCCTGACAGTATAGCGTTTCACCAGGTCACGGCATACGGGCAGCTCAAATTCAGGATCTTCCGTGAGGGATACGCGGATAGTATCTCCGATACCATCTTCCAGCAAAGTGCCAATACCTATGGCAGATTTGATGCGGCCGTCTTCTCCGTCGCCGGCTTCTGTTACACCCAGGTGAAGGGGATAGCAATGCCCCAGTTCTTCCTGCATGCTCTGGATCAGCATACGGTAGGCCTGCACCATTACCTGTGGATTGCTGGCTTTCATGCTGAGCACAATATTGCGGTAGTTGAGGTCTTCCGCAATACGGAGAAATTCCATAGCACTTTCCACCATGCCCATGGGGGTATCGCCATAGCGGCTCATGATACGGTCGCTCAGGGAGCCGTGATTGGTACCGATACGCATGGCGGTGCCATATTCTTTACAGATGCCTACCAGCGGAGTGAATTGTTTGCGGATGCGGTCAATCTCTTCCTGGTATTCACTGTCAGTATAGTTGATGGTCTCAAACTTCTTTTTATCTACGTAGTTACCCGGGTTGATACGTACTTTCTCAACAATGCGGGCGGCTATTTCTGCGGCATTAGGAGTAAAGTGAATGTCTGCCACAAGGGGAGTGGTATAACCTCTTTTACGCAGTTCATTGCGGATGGGCAGGAGGTTTTCGGCCTCTTTTTTACTGGGAGCGGTGATGCGTACCAGTTCTGCGCCGGCTTCGATGCAGCGGATAGCCTGCTCTACAGTAGCCTGGGTGTTCATAGTATCCGTCGTAGTCATGGTTTGAATACGTACGGGGTGATAGTTGCCAATGAGCAGGTCTCCAACCTTTACTTCCAGAGTGGCTAATCTTTTGTACTCTGTCAGTGAATTACAATATAGCTGCATAAAAGAATCCTGATATATATGAAGCAAAGGTAAACATTTGGGTTATTTAAATTTTCAGCAGGTAAAGTCCGGGGAACTGCTCAAAAAAATGCTTTCGCCAAAGGCGAAAGCATTTTTTTGAAGATAGAACTGGCCTGCGGCCGGCTGAAATGTTTTTTGAGAAAGGATCCGGCTAAAATTATTTATGGATCACCAGTCTTTTTCTACAGGAACTGCCTGCCCTTTGGCCTTCTTCATCTTATCCTGCAGTTTATTCTCTTCCTGGCCCAGCGCCTGCAGCAACCGTTCAGCTTCCTGCTTATTCATCTTGCTGGGCTGAGGCTCCGGTTTATCCTGCTGCTCTTTATCTTTATTCTGCTGGTCCTTATTCTGCTGATCTTTGTTTTGCTGATCCTTATTCTTCTGGTCCTGTTTATTTTTATCCTGGTCTTTCTTCTGCTGGTCTTTCTGATCTTTCTTATCCTTATCCTTCTGGTCCTTATTATCCTTTCCGCCGCCGCCCTGCTGCTGTTTCTTCAGCATGGCCTGCGCATAAGCCAGGTTATAACGGGCCTGTTCATCAGAAGGGTTCAGTTTCAGGGCCTCTTTATACGCCTTGATGCTTTCCTCCCATTTCTTCCCTTCCATGAAGGTATTACCAATGTTGTAGCTGGCATCGGCTTTGGTGTCCCGGTTATTGGCAGCTTTAAAAGTATTGGCGTACTGGGTACGGGCATCGTCATACCTTTTCTGTTCATAAAGGGAGTTCCCCAGGTTATAACGGCCTTCTACTGACTGCTGGTTTACTTCCAGCGCCTTTTTATAGTTGGCCTCTGCGTCGGTGAACTTCTTCTCTTTATATAGTTCATTCCCTTTACGGATGTATTTATTCCCTTCCTGGGCGAAAGATTCCTGGCAGAGGCATAATAATGCGCCGGCAAGGAGTATTTGATATGTCAGATATAGCTTTCTCATGGTTTTTCTGTAGCGGTAACAACAACATTGGTGCGGGCGCTGCGTTTTACTTCAGGAATGAAGAACTCAGCCACCAGCAGTAACAGGGCTACTGCCAGGAAATACTGGAAATAGCTGTTATAGTCAGTAAATACGTTCTCCCCGAATTCTTTCTGTTCCATACTATCTATCCGGTTCACTAGGGAACTTACTACCTCTTCGGTATTATTATCCAGGTGTTCATAGATACCCCTGCCTGCAGAAGCGATAGATTTCAGCTCTTCTTCATTCAGCTTTGAGACAACGGTATTGCCTTCTTTATCTTTCTTATAGGTGCCGGTTTCAGGATCGGGGAGGGGAGCGCCAGCGGGAGATCCTATTCCTATAGTGCTGATCACCACGCCATCATCAAACGCCTGTTTGGCGTTAGTGATAGCCGCCTCATCATGATCTTCCCCGTCAGATATGATTATCAGTGCTTTATGTTTGCGTTCCTTTTTATTGAAGGCATCGTTGCTTACCTGTATTGCCTGACCAATGGCGGTACCCTGGGTAGGGATCATTTCCGGGCCAACAGTGGTCAGGTACATTTTGGCGGCAGAGTAATCTATTGTAAGCGGCATTTGCAGGTAGGCATTACCGGCAAATACGACCATCCCCACACGATCGTTATCCAGCTTGTCCAGCAGTTTGGATATCAGCTGTTTGGCGCGGGTGAGACGGTCAGGCCTGATATCGCCCGCCAGCATACTTTTGCTGACATCCAGCGCTATCACCACATCTACCCCTTTACGGGTGATCTTTTCCATTCTGCTGCCTTTCTGCATATTGGCCAGTCCCAGCACTCCGAAAAAGAAGGCCAGGAATATCAGCAGGAAGCGCAGGGTAAAACGGCGGCGGGAGTACCCGGTGAAAAGTTTTTCTACCAGTACAGGATCGCCCAGCTTACGTACAGAGCGGCGTTTCCACCAGGAGATACTGAAAAATGCAAGCTGCAGTACCAGGAGGAGCGCCAGTGCCCATAAATATTCACTATGCTGAAAACGTAACATATTTCAGATTCAGGTTTCTTTTATGCCCAGACAGGCACGAAGATCAAATATAATTTTTTTAGTACGTTTTACACTACGTAAAGTCACTGATTTAGGAGTTTTTTAACGATAATGGCAGAGAGATGTGACTGGTAGCAGGTCTGACAGATTATAGTTGCCGGCGTCAATGACATTGGTTGACAGGGGCAAATAAATAAAAAACGCTTTAATCCGGAGATTAAAGCGTTAAAAAGATCACTTTCTTTTGGGAAGTACTGTGTCGCAGTTTAGGTACCGCAGTTCATACACTATCCATACTTTATAGTAGGCTTTGAGTAGGCGTATCCATATAGTATCTATGGAGTATTATTTCATTCCCTCGAGGTAGCCGGCATCCCTGAGAATATTTTTAAGGATGTTCATCCTGATGTTGACCATGTCAATTTTCGGATCTTCAGATTCGATGTTGAGGACAAAGAAGGCAGGGTGCCCGTTTTCTTCCACCCATCCGGTTACCCATCCTATCTGCTTACGGCCTTCCATGCCCCATCCGGTTTTATAGGAAAGGCTGTATTTGGGTGTTTTTTCCATCAGCATCACGTTACGTACCCATTGCATGCTCAGTTTATGGAAAGGCAGCTGGTCAAAATATAATTTCTTGACAAAGCCAAGTTCTTCGTCGGGCGATATCTGCAGGCTGTTATCCAGCCAGAAGGTATCTATTTTGCTGATCTTCATGTTACCGTATTTAACGGTGTCCAGCCATTTCTGCATGACTGGTTTGGTAATACGGCGGGCTACTTCCTGGAAATAGGGAACGGAAGAGAGGCGGAAGGCCTGCTGCATGGAGAGGGACTGGTTTATTTCGGGCCTGGAGCGTACTACGCTATCCCACGGAATAACCATGGCGGTGTCTTTGATCACGCCGGTTTCGAAGCCTACCAGGGAGTTAAAGATCTTGAAAGTGGAGGCGGGCAGGAAACGTTCCTTGGCGCGGTCAATATTATATACTTTAAAGCTGCCCTGGCTGTTGTTGAACAGCATAAAGGTGCCTTCTACCTTGTATTCTGTAAAATACTTTTCCCATCCTGGTTCTGTCTTAACGTTGTTCGGTGCACAGGCATTTGCCAAAATGGCTACCAGTAGTAGTATCCAGCCCGGTTGTTTCATTGTAGATCGTTTTTTGTGCTGCAAAAGTATATAATATAGAAGCACAGAGCTAAAAAAACGGGTTTCGCCTTTGGCGAAACCCGTTTTTTTAGAGGGAGATGCTGGCCGGCCAACCGGCCAGCATTGTCTGGTGTATGATTATATATAGTTATTTAATAACGCCCAGTTCTTTCCCTACTTTGGTAAAGGCATTGATAGCCTTATCCAGGTGTTCCTGTTCGTGGGCGGCGCTCAGCTGTACCCTTATACGGGCCTGCCCCTTTGGAACTACCGGGAAGAAGAACCCTATTACATAGATCCCTTCTTTAAGCAGTTTATCTGCAAACTGCTGGCTCAGAACGGCATCATAGAGCATAACCGGTACAATGGGATGATCGCCCGGTTTGATATCGAAACCGGCTTCTGTCATCTTAGTACGGAAATAGCGGGTATTATATTCCAGTTTGTCACGAAGTACGGTAGTTGAGCTAAGCATGTCCAGTACGGAGATGGAAGCGCCTACTATGCTGGGGGCCACGGAGTTGGAAAAGAGATAGGGGCGGCTGCGCTGGCGCAGCATATCTATTACTTCTTTCCTGCCGCTGGTAAAACCACCTGATGCACCGCCAAGGGCCTTGCCCAGGGTGCCGGTAATAATATCTATGCGTCCCATTACTCCCCTGTATTCATGGGTACCGCGGCCTGTCTTGCCCAGAAAGCCGGAGGAGTGGCTTTCATCTATCATTACAATGGCGTCGTATTTATCTGCCAGGTCACAGATCCTGTCCAGCTGGGCGATGGTGCCGTCCATGCTGAAAGAGCCGTCTGTTACGATGATGCGGCTGCGGAGGTGGGCAGATTCCTGCAGTTTGGCTTCCAGGTCTGCCATATTATTATGTTCATAACGGTAACGCTGGGCTTTGCACAGGCGTACCCCGTCAATGATGGATGCGTGGTTGAGGGCATCGGAAATGATAGCGTCCTGTTCGCTGAACAGGGGCTCGAACACCCCGCCGTTGGCATCGAAGGCGGCAGCATAGAGGATGGTATCTTCGGTGCCCAGGAAGGAGGCTATTTTCTGCTCCAGTTCCCGGTGTATGTCCTGGGTGCCGCAGATGAAGCGCACACTGCTCATTCCATATCCATGGGTATCAATGGCATTTTTGGCCGCCTTGATCACATCAGGATGGCTGGAAAGGCCCAGGTAGTTATTGGCGCAGAAGTTAATAACGGTGTTGCCACCTACCTGTATTTCAGCTCCCTGCTCGGAAGTGATCACCCTTTCATTTTTAAAGAGGCCGGCGCTGCGGATCTCATCCAGTTCCTGTTTGAGGCGGTCAATGAATTTTTCGTTCATAATAGGAGATTTTGTAGCCTGGTTCAAAATTATGGTAATAAATGTATTACGATTCCCCTAACCGTAGCGGGTTTTGTCACAAAGCAGGAAAAAGTTTGACGGGGCTGTAACATTTGCTGACCGGTCTCCGTCATAGTAATGTCTGCCCGGAATAGATGCGGGCAAAAAACGATATCGTACTGGTAGCTGGAAGGGGGGCAAGAGGAAGAGATGAGACGATATGAAGTAATTGTCGGACATTAGCACTAAAATCCCGCAACACCGGATGACGGAAAAGGAGTACAACAAATGCGTGGATCTGTACGCGGATAATCTCTTCCGGTTTATTGTTAAAAATTTAGACCATACTGAGGACGCCAGAGATGTAGTACAGAATGCGTTTGAAATATTGTGGAAGCACTGTAGAGACGTGCCTTTTGAAAAGGCTAAGTCGTATCTATTTACTGTAGCCTACCACAATATGATAGACCATGTCCGGAAAGTGAAACGGATCACCCTGGTGGAAGATTTTAAGGAAGAGACGAAAATATCCGAGCAGCGGGTACACGACGCGAAGAAAATACTGGAGAAGGCGCTGGACCGGCTCACGGATGTACAGAGATCATTGATATTACTGAAAGATTACGAGGGATACAGCTATGAAGAGATCGGAGAGATCATGCAGCTCAACCCGTCCCAGGTGAAAGTATACCTGCACAGGGCCCGGTTGCACCTCAAGCAGTTCCTGGTGAAAATGGAAAACGTGATCTGATTCAATTTTAATAAATAACAGGCAGATAATATTATACATTAATTATTTATCTAATTTTGGCGATAAATATTACCATATCAAACTATGAGGAGTATCTCCTCAGCGCAGTGGACGGAGAGCTGAATGCGGAAGAGCAGGCTGCACTGGAGGCATTTCTGCAGCAACATCCGCATATCCGGCAGGAGCTTTCACTACTTGAAGCTACCCGCCTGGCTCCTGATGAAGACCTGAAATTTGAAGGTAAAGGGCAGTTATACAGGTCTGACGAAGGCATTACCCCGGTGAACTATGAACTGTTAATGCTGCAATATGTTGATAATGAGCTGCATGGTCCTGAAAAGGAACACCTGGAACAACTGGCTGCCCGCCATCCGCAGATAAAGCAGGAACTGGCACTTTTACAAAAAGCCAGGTTAACTCCTGATCTGAGTGTAACATTTGGAGATAAATCATCGCTATATAAACGTGAAAGCAGGAAAGTAAGGCCATTGTGGTGGTGGAGTGCCGCAGCAGCGGTAGTAGTTGGACTGGGAGTATGGCTTTTACCGGGCGCAGTGCAGCAGAAAGGAGGCCAGATGGCCGTTCAGCAACCTGCATCCGGGACAGGTAAAGGCACAGAAGGCAGCCTGGCCCATGAAAATCAAGGCCATAGCGTGTCAGAAGGGAATAGAGCCCCGGCCGGTGAAGCGCCTCTCAACGGGAACATTACCGGTAACGACCAATCTTCCGCTGACCTGATTGCCAGTGTTGGAACTACCAAAGCTCCTGCAAACAGAACACCTGCAACCGAAAAGAATAAACCGGCCCAAAGAACAACTGTCACAACAGCCGGTGTAAATACCGCAGGAAATGTGCCTGCAGAAAGTGAGAAACACAGGATACCGGATAATACCGCCCCTGTAATTGCCAGGATCCCTCAGCCGGAAAATACTTCCCGGGAAGTGGTCAGGCAACTGGAAGAAAGAAGGATACAGGAAGATGTGGCGATAGCCGGTAATAACCTGGAGGTGAAGCCACCGGTGATGGCCAATTCTGAAAAGATGGTCAACACCCCTGCCGCCGCCGCAGCTCCCGCCGCTCAGTCAGATGTGAAAGGAGAACTGGTAGTGTCTGTAACTATGAACGGTGATAGTAAGCTGCTGAATGGTGTGGCAAATGTTGCCAGGTTCTTTTCCAGGAAGAAAAAATAATATCTGAAGAAAGTATTTGATATGAAGTGTAAAGTTTTACGCTGGTTGTTATTGCTACTTATTGTAAGTGTGGGCGCACAGGCCCAGACTACGCAGACCGTACAGACTACGGATACCATCCAGGTGAAAGGACTGATCATTGTACAGGGTAAAAATGCCAACGGCAAGCGTATCTTCAGAATGTATAACGATACTGCTTATGCCCGCGAGAAACTTAAAAAGAACCTGCACACAAGATGGTTTGTAATAGACGTAGGATTCAATAACTATATTGACCGCAGTGATTATTCCGGCGCCGTTGCCTATTCCTATTTCGCCCCTACCACATCCGCAGAAATAAGTAAATCATACACCTATTCCGGCGCAGGCCTCAATACCCTGGCGCCCAGAACAGGCAGTGCACCGCTTACTCCTGACGAATTTAAACTCATTACCGGGAAGTCCATCAATATTAATATATGGCTCTTCCAGCAAAGGCTGAATGTTTACAGGCATAAGATAAACCTCATTTACTCCCTCGGGGTGGAAATGAACAACTATCGTTATGCGAGGAATATTTCCTATGTACCCGGGTATCCTACCCAGATTATCAGGGACTCAGTAGAATTCTCTAAAAATAAACTATTCGCAGAATACCTCAGTGTACCGCTGATGCTGAACTACAACAGCAACCCGGCGCGCCCGTCCAGGGCCTTCAAGTTGAGTATGGGGGTTATGGGCGGCTACCTGGTAAAGGCCCGTACCAAACAGATCAGCGCAGAAAGAGGAAAGGTCAAGAAAGTGGACGACTTTAACCTTAACAAATGGAAACTCAGCCTGACCGGCGATGTGGGATATGGACCGGTAAAGTTATACGGAAACTTTGCTTTAACTCCCTTACATGACTACGGATTGGAACAATATCCATTTTCAGTAGGGTTACGTTTTAATAGCTTTTAAAAGGGTTTCCCGGGGGAAATCAGATCAAAATCTAAGATAGTTATGCGTTCCTTAATTGCTTTTATTGCCTGTACAAGCTTTATTGTCTGGGCTCATTCATGTGAGAAGAGAATTGTAGGCGTGAGGGCATATGCTCACCATCCTGTACCCGTACCTGAAGGATTTTCGCAAAAAGCTCCTGATTTTCAGCAACGCCAGGTTTTGTTTGCACATCAGCCCAAACCTGTAAAGGTGGATGCTCTTTCTGTCAGCGATCCCGGACGGCTTGAGTTCAGGCGTTAATCCATTGCTCATTGTATTACTCCTTTTAACATTTTCCTGTCGCAGCACATCCGGACATTACCATTATATTTGGTAATGTTTTTTTTATTTTCAAAAACCAATACATGAACCTCATTAAAAAAGCAATCTGTTTATTGCTGTTCGTATGTGCCATTATCAACACCGCAGGAGCACAGCAACACTATGAATGGAAAGAGGCTGCTTCAGGTGGATATACCTATAAGTATGTCAGCAATGACCCGATGAAGGCACGTTTCTACACATTGAAAAACGGATTAACAGTAATTCTCAGCGTGAACAAGAAAGACCCGCGTATCCAGACACTGATCGGTACACGGGCAGGCAGTAACAATGACCCGGCAGATCATACAGGCCTGGCCCACTACCTGGAACATCTCCTGTTTAAAGGCACCCGGCAATTCGGCTCGCTGGACTGGGCAAAGGAAAAACCTTACCTGGACCAGATCGAGAACCTGTATGATACTTACAATCATACAACAGATGCTGTTGCCCGTAAAGCCGTTTATCACCAGATAGACAGCGTTTCAGGACTGGCCGCCAGGTACGCCATCGCCAACGAGTATGATAAAATGATGACCGGAATGGGCGCCCAGGGTACCAACGCACATACCTGGGTGGAAGAAACCATCTACGAGGAAGACATCCCTTCCAACGCTGTAGACAAGTTCCTGACCGTACAGGCAGAACGTTTCAAAGATCCCGTATTCCGACTCTTCCATACCGAACTGGAAGCTGTGTATGAAGAAAAGAACCGCGGACTGGATAATGACAGCCGTAAGTCTTATGAGCTGATGCTCTCCTCCCTGTTCCCTACCCATAATTACGGGCAGCAGAGCACCATCGGTACCGTAGAACACCTGAAAAACCCTTCCCTGAAGGCTATCCGTGAGTTTTATGATACTTATTATGTGCCTGATAATATGGCGATAGTGATGGCGGGCGACTTTGATCCCGACTACGTGATCAAACAGATAGACCAGCGCTTTGCCTACATGAAATCCAAACCGGTAAAAGAATATAAGTCGCCCGTAGAAGCGCCTGTCACCGCACCGATCGTAAAAGAAGTATACGGTCCGGACGCTGAGAACGTAATGATCGCTTTCCGTATGCCGGGTGCACTGGATGTAAAATCCACCATACTGCTCAACGTACTGACAGAAATACTCAGCAACGGTAAAGCCGGCCTGATAGACCTGAACCTGAACAAACAGCAGAAGGTACTGAATGCCGGAGCAAGCACCATGACCTGGAAAGACTATACCGTATTCTCCCTGAGCGGTAAAGCTAAACAGGGACAGACACTGGAACAGGTAAAAGACCTGCTGCTCGGGCAGCTGGAGATCCTGAAGAAAGGAGAGTTTGACGAAACACTGGTAAAAGCCATTGTGAACAACGCCAAACTGGCTGAGCTGATGGGCCTGGAGAAAAATGACAACCGCGCCAACGCCATTATGGACGGCTTTATCAAACACCGCGGACAGAACTGGAATACAGACGTGTCTTTTGTGGATGATATGGGCAAGGTTACCAAAAAACAGATCGTTGATTTTGCCAACAAATACCTGGGTAATAACTATGTGCTGCTTTACAAACGTAAAGGTGAAGACAAGAACATAGAGAAAGTGGAAAAGCCGGCTATCACTCCTGTGGAAGTGAACCGCGAAGCCCAGTCAGCCTTCCTGCAGAAAGTGAATGAAATACCTGCTACGCCGGTAAGTCCGCTGTGGCTGGATTTCGACAAAGATATCCAGAAAGGTAAAATAGGCGATGCAGATGTGCTGTATGTACAGAACAAAGACAATAGCCTGTTCCGCCTCTACTACCGTTTTGATATGGGCAGCTGGAACAATAAGCTGTTGCCGCTGGCCGCTCAGTACCTGCAGTTCCTGGGTACAGATAAATACACTTCCGAGCAGATCAGTAAAGAATTTTATAACATTGCCTGCAACTTCAGTGTAAACCCCGGTACAGATGTGACAACCATTTCTATTTCCGGGTTGCAGGAAAACTTTGACAAGGCGCTGGCATTGTTTGAACATGTGCTGAAGAACTGCCAGCCTAATGGCGATGCCTGGGCTGCTATGAAAGGCCGTATGGAAAAAGGCCGCGCAGACAGTAAGCTGAATAAGGGCAATATCATGAAAGGGTTGACCAACTACGCTATCTACGGCGCAAAAAATCCTTTCAACAACCAGCTGAGCCAGGCAGAACTGAATGGCGTGACAGCCGCGCAGCTGACAGATATCCTGCACTCTTTACCGGATTATAAACATACTGTTATCTATTACGGCCCGCAGCCGCTGAATGCTGCTATTGCTGCCGTAAAGAAAGAGCATGTTATTCCTGCAACATTTAAGGAAACACCTGCAGCCCTGAAGTTTGAAAAAACCGACCAGGCAAAGAACGAGGTGTTATTTACCGATTACGACATGGTACAGACAGAAGTGAACTGGGTACGCAACAATGGCGTGTATAACCCGGAAAACACTGCCCTGATAGACCTGTTCAATTCTTATTTTGGCGGCGGTATGGGATCTATTGTATTCCAGACCATCCGCGAATCCAAAGCGCTGGCTTATTCTACTTATGCTTATCTGGCATCTCCTGATAAGAAGACCAGCCGTTACACTACACTGGCCTATGTAGGCAGCCAGGCAGATAAGATGGCGGATGCAATTGGTGGTATGAATGAACTGCTGAATGATATTCCCCGTTCAGACAAACTGTTTGAAACTTCCAGGCAGAGCCTGAAACAGGATATGGCAACAGAGCGTATCACACAGGACGGTATCATCTTCACTTACCTGGCCGCTAAAAAGCTGGGGCTTGATACCGACTACCGTAAAATTGTTTACGATAAGATAGATAAGATCACTTTCGATAACGTGAAAGAGTTCCATGATCAGAACATGTCTCAAAAGCCATACACATATTGTATCATGGCTTCCGAGAAAAGGGTAAATCCTGAAGATCTGAAGAAATATGGCGACGTGAGGAAACTGACGCTGGAAGAGATTTTCGGCTACTGATCCTGTAACAGAACATAGCTTTAAATAAAGAACCATCCGGGCCCGTCTGCATTTCTGCAAACGGAAATTCCGGATGGTTCTTTATTTTTGCGGTCAAAATTTTTAACCATTTGCAATAATCAATTGACGGCCAACGTTAAAAGATTGCAAAATACCCTGTGAAAATGAATCGCTATTGCTTGTTGCTATTGCTGGTACTATGTACATCGGTATCCGGATTTACGTTTAAGAGAGAAGGAGATCTGTATTCAGTGAAGGTACATCCCGGCAACATTGATCCTGACAAAGTATTTCTGCTGATAGACAAGAGTGACTACCGGTTGTACCTTTATGAAGATGTTACTTTGCGAAAAATATACAAAGTAGTATTTGGTAACCGGGACCAGTCTGACAAACGACAGGAAGGAGACCGTCTTACACCCGAAGGAACTTTTCATATTCTCAGCAAGCGGTTTGATAACCGGTGGAACCGGTTCATGCTGCTGGATTATCCCAACGAAACATCATGGGCAAGATTTCATGAACTGCAGGATGCAGGCGCGTTGCCGGCATCCGCAACCATTGGCGGTGGTATAGGCATTCACGGTGTGGAATATGCCTCAGGCATACGCGACAACTACGTGGAAGGACGTATTAACTGGACACTGGGATGCGTGAGCATGAAGAATGCAGATGTAAGCGAACTGTATGAGATCATTAAGGTTGGAACACCTGTAGTGATCAGGCGTTGAGGATGCTATTGATATTGCAGTGCCCGTTCTTACCTTTACTATGTTGCTGATCATGGTAGCATAGTAGTGACGTTGGGCAACATACTGCTGCCTGAGTCATGATTATCATAAGGCGGGTATTGGTCTTGTGAAGGCACGCTTCATTCGGGTGGAGCGTGCTTTTTCTATTTAAGGGATATGAGAAATTCCCGCACAGCGCTCTTCCATTTATCTCCTTCATTCCTGCAGAAAGACTGATGCCCGGAATGCGTATAAATAACCAGCTTCTTTTTCTTTGTGCGCAGGTTACGGTAAATGGCCTCCGTTTCATAGCGCATTACCCGTGTATCATGCTCTCCCCAGCCTACCAGGGCGGGCATCTTTATTTCCTTTGCGTAAGCGGCAGGGCTGAAACCAAATCCCCAGAAACCATGTTCCAGACCTCCCCAGAAAGTAAGCAGTTCAGCAAGGGGAGAACCCGGCATGTTAACAGCCCTCATTCTGCCCTTTACAGCGTCTGTAAGACGACCAAAAGAACATTCCAGTATAACTCCTGCAGGTTGCAGATCATACTGCGGAACGGCCTTTAAAATGGCAGCGGCGCCCATACTTATACCCCATAGAATAATGGGCCCTTTTGTTTTACCTTTTACATAGTTATAGGCCAGTTGTACATCCTCTGCTTCTTTATACCCGACAGTGCAGGTATTGCCTTCACTGTTGCCATGTGCGCGGAAGTCCATCAGCAGGGTATTGTAACCCAGAGAGCGGAAATAGGCGGCTTCCGGCAGGGGGCCATCTTTGGCGCCGTTATAACCATGGAAGAGGATAACGGTGCCTTTGGCGGAAGGTACGGGAATCCACCAGCCTTCCAGGGCTAATCCGTTAGCAGTATGAAGGGTAATGGTATTATATTTTGTATCGGGAGTGTGATTGAGTGTTGACCTGGATATTCTGACCCCGAACAGTATTGTTTTGGTTTTTTCCAGTGCGCTCATTTGTTCCGGCAATCTTTTGCTGAACTGTCCGGAAGGATAGAAGTGGGTGAATTTCCAGGCATGAAATGCTGCGATGATATTGAGCAGCAGGAACAGGGCTAAGAATATGCGCAGCAAACGTTTCATAGCATAAAAGTAATTATATGCCCCTTAAAAAAGAACGCTTTTGCCCAAGGCAAAAGCGTTCTTTTTTAAGGGGCAGTTTTGAATGCCGCCTTTGTAGAATAAATATATTTAGTAACCTGGATTCTGGGTCAGGTTAGGATAGCTGTTAAGATATGTCAGCGGTATTGGCAGCAGTTTGTTATACTCCTTATAACCGTTGTTAGACAGTTCCTGGGCAGCAAGGTTCTGACGTACCAGGGTGCTGAATGTCTGGCCTTCCCTGTAGGATTCCCTGTTACGGAGAACTCTGATTGCTTCACGCGCCTGATCGGCAGTCAGCAGGCCGGTTGTCTGGATATTACGCCTCATGCGTACCTGGTTGATCATATTGGTAGCATTTTCCAGATCGCCCAGGTTGACATTCGCCTCTGCATTGATCAGCAGTACTTCTGCATAGCGTATGATAGGGCAGAAGTTCACTGTGCCGGGACGGGTAACTGTAAAGAACTGGCTGAAAGGAGAGCCGTAGCTGCGGGGAATATTATACAGCGTTTCGGTGTTGAATGTCTCAGTATATATAGCTGAAGTATCTCCTATCAGGTTGTAAATACCACTGTTTATAACAACCTTGCTATAGGCCGCTGCATCCGCGTACTTGCCGGTGTTGAGTGATAATCTTGCCAGCAAAGCATTAGCGCCGAAAACGGTTATATAATGTTCCTTGTCGGTGCCCGCCAGATCGCCGTTAGCAGACGCCAGCAGGTCATTCTTAATGAAAGCATAGGTAGCTTCCGGTGAGCTGCGGGAAATATCTGCCGGCATAGTTATCTGAGTGGAGATAGGTAACCCCCCAAAGTAGGTAGCCAGTTGCATATATGCCAAGCCACGGAGGCTGCGTGTTACCGGTCCCAGTTTTAAAGTATCGCCTTGTATAGCGGGGAGGCTCAAAAGGATCCTGTTCAGTTGCCCGATAACGGCATAGTGGTTAGCCCAGATGTTGAAGATGGTAGCATCTGAAGCAGTGAAGGTGAACTGATCAAAAGCGCACCAGGTTGATGCCAGTCCGTTGCAATCTGCGTCATTGCTCATAACAGCATCCATAATAACCAGTTGTTTTTGCACATTGCCCAACTGTATAGCGGCTTTCAGCAGAATGGAATCAGCTTCTACGGTAGTTTTGAGAAGCGTCATAGTATGATTTACCGGGTAGCCTATCAGTACTTTTTCTGATGTAGTAGTGCCGCTGCCAACGGTGATCTTACGATACGGAGCTTCTGCCCTGTCACTGTTATTTACTACTCCGTCCTGGTTAAGATCAAGCATTTTGAAATCGCCCGGAGTTGCACCTGCCAGAGCAGGAGAGTTAGCTATTTCGGCTGTTGACTGGAAGAGGGTATCTGCAGAAGCTAATGTGCTATTGTTTGCATCAGGCCAGGTATTGGAGAGCTCTCCTTTACCAGCTACCATGAAGTATTCTGCAGGAGCAACGCCGGTGAAAGTTGCAACACCATTGGCGTTGGTAACGGCAGTGTAGCGGGGCGTTTTATTTTTGTACTCTTCCCTTGTCAGGTACAGGCTTACTGTTGCTCCGGCAAGGAGTGCGCCGTTACGTTTTTCTGTGCTCCACTGCGTAGCGTCCCATACAGTAACGTTGGTATTGCCCAGGGGAGTGCTGAGTATATCGGCTACGGTATAGAAAACAATTTTACCTTCTGCACCAGGCAGGCTGAGAATAGCTATGCCATTGATATACAGGGTATCGCCTACTTTTTTTACTTCCAGCTTTTTGCCGCTGAGAGCAGTCAGGATGGTGTCCTTACTTAATTTGATCAACCCTTTTACAAGATGATCTTTAATAGTGCTGTCAGGAAGGTCTTTACCCATTGTTTTTGCACCCGGGTCATAAGCGCCTATAGCGTCATTGGAAGGAGCAAAAATGGTCAGGCCGTTTGCGGTTTCTGCATCGGTGATGCTGACTTTCTGGATAGCGGCGGAAAATTCGCTCAGGGTAGGTTTGCCTGCAAGGACATCAAGTATCTCTTGTTTAACGGCATTGGTTTCCGGTGTTTGTGGATTGTCGTTGTTTTTTTTGCATGCGAACAGCCCACATACCAGTAGCGGTAAAAGGAGTTTTTTCATGGAAGTATTAGAGTATTAAGATGCTGATAACTAGTTATGTATAATTAAATGAATATAGGTTAGACCGGGTCTTATATGGCAAAGATAAGTATTATTTGTAATATAATGGGGTGTAAAAAAGGCTTTAACCTCCCGGTTAAAGCCTTTTGAATGCAGTTCTTACAATCTGCCGCGTTTGATCTCTTCTACCACAACCGGGTCCAGCAGGGTAGTAGTATCTCCGAGGTTGTCCAGTTCTCCTTCTGCGATCTTCCGGAGAATACGCCTCATGATCTTACCGGAGCGGGTTTTTGGCAGCCCGCTTACAAACTGGATCTTGTCCGGTTTGGCGATGGGACCTATGATACGGGAAACTGTCTGCAGAATATCTTTCTTGGTAAGCTCAGGGTCGTGCGTTTGCCTTTCGGTGATCACGTAGGCATAGATACCCTGGCCTTTAATATCGTGCGGATAACCTACAACGGCGCTTTCCACGACTCCTGCGTGCATGTTGATGGCATTTTCCACTTCTGCGGTGCCGATACGGTGACCGCTTACGTTGAGTACATCATCTACACGGCCGGTAATGCGGTAGTAGCCGTCTTCATCACGCTGGCAGCCATCGCCTGTGAAGTAGAGGTTTTCGTATGTGGCGAAGTAGGTGGTACGGCAGCGTTCATGATCTCCATAGGTGGTGCGGAGCATACCTGGCCATGGGAATTTGATACAGAGGTTGCCGTTTACGCCGTTGCCGGTAATTTCCTTGCCGTTCTCGTCCACCAGTATAGGTTGTACGCCTGGCAGCGGGAGAGTGGCATAGCCGGGTTTTTCTTTGGTAACGCCGGCAATGGGCGTGATCATTATACCACCGGTTTCTGTCTGCCACCAGGTATCTACGATAGGACAGCGTCCTTTACCGATGTGGTCTTTAAACCAGTGCCATGCTTCCTCGTTAATGGGTTCGCCTACGCTGCCCAGTTTTTTGAGGGAGCTGAGCTCTTTATGATTAACCGGTCCGAGGCCATAGCCCATCAGGCTGCGGATAGCGGTGGGAGCGGTATATAATATGTTTACACGGAATTTGTCTGTGATAGACCAGAGGCGGCCTGCATCGGGGTAGGTAGGTACGCCTTCAAACATCAGTGTGGTGGCGCCTGCGCTGAGAGGGCCGTAGATGATATAGCTATGTCCTGTTATCCAGCCTATATCTGCGGTGCAGAAATATACTTCACCGGGCTGGTAGTTGAATGTATTGACAAAGGTATAGTTGGCGTATACCATATAGCCGCCGCAGGTGTGCACTACACCTTTGGGTTTGCCGGTAGAGCCGGAGGTGTAGAGAATGAAGAGCATGTCTTCAGCATCCATTTCTTCTGCGGGGCAGGGAGGATTTCCCATGGTCTCTACCTGTTTGATCTCATCTTCCCACCAGAGGTCGCGTCCTTTGATCATGCTTACGGGAGTGCGGGTACGGGTGCATACGATCACTTTCTTTACAGATGGGCATCCTATCAGGGCATCGTCAATTACGGATTTCAGCGGAATGTCTTTGTTGCCGCGGAAGGCGCCGTCGCAGGTGATAACGAGGCTGCATTGTGCATCCTGTATCCTGTCTGCAATAGATTGAGCGCTGAAGCCGCCGAATACAACGGAATGGATGGCGCCGATACGTGCGCATGCCAGTACGGCGATGGCCAGTTCGGGTATCATGCCCATGTATATACAGATGCGGTCTCCTTTTTTAACGCCGTTATTTTTCAGCACATTGGCGAACTGGCATACTTTGTTATAGAGATCGCGATAGGTGATAACGCGGTGACGTTCTTCGGGGTCATTTGGTTCCCAGATAATAGCGGGCGTATTGCCCAGGGTTCCCAGGTGGCGGTCAAGGCAATTCTCAGTAATATTGAGTTTTCCTCCAACGAACCATTTAATGTCTGGTTCTTTAAAGTTCCATTCCAGTACCTTATCCCATTTACGGCGCCAGTAGAAATGGTCGGCTACATTTGCCCAGAAGCCTTCCGGGTCTATTACGCTCTGCTGATAATTCTGTTGGTACTCCTCTATGCTTTTGATCTGGTACGGATATGCCATGGCTGCATCAGTGTTTTTGTTGGTTCAATTGTGATAACGTGATGTAAATCTGCAGCTAAATTTAATAAAATTGGTCAATAGTCAATAGGAAACTCTTCAGGGGCGGGGAAATTATAACATTGGGGAAAAATAGTTGGCACAGGTTGGTTTCAGGTGAGAGGCAGATTATTTACCGCCACCTTTTTTGCGATACCTGTCACAGTAAGCATGGAAGCCCTGGTAGACTTCATCCATTACTGCAACGATCTTTTCTTTTTCCGCATTACTGATTACTGGCGTGATCTGTTCCTTCTCTGTTGTGCCAGGGATGGTTTTACTCACATTTCGCATTTTGCGGTAGAATGTAGGGACACTCCAGGCGCATTCTTCGCAGATCCTCTCACGGAAGTAGATCGGGAGATTGATCATACGGGAATGGATGTCATGTAAGACATTGATGGGTGTCGACGACGATGGTTTGGTTCTTTTCATCGGTCTGTTGGTTTAAGATTTTTTATGTGTGATCCGGATATATAAGCTTTGATTTAATTATCATTAAAAATTGACAACTAAACGAAAGTATTTCTAATTTTTTTATTCCTCCAATTTTTGCACAACTATTTTTTTAAACACGAAGTTTGCTCATAAGATATTGATATTAAATTGATTAATGAGATATCAATTTGAGAATGGAAATGAAAATGTCAACTTTTTGAAGCGCTGAAGAAAGACGGATTTGCCACTAATATGTGTATGACTAAATGAGGGTTTATTTAATAACCTGGTTGTCTATATGAAAACTTCATTTATAAGAATGAAATGGAAATTATTATTATATTGTATAGGTTGCATGCAAAAGCAGTCATTGTCAGTTAAATAAAGTATACATGTCCAGGTTAATCCACATGGGCCAGCGCCTAAAACAAATTTTAAAACAGAAGAAGATAAAGATCGTTGACTTTGCGGATATGGCAGGTTTTACCAACCAGATAGCCCACTACCATTTGCGCAAAAGTGACATGAAACGTAGCACGTTAGAGAAATTTTGTGAGATCATTAGTATTACACCAGATGAATTTTATGAGTGGAACAATGTGCCCTCACTGAATGGCGAGAAGCCGGGAGAGCCCATTGTTATACATCATGGAGGCAGATTAATGGAACTGGTGGGAGAGCGGGGCCTGAACAAAACGAGGTTGGCCAAACGCCTGGGAATGAGTCGCAGAACAATGTACAACCTGTTTGAGAAAGAAGCGTTTAACGCAGAAGAGCTGGACAGGGTAGTGAGGGCGCTTGAGATGACCATAACGGGATTCCTGAACCCGGGCGCCCTGGAAGAGGCCAGGCTGGCGGATAACGATGAAATGATGGTGTTGCGGGAAAAATATTATAAACTTCTGGAGGAGCATAACCTGTTGTTGAAAAACTTCGCATCCCTTAAAGAAGGACTGGAACAGGCCAAGAAAGATATCTTTCAGTTGCGCAAACAGGCCAGATCTAAAAAAGGCTGAACCTATCCAGCGACTATCATTTTCATTTAACCATAACTTATACCACCCTCATCAAACCATTCCTATGACCTGTTGCTCGCACAACATAATTTCAAAATGAACAGCTCCGGATCAAGAATTTGTAATAGTTTTATGCCGCATGTTTGAACCCCATGCGCCACGTAAAAAAACTATCAACAGATCTACATGAGCAGCCATTTTCCGAATGCGTTTGATACTCCGGTATGGTATCTTTTTATGCCGTTAAGCGGAGAAGGAAAACTTTTTACAGAGAAAAGATATGCCAGCATACTGGCGGCAAGACTGAATGATGATCAGCGGAATGCAATGATAAAGGTGGAAGAATATACCTTTATGCCTGATGCAATCCACCTGATCATCCGTGAAGGGGCCTTGCAGCTTGAAATGTGGTGGGAGCCGTTTAAAGATGCCATACTGAAGCATTTGCCGGAAGGCGCTGCCTGGGGCAATTGTACGTATGAACGGATCTCTGATGCGGCTGCCTTTGAACACAGGGCATTTGAAATGCTGTACCTGCCTGTATGGAAGGGTCTGGCTTCAGATCCTAATGGTTATGCCTATAATAGTGTTAATAACCGGGCAAAGATCGATCTGTAATTTATAGTAACAGGGCGCCTACTTCTTCCCAGCTGTTTACGCGTTTGAAGTCAGTTACATGAATGTTATGCGGTGCAGTGAACATCAGTGCTTCTCCTTTGAAGGGCTGCAGGTTCTTTATGTGATCGTCTATCATATAGTCTGCCTGCACAATGGTTTTTGATCCGCAGAAAACTATATTCTGCCAGCCTATGAACGGGTAATGTTCTCCCAGCCACTCCAGTTTTTCCGGTAAGGAATCCGGGAATTCCATGGCCGCAGAAACGATGAACACCTCGTGTTTGTCATACAGGGCCTTTATCACTTCCTGGCTGTCCCTGATAACCGGTTTGGTCCTGAAGAATCCCGGTTCGTACAGGAATCCGCGGATAATTTCCTTACCATGCGGGAAACCATCCGTTTCCGGCCGGCCGTTCAATGTCTCCCTGTCTACCTGTACGCCATAGCGTTCTGCATACCACCTGATATACTGTGCTGTAGTATCTGCCATAACGCCGTCCATGTCTATTGCTATTCTTGCCATATTTTGCTGTTTTTTGCAAAGTTAGGAAATATTGTCGCATGATACTGCGGTTGTTTGCAAATAATTTCATAATATTGCAGGAAATTGCAAGAACATGCTAAAAGAAGAGCGCTTCGATTATATACTCAAAAAGCTGCAGGCAGACCATAAGGTGCTGCATACAGAGCTGAGTAATGATCTGCAGGTATCGGAAGATACTGTGCGCAGGGACCTGGAAGCGCTGGCGCAGAACGGTTTACTGATCAAGGTAAGAGGCGGGGCTATTCCGCATTCTCCCAACCCGTTTGCGTTCAATGAACGGATCAATATCCATGAAGACGATAAAAAGGCCATTGCTGCCAAGGCGCTTTCTTTCCTGCATAACGGGCAAACCATTATAATAGATGGTGGTACCTCCACTTATGCGCTGGTAAAGCTTTTCCCTCCTTCCCTGCAGCTGACCGTTGTAACGCCCAGCATTCCCATAGCCATGCAGCTGATGGAACATCCCGGTGTGGATGTGGTGCTGACGGGCGGGCGCATCTTCAAAAGCTCGCAGGTAACTTCCGGAATGGACACTATACGTATGCTGGAAAAACTGCGGGCAGATATCTGCTTTATGGGAGTATGCAGCCTGCACACGGAAGTAGGTGTAACCGGCCCGCATATGGAAGAGGCAGCGGTTAAAAATGTAATGGTCCAATCGGCCAACAGGATAATAGCCCTGGCTACGAGCGATAAGATGGGAACGGCAGAGCCGTACAAGGTTTGCGACATTACAGAACTGGATACTATTATCACGGACGAAGCAGGACTGGAGCTGGCCGTACCTTACCGGCAGCTGGGCATTAAAGTGATCTGATTATTTATCTGTCATACCTATCAACTTTTAAACAAGATGTTACAGGAATTGAGTATCGGACATTCTCACAAACGGACTATTCGCATTGCGGTAAGCGCATTGTTCTTTCTTACCGGTTTTTGTTTTGCCAGCTGGGCATCGCGTGTTTCTGCCATTCAGCAGAAGCTGCACCTGAGCGAAGGATTACTGGGATTTGTGCTGATAGCTCCGCCTATCGGCTCTATGATCTCTATGTTCGTGGCTGGCCGCCTGGTCAATAAATATGGCAGCCGGCAGGTACTGATGGTAGCCGGCCTGCTTTACGGCGGCATCCTGCCTACCTTAGGCCTGGTAGATTCACTCTGGCAGTTATTCAGCTGTCTTATACTTTTCGGCTTTTGCGGGAACGTTGCCAATATTGCGGTAAATACGCAGGCAGTACAGGTGGAGGCCATGTATGGCCGGCCTATCATGGCGTCTTTCCATGGTCTGTGGAGCACAGCCGGCTTAACCGGCGGCTTTATAGGATCCAGGATGGCGGCAAACGGTATAGTGCCTTATCAGCATTTCCTCTGTATCATGGTGATCATGATCATTATAGTAGGGATCAGCATCCGCTATGTGATCCCGCAGGATATGTCGGCCGGAGAAAAACATGAGGACCAGCCGCTCTTCGTATTTCCCAAAGGCATATTACTTATGCTGGGTATCATTGCCTTCTGTTCCATGATCTGTGAAGGGACCATGTTTGAATGGAGCAGCGTATACTTCAGGAAGGTGATCGGGGTAAATGAGGCGCAGGCTGTTCAGAGTCTCACGGCATTTATGAGTACAATGGCGCTGTTCCGCTTCCTTTCTGATAAACTGACCATCCGTCTTGGCGCCACGCGCATGCTGCAGCTGAGCGGCCTGCTCACTGCAGGAGGTCTGTTAATAGCTGTGCTCATGCCTTATTATAATATAGCTATCATCGGTTTCCTGCTGGTAGGCGCCGGGGTATCTGCTGTGGTGCCGCTGGTATATAGCGCAGCGGGAAGAAGCAAGGTATTATCTCCCGGAATGGCGCTGGCCTCAGTGTCTACTATCGGTTACCTGGGCTTCCTGGCCGGCCCTCCGCTTATCGGGTTCATCGCAGAAGCTACCAGCCTCCGGATATCATTTTTCGTTATTGCCCTGATGGGTACCTGTATTGCCATTATGAGTAATAAGGTAAAAGAATAATTGTTTTGATTATTTATCTCCGGTTGGTTACAGGCCGGCCGGAGATAAATAATATATGTATTTATATTATTTGTAGCCCCAATAGCCTTATTCTATTGACTTTAGCGTTCCTTCCTCAAAAACAGACAGAAATTTATTACCACAATAAAGTTTGAAACCCGTAATTTTGCACGATTTTTTTGTCTGGTGAATGGTATTAAAATCAGTAAGGTTTTCAATTTTTCAATAGAATACGCAAATGCCGAAAGACTCTTCTATCAAATCTGTTCTTATTATTGGTTCTGGTCCTATTATTATCGGTCAGGCTTGTGAATTTGACTATTCCGGTTCCCAGGCGGCCCGTTCGCTGCGCGAGGAAGGTATCAGGGTAGTACTGATCAATTCCAACCCGGCTACTATCATGACAGACCCTATGATGGCTGACAAGGTATACCTGTTGCCGCTTACTGTAGAAAGTATAGAACAGATACTGGAAGAGCAGCAGATAGACGCGGTACTCCCTACCATGGGTGGACAGACCGCGCTGAACCTCTGTAAAGAGGTGGATGAACTGGGTATCTGGGAAAAGTACAATGTACGCCTGATCGGAGTGGACATTAAAGCGATCGACAAAGCAGAGGACCGTGAACAGTTCCGCCAGTGGATGATACAACTGGGCGTGCCCGTTGCTCCTGCAAGAACTGCCAACTCCTTCCTGGAAGGAAAGGAATTTGCACAGGAGATAGGTTTCCCTCTCGTGATCCGTCCGTCCTTTACCCTGGGTGGTACAGGTGGTGGTTTCGTACACAGCAAAGACGAGCTGGACGAAGCGCTGCAACGCGGTTTACAGGCTTCTCCCATTCATGAGGTACTGGTTGAAAAAGCTGTACTGGGATGGAAGGAATATGAGCTGGAACTGCTGAGAGACGCTAAAGACAACGTAGTTATCATCTGTACAGTAGAGAACCTTGACCCGATGGGCATCCACACAGGCGACTCTATCACCGTGGCTCCCGCTATGACCCTGAGCGATACCGCTTTCCAGGAAATGCGTAACAAAGCCATGATGATGATGCGTGACCTGGGTAACTTTGCCGGTGGCTGTAACGTACAGTTCTCTCTCAATCCTGAGAATGAAGAACTGATAGCTATCGAGATCAACCCACGTGTAAGCCGCTCTTCTGCCCTGGCATCCAAAGCAACCGGTTATCCTATTGCCAAGATCGCTGCGAAACTGGCTATCGGTTACACACTGGATGAGCTGGAAAACCAGATCACCAAAACTACTTCCGCATTCTTTGAGCCAGCGCTGGATTACGTGATCGTAAAAATGCCCCGCTGGAACTTCGATAAATTTAAAGGCGCCGACCAGACCCTGGGCCTGCAGATGAAATCTGTAGGTGAGGTAATGTCTATTGGCCGCACCTTCCCCGAAGCCCTGCAGAAAGCCTGCCAGAGCCTGGAGAACGATGCGCTGGGACTGGGTTACTATGGTAAATCAGCCATGAAGAGCGAACAGCTGCTTGAAAGACTGAAGACCCCTACCTGGGACCGTATCTTCCGTATCAAAGACGCCCTCATGGAAGGCGTTTCCGTAAAACATATACACCAGCTCACCTATATCGATAAATGGTTCCTGAACCAGATCAACGATATCGTGAACATGGAAAAACAGCTCCGGGAATATGACCTGGAAACAGTGCCGGTACAGCTGCTGAGCGACGCCAAGAGAATGGGCTTCTCTGATAAACAGCTGGAATACCTGTTTGGCAACTGTGAAGAAGATGAGGTATACGAAAAACGTAAACAGCTTGGCATTACCCGTACCTACAAAATGGTAGATACCTGCAGTGCTGAGTTTGAAGCGGTTACTCCTTACTTCTACTCTACATTCGACACACAGAACGAAAGCAAACCTTCTGACAGGAAGAAAGTGATAGTACTGGGCTCCGGTCCTAACCGTATAGGTCAGGGTATCGAGTTCGACTACTGCTGTACCCACGGCTTACAGGCCATCCAGGATTGCGGCTATGACGCTATCATGGTGAACTGTAACCCTGAAACGGTATCTACAGACTTCGATATGGCCAACAAGCTGTACTTCGAACCTGTATTCTGGGAACACCTCTGGGAGATCATAGAACTGGAAAAACCGGAAGGCGTGATCGTTCAGCTGGGTGGACAGACCGCACTGAAACTGGCAAAACGCCTTGAAGAAAAAGGTGTACGCATCATCGGTACCTCTTTCGATAACATGGATATCGCGGAAGACCGCGGCCGTTTCTCCGACCTGCTGAAAGAACTGAGCATCCCTTATCCTAAATATGGTACCGCCTATAATACTGACGACGCTATCGAAGTAGCGAAAGAAGTAGGTTATCCTGTACTGGTACGTCCTTCCTATGTACTGGGCGGACAGCGTATGAGGATCGTGATCAACGAGGAAGAGCTGGAAGCTTCTGTACTCAGCCTGCTGAGACACCTGCCAGGTAATAAGATCCTGATTGACCACTTCCTGGACCGTTGCCAGGAGGCTGAGATAGATGGCATCTTTGACGGTGAGAACTTCCATGTAATGGGTGTTATGGAGCATATTGAGCCTGCCGGTATTCACAGTGGCGATAGTAACGCGGTACTGCCTGCGTTCAACCTCAGCCCTATGGAAGTAACCACTATGGAATATTATGCTGAGAAAATAGCAAGGGCGCTGGACATTCGTGGTCTGATCAACATCCAGTTCGCTATCAAAGGCGGCCAGGTGTTTGTGATAGAAGCGAACCCACGTGCTTCCCGTACTACTCCGTTCATTGCCAAGGCTTACCAGGTACCTTACCTGAACATTGCTACCAAAGTAATGCTGGGCGCTAATAAACTCACTGATTTCAAGATCGAGAAGAAACTGGACGGTTTTGCTATCAAAGAACCGGTGTTCTCTTTCAATAAATTCCCGGGCGTTAACAAGGAGTTAGGCCCTGAAATGAAATCTACCGGTGAAGCAATCCGTTTCATTAAAGATCTGAGAGATCCTTATTTCAGACAGCTGTATAAGGAGAAGAGTATGTATCTGAGTAATAAATAAGTTTACAGTTGGCCGCAGGCCAAACAAAATACTCTCAAAAAAAAAATGCTTTTGCCATTGGCAAAAGCATTTTTTTTGTTTACCGGTCTTATATATTATTCAGCTCTGTTAGGGCCTGCAGGCTTCTTTACCGGAGCGCTATCCTTCAATTCTTTCATCAGCAATTCCACCGTCTTTTCCAGCTGCGGGTCTTTCCCTGCAATTACATCCTGTGGCGTCATTTCTACTTCCACATCAGGTTTTATTCCTTCGTTTTCCACTATCCATTTTCCATCCTTGCTAAAAATACCTAACCGCGGGGCAGTCATAAAACCTCCATCCATCAGCGGAGGATAGTTATAGATGCCTACCAGTATTCCCATTGTAGTTGTTCCTACCAGGGGGCCCAGTTTCTTTTCACGGAACATGAACGGCATCAGGTCTCCGCCAGAACCGGCATAGCCATTAGTGATCATGGCTTTGGGGCCGAAAATAGCATTGCCGGGAGTGGTCATAGGCTGTCCTTCGCGGGTGCCCCAATAATTAAGCAGGTCCCGGTTCAGCAGATCTATTACATAATCTGCTGCGGAGCCGCCTCCGTTAAAGCGTTCATCTATGATCACGCCTTTTTTATCCAGCTGGGAGAAGTAATAACGGTTAAAATAAGTATAGCCATCGCCGCCGGTATCAGGCATATACACATAGGCCAGTTTACCATTGCTCAGCTCATCTACTTTTTTACGGTTTCCTTCTACCCAGTTCATATTGCGGAGATAAAACTCATTGCCGACGGGGACTACGGTGTACTCTTTTGCCCCCGCAGTATCCGGCCGCTGGTTAACGAGTATCCGTACCTGTCTGCCGGCAGTGTTCTCAAAGTAGCTGTATACCTCACCTTTACCATCAACAGGTATACCGTTCACAGCAAGCAGGTAATCGCCTTCTTTCACATTGACACCCGGTTGTGTAAGCGGCGCCTGGAACTGCGGGTTCCAGTTAAGCCCTGAATATATCCTGGCAAAGCGGAACCGTCCGTTTTCAATGGTATAATCAGCTCCGAGCAGTCCCACGCTTACGTTGACAGGGGCAGGAGCATCGCCGGAGCCCACGTAGTTATGGCCTATTACCAGCTCACTCATCATTTCATTGAAGAGGTAATTGAGGTCTTCACGGTGACCCACATACGGCAGGAGTTTTTCATACTTCTGTTTAATGGATTTCCAGTTAGCGCCATGCATGTTCTCTACATAAAAGAAATCACGTTCAATACGCCACAGTTCATCAAACATCTGCGCCCACTCTGCGGCAGGATCTACCAGCACCCTGACGTTTGTGATGTTCAGGGCGCCATCGCCAACGTTAGCCTTGGCAGTTGCGGAGGTAATACCAAAGGCAGCGCCTGAGAAATAGAGCATCTTTTCTCCGTTACTGCTGATAGCATATCCTCTGATACCGCTGATAAGCGGATCACTCTTCCGTTTGGCGATATCATAGCTATAAACGGTGTTGTTATCACGATACAGGAGCTTGCCCGTTACCCTGCCGTTCAGATCTGTATAGTTCTGCGCCGGCAGCGGTAATGGTATTATACGTTGATCAATACGGTCTATGTCTATGCGGGTGAATTTAGCAGAGGTGTCTTTCGCTTCTTCCTTCCGGCCCTGTTCTTCGTCACTCTCCGGCATCAGGAGTGAAGGCTCATTGTTTGCCAGGATAACAGCATATATGTTTCTCTTCGTTTCTCTTTCAAAGGATGTCATATCCAGCCAGCCGGTATTCTGGGCGTAGTTGGTACTGGCAGTGAAGAAGAGATATTTCCCGTTTTTGCTGAAAGCAGGATCAGATGCTTCACTGCGTCCGTCTGTGACCTGGCTGGACTTCTTATCGGCTATATTGTAAAGGAAAATGGCCCGGAGGCTGTTGGGCAGCCTTTTCTGGTAAGCGATCCATTTTGAGTCCGGGCTCCAGGACGCTTCGAAAGACTGGTCCGGCCGGTCATATGTATCCTCATCTATTGTTGTTATTTTCTTTGTATCCAGGTCAACAAAATGAAGCCGGAGGCCTTTGTCGCGATAAGCTATCTTCTTGTTATCCGGCGACCATACAATGTCATAATAGAATCCTGTCGTACCCAGCGGTATCACTGTAGCGGGCTTTTCCCCTTTCTGATCGCGCAGGTGTAAAGCATATTCACCGCTGGCATCAGAGAAATAGGCCACCTGCTTTCCGTCGGGCGACCATGCCGGAGAGCGTTCATGCACTCCCGTTGTATTGGTAAGATTGCGTACATCTCCTTTCTCTGCCGGAACGGTGAGTATCTCTCCCCTGAATTGTATGATAGCTCTCACCCCGGTAGGAGAGATGTTGATATTGCTGAGCGTATTGGGTGAAGCGCTAACATAATGTGGGCGCTTATAGGGAAGATCTGCCTGCAGGCTGATGGAAAGCGTGGTGCTTTTACCTGACGCAGCATCCCATTTGTTGATGCGGCCAGCCTGTTCATATACCAGTGTACGGCCGTCTGAGAAGAGGGTTTTTACATCATAGTCTTTATGGGAAGTTACCTGTGTAACAGCTTTTGTAGTTGTGTTATACCGGAAGATGTTCATATTGCCGTTACGGTCACTCAGGAAATAAACATCATTTCCCAGCCATACGGGGCGTATGTTATTGGAACCTGCCGCTGGTATTTCAGTAACAGCATTGGTCTTGTTATTGAAGATCCAGATTCTTGGCATTCCGCCGCCGCGATAGTGTTTAAAGGGGCGGTAAGTACGGCCTCTTTCAGTAGGATCAGGGTCTTTGATGTAAGCGGTGTATTGTCCGTCTGGCGATATATTACCCTGCTGTGCTTCCGGCATTTTCAGCTTCACGGGCATGCCGCCATCGGTCCCCACCTCAAACAGTTGCTGGAAGCGGGATGTAAAAGACGCCCTGGTAGAGGCAAAAAGTATCCTGTCGTTGCCATGCCATCCGCGTACAACATCTGCATCCGGATGCCAGGTAATGCGGCGTGGAGTGCCACCATTTACGGATACAATATATACGTCTACGTTACCATCGTAATTGCCGCTGAAAGCTATCCATTTACCGTCGGGAGATAGCATAGGGTCCATTTCAACGTCGGGATTAACGGTGATGCGCTGCGGATGTTCTCCGTTGGCATCGGCCACCCATATATCGCCTGCATAGTTGAAGGCAATTTTTTGCTGGCTGATACTTGGTGAACGCAGCAGTAGTGTTTCCGTGGATTGTGCCAGGGTTGTAATGGGTAACAGGCACGTCAGAATTAATTGGGAAATAGACTTGTTGTGCATTGTTTCAGGTTAAGAGATGTGATGGAGTGAATCTACTAATTTATTCGCTTTTAAGGGTAATCTCTTCTTCCCTGATAAATTGAGATGGATAGTCTTAAAATGATCAGAGCCTGATAAAAATCAGGCTCTTTCTTTTCCCTCAAAATAACCATTAAAGACACGACTATTTATGTGTATAAATAGCGTGACCGGTAATGCAGTTTACTATAAATATTAAATATTAAGAAGATGTTAACTAATCAATAACAGATGTAAATATACATAATTAGTATAATGATTGTTATCAATTGATTAATGATTTATTAATTAATTTAATGTGTAAAAATAGATGTACGGGGGCTCCGTTTTTTTTCCAAAAAAGCTATTCTTCCGCCCGGCATGAAAATATGTTTTGCTCTCATTTTAGGAACATATTATATACATGAATGGTTTATATTCACACCCTCATTGTTAACCTGATACGGACATTTATGTTTGTTAACTTCATTAAAAGAGCGCCGTTTATCCGCATTACGACGCCTCTTATAGCGGGTATCATTTTCCAGTTATATATACCGTTACCTGCAGAAGTATGGCTGACTGCAATTGCTGTGCAGTGGCTATTATCCGCCCTGACGGGTTGGTTGCCTTTACATCTTCAGTTCAGTATGGCATGGGTGAGAGGGTGTATGTTGCAACTGATACTGTCTGGTGCCGGCGCTTTGCTGGTACATTTCAGCGATGTGCGTAACGACAGCGGGTATTTTTTACATGTAGCAAAGGCGGATGACCTGTTGCTGGTAACGGTAAAAGAGCCGCTGCAACGGAAGAAGAAGACCTTTAAAACAAGAGCAGAGGTAATAGCAGTTATAAGAGGTGATAGTGTAATACCGGCAAAAGGCTTGCTGTTACTATACCTGGAAGCAGATAGTGCCGCTGTTACAATACAGGATGGCAACCGGTTGTTATTACGTAACCGCCTGCAGCCGGTTAGTTACAGTGGCAATCCCGGGGCCTTTAATTACCGGCAATACTGTGCTTTACAGCAGGTACACCGGCAGGCATTTGTGCATAGGGATGAGTGGATATTTGCAGACCGGCAAACCGGGGGATTAATAGCATCCTGCAGGAATTACTGTTTACAGATACTGCAGCAATACATAGGAGGGAAGGAGGCCGGACTGGCGGCTGCATTGCTGATAGGTTACCGTTATGAGCTGGATGCCGGGATGATGCAGGATTATATGCAGACAGGTATAGTGCATATCATTGCTATTTCCGGTATGCACATGGCTTTAATTTACGGCAGTCTTGTATGGTTGTTAGGATGGTGGCCGCGCAACCGGTTTACCGATGTGGTTAAAGGTATACTGATATTATTGGTGCTATGGGGTTTTACCTTCCTTACAGGCGGCGGCGCTTCTGTATGGAGAGCAACGGTAATGTTCACTTTCCTGGCAACAGGAGAGTTCTTCCTGCAGCGTTATTCCAATCCATACAATACATTGGCGGCATCCGCTTTCATGTTGTTATGCTATGAGCCACGGCTGTTGCTGGATGCAGGGTTCCAGTTATCTTACCTGGCGGTGCTCAGCATTATGATCTGTTACAGGCCTCTGTATTGTTTATGGGAAATAAAGAACCGCTGGCTTAATAAACTATGGGGCGCTACGGCGCTTACACTTGCTGCGCAGGTATTCACTTTGCCGGTATGCCTGTATTATTTCCACCAGTTCCCTGTTTATTTTCTGCCAGCCAACCTGTTAGCCGTACCCTTATCCACCATTATCCTCTATGGTGAAATGTTGTTATTGCTGTACAGCCCGTGGCAGGCGGGCGCTTACTGGACAGGACAGGCATTACAGCAGATCATTGGCTGGATGAATACCTGTATTGCATGGATAGGACATTGGCCCGGCGCCCTGATAACAGATATTGACACCTCTCTCTTTGTTACTGTATGCGCATATGTATGTCTTGCCGGCATAACAGGATTTTGCCTGTACCGCTGGCGCACGGGGCTGTTAATGGCATCGTTCGCTGTTTTTCTATGGAGTGCAGCTGTTCTGTCAGACCGGCTGAATAAACAGCGTCAACAGAAAATGGTGGTCTGGCAGGTACCGGGACATACCGCGGTCAGTGTCATTTACGGAAGAAAGGCCTTGCTGCTGGCAGATAGTGGCCTGGTTGAAGATGGCGGGATTGTCCGCAAATATCTTCAGCCTTCCTTGTCGTATTACGGAGTTGACAGTTACAATCTGCTTACCGGCAGCTTCCTGCAGGCAGGAAATATCCGGCTTGTTGTGGTAGACAGTGCATTGCCGAAGCGGCGTTCCGCAGAAAAATTCAAAACAGATTATCTTTTACTCTCACATAATCCACATGTGGATATCAGACAATTGGAGTCACTGTTTGATGTTGGATGCTATATTTTTGACGCTTCCTGTTCTTCCGGCAGGATTCGGAAATGGAAAAGTGATTGTTACGCGCTAACTTTGCGCTTCTTTTCGGTTCCGGACCAGGGAGCCTATGTTGTAAATTTCTAATGATTTCCATACATGCAAAAGCAAATTAAATCAGCATTGATCTCCGTTTTCTATAAAGATAACCTGGAGAACATCGTAAAAAAGTTAGGCGAACAGGGAGTAACCATTTACTCTACCGGCGGTACACAGAAATTTATTGAGGAGCAGGGTGTGAAATGTGTGGCTGTGGAAGATCTGACCGCTTACCCGTCTATTCTTGGCGGACGTGTAAAAACATTACATCCGAAAGTATTTGGTGGTATCCTGGCCCGTAGGGAGAACCCACAGGACCTGGAGCAACTGGCTCAGTATGCTATTCCGGAACTTGACCTGGTGATAGTTGACCTGTATCCGTTTGAGGAAACAGTGAAAAGCACCAAAGAAGAGCAGACCATTATTGAAAAGATAGATATTGGCGGTGTATCCCTGATCAGGGCAGCTGGTAAGAACTACAAAGATGTGGTGATCGTTGCTTCCAAAGATCAGTATGCTGACCTGGAAAAAGTGCTGGTTGAGCAGAATGGTGCTACCAGCGTGGAAGAGCGTCGTGCATTTGCTGCAAAAGCATTTGAAGTGTGCGCTAACTATGATGTGGCTATTTCCCGGTATTTCCTGAATAACGAGCCGGCGGCTTACTTCCAGGTATCCGCTCCGCAGGGCCAGGTAATGCGTTATGGAGAAAACCCTCATCAGAAAGGCGTATTCTACGGTAACCTTTCTGAGATCTTCAACAAACTGCACGGTAAGGAACTTTCTTATAACAACCTGGTAGACGTAGATGCTGCCTGCCAGCTGATCCAGGAATTTACAGATACTACTTTCGCGGTGATCAAACATACAAACGTATGTGGCATTGCCAGCAGGCCTACGCTGAAAGAAGCATGGGATGCTGCACTGGCGGGCGATAAGGAAAGCGCCTTTGGCGGTGTGCTGGTATGTAATACTACTGTGGATAAAACAACTGCAGAATCTATCAGCGAGATCTTCTTTGAAATACTGATAGCACCTGCATTTGAGCCAGATGCCCTGGCTGTATTACAGGCAAAGAAGAACCGTATCCTGTTACAGCAGCTGCAGCCGGTGAAAGCGCCTTATGTTTATAAGAACGTGCTGAATGGCGTACTGCTGCAGGAAAACGACAAAGGCAATTACCTGGAATGGAAAGATGCCGGTGCAAGACCTGCTACTGCTGCTGAAAAAGCTGATCTTGAATTTGCCAACCTGGTTTGCAAACACCTTAAGTCCAACGCTATAGCCCTGGTAAAAGACAGGCAGCTGATAGGTAAAGGCTGCGGACAGACCTCCCGTATAGATGCATTACGTCACGCCATTGAAAAAGCCGGTCAGTTCAGCTTTGATCTGAAAGGTGCGGTAATGGCTTCGGATGCTTTCTTCCCGTTTGATGACTGTGTGCGTATTGCCCATGGGGAAGGTATTACAGCTATTATCCAGCCGGGTGGTTCTGTAAGGGATAATGATTCTGTTGAGTATTGCAAACAGAACGGGCTGGTAATGATAATGACCGGCACCCGTCACTTCAGACACTAGTCATAGTTTGCTATAAATGAAAAAGACCGGCCCCGCCGGTCTTTTTCATTTAATTAAGTATCTATTCCCAAATTTTTTTTACTATTGTCCACCTGATATAACAGCAACTATCCTTTGGCAGAATTTTTACACCATAATATCATGAAGGATGCGGATGATGCAACACTTGTCCTGGAGTACAAACGCTCCGGCAAGCTGGATTATCTGGCAGCTCTTTACCAGCGTTATATGAACCTGGTATATGGTGTATGCCTCCGTTATTTTGATGCAGAGACCAGCAAAGATGTTGTTATGCAGATCTTTGAAGAACTGATAGCCAAACTGCAGCAGCATGAAGTACAGAACTTTAAAAGCTGGCTGCACGTGCTGACCAGGAACCACTGCCTGATGAAGCTGCGCTCCATGAAAAACCGGGAAAACCGGGAAATATCAATAGAAGGACTGCCCGTTATGGAAAATGATCAATTCGGGCATCATGAGAACGGAACAAGCATGGAGTCACACCTGCAAGGCATGGAAAAATGCCTTGAAACGCTGCCGGAAGAGCAGAAACGTAGTGTGGACCTGTTTTTTCTGAAAGAGAAAAGCTACCGTGAAGTGGCAGACATTACCGGGTATGACATGAAGAAAGTGAAGAGTTATATCCAGAATGGCAAGCGCAACCTGAAAATCTGTATGGAACAACAAAATGCCTCAGAAGCATAATCATATTAACCATAGGGTGGATCCTGATCTGATCCGCCGTTACCTGGCCGGCGAGCTGGACAACAAAGCTATGCACGCCCTGGAACGGCAGGCCATGGATGATCCTTTCCTGGCAGAAGCGTTGGAAGGCTTTGAAAACCACGCTCCTGACCAGCGCCGTCACCTGGCAGACCTGGAAAACAGGCTGGCGCTGCGGGTAAAGGGTACCGTGACCCGTAAGGTAATAGCCCTCCAGTACCGCTGGGCGGCTGCCGCAGCTATATTGATAGTACTGGGAGTGGGAGGATTATGGATATGGAAGAAAGATGCTCAGCCGGGCGGACTGGCAAAGATGGAAAAGGACCAGTCCTCCGAAAGCGTTATCACCGATACTTTATCATATGCTAATATGACGGGTGAAAGGCCAGTGGCCAATTCCACGTCTCCTGTCACAGTTGAAAAAGGGTACAGGGCTACACAGATGGCAGACAGTCCTGTTCCGGAAGCCGCTCTGCCTGCAATGGCTCCTGTAATGTCAGCGCCTCCTGTGCCTGCGGCTCCTCTGCCTGTTACCGCTGCTGCAGACCAGGCAACTATGGCAATGGCAGATAGCACTGAGGTAGCGGAAAAGCCATCTGTAAACACCCGGGTATTACAGGGACGTGTAAAAGACCTGAGCAATAATGGCCTGGCCGGGGCATCTGTAAGTGTGGAAGGTAGTAAAGCGGGAGCGCTTACTGATCAGAAAGGAAATTTTGCCATCAAGGTAGATAGTGCCAAAGATGTAAGCATTGTAGTGGCAGCAGTTGGCTATAAGGCCAAAAAGATGGCTGTACCTTCAAGGGAAAACAATGTGGATATCGCCATAAAAGAGAATAGATCAGCCCTGGAGGAAGTTACAGTAACGGGCCGTTCACAAAAAGATGTATACCAGGCGCCTGTTCCGGGAGAAGGGTATGAGGCCTACCGTCAATACCTGTCAAAAAATGTAAAGTACCCGGCATCTGCACAGGCTACCAATGTAAGAGGCAGGGTAAGAGTATCTTTCCGTGTGCTGCCTGATGGTACCCTGGAAGATTTTAAGGTAACCCGGAAGCTGCAGCCGGACTGTGATGCGGAAGCCATCCGTGTAGTGAAGGAAGGGCCGGCATGGTTACCGGCTTCTGATGGCAAGGCCACACGTGTACAGGTAGATGTGCCTTTTAATCCTTAATTCAGGCGCCGTTCCTGCGGATAGCTCTGACCAGTCTCCTGTTTCTTCTGTCTGCCCTGCTGTCCTGCAGGGATACAACTGCCCAGATAGCTGCCGGCAGCCAGCCTATTACGGTGATCTGAAGTATAAGGCATAAAATGCCGGAAAGGATCCTGCCTCTTAGCAGGAAAGAAAGCCAGGGTAACAAGATTGCTATGAGTGTCATGTTTAAAAGTTACTACTTTTTAATTCCGCAAAAAAATTAGCCGGCCGCAGGCCGGTATCTTACTTAAAAGAAACGCTTTTGCCTTCGGCAAAAGCGTTTCTTTTAAAGTGATTTTTTCGCGAAAAGCGATTTATTTTCTTCTTTCTTTCCACAACTGGTTGAAAGACTTAGATGCAAAAACGGGTAATTCCCTGTCATCTCCCCAGGCCTTTGCAAAGAATTTTTTCATGAATAAGTTCTTCACATTACCGGAAACCAGGTTCATCATCCGCCGGCTCAGACTGGCCTGTTTCCAGCCAAACCAGGACATTTTCTCTCCGCCGGAGGTGTAATTCTCCTCTACAGCCTTGTGCCTGTTATGCAGGAGTAATTCATGAATATTGATGCGTACCGGGCATACTTCCGTACAGTTACCACAAAGTGAAGAAGCATAGCTGAGGTGTATGTAGGATTCCATACCCCGCAGATGAGGGGTGATAACAGACCCTATCGGGCCGCTGTAGGTGGTGCCATAGCTATGGCCGCCAATATTTTTATATACCGGACAAGCATTGAGGCAGGAACCGCAGCGGATACAATAAAGGCTTTCGCGGGCCTCTGTATCCATGAGGATATTGGTACGGCCATTATCCATCAGGATCACGTACATCTCTTCCGGGCCATCTGTTTCTCCTTCCTGGCGGGGGCCGCTGAAGATGGAGTTGTACACGGTTACATTCTGTCCTGTACCATAAGTAGCCAGTAACGGCCAGAAAAGGGCCAGGTCATTGATGGAAGGCAGCATCTTTTCAATGCCTACCAGTACTATATGTGTTTTAGGAAAAGCGGTACTTAAACGGGCATTACCTTCATTTTCGGTTACTGCTACACCACCTATGTCAGCAATGATGAAGTTGGCGCCGGTGATGCCTATCTCTGCATCCAGGTATTTCTGGCGCAGTTTTTCACGTGCTACGAGGGTAAGCTGCTGTGGAGTGAGGTCCGGGGGAGTACCCAGTTTTTCTGCAAAGAGACGGGCCACATCTTCCTTGCTTTTGTGCATGGCCGGTGTAACGATGTGGTAGGGTGGTTCTCCGTCCAGTTGCTGGATATATTCACCCAGGTCTGTCTCAACACATTCTATATCATGTTTGGCCAGGAAGCTGTTCAGGTGAACTTCTTCCGTAGCCATAGACTTACTTTTTACGATGCTTTTGCATTGTTTGGCCTTACAGATGGCAAGGATCTCGTCCAGTGCCTGCTGGGCATTTTCAGCCCATATCACTTTCCCGCCGCGTTTTGTAAGGTTCTGTTCAAACTCTTCCAGGTGTTTATCCAGGTTATCTAATGCTCTCCACTTGATGTTCTTGGCGCGTTCACGGGCTGTAGTAAGGTCGGCAAACTGCTGTTTACCTGCCTTTACTGCAGTATTATATTTGCCGATATTGAAATTTATCGTCTGGCGATGACCAAGATCGCCTGCTTTCTTTTCACTTTTTTCCAGGAAGGAGGAGGCATTCTGATGCATAATTTGTCAAATTGCTGATTCCGAATTACAAAACCCATACCGTATTTCCGGTTTTGGGGCTTGTTTTACCTGATCACTCCGCATCGTAGTTTTTGAGTGCAATTTTATCCAGCAGCTGGTAAAATTCTTCACCATATTTGCGTATGAGCGCTTCCCTCAGGAAGCGGTATACGGGAACACGGAGGCTTTTACCATTCTTACACGCCGGTTTACAGATATCCCAGCGGTCATAGTTCAGTGCCTCAAACGTTTCATATTTTGTTACGCGGATGGGGTATAAATGGCAGGAGACAGGCTTTTTGAAGTCCACAACTCCTTCATTATATGCTTTTTCAATGGCGCAGCCTACAACACCGTGATCGTCTATTGTAGCATAAGCGCAGATGCCTTTATTCACGATAGGCGTTACATAACCGTATTCGTCGTCTATGGTATGGGTGCCTGTTTGTTCTATTTCAGCAATACCGTCCGGGCGGAGATATGACTTGATCTTTGGGTAGATCTTTTTGAGGAGCTTCACTTCTGCTTTATCCAGCGGCGCTCCGCAATCGCCTGCAACGCAGCAGGCCCCTTTACAGGCCCCCAGGTTACATACGAACTGCTCCTCAATTAACTCGTCGCTGATGTATTTATCGTCTATGATGATCATAATTGTCCGGACAAAGGTAAGAATTTCTTTGGCCGGCGGGAGGCAATTCTTATCTCCATTTCAGCGTCTCCACCAAATGCCACATATCTTCCTGGAGGAAGGCCTGTACCGGCGCCAGGGAGTCTGCATTGGGGGCGGCATCAAAATAGAGTGCGCCACGAAGGAAGTGTTTCAGGGAGTCTGTGGCATAGAACTGCTTGGCTGAGGCGGCATTACCGCCTACATCGTAGAAAAGGCCGCTTACTTGGTGAGGCGTGCTGATATTCTTTTCCTCAATGTATTCTGCTTTATAGGTGTGTTTGTAGGTCATCTTGAAGGCATCGTTGATCAGTTGCTGAAAATCGTTGCCTTTGGCGCCTATTTCTTTATAGCTCATGTAGATCTTACCGTTGAGGGAAGGGAACTCAACATTGATCCAGTATGGATTTTCGGTTTTTTCACCAAAGAAGAGGCTGTCTTTCACGACCCTGGCATACGCGGGGTATTCAAAGGTGTAAGGATAGCCGGGCATATCAAAGGTGCGGTATTCCCTTTTTGGGAACTGTATCTGGAAGTATCCGCGGGGTTTGGGTGTATAATGCTGTTCACAGGCGGTGAATGCCAGTGCCAGTAGTATAAGGCTGCAGATAGTGGTGATCTTTGTGTGGTATCTCTTATTCCCGTTGATCTTCATGACATGCTGTTTGGTATCCTGCTTAATTCTCTTCTTCCACATTCTGGCGGATAGCTACCTGTACTTTCTGAATGCGCATTTTGCTGACTTCCAGGATGGTGAAGTCGTAGTTATCGTGAGAGATCACACTGTTCTCTTCCGGGAATTTGCCGGCCAGTTCAAGGATCAGTCCCCCGATAGAATCACTTTCCCCTTTCACCACTTCAAAGGTATCCGGCGGGATGTTCATGATACGGCAAACGTCGTTGAGCATGGTTTTGCCTTCAAAAACATAGGTATTGTTGTCTACTTTGCTGTAGTGGAATTCTTCTTCATCAAATTCGTCTTTGATATCGCCGATCACTTCTTCCACAATGTCTTCCAGGGTCACGATACCGGAGGTGCCGCCAAATTCGTCTACCACTACAGCGAAGTGCATACGTCTGGTCTGGAATTCGGAAAGCAGGTCTTCTATCAGTTTGTGGCCGTGTACAAAGAATGGCTGGCGCATTACTGTGTGCCAGTCAAAGGCTTTGCCTTTGTTCAGGTGGGGCAGGAGGTCTTTCGTATGGATGACGCCTACAATATTATCCAGGTTGCCTTTATAAACCGGCAGGCGGGAATAGTGGAGGTCAGCCACGCGTTTTACTATGGCGTCGAAGTCAGCGTCGTATTCTATGCCTGATACGTCCAGGCGGGTGTGCATGATCTGTTTTACGGTGATGTTACCGAATTTGAGGATGCCTTTCAGGATGTTCTTTTCTTCCTGGGAGGCGGCAGGGTCTACGCTCATTTCAATGGCTTCGTCTATTTCCTGGTAGTTTACGGCGCTGCCTTTATGGAAGAAGCGGCCTTCTATGCTTTCGCTGATGCTTACGTAGAAGTCGCTGATAGGTTCCAGGGTGGCATGTATGATGCTTACAAACCAGGCAAAGTAGGTAGCGAAGCGGATATTGTTCTGGGCCGCCCATACCCGGGGCAGTACCTGTCCGCCGAAGAGGAGCAGGAAGACGATGATGGCTATACGCACTACAAATGAAACGACTGGCAGTGTCTGCAGGTCTTCCATCTGGGTGATCAGGTAGCTGGTAACGAGGATGAATGCCAGGGAGAGCAGGATACCGGCTATCTGGAGGGATGCCAGCAATGAGCGGGGCTTTTCCAGTAGTTTGGTGATCAGTTTTCCGCTGGTGTTCTGCCGTGTTTTGAGGGCATTCAGGTCTTTATAGTTCAGTGAGAAGAAGGCCACCTCTGCGCCTGAAACGATGAAGGCCATGAGGAGCAGTATGAAGATCACAAGCAGGTAAATAACCACATTCGGAGTGGCGATCGGTGTCGCCGCCTGCATTAGGGGGAATTTGCCAGATAGAATGCTTGCCGGATAGGTGTACAAATTGTTCAACTTTATGTGAGAAATATTAAAACCTGGAACATCACACTACAAAGCAGGTTCCAAAAAAAGGGGAAAGTAATTCAGTGTCTTAAATTGAATCGCTTTCCCTATATGCAAATATAAGTAATACCCCTTTATGGGATTATCAATCAAAAAAGAATTAATTTTTTATTGGATAGTTAAAAAGGCAGATCGTCCGCTGTATCGTTTAATTGGGGGGGTATCTCCATATTGGGGAAATTGTCGCCTGTGTTGCTCCCTGTATTGCTGTGATGAATAGCATGTTCAGAGTTATTCAGGTCCATGCGTTTGTCCAGCATAACAAGGTTGTCGCCTACTACTTCGGTGGCAAATTTCTTATTTCCTTCCTTATCTTCCCAGCTGCGGGTACGGAGGCGTCCTTCAATGTAAACGAGGCTGCCTTTATGCAGGTATTTCTGCGCCAGTTCCGCCAATCCACGCCATAAGACCACTGTATGCCATTCTGTTTGGGAGATCAGCTTACCGGCCCTGTCCTTAAATGTTTCAGTAGTAGCCAGGGAAAATTTAGCTACTGCTATGTTTCCTTCCAAAAACTGTACATCCGGATCTCTACCCAAGTTGCCTATCAGGATTACTTTATTAACACCTCTCATTGTTGCAGGTTTTAATCTATTGATTTTAAACTATTGAAAATATAATCTTCTTTAAATGAACAACCTTTCTAAAGTTAATGTTTTTTTCCAATCGACAGGAAAATTTTACTGTATGTTTTTAGCTCAAATACCTTGCCGCAGCAAGTTGAGCGCTATTGACCATCAGTCTTTTTTTGTATCAGAAGAGGCTAAGTTTCCCTTTTTTAAGAAAGTCTGTAATCGTTTTCGGGAAAGCATAGTTATCCATGTCCTGCTCCGGAATGGCCATGTAGCCTTGTATTTCAGGCTTTTGGGCGGCAGTCATCAGGATAAACCGGCTGTGTATGGTCTGGTGTGTAAGCTGTTGTTTAAAGTCTGCTGAAGTCCCATCAATGTTATAACGTATATCCCCGAATATTTCTCTGAACCCGGCAGATGCCTGTAAGGAAGCTGTATCCACAGGCTCCGGGGTTTCTATGAGGATGAACTCATGGAGGTTTTGCCAGATGTCATTTTCTGTACGTTTCCGGATATAAATGAGCTTTTTATAACGCAGAACAAGGTAGTGGAAGTACCTTTTCTTTATGACGAGCTTTTTTGTCTTTACAGGCAGCAGACCGGCTAGTCCCAGTTTCAGCGCTTTGCAACCGGAAGATAAAGGACATGTGGTACAGGACGGTTGCTGTGGTTTGCATATTACTGCCCCAAAGTCCATAATGCTTTGATTGTAAGCAGCGGACTGTCCGTGGGGGAGTAGTTCCTGTGCCAGTTCTGCAAACTGCTTTTTACCCGCCGTGCTGTCTATCGGTGTATCTATATCAAAATAGCGGGACAGTACACGGAACACGTTGCCATCCAGCACTGCATGGGGAAGATTAAAGGCAAAGGAAGCGATAGCCGCCGCTGTATAGGGGCCTATTCCTTTGAGCGACTGTATGGTATCGTAAGTGTTGGGAAAATGGCCGTGGTATTGTGTGACGATCTGCCTGGCGGCAGCCAGCATATTTTTGCAGCGTGCGTAATATCCGAGTCCCTGCCAGAGGCGGAATACTGCTTCTTCAGGTGCTGCGGCGAGCGACTGTACCGTGGGATAGTTGAGAATGAACTTCTCATAGTAGGCCCATCCCTGTTCCACACGTGTCTGTTGCAGGATGATTTCGGACAGCCATATACGGTAGGGGTCTTTTTCACCCTTCCAGGGCATTGCCCTTGTATTCCCGTTTTGGTTCCATTCCAGGAGGGCGTTGGTAAAAGATTCTTTCATTCTGAACATAGTACTATGCAAATATATGGGAAGCAGGTTATAAGAAAGATTGATAACAGGTAACGGAAAAATCTATATTATTTATATAAGTAATAGACACTGACGGCAACCTATTTGCAGTGATGTATAATAAATTAGCATGGAACTTGTTGAGAAATAAACGAATACGGAAAGAATTGCGTTATTGTATAAGAGCTGCCCGGAAGTTGTTAACTATGGGATTAAAACATTATCTTTTCCTTAGGCAAAGAAAAAAAAGGCGAAATGAATATTATTTTTTGTATATTCGTTATTGAGTGGTTTAGTGAAATTTTATGATCAGCCTATCGAAGTAGACTTGTACTGGTCCAGAGCTAATAAGTCCCTCCCTTGATGCAGGTTACCCGATTTCAGTGATTTTGACATATAGAATGATGATTTACAAGCAAATATATTATGAACATTACTGGTATAAGAAAAAAAGATAAAATTTATTTGCTTTGAATTCAGCAATTAAAAAAAAATAAATAATTTTGGGACAAGTAATCCTTCGCTTCAATTATGAGAAAAGCTGACTTAATAAACAATATTGCTGAGAAAACCGGCATACCTAAAGTAGATGTGTTAGTAACACTAGAGGCCATGTTTAAGGAGGTCAAGGAAGCGTTGGCTAATGGCGAGCATATCTATATCAGGGGCTTTGGTAGCTTTATTACCAAGAAAAGGGCTGCCAAGATCGGTCGTAACATTAAGAAGAATGTTGCAGTAGAGATTCCGGAGCATTTTATTCCGGCCTTTAAGCCTTCTAAAGAATTCGTTGCAGAAGTAAAGAAGCTTAAAAGTTCGTAATTTTGCAGCCTAATATTTAAGGCGTGCAAAAAACTCAAGTTCTACTGGTAGGTGCCGCCGTGACTTTACTGATAGTATTAGTCGCATTCGGCCGCACCATACCTCATTCGGATAAAAAAGCGATGCCAACTGCCGCTCATGTACATGACGGACAGGAGGGAAAACCTATTGCCTTCGAGGAATTGCTGGCCGCAGCCAAGCAAAAAGTACCCGCAGAGAAATTATTTTCTATCACTACCTGGGAGAATAAGGTAGTGCGGGGAGACGTAAAGAATCAGCAAATAGACGCTTACAGACAATTATATGCCTCCTGGGATAGCCTTAACCAACTACCCATAGCTGCGTATTATCTTGGCGAAGCCGCCAAGTTGGAAAATTCCGAAAAAAGCCTCACCTTTGCAGCCAATTTATTTTTAGCTCACCTGGAACATGCTCAGGACCCTGCTATTATGAAATGGGAGAGCCAGCAGGCTATTACCCTACTGGATCAGGCTATTAAGCTGAATCCTGGTAACGATTCCCTCGTTGTAAAGCAGGCGCTGTTGTATATGAATACCGGCGAACCTATGGTAGGTGTGCAAAAACTCAGGGACCTGGTGGCTGCCAATCCCGACAATGCAGAAGCTCAGATAACGTTAGCAAACCTGGCTATTCAATCAAATCAGTTTGATAAGGCTATAGAAAGGATGGAAACGTTTTTAAAGCGGCATCCGGAAGAGCCTAAAGCTATATTCGTATTAGCAGAAGCTTATCGCAGTAAAGGGGATGTAAAGAAAGCAGTCGAACTTTTTGAGCAATGTAAAAAACTGCTGAAAGATCCTTCCCTGAAGGCTGAAATAGACACTTATATTAAGAGTATTCAATAATATTCATTTTTTAAACATTTAAAAACTTATTAGCGTATGCCTTGCGGTAAGAAAAGAAAAAGACATAAAATAGCAACTCACAAGCGTAAAAAAAGACTGAGAAAGAACCGGCATAAGAAGAATAAGAAATAGTTTTCTCCTGTTTCCCGCCATTTATACTAACCAGGTTTTAATTACGGCGCGGCGATTCGGATAAAAATTTTTATATATCCTGCATGATTTTGGCGATTATTCTTAAATTGCTGGAAGTCATGCAGGTTTTTCCACAAATCCCGCTAGAATCCGGATATTACCTGTAGATCGCTAAACCCTTAAGCAATCCATCATCACGTACGTCAACATTTCGTTGACTGTAATCTGGTATGCAGTAAGCTATTATTGAATAGTATTGCATAACTCAAAGGTGAAGTAATAATGGTTAAAATTTTGGACGCTTGAACAAGGAACTTATTATAAATGCGGCACCTACTGGTGTGGAAATAGCGTTGCTGGAAGACAAGAAACTGGTTGAATTGCATCACGAAAGCGGCAATCCCAACTTTTCTGTAGGAGATTTATACCTGGGGCGGGTAAAAAAACTGATACCAGGCCTGAATGCGGCCTTTGTTGATGTGGGTTTTGAAAAAGATGCATTCCTTCATTACACTGACCTTAGCCCTTATATACGTTCTATACTCAAATTTACCCAGCAGGCTATTTCAGATAAAACCCCCGAAGGGTTTGACTTTACGAAGTTTAAGAATGAACCGGAAATTGTAAAGACCGGAAAAATCACAGATGTACTGGGCGGAAAACCTAACATCCTCGTGCAGATATTGAAAGAACCTATTTCTTCCAAAGGCCCCCGCCTTAGCTGCGAAATTTCTCTTCCCGGAAGGTTTATCGTGTTAACACCCTTTAATGACATTGTTGCTGTATCAAAAAAGATACACTCTTCCGAAGAAAGAAAAAGATTGCAGAAAATCGTGGAAGCGATCAAAACGCCCAACTTCGGCGTAATTGTTCGCACGGCAGCTGAAGGAAAGAAAACGGCAGAACTGCATGAAGATCTTACTACCCTGGTAGAAACCTGGAAAAATATACAGTCCAACCTGCGCGGCGCCCAACCCCCGCAGAAAATACTGAGCGAACAGGCAAAAACCACCAGCATCTTACGTGACCTTCTTAACGAAAGCTTCAACCGTATTGTCATTAATGACAAGAACATGTATACTGATACCCGTGCGTATATCCAGAAGATAGCGCCGGAAAAACAGGACATCGTTCAGCATTATCACAACGGAGCTCCCATCTTTGATCACTATGGCGTAACCCGCCAGGTAAAAGCCTCCTTTGGCAAAACCGTCAACCTGGACAGTGGCGTATACCTGATCATCGAAGCTACTGAAGCCCTCCATGTAATAGACGTGAACAGCGGCTATAAAAGCTCCAGCAATAACCAGGAACAGAATGCCCTTGCATCCAACCTGGAGGCTGCTGCAGAAATAGCCCGCCAGCTCCGGCTACGCGATCTGGGCGGCATCATTATCATTGACTTCATTGATATGAAGCTGCCGGAAAATAAAAAGGTAGTATACGAAGCTATGGAGAAATTCATGGCGCAGGACAGAGCCAAGCATACCATCCTGCCCATCTCCAAATTCGGATTGATGCAGATAACCAGGCAGCGCGTAAAACCTGAAGTCACTATCTCTGTGGCGGAAGATTGCCCCACCTGTCATGGTACCGGCAAGATCGGCGCTTCCGTACTTATCATAGATGAAATAGAAAAGAACCTTCAGTACCTGATCAATCATCAGCACAAAGGTCTTACTATCAGAGTACATCCTATCTTTTACGCCTACCTTGCTAAAGGATTCCTTACATCCCGCCAATGGAAATGGTACTTTATGTATAAGAAATGGGTCAGGGTTAAGGCAGATTCGAACTATCACCTTACTGAATATCGCTTCTTTGACGCAAGCGACGAAGAAATTAAATTATAACCAGCTGGCCACAGGTCAGGCCCACGTTGTTAAAGAAACGCTTTTGCCCCAGGCAAAAGCGTTTCTTTTTGTATTGTTTCTATCTTTACATATTCAACTTTTTATCCCGGGACAATGTTGTTTTTAAAGTCAAAACTCCAATCGTTTATGTTTTTTCGTTATTGTTCGTATTTACTCTTGGCTGCTCTTTTGTTCACCAGTTGCGGCGAGGGCAGAAGAAAGAAGGGCCTGAAAAGGGATACCAGCCATTATACCGGACAGGAATATATTGACCTGAAACTGGACAGCAACACCGTCAACAGGTTTCTGCAACAGGACACCGGCTATAACTCTTATGCTGACTATATACGCGACTTCTATCGCCAGCGTGATTTTCACTATGCCTGGATAGGCAATGATGGTCAGCTTACGGAGCAAGCCGGCAACTTCATCAATATGATGAAGGCAGATGCTTCCTATGGACTGAATGACAGCAGCATGAACACCCCTCTCCGCGAGCTGTATGATACCCTCATGATAGAAGGCGGAAAGCTTCAGCCGGGAGATAAAACCACTTCCCGCGCGGAACTGCTCCTTACCACCCAGTTCTTCGCTTACGGAAATAAAATATGGGGTGGATTCACTTCAGACAGTGCGAAAGACCTGGAATGGTTCATCCCCCGGAAGAAAATAAATATGCAAAGCCTGCTGGATTCTATGGTCAACAAACCGGCAAACGCTTTTGAAGAACCAGTGAACAGGCAATACAAACTACTGCGTGACCAGCTGAAGAAACTGGCGAACCTGGAAAAGACGCCCTGGGATTCCCTGAAATCATCCCAGAAGCTATATAAGAAAGGAGATAGTGCGGTATTCATCACTCAGGTAAAACAACGCCTGCATCTTCTGGGCGACCTGCCTGTTTCCGACACCGGTAACCGCTTTACTCCGCTCCTGGATTCGGCTATACGCAATTTCCAGGACCGTATGGGGCTGAAAATAGACGGTACGGTGCAATTGCCGGTGCTCAACGCACTGAATGTATCTCCGCAGAAACGCATACAACAGATACTCATCAACATGGAACGTATTCGCTGGGTGCCGGCAGAGTCTCCTGCAGAATACCTGCTGGTCAACATTCCTGCATTCAAGCTCTATGTGTATGATAACAATAAACTGGACTGGAGCTGCAATGTGGTAGTAGGCAGGCCCGGAACCAACACTGTTATCTTCAGCCATGAAATGAAATACATTGTATTCAGTCCTTACTGGAACGTACCTCCGGGAATACTGGCGCATGAAGTGCTGCCGGCTATGAAACGTAATGGGGGCTACCTGGCAAGACAGAATATGGAAGTGGTGAATGGCAGCGGTAAACCTGTGTCAGGCATCAACTGGAGTAAATACTCCGGCACTAATTTCCCTTACATTGTAAGACAGAAACCTGGTGGCGCCAATGCGCTCGGTAAAGTAAAATTCCTTTTCCCGAACGAGTATAATATTTACCTGCATGACACCCCTTCAAAAGGATTGTTCGGCGAGAGCAAACGTTCCTTCAGTCATGGCTGCATCCGTGTTTCCGAACCTCAGCACCTGGCGGAATGGCTGCTCAGAAAAGACTCTTCATGGACGCAGAAAAAGATTGTGACAGCTATGAACGCAGGGAAAGAACAATTCGTAACACTGAAAGAAAAAGTACCTGTATATATAGGTTATTTCACCGCCTTTGTAGATAGCGAAGGCAGATTGAATTTCAGGGATGATGTTTATGGACATGATGCCCGCCTGACGGCTACGTTGTTCGGAAAGAAATAAAAGAAATTCTTAAAGCCAGGCGCAAGCCTTACTCAAAGAAAACGCTTTTGCCCCAGGCAAAAGCGTTTTCTTTGAGATAATTATTTACTTGCAATAACAGAGATCTCTACATTCACCCCTTTCGGCAAGGCTGCTACCTGCACAGTTTCGCGGGCAGGGTAAGCATCGCTGAAATAGGAACCGTATACTTCATTGATCTGTGCAAAATCATTCATATTTGTAATGAAGATGGTAGATTTAAGCACATTGCTGAAATCTATTCCTGCTGCTGTCAGTATAGCTTTCAGGTTTTCCATTACCTGGCGCGTTTCTGTTTTGATATCGTCCTGTACAAGTTGATTGGTTTCAGGATGCAGTGCTATTTGTCCGGATACAAAGAGCAGATTGCCTGTAAGAACAGCCTGGTTATATGGGCCTATTGGTGCAGGCGCATTTTTTGTGTTGATGATCTGTTTTTCCATGAACGTAAAAATAGGGCGTTATTATTAGTTATTAATTAATAGGTTTGCGAAAATTTTGCGCATGAATATTCTTGTAATAGGAGATGGGCAACAATACGCCGCCCTGGTTGAAAAGGGTGGTTTGAACGGTCACCAGGTACAGCGGGTGTCCGGCCTGGAACGCATAGAAGAACCAGGTATCTACCAGCTGATAATAGATCTTGATTTCGATGAACATACGGAACGTGGCGCAATATATGCCAGGCATCCGGAAGTGCCGGTACTGGCAGGTATAGTGAAGACCTCACTATCTGCTGTGATGAATGAGCACGCCTTCAGCTACGGTTTTAACCTGATAGGCTGCAACTGGTTGCCAGGCTTCACTGCAATGTCTGTAACAGAAGTTTCTGTAATGGATCAGGAACAACGGCCCCGGCTGCAGCAGATCATGCAGGAATTAGGCTGGGAATATGAAGTGGTGGAAGACAGGGTAGGAATGGTAACGCCAAGAGTAGTTTGTATGATCATCAACGAAGCTTACCTTGCCGCAGAAGAGGGAACCGCCTCCCGGGAAGATATCAACATAGCCATGAAGCTGGGAACCAACTATCCGCTGGGGCCATTTGAATGGTGTGAACGTATCGGTGTGAAACAGGTATATGCGGTACTGGACGCCGTATACAAAGCATCAGGGAATGAGCGTTATAAAGTAAGCGCTTTACTGGCGCAGGAAGCCGCATAATAACATTAAAAAATAAGGCAGATTGTCTTTAATACTGAACATAGATACAGCTACCAGCATAGGATCTGTTTGTCTTTCCAGAGACGGAAAGCCACTACAGACATTGGTGAATGATAAGCAGCAGGACCATGCTGCAACCATGGTATTATTTGTACAGGAGATCATGCAGACACAGGGCATTACTCCTGCACAGATAGATGCTGTTGCAGTAAGCGCAGGTCCCGGCTCTTATACCGGTCTGCGCGTAGGCGTAGCTACTGCCAAAGGGTTGTGCTATGCCTGGGAAAAGCCGCTGATAGCGGTTTCTACGTTGCAGATGATGACACAGGGCATGCTTTCGCAAACAATGGATATGGACGCATTCTATTGCCCCATGCTGGATGCCCGTAGAATGGAAGTGTACACCGCCGTATATTCCGGTCTGCTGGAAACTCTGACAGCACCGCATGCGCTGATACTCACATCAGAATCATTCAGAGAACAAGTTGAAAATAAAAAGACATATTTCTTCGGAAACGGCAGTGATAAATGGCAGCAGTTGATGCCTGTACATCCAAATGCCGTTTTTACCTCATATATACTGAACGCTGCAGATATGGTAGCTTTATCAACTGCCGCATACCATCAGCAGGTATTTGAAGACATTGCATATTTCAGCCCCTACTACCTCAAGCCTTTCCATTCAACCATGAAGAAATAGCCTCTACAGTACCTTTTACGCCATTTTACCCTATCAATTAAGCGTACCCGGCACGCTTAAGGCAATTTTTTGTCATAGAACTGTCAAATTACGTTTAATTGGCAAGTAATCGCCTTCTATATATTAAAAAATAAGGTATAGAAGTTTTTTTTATTACGACTAATATTATATTTTTGTATAAATCGACACCCGGTTATTGTTTTCTAACAAGTTATGGGTTTACTGTCCGTTGATCCCTTTCATTTCATCATTATTTAAAAACTATTATGCGATGGAAAAAACATTATTAACGACCTCTTCTAATACTCTTATTATTTCTAGAGGTACCAATGAAAAAGACCAAATTAAATTGGATTACATTGCCGTTAAGAAGGCAGCTATGGTTTTGCGTGCAATCAACCATAAACTGCGCCAGCAAATGATTAAGTTGTTGGAAGATCACAAAAAAATGACAGTTACGGAAATCTACGTTAAACTGCGTCTGGAGCAATCAGTGGCTTCACAGCATCTGGCTATCCTGCGCCGCGCCGGCATTGTGATAACTGAAAGAGATGGCAAGTTCATTCACTATACGATCAACAAACAGCGTATAGCAGAAGTTGCCAAATTCGTAGAGGAGCTGGTGGGTTAATCCTGGTTTCGGAGTACTGGTCAAACTGAAAAAATATTCGGGCCTAACTGAGAGTGTGCAAAATACTTTTAGTTAGGCTCTAATTGTTTTAAAGGAAGGTGTGGTTATCACTATCTGATATAAGATTGCTGCTATAATCCTGTTATTGAAAGATAACGGGGGGAGTCTTTTTTGTCATATATTCCCTCCGCATATAAATGCTTAACTTTACAGGAAATCAAAAACCACATGTTCGTCAAGCAACTTTACACGAATTGCTTATCAGAAGCTGCCTACTTTATAGAGTCCGGGGGAGAAGCTGTTGTGATAGATCCATTAAGGGATATTGACGCTTACCTTGACCTTGCCAGAGAACGTAATGCCACTATAAAGTACATTTTCGAGACACATTTTCATGCCGACTTTGTTTCCGGTCACCTGGACCTGGCCACAGCCACCAGCGCACCTATTGTATATGGGCCGGAAGCTGTGACCAATTTTCCTATCTACCTGGCTAAAGACGGGGAGAAATTCACTATCGGCAAACTCACACTGGAAGTCCTCCATACTCCGGGACATACGCTGGAATCTACCTGCTACCTGCTGTATGATGAGCAGGGGCAGCCTCATAGCATCTTTACCGGGGATACATTGTTTGTTGGAGATGTTGGCAGGCCGGACCTGTTCAGCGGTAACCTTACCAAAGAAGAACTGGCAGGCTACCTCTATGATTCACTGAACAACAAAATAAAAGTGTTACCAGACAACGTGACCGTTTATCCGGCTCACGGCCCCGGATCATCCTGTGGTAAAAACCTGGGACCTCATACCTACAGCACCCTGGGGGATGAGAAAAACACCAACTACGCCCTGAGAGCAGAAAGCAAGGAGGAATTTATAGCAGAAGTAACAGCTGGCCTGAGCACACCACCTTCCTATTTTCCCATCAATGCGAAGATCAATAAGGAAGGATATGACGCACTTAAAGCCGTTATGGAAAAGAGCAATCAGCCACTTTCCGTAGCGGAGTTCAAAAAGAAAATAGCGGAAGGAGTACTGGTACTGGATACCCGTCCGGCTACTGTATTCGGAGATGGTTTTATACCCAGTTCCCTCAGCATTGGGCTGGAAGGCCGTTTTGCTGAATGGGCCGGCAGCCTGTTGCCTTTTGGTCAGGAGATAGTGCTGGTTACACCTGTAGGGAAAGAGGAAGAAACTATTGTCAGACTGGCAAGAGTGGGCTTTGACCATGTTGCCGGCTTCCTGGAAGGCGGATATGAGGCCTGGGTAGCAGCAGGAGAAAAACGTGACATGATCATCTCAGTAGAACCGGATGAACTGGCTATGGATATGCCACACGATCCTAACCTGGTAATAGTGGACGTGCGTAAACCGGCTGAGTATGCAGACGGTCATATCAAAGACGCCCTGAACCTCACGCTGAGCGACATGACAGATCCCGGCAACCTGGGGGATTTTGATGAGAACCATAATCTCTATGTACATTGCCAGGGCGGATACCGCAGCATTATTGCCTGCTCTATCCTCAAACGTGAAGGCATTCATAACCTGAGGAACGTGGAAGGTGGCTACAATGCCATGAAAACAACTAAAGGGCTGACAGTGGTGCAGGAAAAGAATGTATTGAACTGATCACCGATAATTTATTCCGGAAAAGGCGTGGTAATACTATCACGCCTTTTCCTGTTTATGCAGGAATAGTTGGGCCGCCTGATGCACTAAGGATGGGTATGCTTTTTGACCGTTTCCATAAAAAAACTTTATGGGTAAACAACTGGAAGGTCAGATAGCGCTCATTACCGGCAGCAGTTCAGGTATTGGCGCAGCAATAGCCGTGGCGATGGGAAAAGCAGGTGCTACTGTTGTGGTAAACCATCACAGTGACAAGAGCCTGAAAGGCGCTGAGGAGGTACTGAATACTATAAAGGCCGCCGGTGGCAACGGGGTTATAAAGCAATGTGATACCAGCAATGAAGAACAGGTAAAGCAGATGTTTGCGGAAATTCTTGCTCAGTTTGGTACCCTGGACATAGCAGTGGCAAATGCCGGTATTCAGCAGGATGCCTCCTTCCTTGACATGACGCTGGAACAGTGGAATAAGGTGATAGCCACCAACCTGACCGGACAGTTCCTTTGCGCCCGGGAAGCTGCCCGGGAGTTCAAAAGAAGAGGGGTACAACCGGAACGCTCCAGGGCTGCCGGGAAGATCATCTGTATGAGCAGTGTACATGAAGTAATACCCTGGGCGGGGCATGTAAACTATGCTGCCAGCAAAGGAGGGGTGAAGCTTCTCATGCAGTCTATGGCTCAGGAGCTGGCCCCCTATAAGATAAGGGTGAACAGTATTGCGCCGGGCGCCATCAAAACGCGTATTAACGAAGATGCCTGGGACACCCCAGAAGATGAGAAAAAGTTATTGGAGCTGATTCCCTACGGGCGTGTCGGGATACCGGAAGACGTAGCTAAAGTGGCGGTCTGGCTGGCTAGTGATGAGAGCGATTATGTGACAGGCACTACCCTTTTTGTGGATGGGGGGATGACTTTATACCCCGGATTTGCAGATAATGGTTGATTTTTAATACCCACCTGATTAACAGCTATTTGTACTTTAACAAAAACATGCTCTAGCATGTTATTTGTTTTTATTTAGCTAAACTTTTAACCATGAAATGTAAAACTTTCCTGATGGCCGGCCTCATGCTGCTGGCCGTATGCTTATTCTCCTGTCAGCCTAGTGATTCTCACCTGCAAAAGGCTGTTAATGAAAAACTCAGCTCTACCCCCGGTGTAACTGCCGATGTGAAGGATGGAATTGTAACATTGGGGGGTGAAGTTGCTGACGATGCCTCAAAAATGGCGGCAGAAGATGCTGTTAAAAGCGTTGCCGGTGTAAAATCAGTAACAAACAACATTATGGTGCAGGCAGCAGTTCCTCCGCCTCCGCCACCTCCCGCCGGCGATACTATGAAAACAGATAGCAATGTTGTAAAATAACGATGCAGTAAAAAACATGAAGAGCGCTTTCTGCTTCAGAAAGCGCTCTTCGAATAAATATCAGTTTATATCAGTCCCGGGATATTTGTGCTTCCATCTCCGGTGACTCCATACCCATACTTCCGGTTGCTCTCTTATATTCTTCTCCAGGTATCTGACAAATGCTTCCGTAATAGCTCCATCCGCCTCCTGCTGAGGATGTTCAAACGCCAGCTGTAAAGTAGCATGATAATACCCTCTCTTCTTTTTGCGGATATCTACAAACACCACCGGCACATCATTTCTTTTAGCGGTCATTTCAGGCCCTTTGTAAAAGGCCGTCATCCTGTTCAGGAAAGGATACCAGTAACTGCGGCGGGGATTGCCCGGGTTCTGATCGGCCACGAGGGCTATAAGGTATTGCTTATCCAGCCAGGGCTGCATACTGTTCTTGATATCGTTGGCGGGAAGCAGCACGCTGCCGGCTCTTTCACGGAAATGACGGAAGAGGCGGTCGCCTGTCTTATTGGTCAGCGGCATGTATACTACCAGGAAAGGAAATGCTACGCCCTGCATGCAGAACAGGTTGGCCCATTCCCAGTTGAAATTATGGCCCAGGTGCATCTGGCAGCTTTTCCCTCTGGCATACAGGTCATGAAGTACGGTAAGGTCGCACACAAAGCGGCGCTGCAGCTGCTTTGTACTCATAGTGAGCAGCTTGAGCGTTTCCACCATCATGTCTGTAAGGTTGAGATAGTATTTTTTAGCCAGCGTTGTTATTTCCTTTTCATTCTTTTCGGGAAATGCCTGACGCAGGTTGTCAAGCACAACTTTTTTCCTGTATCCCACTATGTAATACACAATGAGGTACAATACATCGCTGATGCGGTATAACAGCCATAAAGGCAAAATTGAGATACAATATGTAAATGCCAGCAAGAAATAATACATGTCTGCTCCGGTTTCTATAACACGATATTCTGTACCAGGGTGCTCTTTTGCGGATAGTCAGTGTTAAAGTGTAATCCGCGGCTTTCTTTACGGAAAGACGCGCCTTTCACGATCAGGTAGCCAACGGTAATGAGGTTTCTCAGCTCACAGAGCTGTGGTGAGACCTCTGTTTTTTCGTATAATGATTCTGTTTCTTCGTGCAGTATGTCCAGCCTGCGCATGGCGCGCTGTAAACGTTCATTGGTGCGCACAATACCCAGGTAATCGCTCATGATCTGTTTCAGTTCTTTCAGGCTCTGGGTAATGAGGATCATCTCTTTGGGTGCAGTGGTACCGGCAGTATTCCAGTCGGGCACGTTCTCTTTAAAGGTAGTGCTGTTGATGGTCTTTATAGCATCCAGGTAACAGCGGTGTGCAAACACCATTGCTTCCAGCAGGGAGTTGGAAGCCAGGCGGTTGGCGCCGTGAAGGCCTGTGCTGGAACATTCGCCGCAGGCATACAGGTTATTGATGGAAGTGCGGCCCCACTCGGTCACCTTGATACCTCCGCAGCTGTAATGGGCGGCAGGGGCAACGGGGATCATGTCTTTCTGCACATCGATACCGGAAGCAAGGCATTTTTCGTAGATGTTGGGGAAGTGATGAATGAACTTCTCCAGGTCCATATGCCTGCAGTCCAGGTATACATGCTCTGTACCTGCAATCTTCATCTCGCTGTCTATGGCGCGGGCTACTATATCACGTGGCGCCAGGGAAAGCCGGGCGTCGTATTTATGCATGAATTCTTCTCCTTTGACGTTGCGGAGTATACCGCCATCGCCACGGACAGCTTCAGTGATCAGGAAGGCGTTATTTACACCCGGCTGATACAGGGCTGTGGGATGGAACTGGATGAATTCCATATTCTCTATCCTGCCTTTGGCGCGGTACACCATAGCAACGCCATCGCCGGTAGCAATGATAGGGTTGGTGGTGCTGCGGTATACCTGTCCGTTACCACCGGTTGCCAGCAGGGTAATGCGGCTGAGTACCTTTTCTATTTTGTTGGTGATCAGGTTCAGTACATATACGCCGTAACATTCAATATCCGGAGTGGATTTGGTAACGAGGTATCCCAGGTGGTGCTGGGTAATGAGGTCTACTACAAAGCAGTGGGTAACCAGCTCTATATTCGGGTGTTTACGCACGGCATCCAGCAGGGCGCGTTCTATTTCCTTGCCGGTAACGTCTTTATAATGGATCACCCTGTTCTCAGAGTGCCCGCCTTCTTTACCAAGCGAGAAATCGCCGGAGGCATCCTTATCAAAGTTTGCACCCCATTCTATGATCTCGTTTACCCGTTCAGGCCCTTCTTTTACCACGATCTCCACTATCTGCTCATTACAAAGGCCATCTCCCGCTATCAGGGTGTCTTCAATATGCTTTTCAAAGCTGTCGTTCTCAAGATCGTTCACTACGGCTACTCCACCCTGTGCGTACTTGGTATTGGTCTCATCTTCCCTGGTCTTGGTGATGATGGTGATCTTTTTGTCAGGACATGCTTCAGCCACTTTTAAGGCATATGTCAGTCCTGCAATACCTGAACCAATCACTAAAAAGTCTGTCTGTTGCATAAGTTCTCAAGCAAGCACCAAATGTACGGCTAAATTTAATCCAATTCATTGTTAGCCGGGGCCATACGCATCCGGAGGTAAAGCAGCCCTCCCTGGATCAATCCCAGTTGTGCCAGGCCATAAGTGGAAATGATATAGATCTCTCCGCCGGGAATGGGATGATAGAAGTATTGTATGGCTATGAACGCAGAAGAAACAACGTAAAGTAATGCTCCCGCCAGTGCATACCAGCCCTGTGGCTGTTCTTCCAGCCGGAAGGCATGCCTGACACATTGCAGGGCTAAGGAAATAGCTATAGTGAAGAGTATAACAGGGACGGCCATACTACCAAGATAGGGTAGCATCAGATAGATGAATGCTACTATGGCGGCTTCTGATATTATGATAAATGCCCACTGGCATTTTGGAAGCGGATAATTGCTGTACCTGATCTTCAGGAAAAAGCCGCTGTACGAAAGTAATGACAGGATAAAGATACCCAGTGCCATTGTGAATAATGTACGCTCCTGTGCGGCAAAGAGCAGGCACATATCTCCCAGGCCGGCAAAGAACAACGCTGATAAAGGTAATATCCTGAATACGGCAGGTACGCCGGAGGTGCCATTGTAGAAATAAATGGCGAGGATCAGCGATAAGAATAACTTGGATATATAACCGGGAATGGGTTGATGTGCTGTGATGGAGAAGATGTAAACGGCAAGCGTGACTGCGTAGAATAAGATGTATATACTTCCATTGCGCATAGTATGAAAGTACAATTAAAAAATGCCTTTGCAAAGAGGCTTTTTATCGGTGTGGGGAATTGCTTAAAAAGCTGCCTTCACCTTTAGTAAAGGCAGCTTTTTGAGGTTTTCAGCTGGCCCCAGGCCAGCTGAAAACCTATCTGACAGGTAATAGTATCAGGAAAGTAGTTCCGCTGTCACCCGTATTGCTCACTTTCAGCTGTCCTCCGTGTGACTGTATGATCTGCTGTGAAAGACTCAACCCAATACCACTTCCTTTCTTCTTGGTAGTATAAAAAGGAATAAAGATCTTATCCATTGCTTCAGATTCAATACCCGGGCCGTTATCAGTGATCTCAATAAACACCTGGGCCGGACTTTGCAACGCAGCCTTTACATGAATAGCCGGTGTATGCGTTTGTTCCAGTGCATCCATTGCATTCTTGACCAGGTTTATAAGCACCATCTGCAGCTGTGCCACATCTGCATGCAGTTCTGTACTGGCAGCTTCTATCTGGTAGTGATAGTAAATACCCGCCTGCTTTAACTCCGGCTGCAGCAGATTGCTGACGCTTGTAAGTAAATCTTTCAGGCTCACATGGGTGAACTGGGGCTTGGGCAAAGTGGTATAATCCCGGTAAGCATTCACAAAGTTCATGATGCCCTTGCTCCTGCTTTTAATGGTTTCCAGCGCCTCATGCAGATCTGCAATGGCCTCCGGCTGATCTGTACCCGGAGAGATATCCTGTTCCACAATATCCTGCATAGTGCTGATCAGCGATACGATAGGCGTTACGGAGTTCATGATCTCATGACGGAGTATCTTGGTCAGGTTCTGCCATGCTTCCAGCTCTTTTTCCTGCAACTCTGCATGGATGTTCTGTATGGAGATCAGCTTCACCAGCCGTCCCTGCAGTCTTACCGTGGCGGCATGCATGGAAAGCTGCTGATCCAGCCTGGTACGGTAGAGTATCTTATTGCCTGAGCGTACCTGCAGCAGCAGCTCGGGCAGCCCCGGATGCGCGGACTTAAGCTCTGAGATATTCCTTAGCCTGTAAATGCCCAGGAGGCGGAAAGCCGCCGGGTTGATCAGCTCTATCCTGCCTTCAGCATCGAAAGACAGTACGCCTATGCTGATATGCTGAACGATGGTATCTATGTATTTCAGGTTGGCTTCCTTTTCAGCCCTTGTTTGCCGGAAGGCTTCCAGTACTTCGTTGAACTGGTGGTTCAGCGCCTGGAAGCTCTTGCCCAGCTTATTATCTGCGCTGAAGCGGATGGAGAAATCTTCATACCGGATAGATTCAAGGAAGAGGGTCAGTTTGCGGTTTACCCGGTTGATATAGTAATACATACCATATATCTGCATAGAGATAAGTATACAGATAGCCAGCCCGGGAACAGGGCCCAGGGTGCTCCACACCCATACACCGGCAATGGTGCTGAGTGTGAGCAGCAGGATACGCAGTAATATGTTGATGCTGAATTTATTCATGTCAACAGCGGCTAGATATTATACTTTTCCAGTCTCCTGTAAAGTGCCGCCCTGCTCAATCCCAGTTCTTTGGCCGCTTCGGTGATATTGCCGTTGCATTTCTTCATTGCCTGGGTGATGATGTTGCGTTCCATTTCTTCAAGATTATAACCTGTGTTGAAAGACTGGTCCTGTACTGGGTTCTTTACAAACACATCTTTGGGCAACAGGGTTTTACCCTGGGAGAGGATCACCGCCCTTTCCATGGCATGCTGTAATTCGCGGATATTGCCTGGCCAGTCATGCTGCTGCAGCTGTTGTACCAGCGATTCATGCAGGGAGCTGACAGGGCGTTTATATTTGGAGGCATATACATGCAGGAAATGTTCTGCCAGGGGAATGATATCTTCTTTCCTTTCGCGCAGGGGAGGCAGTTGTATCTCTATTGTGTTGATACGGTACAGCAGGTCCTGGCGGAACAGGTGTTGTGCTGCCAGTTGAACAATATCCCTGTTGGTGGCGCAGATAAGACGTACATCTACAGGAACGGCCTTGTTGCTACCTACTTTTGTAACGGCTCTGTTTTGCAGTACGGTGAGCAGCTTTGCCTGGAAGGGGAGGGAGATGTTCCCTATCTCGTCCAGGAAGATGGTGCCGTTGGCGGCTTCTTCAAAACGGCCGGAACGGTCTTCCCTGGCGTCTGTAAAAGCGCCTTTCACATGGCCGAACAGCTCACTTTCAAAGAGTGTTTCGCTGATGGCGCCCAGGTCTACACTTACAAAAGGTTTTTTGCCGCGTTGGGAAAGCTGGTGAATATGTCTTGCCAGCATATCTTTGCCGGTACCGTTCTCGCCCAGGATAAGGACATTGGCATCTGTAGAAGCTACTCTTTCTGCTGTATCCAGTACCTGCATCATGGAAGGGCTGCTGCCAATGATATTGATGCCGGACTGGGAGGTGGCAGGGGGAGGCGCAGGCTTGTCTTTCAACCCGGTTTTCTTGCTGTATGCCGCCTGCATGGTGGCCAGCAGCTTTTCATTTTCCCAGGGTTTCAGGACAAAGTCTGTAGCGCCGGCCTTAATGGCGCGGACAGCCATTTCCACATCGCCATAGGCGGTGAACATCACTACCGCAGCATCCGGGCGTACGTCCAGGATGCGGTCCAGCCATTCAAAGCCTTCCTTACCGCTGCTAAGATCGCGGGTAAAGTTCATGTCCAGCAGGATCACATCGTACTCAAAATTTGTGACGAGGTAGGGTATCTTCTGCGGATTGCGTTCAAAATCTACTTGTTCAAAGTGACGTTTTAACAACAGGCGGGCGGCGCGAAGCACATCCATATCGTCATCCACAATAAGAATCTTTCCTTGCAAGGGTGTGGTCATATCAACTACTTATATCTGATTATGTTGGTGGTGTATCAGTTTGAGCTTTTACCAGGTAGTCTGGCCCTGCGGGCCAAACTGAAACACGACCGATTATTGGTAATATACCCGCAAATGACGTTCCCGGCAGGGGATGGGGACTTATTGCCGGTGACGGATGCGGCCACTGGCAATATTATAAAAAGATTTCGGTTTTCTCAGTGCCTGTGGGGCGGTCTGGCGAAATTGTCCGGAAATGAACGTGCGGTGTACGTTACAGAACGTTGATTTGACGGGAGGATGGCTGCAAACCTGCTATGGTAAAGGGTTTTTAGCTTTGGCATGCCGGTTGTCTTACCTGTATGGCAAAGTTTTACAATCATTTATGGATAAGAAAATAGAAAAAAAGTTTTGGTCAAAGAAGCGTATCACCCTGGTGTGCGGAGGAGCGGTAGTAGCATTGCTGCTGCTGTATAACCTGATCTTTGCTGATCACCGCTCCAAGCTGAATGTGGAGAAAGATAAGATCACCATCTCTTCCGTTACAAAAGGCACCTTCGATCAGTATATAGCTGTTACTGCAGTTGTGTTACCCCTGAAAACCATCCGCCTGGACGCTATTGTAGGTGGATATGTAAGCCAGAAATACCTGGAAGGCGGTAGTATGGTAAAAAGAGGTGACAGTATCCTCCGGCTGGAGAACCAGAACCTGATGATGGATTTCGTGAACCATGAGACCGAGATATACAGGTTGATCAATGAGCTGCAGAATACCAGGCAGTCCCTCAAACAGAACCGCTTCACCATGCAGCAGACCGTAGCCAGCCTGGATTACCAGATAGAACAGGCAAAAGACCTGTATGACCGTACCAAACAGCTGGTAGATGAGAAAATAGTGTCAAGACAGGAATTCAACAAAAATAAGATAGAATACGAGCGGCTGGTAAAGCAACGGCAGATAGAGATAGAAAGCCAGCAGTTCCAGGAAGAGAATGCGAGGATACAGATAGAAAGGCTGGAATCTACCATCCAGCGTACGCAACGTAACCTTCAGATGATGAAAGACAATCTGAACAACCTGGTGTTAAAGGCCCCTATAGATGGTCAGCTTTCTTCTGTAGATGCAGAAGTAGGTGGAAGCATCACTGCAGGTCAGAACATAGGTCAGATAGATGACCTGAACGGGTTCAAAATGCGGGCGGAAGTGGATGAGCACTATGTTGCCCGTGTGTTTGCCGGCCTGAAGGCATCCTTTGAATTCAACGGTAAAACCTATCCCCTGGAAATCATCAAGGTATACCCGGAAATAAAGAATAGCCGGTTCAATGTAGATATGAAGTTTGAAAAAGAAACGCCGGAAGGCATACGCCGCGGACAATCTTCCCCTATCCGCCTGGAGCTGGGTAAGTCTTCCTCTGCTATACTGCTGCCGGTAGGAGGTTTCTTCTCAGATACCGGTGGTAACTGGGTGTATGTAGTAGATAAGAGTGGTAAACGTGCGGTAAAACGTAATATTTCCCTCGGACAAAAGAACCCGCAATATTTTGAAGTACTGGAAGGATTGCAGGAAGGAGAACAGGTTATCACCTCTTCCTATGAGAATTTCGGTGACAAAGAGGTTTTAGTATTTTAGTTACAGTTGTTTTAGTCCTGGCCGTGGCCTCTGCTTAACTGCAGGGGTTACGCCACGGATGGCCATATTAACACCATTTTTAGTTATTAAACCATAATCAATGATACGCACGGTTAATCTGCAAAAGATCTTTACTACAGAGGAAATAGAAACTTCGGCCCTGAATGGGATCAACATGGAAGTGAGGGAGGGTGAGTTTGTTGCTATCATGGGCCCTTCCGGTTGCGGAAAGTCTACCCTGCTGAATATACTGGGCCTGCTGGACAATCCCAGTGGAGGTGAATACCATTTCTGGGACCATGAAGTAGCCAGGATGAGCGAGCGCCAACGTGCGCAGCTGCGTAAGGGCTCTATCGGGTTTGTATTCCAGAGTTTTAACCTCATTGATGAACTGACCGTATTCGAGAATGTGGAATTACCGTTGCTGTACCTGAAAGTTCCCTCAAGTGAGCGTAAGCAGAAAGTAGAGGAAGTGCTGGAACGCATGAACATCATGCACCGCCGTAATCACTTCCCTCAGCAGCTGTCTGGTGGTCAGCAGCAGCGTGTGGCTATTGCCAGGGCCGTTGTTGCCAAGCCTAAAATGATCCTGGCGGATGAGCCTACAGGTAACCTGGACTCTACCAACGGTGAAGAGGTGATGAAATTGTTGCAGGAGCTGAATGAAGCCGGTACTACCATGATCATGGTAACTCACAGCCCTTATGATGCCGGCTTTGCCCATCGTGTTGTGAACCTGTTTGACGGTAAAGTAGTGACCGAGAATATCAAGGAACAATTTCATGTGTAAGATCATCGTCTAAAAAATTGTTATGATCAGCAATTACCTGCGCCTTGGCTGGCGGAATATTCTCCGGCAAAAACTTTATAGTGGTATAAATATTGGCGGCCTTGCACTGGGGCTTGCGGTAGGTATCTTACTGCTGATTTGGGTGCAGGATGAATTAAGCTATGACAAATTCCATAAGAACGGAGAGCAGATATACAGAGCCAGCGTAACCTTCACTTCCGGTAAGGACGTACAGACCTGGACCGGTCTTCCTGCCCCCCTGGGGGCTCATGCGGTGAAGGAAATACCCGGGGTGGAAAGTTTTGTCAGGATAAGAGGCAACTGGGGCAGTATTTCAAAGCTCACATATGGAGATAAGGATTTCTTCGATGTGAATTGTGCTTACACTGACGCCTCGTTCTTTACCTTTTTCAGCTTCCCGTTAATAAGAGGAAATGTACAGCATCCTTTCCCGGACAATGCTTCTGTGGTGCTGACCCGCAGTACGGCAAAGAAATATTTCGGCACTGATAATGCCATTGGTAAGGTGCTGAGGGTAAATGATAAAACAAACTATACCGTAACCGGCATAATTGAGGATTTCCCTGAACAATCCAGTATCAGGTTTGATTTCCTGCTACCTTATGGTATACTGGCGCAGGAATTTGGCAAGAATACTTACTGGGGATCGCTGGATGGCGACTGGGGAGATTTTTTCTTTGACACTTACCTGCGGCTTTCTCCTAATGCCTTGCCTGGAAAGGTAGCGGCACAGCTGGCCCGGTTAAGGCCGGATTCCAAGCCAGACCCCAGCATGCGTTATAATATACAGCCGCTAAAGGATATGCATCTGTACAATCCTGACCAGAGTGAAGGTAGTATTAAGATAGTCAGGATCTTCCTCATAATAGCAATAGTTATCCTGCTCATAGCCTGTGTAAATTATGTGAACCTTTCTACAGCCAGGGCCATACAGAGGGCGGGAGAGATAGGCGTTCGTAAAATGATCGGCGCCACCAGGGGGCAGCTGTTCATGCAGTTTCTCTGGGAATCTGTACTTGTGTTCTTATTATCTCTTGTACTGGCACTGATAATGATAGTCCTTGTTATTCCCTTCTATAGTAATCTTACTGACAAACATCTCTCTTTAACCCTCCATAACCTGCAGCTGATAGTGGCCATAGGCTTGTCTATGTTGCTTACGCTTGTTGTTGCGGGTATTTATCCTGCAGTATTACTATCGTCATTTAACCCTTTAAAAGCATTAAAAGGACGGCTGGCGCCGGGTTCCGGCAATATCTCATTCCGTAAGGCACTTGTAGTGGTACAGTTCCTCATAGCTACCGTATTGATAGTAAGTACGCTGGTAGTAGCGCAGCAGCTGAGTTATATCAGGCATAAAGAACTAGGATATAATAAGGAAAATGTATTCACGTTTGCTTCAGGAGGTATGGGAGAGCATATTGCCAGTGCGGTGGATGAATTATCTGCCGCAGCAGGCGTAGCCGGTGTATCTACCGCCAACCAGGACCTGATACATGTTGATAATAGCACGGGGGATACTGAATGGGACGGGAAAGAGAAGGACGCCTCCATGATATTCCGTAATATAGGAACAGATAAGGACTTCCTGAGCGTTATGAAGTTACAGCTGGTAGCAGGCCAAAACTTCTTTGGCAACTCTTCAGATTCTGCGCGTTATATCGTCAACGAAACTGCTGTCAGGATGATGGGAATGAAAGACCCTGTGGGTAAGCGGTTCAAGCTGTGGAGCCGGGAAGGTATTATTGCCGGTGTAGTGAAGGACTTTCACTATTCTTCATTGCATGAGAGGATTGGTCCGCTGGTATTTTATTACCAGCCTAACAGCTGGAAGATCTATGTACGTACTACGGGAAAGGATACCCCAAAGGCAATAGCTGTTGCTGAAAAATTATATAAACGTTACAATGAAGGATATCCTTTCAGCTATTCATTTGTAGACCAGGACCTGGATAAAATGTACCATACAGACCAGCGTACAGGCCGCCTGTTCAATTACTTTGCCGGTATAGCCATCTTTATCAGCTGCCTTGGATTGTTTGGCCTGGCCACATTTGCCACAGGGCAGCGTATAAAAGAAATAGGCGTCAGGAAGGTACTGGGCGCTTCCATCACCAATATTATAACATTACTTACTACAGACTTCATGAAAATTGTTTGTGTGGCCATCCTGGTGGCTATCCCCATAGCCTGGTATACGATGGACAAATGGCTGCAGGACTATGCCTACCGTATAGCCATCCAGTGGTGGGTATTCGGACTGGCGGGCGGCATAGCCGTTATGGTGGCATTATGTACCGTTAGTTTCCAGGCAGTAAAAGCCGCACTCATGAATCCTGTACGGTCACTTAAAACAGAATAGTATTATGATCCGGAACTATTTAAAGATTGCATGGAGGAATATCAGGAAGCAGAAGTTCTATGCTATCCTGAATATCCTGGGACTTACAATAGGTATGACCTGTTGCTTTCTGATCTTCATGTATGTAAGATTTGAACTGAGCTATGATACTTTCCATAAACAGGGAGATCATATATACAGGGTGGTGACTGACGTAAAAACGCCGACAGAGCTGATAGAGAGTGGTATTACCTCTATGCCTATGGGGCCGAATATCAACGCTGATTTTCCGGAAGTGAAAGCTTGCGTAAGAATATTGCAGGATGATATGCTGGTGTTGGCGGGAGAGAATAAATACCATGAATCTAAAGTGCTGGTAGCGGATTCCGGCTTTTTCAGCATGTTCTCTTTCCCCTTGATAAGGGGAGATATCAAGAGGGTGCTGGCGGAGCCTTTTTCCCTGGTATTGTCTGAAAGCAAGGCAAAGAAATATTTTGGGAATGCAGACCCTATTGGTAAAACCTTAGAGGTGGAAGGAAAGAAATATACGATGAAAGTAACCGGTATTATGAAAGATATACCGGAAAATTCCCATCTGCCTTTTGATATGGTGGTATCAATGACCACTGCTTCCAAGGGGCTTGGAGTAGACCTGGAAAACAGCTGGGGTAATTTTGGCGCTATGACCTACCTGTTGCTTGAGCCGGGAGCAGATGCAACGAAACTGGAGAGGAAACTGCCTGACTTCATGGAAAGGCATGTGGGTAAAATGATGAAGACCAGCAACATGTACTACACGCTGCACCTGGAGCGCCTGAAGGATGTTTATATGACATCCAAAAAGACGGCGCCGGTGAAAGGTAGTGTAACCAACGTTTATATCTTTTCATTCATTGCCCTTTTTATTATGCTGATTGCGGTGATCAACTTTGTGAACCTGGCTACGGCAAGAGCTACGGAAAGGGCGCGCGAGGTAGGAGTAAGGAAAGCTGTGGGCGCTTATGAAGGCCAGCTGACCCTGCAATTTCTCTGTGAAACACTGGTGTTGGCTTTGGTAGCCTTTGTACTGTCTCTCGTATTGTGCCAGTTGTTGTTGCCCGCGTTCAATATGCTGTCCGGAAAGGAGATCGCCCGTTACATATTTGCGAATGCTGCGGTAATATGGTTCTTCCTGATAGCTGTTGCGACAGGGCTGCTGGCAGGCATTTATCCGGCAGTGGTGCTGTCTTCCTACAAGCCTGTAGTTGTACTGAAAGGCGCTTTCAGCAGCAGTACCAAAGGGCTGTTCCTGCGGCAGGGGCTTGTTATTCTGCAGTTTGCCATCACAATAATACTGATTGCAGGGGTACTGATCGTTTATCATCAGCTTACCTATATGCAGGAAAAGGACCTGGGATTTAAGAAAGAACAACAGCTGGTAATAGAGTTAAGAGGAATTGAGAAGAAGGAAGATAAATGGGTGAATATAAAGCAGGAGATCCTGCAAATGCCGGGAGTGACCGGGGTAACTCTCAGCTCTTCTATTCCCAGCAGGGAGCATAGCTCTGCCTATAGCAAAATGGAGATGAAGAGCGGGGAGATGCAGGCAAGTAATATTGACGTTTATTTCGTGGATTTCGACTTTATAAAGCAGTACGGTATAAAGGTGATAGCGGGACGTGACATTTCAGGTCAGATGGGTACTGACAGTACCAGGGCCATGCTGGTGAATGAAGCTACAGTTAAATCATTAGGATATTCGAAACCGGAGGATATTGTTGGCAAACGTTTCTCGCAATGGGGGCGTGATGGAAAAGTAGTAGGCGTAGTGAAGAATTTCAACTATCATTCTCTGCGGGATGATATTCACCCTCTCACCATCCGTTTTGAACCGGGCAGCTTTGAGCTTGTCACCATTGGCGTACGTCCGGAGCAGGCGAAGAAGGTGGTGGCCGGTGTTGAAAGCCTGTATAACCGTTATGCACCTGACGGACGGTTTGAATATTTCTTTGTAGACGACGCCTTTAACCGTCAGTACGGGAATGAAGAACGTTTTGGCCGCCTGGTACTGACAGCCACCCTGCTGGCTATCTCGCTGGCTGTGCTCGGGTTGCTGGGGCTGATCTCCTACATAGTGATACAACGTACAAAGGAGATAGGTATCAGGAAAGTGCTGGGTGCTTCTGTAGGAAGTATACTTTTCCTCCTTTCAAAAGACTTTTTAAAACTGGTGCTTATTGCACTGCTTATAGCTATGCCATTGTCCTGGTACCTTATGTACCAATGGCTGCAGGAGTTTGCATACCGTATCAATATACACTGGTCTGTATTCCTGCTGGCGGGCGCATTGGCACTGATCATCGCATTCCTGGCAATGAGCCTGCAAACAGTAAGGGCAGCGCTCAGCAACCCGGTAAGATCATTAAGAACGGAATAGGTCTTTAAAGTTCGTTACGTTAAAATGACAAGTAAAAAATGAAGTGGGCGGGTGTCTACCGGCCCTTACCTTTTTAACAGCCTTCAAAAGGAGCTTATGTTTACCAGTTACATTAAGATAGCATTACGGAACCTCAGGAGGAACCGGACCTTCTCCCTGATCAATATTGCAGGACTGGCTATAGGAATGGCTGTCAGCTTCCTGCTTATACTTTATGTGTTGTTCCAGTTCAGCTTTGACAGTTTCCATAAGAACAACAGGTCGGTTTTTGCTGTAAAAACCGGTGGCGAAGGTGGGCCTAATCTACCTATTCCACTGGCGCCTTATTTAAAGAGAACAATACCGGAGATCCGTTATGCGGTACGTACTTCTTACCCTGCACCCCATTTGCTGCAGGCAGGAGAAAAGTCTGTGAAGCTGAATGGTATGTATACAGATCCTCAGTTCCAGCAGCTGTTCACATTCCCGGTTATTAAAGGTTCTGAGCAGGCGCTGGGCGATGTGAACGTCATTGTATTGACAGAAAGTACGGCCCGTACGCTATTTGGAAAGACGGACGTGGTGGGGCAGATGGTGAAGCTTGACACAAAGCAGTCCCTTATGGTGGCTGCCGTGGTAAAAGACCCGCCGGGCAATTCAACTATAACATTTTCATATTTGTTAAGCTGGAGGTTATTCGAGAAAAATGAATTGTGGGTACAGGAAAATTCCTGGGGAAACTTTGGCGTAAATACATACGTCCAGCTGGAACAGGCAGCAAATGCTGCAGCAGTAGAACGTAAAATAAGAGATGTATTGCATGAACAGCAGGCATCCATACCTGCCAGTACTTACCTCATGCTGCATCCTATGTCTGAATGGAAGCTGTATGACAAAATAAAAGATGGAAAAGTAACAGGGGGTAAGATCGACACTGTACGTTTATTTGGATTATTAGGGCTGGGCATACTGCTGATTGCATGTGTAAACTTTATGAACCTGAGCACTGCCCAAAGTGAACAGCGGGCAAGGGAAGTTGGGGTCAGGAAAGCGATAGGCGCTAACAGGACAATGCTGATAGGGCAGTTCATGGGAGAGTCCCTGCTGCTGGTAGGTGTATCTCTGTTGCTGGCCCTGATACTGATGTGGGCCCTGTTGCCCTGGTTCAATACCCTGACGGGCAGCAGCCTGACCTTATTGCAGGCGCCTGTTGCGTTCTGGATAGCAGTAGTAGGATTGGGACTGCTGACCGGGATCATTTCCGGCAGTTATCCGGCTTTCTTCCTGTCCTCTTTCAGACCGGTAGCGGTGCTGAAGGGCAGTATTATCCAGGTAGGAAGCACTTTCCGGCCGCGGCAGGCGTTGGTGGTATTCCAGTTTACCCTGGCAGTTGCATTGATGATAGTTACTGTGGTGATATACCGGCAGATCCGTTTTATACAACAGCAGCCTGTTGGATATAACGTAAAAGGACTGGTAGATGTACAGTTGGAAGGAAAGGTCTACGATGAATATAGTGCTTTCAGGGAAGAGGCTATTGCCAGCGGCGCCGTTACCAACGGTACCATTGTCATGAATTCTATTTCCACTCCGTCAGGCAGTGTCTGGGGACTAAGCTGGCCCGGACAGCGGGAAGGAGAGAAGGAAATTAACTTCGGGATACTGACGGGCACAGAACATTTTGCCTCTACCTTCGGGCTTACGGTTAAAGAGGGGAGGGATTTCCTTTCACCGGCAGATTCTTTCTCCATCATGATAAATGAAGCGGCCCTGAAAGTAATGCGGCTGAAGGAACCGGTTACAGGTCAGCAGATAGTATTGAACGGACAGACCAGGACCATTACCGGAGTGGTAAAGAACTTTGTCTGGGAGATGTCTTACATGCCGGCCGGCCCCATGGTGTTTCCCTATAATCCTTCCTGGAGAGGGGTGATCACGTTCAGGATGAACCCGGACCTGTCTGTAAGTGAATGTATGGCCAGGCTGGAAAAGGTGTATCATTCTTTCAATGCTGATTATCCTTTCGGGTATTCATTTGTAGATGAATCTTATCAGCAGAAATATGCGTATGAGAAACTGCTGGGAAGCCTGGTGAAAATATTTGCTACGCTGGCTATTGTGATCAGCTGCCTGGGGTTACTGGGCCTATCTGTATTTGCTACTGCCAGGAGGAAAAAGGAGGTGGGTATCAGAAAAGTGATGGGAGCGGGCGTAACGCAGGTTACCGTGTTATTGTCCGGCGAATTCCTGAAGCCGGTATTTATAGCTATTATAGTAGCTACCCCTGTAGCCTGTTATATTATGCACCGCTGGTTACAGCACTATACCTACCGTATTTCAATAGAATGGTGGATGTGTGCAGGTGTGGCCCTGCTGGCCATACTGATAGCGTTGCTTACCGTAAGTGTGCAGTCTGTCAGAGCTGCACTGATGAATCCTGTGAAAGCGCTCAGAACAGAATAGGCGTATTAAATTTATTTTAGATTACCGGAAAAAAGAATCACGAATGATACAGTTAAAGCACGTTTCGAAACATTATCCTGTTGGATTTGGAAAGCATGAAATTCTGAATGACATTGACCTTACTATTTTTGAAGGGGAATTTGTTTCAATAATGGGACCTTCCGGTTCCGGTAAATCCACATTATTGCATATATTAGGGTTGTTGGAAGAGCCTTCCCGGGGAGAATACCTGTTTGAAGGAGAATCTGTGCACAAAATGAATGAGAAAAAGCGGACCCAGTTGCACAGAGGAGCCATTGGTTTTGTGTTCCAGGCTTATCACCTCATAGATGAGCTGACAGTATATGAGAATATTGAGACACCACTTTTATACAAGAACGTACCTGCATCAGAGCGAAAGAGCCGGGTAGCGGATGTACTGGACAGGTTTAATATTGTGGCAAAGAAGGACCTGTTCCCTAACCAGTTATCGGGTGGACAGCAACAGCTGGTAGGCATTGCCAGGGCTATTGTAGCAGAGCCCAGGGTGATACTGGCGGATGAACCAACCGGAAACCTGCATTCAGACCAGGCAAAGGAGATCATGGAATTATTCAAGCTGCTGAATGAGAAAGATAAGATCACCATCATACAGGTGACGCATTCCGATGTAAATGCAGCTTACGGTCACAGGATCATACAGATCCGTGACGGTAAGATCGCATAATTCAGGCTGTTGTTTCCCGGTTGAGCAACGTCTTGTCCGTTATGCAGGAGCCAGAGGCCTGCTTCGTTCCGGATAACTTTACCGGGAATTGTTTGTCCGGAATAAAGTTTTATGCTCTTGATAAAGAAAAGATTTATGTTATCATCACAATTATTATATTTTTGGAACGTCATGAAATTATCCAAAATCCCGGGATGCCTCCTGGCGCTCATCTTCCTGTTTGCGAACCCTGTGGCGGTAAACGCCCAGGATACCTGGACACTCCAGCGTGCCGTAGATTACGCTCTGGCAAATAATATAACCATCAGGCAGCAGGAAGTGCAGAAAAGGCTGGCAGAACTTACCCTCAAACAAAGCCAACTGGCACAGGTCCCTACCGTTAATCTTGGTTTTGATGGCGGTTTGGGTTCCGGCCGTAACATTGACCCCATTTCCAACGCCTTCGTTACCCAGAGTTATTTCAATTTTGGTGCAGGTGCATCAATAGGTGCTACTCTTTTCAACTGGTTCTACCAGAGAAATACCATCTCTGCCAATAAGTACCAGTCCAATGCGCAAAGTTTCCTGCTGGATAAGGCAAGAAATGATGTGGCATTCAACATTGCCAGCGCCTTCCTGCAGATACTGCTTAATAATGAGCAGGTGCATATCAGCGAAGTGCAGGTAAAACTGACGTTGTCTCAGCTGGAGAATACAAAGAAACTGGTGATAGCTGGTTCTGTGCCGGAAAGCAACCAGGCAGATCTTGAGTCTAAACTGGCGAGCGACAGTGTGCAGCTGGTAAATGCCCAGAACCAGGTAATACTCTCCACCTTACAGATAAAAGCATTGCTGAACCTGGGATTTGATGTGCCTTTTGTACCACAGATCCCTGAGAATATAGCTTCTATACCGTTACCAAGATTATCTGAAGTTGATCCTGAAATGGTGTACAGTGCAGCGTTGAATTCAAATCCGCTGATGAAGGCAGACGAGCAACTTATCAAGTATTCAGAGCGTTCCTATGCGGCGGCAAAAGCCCAGCTGTATCCCAGACTGACCCTTTCCGGTAATGCCAACAGCAGCTACGCTACCACTTCCAAGAATACCTTTTATACAGGGGTCCGGACGGATACGCTGAATACACCATTTGGCGTTGCAGATGTAGATGCTAACACCAAGTATACTGTACGCCAGGTGATTGTATCAGGTACAGGTGCATATACTAAAACCGTTCCCTTCTTTGATCAGCTTAATAATAACTTCCGTCAGTCTGTAGGTCTTTCCCTGAACATTCCCATCCTGAATGGCTGGCAGGCCCGTACCAATATGCAGAAAGCAAAAGTGAACATCCTCAATCAGCAGCTGACCAAAGAGCAGGATAACCAGAAGCTGAGACAGGATATTTACACGGCCCATGCTAATGCAGTAGCTGCTATTCAGAAATTCTCAGCATCCTCTAAAGGAGTGGAAGCTTCCCAGCGTGCTTATGATTTTGCTACCAAAAGGTTTGACCTGGGATTAATGAATACTATTGACTATATTACTACCCAAAGCAACCTGTTTAAGGCGCAGATCGATAAGGTTTCCGCTCAGTACGATTATATTTTTAAAATGAAACTACTGGAGTTTTACAGAGATCAGAAGATCACCCTGTAGTCTCCCTTCCTTTTGAAATAAGCCGGTTTATGAAGAAAAAGACACTTTTCTGGATTATTGGTAGCATTGTTTTACTTGTCATTATCATCGCCCTCTCAAGAGCAGGAAAAGATGATAGCATTAAAGTTGCGGTAGATAAAGTCGAGGAGAAGAACATCATTGAGGTAGTATCCGCCAGCGGCAAGATATACCCCGAAACAGAAGTAAAGGTTAGTTCTGACGTATCCGGTGAGATAGTGGAACTGCCTGTATTGGAAGGAGATTCTGTAAAAAAAGGACAGGTACTGACAAGGATCTATGCTGACGTTTATGGCTCCGTAAGGGATAAAGCCACAGCCTCTCTCAGCCAGGCGCAGGCACAACTGGCCAACACTGCCGCTTCGCTGAACGCATTCAAGGCAAAACTGGAACAGAATAAAGCAGCCTATGACCGTAACAAAGAACTCTATGCCCAGAAAGTGGTGTCCAGGAGTGAATTTGAAACGGCAGAAGGCAGTTACAGGGCAGCCCTGGCAGATTATAACGCTGCCCAGGAGCAGGTGAACAGCTACAGATTTGCCGTGCAGAGCGCTGCCGCAGGTCTGACCGAAGCTAACACCAACCTGAAAAGAACTACTATCGTTGCACCTATGGACGGCATCGTTTCCCTGCTGCCGGTAAAGAAAGGTGAACGTGTGGTTGGTACCGGTCAGATGAGCGGTACAGAGATCATGCGCATAGCTGATCTGAACATAATGGAAGTACAGGTGGATGTGGGAGAGAACGATATTCCCAGGGTAAAATACAATGATACCGCTATCGTAGAAGTTGATGCTTACAACAACCGTAAATTCAAAGGTATTGTAACGCAGATAGCCAGTTCCAGCAAAGGCGCCGCCACAACAACATCTACCACCTCTTCTTCAGCAGAGCAGGTAACAAGTTATATTGTACATATCAGGATATTACCTGAAAGCTATAAAGACCTGATAGATCCCGTTAACCTGAAGAATTTTCCTTTCCGTCCGGGTATGAGTGCCAGTGTGGATATACAGACCCGTCGTAAGAACAATGTTCTGGCAGTGCCTATCAATGCAGTAACGACCAGGGATGTTGTTGATTCTACCAAAGCGGCAAGTGGTAAAAAAGATGAAGCAGATGCCAAAGAAGCTTCCCGTACATCTAAAGAAGTGGTGTTTGTGCTGAATAAAGATAATACGGTAAAACAGGTGGAAGTAACCACCGGTTTGCAGGATGAGAGTAATATCGAGATACTTTCCGGTCTGAAACCGGGAGAGCAGATAATCAGTGCTCCTTATTCTGCAGTATCAAAACAATTGGAAAACAACAAGAAAGTAAAGGTGGTTGCCAAGAAAGAACTGTTTGAAGGCACCGCTAAATAATATTTAAGCATCTGTTTTTAAAGGCGCTTTTGTCATTGACAAAAGCGCTTTTTTGTTGGCTTAAGGCTCTGTCCTAAAAAACTTAACATTGCCCAGTGTTAATTTAAGATTAAATTTATGTTACCACATTAAACCAATTTAGAATAAGTTATGTCAAGTACGAAAGCCACTAAGCCAGCCAAGCCGGACAATAAAGAAGCCCGCCATACCATTGAAAAGAAACTGGACCTTCTCCTGGTTGATCTGAAAAAGGAACTTGGGGATACTAAATTTAAGAACAGGATCAGAAAAGCTGCTAAACTGCTTAGCAAAGGGCTGGACAAAAAGAAGAAGTCAGTTGTGAAGAAGAAGGCAACAAAGAAAGCCAAGCCAGCCGCAGCTGAAAAGACCGCTTCCGTAACAGAGTAAGCTTTTTTCATAGTAATAATCACGGCCCATATATAACAGTACACTTGTTATATATGGGCCGTGTGTATTTGGTGAAAAAGAACAGCCTGTGCTGAATTTGAACCTTATTTCGCGCCTTTTTTTGTTTTTTTCTTCCCGGATTGTTCTTGTTTTGCTTTTGCTTGCTCCTTCTTCCTGGCTATCAGATCTTTTAGATCAATAGACGGAAACAGAATTCTGCCTAAGGGAAAATGTCCTGTTATGCCAGCCAGAAAGGTCCTCATATAACTAATGGTCATAACAACACCTGAGTTTACTACAAGTGTTTCCATTTCTTCTTTGCTGTCAAGGATCTGGTTTTCAGTAATTGAAAACATACCCATGCATTCCACTTTGAGAGAATACCCAGGCAAAGGCTCCGAAACTCCCCGGTTAACATCACATTTTACAAAGATCTGTATTAATGCAGGATCGCTTGTTTTAATTGCAAAGTCTAAGTCGTAATTGTATTCTTTAAATAATTCAGGAATAGATATTTCTTTTTCAGGATGATTGAAATCGTAATGAAAATCCAATACGACAAATTCTTTCAATTCAAGCGGGGATGGCTTTACTTTCATCTTGATATTCTTCATTATTTATTGGACACAGAATAGCTGACTTGTTGTATATTTCAGCAGAGATTGCCGGAGTATTTTTTAATACCATCCTTACACGCTCAGAGCGGGCTTTTTTCATAGTATTAAGTAATTCATCTTCCTTGAATTCTTCCAGGATACTTTCATTCGTAGAGACCGAAATCTGAAAATCGAAATTCATAGCTTTACTCATCCTGACTAATATTTCCAGATTGGGAATTTTGTCGCCACGGAAGAGTTGAGTTATGTAGCTTGGGGAAGTATTGATCCGTTTAGCTAATTCTTTTCGGGATATTTTCCTGATATCCTGGCATTTTTCAACTATAGACAGAAATTTGAAAGCAAGCATTTGCGTGTCAAGCTCTATCTTTTCTTTATGGGTAGCTGGAGTTAAGATCTCTTCCCATGGATTATTCTTCCGGGCGCTCTTTGATTTCGTAGTCATAGTTGGAAACTTTTTTTATGAGAGTCTTTTCTGTATTCCCGTTCTTTTGAGATTTCTTTTTCTTCAACAACTCACTAACTATAATATAATATGTACCCAAAGGTCCTTTTTGCTCTTTGCAATACAGTCTGATGTTTTGACCCTTTTTGAACATCTTCATGGCTGTAACATCCTTACATCCGGAATCAATATCTTCTTTGTCATACAGCTCTGTATTCCGAATGCCCTCTATTAATAGATTAACTATTTGCCGAAACTTTTTTATACGAGCAGGATCTTCTTTAAGAAACCTCAAAATCTCTTTTTCATTTTCGGCATCTATGCACACTTGCCTCCGGCTTGTGTCAGATCTTTCTATTTATATATGCAATTCTCTTAACCACTAAATTAAGCTATAGGTTAATTAATGTCAATTTTATTTTTGGTTGGAATATCTGGAATGGTCATCTTTAATTGAAAAAGTATAGAGAAGAGAGTGTATTTCTCTGTGATGATTGACCCAAAAGAAGTGATATTTAATTTATTGCAATATTTAGGCGTGTTGCTTTTGAAGTTATATATAAATATTTTAAGGATTATATGAAAGCAACTCTTTTGGACTACGTGAATGATAGTACGCATAACTATCCGGAGTACTGACTTAACGGTATGATAACATTAGCAAGTAAAATTCCTTACTTTGCGGAAAAAAGAGCAGATACGTGAAAGCAGGTATTATAGGTAGTGGCAGCTGGGCCACGGCGTTAGCCAAAATATTAACGGACAATGGCAGGCAGATTGCCTGGTGGATCAGGAATGAGGATACTATCCGTTACATGCAGTTACGCCATCACAACAGGCACTATCTCACTTCTGTATACTTTGATACCAGTCTGATACAATTGAGCAGCAACATAGAGGAAGTAGTTGCAGCCAGTGATGTATTGGTACTTGCCGTACCATCTGCTTTCCTGGAAGATGTGTTGCTGCAGTTAACACCTGAAATGCTGGAAGGTAAAAAGGTGATCAATGCCATTAAAGGTCTGGTGCCGGGCAACAACCTGCTCATCAACGATTATCTTTCTGAGATCTTTGATCTGCCGCTGGAACGATATTTCACTATTACCGGCCCCTGTCATGCAGAAGAAGTGGCTAATGAAAAACTTTCTTACCTGACCTTTTCCGGTTTGCAGGAAACGCAGGCCCAGTCAATGGCAGACATGTTCACTAACAGTTACCTGCAAACGATAGTGAACCATGATGTAATAGGTGTACAGCTGGCAGCGGTGCTGAAGAACATTTATGCTCTTGGCGCAGGTATAGCCCATGGTCTTGAATACGGAGATAATTTCATCAGTGTATATATAACCAACTGTTTCCGGGAAATGCAGCATTTCCTGGAGGCTTACGGTAAAGAACATACGGAGGCAGGACAGGAGCATAATTATAATGCCAGCGCTTACCTGGGCGATCTGCTTGTAACCTGTTATTCCCTGCATAGCCGTAACCGCACCTTCGGGAATATGATAGGTAAAGGCTACAGTGTAAAAGCCGCGCAACTGGAACTGAACATGATAGCTGAAGGATATTACGCCAGTAAATGCCTATTTGAAATGAACCTGGAAGTAGGTGCATATATGCCTGTGGCTCAGGCGGTTTATACCATATTGTGGCAACATCTTAATCCACGGGAAGCCTTCCTTTCCTTAGAGAAAGGATTTATTTAATTGAATGTTAACGTCTTGTTAAGATGTGGATAAGATAGGTTAGGCATTTTTGCAGCAGATTCATCATTATTTAATAATCTATATTCTGCATGCCACTAAACCATTCTTATCTGCGCATCTTTGCCGCAGGATTCCTCCTGTTTTTTCTCTCTTTTACGGCAGTAGCCCAGCAGGCTATCACCGGTAAAGTGATCTCCGGCGATGATAAACAGCCCTTACCTGGCGCAACCATCCAGGTGAAAGGGGGCACAAAAAGAGCCATTACAGACAACACCGGCAACTTTACCATCCAGGCCGGGAACAATGACATCCTTATTATCAGCAGTGTTGGCTTTACCACCCAGGAACTGAAAGCCGGCGACGCCGCTACTGTGGCCATGGCTACCGACACCAAAGGGTTGGGAGAGGTGGTAGTGACCGCTCTTGGTATTAAAAAAGAGCGGAAGAAACTGGGTTATGCTCTCCAGGAAGTGAAAGGAGACGACCTCACCGTAGCCCGTGAAAGCAATGTAGTGAACCAGCTGGCCGGTAAAGTAGCAGGTGTGACCGTAATAAGCAGCCCTTCCGGTGTAGGCGGTTCTGCCAGGGTATCTATCCGTGGGGAACGTTCTGTAGACCTCAATAAGAACCAGCCCCTGTATGTAATTGATGGTGTGCCCATCAGCAATGCCATCACCGGTGCAAATGGCAGTAATAATATGGAGGTGGACTTTGGCAACGGCGCCAGCTTCATCAACCCTGACGATATTGAGAGCATGAGCGTGCTGAAAGGCCCTGCAGCAGCTGCCTTATACGGCTCCAGGGCAGCTAATGGCGTGGTAATGATCAAGACAAAAGCCGGGCGTAAGCAAAAAGGGATCGGCGTAGAGGTAAACAGCAACCTTACTATAGAAACTCCCCTGAAGCTGCCGGAATACCAGAAAGTATACGGCCAGGGTAACAGCAGCGGCGGCGACTTCGCCTTTGTGAACGGCGCCGGCGGCGGACTGGCAGATGGTACCGACGAAGGATGGGGACCCGCTTTTAAAGGACAGCTTTATCCACAGTTCAATTCTCCCCGTACCCTGAACGGCCAGGCTATTCCTTATACCGGTGGAGATCTGAATGCCCCTGCAGGCAGCACTATTACCCCCACAAAATGGGAGGCCGACAATGACAACCTGAAGAACTTCCTTGAAACGGGAAATACCTTCACTAATAACGTAGCCCTTACCGGCGCTAACGATAATGGTGATTTCCGGTTAAGCTATACCAATCTTCACCAGAAAGGTATTGTACCTAATACAGGCCTGGACAGGAATACCACTACTTTCTCCGGAGGCTATCACCTGACGCCCAAATTCACTGCCAGGGCTTTTGTGAGCTATATCAAGAGTGAGAGCGACAACCGTCCTTCTATCAGCTACGGTACAGAAAGTATTATGTACCTGTTCAACTGCTGGCTGCCCGCTTCTGTGAAAGTGAGCGATCTGAAACGCCTGTGGATGAGGGGGCGCGAAAACCAGCAGCAGTACAACTGGAACTACAACTATCACGATAACCCTTACATGACCGTGTTTCAAAACACTAACGGTCAGTTTTATGACAGGATCATTGGGAACGTGATCCTCCGTTATGACCTTGCAGACTGGCTGAACGTTCAGCTTCGTACTGCAACGGACTGGAGCAGCGAACGCAGGGAATACCGCCGTGCATTCAGCACCCAGCGTTTCCCTTATGGCGAATACAGGGAAGTGGACATCATCAACGAAGAGCGTAACTCAGATTTCCTGTTCACTGCCAATAAAGAGATCAACTCAGACTTTTCTGTGAACGGTACTTTTGGCGGTAACCAGATGAAGCAGACCTCCCTTTTTAAAGAAGCAGTGGCTGGTCAGCTGAACCTCCCCAATATCTACAGGCTAACCAATTCCAGGATAGCGCTGGTGTCTAATGAGAATGACGTGGGTAAGAAGATCAACAGTTTATATGGTTCTGCCGGTGTATCCTGGAAGAACAAACTGTTCCTGGATGTAACGGGCCGTAACGACTGGAGCAGCGCCCTGACCCTGCCGGAAGATCTGAAGAGCCTCGGTAAGGAGCAGAATTCCTATTTCTATTCTTCAGTGGCTTTGAGTGCTATTATCAGTGATATGATCACATTGCCTTCTGTGTTCAGCTTTGCTAAAGTAAGAGCCAGCTTTGCGCAGGTAGGTAATGACACCGATCCGTTTGCATTTACCCAGACCTACAACCGTAGCGATCCTTATGGGGCAGCACAGGTGTATGAAGAGACCAGCAGGTTGTCTAACCTGAACCTGAAACCGGAGATCAGCTCTGCCTATGAATTTGGTACGGACCTGCGTTTCTTCCAGAACCGCCTTGGACTGGATGTGACCTATTACCAGAGTAATACCAGGAACCAGATACTGAACATTCCTTTATCTAATACCAGCGGGTATGAGACCCGGGTTATCAATGCCGGTTCTATCCGCAATAATGGTGTGGAAGTGATGCTGAATGTAATGCCGGTGAAAACGAAAAATTTCAGCTGGGACGCTTATGTGAACTTCTCTGCCAACCGCAGCAAGGTGATAGAGCTGAGCGATGAGCTGGACAACTATGTAATGGCAGACAGAAGCGTAAGCGTGGAAGCCAGGGTAGGACAGCGTATGGGAGACCTATATGGAATCGGTTTTGCAAGAGTGCAGAGCTCTGACCCTGATGCGCCATATTATGATGCATCGAAGCAGTATACCGGTCAGATGGTATTTGCGGCTAATGGTCGCCCGATGGCTACTACAGAAAAGATCAAGCTGGGTAACTACAATCCGGACTGGCTGATGGGGGTAGGTAATACTTTCAATTATAAAGGAGTGAAGCTGAGTTTCCTGTTTGACATTCGCCAGGGAGGTAAACTTTATTCCCATACCCAGACTGTGGGCCGTGAAGGCGGGATCATTAAAGAGACCCTGGAAGGCCGTGCAGATGGTTATGACATCACTAAAGAAGGTAATGGTGTGATAGGACAGGGCGTTACCCAGAAAACAGATGGCACTTTTGCTACTAACACTACCAAAGTGCCTGTGCGTGAGTGGCATAGTGCCTGGACCGGTGGCCGTTCCATTGCAGAAGGGGTGATGTATGATGCTTCTTTTATAAAGCTTCGGGAGCTGCAGATAGGCTATAGTTTCCCTTCTTTTGGCAAAGGTCTGATCAAGGGGCTGAATGTATCGCTGGTGGGACGTAACCTGTTGCTGTGGGATAATGTACCGCATGTGGACCCTGAGAATATGTCTTATTCCGGTGGTACTGCATTGCCAGGTATTGAATATATGAGCCTTCCTACCACCCGTAGTTATGGTGTGAATCTCAGCTTTAAACTCTAAAAAGGACAGGAATGAAACCGCGGGTGACAGATTCTCCTGTATTCGCGGTTCCATCTGACCGATAAAAATCAAATATTGACAGATGAAACTATTTAAGATATTTATACTGGCAGGGCTTCTGGCATCCTGTACCAAGGACTTCAGGGAAACCAATACCAACAATAACAATCCTACTAATGTAACGCCTGACCTGCTGCTGAGTGGTGTGATCAGGAATATGATGAACCGGCAGGTAAACAGCGCCTGGGGCATTGGCAACATTGTGGTACAGCATCACGCCAAGATCCAGTTCGTAAATGAGGACCGGTACCTCTGGGGAGAGCAGAACAGTGTGTGGGACGATGTATATGATAATTATCGCAATCTGCAGAACATCTTCACTACGCTGGGGCAGGATACTACTAACCCTTATTATGGAGTTTCTCTTGTGTTGAAATCCTGGATGTTTGCCCAGGCAACTGATGCTTATGGCGACATCCCTTATTCTGAGGCCGGTAAAGCCAAGCTGGAGGGTGTTTATCAGCCGGCGTATGACAAGCAGGAAGATATTTATGCCGGTATCCTGAAAGATCTGGCTCGTGCTAACTCCCTGCTGGCGGTAAGTGGTACTACGCTGGATGGGGATATCCTGTTTGGTGGTGGAGCGGCTTCTATTATCAAGTGGCGTAAGCTGGCTAACTCCCTGCGGTTACGTTACCTGTTGCGTATGTCTAAACAGAAGAACGTGAGTGCGCAGATGCAGGCGATAGTTGCCGATGCTGTTAATAATCCTGTGTTTACCGGTAATGCTGATAATGCGGAGATGGTCTATCTGTCAGCCGCTCCTAACCAGTGGCCGTTGTATACTTCCCGTGTGGGTTCTATCGACGAGTTCCGTGTCAGCAAGACTTTGAGTGATCGTCTTACGGCTTTGGGCGACCCCAGGCTGAAGGTGTTTGGTCGGCCGACGCAGACTTCCGTAACAGCTGGTACTCCGAAGATACAAGGTATTCCTAATGGCCTGAGCGATGTGGATGCGCTGGCGTATAATGGTGGTGTACAGGGTGTATCCCGTGTGGGGTATACTTTTGCCTGCCTGGTATGTAATGACCTGAACCAGGCTCCGCCGGACCCTGCTGCTCCCCGGGCGTTGCTTATGACCTATGCTGAGCTTCAGTTCATTCTTGCAGAGGCCCGGGAGAAGAACCTGATCTCTACCGGTGATGCGGCTACTTATTATACTAATGGCATTACTGCCAATTTTGACTACTGGAAGAGTATAGTTCCTGCTCAATATGGTATTGATGTGACTATGCCTGCTGGTTATCTTACCCAGACCACCGTTGCTTATACGGGGGATGTGCTGGCGAAGATCGCCTTGCAGAAGTGGATCGCATTTTATTTTAATGGGTTGGAGGCCTGGTATGACTGGAGAAGGACGGGAATGCCGGAGGTTATTCCGGGACCGTCTAACCTGAATAATAACCTGGTACCGGTGAGGTTTATCTATCCGTTGAAGGAACAGTCTCTTAACGGGGTGCATCGTATGGAAGCGGTGACCCGCCAGGGAGCGGATAACCTGAATACGAAGATGTGGTTAATTAAATAACTATACCGTGGCGCTAAAGTGCTACCGCAATACATGCACTAAACATGCTTAAGACATGCTTTAAACATGCTTGAGACATACTTGAAAGGGGGAGTTGAGGAGTAGGAAAGGACGCTTTTGCCGGGAGGCAAAAGCGTCCTTTTGTATACAATCTATTTCGCGATGTCCATTTTCACTTTCTTGTTCTTGATCTTTTGTCCCTGGATGAGTGGGAGGGTAACTGCTGCTTTGCTCTTCCTTATAGCTACAAAGGAGAAGAAATCCTTTACTTCTATCAGGCCTATATCATCTTTTTTCAGCTGTCCTTTATTGGTGAGGAAGCCTACAATGTCAACTTTATTTACCTTATCCTTTTTACCTGCTCCTATAAAGAAGGTGGTCCATTTGGGTTTTTCCGGTAATTCGACATTATCGGGAACCGTCATCAGTTCAACTTCCTCATTGATATATTCCGGTAGCTTCTCATCTGGTCCTATGAGCAGGATAGCGGTTCCGCTGGCATCCATCCTGGCCGTTCTGCCATTGCGGTGGGTGAAGGTTTCGACGTTATGAGGCAGATGGTAGTGTATGATGTAGCGGATGTGAGGGATATCGAGGCCACGGGCGGCAAGGTCTGTGGTGACAAGGATGTTGGAAGTGCCGTTCCTGAATTTACAGAGGGCGGCATCTCTTTCCTGTTGTTCCATGGCGCCGTGATAGAAAACACTGGTTAGTCCCTTTTCTTTCAGCAATCCATTGGTACGTTCTACGGCTTCCCTGTGGTTGCAGAAGACTATAGTGGGCCGGCTGCCCAGGTGGCAGATAAGCCTGAACAGGGTATCTACTTTGTCTTTATCCTCGCTATCTACGTATTTCAGGGTGAGTGCTTCAGACTTTCCTTCTGTAAGGAAGTTCAGTTTTGCCGGTTCTTCCAAGCCAACAAAATCGGGTATTTCCACCGCTTCTGTGGCGGAAGTGAGGATCCTCTTTTTTAGGTTAGGCAGGGATTCTATGATAAATTCCATTTCATCCTGGAAGCCCAGTTCAAGGGATTTATCGAACTCATCCAATACAAGAGTGGTGATACCTGCGGTTTTTATATTTTCTCTGCGGATGTGGTCTCCCAGTCTGCCGGGGGTACCGACTATAAGAGCTGGTGCTTCCAGCAGGTTATTTTCTTCTGTTTCCCTCAGGTGCCCACCATAGCAGCAGGTTATTTTAAAGCCGGTGGTCATTTGTTTCCAGACCTTTTCAATCTGCATTGCCAGTTCCCGGGAGGGGGCAACTATGAGTGCCTGAGTACCGGGGATGTTTTTATCCAGCCTTTCGAGGATGGGAATTAAGAATCCCAGGGTCTTTCCTGAGCCGGTATTGGACAGTAAAATGACGTTGTCTGATTGTTGGTTCGCTTCTATGGAAGCGAGCTGCATTTCGTTCAGCTCGTCTATGCGGAGAGCGGAGAGTATGGTAGCGTATTTTTGCATCGGGGCAAAAGTACGGTTTTAGTGAAGATTTGGGGTAAATCTGGATAATATTGACATTAATGGATATGTAATATTTTATCCTTGTAATAGTATTCTGCTCCTGTAGTTATCTTTATTGCATCCAGGAATTCTTCAACTGGTTCTGACTTCAATATTGTACCAGTAAACTTTTTGTCTGCAATTTTACTGTTGTCTATAACTACCTGGATTCCGTACCAGCGGGGCAATATCTTCGTGATTTCCGACAATGGCGTATTGTCTAGTTTATATCTGCCTTTTATCCAGAGCAGGTCATTTTCATTCAGGGTAGTCACTGTAGTTTCAGTTGTAGATATAGCAGCTTGTCCAGGGTTTAATTTAACTGAGTTGAAAGCAACAGCGCCCTCTACTAAAGAAACCTTTACCATACCTGAGTCATATGTATTCACATTGAAGGAGGTGCCGAGTACCTGCACGGCGCCTTTTGGGGTATGCAGGATAAAAGGCCGGTTTGGATCTTTTGCCACTTGCAGATAGGCTTCTCCCTCAATAGTAATTTCTCTTAAATTACCGGCAAACTTAAAAGGAAACTTAAGAGTAGTAGCGCTGTTCAAGGATCAGCAGCTCCTGGAGCTTGCGGGATAACCAGGCCTTACGCAGCGTAGTATTGACCATATTATATTTTACCTCCTTGTTCAGATGATACAGCTTATCCCATATCACCCCCGGAGTAGGCGTCAACACCCCGGGAACACCGCTGTTTATTTTAGACAGCCATCTGTTTACCAAAAGAGAACCAGATGAAAAGGTAGCCAGGAGATCAGGAGAATACTCATAATGTTGCACCTCATAAATGCCCGGTGTGAAAAGAGTTGGCTGCTGCAGCCGGTCTACCTGCAAACAGTTATACTGTCCCTGCAGAAGAGGAAGTACCGTCATGTCATGACGCACAACATTCACACTGCCCTGCAGCATACAGCTGATAGTACTCAGCGGTTCCTTTACAGCAGGCAGAAGCTGTATGGGCTCCCTGACAATAAAAACATTATTACTTACGGAGCAACCCTGTACCATGGCTGTATGGTAAATGATATCCGCCGGTGGAGCGCTGACCAGTACCGGATCTGCAAAATCACAACGATATGCTGCATAATGGGAGGGGAGCTGATGGATTACTTTAATATGGTGTTCCGGGATACCAGGAAAGCCATATTCTATTGTGGCGTTCATGTCATCAATAATTTATTTGAGGGGCATTGGCATACAGGTTTTTGAAACAGGTAATATTACCGGGTTAATGCAAGGACACAAAAAAAGTGAGGTTAATAAATCTTTAACAATTGAAGGAGCCAGGCTAAAGAACCTGGCTCTGTTATTTAAAACAAGAAAACAACCTGTTAAAACTCAATAAAAAACCAAAAGACAGATTCAAAAATAAAGGTGAGAAAACAGAAATCTGTGAACGGGATGTTAATGAAATAAAATTGTCCCGGAGATGTACCCCGGGACAATAACTAAAACAACAGCTATGAATGAAAAAACTAAATGCTTCTGAAAAAGTCCAATTACCATACCATCCCCCCTTCCTCTCAGAGGAGGAGAGTGGCACCTGCCAGAAAAAGCGCTCGTATTTGTGGAACCGATAACGGGACTGTGGAGAAAATTCCACAGTCCTGAAAGGTAAACGCTTGCCGGAGCTGCCAGTTCAGCAATGGATTGATATTTGGAAGTATAGAAGGATAGGTATTTTGGAAACAGAAAACAAGAGAAAAGACCTGTAATTGAGGAAGGATTGTTTCTTATTTGATAATCAATTAGTTAATGGAATAAGTGAACGCATGGTACAACATGTTAAACCAGACGTGGACCACCCGTCTGACGAAATGTTATCAAAAGAGGGGATGAAAGGATCGTTTATTTTGATAATTGACGATGAACCGGATATCTGCCGACTGTTGCAGCTTAGCCTTGTAAGATATGGATATAACGTCAAGTATGTTCATGCACTTACCGACGGATTGCAATATTTACAACAACAACAACCGGATCTTCTCTTCCTGGATATCCATCTGCCAGATGGCTCAGGACTGGAAGCTCTTCCGGCTATTAAGAAGAAATGTCCCACCTTGCCAGTGATAACGATCAGTGCATATGATAACGGCATGGAGAAACAAACAGCATTGAATGCAGGCGCCAGTTATTTCCTGGCTAAACCATTCAATGTGAAAAGCCTGGATGAATTAATGGGTGTTATGTTAAGCCGAAAGTAAGGTCATTATAAATTTGTAAATTTAATTGCTGTTGTCTAACACCACATATAAATATTATGAGAAATATTTTGATAATTGACGATGAGATAAATATTTGTACGTTATTAAGCAAGTTTCTTGGTAAACATGGCTTTAAGGTGGATACTACAATGAGTGGTGCAACTGCCCTGAAGATGATGAAGGAAAAGACCTTCGACCTGGTGTTGTGTGACTACCGTTTAAAGGACACTGATGGTGCCCAGCTGCTGCAGGATATCCTGCAGATAAATCCACGTACAATAGTGATCATCATCACTGGCTATACCGACGTTAGAGTTGCTGTGGATATGGTGAAAAATGGAGCCTATGATTATCTCTCCAAACCGCTATACCCTGACGAGATACTCAACCTGGTCCACAAAGCATTTGCCCATATGGACTCAGAACGTGAACGGGAATCGTCCATGCCGGCAATACGTGCAGCTAACGGTAACGGCAATGCCGACGGAGTGCCCACACCTGACGATCCTAATAGCGAAATGCTGGATAAAACACATAAATACGTTTATGGCGAAAGCAGTAATGCCCGCGAACTGTTCCGGCAAATAAAACTGGTTGCGCCAACTGATTATAGTGTGATCATCTTCGGAGAAACAGGTACCGGTAAAGAGTCAGTTGCACACCTTATCCATCACCACAGTAAAAGACATAACCAACCCTTCGTAGCACTGGACTGTGGAAGCCTATCCAAAGAGCTGGCCGCCAGTGAACTATTTGGTCATGAGAAAGGGGCCTTTACAGGTGCTATCAATACCAAGATCGGCGCCTTTGAACAGGCACATGGAGGTACCCTCTTCCTGGATGAAGTGTCAAATCTGTCTTACGATATACAGGTAGCCCTGCTGCGTGTTATCCAGGAGAAAGTGATACGCCGCGTAGGTAGCCTGAAAGAGATACCTATCGATGTCCGTATCATAGTAGCATCGAACGAGAAATTATCGGAATCCGTTGCTAAAGGCCGTTTCCGTGAAGATCTCTTCCATCGCTTTAACGAATTCACTATCTACATCCCGCCATTGAGGGAAAGAGTGGAAGACCTGCCGCTATTTGTAGACGCTTTTATCCGCCAGGTGGAAAGAGAGCTGCAGAAGAATTGCGGGAAGATCACCCACGAAGTATGGGAATGCTTTAATAAATATAACTGGCCAGGTAATATCCGTGAGCTAAAAAACGTGATCAGACGCGCATGCCTGCTCACGCCAGAGCATGACGATATTACCCTGTCTACATTACCATTGGAAATGAAAGAATCATTCTCTCAGGCTTCTTATGAAGATGACCACCAGGTGAATATGGCCGGAGAACTGATATCCATTACCAATGAGAACGATCTTAAAACAGTAGCGCTGCAGGCAGAATACAACAAGATCATCAATGTGCTGAAAGAAGTGAAATACAATAAAACGAAAGCGGCACAACTGCTGAACATAGATCGTAAGACGTTATACAACAAACTACGATTGCTCAACATAAATTACTGATCAGGGAAGGGCGCTGCAAGCGCCCTTTTTCATGTGCACGGTATACTATTTGCAACGCCTGTATTGATAAACAGGTACGTTATGGAACAGCAAATTAATTCTGCTGCCGGAGAGAAGATCAATAACAATTTCTTTGAACGCTTTTCCGGTAAAGTAGCACAGATGACAGGAACTCCCTGGGCATTCTTTATTGCACTCTCAGTGATCATTATATGGGGAATAACAGGACCGGTATTCGATTATTCAGATACCTGGCAGCTGGTCATCAATACAGGCACTACCATCATCACTTTCCTGATGGTATTCGTGATCCAGAAATCACAGAATAAAGATTCAAAATCCATCCAGTTAAAATTGAATGAACTGATAGCAGCCAACAGAGCAGCGAGTAACAGGCTGATAGTAGTGGAAGACCTGACGGAAGATGAGCTCGATACGCTGCATAAATACTACTCCAGGCTTGCAGAGGAGACAAAGAAAAGAATGAACATGAAGGAATCTCATTCTGTGGAAGAAGCAATAGAAAATACAGACGAGAAGTTCAATGAAATATAATGGGAAGTGTATCAGCTACTCAAAGGACCGGTTTCACCTCCGGCGAAACCGGTCCTTCTGACCAGCAGGCAGTTATCCATTAACAGGCAGCGTAATTGTAAACGTACTTCCTGCCTCCGGTTCACTTTCTACATGGATAGTGCCCTTATGATTCATGACAATGTTCTGTGTGCTGGTCAGGCCAAGCCCTGTACCTTTGGGCTTACTGGTAAAGAAAGGATCAAATAACCGCATTTTCATCTCTTCCGGAATGCCAGGGCCATTATCACTTATTGTAATGACAGCCTTATCTTTCTGCTGAAGGGTTTGCACAGTAAGTACTCCCTTACCCGGCGTCATAGCCTCAATAGCATTGATGATAATGTTAAGCAACGCTATCACAACTTTCTCCTCATCCGCCGGGATGATGATATCCTGCTTCAGATAGTCTTTATTCACTTTTATCTCATTCAGCTGCAAACGGTCCTGCGCCAGTGTAAGTGCTTTATCTGTCAGCTCATTGATGCCATGAGGCTGGATATTCAGTTCCATCATCCTGGTAGAATGCAGCAGTTCGGTGATCAGCTGGTTAATACGGGTACAGTTGCGCTCAATAATGTCCACATATACCTGGCTTTCCTCCGGGTCTACAGGTTCTCCCTTGAACTGGCTCACTGCCAGCAGTATATTGGTGAGCGGATTCCTCACCTCATGGGCAATGACCCTTGCTATACGGCCTGTTACCACAAACTTCTGTTGTTGCTGTTTCTCCTGTTCTTCCCGTTTGCGCTCGGTGATATCCTGCGCCACACATAGAAAGATCTGTTCCGTTTCATCCAGGGTAACGGCGCTGACCATTACGTCCAGTTTACGCCCTTCTTTGGTCAGGAAATTATATTCTGTCCGAAGGCTGGAATCTTCCCCACAGATATTCTCAAAGAAATGCCGGTACTGGTCTTCATGATAGAACAGTTCTTTCAGGTTCAAGTTCAGCATTTCCTCTTTGGAATACTTCAGATTTCTGAGTGCGGCGGGATTGGCGTCTATGACATTCTTGTCACAATCTGCCAGAATAATGAGATCGTGCGCTTTTTCGAACACGCCAAAGTACTTTTTCTCATTCTCCTCAATAACCCGCAGGTGATGTGCTTCATCAAGAGCATAACGGATAGAGCGTTCCAGCTGGTCTGCGCTGATCTCTCCTTTTACAAGATAGTCTGAAGCACCTGCCTGCATGGCTTCCTTATCGATGGTATAATCACCCTTACCGGTCAGCACTATTACCGGGGCCCTGTATTCCAGCTGCTGAAAATGATGCAGGATATCTATACCGGTGTATGGCCCCAGGCGATAGTCCACCAGGTAAATATCATGTTTTTTCCGGTCTATTTCTTCAACGGCTTTTGAGTAGGTAGGTGCCCAGTCCAGCTGGTACTGTCCTGGTGAAATGTCCTGCAGCAGCTGGCTTACCAGGAAAAAGTCATCCTCATCGTCATCTACCATTAATATGTTTACGGGTTGATCTGTCATATGCCGAAATATTTGCCAGGTTCAGCAATTCTCTGCAATAAGAATGCTAGTTTTTTTATGTCAGGCTAACTTTCATGTAGATTAATTTGTGTTAGCGGTAAGACAACAATAAAAGTAGCGCCTTCTCCGGGAAGGGCTGTAGCAGATATATGTCCGTGGTGACTGTCTACGATCTTTTTACAAATGGCCAGGCCTATTCCCGTTCCGGAATACTCACTCATGCCATGTAAACGCTGGAAGAGTAAAAAAATGCGCTCGGCATAGGCAGGGTCGAAGCCTATACCGTTATCTTCAACATGGATACTGCATAGATTATCTATCGTGGATGATGTGATATTAATGACCAACCGCCTTTCCGGAGATGCAAACTTAACGGCGTTGGTAATGATATTCTGGAAAAGCTGGTGGAAAGCGGTGGCATTTCCTTCTATGGGAGGGATAGGGCCTACATTTACAATTGCATTCTTTTCCAGTAAACCTTCTTCCACATCACTCACCACTTCATTGACCAGGGCCACCATATCTACCAGGGCAACGTTTTCCGGGGTGATCCTGCCTGCACGGGAGAAAAGCAGCAGGTCATTGATGAGCACCCGCATACGGCCTACAGCAGCCATCATCCGCTTTAGCAGGTCTGAGGCTTCTTCCGGCAGGTTATCACCATATTTTGACTGTAAACGGTCGCTGAATGTAGAGATCTTACGGAGGGGCTCCTGCAGGTCGTGAGAGGCTACATAGGCAAACTGTTCCAGTTCTTCGTTAGACTTGTTCAGCAGTCTGATATTCTGTTGCAGGTCCCGCTGATAAGCTTTCAGTCTTGATTCTATATGTAGCTGTAACCTGAACTCGCGCGTAAGGGTAATATAGGAATAGATCCCTATCAGGATAGCCATCAGCGATGAAATAAAGATAACAGGTATCCAGATGGCAGAATAGAAACGTTGCAGCACTGCTTTGCGGTTCAGGTATGATGCCTCTATTTTCAGCATATCCTGCACCTTCCGTTCTATTTTATCTATGGTTTTCTCACCCTGATGTACTGCGGAGGTATCTTTCTCATGGGTGGTAATACGTTGCTCACCTTCTCTCAGCTGACGGTATTTATAATCCAGTAAGCTCTTCAGTGTATCCAGATGCCGTTGTTGCTGGGGATTGCCCGATGTTATCAGCCTCAGCTGCATATATTCAACCTGTATCTTGTTACTTCTTTCCCGCATGGTGGGTTTCAGGAAGGCGGTGTCTTTAGTGATATTATACCCCCTGATGGCAGATTCAGCATCCTTTAGCTGACGGGTGATCACCTCCAGGCTTTTTGATACCTGTATGGTATGATTCAACCGCTGGGCATTGTCCAGGAGATTTTTCGTTACAAGGAAGGAGCAAACTGAAGCTACTATGATCACAGTAAAAGCTACAAAAAAACCTACTCTTATCTTCTTCTGTACAGGAATATGCATTAGCCAGAGAATTATGTGGTGAGCAATCGAATTTACGGGAAAATAGGATACTGTCCAGCGCTCAGCGCTTATTGTTCAACAATTTCCACATAGTGCAAGGCATATTCTACAGGAGTTATAGCCGTGGCTGCTTTATTAATGAGTATATCCTTATACGTTAGTTTGAAGTGGCTGTATCCTATATCTGTATGGCGTTCTGTGAGGAGGATGATATTTCCGCATGTACGTAAATACTATAGTAGCGGGCCTGTGGAATGAACTTTGTTTTTTTAAAAGAATAATACTCTCAGGACAAAAAGAATCGTTCACCCAAAAAAATAAAATCATGCAAGTTTATTATATGTCCGCCGGGAATCCGGGTCCGGGTAGTGTACCCGGAAAAGATCCCGGACCGGAAATAACACCGCCCTCCGGGCCGCAGGGGCCTCCGCCCCAGCCAGGGCCGGAAATTACACCTCCACCTTCGCCACAGGGCCCTCCGGAGAAGACGCCGGACGAAATACCCGGGCATGATATTGAACGTAATCCGCCCACGCCTAAAGCAAAGAAAAAGGAAGGGGAGTTAGAAGAAAGGGCTGAAAAGATAGCAGAACAGGACAGGGAAGATGGAGAAGAAAGATCGCCGGACCTTTTCCCTGATCCAACTATTATGGAAACAGGCGACACTTACGACCAGGAAGACAGCGTACGGCCAATTCCTGAGGAATAGCTTCATCACTATTAAACTCCAGATATTATGGCAACAAGAACCCAAACCCGCACTACCGGCAACAGCCGCTCATCAGCAACTGCATCCCGCAGCAGTAACAAGACAAAACGCGAAGAGATGCCCAACTCAAAATTCCATAAACTGTTTATGGACGAACTCAAAGACATTTACTGGGCAGAGAAGAACCTGGTGAAAGCATTAGGTAAAATGCAGAAGGCCGCCACTTCTGAAGAACTGGCCAATGCTATTGTGGAACACCAGGAACAGACAAAAGAACATGTTACACGTATTGAACAGATCTTCGAACAGATGGGGCAAGCTCCTAAAGCAAAAAAATGCGAAGCAATGGAAGGGCTGATAGCTGAAGGGCAGGAAGTAATAGACGATACAGAAGAAGACAGCGCCGTAAGGGATGCAGGCCTTATCATCTGCGCCCAGAAAATTGAGCATTATGAAATTGCCGCCTATGGAAGCCTGCGTACGCTGGCACACAGAATGGGTCATGAAGAGGCGGCACAGATACTGCAGACAACGCTGGACGAAGAAAAGGAAACAGATAGTCTGCTCACACAGATCGCAGAGTCTTCCGTAAATGAAGAAGCTGCTGCAGAATAAAAGTTCATCCACATAGAAACCCGGAGGGCCTCTGCATGTAATAATGCCAGGGGCCTTTTTTAAGATCATAAACAGGATGATATATGGATGTGCTTGCAGAAGCAATGGCCACCGCCAGGGCTGTTAAACTACGGTATGTAAGGACAGGAATGCCCGGGTTTAGCCGCCAGCGCTCAAAGAATGGTTTTTATTACCTGGACCAGCATGGTGAAAAGATCACAGACAAGGAAGTACTGGAAAGGATCCGCGGGCTGGTATTGCCACCTGCGTGGGAAAATGTCTGGATCTCACCATATGAGAATGCGCACCTGCAGGCTACCGGCATTGATGCAAAAGGCCGCAAGCAATACCGTTATCACTCCACATGGGCAAAGGTGCGCAATGAAACCAAATATGACCGGCTGCTACAATTTGGGAAGAAACTACCGCAATTGCGCAGGAATATGGAGGCCGCCCTGCGCAAACGAAATATGGATAAAGAAAAAGTCACAGCTATTGCCCTCAGCGTCATGCAGGAAACATTGATGAGGGTAGGCAATACTTCCTATGAAAAATTATATGGATCCTACGGATTGACCACCCTGCGCGACCAGCATATCAAAATAAACGGAAATACCGCTTTCTTCCGGTTTAAAGGCAAAAAAGGCGTAATACAGCAGATCACCCTCAGGCATGCACAACTGGCAAAACTGCTGCAGAAAGTGCGGGAAATACCCGGACAGGAGCTTTTCCAGTATTATGAAGGAGATGAGCATAAAAGTCTCGATTCAGGAGATATCAACGAATACCTGAAGCTATGGACGGGAGAAGATTTTACCTGTAAGGATTTCCGTACCTGGTCAGGATCGGTCAACGCATTGAATTTGCTGGCAGACCTGGCCCCTTTTTCCTCTGCCACAGAATGTAAGCAGAACCTGGTGAATATTATAGACAGTGTAGCCGGAAAACTGGGTAATACACGCGCAGTTTGCAGGAAATATTACATTCATCCCAGGTTATTGGAAACATATGAAAAATGTGAACTCGAACCTTATCTGTCTGAGCTGAGGGCTGGCAGGAACAAAACCGCGAAGAGCGGGCTGCATAATGATGAAAAAGTACTGCTGAAATTCCTGGAAGCAGGAAAAAAATAAAGGTTGCCATATGACTTAGTGCATGTGGCAACCTTTATCTTATTTATACTGATCAGGCGAAGATCAGCTGATCTTCCCTGTCTTCTACCGGTATTTTCTGAAGAAATTCGTCAAAGCCTGATTCCTCATGTGTACTATAAGCGCCATAGGCATCAAGTACATAACCTATTTCCCCTTCTTTGTCTTCAATAAGGTATAGTACCGACATATCTGCCGGATCTGACTCACCTTCAAACCGGTAGGTTTTAATGATCTTCAATTCTTCCGGATTGTAGATCTTTTGTTTGTCAATATTCTGCATTCTGCCATGATCACTCATCTTCAGTTCATGATCAAGACCCCTATCGTGCAGCTTTTGCATCACCCGGCTAAGGGTGGTCATTTCGCCTGGCTTTTCCATAAACAAAGGTTATTTGGTTATAAGGTTAAAACCAAAAGACGTGCCATGGCATATAGTTTGGACTTATTAGATCATCACCATTTAAATCATAACATTATGAGAGCAGTATGGTCAGGAACAATCGGTTTTGGGCTGGTAAATATTCCAATCAAACTGTACAGTGCGGTACAGGACAGCAGGCTGGACCTTGACATGCTGGACAAAAAAGACCACGCCCATATCAGGTTTAAACGCGTTAATGAAGATACGGGGAAAGAAGTACCCTGGGAACAGATAGTGAAAGGATTCCTGCTGAATGATGAATATGTAATACTGGAAGATGAGGATTTTGAAGAAGCAAGCCCGGAAAAAAGTAAGATCATCACGATAGAATCATTCGTGGACCAGACGGAAATAGACGATATCTATTTCGAATCTCCTTACTATATAGAACCTGATAAAGCCGGCGTGAAAGCCTATGGTCTATTACTTAAAACACTGGAGAAAACAGGTAAAGCCGGCGTTGGCAGGTTTGTGCTCAGGACCAGCGAGCACCTGGTTGTAATACGCCCCAGGGAAGATTACCTGTTGCTGCATCAGCTGAGGTTTGAAGAAGAGATACGTTCTCCTAAAGACCTCTCTATCCCGGCCGATCCGAAGATCGTAAAAAAGGAACTGGACATGGCCGTTAAACTGGTAGAACAATACACAGAACCTTTTGACATCAGCCAGTTTAAAGATACCTACCGTGATGAACTGATGAAGATCATTAAGGCGAAAGCCAGCGGTAAACGCCGTACCGTGAAGAAGATGAAAGTAGTACATACCCGGAGCAGCGATCTGTTCTCTCAACTGAAAGCCAGTCTGGGCGGCAATGGCAGCAAAAGTAAAAAACGTGCATCATGAGTTTAAACGTCTATGATAAAAAGCGGAATTTTAAATCTACGTCAGAACCTGCCGGGCGTAAGAAGAAGAGCGCGGGGAAAGCACACATCTTCGTTATACAACGTCACCACGCATCCAGGTTACATTATGATTTCAGGCTGGAAGTGGATGGTGTACTGAAAAGCTGGGCTGTGCCCAAAGGTCCGTCTATGAACCCTGCTGATAAACGGCTGGCCATGCAGGTAGAAGATCACCCATATGATTACAAGGATTTTGAAGGTATTATACCCGAAGGGAATTATGGTGCAGGTTTCGTGTACATATGGGATAAAGGCAATTATGAGCTGCTGCATGACGGGACTAGTTTTGATAAGGAAGCGGAAAAAGAGATCAGAAGCGGTAACCTGAAGATCCGTCTGAAGGGTAAAAAGGTGAAGGGTGAATTTGCACTGGTGAAGATGAAGAACAGTGACGATAATGCCTGGCTGCTGTTAAAGCATAAAGACGATTATGCAGTGAAGGAGGCTTATAACAGTGAGGATTATACGCCACAACGCATCAGGGATAAAGGCGAGAAAGTGCATAACGGGAAATCATCTGCTAAAAAAACAAAAAGCAGGACTGTTGAGAAAAGGACAGAGAAAAAAGCTGAGAAGAAGACAGAGAAGGAACTATTTACACCCATGATGGCAACATTGGTAGATGAACCGTTTAGCCGGGAGGGATGGCTGTTTGAAACCAAGTGGGACGGATACCGGGCCATTGCAGATGTGCGGAAGGGGAAGGTTGCGCTTTATTCACGGAACCATCTCTCTTTTAATAAAGATTATTCCCCCGTGGTGGAAGCTGTAGAGAAACTGCAGCACAATGTAGTACTGGATGGAGAGATCGTGATACTTGAAAAGAATGGAGTGACAGATTTCCAATCATTACAGAATTACAGGTCTGAGAAGAGAGGGAATCTTGTCTATGCTGTTTTTGACCTGCTGGAGCTGAATGGACAGGACCTGCAGGATATGCCGCTGGTGCAGCGTAAGGAGTTGCTGAAAGAGATAGTGGAACAGCTGGGTGATAAACGGGTGATCTACTCTGATCATGTATTGGAGAATGGGGAGAAATTCTATAAGCAGGCACAGAGTAAGGGATGGGAAGGTATTATTGCCAAACAGGCAGATAGTACTTACGTTCAGGGAAAGCGTGTGATGTCATGGCTGAAGATAAAAATAGTGGATCAGCAGGAAGCCATCATCTGCGGATATACTGAACCCAGGGGCAGCCGTAAAAAGATAGGCGCGCTGGTGCTGGGGCTTTACGATAATGAGGGAGTGCTGAAGTACATCGGTAATTGTGGCGGCGGATTGAACAGTGCGCTGATAGACGAGCTGTACACAAAGATGCAGCCCCTGGTACAGAAGCAATCTCCGCTGAAAGAAAAGATAAAGACGCCTACGCCGGTCACCTGGGTAAAACCTCAGCTGGTATGCCAGGTAAAGTTTGCTTCCTGGACGGGAGGCAATCACTTACGGCAGCCGGTATTTCTCGGATTACGGAAGGACAAGCCGGCGAAAGAAGTACGCAAAGAGACCGCAAGATCTGCAGATATGGCAACAAAGAACATAGCTGAGAAGGCGCCTGCAGCAGCAGAAAAAGAACGTACACTTACGCTGAACAGCAAAAAGGTAACGCTCACGAATCAGCAGAAACTGTACTGGCCCAAAGAAAAGATCACCAAAGGAATGCTGATAGATTATTACCTGGCTATGGCAGATTATGTGCTGCCATATATAAAAGACCGTGCTTTAAGCCTGCATCGTTTTCCTGATGGTATAAAAAGTGCAGGGTTCTATCAGAAGGACCTTGATACGGCCACCATTCCTGAATGGCTGAAAACAATATCCATTTACTCGGAATCTACTTCCCGGAATGTAGATTATCTGGTGTGTAATAATGAAGCCACACTGGCTTATATGATCAACCTGGGGTGTATAGAGGTCAATCCCTGGTTGTCTAAGATCAAAAAACCGGATAACCCGGATTATATAGTGCTGGACCTTGACCCGGAGAGTATTTCATTCAGATATGTGGTAGAAACTGCGCAGGTAATAAAGGAAACGCTGGATGAAATGGGCGTGACTGCCTTCTGCAAAACCTCCGGTGCATCGGGCATTCATATTTATATTCCGACCGGGGCAAAGTATAATTATGATACCTGCCGCTTATTTGCGGAATATGTAGCCGGGCTGGTGCAAAAGAAATTACCGCGTACTACCAGTATCATAAGGGCAAAATCGCAGCGTAATAAGAAAGTATATATAGATTATCTGCAGAACAGCCGCGGACAGACGGTGGCTTCACCATATTCCGTACGTCCGAAGCCGGGAGCAACAGTATCTGCCCCTTTAAGCTGGGATGAGCTGACGGATGATCTGGCTATTGGAGATTTTACCATTTTCAACATGCAGGAGAGATTAAATGAAGTGGGAGACCTGTGGGAAGGCATTTTATCTGTAAAAAACGATCTGAGAAAAGTAATAAATCTTTAGTTATGAGAACAGCAAATCATCATCTTAACCTGACTCCCGTGTACGGTATATCCATATCGGTGATATCTATCGTCTTCATGGCCATTTTCTACTTCACAAATACTTCCGGCGCCTTGTGGACAGGATACTTTGTAAACCTGCTGGTATTTCTTGGAGTATTATTTTCTATTATTCATTACAACAGCCAGCATCATGAAAGGACCTCTTTACTGGCTCTGTTCTCCATGGGGTTCAGAACTACGTTGTGGACAGTTGTGATCATTTCTGCTTTTAATATTGTGTTACATCTTGTTGGCAGGTATAAGGAAGGGATAGAAGCATCTAATTTCTGGATCTTCCTGGTCACCAATATTCTCTTTACCAACCTGGTACTGGGTGTACTGGCTTCAGTGATAGGAGCTATGGTATTCAAGAGAAATCAGAAAACTACCCGGCCTGACTAGGCTCAGGTGGTGAGCCAGCCTAAAAGCAGGCAGGCAAGTACAATAAAGGGAGAAGGGACCTTTGACGTGCAGAGGATGCCCAGTGTGGTCAGCGTAATGGTAATATTGTACCAGGTCATGGGAATGGCCATAAACAGCATGATGGTGGCTGCCCACATAATACCTACAACGGTTGCGTTGATGCCTTCCAGTGCGCGGTAGATCACCACGTATTTCTTCAGGTTATGCCAGATGGGGAAGAAGAAGAGCACCAGCAAAAGGCTGGGCAGGAAGATGGCTACGGGCGCCAGTATGCATCCCAGCAGCTGGTAGCCTGCTCCCAGGTTGCGCATCACCATTCCTCCCACATATGCTGTAATAGAGAAAGTAGGACCGGGTAAAGCTCTCATGATACCAGCCCCGGTAAGAAGATCGCTCTCGTCCATAAATGCAGATTTGGCGCGGTATACATACTGTTCCAGCATCATGGCTATCAGTATATCTCCACCACCAAACACAAGGCTGCCAAAACGGTAGAAGTTCTCAAAAAGGTTAAACGGACGACGGGTGATCCAGTTATGTGTACGGGCAAGTTCCGAAAAGAAACCCGCCAGGATAAAGAGGGAGACAAACAGCCAGATATTGTTCCACCGGATCTTTTTAGGCTTGTCTGCAATATCGGGGATACGTTTATCGCTGAAATTGGAGACGGTGCCTCCAAGTATGATCAATATGGGGAATGTCCACGGGGATTTAAGAAAATATGCCACAAACAGTGAACCTATCATGATACCTGCTGTAGCAAGGTTTTTTATGCTGACGCGGAACGCCCTGATACTGCCGTACAGCAGGAAGCCTATAGCCATTGGCTGTACGTATTTGAAAATATCGGTGTTTAATGCTTTCCTGTCAAGGTATTGAAGAAGAAAGCTCAGGGAACCCATTAAGATGCAGGCGGGCGCTATCCAGATCAGCAATGTTACTATGGCCAGGGAGACACCGCCTCTTTTATATCCTATGAGGGTTAAGGTCTGCGAGGAAGAAGCGCCGGGTAATAGCTGACAGAAGGCATTGTACTCCATCAGTTCCTGTTCTGTCACATCTTTTCTTTGCTGTACGAATGTTTTCAACATCATCGCCAGGTGGCCCTGCGGGCCCCCATAGGCCGTTATGCTATGCAGGAAAACAGCTTTCAAAAAGGGAATATGACGTAACGTGAGCATCTTTAAGATGCCCGAATTTCAACAAAATCCTGAAAATATCAAACAATTAAACGATAAAGCAGGTGGAAGTGCGCGCGTTTAAATTTCTTTTTGATGTAAGACCGGAAGAAATTGTTCAAAAAAGGGTTTCGCCTTTGGCGAAACCCTTTTTTGAGGTGGCCGGTCGCAGACCGGCCAGATATGAAGGTGAAACCTCTTTTTTGAGAGAGGATCTTTTGCATTGTGTGCAGCGCAAAAAAGTCTTTATTTCTTCAATCCGATTTCTCTCAGCCGTTCATCCAGGTACTCGCCCGCTGTAATAGGCTCGTAGGCCAGCGGATTATCTGCCGTTATACAGCTTTCCAGCGCATTCAATGGCATCTCCGACTTGGGATGCAGGAAGAAAGGAATGGAATAACGGCTGGTATTCCACAGCTCACGCGGAGGGTTTACCACCCTGTGTGTAGTAGATTTCAACCTGTTATTGGTAAGTCTTTGCAGCATATCTCCCACATTCACTACTATCTGTTCAGGAAGAGAAGTGACCGGTACCCAGTTATCCTGCTTATCCAGTATCTGCAATCCATCGGCGGAGGCGCCTACCAGCAGGGTGATGAGGTTGATGTCCTCATGCTGTTCTGCACGGATGGCGGATTTCGGCTCCTGGGTGATAGGAGGGTAATGAATAGCTCTGAGAATGGAATTACCGTTATGTACGTAGTTGTCAAAATAATGCTCATCCAGCCCGAGGTAAATGGCAATGGCCTGCAGCAGTGAGCGTCCTGACTTTTCAAAAGCACGGTATGCCTTGAAGAAAGTAGGGGTGAAGGCGGGAATTTCCTGTACTGATATATTTTCAGGATATTCTTCGCTGATAGGGTCACCATCCTCTACAGTCTGTCCGAACTGGAAGAATTCTTTCAGATCGGGAGCGTCGTACCCTTTTGCATGTTCTTTCCCGAAAGAGGTATAGCCACGCTGGCCGGCCAGTTCAGGGATCTCGTACCCGCGTTTTACATCAGCGGGAAGAGTGAAGAACAGTTGTACGTATTTGTAGAGGTCTGCGATCAGGCTGTCAGGTATGCCATGATTCTTTACTGCTACAAAGCCTACTTCTTCATAAGCTTTGCCAAGTTGCTGTACAAAAGCTGCTTTATCTGCAGCATTGCCTGAAGTAAAGGCGGCGAGGTCCACAACCGGGATGGAATGAGTAAGTGCCATAATAATGAGTTTTCCTTACTAAGTTAACTCATTTTAAGAAAGCTACATCTTCCGGGGTGATGTCTACTACGGCATATCTTTCCACATGGCTGATCAGCATCTCATCCATAATATCCACTACATTCCTGTAATTGGCAGATTTGTCTGCTTTGATCAGCACCATCAGGTCATTCTTTCCGGACCGGGTTATTACCTGGTCACGTTTCTGCATGATCACATCCCTGATACCTTTGCTGTTGGCGTAAGAGCTGTTTTTAACCATTGGCGGATGTGCGGGGTCGTTACCCATTCCTTCATAATAGCGTATTGTGTTGTTGGCGCCCAGCAGGATAGTGAGCGCTTTGCTTTCTGCCAGCAGGCTGGGAGGCTGGTGATCTTCTTTGGCTGGCATGAGCAGCTTCAGTGTCTTGGGTTGAGATAGTGTAGTGGTGAGCATGAAGAAGGTGATAAGCAGAAAACCCAGGTCTACCATAGGTGTCATATCTACACGGGTACTTAATTTCTTTGAGCGGGTACCGCCTTTGCGGCTGCTTTGCGGGTTGTTGGTATTCATTTCAGCCATAACAGATATTTTATATACAGATGGGAGATGGCTGAAATTCCATAAGTGATGGAAAAACTTTTTTAAACATTAAGGCGCTCTGAAGTCAGAAGATATGTTAAAAGAAAAAACGCTTTTGCCGAAGGCAAAAGCGTTTTTTCTTTTATTAGAATTCCGCGTTCTTAGGTGTACGTGGGAAAGGTATTACATCACGTATATTACCCATACCGGTCACAAAAAGCACCAGTCTCTCAAACCCGAGACCAAAGCCGGCATGCGGCGCTGTTCCGAAGCGTCTTGTATCCAGGTACCAGCTCATCTCTTCTACCGGCAGGTGCATTTCCTGCATACGGGTTACCAGTTTATCCAGGTTCTCTTCACGCTGTGAACCTCCTACTATCTCACCGATACCGGGGAACAGGATATCCATCGCCCTTACGGTTTTACCATCTTCATTCTGTTTCATGTAGAAGGCTTTGATGGCTTTAGGATAGTCTGTCAGGATAACTGGTTTTTTAAAGTGTTTCTCTACCAGGTAGCGTTCGTGCTCGCTTTGCAGGTCGGCACCCCATTCTTCTATCAGGTAAGAGAATTTCTTTGTTTTGTTAGGCTTGCTGTTCTTAAGGATATCTATGGCTTCAGTGTAAGTGATGCGCATAAATTCATTGTTCAGTACAAATTCCAGTTTCTCTATCAGGCCCATTTCACTACGTTCGTTCTGAGGTTTCTGTTTTTCCTCTTCCAGCAGGCGTTGTGCCAGGAATTCCAGGTCTTCCCTGTTATTTTCCAGTGCGTAGCCGATCACATATTTAATGAAGGCCTCAGCCAGGTTCATGTTATCGTCCAGGTCATAGAATGCCATTTCTGGTTCTATCATCCAGAATTCTGCCAGGTGGCGGGCGGTGTTGGAGTTTTCTGCACGGAAGGTAGGACCGAAGGTGTAGATATCTCCGAAGGCCATAGCGCCCAGTTCACCTTCCAGCTGACCGGATACGGTGAGGTTGGTGGCGCGGCCAAAGAAATCTTCTTTATAGTCGATCTCGCCGTTCTCTGTGAGTGGCGGGTTTTTGATATCGAAAGATGTGACATGGAACATTTCACCGGCGCCTTCTGCGTCAGATGCAGTGATGATAGGCGTGTGCAGGTATACAAATCCTTTTTCGTTGAAGAATTTGTGTACGGCAAAAGCCAGTGAATGACGCAGACGGAAGATAGCGCCGAAGGTGTTGGTCCTGAAACGCAGGTGAGCTATTTCACGCAGGTATTCCAGGCTGGGGCGGTTTTTCAGCTGCAGCGGATATTTCTCGGGGTCACAATCTCCCAGTATTTCCAGTTCAACAGCTTTTACTTCCACCCGCTGTCCTTTCCCGAGGGAAGGGATCACAGCACCTTTAACACTGATGGCTGCGCCTGTGGTAAGGCGTTTCAGCAGCTCCGGCGTTACGGATTCCTGGTCCAGCACTACCTGGATATTATTATTGGTAGAGCCATCGTTCAAAGCTATGAACTGGTTGTTGCGGAAAGACCGTATCCAACCTTTTACCACTACATCGTAGTTTGTTTTCTCGTCCTGCAGTATCTGCCTGACTTTTACTCTTTGGCTCATATGAATATAAATTTTGGACTGCAAAAATAATGGATAACAGGCAGACTGCATAGGGAAGTATACCACAGAGGGACGGACTCCTAAATAAAATGTTAAAATAATTTGTCATTGATAGCCAGCAATCTGGCAGGAATATTGATGAGAATAGACATGAAAAACCGAAAACCAGCTACCGGAGCGTGTTTTATAACAGGTGAAAAGTGACAGATGCTTGTCTGGCACCACTTAGCAGGGGTTGGTAAAGTGCATTTTTTTTGGATAATAGCGAAAGTTGTTTTAATCTTGCGGTATAATCTGTCTGATTAAGTTCTAATTTCCATCTTCATCAGCAGTCCTAAACTCAACATTCCCTATCAGATTTAATAAACCAGATTAAATTTATTGGACTCAAAAAACAATTATTTATAATTGGTGTATGTTGGTATGTAGTGGTACCCACCTTGCAACACTTCTAAAATTTGACAACACACGATGATGTACGACATCTTACAATTGAACGACATGCTCGTTCCTGAGCTGCTTGACATTGCAGAGAAACTGGATGTGCCAAACGCCAAAAAACTGAGCAAACAGGATCTTATCTATAAAATACTCGATAAGCAGGCAGTAATGGCCTCTGAAGGTAACCCGGCCAATGGTGAGGAGAAAAAAACACGGAAACGAAAATCAAAGAAAGACGAAGACGCTGAAGAGGCTCCTGTAGCAGAAACCACGGCTGCAGATGAAAAACCGAAACGTGGCAGGAAACCAGCTGCCGGTGTAAAATCCAAAGACACAGAACAGGAAGAACATAAAGCTCCAGAACCCAAATCCAAGAAAAAAGACTTTGATATAGATCTAGATAGCATTCCTTCTTTAACTTTTGATGATGATGATGATGTGATCATTCCCCAGTTCACAGAAGATGAAGAAGAAGAAGAGGAAGAAGAAGTTATCACCAAGCTGCCTGTGGCAGAAGAAGAGGAAGAAGACGAGGAGGATGACGAGGATGACTTTGTAATGCCGGAAGAGCCGGTACTGGCGCAGAAACAGCGCTTCGGAAAAAAAGAGCCTGCATTTAATATAGAGTTTGATGGAATAATCATCAGTGAAGGTGTGCTGGAAATGATGCCTGACGGCTATGGCTTCCTGCGCTCTTCAGATTATAACTACCTCAGCTCTCCTGACGATATATATGTTTCTCCTTCCCAGATAAAGCTCTTCGGACTGAAAACAGGAGATACTGTGAAAGGTTCTGTAAGACCTCCGAAAGAAGGTGAGAAATACTTTGCGCTGCTGAAAGTGGAAACCATTAATGGCAAGTCTCCGGAAGAAGTGCGTGACCGCGTACCTTTCGACTATCTGACCCCGCTGTTCCCTTTCGAAAAGCTGAGGCTGACCACCACTTCCAACAACTACTCGACACGTATCATGGACATGTTTACCCCTATAGGTAAAGGCCAGCGTGGTTTGATCGTAGCTCAGCCTAAAGTGGGTAAAACCATGCTGCTGAAAGAAGTGGCTAACGCTATTGCTACCAACCACCCTGAAGTATACCTGATGGTGGTGCTGATCGATGAACGTCCGGAAGAGGTGACAGATATGGAGCGCAGCGTGAAGGCAGAAGTAATTGCTTCTACTTTCGACGAGCCTGCAGAGAAACACGTTAAAGTATCTGCTATTGCTTTACAGAAAGCTAAACGCCTGGTAGAATGCGGTCATGACGTAGTGATCCTGCTGGATTCCATTACCCGTCTTGCCCGTGCGCACAACACCGTAGCTCCTGCTTCCGGTAAAGTATTGAGTGGTGGTGTGGAAGCAAATGCCATGCAGAAGCCTAAACAGTTCTTTGGTGCTGCCCGTAAGATAGAGAACGGTGGTTCTCTCACTATCCTGGCTACTGCACTGATAGATACAGGTTCCAAAATGGATGAGGTGATCTTTGAAGAGTTCAAAGGTACCGGTAACATGGAATTGCAGCTTGACCGTAAACTGGCTAACAGGCGTATATTCCCTGCTATCGATGTATCTGCTTCCTCTACCCGTCGTGATGACCTGCTGCTGGAAAAAGACATTCTCAAACGTCTCCATATACTGCGTAATCACCTGGCAGATATGAATACTGAAGAGTCTATGCACTTTATGCTGCAGCATATGAGAGGAACCAAGAACAACGAAGAGTTCCTGATCTCAATGAATGGATAATTTTTTCCGGTTGATTTACAGCCGATATTTAAAAAGCGCTTTTGCCTTTGGCAAAAGCGCTTTTTGTTATTATTTATACTGTTTCCAGTGGCTTACCAGGTCTTTTTTCCTTCTTTCTGCCACCTCCAGCTTCACCCCATTCTTCAGGGAAACCCTGTTATGCTCTGCATCCACCTGGCTGATCTGCGATAGCTGCACCATCTGGTGGTTATTGATCTGGAAAAAACGTAAGGTACTGAACAGGTCTGTGTAATACCGGAAGGAACGTTCTGCATCAAGCTGCTGTTCATCATTCAGGTGAAATACACATTTCTCTGTACCTGCTTCCAGGAAGGCAATGGTATTCAGTGAAATAATATGTTCTTCATTACCTCCGGCGGGTATGACCAGGTCCATATTGATGTTATGCCCGTTGTTGAAGTTATCGAGCAGTACTTTATACCTGTAAGTGCTGGCCTGTGCTTCTATCCGGGAAGCGATCTTTTCTACAGCAGCCATCAGGCTTTCCCTGTCAATAGGCTTGAGAATGATCTCTACTTCGCTGAAACGTATGGTATGCAGGAATTTCTTTTCGAATGCAGTCACAAACACGGCTTCAAACGGAGGTATTTCCTGAGTGCCCAGCAGCACGTCAAACCCTGTGCCGTCAGGCATTTCAAGGTCCAGGAATACCAGCTGTGGCTCATGCCGGCGAATAGTTTCTATACCGCCGGCACAATCAGATGCGGTGGCGGCAATCTGTACATTTGGGCAATATTTCTCCAGCATCAGGGATATTATATCCCGGCTGTTGCGTTCATCATCTATAATAACGGCCTTTATCATAACTTAAAATGGATGGGGCGGTTATAACTGCGGAATCAGGATCCTGACAATAGTACCGCTTTCTGTGTTATTATTTTCAGATTTGTCTATGACGTATATGTGGATACCTGTATTATACATCTTATTAAGCAGTTCGGCGCGGTTGAAGCTGATCTCCATGCCGGACGACTGGTGATGTTTGGGTAAAGTACGCAATGTTTTGGAGCGGTTAATGCCTATGCCGTTATCTTCTATCAGGCATTCCAGCATATCCGGTGCTACCTGGTTAAACTGGATGAGCAGGCGGCCTATGGCCTGGCTGCTGTTGGTCATTCCATATTTAACAGCATTTTCCACGTAAGGTTGCAGCAGCATGGCCGGTACTTCCAGTTCTGCCGTGGCAATGACAGGATCTATGACTATCTCATACTCCATCTTATTCTCAAAGCGCATCTTTTCAAGTCCAAGGTAAGTATTCAGGTAGGCAATTTCATCTGCCAGGGAGATAAAGTTGCGGCGGGAAAAGTCCAGCGTTTTCCGGATCAGGTAAGAAAAATCTGATAGGTATTTCTGTGCATATTCATAATCCCGCTGCATTACGAACAGCTGTATGGAGTTCAGGCAGTTAAAAATGAAGTGGGGGTTGATCTGTGCGCGGATGGCCTTCAGTTCTATTTCCGTCAGTTTTTTATCGTACTCTGTTTCCAGCTGTATTTTTCTTTGTTCTTCCAGCTCCTGTTTCTTACGCAGTATTTCTGTGGTCTGTTCCTTTACCAGTTCTTCCAGCTGCTCATTCAGCTTGCGTTGCAGCTCTTTGTTCTTGTTCAGTTGTTTGATGAGCATTTCCTGGGTGCGGGTACGTTCATTGTGTACCAGTTTGTTCCGGTAACTGAGCCCTGCCAGGAAGAACATGGATTGCAGTAACACCCCGGCTATGATAAGGAGGGAAGGAGCAGAGAGCTCTCCCAGTGCGCTGATAAGCCCTAATGGCTTTACCAGCATGATAAATGAGCCGAAACAGGCAATGTAAAAGCATAATGAGCCGAACAGGAAAAAGCGTACCAGCGGATGGTGCCTGGAGCGTCTTGCCAGTGCTGCAAATACTACCAGCAGGGGCAGGAGGGTGGCCAGGTAAACATAACTGTATATCATGCCGGGCACGTGGTATTGCTCCATCGCTATGCAGTAAAAGCAGAGCAGGATAATGGCCCCGATGAAAGCAGCTACATAGTTAAAGAGTTTTTCCATGAAAGGGTAGCGTTCCTGCAGGTTGAGGAAGGCGTTCCCGAATGCCAGGTACATGAGGTAGAAGCAGAAAAGCAGTGCGGGGACGTCCCAGTAATATTTTAGCATGGGCCACCGGTAGAACACGGAGAGCTGGTAAGGTTTGCTTTCAAGGCGGAGGGTGAAGAAGAGGATCAGCCCCAGCATATAGGCTGCAAAATAGAGGTAGGAGCGGTCCGGCAGTTGGATGTAGTTGATGATGGCGATGGCCAGGCATACCAGCAGCATGCCCAGCAGGACCTGTACCAGTACGGTTTCTTTGCGGTAAAATTCCAGCTGGCTGCTTCTGAAACCTTCATATTGAAGTGCATTGAAGAGGGTGGGCATCAATGCGTTCTCATTATGGATCTTATTGTTGATATGAAGGAAGAAGGTGCGTGTTTGTCCGGGGGGTACGGTTATGGGAAACCCGTAATGTTCCCATCTGCGCACGTTATCGCGGTCCAGCATCATACCTGTTTGCCTCAGCAGGTGTAATTGCTGTGAGCTGTCCTGTATGTACCAGTACATGTAGTCATGCCAGCCGGCAAAGAAGGTAAGTGCTGAATCAGACTGGCCGGTATTTTTTACATGCAGTTTCAGCCAGCAATTATGTTCTTTTCCTATGTTCTTTCTTTGTTCATGGAAAATCAGATAGTTGTGGCTAAACTCTGCTGCTGGCACCTGTTTCAATGTTAAATGCTCTCCTTTATCTTCGATACTGAATAGGTACGGGCGTAAATCAATACCTGACGGCAGATGGCTGAAGTCTGCTGCCAGGGTGTCGTTGGCCGGTGCGCTACCGAAGATATTGAGGGAGCTACAAAGGAACAGGAATAGTAAATAAATACGATTCACTGTCAAGTAATAAAGTGTTACAACAAACCGTCTATGGCTTTAGCCATTTTCCGGTCCTTATCAGTGATCACATCTCCCGCATCGTGTGTATTCAGGTATATATCTACCTTGTTATAAACATTTGTCCAATATGGGTGATGGTCCATTTTTTCAGCTAATAAAGCCACTTTTGTCATAAAAGCAAACGCATCCCTGAAGTCGTGGAACGTGAAAGAGCGATGCAACTGGTTGTTTTTTTCTTCCCACATAACAAAAGTATTTAATCATAAAAGCATGGCTTTTATGGGGTGATTCGGCGAAGGAAGACCGGGGTGTGAGCCGGTCAGAAGATGAGGTTCATCTTATTTTTGATCTCTCTGATGTCCAGTAAAGATACTAATTGTACAAGCTCTACCTGGCGTAACTGCTCTATTAATTTTTTGATATCCTGCAGTTGATAATAGTCTCCTTTTATCATCCACAGGTAATCGATATTTTTCAGTTCCGGGAGCAGGAACTCTGCCTGGCAGTGATTATTATAGAAGTAGTGTACAGCTGATTTGGTAGGTTCTTCGAAATCGAACACGCTGAAGTAGAAGGCCCTGTTGTTCTTGGAAAGATTAATTTCCAGTGAATTATTGACCCTGAAATTAAAGTGCATGGTCCTGTTTATCTGCCAGCAGAGTTGATAGTCGCGGGCAGAAGAAACAACACCAACGATGTGGGTAGATTCAAAGAAATCTTCCAGCAGTTGGTCCTGGTCCAGCTTTAACTTTAATACCGACATATAGTAATATGTGATTCAATGTTCGCCAAGGTCGTCATTTTTTCGCACTTCTTTTAGCGGTGGGTTTAGTACCCGGCAACCAAAGTACGTCTTTAAAATTTAATATTTTATCGTCTTTTACCTGGATACCTTCCTGTTCCAGTAATTCCTGCATCAGGGTAGGGGTTGCAAAGTGGTGTTTGCCACTCAGCATACCGTTGCGGTTCACTATCCTGTGTGCCGGTACGCGTGGTTTTACATGTCCTGCGCCATTCATGGCCCAGCCTACCATGCGGGCGGAGAGTTTCAGCCCGGAGGCTTCTGCTATGGCGCCGTAAGTGGTTACGCGGCCTTTGGGCACCTGCCTTGCCAGTTCGAATACCCTTTCATAGAAGGAGCCTTCACTGGTCGTCCTTTTTTTCTCTTCCGGCAAGGAGAGTGGTCCTTTTGGGTTCGGGAACTTTTTCATAATTGTATGGACAATGTTTACAGCCGTTGCCGCAGCAGGATCCGCGCCGGAGGTGATAATGTTCGGTGAACACCATATACCCGTGTTCGTTATAGTAGAAATCAATCCCCTCCTTCAACGGCTGCTGTTGCATCTGATGGCAGTTGTATTTCACGCCAGTTGAGGGGCGTGGAAGGTAATGCAAATTTCAGGTACCTGATGGTACGGCCGTCTTCCAGGTGCATGCCTTCATAGAAGGTTTTGATCTGTAATAACGGTGGTATTTCAGGAAGTGCATATACATCCGGGATATTCTCTATGAGTGTGCAACCGCTGGCGGTGATCACTTCCTGGGTAAATTCATACAGTTCTGCAGAATCTGTTTTCAGGTTGATGGTGCCGTCTTTAGCCAGCAGGGGTTGATACAGCTGCAGGAATTTCGGATGTGTAAGACGTTTTTTTGATTTGGACTGACGCAGGAACGGGTCGGGGAAAGTGATCCATATCTCTGCTATTTCGCCGGGGGCGAAGTAATTCTGTAATTTATCTATCTGTGTACGGAGGAAGCCTGCGTTGGGCAGCGGTTCTTCGAGGGCGGTTTTAGCACCTCTCCAGATACGGTTGCCTTTCAGGTCTACTCCCAGGAAGTTCCTTTCCGGGTAGCGGCGGGCCAGGCCGAGGGTATAATCCCCTTTACCGCAAGCCAGCTCAAGTGTAAGCGGGTGGTTATTCTTATAGAATGTATGCCATTGGCCCGGCATATTTTCCGGGTAGATGAGCACATTAGGAAAAGTCTCAATTTCTGCGAAGCGTTGTAATTTCTTTTGTCCCATTTGCTGCAAAAATAATGTTTTCCCGAGGAGAACTGTTTTTTGGGCAGTGCCGGGGGCTAAATCCTGCTGAAAATAAAAAAGCCTGACCGTTTTAAACGATCAGGCTTTTTAGCTGTAGGGGAAGGAGTCGAACCTCCACGGGGCAGTTAGCCGCAGCACAAATAAGATTAGTGGTCAACCCATTATGCTGTGTTTATCCTGTGATCCCCACCCCCGAGACAAGAGGGCATGTCTGCCAGTTTCATCACCCCACAATTTTAAAGAACTGGTTATTCAACTTTTGTCCGGGTTTCTTCGAATTTATTCAGTTTTTTAAGGCTGACTTTATATCGAATTCCGTTTTTGAACAACGATTATGATGCAAATCTAAAGACACGGAGGTTTTCTTGCAAATTTTTTAAGAAAAATTTTTGAAATTTCGAAATTTTTCAAATATTTGCATATAGGTTTAATACATTCAAAAACAAATTGTAAAAATGAGCCACAATTTGAATATTGACAAACTAGATTTGCAGATCATCAGTGAAATGATGCATAATGCTGAAATCTCCTACGCTGACCTCGGGAAGAAGCTTTTCGTTTCCGGTGGCACGATCCACGTTAGAATGAAGAAATTACAAGAACTGGGTATTGTTAAAGGTACAAAATTACATGTAGATTTAAAAATGATCGGGTATGACGTAATTGCCTTTATTGGTATCTATCTTGAAAAAAGCTCAATGTATGATACTGTGGCCAAAGAATTACGCAAGATCCCTGAAATGGTAAGGCTGAATTATACTACCGGTAGCTATAGTATGTTCGCTGAGATCATTTGTAAGGATATAAGCCAGCTCAGAAGGATACTGCATGATGAATTACAGAAGATCAAAGGGATTGAACGCACTGAGACGCTGATCTCTCTCGAGGAAAGTTTCTACAGGACTATAAATGTTGTTGAGTAAGTAATATTACTGAAAGGGCCGGCTATATTATTAGCCGGCCCTGATATTTTCCTACATTTAGTTATGGTTACAACTGAAATTGCCGACAAGATAAGACGGCTGGAAGAAAAGTATGCCGCTATGGGACAGGATCTTTCATCATATCTTGATGGGCTCCTCTACGCGGACTATCTGACTTACTGGGACTATATTCAGCTGGATGTATTATTAAACCTGCAGCACCCCCGCACCCCGATCCCTGACGAGAACATTTTTATTATTTATCACCAGATCACAGAACTGTATTTCAAGCTGACCCTGCAGGCTATTGAGCAGGTATGCCATGCCCCTGTGCTGACGGCAGACCTGTTCAAAACCCAGCTGAAGCGGATCAATAACTATTTCCGGAACCTGATCAATTCTTTCGAGATCATGGTAGAGGGGATGGATAAACAGCAGTTCCTGCAGTTCAGAATGGCTTTGCTGCCGGCCAGCGGTTTCCAGAGCGGACAGTTCAGGAAAATAGAAATATGTTCCACCACGCTGGTGAACCTGGTATATGAGCCCCAGCGGCCACCCTTAAAAGATAAGGAGCTGTCTGAGGTGCTGGATAATATTTACTGGAGAAGCGGCGCCACAGAGCTGGCTACAGGGAAGAAAACCCTTACCCTGCGGCAGTTTGAGCAGAAGTATATGCAGGAGTTCCTGTTGCTTGCTAACCGTTATAAGCCCTGCAATATGCAGCTGCGTTATAAGGAACTGGCGCCGGAAGTACAGCAGGAAGTATTACCGTTGCTGAAAGAGTACGACCTGAATATTAATGTGCGATGGCCGCTCATGCACTATAAATCTGCCGTCAGGTACCTGAACCGTAAACCGGAGGATATTGCCGCTACCGGTGGTACCAACTGGCAGCAGTATTTGCCCCCCAGGCATAAGAGGATCGTCTTTTTCCCTGAAATATGGACGGAAGAAGAGCTGGAGAACTGGGGAAAGCTGGCCTTTGAAGAGTAATTATTTGGTTTTTCAGCCGCACATAAGGCAAAAAAGACCGCAAAAACCGCTTTTGCCGAAGGCAGAAGCGATTTTTGCATCCAAAAAGTTAAAGTATAATATCCCGATCTCTGAGACACTTTATAATTAAACTATTTTTCATAAGTTTGCATAGAACGGTTGCTTTCACATTAAAAGTCATTCCGTACGGGCAACTACCCCGGTACAAAGATGTTCTCCAGTAGCTATTTTGCTTTGTGAATGCGCGAGCAGTACTTACCTTTCAAAATTTACACTGATATTATTTTTTAATTTGCGATATGGAATACAATACCACCCGTAACCATTTGATAATGAAGGAGTATGGACGGAATATCCAGAAGATGATAGAATATGTGCTGAGCATAGAAGACATGGAACACCGTCAGAGGAATGCTATGTCACTGATAGAGCTGATGGGTACGCTTAACCCCCACCTGCGCAATGTAGAGGACTTCAGGCATAAATTATGGGACCATTTATTCCTGATATCTGACTTCAAACTGGATGTGGAATCCCCATATCCTATTCCAACCAGGGAAACATTAAAGGCTAAACCCGAGCGCCTGGGTTATCCTAAAAAATACCCCCGTAACCGCCACTTCGGTAAAAACCTGGAAATAGTGATCGACAAAGCGATCAACGAAACCAATCCTGAGAAAAAAGAAGGGTTTACCCAATGTGTAGGTAATTATATGAAGCTGGCCTATAGCAACTGGCATAAGGAAAGTGTGCATGATGACGCTATCAGGGCAGAACTGAATTCCATTACCAACGGCCAGTTAGAGTTTCAACCTGGTTATACCCCTCCGGTAACTGCAGCAGCAGTAGCCAACCAGCCTAACTTCAACACCAATGCTGAATTCCAGCCCCGCACCAGCGGTAGCAGTGGCGGCAGCAACAAACGCAAGAACTTCCAGCAAAACAAGTTCAAAAACAACAGCGGGAAAAGTAACAAGCACAATAACAACAATAAATACAATAAAAACAGGAACAAGTGAGTAGTGCCTTTGAAGTAAGAGGTGGTAACCGTCTTAAGGGGGAAATTGTGCCCCAGGGAGCCAAAAACGAAGCTTTACAGATCATCAGCGCTGTTTTATTAACACCTGAAAAGGTGACCATCAGCAATATCCCGGATATCCTGGACGTAAACCTGCTGATAGAACTGCTGGGAGATATGGGGGTGAAGACCAACAGGGTAACACGTGATACATGCGAATTCCAGGCTGACCAGATTGACCTGCCATATATAGAGAGTGCAGAATTCAAGAAAAAATCCGGGCGTCTCAGAGGATCGGTTATGATAGCCGGCCCCTTACTGGCGCGCTTCGGGAAAGCATATATCCCTAAACCGGGAGGAGACAAGATAGGCCGCCGCAGACTGGACACACATATTATCGGTTTCGAGAAACTGGGTGTGCAGTTTGTATATGATAATGACGATAACTACTTCCGCCTTGAATCCGGTAACGGTGGACTGAAAGGAGCCTATATGCTACTGGACGAACCTTCCGTTACAGGTACGGCTAACATTGTAATGGCAGCTGTAATGGCAAGCGGGACCACCACAATCTATAACGCCGCCTGTGAGCCTTACCTGCAGCAGCTCTGCAAAATGCTGAACAGTATGGGCGCGAAGATCAACGGTATAGGTTCCAACCTGCTCACTATTGAAGGAGTAAGCTCTTTAGGCGGTTGTACTCACGCTATGCTGCCGGACATGATCGAGATCGGTTCCTTCATTGGACTGGCCGCTATGACCCAGAGTGAGATCACTATTAAGAATGCGGGTATAGAACACCTGGGCATTATCCCTGAGAAGTTCCGCCAGCTGGGTATCCAGATGGAAATCCGCAATAATGATATTTATATTCCCGCGCAGGATTCATATGAGATCCAGACTTTCCTGGACGGTTCTATCCTCACTATCTCAGATCACCCATGGCCGGGCTTTACGCCTGACCTGCTGAGCATTGTGCTGGTAGTGGCTACACAGGCTAAAGGTAGTGTGATGATTCACCAGAAGATGTTTGAAAGCAGGCTTTTCTTCGTGGATAAGCTGATTGATATGGGAGCGCAGATCGTATTGTGCGATCCGCACCGTGCTGTGGTGATAGGACTAGGCAGGCAGCACCAGCTGCGTGGCATCACAATGTCCTCTCCTGACATCCGTGCAGGTGTTTCCCTGCTGATCGCCGCATTGAGCGCGGAAGGCAAGAGCACCATTCAGAATATCGAACAGATAGATCGCGGTTATCAGTATATAGATGAACGTTTGAGAAAGCTGGGCGCAGATATCAAAAGAGTTTAAAGCTGAATAAGCATTTTAAGAATTTAAAGCTGGTGCCGTAAGGCGTCAGCTTTCTGTTAGCTCAAAGCTATAGACAGGAGCGAATGATCTGTACAATCGCACTTATCTCATGGTTTTGGGCTTTTGTATTAATCGTATTTTGCATCATGGCCAATAAGATCATCATCATTACCGCTCCCTCCGGAGCGGGTAAAACCACCATCGTAAAAAAGCTGTTGTCTGAACTGCCCCAGCTCTCATTTTCAATATCTGCCACCACAAGGCAAGCCAGGGAAGCAGAAGTGGATGGAAAGGACTATCACTTTCTGAGCCTGGACGATTTTCACCAGAAAATAGATGATAACGCATTTGCTGAATACGAAATGGTATATGCCGGTAAATATTATGGTACGCTGAAGTCTGAATTGCAGCGTATATGGGATAACGGTAAAGTACCGATGGTGGATATTGATGTAAAAGGGGCCCTCTCTATTAAAGAGAAGTATCATAACGGTGTTTTAACTATATTTATAGCACCGCCTACCCTGGATACCCTGCGTACACGTCTGAGCGAAAGGGGAACAGAAACCCAGGCGTCTCTGGAAGAGAGGCTGGGAAAGGCCCGGTATGAAATGTCTTTTTCTCATGAGTTTGATGAGATCGTGGTGAATGATGACCTGGAAACTGCTTATGCAGCTGTAAAAGCGTTAGTAGTTTCTTTTCTTAGTAAATGATTTTGAGCTGCGTTTTTTGCGGCAAACTATTGAACCCAAAAATAAAGTGGTAACATCACCCATAAACATGCGGAATCTTTAATTACTTACTTTTGTTCTCTATGGATACGTATACACTCCTGATACTGGCTGCTCTTGTATTGCTGGCAGGTTTCTTTGCCGGGTTGGAAACGGCATTCGCCAATGTGAACAAATTGAGCATTGAGCTGAAGAAGAAACAGGGCCGCGCTACAGGAAAGATCTTAGCCGGTTTTAATGACAACCCCTCCCGCTTCCTGGCTACCAGTTTGCTGGGACTGACCATAACCGTAGTAATATATGGGATACTTTTTGCCGGTTTCTTTCAACCCCTGTGGGACAGGATATTATCGCCGCAGGAGAACACCAGCTATCAGCCCCTGTTGCTCCTCATGGAAGTGCTGCTGGCAACACTGGTCCTGCTTACATTCGGTTTCTTCATTCCCCGTGCTGTATTCCGTTCAAGGCCGGAAGCATTACTGGGTTTCTTCGCATTACCCATCTCTTTTATATCAAAACCACTGTTTGTATTAGGCAGCCTGCTGGTATCTGTATCTGAATGGATACTGAAATATCTTTTCAATGTGAGGATAGTAGAAAATGCCACATCTTTTCCCCGGGTGGATGTTGAGCATTTTATAAGGCAATCGCAGCAGCATGTAACAGAAAACCAGGAGCTGAACACAGAGCTGTTTGAAAATGCGCTGTCACTCACCCATGTAAAGATCCGTGGTTGTCTCATTCCCAGGAAGGAGATAGAGGCCCTGGACATCAGCAGCCCTATTGCACAGGCACAACGCAAATTTGTCGAGACCAAGCTATCCAAGATCGTTATTTACGAATCTACGATCGATAATATACTCGGGTATATCCATCAGCTGGATATGTTCAAGAACCCGGCAGATATTTCTGCTATCCTGCATCCTATCCTGGCCGTTCCGGAAACGATGAGCGCTATAGACCTGCTCAGCAAGTTTAACAAGGAGAGAAGGAGCATTGCCTGGGTGGTAGACGAGTTTGGCGGTACTGCAGGTATTGTTACTATTGAAGATGTACTTGAAGAGATATTCGGAGAGATCAAGGATGAACATGATGTGGAGGAGTTTGTAGAGAAACAGATTGCTGAAAAAGAATATATCTTCTCCGGCAGACTGGAACTGGATTATCTCAATGAGAAATACGGATTTGATTTTCCTGAAGATGAAAGTGAAACATTGTCCGGTTATATTATCAATCATCATGAAACTATTCCCCGTCTCAAAGAAAGGATCATCATTGATGATTACGAATTTGACGTGTTGAATGTGACGGAAACAAGGATAGAAATGGTAAAACTGAAGGTGCTTGGGTAGTTTCTGCCGATTAATTGACGTTTATTTTCCAGAAAGCCCGATTTTTATTTCTCTCGGTGTCAATTATTTAGGAGAACTTACTGGTTTTTTATAAAAGAAAAGAAATCAGGTGTTGACATTGTTATATTTTTTTTAATATATTTGCATTATCAAAAAGCATCCAACCTGCTAAAACGATTTAAAAAAAGTAGTAGGGAATTAACACGAATTTTATACATTTGCTACGGATGATGTAACACAATGATTTGATTTTTGTTAAAAGGATGTAAAAAAAATTGTTACAACATTGATAATAACATAATTCTTTCTATTTTTGTAATAGAAATTTAAAAGTAACCAGAAGCACAAACTATCTTGAAAGCTTGCCATCAATCGGATGGAATGTGAATCTGGAAACAAAGACATTCTCGAATTCAACTTTTTTGGGGTTAACAAACAATGGATGAAAGGCCGGCTCTTGATTCTTCTCGGGCTGGCTCTTTTTTTGTACCTGTATCACCCCTTCCCTCTTTTGTTAACACTATTCGTCAATTCTGTTCCTCTTTCTTCAAACTTTTCTTTACCTTTTCGCCGCATTTGATTTGGCTATGCACTGTATTTTATTGCAGGCAACAGCTATCTTTGTGCCCTTAGATAATAGTTTAACAGAGCCCGACTAACAGATATGTTCAAGAAAATTTTTGCCAATAACGATGAGAAAGCGGAGATGTCTTTCTTTGATCACCTGGAAGACCTGCGCTGGCACATTGTCCGGTCCATTATAGCGCTGATTGTGTTCAGTATTTTTGGCTTTGTTTACACTAAAGAGATCCTTGATAATGTGATCTTCGGACCTACCAACAAGAACTTCCCTTCTTATGTAGCGTTATGTAAACTGGGGCAGCTGGTAGGGCTGGGGGATAAGCTTTGTATTGAGCCGGTACCTATTGTGTTCCAGAACCACATACTGGTTGGTCAGGTAATGCTGCAGTTCAAGCTGGCCTTTATGATTGGCCTGGTGGCGGCATTTCCTTATATCTTCTGGGAGTTCTGGCGTTTTATTAAGCCGGCGTTGAGAGAGCGTGAGCTGAAAGGAGCGAGGGGAATTATTTTCTGGGTGTCTTTCCAGTTCTTTCTTGGAATAGCATTCAGTTATTTCCTGATGGCGCCTTTCACCATCAACTTCCTGGCCGGGTATACCGTTACAGACAAGGCGGTGAATCAGTTCTTTATAGATGATTATTTTGGTTTGATGACACAGATCGTACTGGGTATGGGGGTGTTGTTCGAATTGCCGATCCTGGTGTTCTTCCTTACCAAAATAGGATTTATCACGCCTACTTTCCTGCGTACCTACCGTCGTCATGCAATAGTTGTGATCCTGGTACTGGCAGCCGTGATCACACCGCCTGACGTAATTGATCAGCTGATCGTGTTTACGCCTTTGTATGCGTTATATGAAATAAGTATCTACATTTCGAAGAGAGCGTTGAAAGGAATGGAAGACAGGGAGAATGAACCGGAAGTAGAAGAATGGTCTTAAAAAAACTTAATGTTATGGCATCACAATCATTATTCGATCTTTCCCTGCCGGTAGCTATCGGCTCAGATCATGCAGGGTATGAATATAAAGAGGAGATCATCTCCTACCTGGAAGCAAAAGGACTGAAAGTAAAAGATGTAGGCGCACACTCCAGTGAGTCTGCAGATTATCCTGATTTTGCGCACCCGGTGGCAACACTGGTTGAAAGGGAACAGGCCGCTTTCGGTATCCTTGTATGTGGCAGTGGTAATGGCGTGGCCATTACTGCCAACAAGCACCAGGGCATCCGCGCCGCTATCTGCTGGGGCGAAGAACTGTCGCGTCTGTCACGTGCGCACAATAATGCAAATGTGTTATGTGTGCCTGCCCGTTTTGTAGATGATGCAGTGGCTAAACAGATGGTAGATGTTTTTATCAGTACTCCATTTGAAGGTGGCCGCCACGAAAACAGGGTGAGAAAGATTGCCTGTTTATAAGCCGGCATTTCTTATTTTATTAAGCTGTATATAGCGCAAAAAAGAACCATATAAGGTTCTTTTTTGCGTTTTTTAATTATATGTTATCCCTTTTATTTTATTTGGTAAATAGAATTGATTTTGTTAAATTGTGTTAAGAGTCAGTTAGTTGGATGTTAGTTCGTAATATATTTCTGTCTGAGATTAGTCTGTGAATGATTGTATGGAAGAGCTGGGAGTAGAGCAATATTGAACCCCATTTTGTAACCTTAAAAATTTACCAAAAAATGGAAACGCCCGCAGTAAGCGTACGTCCGGTTTTCATCACATCACAGGGTGTGACTGAACTGGTCCGATCGCGCCTTATCTGTTATTTTATCACTTAGTTCACGAAATTGATTAGCATAACCTTACCGTGTTTGAGAAAAGCAGCCGTTGTTATATCCCGATCCTGTAAACATTTCAACGAGGCCTGGTGTGTAAGTAAGATCTATGTAACCATTTAACACCCTTACATATGATAGCGAACTTTTACTTAAACAATTGTTTCCCTTAAAATGGTTTATCAGCTGAAGCAATTTTATTTCAGATGCTTAAACTTCACCATTATGTCATCCACAGAATTTAACACCTTATTGCTGGGAAACGCTGATTTCCTGCGCCCGTACGCCGTTACGCTGACTAAAGACGCAGAATCGGCGAAGGATCTTTACCAGGAGACCTTGTTCCGCGCACTGGCAAACCGCGACAAATACCTGGCTGGAACCAATATCCGGGCATGGCTGTATACCATTATGCGGAATATCTTCATCAACAATTACCGGAGAGGTAACCGGCAGTTCCGCCTGCTGGACAATGGTGCAGGGGATTATCTCATTCACCTGCAGCAACCGGTAATAGACAACAAGGCAGAAACCAACCTCCGTATCAAAGATGTACATATGGCGGTTTACAATCTGCCCGTTATTTTCAAGCAGCCATTTATGCTGTACTTTGAGGGGTATAAATACTATGAGATTGCGGCTATGCTGAATGAGCCGCTGGGAACAGTGAAAAGCCGTATCCATTTTGCACGCAAAATGTTGAAATCCCGCATAGCGAGATATTAATTCTCCATTCTTTCGTATTTTTACGCCTTCCCTTTTAAACAAAAGAATGAAGGCAAACTACTTAGACGAATTGAACGAGCGGCAGCGCGAAGCTGTGGCGCATATCAACGGTCCGCTGATGATCGTGGCAGGTGCAGGGTCCGGTAAAACCAAAGTACTTACTACCCGCATCGCTCATCTGATGAGGAATGGTGTGGATGCTTTTAATATACTGTCGCTTACATTTACCAACAAGGCTGCCCGCGAAATGAAGGAACGTGTGGAAAAGATACTTGGAGGAACAGAAGCGCGCAACCTGTACATAGGTACCTTCCACTCTGTTTTTGCACGTCTGCTCAGAGCAGAAGCGCACAGGCTCGGTTACCCCAACGACTTTACCATCTACGATTCTGACGACGCTAAAAGTGTGCTCAAGACAATCATAAATGAGCAGAATCTTGACGATAAGCACTATAAGCCCAACCTGGTATATAACCGTATTTCCGCGGCTAAAAACAGCCTTATGGGGCCGGAAGAATACCAGCATGACTATGCCGTACAGCAGGAAGATATGAGGGCCAACAGGCCCCTTACCGGGAAACTGTATGATATGTACGCTAAACGCTGCTTCAAGAACGGTGCTATGGATTTTGACGACCTGCTGTTCAAAATGTACGTGCTCCTGAAAAGCTTCCCCGAAGTACTGCACAAATACCAGCACAAGTTCAAATACATCATGATCGATGAGTACCAGGATACCAACCCTGCCCAGTACGAGATCATAAAACTGCTGGGCGCTGCCCATGAAAATATCTGCGTGGTAGGTGACGATGCCCAGAGTATTTACTCCTTCCGCGGCGCCACCATCCAGAACATCCTCCAGTTTGAAAAAGACTATGAAGATGCCAAAGTGGTGAAGCTGGAACAGAACTACCGCAGTACCAAATCCATCCTTAACGTTGCAAACGAAGTGATCGCCAATAATAAAGGCCAGATCGAAAAGAACCTGTGGACAGACAATGGCGACGGAGAAAAGATCAAGCTGGTACGCACCATGACAGATAATGAGGAAGGAAAGTTCGTAGCAGAGACCATCGCAGAACAGAAACTCCGCAACCATTACTCCAACAGGGACTTTGCCATCCTTTACCGTACCAATGCCCAAAGCCGTGCGTTTGAGGAAAACCTGCGCCGTAAAGCCATTCCTTACCGCATTTTCGGAGGCATGTCCTTCTACCAGCGTAAGGAGATCAAGGACTTTGTAGCTTACCTCCGTGTAGTGACCAACCCCCAGGAAGAAGAAAGCCTGAAACGTATTATCAACTACCCGGTGCGTGGTATAGGTAAAACCACCATGGATAAGATAGCTGTGCTGGCTAACGATCACAACCTTACTTTCTGGCAGGTGCTGGAAAGAGCGGCAGAGTTTGGTTTCAAAAGCGGTACGCTGGAAGCGATAGAGAACTTTGTGATGATGATCAGAAGCTTCCAGGCCATGCTGGGTAAACATGATGCCTATGAGATAGCTTTCCAGGTGGGTAAATCGACCGGCATTGTAAAAGAGCTTTTCAACGATAAGACCACAGAAGGCCTGGCCCGCTACGAGAACATCCAGGAGTTGCTGAACTCTATCAAAGAGTTTACAGAAACGCCTACGGAAGATGGAGAGCTGGTACTGCAGGAAAAATCCCTGGGCTCCTATCTGCAGCAGATCACCCTGCTTACAGATGCAGATAAAGGAGGGGATGAGGATAGCGATGTAGTGAAGCTTATGACCATCCACGCGGCAAAAGGACTGGAATTTCCGGTGGTATTTTCTGTTGGACTGGAAGAAAACCTCTTCCCCAGTAGTCTTTCCATCAATTCCAGGGAAGAACTGGAAGAGGAGCGCCGCCTTTTCTATGTGGTAATTACCCGTGCAAAATCACGTCTCTGGCTTACATATGCCAACAGCCGTTACCGCTTCGGACAGCTGGTGAATAATGAATCCAGCCGTTTCCTGGAAGAGATGCCGGAAAAATATATTGACCGCAGCTATGCCGGCGGTGGTGCTGTACGCAGCTCCCTCAACACCGGCAACGGACTTTGGGGCAATAGTGGCGGAAGTAACATGTTTGACCGCATGCAGAAAAAAGCGCCTGGTCAGCCGCAACCGCAGGCAGGACCACGTCCTATGCCCAAGCAGGCGCCCGCTCCCAATGCTGCCAGCACCCATGTGCCTTCTGCTGGCTTTGCACCGGACGATCCGGCTACTATGGAGGCAGGTATGGAAGTGGAACACCAGAAATTTGGCTTTGGTACCATCCTGAATATGGAAGGAGCGCCCAATAACCGTATTGCTACAGTCAATTTCCCTAAAGGCGGAGGCGAAAAGAAGATCATGCTGAACTACGCCCGCCTGATGATAGTAAAGAAATAAATATCCTTTTTCCCGATAAATGCCGTCAACAGCCATATTGAAGTTGCGCCATTACTGCGCTTACCAGGAACGTTGCCACAGTGAGATAAAGAACAAATGCCTGGAGCTGGGGTTGCGCGGGGAGGAAGTGGATGAAGCCATAGCGGCGCTGATATCAGACAACTTCCTCAACGAGGAGCGATTTGCCCGGGCTTTTGCAGGAGGGAAGTTCCGTACCAAACAGTGGGGGCGAAAAAAGATCCTGGCAGAGCTGAAGCAACGCCAGGTATCTGCTTATTGCATTAAAAAGAGCATGGAAGAAATTGATGACGCAGAATATGAACATATGCTTACCAGCCTTGCCATAAAGAAATATGCCTCCCTGAAAGGGGAACAGTACCTGAAACGGAAGTACAAGACCATACAGTACTTATTGCAGAAAGGGTATGAGCCCGAGCTGGTACAGGGGGCTGTGGAACAGATTGCGAAAGATCAGAAAAACAGGGAAACTGCCTCAGATTGAGCTTCTTTTGGGAAAAGAACTGTGGCCGCTGAAAATATTAACTGATATGTTGCCCGAAATTTTCATATTTTTTAATGGAAGTCTTTTTAATTTTAATTCTTAATATAAAAAGAATATATGTCGGACCTGAAAGTAACGCTGATACAAACGCAATTGCATTGGGAGAATATTGAGCAGAACCTGCGCATGTTCGATGAGAAGATCAATTCCATTAAAGAGCGTACAGAAGTAGTGATACTGCCTGAGATGTTCAGCACCGGTTTCAGCATGAAATCTGAGCAGCTGGCTGAAACTATGGATGGCAGTGCCGTGCAGTGGATGAAGAAGAAAGCGGCCGAAAAGAATATAATTATCACAGGTAGCCTGATCATTAAAGAAAATGACCAGTACCTGAACCGTCTTATATGGATGCAACCCAACGGCGTAGCCGGTACATACGATAAACGCCATCTCTTCGGTTATGCAGGAGAGCATGAACACTACCAGCCTGGCGATAAAAGGCTGATAGCCCAGGTAAAAGGCTGGAAGATCTGCCCCATTATCTGTTATGACCTCCGTTTCCCTGTATGGTCCCGCAACGTGATTTCTCCTGAAACAGGCGCACCTGTATATGATGTGCTGATCAATGTAGCGAACTGGCCTGAGAGAAGGAGTATTGCCTGGAAAACGTTGTTGCATGCCCGTGCCATTGAAAACCAGTGTTACGCTTTAGGCGTGAACAGGGTAGGCAATGATGGGAACAACATTTACCATAGCGGCGACAGCAGCATCATAGACCCACTGGGAGAGATCATTTACAGGAAAGAGCATGACGAGGACATTTTCACTACTACATTAGAACGCTCCCGCCTGGACGAGATAAGGAAGAATATTCCTTTCCTGAAGGATGCAGATAAATTCCAGGTTTTTTAAATGTTGAAAGGAATACATCATATTGCGATAATATGCGCTGATTATGAACGTAGCAAGGAATTCTACACACGGGTACTGGGATTGAAGATCATCCGGGAGGTATACCGCATGGAACGTCAGTCCTATAAGCTGGACCTGTCCCTGAACGGTCATTATATTATAGAATTATTTTCATTTCCGGACCCGCCGCCACGGGTGAGTGGTCCGGAAGCCTGTGGCCTGCGGCACCTTGCCTTTGCAGTAGATGACATTGAACAGGCTGTGACTCATCTTAAATCACATGCCGTAGTACCCGAGCCTATACGTACAGATCCCTACACCGGCAGGCGGTTCACGTTTTTTACGGACCCTGACGGATTACCGCTGGAACTTTATGAAGGTTAACAGCAAGTTGTAGGAACACCTGACAGGATTAACTATGACTTGCAGACTTATAAACGGTTAAAACCATAGTTAATGCTGACTGCCTACGTTAACAGTACCATTTTTACAGGAGATGCCTGCCTGCAGGGTTATGCAGTGCTTACATCAGAAGGAAGGATCACAGATGTTCTGCCGTTGGCACAGGTTCCGGCGGATGCCGGTGTTGTTGACCTGAAAGACACTTATCTGTCGCCCGCATTCATTGACCTGCAGATCTATGGAGGTAACGGCAGGATCTTCCCCTCTCAACTGGACAGTGCTACCCTGCACGCTATTTATGAGTACAGCAGCGCCGGCGGCGCGGCTTTTTTTATGCCTACACTTCCTACCCATTCATACCTGGCCATACGGCAGGCCATTGAAGCTGTAAGGCGATACTGGGAAGAAGGAGGTCCCGGCGTATTAGGCCTGCACCTGGAAGGGCCGTTCATTAACCCTGAAAAGAAAGGTGCACACCCCGAAAAATATATCAAGATACCTACTGAAGAGGAGATAGACCTGTTGCTGAAGTATGGTGAAGGCATTCTGAAGATGATGACACTGGCGCCTGAATGCTGTGATCCGGCACTGGTAAGAAAGCTGCAGAGTGCAGGTGTGGTGATCTCTGCCGGTCATAGCAACGCTGATTATAAAACAGCTTACAATTCCTTTGAGGCAGGCATTCCCACTGCCACCCATCTCTTTAATGCCATGTCTCCCCTGCAAAGCCGTGCTCCTGGCCTGGTAGGCGCTATTTACGACCATCCGCAGGTATGCGCCAGCGTAGTGGCAGACGGGATACATGTGGATTTTAACGCTATCCGCATCAGCAAAAAGATCATGGGAGACAGGCTGTTCCTCATTACTGACGCAGTAGAAGAGGGAGGGGAAGAACCTTATAAGCATATCAGGAAAGCAGATCATTTCGTCAATTCACATGGAATATTATCAGGTTCCTGCCTTACTATGCAACAGGCAGTAAAGAACTGTATCACGAAAGTGGGTATTGCGCCGGAAGAGGCGCTGCGCATGGCGTCTACCTATCCGGCAAAAGTGGCTGGTTTACAACATGAGCTGGGGAAAATTGCTCCAGGATACCGTGCCGCAATGGTTGCTCTGAACGCAGAGTGGGATATTGAACAGTTTATTGGCCTATCTTAGTGCTCTGAACAGGCAATGATCTACGCTTAAAACAGAACATTAAAACAAGCTTCCCCCTACCGGGCTGACTCTTATTATCGCTGATTATGAGCATCATACATTTCTTAAAGAAGAACCAGTATAAGAATCTCTTCCTGCTTACATGGCTGTTGCTGGTACTAGGCCAGGCATGTTTCACAGAGCTGATGGATGATGAGGCTTATTACTGGGTTTACTCACAACACCTGGACTGGGGCTATTTTGATCATCCTCCTATGGTGGCGTTGCTCATTAAACTGGGGTATTCCCTGTTCCATAATGAACTGGGCGTGCGTATAGGTATGGTAATACTGAACTTCCTCACCCTCATCATCACAGATAAACTGATACCGGGAAGGGACAACCGTCTTTTTTACCTTCTCCTTTGCGTCATGGGCGCTATGCAGATAGGTGGAATGCTGGCGGTTCCTGATGTGCCGCTTATATTTTTTGCTGCTCTTTATTTCCTGGTATACCGTTCTTTCCTGGAACAACAAAGCTGGAAAAATACATTACTGCTTGCATCGAGCATGGCACTGATGTTCTACAGCAAGTACCACGGCATTTTACTGGTAGGCTTCACCGTTATTTCCAATCTCAACCTGCTGCGTGTATTCAAATTCTACGTAGCCTGTGTGGTAACGGCCATCCTGTTCTTTCCACATCTCTACTGGCAGTATGCGCATGGATTTCCCTCACTGCAATATCATCTGGTAGAGCGGAATGCGCCCGCATATGATTTCAGTTATACAACAGAATATATTCTTGGGCAGCTGCTTTTGTTTGGTCCGCTGGCAGGATGGCTGGTATTATACTATGCCTTTGTATGTCCGATACAGAGCGCATTTGAGAGAGCATTAAAGATCTCCGTTATAGGCGTACTGGCGTTTTTCCTGCTGAGCACTATCAAAGGAAGGGTAGAGGCCAACTGGACGGTAATGTTGTTCACTCCTGTGCTGGTGCTTGCACACCAGGCTATACGCAGGAAACGTTCCCTGAAATGGTCGGTGAAAGTATTGCAATACCTGGCGCCTATTACTGTAATGGTGGTGCTGATAGTAAGGATCTATCTTGTATGGGATTTTCTGCCAGGGGTTGAAATAAGGCCGGAGATACATAATAATAAACCCTGGGCAGCAGCTTTGAAAGAAAAGGCGGGCGGAAAGCCGGTGGTATTCCTGAACAGTTATCAGCTGCCATCCAAATACATGTTTTACAGTGGTGATGTTTCTTACAGCGTTAACAGCCGTTATTCCCGCCGCAGTCAGTACAATTACTGGCATACAGAAGAACAGCTGTGGGGAAAGCCGGTAATGATAGCTTTTGAACCATCTAATAAGGATATCCCGGTAACAGACAGTGTGCGTACCGTAAAGGGTCAGTGGAATTATTATATAGCTGATCCATACTATTCTTATTCGCTGATCTCTATGACGCCGGGATTGAAAGAAATGAAGGCAAGGCCGGGAGACAGGGCTTACTTTGTTGTGAATGTAAGGAGCGGGTACAGCAAACCACTGCCTGCAGATACTTCCAATCCTGTAATAGGTTATGCGTTTACAAGGAAGAAAGACGCTGTTCCGGCAGTAAAAACAGATATAACACTGACGCGGGCATTAGAGAGGAAGATAGTTACAATGGAAGTGATCATGCCGGATAAGCCGGGTACTTACCAGCTGAAATTCTGTGTGTTTGCAGGTGTGCTGCCTCCAACACATAATAGTCAGGGCGTAAAAGTCATTGTAGAATAAGTTGTTTTTTTATTTAAAAAGAGGCTGTATCACAACCGGTACAGCCTCTTTTTCTTTATTGCTGGAACGCATTCCAACCCTGCGCCACTAACTTAAACTTATTTCCTCCTTTAGTGAGAATATGTGCTCCTTCGCTGATATCTGTCATGTAACCTATTACACTGATCTGTTCTGAAAGCACTATTTTATCATAATCTGCCTGCTTCATTGTGAACAGCAGCTCGTAATCCTCTCCACCACTCAGCGCGGCAGCTGTCGGGTCCAGGCTGAACTTCAGCGCCATTTCCTTCGTCTCTCCTGCAATAGGTATCTTCTCTTCGTACAACACACAACCCAGGTTGCTCTGCTTGCAGATATGCAGTATCTCGGAGCTGAGGCCATCGCTCACATCCATCATGGCAGTAGGAACAATATCCTGCTCCTGGAGAAATTCAATGATATCTTTACGGGCTTCCGGCTTCAGCTGGCGGCCAATTATATAGGTCTGGTTTTCCAGGTCAGGCTGTAACTGCGGACTTTCCAGGAAGATCTTTTTCTCCCTTTCCAGCAGGGTAAGTCCCAGGTAGGCCGCGCCAAGATCTCCGGATACGCAGAGCAGGTCTCCTTTCTGGGCGGTGGAGCGCTTTACGAACTGATCAGGAGATACTTCACCTATGGCGGTAACGCTGATCACAAACCCTTTCTGGGAGGAGGTAGTATCTCCGCCTATCAGGTCTACACCATATTTCTCACATGCAGCATATACGCCTTCGTAGAACTCGTTCAGGGCATCTACAGAAAAGCGGTTGCTGAAAGCTATGCTCATAGTGATCTGGGTGGGAGTAGCGTTCATGGCATAGATATCAGAAAGGTTCACCACTACTGATTTATAGCCCAGGTGTTTCAGTGGGGTATACATCAGGTCGAAGTGGATGCCTTCTATCAGCATATCTGTAGAGATAACTGTCTGCCGGCCAAAATGATCTATTACAGCGGCGTCATCGCCTACGCCCAGGATAGTGCTGGCCTGCTGGATCTCTATATTTTTGGTCAGCATTTCTATCAGTCCGAATTCGCCGAGCGCGTTAATCTCTGTTCTTTCTTCACTCATTATTGTAATGATTATCGTTTACCGTTTACAACATCTACCAACGACTGGTGTATCAGCCCGTTGGTAGCTATCAGGGTTCTCTGGTAGGGAGAGTAACGTTTTCCGCTGAAGTCGGTCACTTTACCACCGGCTTCTTCAACAATAAGGAAACCGGCAGCGGCATCCCATGCGTTGAGGCTATGCTCATAAAAACCGTCAAAACGGCCGCAGGCTACCCAGCAAAGATCTATGGCTGCAGAGCCGAGACGGCGTACCGGCTGTCCTTTTTTGACAAAGTGTTCAAATATAGTGATAGGATTGTTCTCAGAATCTTCCCAGGTATAAGGGAAACCGGTTACCAGGCAGGCCTTGTTCAGGTCTTCTTTGGCAGAGATACGGATGGGCTTGTCGTTCAGGGTTGCGCCTTTTCCTTTTTCAGCAAAGAAGAATTCGTTCATGAAGGGGTTGTAGACAGCGCCCATAACCATTTCACCGTCCTGTTCAACACCAATGGAGGTACAGCAGATGGGGATGCCGTGTGCAAAGTTAACGGTGCCGTCCAGCGGATCAATGATCCATTTCACGTTGGAGTCAGTGCTCAGCTCACCGGATTCCTCACTCAGGATGAAGTGCTGGGGGAAATTTTCCCTGATGGCACTGAATATGGCCGTCTCTGCGTTCTTGTCGGCTTCCGTCACCAGGTCATTGACTGAGCTTTTGCTGCTTATCTGGAAGGAGCCGTTAAAGTATTGCTGTAGTACTTTACCGCCGGCTTGTGTAGCTTTAAGAAGGGTTGATTTTAACATGGGGCAAAGGTACGCGGGAATTTTTTTACCGCCCATATCGTTTTTAGTAATATGTTTGTATAAGATTGCCAGGGGAACAATGGAATCCTTTAATTCCCACCAACCGGGTACATGGCAATCCGAAATTCGGCGTATTTTTGCGAATTATAAATGAGAAGGTAATTAATGGCCATTTTAGGAAATCTTATATCCAGGTCACTGCGCATCAGGAAGAAATTCACATTCAAGTTAGGGACACCTCGCCAATATCAGCTGCAGGTATTACGCCGCTTGCTGTCAAAAGCGAAGGATACGCAGTTTGGCCAGCATTACAAATTCCAGGAAATACTGAGTAGCTCCAATATGATGGCGCAGTATCGCGCCCAGGTGCCCGTGCATAACTACAATAAGATGCACGATGAATGGTGGCACAAATGCCTGGAAGGGCAGGCTAACGTTAGCTGGCCTGAAAAGATCAAATATTTTGCGCTGAGCTCGGGTACTTCCGAATCAGCCAGTAAACATATCCCGGTAACGCGCGATATGCTGAAGAACGTCAAGAAAGTAGGCGTGAAACAGCTGTATTCTATGGCTAACTTCGATATTCCTCCCAAATCCTTTTCCAAAGGGATCCTGATGCTGGGTGGCACCACCGCCTTGTATGAAAAGGGAGATTATTATGAAGGAGACATGAGCGGTATTCAGGCCAAGAACATTCCCCGTTGGTTCAGACGTTTCTATAAGCCTGGTGGCAATATCTCCAGAAAGCCCAACTGGGAACAGCGTATTAAACTGATAGTAAGAAAGGCGCCGCAATGGGACGTAGGTACCGTATGCGGGGTGCCTGCCTGGGTACAGATAGTACTGGCGGAGATCATCAAATATCACGGTGTAAAGAATATCCATGATATCTGGCCTAACCTGGCAGTATATATTCACGGTGGGGTATCTTTTGAACCTTACAGGGACAGCTTCCAGAAATTGCTGGGTAAACCTATCAATTTCATAGAAACCTATATGGCATCTGAAGGTTCCTTTGGCTTCCAGGCCCGTCCGGGAGTAAGAGGGATCAAACTGGTGCTGAACACCGGGATATTCTATGAATTTATTCCGTTCAACGAAGAGAACTTCAATTCGGATGGTGATGTAAAGCCTAATCCGAAATCTTATATGATCCACGAAGTAGTAGAGGATGTGGAGTATGCAGTGATGCTGTCTACCTGTGCGGGTGCATGGCGTTACCTGATCGGCGACGTGGTGAGGTTCACTTCCGTGAAAGAACATGAGATCATTATAGTAGGACGTACCAAGCAGTTCCTGAGCCTTTGCGGAGAGCACATGAGCATTGACAACATGAACAGGGCTATTGATATTGTGCAGAAGAAGCTGGGTATTACCATTAAGGAATTTACTGTTGCAGGATTCCCTTATAATGGCCTGTTTGCTCACCGTTGGTATATTGGTACTGATGATCTGAATGTAGATAGCAACCGTGTACGTGAGATCATTGACCAGACGTTATCTGAGGTGAATGATGACTATGCGGTTGAAAGGACTTCTGCACTGAAAGAGCTGTTTGTGGAGATACTGCCTAATGAAGTGTTTATTGATTATATGAGGGCAAAGGGTAAGGAAGGCGCTATGAACAAGTTCCCACGTGTATTGAAAGGAGACAAGCTGAAGGACTGGGAGAGCTTTCTGAGTGTGAAGTCTGTTTGATCTTTTATCCGGGAGAGGATATATTATCAATAATTTTTAACGATTTTTATAGACCAAAAGAGGGTAACTTCATTCATCAGGTTACCCTTTATTTTTTACACCCCAGAAGGGTAACGGTAATTGGAATTTTGAAGCGATGATAGCAGCACTCGTAGCAGGACTTGGGTTGGGATTGGTTTTGTCGTTATCTGTAGGTCCGGTAATATTCGCCATTATTAAGTATAGTATAAATAACGGTTTTAAGGCCGGTATCAGTTTTGCGTTGGGAGTATCTTTCAGTGATATCTTCTATGTGCTTACCGGTAACCTGCTCACTTCATTTATCACAGGCCTGGAGGCATATAATGAATGGATAGGTATAGGTGGTGGTACTTTGCTGATAGGTATGGGAGTGTATGGCCTGTTCTTCAAAAAAGTAAAGATCAGTACGGGGGATGAGCGTCCTGAAATGTTCCGTACACATGATTATCTTAAGATCTGGCTGGCCGGTTTCCTGATGAATACGCTGAACCCTGGTGTACTGGTATTTTGGTTGCCGGTATGCATTGCCAATACCGCCACATCTGTTTCCCACCGTTTAATAATGTATGGTACCTGTCTTATCTGGGTATTATCTACCGACGTACTGAAGGTATTTGTAGCAGATAAGATCCGTCATAAGCTGACCTTTAGTAATGTGGTCTGGCTGAATAAAATAGCGGGTGGAAGTATGATCCTGTTTGGGTTAGTACTGCTGTACAAAGTATTATTTGATGTAGCGATCACACATTAGTATATAAAGACATTAAAAGCAGAAAGCCATTCAGTCAGTTTACACTGCGAATGGCTTTTGCTTTTATTGGTGGTGGTAAAAATCTATTTGATGGTCCAGGTCTCTTTACCTGCCAGGAGCTTATCCAGGTCTCCTGCACCTTTACGGGTAAGGGCATCTTCTACCTGGAAGTTCAATTGGTCTTCGTAAGTAGGACGGAATGCCTGGTAGAACACGCCGAAAGGACGTGGCATATGTCCTTCAATACGCGGATCGTCAAACATGCGTGTCAGGATCTGCGCCTTGTAGAAGTCTTTCTCATCATGGACCCAGCAGTCATCAGCGGTATAATCGGTTCCCAGTTCAACTACTACAGGCTTTAACCCGTCCAGGCGGATACCTTTGTTCTTCTGTGCGCCGAATACCAGCGGCTGACCCTGTTCTACAAACAGTGCTTCTTCCGGCTTGCTGCCTTTTTCTGTGAATATCTCGAAAGCGCCATCATTGAAGATGTTACAGTTCTGGTATATTTCCAGGAAGGAAGCGCCTTTATGTGCATGGCTGCGTTTCAGCAGTTCCTGCAGGTGTTTGGGATCACGGTCCATACTGCGTGCAATGAAGGTTGCATCAGCACCCAGGGCCAGGGCCAGCGGGTTGAACGGATGATCTATACTGCCGAAAGGAGTGGATTTGGTTACCTTGTTCTCTTCGGAAGTAGGAGAGTACTGCCCTTTGGTCAGACCATAGATCTGGTTATTGAACAGCATGACATTAATATCGAAGTTACGGCGCAGTAAGTGAATGGTATGGTTACCACCAATGGAAAGGCCGTCACCATCGCCTGTTACTACCCAAACGCTGAGCTCGGGACGCACTGCTTTTAAACCGGAAGCTATGGCTGTAGCGCGACCATGGATCGAGTGCATGCCATAGGTGTTCATATAGTAAGGGAAACGGGAAGAACATCCAATACCGGATACTATCACGATATTTTCCTTTGGAATACCCAGTCCGGGCATGATGGTCTGTACCTGTTTTAATATAGAATAATCGCCGCATCCGGGGCACCAGCGTACTTCCTGGTCTGTTGCAAAATCCTTCGCTGTTAATGTCTGCGGTGCTATAGTTGCTGTTGACATTTTTTTATTTTAAAGAGAAAAATGATTTTCGGTGGGCAAAGTTACGAATTGTAGCGCTAAGCGGTTTACGCAATAAGGAATACTTCCATATAATGCCCCCCTGAACTTAAGCCTGTGCCTGTAAAGCTTCCCAGTATTCGGCTGCTCTCCTGGTATGTGGTATGACTATCGTGCCTCCAACAATATTGGCTACGGCGAATATTTCATACATTTCTTCTGTGGTAATGCCCTGTTCGTAACATTTACCCAGGTGATATTTGATACAATCATCGCAACGCAGTACCATCGAAGATACCAGTCCCAGCATTTCTTTTACTTTGGTACTTAATGCTCCTTCAGCATAAGTATTTGTATCCAGGTTAAACAGGCGGTTGATCACCTTGTTCTGTTTTTCCAGGATCACCTCGTTCATTTTAGCCCGGTAGTCGTTAAAAGCTTTTATCTCATCTGCCATTTTATAGTTATTTGCACACCTTAAAGCTATGAAGAGATTAGCAAATATAAATCAATCTACTTGTTTGGTAGACTATGTCATTTGGCACTGAAAAGGCCGCTTTCTTAATGTGTTAATAATGAATTTGTTATGGGGGTATTTATAACTACAGGTTATTAGACATAACAAGAAGTGATGCTGCACCGGGCATTATCCTTATTACTCCCCTTAACAATAAGATAATATTAAAACCCTTCCTTTGCGGCATTATTGCCTGACTATGTTTGTAATACGCTTCTTTTTATTACTGTGTTTAGGAGGATTACCAGTAATATATCTTGCCGCACAACAACTGGAACAACATGAAGAATACAGGAGACAGGGCCCCAATACTGAGTTCCTGGCGCTGAAAGATGCTTATAACCAGGCTGTGGAAAAGAAAGACCCGCTGGCAGCGGCAGACTGCCTCGAGAAAATGGGGGAGATCTGTTTTCACCTTGGGCATTACCCCCAGGCGCTGGATTATCACCTGCAGGCAGGGCAGATATTCCGGGAGCAGGGAGCGCAGGACAGGGTTGCCAGTAACCTGAATCATATAGGGCTGCTATATTATTATAATAAACAGAAGGACATGGCCCGGAAGCAATACGAAGAAGCGCTGGACATCTATACCCGGCTGCATAATAATGCCGGGATTGCAGTCACCTATGGAAAGATTGGCCACCTGTATGAGAAGCAGCAGCAGTACGACAGCGCCTTTTCCTACCAGCGCAGGGCATTGGGCGTTAGCTTACAGGCAAATGATAAGCAGGGCACTGCCAAGATCTATGAGAATATGGGAAGTATCTATGAAGACCTGGCAAAATATGATTCCGCCTATTACTACTTCCGCAAAGCGCTTGAACTGAATGAACAGACCGGAGAACGGATTGCCCGCATAGAGATACTGAACAACCTGGGAGACGTACTGAGAAAGACAGACCATTACCCGGAATCTATTATCCAGACCCGCAAGGCCCTCATCCTGGCAATGGAGCTGAATGAACAGCGGCAGATGAGCGGGGCCTACCGGGACATAGGCAAAGCCTATCACCTGATGGGACAGGATGACAGCGCCTTTGTATACCTTGAGCAGAGCAGGGAGTATCTGCTGGATACCTATTCAGACGAGAACAGCAAACAGGTAGCGCTCCTGCAAACCGTTTACGACATTGAAAAGAAGAATAACGAAATAGAGAAGCTGCAGAATGCCCGGAAAACCACCGGCATCATTACTGTGGCCATCATAATAGTAGTGTTGCTGCTGGTAGTACTTTGCCTGCTCATCATCAGCCGGCAGCGGCTGAAGATCAAAAATGAACAGATGCTGGGACTTCAGCACCGGCAGATCTTTGAAACAGAAAAAGAACTGATGGCCACCGCCCTGGAAAATAAACAACTGCAGGAAGGAAAACTGAAAGAAGAACTGGAGGCCAGGTCGAGAGAGCTGACCACTCATACCCTTCACATTATCCAGAAGAACCAGTTGCTGGAAGAGCTGCGCCTCAGGCTGGATGAGATGGTAAAGGATGAAAAACGGGACCAGAAGAAACAGCTGAAACAGTTGCTTCAGCAAATCAACCATAGCTTTAATCATGATCAGTATTGGGTAGATTTCCGGAACATCTTTGAACAGGTGCACCAGACTTTCTTTGACAATCTCAAGAAATATTGTGATTCCCTGACGGCTAATGACCTCCGCCTGGTAGCCCTGCTGAAAATGAATATGGGGTCTACTGATATTGCCACTTTACTGGGTATCTCACAGGATAGCCTTCGTGTGGTACGCTACCGGTTAAGAAAGAAACTGAACCTGCAGCAGGGGGAAAGCCTTACCGCCTTTATCCAAAGCTTATAGAACATATTATTTATTATTTGTTTGTGTCAAATATTTATTTGACCTCGTCATATATGCTTAACATTCCCATAATGTTACGGTAATATTTTCTTAACGGTCATTCTGTTACGATGATAATGGCTGATATTCAGTTGATTGTGTGGTTTTTGTTTCGCTTGTTGCCTATCTGTATACGGTAGTTGTAACGCTGTTTCCTTTTTGTATACCCTCAGAATTTTGCTTCATAGCGGCTCAAATGCACTTTTGCCGAAGGATTAACCTTCTACCGATATGCGACAAATCTTTTTAACTGTTTTATTCTCCTGGCTCAGCATGATATGCCTGGGTCAATCAACCGGACTGGTTACCGGTAACATTATAGATAAGAACCAGCGCTTGTCTCTTCCCGGAGCTACATTGAAACTGAAACCGGGCAGTCACTACACTGTTTCGAACCAGCAGGGTAAATTCGAGTTCCTCAGTGTACCTGCAGGTACCTATACCCTGGAAGTAACTTATATAGGGTACCAGCCATTTACCCAGGAAGTGACCGTTACTTCCGGCAAAGCTACAGAAGTAGCTCTTCAGCTGGAGGCAGGTGGCGTTTCCGGGAAAGAGGTGCTTGTAGTGGGCGACCGTCTCCGTGGGCAGGCAAAAGCCCTGAACCAGCAGAGGAATAATCCCAATGTCACCAACATTGTATCTGCCGACCAGATAGGCCGTTTCCCGGATGCCAATATTGGCGACGCTATAAAGCGTATTCCCGGCATCACCATGCAGAATGACCAGGGAGAGGCCCGTAATATCATCATCCGTGGTCTGGCGCCCGAGCTGAACGCTGTGAGCCTGAACGGCGACCGTATCCCTTCTGCTGAAGGTGATAACCGCCGTGTACAGATGGACCTTATTCCCTCAGATATGGTACAAACCATCGAGGTGAATAAAACCCTTACCCCGGATATGGATGCAGACGCCATCGGCGGATCTGTAAACCTGGTGACCCGCGCCGCTCCAAACGGTCCTCGCGTATCGGCTACCATCTCCGGAGGTGTGAACCCCATCCGTAATAAACCTTTATATACCGGCGGACTGGTATTGGGCAACCGTTTTTTCAACAATAAACTGGGCGCCGTATTGAGCGCTTCTTATAATAACAACGACTATGGCTCTGACGACGTGGAAGCTACCTGGGTGAAGGACGATTTTGGCCATGTGTATACAGAAGAAGTGGAAGTGCGTAAATATAATGTACAGCGTATCCGCAGAAGTTTGTCGGCCGCCCTCGATTATAAACTGAACGCTAAGAACACTATTTACGCCAATGCTATGTACAACTGGCGTGATGACCGTGAAAACCGTTACCGCCTGCGTTTTGCAGATATTGAACCTGAATATGACGGCAGCAACAATGTTACAGGTTATACCGGGCAGGTACGCCGTGAAACGAAAGGTGGCATAGATAATGGCCGTAACAAGAGCAGAAGGCTGGAAGACCAGCGTGTGCAAAACTACTCCCTGCGTGGTGAGCACCTGCTGGGCAGCAAGGTTGACCTGGACTGGGCAGTGAGCTATTCTTCCGCCAGCGAAGACCGTCCTAACGAACGTTATATTGAATACCGCAAGAAAGGAGAAGCGCTTACTTTAGACCTCGCAAATACCCGCTTCCCGCTGGCAACTGCCCCGGAAGTAACAAACGAAGATTTTGAATTAAGCTCTCTGTCAGAAAACCATGACTATACCAAAGAGGACGAACTTGGTGCAAAAGTGAACCTGCGTTTCCCTTTCAGCATCCTGCCTGACCAGAAAGGACGCCTGCGTATAGGTGGAAGGCTGCGTCTGAAAGACAAAAAACGTGATAACAATTTCTTCGACTACGAACCAACAACAGATTTTGCTACCCTGGCCAACATGCCTACTGTTAATATCAGCGGCGATGGTTATCAGCCGGGAACAAAATATACACCGGGTACCTTCATCTCCAACACTTACCTGGGAGGCCTGCAGTTAAACAATGCTTCCCTGTTTGAGAAGAGCGATAATCCTGCTGAATACCTGGCTGTGAACTTCAAAGCCAAAGAAAGGATCACAGCAGGTTACATCCGCTGGGACCAGGACCTTACCAGCAAGCTGTCTGTGATTGCAGGTGTTCGTATTGAAAACACACATATCGATTATAAAGGTAACGTGGTAGCTGAAGAGGAAGAGCTGGAAGGAAAACGTGAGGTGCAGAACAGCTATACCAACGTATTGCCGGGCCTTACGTTCAAATACAATGTAAACAGTGACCTGGTGCTCCGTGCAGCTGCTACTACTTCTATTGCACGTCCCAATTACTATGACATTGCTCCTTATGTGAGCAGCGTAGCCGGCGATGCGGCAGTAAGTGCAGGTAACCCTCATCTGAAAGCTGCATATGCGTGGAACTTTGATCTCATGGCAGAGCAGTATTTCAAATCAGTAGGTATTCTTTCCGGTGGTGTATTCTATAAAAGCATCAACGATTTTATCTACACCTACAGGGATGATCAGTACACCAGGGCAAAATTTGCAAGCGATTACAGCGATATTGCTACTAACCCTGTTCCTGATGGCGAGAACTGGACATACAAGCAGGCGCGTAACGGCGACAATGTAAAAGTATATGGTTTTGAAGTGGCTTTACAGCGTCAGCTGGACTTCCTGCCTGGTTTCCTGAAAGGCTTTGGCGTGTATGTAAACTATACTTATACCAAATCAAAGGCAGACGGTATCTTCAATGCTGATGGCGATAAACGTACAGACGTAACCCTGCCGGGTACTGCTCCGCATATGTTCAACGCGTCCTTGTCTTACGAGAACAGCCGCTTTACGGCAAGGCTGTCCGGCAACTACACTGCTGCTTACCTGGATGAACTGGGTGGTGACGATTTCAGTGACCGCTACTATGACAAACAGTTTTTCCTGGACGCCAACGCATCTTTTAAACTGACTAAACGTTTAAGGATCTTCGGTGAAGCAAACAACCTGACCAATCAGCCGCTGCGTTATTACCAGGGTATCTCTTCCAGGACTATGCAGGCAGAGTACTATCGTCCAAGGTATAACTTCGGTTTAAAGTTTGATTTATAGTTCTTAAATACTTATTGTATCAGTCTATCCGCCGGCGGACGGACTGGTACAATACCCTAAATAAAAGAGCGGATGTTAAAGAATATACTGGCACTTTCAGGCTGTATCGTTTTTCTGAATGCCTGCCAGAACCAGGCTAAAACAGTTACAAGGCCGGATGGAATAAAACCGGTGATAGTTACGCAGGAAACAGGCTATGATACCGACGATCCTGCTATATGGATCAACAGCGCAGATACGTCAAAAAGCCTGATCATAGGTACTGACAAAGACAGTAACGGAGGATTATATGCTTTTGACCTGGAGGGAAAGATCGTGAATAAGGTGTTGGGATTAAAACGTCCTAACAATGTAGATATAGCTTATGGCTTTAAGTTAAATGGACAGGTGGTGGACATCGCGGTGCTGACTGAACGTGAGACCAACAGCATCCGCGTGTTCCGCCTGCCTGACCTGGCTCCGCTTGACAATGGAGGCATCCCGGTGTTTGCGGGAGAGAAAGAACGTGCGCCAATGGGAATAGCCCTCTATACCCGTCCTGCAGATGGCGCCATCTTCGCCGTAGTAGGACGTAAGTCCGGTCCTGCAGACGGTTATCTCTGGCAATACCGTTTAGCAGATGCCGGCGGGGTAATAAAAGCTAAGCTGGTGCGTAAGTTTGGCGCTTACAGCGGTAAGAAGGAGATTGAATCTGTTGCGGTGGATAACCGCCTCGGTTACATCTATTACTCCGACGAAACCGTTGGCGTACGCAAGTACCTGGCAGATCCTTCCAGGTATGACAATAAAGAACTGGCGCTGTTTGCTACAGAGGGATTTGTATCAGATCACGAAGGCATTTCTATCTATCCAACTTCAGACAGCACCGGTTATCTGCTTGTCTCCAACCAGCAGAACAATACTTTTATGGTGTATCCCCGTGAAGGTAATGACCAGAAGCTGCTGGCAGAGATCCCGGTATCAACACTGGAAAGTGATGGAAGTGATGTTACACCTGTACCATTGGGCAGTAAATTTCCTAAAGGAATGTTTGTGGCAATGAGTAACGGGAAAGTGTTTCATTACTATTCATGGACGGATATAGAAAGCAGAATCAAAAAATAGAAAGAAGAAGGCCCGCAGTTTTGTGGGCCTTCTTCTTTATTGAGCTATTCTAAATTATTGAATGGTTGAACTTTGGATCTTGCTATCATCTTCTTCCGAAGCCTGTAAAAAGTCTTTTACTCCCTGAACTATCTTATCTGCCAGTAACAGCCTGAAGTTCTCATCCAGTATTTTCATTTCATCTTCAGGGTAGCTCAGGAACAAAGTTTCTATTAATGCATTTGGAAACTCAGTAGGCTGATTCAGTATGAAATTGAAATTGGCGTTGTTCTTAAAATCTCCCAATCCTGTTTCCAGTAGGCGGTTATGGATATACCGGTTCAATGGTTCGCAGAAGGGATGCTTATAGTAAGTGGCGGTGCCTTTCACATCAACAGGATTGACGGAAGAGTTCATATGTATGCTGAGCAGCAGGTCAGGGCTAAGCTGACGGTAGTTGAGCAGCCTGTCCTGGTTATCTACAAACTGATCTGACATACGGGTGGTAATAACGCGCGCTCCATCTTTCTCTAACGCTACTTTCACCAGCATGGCAAGAGAAAGGGTGAGCTGTTTTTCGTAAACTCCCATTGGCCCTACAGCTCCTACATTCCCGCCGCCATGCCCGGCGTCCAGGCCAATAACAAGATCTTTCAGCAACAGGCTGGCCGGCTGACGTTTTACACGTACCATAAGTGTATTGCCGTTATAATAGATCTTATAGCCCCAGGGTTGTGCATGTTTCAGGGAGATAGCAATGCGGAACACGTCCGGTTCTGTCTGCTGCCATCCAATCTTACTGATCTCTCCGGTGCTTTGCAGCTCAGGTACAAGGTCCGGCTCTGAATAGGCGCCATGTACATCGACGATGATCCTGCCGGGACCTACTTCCTGTGTGGAGAGATAGGGTAGCTTCTCAGAAAGCACAATAGAAATGTAATCGTACTTATCATCTCCCCAGACTTTCACTGTATCGATGATGTTGAGAGGAGCGGGTTCTGCAAGAGTAGCTGTATCTACCAACCCTTCCGGAATATAAACAAAGCGCTTACTGCTGAGCTGTACCTTATAATGTGATCCTTCTTTACCTGTTATCCGTAACAGCACATTTTTGTCCAGGTACCCTGCTTTCTCCGGCCCCAGACGGTCTCCTTCAGGAGAAACGGTTACAAAGGTCTGATCGTCTATTGTACGGCCTACAAGCAGCTGGTTGCGCTGGTAAGTATAACGGTAAGTGCCGGGCAATACGGCGGTAGCGCCTGATCTGTCTCTTAGTGTAACGCTGATGCGGTTGTTGAGCAGGGAGTCTGCCTCGGTCACAACATGAAGACCGGTATAAAAGCCGGGTATGCCGCTGGTCTGATCTGCCGGCAGTTCACTGAGAGGTTCGCTATTGAACCAGGTAGCTTTCCCGCCGGGGTAGCCTTTCATCCTTACCCGCAATGTATCTCCGGGAGAAACGATGGTATTGGTTTTGGGGCTGATGGTAACATAATCTATTCTGAAAGAAGGCGTGACCTTCAGTGGTGGTGGCGGATTAAAATAGTAGTTGTAGGTACGGGATACAAATTTCCCTGTACTGTCGGTAGACGAAAGCACCAGGAGTGTTTTTCCTGGTTTAAGATCGCGCTTTAAAGCAAATACCCCGTTGGGGTATACGTGAATGCTGTCATTATTCAGGAGTACTTTACAGCCCACACAGGTGCGGCCTGACATGAACTGCCTGGCTGTATTGGTGTTAATCTCTGTTCTTGTAGGTTGCAACATTTTCAGGAAGGCCTGTGCATGGACCTGTACTCCTGTAAATGCCATTTGTACCAGTAATATTAATGCGAATCTCCTCATAGTTCCTCCCCGGAATAAACAAAAAAAATGCCATCCGGCTCTTACGGATGGCACTTCGAAAGTATTGAAAAATATGAAGATCTGTTTTACCAGGCGTATTTATTTTCTGCGATCAGCCTTTCAGCTATACGTCTGCGGGCATCCCGTGTATTGAAAGGAGCTGTTTTGGTAAAGCGTTTGATACCTAACAGCATCATACGTTGTTCATCTCCTTCAGCAAAGGAATTGATGGCATCTTTCGCATATTTATTGACACGGTCTGCAGTATCATAAAGATAAGTGCGTACTATGTCTGCCTGTAAGGTCTGGTTGCTTTCGCCTTCTACTTCTGCTCTTTTCAGAAGTCGCAGCAGGGCGCTTTCCGCAGTAAAGGTCTCAATGGCCATATCTGCAATGTTCATGAGAATTTCCTGTTCTGTTTCCAGTTTTGCCATCAGCTTCTGTGCGGCAGCACCTGCTACCAGCAGGATAGCTTTCTTCAGGTTCGCTATCACTTTCTTTTCAGCGCTGAAAAGTGTTTCATCTTCGCTGCCAAAGTCAGGGATGCTCATGAGCTCCTTCATTACCGCCATAGCAGGATTGAGCAGGTCAAGACGGCCTTTCATAGCACGTTTGAGCGTCATGTCAAGTATGAGCAGGCGGTTGATCTCGTTGGTGCCTTCGAAGATGCGGTTAATGCGGCTGTCGCGGTAGGCTTTGGATATTACGTATTCATCGCTGAAACCGTTACCGCCATGTATTTGTACACCTTCGTCCACAGCATAATCCAGCGCTTCTGAACCGGCCACTTTCAGGATGGCGCATTCTACGGCATATTCTTCGGCAGCGCCCAGCAGTGCTTCACTGAAAGGTTTGCCGGAAGCCTGGAGTTCTTTTTCTTTTTCATCTATAAGCTGGGCGGTACGATAGAGTGCCGCTTCGCATGCCCAGTTACGGATGGCCATTTCAGCCAGTTTATGTTTGATGGCGCCGAAGTTGGAGATGGGTTGTTTAAACTGTTCGCGGGTGTTGGCATACTGAACGGTGAGGGTGGTAACGTTCTTGGCTGCACCCAGGGCGGCAGCGCAGAGTTTTAACCGGCCTATGTTCAGAATGTTGAAGGCGATGAGGTGTCCTTTGCCTATCTCTCCCAGTACATTTTCCACAGGTACTTTTGCGTCCTGGAAATAGATCTGGCGGGTAGAGGAACCTTTGATGCCCATTTTATGTTCTTCGGCTCCCAGTGTAAACCCGGGAGTGTCTTTATCTACGATGAAGCCTGTAAATTTATCGCCGTCAATTTTTGCAAATACGGTGAATACATCTGCAAAGCCGGAGTTGGTGATCCAGCATTTCTGGCCATTTAGTAAGTAGAACTTCCCGTCATCAGAAAGCTTTGCTGTGGTTTTGGCGCTGAGCGCATCTGAGCCGGAGTTGGGCTCTGTCAGTGCGTAGGCGCCTTTCATAGCGCCGCTGGCCAGGGAAGGGATGTATTTCTGTTTCTGTTCTTCTGTGCCAAAATAGAGGATAGGCAATGTTCCTATACCGGTATGTGCCGCCATGGCTACAGAGAAGGAGTGCCCTGCACCCAGGGCTTCGTTGATGAGGGTAGCAGTTACAAAGTCTTTTCCAAGTCCGCCATATTCTTCAGGAAGGGCCGCTCCCAGCAGGCCCAGTTCGCCGGCTTTGTCAAGCAGTGAAGGCATCAGTCCTTCTTCCAGTTTATCAATACGGTCTAATACAGGAGAAACTTCTTTGGTTACAAACTGTTCCGCCATTTCTTTGATCATCCGTTGTTCTTCATTGAAATCTTCGGGTGTAAAGACTTCATTTGCAGCGGGTTCTTTAACGAGGAATTCTACGCCTTTCAGCGCGTGTTTATTATCAACTGTGGCATCCATCGTGATGAAGTTTTAGTCTTCTTGTAATTTAATGGATTTGATGGAAATAACCACTAATTAAAAGTTAATACATTTGTAATATGCCATCCTTTTTCCTCTCATATGCAAACAGCCGTTTTCACGGTATCTCCGAAGGGCATGGAGAGGAGCTGCTGATATGTCTGCATGGGTTTGGAGAAAATGCGGAGAGTTTCTCGAAAGTCCGTCATACACTGGGGCAGCTATTCACCATTGTGGCGCTGGATCTTCCTCTGCATGGTAAAACAGAATGGAAGGAAAACCGGCAGTTCACACCAGACGATTTGCGGGCGGTGATAAAGCTTGTGCTGGAACAGCAGTCGCAACGCACGTTCTCGCTGATGGGCTACAGTATGGGAGCAAGGGCTGCATTGTGTGTGATACCTGCGTTTGCAGAACAGGTAGAGCGTTTGTACCTGCTGGCGCCGGATGGTTTGAAGAACAACCCCTGGCATATGTTTGCCACGCAGACAAAGATAGGCGCCTGGCTGTTTAAGTACAGCACCTATCACCCCGGATTGCTTTTTAAATTGATGGACCTCTGGCATAAGCTGGGTTTCCTCAATCCCAGTGTGCACCGGTTTGCGTACGGGAGCATGAACACGCTGGAAAAACGGGAACGGGTATATTTTGTGTGGACCTGCATGAAGCAGATGATGCCGGATAAAAAACAATGCAGGGAATTGCTGAGGAAGTACAAGGTCAAAACACTGCTGATCTTTGGTAAGTATGACCGTGTTATACCTCCGGTGCTGGGTGTGAAGTTCATGGATGGCACTTTTCCCTGTAAGATGCTGGTGATAGATAAAGGTCACCAGTTGCTGGGAGAGGAACTCGGAGAAGCTATTTTAGATAATTACGAATGATATTCGTCCCTAATAATCAACTATGTATTTTATTCTATCGGTCTTTTTGCTGCTGGGGCTTGCTTACGGTATATTGATGTTTCGTTATGGTCAGGGATGGAAGAGATTGCCATCATTTAAACCCTTACGCCCGGTAAGCGGCAATACGAAGGTGACCGTCATTATTCCTGCAAGGGATGAAGAAGATAACCTGCCTCCTTTACTGGCAGCTCTCAAAGCGCAGACGTATCCTGCCCATTTGTTTGAGGTGATTGTGATCGACGATTTTTCGTCAGACAATACTCCTCATATAGTAAAGGATTTCCCTGTTGCTAACATAAAACTGTTGCAGCTCAGCCAGCATCTGAGCGCAGAGCAGCGCCTCAACTCCTATAAGAAGAAAGCCATAGAAATGGCGGTAGAACAGGCAACGGGAGATATTATCATGACCACCGATGCCGACTGTGAAATGGGGCCGGAATGGATCACTACCATGGTGCAGTTCTATGAAACCTATCAGCCTAAGTTCATTGCGGCGCCGGTAAGCTTTCACCGGGAAACTAATTTCTTTAAAGTGTTGCAGTCGCTCGATTTCATGACCATGCAGGGCATTACCGGGGCGTTGGCGGCTTTGAAAGAAGGAACAATGTGCAATGGCGCCAACCTGGCCTATGAACGTAAGGTTTTTTATGAAGTAGGGGGATTTAAGGGAATAGATAATATTGCCTCCGGCGATGATATGCTGCTTATGTTCAAGATCTACAAAGCATATCCTGACGGCGTATTATATCTGAAGAGTGAGGATGCTATTGTACAAACGTTGCCGGTAGATACTTTCCGGGCATTTATGAACCAGCGTATACGGTGGTCGTCCAAAGCAGACAAATACGATGATAAGAGACTGACCTGGGTGCTGGCCCTGGTCTATTTCTGGAACCTGGCTTTCCTGGCAGCTCTTATTGCCGCCTGTTTTTCCCGTTTCTGGCAAACCTGGATAGGGTGGATGTTTGTATATAAAGTACTGGTGGAATTCTATTTCCTGATACCAGTAGCCAGGTTCTTTAAAAAGGGAGACCTGCTCACAAAGTTTATACCCGGGCAGTTGTTCCATATTCCTTACATTGTAGTAGCGGGATGGCTGGGTAAGTTTGGTTCTTACCAGTGGAAGGGAAGGAAAGTAAAATAAGGTTATGTCAGACAGATCATCTTTCAGCAAACAGGCATGGCGGCGGCTGCGGCGTAATAAAGGCGCGGTAGCTGGTATGTTGCTGATAGGGGTAGCGCTGATAGTGAGTGTGCTGGCTTATATACTGGCGCCGGACGGTACGCCTTATGCCAACAGGATGATGCTGGAAACCGGCGGGCAACGTCCCGGTACACATGTACAGGTGCTGGCCGTGCAAAAGGAGCAGCCCCCGGAAAAAGCAGGGTTCTTTACCCGCCTGCTGAAAGGGCAGGAAGAGGCGGTGACCTATATTCCTATCCGTGGCTGGAGATTTTCGGGGAATGATATCATCATTGACAAGTACCTGGATGAGGAAGAGACTATAACAGAGAAATATAGCCTGAGCAGGGTGGTATATGGTAAGGAAGTACCGGTAACAGATGCCCGGAAGCTGCAGCAGGAAGTACAGGCCGGTCATATCAGGGAACAAACGTATTGGCTGGGATCAGATAAATTTGGACGGGATATACTCAGCAGGTTACTGGTAGGTACCCGGGTAAGCCTTAGCGTGGGTTGTATTGCTGTGATCATTTCGTTAACAATTGGGGTAATACTGGGAGCTGTGGCCGGATATTTCCGTGGTGTAACAGACGATGTGGTGATGTGGCTGGTAAATGTGATCTGGTCTGTACCTACATTGTTGCTGGTATTTGCTATTACCCTGGCCCTGGGTAAAGGGTTCTGGCAGGTGTTCATAGCTGTGGGGCTGACAATGTGGGTCAATGTAGCCCGTATAATACGGGGGCAGGTACTGGCATTAAGGGAGTTACCTTTTATAGAGGCTACCAGGGCCCTGGGTTTCGGGCATACCCGTACCATTGGCAGGCATATCCTGCCTAATATACTGGGGCCTGTCATGGTGGTGGCGGCAGGTAATTTTGCCACGGCGATAGTTGTGGAGGCCGGACTGAGCTTCCTGGGAGTAGGGGTGCAACCTCCGCAACCCTCCTGGGGATTGATGATCAAGGAGAACTATAATTTCATCATTACCCATAACCCTTTGCTGGCACTGGCCCCTGGAGTGGCTATTATGCTGATGGTGCTGGCTTTTAACCTGTTAGGTAACGGGCTTAGGGACGCGATGGATGTACGGCAGTAAAACCCGGTTTGGGATAGTGTATCAAAACCTTGCTTCGCATGAAAAAAAAGTATAATTTTACTTTATTCACAATTGTTTTAACTATGCCTTTGAAATCATATCTTTTAGCCGCTGTAGCATTGTTAGCTCTGACCTTTTCTGCCTGTAAGAAAAAAGGAGCGATAGAACCTAAACCTGAAGAAGAACTGTTAAAGGTGTCCCTTGAAAATGTAGCAGAAGGACAATATACCGCAGCTCCGGGCACTACTTATACTTTCCAGGTAAAAGTCAATTCAGTAATGCCTCCTGAAGGCGTGAATGTAGAAGTGAATGCTATCACTGATCCGGGCGGGATCGTTTTCCCGCAGAACCCGGTAGCCCCCTCACTGGATTCTACTATCAATATAACATTGACAGGGCTGGAGCCGATCCGTACTGTAAAGGTGACAATACTGATCACGTCTGTGAGCAATCCTGCCAATAAGATCTCCAAGTATTTCTGGATCACGAATAAATCTGATAACTAAAAGATAATACAGGCTGTTGAAGGCCGTTGGACTTCTGTCCGGAAAAAAATCGCTCCGCCTCCGGCGAGCGATTTTTTTATGTAAGACCAGTTGGTATTAAAAGCATGGATGCTGTATGGATACTCCTACTCAAAGCCTACTATAGAGTATGGATAGTGTATGGGCTACGGTATCACTTTAGCGCCACAGTACTTTCCAAAAGGAAGTGCCTTCTCCCCTCGATATTTCTCCCTAGTTTTGCACCTGCAGAACAAGCAGCTAACTATGCGTATAGGAGTGAATGCCGCCTGTTTATTGCAGGAATCACCTGCAGATACGGGCAATATCATTACAGATATGTTGACAGGATTAACCCGGTTGCACCCGGAGCATACTTTCATTTTCTTTTATGACAGCGCTCCTTCTCCGGCGGTACAATGGCCGGAGAATGTAATGCAGGTGGTGGTGCCTTTGAAAGGGCACAGGTCCTGGCAGGAATACCTCTGGCTGGAGTGGAAACTGAAACGCGCTATACAACAGCAGCAGCTGGACCTTTTCCTGAGCCTGGACGGGCGTCTGCCCCTGGGTAGTAAAGTGCCGGCACAGCTGCTTGTAACAGATACCGGGTTCCTGCATGATGTGGCGGGTATACCTGCTTCCAGGCAACGGGCCGGGCAGAAGAATATGATCAGATACCTGCAGAAAGCAGGGGAGGTCCTGGTATTGTCTCATACACTGAAAGACGACCTGTTGCGATATGCTCCGGAGATAGAGGGAAGGCTGAAGGTGCTGCAGCCGGAAGTGAATCCGGCCTATAAACCGTTGGAATGGGAAGAGCGGGAAGATGTGAAGAGGGAGTTTGCAGGCGGTGTGGAATATTTCATTGCTGTAGGCAGCCTGCATCCCCGGAACAATATCATGCCGCTGCTGAAAGCGTTTTCAGCCCTGAAGCGCAGGTTGCATTCCAATATGAAGCTGGTACTGGCCGGATCTGCCACCACAGAGGGGACGGAGATCACCACATCTTTACCTTCGTATAAATACCGGAACGATATAGTATTGTTGCAGGATGCAGATCAGCAGACGCTGGCACGTGCCATAGGCGGCGCCTATGCTATGATATATACCAGCCGTTTTGCCGGGGTAGCCATGCCGGTATATGCTGCCTTACAATGCCAGGTGCCGGTAATAGCGCTGGAAAGCGCTGTTGCCAGGGAAGCAGGGGGAGACGCCGTACTGTATGCTGATCCGGAGAACCTGGAAGACCTGGCCAATAAAATGTGCCTGATCTATAAGGACGAGGAGCTGCGCGGCAGACTGCTGGGAAAGATCACTCCTCCGGCCGCTGCAGGGAACGTGGAAATGCTCATTGGGTGAAGATTAGTCAATTAGTAGTAAATTTGCGTTTTCAAAAAATATAAGGGCTAGACTTTATGGCAAAAACATCTACCATACAGATACAGGTTGGACTGGACGAAGACAGGATACCTGAAAAAATAGAATGGCGTGCAACGGACAGTTCAGAATCCGACCGTTTCCAGCAGGCAAAAGCAATGATGATCGCTTTCTGGGATGGCGGAGACAAAACCGCACTGCGTATAGACCTGTGGACAAAATCAATGATGGTGGATGAAATGGCAGATTTCTTTTACCAGACCATGATGACCATGGCAGATACCTACCAGCGCGCCACGCCTTATAAAGACCAGGCAGACGACCTGCGTAAATTTGCAAAGGACTTCTTTAAGAAATTTGAGGAGAAACAGAAACAGGAGCAATAAAGCACGGACTAAAAATAACCACATATGTCATTAGAAGTAAACATCAATGCAGCCATAAAAGCAGCTATGCTGGCTAAGAGCGAGGCAGAACTGCGTGCATTGCGTGCTATCAAGGCTGCGATACTGCTGGCAAAGACAGCAGAAGGTGGTGGAGCGGAACTGGGAGAAGCAGAAGAGACCAAACTCCTGCAGAAACTGGCTAAACAGAGGAAAGACTCCCTGGAGATCTTCCGCCAGCAGAACAGGGAAGACCTGGCAAAGAAAGAAGAAGAAGAACTTGAAGTGATAGAGAAATACCTGCCTAAACAGCTGGACGAAAGTGAACTGAGAGGTATTATCGCTGAGATCATTGCTTCCACAGGCGCAAGCTCTCCTGCAGATATGGGCAAGGTAATGGGCGTAGCCACCAAACAGCTGGCCGGTAAAGCAGATGGCAAAGCCATTTCTGCACTGGTAAAAGAGCTGTTAGCAAAATAATAATCCGGGTAAACAGGGGCTTAGCCCCCTGTTTATTCCTTTTCCCCTTATCCTATAGAAGACAATGGGCATTGATGTCGTTTTCGCCATTATCCTGGTGCTGGCCGTTTACAAAGGATACAACCGGGGTCTTATTGTTGCGGTCTTTTCATTTATAGCTGTCATACTGGGCCTGGCGGCAGCCTTAAAGCTGACCACAGTAGCAGCATTGTACGCACAACAACATTGGGACATTCACACACGCTGGCTTCCGGTGCTGTGTTTCATCATTCTTTTTGTAGGCGTGGTCTTCCTGGTCAGGTTCGGAGCAACACTCATTCAGACAATGGTTGAGGCGGCAATGATGGGCTGGCTGAACAAATTAGGTGGAATTTTATTATATAGTGCTATATTTATCATAGTTTACAGCATCCTTTTATGGATTGCAAATCAATTGTACTGGCTAAGTCCGGAGATCAAACTGCAATCAGTGGTTTATCCCTACATAGAACATCTGGGGCCTGCTGTGATCAACATTTTGGGCAAAGTTATTCCTGTATTTAAAGATATGTTCGAAAATCTGCAGTCATTTTTTGACAATGCAGCGAAGAAAATACAGGCTATATAGCTCGCTTCAAAGATTATTTGAATTAATAAAAAGAATTATTTTAGCGCAAAATTGACTTCAAGCTTTGGCAATGAATTACGAAATTAAAACACTGGGAAAGTTTAAGTTCATTGAGGAAGGAGAGGGTGAACCACTTGTGCTGTTGCATGGATTATTCGGTGCAATGAGCAATTTCGGTGGGTTGATAGATTACTTCCGTAATTACAATAAGGTAGTAGTTCCCCTTTTGCCCTTGTTTGATCTGAACATCCTTGATACTTCTGTGGCTGGTCTGGCTAAGTATGTGCATAAATTCATTGATGCAATGGGATATACCAACGTGCATCTGTTGGGAAACTCCCTGGGAGGTCATGTGGGCCTGGTTTATCTGCTTAAACATCCGGAAGCGCCTGTAAAGTCTTTATGTCTTACAGGAAGCTCAGGACTGTTTGAAAATGGAATGGGTGAAACATATCCCAAACGCGGTGATTATGAATACATCCGTAAGAAAACAGAGCTTACTTTCTATGATCCCGCTATGGCTACAAAGGAACTGGTAGATGAAGTATTTGACATCACTACCAACCGCCTTAAAGTTATCAAGATCATTACGCTGGCAAAATCTGCTATCAGGCACAACCTCGGTGAAGAACTGAGAGATATCAAAATACCTACACTGCTGGTATGGGGACTGAACGATACCGTTACACCTCCTATGGTAGGTGAGGAATTCAAAAAGCTCATCCCTAATTCAGAGCTGCACTTTATAGACAAATGCGGGCATGCACCTATGATGGAGCGTCCGGAAGAGTTCAACAAGATACTCCACCCATTCCTGGAGAAACTGAAATAACTGCTTTAGCTTTACCTGCTGCGAACACACATGATATTGGATGGTCTGCCATTGGCAGGCCATCTTTTTTAATTTACCACTGATCATATTCTCTGCATCCTATGTAACAAATCATCCGATCCTGGCGTTTCGTATATAAAGGGATGGGGCTTCTTTATTGCATAAATCTTGTACTGATCAAACCCGTTAGCGATTCTTTTCTTATTATTGTGTAACAATAGCACTAAAAAAAATGCTGGCACGAGATCTCATATCGACGGTTGTACCGGTCCTGCATCCACTGGACCCAGGATCGAGAGCACTGCGCCTGATGAATGAATATCATCTTCCGCAGCTGCCGCTGGTGCTTGAGAATAAGTATCTGGCATTGGTAGAAGAGGATGATATCCTGGACCTTGAAGATCCGGAAATATCCCTGGAGAACATGGAGTATAACGGTCCCAAACCTGCAATAGCAGAGAATGCACATTTCTACGACGCGGTTCGGGCATTCCATGAACTGAAGCTTTCAGTACTACCGGTTATCAGTCTTGAAAAAGAATACCTGGGCGTACTGACAAAAGACAGCCTGCTCGCTGCGCTGGCCCAGTACAACGGGGTGAAGGAACATGGAGGCGTACTGGCGCTGGACCTTGATCCGCGGGATTATAGCCTGAGTGAGATAGCGCGTATTGCAGAATCGAATGATGTAACACTGCTCAGCGTGAACACTATCACCAATCCTGTGTCCGGCAGGCTGGAAGTGCTGCTGAAAACCAACAGGCAGGAACTGCATGGACTGGTAGCTACTTTTGAGCGGTTCAATTATGTTATTAAATACACCATTACAGAAGAACAGGAAGAAGATCTTCTTAAGAAAAATTATGATCTGCTGATGAACTATATCAGCATGTAATAAATACTATTTTACCTAAAAGCGAAACGCATAATACTGATAAGGTTATGCGCTTCGCTTTTTTTATTACTTTAATGCCCCGGTAACCGGAAGCATCTGTCAGGGACAACTAAAAAATGGGAGTCAGAAAATATTTTTTCATAGCATACGTGGTATGTCTGTTTGTAGGGGTAATGCCCTGCGAAGGGCGCCAGTTGCCGTCAGATACTACTTCCAGACCCGCAGACAGTGCTTTTATTATAGTGAGGAATATTGTGGTCAAAGGCAATAAAAAGACACGCACCAATGTGATACTGCGTGAATTAGGTATGGCTCCGGGAGATACATTGCAGCTGCACGGCATTGCTGCACAGCTGGAAAACCGGCGCCGCAGGCTGCTCAATACCTCACTGTTCCTGACAGTAGGCATGAATATCAAGAACTGGGAAGGCAGGCATGCAGACCTGGTAATAGAGGTCTGGGAACGCTGGTATATCTTTCCCATTCCCATTTTCAGGCTGGCAGACCGTAACTTTAACCAGTGGTGGGTAGAGCAGGGCCGCAGCCTGGACCGTGTGAACCTGGGGGTACGGTTTATCCAGAATAATATGACAGGGCGGAATGACGAGGTAAAAGCAGAATTACAGATAGGATATACTCAACGCGTAGCCTTGTTTTATGATCTGCCTTACATAGACAGAACTTTCCGGCATGGCGTAGGTCTGATCTTTGCCTATAGCCGTAATCGTGAATTGAACGATAGTACTTTTAACAATAAACAGGTCTTTTTCCGCCAGGACCAATTCATCCGTCAGACGTGGACTGCCGGGCTGAGTTACAGTTACCGCAAGGCCATCAATACACGGCATCAGGTGTTTCTGACCTATAATTATGAAAAGGTGAATGATTCTGTAAGTCATCATAACCCGGATTACCTGGGCGATGGCCGTCAGAGGGTCAGCTACCTGAACCTGTTGTACCGGATGAGCTATACCAATACAGACAGCTGGATGTATCCGCTGAAGGGAATGTTGTTCCAGGCAGAGGCAGAGAAAATGGGAATAGGCCCGCTTTCTGATTTCGATCATGTGCGTTTCAAATTAAGGATAGCCCAGTACTGGACGCTGTACCCTAAAACTTACGCTGCACTTGGATTGAGAGCGCAGGTAAAGACGCCGGCCAATCAGCCGTATGCCAATCAGAAGGCTATCGGTTACCAGGAAGATTACCTGCGGGGCCTGGAATATTATGTTGTGGACGGAACAAGCTTTTTTATTGCCAAGTCCACTTTAAGGAAACAGGTATATGAGTTTAACATACATATGCCTTTACTGCCTGAAAGAGTAAGCACTATACCTATCCGCCTGCTGGCAAAGGTTTACGGAGACGGCGGGTATGCCTATAGCAAGCGCTATGGTTACGGTATGCTGAATAACAGGTTCCTTTATACAGGTGGTATTGGAGTGGATATCGTTACTTATTTTGATTCCTGTCTGCGGATTGAGTACAGTATAAATCAGTTAGGTCAAAAAGGGTTATTTTTACACACTAAACTGGATATGTAATGAGCCGCAGCCTCAATTGCGGCACTATCAAGCACAGATTATGCAAATTGCTATTTACAGCCGTGGATTTGTTAAAGAAGACCTGCCTATTATCCAGTTACTGCTCGATGAACTGGAAAGGGCAGAAATCAATGCGATCATTTATGCACCTTTTAGCGAATCACTGCAACCATATATAAGGTTCAGCAAGCCGCTGGTCACTTTTTCCTGTGCAGAAGACCTGTACGGAAAGGCGGATATCCTTGTAAGCCTGGGCGGAGACGGAACTTTACTGGATACCGTATGTTATGTACGGGATAAGAACATCCCGGTGCTGGGCATTAACTTTGGCCGGCTGGGATTCCTGGCCAGTATCGGTAAGGATGCTATCAATGCTGCCGTGCAGGCACTGAAACAGCGGACTTACGTAGCAGATAAAAGGTCCCTGCTGCACCTGGATTCCAACGTAGGGCTTTTCGGGGAAGTGCCTTACGCGCTGAATGACTTTACCATTCACAAGAAGGATACTTCCGCCATGGTAAAGATCCATACGTACCTGAACGGGGAATTCCTTAACACCTACTGGGCAGATGGCCTGATCGTATCTACCCCTACAGGATCCACGGGATACTCACTGAGCTGTGGAGGCCCGGTAGTGTTTCCTGAAGCAGGAAGTTTTGTAATTACACCGGTAGCTCCGCATAATCTGAACGTCCGGCCCGTTATTATACCAGACAACCATGTTCTTTCTTTTGAAGTGGAAGGAAGGAGCGATCAGTTTCTATGTACCCTGGACTCCCGTATGGAAACTATAGATAGTACAGTGCAACTGGCTATTAAGAAAGAAGAGTTCAGTATCAGTCTTGTACGTCTTGACGATAGTAATTTTCTACATACCTTGCGGAATAAGTTACTGTGGGGAATAGATGCAAGGAATGCATTAAAGTAACTACCTCCGGATCCGGATATCCCGGTATCGATTCATAACCTGGCGCAGCTGAGACATTACTCTATTTTATAGAGTATATTAGAAAAAATTATTACATTTGATTCCTTTTTAATACCAAAAGCAGGAAATACCGCGTTTAAAAGGAATTATCGGTTTAAGCAGAAGCGTTCGATCTATGAGCATACCTTTCTTTTACTCCAAGCGTTTCATAACGTCCGGCATCATAGCAGTGATATCCCTGTTCCTGACGCCTGCTTTTGCTCAGAATGAGCTGTCCTATACAGGTGAACTGGGTGTTTCCGTTGGTGCGGCACACTATTTCGGGGATCTGAACACCCGGGGGGCGCTCAATGCTCCAAAACCGGCAGTAGGTATCTATTACCGGAAGTACATGAATGACTATGTAGGGGTAAGGGCGCATTTCCGGTATCTGCAGCTGGGGTATTCTGATACTTACAACACGAACGAATTCCAGCATCGCCGGAACCTGAGTTTTAATACCAATGTTTTTGAACTGGGCCTGCAGGGAGACTTTAACTTCTTCCGTTTTGAGCCGGGTTCCAGGTATTACCGTTTCACCCCTTATTTTACAGGTGGTGGCTCTCTCTTTTATTTCAATCCCTATGCTTACCTGAACGGAGTGAAGTACAACCTGCAGCCTTTGCGTACAGAGGGGCAGGGCAGTGCCATGTACCCTGACCGTAAGCCATACAGCCTGATGGCCTTTGCCTTTACCCTGGGCGGAGGTTTCAAATACAATCTAAGCAGGAAAGTGAATGTGGGACTGGAGGCATTATACCGTTTTGCACAAACCGATTACCTGGATGATGTGAGCACTACTTACGCCGGAACAGCGGTTTTCCCTCCTGATGCTGAAGGAAACCCGTCAGCAGCTTACCTTCTGCAGGACCGTTCCTATGCCACCGGCGACAGGATAGGCGTAGCCGGAAGACAAAGGGGAAACAGCCGGGATAAAGATCAGTTTGTTACCGTTGAACTGACTATCAGTATTTTATTCACCTCTTATAGATGTAAATTCTGATTCGGTAGCCATAACATGCCTATTGGCAGTTTATTATTGGCAATTGGTCTATTTCAGAAACTTTCTAACACTTCTTTTTTGCGGAAAACAGCCAACAGTAAAGGATTTGGCTGTTAAAACTACGTTAAAACCCCCTATCGCCCTTTGCCGGGAAAGGCATATATCTATTTTTGTATCTTTGCAAACTTTACAAAATCTGCATCTATATATAATCCGCCGGAGATACTCATGAGTTTGAAGGACAAATTGGACTTACAACGCTTGCCACGACACATTGCCATCATTATGGACGGGAATGGCCGTTGGGCGAAGGAGCGTGGCCAGGACCGGCTTTTTGGGCACCATGAAGGTGTTGAAAGCGTCCGTAATATTACAGAGGCCTGCGCAGAACTGGGTATCGGGTATTTAACCTTATATGCCTTTTCTACTGAAAACTGGGACCGCCCCGTTTATGAAGTGAACGGTATTATGGAATTGCTCGTAAATACTATCCGTAACGAAGTAAGTACCCTTTCCAAAAATAATATCCGCCTGCATGTGATAGGGGACATGAACATGCTGCCGGAGCAATGTCAGAAGGAAATGGAGGAGGCCATGGCCCTTACAAGCGGGAACACAGGTCTGAACCTGGTAATGGCGCTTAGCTATAGTGCACGCTGGGAGATCGTAAATGCAGCAAAGAATATAGCCCGGGATGTAAAAGACGGTAAACTGGCCCCTGAAGAAGTAACCCCGGAAAAGTGGCAGCAATATCTGTGCACAGCCACACTGCCTGATCCGGAACTGATGATCAGGACAAGCGGAGAATGCAGGATCAGTAACTTCCTCCTATACCAGCTGGCTTACGCGGAACTTTACTTTACAGATACCCGCTGGCCGGATTTCCGCAAAGAACACCTTTACGAAGCCATCTTAAACTTTCAGAACCGAGAACGGCGCTTTGGCAAAACAAGCGAACAAATACAGCAGAATGAAGAAATTATTTCCTAAGAGCCTACTGGCCATAGTTTTATGTTGCAGTGCCGGCATTCGTGTGTCCGCTCAAGCCGCGGATACCATACCCCCTGCACCAACTCCTGACCAGCAACCCGTAGGATTGAGCTTACCAATGGGAAATGCACAACCGCAGCCATATGAAATTGCTGATATCACAGTGGCCGGTACGCAATACCTGGATAAAGCACTGCTTATTTCCCTGTCAGGCCTGAACGTAGGCGACAAGGTAGTATACCCCGGTGGCGACCAGTTCGCAAAAGCTATTCAAAGCCTCTGGGGACAGCGTTTGTTCGCGAATGTTGCTATTTATGTAACTAAAATACAGGATGGGAAGATCTGGCTGGAAATTGACCTGCAGGAACGCCCCCGCCTCAATAACTTCATTTTCAGAGGCGTTAAAAAGTCTGAAACAGAAGAACTGGTAAAGAAAGCCGCCCTGCGTAAAGGTACCGTGGTGACTGAAAGCCTGAAACAGAACGCTATCAGCATCATCACCAAATACTACGCAGATAAAGGCTACAGGAACGCTACCGTAACCGTGACTGAAAGAGCCGATACCTCCCAGGTGAACGCATCTGACGTAGTATTCACCATCCAGAAAGGTGGAAAGGTAAAGGTGAACGATATCTATATTGTTGGCAACGACAATATCAGCGATTCAAGGGTCAAGAAGAAAATGAAAGGTACAAAGGAACGTACCCGTATCACCATCTATCCTGATTCTGAACCGGTATATACAGATTCTGCAGAAGTGCATGATAATTACTGGAAAACCTTTGGTTTCCTGTATCCTTCCCGCACCCTGGAAGAACTGGACCCCTACTTCCGTTTTAAACTCTTCTCTTCAGCCAAGTTCAACGAAGGGAAGTACATGGAAGACAAAGAAAAAGTAATATCCTACTATAATACACAGGGTTACCGTGACGCGGTACTGGTAAGGGATACTACATACAAATCCCGTAACGGAGGCGTAAACGTAAGTATGCAGATAAGCGAAGGAAGGAAATATTATTTCGGGGATATTACCTGGAAAGGTAACTCCCGCTATAGCGATTCTGTCCTGACCCGCGTACTGGGTATCAAAAAAGGTGATACCTACAACCAGGAACTGATGCAGAAACGCCTGTTATCTTCCGAAGGTGGTGATATTGGCGGTATGTACATGGACTTCGGTTACCTGTTCTTCCACGCTGACCCCGTAGAGATCGGGATACACGGAGATACGATAGATTATGAGATCCGTATCTCTGAAGGTCCGCAGGCTACCATCAAGGAAGTACGTATAGCTGGTAACGAAAAGACCAACGAACACGTGATACGTCGTGAGCTGCGTACACTGCCCGGTGAGAAATTCTCCCGTACAGACCTGATCCGTTCCAACCGTGAAATTGCGAACCTTGGTTTCTTCAACCCTGAGAAGATAGGTATGGACCCCGTTCCGAATATCCAGGACGGTACTGTAGATATTAACTACACCGTTGAGGAAAAAGCGAACGACCAGCTGGAACTTTCTGCAGGCTGGGGTGGTTATATAGGCCTGACCGGTACACTGGGTGTAACGTTCAACAACTTCTCCCTGCGCAACATTTTCAGAAAAGAAACATGGGACCCCTTACCAAGTGGTGATGGCCAGAAATTATCCGTACGTGTGTCTTCCAATGGTAAGGCATACCGTTCCTATAACTTCTCCTTCACAGAACCCTGGCTGGGCGGTAAAAAGCGTAACCAGTTCTCTGTAAGCTTCTATAGCAGCTACCAGAACCCGAACGCTTACTCATCATATATATATGGTAGCACACTTTCCAACAATGCTTACTTTAAGGTACTGGGTGCTTCCGTATCGCTGGGTAAACAGCTGAAATGGCCGGATGACTATTTCACCCTGATCTACTCCCTGAACTATCAGCAGTATAAACTGAAGAACTATAACTATTTCAACATACCTGGTTTCTCTTCCGGTACTTCCAACAACATCAACCTGAAACTGACCCTGGCCCGTTCATCTGTTGACCAGCAGATCTTCCCAAGGAATGGTTCCAACTTTGTGTTGTCCGGACAGTTCACTCCGCCGTACTCCGTATTTAATCCCAACAGGGATTATAAGCTGGAGCCGATCAGTGACCAGTTTAATTTTATCGAGTTCCAGAAATACCGCTTCAACGCAGAATGGTATGTACCATTGTCTAAGCCACATGGCTCTGACAATAAGACCTTTGTGATGAAAGTGGCTGCTAAATTCGGTTACATAGGCCGTTATGACAACCGTACCACACTGTCTCCGTTTGGCCGTTTTGAGCTGGGTGGCGATGGTCTGAGTAACTTTGCGATCTATGATCGTGATATCATCTCCCAGAGAGGTTACCCGGTTTATTATACCTCCGATCCGAGGATGAATGCTGAAACAGGTCAGCCTTCCGGTTATGAAGGTTTTACAGTGTTCAACAAATACGTGATGGAATTACGCTATCCGTTCAGCCTCAGCCCAAGCTCTACCATCTTTGGTCTGGCATTCATAGAAGCAGCTAACGGTTACCGGGACGTAAAAGATTATAATCCGTTCAGGTTACGCCGTTCTGCCGGTCTGGGTATGCGTTTCTACCTGCCTATGTTTGGTCTGCTTGGATTTGACTATGGTATTGGTTTTGACCGTCTTCAGTCAGGAAATGGCCTGAAAGATGCGGCTAAATTTACCTTCATGCTGGGCTTTGAGCCTGAATGATGTTAGTATAAATTTTAAATTATATATTGCGAATTCGAATGAAATATTCAAATTGGCAGGTAATTTGAAAAAAAAGGAACATTATGAAAAAAATATCCCTCATTGCCGTTCTGTTCTGTATGGGATTTACGGCCGTAGCGCAACGATACTGTGTAATAGATACGAAGTATATCCTGGACAATATTCCTGATTATAAGGAGGCTCAGGGGAAACTGGACGCAATAGCCGAGCAATGGCAGAAGGAAATTGACGCTAAGTTCCTGGAAGTAGATAAAATGTATAAATCCTACCAGGCAGAACAGGTGATGCTGACGGAAGAACTGAAGCATAAGCGTGAAGATGAGATCGTATCGAAAGAGAAAGAGGCGAAAGACCTGCAAAAGAAACGCTTTGGGTATGAAGGAGATCTGTTTAAGAAGAGGGAAGAACTGGTAAAGCCTATACAGGATAAGATCTATAATGCTATCCAGAAAATGGCCGCCGCGCGTATGTATGATTTCGTGCTGGACAAGTCAGGGGCAATGACCGTCATCTTCTCTGATCCTAAACTTGACAGGAGCGATGATATATTGAAATCATTGGGAGTAAAGAAAGCAAATACCGGAGAGTAATCTTTTAAACCATTTTATAACCTTAAGTTTTAGTATCTAAATTTTTTTAAACACAGACAACATCATGAAGAAGTATGTAATTATTGCTTTTGTGACAGTTTCAGGATTGTTCAGCGTAAATGCAATGGCTCAGTCCAAAGTTGGTCATATTAACGCACAAGCCCTGATAGAGGCTATGCCTGAGGCACAGACAGCGCAGAAGTCGCTGCAGCAGTATGCAGAGGAACTGGATAAAGATGGTAAAGGACTGATTGATGAATACCAGAAGAAACTGAAGGAATTTGATGAGAAAGCGGCTACAATGACTGATAACCTGAAGGAGATCAAAGGTAAAGAGATCCAGACTGCTCAGAAAAACATCCAGGACTACCAGGAGTCTGCTCAGCAGAAGATCGAAGCTAAACGCCAGGAAATCCTGAAGCCTATCTACGATAAAGCCCGTAAGGCAATTGAAGATGTAGCGAAAGAGAAAGGCTATGCTTACGTTATTGACAGCTCAGTAGGTGTTTTACTGGTATCTCCGGCCAGCGATGATCTGGCTCCTGCCGTAAAAACCAAACTGGGTATTAAATAATCCCTGACTGGAAAAGTATTTAAGCGCCCCGGCTATACCGCCGGGGTATTTTTTTTCAAAAACACTTTACTATTTGATATTTTTCCCTACCTTTGCCTTCCGTTTTAAAAACAGGATTCCGCAAAACGGGATAGTGTTTAGTATAGTACAGGTAAAAACAAAATATTAAAATGAAACGTACTTTTCAACCGCATAACAGACGCAGAAAGAGCGTTCATGGTTTTAGAAAGAGAATGGAAACTGCAAACGGCCGTAAAGTATTAGCTTCCCGCAGAGCTAAAGGACGTAAGAAATTAACAGTTTCTGACGAGCGCAAGCTTAAATAAGACCAGTCTTATATAACTGCGGCATAGCTATGCTATGCAGGCTTTGAGGCCGGATCTTGATAGGTTGGAATTGTATAGCATTGGGTTGATAAATCAGACTTGCCATAAAAACTTATTCTTTTACCAGAGAAGAAAGGTTAAAAAGCAGAAAACTCATTGAAACGCTTTTTCGGGAAGGAAAAGCGTTTTCTGTTTTTCCCTACCGCGTAATCTATATGCCGGTCAACCCGCCTGTGAACAAATATCCTGTACAGGCAGGTTTTAGCGTCTCTACACGGAAATTCCCACATGCGGTAGACCGTAACCGCGTAAAACGTCTTACCCGCGAATGCTGGCGCCTGCAGAAGCAGACGTTTTATGACGTCCTGCAGCAGCGCTCTCTGCAGCTGGCAGTATTCTTTATCTATACCGATAAGAAAATAGCCCCTTATACTACCCTGCACAGCAAAATTTCGGTAATTTTAAAGAGGTTAGAGAATGAGATAGCAAAAGGTGATCAATCGCTTTAAGCTGTTCCATCTTTTCAGCCGCGCGCAGCGCAGAAGAAAACGCCCCCGCAAAAATCACTTTTACCGAAGGCGAAAGCGATTTTTGCGGCAAACAGCAATCATGAAAATACTCAGTTATCCGTTCATATGGCTCATCAGGATATACCAATGGGGCATATCCCCCCTGTTAGGCAGTAAATGCAGGTATACACCCACCTGTTCCCAATACGGCGTGGAAGCCCTGCAGAAATACGGGCTGCTGAAAGGTGGTTACCTGACTATCAGGAGAATACTTTCCTGTCATCCCTGGGGCGGTCATGGACATGACCCGGTACCCTGATCTCAGACTGGGTTTTAACAATTTATATGTAATAGATTATGTAAATTTCACACCTCAACTAACACTCACCTATGCGTGCATTTTTTCAAAGAAAGAGAAGGATGGTGATTGTCCTGGTACTGCTGCTGGCAGGAGGCATGAGCATCATGGCCTATACCGAAAAGGACAAATACTTTGAGATAGCCAAGAACCTTGACATTTTTGCCGCTTTTTACCGGGAACTGAATACCTATTATGTAGATGATCTTCCCCCCGAAAAACTCATGCATAAAGGCATAGATGCCATGCTGGAGGAAACAGATCCCTACACAGACTTTATACCCGAAGAGAACCTTGACGAACTGAAATTCATGGCTACCGGCAAATATGGCGGCGTTGGCGTATCTGTTAACACAGACAGCGAGCGTACTGTAATTGCAGACGTTTATGAAGGCAGTCCCATAGATAAAGCAGGCATAAAGCCAGGAGATATCATCGTATCACTGGACGGGAAAAATGCCAAAGGCATGGACCAGGATGATATCAGCCGGTTGCTGAAAGGCGCCCCGGGATCATCGCTTGACCTGGTAGTGAAAAATCCTGTATCAGGGGTGGAGACCGCCAAAAAGATCATCAGGGAAGAAATAAACGTGCGTTCCGTAAGCTTCTCCGGTATTGCCGGTAATGATATCGGTTATATCCGGATGACACAGTTCACCGAAAACAGCGGGGAACTGGTACAGAGCGCTTATGAAGAACTGAAAAAGAAATACCCGGCCATGAAAGGGGTGATCCTTGATCTGAGAGGAAATCCCGGCGGACTGCTGGACGAAGCCGTTGTTGTGGCCAATATCTTTGTTGATAAGAACAAAGTGATTGTCAGCACCAAAGGCAAGGTAAAAAGCTGGGACCGTGAATACAAGACCGAAGAACCGGCAGTAGACGCACATGTACCACTGGTGGTGCTAACCAACAGGTCTTCCGCATCTGCAGCCGAAATAGTGGCAGGAGCCATCCAGGACCTTGACAGGGGAGTAATTATCGGACAGCGCTCATTCGGTAAAGGATTGGTGCAGACTACCCGTCCGTTGCCCTATAATGCAAAACTGAAAGTAACTACCGCCAAATATTATACACCCAGCGGCCGCTGTATCCAGGCAATAGATTATTCCCACAGGAATGACGACGGAGAAGTGGAATCCGTACCTGATTCATTACGCCGCTCATTCACTACTGCCGCAGGCCGTAAAGTAAGAGACGGTGGCGGAATAGAGCCTGATGATAATATAGACCCTACTATACTTAGCCAGGTAGCCGTTACCTTGCTGCGGAAACAGTATATCTTCGATTATGCCACACAGTACTATTATGCACATAAGAACATAGCTCCCGCAGGTACTTTCTCTTTAAGTGAAGATGATTTCTCTGATTTCCTGCGCTATCTCGATGGCAGGAATTATAATTATAAAACCCGCACGGAAGAAGCGTTGGAAGGCTTCCAATCTACCGCCCGCCGGGAGAAATATTATGACGCAGTAGCAAAGGAATTTGAGGCGCTGCAGCAGAAACTGAAACATGATAAGAAACAGGACCTGCTGAAGAATAAGGCAGAGATCAAAAGACTGCTGGAAGAAGAGATAGTGAACCGCTACTATATGCAGAAAGGAAGGATAGCACAATCACTTATTAATGATAATGAGGTGAACGAGGCCATTGCTGTATTACACAAGCCGGAACGCTATCAGGAATTCTTGCGATAGTATTCTGCCGGTGCAGGCCGGATCTGTTTATACTCAAAAAAAACGCTTTTGCCTCAGGCAAAAGCGTTTTTTTTGAGTATGGCATTATGATTTCCCGCATTTTAATTATAAATTAAAGTCCTTCACAGAACTCACGTTATTGTAAACATAAATAAAGACAAGTATGCCGGAAAATTCTAATAACAATTCACGCCGGGGGTTTATCTCCAAAGTGGCTAAAGGAGTAGTGGGCGCTTCACTGTTCCCAACTATTATTACCGCAGCTGACAGGCAGAGAAACCTTCGTTCACTATCGCGTACAAACGAAAAGTACAGCGCTAATGATCAGATACAGATTGCACTGATAGGTGCAGGTGGTATGGGTACTGCAGATGCCAACACCGCTATTACCGTACCTGGCGCAAAGCTGGTAGCAGCCTGTGATCTGTATGACGGGCGGCTGGCAGATGCAAGGAAGAAATGGGGCAATGATATCTTCACTACACGGGATTACCGGCAGATACTTGACAGGAAAGATATTGATGCAGTGATCATCGCTACGCCTGATTTCTGGCATAAAGAGATCTCTGTGGAGGCTATGAACAAAGGCAAATCCGTTTACTGTGAAAAGCCGATGGTTCATGACATCACAGAAGGGCCTGCAGTAGTGGAAGCCCAGCAGAAGAACAGCGGTAAAGTAGTATACCAGGTAGGCAGCCAGGGAATGAGCTCTCTTGGCAATGAAAAAGCTAAGCAGTTGCTTAAGGAAGGCGCTATCGGTAAACTCAATTATGCAGAAGGTTTCTGGGCGCGTATGTCGCCTTTCGGTGCATGGCAGTATCCTATTCCTGCCGATGCTTCTGTAAAAACAGTGGATTGGGATGCTTACCTGGCGCATGCCCCCAAAAGGGATTTTGATCCGTTAAGGTTCTTCCGCTGGCGTAATTACAGGGACTATGGCACCGGCGTGTCAGGCGATCTGTTCGTTCACCTCTTCTCCAGCCTGCACTTTGTAACAGGATCTATAGGGCCTGAAAAAGTGATGGCTACAGGTGGTCTGCGTTACTGGAAAGACGGAAGGGAAGTGCCTGATATAATGCTGGGCATGTTCGATTACCCGGAAACAGAGATACATCCTGCATTTAACCTCTCATTGCGTGTCAACTTTGTAGATGGTACAGGTGGTACCAACTACCTGCGCATGGTAGGAAGTGAGGGCTCTATGACGGTGGAGTGGGATAAAGTAACGCTCTTCCGTAACAAGACCTATGCTGCCACAGACGATCCTTTGCTGCAGGGCAAGAAAGATGTGGACAACGGAAAACAATATGTGTATGACCGTAAAGAAATGCTGCCTCCCGATAAGCTGGAATATGTAGCAGAAGAGGGATATAAAGGCGCGCATTTCGACCATTTCTACAACCTGTTCAAGGCAATGCGTACAGGCGGAAAGGTAAGTGAAGATGCCCTGTTCGGCTATCGTGCAGCTGCACCGGCACTCCTTTGTAACGACAGCTATTTTAGCAACAAGATCGTTCAGTGGGACCCAAAGAACCTGAAAGTGATCAACAAATAATAGTATTCTTATAAAGAAAAAGCCCGGTCACTGACCGGGCTTTTTCTTTATACAATATGATCTGTTACATTACAGGGCAGCTTCATAATGTTTGCTAACTGCAGGCCAGTTAACAACATTCCAGAAAGCCTTCAGGTATTCCGGACGGCGGTTCTGGTATTTCAGGTAGTAAGCATGTTCCCATACGTCAACGCCCAGTACAGGAGTACCTTTTACTTCTGCCACGTCCATCAGGGGATTATCCTGGTTAGGGGTAGAAGTGATCTCCAGTTTACCGTCTTTTACTATCAGCCATGCCCAACCGGAGCCGAAGCGGGTTGCGCCTGCAGCAGCAAATTTCTCTTTAAATTCTTCAAAAGAACCGAAAGTGCTTTTAATAGCATCAGCCAGTTTGCCGGTAGGCTCGCCTCCTGCGTTAGGAGCAAGGATCTGCCAGAAGAAGCTGTGGTTCCAGTGACCGCCACCATTATTTCTCACTGCCGGGCTGATCTTGCCGGCAGAAGCTACTAATTCCTCCAGGGATTTATTTTCATTCTCAGTACCTGCGATAGCTTTGTTCAGGTTGTCAACATAAGCCTGGTGGTGCTTACCGTGGTGAATCTCCATTGTCAGTTTATCAAAGTGCGGCTCTAATGCATCATGTGGGTACGGTAAACTCGGAAGTGTGAATGCCATAACTATATGTTTTTGTGTTAATGAATATGAGTTTGAAAAGAGTTTTCAAATTTACTGCCTAATAGTTTAAATATCAAAACAGCTCTAACGGGTAGTTACTCTACTCCGGTATAGGTACTTCCGCCCAATTCGCATACCAAAACTGTTGGATATATGCTTTTTTATTTTAAATTTACATTAAGTGTTGTAACAACATTTCTTATTGTGCCGGGCTACCGGGTCGTATAAACGTTGGAGTTACAATTACTGTTATCATTACCGCTGTTCTTTTATTTATAGGTTTTCAGCTATTGTTTGTATAAAACTTAAAGTATGTTGACAGACTCGGACATGGGCCGGAATGATTCCCTCAATGCCTTACAGAAGGACAATGAACGTTTGAAGACACAAATCCACCGGTTGGAAAATATCCTGAATCATGTGCCAGCAATGCTTTACACACATGAGAACAGTATTAAAACAGTGAACTGGTGTAACCGCTACATGGAAGATGTGACAGGTTACACAATGGCAGAAATGACTAACCTGGGATTGGAGTTCTTCCGGCAGGTGATGCACCCTGAAGATTTTGACCTCGCTGTAATTGCGCAGCAATCGTTCAGGGAGAACAGGAATGCATTTGGAGGGCTGTTAAGGTTTCGTAAACGGGGCGCCGAAGACTGGTGCTGGCTGGCCGGGATTGCTATTCCCTTTACAAGGGATGATCAGGGCGATGTAAAAGAAGTGATCTGCGCTTTTGTAGACCTCACCCTGGCAATGGACACAAATGATCAGCTGGCAGAAGCTATCAGGGATGTAATACGCCGGCAGAATAATGATCTGCTGGACAAGCTCACCAACAGGGAGAAGGATATTCTCAAACTGGCAGTGAAAGGATTAAATAACAAAGAGATAGCAGAGATATTGAGCCTGAGCCGGCATACCATAGAAACACACAGAAAGAATATACGGCTTAAACTGAAGGTCCGTAATACCACAGAGCTCGTTGCAATAGCCAGGAAGGCTGGTTATCAATAATATATATACAGTCTGCTGTCAACTGCCGGCAGTGAAGTACCAAAAATACCCAAGCTTGGGTATTGGCACGGCAAACAAAGCAGACTAATTTAGTGACCCGATAATCGTGATGATTTTTTTTAAACGTTAGAAAGACTTTACCCCTATTTGCCATGATAACTGAGGAAAACGCACTTAGTATTTTGCAACTGGATGGTTCAGCTACAGCAGAAGAAATAGTTGCCCGGTATGAAATGCTGAAGATTCAATACAAGAAAATAAAGGATGAAACAGGAGATCTGAAGACGCGGTTGGCTTATCAGTTGAAGCAGATTGAACTCGACGACGTATACATCTATTTCAGAAAACAACAGAGAATATAAAGCTTTTGATAGTGTCTCAGTTAACCCGCCTGTGGCGGATAAGCTGTTTCCGGTAGAAAAGTTCAAGCCGATACACTACCCGATTTTTGATTTTCATTCGTTGTGTTTAGCCCCGGCTTTCATCCGTTGTTTGTACTATTTTGATCTGCAACTTTCTCTCCTGAAGTAATTTCTGTATTAGCGCCGTTTATTATATATTTATACCCATAAAATCCTATCTATGGGTACTATATACATTGTTTTAGCTGTACTGGCGTTCCTCATTATTTTCACGAGCTTCGTGACCGTACAGCAGGGCACCATTGGTGTAACCACCATTTTCGGAAAATATAACCGCGTGTTATTCCCCGGACTGAACTTTAAGATTCCCCTGATCGAGAAAGTATTCAAACGTATTTCCATCCAGAACCGCTCTGTGGAACTGGAATTCCAGGCTATTACAGTAGATCAGGCCAATGTTTATTTCAAGGCCATGCTGCTGTATTCTGTATGGAACCAGGAAGAAGAGACTATTAAGAACGTAGCCTTCAAGTTTATGGATGAACGTAGCTTCATGCAGGCGCTGGTACGTACCATTGAAGGCTCTATCAGGGGGTTCGTGGCTATCAAAAAGCAATCTGAAGTGCTGGGGCTGCGCCGTGATATTACCGAGCACGTAAAAGAGCAGATAGACAAGACCCTGGAAGACTGGGGCTATCATTTGCAGGACCTGCAGATGAACGACATCACTTTTGATGACGCCATCATGAAGTCCATGGCCCAGGTGGTGGCTTCCAATAACCTGAAGGCAGCTGCAGAGAATGAAGGTCAGGCATTGCTGATCACCAAGACCAAAGCGGCGGAAGCTGATGGTAACGCTATCAAGATAGCCGCGGAAGCAGAGCGTCAGGCAGCCCAGCTGCGGGGTATGGGCGTGGCGCTGTTCCGTGAGGAAGTGGCCAAAGGTATGACCATGGCGGCTAAAGAAATGCAGCAGGCCAACCTGGACACTTCGGTGATCCTCTTCTCCATGTGGACGGAAGCCATCAAGCATTTTGCAGAGAATTCAAAAGGGAATGTGATCTTCCTGGATGGTTCTTCAGAAGGAATGGAACATACCATGACACAGATGATGGGTATGAACAAACTGATGGAACAGAAAAATACCAAATAGAAAAAGGGGGCGTTCAGCCCCCTTTTTGTTATATCACCTTCTTTGTGCAAAGAACGTCTTCACCAGCTGCAGGCTCTCTTCTTCATAAGGGCCCTGTTCCAGTTTGGTTTTGGGATGAAAGGGCGATGTATTGCCGGTTGTTTTCCGGTAGCTGTTCTTTTCATCACGGGCTGCATATACGATACGCCCTATCTTACTCCAGTAAAGCGCTCCTGCGCACATCAGGCAGGGTTCCAGCGTTACATAAAGTGTTGCCTCCATCAGGTATTTGCTGCCAAGGTAGTTGAAGGCGGCTGTAAGGGCCAGCATTTCAGCATGGGCGGTACAATCATTCAGCTTTTCTACCTGGTTGCTCCCTTTGCCTATTATTTTGCCATTCAATACCACTACAGCGCCAACAGGCACCTCGCCTTCATCGAAAGCATTGCGCGCCTCACGGAGGGCCTGTTGCATGTAGTATTTATCGTCCATTATACTCTTTGCTATTGTTGATCTGCAGGGATCAGGTTCAGAAATTCATCTTCCGTCAGTATACGGATGGTGTTGATCTTTTTAGCTTTTTCCAGTTTACTGCCGGCATCATCGCCCACCACAAGGAAATTCAGCTTGCTGCTCACACCACTGAGTATCTTTCCTCCCTGTTGCTCTACCATTGCTTCAGCGTCACTGCGTTTCAGCTTATTGAGCGTTCCGGTAAAGAGGAAGGTCTGTCCGTCAAGACTGCCGCCGGAAGGATGATCTGCCCGGGTGCTTTTCAGGTTCAGCCCCAATGCCTCCAGGTGTACCAGCATCTCAATATTTTCTGGTGTGCTGAAGAACTGGCTGATGCTGCCAGCTACCTTCGGACCAATATCTTCCAGTGCCAGCAGTTGTTCTTCTGTCCAGTCTTTAAAGTCCAGCAGGTAAGGTACCGCATTGGCCAGTGTTTTAGCCGTGGTTTCTCCTACGTAGCGGATACCCAGGCCAAAGATGAGCCGGTGCAATGGCTGGGATTTGGATTGTTCTATGGCTGTTTGCAGATTGGTCAGGGATTTCTTGCCAAAACCTTCCAGTTGTTCCAGTTTAGACCAGTCCAGCTTATAGATGCCGGGAATGTCTTTCATAAAGCCCAGACCATAGAACTTGCGCACATTGCTTTCTCCCAGGCTGCGGATGTCCATGGCGTCTTTGCTTACAAAATGTATCATGCGTTCCACTACCTGCGCTTCGCAGTTAATGTTGATGCAGCGCCATACACTTTCCCCTTCCGGTTTATACAGCTGTTCTGCACATACAGGACAATGTGTCGGGAATACGATATCTTCTTCGCTGCCATCCCGCAGGTCTGCCACAGATTTTACGATGTACGGGATCACATCTCCGGCTCTTTCCACCAGCACTGTATCGCCGATCTTCAGGTCTTTTTCACGTACCACATCTTCATTGAAGAGGGATATGGAACCTACGGTCACCCCGCCAATGGGAACAGGATCTATTTTAGCTACGGGCGTTACTGACCCGGTACGTCCTACCTGGAACTCTACCTTTCTCAGCTTGCTGGTAGCCTGGCGGGCCTTGAACTTATAGGCTATGGCCCAGCGGGGATGGTGAGTGGTCATGCCCAGCTTATCCTGCAGAGCGTAGTCGTTCACTTTGATCACCATACCATCTATTTCATAAGGAAGGTTATCTCTTTCCTTTTCAAATTCCAGCACATAATCTATTACCGCCTGTATGCCTTTTACCACTTTCTTTTCTTTGGCAGGAGAGCGGAAACCGAGTTGTGTAAGGAGGTCCAGCGTATTACTGTGTGTCTGGATCTCTTTGGGCTCTGTCTTACCATCTTCCATGGTATGATAGCTCATATGATACAGAAAGGCTTCCAGTCCGCGTTTCGCTACTTCCCGCGGATCTACCATACGCAGAGAGCCGGAAGCGGCATTCCTCGGGTTGGCCAGCGGAGGCAGGTTATCGGCCACGCGCTGATCGTTATAGGCTTTGAAGGTATTTTTGTTGATCAGTACTTCACCACGTATTTCCATTGAATGGATGCCATGATCGGAGAATTTTGCGGAAAGGGGAATAGACCGGATCTGGCGGATGTTGGTAGTAATGTCCTCACCGGATACGCCATCGCCGCGGGTGGCGCCCCGGGTCAGGTGGTCATTCTCATATATAAGAGAGATACTGGCTCCGTCAAATTTGGGCTCAATACAGTATTCTATTTCGGGAAGACCGGAAATTTCCCGGGCTTTACGGTCCCAGTCGTTCAGATCGTCCGCATCATAAGAGTTTTCCAGGCTCAGCATAGGTACCAGGTGCTGTACTGTGGGAAAAGCTTTGGTAAGCCCCTGCGCTACGCGCTGTGTAGGAGAATCTGCGCTCACCTTGTCAGGATTGGCAGTTTCCAGTTCTTTCAGCCAGGCATACAACTGATCATATTCATAATCACTTAAGACGGGGTCACTTTGAACATAATAGCGCCAATCATTATATATGATAACACGACGCAGGTTTTCCAGGGTTTCATCCAGGTCTTGAATGCTTTCTTTTTGCTGCAATTTGCTTAACAAGTTCTTTGCTAATTGCAGTAAACTGATTTCTATTTCTTTCGTATACATAAAAAATTGCTATCTGGACGTAAAATACAAATTGTTTAATAGATGTCTGAAATTCTTTGCTGTGCTGTATTTGGGCCTAATTTCGATCTTTTTGAACTTATTAATTTCAAAAAAAGATGTTAAAAATGTTTTTTATTAACAAAAATTTAATTAAGATTGTGTAACGAAACGAAAGTATCTGAAAGGCCAGAATCTAAAATCGAATTTCTAAGAAGCAATGCTTCCTGGAAAGTCAAAAGAACGAAGAACAAGAAATATCTGATCATATTGCTTTTATATTATTCCATGTTAATGCTTTTATAATATTCCATGTTTTGCTTTTATAGTTCCATGTTAATGCTTTTATGTAATTCCATGTTAACTTATTAAGCCTTTATAAATTCCGCGTTTTATAAATTCCACGTAAAATTATTTTGTAATTCCACGTCAATGAAATCTGGCATCGTGTATTGCTGGTCTCGTGCGATTATTTTTTCTTCCCCTGCATAATTCAATTATGCAGGGGAATTTTGTTTTATGGACTTACATATTCCTTCGGTACTGTCCACCTACTTCATACAAGGCATGGGTGATCTGTCCAAGTGAACAATGCTTCACTGTTTCCATCAGCTCTGCAAACAGGTTCCCGTTCTCCATTGCCACTTCCTGCAACCGTTGTAATGCAGCTTCACCCCGCTGTGCATGCCGTTGCTGAAAAGCTGTCAGGGCATTGATCTGGAATTCCTTCTCCCCGGCGGTAGAGCGGATCACTTCCTGGGGTATAATAGTAGGAGAGCCGTTCTTGTTCAGGAATGTATTTACTCCTACAATAGGATACTGTCCGCTGTGTTTGAGAGATTCATAATGCAGGCTTTCTTCCTGGATCTTGTTACGCTGGTACATTCTCTCCATGGCGCCAAGCACGCCACCCCGTTCTGTAAGGCGGTTGAATTCTGCCAGTACGGCTTCCTCAACAAGGTCTGTCAGTTCCTCAATGAAGAAAGAGCCCTGTATGGGGTTTTCATTTTTGGCGGTACCCAGTTCCCTGTTAATGATCAGCTGAATGGCCATGGCCCTGCGCACGCTTTCTTCTGTGGGAGTGGTAATGGCCTCGTCATACGCATTGGTGTGAAGGGAATTACAGTTGTCATATATGGCATACAGCGCCTGCAGGGTGGTGCGTATATCATTGAAATCAATTTCCTGCGCATGGAGACTGCGGCCGGAAGTCTGAATATGGTATTTCAGTTTCTGGGAGCGGTCATTCCCTTTGTATTTGTATTTGATGGCTTTGGCCCAGATCCGTCTTGCTACGCGTCCTATTACGGCATATTCAGGGTCCATACCGTTGCTGAAGAAAAAGGAGAGGTTAGGTGCAAAATCATCAATGTGCATGCCTCTGCTCAGGTAGTATTCCACGTAGGTAAATCCATTGGCGAGAGTAAATGCCAGCTGGGTAATAGGATTGGCCCCGGCTTCTGCAATGTGGTAGCCGGAAATACTTACTGAGTAGAAGTTGCGTACTTTCTGTGTAATGAAATATTCCTGTACGTCGCCCATCAGTTTGAGGGCAAATTCTGTAGAGAAGATGCAGGTATTCTGTGCCTGGTCTTCTTTCAGGATATCTGCCTGTACAGTGCCGCGGGCAGTGCTCAGTGCATGGGCTTTGATCTTCTCATATACTTCTTTGTCCAGTACCTCATTGCCGGAAATGCCCAGTAGCTGTAAGCCCAGACCGTCATTGCCAACAGGAAGCTCTCCATTGTAATGAGGCAGCGGGTGATCTTTGAATTTCTCTTTTATGATAGCGTTCACTTTATCTGTCAGCCCGTTGTGTGCAATGTACTTTTCACATTGCTGATCTATGGCGGCGTTCATGAAGAAGGCCAGCAGGATGGGGGCCGGACCGTTGATGGTCATGGATACCGAAGTTTTAGGATCGCAAAGGTCAAAGCCGCTGTAAAGCTTTTTTGCATCATCTACTGTAGCGATGCTCACCCCGGAGTTGCCTACTTTACCATAGATATCCGGCCGGTGGGCCGGATCTTCCCCATAGAGGGTTACACTGTCGAAGGCGGTGCTGAGGCGTTTTGCCGGCTGATCGACCGATACATAGTGGAAACGCCTGTTGGTCCGTTCGGGGCCGCCTTCTCCGGCAAACATACGGGTGGGGTCTTCGCCTTCACGTTTGAGGGGGAAAACACCAGCAGCGTAGGGGAACTCGCCCGGCACATTTTCGGTGAGCTGCCAGCGGAGGATATCTCCCCAGTCCTTATACCGTGGCAGGCTGAGTTTGGGGATGGATAAGCCGGACAGGCTTTCGGCATACAATGGGAGTTTGATGACCTTATCTCTTACCCGGAACTCATATTGAGGCGCTGTATATTGTTGCTGAAGGGCAGGCCATTGGTCCAGCAGCTGCCGGCATTCCGGATGAAACTGTGAGCGTAGCTGGCTGGTTATATCTTTCAATGCCTGTTGCTGTGCAGGAGGGAGTGTGGCTGCTGCCCCTTCCAGTTGATACAACCTGGTGGCAATACTGCATTGTGCATCTACCCATTTTCCATAATCTGTAATGGCTTCTGTGATCTCTGCCAGGTAACGGGTACGTGATGGGGGGATGATCTGGGAGCGGGTGGTGGTGGCATCAGATGTTTCGTGTAATACGTCGCCAAAGCGGATGCCTGTTTTTGTTGCAATGGCAGACAGTATCTTTTCAAACAGCTGGTTAATACCATGATCATTGAACTGGGAGGCGATGGTGCCTATAACGGGCAGTTCTGCATCGGCAGTGCTCCACAGGGCATGGTTGCGTTTATATTGTTTGCGCACGTCATGCAGGGCGTCCAATGCGCCTGCCTTATCGAATTTATTGATAGCAATGATGTCTGCAAAGTCCAGCATGTTGATCTTTTCCAGCTGGGAAGCAGCGCCATATTCCGGCGTCATTACGTAGAGAGACACCTGGCAATGATCTGTAATGGCGGTATCGCTTTGTCCTATACCTGATGTTTCCAGGATGATAAGGTCAAAGCCGGCAATCTTACAGATATCTATAGCTTCCTGTATATGGGCGCTGACTGCTTTATCACTCTCCCTGGTGGCGAGAGAGCGCATATAGGCGCGGGGATGATGGATGGCGTTCATCCTGATACGGTCGCCCAGCAGAGCGCCGCCGGTCTTTTTCTTGGAAGGGTCTACTGAGATAACTGCAATGGTCTTTTCCTCAAAAGTGTGCAGGTAGCGGCGTACAATTTCATCTGTCACACTGCTTTTGCCTGCTCCGCCGGTACCGGTAATACCCAGTACAATGGAGGTGCTGTTCCCTGTTTGCAGCTGCTCTTTCAGCTGTCCGTTCTCTGCCACTGTAATGGCCCGGGCAATCAGTTCGGGACTGGAAAATTTCAGTCCGTTCAGGTTGGCGGGAGTGGGAAAGTTACACTGGTGGATCACGTCTTCTATCATGCCTTCCAGGCCCATGCGCCGGCCATCGTCAGGAGAGTAGAGACGGGTAATACCGTATTTATGCAGCTCTTCTATTTCGGCAGGGAGAATGGTGCCGCCACCGCCGCCGAATATTTTGATATGACCGCATCCTTTTTCATGGAGCAGGTCAAACATGTACCTGAAAAATTCAACATGCCCGCCCTGATAAGAGGTGATGGCAATACCCTGAGCGTCTTCCTGGATAGCGCAATCCACTATTTCTGCTGCAGAGCGGTTATGCCCCAGGTGGATCACCTCGGCGCCTTTGGATTGCATGATACGCCGCATGATGTTAATGGCCGCATCGTGACCATCAAAAAGAGAAGCTGCCGTTACTATACGGATCTTGTGAGTGCTGATATCAGTCATATTGTTCCGGTGTTTGATAGATATGGTGGCAACGTGGGGCCACCGGGCATGTAATTTACGTAAATACTAACTGTGGAATATTGACACATTTTTTTATTTTACGCCTTCATTGTTCACGTTTATGGGTTGCCTTTCGTAGAAACAAGCGCAATCGTAATAGTAAAACTGTATCAGAAATGGTAGCAAGAAGAGATTTTATCAGGAACAGCAGTTTGCTGGCAGGCGCAGTAGCGCTGGGTTTTCCAAAAGCGGTATTCAGCAATGCCGCAGGGTATGTATCCCAGCGTCCACCGCTGGCACAGCGTAAGTTCACCAGCCAGGCGGTAGAAAAGACGATAGCGGCGATCAAAAAAGAAATAACAGATCCGAAGCTGGCCTGGATGTTTGAGAACTGTTTCCCAAACACCCTGGACACCACTGTACAATTTAAAGTGGAGAACGGCCGTCCGGACACTTTCGTATTAACCGGCGATATACATGCTATGTGGCTGCGCGATTCCTCTGCGCAGGTATGGCCATACCTGTCGCTTATCAAAGAAGATGAGAAACTGAAACAGCTGATTGCCGGTGTGGTGAACAGGCAGACCAAATGTATCCTCATAGACCCATATGCAAATGCGTTCAATGAAGGGCCTACCGGCAGTGAATGGGAGGCAGACCTGACCACTATGAAGAAAGAACTGCATGAGCGCAAATGGGAAATAGATTCATTGTGTTATACCGTGCGGCTGGCATATCACTACTGGAAAGAAAGCGGTGACACCAGTGTGCTGGACGGCACATATAAACAGGCTGCACAGCTTATTGTAAAGACATTCAAAGAGCAGCAGCGTAAAGAGGGGAAAGGCCCATACAAGTTCCAGCGTAATACACCTGTACAGTCAGATACAGTGGCAAACGGCGGATGGGGTGCGCCTATACAGCCTGTAGGCCTGATAGTATCTATTTTCCGCCCGTCTGACGATGCTACCGTATTCCCTTTCCTCATCCCTTCCAATATGTTTGCGGTAGTCTCCCTGCGTCAGCTGGCAGAGATCAGCGATGTGGTGTTTAAAGATCCGGCTTTCTCCAGGGAATGCCGTGACCTGGCAGATGAAGTAGACAGGGCCATCAAGGCGTACGCCATTGTGGAGCATCCGCAGCTGGGACATATGTATCCGCTGGAAGTAGATGGTTATGGTAACCGCCTGTTCCTGGACGATACCAACGTACCCAGCCTGTTATCTATTCCTTACCTGGGATATACCACTGCAGATGATCCTTTATACCAGGCATCCCGTCATTTTGTATGGAGCACTTTCCATTGCTGGTTCTATAAAGGGAAATACGGTGATGGCGTAGGTAGTCCGCATACCGGACCGGATTATATCTGGCCTATGAGCATCATTATGAAAGCGCTGACCAGCAGCAATAAGGAAGAAATAGCAGAGTGTCTGCGCACGCTGCGTAATACGGATGGTGAGACCGGCTTTATCCATGAATCTTATCATAAGGACGATCCTGCCAAATATACACGTAAGTGGTTTGCCTGGGCAAATACACTGTTCGGCGAATTGATCATGAAAGTAAGCCAGGATCACCCTGAGCTGCTGAAGAAACAGTACGCATAAGAATATTTACAGGAGAAAATAACCACAGGCTCATCCTTCGTTGTTCAACGAAGGATGAGTATTTTTAAGGCTATGACAATTAATCTGAATAACCCATGACCCCCATTGCTATTTACGAGCAGCAGATCAATCATTATAAAACGGAGATATCGCTGGTGCAGCGCCGGTTGAGCCGCCTGGGGTGGGTGCGGCTGCTATGTTTTGCAGGCGCCCTGTTCTGTGGTTATAAATATATAAGCACTGGTTTTGAAGCCATCTGGCTGGCGCCGGTTGTGATCCTGATGGGAGTGTTTGTCTTTGTACTGCTGAAATACCTGGCGGGTCAGGACAGGTTGTCTGTATTAAAAGCGCTGCTGGAACTGAATGAAAAGGAGTGGAGGCTGGCAGCTACAGGACAGTCCGGTTTTGCGGACGGGGAGCGCTTTACAAATGAGCAGCATCCTTATACAGGTGACCTGGACGTGTTTGGTCATTCCTCTCTTTACAGTCATATGAACCGTACCGGAACGTTAATGGGTGGACAGCAGCTGGCAGATATGTTACGTTCTCCCCTTCAGGATGCAGGACAGGTGGCACAAACACAGGACCTGGTCCGGGAGCTTGCGCCCCGTTTTGATTTCAGGCAGCAGTTCACCGCGCAGGCCGGGCTTACCAATGAACAGCCGGATGATGTGGCAGGTTTATATAAATGGCTGGAATTGCCTATTGAGTTCCTCAATAAAAAGTGGCTGAATATTGTCCGCTGGGTAATGCCGGTGCTGCTGTTGGGAGGCGTTGCGTGGTATGCAGTAACAGATGAATACTATCTTTTCGGGATATTCCTTTCAATTAACTGGCTTATCCTGGGTATGCATGTGAAAAAGGTGACAGCCCAGCATAATCTTATTTCCAACAAGGAAAAGACCTTTCGAAAATTTGCACTGTTATTACAGCTGATAAGCAATGAGCAGGGAGGGAATTCCATGTTGCTGAAACAGCAGCAGGAAACGGCGGAAGCGGCTAACCAGGCCTTGCACCGCCTGGCCAGGATCTGTAATGCGCTTGACCAGCGACTAAACCTCCTGGTGGGAGTGGCACTGAACTCTTTTGTGCTGTACGATATACATTGTGCCATTGCCATAGAGCGCTGGAAGCAACGCTACCGGAAGGATGTTCAGGGTTGGATGCAGGTAATAGCCAGGATGGAAGCCTGGAACAGCATGGCCACTTTTGCCTATAATCACCCTGAATATATTTACCCGGAAGTAAAAGAAGGCAATGCGCGGCTGGTGGCTACGGGAGTAGGGCATCCGCTGATCCTGGCGGAAGAATGTGTACGTAATGATATAGGTATAGGCGCTCCGCAGAATTTCCTGATCATCACAGGATCAAATATGAGTGGAAAAAGCACCTTCCTGAGAAGTGTGGGCAGTAACCTGTTGCTGGCGCTTTGCGGTATGCCGGTATGTGCAGGTACATTTGTATGCAGTCCTATGCGGATCATGACTTCCATGCGTATCAAGGACTCTATCGCCAAACATACTTCCTATTTCCAGGCAGAGCTGCTGCGTTTACAGCAGATAGTGGAAGTGCTGAAAAGCGGGGAGCGGGTGTTTATACTGCTGGACGAGATATTGAAAGGCACTAACTCTGAAGATAAACTATCCGGCAGCAGGCGGCTTATAGAGCATTTCCTGCAATACCGCTGCCTGGGTATGATAGCTACGCATGATCTTGAGCTGGGACATCTTGAAGAAGCTTATCCGCAGAAGATCAGTAATTATTGCTTTGAGAGTACTATCAAGGACGATCAGTTGTTCTTTGATTACAGGATAAGGGAAGGGGTGGCCAGGAACAAGAATGCCACTTTCCTTATGCAGAAAATGGAGATCATTTAGAAAGCGCGAACCCCCGATTTATCTCAATTTGGAAAATAGCTAATAAATTTAGTAATTTAGCTAAAAATATTAGCTATATGACCTTGCCATTCCAGGAGGGAGTACCGGAAAATCCCTATTATAAAGGACGAGGCGCCCAGCTTAATCCAAAGAACAGGTTTCTGAAAAATGAATATTTGCAGGAACATGCAGAAGGCATTGATGAATGGTGGCAGGCAGATGTGCCTACCCAGGTAATGGAGGAGCATGCAAAAACACTGGTAAATAAGGTTGATAGCCCGGATGTTGGAATGTGGTATTCCATGAACCCTTACCAGGGGTGTGAGCATGGATGTATATATTGTTACGCGCGGAACGCCCATCAGTTCTGGGGGCTGAGCGCCGGGCTGGATTTTGAGCGTAAGATCATAGTAAAGCGCAACGCACCTGAGCTTCTGCGTAAATTCCTCGATAATAAGAACTGGGTACCCAAACCTATTTCCCTTTCCGGCAATACGGACTGTTATCAGCCACTGGAACGTAAGATGTTCATCACAAGGCAGCTGCTCACTGTTGCCCTTGAATATAAACAGCCCATAGGTATCATTACCAAGAACTCGCTGGTGCTGAGGGATAAGTATATCCTGCAGCAGATGGCAAAGGATAACCTGGTATGCGTGTATGTTTCCATTACAACCCAGCAGGAGGAGCTGCGCCAGAAGATGGAGCCGCGTACCACTACGGCGGCGCAGCGGCTGAAGATAGTAAAGGAGCTGAGTGATCTGGGCATACCTGTGGGGGTGATGACGGCCCCTATGATACCGGGCCTGAACGATCATGAGATGCCTGCGTTGCTGGAGGCTGCAGCGGCCAACGGAGCCAGGTTTGCAGGATATACTGTTGTCAGGCTGAACGATGCTGTTAAAATAATCTTTAATGACTGGCTGTATAAGAACTTCCCTGACAGGGCAGATAAGGTATGGCATCATATACAAAGCTTGCATGGGGGAGAGGTGAATGACAGCAATTTTGGGCGTCGTATGAGGGGAGATGGGAATATTGCAGATATGATCAGGCAGCAGTTTAAGATACATACAAAGCGCTTAGGTATGAACCAGGAACGTTTTGAGTTCAATACCAGCCTGTTTGAGAGGCCGCAGATACAATTGAAATTATTTTAGGGTATGCGGAGCAGTTAACAAAAAATTGACAACAAATTTTATTAGGAAAAATGCGGAAATAAAAAAAATAAAAAATATCTTTGTACCAGCAAAAGAAGAATGAAACGCAATCCAAAACATATTATTTCAGCGATGTCCTGTAAGCAAAAGCAGGCCAGTAGCAGGTTGCGGGTATGTTGCGCCAATTGTTAACGAATTATAAGTTATCAAATGATAAAACAGAGGTCCCGCAGAAATTGCGGGACCTTTTGCTTTGTACAAAAATGATGATTGAGCAAGACAAGTGCGGGATAACTATTAAGCGGCATAAGTATTGCCTGTATGAGACAGGCAGTGAAATGCTGCGAAAGGATGGCTTTGCCTTAAGGAAGCCAAATGGGCATGGTATGTAGCTAAACATAGTCACGTATGTTATTCTACCCGGCCCGTTTAATGGAGCCGGGTTTTTTATTTATTTTATAATACTGTTATGTACTACTAGCCCGTACAGAAAGTGGAGCAGGTAGAAGGGTGCATAACCCCAAACGGATAGATCATGAGAAACGTAATTCAAACAGTAAGAGAGGCTTTGCTCACCAACTTCAGGGAGTTGGACACCTGGTTCGAAAAAGAGCCTGACCTGTTGCATTTCAAACCGGATGCCGGACAGTGGAATATCCGCGAAGTGCTGGAGCATATCAGTTTAACAAATTACTTCCTGTTGCTTATTATTAATAAGAGCACAAGAAGAGCGCTTGATCGTAAACGTACTGCAAATACGGTGATCCTGCCAGCTGACTATAAAGACAAGTTTAGTAAGATAGATGTTATTGGCAGCCGGTCTTTCGGATGGATCAGGCCTGAACACCTGGAACCAAGCGGTTTGCAGGACCTCAGAGATATAAGAACATTGCTCAAACAGCAATTTGCGCAGTGTATGTATAACCTTAGTTTACTGAAGAACGGAGAAGGGTTGCTGGTGCAAACAAATATGTCTGTGAACCATCTGGGTAAACTGGATATATACCAGTATATCTACTTCCTCACCAAGCATATTGAAAGACATATCCGTCAGATGGAACGCCTGGCGGGTGAATATGCGGGTGAACAGGGAACTGTGGTAAATGCTCCTGACGAAACAGAAGATAGCATGTTATTAATATAAACGGGTCGACCATTTTTAACATCTGTTGTTTAGTTCCGCCCTTCTAAAAATAAAATGCCGGTAGCAGCTTTGTTGCCGGTATTTTTATGCAAACTATTGTGGCTAAACGAAGTATATGCTGAAAGCCGGATGAATAAAGAGATTGCTAAGAAAAAAAGTTGAAAAAAAATTGTTAAATCTGATATATTCATTTTATCTTTGCTACAGCAAAATCAAAAAACTATAACTAACATGCTAACAACTCAAGTACATATGAACACAGCTCCCGCATCCTTCGGAAAGGATGGTCGCAGCAGGTTCGGGGCATGTTATAAATTTATATGAAGCAGATTAATTCGTATATATAACAGGCCCCGGGACAAGCACCCGGGGCTTTTTTTTTCATGAAAACTGAATGAAAAGCAAACGGATAATCAGATATAATATTCAATGCCAGTCGGCAGATTGGACCATGATACAGAGCAACTCAGTATCAAGTGGCCGATGTATGCGATGACGTAGTATATACGTTGACGTTATTACAACCCGGTCCGTGTAAAAGGAGGCCGGGTTTTTTTATGAGATTTTGGATTGAGTAGGTACAATTAGATTAACGTAGCGGGGTATTCCTGCCCCGCTTTAATTCTGAATCAGTTTTATAACTCATCATATTGTTTTCATCTTAGTTTGAATTTTCCCCAATGTTGTCATTACCGGACGCCAGGAGCGTTCCGGTATATGATAACCCATTGACATCATGTACATTTACAGATTATTATTAAGAAAGCATGGATCATATTATACAGCAGCGGGTGATTAGTGGTAATTATATATTTGGTAACGGCTTAATGGAAAGCAGGCCCTTCTACCTATACTACTTCAATGCCCTGCCTAATATCAATTTTGTTTATGGTGTAAACGGTGAAAAGGCCCAGTCGGCGTTTAAACAGCAGTTTGCCGGGAGGATCACGACGTCTTATTTACGGGAAGAACTACCCAGCCAGGATAAGGTATATAAGCATGACCTGGCCCTTATACTCACAGATAATGAGTGTATGATAGAATTCGGGGACGACTACTGTGAAATATTACACAACGGGAAGGTGCCGGATTTTGTTAAAGAGGTGACAGACTTTGTACGTAAGTACAAGACCCGGGAAAAAAGGAAGAAATACGAGATCAACCTGATCACCAACGGCAGCGAAGGGCTAAAGCTGAAAAGCATGGAGTTTAAGAAAACAAAGCTTGACCTTTCCATGTACTATGAAGATGATTTCCAGGCCATAGATAAATTGATCTGCAAACGGTTAAATACGGATAATGACAAAGGTATAGTGCTGCTGCACGGATTGCCTGGTACAGGAAAAACCACTTATCTGCGTTACCTTATCGGCAGGATAAAGAAAAGGGTATTGTTCCTTTCTCCTTCCATTGCGTCTAACCTGATGCAACCGGAGTTTATAGACCTGCTGATAGACAATCCCAATACCATCCTGGTCATAGAAGATGCAGAAGACATTATTATGGACAGGAGAACGGCCGGCAATTCATCTGTATCTAACCTCCTGAACCTTTCCGACGGATTACTGGCAGACTGCCTGAATGTACAGGTAATATGTACTTTTAACAGTGACATCTCGCAGATAGACAGTGCTTTATTGCGTAAAGGAAGACTTATTGCCAAGTATGAATTTGGCAAACTATCTGTTCAGAAAGCACAGCAGCTGTCTGGTAAACAAGGGTTTAATACTGTAATCAGACAGCCGATGACCATTGCGGAGATCATGAACCAGAATGAGCCGTCATTCGGACAGCAGGAGATCAGGATAGGTTTCAGGGCAAGTATGTAACTGACCAGCTTTTAGTTGTAACCTGGTCTTATATTTAAACACTTTTGCTGCAGGCAAAAGTGTTTTTTATTGTCTATAAATTTAGTAGACTATATTGAAGAAATATTGTAATATTGCTTTGATTAAGCTCATTGGCCACCAAACAATAGAGTTATTACCCGTAATTCGAAATTAATTAAGTGTGCATTTAAACCACATGGCCTGGGCAGTTCCCCTATTCCTTTTGCTTATGGGAGTTGAATACCTGGTGGCCCGCAAAACAGGAAAGAACTATTTTGGTTTCAGCAATTCTATCAGCAACATTAACGTGGGGATCGCAGAGCGGTTGTTTGATACCTTTACCGTTGGTCTTTTCTATTTTATTTATGATTACCTGAACAGGCATTTTGCCATTTTTGACATCAGGTCAAGTATCCTTTTGTGGATAACACTCCTGATCCTTACAGATTTTATCTGGTACTGGTATCACCGCCTTGCACATGAGGTGAATATACTCTGGGCAGCACATGTGGTACATCATCAGAGTGAAGATTTCAACTATACGGTTTCTGCCCGTATCACGGTTTTCCAGGCATTTTTCCGCATGATGTTCTGGTCCATACTGCCTGTTATCGGTTTTCCGGCTGCCATGATAGTAAGTGTACAACTGGTACATGGTCTTTATCCTTTCTTTATACATACCCGTACCATTGGGAAGCTGGGAATACTGGAGTATATCCTGGTAACGCCTTCGCACCATAGGGTACATCATGCTTCAAATGAGAAATACCTGGACCGGAATTACGGAGATCTGCTCATAATATGGGATAAGCTGTTCGGGACTTTTACGGCAGAAGATGAGGAGCCGGAATATGGTCTTACCAAACCGCTGGACAGTAACAGCTTTCTCTGGCAGCATTTTCACTTTATACTGGAGATATTGTTCACTCTCAGGCAAACAAAAGGTTTCCGGGCCCGCTGGAAGGTGGTGTTCGGTAAGCCGGATAACATAGATCCTACCATACGTCCTAAACTGGAAGAGATATTCCTGTCCCGCAACCGCGCGGGGGCAGCCGTACGCCGCCTGCAGCATTATGTGGTATGGCAGATAGGAGTGATCCTGTCAGTACTCTTCTTTTTCTTACTGTTTGAAAACTATATACCTGTGTTCATCCAGGTATGTATTGCCCTGGTAATACTGCTTACCCTGGTAAACAGCGGGGCTATTCTTGAACAGCGGCGCTGGGTATTCTACCTTGAATACGGCAGATTGCTGGTAACTTTTATAGCTCTTTACTACTGGTGGCCTCATCCGCTGTTATTACTGGTATTTGCCATGGTACAGCTGCCGTTCTTTTTATATCGTACTACTATAGAACAGAGGTATTTACGCCTGTTGTATGGAAGGATCCGATGAAAGCTTCTTGTTAAAACTGCTTAAAAAAAACGCTTTCCCCGAGGGGAAAGCGTTTTTTTTAAGCAGTTTTAATAGATTTGCGCAAAGGGGAACCTTACTGTGTGTAGCATCTCATCCAGGCACTTTCGTGTAATTACTTATGGCTTGCAGATTCTGAAAGCTAACAGGAAACCTTTGCCAAAAAAACAAGAAGCTCAAACTTATGAAAGCTGTTTATACAATATGTACTCCAAGCCATATAGCACAGGCCAAAACACTTATCAGATCGGTACTGGAGCATAACCGTGATTATAAAGCATTTATCTGTCTGTTCAATAGTGATGCTTTTGCACTGGAGGAACTGAAACAGCTGGATTATGCCACTATCATTGATGCAGAAGCTATTTCCATTCCCGTGTATAAAAAGATGAAGGAGCAGTATAACCCGTTTGAGCTGAGCTGTGCCCTAAAACCTTATATAGCAGATTACATACTTGAACACTATAAACCGCAGCAGGTTGTCTATTTTGACTCTGATATCCTGGTATTGAACCAGTTGTTTGAAGTACCTCAAAGCAGGGATATTTGCTTAACACTGCATTATCTTTCTCTAAAAACCTGGGATGATGGTGGTGCAGGACTGGCCGGCCGCAGGTCTATAGAAAGGAATTCCCTCAGGGGAGGCGTTTTTAACGGCGGATTCTTTTCAGTGAAGGATACTGACATTGCCCGCAGCTTTTTAAGCTGGTGGAAGGAAGTTCTTGTTGATGGATGTTATAATAATGTTTCCAAAGGGCTGTTTACGGATCAGCTATGGCTGAATATCGTACCGTCCTATTTTGCTGAAGATCTTCAGGTGTTGAGAGATCCGGGTTATAACATTGCGTACTGGAACCTGTATGAAAGAATGACTGTGAAAACGGGAGATGGGTACAATGTGAGATCGACAGACGGGATAATATCAAAACTGGTATTTTTTCATTTCAGCGGGTATAAAATAGGCGCCGGTGGGGGCATATCGGTATATGATTGCCCATACACATTTGAGACACGCAGTGAGCTGAAAGGGCTTTTTGAAAGATATGATACCGCTGTGCTGGAGAACGGTTTTATACTTTATACAGGAAAATACAAGACTACCTTATCCAGGCCTGAGCGTATAAAGCGGAAGATAAAAAAGGCAATGAGGAAGCTTCTGAATAAGAAGTGATTGTTTTAGTAAATATCTCTTCCCTGATACTGATAAAATACGATTACGTTTTGCCCGTTATTACGTGTGCAATACTTGCATATACAAGTATATAAGCTTAGTGGCAGTCCCGCACCCGGCTTACAGGGTGAAATTACCATCATATGAGAATTATTTGACTGGTTTCCATTAAGTTAATATTTATATGTTATTTTTAATAGATTTGCACCGGATTTTCCCAGAATGGGTAACCCATGCAGGGGAATGATATTTTTTAATCCAAGAAGTTAATATACCCAGTCGTCCATGCTGAAGAAAATATTACTGCTGCAACTGTTATTGATGGCTATAGGCTTAAGTGTTTATGCGCAGCTGCCTTCTTCATCACAAAGTCAATTGAGTCAGATCAAGGTTGATAATTTGTCTGATGACCAGATCAGGCAAATGGTGGCTGAGATGAAGAAAAGGAATGTTTCATACTCACAGATAGATCAATATGCCGCTCAGCAGGGAATATCGGAAACGGAAGTAGCCAAGTTAAAAGCCCGTATCAAACAGTTGAACCTTGACAGGGAGCTATCGGGCAATTCGGGAAGGAATGCTTTTAACCAGGATTCTACAGGAAGACGATACAGTGATGATTATGAGCAGGATACGCTTTATTACTGGCAGGAGAAATATAAGAAAATAAAGGACCGTGAGGAGTTTGAGAAAGAAGTAAAACGCCGGAAGATATTTGGTACAGAGCTTTTCAGCAATAAGAACCTGACGTTTGAGCCCAATTTACGTATGGCAACTCCGCCCAATTACCGTCTGGCGGCAGAAGATGAGCTGATCATTGATGTATATGGCTATTCAGAAGTACAACATCGTCTGAAGGTAAGCCCGGAAGGATATGTAAGGATCCCTTACCTGGGCCCGGTATATGTGAACGGACTTACGATGGCGGAAGCGCAGACCCGTATTACCAAACAGTTAGCTACTATTTATGGCGGTATAAAATCAGGCAACACTTCTGTTCAGGTATCCCTGGGCAATATCAGAAGCATAAGGGTGTTACTGATCGGGGAGGTGACCCAGCCGGGGACTTATACTTTGCCTTCGCTGGCAACAGTAGCTAATGCGCTGTATGTATCCGGTGGTCCGAACGAGAATGGTTCCTTCCGTAGCATAGATGTGATCCGCAACGGCAACCCGGTAGCTACTTTTGACCTGTATGATTTCCTTATTCATGGAGACCTGACTAACAATGTGGTGTTACAGGATCAGGATATTGTAAAGATCAATCCGTATAAAATGAGAGTGGAATTGTCTGGAGAGATCAAACGTCCGGCCATCTTTGAAGCGAAAGACAACGAAACCTTACAGAATATTATTGATTTTGCCGGTGGATATACGGACAATTCCTTTAAAGAGGTGATTAAGGCCTTCAGGGTAAATAACAGATCGCGTGAGGTGGTAAATGTAACAGCAGACCAGGTGGCTGCGTTTAAGCTGAAGTCTGGCGATAAATTCTTCGTGGATTCTATTCTGACCAACAGATTTGCCAATCGTGTCACTATTTCCGGAGCTGTATTTCATCCCGGAGATTATGCGTTGGAGGAAGGAATGACTGTTGGCGATCTGATCAAAAAGGCGGACGGTGTCCAGGAAGTAGCGGTGATGTCCAGGGGCGTTGTTCGCCGTTTACAGGAGGATTATACTCCATCTTACATCAGTTTTAACGTAAAGGATGCTATAAGCGGAAATCAGAAGCTGGTACTGCAGCGTGAAGATAGTGTCATGATCTTTTCCAAACTGAAAATAAGGGAGGAATACCAGGTTAAGATAGATGGGGAAGTAAACAACCCGGGATATTTTAAATATGGTGACAGTATGCGCCTGGAAGACCTGATCCTGCTGGCAGGAGGTCTGAAAGATGCGGCGAGCCTGAAGCATGTGGAAATTTCCAGGAGGGTAAGGTCTAAGGGGACATATGATTCTACTGATACAAGAATGGCCATTACCCAACAGTTTGATATCAATGCTGACCTGGCAGGCAATCCTGCTGCTTCGGCATTTTCCCTGCAGCCTTTTGATGAGGTAATGATCCGCAGAGCCCCTTCTTACCTGGAGCAGGCGAATGTGTTGCTGGACGGAGAAGTTGTATATCCGGGTACATATGCTATCAATACCAAGAAAGAAAGGATCTCTGATATCATACGCCGGGCAGGTGGATTAAGGCCGGAAGCATATGCAGAAGGTGCGGTGATGCTGCGTAAAACTTTTGTTAACAGCTCAGACAGTTCTCTGCTATTGAATAAACTGGAAGTATTTTACAACAAGCTGAAAGATAGTACAGACATTGAGAGAATGAGGAGCACAATTGAAAGAAAAGAACAATTGTTAGGTATACAGCTGGATAAAGTGCTGGCTCAGCCCGGTTCTAAATATGACCTTTATCTTGAAGAAGGGGATATTATCAGGGTGCCAAAGAAATTGCAGACAGTACAGATGTTCGGAGAGGTATACTTCCCGAAAAAAGTGAGATTTGACAGGAACTTCTCTTTCCGTGATTATGTACGCGGGGCCGGTGGTTTTACTGCACAGGCATTGAAGAGAAGAAGTTATATTGTTTACTCGAATGGTGAAGTAAAAAGCACAAGGAAAGTATTGTTCTTTAACAGTTATCCGAAAGTAAAACCCGGAGCCGAGGTATATGTACCGATCAGAAAAGCAAGACAGGGGCTCAGTAGTGGTGAGGCGGTAGGGTTGGCCAGTGCAATGGCCTCTGTGGCATTGGTGATTGTTACTGTGATAAATACGATCAAATAGCTAGTAATTTTAGTAGAATAATCAACTGAGATGCCAGATATATCACAAAAAGAAGAAATATCCTTAAAGGACCTGATACTTACCATACAAGGTTGGTGGAAATATCTGTTGAGCAAATGGTTGATAGTTGTTATCATGGGATTAGTTGGAGCAGGGTTAGGAATTTTATATTCTGTAACACAAAAACCAAAGTATGTGGGGGAACTGACATTTGTGATGGAAGAAAGTAAATCAAACCCATTGGGCAGCTATGCCGGTCTTGCTAGTCAATTTGGGCTGGATCTTGGCGGCGCTGGTGGGATAGGTGTATTTTCCGGAGATAACATTATGGAATTTCTCAGGTCCCGGCTGATGGTAGAAAAAACCTTGTTATCCGGAGTTACTGTGAATGGCAAAACTGAGAGCCTCGCGGATCTGTATATTGCCACATATAATCTGAGAGACCAGTGGAAGAAGGATGCTGGTACCGCGAGTATCTCTTTCGCGTATAATAAAGACAGGGCTGAGTTTAGCCGTGTGCAGGACAGTATATTGAACATACTGTATACGCTTATCATTAAGAAAAATCTGACGGTGACCAAGCCTGACAAAAAGCTCAGTTTCCTGTCAGTGAATATTACATCTGAAAATGAGGTCTTTTCAAAAATATTTGCGGAGAGGTTGGTTAAGGAGGCGTTGGACTTTTATATCAGTACCAAGACCAGGCGTTCCAAGCAGAATGTAGATGTATTGCAGGCAAAGGCAGACTCTATTGAGAGATTATTAAACCGTAAAACGTATTCTGCTGCCGCGCAGCAGGACCTGAATCAGAATCCTGTAAGAAATATGGCCACGGTGGGTGCTGAAGTTGTATCAAGGGATAAAATGATACTGCAGACCGTATATGGAGAAGTACTCAAAAACCTGGAGCTCAGTAAACTGACTATGGCACAGGAAACACCTGTTATCCAGATCGTTGACACGCCTATCTATCCACTGAAGAGAGAACGTTTCGGTAAATTAAAGGGAATTGTTTCAGGAGGTTTTTTGGGAGGGTTTCTATGTGCGATTTTCCTGATAGGGATAAGCCTGTACCGTAACATTATGCGTTAGGACATTATTCGGACTGTCAACTATAAAATATTAAATTCTAAAGTAGTTATATGAAGGTAGTTATTCTGGCTGGTGGCCTGGGAACCAGATTGTCTGAGGAAACTTCAGTAAAACCAAAGCCAATGGTAGAGATAGGAGGTATGCCTATACTGTGGCACATTATGAAGATCTATTCTGCCCATGGCTTCAATGATTTTATTATTTGCCTGGGATATAAGGGATATCTCATCAAAGAATATTTCGCTAACTACTTTCTACACAAATCAGATGTTACTATTGATCTGAAGAATAACTCATTAAAAGTTCATGATTCCCAGGCTGAGCCATGGACGATTACACTGGTAGATACTGGTATTGATTCCATGACAGGCGGCCGGATTAAACGTATAGCTCCGCATGTAGGTAATGAAACATTTATGCTTACCTATGGAGATGGTGTGGGAGATGTAGACATTTCAAAACTACTGGCATTTCATAAGAATAATAATAAGTATTGTACCGTGACTTCTGTTCAGCCTACAGGCCGTTTTGGAGCGCTTAACATTGGTAAGGATAACGAGGTACATTCTTTTATGGAAAAACCTAAGGGTGATGGTTCGTGGATCAACGGCGGTTTTTTTGTATGTGAACCGGCTGTATTCAACTATATTGACGGAGATCATACCTTGTGGGAAAGAGAACCTATGGAGAGATTGGCTAGCGACGGGCAGATGGCTGCATTCAAACATGACGGGTTCTGGAAGCCAATGGATACCTTACGTGACAAGCATGAACTTGAGTCTGACTGGAATAATAATATTGCCAAGTGGAAGATATGGAAGTAATAAAGGATGCTCCAATGCTATTTACTGAAACATATAAAGGGAAAAAGATATTTCTGACCGGACATACCGGTTTTAAAGGCAGCTGGCTATTAGTATGGTTACACCAGCTGGGTGCAAAGGTAAAAGGATATTCCCTGGCTCCGGAGAAGGCAGATGATCTGTATCATCAGTTGAATGGAGATTCACTGTGTGAATCAGTGATTGCGGATATCATGGATTATGAACGCCTGGAGAAAGAACTACTGGCTTTCGAACCAGATTTTATATTCCACCTGGCCGCGCAGCCACTTGTACGGCTGTCATATGAGAAGCCGGTAGAGACTTTTGCAATAAACAGTATTGGAACTGCACATGTGTTACAGGCCCTGGCCAGGTTGAACAAACCCTGTAATGCGGTGATGATCACTACTGATAAAGTGTATCATAATAATGAATGGATATATCCCTACCGCGAGACTGATCAGCTGGGAGGTTATGACCCTTATAGCGCAAGTAAGGCCTGTGCTGAGCTGGTTATCAATTCCTATCGTAATTCATTCTTTAATATAAATGAGTATGATAGTCACTGGAAAGCTGTTGCTGTAGCCCGTGCCGGCAACGTAATAGGGGGTGGTGACTGGGCCAGGGACAGGATTATACCAGATATTGTACGCGCTCTGCGAAACGGACAACCGGTATCTGTACGTAATCCCCGCTCAGTACGACCCTGGCAGCATGTACTGGAGCCATTAGGCGGTTACCTGTTGTTAGGACATTACCTGTCAGTTGCACCTTACCAATATTCAACAGCATATAATTTCGGTCCTTTTATGGAAGACAATATGGAAGTAGAGGACCTGGTAAAGGTAGCATTGGAAATATGGCAGGAAGGAACATATGAAGTGCAGCAGCTGAAAGGCCAGCCACATGAAGCAGGATTGTTGCGTCTGGATATCAGCAAAGCGATCAATGAACTGAAATGGAAACCTAAGCTGAACGCCGCCCAGGCTGTAGAAAGAACTATTAACTGGTATAAAGAAGTGAGCTCCGGTAAAATGGAAGCTTATGATCTGGTAAGAAGAGATATAGAAAGATATGTCACAGCTTAAAGTATTGATACTGGGAAGTTCCGGTTTTGTTGGACGTAATATACAGGATGTTTTACAGGCCGGCTTTAGTGTTTATGGCACTACGCGTAATGTTGCATATGTAAATGAAACCACCCTTTTCTTTGATTTTGAGATAAGGGAAACCTGGGGTAATATTCTTGCTCTAAAGCCGGATTTCATAATTAATGCTGCCGGTTATGGTGTAGTGAAATACCAGAAGGAACCAGAGAGAATGAAAATGGTCAATTACTATCTGCCTTATCAACTTAAAGAATATCTGGATATAAACCTGCCGGAATTTTTTTGGATACAGGTAGGTTCTGCATTTGAATACGACCTGGGACTTGAGGCATTGAACGAAAGTTCACCAGCAATGCCACTGACGGATTATGGGATCAGTAAACAACTATTTTCGCAATATTTGCAGCTATCAGGACGAAGAAACTATGTTATTCTTCGTCCTTTCGCTATGTTCGGCCCAGGGGAAGATGAAAGTAAGATAGTACCGGCACTGGTGATGGCGCAACGGAAACAGGAAGTGATCAACCTCTCCAGCGGGGAGCAAAAGCGGGATTATTTCTATGTAAAAGACCTGGCAGCGTTCATTGCACATATCATTTCCGGCGATCTATCCATAGTAGCTGGTGAAGTGATCAATATAGGTTCTTCAACTGCAATGTCTCTAAGAGAACTGGCAGCTGGAATTAAAGAATATTTGCCTGATTTTAACAGCGACTACTGGAACTGGGGTGCTGTTGAACAGAGGGAGAATGAGAGTAAAGCTTTTTATAACGGTTCCGATAAAGGCATTAAACTGGGGTTTAAACAAACTTTGTTCAGTGAAGCCTGCAGAGAAACTATCAACTATTATTATCAGAAAGAGATATGAGTTTTAAAAATATTGATGGTGCATTAACGGATGCATTAAAACAGGTGGCTGCAAAAAATATCCGGAGAACTATTGAACCGGGTAAGGACTATATACCAGTAACGGGTAAAATACTGGATGAAGAAGACCTTCTCTGGGGAGTAGATGCTGTGCTGGATGGTTGGCTTACAACAGGCCGGTTTGGACCACAGTTTGAAAGGGAATTTGCGCGTTGGTTTGGTTCCCGCTTTTCTGCGCTGGTAAACTCCGGATCATCTGCCAACCTGGTTGCATTTTATGCCCTTACTTCTCCTAAACTGGGAGAAAGGGCCATCAAGCCAGGAGATGAAGTGATCACTGTTGCTGCCGGTTTTCCTACTACTGTGAATCCTATTATTCAGTTTGGCGCTATCCCTGTTTTTGTTGATGTTGATATACCAACTTATAATATTAAGGCTGAGCTGATAGAGAAGGCTGTATCTCCCAAAACGAAGGCAATCATGATTGCCCATACATTGGGAAATCCATATAACCTGACGGAAGTAATGCGTGTTGCAAAGAAATATAACCTTTGGGTTATAGAAGATGACTGCGACTCATTGGGAGCTACCTACCAGGGCCGGAAAACCGGTACTTTCGGAGATCTTGCTACTGTATCTTTCTATCCTGCGCACCATATCACTATGGGAGAGGGAGGCGCTGTACTGGTAAATAATGCATCGCTGAAAAAAATAGTAGAGAGTTTTAGAGATTGGGGCCGTGACTGCTGGTGTGAACCTGGAAAGGATAATACTTGCGGAAAACGTTTTGAGTGGGAGCTGGGTGATCTGCCCTGTGGATATGATCATAAATATACATACTCCCATATCGGTTTTAACCTGAAAGTAACCGATATGCAGGCGGCGATTGGTCTCAGCCAACTGAAGAAAGCCGATGGTTATGTTGAAACAAGAAGAACTAACCACCGTCTCCTGTATAAAAAGCTGCAACAGTTTGAAGAAGACTTTATACTGCATGAGGCCACTCCTGAAAGTAATCCAAGCTGGTTCGGTTTTATGGTCACCATAAAAGCGAACAGCAGGATGGACCGTAATGAACTGGTGCAATACCTGGAAGAAAATAAGATCGGTACCCGTTTGCTTTTTGCCGGTAACCTTATCAAACAACCTGCCTATAAGAATATTGAGAAGAGAATTGTAGGCGATCTGCATAATACAGATATCATAATGAACAGGTCTTTCTGGCTAGGTGTATGGCCAGGCTTGAATGAGCAGCATTATGACTACATTGCTGATACTATTAATAATTTTATAAAAAGTAAGATATGAGATATCTCATAACCGGAGGTTGTGGCTTTCTGGGATCAAATCTGGCCGCTGAGGTTTTAAGGAAAGGAGATGAACTTTTCGTCTTTGATAACCTGTATCGTACCGGAACAGAGAAAAATCTGGAATGGCTGAAGTCGCTGGGGAAATTTAAATTCTACCATGCAGATATCCGTTCTTATAATGATGTTGAATATGCAGTAAGGGATGCAAGACCGGATATATTATTCCATCTCGCTGGACAGGTGGCTATGACAACATCCCTGGACAACCCAAGGTTTGATTTTGAGGTAAATGTTCTAGGTGGGAACAATGTTCTGGAAGCAGTGAGGAAATATTCTCCTGAAACAATTGTTACTTATTCGTCAACCAACAAAGTATATGGTGATCTCGAAGAGATAGCGTATGAAGAAACTGCTACCAGGTATATTGCCAAAGGTTATGAAAGTGGGTTCAGCGAAGATCTGCCACTGAATTTCCAGTCGCCTTACGGCTGTTCAAAAGGAGCAACAGATCAATACATGCGTGATTACGCCCGCATGTTTGATATCAGGACTATCGTGTTCAGACATTCTTCGATCTTTGGAGGGAGGCAGTTTGCTACAGCAGATCAGGGCTGGGTGGGCTGGTTCGTAAAACAGGCGGTTGATATTAAGAAGGGAGCTCTGAAAGAACAATTTACTATCTCCGGCAATGGTAAACAAGTAAGAGATATTCTGTTTGCGGATGATTTGATCTCCTGTTATTTTTCCGCTGTTGCGAATATAGATAAAACCAGGGGCCAGGTATATAATATTGGTGGAGGTATTGACAACAGCCTTTCATTATTGGAGCTTTTCGGCATACTGGAGCAGAAGCTTGATGTAAAAATGAATTATAAACAATTACCCTGGAGAAAGAGTGACCAGAAGGTCTTTGTAGCGGAAATATCCAAGGCATCCAGAGAATTTGGATGGAAACCTGGGATGAATAAGTTCCAGGGCGTTGAAGAAATGTACAAATGGGTGCAAAACAGTAATATATAATGAAACCTGCGGGCAACGGCTCAACTGTGATAGGTAGACTTCAGCGGTTGTTAGGTATTGACAAAGCAATATTCTTTACGGCCCTTACAAGAGGAGTGCAGGCAATTGGCGGAGTAGCTACTGTTTCGCTGATTCTTGCTTTCCTCACAAAAGAGGAGCAGGGATATTATTACACATTTGGTAGCATACTCGCTTTACAGATCTTTTTTGAGTTAGGCTTTACTGCGATTATTACACAATATGTAGCCCATGAAATGGCCTATCTTTCATGGGGAGAAGATGGTAGGCCTGGAGGAGATGCCCGACATCTGTCCCGCTTATCTTCTTTACTGAGGTTCAGTGTGAAATGGTACCTGATCATAAGCGCAGCGTTACTATTGATCCTTGTTGTTAGCGGAGGCTTTTTTTTCAGACGGTTTGGTGTGTTAGATTATACTGCATGGTTCCTGCCATGGGTTATATTATCGGTGGCCACATCCTGTCTGTTATTTATAAATCCCCTGCTGGCATTTCTCGAAGGAATGGGAAAAGTGAAAGAGGTGGCCAAGATTCGCCTGGCACAGCAGTTATCAAATATGTTCCTGGTCTGGATCGTATTGTTGCTGCATGGGAAATTATATGCAGGTGGGGTAGGTAGTCTCGTTTCTTTCCTGTTTCTCGCAGGCTGTCTGTGTTTCGGTAAGTTTAAAATCTTGCTGGTTGCTATATGGAATGCAAAGGGACCAGATGTTGTCAACTATAAGCAGGAAATCTTTCCTTACCAGTTTCGCATGGCGTTAAGCTGGATGGCCAGTTATTTTATATTCCAGTTATTCAACCCGGTGTTATTTGCATATGAAGGGCCGGTTGTGGCTGGACAGATGGGGTTAACGCTGTCTGTACTGAATAATGTACTGGCGCTTTCTATCAGCTGGATCAGTACCAAGGTTCCTCTTTGGTCAGGATTTATCGCCAGGAAAGAATATACTGAGCTTGACAACTCCTTTGGTAAAACGCTGAAGCAATCTTCTTTTATAAACTTTGCCGGTCTGCTGACTTTATTTCTGCTGGTATTTGCGCTGAGGTTTATGCATCTGAAGGTTGCTGACAGGATATTGCCTTATTTCCCACTGGCTATGTTGATGATCTCTGTTTTTTTCAACAACCTGATCAATGGGTGGGCTACGTACCTAAGATGTCATAAAAAAGAACCATTCCTTTTTCAATCAATTGTAGTGGGAATATTGTGCGGATTGTCCACTTTATTGCTGGGAAAGTATTTCGGCGTGAAAGGGATTACTGCCGGATATTGCTTTATTACCGTGTTCGTTAGTGCTGTGTGGGCTTTGAACCTATTTGTGAAAAATAAGAAACTTTGGCATGAGGTCTGAATTATTATCGATCTGTATCCTTACTTACAACAGGGCTTCTTTTCTGAAAGAAAATCTGGATACATTCATTACACAGGTGGCTGCCCATAATATTCCTATTTATGTATCCGATAACTGTTCTACCGATGATACTCAGGCTGTTGTCGAAGAGAGCAGGCAAAAGTACCCCTATATTTATTACAACAGGAATGAAACCAACCTGGGGTTTGATGGTAATGTAATGAAGGTGGTTGAGATGGCTGACAGCAAGTTCTGCTGGTTGTTTGGTGATGATGATAGAATAAAGGAAGGCGCGATAGATAAAGTAATGGAGGTACTGAAAGCTAATTATGACCTGATTTTTATAAATGCCTCCACTTATTCAAAAGACTTTTCGACTGTTGTTGATGAGGCGCATTGGCCAATTGCTGAGGATAAGTTATATAGTGGGAATGACTCCGATCAGCTTTTTTCAGACCTTGTGCAGTATGCTACATTTGTAGGAAGCCTGATCGTGAACAGGGAGTATTGGAACCAGGTTGCATATCAGAAGTACATGAAGACAGGCTTTGTACATGTGGGAGTAGCATTTGAATATATACGCAACAAAAAAGCCTATTATATCGCTTCGCCACTGATCGATATCAGACTGAATAATGCAAGCTGGTCTTCCAGCTCTTTCCGGATATGGAATGAATTGTGGCCTAAGGCCATCAGGGAAATACCTGGGTACAGCCTGGATCTGAAGAGAAAGGTGGCAAGAATGGATATGGAATTTTCAGTAAAGGAAATACTTGCTGAAAGAGCTAAGGGCGCTTATGATCTCAGTGTATACAAAGACTTCCTGTCAAAAGGCGGGAATATCAGTGTGAGTAAAAAAATGGCTTTCCTGTTGATTGCTCTGACGCCCCGCATTATCCTTGAAAAAGGATACATTTATTTCCTGAAACGGACAAAGCCTGCGGGATACAAGTATATTCTATTTGAGCTGAATCATAAGCAAAAGAAAAAGATCAAATATGTATAGTTGATGGTTGTTTTTAGCAACTGATTTATAAACCTTGTTTTGATGAAAGCAATATTTACGATAGTATCCAGAAATTATCTGGGTTTGGCAAGAGTGCTGGGCGAGTCCCTGAGAATAGTGGAACCAGAAGTTCATTTTTATGTCTTCACAGCGGATACAGTTGATGTTGCAGTGCGGAATGAGTATCCTTTCACAATTATAGAAACAAAGGATACAGTGATTAAAGATCCTTTATTATGGAAGGAATGTGCTTTCAAATATAACGTTACCGAATTCTGTACTTTCTTAAAGCCATATGCATTTGAATACCTGTTCTCAGTATTGAATGTAGCAGATGCAATTTACCTTGATCCGGACATCTTCGCCTTCTCTTCTTTCAGTGATGTATGGACAGCGCTTGAAACAAAGTCCATCGTTGTAACACCGCATATCATGCAGTTGAAAAAAGAATATGATGGTGCTATTGAAGAAGGACAATTCCTGAATTATGGTATTTATAATCTTGGTTTTCTGGCGCTGAAGAGAAACCCGGAAGTGATGACATACCTGACCTGGTGGGCATTGAGATTAAACCGGTTCTGTTACGACAGTTCCAGGGAGGGATATTTCACCGATCAGAAATGGGCTAATTTCATTCCCGTATTCTTCAATGAGTCCTATTTCCTGTTGAATCATCTGGGGAGTGATGTGGCGCCATGGAATTTTCATGAGCGGGAAATTGTTAAAACTACAACAGGATATAAGGTGAAGCTGAGGACCGGCAATAGTTCTGAACAGGATTTGATCTTCGTTCACTTCTCCGGGCTGGACTTTAAGTCAATCGATCTGTCAAATCTATCTTATAAAGACGCAGGCATCAGCTATCACGATGATATTATCCAGTTAATCCGCTTCTATAAAGAAAAGCTTGATGAATTTTCATTCAACCAGTATTTCTCATTGGGATATGAGCATAAGTATTTTGATAACGGCACAGTCATCATTAATTTTTACCGTCGTCTTTACAGCGGGTATCTGAAGAAATACGGGCAGGGCTGGAAGGATCCTTTCTCAACTGCTGATGGTAGCTTTTACAACCTTTTGAAGCAAAAGGGGCTGTTAAGTAAACAGAATACATCCAATGTAGCTGCTCCTGTTTTGAATCAGCAGGGACGCCAGGATAAAAAGAAAAAAATAGAAATATTGTTCCGCCTTTTAAAGAAAGTTTTGGGATTTGACAGATTCATACTTCTGATGGAGTACCTGAATAATAACACTGAGCCGGAAAAGTTGGTTTATTTACTGGAGAACGATTCTCAAAAAAGAACAAATGACTAGAATAACTCCTGTCATATCAGTTGTTACCGTGGTATACAATGGTGCTGCTGCGATTGAAAAAACAATACAGAGTGTATTGAATCAAACGTATGAGCATGTTGAGTATATCGTTATAGATGGAAATTCAAAAGATGGAACACAGGACATTATAAAAAAGTACGAAGACCGGATCACTTTCTGGAGCAGCGAACCGGATAAGGGTATTTATGATGCCATGAATAAAGGTATCAGCAAATGCACTGGCCTGTTCACGATCTTTGTGAATTGCGGAGATTACCTGTACAGCGCGTCTACGCTTGCTTCAATTGTGGAAACGTATAACAGTGAATTGCAGCAGTATGATATGGTATATGGGAGAGCAAAGATCATAAAGGAAGATGGTTCCCTGTTCGATCTGACTTTCCCACATTCCCATGAGGAAATGTGGCGCGGTCCCTGCTTTCGTCATGGCGCCTTATTGGCCCGTACAATCATTCTGCAAAATGAACAGTTTGAAGTATCTAAGGAATTGAAAATTGCTGCCGACTTCGATTTTATTTACAAGTGTTATAAGAAGGGCTGTTCATTTGTTAGCATTGATATTGTGGTAATGGCTTTCCTGGAAGAAGGTGTATCTGATAATCCTTACCGGCATTTAAAAGACAGTATTTATATCCTTAAAAAATATAAGGACTGGAACCTGAAGACCAGGAAATACTACACGTATAAATATTCCCGTGTGGTGCTCAGTAAGTCGCCGGTACAGAAAATATATCATGGCATCCGGTTGTTCTTGCAGGAATACCTGGCTAATTACTGGATCAATAAAATTCCTTTTTACTTTATACGCCATGCATACTATAAAAAAATAAACGGCATCAGGATAGGGAAGGGCAGCAGTATACATCTCAATTGTTTTATAACAGGCAACAATATTGAGATCGCTGAGAATAGTGTTATCAACAGGAGATGTTTCCTGGATGGCAGGGGACGTTTGTTTATTGGAAATAAAGTTTCCATTTCACCGGAGGTACATCTGATCACCGGAGATCACGATTATAATTCTCCCGGCTTTCTGTTCAGGTCTAAAGACATTATAGTAGAGGATTATGTCTGGATCGGTTCCAGAGCTACTATCCTGCCGGGGGTAAAGCTTGGAACGGGAGCTGTGATCTGTGCCGGTGCTATTGTGACAAAGGATGTAGAGCCATTTGCAGTGGTAGCGGGTATTCCTGCGGTTAAGATTAAAGAACGGAACAGGGACCTGAATTATAATCCAAGCTGGTTCGCTTACTTCGACTAATTAGGAGGGAATAATTTTGTGCTATGAGAAACAAAGTAATATATATGTTGGATAAACTGGTAATGGGAAACAACCATGTCATGTTCAATTCCGCTATCAGTTTAATCATAGCCAGGATTTATAAGGATCACCAGGTCATTTTTACCGGAGAAAGTACCCATATTAATCAGGTGGCGCAGAACAATTCGTTTATAGAGAATCTGGTGTGCAGAAGTTACGAAGAATTACCTCTGCCGCAGTCCAATATAAAAAAATTGTTACCCTGGATTAAAAAAAAGCTGGGGGACTTATTATACATTGAAAAATTTTACCGGCGTACAAAGAAAGACGGTGCTGCCATTTTTTTTACCTGTCTAAGTACTACATCCCTCTATTATGCCTGTTTAAGGTTTAGGAACAGCCGGAAGCCTGTTTATTTTGTCCTGCATGGAGAAGTTGAATTTATCTTTAAAAAAGATGCAAGGTTGGTAGACAAGGTCAAAGGAAGGATATACAGGGCAACATTGGGTATGATGGAAAAACATATGCATTGTATCGTGTTGTCTGATATCGTGAAGATGGCGCTTGAAAAAAAGCAGGTTCTGACTTCGGAAAGGATAATAGCTATTGACCATCCAATCGTAGACAGGCAGATAACACACAGTGCATTGAATGCTGACACTATTATTTTTGCACATATAGGTTCGGCTATGCAAAAGAAGCGGTCTGAACTTTTCTGGGAATTGGCTGATAAATTCAGGAATGAGAGCATTCAGAGAAAAAGTGAGTTTAGTGTAATTGGTAAACTGGATCCTGAGTTTGTGGGACTGGCAACGGACAGCGTTAAAGTACTGTCAGAAAATAATCAATCTATAAGTCAGGAAAAATATGAGCAGTTTATTCATAACGCAGATTACGCAGTATTCACTTTTGATAACGATAATTATGTATATCGCGTAAGTGGTGCATTAATGGATGCCATACTTTATGGAAAACCCATTATTGCACTTAGGCAGGACTATATTGAATACCTGTTCCAGGTAGGAGGAAATATTGGTTTCCTATGTGATAATATGGATAAAATGCAGGAATTGATAAAAAGACTGATTAATAAAGAACCTGTATTGCTGGAGCAATATACTGTACAGCAACAGAGGTTAAAGGCTTTAAAAGAGATGTTTTCTGTTAAAAGTGTTGCGGAACAATTGAATAAACAACTTTGATGAATTCATTTGCAGATAGAGAGATCAGTAGCAGGATTTTTTTCACCCTGGCAATCACTTCAATTTGGGCTGTATTGCCTGTTGCTTCTGTGTTCCTGATCTTTTTTCTGATCTACAAAATGGATGAACGCTCTTACAATATTCCATACCTGCTCTTTCTGGTGTCATTATCTTTCGGTCTCATCGCTTATACAGCAGTTTCGGTAGACCGGGGGGGCGAGCCTACCGATATTACAAGATATGCGGCCCAATTCAGAACGTTGGCAGAAATACATACCTTGAAGGAATTCATATTCTCAGCAGTACTAACTGATGGCGGAATTTATGTGGTATTTCAATTGACCTGTCTGTTACTCGCAAAAACTTTTCCCACTAATCCCCAGGTATTGCCATTGTTCTGGGTAGCATTTGAGTATTTTTTTCTGCAGATGGCCATTTATGAACTCTCAATTTACCGGAAACCATGGGAGAAAAATACCTTCCTCATTCTTGCTATAACGCTGCTGTTTGGCACTTCTCTTTTTACTATACAGGTAGAATTGCTAAAGCAAAGCTCGGCCACTGCTTTGGCTGCATATGCTATTTTCAGGTATATGAATGGCAAAAAGAATAATGGCTGGATATTTCTGATATCCCTGTTAATACATTCATCCGTATTGATTTTTTTACCTATACTTTTGTTTGGGAAAAAGCAGTTTATTAACCGATATTACCTGCTGATACTTGGGGGCGCGTTTTGCCTGTCTCTTATAGATATTAACAAAGCTATTTCACTTATCCCGGTGGCGGGATTAGCTGAAAGGGCCAGTTTCTATGCTGATATTGAAGGATGGACGATCAATAAGATTAATTATGCACTTACATTTCTCTATACATTGATGCTATTGCTGGTGTTGTATGATTCAAGAAGGAAGAACAAGGACAACACTTTCGACAGACTGATGTTTAATACTATCATAGTTAGCTACTCAGTGTTGATTGCTCAGTTTCACAGTGTACACAACTTCGTGCGTTATACTTATCTGCATTCGCCATTTTATATAGTTACCTTCTTTTCAGTTTTTACCGGTAATATGACGAAGCTAAGCCGGCTCTATATAGCTATTTGTTTTATTTTAGTACTTATTTTTCTGAATATATCATATACATGGACATATTTGAACTCCACTTATACCAATTCATTTATGGATAATTCATTGACCAGATTGTTTACATCTAATGTATATGTATTTTTAAATTATAAAGCAGTAAACTAGTCATGGTAAAGATCGCTTTTGTTGATATTTGTGGAACACTGTTCAGGTCTAATACCACTATGGATTTCCTATCTGTAGAGAGTGAATCTTTCAGAAAAAAAAGGAGTAGCCTGTTTTACCGTTTTGTCAGCAAGATACTCCGTAAAACAGTCAACTATGATCTGATCAGAATACACGGTGTAAAAGAAATAAGCGGCAGGAAACGTGTAGACCTGGATAAGGCAGCTGCGGACTTCTATAATAATTTTCTTGCAACGCGTATGATCAGAGAATCTGTTGAGGTAATTAATGAACTGAGAACAGAAGGATACAGGATAATTTTTATCTCGGCAACTTTGGATTTTCTTGCAGAAACGATCAGCAGGCAATTGGGCGCTGACAAAGTGTACGCGACATCACTTAAATATATAAATGAAGTTTGTGCCGGAGAGATCAGCCGTGACTTGCTGGGCAGGAAACACCTTCTGGCAGAAACCATACTGCGGGATGAGAATGAGGTTGTAGGAGAGATAGCTGTAATAACAGATGATAAAACAGATCTGGACCTGGTATTGATGGCACAGCGCGTGTTTATTGTATCTCCGGATATTGAAGACACTTTCTGGAAGAAAAAACTAAAAACAGGATTCCGGATTATAAAAAAGTGAAAAGAACAATTAATGATACCATTTTTTACATATCTGCCTTATACATACTTTCTTAAAACCCGTCTTATTGGCAAATTTCAACGTGTTTCCTGGCTATTTGTCTATTTCTTTCCCGTTATTTTTATTTACATAGAAATGGGAACTGTTGTAAATATTTATGACTATTTACTGTTGTTTGTTGGAATTGTTCTGGTTAACTATGTATATGAGAATGGATATCTTGAGAATGATGTCAAAACAATAAAACAAGAGAATAATCCCACTCTGAGGTTAAATACTGAAGAGATCAGCGTAATAGACGATAAGTTTAGAGCAATATTTTTTATCAGGGTACTCATTGGGGTGTTGCTGACCACTGCCTACTTTTATTTAGCAGCTTTTGCTTCAGTAAAGGTCAATGCATACATGTTTTTATTTGTATTGATAGCATTGCAGATTTTATACATAATATATAACAGGGTTAGGAACCTCTTAAATCTTTTTTTGATTCTACCCCTGAGTTTGATAAGGTTTTTTGGATTTATCCTGCCTTTGATTCCAGAGAGGGAACTCGGTGCATTTATCACACTGGCCGTTTTGACCTATCCACTTTCCAAGTTCTTTGAATTTTCTACCAAGGAAAGATTCAGGAAGATATTGCCCTGGCTGTGGAACTTTAATATAGACAGATTTAGGATAATATACTATCTTATGTTGACAGTTTTATTGGGAGCCGGCTTTGCCTTGAAAATCCACCAATATTGCCGGATATTCTTTCTTGTATCAGCATTTTATCTTATTTACAGGTTAGTCGGTTTACTGGTTATAAATAATCAGAAGATACTTGCTGATTTCGGGAATAATTTTGGTAGAGACAAATGACATTAAAAGTTATATATATATTATGAGGTTTTCGGTTCTAATGTCAATCTATAAGAATGACAACCCAGAACATCTTGCGGAAAGCCTGAATAGTCTGTTGGAACAGACACTGCTACCGGATGAGATCGTCGTGATTTTTGATGGACCCGTTTCAGAGCAATTAAGTAAGGTCGTAGATGATATTTCTTTGATCCATCAGGGATTATTTAAAATAATCCAACTGGAGAAAAACGGAGGATTAGGAAAAGCACTGGGCATAGCTATGCAGCATTGCACTTATGATATCGTGGCAAGGATGGATGCGGATGATATTGCCAAGCCAGAACGATTCAGGAAACAGATTGAGTTTATAAAGGCGAATCCCAATGTGGATATAGTGGGATCCTGGATAGAGGAGTTCAATCATTCCACGAAAAATGTACTTTCGTTAAGAAAAGTTCCGGAAACCCATGAAGAAATTGTGCACTTCGCAAAATTCAGATCTCCTTTTAACCATCCTACTGTACTGTTCAGAAAGAAGGTTGTAATAGAGGCAGGCGGATACCAGGATTATGGTACATTTGAAGATTATCATCTATGGGCAAGGCTTATAGGAAAAGGGAGGAAGTGTTATAATATCCAGGAAAGCCTGCTTTATTTTAGAATGAATGAGAATATGATTAAAAGGAGGGGGGGATGGAAAAAAACGTTGGCAGAAATTAAATTACAACAATATTTTCTCTCAATTGGCTTTATAACCAAAATGCAGTTTATTCGGAACGTGATAACAAGAGGAGGGGCGAGAATAGTACCAGATAAATTACGAAGTATTGTTTATAAATTTTTATTGAGTAGTAAAGCACGATAAAATCTTATTAGTTAAATGAAAACGGCACTCATTACCGGAATCACAGGCCAGGATGGAGCATATCTTGCAGAATTGCTTCTAAAAAAGGGATATTTTGTTCATGGCATCAAACGCCGTTCTTCCCTGTTCAACACAGACCGTATTGATAATCTTTACCAGGATCCCCATGACGCCAATGTAAAGTTTAAACTCCATTACGGGGACCTGACTGATTCCACCAATCTTATCCGCATTATTCAGCAGGTGCAGCCTGATGAAATATATAACCTGGGGGCTATGAGCCATGTACAGGTAAGCTTTGAAACGCCAGAATATACCGCCAATGCGGATGGTATAGGGACATTGAGGATACTCGAAGCTGTCCGTCTGCTCGGTCTGACCCAGAAAACAAAGATCTACCAGGCTTCTACCTCAGAGCTTTATGGCCTGGTACAGGAAGTGCCACAGTCTGAAAGAACACCGTTCTATCCACGTTCTCCATATGCAGTGGCGAAAATGTACGCTTACTGGATCACGGTGAACTACAGGGAAGCATATAACATGTATGCCTGCAATGGTATCCTGTTCAACCATGAGAGCCCTCTGCGCGGAGAGACTTTTGTGACCAGGAAGATTACCCGTGGTGTGGCTAAAATAGCACTGGGTATGCAGGACAAACTGTATATGGGTAACCTGGATGCCCAAAGGGACTGGGGCCATGCTAAAGACTATGTAGAAGCAATGTACCTGATATTACAGCAGGACCAGCCGGAAGACTATGTCATAGCTACGGGTATCACTACTCCTGTAAGGGATTTCATCAGGATGGCCTTTGCAGAAGCCGGTATTGAGGTAGAATTTAAAGGCAGTGGCGTTAATGAGAAAGGAATAGTGAAAAGTGTGGCTGCCCATGTAACTGCTCTTAAACCGGGACAGGAAGTGGTAGCTATAGACCCTCGTTATTTCCGTCCTACAGAAGTAGAGCTGCTGATAGGAGATCCTACAAAGGCGCAGACGAAACTGGGCTGGAAGCCAAAATATGATCTGCCTGCACTGGTGACTGAAATGGTAAAAGCTGACCTTGAACTGTTTAAGCAGGAAAAGATGCTGAAGGAAGCGGGCTATAAAATTTTAAACCAATTTGAATAGTAAGATGCAGCAACAAGATAAGATCTATGTAGCCGGACATCGTGGTATGGTTGGTTCGGCCATTGTAAGGCGCCTGCAGAAAGATGGTTTTCAGAACATTGTGACCAGGACTTCCAAAGAGCTGGACCTCCGTAACCAGGAAGCTGTCAGCGAGTTCTTTGCTGAAGAAAAACCGGACTATGTTTTCCTGGCGGCGGCCAAGGTAGGTGGTATAATAGCCAACAATACGTACCGGGCTGACTTTATCTACGAGAACATCATGATCCAGAGTAACGTGATCCATGAGGCATATAAGAATGATGTGAAAAAGCTCATGTTCCTGGGATCGTCCTGCATATATCCGAAGCTGGCCCCACAGCCCCTGAAGGAAGATTATCTCCTTACCGGCCTGCTGGAACCCACTAATGAGCCTTATGCTATTGCCAAAATAGCAGGTATCAAAATGTGTGATGCTTACAGGGCGCAATATGGATGCAACTTTGTATCTGTGATGCCTACTAACCTGTATGGTCCTAACGACAATTACGACCTCAATAACTCACATGTACTGCCAGCATTGCTGCGCAAATTTCATGAGGCAAAAGTGAACGGGTCTCCGGAAGTTGTAGTCTGGGGAACAGGTTCTCCGTTAAGAGAGTTCCTGCATGCAGATGATATGGCAGATGCCTGCTTCTACCTGATGCAGCATTATAATGAAGATGGCCTGGTAAATATTGGCGTTGGGCATGATATCAGTATAAAGGACCTTGCTATTCTTGTAAAAGAGATAGTGGGTTATGAAGGCAACCTGGTATTTGATACCACGAAGCCGGACGGTACCCCAAGGAAACTGATGGATGTAAGTAAGCTGCATGGATTTGGCTGGAAAGCCAGGATAGAGCTGAAAGAAGGGATTACCAGTGTTTATGCGGACCTGAAAACATCCAAATGGAGCGAAAAAGTATGACGTCCCATAACTATATCTTTATTATGGCTGGCGGTGTTGGAAGCCGTTTCTGGCCCAAAAGCCGCAATGCTTATCCGAAGCAGTTCATAGACATACTTGGAATAGGCAGGTCTTTACTACAGCTTACATACGACCGTTTCCTGAAGGTTTGTCCAGCAGAGAACATCTTTATTGTAACCAATTCCGCTTATAAAGAACTGATACAGGAACAGCTTCCTGACCTGGCACAAGGTAACATCCTGTGTGAGCCTTCCCGGAATAATACAGCTCCATGTATTTCCTATGCAGCTTTTAAAATAGCTGCAAAAGATCCGGAAGCCTGTATGGTAATAGCGCCTTCAGATCACTTTATCCTGCATGAAGACGTTTTTGTGAACGATATCAGGCATTCCCTCGAAACAGTAGCCCGGAAGGATATATTACTTACACTGGGAATATCTCCCACAAGACCTGATACCGGTTATGGTTATATCAGGTTTGAGCAGAAGACAGAAGACCGTATCCATAAGGTGATACAGTTTACTGAGAAGCCGGTGTTGGAAAAAGCGAAAGAATTTCTGAAAAGTGGGGATTATGTCTGGAATGCTGGTATCTTTATATGGAGTGCCAAAACTATCCTGCAGGCATTTGAATTGCTTTCCCCACAGCTCTTTGATCTATTTAACCAGGGAAAAGACGTGTATAACACAGGAGAGGAACAGGCCTTTATCAACAAAAATTACCCGCTATCGCCCAATATTTCCATAGACTACGCCATCATGGAAAAAGCAGCCAACGTATATACCATGCCGGTTAACTTTGGCTGGAGCGACCTTGGAACATGGGCCTCACTATACCAGACAGCAGATAAGAACATCGGCATAAACAATGTGCTGGCAGGCGGTGAATTGCAACTGGAGGAAACGGAAGACTGTATTATTCATCTTCCAAAAGATAAGCTCGCTGTTATCCGTGGTTTGAAAGATTTTATAGTAGTAGACGATAAGGATGTTCTGCTGATCTATCCAAAATCATCAGAGCAGGAAATAAAGAAGATTACAGAAAGATTAAAGGAACAGGACAAAGGGCATTATTTATAATGTCCTTTTAAGTATCTGGCAACCTTTATTCGGCAGAAACAAAATATATTTGCAACTGGCAAGCAAATTATTATTTATGTTCAAGAACTGCATTACCCCTTCGGCTATATTATTATCATGTTGCCTGGCCGCCAACTTGTCCGTAAATGCCCAGAGTGCAGGACGCCAATATTCCCTGGGCTTCTACCAGGGAAGTTCTGAAGACCGCAGTTACCACTCTTCCCAGAGAGATTACATGGTACAGCCCACTTTTGACCTGCCCCAAGGCGATACCACCCGCAAACAGAGCTGGTTGTACCGGAAGCTTTTCCGTGAACACCTGCTGGAAGTAAAAGATGAAGATTACACCTTCTATGCCAGCATCCTGCCAGACCTTATGATTGGGCACAGCAATGACAATGGCACCGTATGGCTGAATACCCGTGGAGTAATAGCCGGCGGACAGATCGGTAAGAACCTGACCTTCCGGGCGGAATTCTATGAAAACCAGGCCAAACTGCCCGCATACCTGGATGCATATGGACGGGCAACTAATATTGTACCCGGCCAGGGCGAATGGAAAGCCTATAATAACGGGAAAGCTTTTGACTTTGCCTATTCTTCTGCCCTGATCAACTATAAAGCAGGTAAACATTTCGACTTTCAACTGGGTTATGATAAGAACTTTATAGGTGACGGTTACAGGTCAATGCTTCTTTCTGACGTTGGCTTCAACTATCCATTCCTGAAGGTCATTGCCAATATAGGACGTGTACAGTATACTACCATGTGGGCCCAGTTTATAGATATGCGTTATCCCAAGGCTTCTTATGATAATGGTTACAGGAAAAAGTGGGGGGTATTTAACTACCTGGACTGGAATGTAAGTAAGAAATTTTCTGTAGGCCTGTTTGAAACTGTGATCTGGCAGGATTCCGATTCTACCGGTAAACGCGGTTTTGATGCCAGTTACCTGAACCCGATAGTATTCCTGCGTCCGGTAGAGTTTTCTGTAGGATCGCCGGACAATGCGCTGATGGGTATTAACCTGAAATTTACTCCTACTGCCAACAGCACCGTATATGGTCAGTTCATACTGGATGAGTTCAAATTCAAGGAAGTGACTGCTGGTAATGGCTGGTGGGGTAATAAGTTTGGGGGCCAGATAGGTTTCCGTTCCAATAACATCTTTAAAGTACAGCACCTGAATTTCCTGACGGAAGTCAATGCTGCAAGACCATATACTTACTCCCAGCGTACCACCCTGAATAACTACAGTCACTATAACCAGGCATTGGCACATCCGCTGGGGGCCAACTTTGTGGAATGGGTGAATATAGCAGATTATCAGTATAAACGGCTGTTCCTTCGTGGGCAGATCACCTTGGCTAAGTATGGCCTGGATTCTGCCGGGCACAACTATGGCAAGGACATTAACGAGTCCTATACCAAACGTGCGGAAGAGTATGGCAATAAAATAGGTCAGGGTCTTAAAACAACTCTCACCAATGTACAGGGCACAGCTGCATTCCTGCTGAACCCTAAATACAACCTGCGCCTGGAAGCTACAGTTACCGCAAGGCAGGAAAGTAATAATGTGTGGAAGAATAAAGAATTGATCTTCCAGGTAGGATTAAGAAGCTCCTTCAGGCAGATCTATTACGATTTTTAAAAATGCTTGTTTAAAAAGAAAGAGGCTGCATCATACTTTTGATGCGGCCTCTTTCTTTTAAGGGGAGGGGCTTTTTTTTACTAACTTCGCGCCATGCATTACGTTACGGTAGAAGGACTAACAAAAGCTTACGGCGCCGGGCCGCTGTTCAAGGATATTTCTTTTCACATTGAAGAAGGGGACAAGATTGCCCTGGTGGCGCTGAATGGCGCCGGCAAATCGACTTTGCTCCGCATACTCTGCGGGCAGGAAACGCCTGATGCCGGAACTGTCTGGATACATAAAGATGTAACAGTAGTAATGCTGGAACAACAATCCGCCTTTGATCCGGCAAGCACCATTTCCGGGCATGTATTTTCCCAGGGGCACCCTGTACTTGCCGCTATCAGGGATTATGAACTGCTCACAGAAGAAGGGGAAGAACCTGACCTGGAAAAGCTGACAGCTGCCATTGAACGTATGGATGAGCTGAATGCCTGGCATTTCGATTCCAAAGTGAAGCAGATACTGGGGAAGCTGAATATTCACCACCTGGACCAGCGCATGGGCAGCCTTTCCGGCGGACAGTTAAAGCGTGTAGCTCTGGCTAAAGTACTGATAGATATAGGATTTGAGCACAGGCATACCCTGCTTATCATGGACGAGCCTACCAACCACCTGGACGTAAGCATGATCGAGTGGCTGGAAAACTACCTGGACCAGGAAAACGTAACGCTCCTGCTGGTAACGCACGACCGCTACTTCCTGGACAGTGTATGTAACGAGATCATGGAGCTGGACCAGCAGCAGCTTTTTGTATATAAGGGAGATTACGAGAACTACCTGGAGAAAAAAGCTGCCCGCGAAGAAAGTGATAAAGCCAGTGTGGAAAAAGCCCGTAACCTTTTCAGAAAAGAACTGGAATGGATACGGAAACAGCCGAAGGCACGTACTACCAAGTCAAAGTCCCGTATAGACGCCTTTGCAGATGTGAAGGAGAAAGCCAGTGTAAGACTGGAAAAGCAGCAGCTGGAGCTGAATGTAAAGATGACCAGGCTGGGTGGGAAGATCATTGAAATGAAGAAGGTGTATAAAGCATATGGCGATCTTCAGATACTGAAAGGATTTGACTATACTTTCAAAAAAGGAGAAAGGGTAGGTGTAGTGGGAAAGAATGGCGTGGGGAAATCTACCTTCCTGAATATGCTGCTGGGATTGGAGCAGCCGGATTCCGGCAAGATCAATACCGGCGATACCATCGTATTCGGTAATTATGACCAGCGGGGCCTTATTGTGAAAGAAGACATGCGGGTAATAGAATTTGTAAAGAACATAGCAGAAAACTTTCCCCTGGCAGATGGTACAAAAGTGAGCGCTGCACAGTTCCTGCAATTGTTCCTTTTTTCCCCCGAAAAACAATATACCTATATTTCCAAACTGAGCGGAGGGGAAAAAAGAAGATTGCACCTGCTCAGTATCCTGTTCAGGAACCCCAATTTCCTGGTGCTGGATGAGCCTACGAACGACCTTGACCTGCCAACCCTGAGCATACTGGAAGAGTTCCTGCTCACTTACCAGGGATGTATCATTATAGTAAGCCATGACCGTTATTTTATGGATAAGCTGGTAGACCACCTGTTTGTGTTTGAAGGCGGCGGCGTGGTGCGTGATTTTCCCGGAAACTATACCCAGTACAGGGAATGGGAGAAGAACGATAAAGATAAAGAGGAAACCAAAAGCGTTCCTGAAAGTCGTCCGCAGGCTAATGTTGTGCCGGCAGCCGAGGCTCCGGCCAAAGAGGTGCGTAAGATGTCTTTTAAGGAAAAGCGTGAACTGGAGTTACTTGAGAAGGAGATTGCTGCACTGGAAGCAGAGAAAAAAGAAATTGATGAGAAAATGGGAGCAGGCAATATATCTTATGAAGAGCTGGAGCCATTGTCCAGGCGTATTGGAGAAGTGATACAGCTGCTGGATGAGAAGGGAATGCGCTGGCTGGAGCTCAGCGAAATGAGTTAAGAATTTTCTTTTTGAAAAGGGCTGGCCAGAGGCCAGCCCTTATATATCAGTCCTTCTTTTTATCACGGATCTCTGATGCCTTCAGGTATACCTTCTTGCCCTTATCATCTACATAGTATTTCTTATCATTCTTATCGATATAAACTGTCTGGCCACCAGGTCCTTCTTTCCCCTTATATGTCTTATCTGTGATCTTCATAGCTCCTTTTACGGCAACAGAAGCTGTTTTGTTCCCAATCTTTCTGGCTGTGCTATCTATTTTTTTCTGTGCCATTCCGGTATGTCCCAGGAACAGGGCTGTAACTGTGATAGTAGCGGCTATAATACCCGGCCGCAGTGTTCTCGATATCATAATAATAAAATTTAAAAATTGTGAATGATCAATATGATCTGAAAACTAATTATCCAATTTTGATGCCAGCAACAGGATATATATTTTTAGGTAGTACTTTAAATAAATCGGTAACAGGTGGAGGATACCGCATATAATTGTCTGTCAGACAAAGAATTATGGCGAAAACTGATAAACGGAGAAGAGGATGCCCTGGCATTCATCTATGATACCTGGTTCCCATCCCTTTACAAATATGGAATGAAGATCCTGACTGACAGTACTATAATAAAGGATTGCATCCATGATTTGTTTACTACACTCTGGCAAAGCCGGAAAAATCTCTCAGATACAGATAATATAAAATATTACCTTTTTGCCAGCCTCAAGCGCAGGATAGCCAGGCATACCCGTACAGGTGTGCTGCAACGGCTGATGAGCCATATAACCCCAGACCACTCCGCAACCCCTTCCCATGAACAACTTTTAATAGATGAGCAATCCAACCTGGAACGCAGTAATAAACTGGCGAAGGTGATTAAAAAACTGCCTAAACGCCAGAAAGAGATCCTTTATCTCCGTTATTATGAAGGTCTGACAACGGAAGAAACAGCTGCAATCATGTCATTAAGTGTTAATTCAACATATGTATTGTTGTCGAAAGCACTTAATTATCTCAGAAAACACAGTGATGAGCTCATACCTGTCCTGGCTTATATTGCCAGCCGGGATATCAGGTTCTGAATATTGATCTGCTTTTTTTCAAAAAAGTTTTAAAAAGACGCTAAGATTTTTTTCTTCCGGTGCTTTACTATAAGAAAGTGATGCCGGAGGAGCGTATCAATATGTATAAAGACTATACTGTAACAGACTTCCTGCATGACGCATTGTTCCGTAAATGGGTAATTGATCCTGATGCTGAAACGGAGAACTTCTGGAAAAGCTGGTTGGAACAACACCCGGAGCGCCGGGAAATACCGGAGCGTGCCCGGGAGGTATTGCTGATCATCGGTTTTGATGAATACACGCCGGCGCGGGAAGAACAGGAAGAGGTCTGGTCAAGAATAAAATATACGATACAACAGCCGGGAAAAAGAATTGCCGCTATGAATGTATGGCGTTATGCTGCCATATTCTCAGGGCTGTTGCTGATGGCCGTCGCAGGCATCTTTATATACGGCAGGCAGCAGGTGCAGTATGCTACAGTTTACGGAGAGGTAAAGACCATCATTCTTCCTGACAAATCAGTGGTAAGGCTCAATGCCAACTCTGTGCTCCGGCACAGGCGTTACTGGCTATGGGAAAGCAGAAGAGAAATATGGATCAGCGGAGAAGGTTTTTTTACAGTAGTACATAAACAAAATCATCAACCCTTTTTTGTACATACAACAGACGTAGACGTAAAGGTAACAGGTACTGAGTTCGATGTAAATACAAGGCGTACAAAAACGCAGGTAGTGCTGAGCAACGGAGCTGTACAGCTGGACCTCAGAAATGATGGCCATCCGCTAATCACGATGAAACCCGGTCAGATGGTCACTTACTCTGCCGCTACAAACAAACTTGACAGGAAAGATGTGAACCCGTCAGATTACAGCGCATGGCGTAATAACATGCTGGTATTTACTGAAACACCGATAGCAGAAGTAGCTGCATCCCTCGAAGATAATCTTGGACTTAACATACATATAGAAGACACGACATTACAACAGGAGTTGTTTACCGGAAGCATACCAATGGACGACGCGGAGATATTTTTCAAAACACTATACAGGTCCTTTCATGTAAGAATAGAAAAAGAAAACAAGAACTATAGCATCAGGAGAAAATAACCTGCTATTGTAACAGATCTATCATTCAACCAACCTTAATCTAACGCTTATGCCTGGAAATTTCCTTAGGTGTATGGGGAGAAGTACTGCCCTTTTGTTACTGGTAATGGTAACAGGATATACTGCACGTAGCAGTAACTACCGGAACGTATGGCAACGTGGCCAGCCGTTCCTTTCGTTAACCGATACACATCCCGTCAGCACATCCGGCCGGCGGGCGCTGAAAGAGATCTTTGGCCTGCTGGAAAACCGTTATAAGGTCCGTATAAATTATACAGGACAGGTCATAGGTAGCATGCAGGCAGAGCCGCCCCAGGACAAGGGCACATCGGTCAGTTTTATCAGCTACTTCAACCAGTTCCTGCAGCCCCTGGGACTGGAAGCCGAGCAGGCCGGGAATGATCAGTACATTGTTTTCCGGCAGTTGCCGGTACATCTGCCTCCTGCGGGGAAAGAGACTGATAACATAAAACCTGTACCGTTACAGGTACAACCGGTAGTACTGAATATTGCCGGTATTGTTACAGATGATGGTGGTGTGCCTCTTCCCGGTGTGACAGTTGTAGTAAAAGGCACGCAGAATGGTGTGCATACAGGCAATGATGGCAGATATGAACTGAAGGGCGTACCGGAGAATGCGCATGTCATCTTCAGCTATATTGGCTTCAAAGCACAGGAGATCTTACTGAAGGGCCGCAAGGTGCTTGACGTAAAATTACTGACTGATGTACAGGCTGTGAAAGATGTAGTTGTAACGGGTTATTATGAGATCAAAAAAGAAAGTTTTACCGGTGTGTCTACTGTAGTATCGGGCGATGAGCTTAAAAGGGTAAATCCTCAGAACGTACTATCTTCCTTACAATCCTACGACCCGTCTTTCAAACTTGTAGAGAATAATCTTTTCGGTTCTAACCCTAACCGTATACCCAATATCAATGTGAGAGGAGCTACAGCATTGCCGGCCACCGATGTTTCGAAACTGACCAGGAGCAGTATACTGACCGGCTCTGTTAACCAGCCTACGTTTATACTGGACGGTTATGAAGTAAACGTGCAGACCATCTTTGACCTTGACCCTAACAGAATAGCCTCTATGACGTTGCTGAAAGATGCGGCGGCAACAGCTATTTATGGCTCCCGTGCAGCAAACGGTGTAGTAGTGATACGTACCAAAGCGCCTAAAGAAGGCAAGCTCTCACTGAACTATACTTATGATATGAACATCAATGCACCGGACCTGTCAGATTACCATGTATTGAATGCAACAGAGAAACTGGAATACGAGCGGCTGGCCAAGCTGTATGAGAGTAATGAAGTAGATGATCCCGTTACATTGGAAATGCAGTATTACCAGAAAAAGAAGAACGTGCTGAGCGGCATCAATACATATTGGCTGTCGCAGCCATTGCAGGTGGAGCTGGGGCATAAACATTCAATTTACCTGGAAGGCGGAACGCCTGTTATAAGGTATGGTATTGATGCCCGCTATCAGACAATGAATGGTGTAATGAAAGGCTCTTCCAGGAAACGTTACGGGCTTACAGCATCACTGTCTTACAATGTGCAGAACAAGCTGCAGTTCAGGAACCTGTTTTCCATATCGCAGGTAAAGGCTACGGAATCTCCCTACAGGGAATTTTCCAACTACGTAAGGATGAATCCTTACTATCCGAAAACAGATTCAACCGGGCGATTATTACGTGCGGTAGATAAATGGAATTACCGTGAAGGAGCGAATGCATCAGTAGGTTCAACTACTGTGTTGAACCCCATGTATGAGGCTACTATAGGGAGCTTTGAGGAGACGGACTATGTGGAGTTCATAGATGCTTTTTCCGGTGAGTGGACAATTATACCGTCACTGAAATTGCGTGGGCAGATATCTCTTACAAAGAGGAAATCTACAGCAGATAAATTCGTTTCTCCGCTGAGTAATGAGTTTTATAATGTAAGCGGAGATGATCTTAAGGACAGGGGGCGGTATACTTATGGCGATGAAGATTTCTGGCAGGCAGATGGAAGTGTTACGTTGAGCTATAGTAAACAATTGCGTGGTCATTTCCTGAATATGTCTCTTGTGGCAAACATGCAGGACAAGAAGAATGACAGTAAGACTTTTGAAGCAAAAGGATTTACGAATGACAGGTTTTCGCAGATAGAATTTGCACGAAAGTATGCAGATGGTTCTCCCAGTGGAAGCTTTGCACAGGAACGACTGGTTGGCGCTTTCCTGAACGTTAACTACTCTTATCAGAACAGGCTGCTGATGGACGCTACAGTGCGTACAGACGGTTCTTCCAAGTTTGGTACCGATTCACGCATGGCTACTTTCTGGGCATATGGTATTGGCTGGAATATGCATAATGAAAAGTTCATTTCCCGAAATGTGATCAGCCAGCTGACACTACGTGGTACTACGGGTATTACCGGTGATGTATCTTTCCCTGCATACCTTTCAAATACTACTTACCAGTATTATAGTGACGATTGGTATTCTACCGGGGTAGGCAGTGTTTTCATTGCATATGGCAATTCAGCACTCAGGTGGCAGCGTACGCGTAACTATGATGCAGGTTTTGAGCTGGACCTGTTTAACGGAAGATTTTATATCAACCCCAAATACTATTACAAAAGAACGAAAGACCTGCTGGCAGATATTATTGTACCGCCATCCGCCGGATTTACTGAATATAAGGCTAACCTGGGAGAGATGGTGAACAGGGGCTTTGAGATCAATCTACGCAGCAATGTATTGAGAGGTAAAGACTGGTCTTTCAATGTATTTGCAAATGTGGTAAGCAACAGGAACCGGATCGTAAAGATCTCAAATGCACTGAAGAGCTATAATGATAAGGTGGATGACAAGCAGGAGTCTGATCCTAACCTTAACTCGGTGCCGCTGTTGCGTTACCAGGAAGGGCAATCGCTTTATACGCTGTATGCTGTTAAGTCGCTCGGTATAGATCCGGAGAATGGCAAGGAGATCTTCGTAAAGAAGAACGGCACTCTGACGCATGAGTACAGTGTGAAGGACATGGTACCTGTGGGAGACCAGACAACCAGGCTGGAGGGCTCTTTCGGAGGTAGTGTGTTTTATGACAACTGGCAGATGGAAGTAAGGTTCTATGGAAAAGGTGGTGGAGATACTTATAATCAGACGCTGGTAGACAGAGTGGAGAATGCTGACCCCAGGTATAATGTAGATGCCAGGGTATTAAGCTCCAGGTGGAAGCAACCGGGAGACCATGTGTTGTATAAGGATATTGCAGATCAGGGCAGTACCCGCACTTCTTCCCGTTTTGTGCAGAGAGATAATGTAGTGGAGCTGAAATCTGTTTACCTGGCCTATATGGTGCCGGCATCTGTGATACGCCGGTATAAGATGAATAACCTGCGCTTCTCTCTTAACATGAACGATGTGTGGAGGACTTCTACTATAGAGGCGGAACGTGGTATTGATTATCCGTTTGCAAGAAGTTTCACCTTCTCACTGTCTACACAATTTTAAATTTATGAAAGCAATATATACACTTATTATAGTGCTGATGATGCTGAGCTCCTGTTCCAAATGGCTGGACGTAGCTCCGCAATCTGAAGTGTCGCAGGACGTATTATTCAGTACAGAAGATGGTTTCCAGGAAGCGCTGAACGGAGTATACAGCCGTTGCGCAAGAGAAGATAGCTATGGAAAGGAGATCACCTGCGGCTTCCTGGATGTGCTTGCACAGAACTATTCTATAACCTCTGCCGATCCTGAACGTTACAGGCAGACTTCGCTCTTCAATTATACTGATAATTCCTTCATGCAAAGGAGGGATGATACCTGGAAGGTGCTTTATTCGGCCATTGCCAATACTAACCTGATCCTGCATCATATACGTGGGCAGGAGAAGCTTTTTACAGGAAATAAATTTGCGCTGATCAGGGGGGAAGCGCTTGCATTAAGAGCGTACCTGCACTTCGATGTACTGAGGATCTTTGCACCATCTTATGCCAGTAATCCTGCAGCGAAAGGGATTCCTTATGTAGCATATTTTACGAAGGATGTTACACCGGTGAGCACAGTTAGCCAGGTAATAGATTCGGTTATCAGTGATCTGACCACCGCGAAAGAGCTGTTAAAAGGTTCGGACCCGGTTTTGTCTCCCGGGTATGTTGTTGGTTATCCTATAAAGGATTCCAGTACAGAAATGAATGGAGAGCTTTTTCTGCAGCAGCGCCGTCACCGGCTCAACTATTTTGCCGTATGTGGTACGCTTGCCCGTGTGTACCTCTATAAAGGAGATCATGTCAGGGCGTTCAGTAATGCGCTGGAAGTGATCAACGCTAATAAATTTCCATGGACAAGACAGAATGATTTTCTGAATCCTGATGATGAAAAGAAAGACAGGATACTCTATAAAGAGCTGGTGTTTGGCTGGTATATTCCTAACACTACGGATGCTATCAGAGGGCGTTTCAGGAATGGTGACCAGAGTCTGGCTATCAAGACCAGTGAAGGGGGCATTGTGTATGAAACAGGAGGAGCGGGCGGAGACGATTTCCGGTACAAGCAATGGTTCTCAGAACAGAGTGATGCGCTAGGCACACATCTGCAGGTAGAGAAGTATACCAGGGATGGGGATGCCAACCTGCATTACCAGATGGCGCCGGCTATCAGGCTGAGTGAAATGTATTATATAGCTGCAGAATGTACGTTTAATACAGACCCCGTAAAAGCATGGACTTATTTCAATGTGGTGAGATTGCACAGGGGAATAGGTACAGCGATTACTAATGAGCCGTCTAAGGAGATCTTTATGACGGAGCTTGTAAAAGAATACCGTAAGGAGCTCTATGCTGAAGGGCAGCTATTCTATACATATAAGCGCCTTAACAGGGCTATAGTGGGACAATCCGGCGTCAGCTTCGGCCCGTCTGACGCCATCTTTGTACTGCCGCTGCCTGACGATGAAATTCAATTTGGTAACAGATAATACCTTACTGCCGGATGAAAAATATACTACTGATAATTATCCTGTTCTGCTTATTATCTGCCTGTAAAAAGGAGGAAACACCTGCATACAGTACTGATGATAATATATACTTAGACTTTACACCTACTGTTGATAATGATAAGACAGACAGTATTGTTTATTCTTTTGCCTACTTCCCGGAGAAGCAGGAAGATACTGTATATATACCTGTGAGGATTTCCGGGCGCCGTGTATCAAGAGACCGCAGGTTCATTCTTACCACTGTCGATTCAACAACAAGCGCTGTTGCGTCCCTGCATTACAGACCACTGGAAAAAGAATATATCATGTCTGCCGATTCCGGGCTTTGTCTTGTACCACTCATCCTGATGAATAAGGATAGTGTATTGAAGCGTACGACGTTCACTATAGGACTTACATTGCAAAGCACCGGTGATTTTGGGGTACAATTCCCTTTGCAGAATAAAGGCCTGGTGAAAGTTTCCAACAGGCTGGAGAAGCCTTTGTGGTGGGATGTGTGGATGGGCGAGCTGGGCGCCTATTCCCGTGTAAAGCATGAGTTGTTTATCCGGGTATCCGGGACAACGGAGCTGCCGCCTACCCAATCAGATTATATGGTTACTCCGAAAGCGTTGTATCATACAAGAAGGTTCAGGTCTTTTCTGCAGGACCCTTTCAGATGGGTGGAGACCTATGCAGAAGAGGGTTATGTGATAGTATTGCAAGCTGATAACAATTATTACTTCTACAGTAGCAGTAATCCCGGAAATAAATACCTGCTGGAGAAAAACAGCGATGATGGTAAGTATTATTTCAAAGATGAAAATGGCAACCGCATCATCTGACTTTAAACCTGCTGACCATGAAAAGAATTTTGTTCATACTACTGATAGTTTTTACATCCTGCTTTAAGGATAAAGGTAATTATGATTATACAGACCTGTCTGCGCCTGTAGTAGCTAATTTTGATAGTGTATATACTGTATTTACAGGTGATAGCCTGGTGATCAGTCCAGTGGTGACGTTACCAGGCGGCAAGAAGGATATGACCTGTACGTGGAAGATCAATATACCGGAACAGGCACGTTCGGATGATTATGAAGGTCCTGAACTGCGTATCCTGTTTGGCCTGGGCGCCAGTACTTATTCTGCATTGTTTACGGTGACAGACAATAGTACGGGCATGAAGTATTTTTATAAATTCAGTATTGCAGGGAAAACTGCTTTTACGACGGGAACGATTGTACTGAGTGATGATGCTGGCGGGGCTAAATTGTCATTCATTAAACCAGATGGTACTGTTCAGCCAGATCTGTACCAGGCTATTAATAAAGAGCCGTTGGGGACAGGAGCTATGCAGCTGGTTCCTGTAAGGAACCAGTTTTATATGAATGTGATCTTTGCTTACTGGATAGTATGTTCCGGCGGAGTGAACCCTGCTATCAGGATCAACTCAGATAACCTGGAGAAGGAGAAGTATATCAGAGAAAATTTTTATGAAGCGCCGGCATCTATTGTACCAGGGTATTTCCAGAATATTATAAATGGTACCACTACTGCCATTATGAATGATCAGTTGTTTATAGGCACCAGTGAAACGGCCCCTTTTGCTACATACTATGGCTATTATGGTGTACCTGTTTCAGGTAACTATCGTCTTGCTCCTGATCTTGTATTTACATTCACGCAGGCAGGCAGTTATTATCTTGGATTTGACAAGGTAAAACGTAACCTGGTACGTTTCAACAGCAGTACTTATTTTGGTACGGATTATACCCAGGAGGATTCTGTTTTTAATCCTAAGGACCTGCGTATGGACCTTATTGAGATGGAAAAGATCTCGGAAGACGATGTCTATGCATTCTGCAGGGATAGTACGGGGAAAGCTGTAGAGTTGAAATTCTCCCTGAACTTCATGAATGGCAATACACGCTTTAAAACATTATACCAGCGTCCTTTTCCTGGTGATAGTCTGCTAACTGCCGGTACCCGCTGGCAATCTTCTCCTGTGGGAGTATTCTATTTCTCTGCAGGAGATAAGATATACCGTTACAATCCGCTGAACAAGGAGATCAGGCAGCTGAATACAGATTTTGGAGGAAAAGCTGTTACCATGATCAAATTGTGGAATGACGGAAATGTGTTGCTGGCAGGTGTGCAAGGTAGTCTTTACTGGCTGGATGTAAGCACCGGGAAGTATGGGGAAGTGATGAGGAAGGTTGATGGTATTCCCGGTAATGTAAAAGATGTGGTGATAAGAGAATAATCTGTTTAATCTTGCAGCTCTAAGATAGACGCCCCGCGGTTTTACCGTGGGGCGTCAGTATTAAAAGTTAAAGAGACAATTCATGCCGAAAATATCCGGTTTATAATTGGTAATGCCTTTCATATAGGATGTTCTGATCTCAATATTATGTCTTTTGCGGGAGCCTACGGCAATGCGGATACCGAAATTTCCAGCGGGGCCGGTAGTGCTTTCTGATCTTGAATCTTTCCAGTCATATCCATACTCATCTGTAAAGGTATAGTCTGCAGTGCCTACGTGGTATGCGTAGCCTGCACCAATGAAAAATCCCATCCTGGATCGGTTGCCTTTCACGGCACCGGCTCCTATATTAAAGCTGAACAATAATGGCACATTTACCATATAACCGACATTGTTATCTTCATAATATCCGTAAGAACTGCTGTAGCCGGCGCTATAAGAACCGGAAAAGCCTGCGCTTAACGGAACTCCGATTGACAGGGAAGTATTCTCTGTTTCTGCAAAATTGAAGCGGGGGGAATAGGTCAGGGCGAAGCTTGCTTTTACATCGGTAGCACCTGCATCTTCTACAAAGAACCCGGCTCCTGCGCCGTGGGAGAAATGCTGAGCAAATGAAATTTCCAGGGTTGCCAGGAATATAGTGGCAAATAAGATGATTGTCCTCATGAGAAAAAGGGGGATATAGGTTTAGGGCGTAAATATACATAGATACTATGTTTCCGGGAAACATTCGTGAACCGGGTTGACAAGAAGGATGAGGATTATTTTTTGTGTTGTTTCTGATAGCTATAGAGGATAAGTTTTAAGTTTGCCGGTAAAAAGTACCATTTTCTTTTGGGGAGCTATGTGGCGCTAAAGTGCACCCGCAATGCATACACTATCCATACTTTATAGTAGGCTTTGAGTAGGAGTATCTATGCTTTGGAACCCTGGAATGTATGTGGGGAAGAAAGTGTTTTTGTGCCATCAATGATTTATCAATAATTTTGTCTGACATAAACTATTCACTATGGCAAAGTTACCCAAGTTCATGATTGCAGATGATCCAGTTACGGACCCTGACAACGAGTATATCTTCCATACCGAACAGCCCCGTTTCTTTGCGAAACGTGTGGAAGAGGATGAAGATAAAGCGTATATAGATATTGTGGCTGAGTTTGATAACGTGGATGAGTTCTTTAAGAACGATCCGGGCAAGAAGGAAGAATTGCTGGAGGAGCTGGAAACATGGTATTATTCGTACCTGGAATGGTTGGACGAGGATGAGTATGAAGAGGAGGATGAAGAATAATAATTAACATTATTCGATATTAACGGAGAAGTCAGCATTATGCTGACTTCTTTTGTTTTATCCTGTTCAGAATGAATTAATTACGATATAATGCTATCGAGTGGTATAAATGTCGTAATTACCCCCTAAAATGTCCTGTCCGACCATCAACAGACTTACGGAAACCGGTTAAGTTTACATAGAAAATCATGTTATGAAGGGGTTTTATGCAATTCTTACCAACTCACTGATTGCTTCTGTTACCAATACATTTGTATGGTTTGCCGTAACCTTCTGGGTTTACCTGGAAACAAGATCTGTGTTGGCAACCTCTTTTATGGCCGGTATTTATATTGGTACGGTGGCGCTGTCAGGATTTTACCTGGGAGCTATTGTAGACAGGTACAGGAAGAAAACGGCTATGCTATTATCCAGTGCCTGTTCATTACTACTGTACCTTGCTGCTGGTATCCTTTACTTAACGGCTCCTGCCAGCGCATTTAAAACTACTTCCAATGCAACATTATGGATCTTTATAGTGTTATCCCTTTTTGGTGCTTTGGCGGGAAATATACGGACTATTGCCATGCCTACCCTGGTTACCATACTGATCCCTGAAGAGGGGCGGGATAAGGCTAACGGACTTATTGGAAGTATGAACGGCACCGCATTTCTTGTGTCATCTATCCTTAGCGGCATGGCGGTAGGTTTTCTTGGTATTTACTGGACATTTATTGTGGCTGTGGGATTAACTATGCTTTGTTTTCTGCATCTGTTCTTTGTGCGGATAGATGAAAAACAGGTTGTACATGCTGAAAAGGATACTAATACTGTGGATATCAGGGGAACTATCAAAGTGATCCGTCTTATTCCCGGGCTTTTTGCGCTTATCTTTTTCAATACGTTCAATAATTTCCTGGGAGGTGTATTTATGGCGTTGATGGATGCTTACGGGTTATCGCTGGTATCTGTCCAGGTATGGGGAGTATTATGGGGTGTGTTGAGCCTGGGATTTATTATTGGCGGACTGGTGGTGGCCAAAACAGGACTTGGTAAGAATGTAATTAAAACGTTATTCTTCTGTAATATCGTGATGTGGACTATCTGCATGTTTTTCACCATAAGATCGTCTATCGTTCTCTTAGGAATAGGGATGTTTATCTACCTGTGCCTGATCCCGGTAGTAGAGGCTGCTGAGCAGACCATTATACAGAGAGTGATACCTCCTGAGCGCCAGGGCAGGGTGTTTGGATTTGCGCAGAGCATAGAGCAGGCTGCTTCACCGCTGACTGCATTTTTGATAGGGCCGGTTGCTCAGTTCGTTTTTATTCCTTTTATGACAACCGGAACAGGGGTTGATCTGTTAGGCAGCTGGTTTGGTACCGGAAGTGAGAGGGGAATTGCGTTACTGTTCACTGTGACGGGTATGATTGGTTTTATGATCACTATACTTGCCATGAGGTCAACTTCTTACAAAAGATTATCAACAATATAATATCTTTCCAATATGAAGCATATATCCATCCTCGTTCCCAAAAAAGCTATCCTGGCCAGCCTTGAAGGTACCCGCCAGTTATTTACACAGGTGAATGGCTTTTGTCAGTCGAAAGGTGAACCACCTTTATTCAAAGTACAACTGGTAGGGCTTGCTAAGGAAACTCCGGTAAGTGGGGGGTTGTTTACGGTGCATACTGAGACATTATATTCTGATGTGGAAAAAACTGATCTCATTATCATTCCGGCCATTGATGGTGACCTGCAGGCAGCAGTGGAAGATAACAAAGAATTCATTCCATGGATCACCAGGCATTATAAGAATGGCGCGGAAGTAGCCAGCCTTTGTCTTGGCGCTTTCCTGCTGGCTTCAACAGGTTTACTGAACGGGAAAAAGTGTGCTACACATTGGCTGGCGGCAAATGAGTTCAGGGCAATGTTCCCGGAAGTAGATCTGATCACGGAGAAGATCATCACTGATGAACAAGGTCTTTATTCAAGCGGAGGTGCATTCTCTTACCTGAACCTTATCCTGCATCTCATTGAGAAATATGCCGGTCGTGATATATCTGTGCTGGCAGCTAAAGTATTTGCCATAGAGATAGAAAGGCAGAACCAGTCTTCTTTTGTTATTTTCCGCGGACAAAAAGATCATGCAGATGAACCTGTAAAGATGGCGCAGGAATTTATTGAGAACAATGTAGCTGACAGGATCTCTATTGAAGACCTGGCAGTGAAATTTGCTATTGGCAGGCGTAATTTTGAAAGAAGGTTTAAGAAGGCAACTAATAATACACCTATTGAGTACATACAGCGTGTGAAGATAGAAGCTGCCAAGAAATGCCTGGAGTCGGGTATGAAGACGGTAAATGAAGTGATGTATGATGTAGGTTATTCTGATGCAAAAGCATTCAGGACCATATTCAAAAGAATAACAGGTCTTTCTCCTATAGAGTACAAGAATAAGTATAACAGGGAGCTGGAACCGGCATAATCATTTTTGTGTGCAGTCCCAATCATGGTTGGGACTGCACATACAATAACTGTTGTTTTACTGCCCCAAGATGATATGCCGCATGAGGCAGCAATGCTATTGTTCCCTGCAGCATTAAAGGGTCAGACCAATCGGTTACACTTTCAATAGCAGTTTTTAATTTGTCATAAGCTTCCTGAAGGTCCATCTGCAGTTTAGCCCATTGCGCTTCATCTACTTCACGGACCAGCCAGCTTTTATCCCATTCGCCTTCAGGCCGGTTTCCCTTGTAAAACTCCAGCGCAAAATAAATACTCCACCTGAGATGCTCTGTATGTGCTGCAATGGTAGAGCCTCCTTTTACAATAGGAGTGGATGCCTGGCGGGCATCGATAGTTTTTATGGCTGCAATAAATCCATGGCCGGGTTTGGGATCTATGACCCAGGTGGGACCTGCATTGACGCCAACATAAAGTTCATTAAGAAGATTCAGAACAGGTTTAAGAATGGCTTCCATGATTTGTTTTTTGGGTTGACAGATGAGTCTGGGATAGGAGGACTTTATAAAATTATTTTTTTTTGGCTTAGCGGCCACTTATTCTGCACTGGTAGCAGTATTCATTTTTTTATTCAGTCTTGCTTTGGCTTGCCGTACACTTGCTGGCTCAATATTAAGCAATGCCGCAATCTCTTTTGTTGAGAGGTTAATGTGGAAATAGGCGTAAAGTCTCAGCTCATTATTGGTTAATGAAGGGTGCTGGGCTTTGAGATTTTCAAAAAAGCCGGGGTGTACCTGTTCGAAATGTAATCTGAATTTATCCCATTCTGCATCGAGGTATTGATTGTCTTTCAGCGTAGACTTTATACTCTTTAGCCCGGGATGTTTAACATGTGGATAGAGGTGGTCAATATCCTGCAACTGTTTTTTCAGATCGTCAAGCAGTTTGTTTTTCTGGTGGATGTACAGGCTGTTACTAACCAGTTCCCGGTTATTGGCGTCCAGTTTCTGTTGTAATTGTTCGTTCCTGTCTTTCTCCTGTTGGATTGCCTGTGTAATGACTGCATTCTCTTCTTCTATCTGCAGCCGTTTAACGCTGCTTTGTACTATGTCTGATTCCAGTTTGCTGATCTCCTGTTCCTTTGCATGCAGTTCATCATTGACAGTCCTTATTCTTGTTACCAGGGCTACTGCAAATGTTATGATCTGTGAGAGGATAGCTATTTCCGGCAGGAGGGAACTGTTTCTTGTATAAGTTGGAGCAGAGTTGATGATGAAATATACAGCAATACCTGCGCCGAGAATGATTGGAAGCGTGTTGGCCAGCAGGAAAGGCTGAGCGGCCCTTATCCGGCGTTTCCACGCAACAGCGCTGGTTATAAAAGTGGCAGCAATGACAAGTAATATGATGATGTTATCGTAGAACAGCGTGTAACTGTCCAGGTAATATATTCCTGTTAGGGTAATGATAGCGGGTATCAGTTCGAACGTAACATAGCCAAGCAGAATGTATTTAAGAAGCCTGTCATAAAGCGGCAGCAACTCTTTCGTGCGCAGGTATGATCTTGTAAGCTGGATAATTCCTGAAAGCATAATAATGCAGCCAATATGGAGGAAGAAGGCGTTAAGGTCATAATGGTAAACGGAGCCATTGGGTGTTAACCTGATATTGTAAACGCTGAATGGCAGGAGCAGATTTAAAAAATGTTTGAAAGAGGTGATAAAGGTAATAGCTCCCACCTGAACAACCAGGTGCCAGAGGTATGTATTATCCTTTAACTGGAAAAGAATGTACAGGTTATAACAGGAGAAACAGAGCAGCATTACGATACAGATCAGCCAGGAATACCATAGAAATTGTTCCCGTCCGGTAAAGGAGAGCTCTTTCTCCATCACAATGACGGGGTTTATTTTATATCCATAGCGTTTCAGATCTCTGACATCTATTTTCAGGTATAATGTATTTTTAGTGTTCCCTTTTAAAGTACAGGGGATGACTCCTCTTTCACGCTGTCTGTCATGTACCGCTAAACCGGCAGTGCGGCTTTCCCATTTTCTGCTGTCTGTATTGAAAATATAAAGTGTATAGTTCAGAGGTAGTGATAAAGAGAGCTGGTATTTCTCTGTATTGGGATAAGGGTTGGCGATAATTACTCTTATCCAGTAGAAGTCTGCAGCGGAAGTACTTAACGGGGTATTGGACCTGAAAACAAGTGAAGCATCTGCCTGCACCTGTTCAAAGCTGTAACGTTTGTCTGCCAGGACATCGTAAGTTGCTATACTTAGTGATGGATCGTTTGTTAAGTAATGCAGGGATTGGGCTTTCAGCGTGAAAGATGTGTAAAGAAGTATAGAGAATATATAAAAAAAACTGCGAAGAGGCATAAGAGATTGGTTGCGAAATACTTCGCGGTAGAGCTAAAATAGGTGTTTTAGCTTGTAAATGCAAAGAGTAAGGCTAAGTTGACGTGATACTATTTAAATTCCAGGCAGGCTCAGGTTAAAAGTTACACAACCTGAATTTGCTCATTTTAGGGTTATATTACCCTGATATAACCAGATTTCCCCCTTTTTTGGGTTATATTCATTAAAAATAACCCAAAAACATGGCTGTATGTCCCCATTCTCCTTTACTTTCTCTTCACCCACCACTTACCAGGCAAAGGGATCAGATGCGGTGATTAAGTTTTATCCGGATACAGATGGTTGTCATTTTATATGGGAAGGTGAGCACATAAATAAAAATGGAACTTACCAGTTCGTGATGCATGATGGAGCTGTCTTCCTGGGGCTGAGTTTTAATTATGCGAGAGAGGAAACGTATAAATTTATTGTCCTGCAGACAGAAGAGGATACGATAGTTGGTTTTATGATCAGGGATAAAGAAGGCAGAGAGACAGAGTTCCGGAAAGCATCATAATCATCAAAAAGGGCATATCTGATCTATGATACACCCTTTGGGAATAATGAGGAACCTACTTCCTGCCTTTGAACAGACCTGCTTTCATATTATCTGCTTCCGGAATGGAAGGCAGATCGGGTTGGCCTGGCAATGTAGCTTTTAATACTTTTGCCCTGTTGTTGCGCTGGACATTTTTGAAGACAAAACTGTTGTTGCTGGCCGGGACGAGGCCACTTTTCCAATTGCCGGCATTGTGAGTTACGTTGAGAAACAGAGAGTTTTCGAAACGTGCTTTCGGACTGGCGGCTTCAGGAATGGTCCAGAAATAATCACAATCGGCAATAATGTTATTACGGAATGAGAATTGTCCATCCTGCAGCCATACCCACATGGCGGCTTCATATGACCCATAAATAAATGTATTTGTAACTGAGAAATGCTGAACAGCTTTGAAAAAAAGTAAAGCGTTCTTGCAGTTATAAAAGACGCAATGATCGATGGAAGAATTTGGGCCATGTGCTCATACGCCGCCCTGAATGGGAGCTGAGTACCTGTCGCCGGCAAAGAAACATTGAGATACTGCCAGTCCTGTCAGCAGCGAATCTTCCTTAGTGATGGGATAATAATATTTTACAGTTGGATTGGCGTTGCCGGTAAATTTAAGCCCCTGTAATTTGACGTTGTCTGCAGCTACCAGGAGCCCGACTGAATGAGGGAACTGTGCATCTGAATTATTGCCGGAGACTGATTGTATGACCGGCATTTTTGTTGGCAGCCAACCTGTGTCATCAGGGAGGGTAACGGCCTCAATGCTGAAACCTTTCTTCTCTTCACCTGCCGGCAACCGGATAACCAGTTTATCTGTCAGTGTGTAAAGGCCCGGAAATAACTTAATGGAAACCGGTTCTTTCCCGGTAAATGCGTTTGTTACAGCTATTGCTTTGTCCAGTGTTGCCAATGGGGCTGTAGCGGTACCTGCTCCGGTATCTTTTCCTTTAAGCGGGTCTACAAAAATGGTTTGTGCGTTTAACTGCCAGCTGATGGCGAAAAGCAAAGTTGTAATCAGAAAAAGTGGTTTGTACATATTTCTGTTCTTTAGTTCGGGGTGAATATAGGATGGGTGTTATACTTATGCTGTTCATGGGGCATTCAAGTTTGTTCAAGTTGTATTAAGTTTGTAAATGATTGATTTATAGGCAGTAGTTGTCGTTTGAGACAAAATGGCTCTGGTTTTTTAAATTCTGGGGTAATATTAAATTCTCTATTTTTTAATACAAGCTTGATTAGTTATAAGCAAAAGATGCCTTCCCGATCACTGGTTTCGAATAGTTATCAAGCCTAAAAAGAGAAATATGCACTAACGATTTTCAACGCTTTTTAATCTTGACTTTAATTCGACTATTTCCTTTTGTTGCTCTTCATTTTTTTTATGCTCTTCTATCAAATAGAGGGTTAACTCTTCTATCTTTTGTAAAAGCTTTCTATTCAGTTCGCCGACATCCTGGCCATTGGTAGCAATTTCATCAGCAGTTGGCATTCCTTCAAGGTGTTTGTTCGTAGTTACATAGCTTTCGACCTCCTTTAGTGAGGGAAGATGATAATCAGACCGGAATACATAGTCAGGCCAATCTGCAGAATTCGAGGTTACCTTGAGCCTGTGAGCGGTAATAGTTCCTGCAACAGCCAGCTTGGATTGAGGATTAGCAGTACCTATACCTACATTCCCATTTTGAATAAGTCTTAGTTCTGCATTATTAGTTGCCAGCCCTGCTACCTTTATTGAGGTATAATCGCCCACTGCCTCATTATAACCATATGTCATTAAAATATTATTAGTTACACCATCAAGCGCACGAAAAACTCCTGTGGAAGATCTTATATCACCATTTACCTGCAATGGTGTACGTCCGTCATCAGGAGTACCATTTATGACTAATCTGCCGGTTCCTGCATCATTGATTGTTGTTATCGAACCTGCATTTGGTTGTATGCGGAGTTTGATAGGAGCTGAAGCATTTCTGTCGTATGCCTGGATAACGCCGTCGGTACCGAATCTAAATAGTTCTAATCCTGCCCCATTGCCACGTACATTGTTTACTCCCGTAATTTGAAGAAGGTTATTTGTGGTGTTGCCACTGTCGGAAACATTTTGCAATGTTTGACCTTGTGCGTTGGTCGTGATTACTAATGTAAAAAGGCAAAATAATTCTAACTGTTTCATAGTAATGTAAAGAATTGGCCTGGAGAGATTATTAGTAGGTCAAAGGCGGATAAAAAAAGCAACACCGCATAAAACAGTATTGCTTTTTTAGTAGCCCGGACAAGAATCGAACTTGTATCTAAAGTTTAGGAAACTTCTATTCTATCCATTGAACTACCGGGCCATTCCCTAAAGTGGAGTGCAAAAGTAAACGTTTTTTACAAATTTCGAACACCAACAGGGAAATAAGATTTATTGATTATATATTTTCTCTATTTGTTCCTGGTATTTCTGGTTGATGACCTTTCTTTTCACCTTGAGGGTGGGAGAGAGCTCACCATCTGCTACTGTCCATTCTTTGGGTAGCAGCTCAAATTTCTTGATCTGTTCAATATGGCTGAAATACTGGTTGTATTTTTCCAGGATGGACTTAAACAGGGCCTGTATATCGGCATTTCTGAGCAGTTCTTCATGAGAGCCGTTGATACCTTTTTTTGCCGCCCAGCGTTCCAGTTGTGCAAAAGAGGGGACGATGAGGGCGCCTGTAAATTTGCGGTCTTCACCTACTACCATGATCTGTTCAATGAAGGGAGATTCCTTGAATTTATTTTCTATTGGCTGTGGAGCAACGAATTTGCCGCCGGAAGTTTTGAAGAGCTCTTTTTTCCGGTCGGTTATTTTCAGGAATTTATTATTGACCAGCACGCCTATATCGCCGGTGTGGAACCATCCGTCTTTGATTGCATCGGCAGTCAGATCAGGGCGTTTATAGTAGCCCATGGCTATATTGGGGCCTTTGCACAGTATTTCACCATCCTCAGCTATTTTCACTTCAACGTTGCTGATAACAGGGCCTACGGTGCCAAACATCCTGTCTTTTACATCTACCCGGTTTACGCTGATAACAGGAGAGGTTTCTGTAAGGCCGTAGCCTTCCAGGATATTGATCTTTGCTCCTGTAAAGATCTTTAATAGTCTTATCTGGCAGGCGGCAGCGCCAACTACGACGGCATCTATATTACCGCCCAGGGCTTCCCGCCATTTACTGAAAATGAGTTTATTGGCAATGGCAAGTTGCAGATCGTACCACCATCCCTGTGACTGGTTGATCTCATATTTTTTGCCCAACTCTACTGCCCAGAAGAAAAGCGCGCGTTTAATACCTTTCAGCTCCAGGCCTTTAGCCATGATCTTTTCGTATACTTTTTCCAGTAGCCTTGGTACAGTGGTAAAGATGCTGGGTTTCAGCTCACGGAGATTTTCTGCAATGGTCTCCATACTCTCTGCATAGTAGATAGGTACGCCGGCAGTGAGATACACGTATGTCACCATCCGTTCAAACACGTGGTTGAGCGGAAGGAAGCTCATGGCTCTTGCATTCTGGCTTACAGGGAGATAGGGGATACAGGAAAGCACGTTGCTCATGATATTCCGGTGACTGAGCATTACACCTTTGGGTGTGCCGGTGGTACCGGATGTATAGATGATAGTGGCCAGTTGTTCCGGAGTTATACTGTCTTTTATAGCCGTTACTCTTGCTATATTTTCTTCTGTGGCCATAGCAGGTATTTCCAGCCAGTGGCGAACCCCTTCAATTTTATTGAAGGAGAAGATCTCTTTAAGATGTGGAAGTTTATGCCGGAAAGGAGTGATCTTGTCCAGCAGTTCTTTACTGCTGACGAAGAGTATTGTGGCGGTACAGTCATTCAGCACAAATTCCATTTCATGTTCACTCAGGGTAGGATAGAAGGGAATCAGCACGGCTCCCGCCTGCTGGCAGGCCAGGTCTGTTATGACCCATTCCGGCCGGTTGGGCGAGACAAGGGCTATCTTATCACATCCTTCCGGAGTATGATCGCCTTTCCCGATTCCCAGTTGCAGCAATCCGGCGCTGAAACGCAGGGTAAGGTCGGCTACTTCGTTTGTACTGTATTTTCTCCAGGCGTTGTTTTCTTTACCTACCAGCATATCCGGTTTAGGAAAATGTTTCAGCTGGTGTTCTATAATGTCAAATAGTCTGCTGGGTTGATCCATAATAGCTTTGGTGGTACTTTGTATTGAATGTGGAATTATAAGCCTCTTCTTTCTTTTTCTGCCTGCAATTTATCATATTCTCTGAGAGTATCACCAAAAGGATCGCGATGCCAGGCATTATAATACTGGAAAGCTAATCCCAGGCCCCATCCCAGCGCCGGCCATACAGGCCATGGGGCACCTGTGTTAAAATCACCGTCTGTAAAATACCAGATAGCCCAGAGGAATGCGTTTACGATAAGGTAAACCATTAAGGACGTTTTGAAAGAGGTACGGGCTTTGGCAATTTTCCATAGCCGTTCGTCCCGTTGAGTAGTTGTTTCCATATGTATCAGGTTTTAGTGCAGAGCTGATTAAATATAAATATTTTTTCCTGAATATCGGTTATTTCCGGTACAGGAGCCGGAAAGAAAAAATCACTGCAGGGGCTGCAACTGCAAATTTATTTCAGCAGGAAGAGTTAACTTTGAGAGAGAACCTGACAGACAGACCATTTGAGTACATGATATAGAAAAACGATACAAGGTTATCCCGGCATTCCACGAAGATTCGCTATAACATTTCAAATAAACTTATTGACAGAACATTATTACGCTTTATGCTAAAGATTGTGTCTTAATGGTTATTTAATTGATGAAACCCAGAGCGTTTTATTTAATAATGCACTCACCAGTCCCTGGTGATGATGTGTCATCATTTGGGACTGGTGAGCTGGTTTTTTTATTTTTTCCGTGGTTTCTCCACATCGGGCAGTAAGCCCGTCAGCAAACCTATCAGCGGAAGATAGGCACAGACGCTGAATACGTAATTGATACTGGTGTTATCTGCCAGCTTTCCCAGCAAAGCCGAACCTATGCCGCCCATGCCGAAAGCCAGGCCAAAGAAGAGTCCTGCTATCATGCCTACTTTCCCCGGCACTAATTCCTGTGCATATACAAGAATAGCAGAGAAGGCGGAAGAAAGGATCACACCTATAAATACGCTTAATACTGCTGTCCAGAAGAGGGTAGCGTGTGGCAGTAAAAGAGAGAAGGGAGCTACGCCCAGTATGGATACCCAGATCACATATTTACGTCCTATGCGGTCGCCCACGGGGCCGCCAATGAAAGTACCGGCGGCGATGGCGGAGAGGAAGATGAAAAGATAGATCTGTGCGCTCTGTACGGAAATATGGAACTTATCCATAAGATAGAAGGTATAGTAGCTGCTCATGCTTGCCATGTAGAAATACTTGGAGAAGATGAGCACCAGTAGTATGAACAGGGCAAATGCTATCCTGCCGGAGGAAAGCTGTACATGATCTGCGCCTGTATTGCTTTTGGATTTGCTTCTGATACGGTGGGTATTATTCCTGTACCATGCCCCGATGTTGATCATTACTACAATAGCCAGCAATGCAGCGAGAGAAAACCAGCTGATGCTGCCCTGTCCTTTCGGAACAATGATCATAGCTGCCAGCAGGGGACCGATGGAACTGCCTGCATTACCTCCCAGCTGGAAGAGGGATTGCGCCATACCATGCCTGCCTCCGGAGGCCATATAGGCCAGGCGGGAAGCTTCGGGATGGAAAATAGAGGAGCCGATACCTACCAGGCCTACAGATACCAGTACCAGCGGGAAATTATGCGCCTGTGAAAGGCTGATAAGTCCCAGTAGTGAAAAGCCCATGCCAATGGCGAGGGACCAGGGCTGGGGTTTCTTATCTGTGTAAAGACCTACCAGGGGCTGCAGCAGGGAAGCTGTGAGCTGATAGGTGAGTGTGATAAGGCCCACCTGGCTGAAAGTAAGATGCAGGGAATCTTTTACTATAGGGTAAATGGCAGGGATCAAAGACTGGATAGTGTCATTGATAAGATGTGAGAAGCTCAGGGCAATCAGGATGGAAAATACCGTTTTCTCAGCTACCTGTTGAGCCTGTTCTTTAGTGGTTTCCTGTAACGTCTTTTGCATAAGGTTTTATTTTTTCTTCGTTGGCTCATCTTCGTTGAAATGAACAATGCGTTGTGCCCATTGAAGGGCTTTTTGAGCGTCCTGGGCTATGATGCTGTTATAAAGGTTTTTATGCAGCGGCTGTGTTTCGCTGAACTTTTCCGTGTTTTTAAATATAGCAAGAAAGTGGTCTTTCATGTGATGGGCCACTGTTTTATAGAGGTCCGTCAATATACTGTTGCCGGAGGCTTCTGCTATGGCTATGTGAAAGTTAATATCTGCCGTGATACAGTCTATGACTTCTCCTGTCTGTGCAGCTTCTTTTCTTCTGGCCAGGTAAGCACCGATGTTCTCCACATCTTTCTGGCTTCTGTTCAGGGCTGCTTTCTGCGCCACTTTTACTTCCAGCAGCTGGCGTACTTCATCCAGGTCAGTTATGGCGGCGCGTTTCAGTCTTTGGCCCAGGGGCTCTTCAATACTTTCACTGGCGGCCACGAAAGTGCCCAGTCCCTGCTGCACGCGTAATATTCCTACATTGGCCAGGATGCGGACGGCTTCCCGGATAGTGGAGCGGCCTACGCCGAAACCTTCCATCAGGGCTGGCTCTGCAGGCAGTTTCTCATTGATCTTGTAAACCCCGGAAGATATCTGTTCCTGCAGTCGCTGTGCCACCTCATCTGCCAGGCTGCTTCTTTTGATCATATTCATTTTTTAAGTCGTCATATCATCTGATGATTATAAAGGTAATAAAAACTCCTTTTTATGCTCACATCTTTTTTTAATTATCTTTGCGCCTCTTATAATTGAATGAGGTAAAACGTGCAACTTTGTAAGGGGTTTCACCGGATTTAAAACAAGATTTTTCAAATGAAAGCATTTAATTTATTTATTCTATATCGGTTGCCACTGGGTATTATCCTGCTGCTGGGCGGTGTTGCCATCGGGTTTAGCGTAGGCTGGTGGGAAGCTACCATTCCATTATTACTGGCGGTGATCTGCCTGGTGACCCATTTTATGTTCGGGCCTATGAGATTGGTGCAGGAAGCTGTTGAAGTAGGAGATATTGACAGGGCAATGGCTATGATGAATAAGATAGCTTTCCCGAAACTGCTGTATAAACCTATCCGTTCTGTATATTATTTTATGCAGAGCAACCTGGCGATGTACAATAAGGACCTGGACAAGGCAGAAGCTACCATCCGCCAGAGCATAGAGTCAGGCAGCCCGATGAAAGAATATGAAGGTATGCAGTACTTCCAGCTGGGTACTATTGCATACCAGAAGAACGATCTGAAAACGGCAGACCAGAACCTGAAGAAAGCAGTACGTATGGGCCTGCCTGATAAAGAGAATACAGCTGCTGCCCTGCTTACTATTGCTTCTATTGCTATGAGCCGCAGGGATTTTAAATCTGCCAAGGAGTATTTCCGCAGGGCTAAAGCGCAGAAGCCTACTACTGAGCAGATTGTAAGCCAGATCAAGGAAATGGATAAATACATCTCCCGTATGCCGGGTTGATCCTGTATACCGGACCTTAAGATAATGATCCCGGCTGTATATGCAGCCGGGATTTTTTATTCAGGAAGATTTATAAAAAAACGTTTCCGGTGGATAGGGGAATCAATCTTTATAAATTAGACTATGTTTAAATATGTAGTAATCAATTAAACGTTATTTTTGTTTCAAACACGTTACTCCTATGTTCAGTTTTGACCAGATCCTGGCTATTACCTTCACATTATTTGCGGTGATCGATATTGTTGGCTCAGTACCTGTATTAATTTCCATGAAGGAAAAGATGGGGAATATAGATGCCGGTAAGGCCACTATTGCTTCGGGTTTCCTTATGATACTCTTTCTGCTGGTAGGGGAGCCTTTCCTCAAGCTGCTAAGCGTGGATGTACGTTCCTTTGCAGTGGCGGGTTCTATAGTGATCTTCGTAATAGGCCTGGAAATGATACTGGGAGTGGAGTTCTTTAAAAGTGAAAAGGACACGAAAACGGGCAGCCTGGTGCCTATTGCTTTCCCACTGATAGCGGGATCGGGTACGCTGACCACTATCATGTCACTTAAAGCAGATTTTGAACAGACAAATATACTGGCGGGCATCCTGCTTAACCTGGTGATCATTTATGTGGTATTGCGTTCCCTGAGCTTTATAGAACGTATCCTGGGGAAGGCGGGATTGATGGTGGTGCGTAAGTTCTTTGGAGTGATCCTGCTGGCTATTGCTGTGAAGATCTTCAAAAGCAACCTGAATATGTAAATAAGTGAAGGCGCTTTTGTAATTGACCGCCAAATACATTAGTTTTGCCTTCCTTTCCGGAAGTACCGGATGGACCGGGCCTCGTAGTACAATGGATAGTATAAGAGTTTCCGAAGCTCCAGATACAGGTTCGATTCCTGTCGAGGCTACAGATTTTTCAGCCAATTCCGTATTACGGAATTGGCTTTTTTAATGAGTGTCTGGAAAACGGATACATCTCCCACATTGATTTTCAGACGTATAATTCCCCGGCAAAGCGCATTATCCACATTGGTTCGATAATCCATTTTTTTTCCACAACTTACAGCCTTTCCGGATTTTATGAATAAAGACGATCTATATTGGTTAATATCCTCTTCGCCGGCAATACAGATGCTGCGACTGCGTAACACGCACTGGATCCTGCCTTTCCTTTATGGAGTGTTTAAGGAAGAGAACAGGTTTTCCATCCCGGAGACCCAGCTGGTACAGTTACTTGCGGAAACATTGACAATGCAGGAAGATGGAATGGAAGACCTGGAGGAGGCAAAGATCAGTTTCGGGGAAGACGAAGAATCGAGGAGCCGGAAATATATACTGAACTGGGTACAGAAAAGAATACTGCAGGACCTGCCTGACACCGAAGGGAATACGCAATACCAGCTGAGCGCCTATACGGAGAAAGTATTCCAGTGGCTGCAAACCTTACAGCTCAGGCAACACGTTGGTACAGAAAGCCGCTTTAAACTGCTCTTTAACTCTCTCAGGGATATTGTTGAAAATACAGAAGACGACCGCGCCAAAAAACTGGAGATACTCAGGAATAAAAAAGCGGAGATAGAAAAAGAGATCAAAGCGCTGGAACTGGGTATTGCACCTGACAGGTATAACAACGCACAGGTATCTGAAAGGGTGGAGCTCTTTACCCGCCTGTGTTATGAGCTGATAAGCGATTTCAGGGAAGTGGAAGATAACTTCAAAGCCATTCATCGCACTATCGTAGAACAGCATACAAAATCAGAACAAAACAAAGGAGCTATCCTGGGTTTTGCTTTTGAAGCATATGATTCACTTCGCAGCAGTAACCAGGGCAAGAGCTTCTATGCTTTCTGGGACTTCCTCATTTCCCGCGCCGGGCAGGAAGAATGGCGAGAGCTGACAGAGCAACTGCTGAAAATACTGGATGACAGGGAGATTGAAAGGGATGAATATTTCCTGCAGAACATTAAATCCATGCTGTTACGCCAGGGTAAAACAGTATATGATGCCAACGATAAGATGGCGGAAAAGCTCAGCCGCATTATCTCCGAAAAAGAAATAGCACAGCAACGCCGCCTGCGTAAACAGATCAACAGTATCAAAGAACTGGTGTTTGACCTGATAGACGACGAAGAAACCGCTCATTATGGTATCCGGCTGGAAGAAGGAGTGGAAATAAAAATGGCATTGGAAAGGAAGCTGCTGCTGGAACAGAAAAAGAACACCATTGATGTAAAACAGCCTTCTGATGCAACAGAACGGATCGAAGACATAAACAGGTTCAGCAGGTTGCTCAACACGTCCTTTATCAACAGAAAACAACTCTGGGAGAAAGTGGAAACAGCGCTGAAAGGCAAACAAACTATCACGTTGAAAGAACTGATGGAATATGCGCCACCGGAAAACGGACTGGCGGAAATAGTCAGCTACTATGATTTTGTAAGGGAGAAATCAGGCAGGACGCTTGTTGTTAACAATACAACGGAGCTGATACCGCTGAATGCGGAACAAACAAGATTTGTGGAAGTACCCTATTTATTATTCAGTAAATAATTGAATGAACATGAGCACGCCGACTAAAATATTGCCTTATGCTGCAATAGTTGTAAAGCTCCTGAAAGGGCCTGTAGAGTACATGGAGAAAGGAGCCTGGGAAAAGCTCCTGCAATATAAACTGGAGCTGACCATATTTCTGCAACAACTGGGCCTCACCCTGATACTGGACGAACAGGATGGATATGCCTTTGTGAAACACTCGCTCTCTGAAGATGATGAAGCATATGTGAACTGGGTACAACGCCGTTCATATACTTATGAAGAAAGTATTATGCTGGTGTTGCTGAGAGAGATGATGGCAGAGTTTGAGATCAGCGAATCTGCTTCACGTGAGCTGATAAAGAAACGCAGGGAAATAAAAGAATACGCTGAACTTTTCTTTAAAGAAGGCGCCAGCCGTATCAGGTTCCTGAAAGAGATAGACAGGCTGATAGATAAAGTGGAAGAGAATGGCTTCCTGCATAAACTGGAAAACCATGAAGTGGCAGATGAACAACGCTTCAGGATCAGGAAGATCATCAAAGCCAAAGTAGACAGCGAAGTATTGGGCAATTTCCAGCAACAACTGATGGAGCATACAGGCAAACAGGAAGTACTGGACTAAAATTTTTCTTACTACGAAAGATGCAATTAAACGTTTTTAATACAGATAGTCAGAAGAGCGGTTTCCGGTTGCAATACCTGGAAGTATTTAACTGGGGAACTTTTGATGAACATATCCATAGTATAAAACCAGGAGGGGAAACCAGCCTGCTGACCGGCGCCAATGGTAGTGGTAAAACAACTTTCATCGACGCATTGCTCACACTTATGGTTCCTGAAAAGAGATACAGGTTCTATAACCAGAGCAGTGGCAGTGAAAAGAAAGGAGACAGAACGGAAGACTCTTACGTGATGGGGGGATACGGGATGATCAACAATGAAGCGACCGGCGTTACCAAAACATTATATCTCCGTGAAAACAAGGAGGAAGCATACAGCATTCTCCTGGCCGGCTTTGCCAATGAAATGGAACAGGCGGTCACACTTTTCCAGGTACGTTACTTTGTGAACGGAGACATGAGAAAGATATATGGAGTGGCACATAAGCTACTGCATATAGGTGAAGACTTTACGCCGTTTGACCTGGGAGGTAACTGGAAACGCCGTATTGATCAGCTATATAATAAAGGTGGCCGCCGCCAGGTGGAGTGGTTCGATGCAGCAAGCAAGTATGCCCAGCGATTAGTTGATGCGTTGGGTATGCAAAGCATACAGGCCATTCAGCTGTTTAACCAGACAGTAGGTATCAAAGTGCTGGGTAACCTGGATGATTTCATCCGCACCAACATGCTGGAGCCCCGCAATATGGAAGAACAGTTCCAGGAACTGAAGAAACACCTGACCACCCTTATGGATGCCCAGCGTAACATAGAGAAGGCGGAGGAACAGATACGCCTGCTGGAACCAGTGAAAGAACACCACGATAATTTCTTCTCACTGCAATCTACCATTGCACGCCTTCAGCAGGAACTGAATACAGCTGCTATCTGGAACAGCTATACACGCCATGAGCTCCTGTCCCGGGCGCTCATGGCATACAGGCACAATGCAGAGATACTGCAAAAGAAAATTGCGGAGGGAAAGATCTACCTGAATGAGCTGCTGGAGAAAGAACGGATAACAAGGAACCTGCTGGACCAGAACAAGGCTGGCCAACGGATGAACCAGCTGGAAAAGGAATTACAGGACCTGGAGAAAAGAAAGGAAGAGGTAGAAGAGAACCGCAGGAATTTTATGACCTGGTGTGAAGAGCTGCACATCAAGGAAAATGAAATAGGTGACGAGGCTACTTATCAGCGTATTCAGAAAGAAGTACACCGTACTTCGTTAAAGCTGGAAACAGATCAGCGTCTGAATGAAGAAGATGAATATGCTGCCAAACGTGTGAAGGAGAAGGCGGACGGCGAGAAGGAAACACTGGAGAAGGAAATTGAAATGCTGCACCAGTCAAAGAATAATATTCCTTCTCACCTGGTAAACCTGCGTAAAGAGCTTTGCAATAATCTTAAGATAGACGTCAGTGAAATACTCTTTGCAGGAGAGCTGATACAGGTCAAGGCCGAGGAGCTGGAATGGCAGCCTGCCCTGGAAAAACTGCTGCATTCTTTTTCCCTGAGATTGCTGGTGCCTGAGAAACATTATAAGAAGGTGACCAGCTACGTGAACAACAATAACCTGCGCACCCGCCTGGTTTATTACCAGATCAAGGATACTGCATTACATCTATATCCCGAAGATGATACCGTTTATCATAAGCTGGACTTCCATCCTGATCATAAGCTGAGCGGCTGGGTACAACAGCAGATCATACAGCAGTTCAGTTATGTTTGTGTAAATGATGAAAAGACCTTGCAGCGGTATGACATGGCTATTACCGTAGAAGGTTTGATCAAGAACAGGGACAGGCATGAGAAAGATGACCGTTCCGGCAGCAACGATGCTTCCAAATATGTGATGGGGTGGAATAATGACAGGAAGAAGGATGCGCTTATCAACAGGAGAAACCAGCTGCTTGCGGCGATAGCTTCTTCCGTTGAAACCCTGCAAACCTGTAAAAGCAGGGGTAGCCGTTTGCAGAAACAGTTCTATGCGGTGAACAGGCTGAAAGACCATAAAGGATTTGAAGAGATCAATATCCATAAGGTACAGCGTAACATCCGCAAGATGGAAGAGCAGATCGGCGCTTTAAGAGATGAGAACAAAGAGCTGGATGCCCTGAAAGAGCAACTGCTGGAAATAGAACAGCAGAAGACAGAGCACCAGCAGAACCAGGAAGAACTGATCAGGAATGAAGCGCTGGAACAGCGAAACATCAGCGACCGTGAGAAAGAGCAGGAAGGCATGCAGCACCTGTTAAAGCATATCAGTGCGGAAGATAAGGATGAGCTGCTGCGCTTTCAGCATCAGCATAGTCTTGAGCTGAGTGAAGTAACACTGGAGAATATCAATACTATCTACCGTTCACTGAAGGATGATAAAGAAAACGAATTAAAGCGTACGGAAGATGTCAGTCATAAAGAGGAAGTGTTGCTGAACAGGAGTATCAACAGGCTGAAAAGCCCTCCTGCAGAAGTGTTGCAGAAGTTCCCTGACTGGATCGCAGATGTGCAGGCGTTGTCTGAAGAGGCTGCGCATGCAAATGAATATATTGACTGGCTGGGAAGATTGGTGAATGAAAACCTGCCAAGGTTCAAGAAAGATTTCGAGAACTATATTAACCAGACCATCACTTACAAGATAGGCGGACTGAATGAAGAGATGGAAAAGTGGGAGAGGGATATCAGCAATACTATCCAGAAGCTGAATCAGTCATTGAAGGATATCAACTTCAACCGGATGCCGGATACTTATATACAGCTGGTAAAAAGACCGGTAGCTGCGGGTAGTGAAGTGAAGGAGTTTAAGGGGCGTTTGCTGGAAGCATTGCCGCAGGCAGCCAACTGGCAGCAAAGCAGCTTTGAAGAGAAAGCCCAGCATTTTAAAGAGAAGGTATTGCCGTTGATCACTGCCCTGGATGAAAGTGAAACATACCGTAACCGTGTAATGGATGCCCGTAACTGGTTTGAATTCTGGGCAGATGAACGGTTCCGGAATACGAACGAGTCCAAGAAGATATACCGGCAGATGGGACAGCTTTCCGGTGGTGAGAAAGCGCAGCTGACCTATACGATCCTGTGTAGCGCTATTGCTTACCAGTTTGGTATTACCAGGGAGGGCAAGAATGCCAGAAGTCTCCGGTTCATTGCTGTGGATGAGAGCTTCAGTAACCAGGATGAGGAGAAGGCTACTTACCTGATGGAGCTTTGTAAACAGCTGCATCTTCAGTTGCTGGTAGTAACGCCGAGCGATAAGATACAGATAGTGCAGGACTTTATTGCGCACGTTCACCTGGTGCAACGTGTAAATGGACGGAACAGTATCCTGTATAATATGACGATCAAGGAACTGCAGGATAAGATGCAGGATGCAGAAGTACTTGTATAAATATCAGGCTGGCCGTAAGGTCAGCCTGATATCTTAATAACTCATCTCAACAATTTTCTCTACATCGGCCGGGGTAAGTGATTTATGTTCTCCCAAACCAAGCCAGCCCCGGTCTGTAAACCGTCTGAAAATGATCTGTGCTGTACCTTTAAACTCAGGGGTATATTCAGACAGCTTAGTATCGATCTCAAGTGAATGGAAGAAATTTTCTGTTGCTTTGATTCCTGCGGTAGCTTTCTCTTCCAGTGTGCCGGTGGTTATTCCCCACACTCTCTCTGCATATTGCGCCAGTTTCTCTTTTTTGCTTTCAAAATTATACCGGTAATGTGAAGGTGCTATGATGGCCAGTGTTCTGGCATGATCAATCCCGAAAAGGGCAGTGAGCTCATGTCCCATGAAATGTACGGCCCAATCTGTCGGCACACCTTTCTGTATCAATCCGTTCAGCGCCATTGTGCAGCTCCACATAAAGTTAGCTGCTGCTTCATAGTCAGACGGATCTTTTATAACCCGCGGCGCTACTTCTACCAGCGTCTGCATGATGCCTTCTGCTATTCTGTCCTGCAGGAGGGCGCCGGAAGGATAGGTCATATACTGTTCCAGCACATGGGTAAAGGCATCTGTAATTCCGTTGGCCAGTTGCCGTTCCGGTATTGAAGCTACCACCTGGGGATCCAGTATGGAGAATTTTGGGAAAAGGCCGGGGCCTCCCATAGAGAATTTCTCCTGCGTAGCCTTACGGCTGATCACAGCGCCTGAATTCATTTCAGAAGCTGTGGCAGGGAGGGTCAGTACTGTACCAAAAGGAAGCCCTTTCTCGGTACGTATCTTCAGGGAGAGAATATCCCAGGGATTGTCTCCTTTATAGAGAGCTGCGGCAGAAAGGAATTTGACACCATCAATTACGGAGCCTCCACCTACCGCCAGCATAAAAGAGATCTTTTCTTCCCTGATCATTTTCAATGCTTCCAGCAATACTTCATATTCAGGATTTGCGGGGATACCGCTAAACTCCAGTACGTCGAAGCCTTTGAGTGCGTCTTTTACCTGTTCATAAATACCGTTCTTTTTAATACTGCCGCCACCGTAGAGCATCAGTATCCTGGCATCTGAGGGAACTTCCTTTGCCAAAGAAGCAATCTGACCTTTCCCGAACAGGACTTTGGTCGGATTCATGAATTCGAAGTTTAACATATGTTCACAATTTATGGCCATGGTGAAAGTAGGACCATGTGCACAATCTTAAACATACTATACTATTAAATAGTTTGCCCTGACGGGAGGAAAAGTATAATTGACCGGGTAAATATCTGTATGGTGGTCTGTTTTAACAGACTTTATGAATATTAATAATCAGAATATTTGCCTGACGGGGGGGGAAGTATAATTGACCGGAGCAAGTATCTGTATGGCGGTCTGCTTTAATTGACTCTACGTATATTGATAATCAGAATATTAAAATATTGACTTAATCAAACATGTGTTAATACTGCGGAGCTGGTTGTTGCCGTAAGGCTTGTAGTTGCCGGAGTGATTGTTCCAGGAGATCATATTGCCCGATATGTGCGGGTATTTGTATAACATCCCGGGGAAACCGGCTTTTCACGGTAAAGCTGCCATTTTTATTTTTTGTGATGGCGGTGATGTCTGTAAAAAGAATGGAAACAGGATAGCTATCCCCCTGTTGCCGGATAATTGCTTTTTCCCCGATCACCAGGGAGTAGCTTTCCAGTAATTCTATCTGTTTTTTCAATGCTCTGATAAGGGTAAACCTGATCAGTATGATCATAATGGGAATGACGATAAGGGGAACCAGATAGTCAAAGGTATCTGACAGGATAAACTGGATGAATGGAAGTGTAGCGCTGACAATAATAACGGGAAGTGTGCGTTTCAGAATTTTTTTCTTCATGGCAATGATGCCTTGCGGGGGGATAGTAAACTGCTGCATAGCTATTGGGTATTAGGATACTACAAAGTAATCTATTTTAACAGATTTTTTCTATTAAACAGTACTATCTTGTGAGAAAACCTGCTACCGAATGCGAGCTGACGTCAAACTGTCCCTATCTGTGGGTGTCTGTACATATAATAGTGAGAAATACCTGCCGCAGCAGCTGGACAGTATCCTGACCCAGACTGTGCCGGTCAGGGAGATAGTAGTGATAGACGATGCGTCGGCCGATAAGACGGTGGATATATTGCAGGACTATGCTGCCAGGTACCCGGGTATTTTTCGTATTGTCAGGAATGAGAAGAACAGGGGTGCAAAAAGGAACTTTGAGAAGGTATTGTCATTGTGTGTGGGGGAGGTTATTTTCCTGAGCGATCATGATGACAGCTGGTATCCGGATAAGGTAGAAAGAGTGCTTGAGCATTTTGACAAACATCCGGAAGACCAGGTAGTGTTTTCAAATGCTGCTTTAATGGATGAAAATGGTGCTGTTCTGAGGCCAACTTTATGGGATGTGGCAGGGTTTCCTGCAGAGCTGAGAACATTTGCCTCAACGAAAGATAACCTGCTGCGTTTCCTGCTGAAATATGGAAGGATCGTAACGGGTGCTACCCTGGCTATAAAGAAGGATTTTGTTCCCGGGCTGCTCCCTTTCCGGCTTATGCATAAGATATGGCATGACGCATGGATAGCCCTGGTTGCAGCCAATTACCGGGTGCTGGCCTATATTGATGCCCCCCTGATGTATTACCGGGTGCATAGCCGGCAGCAGGTAGGTTGGGGATATATACAGAAGATCAGCAGTATTGAGGCGGGGAATAACCTGGTGTCTGAACTGACCCGCCGGGAGATAAACGGAAATTGTGAGGAAGAAGATCATGTGCAGCTTGTGCATGCACGGCGTAAAAGGGTGCGTCTTGTTAAACGTCTTGGAAGATTCATACAACTGGATAAAAACATTGCCGATGAGATAAGGGAGGAATGCAGGCAGGCTGAAAAGGCCTTCCGGCATGCCAAACCACTGTCGGTAAGAATAGCAGAAACAATCAGGAAAATGTTTAAGTGATTATGATCAAAGCGATTAAACTTTACACAGGAGAAGACGGACATTCGCATTTTATTACAGGTACTGTAGCCCATAAAGAACATACAGAAGCAGCCAGCGTGATGTATAATGAGACAGCCCCTCATTCATCGTATGACTGGCATCCGGCGCCAACTACACAATATGTGATCACCCTTTCAGGAACTTTATTGTTTGAGACCGCATTAGGAGAGCAATTCACCCTTCATCCCGGAGAGGTGCTGATTGCCATGGATACTACCGGCAGCGGGCATAAATGGCAGCTTATTGATGACCAGCCATGGAGGCGTGTATACGTTACATTTAATGATGGTATGGAGATCAATTTTGTACCTGACGGGAAGTAGTTCAGCGCCGGAAGTGGAAGAGTTTTTTCAGGCCGCGGCGTTTAGGGTTCTTCTCGTTGTATTTGTAGCTGACAGCTCCCATCGTTATATGGATATTATCTATCGAAGCCGCTAACATGGTTACAGGAAGAACGATATTCTCTCCGGTTATTTGCAGGTTGGTTTCAATTGTGCTATAGCCTATGAAAGAGAACTGCAGTTTGATTTCCTTGTCTTTAAAGGCAGAGGGGAGAGCCAGGTGAAAATTCCCGGAACTATCTGCAAAAGCATAGAATTTACTGTCGTGCATATTAACATATGCTCCATACAGAGGACTGCCGCTATTATCAGTTATTCTACCTGTAATGGTATAGGGCAGGGTATCCTGTATGGGTTCATCCTTTGAAGTAGTATCACTGTATAATGCCATTGGTGCTGGTGGCGTACCGGCTTCTGCCTGGCTTATAAATGTTACCAGTGAAGCAAAGATTGCGGCGGGCAGGAATGATCTTTTCGGAGCTGCCGGTTCAACCATTTCACGGTTGATCTGTGATGAATGTAAACGACCGCAAACTTCTCCGGAAGATGCTTTTATAATAGCTATGATCTCCTGGTCTGTCATACCGGAGAAATCTGTCACAGTTTTACAGCAGCTCTGGCAATAGCGCCCTTTGGCTCCTGGTGTCATATTTTCCCATGACTGTGTGCAGGGATTGGATACATATATTTTCATGCTAACAGGATGCCCGGATAATGGGAATTCCATAATTACTCTGTCACATTTTGCAAAAAGCGTTTAATGGCGTAGGTGGATAGTTGTCCGCCGGGACCGTTCAGGTTATAATCAAATCCATGAGTGGCCCATGGCAGTGACAGGAAAAAATGTTTGATGCCATTGGCAGCCAGCTTGTTATTCAGCCGGATGCTGTGTTCATATGCTACCAGTACGTCATTTTTACCGTGTATAATAAGTGTGGGAACAGAATGGCTGTTCACAAATTCCAGGGGAGAGCTGGCGGCATAGTTATCCGGGACGGCTTTATAGCTTCCTCCCAGGTAGGTTTCCAGTACTTTGCGGGAATCCATTACCCAGGGATTGGCTGGTGCGGAATATCCCCAGACCATATCTGCCGGGCCATAAAAATCTATCACTCCTTTCAACCCGGGGAAGGGTTGCCTGTAAGCTGCCAGCAGTGCTATCTGCGCCCCTGCGGATCTTCCCAGCAATACAAAGTTACTGGTATCTACCTGAAGGTCTTCTGCATTGGCGCGCAGGTAATCTATGGCTGCATATACATCTTCTACCGGTACGGGGTTCCGGAAGGCCGGCGCCAGCCTGTAGTTGACTGAAGCCACGTGATAGCCCAGCTGTGAAAGGTAAGTGTTCAGTTCCGGCAGTTGTTTATTATCGCCACTGCTCCAGGAGCCTCCATGGATGACTATTACACAGGGACGTAGTCCTGTGGCCTGAGCGGGGTAGAAATCCATCCGGGATGACTGCAAGGTATCGGGGCGATAAGAGATGGTGGAGCAGGGAATGGCCTTTTGCTGGAAGCCGGTGAGCATTGTCCACAGGCTGAAGGGAGGGCTGTTCTTTTTACTGGTATGTTCGCCGAGTGCTTTATCCATAGCTACCGGTAGTTCCCTGGCCAGCTTACAGGCACGGTATACAGGGGAAAGAAAAAGGGCGATGGCACTGATTCCCAGCAGGGTCCCTGCCAGCTGGTAACTGCCGGACGAAACAAAACCCGCCATCAGCAATACAAGCGCGATGGTTACAAATACCCAGGCATATTCGGCAACAGCGATAGATAATAACCAGAGGTGGTAGGTAGGAGCACTGAAAACAGCCAATAGGGAAACCAGGAAAATGATAGTCAGTAATGTTAACCTTATCATATTCAGATTTTGTGGAGATAGATTGTTAGGTATAGGTGGATGAAACCTGTTCGCAGTTCTATATAGGTAAAGATATGAATGAAAGGCCAAACTAAGGCAATAAGCTGCCGCCAGTCAATAAACTCCTTGTGTTTTTTCACTAATACTCTTAATTTCAATGGACAACTAAAAGTGAAAAGATATGGCTGAAAGAAAGACTAATTCATCAAACTATCAGAATCAGTTACACCTGGAAAGTAAATGTCCGCTGAATGAGCTGTTGTTTTCGCTCAGCCGCCGGTGGACAACAGATGTGCTCTTTTGCATTGAAGAAGGTAATAACCGTTTTTCCGGTATAAGGGAAGAACTGACCTATATTACTGATCATATATTATCTGACAGGCTGAAAACACTGGAGAAAAGCGGCCTTATTACCCGTCACCAATACCCGGGAATGCCTCCTAAAGTAACCTATTCCCTTACTGAGAATGGGGTGGAGCTATGTGGCCTCCTGGAAAAGCTCTGTAATTTTTCCAGTATGATATACGAGGAGAAAACGGTGACTGCCTGATATCTGCCTTTCCACGTTATGAAATTTGGTTATCTTTCAGATAATCAAATTTATACCATGAAACAAGTTAGCCTGTATCTCTGTTTGTTGCTGGCCCCCTTATTAGCCAGTGCTCAATCCCCTGTTAAAGAAGATAAACGTTTAGCCGGCTTTGACCAGCAGATCAATGCTCTGTTGAAGGACTGGCATGCCTCCGGTCTTGCAATTGCCATTGTAGAAAAAGACAAGGTTATCTATGCCAAAGGGTTTGGTTATCGTGATTATGAAAAGAAACTGCCGGTAACTACCAGTACCCTTTTTGCTATTGGCTCCTGCAGTAAGGCATTTACCGGCTCATTACTGGGCATGCAGCGTGAAGAGGGAAAGCTGGATTTTGAGACGCCTGTGCGGAATTATATGCCGGAGCTGGTGTTTTCCAATGATGAGCTGAACTCCAAAGTGACGTTGAAGGACATGATGAGCCATCGTACCGGTTTGCCGAGGTATGACCTCTCATGGTACCTTTTTGATACACCTTCAAGGGATACGTTGTTACACCGTATCAGGTACATGATACCGAATGAACCTTTCCGTGCAAAATGGCAATATAACAACTTCATGTACCTGGCACAGGGGATGGTGGTGGAAAAGGTGTCCGGTAAAAGCTGGGAGGATAATGTTAAGACACGGATATTTGGCCCGCTGGAAATGAAATCTTCCAACACTTCTATAGAAGACCTGAAACGGAGCCCGGATGCAGCAACGGGATATTATGTAAAGAAAGACAGTATCATTACTAAAACAGCATATAAAGGTATTGATGCTATTGGTCCTGCAGGCAGCATCAACAGTAATATCAATGATATGTCGAACTGGGTAACAACGTGGCTGAACGGAGGGAAGTTCAAAGGAAAGGAGATATTATCACAACGTTATACCAGGGAGGCTATGAGCCCGCAGATGATAGTAGATGGAGGATTTCCGACCAAAGACGCGCCTGATCTGCATTTCTCCTGTTACGGCTATGGTTGGATACTGGGTTCATACAGGGGCCATTACCTGGTAGAGCATGGAGGTAATATTGATGGCTTCTCTGCCGATGTATGTCTTTTCCCGACAGACAGTATTGGGATTGTAATACTGGTTAACCAGAGTGTTTCAGTCATACCCAGGGTGGCTACGAAGATAATTGCAGACAGGTTCTTCGAATTAAAGGCAAGGGATTGGAACGATTTTTATCTTACGAGGGTGAAGGCTGCAAAAGGGGGGAACGCACCTAAGAAAGACAGTGTACAGACCAGGATAAAAGGGGCAGATGTAGTGCGTCCTGCAGCTGATTATGAAGGCACTTTTGCCAATGCCGCTTATGGCCGCTTTAAGATAAGCAGCAGGAAAGATTCGCTTTTTGCTACTTATCCTATCGGTACGGATTACCTGAAGCATGTGGCTTACGATATTTTCCAGCCTTACTCTGTAGATTCTATTAAAGGGGTTGATACTACAGTGGAGGTTCCTGTCAGGGTCCAGTTCTTTATGAATACGGAAGGGGAGATTATCAGTGCCGGCATGAACCTGGAAGAGCAGCAGGTGGTCTTTACCCGTCAGATAGATAATGCGTCGTTTATAAAATATGCTGGGATATATGAGATCAATAAAATGGAGATAAAAATATACCTGAGAGGGGAGCAGCTAATGATGTTTGTGCCTGGTCAGCAGGATTATACACTTATTTCAACGGGGACGGATAAGTTTAAGCTGAAGGAGCTGAATGGTTTCAGTGTGGAGTTTAATATGAATGATAAGAAGGAGGTGGTTTCAGTGACAGCGGTGCAGCCTAACGGACGTTTTGTAGCTAAAAAGAAATAATAAAAAAGGGGGCTTCTGGCCCCCTTTTTTTATCGCTTAGCGCTTATTACAAAAGAGATATTTACGAGAGAGTTGATCAGCTTATCCTGTAAAGATTTATCTGCCCTGTAGTTCATGCCCCAGAGCGTCCTGTCTATATTGAAATTGGCGCTGGCTGAAATAATACCATTTTCCACTTTTATACTGGCCGGGAAAGAAATGTTCTTGGTGATGTTCTTGATGGTAAGATTACCCTGGATAGTGTAATTAGCATCTTTCATCACTACTTCATCACTCACAGAGGGCTTGAAATCTTTGACGCCGGTGATTTCGAAAGTAGCCTGGGGGAATTTTTCCACTTCAAAGAAGAGCGGTCCTTTCAGCTCTGTTTCAAATTTCCGTTGCAGCACGGGATCTGTTTTTGCCAGATCTGCATTTTGGAGGGAGTTCATTCTTATGATGATATTACCGCCGGTAATAACTTTATCTTTTACATAGAGTTTACCTTCCTGCAGTCTGAAATGGCCGGTATGTTTCCCTGTGGGTTTGGTACCTATCCATTGAAGTTTGCTGGCAACGGTATCCACCACATAAGTATTGCCTTCACCTTCCTTTACAGGATGTGCTTCTGTGATGGTTGCCTTATCTGCTTTTGGCGCCTGTTCGCAGGCTGACAGCAGGACTATCAGCAATAATGGTATTATATATCTCATAAACATTACTATTCGGTCAGCTTAGCTCCCTGTCACTTCCCGGTTACCTACCCACACAAATCTCCTCAATATGAACTCAGGGTTAGTGAAGCTGGCATTCCCGGCAGGATTGCCGCCAGTTACATGAAAATCTGAAAAGGCCGCATGCTGGTTTACCCAGATGAACCCGGTAAAGTTAAAGGATACCGGTGTAAATACGTTGTTCATTGCTTCTGTGATCTTTTCTTTGACTTCCGGGCTGGTTGTATAGGCTGCGCAGGTGATAGCACCATGTTTTCCGGCCATTTGCCTGGCCAGTTGTATTGATTCTTCCGTATCTTTTGTTTTTATCAGTAACAAAACCGGGCCAAATAATTCCTGTTCAAAGATGTGGTTGTCGGTGCTGTTCACTTCAAGTATGGCGGGGGTAAAGCCTCTTACGTGGGCAAATTCTTCGTTGACCACGGGTTGGCCTTCCAGTATCATTTTGGCGCCGAGCTTACCCGCATTGTGTGCCCGTTGAAGGGTAGTGTCATTCTGCAGAGCACCGAGAGTACCGGCGCCCATTTTAGGATTGGTAACGAGTGCTACTACGGCGTCGCGGAATTTCTGTACCACTTCATCGAAAGTAAGCTGTCTGCCGGCAGTACTGACACCCTGTGCGGGGATAAAGAAATTCTGCGGGGCTGTGCACATCTGGCCTGAATAGAGGGATACGGAAAAGGCGAGGTTCTGCATTACGGCGTCTATATCTGTTACGCTGTCGAGGATGACGGAGTTGACGCCTGCTTTCTCTGTAAATACTGTTTTTCCTGTCAGTGATTCCACATAATTGCCGAACTGGCTGCCGCCGGTATAGTCTATCAGCCGGATGCCGGGGTGCTCGCATAACTGTTTGGTGATGGGAGCTGCGGATGTGTCTGCTGCCAATTGACAGAGGTTGGGGCTGAATCCTTTTTCCTGCAGCACCTGTTGTATAGCGTTCACTGCAATGGCGATGGGCAGAATGGCTTTAGGATGTGGTTTCACGATTACCGGGTTGCCGGTTACCAGGTCTGCATAGATACCCGGAAGGGAATTCCATACGGGGAAGGTGGAACAGCCTATTACCAGGCCTGTGCCTTTGGGAATGGCTCTGAACTGTTTCTGCAGCTGGAGGGAAGTTTTGCCCATGGGTTTTTCCCATACCAGGGAGGAAGGGAAGCGGTTTATTTCATGGTAGCCCATGGCAATTGCTTCCAGCGCCCTGTCGTTTGCATGCGGACCGGAGGCCTGAAAGCTCATCATGTAGCTCTGGCCGGTGGTGTGCATGGTAGCGTGGGCTATATCGAAAAAGCGTTCTTTTACGCTTTCCAGTGTTTCTACCAGTATATCTGCCCTTACATCTACCGTGGTGTTGCGCCATTGGGGGGCAGCAGCTGTGGCGCGGGCCACGAGCTCGTCCGGTGTGAAGAGGGGATAGGTAATGCCCAGTGCTTCCTGGGTATAAGGTGATACTTCTTCACCAGCCCAGCCGGTTTCTCCGGTTTGCAGCAACTGTTTATAAGGCTTGTTCAGCAGTTGTTCATACCGTTGCCGGCCCTGTTCTGCTGCGTCTTCGCCGTAGGCTTTAGGGTGTTCAGGGTATTGCGAATAAAATGCCCGTTCATGATTGGCTTTTACAGCCTTTTCAATCGTGTTTTGGTGTTTGATCATAAACATATGTGGAATTTGTAAATTGATAATCAGCTTTGCAGTCAATTACCTCGCCAACGAAAAACGGTTATCGTTGTAATATTCATCCGGTCTTAATTTTAACGGGTGATTGCGTTGGTACTGAAGGAACGCGTCATATTCGGTCTTGTGCATGGTAGTCCACGATTTATAGGCAGACTGGCTGGCAACAGGGCCGAAGAGCCATTGGTTATATGCTTCAAACATACCTTCTTTCAGTAGTTTACGCTGGTAATCAAACAAGGCATAAGGGAATTTCAGATTTGAAAAATTATACCAGTCCAGCAGGAAACGGGTTCTCAGCATGATCAGTGATTCCGCGTCTATGCCTGACATCACTACGCTTACCTGTTTACCCATAGAGGTCCTGTAAAGGTCTGCAAAATCTGCTTCGGCTTTACGTTTGCTTTTTTTATCTGTATTGGTTATTTCCAGTGCTTTGGCAGCCAGGCTGGGATCGTTATATAATTTCTTATAGGCGTCCATCAGCAGGTCTCTCACTTCTGCGGTGCGGGTAGTATAGCTTTCCAGGTTCACGAAGATCTCACCATAGATGATGGTCCATATGGGATCTTTGGTGAAAGAGTAAGCGTGGGCTGCATTGTAATAGTTACCGGGAAAACCGGGGTCTTTCTCAATGCCTTTCAGATAGCTGCCCATTCCGCCTTCATAGATCTTCAGGAACATCAGCAGCTGACCGTTATCGTTGTACAGTTCTCCGCTTTCAGGGAATCTGCGCAGTGCTTTTTCATACAATTTCTGGGCGGTTTTCCATTCCTGTCTTGACTGGTAGATGTTGCCGGCTATCTGGAACAGTTGTGCATCTGCCTCTTTTTTATTCAACAGTGGTTCTATAGTGTTTTTGGCTTTGTTCATATCACCCTGCAGGTAATAGGCAAATCCCATCTGTTTGCGGAACTCTATGTTGTCGGGTTCCAGCTGCAATGCCTGGTTTAATACCAGTATGGCATTGGAATAGTCGCCGCTGCGGATAAATCCTGTAGCTGTATTGTATAATTCTTTTGCATCCTGTGCTGATACTGTGGCAGCGGAGAAGAACATGCCCGCAACCAGTGCTAATTTCAATAAAGATTCCCTCATGATCATGCCTGTCTGGCGTTTGCTGTAAAAGTAAAGAAAAAATGTGCCAAACCTCCAATTAAAGGAGGTGAGATACCAGTCCATCTCTCAGCTTAGGCTCAAACCATGTGCTTTTAGGCGGCATTACATTACCACTATCTGCAATATCAAACAATTGCTGTATGGTAACCGGGTAAAGGGCAAAAGCCACTTTCATTTCTCCGCTGTCCACTCTTCTGACCAGTTCCTGCAGGCCGCGGATACCGCCAACAAAGTCGATGCGTTTGTCGGTCCGCTGATCTTTAATGCCCAGGAGTTTGTCCAGTATATTATTTGAAAGGATAGTTACATCCAGGATCCCGATGGGGTCTGTTGTGTAGGTACCTTCCATTGCTACCAGCCGGTACCAGTTACCTTCCAGGTACATGCTGAATTCGTGCAGCATGGTAGGTTGTTGGGGGAGGTGGCCAATATTTTCTACTGTGAAATCATATTCCAGTGCAGAGAGCAGGGAGGCTTTACTGAGGCCGTTCAGGTCTTTTACCAGCCTGTTATAGTCCAGTATTACCAGCTGGCTGGCGGGGAAGATGGTGGTAAGAAAGTAATTGGCCGGGGCATCGTGCGCCAGCTGGCCGTTTGCTGCCAGTTCCTGTTGTACCAGGGCTGCGGATGCTGCGCGGTGGTGGCCGTCTGCGATATATGTATGCGGTACTTTTTTCTCAAAGAGGGAGGTGATCTCCTGTACGGAACCGGGATTGTCTACTACCCAGATGGTGTGCCGGATACCGTCTGCAGCTGTGAAGTCGTACGCCGGGGCATGTTCCTGTACCCAGTGGTCTGTCAATGAATTTATTTCGGGTACATCATTGTAGGCGAGGAATACGTTGCCGGTCTGTGCTTTTGTGGTCCTGATATTGTTGATCCGGTCTTTTTCCTTATCCGGGCGGGTAAATTCATGTTTTTTGATAATGCCGCTGTTGTAGTCAGAAACGGCGGAAACGCATACCAGGCCTGTTTGTGTACGGTCATTCATGATTAGCCGGTAGATGTAGTAGCAGGGGGTATTATCCTGGAAGAGGGTACCTTCCTTAATAAAGCGCTGCAGGTTTTCTGAGGCTTTATCATATACGGCCTGGCTGTAAACGTCTGTTCCTTCCGGGAGGTCTATTTCAGACTTGGATACGTGGTAAAAAGCGTAGGGGTTACCGGCAGATTCTGCTTTAGCCTCTGCTGCGCTTAGAACATCGTAGGGGCGTGCGGCTACTTTTTCCGCCAATGCCTGAGCAGGCCTTAATCCTTTGAACGGTCTGATGATTGCCATGATATTTTGGGTTATTGGATTTCAAATGTAACGGTTTAAATAACAAAGGGCTCCACGAGGAGCCCTTTGTTTATAATAATATCATGGAAATATCAGTTCTATGCCTTTTTCAGGCTGAAGTATTTCATTGCTTCTACCAGTACTTCTACGCTTTCGTAGGGGAGTGCGTTGTAGAGGGAAGCGCGGAAGCCGCCTACCAGGCGATGTCCTTTTACGCCAACGATATCTTCTTTCTTACAGAATTTGAGGAATTCTTCTTCCAGTTCCGGTTTGTCCATGATGAAGCAAACGTTCATACGGCTACGGTCTTCTTTCTGAACGGTACCACGGAACAGTGGGTTCTGGTCTATTTCGTCATAGAGCAGGGTTGCTTTTTTCTCGTTGAGCTTTTCCATAGCTGGTGCTCCGCCCTGTTCTTTCAGCCAGCGCAGGGTAAGCAGGGAGATATAGATGGCAAATACGGGAGGAGTATTTAACATGGAGCCGTTATCTATATGATTACGGTAATCCAGGATGGTTGGGATCTTGCGGGTGATTTTGCCGAGTATGCTTTTACGCACGGCCACCAGTGTGGTACCGGCTGCGCCCATGTTCTTCTGTACTCCTGCGTAGATCAGGGAGAACTTGTTGAAGTTGAGCGGGCGGCTCAGGATATCACTGCTCATGTCAGCGATGAGCGGTACGTTTGTTTCCGGCATCTGCTGCCACTGTGTACCGTAGATGGTATTATTGGTGGTTATATGCAGGTAAGTGGAATTGGGGGAGATATTAAACTGTTTGGGTATGTGATTGTAGTTGTTTTCTTTGGAGCTGGCAGCTACATCAACAAAACCGAACTGTTTGGCTTCTTTGATAGCTTTATTGCTCCATACACCGGTATCGATGTAAGATGCTGTGCCATCATTTTCCAGCAAATTCATTGGGACCTGCAGAAACTGTGTGGTGGCGCCTCCGTGCAGATAAAGCACTTCGAAGTCGTCCTCAAGCTGCATAAGTTCTCTAACAAGATTTCTGGCCTCATCCAAAACACCCTGAAACAATGGGGTCCTATGCCCTATTTCCAATATGGACATTCCTGAACCTTCGAAGTCGATCAATGCTTTACTAGCCTTGTACAGCACCTCGTTTGGCAATATGGAAGGCCCTGCGTTAAAATTGTGCACCTTCATAGGTCGTTCTAAATTAAATAAATTGTTTGCTTGTTCCACTTTGTTTGGTTTTGTCAGAGGAATGGAAAAAAAAGTAATGGCATTTCACAATGATTGCTGATAGCGTGTAGGATAAGGCTAAAAAGATAGTACCAACAAAGATAATTTATATTTTTTTAAAATCGCTCTATTTTTTTAACCGGTAGTGTCTCAGTTGGATGTTTTGTCAGGAGTAGTGTGGCCCTGGGGGGCTATTCTTCGGCTCTTCCCAGCATGTGTTGTCCTTCCGGTCCGGGTGCTGAAGGAATTTTCCTGCGTTGCATTTTCCTGAGCGGGGGCATACCGGCATTGACCCAGGCGGTATACCAGTAACTGGCGGTCATATGAATGGCTTTGCGCATGCGGCGTTCTACCATATCTCCCAGCAGCCGGTGATAGGCTTTCGTATACGCAGCAGCGTAGTTCCGGACTACTTTGCCATTACGTTTTTCGTATGCAAAACGTGTACCGGGAGGGTATTGCTGGCTAAGGCGCAGTTCTGTCTGCAGTACTGTATCGGCAGCCAGTGCGCTTTCAGTAATGATCTGCCAGGTGCAGGCGTTGAGATCATGAATATATACAGCCCGGGAAACCCAGTAATTGAAGGTCTGATCTGCCAGCAGTTCGGGTATCCTGGATTCCCATAAGGCATGGATACCCTGTTGACCGGTCAGTTGGCCGTTATGATTGGAGCAGGCGTGCAGCGGTACATGGGCGTCTCCTATGTAGTGTCCCAGATCGGCGCTGAGCCGCATGATCTGTTCGGTGTTCTTTTCCTGGAATGCTTTTGTAAGGCGTGTCATCATCAGGGCTATATGCCAGGGCAGGATACCGTATTGGCGGAGTGTATCAGGATGATAGCATAGCAGCGCTTCCTGCCAGGACCTGGGTAGGGAGGGGTAGGGAGGGGCGCCGTAATGGTCTATGTCAATGTAATGACGGGGCCCTTCGTCTGCCAGAACATATCTTCTTTTATCGGCATCTGTGGCATGTGCGGACAGGAATTCCATATATGGCTTATATAGCCTGAGCATTTCCGGTGGCAGCAGGAATACGGCCAGCCGGTTGATGCGCTGATGGGCAAAGAATCCCCAGCTGTTTGCAGTAAATGGAAGCAATAACAGGATGGAGAGAAAAATGAAAAGGTTTCTCATACAATGGAATGTGGGTCAACATTCCGAATATAATGATTTATATCTTTTGAGTTGCAGGTAGTGTAAAAAAGATATATGAATGAGGGATAAAGGAGCGTGAACCAGGACTATACCCACAGAAAAAGAAGACCGGTAAACCAATTACAGGATTAAAAGCTACAATTGTAAACTTCAAACAGGATTATCTAACAGAAGTGTAAACCTATATCAGGACTATACCGTGATGCATTATCGGTACCGCAATACATACATTAAACATGCTTAAGACATGCTTGAAACATGCTTGAAACATGCTTAAAACATACTTGAAAGCAGGAGGGGCGTCCTGGTATGTTACTTACTTACTTACATGAGGTGCGTCAGGTCCTACCTGCGATTTCACCTCAATATGCGTTACTCCGCCGCTCACGGCAAATTTCATTGCCTCTCCGGCGGGCACGTTTTCCAGCGGTTTCACCCTTTCTACCGGAACAATAAAGACCTTACCGGTTATGGCATAGGCATGAGGTACGTATACTGCCATATATCCGGGCATTCCCAGGTTGCTTACATCGGGCTGGGTAATGAATCCCATTTCCCATACGTCCAGGCCGTAGATCTGTACCAGTACGGGGTGGTCAAACTTCTTTTTTTCTCCTACGAAGGCATCAAAAACGTCTTTTACGGAGGTATAGATGTATTTAATGAAAGGCGTTCTTTCCAGCAGATGGTCAAACAGGGCAAAAATGCGTCCTACAATGAAGGAGGAGCTGAGATATCCTACCACTATTACGAGCAGCAATACCAGTACGAAACCTACTCCTTTGTAACGCAGGTATTTAAGAGGAGTTTCTACAGGAATTATCTCTTTAGGGATAATATTATCTATGGTAACAAAGGCCCAGTAAAGCGTCAGGGCTGTAATTCCGATAGGAGCTAATATCAGCAATCCCTGGAAGAAGTACCGTAATACGCGGGCCGCCAGGACTTTAATACGAATTTTAGGAGACATATAAATGATCTGCAAATGTGACGGGGCGAAGGTACATCCTTTATTTTATCCGGGGGAGTTCAGGTTACATGATAAAAAGACCCAAAAAAACACGATGGAAACTTTCAGTGTATAAAAAGTTTCCTTAGTTTTGTTCCGGCATCGCAAATCTGTTAAACTCAGAGGCAACTATGAAACCGTAAGGAGCAGGAACCATTAGCCTGTGGAGGATGACGCTGTACTAAAAAAGACCATTACACAATACCATAATGGAAATACAGGAACGCATACTGGATACTTCTTTCGATCTGTTCAGGCAGTTCGGGACCCGGTCTATTACAATGGATGATATTGCCCAGAAAATGGGAGTATCTAAAAAGACATTGTATGCGCATTTTGCAGATAAGGATGAGCTGGTTACCAGCGCAGTAAGCCGTTATCTGGAGATCATGGACAGGGAATGCCGTGACAGTCAGCAGAAAGCTACTGATGCTATCGATGAGTTGTTTCTTGTAATGCGGATGCTGGACAGCCATTTCGTGAATATGAGCCCTACAATTATGTTTGACCTGCAGAAATTCCATGTAGGGGCTTACCAGGTATTCCTGGAATACAAGAATAACAGTCTGCAGAAAACGATCCGGCAGAACCTGGAACGTGGCATCCGTGAGGGATTGTACAGGGCAGACCTGAATGTAGATATTATGACGTATTACCGTCTGGCTACTTCCATGCTTTGGTTTCAGCCGGACGCGTTTCCTCCGGGAAGGCATGATATGGTAAAAGTGCAGCGTGCCCTGCTGGAACATTTCCTGTATGGGTTGGTATCAAAAGAAGGTTATAAACGTATCGAAGAGAATAAACTACAACTATCGTAAAAAACAAATGTCCTTTATGCAACTTGAGAAAAAGCACCTGGGTCTTTTAGGCGCCCTGTTGCTGCTGTTCTTTAATCCGGCTATGTCACGGCAAACCGCTCCTTCTGTTCCGCTGGATGCAACGCCGCTGTCTGCAAAGCAGGCCGTAGAGTATGCCCTGGCCAACCAGGCTACTGTACGTACAGCTAAGCTGGATGAACTGATACAGCTGGCAAAGAACAGGGAAGTAAGCGGGCTGGCCCTCCCCAGTTTAAGTGGTGCAGGAACCTACCAACATAACCCTATTGTACAGAAACAACTGATCGATGCCTCCAACTTTAGCGACACAGTACCAAAAGGTACGCTGGTACCATTTTCTTTCGGCCTTAAGTACAATGTAATGGGCGAGCTGAGGCTGAACCAGGTATTGTTTGACCCAAGCGTACTGGTAGCGTTGCAGGCGCGTGAAACACTGGAACAGCTTGTTGCACGTGGTGTGCAGAAAGCAGAGATCGATGTGAAGGTAGCGGTATACAAGGCCTACTATAATGTACTCTCTGCCCGCAGAGCGCAGCAGATATTGCAGGGGAATATCGCCAACCTGGATAAGCTGCTGTATGAAACGCAGGAAACCTATAAGAACGGGCTGGTAGAGAAGCTGGACGTAGACAGGCTGGTAGTACAGCTGACCAACCTGCGCACGGAAGAAACCAGGATGCGTAACCTTATTGAAATAGGAACTGCTGCACTGAAATACCAGATGGGCATGCCGCTGAAGCAGGAGATAACGTTAACGGATACTTTATCTACCGAATCAATAAAATCTGCTATAGCAGTTGAAGGGTTTGATTATTCCCAAAGAATAGAATACCAGTTGCTGCAAACACAGAAGAAAGCATATGAATATGACCTGAAGCGTTATAAATTCAATGCCTTGCCCACGCTGTCACTCTTTGGTACGGGTGGTATCAGCCGTGCGAGTGATGTGTTCAACTATTTCAAACGTGAAACATGGTATGGTTATGTCAGTTATGGCTTAAACCTTTCACTGCCAATTTTCAGTGGTATGCAGCGCAGGCGTAAGGTAGATCAGGCTTTCCTGGAAGTAAAGAAAGCAGAAGTGAATCTTGAAAATACAAAACTGGGAATTGACCTGGAGCAATCACAGTCAACTTCCAGCCTGCGTAACAACATACTGACCCTCGAAGCACAGGAAAGTAACATGAAGCTGGCCCAGGAAGTATACCGCACTACCCAGGTTAAATACCATGAAGGTGTTGGTTCCAGCCTGGAGATGAACAATGCGCAGAACGAACTGCTCACTGCCCAGAACAATTATTTTACTGCTTTATATAATGCTGTAGTAGCGAAGGTGGATTACCTGAAAGCATACGGTAAATTATAGACCTTACAACTAACAATTAACTCTGAATTATATGTCTAAAATATATCTTCCCACTCTGCTGATCACCACACTGGCTATAGCCTGTGGTCAACCAAACCCGGAAGAAAGGCTGCTGGAACTGAAAAAGCAGGAAGCCAGCATTAAACAGGAAATCGCGAAGCTGGAGAAAGAAGTTAGCAAAAGCGATACTACTGCCAGCAAGAAAAGGAAATCTGTGATAGTGACTGCTGTAGCTGATACTGTGTTTGAACACTACATAGATATACAGGGGAGTATTGACGCCCGTGAGAATGTAAATGTATCGTCAAAAGTACCAGGTATAGTAACGGCTATTTATGTAAAGGAAGGACAGGCTGTAAGTAAAGGACAGACAATGGCGCAGATAGATGACCAGGTGATGAAGGCCAATATGGCGGAGCTTCATACACAGCTTGATCTGGCAAATACGTTGTACCTGAAGCAGCAAAATCTCTGGAACCAGAAGATAGGATCTGAAGTGCAGTACCTGAATGCAAAGAACCAGAAGGAATCTGTTGAAAGGAGAATAGCGACCCTGCAGGACCAGATCAACCAGTCAAAGATCATAGCGCCTATCAGTGGTACTGTTGATGCGGTGATCGTCAAGCTGGGAGATAATGCAGCGCCAGGCGCTGCTGCTTTTCGCGTGGTGAACAGCAGTAACCTGCGTGTAATTGCCAATGTTGCGGAGGCATATGCGGGTAAAGTGAAAACCGGCGACCAGGTATTGCTGAATTTCCCGGATATCGAAAAGCAATTACGTACAAGGATCAGTTTTGCATCAAGGGTGATAGATCCGCTGAGCCGTACAATCAAAATAGAAGTGCCGCTGCAGAGTGATCCTGCACTGCGTCCTAATATGATGGCCCAGATCAAGATAGTGGACTATGTAGCGCCGAAAGCGGTGGTAGTGCCGGTAAACGTGATCCAGTATTCTCTTGGTAAACCTTATGTGATAGTAGCCAGGAAAGAAGGAGCTGAGCTGGTGGCAAAGAGAAGGGAAATAGAGATGGGACGTACCTACAATGATAAAGCTGAAATTAAAAGCGGATTACAGGCAGGAGAACATGTTGTAACCACTGGTTACCAGGGCTTGAACGACAATGACCTGATCCAGCTGTAATCTTAAAAACCGGTTTATGCAAGATAATCTGAATAAAGAATTTAAACCTACCAGCTGGTCCATCGATAATAAGGTGAGCATTTACGTTGCCACTATTATCCTGGCCATTGCGGGTATCTTGTCCTATCAGAGCCTACCCAAGGAACAATTTCCTGAAGTGGTGTTCCCACAGTTCTATATCAGTACTATTTACTTCGGTACTGCGCCGGAGGATATGGAAACCCTGGTTACGAAGCCTATTGAAAAGCAGTTGGGTGGTATATCAGGTGTGAAGTCTATCAAGAGTACTTCTATGCAGGATTATTCTGCCATTACGATAGAGTTCGATGCGAGTGAGAATATGGAAACGGCCAGGCAGGAAGTCCGTGAAAAGGTAGATGATGCAAAGAAAGACCTGCCTAACAACCTGGACCAGGAGCCACAGATCATCAAGATAGATGTGTCGCAGATACCTATAATGAACGTGAACCTGTCAGGCGATTTTGACCTGCAATCCCTGAAGAAGTATGCGGATGAAATGCAGGACCGTATTGAGGCATTGAATGAGATCACCCGTGTTGATATTGTTGGTGCGCTGGAGCGTGAAATACAGATCAATGTTGACAAGTATAAGGCGGATGCGTCTAAGGTAAGCTTTGATGATATTGGACAGGCCATTGCTGCAGAGAACATGACCATTTCCGGGGGCCTGGTATCTGTAGATGGTCAGAAGCGTACACTGAGTGTAAAAGGCGAATATAAAGATGCATCGAAGATCCGCAATATTGTGGTGCGCGGACAATCCGGCGCTACTGTATATCTGCGGGACATTGCGGAGGTGGTAGACGGTTTTAAGGAGCAGGAAAGCTATGCCCGCCTGGATGGCAAGAATGTGATCACGCTGAACGTGATAAAACAAAGCGGTAAGAACCTGATCGATGCTTCTGATAAGATCAGGGAGATCGTGAAAGAGATGAAGGAAGATTATCTGCCTAAAGGTCTTGATGTAACTATTACGGCAGACCAGTCTGATTCCACCAGGGTAACGCTGCATGACCTGATCAATACGATCATCATTGGCTTCCTGCTGGTAACTATTATCCTTATGTTCTTCATGGGAGCGGTGAATGCCATCTTTGTGGCGTTGTCTGTACCTATCTCCATGTTCATTGCGTTCCTGCTGATGCCGGCATTTGATTTCACGCTGAACATGATGGTGTTGTTCTCTTTCCTGCTGGCGTTGGGGATAGTGGTGGACGATGCCATTGTGGTGATAGAGAACGTGCATCGTATCTTTTATGAACGTAAAGATCTTGGTATTGTAAAAGCGGCGAAAGTAGCTGCAGGAGAGGTGTTCCTGCCGGTGTTCTCGGGTACTATGACGGTACTGGCGCCTTTCTTTCCGCTTCTTTTCTGGCCGGGTATCATAGGTAGTTTCATGTTCTTCCTGCCAGTAACGCTGATCACTACACTGGGGGCTTCACTGATAGTAGCATATATTATCAACCCGGTATTTGCGGTAGATTTCATGGACAGGCATGAAGGGGAGAATCATCCCAGGCCTGCGATGGACAAAAAGTTTGCAGTATTTACGGCTGTGTTTATAGGAATAGCGCTGATAAGTTACCTGTTCAGTTTCGGTGCAGGGAATTTTGTGGTGTTCGTATACCTGATGATAGTATTAGAGCGTTTCTGGTTAGGTGGCGTTGCCCGTCGTTTTCAACATAACTTCTGGCCCAGGGTACAGGAGCGTTATAAGCGTATACTGAAATGGTGTCTGATTGGCTGGAGACCTGTATGGATACTTGTAGGTACTTTCTTTTTGCTCATCTTCAGTCTGATACTGACGGTGATACGCAGCCCTAAAGTGGTGTTCTTCCCGCAGGCGGACCCCAACTTTATCTATGCTTATATAGAGCTGCCGATGGGTACTGACCAGAAGTATACAGATTCTATTACGCATATTATTGAAGACAGGATCACGGCAGTGGTGGGTAAGAATAACCCTATAGTAGAATCTATCATTTCCAATGTGGCAGTAGGTGCGGGAGATCCTTCGCAGATGGATATGAGCGTACAGCCTCATAAAGGTAAGGTGACCGTTGCTTTCGTAGAATTTGGAAAACGTAACGGACATTCTACGGTACAGTATCTTGATAAAATACGTAAGGTGGCCAGGGGGATTCCTGGTGTGGATATAACCGTAGAGCAGGAGCAGGGTGGTCCTCCAACAGGTAAGCCTATCAACATTGAAATAGCAGGTGATGAGTTTGAGGCGTTAACGGCTACAGCAGATAAGATGAAGCGTTATCTTGATTCACTGCAGATAGGAGGTGTGGAAGAGCTGAAGTCAGATTTTCAGAGCAACAAGCCTGAGATACTTGTAAACATTGACAGGGAAAGGGCTAACAGCGAGGGTATTTCTACCCGTACTATTGGTATGGCTTTGCGTACTGCCCTGTACGGACAGGAAGTATCGAAGTTCCGTGATCCTGAAGATGATTATCCGATCATGGTAAGGTTCCAGGAATCGCAGCGTAACAATATCAATACGCTGATGAACCTGAATATTGTGTACAGGGATATGAATATGGGTGGTGCTATACGTCAGGTGCCATTATCTGCGGTAGCAGATATCAGGTATTCCAACACTTATGCAAGCATCAAGCGTATAGATCAGAAGCGTGTTGTAACGTTGTATTCAAATGTGCTTACCGGTTACAATACGAATGAAGTGGTGCAGCAGATACAGACGGCCATACAGGATTTCCCGAGAACACAGGGCATTACTGTTAAAATGACAGGGGAGCAGGAAGATCAGGCAGAGACGTCTAACTTCCTTGGACTGGCCATGCTGGGAGCTTTTGGCCTGATCTTCATGATCATGGTAACGCAGTTCAACTCTGTGGGAAGGCCGCTGGTGATACTTATGGAGATATTGTTCTCTATCATTGGTGTATTCCTGGGTTTTGCCATTTCCGGAATGGATATTTCCATTGTGATGACAGGTGTTGGTATTATGGCGCTGGCGGGTATAGTAGTGAGGAACGGTATAGTACTGGTGGAGTTTACAGACCTGCTGGTGCAGCAGAAGATGCCGGTATATGAAGCGGTAGTTGAAGCAGGCCGTACGCGTATGACGCCGGTGTTGCTGACGGCCATTGCTGCCATATTGGGTCTGATACCGCTGGCAGTGGGCCTGAACATTGACTTTGCGCTGTTATTCTCAGAATTCAACCCACATATTTTCTTTGGTGGTGACAACGTGGCATTCTGGGGACCTCTTGCATGGACAATGGTATACGGTTTGATCTTTGCGACTTTCCTGACATTGATACTGGTGCCGGTTATGTATGCGATGAACAAGCGATCCATTGATGTACTGGACCATTATGGCTGGCCGCGTAGTCTGAAGTATGTGCCTTTCCTGGTACTTATACTCAAATGGCTGACGAAGAAAGATGTAGTAAAAGAGATGCATGATCCTGCTTATGTTTCCCCGAAACCTTACCGGTTTTTTGATAAGGATGAGGAGGAAAATGAGACGGAGATACATAAAGATTTTTAGTTCACACTATATACAGTGTAACAGTTGTAGGTTTAACAGGTACCGTCCCGTTTCAACGGGACGGTTTCTTTTTTTTACACCTTAACAAATTTTAACAATTGACTGCCGGAGCAAATACTTACATTTGGCAAACAAACCATTTTTGTTGCCCTTATAATAATCAACGCTTATGCGACGCAACCATGAAATAGACTACCATATCTATGGCGAGGAAATACAGATTGTCGAGATAGAACTGGATCCACAAGAGACTGTTGTTGCTGAAAGCGGCAGTTTTATGATGATGGACCAGGAGATTCAGATGCAAACAATGTTTGGGGATGGTTCGCAGTCAAATCAAGGCCTTTTCGGGAAGCTGGTCTCGGCCGGCAAACGTATATTAACAGGAGAAAGCCTGTTCATGACAGCATTTACAAATATCGGGCAGGGCAAGAAGCGTATCAGTTTTGCGGCTCCTTACCCGGGAAAGATCATTCCGATGGACCTTTCGCAGATGGGTGGTAAGGTGATCTGTCAGAAAGATGCTTTCCTCTGTGCTGCCAAGGGTGTGAGTATTGGTATTGAATGGCAGAGACGGTTAGGGACGGGTATTTTTGGTGGAGAGGGTTTTATTATGGAGAAGCTGGAAGGAGATGGTATGGCATTTGTGCATGCAGGAGGTATGGTGATACAAAGAGAGTTATTGCCAGGGCAGGTACTCAAAATAGATACGGGATGTGTGGTTGCGTATACTGCGGGAGTACATTTTGACGTTGAATTTGTAAAAGGGATCCGGAATATGGTATTTGGTGGTGAAGGTTTGTTCTTTGCCACGTTAAGAGGTCCGGGTAAAGTATGGATACAATCATTGCCTATCAGCAGGCTGGCCGGCAGGCTGGTTTCTTACGGTACAGGAAAGAGAAAGGAAGAAGGCAGTATTCTTGGGGGATTAGGTAATTTAATAGACGGTGATTGATTTATACACGTTATAACAGATTTCCGGTTTAATGCTTTAAAAGGCATGACAGTACTCATTTTTTTAAGTAGAGTTCAATAATATGTGAAATCTGGTAAGAGAAACCTGGAATTTTGAATTATGTTTGACTTAACAAGGGAGTTTGCTAAGGAGCAGGACCAACTGGACCCATTAAAGACATACAGGGAGCAATTTTATTTTCCTCAGAGGAATGGCAGAGATGCGATCTATTTCTGCGGGAATTCGCTGGGGCTGCAGGCAAAGAACATAAAACCGGCCATAGAACAAGAACTGCAGGACTGGAAAGATTACGCGGTGGAAGGATATTGGGGCGCAAAGAATCCCTGGCTTTATTACCAGCAATATTGCAGTAAACCATTGACTGATCTGGTTGGCGCCAGTCAGGACGAGTTGACTGTAATGAACACGCTTACTGTAAATCTGCATCTGATGATGTTAAGTTTTTACAGGCCTACAAAGGAACGTTTTAAGGTGTTGATGGAGGCAGGAGCTTTTCCCAGTGACCAGTACGCTGTGGAAACACAGGTTAAGATGCATGGATATGATCCGGCCACAGCGATAGTGGAGATTGCCCCCCGGCAAGGTGAACATTTGATAAGGGAGGAAGATATTTTTGAAATAATTGCGCAGGAAAGTAGTAGCTTAGCATTAATATTATTGGGGGGAATAAACTATTATACCGGCCAATTGTTTAATATGCAGTCCATTACGGAAGCGGCCCATAGAGTAGGGGCTGTAGCTGGGTTCGACCTGGCGCACGTAGTAGGAAACGTACCTTTGAAGTTACATGATTGGAATGTAGATTTTGCTGTGTGGTGCTCCTATAAATACCTGAATGGAGGCCCAGGCGCTGTAGGTGGAGCATTTGTACATGAAAGACATGCCCGTAATATTGACCAGCAAAGGTTAGGCGGCTGGTGGGGCAACGAAGAAAGTACCCGTTTTAAAATGGAGAAGGGTTTTAAACCCAAAAGCCGTGCAGAAGGCTGGCAATTGAGCACGGCACAGGTATTTAACATGGTAGCATTAAAAGCCTCGCTGGAACTATTTGAGTCCGCCGGGATAGCAGCTTTACGAGATAAGAGCATAAAACTCACCAATTATCTTGAATTCCTGTTAAAACATATAGAAAACATAAAATTTGAAATAATTACGCCAAAAAATTGTAAGGAACGCGGTGCTCAGTTATCTTTGCTTTTCCATGATGGAGGGAAGCATATCCAACAAAAGATGACAGACGCCGGTATAATCGTCGACTGGCGGGAACCTGGAGTAATTAGAGTTTCTCCGGCGCCCTTATATAACTCTTATGGAGACGTATTTCATTTTTATGAAATCATAGCTAATATTGATTCAAACGCTTAATTAAGTAAGATGACTTTTGAGAGAAACGAACGCCCCCGCAGGCCCTACTCTCCTGGTACAGACAAAGACCAAGATCCCAATAAGGAGAGACCAGGCGGTTACTTCAAACCCGATTTTAATAGCGAAAGGGAGGGCAGACCTGGTAATTTCAACCGGGACAATGACAGACCATTTAATGTAGACCGTGAAGGTGGCGGTGGTTATAATCGTGGGGATCGTGATGGCGGCGGCGGTGGATACCGTCCGCGTGATAATGGTGGCTACGGCGGCGGTAGTGGCTATGGCGGCGACCGTGAAGGCGGTGGTGGCGGTTACAACCGTGGTGGCGGTGGTTATGGTGGTGGCTATGGCGGCGATCGCGAAGGTGGCGGAGGCTACAATCGCGGTGGTGGCGGAGGCGGCTATGATCGCGGCGGCGGTGGCGGTTACGACCGTGGCGGCGGCGGTGGTGGTTACAATCGCGGCGGTGGCGGCGGTGGTTACGATCGCGGCGGTGGCGGCGGTGGTTATGATCGCGGCGGCGGCGGTGGTGGTTACAATCGCGGCGGTGGCGGCGGTGGTTACGATCGTGGCGGTGGCGGCGGTGGTTACAATCGCGGCGGTGGCGGCGGTGGTTACGATCGCGGCGGCGGCGGCGGTGGTTACAATCGCGGCGGCGGTGGTGGTGGCTTCAACCGCGGTGGCGGTGGTGGTGGCTTCAACCGTGGTGGCGGCCGTCCAAGCTTTGGTGGCAACAGACGTCCTATGCCTCCGAAACCAGATAACAAGATATACTTTATCGCCCTGCTTCCTACTGCTGAAGTAGGTAAGGAGATAATTAAAATAAAACAGGAGTTTGCTGAAAAGTATGGTCCGTTGTATGCGCTGAAAGTATTGCCGCATATTACTCTCCAGGTACCTTTCACTGCAGATCCTGCACTGGAAAAAGCATTCTGTGATGAACTGGCTGAGTTTGCAAAAGCACAGGCTCCGTTCGAAGTGTCTCTGAATGGTTTCGGCACCTTCCCTAATAAGCAGAACCGCGTTCTGTTCATTAATGTAGAGAAGAGCGAAACTATGGGTGCACTGCACAGACAGCTGATCAACTTCCTGCGTAAGGAATTTGGTTTCAGTACCATGCTGGCGCGTACAGGCTTTACTCCGCACGTAACGGTTGCGTTCAAAGACCTGGAAGATGCCCAGTTTGAAAAGGCATGGCCTGAATATGAGAACAAGGAATATAAAGCCACCTTTAAGGTGAATAACCTGTATTTCCTTCGTCACAATGGCAAATCCTGGGAAGTATTGCAGAAATGCAAACTGGGAGGGGCCTGATAAATCAGAACATCAGGCTGGCCATTGGCCAGCCTTTCATTAAAAGAAAAAGCTTTTGCCATATGGCAAAAGCTTTTTCTTTTAATGAAACAGTTGTAGTTATTTAGCTTTTAAGATATATACGTCCTGTTCTCTGCTCAGTGTAAGGTTAGCACTTTCTGTAAGCACCTGTAATACGTCTTCCAGTTTTGCATCATTTTCAAAATGCCCCTGGAACTGGTAGTTAGCGGCCTTAGGATCTTCTATTTTTATCTTTATGCCATAATATGCTTCCAGCATTTCCACTACATTGTTGAACGGTGCATCATCAAAGTACAGCATATTCTTTTTCCATGCAGTTGCTTTTGCATCTATAGCGCTTTCTTCTATCTGGCTGCCGTCTCTGAATGTGGCCCGGCGTCCCGGGGTAAGGATCACTTTCTTTTCTTCTTTTTTATCTGACACTGCTACTTTACCACTTACTACAGATACTGTTACCGGTTCTATTTTATATGCTCTTACGTCGAAAGTAGTACCGAGTACCTGTGTCCTGGTATGATCAGTATACACTATAAACGGGCGTTGTTCTTCCTGTGCAACATCAAAGAAAGCTTCTCCTTCCAGGTAGACGGTGCGTTCTTCTCCTTCAAACTGTTGGGCGTAACGCAGATGGCTTTGTTCGTTCAGGAATACTTTGGTACCGTCAGGGAGCTGGATCACTGTCTTTTGGGCAGCGGCTGTACGTATGTCAATTTCAACTTCCCGGCTCCTGGTGGTAAAGTAAAGGGTGGCAGCTCCGCCCAGCAGCAGTACTGCAGCAGCGGCCCGGAGCGCATACCATTTCATGCTGCGTATTACGGGAGTGGAAGTAGCGGTTTCTGCCTGTAAGCGGCTGGTAAACCGATTCCAGTTGGCGTCAACATCAGGTTCATGTTCAACATCTGCACTACCGGTCACTTCCCAGGTTTTACGGATCTCTTCATAATATCTGCGGTGCGATTCATCCTCTTCCAGCCAGGTCTGCAGCTCCTGCGTGCCGGCTTTGTCCAGGCTGTTTTCCAGTGCCCGTATGATCAACAGTTCTATATGCTCAAAGGTGTCTGACATACCGTTTATAGTTGTAAAAGTAAAGGATAAAGAGAGGCGCCTGCAACGAACAGGATGATCTGCAGGTAGTCCTGCAATGATACTCTGAGCTTTTTTAAGGCGGTTATCATCTGGTTTTCTACTGTTTTAACAGATATATTGAGGGTAGTAGCTATCTCTTTATAGGACAGCTCTTCGTACCGGCTAAGGATAAAGATCTCCCTGCATTTGGCAGGAAGCTTGTCAATGGCCTGCTGTATATGCCTGGTGGTCTGCTGCAGGCTTTGGCCTGCAGGGGCAGCCTGCACCGGTTCTATATGCTCCTCAAGCGGCATATGTACGCCCCGTCTCTTGTTCTTATCTATGTGGTCCAGTGCCATATTAATAGCAGCACGCTGTAAATATGCTTTAAAATAGACCTGCTGCAGTTCACTGCGGCGGTTCCATATCTTTATAAACACGTCCTGCGCCAGGTCTTCCGCTGTAGCACTATCCTGTACTATACGGCAGATCGTTTTGCAGACGAACGAAAAATAGGTTTTGAACAAGGTTTCCATAAATGCCTGTTCATCTTCCTGTAACTGCTTTTGTAGTTGTGCATTTTCCGGCATGGTACAAAAATAGGTTTTGTCCTTATTCCTGTCCATATAACTGCTGGCAGTTCCTGAAAATGCGGCTATGGAAGTAGCTTGCATGTGTGACACTTTCTAATTGGTTTGATATCCTACCTGACGTCCTTTATCTCTGAACAGATACTTTCACAGTTCTTATATTCCACGTTGCTGCTACAGGAAGACAATACCAGGCAGAATAATGCCAGCAGTATCAATTCAATACATGTAGCCAGTCGCCGACTGCTCTCCCGCTTTCCTGTGAATGAATCTGTCATGATCAAAGGGGTTGCTATAGAATTAAAACGGCAGCAGGGACCGTTACCCCTAGGCAGGTTGGGTATAATCCCAAAAAAAGAGCCGGCCATACGGACGTATGGAACCGGCTTTTTGATTAACCCCTATGAAAACCAACTATTGCTTGCGTATTTATTGTTCCAGTTTGATGTTGCCCAGATCGGTGATCTTTCCTTCCTCTACCAGTACATTGTTAATGGTAACGTTTCTGAAAGGCTGTTTTGCCTCTACTGTTACCGTATATGTACCATTCTTTATTCCCTGGAAGGTGAACGTACCGTCGGCAATGGCCACATTCAACGTATCCGTACCCTGTATTGCCCAGGTTTTGCTGGCCCCATCCATAGGCGTTACTTTGCCTGATATGGTACCACCTTCCCTGGTGCGGAATCCGAATGCCGTCATGGCCGTTGTTGCAAGAGCTATTATGACTGTATTTGCTTTGTTCATAATGTCCTGAATTTCATCAAAAGAACTATGTACAGATAAATTCAATTACCATGCCATAGCGGAAGAATAAAGATATAGGGGCAGATGTTAACATTACTTTACGAAACCTTTAACAGTAGAGGGTTTATCTGTTAAAAACGATTGCTGAAGAGCTGGCTGTCATGACATGTCATGTCAGTAGAAGCGGTGCAACATTTTGTCGCATCCGAACTACAAAAAAATAGCCTTCACTTATGTGAAGGCTATCTGTATCTGTTATGAGAATAAAATTATCTTCTGTTCAGTTTGGATAATAAGCGGAGTATTTCCAGGTATAACCAAACCAGGGTAACCAGCATGCCGAAGGATGCGTACCATTCAAAATATTTAGGAGCGCCCTGGGCTGCGCCGGTTTCTACCAGGTCAAAATCCAGGATCAGGTTGAGAGCGGCAATAGCTACCACTACCAGGGAGAAAATAATGCCTACTGCGCTGCCTTCATGCAGGAAAGGGATATGAATGTTGAACATACCCAGTACAAATGCGATCAGGTAGAAGAAGGCAATACCCATTGTAGCGGTGATAATAATAGATCTGAACCTTTCTGTTGCGCGGATAACGCGTGTTTTATAAAGTACCAGCATAGCTGCAAAAGTGCCGAAGGTCAGTACTACTGCCTGCAGTACGATACCCTCATAAAGGTTGCTGTACAGTACAGAGATCACACCCAGGAAAAGACCTTCTGCCAGTGCGTATGCAGGCGCCAGGTAAGGGGACCATTCTTTTTTAAAGACCATTACTATTGCCAGTATGAAACCGGTTAGGGAACCGCCTATCAGGAAAGGGACAGGGTTTTGTTGTCTTGCAGGCACGCCCCATGCATAAACAGCGGCAGCCATAACCATCAGCAATAAAAAGCCCATTTTACCAATGGTGCCATTTATGGTCATTACACCTTCTGATGAGGAGCTACCGGCCTTTTGAAGGGCCTTTTCGTTTAATACAGGGTTATTGGATTGAAATAATGCCATGGTATCAGTATTTGATTTTAGTACACTAAATTACAAATTCATGTGTTAAAGGAGTGTTGTATAACAGATTTTTTTTAACCATTGATTACTTAAAGTTATGACCCATAACATATAGCTATAGGTTAACCGCTCAAAGTCTACAAGGTTTGTGTACTTTTGTTCTACTGGCTATTCTTTTAATATAACAATGGATACTTACCTCCCGAATTGTTAAATTTACAGCCTTAAATATATAGGTCAGTTAAATAAGATATTCAATGTCAAATATTTCGGTACAACAGATAGAGAACGTAGTGATAAAGTTTGCCGGAGATAGTGGAGACGGTATGCAGCTTACCGGAACACAGTTCTCTAATAATACGGCACTGGTTGGTAATGACCTGAGCACTTTCCCTGACTTCCCCGCTGAAATCCGTGCTCCGCAGGGTACCCTGGCTGGTGTGAGTGGTTTCCAGCTGCATTTTTCTTCGAACCGCATTTTTACTCCGGGCGATGCCTGTGATGTACTGGTAGCCATGAATGCGGCCGCGTTGAAGGCCAACCTGAAATCTCTCAAGAAAGGTGGCATTATCATAGCTAATACGGACGGTTTTGATTCCAAGAACCTTCGTCTGGCTAACTATCCTGACGGTATCAATCCGCTGGAGGATGGTTCTCTGGCGGCTTACCAGCTCCATACCATGGATGTGACCAAGATGACGCGTGAAGCGCTGAAGGACATCAACCTGGGTATGAAGGAAAAGGACCGTGCAAAGAACATGTTTGTACTGGGCTTCCTGTACTGGCTGTATGACCGTAGCCTGGAAAGCTCAGAGAATTTCCTCAATGAGAAATTCAGTAAAAAGCCTGAGATACTGGAGAGTAACTTAAAGGCCCTTCATGCAGGTTATAATTTCGGAGATACAGTAGAGGCGTTCAGCACCCGTTACAAGGTGGAGAAAGCCCGAATGGAACCGGGTACTTACCGTAGCATTACCGGTAATACTGCTCTGGCATACGGTCTTATAGCCGCCAGCCAGAAAGCTAACCTGCCGCTGTTCCTGGGTACATATCCTATTACTCCGGCATCTGATATCCTGCATGAGCTGAGTAAATATAAGAACTTCGGTATCCGTACTTTCCAGGCGGAAGATGAAATAGCGGGTATTACCTCTGCCATTGGTGCATCTTATGGTGGTCATATGGGTGTTACCACTACTTCCGGTCCGGGTATGGCGCTGAAAGGCGAAGCTATGGGCCTGGCGGTAATGCTGGAAATTCCCCTGCTGATAGTGAATATACAGCGTGGCGGTCCATCTACGGGCCTGCCTACCAAAACAGAGCAATCTGATCTGCTGCAGGCTTATTATGGCCGTAACGGGGAGTGTCCTATGCCGGTAATATCTGCAGCAACACCTTCAGACTGTTTTGAAAGCATTTTTGAAGCCTTCCGCATCTCTGTGGCGCATATGACACCGGTTATTTACCTGAGTGACGGGTACATAGCCAATGGTGCTGAGCCATGGCGTTTCCCTAAGAGTGCAGACCTGCCGGCTATTCCTGTGAAGTTCAAGAAGGGACTGGAGGAAGGAGAAGAGCAGTTCCTGCCTTACCATCGTGATGAGAACCTGGTACGTCCGTGGGCAGTACCTGGCACCCCTGGGCTGGAACACCGTATTGGCGGCCTGGAGAAACAGAACATCACCGGTAACGTAAGTTATGATCCGGAAAACCACCAGCTGATGGTGCGTATCCGCCAGGAAAAAGTAGATAAGATAGCGGATCATATTCCGCTGCAGAAGATAGAACTGGGACCTGAGAAAGGTAAAGTACTGGTACTGGGCTGGGGTTCTACCTACGGCGCTATCAAGAGTGCTGTGCTGGAATTGCTGGCAGAAGGTCATGAAGTTGCGCATGCGCATATCAGGTACCTGCGTCCTTTTCCTAAGAACCTGGCTGAGATACTGCATAGCTATGACAAAGTGCTGATCCCTGAGATCAATAATGGTCAGCTGATCCGTATTATCCGTGAACAGTTCCTGATAGATGCACAGGGTTATAATAAGATCATGGGTGTGCCTATCACCAAGGGAGAGCTGGTAGTTAAGATAAAAGAAATGCTACAGGCATAAGCGCTGCTGCTATATGAAAAAATAATTATGTAATCCTGCCTGTAAGGGCAGGATTTTTTTATTATATTTAAAACGATATAACAAAAATGCACCCTGCACGTTTGCTATAGAAAGCATCATTCCCATAGCCAAAACCTTTATCCATGAAAGGAGTCGTTTGGTCATCATTCTTTATCTGCCTGTTTTTGATAAACGGCTTCAGGGTATCTGCCCAGACCCATAATTACGAGATACGCTATAGCAATCACGTAATCGGCAATGTTACAGCGCATTGTAAAGTGAATGGAACTGCCCGGAGTATTTCTATCCTGAGTAAGGTGGAAATGAAGCTGCTGGCAAAGTTCAATCTTGATATTTCCTGTGAGTTTGATGATAATGTGCTAATCAGGGCAAAAGCGATACGGAGCTCCGGTAAGGAAGCGGATAATAAATCTGTTGTAACGCTGCGTGACGGCAAGAATTACACTATTGTGCAGAACGGTGAGAAATCTGTGTTGAATAATACGGAGATCCTGCATTCTGTAGGAGAGATGTATTTTATTGAACCGCGGCAGGTAACCAGGGTGTTTTCAGAAACACTGGGAGTTTTCCTGACGTTGAATGCCCTTGGAAATGGTTTATATGAGCTGGTGTTGCCTGAGGGGAAAAAGAACGTCTATAAGTATGAAAAGGGGGCGTTGGTGCAGGTAGAGATCAACCAGGCGTTGGGGAAAGCCTATATTATAAAAGTGAGCTGAATATATCTGTATATTTTCTTTCTTTAGCTGTGCGCAGCGTGAAGAAAAAGCATTGCAAAATCGCTTTCACTGTAGGCGAAAGCGATTTTGCAAGTATATTGTGGCCTGCGGCCGGCTGGAATTTAAAAGGACCTATATGGTACGCTCAATGATCTGTCCACTGGTTTTATCTTTCAGGATCAGCTTCTTAGCTCCGAAATGTGTCATTTCTTCCTTTACCAGGTAATATTGCGCATCATATTCTGTAAGCGTGGTAGCTTTCCCTACGCCTGTCTGTCCGCGCCAGATATCCAGCTTAACGGGCTCCCATTGTTTGCTGGCGGCGCTGCGGTAAGCTGCATCGAGGATGGCATTCACCACATATCCGTCATAGAAGGTTTCTCTTGCCGGGCGGTTTGTTTCTTTAGCCTGGAACATGTCAGCAAACATATGATTGTAGCCCAGTTCGTTCAGTTCGTCGCCTACGGGGAATAGCCAGCCGCTGTTGCTTTCTGCTTTTTCAGCTACATAGTCGGCTCCTTTGCCGGTGGTGAACATATCAAAGCCTGTACGCAGGAAACTGTTCAGCCAGATGGTACCTTCTGTTCCCATTACTTCATCACGGAGGTCCAGTCCACCGCGGAAGGTCCAGCTTACTTCAAACTGGCCGATGGCGCCATTTTCATATTTCACAAGACCAATGGCATGATCTTCTGCATCAATAGGTTTAACCTGTGTATCAGCCCAGCACATTACTTCTACGGGTTTGATATCTTTCCCTATAAAGCTGCGGGCTATTTCAACACAGTGGCAGCCCAGGTCGAGTATGCAGCCGCCACCTGCCTGTTCTTTATCCCAGAACCACTCACTATGCGGGCCGGGATGTGTTTCTCTTGATTTGGCCCAGAGAATGCGTCCTAATGCGCCGTTCTTCACGCTTTCCAGTGCTTTCAGGAATTTGGGAGTATATACAAGGTCTTCCAGATAACCGTTGAAGATGCCGGCGGTTTCTACCATTTCCAGCATCCTCTTTGCTTCTTCGGCATTCCTGCCCAGCGGTTTGGTACAGATCACGCCTTTTTTATGTTTGCAGCAGAGTGCTACGGCGGCTTCGTGGAGATTGTTGGGCAGGGAGATGCAAACCACATCTACGTCAGGATGTGCAATGGATGCCTCCATGTCTGTTGTCCAGTGATCTACCTGGTAATCTTCCGCAAATTTTTTGGCGCTTTCTTCCCTGCGGGAGTAAATGCTGACAATCTTGTCCCGGCTTCTTTGTCCCTGGAGAGAGTCTGCATAGAAGCGGCCAATGAAGCCTGAGCCTAACATGGAAATACGTTGCATAATTATCTGATTGGATTTATAGTGATAAGAGTTAAAGCCCTGTATAATGAAAAACTCCGCAGTAAAAAACCGGTTTGTATAGGTAGTGTACTGCGGAGTGTATAGAAGATAACTTTTATTATGCTGCGTGCTTAATGCTGCCTGGTGCGGCTTCTTTTTTGCTGTCGCGGAACAGTGCCATGAACAGCAGCCATACTACTACTGCGATACCTGCAGGGATCAGCCATATCATACGCCAGATATTTTCAACCGGGTTGGCTTTGTAGTAATCGGAAATAAAGCCTGCTACCCAGAAACCTATCAGCATACCGACGCCATAAGTAGCGAGGGTAACCAGGCCTTGTGCAGCGCTTTTATATTTTTCTCCTGCCTGTGCATCGGTGTAGATCTGACCGGACACGAAGAAGAAGTCATAGCAGATGCCATGCAGTGCAATACCGAGTAGCAGCATGAAGCTCAGGGTATCTGCATTACCGTAGGCAAAGAGGGTATAGCGTACTGCCCATGCCAGCATACCTACCATAATGGTTTTCTTGAAGCCGAATTTGCTGAAGAAGACTGGCAGCAGCAGGATAAAGGCTGCTTCAGATATTTGTCCGATAGTCATTTTACCGGTAGGATTCTCCAGTCCTGTCTGTTCCAGGAATGGGTGTGCGTTCTGATAGTAGAATGCCAGCGGGATACAGATGAGGATAGAAGAGATGAAGAATATCAGGAAGTTTTTGCTCTTTAACAGGCTTATAGCTTCCAGGCCAAGGATAGAGCCTATGCTGTCTTTCTGGTTCTTGTCTTTTACCGGAGGTGTTTTAGGCAGTGTGAAGCTGAACAGTCCCAGCAGGAGTGAAGCAATACCGGCCATTGCGAAGGTATTTTTCAGCATGCCTGCGCCAATGTTTGCTTCAGAGTCCCATTTGAAGACATAGCTGATGGTCAGGCCGGCGACGATCCAGCCGATGGTTCCCCATACACGGATAGAGGAGAATTCTTTTTCCGGGTTGTTCATCTGACGGAAGGATACAGAGTTCACTAATGCCAGTGTTGGCATGTATCCCACCATATAGCCAAACACATAAGGATAGAATACGCTTACGCTTTCTGCGTTGTACATCTGGTACATCAGGAATGCTCCCAGCAGGTGCAGAACACCAAGTATTCTTTCTGCGTTGAAGTATTTGTCAGCTATCAGACCTACAATGAATGGGGCGATGATAGCGCCGTAAGATTGTGTGGAAAATACACTGGCTGTTTCCAGGCCAGTGGCGTTCAGATTTTTTGCCAGGAAGGTACCTAAAGTAACAAACCATGCTCCCCAAACGAAGAATTCGAGGAACATCATCACGGATAGTTGTATTCGCGTATTTAACTTCATAACGACATTTCAGCTTTATAAACTCTGTAAAAACTTTAACGGCAAAAGATAAGTAAAATCTGATCGAAATTCCAATGGAAATATTTGAGCGGAAGGGTTGGCAGCAGACCCGCCGGGGGGGCAGATCAATTACCGCGTATGGCAGTATGGTAATATTTACATGCAGGGCGCAAGCCGCATTCTCCGCATTTGGGAGTGCGTGCCACGCAGATATAACGGCCATGTAATATCAGCCAGTGATGGGCGATATATACTTTTTCTTCCGGGATATATTTCAGCAGTTGTTTTTCTGTTTGCAGGGGAGTGGTGGCGTTTGTGGTCAGTCCTATGCGGGCTGATACGCGGAATACGTGTGTATCTACAGCCATGTTGGGTTGCTGATGCACTACAGAGGTGATTACGTTGGCTGTTTTACGTCCTACGCCGGGAAGGGTGACCAGTTCGGGTACTGTGGAAGGGATTTCTCCGTTAAAGTTCTCCATTACCATCTGTGCCATTCCGATAAGGTGTTTTGTCTTATTGCCCGGGTAGCTGATGCTGCGTATAAGAGGGAACAGCTCATCATATGTGGCGTGGCTGAGCGCCTCCATATCAGGATATCGTTCAAAGATGGCGGGAGTGGTCATGTTAACCCGTTTATCGGTACATTGGGCCGACAGGATAACTGCCACCAGCAGTTGATAAGGATTGTCGTAGATCAGTTCTGTCTCCGCATTGGGAGCATGTTCTTCGAAATATCTGATAACGAAGGCAAAGCGCTCTTTCTTTGTCATACCTGTAAAGATATGTCAAGAAACAGTAATTACCGCTGACGTATGACAGTGAGGGCTACTTAGCCGGCTGGGCTTTTTTTGCGTAGTCGGATATAGCCTGCAGTGTTTCTGGTCTGGGCGAAAAATGGATAGTATCCAGCGCTTTTCTTGTCTGATTCAGACAAATTTCCTCTTCACGGGATAATTCCGGGTCCTGGTCTGTCATCTTTTGTAGTTTAGTTGCGCTATTGGTTACAGAATATAAGGTAGAGAAAAGGTGTGTAGAATTGCCCATGCAAAATAGTTTTAATACAAATGATTAGTTCCTAATACTATAACGGAGATTGTGCGGAATGTATTGTCAATATTAATTGAAATATTTCGGAAGTAAAAATAAGGGGTATTTATCGGTGCAACAGGGTTTTTTCGGGGAGAAAATGAGGGTGGGATTTCAAAAGCAAAGAAATTCAATAAAATACTGGTCATTCTTTCTCAGTAATAATGAACAGGTCTTCATCATCTTTTTTCATCAGGTATTTTTCCCGGGCGAATTTCTCCAGTTTTTCGGGGCTGGACAGCAGTTCCTGCTGTTCTTTCTTTGTTTTATTGATCTCTTCCTGGAAAAACGTCTTCTGGCCTTCCAGTTTATTTACTTCTGACTGTAGTTCGTATTGGGAGAGAAGGTTCTTACTATCTATAAATGCCAGCCAGATAACGAATGCTACGGCTGATACGAAATATTTATTCCGCACGTACGCTGGCACTTTTATGGACTTTAACCCTGGCATTTCGATAAAGGTAAAAAAAATCCGGGTTTTGAAGTAAATCAAAACCCGGAAAATATGGACCACTAATTAAAATATTCGTCATCAAACATCATTTCCCGAAATTCGACGCACGAAACTCAATTGTGAGTTTTTATCTTTTACCAAATTTAATGGATTTACCGGGATAATAAGCTACGTTATCCAGTTCTTCCTCTATGCGCAGCAACTGGTTGTATTTCGCCATACGGTCAGTACGGGAAGCGGAACCGGTTTTGATCTGGCCGCAGTTCAGGGCTACTGCCAGGTCTGCGATGGTAGTATCTTCAGTTTCGCCGGAGCGGTGGCTCATGATGGAGGTATAACCGGCTTTGTGTGCCATGTTAACTGCATCGATAGTTTCAGTTACAGTACCGATCTGGTTTACTTTGATCAGGATGCTGTTACCGATCTGCTGGTCGATACCGGTTTTCAGGCGTTTAACGTTGGTTACGAACAGGTCGTCACCAACCAGCTGTACGTTAGCACCTACAGCTTCGGTCAGTTTTTTCCAGCCTTCCCAGTCGTCTTCAGCCATACCGTCTTCGATAGAAACGATAGGATATTTTTTGCACCATTCAGCCCAGTAAGCAACCATTTCGTCGCTGCTGATCACTTTACCGGAGCTTTTGTAGAATTTGTAGGTTTTGTCAGCATCGTTGAACATTTCGCTGCTGGCAGCATCCAGGGCGATACCGATCTGTTCGCCTGGTTTGTAACCGGCTGCTTCGATAGCCTGCAGTACAGTTTCGATAGCTTCTTCGTTGCTCTGGATCTCAGGAGCGAAGCCGCCTTCGTCACCTACGTTGGTGCTGTAACCTTTCTTTTTCAGCACGGATTTCAGGTGGTGGAATACTTCCACGCCCCAGCGCAGGCCTTCAGAGAAGGTGGGAGCGCCTACAGGAACGATCATAAACTCCTGGAAATCAATTTTGTTGTCAGCGTGAACGCCACCGTTGATGATGTTCATTAAAGGAACGGGCAGGGTGGTAGCGTTTACGCCGCCCAGGTAGCGGTACAGGGGCAGGTTAGCTTCGTCTGCAGCAGCTTTTGCAACAGCCATACTAACAGCCAGGGTAGCGTTAGCGCCCAGTTTGCCTTTATTTTCGGTACCATCCAGTTCAATCAGGTATTTGTCGATACCGGCCTGGTCTTTTACGTCCCAGCCAATCAGTTCTTCTGCTATGATATCGTTCACGTTGTTTACAGCCTGGATCACGCCTTTACCCATGTATACGGATTTGTCGTTGTCACGCAGCTCAACAGCTTCGTGCTTACCCGTAGAAGCGCCGGATGGTACGGCTGCACGGCCAAAGTGACCGTCTTCTGTGGTTACATCTACCTCTACAGTAGGATTGCCGCGGCTATCAAGGATTTGCCTTGCATGAATTGCTGAAATGGTACTCATTGTTGTTTAGTTGTTTTAAATTTTTAGTCCACCGTTCACGGACAGGGTCTGTGAACTATCTTTAATTATTCTGCTGGCTGTTTCGTCAGTTCTCTGAAGATACTCTCCAGGCTTTGCGAATTGCTTTGCAAAGAAAGTATGTTCCGGTTACTTATCAAAGCAAATTGTAACAGGTTTTTCCGTACCTCTTCCAGATTGCCGGCAAATAGCTGCCAGGTCCGGGCGTCCTGTTGTTTTACCCTTGTGACACCGGTCAGTTGCTGCAATTCTTCTGTTGAAGGGAGTGGTTCTCCGAAAGATACCTGTATATAACCGTTTTCTGTACCACCTTGTTGCAGGTGCTCCAGGGAATCGTCTGCTATGATATTACCTTTGTTGATAATGATGACCCTGCTGCACATGGCTTCTACTTCCTGCATGATATGGGTGCTGAGCACTACTGTCTTATCACGTCCGAGATCACTGATCAGCTTACGGATATCTGCCAGCTGATTGGGGTCCAGGCCGGAAGTAGGTTCGTCCAGGATCAGCACTTCGGGGTTATGCAGCAGTGCCTGGGCAAGTCCTACGCGTTGTTTGTACCCTTTGGAAAGGGCGCCTATCTTTTTTTTACTTTCCGGCTGCAGGCCGGTCATACCGATAACCTCTGATATCCGGTGTTCAGTATTCCTGCCAAGCTGGTGCACCTGGGCTATAAAGCCAAGGAATTCCCTGACGTACATGTCAAAGTAGAGGGGATTGGCTTCCGGCAGGTATCCTACCCGCCGGCGTACTTCCATTGGCTGTGCAGCTACGTCAAAGCCGCATACGGTGGCCTGTCCGCCGCTGGGCGGCAGATAACCGGTGATCATCTTCATGGTGGTGCTCTTGCCGGCTCCGTTTGGTCCGAGGAAGCCTACAACCTCGCCCTTATTCAGTGAAAAGGAAATATCATTGACTGCTCGCTGCTCCCCGTATACCTTACTTAACTGTGTAACTGTAATTGACATTAGGTTTTCCGCTTTGGCGGGGCTAAAGTACGGAATCCTTCAGACAGTAAAAGGAGTATTAACACAAGTTTTATTTAAAAATTCCGGTATAATATATAATTTTAAATATATTCACAAATCTTAACCTGACATTAAACTAGGGGGAATCCAGGCATAACCTGTTATCAGATGCAATCGAATTTTATAATTATATTTATACACCTATAGAGCGAGATTGCTGATACATATTAAGTTGTTAATCATTAACCAACAATAATTTATAAACCCTGACAAATTTTAGATCTAAATGGCAATTAATTTACAGAAGGGACAAAAAATAGACATCGGTCTTTCCAATATCAGCGTGGGTCTGGGCTGGAATCCGAATGAAGGGACTGGCAATGATTTTGATCTGGACGCATCTGCGTTCATGATCAATGATGGCAGGTTAATTCCTGCAGAGGGCTATTTTGTGTTTTATGGCAACACCACTTCACCTGACGGCGCGCTGCATCATACCGGGGATGATCCTACAGGCGGCAACAGTGCAGATGGTGATGATGAAACGATCAAGGTGGATCTTTCAAAAGTACAATCAGACATCAAGGAGATACTGTTTGTTGTAACCATTCATGATGCCGGAGGCAGAAGGCAGAACTTTGGCCAGGTAAGAAATTCGTATATCCGTATTGTTAACGATGCCAACGGTGAGGAGATTGCCAAATATGAGCTGGGAGAAGACTTCTCAGTAGAAACCGGTGTTGAATTTGGCCGCCTGTACTCACGTGACGGCAAATGGCGTTTCGAGGCTTCCGGTATCGGATACAAGGAAGATCTGGCATTCTTCTTAGGTAAATACTATAAAGGACAGATCATCAAATAAACTGCTCCATATAACCTATTCTATACATCATCATTGAAATAAATCTTATGGCAATCAATTTAGTTAAGGGACAAACCATTGACCTCCGTAAAAATGATAAAGGAGAAAGCTTCGACCTTTCAACTGTAACTATTGGTCTTGGTTGGGATATCCGAAAAAAAAGCGGTGGCTTTTTCGGAAAGCTGCTGGGCAGCAAAGAGGAAGAGTTTGACCTGGATGCTATTGCATTCCTGCTGGACAGCAATGGCAAGGTAGCAGACCTCGGCAAGACCGTACAGACAAATGATGGCCGTAACCTCAGCCTTTACCAGGGAGATGTGATCTTCTTCAACAGTATGAGGCATCCTTCAGGCAACATCTGGCTGACAGGCGATAACCGTACCGGCGCCGGCGATGGCGATGACGAACAGATCATTGTGAAGCTGGACAGCCTGGATGCGAAATATGATAAGATCCTTTTCATCGTATCTATCTACCAGGGCCGTCAGAATAACCAGCACTTCGGTGGTGTGGAAAATGCGTTCATCCGTGCGGTAGACAACAAAGGAAAAGAGATCGCGAAATTCAACCTCTCCGGAGAGGCTGCATACAACAATATGTGCTCTATGGTATTTGCTGAAGTATACCGTAAAGACGGCTCCTGGAAGTTCAGGGCGCTGGGAGATCCAAAACCGAGCGACAGCTTCGTGGAGATACTGAGAAGCTACGTTTATTAATTCACCCCATTTCATAAGTCATTCATGAGAAGATTACCGGTTTACTTAGTGTTGGATACGTCAGGCTCTATGAGCGGCGAGCCCATAGAAGCAGTAAAAAATGGTGTGCAGGTGCTGATATCAACCTTAAGACAGGACCCGTATGCATTGGAAACAGCATTTATCAGTCTGATCACCTTTGACAGTGATGCGCGCCAGCTGGTGCCTCTCACTGATCTTTCCTCGTTCCAGATGCCGGAAATTAAAGCCGCCGGAGGTACTTCTTTCGGTGCGGCTTTACAACTGGTGGCAGACAGTATAAGCAGGGAAGTGGCCAAGTCTACCCCGGATGTGAAGGGCGACTGGAAACCCCTGGTGTTCCTGATGACAGACGGTATTCCAACCGATCAGTGGCAGAGTGGCCTGAATGCTTTTCAAAACAGTAAGATAGGTATCACCGTAGCATGTGCCGCCGGTAGCGGCGCTGATGTGAGCCTGCTGAAACAGATCACAAACACCGTTGTTGCACTCGATACTGCAGATGCAGCTACTATCAAAGCATTCTTTAAATGGGTGTCTGCTTCCGTAAGCACAGGCAGCCAGAAAATTGAAAGCGGCGGTAAAGAAGTAGCCGGATTGAACGAACTGCCACCACCGCCACCGGAGGTGAACATCGTAGTGTAACATGGAAGGTATAAGGCATGTGTCGTTTGACCTGTGGATGACGCTTATCCGTTCACACCCGTCTTTTAAAGAGAAACGGGCAGACCTGTTCCGGTCTTTCTTCCGCCTGGAAAGCTATCCTGCAGAAAGAGTGGCCGCTGTATTCAGGGAAACGGACCTGCTGGTTAACAGTATGAATGAAATAACAGGACGTAACGTACATACATTCGAGATGTACCTGTTATGCCTTCACCTGCTGGGTGCAGATATTAAAAAAGTGGAAACGGACAGGCTGGAAGAATTTTACAGCCTGTCCGAATCTCTTTTTTTCAGCTATGCCCCGCTGCCGCTTTACGCAGACCTGACGGCGTTGTTTACCATGATGAGGGCGCAGGGAATAACCCTTGGCCTGCTCAGTAATACAGGGTTCATTCAAGGGCGTACATTGCGCAGGCTGATGAACGGATTGGGATGGGACACCCACTTTTCTTTTCAATTGTATTCTGACGAGACCGGATATTCCAAACCGGATGAACAAATGTTCCGGAGAGTAATGGAACAGGCCTCGGGGTTGCATCAGAACCTTATGCCCACACAGATATGGCACCTGGGAGATAACAGCGTGGCAGATGTGGAGGGCGCCCTCAGGGCAGGTTTTCAGGCAACGCTCACAGATATTGTTAATAACCCCTTAAACAAGTTGTTGAATGAAAGATGTATTTGCCTTACATAGCATTGTGGACGCCGACAGCTTCCCGTTTGACCCGGCTGCATACAGCAGGTTCAAATTCGGGGACTGTGATGCCGCAGATACATTCGGTGCAGCACTGGCTACAGGTTTCATTACTGCCTATGGTGAACAGTTACTGAGCAGGGAACAACTGGTAATACTGCCCAGTCCTTATACCAGCATTCCTACTGCTTCTTATTACATGACGCTTGCCTTTGCAAAAACGCTGAACCGTTACCTGTGTATTCATGACTGTAAACCTGTGGAGTATGCTAAAATACACCGCTACAAAACTTACAGCATAGATTACGGAGCATTGGACATGCAAAGCAGGCAGGCGCTTATTATCAACGACAGATATCATCTTGACAGGGAATTCCTGCTGGGGAAAACACTGATCTGTACAGATGATATACGTATTACCGGCAGCCATGAGCTAATCATCCGCAACCTGCTGAAAAGGTTTGAACTGGATAACGAAGCTTATTTTCTTTATTATGCACAACTGCAGAATAAAGAGATACATCCCAACATAGAGAACAAGCTGAATTACCATAGCGTACACTCGCTCCGCCACCTGGAAGCGGTATTGTGCGCACCATCATTCCGCTTTAATACGCGGGTAGTGAAATACCTGCTGAATGCGCCGGCGGAAGAGTATGAACAACTGCTGCTGAGGCAAACGCCTGCTTTCCTTGAAGAGCTGGCAGACAATATGATCAGCAACGGTTATCATCAGATGGAAGAATACAGGCGTAACGCAAACTTTTTATTAGATCATCTTCAAAAAATCATACCATCATGGCAATCAATCTGCAAAAAGGAGAAAGAGCCAATCTTGAAATACCAAAATTCACTATTGGCTTAGGTTGGGACGTGAACGAATCGCATACCGGAGGCGAGTTTGACCTGGATGCTTCCATATTTATACTGGGAGAGAACAGGAAGATCATTTCTGATGAGTATTTCGTTTTCTACAACAATCTTGAATCGCCTGACAAGGCAGTGAAACACTCCGGAGATAACCGCACCGGCGCAGGTGAAGGGGATGATGAATCCATCCATGTAGACCTGTCTGTGATCAATCCTGCTGTAAAAGAGATCTGCATAGTAGTGACCATTCACGAAGCTGCTGCCAGGAAACAGAACTTTGGCCAGGTACGTAACTCTTTTATCCGCGTGTATGATGCGGCCAAAAATGTGGAGCTGGTGAAGTATGAGCTGGGAGAAGATTTCTCTATTGAAACAGCCGTGGAATTTGGAAGGATCTACAAACGTGATAATCAATGGCGCTTTGAGGCGGTTGGTGTTGGACAGAGCGGCGGACTGGAACAGTTCCTCGGAAAATATGCATAAACTGAACAGGGGGCCGGCGGGCTCCTTCAAAAACTTTTTTATATCATGAGACGACTCCCGGTATACCTGCTGCTGGACACTTCCGGCTCCATGCGGGGTGAACGTATAGAAGCAGTGAAAAACGGCCTGCAGGTATTGGTGTCTAAATTAAGACAGGACCCTTTTGCACTGGAATCAGTATGGATCAGCATTATCACTTTTGACAGGGAAGTAAAGCAGGTGCTGCCGTTAACAGCGCTGGAATCTTTGCAGCTGCCGGAAATTACGACACCGGAATCCGGTCCAACCAATATGGGAGCGGCGCTGGAACTGCTGTGCACTAAACTGGATACAGAAGTAATAAAGGGGAATGATACCCAGAAGGGCGACTGGCGTCCGCTGCTGTTCCTGATGACAGATGGCAAGCCTTCAGACCTGGCGGCTTTCCGTGAAGTTGTGCCTAAGATCAAGGGTAAGAACCTGGCAGGGCTGATAGCCTGTGCTGCCGGAGCAGAAGCGCAGGACAGCTTCCTGAAGGAGCTGACTGATACTGTTGTGCATCTTGATACGGCAGACAGTTCTACGCTGATGTCATTCTTTAAATGGGTATCAGCTTCCATCGGCACCGGCAACAAGAGTGTTGGCACCACGGAAGAGATACAGCTGCCGCCACCACCGGCAGAGGTGCACGTGATCATTTAACAATCATTCCTATATACTATCAACATTATATGTCGCTATTCTATTTTCTCATTCATCTTGCTATTAACATCCTGATAGTCGGGCTGTTCCTGTATTCCAAACTGCTGCCTTACCAGGACCGTCTGACAGGGCAATACAGGCAGACGTTCAATTTCTTCAGCAGCATCTTCAAACCTGTGCTCAGCCTGTTTAGCGGTATCAAGCCGTTCCAGGTGGGAACGGGGCTTGCTGTGGATATGACACAGATCTTATTACTGATCATTTTACTGGTGCTTAATTACTTTTACTAATGAGAAGACTTCCCATATACTTCCTCATAGATGTTTCCGAATCTATGGTAGGAGAACAGATCCAATATGTTGAAGAGGGGCTGGCCACTATCATCAAGGAGCTGAAATCAGATCCTTATGCCCTGGAAACAGCCTGGATCTCCATCCTTGTATTTGCCGGACAGGCAAAGACCATTGTGCCATTGCAGGAGGTGATCAGTTTCTATCCGCCAAAGTTCCCCATAGGAGGCGGAACATCTCTGAGCAAGGGATTAGGGCATCTCATGTTTGAACTGAGAAGAAATATAGTAACTACTACGGCTACACAGAAAGGAGACTGGAAACCGATCGTTTTCCTCTTTACTGATGGTACGCCTACAGATGATACCAGCGCTGCTATCAATGAATGGAAGCAGAACTGGAAGAATAAAGCCAACCTCATTGCCGTTTCCTTCGGAGACGAAAATAACCTGGGAGTGCTGAAAGAACTGACAGACACTGTGCTGCTGTTCAAGAATACAACGCCGCAGGCGTACAAGGAATTTTTCAGATGGATCACTGCTTCCATCAAATCCAGCAGCGTCAGTGTGAGCAACAACGGCGCTGATATGGAACTGGCAAAGCTCAGTGATGACGCTATCCTGGAGAAGGTGAACCTGGATAAGATACCGCCACCAAAGTCAGGTTATGTAGACATGAACTTTGCCATCTTCTCAGCACAATGTCAGCAGACAAAGAAGCCTTACCTGATAAAATATAAAAAAGCATTACGTCCTGTCAACATCAGCGGGATGACCATGCAGTCTATGGGATACCGCCTTGTAGGTGCATTTCCGGTGGATAATGCGTATTTTGAACTTTCGGCCGAAGGAGGCATGCCTTCCAGCAAGGTAGGTTCAGATGAGCTGGATGGTTTTCCTACCTGTCCCTGTTGCGGTAACCAGTATGGTTTTGCGTTGTGCGGATGTGGTAAAGTGCATTGTGTGGGAACAGAGGATGAAAGCACATGTCCCAGCTGTAATACCAAGGGTAGGTATGGCTCTGGCGGTGGTACGCTGAACATAGACAGAACGCAGGGATAATGGGCATGAAGAAACCGCATGAATATATTGAAGCGTTGCTGACCCATAAGTGGGAACCTGTGCCGGGCAGGCAGCGTTCCCTGTTCGACGCTTTTGTTGAAGAAGAGCATATCCGCCAGGCCGTAGAACAGATTTATCATTCACAAACGATTATAGTGGAATCCTGGAAAGAAAGATCATTGATTGATGATATACTGCAAAAGCATATTGTGTTGCCAAACGGCAAGGTGAATAAACCGTACCAGTTCCGTCTTGACAAAGACGCACTGGGCCTGCAGGAATTAGGAGATTATGAATGGGGCATCCCTGAAGGGCTGGGCATTGCTTACGATGAAAGTACCGGTACTCTTTCAGGAACGCCGCAGGTGCAGGGAGAACATCAGCTTACCCTGCTGTTCCGGTTGAATATGCACGCGGCAGACAAGCCTTTTACGGAGAAGAAGGTCCACCTGGTAGTGAACCCCGATCCTAAATCATTGTGGCAGAATCTGCCGTCTGATGAGACGGATAAATACTGGCAGCCGGACCAGGCGGCGCTGACGCTGCCTTTCGGCAATAAAAAGCTGGTGATTGCTTCCAAACGTGGCCGCAGTCATGCCCATGAAGGGAAGTTCAGGGATGATAGCTTCGGAGGCTTTTTTGACGAGGAGAAGGGTTGGGGCATTATAGCGGTGGCAGATGGCGCAGGATCAGCAAAATACAGCCGTAAAGGGGCCAATATTGCCTGCAGCGCGGCGGTAGACAGCTTTAAGGAATTGCTGGCGGGAGAAAAACTGGCAGCCCTGGAAGAGACCATTAAGGGATATCTTGCCAGCCAGGATGAAGAGAACCAGAAAAAAGTAAGCGCCCAGTTCATAGAACAGCTTGGGAAACTGGCTTTTTCTGCCCAGGGCAGGATCAGGCAGGAGGCTCAGGAAAATGGCACAGACATAAAAGATTTTGCAACTACGCTTATTTTTGCGCTGGTAAAGAAATATGCAGAGGGGTATGTGATCAGTTCGTTCTGGGTGGGAGATGGGGGCATAGGTATTTACCAGGCGGCCTCCGGTGAGGCTATTGTACTGGGTACACCAGACAGCGGCGAATTTGCCGGCCAGACCCGCTTCCTGACCATGGCAGATATTTTTGCCAACAGCGCTTATGTAAACCGTATCCGTTTCAAGGTGGTGCCGGATTTTACCGCCCTTATACTGATGACAGACGGTCTTACAGATCCTAAGTTCCAGACGGATGCCAACCTGCAGAAAGCTGAGATCTGGCAACAGCTCTGGAATGACCTGGGAGGAAGCAATGATGACAGCTGCAAGGTAGATTTTAATGCTGCACCGGCGGAAGTACAGAACGCATTGCTGAGCTGGTTGGATTTCTGGTCGCCGGGCAATCACGATGATCGTACCATAGCTATTTTATACTGATCAGTAGACCACATGAGCAACATAATTACAGTAACAGCGCAGGACGGGAAATCCTATCAATATGTGGATAACGGGGACCCGATGCAGGGAGGAATGAAAGATGTGTATTTTTCTCCCGATAAGTCTTACGTGGTGGCATTCTTCAGGGATAAGCAGGACTTCAATTCCAAAGAGCGGCTGCATAACATAGTGAACATCTTCAGGGAAAGGATCTTTAACCAGCCTGGGGGAGATTACTGGAAGAACCTGTTCTGCTGGCCTAATAACATTGTGGAACGCGACGGAAAGACCGGTATTATTGTGCCTGTCTATCAACAGAAATTCTTTTTCACGAAAGGATATAATCCCGGCGCCGCGCAGATGGTATCTATTGTGGGCAAGGAGAAAGAAGGCCGCTGGTTTGCTTCACCGCAGTTCAGGAGCCGGCAGTTTAAGCTGCACCTGGATGAAAGCGAGCTGGGAGACTGGTTCAAATTCTTCCTCATTTGTATCAATATTGCCCGTGCTGTGAGGCGTATGCACGCAGCTGGTCTTGCGCATTCCGATCTCTCCTATAAGAACGTACTGATAGATCCGCGTACGGGCAGCGCCGCCATCATTGATATTGACGGGCTGGTAGTGCCCGGCAAATTCCCGCCTGATGTGATAGGTACGCCGGACTTTATTGCGCCGGAGGTAATGGCCACCAAACACCTGGCTAAAGATGATCCCAAAAGGAAGCTGCCCAGCATTGCGACTGACAGGCATGCCCTGGCGGTGATGATCTATATGTACCTGTTGTACCGTCATCCATTGCGCGGAGGTAAGATCAATGATACTGATGCACAGAGGGACGAGGAATTGTCTATGGGTGAGAAAGCGCTTTTCATAGAGCATCCTACAGACAAGTCCAACCGGCCACGGCTGGACCAGGTAAAGGCTACACACCTGCCCTGGGCGGATGTGGATAAGATACCTTATACTGTATGCGGGCCTTATCTGAAAGAGCTGTTTGATAAAGCATTTATTGACGGGCTGCACAATCCTTCCCTTCGCCCAACGGCAGATGAATGGGAACAGGCGCTGGTGAAAACGGTAGATCTGTTACAGCCCTGTCAGAATAAGAGCTGTGATCAGAAATGGTTTGTCTTTGATAACACTACCAGTCCCTGCTGTCCGTTCTGTAATACACCTTACAGGGGGCAGTTGCCGGTACTGAATTTGTACTGGTCAAGAAAGCCTGGCAGCTTTACACCGGAAAATCATCGTTTGATGGTATATCATAACCAGTATCTTTACCCCTGGCATGTGAACCGGAATATTTATCCGAATGAAAGGCTGACAGAGCAGCAGAAGAAACCGGTAGGCTATTTTGTGTTCCATAACAACAAATGGCAGCTGGTAAACCAGACGCTTACATCTCTAAGAGATGTTACGGAGGGAAAAGAGGTGCCTGTTAATAGTATGGTGGAACTGACGGATAACAAACAGTTGTTATTGTCTGCCGAAGAAGGGGGGCGCCTTGTGATCATACAGCTGGTAAGTAATTAAAGTATCAACAAAAACAAGAAAATACAACACAACTATGCAGATCGCTGAAATGTTTCAAGAGATCGTAAACAACCCGATACCCGCGTTGCTGATCGTCGGAAACCTGATTATTATTGAAAGTCTTTTGTCGGTAGACAATGCGGCCGTATTGGCAACCATGGTAATGGACCTGCCTAAGGAACAAAGGAACAAGGCTCTGAAATACGGTATTATCGGCGCCTATGTTTTCCGTGGTATCTGTCTCCTGTTTGCTTCCCTGCTTATCAAGGTATGGTGGCTGAAACCTGTGGGCGGTCTTTATCTCCTGTACCTGACATTTGATTATTTTAAAAAGCAGGCTGCCAAAAAAAGAGCGCTGGTTGCTGAGGATGAAGCAGAAGAAATAGATAAAAGCAAGAACTGGCTGTACAAGTCAACTATTGGCTGGATGGGACAATTCTGGGCTACAGTAGCGCTGGTGGAGCTGATGGACCTTGCATTCTCTATCGATAACGTTTTTGCGGCAGTAGCTTTCAGTGAAAATATTGTGTTGATCTGGACCGGTGTATTTATCGGTATCCTGGCTATGCGTTTTGTAGCGCAGGGCTTTGTAAGATTGATGGAAAAATATCCTTTCCTGGAAACTGCAGCTTTCCTGGTGATAGGTGTACTGGGTATTAAACTGATGCTGGCAGTGTATGAGCATTTCTTCCCGGAGACAGCTACTACAAAATTCCTGGAAAGCCATGAAGCTGACTGGGCTACTTCCATCATAACAGTATCTATCTTCCTGATACCTATTATTACCAGTATACTGTTCAATTTCCCTAAGAAGCATAAAGTAGAAGAGGCGAATGCGGAATAGTATTAAATTGGTTTAAAATTAAAAGGACCGGCTCATTACATGCCGGTCCTTTTGTTTTGAGTCACCCGTGAAAGAGTTATGTTTTAATCGCACTACAAATATCTTGTTATCCGCGAAATGGAATGAAAGAATGCGGCAAAGGGGCCTTTTTCTGCGGTAAATCAATGAATTATTGTTTGAACTGACTGAAGAAGGCTGCTTCGTAGCTGTTCCCGATAGGAATTTCCTGCCCGGCTATCAGGATGGTTTTATTGCGTACCAGTTCTATACGGTCAAATGGTACTATATATGACCGGTGTACGCGGATGAAAGCGCCGGGAGGTAGTTTTTCCAGCAGGGCTTTCATGGTCATCCGCACTATCAGTGGCTGTTGCTGGTGCAGGTGTATTTTGAGATAATCGTCCAGTCCTTCGATGAAAAGAATATCAGCGCTGTTCACCTTAGTTAGCCCGTAATCAACTTTGAACATCAGTGGGGGAATAGCAGCAGCCTGCCGGAGCGCGAACTGTGTCTGTGCTTTTTGTACGGCGGTATGGAAACGTTCGAAAGTGAAGGGTTTCAGCAGATAATCCACTGCATTCAGGTTAAACCCTTCCACTGCATATTCACTATGAGCGGTGGTAAAGATCACCATCAGCGGTTGTGGGAGAGACCTGTACAAGTCTGTGCCTTTAAATGACGGCATATTGATATCCAGGAAGAGGAGATTTACAGGTTCTTTTTTAAGGTATCTGACGGCTTCTTCCGGCTGGTTAAATGTTTTCTGCAGGTGGATGAAATCCACGCGGGCGCAGAAGTTTTCCAGCAGGCGGAGGGCTGGTAGTTCGTCATCAATGGCGATAGTTTCTAAGATCATAACAATTGCAATACTAATGATACTGTAAAACTTCCGGTTTCATCCCTGATATCCAGTATATGTCTGCCGGGATATATAAGCTGCAGGCGGCGCCTGGTATTCTCTATGCCCAATCCTCCTTCTTCCGGGGCGGCAGGCGTGGTTACCTTATTATTGAAAGCAGTGAAATGCAGTTCGTGTCCGGTAATATGAACATTGATGCTGATGTTGGAATTTTCAGCAGCATTGACACCATGTTTAAAAGCATTTTCGACAAAGGATATAAGGATCAGCGGAGGTATCTGTTTGCCTTCTGTTTTCCCGTTCACGGTAAAGGATACGGGGATGCCTGTGCCGAAGCGGAGTTGCTGTAACGCAATGTAGTTATGGATATAGCTGATCTCTTTTTGCAAAGGTACCATCTGCTGGCCGGCATCGCTGAGTACATAGCGCATCATGTCAGAGAGTTCTATTACGGCGGTGGGTGTCTGGTCAGATTTTTCTACGGCAAGGGAATAGATCGTGTTCAGGGTATTGAACAGGAAGTGAGGATTGATCTGTGCTTTCAGGTAAGACAGTTCAGCATTCAGTTTTTCCCGTTCTGTTTGTTTCCAGCGGTCCCTGATCCTGAGGATGAGGGGGAAGAAGAAGATAGCCAGGAAGAGGAATAGCCGGTGACCAACATCCAGTATCAGGTTGTAGTGTGATGAAGGCGGCTGCTGGTAAGGGCCTTCATGGAACCTGCCGGGCGGTGGTGGTGGCGGCTGGTCTTCCCGGGGGATGGGCATCGGGTTATTAGCAGGCCATTGGTAGCGTTGTGGCGGTTGTCCGTCTGTAACGGCAGAAAGCAGTCCTGGTAATATCACGATGGCTACAAAACAGAGGAAGGCAATGAGAAAGAACCCGCCATATTTCCTTTTGAAATAGAAGCTGGGGATGAGCCAGAAGAAATTGAAATAGAAAAAGAGCAGGAGAGCCAGGTATACCAGGAAATCCCTGACAGCGGGAGGGTGTTGCCAGAGATCTGCAAGGTTATGGGCGTCCGGGGAAAAGACGATAGGCAGCGCAAGAAAAGCTGCGCAGCCGGTTATATGTATAAGTAATCTGCTGAATTTCCCCATCATAATGATCTGTCTTGCTATAATGAAATTACGATTTTCGTAACTCCCTGTTTCGTAATCCTTATTTTTGTAAAATGATGAAACGAATATTCGGGTTATGCATCTTATTACCTCAACTGTTACACGCTCAGCTGCCGGAAAAAAAATATCCTCAGGGCTATTTCCGGAATCCAATGAATGTGCCTATCCAGCTGGCCGGTAATTATGGAGAGCTTAGGCCCAACCACTTTCATGCTGGACTGGACATTAAGACCCAGCAACAGGAGAACCTGCCGGTACATGCTGCGGCAGATGGATATGTAAGCCGCATAGGCGTTTCCCATACAGGGTACGGTAATATACTTTACATTACCCATCCCAATGGTTATACTACTACCTACGGCCATCTCAACCGTTTTTTTCCTGCTCTTGAGCAATATGTGAAGCAGCAGCAATATGCCAAAGAAAGCTGGGCCATAGACCTGCAGATACCCCCTGATAAATTTCCTGTTAAGAAAGGAGACTTTGTTGCCTGGAGTGGTAATACAGGCGGCTCTGCTGGTCCGCATGTACACTTTGAGATCCGGAGCACAAAGACTGAGCATCCGCTTAATCCGCTGTTGTTTGGTTTTGACATACCTGATACAAAAGCACCGGAAGTATATCGTATAGCATTTTACGATATGGAGAAAAGCGTTTATGATCAGGCTCCGATCATTCTTCCTGTAAAGAAGGTGAACGGAGAATATGTGACTACGCAACCGGTGGTTAGTTTAAAAGCTTCACAGGTGGGATTGGCGCTGAATGCGGTAGACAGGATGAGTAATGCTCCTAATTCATACGGTATTTATGAAGTGGTGATGTTTGACCGTGATGTACCTAATACCGGTTTCCAGATAGATGATATTGGTTTTGATGAAAGCCGTTATATCAATGCACATACGGACTATAAGACGAAGAAGAGCGGTGGCCCCTGGTTACAGCTGATATTTGCTGTACCGGGCAATAAGCTTAATATCTACAAAGATGTACAGGGGGATGGGGTGATAGATCTTTCTGACGGACAGCTGCACCCGGTAAAGCTGCTGGTGAAGGACGCCTATGGTAATTCCAGCACTGTGAAGCTTTCCCTGCAGCATAAAGGAGAAACAACGCCGGAGCCTGTTTGCGCCAATACTATGTATGCAGAATCCAGCAATATTTTTGAAAATAACCAGGTAGAGTTTTTCCTTGAAGAGAATTCCCTGTATGATCAGATCTGCTTTAACTATGCAGAGCTGCCTGCAGCGGCTGGCGCTTATTCAGCTACCTATAAGCTGCATACGCCGCTGGTGCCTGTACATAACAACTTCTCCCTACATATTAAGCCTAACCGTGAAATTCCGGCAAGGTTAGAGAACAAGATAGTAATGGTGCGCGAGGGGTTGGGTGAAACTGTTGCAGCTGCAAGGAAGGAGAATGGCTGGTATGCGGCTGAGTTCCGGGAACTGGGTAATTTCCGTCTTGTTGCAGATACACTGGCGCCAAAGATCACAGCGTTAGGAGGTGTAAGGAATGGCGCTGTACTTTCGAGGGCTTCCAAGCTATCTTTTGCTTTCAGTGATGCCAGCGGGATCAAGAGTTACCGCGCTGAGCTGGATGGTAAATGGCTGTTGTTTTCCCGTAAGAGTAACGTGATCACTTATACTTTTGATGAGCATTGCCCGAAGGGGAAACATACGCTGAAACTCAGTGTGACGGATATTGCGGGTAATGTTGCAGAGCAGACAATCACTTTTACAAGATAATATGACACATTTGAAAGAAGGAGATAAAGCGCCTGTTTTTAAGGGCGTGGACCAGCACGGGAATAAAGTATTGCTGGCAGATCTGAAAGGGAAGAAGGTGATCCTGTATTTTTATCCAAGAGACAGTACTCCAGGTTGCACAGCGCAGGCCTGTAACCTGAGAGATAATTACGGTGCATTGCTGAATAAAGGATATGCAGTGGTAGGGGTAAGTACAGATGGTGAAAAGAGCCATAAGAAGTTTGCAGACAAATATGATCTGCCTTTCCCTTTACTGGCAGATGAGGACAGGACTATAGTGACGCAGTATGGTGTATGGGGGGAGAAGAAGTTTATGGGGAGGATTTTTGATGGCACTCACCGTACTACTTTCCTGATCAATGAGGCGGGTAAGATAGATAAGATCATCATCAAGCCGGATACGAAGAATCATACAGAAGAGATCCTGGAGATCTGGAAATAATCTGAGAATTACTCCAACTAAAAAGCCCTTCCGTGATTAGCGGAAGGGCTTTCTTTTATGCTCTATAAATTGGCTTATCTCTTCTGACGTTGTTTTTTGAACAGCTGGCCAGTTTTGAATTTGTTACCTTCCGGGCTACCTACGCGGTCCATTGCACAACGGAAACCTACAGTGTTAGTAGCCATATCTTCCTGCATGTAACGGCGGGCGCCTGGTGACAGCCAGTAAGCGCGGTCATTCCAGCTACCACCTTTTACTACGTGAGATTTATCGTTGATCAGGGAAGTGATGCCATAACCGTATTCTACGTTAGAGAGGCTGTCACCATCCAGGTAGTTGATCACATCACCTTTCTGGTAGTTCAGGCGGTTAGCGCTTTCTTCGTCAGTAACATCACGCATTTTCAGGTGACCGAGGCTATCTTTTTCAGGTTCGTTTTCAGCGTTCATGTAGGTGGTCTGGAACTTGTTACCACGGAAGTAGTTGAAGTCATCGCCATCTATCGGGTTGAGCGGACGGTAAACGTCCAGTACCCATTCGCTTACGTTACCTGACATGTTATAGATACCGAATGTGTTCGGGAAGAATGCGATTACCGGGCCAGGGATGGAAGCACGGTCATTCAGACCACCAGCCATACCCATGTTATCACCTGAACCACGTTTGAAGTTAGCCAGGAACTGACCCTGCCATGCACCGCGGCGGATGTCTCTCAGACCGCTGGTGTTGGTACCCCAGGAATAAACCTGTTTGTTCATGATCAACTCTTCACCACGTTTACCTTCTTTCTTGGAAGGGCCGGGGTTCTGACCGATGTAACCGAGTGCAGCGTATTCCCATTCAGCTTCTGTGGGGAGACGATAGTTAGGCAGCATTACGCCGTCTTCGAACTGTGCGGTACGGGGAGAGCCGTCAGCGTTCCTGAACTGGGCTTTGGTACTTTTGGACATATTACCGGGGATACCTTCGTAAAGGCCGGCGGTATATGCTTTGGTATCGAATGTATTATCGTCGGCCTGGTTGTTCATGTCTGTTTTAGACAGCAGACCTTTATCGATCAGCATTTTTTCGTTTACACGGTTGGAGCGCCATTTGGCGTAGTCAACTGCTTGTTTCCAGTTAACACCTACTACCGGATAATCGTTATAGGCGGGGTGACGGAAGTAGTACTCAACCAGTGGCTCGTTGTAAGCCAGTTCGCTACGCCATACCAGGGTATCGGGTAAGGCCTGGCGGAAAACATCGGGGAAGGATTCTCCGTACATACGGCGCAGCCAGTACAGGTATTCGCGGTAATGTACGTTGGCAACTTCCGTTTCATCGATATAGAATGAAGAAACAGTAATACGCCTTGGAATGTTGTTCCAGTCGGCCATCACGTCCTGTTCGGTCGCTCCCATGGCGAAGGTACCGCCTTGCACGAAAACAAGACCGGGACCAGTCTGTTGGTCTTTACTTTTGGCAACGCTGAAACCACCCATCTTCGGATCATTGTAGTTCCAACCGGTGGCGGAGGATTTCTCCTTTTTCTTGCCGAAAACCCCGCCGCCATTCTTGTTGCAGGCAGACATGGACAGCATTATGCTGGCGCCTAAGAGCATTGAGACAGAGGTTAATCTATGCATGCGATTCAGCTTTTTTATTTGATGTTTATGGTAAACGCAAATGTAGCATAATTTATTTTATAGTAAAAATAATTAATCTGTAAGCGTTTGCCGGGTAATTAGACGTATGGTATTTTAAATCAATGATTTAGATTTCAGTGTGTATTCCGGGATACGTATTATGTTAATATTATCTGTATTCCGTTTCCACGGGACTCTCCGGGTATTGTAGCCAGATACGGTTTGATGTGGCATTTCCCGCATAAATATAGGATTTGTTATCCGTTTATTATACTGCAGTCTTATACAAAAACGCTGTATGACCACTGTATAGTATATGTTCGTCTATCTTTTTGACAACCTTAAAAAGCAGATAATATCAAACCCAGCGATTTGTCAAGTTAGGTATACTAATATTTGTTATGTTTGTAACTATGCCCTATTTGAGAACTTACTTTCTGTGTTGCCTGATGCTGAGTTCCTGCCGGTTAGTCCTGGCAGGTAATGGCGGGGGAGGTCCTTATGCCGCTCACTCCGTGCTGGCAGAGGGAACCTGGTTCAAGCTGGCTGTGACCAGAGAGGGCATTTACAAAATAGATAAGGCATTGCTTAGCAGTATGGGCATTAGCGGGGGGCTGAATACTATCAGGTTGTATGGTACCGGTGGGCAAATGCTGCCGGAGAGTAATGCCGCCGCCCGTTATGATGATCTTCCCGAAGTGGCGTTAATGGAAGAGGGGGATTACCTGTTGTTTTATGCACCGGGCCCTCATAGCTGGTCTTACAGGACGGGTAGTTTTTTCCATTCAGCCAATCTTTACAGTGATACTTCCTATTACTTTCTGCGTACCGGCGCCGGTGGCAGGCGTATTAGCACTGATCAGGGCGTTCCTGCCAATACGCTGGCTGTCAGTTCATTTGACTATCGCAACTTTTATGAGAATGACAGTCTGAATTTCCTTGCCAGCGGCAAGCAATGGTGGGGAACAGTGTTTAACAGCGCTCAGCCGTTGCGCAGGATAGATTTTACGTTGCCTGTTACGCCGGCTTCCCTGAAAGTGGATGCCAGGGTAGCTGCCCGCGGGTTCGGCAACAGCAGTTTTGCTGTAGACGTTAACGGTAGTAATGCGGGGACGCTGAGCCTTTCTGCTGTAAGCGGTAATATTTTCGAATCTTATGCCTCGGTAGCCAGCGGGAGTTTTACAGCTACCCCTTCCGGCACCAGCATACCGGTTACTCTCCGGTTCACTCCCGGTGGGAGTGGGGGGCAGGGCTGGCTGGATTACCTGGTTGTCAGCGGTCGCTGTCCATTGCAGCTGCCTGCGCAGGAACCGCTTTTTTTCAGGGATGCCGCATCTGTCAATGCCAATCAGACGGCGCTGTTCACCCTGGCCAACGCTAACAGTCAGACGGTTGTATGGGATATTACAGATCCTTTGCAGCCGGTAAGAATAACTACTAAGCTGACTGGCAGTACCTTGTCTTTTTCGAGGGATTGTTCTGTGCTGCATGAATATGCCGCCTTTGCAGGCCAGGGGTACCAGGCGCCGCGTTATACAGGGCCTGTAGCCAACCAGGACCTGCATGGTATAGAAGCTGCTGATATGCTGATCATCACCACTCCCGCCCTTCAGAGTGCAGCCAGCAGGCTGGCGGCATGGCATTCCTCGCATGACGGGCTGACCACCAGGGTAGTGAATGCAGGAGATATCTATACAGAATTTGCTTCCGGCTCTCCTGATCCGGTAGCTATCAGGGATTTTGTGAAGATGTGTTATGACAGGGGCGGACTGAAATACCTGCTGTTGTTCGGAGATGCTTCATATGATTATAAGCACAGGCTCAGCAATAATACGAATATGGTGCCCACCTGGCAGAGCGCTGTATCCACAGATCCTATTTACGCCTATCCTTCAGACGATTTCTTTGGCTTCCTGGACGATGCGGACGATATCAATGATAACGGGCGGCAGAACCTGCTGGATATTGCCATTGGCCGTTTGCCGGTACAGTCTGCCGCAGATGCCAATATCGCAGTAAATAAGATCATCCGCTATCATGATCCTGCTTCATTTGGCCGCTGGCAGCAACATATCACATTTGTAGCCGATGATGGCGATGCTAACCTTCACCTGCAGGATGCGGAAAGCATGAGTACTATTGCGGCGCAGCAATGGCCGGCCGGAAATATCAATAAAATATACCTTGATGCTTATCCTAAAGTAGCGGATGCCGGCGGCAGCCGTTATCCGGCTGTGAATGCCGCTATTGCAGAGGATATTTATAACGGAACACTTATCTGGAATTATACTGGTCATGGCAGCTATACCCGGCTGGCTGAGGAGGTGATCATGGAAGAGAGCTCTCTTTCTACCTGGAAGAATGCCGGCAAGCTACCGTTGTTCATTACTGCAACGTGCGACTTTGCTCCGTTTGATAACCCTGCCTATACGTCTCTGGGGGAGAAAGTGCTGCTGAAAGAGAATGGGGGTGGTATTGCGCTGATGACTACCACCAGGGCGGTATTTTCCGCCTCCAATAAGGTGCTGAATGCCAATTACCTGCAGCAGTTGCTGACGCCCGGGCCGGACGGAAGAATGCTTACCCTGGGGCAGGCAGCCATGGAGGCCAAAAACCAGACCTATATCACTTATACGGATATTCCTAATAACCGGAAATTCCAGCTCCTGGGAGATCCGGCGCTGACACTGGCATTTCCCCGTTATCATGTGGTGACAGATTCCCTGAACGGAAAAGCTATGGGAGATATACCGGATACCCTGAAAGCAATGGGCGCCTGTACCATTAAAGGGCACCTGGAAGATGAACAGGGGCGGCGGCTGGACCAATATAACGGTATGTTATACACAACGGTCTATGATAAGCCTGTATTGCTGTATACCAGGGGGAATGATGCCGGCAGCAGCCAGACGGAGTTCTACCAGCAACAGAACATCCTGTTTCGCGGTAGCCAGACTATAAAGAACGGGCATTTTTCCTGCAGCTTTGTAGTGCCTGCAGATATTGATTACCAGGCAGGGGCGGGCAGTATAGACTATTATGCCACCGATGGCAGCACTACTGCAGGAGGGGCTTTTTCTGATATCCAGGTAGGGGGAACTGCCGGGACTATTGAACAAGATACGCGGGGGCCTGTTATAAAAGGATATATGGACAATGAATACTTCCGGAACGGGGGAATGACGGGAGAGAATACAGTCCTGTTCCTGCGTCTGTACGATGAACATGGTATTAATACCTCCGGTTATGGGATAGGGCATGACCTGGTAGCGACGCTGGATAGCGGGCAATACTATATCCTGAATAACTTTTTTGAGGCTGCAGCTGACGATTACAGAAATGGCTCTGTGAGTTTTCCGTTCTCCGGGTTGTCTGAGGGGCTGCACCGGCTGACAATCAAAGCGTGGGATACGTATAATAATTCCAACACGGCCACACTGGATTTCAATGTAGCAGGCTCATCACAGCTGGCTGTGGAAAGGGTGAGCTGTTATCCTAATCCTTTCAGTGACAGGACCTGGTTTGCATTCAGTCATAATCAGCAGGGACAGGCACTTGACATTACTATCAGAATATTCACGGTTATGGGGCAACAAATAAAAACTATACATCATACAATAAATGCGGCAGGGAGTCGTTATGTAGGGGCATACTGGAATGGAACCAACGATGCCGGATCCAAAGTGCTGCCTGGAATTTACATCTACAACATGATGGTAACAGCGAATGGTAAAACAAAGGTTTTAGGCGGAAAAGTAATCTTATTATAACCTATGCATCAAGCAAATCGTCAACTGCCACAAGTCCCTGACCAGACCCCTGTTATTGATTATATTAATTTTCGAACTATTTTTACAACTCGTTCTAAACACTATTGCATGTATAATTGCATGATCCGAAAGGTAACTGTAAGCCTTGTCTTCATTTGTTGCGTCCTATTAACTCTAACTCCGCAAGCTTCCGCGCAGGATACTCTTGGCACCGGTAGCCTTGACGGCCGTACGAACACTATTAATACCGCTGTTCCTTTTCTGCGTATTTCCCCTGACGCAAGGGCAGGAGCTATGGGCGATGCCGGTGTAGCAACATCCCCGGACGCCAACTCTATTTACTGGAACTTAGCAAAGGTGCCGTTTGCCACCTCCCGTTCCAACGTCTCTGTTACGTATACACCCTGGCTGAAAGAGCTGGTGAACGACGTTTTCCTTGCCAGTGTAGCCGGTTATTACCAGATGGACGAATATCAGACCGTATCTGGTTCATTACGTTATTTCTCACTGGGTACCATCAACTTTACCGATGTTACCGGTACTCCCACATATGACTACCGTCCCCGTGAATTTGCTTTTGATGCCGGTTATGCCCGTAAGCTGTCAGACAATTTCTCTGTAGCTCTGGCCGGACGTTTCATCTATTCCAACCTGGCAAGCGGCGACATAGGCGGCCGTGTGATCAAACCGGGTAAGGCTTTTGCGGCTGACCTTTCCCTGTTCTATACAAAGAACTATGAGAAGGCCAATGGCGCCATAAATACCTGGAACATAGGTGCTGCGTTCACTAATATCGGTACCAAGATCTCCTATACGGAGTCTGCCACCAATAAAGACTTTATTCCTACCAATATGGGCCTGGGTACAGCCTATACCATCGGGATGGACCAGAGCAGCAAGATCATGTTCACACTGGACCTGAACAAACTGCTGGTGCCTACTCCGGACAGTACGGGTGCTTACCGTCAGAAGGGCGTACTTGCCGGTGTGTTTTCCTCTTTTGGCGACGCTCCCGGAGGTATGAGCGAAGAACTGAAGGAGATCACTCTTTCCCTGGGTAGTGAGTACAGCTATAATGATCAGTTCTTTGTACGTGCGGGTTATTTCTACGAGAACAAAATGAAGGGTAACCGTAAATATGTGACTGCCGGCGTGGGTGTGAAATACAACATGTTTGGCCTGAATTTCTCTTATCTGGTGCCTTCAGGCAACGGTATACAGCGTAATCCGCTGTCAAATACCCTGCGTTTCTCCCTCATCTTTGACCTGGACCACAAAGAGGAAGATAACAGCAACACATGGTAATTGCTGATAGCTAAATAGTTAATATTTTTTTAAAATATAAGAATCCTCCGGTTATTCCCGGAGGATTTTTAATTTGCGGTAATTTCGCACGCTGATCTATCCGTTTCAGTATATATTTTAAAGATCATATATTCATCATGAGTAAATTGCGTATTGGCCTGGGAGTAGATTTTCACCAGTTAACAGAAGGAAGGGATTTTTGGCTTGGCGGTGTATTAGTGCCCCATCATAAAGGCGCTCTTGGGCACAGTGATGCGGATGTATTGCTGCATGCCATCTGCGATGCCATGTTAGGTGCAGCCAGCCTGGGAGATATAGGGGTACATTTTCCTGATACAGATAACAGTTATAAGGGGATTGACAGTAAGATACTGCTGCAGCGTTCACTGGAGCTGATCAGCGCCAAGGGCTACCATGTGGTGAATGTAGACAGTACGCTTTGCCTGCAGGCGCCTAAAATAAAGCCTTATGTGCCGCATATGCAGGAAACTATTGCCGGCATCCTGAAGCTGACTGTTGAAGAGGTATCTATCAAGGCTACTACAACGGAAAAACTGGGTTTTGTGGGCAGGGAAGAGGGGGTAGTTGCATATGCTACCGTGTTGCTTGAAAAGGAATAGGAGCCGGTCCTGTGGCCGGCTAAAAATTACTTATTATCGGACTATTTAAAATACCTTTGTATAAATGGCTATTACCGTAAAGATCATTAATAAATCTGCCAATCCGTTACCTGCGTATGCAACCGCAGAAGCGGCCGGGATGGACCTCCGGGCCAGCCTGGAAACAGCAGTGACCCTACAGCCGCTTGAAAGGGCGCTTATACCTACCGGTCTGTTCATAGAACTGCCCTCCGGTTATGAAGCTCAGATCAGGCCTCGCAGCGGGCTTGCAATCAAACAAGGGTTAACCCTGCTGAACACGCCCGGTACTATCGATGCTGATTACAGGGGGGAGCTGAAGATCATTATGATCAATCTTTCCAATGAGCCACAGACCATTGCTCCGGGAGAAAGAATAGCCCAGATGGTAGTTGCTCCATTTGTGCAGGCGCAGCTGGAAGCTGTGGAACTGCTAACAGAAACAGATCGTGGCGCCGGAGGTTTCGGGCACACGGGAAAATCGTAATAAATGTACAGGTCTCAGCAAAACAGTAATTACCCGCCTGTAAAAGATGCTTTCCTGCCAAACTTCAGAAGTCTGGCCAGAGGAGTATCCTTTTTACTGCTGGGGTGCTGCCTTTTGCTGGAAACTGCCTGCCGTCCTGCCAGATCAGTACAACAGAAGCCCCGGCAAACAGTGATCAAAGATCCGGCATTGCTGGAGCAGCGGGCAGACAGCCTGTTCTTCACCGCCCAGCGCTCCAAGATACTGGGCGACTATCGCACCGCCATCACCCAGTTTTCAGACTACCTGCGCCTGAAGAAGGACAATCCCACCGTTTATTACGAACTGGCCCGTCTTTTCATAGAGGTACGCAATCCCGCTTATGCGCTGGGATTTGCCCGGCGCGCAGTAGGTATGGATACTTCCAATAAATGGTTTGAGATCACGCTGGCAGATGCTTTTGGCGTTAATGGCCAGTTTGATAGCGCAGCTGCCGTATATGGCCGCCTGGCAGACAGGTACCCGGAGAATGATGAATACCTGTACAATAAAGGAATGTTTCTGTCTAAAGCAGATAAGCCCCAGGCTGCGCTGACAGTGTTTGATCAGCTGGAGCAGAAGACAGGGGTGATAGAAGAGCTGGTCTTCCAGAAACAACGTCTTTTCCTGAAACTGGACAAGGTGGAAGATGCTGCCAACGAGGTGAAGAAGCTGATCAGCATAAACCCGGCAGAAATAAAATATTACCTGGTGCTGGGAGACATCTATAGCTCTAACGACCGGACCCAGGAAGCCAAGGAGTCTTACCGTACTGCCCTGTCTTACGATTCAACCAACCCGAGGGCATTGATAGCACTTTCCGGTTATGCCAAAAAAGAAGGAAATAACGCACTTTACTGGTCATATCTGACACGCGCCTTTGCCAATCCTGATTACAGTATTGATGAGAAGGTAGCTTTTGTATATCCTTACCTGCAAATGCAGGAAGTGGACACATCCAAGCTGCGGGAGGGACTGCTGCTGTCCCAGCTGGTCATAGAAGCACATCCTGAAGAGGCCAAAGCCTATGCTTTGCAGGCAGATATGTACTCGCAGGCAAACATGCTGGATAGCGCCCTGGTGGACTATAACAAATCTGTTACGCTGGATTCCACACGTTTTACTGTCTGGTACCAGCTGATGTGGATCTATTCCCGGCTGGAGAATAATGAGCAGTTGCTGAAAGTGAGTACCATAGTGTCAGAGCGGTTCCCCAAAGAATTTATGGGCCATTATTTTAAAGGGGTGGCCAACTTTTTGCTGCAAAATTATCCGGCGTCTATAGAATCACTGAATACGGCATTGCAGTCGGGCAGTAATGATAAAGGCACCCGGGCGGACGTTTATTCGCTGCTGGGAGATGCCTATCATGCTACCGGACAGCATCAGCAGTCAGACAGTAACTATGACCGAGCGCTGGCCCTTGAGCCTGACGATGCGCTGGTATTGAACAATTACAGTTATTATCTTTCCCTCCGGGGGGAACAGCTTGAAAAAGCGGAGGGTATGTCCAGGCATTCGCTGGAACTGGAGCCGGAAAGTACTAATTTCATGGACACATATGCGTGGGTACTGTTCCGTATGGGCAGATATGAACAGGCCAGGACCTGGATGGAGAAGGCCCTGCAGTCGACCGAGGCCAGGCAGAATCCTAACATGCTGGAACATTATGGTGATATCCTCTTTAACCTTCATGAAGTAGATAAAGCACTTGAATACTGGCAGCTGGCCAAAGATAATGGCGCTAATTCTGTAGGATTGGCCCGTAAAATTGCAGAAAAACGTTACATACTGGCAACCGAGCGGGAATAGAGGGGACCATATCTCCGTGAATATCGGAATGTATTGAATTAAAGATCATGATGAAGCAAACATTAGCACTGATAGTATTGGGTATTATAAGCACAGGACTGTTTTCATGCAGACATAGCCGCCAGATCTCACGCGTTTCTTTTCCTGTAGCTGACAGCAGCAAGCATATAGAGAACAATAACAGCGCAGACAGCGCTTCAGCGGCAGCAGCAACTGCCTATAACAAAGAACTTCTTGCCGGTATCCGGAATAACTATATCTCTTTCAACACTTTCTCTGCCAAGCTGAAGATAGACTTTGAGACTGAGTCAAAGCAGATGTCCGGTATCAATGCCAATATGCGTATGCAGAAAGACAGCCTGATCTGGATCTCTGTATCTGCCCCTATTATAGGGGAAGTTGCCAGGGTGGTGATCACGCCGGACAGTCTCAAAGCAGTGGATAAGTTTCATAAAAAAGTATATCTGCGTGCGTTGAAAGATGCAAAAGACATTCTTAATATCCCGTTCGATTTCAGGACATTGCAGGACATGATAATAGGGAACCCTATCTACCTGACAGATTCTATTTACCAGGTTGTGAAAACTCCGGCTGTTATTTCCTTTACATGTGACAGTACTTTCTTTACCAGCATCTTCAATGTATTTGCAGATGATTATGGCCTGCAGCAGAGTAAGGTGATGGATAAGGATGAGACGCATAAACGTTCGATAGAGCTGACATACGGAGAATACAAATCTCAGGGGAAGATTAAGTTTGCTACCCGCCGAAGGGTATTTGTGGAAGAGAAGAGTTATACAAAGGTGAACATGGATTTTAATAAAGTAGATTTTGATCAGCCGGTTACGTTCCCCTTTACAGTGCCTTCCGGTTATTCAAAAGAATAGCAGGAGCCAGCCCCTGTGCGCCTGACCGGGACATTTAAATTTGTAAATTGCTATATTGCAGCTATCTTTAAAAGTATCATGCCGAATCTGAAGAAGTTTTTCCCACTGATATTCATCTTAGGTTTATTACCTGCCTTGCTTCATGCGCAGGCGCCCCAGTTGTCGCGGGAGGAACTCGAACATAGAAAAAGAGAGCTGCAGAGAGAAATTGATGAAGCGAACAACGCCCTGAAGGATACCAAGAAATCCAGACGTGAAAGCCTTGGACAGCTGAGAGTACTGCGTGATAAAATAGCTCTCCGTACCCGTCTCATCAACAATATAAACGAAGAGATCAACTTCATTAACGGAGATATCAATTCCGCTTACCGTGATATCAAGACACTGGAAAAAGACCTGGACACACTGAAATCGCAGTATGCACAGCTGGTAGTTTATGCCTATAAGAACCGCAGCACTTATGACATGCTGAACTTTATCTTTTCGGCACAGACCTTCAATGATGCTATCAGGCGTTACCAGTATCTTAAGCAATATCGCGATTACCGTCGCAGGCAGGCAGAGAATATCCTGGAAACACAGGTATTGCTGAACAAGAAAATTGAAAGTCTCCGTGATCAGAAACAGAACCGTTCCAGCACGCTGAAGCAGGAACAGGAGCAGCGTTCTGTACTGGAAGTAGACAGGAAAGAGAAGGATGAGGTACTGAGCAAGCTGAAGGGGCGTGAGAAAGAGTTGCTGGCAGATATCAACAAGAATAAGAAAGATGCACAGAAAGTGCAGGCAGCTATACAGGCTGTAATACGCCGTGAAATTGAAATTGCCCGTAAGCAGGCAGAAGAGGAAGCTGCTGCCAAACGGAGGGCTGCTGTTGCTGCTGAAGAGAAACGTAAAAAAGAAGAAGCTGCGAGAAAGGCTGCCGCCGCTGCTGCTGCTACAGCCGCTGCCAATGCTGCAAAAGCGAATAACCCGGGTAATGCAACTGCTGATAAACCGGAAACAAAACCTGTAGCAGAGCCGCCTGCGCCTAAGCCTGCAGAGGTAGAGAAACCAGCACGTACAGAGAACGTACTGGAAGCTACCCCGGAAGCGCTGGCATTATCTGAAAGCTTTGAGTCTAACCGTGGTAAGCTGCCATGGCCTGTGGCTTCAGGGCATATTATAGGGCATTTTGGCCGTCAGCAGCATGCTGTAATGGAACGTATCACAGTGGAGAACGACGGTGTGATTATAGGTACAGGCAGAGGCGCTCCGGTAAAGGCTATTTTCCAGGGTGAGGTGAGAACGGTAGCGGTTATACCTGGTGGTGGCTCGTTGGTTATTATCAGGCATGGGCAGTACTTTACCAACTATGCGCGTTTGCAGTCGGTGAATGTAAGGACGGGTGAAAGGGTTAGTACGGGGCAGGTGATAGGTACTGCGGGTACTAATGAGCTGGAGAATCTTGGTGAAGTGGAATTGCAGATCTATAAAGGTATTCAGAAGCAGAATCCTGAGTTCTGGATCAGAAGGAAATGATATTGTTTTTTTAGAATAAGCGGAATTGCGCAAAAAAATTGGGTTCGCCTTTGGCGAACCCAATTTTTTTGCGAGGAGGTTTATTGGTCTGCGGCCGCTGGATAAAGGCGAAACTTCTTTTTTGAGAAGGGATTTATCTGGCCTGCCGCAGGCTAAAATGGTTGTTAATAGTTAAGATACGAGCGCTTTATTGATCACTTCTTCATATAAAGCCTCATACTGAGGAATGATATTACTGATATGGAACCGTTGCGCCTGTTCAAGCGCTCCTTTCCTCATCTCTGCCATGAGATGTTCATCCAGCAACAGCCTTGTTGCATGTTCCGCCATGCTGTTCACATCTCCTACGGGGCTGAGGAAGCCTGTCTGTCCGTGAATATTCACTTCCGGCAAACCGCCTGCATTGGAAGAAATAACAGGTACCTGTGCGGCCATTGCTTCAAGCGCAGCGAGACCAAAGCTCTCATAATCTGAAGGCAGCAGGAAAAGATCTGCGATAGACATTACATCTTCCAGCTGTTCCTGTTTACCTACAAAGCGAACGTCTCCGCAAAGGTCCATTTCACGGCACATGCTCTCAATAGTAGGCCTGTCAGGGCCATCACCTACCAGCAACAGTTTGGCCGGGACCTGCTCTCTTACTTTGCTGAATACCTTGATCACATCAGGCACGCGTTTGACTTTACGGAAGTTGGATACATGCAGCAATATCCGTTCACCATTGGGTGCAATGGCATTCCGGAAATGCAGCAGTTCTCCTTCACGGCGTTTGAAACGTTCAGTGTCCACGAAGTTATAGATCACCTCTATATCTTTCTCAATCTGGAATGACTTGTAGGTTTCTTCCCGCAAGTTATTGGATACCGCCGTGATGGCGTCAGATTCATTGATGGAGAAGGTAACTACCGGTGCATAGGTCTTATCTTTACCTACCAGGGTAATATCAGTACCGTGCAGGGTGGTGATGAATGGTACTATCCGGCCCTGTTTGCTCACTATCTGTTTAGCCATATAGGCTGTAGAAGCGTGGGGAATGGCATAGTGTACGTGCAACAGGTCCAGCTGCTGGTTCACTATCACATCTACCATTGTGCTGCTCAGGGCTGATTCATAAGGAGGAAAATCAAACAGCGGGTAAGTAGGCACCTGCACTTCATGATAATATATGTTGGCATGAAAGGCATTCAATCTTACAGGTTGCTGATAAGTAATGAAATGCACCATATGACCCTTATCAGCCAGGGCCTTGCCCAGTTCAGTTGCCAGTACGCCACTACCCCCATAAGTAGGGTAACATACTATTCCAATACGCATTTGTTATTGTTTAAAACTTGAAACGCTAAACACTTATGCCGGAAGGTTAGCCCGCAGAACACAGTTTTTACGTTATTACAGGCTACAAAATTATAACATTTTAAAATGATATGCCTTTTAAATGGATTAATGGTAATGTTACCATTAATTTTATAGTTTTAGCGTTTAAATCGACTGCCATTATGAGAAAATACCTGCTGCCGGCTTTTTTAGCCTGTTCACTGTCGGTGAGTGCCCAACAAGAGAATGATTCACTGCAATTACGCCATCTGGCTTCAGAAATATTAAGACACAGCAAAGCTTATTCAGACCTGAAAGTGCTGACACAGGAGGTGGGCGGCCGTCTGGCCGGTTCCCCGCAAATGGTGAAGGCGGAGCAATGGGGAGAGAAAGCGCTGAAAGCTGCCAATGCAGACACTGTATACCTGCAGGAATGCCAGGTACCTCACTGGGTAAGAGGGGAAAAGGAGGAGGTACGGATCATTTCCCGCCGCCGTGACTTTATTCCGCCTTTAAACGTACTGGCCCTGGGTAACTCTGTAGGCAGCGGCGCTACCGGTGTTACGGCGCCGGTGCTGGAGGTATCTTCATTTGAAGACCTGGAAGCCAAGAAGGACCAGGTGAAGGGAAAGATCGTCTTTTACAACTACCCGTTCAACCCGGAATTCATCCGTACATTTGAGTCTTACGGAGACGCCGTAAAATACCGCGGCCGTGGCGCCAGCCAGGCTGCCAAATACGGAGCGCTGGCGGTAGTGGTAAGGTCCATGACCCATGGGGCCAATAATTTACCGCATACAGGAGCTATGGCTTATAATGATTCCTTCCCCAGGATCCCTGCTGTGGCTATAGGTCTGGAAGATGCAGATATGCTGAGCAACCGCCTGAAAGGAGAATCTGACATGAAGCTGTACCTGCGTACCAGCTGCCGGATGCTGCCGGATACTACAGGGCATAATGTCATAGCAGAGCTGCGTGGTACGGAACACCCTGAGCAGATCATTACCGTAGGTGGTCATCTCGACTCGTGGGACGTGAATGAGGGAGCACATGATGATGGTACCGGCTGTGTACAGTCTATTGAGATCATCCGTGCTTTTAAAGCACGGGGTATCAGGCCTAAACATACTATCCGCGTAGTGCTGTTTGCGAATGAGGAGAATGGCACCCGTGGCGGCAGGAAATATGCAGATGTGGCAAAGGCGAAAGGAGAGCAGCACCTGTTTGCCCTGGAAAGCGATGCTGGCGGTTTTACGCCCCGTGGTTTCTCTTTTGAGATGCCGGCAGAGAAAAGGGCCAAAATCCTTTCATGGGCGCCTTTATTCAAGCCCTATGACGTATATGAATTTGAAGCTGTAGGCGGTGGTGTGGATGTAGGACAGCTGGCTGCAGCAATGGGTACTCCTATAGGTGAACTTTTACCCGATTCCCAACGTTATTTTGATCTGCATCATGCTGCCAATGATGTGTTTGAAGCGGTGAATAAAAGGGAGCTGGAACTGGGCGCTTTCAGCATGGCAGCATTGATCTACCTGGTAGATAAATATGGATTGTAATCCCTGACTTAAATAATAAATATGCGCAGATTTCTTTTTTCCGTGATCGGGATAGTAATAGTGCTGCTGGTTGGATTTTTCTTTTACAAGTTCTATTTCGTGTTTGGCCGTGGCGTGAAAGCCGGTGAGCTGAACTATTTTGTAGAGAAAGGATATGTTTTCAAAACATATGAAGGCCGGTTAATACAGACCGGTTACCGTTCCAAACAACCGGGTGCGCTTCAGTCAAACGAGTTCCAGTTCTCTGTAACAGATGAGAAAGTGGCGCAACAGCTGATGAACAGTAGCGGGAAGTTTGTGCAGCTGCATTACAAGGAATACCTGGGAGCGGTTCCCTGGCGCGGGTTCAGCAATTTTATAGTGGATAGCGTGATATCTGTGGAGAACCCGGTATATTAAAATAAAGAGGTCCTGCCTTAGGCAGGACCTCTTTATTTTCAGGCCAGCATCAGGAATATGGCCGGCTTCTTATGCAGTTCCGGTATAGAATGTTTCCATTCCTTCACTGATCTTGTATGTATAAATTCTTCCGGCCCCGTAATATCTGCCGCTATACAAATCTGCGTAGTGTCTTTACAGTTAGCCAGTATATCTTTCAGCAGCTGGTTGTTGCGGTAAGGCGTTTCAATAAAGAGCTGTGTTTGTTGTTTTTTCTGTGATTGTAATTCCAGGTCGCGTATAGCTTTTACCCTTTCAGGTGGTTTTACAGGGAGGTAGCCAATAAACTGGAAATTCTGGCCGTTCATGCCTGAAGCCATCAGTGCCAGCAGCATGGAGTTGGGGCCTACCATGGGAATCACGGGGGCGTCTATGCTGTGTGCCGCTCTTACTACCAGGTGCCCGGGATCGGCGATAGCAGGACAGCCTGCCTCACTCATAATGCCTATATCTTTTCCTTCCAGCAGCAGTTTTTTTGCCAGCGCCGTATCTGGTGGGTTATGCTCGTGCATGAGCAGCAACTGAAGGGTATCTATGTTGATGCTTTTATCAAGAGCTTTGAGATAGCGCCTGGCCGTTCTTTCATTCTCCACGAAGAAAATGCTGATCTGCTGTACTGCAGCAGTGATATAGGCCGGGATGGTGTGCAATGCATCCGGGCTGAGCACAGTGGGGATCAGGTATACTTTACCAGGTTGCGCCATGCAGTAAACGTTTATCTGACAAGTGAATGGTTGCGGCTATTACAGCGTAGGAAGGAGCCATTATCCATCCTACAACAGGAATGAACATGGCCAGGTAGAAAACGATACCGTTGCCTAATGCGATGCCTCTGTGTGCTTTAATGAATGCTATGCTCTGCCGGGTACTGAGACGGTGGCGTTCGCAGCTGTAATCTACCATAGAGAAGCCGTAAAAGTAGCATTCCATGAAGAAGGCGCCCAGTGGTGTAATCCATCCTACTATGGGTATGAATGACAGTATGATGAGCAGGAGCATGCAAATGGTCTGATACAGCATATTGCGCAGTGATATGCTGACGCCTCTTGCCATGTCTTTCAGGAACTGCTGTGCGCTGAAGGGGAAGTCACGGCGTTCGAGGATAGCTTCCGTCTTTTCTGAAAGGTAGGCAAAGAGTGGTGAGCCCAGTATGAGAAAGAGATATTTATAGTACGAAAAATACAATAGCAGTATCATGATCCTGATGGAGAATCCCAGCAGGATGAACAGGAAGCTTACCCAGCTGCTTTCCAGGTCCTGTATCCATATTTTTACGGGGAGGAGATTGAAAAGATATTCTACTACTTCACCTGAATAGCCCCACACGAAATAGCTGCCTGTCATGAAAAGCAGGCAATATAGGATACCTGGCACAAGTATCCACTTCCATAACTTGTGCTGCATGATGAATTGATGTGCTTTTCCGTAAGCCTGTATGGCTGCCAGAACTTCTCTGAATGAAAACAAGATCCTGGAATTTTAGTGTTTAGTTATTCGCAATAAGCATTGATCCGGATTGTAAGTAACTAAAAAACGGCGGAACAATAGAAAAAAATGTGACGGTATAAATAAAAAACCTGCCAGTCATTGTAACTGGCAGGTTCTTTAATTGATGATCTGTTTTATCAGAAGCGTGGACACAAGGTCCTGTATTTGTTGCCGTCGTTGCGTTTCCTGATGTAGATCAGTGATAATTCTACGCCACCACGGTAGTTAGAAGCGGGTTTCAGGGAAGAAACGTTCATATCGTAAGATAATCCCATCTGGAAGCCGTTTATTTCAAGGCCAACGTAAGGGTTGATCGCATCTTTCAGGCGGTACCAGCTACCCAGGTAGAAGGTAGTGGGATTGTCGTCATCGCCGTTCAGGTTAAAGCCATAAGCGCCGCCAAAAGCAACTTCAGATGCGGTGCTTTGTTTCATGTACAGGGCGCTTACGTGAATGCGGTTGCTGCCGTTTACAGGGAACGAGCCTCCGCCGTGGGCAGTATACCTGGCGGTGAGCCTGTTGTTATTCTTTGCCATGAAGGTCTCTGTAGGCTGTGTGATATGATAGAAGGAAGCGCCCGCATAGATGTTGGAAGCTTCGCCTACAAGGCCGTTATAGAGGATACCGATGTTCGGATCCAGGTAAGAGATGGTAGGATTTACGAAGGTTTCGCCACTGGGAATAGCAGGGTTATATCCGTCGTTATCTATCTGGTTCTCGAATACCAGTTTGGTCTGATCGAGGCGTTTCGACACGTATGTAGCCTGCAGGCCAATAGCCAGGGTATGATTTCCTTCCGGGTCGAGACCTTTATGGTAAGCGGTACTGAAGCTCAGGTAGGTAGAAGTGAGTGCACCGCCGCCGGTCCTGTCGTACATCGCCATTACGCCTACGCCCCAGATGTCTGTATATGAAATTACATTTTTCAGTATCTGAAAATCTACAGCAGCTGTTCCTGTGGTGAAGGGAGTGGAGATGCTTCTCCATTGTGAACGATAGTTACCGGAAACGCGGAAATCGCCGGAAAAAAGACCCGTGAATGCCGGATTAAGAGTGAGAGGCGAAGCAAAGAACTGCGAAAAATGCGGGTCCTGGGCCTTCGCCGGGTTCATCAGATAAAGGGCAATAGTGAAAAACAGCAACACTTTTTTCATAAAACAATACTTATATAGTATAGGGTTTCTCATGGTTCCGTGTGAAGGTACACAATGCTCCTCATATTCCAAATTAAAATATATAAGGGCACAGGTGAGAAATCCCTAAAGTGTTATGAATGAATAACTAATCAGATCAGTTTTATTTGGTTGACTTTCATTCGCTGTTGCCTGACGGCCCTTTCTGTCGGATTTTGGTTTTTTACTGTTGAAGTTTGTTACCGAAAGCAAGATCGCCGGCGTCACCTAATCCGGGAACAATGTATCCTTTTGCGGTCAGTTCGTCGTCAATATCACCCGCCCAGATGCTGAGGTTATTGCCTGCATGTCTTTGAACATATTCAATTCCTACGGTACAGGCGATAGCCACTACAAGGTGAATATGTCTGGGTTTGCCGATGCTTTGCAGGTGCTCTATGGTTTTTACCAGGGAAGCGCCTGTGGCCAGCATAGGGTCAGATAATATGACAACCTGGTCTTCTATTGAAGGGCTGGATACATATTCCAGGCTGATATCAAATGAGCCGTCATGGTTATGCTTGCGGTAAGCCGAAATAAACGCATGATCTGCTTTGTCAAAATAATGCAATAGTCCCTGATGGAGGGCTAGTCCTGCTCTCAGGATGGTAGCCAGCACAGGTTGTTGTTTGAGGACCCTGCAGTTGGCGATGCCCAGCGGGGTCTGGACTTCTTTCTCTTCGTATTCCAACGTTTTACTTATTTCATAAGCGGCTATCTCACCCAATCTTTCCATATTCCGCCTGAAGCGCATACGGTCTGTCTGGATTTCCATACTCCGGATCTCACTTAACCAGTCTCCTACTAACGAATTGGTGCTACTAAGATTAATAATCATATGCGCAAAATACCAATTTTTTCAGAGCTGTAGGCAGGAAATAACAATAAAGTAACGAAACATAACGGGTGTTGGCAGATTATTAAAACCCGGCGGGAAAAAGAAGGGCCGGCCAGCGGCCGGCCCTGAATAAAAGGTTTTGGGATGGCTGACCACTGGTCAGCCGGAATAATGGAAGAAGGCCGGTTAATGGATGATCTGCGCCTTTTTGACCAACTGTATAAATTCTGCCCGGTAACCTTCAGTATCGGTACCTCTGGCATTCTGAGCAAGGCTCAGCACCTGTTCGTAGCTGGCATTGCCTTTATGTGTGGAGTTGCGGAGCAGTAATCCGAATCCTGCAACTGCGGCGGCCATACGGAAATCTTCCGGTGTCTGTGTTATATCCTGTATCTGCCAGTTCAGCACTTTGGTGAGCAGCTGGCTCTTAGCTTCCCGGGGATCTTTATACCGGAGCTTAATGGTAAGCGCTTCTGGAGAGAAGGTTTTGACAGGGAGGTTCTGCTGATATTTCAGCGGATCTACTGCGGGTTGTCCTTCATTGCCGGCACCGGCGGGGATGATCTCATAGAGGGCGGTCACGGTGTGACCCGCGCCCATATCGCCGGCGTCCTTTTTATCGTCGTTGAAGTCTTCATTGTTCAGCATCCTGTTTTCATAACCCACGAGGCGGTAAGACTTCACATACTTAGGGTTGAACTCTATCTGCAGTTTTACATCTTTCGCTACCGTGAACAGCGTGCCGCCAAATTCGGTGACGAATGTACGGCGGGCTTCTTCGAAATTGTCTATATAGGCATAGTTACCATTTCCCTTATCTGCCAGCAGCTCCAGTTTATTGTCCTTGTAGTTACCCATACCAAAGCCGAGGACTGACAGGAAGATGCCTTTTTCCCGCTCTGTTTCAATGATACGCTGGAGGTCGCCATCGCTGGAAACCCCTACGTTAAAGTCGCCATCTGTAGCCAGTATCACCCTGTTATTTCCATTCTTCAGCAGGTTTTCTGCGGCGGTCTTATAGGCCAGCAGGATACCTGCTCCGCCGGCTGTGGAGCCGCCTGCTTCCAGTTTGTCCAAAGCATCGAGGATGGCGGTTTTATCTTTACCTGAAGTTGATGGCAGTACCAACCCGGCAGCACCGGCATACACCGCTATCGCTACTTTATCTTCTTCTCTTAATTGAGCTACCAGGGCTTTCAGCGCCTGCTTTACCAGCGGCAGCTTGTTAGGATCGCTCATAGAACCGGACACATCGATCAGGAAGACCAGGTTAGACGCCGGCAGGGATTCTTTTTCAACAGTCTTTCCTTTCAGTGCAATGCGTACCAGCTGATGGGCCAGAGCCCAGGGGCAGCTGGCCATATCTGCATAGATGGCTACAGGATCTTTCCCGGTGGGATTTTTATACTCATAATCGAAGTAGTTGATCATTTCTTCCACTCTCACAGCATCAGCAGGAGGAAGGTTCCCGTTGTTCAGATAGCGTCTTACATTGCTGTAGGAAGCACGGTCTACGTCTATAGAGAAAGTGCTGAGCGGCTGATCTTTAGCGGTATGGAAGATGTTCTCGTTGATAGGACTGTAATCTTCCGTGTTATAGTTCGTGTTGGGGGGAAGGGTCCTGTATCCGCGGATAGCAACGCCGGAAGCCCTGCCTGCCAGAGCACCTGTTATTGCCTGCTTTTGCATGGGCGCATAACCGGTTACCACTATTTCCTGCATAGGAGCCGGGTCACCTTTAGCATCCATGATAGTGCGCTGCTTTACCTCTTTGAGCCTCAGGTCCCGTTTAAGAGTGAGCTGCAGCGTCTTATCGGCCGGGTTTAGCTGTACGGAATCCGGCAGGTAACCATTGCAGCTGATATAGATCATTGTTTTTTCTGTGGGGACTGCCAGTTTGAACTGCCCCTTTGCATTTGTGACTGCTTTTGTATTGTTCCCTGTGCGGAGGGCTACCACGGCCCCTGTTAGCGGAGAATGGGACCTGTTGTCTTTAACTGTACCCTCAATGCTGCGCTGGGCCTGTACTTCCAGGCTGATAAATGCTGCGAGTATAAGGAAGAGATATTTTTGCATAGCGCGTTAATTTTAATCTGCCTGTATGATGCATATCATGCTCCTGATTCCATAAAAGGCAGCAAAAAAAATTGGGGTTAATCCACATTATTTACTTTTGCACAAATTTTACGGCATGGTATATAATGTAATAGGTGTATCCTCAGGCAGTTCTCTGGCCGGCTTGGACCTGGTTTTTACTGCCCTGACGGAAGTAAGGGGCAAATGGGAATACGAGATCAGGGCGGCAGTGCGACTGCCATACACCCCTGAATGGGAAGAAAAACTGAGTGGAGCTGCAGATCTTCCTGCAAGGGACTATATGTTGCTGCACAGTGAGTACGGGCATTTTACAGGACATGCCATAAAGTCGTTCATTCACGATAATCAACTGGACCACCAGGTCCACTTCATAGTAACCCATGGACATACTATATTCCATGTGCCTTCTCAGAAAATGACCGCACAACTGGGAGATGGCGCCGCCATTGCTGCTGTGACCGGTCTTTCTGTGATCAGTGACCTGCGGGCTATGGACGTAGCACTGGGAGGGAAAGGAGCACCACTTTTTCCACTGGCAGAACAATTGCTTTTCCCGGATTTCACTTACCGGTTAAACCTGGGGGAAAATGCAACGCTGGCAGCTCAGCTGAATGGAGCTTTCGCAGCCTTTGATATCTGCCCCTGCAATTATATACTGGATTCACTGGCAGCTACCCTGGGCCGTGCATATGATGAAGACGGGCAACTGGCTGCAGGCGGCGTTACAGACGCTCCGTTGCTGGAATCACTAAACGGGCTGGCATTTTACAGAGAAAGTTATCCGCGTACAATAGCTTCAAAATTTGGTACGGGGACAGTATTACCACTTATACAGAAGCATCAGCTTTCTACGCAGGGTAAGCTGAATACCTATGTAAAGCATATTGCAGCACAGATAGCGGGTACGCTTGGCAGCCTTCAGCAGGATAAAACGCAGGAGGCGCCTGCAACGCTGCTGTTGACAGGTGGCGGGATCTTTAATGGTTTCCTTATAAAAAGTATACAGGAAGCATTACAACCTTTGAATATTACTATTACAATACCTGAAGAACCAACCAGTAAATTCCGTACGCCATTGATGGTGGCTTTGCTGGGCGCATTACGCTGGAGGCAGGAAACAAATGCTTTTGCATCTGTGACAGGAGCTGAGAAAGACAGTGTGGGCGGGGCTTTATGGGCTATCTGATTAAAAGTTTTTATCAGGGCATTTATTAAAATGCCCTGATAAAATGTTCTTATACAACTGAAGTAAAACTAAAATTATCTCCGTCAAACAACCCCAGATCGCTCAGCTTCAGGTGTGGAATAACCAGCAGCGCCATAAATGATAATGTCATGAAAGGTGCGTCCAGTTTACTTCCCAGGGCTTTTGCCGCTTTGTCCAGTTCAGAATAACGTGCTGCTACTTCATAGCCGTCAAGATTGCTCATCAGGCCTGCTACAGGCAATGGCAATACATCTGCTTTCCCGTTACTTACTACGCTTACCCCGCCTTTATGTGCTATCACAGCATTGATGGCAAGGCTGATGCTTTCATCGTCTGCACCAACGGCAATAATATTATGACTGTCATGTGCTACGGAAGACGCGATGGCGCCTTGTTTAAATCCGAAGTTCTTAATGAATGCAAGTGCTGCGGGAGCCTGTCTGTAACGGTTCACTACAGCCAGTTTCAGGATATCTTTTTCTACAGAGGAACGTATTTCACCGTTGGTGACAGATAATGTTTCCTGCAGGCTGTTGGTGATGAGCTGTCCGTCCAGTGCTTCAATAACTTTCACTGTAACGCTGTTTCCGCCAGCGGGTATACGAAGGCTGTCAGCATTTATCGGCGCGCAGTCAAAGTTGTTGATAACAGGCGCTATGACTGAATCGATCAATGTTTTACCATTGCGGGCTACAGCCTTTCCGTTGATGTAGGTAGTGAGGATATTGAAAGAGGTGGTGTTATCTATCACAATGAAATCTGCCGGATCTCCGGTTCTGAGTAGCCCTGTTGGTATCCTGTAATGCAGTACGGGGTTCACACATGCAGCGCGCAGCACTTTGAAGAGATCAATGTTGAGGGCCAGCGCTCTTTTTACAAGCACGTTGATATGCCCTTCCACGAGGTTGTCAGGATGTTTGTCATCACTGCAGAACATGATCTTTTCAGGATGGTCGTTCAGCAGGTGTATCAGGGCATTGAAGTTGCGTGCTGCACTACCTTCACGGATAAGGATGTGCATACCGTGCTGCAGTTTGTCCATTGCTTCTTCTGCGGTAAAGCATTCATGATCTGTGCTGATGCCTGCATCAATATATTGTTTTGCGGCATCGCCACGGAGGCCGGGAGCGTGGCCATCCACCGGTTTACCTGCTTTTTTTGATGCCGCTATTTTAGCCATTACATCCGGTTGCTGGTGCAGTACGCCGGGAAAGTTCATCATTTCTGTCAGGTAGAGCACTTCGGGTTTCTGCAGTAGTGCTTCCACATCTTCTACTGTAACGGTGGCGCCTGCTGTTTCGAAGGTGGTGGCAGGCACGCAGGAGGGAGCGCCGAAGCAGAAGCGGAAAGGAACTGTTTTGCCATTCTCCAGCATGTATTCCACTCCCTGTACACCCAGTACGTTCGCAATTTCGTGAGGGTCGGAAACCGTTGCTACCGTACCATGTACTACTGCCAGGCGTGCAAACTGGGAAGGCGTAAGCATAGAGCTTTCCACATGCACATGCGCGTCAATGAACCCGGGCAGGAGATACTGATTGTAGGTGGCTGCATCTTCGGTGATGCTGCTGATACGGCCGTTCTCAACCACTACAGTAGCGGGATAGATCCTTTGTTGCAGTATGTCTATCAGGTTGCCGGAAATGCTGAAAGTATCTGTCATGTCGGGAATGTTTTTAAGATGATCAATAGCGCTGTACCATCGCCCTGGCCTCTTCAGCGATCTTTGAGGCAAGGTGTTCAGGCTGTAATACTTTTACGTTGGCCCCATAGCTGAGCAGTAACATCTGCAGTTCATGATTAATGACAAGATGCAGTGATACACGGCATTCCTTGTCGTTGTCTGATTCTATCTGCTGAGAGGGATGGATAGGTTGTGATTTGATGTATTTGCCCTGTAAGGGTGTGAAGGAAAGCACAACTTTTTCCGGTTCTCCCTGTGGCACGGTTACGCCTATTGCATGCTGGTAATAGCTGGCATCATCAAAGTTTTTCTGGTCGAATGTTTTGCCTGTAGGCCAGATATCTACTATCCTGTCCAGCGCAAAGGTGAGCAGGGTCCCGCCTTTGGCTTTCTGGCTTTTGCCTATCAGGTAAAAACGGTATTGATATTCCCGCAGGTGATAGGGTTCTACCCAGTGTTCTTTAGGTTCGTTCCTGTCAAAGCTCTGGTAGGAAATGCGGATTACTTCCAGGCCTTTGATGGCATCTACAATAAAAGGGATGTGTGAAGCGCCTTTGTATTGTGTAGCGCGTGCAAAGCGGATCAGGCCTTTGTGCTCAAGCACTTCCCTGTTCTTTTTGAGGCTATGTGCAATTTTCAGAATGGTATCTTCAAACTGTTCTATTACAGGCAGGCTGCGGAACTGTTCGAGGATGCCAATGGCAATTTCCAGTCCTTCAAGATCTGCTTCATCAATAGGCAGGCTGTTGATGGAGTAAGTTTCATCTTCGTAACGGTATGTCTTTGAACTACGGTCATAAAGAATAGGGGCCTTATAGTTAAGGTCCGGGTCATGCCTCATGTCCTGTATGTCTTTCTGTATGGTACGTACGGAGATTGTTGCGTCCATTTTAGCGGAAACATATTCAATGAGGTCTTCGAGGGTGGGTTTTCTCAAGCGTTTGTTGCGTAGCCGTTCGTCTATCCACCGGTAACGCGAAACAGCATCCTTATTCTTAGGCATGCATAGAATTTTAGAGGTTAAAAATAGTTAAAATTCGCTACGCAAATCCCCTGCGTTTTGGCCTTATACCTTTGTATCGTTATCAATAATTAACCGGTATGAACAAAACAAACACCGCTACCGTAACATCAACACAGGCTATTTCAGTGAGCCAGATCATCCTTGATGAATCTAACTTCCTAACGCTCTGGGGCCAGGTAAAGAAGGATGATGGCTGGCACCGTTGCGATTTTGTAACCACATATGAAACGTTGAACACCATGTTGCGTTATGTGCAGGACAGGAGTGATGCTGTACAGATGACTATTGTTCAGAAGCTGGAACATATGGGCCAGAATCCTGATCTGATAGACCTGGAAGCTGAGCTTGGCTCTCCCGTATTGTTCGATAACATGTATTTCCGCCTGACCCGCCCGGGTTACCGTGAAGAGGGCGCCTGGATAGAATACACGGATGGCGAGTGTTATTACATTGATGATGTATTGCCCATGCCTGCTGCCAGGGAGCAACAGTATGTGAAAAAGATAGATCACTGTATGGATATGCTTCGTAAGAGCTATGAGCTTTACCTGGGCTACCTGGAACTTGATTTTGAAGAAGATACTGCCCGGCAGAAAGCTGACCTGGCAGACGATCTGAAATATACTCTGGCATATTATGCCTGGAAAATGTAGGGCCCAGACCCGGTTAACCCCGCAGTTAGTCCTGCTTGGAAGACATTTTGGCGCGCTTTCCGGAGCGCTGACCTGTCCCATGGAACCCCTGAAAAACCCCTTTATATCCCTTGAAATGACCCCGGCCCCCTAACGGTGTTATGCTGCAAGCCGCTTAGTGAAGCGCTATCCCTAATACCTTTATTCCCAATTGTTTGTTTCAACTCCACCCTGCCTGGTTACCAGGCAGGGATTTTTTTTCAAAAAATAGTTCCAAAGTCTATAATATTTGTAGGAAATCCCTATTTTTGAAATTGTAAAATAGTGTACATATGAGCTTAAGATTAGGAGATATAGCGCCAAACTTTCAGGCAAAAACGACTTTAGGAGAGATAGATTTTTACGAATATCTGGGTGATAGCTGGGGAGTACTGTTCTCCCATCCGGCAGATTATACGCCGGTATGTACTACTGAACTGGGTAAAACTGCCCAGTTAAAAGATGAATTTGCAAAGCGCAATGTGAAAGTACTGGCGCTGAGCGTAGATCCGCTGGACAAGCACAAAGGCTGGATCAACGACATTAACGAAACACAGAATGCAGACGTTAACTTCCCTATCATAGCTGATGATGACAGGAAAGTGTCTGATCTTTATGATATGATCCACCCGAATGCTTCAGAAACTTTCACTGTAAGGTCTCTGTTTATCATAGGGCCGGACAAGAAAGTGAAGCTGACAATCACATACCCTGCTTCTACAGGAAGGAACTTCCATGAAGTATTGCGTGTGATCGACTCCCTGCAGCTGACCGCCAATTATAGCGTAGCAACGCCAGCTAACTGGGTAGACGGGGAAGATGTGATCGTTACGGCAGCGGTGAAAACGGAAGATATTCCTGCCCGCTTCCCTAAAGGCCACAAAATTATCAAGCCTTATCTGAGAACAACACCGCAGCCTAATAAGTAATGGCTGTTGTATCAATAAGGCAGAAATATTAACTGTAATGAACCTGCACAGTAATATGTGTCAGGTTTTTATTCATAAGAGTTTTTAATGGTTGGTTTTTGATTTTTACGAAACGGGGATTTTTCCCCGTTTTTTTTATGCCAATAAAAAAGCGATTCCGCAAAGAACGGAACCGCTTTTTCACTTAATTATATGATACGGCGTTTTATAGTACCAGCTCAGAGCTGCGGCCGCTATTTTTCCTCAACTGTGTTACCACGGCCTGTATATCTTTAGGCAAAGGCGCCTCTATCACGTACTCAACTCCCTGCTGATCAGCGAAATGCAGCTGCCAGGCATGTAATGCCAGTCTGCTGAGCAGGGGGCGTTCTTCCTCTGTATTCTTTCCCAGTTTATAGTTTTTCTTGATAGCGGAAAGGAAGATAGGGGCATTGGTGCCATACAGCTCGTCTACGGCAATAGGGTGGCCTATATGCTTCATATGTACCCTGATCTGGTGGGTACGGCCGGTATGGATCTGTAATTTCACCAGGCTATAAAGGCCAAAGGCTTCCACTACTTCATAATCTGTCAGGGATGCTTTCCCTTTTTTATTGGTCACCATCTTTCCTTTCTGTACAGGATGTTCCATAATAGGTTCATCCACGCTGCCGGAAGGAGTGAGTAGCTGACCGTTTACCAGGCCCATGTAGAATTTCTTTACATGGCGGGATTCAAACAGCTGGGAGTAGTATTTGTGTGCGGTCTCATTCTTAGCAAAGAGGATGATACCGCTGGTGTCTTTATCCAGCCTGTGTACGGTGAATATCTCGCCATAGTGTTTTTTCAGCAGTCCCTGTAAGGATTGCAGCTGGTTGTCATGCCTGTCAGGAATGGTGAGCATCCCGGCGGGCTTGTTCAGCACTACAAAGTCAGGCGTTTCTTTTATTATAAGGTCGTTTATCCGCATAAATTATTTAAAATGCTTCAGGAGTATCACTTCTTTTTCTGTGAGGAACCGCCATCTGCCGCGGTTGATATTCTTCTTGGTAAGGCCGGCATAGGTAACGCGGTCCAGTTTTTCCACCTGGTATTCAAGGTGTTCGAAGATGCGGCGTACAATGCGGTTCTTACCACTGTGAATTTCAATACCTACCTGTGTTTTATCATTACTTTCCACGTATCCCAGGGCATCTACGTGTGCCACTCCGTCTTCCAGCGTCACGCCGTGCAGGATCTTTTCAAAATCTGCTTTGGTTAAGGGTTTGTCCAGTCCTACGTGGTAGATCTTTTTGATGTTGTGTTTAGGATGGGCCAGTTTCTGCGCCAGTTCTCCGTCGTTAGTGAGCAGGAGCAGGCCGGAGGTGTTGCGGTCCAGTCGCCCTACGGGGAATACCCTTTCTGAGTCGGTAGCGTCCTGGATCAGTTCCATAACGGTCTTTCTTCCTTCGGGGTCTTCTGTGGTGGTGATGTATCCTTTAGGTTTGTTGAGCAGTATGTATACCAGGTTTTTCTGGATATATACTTTTTTGTTGCTTACGCGAACGTCGTCTTTTGCAGTTACTTTGAATGCTGGTTCTGTGATGGTGGCGCCATTTACGGTCACTTTACCTTCTTTCACAAAATCAACTGCTTTGCGGCGGGAGCAAAGGCCGCAATGCGCCAGGTATTTATTCAGCGGCATCTCGCCGGAGGCGTTGTTGTTTTCTTCTCTTCTGATAACGGGTTTACCGTCTGCAGTACTTTCTTCGGCCTGGCGGGCTTTTTTGTTATTCGTTCTGCGTTCCTGTTTACCGGCAAAACGTTCGTTGGCGGTATCAAAGTATTTTTTGCGGTTAAAGCCACTGGGAGTAGGGCGTTCTTCCTTTTTGCCACCTTTGGCAGTCCGGATTTTGGCGCCGGGGCTGTGGAAGGCGCTGTCGTCCTTATCTGCACGTGGTTTGAAAGGAGTTCTGCCATTGGCAGTCTTTTTCACCGGTTCTATGCGTGGCCTGCGGCCTTCTTTATCTCTTGTAGGAGTTTTTTTGGCCGGTGCGGGAGCATCGGCTTTTTCGTCTTCGTTCTTTTTGCGGAAGGACTCCGGTTTAGGGCCGGCGCCTTTCCCTGGCCTGAAGGTTTTTTCTTCTCCGCTTTTGCGGCCTGCAGGAGCAGCAGGGCGCTGTGCACTTTTATTTTCTTTAAAAGGAGAGAATCCTTTTCTGGCAGGAGTATTTTTCTTCATTGTAGTTTGTTAGTAATTTAATTTGTTGCAGGGTGCAGATCATCCTTTATTGGCTAGCTGTCCGCAGGCGGCGTCAATATCCTTTCCGCGGCTGCGGCGCAGGCGTGCATTGACCTTATGTCTGCTTAAGTATTGCATGAATGCCTCGGCCACATCTTCTTCCGGTTTCTGGAAGCGGGCGTTGGAAATAGGATTGTATTCGATAATGTTAACGAGATCTGCAGGTACCTGCCGGTAGATACGTATCAGTTCATCGGCATCTTTGAAGGAATCGTTGAAGTCCTTGAAAAGGATGTACTCGAATGAGATCTGGCTCTGGGTAGCTTTATAGAAGTAGTTCAGGGCTTCTATCAACACTTTGAGATTGTTGGAATCGTTGATAGGCATGATCTCACTACGTTTCTGATCGTTGGCGGCGTGCAGGGAAAGGGCCAGGTTGAATTTCACCTTATCATCCCCCAGTTGTCTGATCATCTTTGCTACTCCTGCAGTGGATACTGTGATACGCTTGGGAGACATGCCCAGTCCGTCGGGAGAGGTGATGCGTTCAATGGACTGCAGCACATTCTTATAGTTGAGCAGGGGTTCTCCCATGCCCATATATACAATATTGCTGAGTTTTTTACCGTAGGCTTCCATTGCCTGCTGGTTAAGCAGGGCTACTTCATCATATATTTCGTCGTAATCCAGGTTACGTTTACGGTCCATGTACCCGGTGGCGCAGAATTTACAGCTGAGGCTGCATCCAACCTGAGAGGATACACAGGCGGTCTGCCTGGTATCAGTAGGGATGAGTACGCCTTCTACCAGGTGGCCGTCATGCAGGCGGAAGCGGCTTTTAATAGTGCCGTCGTCGCTGTGCTGGGTGGTATCCACGCTGATTGCCGGTAAAGTAAAGTGTTGTTCCAGTTTGCTGCGCAGCTCTCTGGAGAGGTTGGTCATCGCGTCAAATGTGGTGGCGTGTTTCAGCCAGAGCCATTCGTAGACCTGTTTGGCGCGGAAGGCTTTTTCGCCTATTGACCCGAAGTATTCCTGTAATTCCGGTAAGCTGAGGTGCCGGATATTCTGTTTGCCCGATTTCATTCCTGACCTTTAAATGAGATAATGTCTGCCTTACGGCAGTCGGTAGTAAGATGCAAAGGTAATGAATTTTGGGGGATACGCTCAAAATGCCCCTTTTGGGGTAGTGCAAGGCCGGGTTAAGGGAATTTTTTGAGAGAGGACTTTTTGACGCTGCGCGTGGCTGAACTTTTTTTAATGATGGGGATTTGGGCTGTGGCCAGCTAAGAATTTAAACAGGTGTACTAATTTCCCTACATTTACAACCTTTTATTAACCAAAGCAATCAAAGCAATGCAAGCTGCTTACATAGTGGATGCAGTGAGAACGCCCATAGGCCGTTACGGTGGGGCTCTCAGCACCATCAGGCCGGACGATATGCTGGCACTTCTGATTAAAACACTGCTGGAACGCAATCCTGGACTGGACCCTGCCGGTATAGAAGACGTTATTGCCGGGGCCACTAACCAGGCCGGGGAGGACAATCGTGATGTAGCCAGGATGGCTGCCCTGCTGGCCGGTTTACCGGTAACAGTGGCGGGCAATACTGTGAACCGGCTTTGTGCCTCAGGCATGCAGGCCATTATGGACGCTGCCAGGGCGGTAATGTGCGGAGACGGAGATGTATTCCTGGCGGGCGGGGTAGAGAGCATGACCCGCGCTCCGCTGGTAATGCCGAAGGCGGACGGGCCTTTCAGCCGTAAAACAGAGATCTATGATTCAACCATAGGCTGGCGCTTTACCAATAAGAAGCTGGCGGATATGTACTACCCCTATTCCATGGGAGAAACGGCGGAAAATGTGGCCCGGCAGTGGAGCATTAGCCGGGAAGACCAGGATTATTTTGCCTATCAGAGCCAGTTGAAATATAAAGAAGCCCTGCTGGCGGGTAAATGGACAGCTGAAATAGTGCCGGTGCCGGTTACTCCCAATAAACAAGACCAGGTGATAGTCAACGCGGACGAACCTCCCCGGGAAACTACCCTGGAAAAGCTGGCCGGACTGAAACCCGCCTTTGCAAAGGATGGCAGTGTAACGGCAGGGAATTCCTCCGGTATTAACGATGGTGCTTCTGTGGTACTGGTAGTTTCTGAAAACGCATTGAAGCAATATAATCTTAAGCCGCTGATGCAGGTCCGTGCTATGGCTGTTGCGGGGGTAGATCCCTCTGTCATGGGTATAGGACCGGTACCGGCTACTCAGAAGGCCTTGCGCAGGGCGGGTATTACAGCTCAGCAGCTGGACCTGATAGAATTGAATGAGGCTTTTGCTGCACAGTCGCTGGCCTGTATCCGTGACCTTCAGCTGGATGCGGCGCGTATCAATGTAAATGGCGGTTCTATAGCTATTGGTCATCCGTTGGGATGTAGCGGAGCGCGTATCACTACGACACTGATGCATGAATTGCAACGCAGGGCCGGCGCCAGATATGGGCTGGCTACCATGTGTGTGGGAGTAGGGCAGGGAGCTGCGATGGTATTTGAGAAGATGTAATGGCTTCCGGGGGGTATCCTTATAGGATACTTAGGAGAACAAGCAGGGATGGAACCTTTATCTGTGCTGTTGTTCCGGAGATGATGCGGACTTGATCAACAGCAATAAAATAAAGAACGGGCGGTCGGAGTACACCGGCCGCCCGTTGATGGCAAGCAAAAAAGGATTACAAACAAATCTGCTTCTCCGTCATCATCTTCCGGAGATTGATCAGGCCATATCTCATACGACCTAATGCTGTATTGATACTCACCTGGGTGAGATCGGCAATCTCTTTAAAGCTCAGATCAGCATAGTGGCGGAGTATGATCACTTCACGCTGTTCTTCCGGCAGCATGTCCAGCATTCGCCGAACCCTGTCATGACTTTGTTGCGTGATCATTTTCTCTTCTGCACTGCTTTCACTGAAGTTCAGTACATTAAAAATGTCTTTGTCGTCGCTGGTTTTGATGATGGGCGTCCGTTTAATTTTCCGGAAGTGGTCCACACAAAGGTTGTGTGCGATCCTCATGGCCCAGGGAAGGAACTTTCCTTTCTCAGTATATCGCTCTGCTCTGATTGTATCGATAATTTTTATAAAGGTATCCTGGAAAATATCTTCTGCCAGGAATCCGTCTTTCACAAGTAATACGATAGAGGTATAGAGCTTATCTTTATGCCTGTGCACTAATTCTTCCAATGCTGAAGCATGCCCTTTCTTGAAAAGGGTAATTAATTGCTCATCACTTAGTTTGTACATTATTTGCATAAACATCTACAATAGCGGGTTTAAAATAAAAATAGGACTTATGACAGTCGTAGGTAAAGTGTGTAGAGTTTATGCTATAAGAAGTAAGTTTTAGTTTGGTGATTTTAATCGTCCCTTGGACTTAGATTCTGATCTAATGCAAATATAATGGAATAGTTGAATAAAACAACCCTTTTTTCCCAAATCCCAACATAAATAATACAGTGCGTAATCGCTTGCGCAGGCTATTTGCGCCGGTTGGCTGCATAAGCTTTTCCAGGTCAACAGAATTAGTCCCCGATTAACTTACTTTCGGTATTTTTGTAACTATCATGGCCACTAAAGTGAAGAAAACGGAAACAGTACTTGATGATCAGGCAGTTGTTTCGCCAGATCAGATATTCATAAAAGGAGCACGCGTTCATAACCTGAAAAATGTGAGTGTTGGAATACCCCGCAGCAAGCTGGTGGTAGTTACCGGTGTATCGGGCTCCGGTAAATCCTCTCTGACAATGGATACCCTGTATGCAGAAGGGCAGCGCCGTTATGCGGAAAGTCTCAGCTCTTATGCCAGGCAGTTTCTGATGCGTATGAACAAGCCGGACGTTGATTACATTAAGGGCATCTGTCCGGCCATTGCTATAGAACAGAAGGTGATCACCCGCACGCCCCGTTCTACCGTAGGCTCTATGACGGAGATCTACGATTATCTCAGGCTCCTCTTTGCCCGTATAGGCAAAACATATTCCCCCATTTCAGGACAGTTGGTGAAGAAGCATGAAGTGAGCGACGTGGTAGACTATATCAAAAATCTACCTGCCGGCGCCAAGATACAGCTGCTTGTCACCTTTCGCCGTCATGCCAAAAGAGATGTGAAGGAAGAGCTGCAGATACTTATGCAGAAAGGTTTCTCCCGTTTATATGCAAAGGATAAGAACGGTGGTGCTCTGCTGCGTATAGAAGAACTGCTGGAGGAAAAGAAGCCTGCGCTTCCGAAAGACGTTTACCTGCTGGTAGACCGTCTGGTGGCAAAAGACTTTGAAGAAGATGACCTGCACCGTATTGCAGACAGCGTGCAGACGGCCTTCTACGAAAGTGAAGGGGACTGCCTGGTGGAAGTGAATAACGGAGAGCTGGCACATTTTTCCAATCGCTTTGAGCTGGATGGACTACAGTTTGAGGAACCTGTTCCCAACCTGTTCTCCTTCAACAATCCATATGGCGCCTGCCCGGTATGTGAGGGCTTTGGCCAGGTCCTGGGCATAGATGCAGACCTGGTGATTCCTGACAAACGGCTGAGTGTATATGAAAACGCTATCGCTCCCTGGAGAGGCGAGAAAATGGGAGAGTACAAAGAGGCGCTGATCAAGGCTTCGAGGAAGTTCAATTTCCCTATTCACAAACCTGTTGCAGATCTGACGGATGAGCAGCAGCAGTTACTGTGGACGGGGAATGAGCATTTCTATGGACTCAATGAGTTCTTTAAAATGGTAGAGCAGAACCTCTACAAAGTTCAATACCGCGTGCTGCAATCCCGCTACCGTGGCCGTACAGCCTGTACAGAATGCGGTGGTGGCCGTTTGCGCAAAGAGGCGTTGTATATCAAAGTAGGAGGGGCCAACATCGCGAAGCTGGTGGATATGCCGGTGAGCGACCTGACGGAATGGTTCAATAATCTGGAGTTGAGCGAGTATGATCAGCAGGTAGCGAAAAGGATATTGATAGAGATCAACCATCGTCTGAAGACGTTGCTGGACGTAGGTCTTGGTTATCTCACCCTGAACCGTGTAGCTAATACTCTCAGTGGTGGTGAAAGTCAGCGTATACAGCTGACCCGTTCACTTGGCAGCAACCTCACCAATTCCATGTATATCCTGGATGAACCCAGTATAGGACTGCATGCCCGTGATACCCACCGTTTGATAGGTGTGCTGAAGGAGCTGAGGGACCTGGGTAACACCGTTGTGGTAGTAGAACATGATGAACAGATGATGCAGGAGGCTGACTATATCATTGATATGGGGCCGCTGGCCAGTCACCTGGGAGGGGAAGTGATCTTTGCCGGTAATTATCAACAGATATTAAAAGACGGGAAAAGCCTGACAGGCAAGTACCTCAGCGGAGAGATGAGCATTGAGCCGCCTGCCAAAGCGCGTAAATGGAAAAGGTCTATCTCCCTGGAAGGGTGTCGTCAGCATAACCTGAAGAATATTGATGTGGAATTCCCGCTTAACGTGCTTTGCGTGGTAAGTGGTGTGAGCGGTTCCGGGAAAACAACGCTGGTAAAACAGATACTTTACCCGGCGCTGATGAAGCTGAAAGGTGAGTTTGCTGAAAAAGTAGGGCAGCATAGAGCATTGAAGGGGGATATGGATGATATCACCCAGATTGAAATGGTTGACCAGAACCCGATAGGTAAATCTTCCCGTTCCAACCCGGTTACCTATATCAAAGCATATGACGAGATAAGGGACCTCTATGCCAAACAACCGCTGAGTAAAATGAGGGGCTTCCAGCCCAAGCATTTCTCGTTCAACGTGGATGGTGGCCGTTGTGATGCATGTAAGGGAGAAGGGGAAGTGATAGTAGAGATGCAGTTCCTGGCGGATGTACACCTGCTTTGTGAAAGCTGTGGTGGTAAAAGGTTTAAGGAAGAAGTGCTGGAAGTGACCTACAAAGGAAAGAGCATTTATGATGTGTTGGAGATGAGTGTGGAAGAATCACTGGATTTCTTTAAAGATGAGAAGGACGTATGTAATAAGATCCGTCCTTTGAGTGATGTGGGATTGGGGTATGTGAAGCTGGGGCAAAGCAGTGATACCCTTAGCGGTGGAGAGGCGCAGCGTGTGAAGCTGGCTTCTTTCCTGGGGAAAGGCAAAGCGCAGGGGCATATCCTGTTCATTTTTGATGAGCCTACTACTGGTCTGCACTTTCATGATATCAAGAAATTGCTGGCATCTTTTAATGCGTTGATAGATCAGGGGCATAGTATACTGGTGATAGAGCATAATACAGATGTGATCAAAAGTGCTGACTGGGTGATAGATCTGGGGCCTGAAGGTGGTGCTGGTGGCGGACAGTTGTTGTATACGGGGTTGCCGGAAGGGTTGAAGAAGGTGAAAGAGAGTTATACGGGGAGGTACTTATAGTAGTAGGTTTTTCAGAGAGTGGATCAATTTAAATATTAGTAAAGAACTGATAAAAAAAACAGGTTTCGCTTTGGGCGAAACCTGTTTTTTTTAGAAAGGAGGCTGGGTTGTGACCAGCTAACGCTATCTTAATCTGTCAAGTGATTTGATCAGCTTTTCATCTTTATAAATTCCTCTTGCCGCCAGGATCAGGAAGATCAGGATGACGATGGGAAAAAACGCCCCGGGCAGGTAGGAAGCGGAAGTGATGCTGACAGGCCCTGTCTGCAGTGCGTTGGCTGTATCGGATACTTTGAGATATTGCAATACAATAGCGCCGATAGACAGGAATATATTCAGCACTGTCAGCCTGAACTGCAGTTTCCGGTTCCTGAACAGGAAGATGCAGAACAAGGACAGTAATATTATCAACATAAAAACTATAAACACTAAATAATTTGACTGGGCATTGAAATACCGGATACTGCCATCGCTGAGGGTAGCTTTCCAGATATTAAAGAACCAGGTAGCGACACCAGCCGCTGCAGCTAACAAAAGGTAAAGACTTTGAATGCGTTGTATCATGTTATTCAGAGAAGTTAATCGCGGTAAATTTAAGTAAATATTATGAACCTACTCTTTCGTGGTACTCCCCGTTCCTTGAATACTTTGTATATTGCACGCCCAAGAACAATCTCATTTTGAATTATGGCAAGAAAACAGAATAAGCAGGACGCGTTGGACTACCACGCGTTGGGGCGGCCTGGCAAGATCGAAGTTATACCTACAAAGAACACCAAAACACAATGGGACCTTTCACTGGCTTATTCTCCCGGGGTAGCAGAGCCATGTAAGGAGATTCACAAAGACGTAGAGAACGTATACAAATACACTGCTAAGGGCAACCTGGTGGCGGTGATCAGCAACGGTACGGCAGTACTGGGCCTGGGGGATATTGGCCCGGAAGCGGGCAAACCTGTAATGGAAGGTAAAGCGGTGCTGTTTAAGATATTTGCAGATATTGATGTGTTCGATATAGAATTGAATACCAAGGATGTAGATGAATTTGTGAAGGTGGTGAAAGCCATGGAGCCAACCTTTGGCGGTATTAACCTGGAAGATATTAAAAGTCCTGAATGCTTTGCTATTGAAGAAAGGCTGAAGAAAGAGCTGAAAATACCTATCATGCACGACGATCAGCATGGTACGGCTATCATTTCCAGTGCAGCGCTGCTCAATGCTACAGAGCTTGTAAAAAAGAAAATAGAGAAGATAAAGATAGTGGTGAATGGCGCCGGAGCGGCGGCTATGGCTTGTGTGAAGCTGTATGTGGCATTGGGTGTGAAGAGAGAGAACATCATCATGTTTGATAAGGACGGGGTGATTAATGTTAGTCGCCCGGGGCTTTCAGACATGCATAAACAGTTTGCTACTACATCTAAAGTAACCACCCTGGCGGAAGCGCTGAAAGGGGCGGACGTATTTGTGGGGCTTTCTGTAGGTAATGTGGTAACGCCGGATATGATCAAGAGTATGGCTAAGCAGCCGGTTGTGTTTGCTATGGCTAACCCTGATCCGGAGATTGCTTATGACCTGGCCATTGGTTCCCGTCCTGACGTGATCATGGCTACGGGCCGTTCTGATCATCCTAACCAGGTGAACAATGTACTGGGTTTCCCTTATATTTTCCGTGGAGCGCTGGATGTTCGCGCTACCCAGATCAATGAGGAAATGAAGCTGGCAGCGGTACATGCGTTGGCAGAACTGGCGAAGGAATCAGTGCCGGATATTGTGAACCTGGCTTATAATGAAAGGAACCTTTTCTTCGGACCAAGATATATCATTCCAAAGCCACTGGATCCCCGGTTGCTCAGCCATGTGGCGCCGGCGGTAGCTAAGGCAGCGATGGACAGCGGTGTGGCGCAGCATCCTATTACCAACTGGGAAGAGTATGTGGAAGTGCTGAACAAGCGTCTGGGACTGGACAACCAGCTGTTCCGCGTGATTGGTACCAAAGCCCGCCAGGACCCGCGTAAAGTTGTATTTGCGGAGGCAGACAACCTGAAAGTACTGAAGGCTTCACAGGTAGTGAGGGAAGAAGGTATTGCGTATCCTATACTGCTGGGTAATGAGCTGCGTATACGTCAGCTGGCCGCAGACAATGGTATTGAGCTGGATGATACTGTGATCGTTGATCCGAAGAGTGATGAAATGCATGACAAGCGTCACAAGTTTGGTGAGTTGTTCTTCAAAAAGCGCCAGCGTAAAGGCTTTAACCAGTATGAAGCTAAAAAAGTGATGCGTGAGCGTAACTACTTTGGCTGTATGATGGTGGAGACGGGAGAGGCTGATGCGTTGATATCCGGGCTTACCCGTAATTATCCTGATACTATCCGTCCTGCGCTGCAGGTGATAGGTATGGAGGAAAATGCGAAGCGTGTGGCCGGTATGTATATCATCAATACCAAACGTGGCCCGCTGTTCCTGGCAGATACTACTGTAAATTTCAATCCTACGGCGGAGGAACTGGCGGAGATCACTTTGCTGGTAGCTAATGAGGTGAGGCTGTTCAATATTGTTCCGCGTATAGCGATGGTATCTTATTCCAGCTTCGGTTCCAGCCCTACACCGGAAGCGCAGCTGGTAAGCCGTGCACGTGATATCGTGAAACAGAAAGATCCTACATTGATAGTAGATGGTGAGATACAGGCGGCTATGGCGTTCAACCAGGAGATACTGAAAGATAGTTATCCTTTCAGTGAGCTGCTGGGACAGGAAGTGAACACGCTGATCTTCCCGAACCTTTCTGCCGGTAATATTGCTTATAACCTTCTGCAGGAAGTAGCTGGTTTTGATGCTATCGGGCCTATCCTGCTGGGTATGAAGAAGCCGGTGCATATCCTGCAATTGGGAAGTACAGTAAGATCTATCGTTAACATGGTGAATATTGCTGTGGTGGATGCCCAGCATAAATGCTGTGAAGGTAACAAGACTAAAGTGGCTGTTAAAAAGTCAAAATAGGTATCTGTATATTATTGAAACGGTCTGTATTGATTGTCAATACAGGCCGTTTTACGTTTATACTTTTTCCCGATCTTTGACAGATGCAGAATATCTCCCGGAAAAAAGCATTCTTTCCCCTGAACCCGGCATTCAGGAAATACCTGAAGTTATATGAAAGAGAAGTACGTTTGCCGGTATCGTATGAAGAGCTGCGTTATTTCGACAGCAGTATTCCCGTGTATGATAAGGAGGGGAAGGATACCCTGTGGGAATCTGTGTTCTATCCGCAGAGTATGTACCCGCAGCTGCAGGCGGGGTTGAAGAGGATCTATTCCATCCTGAAGGCCGGCGGCGACCAGACTGCGGAAGAGCACCTGGAAGTAGAGCGTATAGACTACTGTACATTTGGTAATTCCCATCCTTTCCGGATCAGGATAGTGAATACTTACAATGAGGTGTATGATTACTTCTATGTTAAGATTGCCGATGCTTCCCGTATTTACGGGCTGGAGCTGGAGCATATACTATCGCCTTACTGGATGAACTTTCTCGTAGACGGCAATACGCTGGTAGAAGAGCATATTGCCGGCGTACCGGGCGATCAGTTCATCCTGCATTACCTGCACAGGCCAGAGTTTAACCCTAAACGCATAGCCAAAGAGTTTGTAAAGTTCAATGAGCGCTGTTTTGTGCGTCTGTTGGGGGATATGCGTTCCTATAATTTTGTGTTTGATATTACCCAGGATTTTGATGATGTGCAGTTCCGTATCAGGGCTATTGATTTTGATCAGCAGTTCTATGAAGGGAAGCGTACCCTGTATATGCCGCAGTTCTTCAAGGAGAACAGGGTCTTTGTGGAGCTGGCCATGAAGCATCTGAATGCAGAGGTGGTAAAACAGTATCAGCAGGAGGAGCGTTCACTGATTGCCAGGCGTATTAAAACGCAGAGGCACCGGATCAAGGACCTGAGGGACGTGATCATGACAGACAGGGTTTCTTTCCCGGAGAAGATCACCCAGCTGGGGCATGAATTAGCGCAATATTATGAAGATCCGGTATTTGCGCGTTGCCGGACTATGGGAGAGATCATAGAAAGGAGCCTTAAACGGTTGCTGGTAAAGAGCCTGAAGTAGATACTGCTGCGCGGGGCTATGTACTATGGTCTAAATTTCGCTATCTTTGACCAGTTATGGAATTTAGATTCTTTCATCATTTCGGAAGCTACCTGCTTATGCTCAAAGGCATGTTTTCCAGACCGGAAAACATGAAGATGTTCTGGCGGGAGTTTATGCGTCAGTGTGTGGATATAGGTATAGGTTCGTTTGGCATTGTATTTATCATTTCATTATTCATGGGAGGGGTAACCACATTGCAGATTGCATATCAGTTGGTAAGCCCTATCATTCCCAAAGCTACTATTGCCCAGATAGTAAGAGACACTATCATTCTTGAGTTTGCGCCTACGCTTACCTGTATAGTACTGGCAGGTGTGGTAGGGTCAAAAATAGCATCAGAACTGGGAAATATGCGGGTATCTGAGCAGATAGACGCGCAGGAGATCATGGGTATCAATACCAAAGGTTACCTGATCCGTCCAAAGATCATGGCAGCAATGCTGATGATCCCCTGCCTGATCTGTATTGCCGGTTTCCTGGGGGTATGGGGTGGCCAGAAGGTGGGCGAGCTGTCCGGCATTCTTTCTGCTGAACAGTACTGGCAGGGCCTGAGGTCTGATTTTAAACCCTTTAATATCTTTTTTGCCCTTATCAAATCCTTCATCTTTGCCTTCATTATAGCCAGTGTCCCTTCTTACTATGGGTATAATGTACAGGGTGGTGCATTGGAGATTGGAAAGGCCAGTACCAGTGCGGTAGTTGTTACCTGCATTTTAATTTTATTCATGGATTACCTCCTGGCGGCATTGTTGCTGTAATCAAGCATATATACACTGTATGATAGAATTGGTTAATATTAAGAAAGGCTTTGGAGAAAAGATCATTTTGCCTGACGTGTCGGCGGTTATGGAGACCGGTAAAGTGAACCTGATCATTGGTTCCAGCGGCAGCGGTAAAACGGTTATGATGAAGTGTATGGTGGGATTGATGCCTGTAGATCAGGGAAAGGTCCTTTATGATGGTCAGGATTTTACCAATATGAGTGACCATGAAAAGAAAGAGATCCGCCAGCAGATAGGTATGCTTTTCCAGGGATCGGCCCTGTTTGACAGCATGACGGTAGAGGAGAATGTGATGTTCCCGCTGCATATGTTTGGTAAGGGAACGCTCAGGGATAAGAAAAAGCGTGTGATGGAGTGCCTGGAAAGGGTACAATTAAAGGATGCGGCAAAAAAATTTCCGGCAGAAATAAGTGGTGGTATGAAGAAAAGGGTAGGGATTGCGCGGGCTATAGTACTGAATCCCAAGTATTTGTTCTGTGATGAACCCAATTCCGGCCTGGACCCTCAGACTTCCCTTCTTATAGATAAGCTTATTAAGGAGCTGACGCTGGAGTATAATATTACGACGGTGATCAATACCCATGATATGAACACTGTAATGGAAAGCGGGGACCATATTGTGTATATGTACCAGGGGCGTAAACAGTGGGAGGGAAGTAATAAGGACATTATTTTCAGTAAGGATGAGAAGCTTAATGACTTTATTTTCGCGTCTGACTTCCTCCGGGATGCCAAGGAAATGAGGCAGCTGGAGATGTTCCAGGAGAGCAACTGGAGGGATAAACTGAAGAAAGGTTGATTTTCGGGGGAAAAGATAATCTTTCTGTTTGTCCTGCTGCAGGCAGACAAACTGCTCCTAATGGAAAAAGATCATTTGTTATTTGGGATTAGGAGGTTAATTTTGCCGATATCTTTTATAAAACAATAAACCAAGCGCGATGAGTGTTTTAGTTAATAAGAACAGCAAAGTGATTGTACAGGGCTTTACCGGTACAGAAGGCACATTCCATGCCACACAGATGATAGAGTATGGCACGCAGGTAGTAGGCGGCGTTACGCCGGGTAAAGGCGGCACCAAGCACCTGGATCGTCCGGTATTCAATACAGTAAAAGATGCTGTAGACGCTACCGGCGCTGACGTTTCAATCATCTTCGTACCACCCGGATTTGCTGCAGACGCTATCATGGAAGCTGCAGAAGCTGGTATAGAGCTGGTAGTATGTATCACTGAAGGTATCCCCGTACAGGATATGGTGAGAGCTAAAAACTTCCTGGTAGGCCGTCAGACCCGTCTGATAGGGCCAAACTGCCCGGGTGTGATCACTGCTGAAGAAGCTAAAGTAGGCATCATGCCAGGTTTCATCTTTAAGAAAGGTAATATCGGTATCGTATCCAAATCCGGTACCTTAACATATGAAGCTGCTGACCAGGTAGTTAAAGCTGGTCTGGGTGTTTCTACCGCTATTGGTATTGGTGGAGACCCTATCATCGGTACTCCTACCAAAGATGCGGTAGAACTGCTGATGAACGATCCTGAAACTGTTGGTATCATCATGATCGGCGAGATTGGTGGTAGCATGGAAGCTGAAGCTGCAAAATGGATCAAAGAACACGGTACCAAGCCTGTTGTAGGTTTCATTGCTGGCCAGACTGCTCCTCCGGGCCGCCGTATGGGTCACGCCGGCGCTATCATTGGTGGTGCTGACGATACTGCAGCTGCTAAAATGAAGATCATGGCAGAATGTGGTGTACACGTAGTAGAAAGCCCTGCTAACATTGGTAAGACAATGGCAGAAGTTCTGAAAACTGTGAAAGCATAATAATCAATACGTTAAGTATATAAAATCCTCCTCCGGGCCATTTCCGCAGGAGGATTTTTTTTGCCCCGCATTTTATTTTCCTGACTTTTATATTGAAACCCTTATGGAAAGATGTTGCAAAAAGCATCCTTTCCCTGATACTGTAAATTTTTAAAAAGCAATCCCATATGCGCCTTATAGTAGCACTATGTATTTTTTTAACCGTCAGTTGTAAAACCATTATGGCTCAGATGAACTATGAAACACAGTGGAAGAAAGTAACAGAGTTAGAGACGAAAGGATTACCTAAATCTGCGTTGGAGGAAGTGAACCTGATTTATGAAAATGCCCTGAAACAAAAGCAGGAAGCCCAGTTAATAAAGACGCTCCTGTATCGTCTTAAACTGATAGGAGCTACCGGCGAAAGCCCGGACCGGCAGAAGCAGCTGCAGCTGGATGCCCGCCTGCTTTCATTGTCAGCGCCTGTAAAAGCACTGACGCACAGCATCCGTGCAGAATTGCTGATGCAATACCTGCAGAATCACAGGTATGATATGTATGGCCGGACAACAGTGGCGAGCGATACTTCCACCAATGTGGATACCTGGAATGTAACCAGGCTGCATGAGGAGATCTCTGCTGCTTATGAAGCTTCTTTGGAAGATGCAGCAGCCCTGAAACTTGTTGAGATCTCAAAATTTGATGATGTTCTTACAAAAGGTGTTAATACCCGGCAGCTGCGACCTACCCTGTACGATCTGCTGGCTCACCGGGCACTGGATTATTATAAGAGCGGAGAGAGCCGTTTAAATAATCCTGCCAGCCAGTTTGAGCTTACCGATGTAACGGCTTTTGCTCCGGCTGCTGAGTTTATGTCCCATCATTTTGCTGCAACAGATAGTGCCGCATTACAATATAAAGCCATCCTGTTATTACAGGACCTGATGCGCTTCCATGCAAAGGATAAGAGTGCATTGCTGGACCTGGACCTTGAAAGGACCGCTTATATGAACCAGGTAGGTGTAATGCAGGGGAAAGACGCTTTGTACCTCAAGTTGCTGAAACAACAGGAAAAAGAATATGAGGGAGAGAAGGATGTTACGAGAGTGATCTACTTACTGGCTGTTTACTATTATAACGAAGGCAATAAAAAAACAGAGAATGCAGCTCTTGGCATGACGCCTTCTGCAGCGATGCTATTGGCAAAGTCTTATGCTGAAAGAGGTGAGAAACTTGCGCCCACTTCACCCGGAGGGGCCAACTGTACGTTACTGCTGCAGTCAATAGCCCGGGAGGACCTGAAATTACAGACAGAGCTGGTGAACCTGCCTGCAGAGCCATTCCGTTCTCTTGTTACTTACCGGAACCTGAAAAAGATCTACCTGCGTGTAGTACCTATAGATGAGAATTTCCGCAAGATGCTGAGGAGAGCCAGGGAGGATTACCGGGATACCGAGAACCGCTATTGGAAGTTAATGGTGGGCAAACGGCCACTGAAAACCTGGGAGCAATCTCTTACAGGTACAGAAGATTTTCGTGAACATGCTGCAGAGATAAAGATCGATGCGCTGCCACTGGGATTGTATATGCTTGTTGCCAGTGCCGGCCAGGACTTTTCACTGAACGATAACCTGCTGGCGGTACAGTTTATCCATGTATCCAACATCAGTTATATACAGCAGGATAGTTACAATGATGAAGTAGCCAGCAGGTATTACGCCTTGCACAGGAAAACGGGAAAGCCGCTGGCGGGTATTAAGCTGAACATCTGGCAATCCGGAAACGGTAACGAAGACAGGCTGAAAATGACTGAATCAATGGTATCCGGTAAGGATGGTTCTCTCAGCCTGAATTATGGCAGCCGTGGCAGCATAAGGCTGCAATGGATAGATGGTGCTGACACCCTGTTTATTGACGATTATAAGTACGTGTATACTTATGGTAGCGGTAAAGAGGAAGAGCCGGTGCGGAACACTACTTTCTTCTTTACAGACAGGGCCATTTACCGCCCCGGGCAGACCGTTTACTTTAAAGGTATAGTGGTTGGTGTTGACCCTGCAGTTGGTAAGAGCAAAGTAGTTTCTGACCTGGTTACAAACGTGACACTTTATGATGCCAACAATGAAGAAGTAGCATCACAGAGCCTTACCTCAAATGAATACGGCACTTTCTCAGGGAAATTCCGTTTGCCGGAAGGGCGTCTGAACGGAGAGTTCCGCCTGGAGGAAAATGCCGGACATGGAAGTATATCCTTTGCTGTAGAAGAATATAAACGACCTAAATTTTATGTGGAGTTTGATTCTGTGAAAGGCAGTTACCGTGTAAATGATTCTGTTAAAATAACCGGTAAAGCCCTGGCATATGCAGGAAACAATGTTGATGGCGCCAAAGTGAAATACCGTGTGGTAAGGCAGGCCCGCTTCCCTTATCCATGGCTGATGTGGAGAATACCTTATCATAGCGAGCCACGGGAGATCATACATGGTGAAACAGAAACCGGCGCTGATGGTACGTTCAACGTTACATTCCCGGCATTGCCTGACCTGTCTGTGCCTGCTGCAACAAAACCGGTATTCTCCTATATTGTTACGGCAGATGTAACAGACCTCAACGGCGAGACCCGCAGCGGTGAAGAGACGGTAAGCGCAGGGTATCAGTCGCTCGAAATAAAACTGACCCTGAATGACCGTTTGCAGGCGAAAGATCTTGAAAAAATAACTGTGCAGACGCAGAACCTGAGCGGTACTTTCGAACCGGCAGAAGTAGTAATGACATTAAGTCCTGTGCGGCCGCCGGCAAGACTGCTGCGTGAAAGATACTGGTCTAAACCTGACCAGTTCATCATTCCACAGGAAGAGTATGAAAAGGATTTTCCGCATGATATCTACAAAGATGAAGATGAGAAGGAGAGCTGGGAAAGGAAAGCTGCTGTACAGACCAAAGCCTTTGTTACAAAACAGGGAGAAGCTGTAGCACTGGACAGCAAACAACTGCAGCCCGGATGGTATGAACTGAAAGTAAGTTCAAAAGATAAGTACGGAGAAGAAGTGGTGCAGAAGAAATTGTTTGAGATAGTAGATCCGGGGTCAAAGAAATTATCTTATCCATCTTACAGCTGGCTCTATGCAGGAAGCGATAAGGTTGAGCCGGGAGAAAAACAGCAACTGCTGATAGGATCTTCAGCGGAAGATGTGCATGTGATACAGATCTTATTACAGCCTGATGATAAAGAGACTGTAAGCACCTTTGATATCAGCAATGGTATTGAGAACAGGGATTATACAGCTGTGGAGAGTGATCGTGGCGGTGTTCATTTCCAGTACGCCTTTGTAAAAGATAACAGGGCATTTACTATCAGCCAGATGGTTAATGTACCGTGGACCAATAAACAACTTGAAGTAACGGTTGCATCGCACCGTGATAAGTTGTTGCCTGGTGCAAAAGAAGAGTGGAAGGTAACTGTTAAAGGATATAAGGGAGCGAAAACTGCGGCAGAAATGGTGGCCGCCATGTACGACGCATCCCTGGATGCTTTCAGGCAACAGACATGGTATACGCCATCTATTTATCCGACTATAAGCTCACCCCGTTACTGGAATATAAAAGAGAACTTCAAGGATGTTATCAGCATTGACAGGTATGACAGAAAAACTGCGTCAAGAGAGAATGCAGAGCCATTCACTTACGATGAGCTGAATATGCAGGACAACTACCTTGGTGGCGCCGTATACCTGGTGATAGATAAAGACGGCCGCCTTGAGATCAGGGAAAGTGAAAGAGCAAGGGAAAAAAGAAGATACCTGATGAAGGAACGAGCAAGATTGGATGATGCAGTACCGGCTGCGCCAGTGGCTGCCATGAGCGTTGTGGAAGGAAAGGTTGCCGGAGTGAAAGCTGAAGAGATGGATTCTGCCGCTGCCGGCGGTGTGCCGGGAGCCGCTGAGAAGCCCAAAGCTCAGGACGAAAGCGTACAGCCTCGTAAGAACTTCAACGAAACAGCATTCTTCCTGCCGGAACTTCGTACCGATGAAAACGGGGATATCAGTTTTAACTTTACTGTTCCTGAAGCGTTAACACGCTGGCGTTTCCTGGGGCTTGCACATACAAAGGATGCTGCATTCGGCGCTGTGGAAAGCAGTGTAGTTACACAGAAACCGCTTATGGTGCAGCCTAACGCTCCGCGGTTCATGAGGGAAGGTGATAAGATCCGGTTCTCTGCCAAGATCAGCAATATGGCGGATAGCGCGTTGACAGGAGAGGCCCGTCTTGAATTGCTGGATGCAGCTACTATGAAACCGGTAGATGGGTGGTTCCAGAATGTCTTCCCTGTACAACATTTTACTGTACAGAAAGGACAGAGTACAGCTGTAGTTTTCCCGGTAGATATTCCTTATAACTTCGGTTCTTCCCTGTTATACCGTATTGTAGCCAAGTCAGGCGCCTTCAGTGACGGAGAAGAAAATGCGCTGCCTGTGCTTACCAACAATATGCTGGTAACAGAAACATTGCCGCTGGCCATGCGTGGTGATGGCACACGTACTTTCACAATGCCTAAACTGCAGAGCAGCGGTACGTCAGAGACTTTAATGCAGTATGCATATACTGTTGAGTTTTCTGCTAATCCTGCCTGGTATGCTGTGCAGGCGTTACCATACCTGATGGAATATCCGCATGAATGTTCAGAGCAGATATTTAACAGATATTATGCAAATACACTGGCTACTCATGTAGCTAATGCAATACCGGGAGTGAAGAATATTTTTGATGAATGGCGTACTTCAGATACTGCTGCATTGCAGAGCAACCTGCAGAAAAACCAGGAGCTGAAATCTGTATTGCTCCAGGAAACGCCATGGGTAATGGAAGCTGAAAGTGAAACGGAGCAGAAAAAGAGGATTGCTTTGTTGTTTGATCTGCACCGTATGAGTGGAGAGCAATCTAAAGCTATTGGTCAGTTACAGCAACGTCAACTGCCCAGTGGTGCCTTCCCCTGGTTTAATATGATGTGGGAAGACCGTTTCATCACACAGTATATTGTAGCGGGTATTGGTCGCCTGCAGCAGGTCGGCGCATTGCAGGGCAAGGATATGGACGCCGTACAATCTATTCTCAGCAAAGGCGTGGATTATCTTGACAGAGAGATCGATAAAAGCTATTATGAGCTGAAGAAGAATAAGATTAAAATGACAGATCAGCATATCGGTTATATTGAGGCGCATTACCTGTATACCCGTAGCCTGCTGAAGAATGTTCCTCTTGCTGATAAGTATAAAGTATCTTACCAGTATTATCTTTCACAGGCTAAACAGTACTGGCTGCAACAGGACGTTTATGCACAGGCAATGTTAGCGGTAGCATTGAAGAGAAGCGGAGATGCCGTTACTGCCAGTAGTATTATCCGTTCATTGAAAGAGCATGCTTCTGTGAATGAAGAAATGGGTATGTACTGGAAAACGTTGCATGGCGGCTACTGGTGGTATCAGGCACCAATAGAATCGCAGGCAATGCTGATCGAAGCGTTCACGGAAGTGACTAACGATACTACTGCTATCGGCGATATGAAAACATGGCTGCTGAAAAACAAACAGACTAATAACTGGCATACCACCAAGGCTACTGCCGATGCCTGTTATGCTATGTTGCTGGGTGGCAGTAACTGGTTGAGCGCTACTCCTGTAGTAAATATCAAGGCAGGTAATGAAGTGATCAGCAGTACAACACAGAAAACGGAAGCAGGTACCGGTTATTTCAAGCAACGTTTTGATAAAGACGAAGTGAAACCTGCTATGGGTAAAATAGAAGTGAGTGTGCAGGGAAGTAAAGGGCAGCCATCATGGGGCGCAGTTTACTGGCAATACTTTGAGCAACTGGATAAGATCACGCCTGCTGCCACACCGCTGAAACTGGAGAAGACTCTTTTCATAGAAAAGAATACAGATAAAGGGCCGGTGCTGACAGCAATAGAAGATGGTAACAGGCTGAAGGTAGGTGATAAAGTTAAAGTACGTGTTGTGATGAAAGTAGATCGTGATATGGAATACATTCACCTGAGAGATATGCGTGCTGCGTGTTTTGAACCAACTAATGTGATCAGTGAAAGTAAGTGGCAGAATGGGGTGAGTTATTATGAAAGCACTAAGGATGCTTCCACTAATTTCTTCTTCAGCCGTTTGCCTAAAGGGACTTATGTGTTTGAATATCCTATGTTCGTAACGCATGAGGGGGATTTCAGTAATGGTATCAGTACTGCACAGTGTATGTATGCGCCTGAATTCAGTGCGCATAGTGAAGGGATAAGGGTGAAGGTAGTGGAGTAGTTTGCATAACCCCGTTTAGTAAAACCGGACACCCCTGTTTCAAAAGCGGACAATTTTGCAACAAAATATTTATTCAATCTGTTGATTTACAAAAGGATGTCTTTAGGCATCCTTTTGGTTTTTTAGCTCACGCTCATAAACATGCCATATGAAAAGTACAGTATTAGTCTTCCTGCTCCTTCCATTGGGAGGCTTTGCCCAGGAGATCATTAAAGATTCTATTTATTCAGAGGTGTTAAAGGAACAACGGAAAATAGAGATTGTGCTACCGGATAATTATAAGCCTGGTTCAGGAGAGAGGTATGAGGCAACGTATGTTACGGATGGCGAGTGGAACACAAAAATTGTGGCGCAGCTGCAACGGTTTGTACAGATACAGCGGATGCCGCCGAATGTAATTGTGAGTTTGCCTAACACTTATGTGAATGGTGAAAATATGAGGGGAAGAGATTTTACACCGACAAAGGCGAATGACCTGAGATATGAAGGCGGAGCGGATAAATTCATTACATTTCTGAAGGATGAGCTGATCCCTTATGTAGAAAAGAAATACCCGATTAAAGGGTTAAGAACATTGTATGGCGGTTCTTTAGGTGGCGTGTTTGGACTGTATACTTTCTTTAAAGAACCTTTTTTATTCCAGTCATATATGCTGGCAGATCCTGCTTTCTGGTGGGATAATAAGTATCTGATAAAGATGGCAGCAGATAGTTTGCCGGTGTTGCCTAATGCCGGAAGAACATTGTTGATTACCGGGAGGGAAGGAGAGCCTATGAAGTATATGATGGTGAAAGACATGGATTCTGTTTTCCGTGCAAAGGCACCAGCTACCCTGCACTGGAAGACACTTGTTTATACGGGGGAAACACATAATTCTATGCTCTTTAAAACCGTTTATGACGGATTTATATACACCTATGAGGGTTTTGCCAGAGATGCGATAAAATTCCATCCTATGGGAGGCATTGTATTGAAGGATAAACCGTTTAATTTATTTTGTTACCCGGAAGAACAACTGAACAACGTGAGATATACTACAGATGGTACAGAGCCAGTCCTCACGTCTCCCGCCATCAACAGAGGTGTCAGCCCGGTAACCGTATCATCACAACTTATTGTCAAAGCATTTTCTGTACGAGATGAATATGATAAAACAACAAAAGGGAATTTTGTGATAGGTGAAACACTGCGCGCATTACCTAAGCTAAAGAATGCAAAACCCGGCGGACTGGATACTTTAGCCGGACATATAGACGGCTTTATTGAAATAAAAGAACCAGGGTATTACCTGTTTGCATTGATGCATCCGGACCAGGAAACAAAGGTCTCAATCGGCGATCAGCAGATGTTTGATTTTGTACCTGCAAAGGAAAGGGATGATGTATCTTACATGTTGCCGCTGGAAAAAGGGTTTTATCCTTTGCATATCACATATACAGCAGGAAAGAATGCTCCGGAATTCAGGTATATAGTACCTGGAAAAGATGAACCGGAGGTTATTCCTGCCGCTTTACAATATCATAAATAACAGTGTCATGTTTGAAAGCTATCTCAAAGCTGCAATACGCAATCTTTTCAGGAATAAGGCATACAACTTTCTGAATATTTCCGGATTAGCAATAGGTATTGTTTGTGCTGGTATTATCTTCTTATGGGTGGAAGATGAGATGACGTTTGATCATACCCATCAAAAGAGAGACAGGATCTATGCTTTAATGGCCAATTGGGACTATAGTGGTTATATCCCTACATTTTCTTCTATGCCTGGATTGGCAGGGCCTGAAGTGAAACGTGATATTCCCGGTATCAAAGAGTCCTGCCGTATAACAGGCTTTACCCCGCCTTTCCTGTTCAGCATAGGAGAGAAATCTATGTATGCCAGTGGCAGGTATGCTGATCCTTCGCTCTTTGACATATTTACACTGCCCTTTACTGAAGGCAATAGTGCAACAGCTTTTAAGGACCTGTATTCGATAGTCGTAACCCAGAAGACCGCAAGGAAGTTTTTTGGTGTTGATAAAGGTGTAGTGGGCAGAAGGGTGAAAGTGGATAATAAGCAGGAATATACCATCAGTGGTGTGATCAGGGATATCCCGGAAAATTCCAGTATTCAGTTTGAATGGGTAGCTCCTTTCCAGTTATACTATCAGCAGAATGACTGGCTGAATAACTGGACCAACAATGGTATTGACACATATGTAGAACTGGAGCCTGCCGCAAACCCCGCAGCTATTGATAAGAAGCTGTACAACTTCATTCAGCAAAGAGCGCCGGAAGCTATCAATCACATATTCCTGTTCAATATGAATGACTGGCGGTTGCATGGGAATTTTGTGAATGGTAAGCAGTCCGGTGGACGTATACAGTATGTACGCATGTTCTCTATTATTGCCTGGATCATTCTTCTTATAGCCTGTATCAACTTCATGAACCTGGCTACTGCCCGTAGTGAGAAGAGGGCAAGGGAAGTAGGTGTAAGGAAAGTGATGGGCGCCAACAGAGGAGGACTGATAGTCCAGTTCATAGGAGAAGCTTTGCTGATGGCAACACTGGCCTGTATAATGGCTTTGATCATCATTATGCTGATATTACCTGCCTGCAATGCTTTGATGGATAAAAATCTTACACTGGGATTAGGCAACCCGGTACATATTATGGCGCTGGTAATGATCATCTTTATCTGTGGATTGGTGGCCGGCAGTTACCCGTCTTTTTATCTTTCTTCTTTTCACCCGGTAGCGGTGCTGAAAGGATTCGGTATTAAAGAAGGGGGCGCAGCTTTTATACGCAAAGGCCTGGTGATATTACAATTTACAGTATCCATTATGCTGATCATCAGCACGGTGATCATCTATCAGCAGATACAGCATGTAAAAACTAGAGATCTTGGATTTAATAAAGATCTGCTGTTAAGCATGAGTATACAGGGGAACATGGTACAGCATTTTAATGCTATTAAACAGGACCTCTTAAATACAGGGGTGGTAGAGAATGCAGCGCTTACAGATCATGTTACGATCTATGGCGGTAATAATACCAATTCCATGAGATGGAAGGGAAAGCCTGAGAATGAGAATGTGCTGATATCACAACGCCTGGTGAGCCCGGAATTCATCAAAACATCGGGTATGCAGCTGATTGAAGGGCGTGACTTTTATCAGAATGGAGATAGTTCCAATGTGATCATTACAGCATCTCTTGCCAAACTGATGGGAGAGGGAAGTGCAATAGGCAAGACCCTGGAAATACCATCACCTTACGGTCGGGATAAATTGCTTGTGCTGAATGTAGTGGGAGTATTAAAGGATTATGTGTATGGGGATATGTATTCAAAAAGATCTGATCCTGTGGTTTTCTTCTGTTATCCTAATGCTGCCGCTCTCATGTATGTGAAGCTGAAACCGGCAACTGATCCGGCGGCGGCGTTATCTGCCGTTGAGAAAGTGATGGTGAGGGATAATCCCGGTTATCCGTTTGAATATACATTTGTCAATGACCAGTTCAATAATATGTTCCAGGCAGAAATGCTGGTAGGCAGGTTATCGAGGGTATTTGCGTTGCTGGCCATTATTATTTCCTGCCTGGGGTTATTTGGCCTGGCTGCTTATACTGCGGAACGAAGGACCAGGGAAATAGGGATACGCAAGGTGCTGGGCGCCAGTGTAACGGGTATCACTGCGTTGTTGTCCCGCGATTTTCTGCGGCTGGTAGGTATTTCCTGCATCATCGGGTTTCCGCTGGCGTGGTGGGCCATGTCTGTATGGCTGCAGGGGTATGCTTACCGGGTATCTATTCACTGGTGGGTGTTTGTAATGACCGGTGCTGCAGCTCTACTCATTTCATTATTCACTGTCAGCTTCCAGGCTATCAAAGCTGCTGTAATGAACCCGGTGAAAAGTCTGAAGGCTGAATAAGTGTTGTAATTTGCAGCCCAAATGAATGCAGATTTTCTCATTGTGGGCCAGGGCACTGCCGGGACAGTGCTAAGTTATACGCTGATGCAGGCCGGACATTCCGTGCTGGTCATAGACGATCCTAAACCTAACAGTTCTTCCCGTGTGGCGGCAGGAGTGATCAATCCTGTTTCCGGCCGCCGGTTTACGGTAGCCTGGCAATATGATGAGATCTATCCCCTGGCCAGAGACACTTACCGGCATATGGAGCAATTGCTGGGCGTAGAGGTATTTACAGAACGGGATATTTATACTGTTCTGCCTTCGGAGCAACTAAGAACGGCTTTCATGGAAAGGACCCAGGGCCTGGCCTATATGGAAGAGCCTTCCGACCGGCGGATAGCAGAATATGGCCAGTGGCTGGACCAGCCTTTTGGAGCAGCTATAGTAAAAGGCGCTACTGTCAGGCTGTCGGCCTTACTGCCTGCCTGGAGGCAATATCTTATTGAAAAGAACAGCCTGCTGGAAGCGGTCTTTGATCTTTCCAGGCTCATTATCAATGAAAAAGGTGTGCAATATGGGGATGTCAGTGCCCGCTACCTGGTTTTCTGTGAAGGGGCGGCCACGACTACTAATCCCTGGTTTAAGAATATTCCTTTCCTGCTCAACAAAGGAGAGGTGTTGCAGATACGTATACCTGGTTTTTCCACTCCTGATATTATTAAGAGAAGCATAACCCTGGTGCCCCAGGGAGAAGATAACTACTGGGTAGGTTCCACTTTTGCGTGGGATTACCCGGATGAGGCCCCTACTGCTGAAAAGCGGGCCTTCCTGGAGGAGGGGTTACAGCAGTTGCTGAAGGTGCCTTACCAGGTGACGGGTCAGCTGGCGGCAGTCAGGCCGTCCGGTACAGACCGCCGCCCGATAGTGGGAATGCACCCGGATCACCCCGCTATAGGTATATTTAACGGGCTGGGAACTAAAGGTACTTCCCTGGCGCCAGCTATGGCGGCCCAATTTGCGGCCCATATCCTTGAAAACGCCCCACTACAGCCGGATACAGATATTAAACGGTTTTTTAACAGGACCCGGGGATAGAAATGCAGGCGGCAAAATGTATCTTTGCCGACCGTTCGGGCAGCAACTCCCGGGCATAACACTGAACTATATAATATAAAGATATGTACAGAACGCACACTTGTGGCGAACTTAGACTGGAGCACAATGGCAAAAAAGTAACATTGGCTGGCTGGGTACAGAGAATCAGGAAATTCGGAAGTATCACCTTCGTGGACCTCCGGGACCGTTATGGTATCACGCAGCTGCTGTTAGGAGAATCCTTAAACCAGCAACTGGACCAGCAACCCCTGGGCCGTGAATTTGTAATCCAGGTAAGCGGTACTGTAACCGAACGTACAAATAAGAATCCCAACATTCCTACCGGTGATATTGAGATCACTGTCAGTGACTTTGCTATACTGAACGGCGCTAAAACGCCTCCTTTTACTGTACAGGACGATACTGACGGCGGTGACGAGCTCCGCATGAAATACCGTTACCTGGACCTTCGCAGAAATATTGTAAAACAGAACCTTGAGCTGCGTTACCGTGTTAATAGATCAGCCAGGAACTTCCTGGACAGCAGAGGGTTCATGGATATTGAAACGCCTTTCCTGATCAAATCCACTCCGGAAGGAGCGCGAGATTTCGTGGTACCCAGCCGTATGAACCCTAATGAGTTCTACGCCCTGCCTCAGTCGCCCCAGACCTTCAAGCAGCTGCTGATGGTAAGCGGGTATGACAGGTATTACCAGATCGTTAAATGCTTCCGCGATGAAGATCTGAGGGCAGACCGTCAGCCGGAATTCACCCAGATAGACTGTGAGATGAGCTTTGTTGAGCAGGAAGATATCCTGAATAACTTTGAAGAGATGCTCAAACATATCTTCGTTGAAATAAAAGGTATCACCTTTAATGAGCCATTCCCCCGTATGACCTGGGACGATGCTATGGAGTTTTACGGAAATGACAAGCCGGACATCCGTTTTGAGATGAAGCTGGTAAACCTTTCTGAAACTGTAAAAGGCAATGGCTTTAAGGTTTTTGATGAAGCTGAGCTGGTAGTGGCTATCTGTGCAAAAGGATGTGCTGAATATACCCGTAAACAGCTGGATGAGCTGACCGAGTGGGTAAAACGCCCGCAGATAGGCATGAACGGACTGATTTATGCGCGTTACGGCACTGATGGAACAATAAAAAGCTCTGTTGATAAGTTCTTTGATGAGGGTAAACTGAAAACCTGGGCAGAGAAATGCCAGGCTGAGCCGGGAGACCTGATCCTGGTGCTGGCAGGAAAAGAAGAGCGCACCCGTAAGGCGATGAGCGAGCTTCGCCTTGAGATGGGCGAGCGCCTGGGCCTGCGTGACAAGAACGTGTTCAAACCGCTGTGGGTAATAGACTTCCCCCTGTTTGAATATGCAGAGGAAGAGAACCGCTGGGTAGCGCGTCACCATCCGTTCACTGCTCCGAAGCCCGAGCATATTGAATGGATGAACGACCTGAGCAAATATGCTGACATCAAGGCTAATGCATACGATATAGTGTTGAACGGTACGGAAGTGGGCGGCGGCTCTATCCGTATCTTCCAGAGGGACCTGCAGGAGAAAATGTTTGCTGCGCTGGGTATGACCCCGGAAGAGGCCAATCATAAGTTTGGCTTCCTGCTGGGTGCATTCGAGTATGGCGCGCCTCCGCATGGTGGTATTGCGTTTGGATTTGACCGCCTCTGCTCTTTACTGGGTGGCAGTGAAACGATCCGCGACTTTATTGCCTTCCCTAAGAATAACTCCGGCCGTGACGTGATGATGGATGCCCCAAGCACGATAGATCAGTCCCAGTTAAAGGAACTGAACATCTCGCTTGTGCAATAGTGGCACGGTATTTGACAAAGGCAGGTAACTAAAATTTAAATCCCCCTTGATGCTGTTAAAACGGTGCCAAGGGGGATTGGTGCAAACTAAAGGACGTATCTAATTAACAGGATTTTAACTAAGAACAGATTATCAAATTTTTATAAGTTATAGACATATTGTACAAATATTTCAACTATATTGCCAGGACAAAAAACAGATCTGCCATGACATCTAATAAAATGTTTCGCAGGGGATGGTTTTGTGCAATGCTGGGTATACTTTTGCTGACGGCTAACATGGCTTTTTCACAGCGTTCTGCTACCAGATATGTGGACAAGTACAAGCCTACAGCTATCCGTATCATGAATGAAACGGGAATACCGGCAAGTGTGATATTGGGAGTGGCAATGCTGGAATCGGGGATGGGAACAAGCAGGAATGCAAAACTGCTGAACAACCACTTCGGTATTGTAGGGCGTAATACTCTTCATAAGAAAAAAGGGGTAACCTACCGTTCAAGGTATAAAGAGTTTGTCCATGCGGAAGAATCCTTTAATTACTTTGCCCGGTTACTGGCCCGGAAGAAATGGTACCCAGGTCTGAAAGGACAGACGGAATATAAGCTCTGGCTCAAACATATGAATCACGGTGGATATTCTACAGCCGGACAGGAATGGGTGAGACGGGTTACCGGGATGATAAATCGCTATAAATTATATAAACTGGATGAGCACATGGCATATGCAGGAAGTTAATTTATAGTTTGTAGTTTTATACGCAAATTCTGATCAGCATCTATGTCCGGCAAAAATAAATCTGCCTATCCTTTCCTAATTATAGCGGGGACTTTAGTGTGTTTGTTAGCTCTTTCACTGGCTAACAACAGTTTCTCTTACAAGGACTTTACCAGCCGTCCGCTGGACCTTCTGGCAGATATCCGGAAGGAAGCCACGGAACCTCAGAAACAGGACAGTGCTTTACTGGCCGCAGCAACAGATACGGTAACCACCAATCCGCAGGATTCTGCCAGCCAGCTGCCTGGTATTCCTGATCCCGATCACTTACACGATTTCAATACATATACTGGTATTATCAATTATCACCTGCCAGCCAGTGCAGGCGATGCTACTGTTACTGCCGGCCTGCAACATTTCCTGGATGCTCTTGCCGGTCTGAAAACCGGCCAAAGGAAGAAAGTACGTATTGCTTACTTTGGAGATTCCATGATCGAGGGAGACCTTATTACGGAAGACCTGCGGGACAGTCTGCAGCTGGTGTTTGGCGGCGCAGGCGTTGGGTTTGTTCCCATCACTTCTGTTGTAGCCGGTTTCAGGACCACCATCACCCATACTTTCTCCAAGGACTGGAAAGATTACAGTTATAAAGCATTACCCCCGTCCAACCTGTTCCTGGGTATATCCGGACATACTTTCGTTCCCGGAGAATCCAGCTGGACCAGGTATGCTCCTGTAAGGAAACAGCGGATGGACAAATTCCAGGAAGTAAGCCTGTTATACGGTCCTTCTTCATCAGCCAATATTTCTGTAAACGACAGGTCATATACATTGTCTGGTCAGCTGCCGGTGAATAAGATATCCTGGAAGCTGGATTCTGCTCAGCAGAAACAGGCTCTTACCATTAAATGGGCCGGCGGACCAGCCGCTCCTTTTTATGGGGTATGTTTTGAAAGCGACAGCGGCGTGTTTGTAGATAACTACTCTTTCCGCGGCATCAGCGGGATAGAATTGGGTAAGCTGTCAGGCAGGCTGTTACAGCAGATGCAGACGGAACATCCTTATGATCTTGTTGTACTGCATTACGGCGCCAATGTGCTCTGGAAACCTGAATTAACTGAATATAATAACTGGTACGGTAACCCCATGCGGAAAGTAATGGACTCTCTCCGCAATGACCTGCCCAATACCTCTTTCCTGGTTATAACTACAGCTGACAAATCATATAAGAAAAACGGAAGTTATATTACGGCGCCAGGTGTTACCGCATTGCTGAAAGTACAGCATGATATTGCGCGGGAGCATGGTGCTGCTTACTGGAACCTGTATGCCGCTATGGGCGGACATAACTCCATGATCCACTGGGTGGAAGGAGATACAGTGCTTGCCAATAAGGATTACACACACTTTAACAGGCAGGGAGCGGCCAGGGTAGGGGCGCTGCTGTATAAAGCGATGATGGATGAATATAAGCAGGTGGAACAACAATAAAAAAGGAATAATCGGTTTATTGACAGGTGCGTTGATGGGAATAAGCCACCTGGCTGTTGCCCAGCAGAACACCATAGCACAGGATACGGCACTTTACCGCTTCTTTGCAGCTTTGCAGAAAGCAGACAGCAATGTAGTATCTATACTGCATCTGGGAGATTCACATATCCAGGCAGGATTCTTTTCCGGTACCACGGGAAATCACCTGCAGTATGATTTTGGCAGTGCAGGCAGGGGATGGGTTTTCCCGTATAACCTGGCCAATACCAACGGTCCTTCAGATTACCGCTGGAACAGCACTGTAAGGTGGCAGACAGATAAAATCATTGACAGGAATAAATCTTCCGATATACTGGGCCCAGGCGCTATTGTGATCTCCTCCCAGTACGATGCGCCTACACTGGCATTTAACGGAAAAGAAGAGGGTGCAGCCAACGATGTGCGCCAGGCGGAATTATTTTATGATCCCGGAACGGACGATTCTTCTATCAGTGTACCCGGTGCAGGTATAGATGTTTCTGGTCTGCCTTTTCCCGGCAGTTCCACATTGAGGAAAGCATCCATTACTTTCGCCGAGCCAGTGCAGTCCTTCCAGGTACGCTGGGACAGGCAGAATGCACAACCTTTCCGGTTCTTTGGGGCTATGCTGCTGAATGGTCATAATGGGATATTGTACAGCGCTGTAGGTATTAACGGAGCAATGTACCAGCATTACAATGATAACAATGCAACATTGGTAGCTGAAATGGAGGTGATGAAACCACAGCTGGTGATCATCTCTCTGGGTACCAATGAGGCTTACAGCAGCCTGAATGCACAGGCTTTCCGTACGCAGATAGACAGTACTGTTCAGCTGATACGGCGGCGGCAGCCGCAGGCAACCATCCTGCTGACCACTCCGCCGGAATGCAAGCGGATGAGCAGGCGGACATTGAGGAAGAAAGTGGGCAAGAAATACAGGACCTATTATAAAGTTTCATATTATCCCAATCCCTACATTGGTGTTGTTACACAACAGATCATGAGCTATTGCAGGGAAAACGGACTGGCTTGCTGGAACTTCAACAGTGTGAACAAGGCGATGGCCGGCAGTTTTGCAGGGGGATGGTCGCAGGACCATATCCACTTCAATGTACGCGGGTACCAGCTGCAGGGGAAATTGCTGTATGAAGCATTGCATACCAGCTATGAAAAGTATCTGAAAACACAACCAAAGACATCCAAAAAAATACAGGAATGATTGACGTGAATAAGCTGTTGGATCTGCTCACCTATCAGAAAGACGATCCTATACTTTTCAACAGCGCCTTTTTCTTTTACTTCTTTGCCATCTTCCTGCTCTTTTACCTGGCAGTTGGCCGGAGTAAGGAAGGAAGGGTATGGGTGTTCACTGTGTTCTCCCTTTATTTCTTTTATAAAGCCTGCGGCTATTATGTAGGTCTGGTAATACTATCTGCTATTGTAGATTTTAACCTTTCCCGGTGGATATATAATACGGAAAACAATACCCGGCGAAAGGGCCTGCTGGCACTAAGCATAGTGCTTAACCTGGGGCTGCTCTTCTACTTCAAATACACTGATTTCTTTATAGGCATGATCAATGACATGCAGCTGGGCAAGATCCAACCCCTGCATCTCCTGCTGCCTATAGGTATTTCCTTCTATACTTTCGAGAACCTGAGTTATACGATAGATGTGTACAGGAAAGAGTTTCCGCCGGTGAATAATTTCATGGACTATCTTTTCTTCCTGTCTTTCTTCCCGAAGCTGATGATGGGGCCTATTGTAAGGGCTGCAGATTTCATTCCGCAGATAGCAAAACCCTATGAGCTTAATTCGGAAGATATAGGAAAGGGGTTATACCTGATCATGGCGGGGTTGTTCAAGAAAGTGGTGATCTCGGATTTCATTAACCAGAACTTTGTGCAGTATATCTTTGATGATCCCTCCAAGCATACCGGCCTGGAATGTTTGCTGGGCGTGTATGGTTATGCCATGATCATTTACTGCGACTTTTCCGGTTATTCTGATATGGCCCTGGGTATTGCCCGGTGGACAGGTTTTAAGATACCTCCCAACTTCGATTCTCCTTATCAGAGCTCCAATATCACAGAGTTCTGGCGCCGCTGGCATATTTCTTTGTCGTCCTGGCTGAGGGATTACCTGTATATCCCCCTGGGAGGTAACCGCAAAGGCAAGGTACGCCAGTATATTAACCTGGGACTGACCATGCTGATAGGTGGTTTCTGGCATGGCGCCAGCTGGAATTTCATTTTCTGGGGAGGTTTACATGGGACTGCACTGGCTATAGATAAGGTGAGGATAGACTGGCTGAAGAAAAAAGGCGGTGGTGTTGGTGGTTTGGGAGGTGGGTTGCTGAAGTTCTTCGGCGTTCTGTTCACTTTCCACTTTGTATGTTTCTGCTGGGTGTTCTTTAAAGCAGCTACTTTCCATGATTCGTGGGCGCTGTTACACCAGGTATTCTATGATTTTCAGCCTGGTGTATGGCTGGAGCTGTATAATGGTTATACTGCGGTGTTCTGGGTAATGCTGCTGGGCTTTGTACTGCATTTCCTGCCAAGGAAGAGTGAAGACCTTACTGAGGGGATGCTGGCGAAAATGCCTGTGGTGGCTAGTGTTGTGGTGATGGTTATTTTTATCTGGTTGCTGGTGCAGGTGAAATCTTCACAGCCGATGATGCCTATATATTTGCAGTTTTGATGTGTAAAGCGGAAAAACTGCTCAAAAAGAAAGGTTTCGCCTTTGGTGGAACCTTTCTTTTTGAGAGGAGGCCGGTCTGCGACCAGCCGGAGATAAAAGGCGAAATCCTTCTTTTTGAGGGGAGGAGGCTGGCCGCAGGCCAGCTAAGGATTGAGGTTTGGAGCTTTTCCCCATGTTAAGTTTTTGTTATCCCCCTGATTTTGTGTTGCTTTGCGCAAATTTTCCTGAATGCGACTAAAGCTTCTTGCGGCCGTCTCTCTGCTGTTGTCATTGCCGGCAATCTCCAATGCACAGTTCCTGATGGATATGATTGATACCACCACCAGTGTTGGTAAGGGAATGTTTTCATTATACCAGAAGTATGACGCGGTGCGTTTCAGCGGCTATATACAACCGCAGTTCCAGTATGCTACCGGGAAGGGAATAAGCAGTTATGCCGGCGGTAATTTCCCGGCCCAGGTAGATAATCGCTTTACCCTGCGCCGTGGCCGTTTTCGCCTGGACTATGCCCGCTATGATGAAGAGCATATGCCGGTGGTACAGTTTGCTTTTCAGTTTGACGGTACAGAGAGGGGTGTTTTCATACGCGATTTCTTTGGGCGTGTTTTCGAGAATAAATGGGATGTTTTCTCCATAACGGCCGGGATGTTTGCCCGTCCTATCAGCTATGAGGTGAACCTTTCTTCCGGCGACCGTGAAACACCGGAACGCGGGCGCATGTCGCAGATACTGATGAGAACGGAGCGGGACATTGGCGCCATGGTCACTTTTGAACCCAGGCGCAAGAATCATCCATTACGTTTTTTCAAGATAGATGCAGGTCTGTTTAATGGTCAGGGCCTTACCGCCACAAGTGATTTTGACAGTCATAAGGATATCATTACCCGCTGGGCTATAAAGCCTATTAAGCTGAATGACCGTAACTGGCGCTTATCTGCCGCGGTATCTATGTTGTACGGAGGTATGGAGCAGTTCACACCATACATCTACAGGATGGATGTCAGCAATGGTAAGGAAGTGTTCAGAGTGGATTCTTCCCGCAGTAATGTGGGAAAGATAGCGCCCAGGCATTATTATGGTGCTGATGTACAGTTCAGGATACCTAATGGAAAGGATAAGGGCGCTACGGAGATCAGGCTGGAATACCTGGAAGGTACCCAGACGGCTACTGCCTCTACAACAGAGACACCGGGTACGATACCGGTAAGCGGAGGGGTGAATGCTCCCCTGTATATTCGCCGTTTTGACGGGGCTTACCTGTACTTTATGCAAAACCTGGGGAACCCGAGAGACCTGGTCGTATTAAAATATGACTGGTATGATCCCAATAAGAAACTGAAGGGAAAGGAGATAGGAGAAGATGACAGAGGCGCTACTGGCGCAGATATCCGGTATAATACGTTTGGAGTGGGATATGTGCATTATTTCAATCCCAATACAAAAGTGATGTTATACTATGATATGGTGAAGAATGAGTCTACTTCCCTGGAGGGGTATACTTCAGATATAGATGATAATGTATTCACCTGCAGACTGCAATTCCGTTTCTGATCAATCTCCTGAGCCTAATGTAAACCCGAAGGTAGAGCCGATTTCCGGTTTACTGCGGATGTTGATGGTCTGGCCATGGGCTTCTACAATATGCTTTACGATAGCCAGTCCCAGGCCGGTGCCGCCTATGTCCCGGCTACGTGCCCGGTCTGTGCGGTAGAAACGTTCAAACACGCGTGGCAGGTGTTCTTCGGCAATGCCTATACCATCGTCTGATATTTCTATCAGCACGCGTTTATCATCCATAGTATAGATACTGGCAACAGTGTGTCCATCCTGGCGGCCGTACTTGATGGAGTTATCTACCAGGTTGATCAGCACCTGCCGTACTTTCTCTTTATCTGCCAGTACATGGATGGGGGCTTCGCAACCTTTCTTTACACTGAACTTAATGCCTTTGGTATTGGCTTTCAGGGAGAGTGTGTCAAAGACATCTTTAATGAGGTCCTGGATAGTGAAGTTCTCGCTATTGATGGTCATTTCACCGCTTTCCAGTTTGGATATTTCATCCAGGTCGTCTATCAGCCGGCAAAGCCTGTCAATGTTCTTGGTAGCGTTTTTCAGGAACAGTTTGTTCACGTTCGGATCTTCCAGGGCTCCGTCCAGCAGGGTGTGGATATAGCCCTGTACTGCGAAGATGGGCGTTTTCAGCTCATGGCTGAGGTTGAGCAGGAATTCTTTGCGGAACTCTTCGTTACGGCGCAGCATGTCCAGTTCTTCTTTTTTCTGGCTGGCCCATTTTTCAACGTCTTCGCTTACTTCTTCAATGGTCTTTAAGGGCAGGATGTTCTTGTTGAAGAATTCCTCCCGTTTAGACGCTTTGGTCTGGTAGATGAATTTGTAAATGAGTTTTATTTTCCTGTAGATGAAGTTCTGCAGCGTGTACAGGTACAGATAATAAGATACCAGGAAAGTAAGGATAAATGCAGTCAATACTATTTTCCAGTTACCGTCTATCAACAGGGTACCCAGGGTAATAATTGCTGAAAGTATCAGGGCAGTAAATCCTGCCAGTTTTTGCGGAGAAAGATTCTTGGCTTTAAACATACTCCAGAGTGAGTAATTGTTATAATAGCTGGAAATTAAACCAAATTTTTCACTTGACATAACACACAATACCTCAGTAGTGTATCAGTTAGAGACTAAGCTGAGACAATAAAAGGTCCGTTGATCCGAAGGGAACGGTTGCTACTGAACGAATAAAGATTAAAAGGAGGATTACATCTCGAACTTATATCCTACGCCTTTTACGGTGGTGATAAGGTCTATACCTATTTTCTGGCGTATTTTCCGGATATGAACGTCAATGGTACGGTCGCCCACAATTACTTCTGTACCCCATACCTGGTTAAGGATCTCGTTGCGCAGGAATACGCGGCCGGGTTTGGATGCCAGCAGCTGCAGCAGTTCAAATTCCTTTTTAGCCAGTATGATTTCCTGGCCTTTATATGTTACGGTGAATTTTTCACGGTCTATGATCAGATCGCCCAGTTGTACCTGCATATCTTCCGGTTTGTGCAGGCGGCGGAAGAGGGCATTGATTCGGCTTACCAGTAATTTAGGTTTAATGGGTTTGGCGATGTAGTCGTCAGCGCCCATATTTAATCCGTCAATTTCTGATTTTTCATCATTGAGCGCTGTGAGGAAAAGCACCATGGTATCTTTAAACTCGGGGATCTTCCTGATCTCCCGGCAGGTGTCGATACCGTTCTTATTGGGCATCATAATATCCAGCATGATGAGATCGGGGCGGAAAACTTTAGCTTTCTGCACAGCTTCATTGCCATCTTTGGCTGTGACAGTATCATAGCCGGCTGATTTGAGATTGTAGCTGATAATTTCCAGAATGTCAATTTCATCATCTACCACAAGGACCTTTCCTGCTACCGCTTGGTCTATCATATACTTTGACTTTTAAAGACGGCACAAAATTATATCGCCGTCTCCGCTATTAATGGAAAATTAACATTATCTAATTGTTAATTCGGTCGTTCTGCAAAACATTGGCAGGGATAAAGAAGATACAAAAGCATTGAGAGTGAATGTGTTTACTGAAAATGCTCTCAATGGGTTAAAACTGCATCACACATGGCAAAATTACGGCTTTTTTGGCAGGGAACGTTCAGTTTATGAGGTCTCGCCTTTATTTGTACTGGTATGATTATGATTGTTTCCGGCTAATTTCTTTAGTGCTTTTGACAGTTCTTCCAGCATTTCCAGCTGGGTTTGCTGCATTTCCATCATATCCTGCTGCTGATGAATGAGGAGATGGTCTATTTTTTCATGTAAGATCCTGACTTCCAGCTCAGATTTGAGGTTGATCATATAGTCGTTCTTAGCTCTTATCCTGTCTTTTTCCTCCTGGCGGTTCTGGCTCATCATGATAACAGGCGCCTGGAGCGCGGCAAGGCAGGACAATATGAGATTGAGCAGGATAAAGGGGTAAGGATCGAAGCCCTTGTTGGCCAGGATATAGATGTTAGCTGCCATCCAGAGCAGGATGAATACCAGGAAAGAGATAATGAAGGTCCAGCTGCCGCCGAAGGTAGCTATTTTATCTGCTATGCGTTGACCGGCCGAAAGCGGTGTGCCGTCATCTCCATCTTCCAGTTTGTCTGTAAGTGTCTGATGGTCACGCAGTTTCTCCATCACTGTTTTCTCCATTTCTGTTAGTTCGCCTATCTCTTTGGCAAAAAGATGTTCAAAGTACTTCTGGCGGAAGGCGTTCAGTTCTGCGTCTGCAATATGGGATTTAGCGCCCAGGTGCGGATGTTCCCTGCGAATGGTGTCCAGCAGTGGTTTCCGGAGAGTGCGGCAGGATACTTTCTCTGAAGCGGGGTATTCCTTGCCGGACAGATCACTGATAAATGTCTGCATAAAATAAGAGAGTGATTTGATGTTATAAAAGTAACGCTTCTGGTCCCAAATGCGGTGCTGTTGTATTTTGGTAGTAAATTTGCTATACTGGCTTTATAAGTAATAGTAAAGCACATTTACATTAATGAAAAAATTTATAACTATTTTATTGTGGGCTGTTCTGGTGAGCGGCCTGACCCATGCGCAAACAGCACAGAAAATAGATATACCTATCGGACGTATTGGTTTCCATGACAACATTGACAAAGAGCAGGCAGCAGCACTGAAATTTGATGGTAAGGCAGATAACCTGGTGAAGGTATCTGACGATGAAACCATTAACCTGCAGGTAACAGATGCACTCATTAAACAGGTGGATGATATGCAGAACCAAATAGAGCTGGATTCTACGCTGGACCATCGCCTGAAAATAAAATACCTCTCTGCTCTTTATGTTATGATCCATGATTATAATGTAAAGCGCAGCTACCGTAAAATAGATCCGGAAGAAGCGCCTGTTATTGTAAAAGCTTTCAGGAACATGATGAAGGCAGACATTAAAGGAGAAAGTATCCTGCCTTATGTGCAGGACGTTTCTTTTGATGCAGGAGAAAAACTGATCCAGCCTTTCAGTTCCAATCCCGGTTATAAAGACGCCAAGGGCGTACTGTTTGCCAAATATGCTTTCAATCACCTGGAAACGGTGATGACTGAGATAGGTAATTACCTGGAATACCCGGTTACCGATTCGGTAATAGCCGCGGTAGCAAAGAAGTATCCTAACCAGGTGCTGACCTATGCTACTTCCTACACTCCGGTAGCTACTGCTATTAAACGCAACCAGGACCCTATTGTACAGCAGATCGTTCAGATAGGCAATTCAGGTCAGTCTACCCTGATACTGCCTTTTATTGACGAACTGATGGCCGGTACAACTACGGTAGAGAAGCTGAGCGCTATTGTAAACAATGACGACCAGTACTTCCGCCAGATGGTGAAAAGCGCTATAACTCTGCAGCACCGCAGGAACAATGGAGAGAATATCATTGGTCTGAAAGCCATGATGGAGAATATGCAGGCAAAATCACTCAGATATATCCGCGAGGTGAATGACCTGCATGAGGAGCCGGCGCCTGTACGTTTCCGAGTGGTAAAGGATTTTGCACCGGAGGAGCTGTATTACCTGATCGTAAACGGGCAGGAAGAATTATATACTTCCAGTTATACCAATCATAACAATGCAGGCCTGTATGACCAGATGATGGCGCGGATGAAGCCACCCCGCGGGGATAGCCTGCTGATGCTGGTGGAGTTTGACAGGTTCAAGAAATTCATTGCTATGGCGGCTGGTTTCAATACCCTGGACAACTTCCTGAAATCTATGGCGCCGGAAAATGCCAACTACCTGATGAAGAAGTATGTGAGCAGCCTGGAGAAAACGGAAGACCTGGAAGATGCAGTAGATGTGGCCAACTCTTTTGGCAGTATACGTGATCCTAAACTGCTGGCTTTCCTGAGAGAAGAAGTAAGGAAGAACTATGCGTTCGTATCCCGTAAGAAAGAGAAGAGGGGTACGGTTATCTATGAATTGCTGGGAAGTCTCTTTGATACTGAAACTTCAGACAAAGGTTCTGATTCTGCCAAGGCAACTGATATGGCTGCCAAGTTCCAGCTGCCTCCTATCAATTTTGTTGAGTTCAATACTTTGGTGAGCGATAGCGGAATGATCTATCAGCAGGTGTTCTTCTATGGTGATAAGGACGGTCATGATTCTTATGTAAGTTTTATGGGGAATTTCCCGGCAGGTGAATGGAAGGTGACAAAGAACAAGTACTGGACAACCATCACTTCACTGAAAGGCAAGCCTATTACTATTTTTGCCAACTTGCCGCTGGAAGAGCCGGAAGATAAGACCGCTATTCAGAAGCTGAGTGAATATTTGGATGAAAATGATATTCATCCTACCGTGTTCATTCACAGGGGGCATAGCTATCACGTGAACACTACGCTGGATAACCTGCAGAGCTCTGCCAAGATAGTAGTGCTGGGATCCTGTGGTGGTTATCATAACCTGGCAATTGTGCTGCAGAAATCGCCCGAGGCGCATATCATTTCTTCGAAGCAGGTAGGTACCCGTTTTGTGAATGAGCCGATTATCCGTACGCTGGATGAGACTATCCGGAGCGGGAAGAATGTTGATTGGGTGCAGATGTGGGCGGCTTTAGGGAAGAAGTTTGCAGGGGATGCGCGTAACAGGGAGCTGTTCAGTGATTATGTGCCGCCGCATAAGAACCTGGGCGCTATATTTATCAAAGCATACAAACAGATCATGAAAGAGGATAAATAATTACTGTTTTCTTATCTTGACAAAAACGCTTCTGCCTCAGGCAGAGGCGTTTTTGTTTTGAGCGGTTATCCACCCTAAAAAATCTATACTTTTGTACCGTGGAAAATTCAGCGGTCAAAAAGGTTTTTGATATTAGCTTATTAAGGAGGATATTCACTTTTGCAGTTCCATACAGGCGCTCTTTTTACCTATCCATGTTCCTCACGGTATTACTCGCTGTAATATCTCCCATGAGGCCTTACCTGATACAGCTAACTGTAGATAAATATATTGCCGGTCAGTTCTTGCAGATGCTGATCACGATCACTATTATCCAGATATTGTTATTGTTACTGGAAACGGTGATGCGTTTCTATTTCTCTTATCTCACCAACTGGCTGGGGCAATCTGTTGTAAAGGACCTGCGTGTTACCGTTTACCGGAAGATCATCCATCTGAACCTGTCTTTCTTTGACAGAACGCCTATTGGTACGCTTACTACCCGTACTATTAATGACATTGAAGCTATCAACGACGTATTTTCTGAAGGTCTTATTTCTATCATAGCAGATATGCTGATGATCATGGCTATACTGGTGGTGATGTTTATGGAAGACTGGCGGCTGACATTGATAAGTTTGTCGCCCTTCCCGGTGCTGATCGTTGCCACCTATATCTTCAAGGAAAGCGTCAACAAATCTTTTTACCGGGTGAGGAATGCGGTATCTGCCCTGAATGCTTTTGTGCAGGAGCACCTGACCGGGGTGGCTATTGTACAGGCGTTCTCTGCAGAAAAGAGGGAGTACGCCCGGTTTAAGAATATCAACAAAGAACATCGTTCCGCCAACATCGACGCTATATTCGCTTATTCCGTCTTTTTCCCGGTGGTGGAGATCATACTGGCTATTTCCCTGGGGCTGATGGTATGGTGGGGGGCTAATAAGGTGCTGAACTACGAGGTAACGGAGGGGGTGATGATTGCTTTTATCATGTATCTGAACATGTTATTCCGGCCGCTGCGTATGCTGGCCGATAAGTTTAACACTCTGCAGATGGGGATGGTGGCCAGTGAAAGGGTGTTCAGGATACTGGACAGTGATGATCATATAGCTGACCAGGGTACAAAGGATGCCCGGGCTATAAAAGGAGCTATTTCGTTTGACCATGTATATTTTGCCTATAAGGATGCCGAATATGTGTTGAAAGACATTGATTTCCAGGCTAAGCAGGGGGAAACGATCGCTATTGTGGGGCATACCGGCTCGGGTAAGACCACCATTATCAGTATCCTGAACCGTTTGTATGAGATACAGAAGGGCCGTATACTTATAGATGAGGTTGATATCAGGGATTATTCCCTGCCGGCTCTGAGGAGCAGGATAGGGGTGGTGCTGCAGGACGTATTCCTGTTTGCCGGTTCTGTGTATGAGAATATTACGCTTCGTAACGCTAACATAAGCAGGGAGGAAGTAGAGAAGGCTGCCCGTCTGATTGGCCTGCATGATTTCATTATGCAGTTGCCGGGGGGCTATGATTACCAGGTAATGGAAAGGGGCAGTACTTTGTCTCTCGGGCAGCGGCAGCTTATTTCCTTTGTAAGGGCGTTGCTGTATAACCCGGCTATCCTGATCCTGGACGAGGCCACTTCTTCTGTAGATACTGAGTCTGAAATGCTTATACAAAATGCCATTGACAAGCTGATCTCAGACCGTACTTCCATTGTGATTGCCCACAGGCTGTCTACCATCAGTAAGGCAGACCGGATCATTGTGCTGGACAAGGGAGAGATCCGGGAAATGGGAACCCATGAGGAGCTCCTGAAACAGGAGGGTTTTTATTACAAACTGCATAGTATGCAGTTTAAGCAAACGGGAGTGGCATAGGCCCTGTATTCTGACATAAATCATTATCATTTAAGGAAATATCAGTATATGACTGATACTGGGCAGATTTTTCCGGATCGCCTGCCTTTTTGATAATAAAACTACTATCTTTGCGCAAAATTTCAGACGCGGTGATTTCCTTCAATCTGTTCAAACATAGACTGGTAGCCCTTATTGCTGTACTCAGCATAAGTGGTTTTTCTTCCTTTGCAAACCCGCATGAATCCCAGCATGAGGAGAAACATGAGGAAAAAAAGGGTTTTAATGCCAAAGAGGTTATCCTTGGTCACGTGAAAGATGCGCATGACTGGCATTTACTGGATATTGCAGGTACCCCTGTTACTATCCCTTTACCTGTTATTGTGTATGAAGAGGGAAAAGGCGTAACCTCGTTCTCTTCCTCTAATTTCCATCACGGGCATGCGTCTTATGCGGGATACCGTCTTGTAAATGAGCACTATCTGCATGAGAAGGGGCTGAACCCTGCTGAATATACTGATGGTAAGATCATTGCAGTGGATGCAAATGATATGCCTACCGGTGCAAAGATCTACGATCTGTCTATCACCAAGAACATCACTTCCATGATCATTGCGGCTATTCTGCTGATCTGGATCATGTTAAGCGTAGCCAAGGCCTATACTACCAGGGGCTCCAAGAAAGCGCCTAAAGGTTTCCAGAGCCTTCTGGAGCCTGTGATCATCTTTATCCGTGACGAGGTAGTAAAGCCGAACATTCCGGGTGTGGCTGCAGAGCGTTACACTCCCTTTATCCTGACTATCTTTTTCTTTATACTGATTAACAACCTGTTAGGCCTGGTTCCGGGTTCTGCTAACGTAACCGGTAATATTGCTGTTACAGCTGCGCTGGCCCTGATCAGTTTCCTGTCTACCATGTTTGCTTCCAACAAGCATTTCTGGGCGCATACGCTGAACCCTCCTGTTCCGGGATGGGTAAAGCCGATCCTGGTACCGGTTGAGATCATTGGTATCTTCACCAAGCCTGTATCCCTGATGATCCGACTTTTTGCCAATATCCTGGCGGGTCACATTATCATCCTGAGTATCATTTCCCTGGTGTTTATTTTTGGTTCCCTGAACAGTGGCGCCGGTTATGGTTTCCTGCCAATCACAGTACTGTTTAACATTGTGATGATGATGCTGGAGTTGCTGGTGGCCTTTATCCAGGCGTTCATCTTTGCTAACCTGACTGCTGTGTTTATTGGCCAGGCTATGGAAGTAGCGCATGATGATCATCATGACCATCATGGGGATGACCACAAACATCATTAATAAGTGATGTTACTTAATTAATTTATCGGACATATTAGTAATCAATTATAAATACACATTCATTATGGCAATTTTAACTGTTCTGTTGCAGGCTGCTCCTGAAGCTGCTGCTGCCGCTGCTGCTGCTTCCGGCCTGGCTAAAGCTGGTGGTGCTATTGGTGCTGGTATTGCTGCTATCGCAGCTGGTATCGGTGTAGGTAACATCGGTAAGAGCGCACTGGAATCTATCGCTCGTCAGCCTGAGGCTGCAAACGACATCCGCGCTAACATGATCCTGGCAGCGGCCCTGGTTGAGGGTGTTGCTCTGTTCGGCGTTATCGCTGGTCTGCTGGCAGTAGTGCTGTAAGGCTAAACTTATTACTGCATCCCGCGCACAGGGCAAAGGATGCAGTAATGCTTTAAAAGAATGTGTACACGGATTTGCTATTAATTACTTGCGAACCAAATAAATCTTTATAATCATGGATCTGTTACAGCCAGCGTTAGGCTTGTTTACCATCTCATTACTCATCTTCATTCTCGTTTTCATTATCCTGAAAAAGTTTGCATGGAAGCCCATTCTTTCTACCCTGAAAGAAAGGGAAACTTCTATTGCTGATTCAATTGCTGCTGCTGAAAGGGTAAAAGAAGAAATGGCCCAGATGAAAGCAGAACATGAACACGTACTGGCAGAAGCCAAAGCTGAGAGAAGCAAGATCCTGAAGGAAGCGAAAGAGGCGAAAGATCATATTATCAGCGAGGCTAAAGCTCAGGCTCAGGCAGAAGCTAAAAAGATCATCAACGAAGCATATACTGCTATTGATAATCAGAAGATGGCTGCTCTTACAGACGTTAAGAACCAGGTAGGTAAACTGGTGATCGAAGTAGCTGAAAAGGTACTGCGTAAAGAACTGTCTGATAAAACTGCACAGGAAAGCCATATCAAAGGCCTGGCAGAAGAAATCAAATTAAACTAAGATAAGGCTTAAGGATAGCCAAAAGATATAAAATATGCAGAATCCCCGTTTAGCAAGCCGGTATGCAAAATCTCTGGTAGATCTGTCCTCCGAAAAAGGACAGCTGGAAGCTGTACAGGCAGATATGCTTTTTGTGCAACAACTTTCCAAAACCAATCCTGATGTGGTGGCGCTGTTGAAGAGCCCTATCATCAAGCCTGAAAAGAAGCAGCAGATCCTGGCTGCTATCCTGGAAGGAAGGGTGAATGCGCTCACTGCCGCTTTCGTGAAGCTGCTGGTAAGCAAAGGAAGGGAAAGTAACCTGCCGGAGATAGCAGTAGAATTCCTGAAACAGTACAACGTAATTAAGAATATCACCAAAGTGAAGATCACTACGGCTGTTCCGATGGATGCGGCTACCCTGGAAGTGATCAAAAAGAAAGTTCAGGCCGGCTCAGCAAAGCAGGTGGAGCTGGAAACAGCGGTAAACGCTGAACTGATAGGTGGTTTTGTACTGGAAACGGAAGACAAACTGTTTGACGCTTCCATTCTGCGCGACCTGAAAGATATCAGGAAACAATTTACAGAGAACATTTTCGTTCCTGCAATCAGATAAACAATTAACAGCAGCCGCTGCGTACACGCAAAGCTGTTGTCGTTATATTCATTCTTTTTAACGACTCTTACAAAAAGTTATACATTATGGTGGAGATAAAACCTGATGAAATTTCGGCGATATTACGCCAGCAACTTAGCAACTTCAATGCTGCTGCCGACCTGGAAGAAGTAGGCACCGTATTGCAGGTAGGTGACGGTATTGCTCGTATATATGGTCTTAACAACGTTCGCTACGGTGAGCTGGTTGAGTTCGAAAATGGCGTTAAAGCTATAGCCCTGAACCTGGAGGAAGATAACGTGGGTGTGGTATTGATGGGTGAATCGGGAGAGATCAAAGAAGGTAACAAAGTGCGCCGTACCGGCCAGATCGCTTCCATTAAAGTGGGCGAAGGCATGGTAGGCCGTGTTGTAAATACACTGGGCCAGGCTATAGATGGTAAAGGCCCTATTACAGGTGAACTGTATGAAATGCCGCTGGAACGTAAAGCTCCGGGCGTTCTGTTCCGTGAACCGGTAAAAGAACCGCTGCAGACGGGTATCAAAGCGATAGATGCTATGATCCCTATTGGCCGCGGACAGCGTGAGCTGGTGATCGGTGACCGTCAGACCGGTAAAACTGCCATCTGTATTGACACCATCATCAACCAGAAAGAGTTCTTTGATGCCGGCAAACCGGTTTATTGTATCTATGTAGCGGTAGGTCAGAAAGCATCCACTATTGCAGGTGTAATGAAAACCCTGCAGGAAGCCGGGGCTATGGCTTACACTACCATCGTAGCTGCTTCTGCCGCAGAACCCGCTCCACTGCAGTTCTACGCTCCGTTTGCAGGTGCTGCTATCGGTGAATTCTTCCGTGACACCGGCCGTCCGGCGCTGATCATCTATGATGATCTGTCCAAACAGGCTGTTTCTTACCGTGAGGTGTCCCTGCTGCTGCGTCGTCCTCCCGGACGTGAAGCTTATCCTGGTGACGTATTCTACCTGCACTCCCGTTTGCTGGAACGTGCGGCTAAGATCATCAGCAAGGATGAGATCGCTGCCCAGATGAACGACCTGCCTGAGTCTATCAAACACCTGGTGAAAGGTGGTGGTTCCCTGACCGCTCTGCCTATCATCGAAACACAGGCTGGTGACGTATCTGCTTACATTCCTACAAACGTGATCTCCATCACCGATGGCCAGATCTTCCTGGAATCCAACCTGTTCAACGCTGGTATCCGTCCGGCTATCAACGTGGGTATCTCTGTAAGCCGCGTAGGTGGTAACGCTCAGATCAAATCCATGAAGAAAGTATCCGGTACCCTGAAACTGGACCAGGCTCAATACCGTGAAATGGAGGCTTTCTCCAAATTTGGCGGTGACCTGGATGCTGCTACCAAAGTAGTACTGGATAAAGGTGCACGTAACGTTGAGATCCTGAAACAACCTCAGTTCACTCCATATGCCGTAGAAAAACAGGTGGCAATGATCTACCTGGGTACTAACGGTCTGCTGCGTGATGTTCCTGTTAAGAATGTAAAAGCATTCGAAGACGCGTTCCTGAACGAAATGGAAGTTCGCCTGCCGGAAGTTCTGGGTGAATTCAAAAAAGGTAATCTGCCTGATGACGGTATCAAACGTATGGTTACGCTGGTAAACGAGCTGAAACCAAGGTTCGCTTAATTTTTGGCATAAACTTATCCTGAAGCTCACCGGTTTTGCCGGTGAGCTTTTTTATTCCCCATAACCTTTCTAACTTCACCGGTGATTCTCCTGTTTTTACCGGCAAACGCCCCTGTATTTGCCTTTTAGGGATTGAAGAGTGGCTATGTCTCCATTAGTTTTGTTGAAAAAATAAACACCCCCTATGTTTCGGATCAACCTTCTTCTGTTAGCATTTGTCGCTCTGCCTGCTTGTCTCTGGGCTCAGCAGCGCATCAGCGGGAAGATCACTGATAGTAAAAAACGTCCTTTGCAAGGCGTCAATATATCCATTAAAGATTCTTATGATGGTGGCACCACCGCCGCTGACGGTACCTTCTCTTTCACTACAGATGCCAAAGGAGAACAGTTCATCATTGCCAACCTGCTGGGATACGCTCCACAGGAACAGAAGATATTTATTACTGGTCCGCAGGAACTGAACATTGTACTGAAGAGCTCTATCAACGAGCTGAAAGTAGTGACCATTTCTGCCGGCAGTTTTGAAGCCAGCGGAGACCAGGGTAAGAATACAGTATTGAAACCACTGGATATAGTTACCACCGCCGGCGCTGGTGCAGATATCGTGAATGCCCTGAAAACGTTGCCTGGCACCCAGCAAACGAACGACAGGGAAGGCCTGTTTGTACGTGGTGGCACCGGCTACGAAACCCAGACCTTTATAGATGGATTGCTGGTACGTAATCCTTTCTATTCAGGATTGCCTGATATGCCGGGCAGGGGCCGCTTTTCCCCTTTCCTTTTTAAGGGCACCACTTTCAGCAGCGGCGGTTACTCCGCACAATACGGACAGGGACTGTCTTCAGCCCTGATCCTGGAATCTACAGACCTGCCGCAGCGCTCATCTTCTACTATCGGTGTTTCTGTACTGGGAGTAAGCGGTGGACTGGAGCAATTATCAGCAGATAAAAAAGGATCATACGGTATTGAAGCAGATTATACCAACCTGGGTCCATACCTGGATGTGGTGAAGTCCAGGTTTGAGCCAAGTGTAAATCCGCAGATCGTCGGTACTTCCGCCAACTTCAGAAGAAAGACGTCTGCTACCGGGATGCTGAAGTTTTATGGTTACGGCAACTGGACACATATGGGCTCTTACCGTCCCAGCCTGGAATATGCCGGGTACCGGGAGTTGTATGAGCTGAAGAACCAGAACTTCTATACCAACCTGTCTTACAGGGAAAGCCTGGGGAATGACTGGCGGTTGAATGCAGGTATTTCTTTCAGTGCCAACACAGATAAAATAGACCTGGACACTATCAATAAAGGCGCGTCATCAAGAGTAAAAGGGCAATCGCAGTTAGGGCAGGCGAAGTTTATGCTGTCAAAAGGACTGGGGCTTTACTCTGCGTTGCGTATGGGCGCAGAATACCAGTATGGTGTGGAGAGATCTGCATTCAATGACTGGCATGTTAATTATACAGATAACTATGCTGCTGCTTTCCTGGAAGGAGATATCTATTTCACTCCCCGGTTTGTGGGCCGTGTAGGCGGCAGGATGGAATATTCTTCTGTCCTGTCTAAGGCAAACCTTGCGCCCAGGGCTTCTCTGGCTTATAAGCTGGATAGTTATACCCAGTTCTCGCTCGCTTATGGCGACTACTACCAGAAGCCGGAGCCTCAATACATCCGTTTTCATCATGATATGGAGTACATGAAGGCCACTCACTATATTGCCAGCTTTCAGCGTGTAGCGCCTAACAATACTTTCAGGGTAGAAGCATTCTATAAGAAATATCATGACCTGGTGAAAACAGGCGTGGATACTACCAATGGCGGTACCGGTTATGCAAAAGGTGTGGAAGTGTTCTGGAGGGACCGTAAGACATTCAGGAATATGGATTACTGGATCTCTTATTCCTACCTGGATACAAAGCGCAACTACCTGAACTATCCTTTTGAGGTGCAGCCTGACTTTGCGGCCAAACATACTTTCAGTGTTGTATACAAATACAGTATCACGGCTATTTCTACCAATCTGGGTCTGACGTACAGCTTTTCAACAGGCCGTCCGTTCTACAATCCTAATCTGCCGGAAAGCAAGTTCATGACGCAGCGTACCATGAACTATAATTCCCTCGGGTTCAGCGCCAGTTACCTGACCTCTATCCGCAAGGCTTTTACCATCTTTGTTTTGTCTGTATCCAATGCACCTGATTTCAAGCAGGTATATGGCTACAGGTATTCTTCAGACAAGCTGCGCAGGGAGGAGATCGTGCCTAATATTCCCCGGTTTGTATTTGTGGGAATGTTCATGAACTTTGGAACTGACCGCCGCCAGGATATTCTTAACAACCTGTAAAACTAACATGCAATAATCTTTAAAACCTTACATGATGAAACGTATCTTCTTTCTTTTGAGTTTTGTTTGTGGCCTCACATCATTAACCATGGCACAGAGCGCCCAGTATGAAAATGTAATGACTAAGAATGTGGCCCTGCTGGACGATTCAAGCAGTTATAACCCGCAAAAGCTGCAGGAGCTTGCCAATACTTTTGAGCGTATTGCAGCGGCAGAGAAGTCCCAGTGGCTGCCTTTCTATTATGCAGGTTATTGTTATGTGATGACGGCTTTTATGGAAAAGGATAACAGCAAGAAAGATGTGATTGCAGACAGGGCTGCATTGAATGCAGAGCAGGCAGCGGCATTGAGCCCGGATAACGATGAGATCAACTGTATAAGATCACTGATAGCTACTTCCCGTATTGCAGTAGATCCTCCTTCCCGTGGTATGCAGTATGGCATGGAGTCTGCCAAGTTACTGGCAGAGGCAAACAAGATCAATGGGGAGAACCCGCGTGTGTATTTCCTGATAGGACAATCATTGTATTATACTCCGGAGCAGTTTGGCGGCAGTAAAACAAAGGCAAAGGAAATGTTCCAGAAAGCCCTGGATAAGTTCGGGAGCTTCAAGCCAACCAGCAATATAGCGCCGCACTGGGGTGAGTACCGTACAAAGCAGATGCTGGCAGAGTTGAAATAAGAGACGCTTTTTTCATACATATATTTCAGGGACCCGGGCATTGTTGCCCGGGTTTTCTGTTTTCCCGGCCCTGCTATGCAGTGTCAGTTGTTACATTTACCTTTAACAGGCACTGAAACGATCTGACCCATTATACGTTAACCTTGTAAATCAGATTCCATGAAAACCGTGGTAAATAAGTTAAGCGTGGCATCTACGTCAGCGCTTGTGTTATTAAATACCAGAAGTTTGTTTGAAGCGGGCTGGGGACGCGAGTATCTTTCACATATTGATTTCAGCCAGGTAGAGAAGATGTCGGCAGAAATGGGGAGTGCCGGCCCTTTGTTCGGCGATATATTATTGCTCAGGAAAAAGATGATCAGGTACCTGGTGCGCCAGCTGATGATGCAGCGTTCCTATCAGCAGGTATGTATCCTGGCAGCGGGGCTGGACCCGCTGGGATTGCAGATAGCTGAGAATTATCCTGAACAGCTGAAGGGTATCTATGAAGTGGATAATGCGCATATGAAGGAGAAGAGGGAGATCTACAAACTGATATCTTATAACGATAAGCGGTTGCAGCATGTAGAGGCGGATGTTACCAATACGCAACAGCTTATGGAGGCGTTGATGAGTGCAGGATATGATCCGCAGTTGCCAACGCTGATCGTCTTTGAAGGGATCATACACTATATCCAGGAGGAGCAGTTCCTGCGTACTATGCGGGTGTTTTGCTCACGTATAAGGAATAATGCGGTGGTGATGGAGTACCTGATCCATAATGATGATATTCCTGTGGCTTTTCATCCGGTAATGGAAAGGATGCAGGAGATCATGGAGAAGAATATTGGTACCCGTGTGAGGCAGTATAGCCGTAAGAAGATGCTTAATCTGTTGTCTTTACTGGAAGCGGAAATTGAGGGGGCGTATGATCTTCCTACTGCGGAATATTTATTGAATGGGCAGAACAGGCATTTTCACAATCATGGGGATGGGGCTGTAGAGTTGATTGCGTTCCATATTTAAAAAGAGGGCTGGCCAACGGCCAGCCCGGAATAAGTTATTCAGAAGCCAGTTCCGTTTTCTTCAGCGGATTGCGTGTATTCTCTGCATATATCTCACGTTTTTCAAGTATCTCTAAACAGGTAAAGATAGCCTGACGGAAAGAAGCAGGATCTGCCAGGTTTTTACCGGCTATATCGAATGCGGTTCCGTGATCGGGAGAGGTGCGTACTACGGGTAATCCTGCGGTGTAATTGATACCTTCACCTGATGCCAGGGATTTGAAGGGTATCAGTCCCTGGTCATGATACATGGCCAGTACACCATCAAAGTTGCTATACATATGACGGGCAAAGAAGGCATCTGCGCTGTAGGGGCCAAAGCAAAGCAGGCCATTGCTTTTAGCCTGATTAATGGCAGGGATGATCTCTGTGATCTCTTCTTCACCTATCAGGCCTTCATCTCCGGCGTGGGGGTTAAGTCCCAGTACGGCGATGCGTGGGCTATCTATGCCAAAGTCTTTCACCAGGCTTTCCCTCATCATCTGAAGTTTAGCGAGGATATTGTCTTTTTTCACATACTGTGATACTTCTGCCACCGGTACATGTTCTGTGAGCAGCCCTACGCGCATGTTATCTGCTGTCATGAACATCAGTACATCTTTTGCGTTGAAGGCGTCCCGGAGGTAGGGGGTATGGCCGGTATAGCTGAATTGTTCGCTTTGTATGTTCTTTTTGTGGATAGGAGCGGTGATCAGGCCTTGTATGTGACCTTCTTTCAGGCATTCTATTGCGGCGGAGAGGGAGCGGGCTGCATATTTGCCACCGGCATCGTTCAGTACGCCGGGAGTGATCTGTACTTCTTCTTCCCAGCAGTTGAAGACGTTCACCTGTTTGTGGTTCAGACGGGTGAAGTCTTTTATGGACTGGTAGTTGAAGTTATTCTCGTTCATCAGCTTCCGGTAGAAGTTGATGGTTTTATTGCTGGCAAATATCACCGGAGTACAAAACTCCAGCATCCTGTTGTCTGCAAAGGTTTTTATGATGATTTCGGTACCTATGCTGTTGATATCTCCTACAGTGATACCAATTACCGGTTTATTCGGATGGGTGTTAATACTCATGCTTGTTTGCGAAATAATGGGCAAATATACATATAATAGCCGGGACCAGCTATAGCTGATCAGTTTCTTCCTTATACGGTGATACCATATAAAGCGGCAGGTTTTCCTTAATTTTGCAGGCTTACCATGTATACACTTAAAAAATCGCTGGGTCAGCATTTCCTGAAGGATGAGAACATCTGCAGGAAGATCGTGGAATCATTACCTGTAATGCCAGGGCAACAGATACTGGAAGTAGGGCCGGGCGCCGGCGCTATTACGAAGTACCTGCTGGAGCTGCCTGATGTTCAGTTCAAGGCAGTAGAGCTGGATGCTGAAAAGGTACAATACCTTGAAAATACTTATCCGGCCATCCGCGGAAAGCTGATACATGAAAGCTTCCTGGAAACGCCGGTGCCTTATGAAGGTCAGTTCAGCGTTATCGGCAATTTCCCTTACAATATCTCTTCACAGATCATGTTCCGTGTGCTGGAGTGGAAGCAGCAGGTACCGGTAGTGGTGGGTATGTTCCAGAAGGAGGTAGCGCAGCGTATTGCCGCTACTAAAGGGAAGGAGTATGGTATCCTGAGCGTGCTGATACAGGCATATTACCGGGTAGAGTACCTGTTTGAGGTACATGAGAACTGCTTTAATCCGCCGCCTAAGGTGAAGTCTGCCGTGATCAGGCTGCACCGGCTGGAACAACCGTACGATATTGCGAGCGACCGTAAATTCCTTGTACTGGTAAAAACAGCTTTCAACCAGCGCCGTAAGCAGCTGCGCAATCCTTTAAAAGCATTATTTGACAAAGAATATCTGCAGGACAGCATATTTAACAAGAGGGCGGAAGAGCTCAGTATTGCTGATTTTGCAGCTTTATCCCATAAGATGATATGAGTACGAAAGTATTGGTTAGCGCTAAAGCGCATCGTTATCTGATAGACAGGCTGGAAGAAAAGGGATTCCAGGTAGATTACCTGCCGGCTGTTACTTACGAGGAAGTATTGGCGACTATACATGAGTATACCGGGCTGATAGTTACCACCAGGATGAAGATAGATAAGGCCCTGATAGACCAGGCTGTACAGCTGAAATGGATAGGCCGGCTGGGAAGTGGTATGGAACTGATAGATGTACCCTATGCAGAAAGTAAGGGGATCCAGTGTGCCAGCAGTCCTGAAGGTAACTGTGACGCTGTGGGAGAGCAGGCATTGGGTATGCTGCTCTGCCTGATGAACAATGTATTGAAAAGTAACCTGGAATTGAGAAAGGGGTTGTGGGAGAGAGATGCCAACCGTGGTTTTGAGCTGAACGGGCGTACGGTTGGTATTATTGGTTATGGTAATACCGGTGGCGCTTTTGCCCGCAAGCTGAGGGGATTTGATGTGGAGATACTGGCATATGATAAGTACAAGACCGGTTTCAGTAATGATCATGTGCAGGAAGCAACGATGGACCAGCTGTTTGCGAAAGCAGATGTGGTGAGTGTGCACCTGCCGCTTACGGAAGAGACCCGGCACCTGGCTAACGCTGAGTTTTTCAGGTCTTTTCAGAAGCCTGTATGGTTTATCAATGCGGCCAGGGGGAAGATCGTAGATACTGCTGATCTGATCATGGCATTGGAAAGCGGTGTTATTTCCGGCGCCTGCCTGGATGTGCTGGAAAATGAGAAGCTGGCTACTTATGATGCGAGGGAGGAGGAACAGCTGGAGCGGTTACTGCAGTTGCCTAACGTGGTGCTGACCCCGCATATAGCAGGGTATTCTCATGAGGCCAGTGTGAAGATGGCGAGGATAGTGCTGGAGAAGCTGAAAGTGATCTGAGTGATATAGCTTAGCCTGGTATTATAAATATTGTAAATGTGACAATATTTGTTTCCCGTAGTGTGGAATGAGAAGTGAAAATATATTATATTTGCGGTATACCAATTTTCTTACAACGCTTCTGTGCAAACGGAGGCGTTGATTTTTTTTTCTTATTCAAAAACATAACGTTATGTCTGGTATAAACTACGTTACCAAAGAGACCCTGGACCAGATGCGGGAGGAGCTCAATTTTCTCAAGACCAAGGGCCGGGCAGAGATTGCCAGGGCAATTGCTGAGGCGAGAGAGAAAGGTGACCTCAAAGAAAACGCTGAATATGATGCAGCGAAGGAAGCGCAAGGCCTGCATGAGGCGAAACTGGCTTCTCTTGAATCTGCCATTGCTACCGCACGGGTAGTGGAAGCTGATTCCATTGATACCTCTAAAGTATCCATATTATGTAAAGTTACCATTACTAATATGGCGAATAAAAAGACAGTTACTTATCAGCTGGTGTCGGAAAAGGAAGCTGATCTGAAGTTGAACAAGATCTCTGTGACCTCGCCGATAGGTAAGGGGTTGCTGGGGAAGCAGGTGGGAGAGATTGCGGATGTGCAGGCGCCTAATGGCAGTCTGAGATTTAAGATAGATAATATTACTATATAGATATATTATTAGAGTAAAAGAGAAAGCTTCCGCCTTTGGCGGAAGCTTTCTCTTTTAAGGGGAGGGCTGGCCTGCGGTAGCTGGAAATAAGAGGTGAGGGGCGTTTTTTTGTGCCTGTACTTTTATACCTTTACGCCTAACAAATTCAAACCCATGTCTGTTTTCACGAAGATCATCAAAGGCGAGATTCCCAGTTATAAAATTGCAGAAAGTGACGATTTCTATGCTTTCCTTGACATTTTCCCGCTTGTGAAGGGGCATACATTGATTGTTCCCAAAATGGAAGTAGACAAATTTTTTGATGTGACGGATGATCTGCTGGGAGAGTGGTTGTTGTTTGCCAAACCTATTGCGCGCTCAATAGAACGTGCTTTCCCATGTAATCGTGTAGGAGTGAGCGTTGTAGGTCTTGAAGTGCCGCATGCCCATATGCATCTGATACCTATTAATACGGCAGATGATATGAATTTTTCGAGGCCTAAGCTGAAACTGTCTGAGGAGGAATTCAGGGCTATACAGGGGCAGATTATAGCTGGCCTGGCACGTTGAACCGGAATCCTACACCGTGCAGCGTTTCTAGTTTAATTGCCGGATCAGATTTGAAGTGCTTTCTGAGTTTAGTAATGAATACGTCCATACTTCTTCCGAGGAAGTAATCATCTTTACCCCATACATGGAAGAGTATTTCTTCGCGTTTGAGGGTTTTGTTTGCATTATCACAGAGGTATTTGAGCAGGTCTGCTTCCTTCTGGGTGAGCGTACTTGAAACTTCTCCGTTCTTTTCACGGAGGATGAGGTCATTATAGTCAAATGTGAGTTTGCCTATATGATATTGCGTACGTTTTTCAGCGGGAGCATTGGACCCGGCTTTGGTCCTTTTCAGGAATACCTCTATGCGCAGCAGGAGTTCCTGCATGCTGAACGGTTTGGTAATGTAATCATCTGCACCGGTTTTGAAGCCTTTGATCTTATCTTCATCCAGTGCTTTTGAGGTCAGAAAGAGAATAGGAATGAAGTCATTTTTCCTTCTTATTTGTTCAGCCAGTGTGAAACCATCTTTTTTAGGCATCACAACATCCAGCAAACATATGTCGAAGGTCCGTGACTGGAACTGTTCCCAGGCCATTTGTCCGTCTGTGCTATGTACAACGTCGTAGCCCGCTTCTTCTAATCGTTTCTTTGTTACCGCACCAACATTCTGATCATCTTCCACCAATAGGATTCTTGCTTTCATAGCTTGTGATGCTGATTATATAAATACCATAATTCATCATGGTGTATCGCTCCAGGTACCATAAACGGGAGCATTAATGAAGATTTTGATTCAAAGTAAATACAATTTATTAACTTATGGAAAAACCTTATTCTTAAACCTGTAATTATCCTATAATTCTTTCGGGGTGCTGTTGTAGGAATTGGTCCCATCCTTTGTTTTTACGTGTATCCGGTATTATGCTCGACTCCTGGAAGAAATGGCATACCGCTACAGCCAGCGCATCGGTAGCATCCAGGAAATCGGGACGTTCAGAGAAATGTAAGATTCTTTGCAACATTTGCCAAATCTGCTCTTTATCAGCATTACCATTTCCGGTAATAGACTGTTTTACTTTTTTCGGGGAATACTCAGTAACCGGCACCCCTGCCTGCATAGCTGTAGCAATAGCTACGCCCTGGGCACGTCCAAGCTTCAGCATACTCTGCACATTCTTGCCAAAAAAGGGAGCTTCAATCGCACAGGAAACCGGTTTGTGCAGCTGTATCAGTTCATTTACACGGGCGTGTATCAGTTGCAGCCTTTCGTAGTGGTCTTTGTGACGGGACAATTTCAGCACATTCATTTCCAGCAGGCTGGCTTTGGAATTTTCCACCAGTATAAGTCCGTAACCCATTACAAGTGTGCCGGGGTCTATGCCCAGAATTATTTTTGACTTGTTTGCCAACCACAGTTTATTTTTGCCAAAATCTTGATGTCTGAACAAAAATACCAAAATAATTCTCAATTACCTGCTGGGAGCAGTGCTTTTTACCTGGTTAGCCTACTCTATCTATACACAATTGCTACACCAACCTGATTTAAGCGCTTCTTTAAGGAAGATGGCCACCACTTTACAGAGTAAAGGCGTTGTAGCCCTGGTCCTGGTACTCATTGGCATGTTCCTGAACTGGGGGCTGGAAGCCCGGAAATGGCAGATGCTGATCCGGCCATTGCAGGAAATGTCCTTTTTACGTGCGTTCAGTGCCGTACTGACAGGGGTTTCTTTTTCTGTCAATACTCCCAACCGGATAGGTGAATATGGAGGCCGGGTACTGTATATCAGGAATAACCAGAGCAAGCTGAAAGCGATTGCAGCTACGGCGGTGGGGAGCTTCAGTCAGCTGATCATCACTATTATCTTTGGGTTAAGTGGCCTGATCTTTTATATCAATAAATTCCCTCTGGTGGCGGAAAATGGCTATTTTGCCCCACATTTCTGGGAGAAAATCCTGGTAGGAGTGCTCCTGGTTATTTGCGCCTTGGTCTTATTGTTATATTTTCGGTTACAAATCATCCTGGCTATATTTGAAAAGATCCCAATGCTCAGAAAGGCCAGGGTATTTGTGCAGATCATTGTTCGTTACTCCGCCGGTGATCTGGAACGTTTACTGGTGCTTTCTGCCCTCCGTTATATGGTCTTCTCGGCACAGTATTTGATTTTGCTTGATACATTGGGCGTGGAAATGCTGTGGTGGCAGGGTTTTCTGATGAACGCTGTTATCTACCTTATAATGGCCCTGGTCCCTACTATCGCCATTGCGGAACTTGGATTAAGAGGAAAGGTCAGCCTGTACTTTATGGGGCTGTTAAGCTCAAACAGCCCTGCTATCATCGCCGCAACTGTCGGCATCTGGTTAATTAACCTGATCCTGCCAGCAGTACTTGGAAGTGTGTTGTTGCTGGGAATAAAAGTTTTTAAGGAAAAATAACTCACCGATGAGGTTTATTTTACTCGTATTTTTAAGTCTGGTTGCTATCCGCCCTGTAATTGCACAAAATGAATTTTGTGGTATCTCCAATACCAGCTTCAGAGCTGGAGAAAGCATCACGTTCAAAGTATACTACAACCTGGGCCGCCTTTATGTAGGCGCCGGCGAGGCAGTATTTACCTGCGCACTGGAAAAGTTGAACGGTAAGGACGTTTATCACGTTACAGGGGATGGGAAAACCTTCCGTACCTATGACTGGTTCTTCAAGGTAAGAGACAAATATGAAAGCTATATTGATACCGCCAGCCTCAAACCCTACCGTTTTGTACGTAATGTGAATGAAGGCGGTTATAAGATATACAACAACGTTAGCTTTGACCACACTCAGCACACCGCTACCAGCACCAACGGCACCTTTAAGACCACGCCCTGCATCCAGGACGTGATCAGCGCCATCTACTACGCGCGCAATATCAACTTCGACAAATATAAACCGGGGGACAAGATACCTTTCGACATGTTCCTGGACGATAAGATCTACAATATCTATATCCGTTATATAGCCAAGGAAACGGTAGAGACCAAGTTTGGTAAGTTCCGGGCCATCAAATTTGCCCCGTTGCTTATTAAAGGTACCATGTTTGAAGGAGGAGAAAAGATGAACGTCTGGGTGAGCGACGATGGTAATAAAGTGCCGCTGCGTGTAGACAGTCCTATTTCCGTAGGCAGCATCAAAGTGGATATGGTGGCCTATAAAAACCTTCGTTATCCGTTTACTTCCCTTATCAGGAAGTAAGAACGGCCTCGTCTTTTAGACTAATTTTAACTTTCTCTGTGCGGCAGATTCTCATCATTGCTCTGTAATAGTCCTATATTTGTTTGTACATTAATACTTTATTGAATATGGAAGAACGTAAACCAAAAATATTGCTGGCAGAAGACGATACCAACCTTGGTATGGTATTGAAGAATTATCTCGAACTGAATGATTATGAAGTGGAACTGTGCAGGGACGGTATCCTGGCACTGGCTGCATTCAGGCGTGAGAAATTTGACATCTGCCTGCTGGACATCATGATGCCCAATATGGATGGTTTCAAACTGGCTGAAGAGATCCGTGATGTAGATCCGGATATTCCCCTCTTCTTCCTGTCTGCCAAAACAATGAAGGAAGATATTATCCAGGGATATAAACTGGGCGCAGACGATTACATTGCCAAACCATTTGACAGTGAGTTACTGCTGCTGAAGATCAAAGCTATCCTGAAACGTAACCAGGAGCTGAACAGCAAAGAGGAAGACCAGCATGAATTCAAAATAGGCCGTTATGAATTCAATGCCCGCCTCCGTACGCTGAACAGGGAGGGTGATTCTCACACGCTTTCTCCTAAGGAGAACGAGCTGCTGCGCATGTTGTGTGAACATAAGAACGACCTGCTGCCGAGAGAACTGGCCCTGAAAAAGATCTGGGGCAGTGACACTTACTTTAACGGCCGCAGCATGGACGTATACATCGCCAAGCTGCGTAAATACCTGAAAGAGGACCCTAACATTGAGATCGTGAATATCCATGGCAACGGGTTCCGCCTGGTAGTGAAAGATTAACTGAGCTACGCTTCATAAAGAAAGCTCCCGGCGAAGAGGTTTGCTGCTCCGTCTGGAGCTTTCTGTTTGTTATGACATAGCCGGCATTGTGTGCAGTGCAAGAAAAAACAGCATAAGTGAAATGAAACTTTTACTCATAGAAGATGAACCTTCCGTAGTATCCTTCATCCGTCGCTACCTGACGGAAGCGGGGTATGATGTGAGTGTAGCGCTGGATGGGCATTCAGGCCTGCAAATGGCTACTGAGAATTCCTTTCAGCTGATCATCCTGGATGTAATGCTGCCGGGTATGAACGGGATAGCTGTTTGTAAAGAGCTGCGCAAACAGCAGAACAGCACTCCCATACTGATGCTGACAGCCCTGGGATCGACAGAGAACGTAGTGGCAGGCCTGGATAGCGGAGCGGATGATTACCTGGTAAAGCCATTCAAACAGGCAGAGCTCCTGGCCCGTATCCGCTCTCTGCTGCGCCGGAAAACGGATGCAGGCACAACGGCCGATCTGAAGAGTAATAACAATAACAGCAATGTGCTGCGGGTAGCCGACCTGGAACTGGACCTGAACACCAGGAGCGCCAGCAGGATAGGAGAAACCATCACCCTCACCGCTACTGAATACCGCCTGCTGGAATATATGATGAGAAACCCCCGCCGGGTGCTTTCCCGTATGGAAATACTGGAAAACGTATGGGGAATAGATTTTAATATGAACACCAAAGTGGTGGACGTATATGTAAATTACCTGCGGAAGAAAGTCAACCGCAAGGGGCAGCCCGCCCTGATACAGACCGTGGTGGGAATGGGTTACATGCTTAAAGAGGAAGAATGAAAATACGCCAGAAGATCCTTATTCTGTTTACAGCGCTGACAGTGTCTATCATTGTCTTAATGTCTGCTTTTGCCTACTACCTGATAAGCCGTCATTCTTTTGAAGACTTCTACAAACGGCTGGAGATCAGGGCATACATTGCGGCAAGAGCTACGCTGACAAACGATAAGGAGAACAGCGCTACCTACGCAGAGCTGAGAAGAGCGCACCTGGAAAGGCTTCCGTTTGAACAGGAATATATTATCCATATAGATTCTACCGGTAACATACCCCGGAAGGCGATGCCCAAAGAGCTGCCCGCCACCTTCTACTCCAGGGTGAAGCTGAATGGCAAGGCTACTTACCGCAATAAGAACACGTTTTATGAAGGCGTGCTTTATGACAGTGAGCTGGGAAGTCATATAGTGATCATATCTGCCCAGAACGCCTATGGCGCAGAATACATGGCAGAACTGAAACGCATACTGCTTATCTGCCTGGCTATAGCTGCAGTGGTAGTGGTAACGGCAGGTCTTTTCTTCTCCAGGTATATACTCCGGCCCGTACGTCATATCACCTACCAGGTGAAGAACATCAGTGCTCATAACCTGCACCTCCGCCTGGGAGCGCGTGACAGCAAGGACGAGATCAGCGAGCTGTCGCAGACCTTCAACAATATGCTGGACCGACTGGAAACAGCCTTTGAAACACAGAACAACTTTGTCAGCAATGCGTCTCATGAACTGGGCACTCCACTTACAGCCATTATAGGAGAAGCAGAGCTGGCTCTTAATAAACAAAGACCGGAAGAGGAATACAGACAATCACTCGAAGTGATATTAAGAGAAGCAGAAAGACTGGAGCATATTACCAAAAGCCTGTTAAGTCTTGCACAGACAGGATTTGACGGCAAGAGGGCGCAGCTGAAGAAGCTCCGTACAGATGAGCTTATCTTTATTGTGAAAGACACTATAGACCGTATTAACCCGGAGAACCAGGTAGAAATAGATTATACCATGCTGCCGGAAGATGAAGATAAACTGGTGGTACTGGGCAATGAGCAGCTCCTGCAACTGGCGCTGAGCAATATTGTACAGAATGCCTGCAAGTACTCCAACAATCAGCCGGCCTCTATTGCGCTGGCTGCCACAGATAAGAACAATCTTATTATCATCAAGGATAGTGGCATTGGTATCCCGTCTCAGGACCTGCCCTTCATATATGATCCTTTCTTCCGGGCTTCTAATACGGAAGGATATAAGGGATATGGTATAGGCCTGCCCCTGGCCCGTAATATTATACGCCTGCACGGGGGGAATATTGTTGTGAACAGTCAACAGAATAAGGGAACAGAGATCAGGATCTCACTGCCTACATATATTGCCGCCAAGCCCGAATAGTGCCGGTTCTTACCGTTTTCTTACCTCATTTTTACCGCTGTCTTACCCCAACAGGATTTTCTTACCTCATTTTTACCTCATTTTTAAACCGCTTTTATCTTCTCCTTACCTGTTGCTAATACGGTGCTGGTAGTTTTGTGTTATAAAACAAAGCATATGAAGCAAGTATTGATTCCTACCGATTTTTCCATCAGGTCTCTTCGTGTGGTACACGGTGTTGTAGAACGCTTTGGCGGGGAACCACTGAACATTGTCCTGATGCATGCCATAGAGATGCCATCATCCATTATGGACCTTATGATGTTGTCCAGGAGATCTTCCCATTATGATCTGCTTACTACAGACTATAAAGATGCATGTGAAATACTCCGTAATAAATATGCCTCATCCATACGCTCACTTAAAACTGAGTTCCTGGTAGGTAACAGCAACGGCGTATTCCGCAATTTCCTGCTCTATCATAATATAGATGCCATAGCATGCGCTGCCAAAGAAGAATTCCGTAAAGCGGGAGAGAACAGCTTTAACCCGGCGGAGCTGATCAAAAAAAGCAAATACCCGGTGCACTATATCTCCCTGGCGCCAAGAAAAGAGAGATACCTGGTATCTGCTATGTCGGAACTGTTTGAAGTATAAGATGAACTAAAACCGTTGCATATGTTGCTGAAAAAAAATATCCCATTCAAATATGTTTTTGGGAAAATAAAATATGAGGTGTTGCTTGTAGCGGTATATACGCTCGTCATAGTGCTGCTGCATGACAAGTTCAACCTGAAAGATATGGTCATTCCATTGTCTGTGCCCATGATCATGGGAACTGTCATATCCCTGCTGCTGGCATTCCGCTCTAACCAGGCGTATGACAGGTGGTGGGAAGCCAGGACCGTCTGGGGAGCTATTGTAAATGACTCCCGTACATTTTCCAGGCAGATACTTTCTTTCATGGATAATTCCTATGGCTCGGAAGAGATAGAGCATTTCCGAGAAAGAATGGTGCGGAGGCAGATAGCATGGTGCTATGCCCTGAGCCAGCAGTTACGTGGATTAGACCCGCGGGAAGGACTGGAAAGGCTTATTCCTAAAAGGGAAGTGACATTTGCATGCAGGTATGCGAATGTGCCTATGGCGTTGCTGGAACTGCATGCAAGAGATCTTAACCATGCGTTGAAGAATGAATGGCTGAATGCTTATCAGCAGGTAGAAATAGATAAAACGATCAGCCGTTTGTGTGATTCAATGGGTAAGTGTGAAAGGATCAAGAACACGGTGTTCCCTGCTACTTATAGCCTGTATATTCACTTTGCCATGAACTTCTTCATTATGTTGCTGCCGTTCTCGCTGATCGAGTACTTTGGTTTCTTTGAAGTGCCTATGGTAGTTGCTATTTCTTCATCTTTCCTGCTGATAGAGAAGATGGCGATACACCTGCAGGACCCGTTTGATAACAAGCCTACAGATACGCCTATGACGGCTATTTCAAGAAATATAGAAAGAGATCTGAAGCAGATGCTCAATGATCATCATGTACCTGAACATACAACTGTTGAGCGGCAGTATTACGTTATGTAAAGCTACATAGATTCGAGGTTGATACCTGGTTGAAGACGGAGGCGGGCTGGCGCTAAAAGGAACAAAAGGTTAAATTAATGACGGAAATCAAGGGGACAAGCAAGCGTCAGTCCGTTATCCATACTAATGAGTGAGTTTTAATCTATATACTGTTGTTGAGCGCGGATGGTTGCACAAGAAAATGGGGTTTCGCCTTTGGCGAAACCCCATTTTCTTGCAGGGTTTTTGCGCTGCGCGCGGCCTGAGATTTTTAGGGGGATAGTTATCAGAATAACATACCCGGATTGCCGCTGCGGGGAGCTTTGCCCAGATGTATATATGCTTTCTCTGTCACTTCTCTTCCCCGTGGCGTACGTTTAATAAAACCTTCCTGTATCAGGAAAGGCTCATATACTTCTTCCAGTGTGCCTGCCTCTTCACCTACAGCTGTAGCAATAGTAGTGATACCTACGGGGCCGCCTTTAAAGTTCTCTATGATGACCTGGAGTATACGGTTATCCATTTCATCCAGCCCGTACTCATCTACATTCAATGCTTTCAGGCTGAATTTGGCGATATCAAGATCTATAGTACCATTCCCTACTACCTGGGCAAAATCTCTTACACGTCTTAACAGGCCATTGGCAATACGGGGAGTACCACGGGAGCGCCTGGCTATTTCCATGGCGGCATCTGAAGTGATCTTTGTTTGCAATAAGCCGGCAGCGCGCCAGATGATCTTCTGTAATGTGGCAGCACTGTAATATTCAAGCCTGGACTTGATACCGAACCTGGAAAGCAGGGGGGCGGTAAGCAGGCCTGAACGGGTAGTGGCGCCTATCAGGGTGAAAGGGTGTAAGGTGATCTGGATAGAACGTGCGCTGGGCCCCGTATCTATCATAATATCAATACGGTAGTCTTCCATGGCTGAGTACAGATACTCTTCCACTACGGTACTGAGCCGGTGTATTTCATCGATGAACAGTACATCCCTGTCTTCCAGGTTGGTAAGCAGGCCGGCAAGGTCTCCCGGTTTTTCTATGACCGGGCCGGAAGTTTCCTTGATGTTCACGCCCATTTCATTGGCCACGATACGGGAGAGAGTAGTTTTACCCAGGCCCGGCGGACCATGGAACAGTATATGGTCAAGCGCCTCACCTCTCATTTTGGCGGCCTTGATAAAGATCTTCAGGTTCTCAATGATCTGGTCCTGCCCGGAGAAATCCACGATCTCCCGGGGGCGAATGCTGTTCTCAAACTCTTTTTCTGCCGCACTCTGGCGGTTTTCTTCTGGTCTTAGCGGATTGGACATATCAGGGCGAAAGTTACCAAAATTCCCCCGGTTACGATAGGCAGGTTGAACATTGTTTGGTATATTGTTGCAATAGATTAGCCCGTAAGCACATTAAAAACGAATAAATCCATTACATGAAGAAGCCGTATTTTTTATTACCTGTGATATGCCTCTTTACCTTTACCGCGCAGGCGCAGATAAAAGAAGCAGAAGTAAAGCGCATACTGTCGGTACTATCTGCCGACGATATGCAGGGACGTATGATCTTTACACCCGGCATAGAGAAAGCCGCAGTATTCCTGGAAGACGAATTTAAGAAGGCCGGTTTACAACCCCTGGATGGCGCTGCCAGCTACAGGCAGACCTTTGCCCGCTATAATATCCGTTCTCAGAAACAACAGCTGACCATCGGCGGCAAAGAGGAAGATGGGCAGAGAGTGATGATGATGGGCGTGGAAACACATCTTGAATGGAATGAAAAAACACCTGTTGAGGTGAAACAGCTCCGTGATACAGATAACTTCGATGCAAAGCTGGGAGAACTGAGAGGTGCTTCCCGCAATACACTGGTATGGGTAGATGGTATACACCGGGAAAAGTTCGAGACCTATTATAAGAGCCTGCATGAGGGAAACAGCAAGAGATCGCGCGATAGCAGCGCCGCTGTAGTATTGATCCTGAAAGAAGGACAGGAGTCAACACCGGATGTATGGGGCGTAAAGATAGATCAGGAGGTAGTGCGTATGCCGCTCAGCAACATTGCAGGCATGATTAAAGGCAGCAGCAAGCCTGATGAATATGTGATCTTTTCCGGCCACTATGATCACATAGGAATATTACCGCCCGTTGCGGGCGATTCTATTGCCAATGGCGCTGACGATGATGCAAGTGGCGTAACGGCAGTGCTTATGCTGGCTAAGTATTTTAAACAGCATCCACCGGCACGTACCTTATTGTTCGTGGCATTTACAGCGGAAGAATCTGGTGGTTATGGTTCCCGTTACTTCTCACAGCAGCTGAACCCTGAGAAGATAGTTGCTATGTTCAATATTGAGATGATAGGGAAGGAGTCTAAATTTGGCCAGAACAGTGCATTTATTACAGGGTTTGAACGGTCTGACTTCGGTACAATATTGCAGAAGAACCTGGAGAAGTCTGTGTTCCGTTTTCATCCGGACCCTTATCCGGAGCAGCAGCTGTTCTATCGTTCAGATAATGCTACACTGGCAAGGCTGGGGGTGCCTGCGCATACTATTTCAACTACGCAGATTGATAAAGATGAGCGGTATCATAGTGTGGATGATGAAATGGATAGTATGGATGTGAAGAATATTGCGAGTATTATACAGGCAATAGCTACAAGTGCTACTTCTATTGTGAATGGAGTGGATACGCCGACGAGGATAGATAAGGAGGGGGTGGGAAGGAATTGAGTAGTTTGATTTAGTGCGGAGTTGCTCAACAAATCGATTTTGCCGAAGGCGAAATCGATTTGTTGAGAGGGCTTTTTGCGCTGCGCGTAGCTGAGAAATTGGTTTGTGATGAATGCAATTTATTGTATGATCATTTGCAGGATAAGGTCAGGGTCAGGGCAGTTAGCCAGGAACCTGGCCTTTTCGCTGTAACGGCATACCCCGGGATAGTCACCGATATAACCTTCCATGTCTTCTATAACCTGGAAATGCAGGTGTGGCGGCCATTGTCCGTTCTCTTTGATATTTCCGAAATGGGCGATGATCTGTCCGGCAGCAATTTTCTTATTATCGTATAAACCTTCCAGGTCAGCTAGTGAAAGATGTCCGTACAGGGTATGAAAGATATGTCCTTCCAGCTGATGGCGCAGAATGATAGTAGCTCCATAATCTCCCTGCACATCATTAAAGCGGAAGCTGTGCACTTCCCCGTCCAGCGGAGCATATACCGGTGTTCCTGCAGGGCCCCAGATATCAATACCGAGATGTAAGCGCCGGGGCTCTCCTTCTGTATCAAAATGGCTGCTGCGGGCATAGATGGTGCGATGTTCCCCATACCCGCCAATACCCAGGCGGCATTGATGCTGTTGTAATGTTGTGGTTACATATTCACTGAACAGCGTAATATCGTCGAGGATGGTGGTTGTAAGATCGGTGTTGGCTGCTGTGAAGTCCATCCGCAGCAATTTTTCAGCCGGATCATGTAATACTACCGGCTGAAACGGCTGATACTTTTTTAAGAGATCTGTTAACATACAAACGGGTTAAAATAAGAAGGGCCTGTCACTGACAGGCCCCTGATATGATAAAGTAATTTATATTACAATATTGATCATTCTGCCTTTCACTATTACCATTTTCTTCAACGCTTTGCCTTCCATCCATTTCTGCACCAGCTCATTGGCCAGCACTTCTTTTTCTATCAGCGCATTGTCGGCATCCAGCGCAAAGCTCATCTCAGTACGCGTTTTACCGTTAACGGCAATAGGGTAAGCGAAAGCGCTTTCTTTAGTGTACTTCTCTTCAAACACAGGATAAGCTGCATCCAGTACGCTGGTAGTATTGCCCAGCAGGTGCCACAGCTCTTCTGCAATATGCGGTGCATATGGCGTGAGCAGGACCAGCAATGGTTCCAGTACGCTGCGTTTGTTACACTTCAGTGTGCTCAGCTCATTTACGCAGATCATGAACTGGCTCACAGCAGTATTGTAAGAGAAATGCTCTGTATCGTGATCTATCTTCTGGATAGTTTTGTGCAATACTTTCAGTTCTTCCGGTGTAGCATCGCCTTCTTTTACAATGAGGCCTTTCTGTTCATCAGCAAAGAGACGCCAGAGCTTTTTCAGGAAGCGGTGTACGCCTTCTATGCCTTTGGTATCCCAGGGTTTGGACTGTTCTACCGGCCCCAGGAACATTTCGTACATACGGAAGGTATCGGCGCCGAATTTCTCTACTACATCATTTGGGTTCACCGTGTTGAACAAACGCTTACTCATTTTTTCAAGCTGGGTGCCGCAGATGTATTTCCCGTTTTCCAGTATGAACTCAGCGTCTATGTAGTCGTGTCTCCACTGTTTAAATGCGGCTGTATCCAGTTCAACGCCGTCTACTATGTTAACGTCAACATGCAGTTCATCAGTTTCATACTTGTCTTTCAGACCGGCAGAAACAAATGTGTTGGTGCCGCGTACGCGGTACACCAGGCGGGAATTACCGCCTATCATGCCCTGGTTGATCAGCTTTTTGTAAGGTTCCTGGAAGCCTATATAACCGAGGTCATACAGGGCTTTGGTCCACAGGCGTGAATACAGCAGATGTCCTACGGCATGTTCTGTACCGCCAATATATACGTCTACCTGGTTCCAGTAATCTGTTGCTTTACGGTCAGCAAATGCTGCTGTATTCTGCGGATCTGTATAGCGGAGGAAATACCAGCTGCTGCCTGCGTAGCCGGGCATGGTGTTGGTTTCCCTTTTTGTATCTGCATCCAGGTTCACCCATTCTGTAATGTTGGCCAGCGGGCCTTCACCTTCTTCTCCTGGTTTGTAGTTTTCAACATGCGGCAGGGTAACGGGCAGTTCTTTGCTGTCTGCCGCGTAGGCTACACCATTCTTATAAACGATAGGGAAAGGTTCTCCCCAGTAGCGCTGGCGACTGAAACCTGCGTCCCTCATTTTATAGTTGATCTGCCTTTTGCCGATACCTGCTGCTTCCACTTTATCTATCACCAGGTCCATGGCGGCTCTCATTTCTATGCCGTCAAGGAAATCGCTGTGTTGCAGTATGGCATCTTTGGTAGGATTGGCCTCTTCTCCGTTAAAGGCATCCCCAATAATATTGGTGATGGGGATGTTGAAATGTTTAGCAAAGGAATAGTCGCGCTGATCGCCACAGGGCACAGCCATAATAGCGCCGGTGCCGTAGCCTGCCAGTACATATTCGGAGATCCATACTGGAATGCGTTTGCCATTGAAAGGGTTCAGTACGTAAGCGCCGGTGAAGCAGCCGGTGATCTGTTTTACTTCCGCCATACGTTCCCGTTCAGAGCGGCTCTGTACATAATCCAGGTATTTTTCCACTTCAGCCTGTTTGTCTGCCGTGGTGATACTGCTAACCAGTTCATGCTCAGGCGCCAGCACCATAAAGTCTACACCGAAGATGGTATCGGGGCGGGTAGTATAAACGGTTACAGCTTTGAATTCACTGCCTTCTATTTTAAAGGTGATCTCTGCTCCCTGGCTTTTTCCTATCCAGTTGCGCTGCATTTCCTTCATGGCATCGCTGTAGGCTACTGTTTCCAGGCCTTCCAGCAGGCGGTTGGCATATTCTGTGATACGGAGAAACCACTGCCTCATTTTCTTTTTGATAACGGGGTGGCCACCACGTTCACTAACGCCATTCACCACCTCATCGTTGGCCAGTACGGTACCGAGGGCAGGGCACCAGTTCACTTCGGCATAGGCCAGGTAAGCCAGGCGGTAGTGCATCAGTATTTCGCGCTGCCTGATCTCGGAGAACTGTTTCCATTCTTCTGCGGTGAATTGAATGGCACGGTCGCCGGGGCATTCAATGCCTGCGTTACCATTCTTTTCGAAAGCGGCCAGGAGGGTATCGATATGTTCTGCTTTCTGCAGGGAGCGGTTGAACCAGCTGTTGAAGAGCTGGAGGAAGATCCATTGGGTCCATTTATAATACCCGGGATCGCTGGTGTTCACTTCTCTTTCCCAGTCAAAGCAGAAACCAATGTTATCCAGCTGGTTACGGAAAGCTTTGATGTTCTGGGCAGTGGTGATGGCCGGGTGTTGCCCGGTTTCCAGTGCATATTGTTCTGCCGGCAGGCCGAATGCGTCCCATCCCATGGGATGGAGTACATTAAAGCCTTTCAGTCTTTTATAACGCGCATAGATATCTGATGAGATATATCCCAGCGGGTGCCCGACGTGAAGACCCGTTCCTGAAGGATAAGGGAACATATCCAGTACATAACATTTGGGTTTGGAGCTGTCATTGCTTACACGGTAAGCTTTTGTGCTTGTCCAGTGTGCCTGCCACTTTTTCTCAATCGCCCTGAAATTGTATTCCATATAAAAATAATCTGTCTGATCCTGTTTAAAATAACGTTAAAGGATGACAAAAGTAAACATAACTCCTAATTTTTATTATTTTCGCCAATAAACGGTAGATTAATGGCGCAGCAACCCGGGAAATCATCATCGAAAAAGTCTAAACCTTCCTATCTGTATTCTATTATTGGGGTGGCACTTGTCCTGTTCCTGCTGGGAACCCTGGGCCTTATTGTGATCCATGCCAATAAGCTGAGTGAGTTTTTCAAGGAAAGTATTGAGATCCAGGTGATTCTGAGGGACAATGTAAAGGAAGAACAGGCTATAGCCCTGAAAGATTCCATTGCCAGCAGGCCTTATGTGAAGTCTATCGAGTACGTATCCAAGGATATGGCGGCAGAGCGTTTCAAGAAAGAGTTCGGGGAAGATTTTATTAATCTGCTGCAGTATAATCCCTTGTATGCCAGTATCAATATAAAAGGTAATGCGCGTTATGTGAACCCTGACAGCCTGAGGGTGATAGAGGCCAGCTTAACGCAGCAGAATATAGTGAGGGAGATCTCTTATCAGCGTGGCCTGGTAAGTAAGCTGAATGAGAATGTAAGGAAGATAGGCCTGGTTATACTGGGTATCTGTGTGCTGCTGGCCGTTGTAGTGATAGTATTGATAGACAATACCATCCGTCTGGCCATGTTCAGCAACCGTTTCCTGATCAAGACCATGCAGATGGTAGGCGCTACCCGCTGGTTCATTGCCAAACCATTTGATATCAGGAGCATTATTAATGGCGCCCTGAGCGCTTTCCTTGCTATTGCCGGGTTGATAGGCATTCTTTACGGTGCAGACCAGCTGCTGCCGGAACTGAGCAGCATGCGGGACTACCTGATGATAACCGTGCTGTTTGTAGGAATGATAGTAATAGGTATCTGCATCTCACTGGTCAGCACACACCGTTCAGTGATGAAATACCTGCGTTTAAAACTGGACGATCTATATTGATTTTGATAATTTCACCATACTATGAGTAAAGCATTCAAACACGTAGAAAAGAATGAGGGTGACAGCCGCGCTGTTTTTGCAAAAGACAACTCCAAAATTATGATTGCAGGACTTGCAGTCATTGTAGTAGGATTTTTGCTGATGCTGGGTGGTAACAGCAATGATCCCAACTCTTTCAAACCTGAAGAAGTGTACAGCTTCCGCCGTATTACACTGGCGCCCATCGTTATTGTGCTGGGGCTGATAGTGGAGATCTATGCCATTATGCGTAAGCCTAAATAATCGGAATTATCAGGAACGTAATTTATAAATCCGGGCGATGAGCATTCATCGCCTTTTTTTTGAATGGGAGCAATACTCCGTGATTAAATCAGTAAGCAGAACATGAACATCTGGGAAGCGATCATTATTGCAATAGTTGAAGGGTTAACAGAGTTTTTACCGGTATCTTCTACCGGTCATATGATCATCACAAGTGCTTTGCTGGGCATTAACAAAGATGAGTTTACCAAGCTGTTTGAAGTATGTATACAGCTGGGTGCTATTCTTGCCGTAGTAGTGTTATACTGGAAGAAATTCCTGGTGTTTGATAAGAACAGGGTCAACTTTTATATAAAACTGATCGTAGCGGTTATTCCTGCACTTGCCTTTGGCGCGCTGTTCGCAGATAAGATAGATGCACTGCTGGAAAGCCCGCTGGTAGTGGGCATTACCCTGCTGGCCGGAGGTGTTGTATTGCTGTTTGTAGATGACTGGTTTAAAAAACCTGAGATAGAGAGTGATGAGCAGATGAACCTGTTCAAAGCTTTACGCATTGGTTTCTGGCAATGTGTGGCAATGATACCAGGGATAAGCCGCAGCGCTGCCACTATCATTGGCGGTATGCAGCAGAAGCTGACCAGGAACGTAGCGGCAGAATTTTCCTTTTTCCTGGCTGTGCCTACCATGGCGGCGGCTACCGGCTATAAACTGCTGAAAGGAAAGGACCTGCTGATGTCTAATATGGATAACCTTAAGCTTTTATTAATAGGAAACATCGTTGCTTTTGTAGTAGCCATGCTGGCTATCAAATTCTTCATTAACGCACTGAAAAAATATGGCTTCAGGGTGTGGGGGTATTACCGCATTATAGTAGGGATTGCTATTCTTATTGCAATCGCTATGGGGTACAAATTATCAGTGTAAAAAATTGTCGTAGCATTAAATGAAACATTTATCCCTGTTAATCTCAGCTGCACTTGTAGCAGGTACTGCTGTTGCACAGCGCAATTATGTGCCGGGCACTGTCATCACACATCAGAGCGATTCCCTGAAAGGGTTTATTGACTATCAGAACTGGAGTATCTCGCCAGGAGAGATACGTTTTAAGAAACAACTTGAAAATGCAGAGGAAGAGCATTACAAACCGGCTGATGTTAACGGGTTTGTGATCAGTTTACCGCAGGAAGAGGAAGTATATGTAAGCAAGCAGGTGTTGCTGGACATAACCCGTCATACTCTCTCCAACCTGATGGAAACTTCCGCAAGAGACCTGCAGGACTCTGTTGTTTTCCTGTCCCGTCTTGTGAAAGGTTATTATACCCTGTATGACTATACAGACATTAACAGCAGGGTACATTACGTTTATGAAAAGGAGGGAGAGACTCCACAGGAGCTGCTTATGCAAAAGGCATATGTTACCAACAGCAGGGGAAGTGGTGTATTTGAAGATAAAGCGTATCAGCGGCAGCTGGAGGAATTGTTTGCAGACAATTCCGGGATAAGCAGGAAAGGCCGTTCTGCTGCTTATGAAGAGAGGCCGCTGAAGAATATCTTCATCGCCTATAACAGTTATAAGGACCCTTCTTTTGTAGCTGTAGAAGAGAATAAGCGAACAAAGTACAAGGTATACTTTGGCGTAATGGCCGGCATATCATCCAGCAGCTATCACCCCGGTGGTGAAGCATCGTACTTTAAGAACAGTAAATACGATGGTTCTGTATCGTCTATCTGGGGTGTTTGGGTGGATATCCCTACGGGAAGGAACAGAAGACGTTTTTCTATTCCCATAGAGGCACATTATAAAGGTGTAAAGACCAATGGAAAGATAGACCTGTACAATGGTATACTGACGAGATTTGCCTTTGATTATGTGCAGGTGAACGTGATGGCCAGGTATACTTATCCGAAAGGATTTATCAGGCCATATGCCAATATTGGTATGGGAAATGCCTTTATGATAAAGATCAAGCAGAATGAGAAATCCACTAATGGTGGTGCTAACTGGTCAGAAGCGATAGATGGGCCGCGTAAGCATGAACAATCAATAATAGCCGGTATTGGCGCTACTGCAAGCCGGTTGGGAATTGAATGCAGGTACGTGGGCAGCACCGGGTTCTCTCCATATGGAGGTTCCGGCATTGGAATAAGAAGCTTTCAGCTCATAGCTACCTGCCGTCTTTAACCTTTCACTGCCAGCAGCAGCTCCAGGTCAGTATATTTCAGTTTGAATTTCTCACTCAGATGATAATTGGTGAGCGCGCCTTTGTAGAGATAGATACCATTGCGTACACCGCGCTTGATCCATACCAGGTTTTCAAAGCCGCCATCATCCGCCGCTTCCAGCAACAGGGGCATCAGTACATTACTGATAGCTTCTGATGCTGTGCGGGCAAAGCCTGAAGGTATATTAGGCACACAGTAATGCACTACATCATATTTCTTGAACACAGGGTTTTCGTGGCTGGTGATCTCTGAGGTTTCGAAGCAGCCGCCCCTGTCTATACTTACATCTACTATTACGGAACCTGCTTTCATGTTACTTACCATTGCTTCTGTTACTACAATGGGAGTACGTCCGCTCTGTGATGAAAGCGCTCCTACAGCTACATCTGCATTCTTTAACTGTTCTGCCAGTACTTTTGGCTGTATAACGGAAGTGAACACACGCACGCCGATATTATTCTGCAGCCTTTTCAGCTTATAGATGTTATTGTCGAACACTTTTACGGAGGCGCCCAGCGCCATTGCCGTACGTGCGGCAAATTCACCTACTATACCGGCGCCTATGATCACTACTTTGGTAGGGGGGATACCTGTTACGCCACCCAGCAGAATGCCTTTACCGCGGTTGCTGTTGCTGAGGTACTGGCCCGCCAGGAGCATTACTGCGCCACCGGCAATTTCACTCATCGCTCTTACAATAGGGTAAGTGCCTGCATCATCTTTCAGGTTCTCGAAAGAAAGGAGGGTGATCCGCTTCTCCATCATTTTCTGTACCTGTTCTATTTTAAGGGCAGCCAGGTGAATAGGGGAGATCACTATCTGATGGGGATGCAGGAGCTCTATTTCTTCGTCGCTCAGCGGAGCTGATTTTACAATGATCTCCGCCTTATATACTTCCTTTTTATCATAGAGTATTTCAGCACCGGCCTCTGAGAAATCTGTATCATAGAAATGAGAGCCATCGCCTGCTTTGTGTTCTACCACGATATGGTGCCCGTTGCTGGCCAGGATGCTTACCGCATCCGGTGTTAATGCGATACGGTTTTCCTGGAAAGAAGTTTCTTTGGGAATACCGATAAATAAACGGGAATTTTTTTGTGGAATATCCAGCGTCTCTTCCAGCGGTGAATATGTAAAACCAGCACTCACAACAGGTTTTTGCCTTTGCTCCATATGATTATCAAGATTGGTCCGGGTGAATTTTTCCGGGTATCCAAAGATACGTCATTTGTTCAAAGCTTTATCCGGCGCGTAATAGCCTTTTTTTATCCGGCAGAACAGATAGTTGCAGCCTGACCGTGTCAGGTGGCAGAAGATGAGCAACGATGTCAGGCCATTCCACAAAACAGATGGCGTTCTCTTTGTAGATGGTGTCTTCTACACCAGCAGCAATAGCTTCGTCTTCATCACGCAGGCGGTACAGGTCCAGGTGATAGATGCTGTGCAATGCGCCATTCTGCCTGTAAGCGTATTCGTTAATAATAGAAAATGTAGGGCTGGCAGTAGCATCTTCTACGCCTTTTGCAGCGCATAAAGCCTTTACGAAGGTGGTTTTACCTGCGCCCATGGGGCCTTCCAGTGTAAATATGTGTTGTGCGTTATAATGCTGCCAGAAGCTTTTAGCGGTTACTTCCAGCTCGTTTTCAGAAAAGGTCCATTCCATGCGGTAAATTTAAAGAATTTGATTTTTTAAATGAGGGAGGGACGGCAGCCGGCTGAAAATTCATACGGAGTTGCATTAATAATGAGATCCTTCAGAACTGATTGATAATGTGTAATATAGATGTATGATGGGAAACCCGGTTGCAATAATATTTTATTCACATAAATACCCGCATGATACCTTTGTATAGGTATTTTGATATTAATCATAATCATTGAAAGATGGAAACGATCAGTTGTAAAGTGATAGGCCTGCATTGTACCAATTGTGCACAAACAGTATCCCGCTTCCTGGAAAATAAGGGAATGCAGGATGTGAATGTAAGCTTTGCTACGGGCGACCTGAGCTTTACACTACCTGCCGGCGGTTCTGCCAGAGAAATGCTGAATGGCATTAACCAGCTGGGCTACCAGGTATTGCAACCTGATGAAGCTCCTCCCAAACTGGCCTTCCTCAATACCCTTCTCTTTAAATTCATTTTCTGCGCCATCTTTACCGCCCCGTTGCTTTTACATATGTGGGTAAACTGGGCATGGCTGCACAATCCATATGTTCAGCTTGCATTAGCCACTCCCGTATTCCTGACAGGGCTCTGGCATTTTGGCCGCAGCGCATGGAGATCGCTCGTAAACAGGATGGCCAATATGGATGTCCTGATCACACTGGGAGCTGTAGCTGCCTATGGTTACAGCCTTACCGGCACCCTGGGAAATATGGGGAGCGACTATATGTTCTACGAAACAGCCGCCGCTATCATCACACTGGTATTCCTGGGCAACCTGCTGGAAGAACGTTCCGTTAAACAAACCACCACTGCCATTACCGCACTGGCTAAAATGCAGGTGACCACCGCCCGTCTTATAGCTGACGATCATGGCGGACATGAACATATTCACATAGTAGATAACCGTACCCTCAAACCGGGCGATAAAGTGCTGGTGAACACAGGAGATCAGGTCCCGATGGACGGTACCATTTACTGGGGGAGCGGACATATCAATGAATCCATGATAACCGGGGAAAGTGAGCCTGTTGCCAAGAGAGAGAAAGACAAAGCCATCGGGGGCACCATCATGGAAGACGGCAGCATCAAAATGTTCATTACCGCTACCGGCAAAGACACCATATTATCTTATATCATTGAACTGGTAAAACAGGCCCAGGGCAACAAACCTCCCATGCAGAAACTGGCAGACCGTATCAGCGCCATTTTTGTACCGCTGGTACTGGGCATTTCCATCTGCACTTTCCTGGGCTGGCTGTTGTTTGGCAATGTAAGTACCGGCGGCGCTATTATGCGCAGCATTGCCGTTCTGGTAATTGCCTGTCCCTGCGCCATGGGACTGGCTACTCCTGCAGCCGTAATGGTAGGATTGGGGCGTGCAGCTCATAATGGCATCCTGATCAAAGGAGCCAACACACTGGAAGCATTTAAAGACATTAAATACGTGGTGCTGGATAAAACCGGTACACTTACCACCGGCAAGCTTAAAGTGGGAAATTTCCATGCAGAAGGCATGTCTGAACAGGTATTCAAAGCTACCGTATACAGCCTGGAGAAATATTCTTCCCATCCTATTGCCCGCTCCCTTTCCGGGTTATGGAAAGGAGAGGGGGAAGTGTCTTTGCAACAGGTAAGGGAAATAAAAGGCAGGGGAATGCAGGCAAAAGATAAAGAAGGCAATGAATGGAAGCTGGGATCTTATGCCATGGCAACAGAGGCTACTACAGATGACAGTCACAATATCTACCTCCTGAAGAACGGCGTACTGGCAGGTTGGGTTGATTTCAGCGATGAGATCAGGCCTGATGCCGTACAAATGGTGCAGCAGCTAAAGCAGAGAGGTATTGTGCCGGTATTGCTGAGCGGGGATACTGAACGCAAATGCCGGGAACTGGCGCAGCAGGTAGGTATCACGGAAGTCTTTTCCGGGCAGACGCCGGAACAGAAGCTGCAACAGATAGATGTACTGATGCAGAAAGGGGCAGTGGCGATGGTGGGAGATGGGATCAATGATGCTCCTGCGCTGGCTAAGGCCAATATCGGTATTTCCCTGAGCGATGCTACCCATGTTGCTATGCAGAGCGCCAATGTGATCCTGCTGAACAGCCGCTTATCCAACCTGCCGCTGGCACTGGGATTGGGTAAACATACTTATCTGACCATTAAGCAGAACCTTTTCTGGGCATTCCTGTACAATATTATTGCTATTCCTTTTGCAGTATCCGGTGTATTGAGCCCTGTTACCGGAGCAGGTATTATGGCATTATCTGACATCGTGCTGGCTGTGAACTCTGTGAGATTGCGGTATAAGAAAGTAAATTAAGCGTAAAAGAATTGCTCATCAAAAATCCCTTTCGCCGAAGACGAAAGGGATTTTTGATGAAGAAGAAAGTGGCCTGCAGCCGGCTTAAAGCTGTTATACAAATCCTTTCTTTACTTTTACAGCTGCACCAGATATGTCCAGTCCAACAACAATACTCAAACAATACTGGGGTTATGACCAATTCCGGCCCTTACAGGAAGACATTATCCGTTCTGTAAGCAACGGGCAGGACACTCTCGCCCTCCTGCCAACAGGAGGGGGAAAGTCAGTCTGCTTCCAGGTGCCGGCGCTCATGAAGCCGGGAGTATGTGTGGTGGTAACGCCGCTGATAGCCCTGATGAAAGACCAGGTAGCTAACCTGAAGCGCCGTGACATACCCGCTGTAGCTATCTATGCCGGTATGTTCTACCAGGATGTGGAACGGTTGCTGGAGGAAGTGCGCAGGGGTAAATACAAATTCCTTTACATCTCACCCGAACGTTTGCAGAGCAAACGCTTTCTTGAATATTGCGACGGCATGCCTGTCAACCTGCTGGCTATAGACGAGGCGCACTGTATTTCCCAATGGGGGTATGATTTCAGGCCTGCCTATCTTGAAATAGCCAATATCCGCAGTTATTTTCCCGGGGTGCCTGTACTGGCGCTGACAGCATCCGCTACTCCGCGGGTACAGCGGGACATCTGCGGGAAGTTGCTGATGCAGCAACCGGCGGTCTTTACAAAGAGTTTTGCCCGTCATAATCTTTCCTACAGCGTTATAAAAGAAGATAATAAACCGGAGAAGCTGCTGCACATCATACAGCGGGTGCCCGGCACTGCTATTGTTTACTGCCGCAACCGCAAGCGTACCCGGGAAATAGCCGATATGCTGGAGCAGAACGGCATTGCTGCTACTTATTATCATGCCGGGCTTACGGGAGATGAACGGAGTACAAGACAGGACCTGTGGCTGAAAGGCAGGATAAGGGTAATGGCCTGTACCAACGCATTCGGCATGGGTATAGATAAACCGGATGTAAGACTGGTAATACATTATGACGTACCCGACGGACTGGAAGCTTACTACCAGGAGGCCGGGCGCGCCGGCAGGGACGAGCAGAAAGCATATGCTGTATTGCTGTACCAGGAAGCAGAACTGGAGGGAATGACAGACAACATTGCCTTGCAATTTCCTGAGCTGGAAGAGATCAGGGACGTTTACCAGGCGCTTGTCAATTACCTGCAGGTACCTGTAGGCAGCGCAGAAGGGGTGTACTTTGATTTCGATATCAACGATTTTGTAAGCAGGTTCAAACTGAATATTACTACCGCCTATAGCTCACTGAGAATAATGGAACAGGAAGGTATCCTGCAGCTCAGTGAAAGTGTATTCCTGCCTTCCCGTGTGGAGTTTGTGACCAATAAGGAAACGCTGTATGACTATGAAAGCATGCAGCCTGCAATGGAGCCGCTTATCAGCTGTTTACTGCGTACCTATGAAGGCATCTTTGATACACCTACTGTAATTTATGAGAAGCAGATAGCGCGTTTAATAAGATGGAAGGAATCTGCTGTGGTAGAGGCGTTGCTGTTACTGCATCAGCAACGTATTATCAGGTATAGTCAGCGTAAAGATGAGCCACAGCTATGTTTCCTGCAGGAAAGGCTTTCTGCCCGGCAGCTGCGTATAGATATGGAACGTGTGAAGGCAAGGATGAAAGTATATAAGCTGCGGCTGGATGCTGTGATAAACTATGCAAGGAATACGGATATCTGCAGGACGCAGGCGCTGGTAAAGTACTTCGGAGAGAAGGATACGCCAGCCTGTGGGAAATGCGATGTCTGTTTGCAGAAAAAGGAAAAGCCGCTGGATGGAATCGCTATGGCGCGACTGGCAGAGTTGTTGTTTGAACAGCTGGATATGGAGCCCAAGCACTGGAACCAGGTGTATGAGCAGTTAGCCGATGAAAAGGAGAGTCATTTGCTGGAGGTGATGCAATATTTAATTGCTGAGGGGAGGGCCGGCCGTGATAAAGACGGCAGGGTGTTTAAAGGGAAAGGTTAACCAGGAAGCAGTGCTTCCCGGTTAACTGTAACAGTTATTTCTTTACTGGTATTACCTGGCCTGCTTTACTGCTGGCAAAGGCAGTTTCAATAATACGGATCACATTGACAGCATCTGCCGGTTGTACCGGTACAGGCGCGCCTGTTGCAATAGCTTTATGTACCCCGTCAAAATATTCAAGATAGTTGCCTTTAGGAGAAGGCAGGTATTGCCTGATCACTTTTCCATCTTTCTCTGTGTGCAGCAATCCCCATTCATGTATACCTTCTTCACCCCATCCCGGAGCGCCGGGCATGAGCCCCTGCAGCAGCATATTCTCCTGGGTATCTGCTTTCGTTTTAATGAAAGAGCCTTTACGGCCGTGGAACTGGTAGGAAGGTAAAGGTTCTCTTACCAGGTAGTTGCTTTTCAGTCTTACGCGAAGTTTATCATAATACATGACCAGTTCGAAGTAGTCATCCACTACAGATTCTTTCCTGATAATGCGGATGTCTGCCCATACAGCGTCCGGCATACCGAACAGTTGCAGGGCCTGGTCTACCAGGTGTGAGCCCAGGTCATACAGGCAGCCAGTACCTGGCAGAGAGGTCTCTTTATGTTTTTTATAGCTCAGTTCTTCCTTGAAGCGGTCATAATGGATCTCTGCTTCCAGCAGGTCTCCCAGGTCGCCGCTCTGTATTACCTGTCTTACTATTTTGAAGTCGCTGTCAAAGCGCCTGTTGTGATATACGCTCAGCACAAGTCCTTTTGACTTAGCCAGGGCAGTGAGTTCTTCTCCTTCTGCGGAAGCTACGGTAAAGGGCTTTTCCACTATCACATGTTTGCCTGCCTGTAATGCGGCTTTGGCATATTCGTAGTGGGTGTAATTGGGTGTGTTAACGACAACCAGTTCAAGTGAGGCATCCTGTAACATCTCTTCAACGCTGGCATATACTTTTACATCAGGGTAGCGTTGCTGTGCTGAGTGTTTGCTTCTTTCTACTACAGCGGTGAAGGCAAAGCCGGGATGTACGTGTATAAAGGGTGCGTGGAAGATATGGCCGGACATGCCGTAAGAGCAGATGCCTGTTTTAATTATTTTTTCCATAAGTGCGTTTTAAAATATTACTAAAACCAACTACTCTTTTTACTGCTTTTACCTCCCAGGCCTAATGCGCCGAGCAGGCTGCGGGTAATGATATTGGCAGCTGTACGTCCTACCTGGCGGGCAGCAGAGCTGCTCAGCACTGTTTCAAGCATACTCTTTTCTTCTTTCTGCCTGCCACCTTTTGCTGCAGGTTTTTCTTCTTCTTCTTTCGCTGTTTTTTCAGCCGCTTCTTCCAGTTTTGCTGTCAGTATCTCGTAAGCACTGTTACTATCTATTTCCTGGTTGTATTTCTTTACAAGTTTTGAAGCGTTGACAATAGCATCGAGTTCTGCGGCAGTGAGGATATCCATGCGGGAGCGCGGAGATGTCAGCATGGTGGCTGCCAGCGGAGTGGGACTGCCTTTTTCGTTCAGGCATGTTACCAGGGCTTCACCGATACCGATCTGTGTAAGCAGGTCTTCAGTTTTATAGTATTCAGAAAGAGGATAGTTTTCCGCCGTCTGTTTGATGGCTTTACGATCGTTTGCTGTAAAGGCGCGCAGGGCATGCTGTACTTTCAGGCCTAATTGTCCCAGTACGGAAGGAGGAATATCCATAGGGTTCTGGGTACAGAAGAAAATGCCTACGCCTTTGGAGCGGATCAGTTTTATGATGGTCTCTATCTGTTGCAGCAGGGCGGAGCTGGCTTCCTGGAAAATGAGATGCGCCTCATCTATGAACATGATGAGCTTGGGTTTCTCCAGATCTCCTTCTTCAGGTAATGTTGCATAGAGCTCTGCCAGCAGGCTTAACATGAAAGTGGAAAATAGCTTGGGCCTGTCCTGTATGTCAGCCACCCTTACTATAGATATCATGCCTCTGCCATCGTCGCTGATGCGCATGAGATCCTCTACCTGGAAGGAGGTTTCTCCGAAGAAGATGTCTGCGCCCTGTTGTTCCAGTGCTATTACTTTACGGAGGATGGTGCCTGCTGATGTGGTAGAGATCTTACCGTAGTCTTTCTCCAGTTCTGCCTTGCCTTCATCGCTTACATACTGAAGTACTTTCTTGAAGTCTTTCAGGTCAAGGAGGGGCAGTTTCTGATCGTCGCAGTATTTGAATATCATAGATACCAGGCCTTCCTGGGTATCGTTCAGCTCAAGTATCTTGGAGAGCAGTACAGGGCCAAATTCGCTTACGGTAGCGCGCAGGCGGACGCCTTTTTCATTGCTCAGGGAAAGTAATTCTGTAGGATAGGCAGCGGGTGACCATGTACCGCCTATTTTCTGATAGCGTTCTTCGATCTTTGCATTGCTGACACCTGCAGCGGCAATACCGCTAAGGTCTCCTTTGATGTCCATCAGCAGTACAGGTACACTGGCATCGCTGAGGCCTTCGGCAATAACCTGCAGGGTCTTGGTTTTACCGGTACCTGTGGCGCCGGCAATAAGCCCGTGACGGTTCAGCGTTTTCAGTGGCAGCAGCACATCTGCGCCGGTCACTACTTCACCGTCCAGCATGGCGCATCCCAGCTTCAGATGTTCACCTTTAAATGTATAGCCGCTTTTGATGTATTCCAGGAACGCTTCTTTAGTAGCCATGGTATATCTGTTTTTGCCACCAATATAGGCAAAAATGCACCATGTAGAAACGTTATAGTTCTTCTTCCCGTTCCAGCATCAGGATAGCTCCCTGTGGCACAATGAAATACTTTTCTCCCTGGTAGGATACTTCTGTAGACCCGCTTACCAGGAAGATGGCAAGATCGCCTTCTTTAGCCTGGAGGGGAATGTATTTCACTTTTTCTTCTTCCGGTTTCCATGCTTCATCTTCTTCTGATGGAAGAGGAAGAGCGTATCCCGGGCCTGTTTTGATAACATAGCCCTGTTGTACCTTCTCTCTTTCCTGTAAGCCGGGAGGAAGATAAAGACCGCTTTCTGTGCGTTCATTTGGAGTGGCTGGTTTGATCAGCACACGGTCTCCTACTACTATTAGCTTCTTCAATTTATTGTCTTGTGTCAGATGTACCGCCATGATAAAAAAATCCTTCTTGGGAAGGTATTACAAAATGTGTGCAGCAAGGGCAAACGGTGCCAATATGTCATTATACATCAGCCAACCGGAAAGTGTTGCCTGCGCGGATACCTTTTTCCGTCTGCTGAAGGGTGCAGCATTCTACAGCAGGATCATGTTCGAAGAAAAGAATGTATTGATTGTCCACTGCTTCCTGCAGGAAACCTTTCTTCTCCTGCAGTGTTGTAAGAGGGAACATATCGTAAGCCATTACGTATGGAATGGGAATATGGCCTGTGCTGGGCAGCAGGTCTGCCATGTAGATAATGGTCTTGTCCTTATAACGCAGCTGCGGCAGCATCATGGCGTCTGTATGGCCATGAACGAAGCGCACATTGAAGTTATCGATGAAGGTAATGCCTTCTTTTTTTCCAATGAATTCCAGCTGACCGCTTTCCTGGATGGGAAGTATATTTTCTTTCAGGAAAGAGGCTTTTTCACGTTCATTAGGTTGTGTGGCCCATTTCCAGTGATCTGCGTTACTCCAGAATTTTGCGTTCTTAAATGCAGGCACCAGTTTATCTCCTTCTCTTACAATACAGCCGCCGCAATGATCGAAGTGAAGGTGTGTAAGGAAAACATCTGTGATGTCATCCCGGTGAAAGCCGAGTTTTGCCAGCGAACCATCCAGGGTATCGTTGCCATGCAGGTAATAGTGGCGAAAGAATTTTTCATCCTGTTTATCTCCTATGCCGTTATCTACCAGGATGAGGCGGTTGCCGTCTTCTATCAGCAGGCAGCGCATGGCCCAGGTGCAGAGATTGTTCTCATCTGCAGGGTTGAGTTTGTTCCATATGCTTTTGGGCACTACGCCAAACATAGCGCCGCCGTCCAGTTTGAAAAAGCCTGTCTCAATGCTGTATAGTTTCATGGTTATGCTTCTTTTAAGGGTATTTACTTTGCGCCTGACAGCTGTTTTTTCCTTGCAGAGATCAGCCATATAAGACCTGTCACGAAGAAAAACACCAGGGCAATAACAGAGTTGCGCATACTGCCGGTCAACTCATGTATATAACCAAATGTAAGGAGGCCAATGAAAATAGACAACTTCTCCACTACATCGTAGTAGCTGAAGAAGGAAGCGGTGTCTTCTGTTTCGGGCATCAGCTTGGCGTATGTAGAGCGACTGAGGGATTGCACACCACCCATAACCAGGCCTACGGCTGTAGCCAGCATATAGAAATGTGTAGCGGTCTGCATTTTATATCCTGCCATGCAGATACCCATCCAGAGTATTACAACTACCATCAGTACCGGCAGGTTGCCATAGCGGCCGGAAAGCCTTGCTATGCTCCATGCGCCAAGTATAGCTACCAGTTGTATAACCACTACGGTGATAATAAGAGTGCTGGATGGCAGTCCCAGTTCCTGGCTGCCAAAAACGGTTGCCGCCATCATAACGGTCTGTACGCCCATGCTGTAAAAGAAAAAGCCGCGAAGGAACCTTTTCAGTACAGGCATTTGTTTTACCTGTGCATATACTTTCCTGATTTCCCGGAATCCTTCTGCCAGAGCGCTGGCGGTATGTTCCTGTATAGAGGCTTTTGAGGCGGGTAAGCGCAGGAAGGTGATCTGGGCAAACCCTATCCACCAGATACCTGTAAGCAGGAATGTGAGCAGTACGGCATGGCCTTCGGTAATGCCAAAGGGGCGGATAACAACCAGGGCAAAGCCTACCAGCTGCAGGAGTACGCCGCCTATATAACCCATGGCAAATCCGCGGGCGCTTATGCGGTCCCTGTCTTCCGGAGCGGCAATTTCAGGCAGGTAAGAGTTATAGAATACCAGTCCGCCGCAATAGCCGAGCGTAGCCAGCACGAAGAAGATAACGCCATATTCAACGTTCTGGCCGTTGAAGAAATATAATGCCGAGCAGCTGATGCCACCCAGCCAGGTGAACATCATCAGGTAGCGTTTTTTATTACCCCTGGTATCTGCAATAGAAGAGAGTATGGGGGATAGCAGCGCTGCAAAAAGAAAGGCAACGGCCATTGAGTAATCATACAATGCGCTGTTCACAAAGGTTTTGCCGAAGAAGGAAATGTTATTGCCATTGGCTTCGGTCTTTGTAGCGCTTGTAAAATAAATGGGAAAGAAAGTAGTGGTGATCACGAGGTTGTAGACAGAGTTTGCCCAGTCATACATTGCCCAGCCATTAATTACTTTTTTACCGGCAGTTTGCATATTGAGATAGTAAGTTGATTTATTTGTAATCCTGTATGCTGATACGGTTGGGGCACATAAAGTATTCCTGTTCATCGTTGGAACTAACAATGATCAGGCGGTTGCCTCCATAATTGGTGATCAGCTGCTGATACAGTTTTATGCCTGCAGTGTCAAGATTGGTGCAGGGCTCGTCCAGTAAGAGCACGGGCACGTCAGAGAAGATAGACAGGGCCAGTTTGAGGCGCTGTTTCATACCGGAGGAGAAATAGCGGATCTGTTTGTCCATAGACTTTTCCAGGCCAACCAGGGCTATAGCTTCCTGCGGAGAAATTTCGGGAATGAATCTTTTGAATTGCAGATGGAACTGTATGCTCTCTGCCAGTGTGAATTCTTCTACCAGCTCCAGGTAGGGAGCGGCGATGGCACAATGCCGGAAGAACTGGTCAGGAGGGAGCAGTTCTTCCGGCATTGTGCTATAGGTAACGGTCCCTTCATTGTGATGAAGGTGACCGCTGATAACCTGTAATAGTGTGGATTTGCCGGACCCGTTAGGGCCAAGAATGGCATAACGCCCGCCTTCTGAGAAGGTGGCTGACACCCGACGGAATATCCAGTCGTAGTTAAAGCGTTTGCCTGTTTGGTGTAACGTTATTTTCATTCGTCTCCGGCCAGGGACGTATACCCTTTCATGATACCTCTGCCGGATTCACGGATAAAGGACAGTATTTCGTCCCTTTCGTCGGTGGCAGGATATTCCGCTTCAATGATACTGATAGCTTTTGACAGCTTGTATCCTTTTACAAATATCACGCGGTATATGTCCAGTATGTGATTGATCTTTTCGAGAGAGAAGCCTCTTCTTTTCAGTCCTATGGAATTGACGCCAACGTAAGACAGGGGTTCGCGGGCAGCTTTCACATAGGGAGGAACGTCTTTTCTTACCAGGGAACCACCGGTTACAAAGGCGTGGGCGCCTATTTTACAGAACTGCTGAACGGCTACCATGCCTGCCAGTACTACGTGATCTCCCACGTGTATATGGCCTGCCAGGGTGGTGCTGTTGGAGAATACGCAGTAGTTACCTACTTCGCAATCATGCGCAATATGGCTGTAGGCCATGATCAGGCAGTTGCTGCCGATGCTGGTTTTCCACTTGTCCTTGGTACCTCTGTTGATGGTTACATATTCCCTGATGGTGGTGTTGTCGCCTATTTCTGTAAGGGTATCCTCTCCCGCAAATTTAAGGTCCTGCGGAATGGCGGATATTACAGCGCCCGGGAAGATACGGCAGTTCTTGCCGATACGGGCGCCTTCCATGATAGTAACGTTGGAACCGATCCAGGTGCCATCTCCTATCTCAACATTTTTGTGAATTACAGTGAAAGGATCGATCTTCACATTTGGCGCTACTTTGGCGTCCGGGTGAATGTAAGTAAGCGGATGGATCATTGCTATTGTTTAGCGTCTCTGGTTTTAATTATTTGTGCGGTGAAATCACCTTCTGTCATGACCTTGTTACCTACAAATACGGTCCCTCTCATTTCTACTATGCCTCTTCTGATAGGGCTCAGCAATTCCATCTTCAGTATCATAGTGTCTCCGGGAACTACTTTTTGCTTGAACTTACAGTTATCGATCTTAATAAAATAGGTATCGTAATTTTCGGGATCGGGCACAGTGTTCAGGGCCAGTATACCGCCGCATTGAGCCAGGGCTTCAACCTGCAATACGCCGGGCATTACCGGGTTCTGGGGAAAGTGCCCCTGGAAGAAATGTTCGTTGTAGGTGACGTTTTTAATACCCACTACCTGTGTGTCTGCAAGATCGATGATCTTATCTACCAGCAGCATCGGGTAGCGGTGAGGCAGCGTTCTTTCTATACGCGGCAGATCAAAGATGGCCGGTTTATTAGGATCATAAACGGGTACATCTTTAATGTGTTTATTCTTCTTGATATATTGTTTGATCTTGCGGGCAAACTCCACGTTGGAAGCATGACCGGGGCGGTTGGCAATGATATGCGCCTTGATGGGCACACCTACCAGGGCCAGGTCTCCCACTACGTCCAGCAGTTTGTGACGTGCCGGTTCGTTAGGGAAATGCAGCTGGATATTGTTCAGAATGCCTTCCCGCTGTTGTACGCTGATGTTATCGCGTTCAAATACTTTTGCCAGGTGGGTCAGCTGTTCTTCGCTTACTACTCTGTCTACTATTACGATGGCGTTGTTGATATCGCCGCCTTTGATCAGGTTGTTGGAGATGAGGTATTCAAGTTCATGCAGGAACACGAAAGTACGGCAGGAAGCCACTTCTTTCCTGAAATCTGCGATGCTGTTAAGATTAGCGTGCTGGGTACCTAAAACCGGTGAGTTGAAGTCGATAAGGCAGGTGATCCTGTAGTCTACCGCAGGCAGGGCTACCATTTCCACATTTTTCTTATCGTCATAAAAACTGATGTTGGTATCTATAGAATAGTAGATCTTTTTTGCATCCTGTTCTTCTATACCGGCTTTTTCTATGATCTCGATAAAAGGGTAGGAGCTGCCATCCATAATAGGAATTTCAGGTCCGTCTACTTCAATATGCACATTATCTACGCCGGTACCTACCAGGGCTGCCATAATATGCTCAATAGTGCTTACACGGGCGCCGTTGTATTCAAGGGTAGTACTACGTGCAGTGTCTACTACGAAATCCACATCGGCTTTAACTACAGGTTGTTCAGGCAGATCTACACGTTGAAATTTGATACCGTAACCGGGGATAGCCGGTTTCAGCGTCATATTCACATGAGCACCTGTGTGCAAACCAACACCTGATATTGTAACAGGGGCTTTGATCGTGTGTTGGTTCGACGACTGTTGATTATCCATCATATTTTTATAACTGTTTGTCCAACTTTAATCTTCTCAAACCCCTTCCCGTATGGAAAGCAGTTGTTTAACCATATCTTCCAGTTCCTTAACACGTTTTTCGAGGTCGGGCAAATTTCTAAAAATTGCCTGACTTTTTAATGAACTTTTATAATCAAAAGCCGGTGAACCCATCAGGGCTGTATTAGGTTCTGTAATAGATTTGGACAAACCGCTCTGGGCATTGATCTTGGTGCCGTCTGCCAGTTGAATATGTCCTACAAGCCCTACCTGTCCGCCTATCACACAGTTCTTACCTATTTTGGTACTGCCGGAAACCCCGGTCTGTGCAGCGATCACTGTATTGGTATCTACATCTACGTTGTGTGCCACCTGGATCAGGTTATCCAGTTTAACGCCCTGGCGTATCACTGTAGAGCCCATGGTAGCGCGGTCTATTGTTGTGTTTGCTCCGATCTCTACATCATCATGAATGATAACGTTACCGATCTGGGGTACCTTTTTGTAGGTGCCATCCGGCTGAGGGGCAAATCCGAAGCCATCTCCACCTATTACACAGCCGGCATGCAGTATAACACGCTTACCCAGTATACAGTTGTCATATACTTTCACTCCTGGATAAATAACGCTGTCATCGCCAACGGTAACATTGTCTCCCAGATATACGCCGGGATAGATCTTAACGTTGTTGCCAAGTACCACATTCTCTCCCAGGTAGGCAAAAGCGCCTATAAAGATGTTCTGGCCTTTTGTTACAGAGTCAGGTATATGTGAAGGTTGTTGTATGCCTGTTTTGTTGCCTACCATCTGCTTGTATTTCTCCAGGAGAAGTGCAAAGCTGCTGTAAGCGTCTTTTACCCTGATGAGGGTGGACTTTACAGGCCGCTCTGTTACAAGGCTCTCATTCACTATCAGTATGGAAGCATTGGTTGTATAGATGAACTCTTCATATTTTGGATTGGCAATGAAACTGAGCATCCCTTCACCGGCCTCCTCAATCTTGGCGATGTTGCTCACTTTTACGTCCGGGTTGCCTTCCAGCTTACCATCCAGCATGGTAGCCAATTGTAATGCGCTAAACTGCATAGTTAATAATTAATGATGTTATCCAAGGCGATACTAACCAACAAACGATTATTATAAAACATATGACATAATTTACAAGTAATCATTTGTAATACAGTGTTGCTTAGATTTTTGGATGACAAATGTAGAATTTTTTTACGGGTATAGCCAGTGTGTGACTTACCAGTGCATTATCAATAGACGAAATGTCTTTTACAGTTCCGTCTTTGAAAAGAATATTAATCTTTTCATCCTGGTCATTATAGGTACTGAGACTGGCTGTTCCCGTAAAAACAAAGTAGTCCAGTTCCTTTCCGGTAATGCCGTATTGTTTTTGCACCTTTTCTCTTAACGTGTTGATACTCACCATATCAAACGATTCGTTGCTCAATACGCATTTGAATAACTCCCTGTTAGTGAGCCACTTACACAGAAGTGCCAGCACTTTGTCAGAGTGTTGGGCCCATACCTTGATAGCGCTCAGTATGTCATAGTCATCCAGCAGACAGAACTGTTGCAAACAGGCTGGCTCCTGTTCAAAGTTGGCGTCAGATATCTTATGATAAAGGAAATACTCCAGGGCAGGAGAGGCGTAGAGGGAAACACCCTTTAATGCCAGCTCTTTAGCTCTGCGTAGTATTTTCACAAGCATATTCTCCGCGCTCAGCACTGTTTTATGCAGGTATACCTGCCAGTACATGAGGCGGCGCGCTACAATGAATTTTTCTATTGAATAGATGCCTTTCTCTTCTACCATCAGCTCTCCACGGTGCACGGTGAGCATTTTTATGATCCTGTCATATCCTATTACCCCTTCCGAAACGCCGGTATAGAAGCTGTCACGGTTAAGGTAATCCATCCTGTCTACATCCAGCTGGCTGGAAACCAGCTGATGCAGGAACGTCTTATGATAACGGCCGTTAAAGATTTCTATTGTCAGCGTCAGGGCGCCCTTCATCTCCTTATTCAGCTCCTCCATCAGCCAGTGACTGATCTTTTCGTGGGATACCCCTTCTATGATGCCATTCTCCAGTGCATGAGAATAGGGCCCATGTCCCACATCATGCAAAAGTATGGCCATCTTTGCAGCAACCTCTTCCTCTGCGGTAATATCTACCCCCTTGCTCTTCAGTTCCTGTAAAGCACAGCTCATCAGGTGATACGCGCCCATACTGTGGTGAAAACGGGTATGCATGGCTCCCGGGTAGACCAGGTGGGCCAAAGCCATCTGATGGATCCTGCGCAGCCTCTGGTAGTAAGGATGGGAAATCAGTGCAAAGATCAGCGGATGATCTATCGTAATGAAGCCATATACCGGATCGTTTACAATTTTACGCTTGCGTTCTGCCATTTACCGTTATCCTTTAGCTAGACAAAGCTACGTTAAGGAATTATTATCTGTAACTTTTTCTAATGTATAGACGTGGAAAGCCGGTTTTCCCCCTACTGCAACACACCGGTTTAACACGTTTTTTCTATTTTTATGACTAAAATAATTAATATCTGGACGATATTAAATGGAACTGCCTGTTTTTTAACAATTTATTGGGGGCACAGCCAATACAGGGAACGGTTTTTGACAAAATAGAATCTTACCTTGAGAAAGATAGTTGCCACAGTAAACTATTTCTGTAAAACATATAATAATATATTTGAATGAGTCAAATAAATATACTTTGGGTTGATGATGAGATCGAATCGCTGAAATCGCAGATCATATTCCTTGAAAACAAAGGATATAAAGTATCAGCACTTACAAACGGCTATGATGCCCTGGAATTTCTGAAAGACCAGGTGGTGGACGTGGTGCTGCTGGATGAATCCATGCCCGGTATAACAGGACTTGAAACACTCAGTAAAATAAAAGAGATAGATCAGCAGATACCGGTGGTGATGATCACAAAGAACGAAGCGGAAAATGTAATGGACGACGCCATCGGCTCCCAGATCACAGATTACCTGATCAAACCGGTAAATCCGAACCAGGTGCTGCTATCCCTGAAAAAGATCATTGACAATAAACGGCTGGTGGCCGAAAAGACCACCATCGCCTACCAGCAGCAGTTCAGGGAACTGTTTATGGCCCTCAATTCCAACCCGGACCATAATGAATGGATGGATATCTATAAGAAACTGGTGTACTGGGAAATGGAAATGGCCAAGACCAACAGCCCGGAAATGCTGGAAGTATTAAATACACAGAAAGCAGAAGCCAATACGGAGTTTGCCAAGTTCATCAGCCGGAACTATGCCAGCTGGGTGCATCCCAAAGCAAAGGATGCCCCCATTATGTCACATACCCTGTTCAGGGAAAAGATAGTACCAGCCCTGGACAGTGAAGTATCCAACTTCGTTATAATAATAGATAACCTGCGGTTTGACCAGTGGAAAGCAATACTGCCCATTTTCCTGGAATCTTTCAGGCTGGTGCAGGAAGACACTTTCTACAGTATTCTGCCCACTTCCACACAGTACAGCCGCAATGCCATCTTTGCAGGGATGCTGCCGGTAGATATTGAGCACCGGTTCCCGGAAGAATGGAAGAACGATGATGAAGAAGGCGGGAAGAACCTCTATGAAGAGACCTTCCTGGCAGATCAGCTGTACCGGCTCAAAATGGACTCCCGCTTTTCATATACCAAGATAACTACCCATCACGACGGACAGCATCTTGTTAACAATATCCATAACCTGATGGATTATCCGCTGAACGTCATCGTTTACAACTTTGTGGATATGCTCAGCCATGCCCGCACAGAAATGGAAGTGCTGAAAGAACTGGCAGGAGATGAGACCTCCTACAGGTCTATCACGGCCAGCTGGTTTGAACATTCTCCCCTGCACCAGGCGCTGAGAAAGCTTTCCGAAAAGAAGATCAACCTGATCGTGGCTACAGACCATGGTAACGTAAGGGTGAAAACGCCGGTAAAAGTAATAGGGGATAAGCAGACCACTACTAACCTGCGTTACAAACACGGCCGTAACCTGAATTATGACACGAAGGAAGTGCTGGCTTTCCGTGACCCGAGAGAGGCCGGTTTACCCAAGCCAAATGTGAACTCTTCCTATATTTTTGCGAAAGAGGACGGTTACCTGTGTTATCCTAACAATTATAATTACTTCGTAAACTTTTACAGGAATACTTTCCAGCATGGGGGAATTTCACTGGAAGAAGTGATTGTGCCCGTAGCGAGGCTGGTGAGTAAGTAAATCCTTATTTTTGCCGCATGAATTTTAAAGTTACGCCCAATAACCTGACCCGTCTCGAAAAGATCTTCGGAGAGGCAAAGTATGAGTTGCGTTTCGAAAAAGGAACGTTCAACTCCGGCTATTGTGTACTGGAACACAAAAAGGTGGTTGTAGTCAATAAATTCCTGAACCTTGAAGGCCGCATCAACACCCTGCTGGATATCCTTGCTTCCATGCAGCTGGATGAATCGGTGCTTACGCCGGAATCGCTGAAGCTGTATAAACAGATCGTCAGCAACAAGGCCGCCACTGCAGCAGATGCAGGAGAGGAACCATTACCACCTTCACCAGAACAACCTACAGAAAATTGAAAGTAACCTTTCTTGGAACAGGCACTTCGCAAGGCGTACCGGTTATTGCATGCGGCTGTGAAGTATGTACCTCTGCCGACCCGCGGGACAAGCGGTTGCGCAGCAGCATCATGTTTACCGGTATCCCCGCCGGCAACATAGTGGTAGATACCACGCCTGACTTCCGTTCACAGATGCTGAGAGCCAACGTAAAACATATGGAGGCCGTACTGGTAACCCATTCCCATAAAGATCATATTGCCGGCATGGACGATATCCGCGCCTTCAACTACTTCCAGCAAAGAGCTATAGACATCTTTGCCACAGAGTTTACCCAGCAGGTGATAAAACGGGAGTTTTCCTATGCCTTTACCGAACATAAATATCCCGGCATACCTGAACTGAACCTCCGTACCATTCATAGTGAACCATTTGAGGTGAACGGACAAAACGTTGTGCCCATCAATGTCATGCACCACCAGATGCCCGTACTGGGCTTCCGCGTGGGGGATTTTACCTATATAACCGACGCCAATTTCATTGCAGACGAGGAGAAAGAAAAGATCAGAGGCTCCAAAGTACTGGTGCTGAATGCGCTGCGCCGGGAGAAACATATTTCTCATTTTACGCTGGATGAAGCCATTGCAGTAGCACAGGAGCTGAAAGTGCCACAGGTGTACTTCACGCATATCAGTCACCAGATGGGAAAGCATGCTGACGTGATCCGGGAACTGCCCCCGGGAATGTCACTCGCCTATGACGGATTGGAAGTAGATTTGTCGTAACTTCCGGGTAATTGATTTGTTGACCCATGACCCAGCATCCAGTATGGAAGGAATACTTCCGCTTTTCACGGAAAGAAAGATCAGGCATCCTTATACTGCTACTTTTATCAGTAGTATGCTTTGCCCTGCCTGTATCCCGGCCGCAATACCATCCCGCTGTAATAACACAGGCGCCGGCTTCACTGAAGGAAATGAAGACTTTCAGAGAGCCCGTTAAAAAGAAGGCAGCACCTGCGTATGTGCGTAAAGTCTATACTTTAGATATTAACAAGGCTGATTCAGCTGCCTGGGAAGCATTGCCGGGAATAGGGCCGGTACTGGCGGCGCGTATCGTACGCTTCCGGGACAAACTGGGAGGCTTTTACTCTATTGCCCAGGTAGGAGAAACTTATGGTTTACCAGATAGCACATTTAAAAAAATTCAAGCTTCCCTGCAATTGCATAAGGTTTCACTAAAAAAACTGGATATCAACCAGACAGATGAAAAAACTTTGGCCCAACACCCGTACATACGTTATAAACTGGCCAGGGTAATTGTGCTGTATCGTAGTAACAACGGGCCTTTCAGGCTGCCGGAGCAGCTTCTGGAGCTACCATTGGTAGATGACAGTATTTATCGTAAACTTGAACATTACATCAAAACAGAAAATTCCCCATTATGAACTTTGAGCCTACCGAAATGCAGCAGCAGATTACGGAAATGATTCGCAACTTTGGAAAAACAAACATTCAGCCCCATGTCCTGGAGTGGGACGAAAACCAGACCTTCCCCGCTCATCTGTTTAAACAAATGGGAGAGCTGGGCCTCATGGGAGTGCTGGTACCTCAACAGTATGGCGGCAGCGGACTGGGGTACCTGGAATACGTGACCGTTATCAGCGAAGTAGCCAGATTCTGCGGCGCTATCGGCCTGAGCCTGGCAGCACACAATTCTCTTTGTACCGGGCATATCCTCCAGTTTGGATCAGAAGAGCAGAAACAACGTTATTTACCCCGTCTTGCCAGTGGAGAATGGATAGGTGCATGGGGACTGACAGAGCCCAACACCGGTTCTGATGCTATGAACATGAAATGTGTAGCACAGCAGGATGGTGACGAATGGGTCATTAACGGTACCAAATGCTGGATCACCCATGGTAAAAGCGGAGACGTGGCTGTAGTGATAGCCCGTACCGGAAATGTGCGCGATAGTCATGGTATGACGGCTTTTGTAGTGGAAAGAGGTACTCCGGGTTTCAGCGGAGGAAAGAAAGAGAATAAGCTGGGCATGCGGGCTTCAGAAACAGCGGAGATGATCTTCGACAATTGCCGTATCCCAGCCTCCAATATACTTGGACAGCCGGGAGAAGGATTTATCCAGTCCATGAAAGTGCTGGATGGCGGAAGGATCTCTATTGCCGCACTATCTCTCGGTATTGCCAAAGGCGCTTATGAAGCGGCGCTGAAATACGCACAGGAACGTCATCAGTTTGATAAGCCTATTGCCAGCTTCCAGGGTATTTCCTTTAAACTGGCAGATATGGCTACCGAGATCATGGCGGCAGAGCTGCTTACCATGCAGGCTGCAGATGGCAAGACCCGTGGTCAAGTAGTGACAAAGCAGGCGGCAATGGCTAAATACTATGCTTCTGAAGTAGCGGTGAAAACAGCTAATGAAGCAGTACAGGTGTTTGGCGGTTATGGTTATACCAAAGATTTTCCTGTAGAGAAATTCTATCGTGATGCGAAGCTGTGTACTATAGGAGAAGGTACTTCTGAAATACAGAAAATGGTAATAGCGCGTGAGGCATTGAAATAAAAACAGAAATACTTCTCTTTTTAAGCGGCCGCAGGCCCCGCAAAAAAAATCCCTTTTGCCGAAGGCAAAAGGGATTTTTTTATTTAATAAAGCTATCCTTCCCTTTTATTAACTTCAGTCTCCAAATTAACTATGTCATGAATTTCGAAGAAAAACTACACCAGATATTCCCCACCGCAGACGCTATTCCCGCCCAGTACCAGCTGGAAGGAGAGCTGCATCAGCGGGAATATCTCTCAGACGGTGAAATGAAACCCTGGAACGGAGACGTACATACGGTGCTGTCGCCCATCTGTATACAGACCCCAAACGGACTGGAAAGGAAAGTGATAGGGTCTTACCCTCTCTGCGGACAGGCAGAAGCGATAGCCGCCCTGAACGCCGCCGTAGAAGCATATGATGACGGCAGGGGAGAATGGCCTACCATGCCGGTATCAGAAAGGATTGCCTGTATGGAGAAGTTCACCGGCAAAATGATAGCCAGGAAAGATGAGATCGTGAAGCTCATCATGTGGGAGATAGGAAAGTCCTGGGCAGATTCCATAAAAGAGTTTGACCGCACTGTAGAATACATCAACGCTACTATAGATGCACTGAAAGACCTGGACCGTAACTCCAGCCGTTTTGAAATAGAACAGGGCATTATAGGGCAGATACGCCGTTCCCCGCTGGGAGTGGTGCTCTGTATGGGACCGTTCAACTATCCGCTGAATGAGACCTTCACCACGCTTATTCCTGCCCTGATCATGGGTAATACCCTGCTGTTCAAACCTCCGAAACACGGTACCTTATTACACTACCCGCTGCTGGAAGCATTTGGCAGCTGTTTCCCGAAAGGAGTGGTAAATACCATTTACGGCCGTGGCAATGTAATAGTGGCGCCACTGATGGAATCAGGCAAGATCAACGTATTGACCCTGATAGGCAGCAGCAAGGTAGCTAACCAGCTGAAGAAGAGCCATCCGAAAGTGAACAGGCTGAGAGCAATACTTGGGCTGGACGCAAAGAATGCAGCTATCATCACAGACAAGGCAGACCTGGACCTGGCAGTGAAGGAATGTGTATTAGGCTCTCTTTCTTTCAACGGCCAGCGTTGTACCGCATTGAAGATACTGTTTGTGCACAGTAAAGTGGCGGATGCTTTCCTGCAGAAGCTCAGCGACGCTATCAGCAAGCTGAAAGTGGGTATGCCATGGGAGAAGGATGTGTTCCTGACCCCGCTGCCTGAGCCTCAGAAGCCGGCCTATCTGAAAGAATGTATAGAGGATGCGCTGGCTAACGGCGCTAAGATCGTTAATGAGAACGGAGGTGCTGCCTTTGAATCGTTCGTTTACCCGGCGGTGTTATACCCGGTAAATGAGAAGATGAAGCTGTACAGGGAAGAACAGTTTGGTCCGTTGATCCCGGTATTACCGTTTGACGATATTGAAACGCCGATAGAATACCTGATAGAATCAGATCATGGTCAGCAGGTAAGTCTCTTCTCTAACGACGCCGGAGAGCTTGCTTCCCTGATAGATCCGCTGGTGAACCAGGTAAGCCGGGTAAATATCAACTGTCAGTGTCAGCGTGGTCCGGATGTATATCCGTTTACAGGACGCAAGGATTCTGCAGAAGGTACATTGAGCATCCCGGATGCGCTGCGTGCATTTTCTATCCGCACAATGGTGGCAACAAAACAGACGGAAGAGAATAAAAAACTGATAAATCAGATAGTAACAGAGCAGACTTCAAATTTTTTGTCAACAAAATATATATTCTAAACAAAATCGTATTACTGACAAAAAGACGGTTACCGTGTTAAAAGCGAGTTGTTTAGTTATGTGATAAAATGGTAATGTGTGATAAGTGCTCAAATTATTTTGCAAAAAAATGAGTATTAGCATATTAGGGTGATGGAATTGTGAATTAAGAACGTTAAATTTGGGTTAATTCATCACTCTTTACCATTTATCAACCTTCAACAAAAAAGAAAGACAATCGAAACAACTTTACGCAACCCAAGGAAAGGGCATCCGCTATCAGCGGATGCTTTTTTTCTTCTGTAAGTTGAAATGGAAAAGCCGCTTCAGTCAGTTGACCGGAGCGGCTTTTGAATTATTTGTTTGTTCACACCGTTAGTGTTCCAGGAAATCATCTTCTTTCTTATCTTCTGCCTGTCCGGCTCTTTTCTCAATATCGTTAAACCATTTCTCTACAGTACCTGCAAGAAAGACAGGCACTTTACCACTTACATATTCTTTCAGGATCTCGAAGGTTTTTAATGCCTGCTCATTGGTAAGTCCTGCTTTTTCTTTTAGTTCTTTTAAGAGGTCCATATTTATTTACTTTGTTTAAAGGTAAAGAGAAAATATTGCAGTAAGAGATATTGTAAATAATGGTAATTTGAGCTTCGTTTCAATACCTATACCTATATCTATGTTTATCGTTTACGGCAGAGGAAATTTTGCCCGGAAGATTGTAACCCAGCAGGAGCTTGGTATCAACCCACCCAACCCGGACATAAAATATTTCGAGTTTATTCAGGAGTATTTTCACCTTTTCTGGATCCCCTTTATTGGTACTGACAAAGGATGGTATGTGAGGAAGAAGGATGACAAGTTATATCATGTTTCTCCACAGAGGGAGGCAGAGCTGGTGCGGATTGGCGGTAATCCGAAAATGTCTCTATGGGCGTATACAGGGTCATTGATATTGATAGCGGCCATGATGGTTGTTATAATTAATATGATCGTTGTGAAGATCGAAGAAAGTTATTCACGTTACCTGAGTGATAAGCAGAAGGAAGAGGAACGTGACCAGAAATGGGAACGTATTCAGCATGCTACGCTGAATGACTATTATATGCTCTTTTGGGATGGGCGGAAAGCTGCAAAAGTAATTGCCATAAAGGGTGATTCACTACGGCTTTCTGTAATGAGGAATTTTTTTCCGGAAAGGCCTGATACGGCCGATGTCCTGACTGAGTTTGCAGAGCCTGCTGCGGAGAGAGATTCCTTATGGTTCAGCAAACAAAAGCTGAAGGGGATGCTGAAGGGTGAAGAGAGTAAATGGCTTGAGGAAATAATGACTGTTACAGGAGGAGAGTTAAAACATTACCTATCTGTCAAAACAGAAGGATATGGACCTGGATATATACTTTACAAGGTGTGTACTAAAAACTCGGTAAAGATCCTTGATATGAATGACAGCCTTCATAATATTAAATTCTCTGAGCCATTTCCTATTATACTGGGAAGAGGGGGAATCGCTTTATTTCAGGTAAAAGGGGATGATGCTGAGAGTAGCTACAGGTTTGACCTGTTCTGTGAGGATATTGCCGGTAAGAAATTTACATACAGGGTTAACGAATCAATAAAAAAGGCGGATCATCACTGATCCGCCTTTTTAATATCGATAATTCCCTTAGGCAACTTTCAGTGTTACCAGGGTAGACTTATCAAGCTTTTCTTCGGCATAGGCCCTTGACAGTACAAATGTACTTGCATCGGAAGAAGGCAGGTTAAACATAGCATCGCTGAGTACCACTTCACAGATAGAACGGAGACCACGCGCGCCCAGTTTATATTCCATTGCTTTTTCAACGATATAATCCACAGCGTCATCTTCTACTACCAGGTCAATTCCTTCTACTTTGAAGAGTTTCTTGTATTGTTTTACCAGTGCGTTCTTCGGTTCTGTCAGGATCGCTTTCAGCGCTTCATTATCCAGGGAGTTGAGGTAGGTTACTACCGGCAAACGTCCCAGCAATTCTGGAATGAGGCCAAATGCTTTCAGGTCCTGTGAATTGATGTAGCGAAGTATGTGTTTCTTGTTCTCTTCTTCTTTTTCTTTGTTGACAGTGAAGCCGATAGAATGTGTCTGTACCCTGCGGCTGATGATCTTATCAACACCATCAAAAGCACCACCACAGATGAACAGGATGTTCTGGGTATTTACCTTGATCAGTTTCTGTTCAGGGTGTTTACGGCCGCCCTGTGGGGGAACCAGCGCTTCTGTACCTTCCAGGAGCTTCAGGAGGCCCTGTTGTACGCCTTCGCCGCTAACGTCGCGGGTGATGGAAGGATTATCGCTTTTACGGGCAATTTTATCGATCTCATCTATGTACACGATTCCGCGTTCAGCGGCCTCTACATCATAGTTACATACCTGCAGCAGGCGGGTCAGTATGCTTTCAACGTCTTCACCTACATAGCCGGCTTCCGTAAATACGGTAGCGTCTACAATGGTAAAGGGTACATTGAGAAGGCGGGCAATTGACTTGGCCAGCAGGGTTTTGCCGGTACCGGTTTCACCTACCATGATAATGTTTGATTTCTCGATCTCCACATCATCATCTCCTACCTGTTGGTTGAGGCGTTTATAGTGGTTATAAACGGCCACAGCCAGTATTTTCTTTGCATCATCCTGTCCAATCACATATTCGTCCAGGAATTTCTTGATCTCTACCGGTTTTGCCACTTTAGGCACGAAGTGAGAAGGCGTTTTTTTGCCCTGCTGATGGAACAGCTCCTGTTCTATGATCTCCTGTGCGTTGGCTACACAGTTCTCACAAATATGGCCATCTGCACCAGCAATCAGTATCTGCACTTCTTCTTTGGAACGGTTGCAGAATGAGCAACGTATTTTGGACTCTTTCATAGCTTACAAAGGTACGTAAAAAGGGTGCAAAGTTGTTGTTTGCACCCTTTTCCTTACTACTACGTTTTCAGTAGTATATAAATTTAAAAAACATCCCTCTTGTTACTGCTGAGGGGTAGTATTATCCTGTTTTCTCGGATTCCTGGTAAGAACGTCGTCAATGATACCATATTCTTTAGCTTCATCGGCAGTCATCCAGTAGTCACGGTCAGAATCTTTTTCTACTTTCTTCACTGGCTGACCGCAATGGCCGGCAATGATCTCGTTCAGCTCTTTTTTCAGCTTAACGAACTCACGTGCAGTGATTTCGATATCGGAGGTCTGGCCTTCAGCGCCACCATGAGGCTGGTGTATCATTACCCTGGCATGTTTCAGGGCAGTACGCTTACCTTTTGTACCAGCTACCAGCAGTACAGCGCCGAAAGAGGCTGCCATACCGGTACAGATAGTAGCTACATCAGGAGCGATGATCTGCATGGTGTCGTATATACCTAAACCTGCATAAACACTACCACCGGGGCTGTTGATATACATCTGGATATCACGGGTACGGTCTGTAGATTCAAGGAACAACAGCTGGGCTGTGATAATATTAGCTACGTAGTCATTTACAGGATCTCCCATAAAAATGATGCGGTCCATCATTAAACGGGAAAACACGTCCATTATCGCCATGTTCATCGGGCGTTCCTCGATGATATTGGGCGTTAAGGCATTGATCTGATGACGGGTATAGCTATCTACTACCAGGCTGCTGATCCCTCTATGCTGGATGGCATATTTCCTGAATTCGTTATTAATGTTCATGATGGTGATGTTTATTAGGTAATTTAGCAAATTCTTCGGCTGTAATTTCCTCTTCCTTCACATTTACCTTATTTTCTGCCCAATCAAACAGTTTCTGGGTCACCATCTCGCGGTAGGTCTGGTCCACAAATTTCTCGTCCTGCAGCAGGCGCTCCAGGTAGCTGTCCAGCCAGTCTGCACCATCTGTAGCGGCAGCGCCACCAAAATAGCCCATTACTTTCTGTTTGGCGCTCTCTTTCACTTCTTCGAAAGATACGTCCAGCTTATTTTCGCGGATCAGTTTATCGCTGATCAGTGTCCAGCGTAACTGATGATCAAAACCAGGATATTCTTTGTCAGCTTCTTCAGCAGTCTTTGGTTTCTCACCGCCGGTCTGCAGCCAACGTTTCAGAAAATCTTTGGGCAGTTCAATAGGTGTCTCGTGAACCAGCACTTCAAATAATTCGTTGTGCAGGTGGTTACGGCTTTCTGCGTCCCAGGATTTTTCTATTTCAGAACGGAGTTTGTCACGGAAAGCTTCTTCCGTAGCAATAGTTTCAGCAGGGAATACTTCCTTGAAGAACTCTTCGTTCAGTTCTCTTTTTTCTATCAGTTCTATTTTAGTGATGGTCAGCTTAAAGTATTTCTCAGCTGAATCACCATGCAGGCCCAGTACATCATGCAGGAACCAGTTCAGTTTGTCAGCATCTACCGCATCCGCAGCTTTGATCACGATGCTGTCATCCTTTTTCTTGCCTTTCAGCTGTGCCTGAGCAGCAGCAGTAAAGTTCTTAAACAGGAAAGAAGTTTCTTTTGTATGGCCACCTTCAATCACATTACCCTGAGCATCTGCTTCTTCAGCTGTCAGATACAGAACGTTGTCATCTTCGGTAACAGCCTCAACTTCGTTGGATTTACCGCCTCTCAGCTGTAAACGCTCAACTTCTTCGTTTACCATTTCAGGGGTAGCTTTGATCCTGTAACGGACCAGGGATGTTTTACCATCCTCCAGGGGAGTAACGCTGAAATTTGGTTTTAAACCTACTTCGAAAGCGAAGTCATATTCAGCAGGGCTGTTGTGGTCAAAGTTTTTGGCCTCTTTATCCAGGGAAAGCGGCTGTGCAAAGATCTCCAGTTTTTCATTCTGAATGTATCCCATGAGCTCTTTCTCCACAGTTTTCAGTATCTCATCAGCAAAAATGGCCTGACCGTGCATTTTCTTTACCATGCCCGCAGGTACCATTCCTTTACGGAAGCCTGGTATATTGGCGGTTTTACTGAGCTGCTTTACTGCTTTGTCAAAATTGGGAAGGTAATCTTCCTGGCTCACTTTCACAGTGATCTTATCATTCAATAAACCGATGTTTTCTCTGGTAACGGTTGCCATAATAGTTTAAAATAAAATTTCTTGTATGAAGCAATAATAATTCCTTGTTTGAATTTCTGCCATGAAGTCACAAAGGCACGAAGGAATGGCAGTTGTTGAGGAGGTTGCTTGGTGACTTAGCGCCTTAATGGCAATCTTTCAGCCCTTAAGCTTTTTAGAATTGGTTTCCAAAAAGTTTAAGGACGGCAAAGGTAATGTATATTTTGAAAAAACAGCTGAAGTTTGGCCGCAAGCCAACATATTTATTAATTTGGGAATCTGTAACTTTCAAACTGGTAATTAATTGTTTGCAGAATAGCGGGTCAATGCAGCACAAACTCAAGCCCTTCTACTATGTCTCCGTCCATTTTGGGCTTTATACTAAAAGGTATGCTTGCCGGCTCTGCTTTCAGACGCAGTTTCTGCAACTGATCGGCATCTATACGGGCGGTATATCTACCAGGGGCCAGGCCCAGGAAACTGAAATACCCATCTGCCTGGCTCAGCGTTTTGGCCGCCAGACTGCCGTTTTTCCGGTAAAAACAGACAGTAACACGGGCCATCTCCTTCCGTTCGTCTTTAGTCTGCAGGTATACCTTACCCGATACTTCTCCCATTACCAGTACAGGTACCTGGATAGGCTTTAACCGGTGTGGATCTATAGTCACATTCATTGAGCTCCAGGCCAGTTTCCATGCAATATTGTCAAAATTACTGCGGCCCAGGTCTACATAATAAGTAGTATAGGGAGTAAGTTCCAGTATCCGGACGGTAGTGTCCCGGTCGTCCGTTATAATACGGCCGGTATTAATATTTACTTTTATACCGGATACTTTTATCTCCCCCTTATCCCAGCGCCCGTTACTGTTCAGGTCCAGGAAAGGTTGCAGCACTATCCCGCCGGTACCCGTATTGATCCGGTTATTGGCGGTAAAGAAATGAGTGCCGGCATCATATATGAACCCGCCCCGGACAGCCTGTACCAGGGTGCTGTTCCTGTTGCCCCGCAGGGCAGAAATGGCAATCTGGCCGAATGAGAGGTCATAACGCAGGCTGAGCCCTATGTTATTTATATCACTACGGTAATTCTGCTCGTAGAAGAGGTTCAGGTAACCACGGTAAAATATGTATTTGCCTATCTCACATCTTATCGAGATAACACGTGATTTATTGTATTCATACTGTACCTGAGGCGTTATCAGCGCCCGCTGTGACGGCACAGGAATGGAAAGGGAAAGAGTGCTGTAAACATAAGGACGCTGGTCCTTCGCAAAAAGACCATAGGTAGAGAAATTGGCGCCAATGCCTCCCAATGCGCCGGATACCATACCCTCTGCTGTCGTATACCTGGTGCCGGGTAAAATTATCTGGTTCAGCATAACCCGGGTGAACAGGGAGAAGGTTTTAGTAGTAAAAGGCCTTGCAAGCGTTAGCCTCCGCTCTTCCAGGTAATTGAAGTTAATGGCCTGCTGCCCTCTTTTATAACGGGTGTAACGGGCTTCCACCTCCAGTTGTGAGCGGTGCCGGTAACTGAAAATACCATTTCCCCGTACCCCATGGGTATATTCTCCGCTTAGCAGCAGATTATTGGCCAGGCGGAGGGAAGCGGTCACAAATGGCATATGATTGTCCCGTACAATAGAGGAAAGGTATTCTGTACCTGCACCCAGGGCCAGGTAGCGGTTCACGCCATAGTTGCCCTCCGTTCTTGCAAATTTGGTCTGATGCCCGTCCTGGACAATGCCTCCGCTGACGGTATATTCGAAAGTACCTGCGGGCAGGAAATTAAAGGGGACATTCATCAGCATTTCGCTGCTGCGCTCTTCTCCCCAGGGACTATAAAACCGCAGGCGGACCTGGGTATTGCCATATACCAGCGGCACCTGGAAGGTATAAAAACCGGCAGCATCGGCTACTGTATAGTCTACCAGTATACCGTTGATGTAAAGCTCTACCGTCCACCCGGGATTGGTGTAATTGCTCAGCGTATAGGACCCGTAGGAGCGGCGGAAGGTACTGGGCGTATTGGTGAGCTGCATACCTACTATCGGGGCATAAATGGTGGAGGTGGAATTAGCATATATTTTCCCTGCCAGTATCTGCCTCACTGCTTTCCAGTCATTGTTTACATAGCGCCAGCGGTAGAACTGTAATCTTTCATCAAACGGATGGCTGATACCGCTTTCTTTATAAATATCGGGCAGATTGCTGCTGCTGTAGTAATTGTTATAATTCAATGATACGGTAGTTTCTCCCCCTGCTACTATACCACCCAAAGAAAGGTTAACACGGGTATCGTTGGTACTGTTAATGCGTTGTGTGGCTATCACCGACCAGTCAGCCATACCAAAATGGAATAGCGGCCGTTTGCTTCCAAAGCTGGTATCGGCCTTTAACTCCCCTTTCAACCGGCTGATGTTGCGCCGCATTTCTTCCAGCCGCCGTTCCCGTATGGCTGGCAATTCCACTTTGGAGGTGATAGTAGCAGAAAGGCTGCGGAAATTGAATTTGCCGCTAAGGCCAAATACCTGGTCAAAATAAGGCAGCTTCAGGTACAGGTTGGAATTGGTACGGATAATATCCTGGGGTTGTAATTTAAATACCTTTCCCTCATAAAGTATACGTTGCTGTGTATAGTCAACCAGGTAGGCGGCTTCCTGCCGGATGAAAGTGCCGGTCACAGAATCCCGGTTTACAGAAAGCGTATTTCTTATTTTCAGGAACTCAAAGAGATCTGCAACAGGCAGATATAAATTCTCTCCGTTAATAAGGGCGGTCACCTCAATACCGCCTATATCCTGCACCATCAGGTAAATGGAAGTTTCATCGTACTCAGGATCTTCCGGGCCTGCCCGGGAAACGGATGCCATTGCCATTACACAGATGAGCATGCATAACAGGTAGCGTATAGCCCTATGGGTAATATGTGCATTCTGTCTCTCCATTCCGTTCTATTCCTGTATAAACGTTACAGAGAATGTACCGCTATAGGCGCCGGGAGGGTTAGCCAGCGGACTTCCTATGGTAAGTGTTCCGCCCACCCGGACCTGGGTGCGTCCCGGTGGAGCAACAGTTGTGATGAAAGGTGACCCTGTACTGGAAGTGCCTACATGCAGGATAATAGCGCCTCCGTTGCTGCCATGCAGGGTCACGTCCGGACCGTTCAATATAGATATGAGGGTGCCGGACTGAGCCTCTATTTCGAAAATGGCAGGAGAATAAGGCATTCCAAGATTAGCCTGCACAATATCGCCGGTAACTGAACGTGAGCCATCAGGATAAACGATCACCGTACCTCCTGCAATGCCCTGGAAAAATGCACCGAATATCAACCCCTGGGAGGGGTTGACATAAATGGCAATGGGTCGTGGCGGTTGCGGCGGCGACTGGGCGGCTGCATGCCCGTATAACAACAGCGATAAGCAACAGCACAATATTCCCTGGTAATATCTATTCATTTGTTATCAGCAATTTTTTGGAGCGCACGCCCTGTTTTGAGAAATAGTTTACCATATAGATACCGCTGCTCCAGCCTGTCGCCAGCTCATAGTTCCCGCCTGTGGTAAATGTTTGCTGGTATAATACCTGTCCCAGCAGGTTGGTGACAGAAACCTGTCCTTTTTCTCCCGGGGGCAGCGGCAGGTATACATGCAGTCTGCCACCTGCGCTATAGGCGCGGAAGGCATCAGCGCCGGCAGGTGGCTCTGACGGATAACGGCTGAATACCAGCTTGAACCGCTGATCATATTTACCTGCATCCAGATATACCCGGTACCTGGCATTGTGCTGTATGTCCTGTTGTACACCGGCAACATCGTCTTTCAGGTAAATATGCCAGCCATCCGGTAGCCTGGCTATACTGCGGGCATAAAAGGTGATCCATCCTCTTTTTTTATTGTTCAGAAAGAGGGTGATGACCGTACTGCTATCCTGCAGATAAGGCAGGGCATTGATGGAAAGCGGCTGCCCGTCATCAGCCGCCGTATATAGATCTGGTGTTACCTGGTCAGTGTTCATCAGCTTCAGGGCATCCAGATGCTCTTCAAACCCCTTGCTGGCTGTTTCCTGGAAGTAGACCACCATAGGGTCCGGTGCATAACCGTCATCGTTAAGACCTGCTTCCAGCCGCAGTAGCGGTGCATCGGCGCCGGGCATACGGTGGTAGGAGGGGCCCAGGTTATTGACCCGTGCATTGTTATTGACAGCCAGTGTGCCTGTTACCGGGAAAGTCCCATTCGTTACATGCACAAAGAAGCCCTGCATGGCAGGTATAATGTTATTGGCAACACCATCGCTGGAAACACCATTGATGTAGGTACTGTAAGTACCAGTATATTGATCTGTAGTACCCGGATTGAAGTAGTATACTGCATTGTCAATATTGGTGCGGCTCCAGCCGGTGGCAGCGTCCCAGTCCACCGGCGACGGATAAGGATTTCCCACCAGGTTAAAGCCCAGCGTATAGGTACGGTTGCGGTTATATAATGTAGCAGACTGGTTACCATTGTTAACCACGCCGGTAATATCCATTGTTTTTACAACGGCAGATGATCCGAAATTGGCGGCATACCCCTGCATGGGGTTCAGTACATTGGTAGTGGTGGTATAACGCACCCAGCCCAGCGAGGTCAGGTTCTCATCATAGTAATAAAGCGTGGGAAAAGTAGCGCTCAGATTAATGTCATTAGCCAGCTGGTTCACAGTAGCAGCCTGGAAAGGAGAGCTGATATAACGGTAGCCGAATGCGCTGGGCAGGTAACGTTGCATGGTCACATTTCCCAGCACACTGCCTGTACCGCTACCACTGATCAATGCTGTCTGACTTGCGGTAGAGAGTAATGTAAGATTACCGCCTGTATTGAAACTGCCGCTAAGCGGGGAAAGTATGCCACTGAGAGACAGCGTGCCGCTCAGCGTAACACCTGCGCTGTTATTGATTGTAAGATTGAGAATACTGTTGCCGGTAAACAATGCGGCAGGAATGGTCTGCGCTACCGTACCATTCATTTCTATAGTACCACTGCCGGAAGCCATACTGCCGCTATTGGTAATAACACCGCCTATCTGCAGGGTGGCATTGCTGACTGTAACAGAAGCGCCGGACTGTATGGTGATATTGTTGCAGGCTGCCGTGCCTGTTGAAATAATAGGATAGGTTGAAAGGGAAGAAGGAATGGTCACGGAGGTGGATGTGAGAGGAGCGGCGCCGGTTGACCAGTTGCCTCCTACATACCAGTTGCTGCTTACTGCTCCGGTCCACACAGCCACATTTTGTAACTCGCCAATGGCAACATCGCCCAGCACAGCAACGCCTGTTGCCTGTATAGAAGTAGATAACGGCGAAGTTACTGAAGGCAGTGACCATGTGCTGCCATTATAAACACCTACCTTGAAATTGGCAGTATTAGCTCCTGCATCTACATCTGCAGCTTTCCAGTTGACAGTGATACTTGTAGTGGTGAAAACAGTAGCGCTGTTAGTGAAAGACCAGTACCTGTTCACACTTTTACTTGCATCTATCCCGGATGATGTCACGCTGGGATGATCTGTTGCTGTTACATTGGTCAGTACATTGCCGGCAGTGCTTACACTGGCAAACAGCAATGTAGCTGGCGTATAGTTGGTAGCATCACCGGTTTCAAAAGTACGGCTTACGTTGGTGCCTGTGACTACGTTCTTTTGCAGCCGTCCGTTCACCCATCCTGTTGATTGCGATGCGCCGCTCACTGAACCGCTGGAGGGCAATATCACCGTATTGCTGCTGGTTTGAATAACACCTTTAAGAAAATTCAGTATACCGTTCACCGTTATATTGGAAGACAGTGTGGTTGTTCCTGTAGTTTTGTTCAGCGTAAGGTTATTGAATGCTCCTGTAGATGTGATCGTTTGTGTGCCGGCGCCTGCCAGTACAATGGTATTACCGGTATTGGTAAATGTACCGCTGGTCATGCTCCAGTTACCGCCTAATGTATCTGCAAAACTGCCGGGAGAGAAAGTACCATTGCTGAGTGTAAAGTTATTAAGGATGCGAAGGATAGCGCTGGCAGATTTGGTGCCCGTGGTAGAAACAGTAAGATTGCCATAAGCTGTGGCTGTGGATATTGCCTGCGTACTACCTGCGTATTCAACCGTACTGAGGGTATCCAGTGCGTAAGCGTCGAACGCCGGCAAAGAGTTGGTGCCTGTTACCCTGAAAGTAGCATTATCCTCTATTGTAAGTGTGCCTCCGCCTGCATCCTGGGTAATGACCTGTGCTCCATCGTCCAGCGTACCGCTTTCAAGATGCATATCTGTAACGCCCGTAATACTCTTAGCCAGTGTAGCGGTAGCATTGGTTTTAGTAATGGTGAACTGCGCCAGCGTGAAAGATGAAGCGCTGCCGGTAATGGTGGAAGAAGTGCTGCCGGTAAAATTGGGTGCGCCGATAGAGGCGTCGATCGCATTATTGTTGGTAAAATTATGAGAGATATTGAAGTCTGAGTTGACGGTAATAGTGCCTGTTACAATGAAATCATAAAAGGTGGTACCGGCGCTGCCGGACAACTGTCCTGTAGCGCTGCTCATGGTAAAGGAGGATGTGCCTCCGTTCAGCATACCATCGGAAGTAAGATCGCCGCCTACGGTAAATGTATTGCTGCCTGCATTGAAAATACCAATACTGCTTATAACGAAATTACCCCCGATGTTCCAGTTGGCGCCAGGTGTAACGCCACTGCTGTTGGTAATGAAGACATTGGTGAGCGTGGCCGGAGTACCGGTAACGGTAATAGCTCCTGTGCCACCGAAATTTACTGTACCTGTACTGGAAAAGGAGGTGCCTGCCAGTTGAATGGTTTTAGGGGTAAAAGGAGTAAAGTTGAGTGTGCCGCTGCTGGTAACGGTACCATTGTTGGTAAAACTTCCGAAAATGGTATGTGTTGAAGGCCCCCCGTTAAAAGTGGCGCCGCTGCTGATGTTGAAAGCTACCCCTACAATCCAGTTCACACTGGCGGTCACGCCCCCGGTATTGTTGATGTTAAGGGTCGCATAGGTGGGGGTGCTGGTAGAATTAAGTACCGGTGCAACAGTACCGTTGAAGTTAATAATACCGCTGGAATTTGATGTTACAGCATTGATAAAACGGATGGTCTGTACGGCAGTGCCGGAAAAAGTGGTGGTGCCGTTACTGACCAGCACTCCCTGGTTGGTAAGATCTCCGTTCAGCGTTGCCAGTCCGGACCCACCATCATAAGAGCCTGACGGGGTAACGAGCAGCAAACCATTATAAATAATATCACTGCCGCTTACGGCATAGCTGCCATATACAGTTACTTTGTTAAAGGTAGTAGCGCCGCTGATGGTTTTACTACTGCCGTTCAGAACAAGGGTTCCGGTGCCAGGGGCAAAGGTGCCGCTGTTAGACCAGTTGCCGCCCAGGTTAATGGTAAAGCTGGAAGCGCTGAATGTAGTCCCGCTGCCGATAGTAAGATCTCCGTTAACCGTAGCGGATGCAGCCAGTGTTTTGGTATTGCCGTTGCTGAGAATAAGCTGTCCGTAAGACACCCCTGCAACAGACTGTGCCCCGGCGCTATTATAATTTACTGTACTGCCTGTGTTTAGCGTGTACGTAACATAGTTAGACGGGAAATTATTGCTTCCTCCTGCCAGGAGGGTAGTGCCGCTGGCCAGGGAAAGTGTACCTCCTGTAGAGCTGCGGTTGGCCGTAAATGAGGCCAGGTTCAGCGTACCGGCGGTAATTGTCAGGTTACCATTGATAGTCACATTGCCGGTAAGAACAGCGTTGCCCGAAGTTTTATTGACAGTCAGGTTATTGAACGTGGTGGCTGACACATTCTGAGTACCTGTACCATTTAAAGCTACAGTACCGCTCAGGGAAATGAAAGACCCGCTGTTGTTCCAGTTACCGCCTACTGTGGTAACAACTCCATCCCCATTCAGAATGGCCCCGGAACTGATGGTCACATCTCCGGTTATGGTTGTAGCAGCATTAATATCCAGCTCTCCGGCGGTTACTGCAGCTTGTCCGTTTATAGTGGCGCTGCTGTTGATAGCGGCAATACCAGTGGCTTTGTTGACAGTAAGATTATAATAACTCAATCCGGCAACTGTTTGTGCGCCTGTACCATTGTAAGTAACCGTACTATTGCCGGCAGTAAAAGTGCCGCTGGTATAATTGAAGTTGCTGCCTATATTGAGTGCGCCTGTTCCGCTGAAAGTAATATTGGCGCCTCCTGTTTGTGTAAGTGATCCTGTTATGTTTACAGTGCTGCTGCCCGCGTTGAGGCCGATGGTATGGCCACTGGTGCCATCGCTCAGTGCTATATCTCCGTTAACGGTAAGGGGCAGGCCATTCAGTTGTATGGTATGCGCAGCGTTGCCGCTCCACGTGCCGTTCACGTTTCCCCGTACGGTGAGAGAGCCGCCTGTGGTCAGGGAAAGGGTTGCTGCCTGTGCGCTTCCGAACAGGATACTCTTTACAGTAGCGCTGTTGTTAATAACCGGTGCGTTGGTAAAGGCGGCAGTGCCTATTTCCACTATATCGTTTGTTCCGGGGGGCAGGGAAGGGGCTCCCGTTACGCTGGTCCAGTTGGCGGCATTGAACCAGTCACTGCTTACAGAACCATTCCACCTGGCTACATTTGAGGCGTCTGATATTGTCCACCGGCCGTCAACATTACCCACTACACCCACCTCAACATAGTTGGATGTTGCGTTGTTGGTATTTCCGCTGGTAGCGCTCCAGCTACCACTGGTATTGCGCCATAGCTGCATAGTTGTTTCATTGTTACCATTCAGTTCATCATCCTCATAGTGTAAACGTAATGTAGCGCCGAGGATTACCAGGAGCCCTCCGGTGGTTATGGTATACTGCCTGTTGATAGAAGCCTGACGGGGAAAATCACTGATAGAACCTTTGGTGACCGATACGGTGATAGAGCCCGTAGCCAGGCCAATTCCGGTAATGTTAATGGTATTATTCGGGCTTTCGAAAGCATAGCTGCCAATCCCGAAATTATGAGAGCGTTGTATATTACCCAGGATGATGCCGTTACCTGTGCGGGTTACGGTCATAGTCAGTGTATTGCTTCCTGTAGTGATGGTGCCGGTGGTCATATTCACCGTACCCACGCTTACATTGCTCAGCAGGCTTACCTCAGCGCTGGAAGAAGATTTGTTAATGGTCAGGTTATTGAATGTGGTGGCGCCGCTGATGGAAACATTATTTGTACCGGTAAATGCAATAGTGCCGGACGAAGCGGTAAAAGTGCCGGAATTGATCCAGTTGCCCAGAACAGTATGTGTAAAGGTAGAGGCGTTGAATGTTGTGGAGGATGCAATGGTAATATCTCCGTTCACGGTAATGGCGCCACCGGCAGTTTTGGTATTGCCGTTAGACAGGATCAGGTGACCATAAGAACTGCTGGTAACAGTTTGCGCTCCGGTGCCGTTGAAATTGACGGTATTCGGCGTGGTGGCCGTAACGTTCAATGAGCCGCTGGTAATGGTATATGCACCGGCAATGCCTAATACAGCATTGGTAGACAGTTGCAATGATGTGCCGTTCAATGTTACATTGAACAGGTTGGCGGTACCATTCAGCGTACTTGTTCCTGTAAAGGTAGCGGTACCGGCAGATGCGCTGAAGCTGCCGCTCACGTCAAGAGATGAGGCTATAGAGAAATTAGCAGTAGTGGTAATGCTTCCCGTCAATGATAGTCCGCTGAAACTGATAGTACCCGCTCCTGAAATGGTTTTGGATGTTCCGCTCATGGTGATCTGTCCGCCGCTGGCGGTTAAACTACCGCTTACAGACAGGTTGCCGGTAATATTAAAGCTGGTGCTGGTGCTGACAGAGCCGGAAACGGTCAGATTATCGAATACTATCCCCGAGCCTGTAATGGTCTTTGTGCTGCCGGATAAAGTAGTGGTGCCTCCTGAAGAGTGTGTGAAAGTTCCCGGGCCGCTGGTAGCCAGGTTGCCGCCTATTGTAAGACTGCTGGTAGCTGCAGCGGTAATATTGGAAGCCTGTATGGAAAGATTATTGAAATTATGTGTACCGGTACCACTGATAGACGAACCACCGCCGGTCATGTTGATACTACTTGTACTACCGGTAAAAGTGCCGTTATTGACCCAGTTGCCCGCAATATTATGTGTGAAGCTGCTGCCGTTAAATGTGGTGGAAGCACCTATGCTTACATTTCCGCTTACTGTGATATTGGAAGCAGCAGTATAACTGACAGACGTACCGGCGCCTATAGTGCTGCTCAGGTTACCTGCTACGGTAAAGTCTGTGCCGGGCATGGTTTTTACAGCTGCGCCGCTGCTGCTGGAAAGGGTAAGATTACCGTAGGTCTGCGCAGAAACAGTCTGGTTGGTACCCGAATATTCTACTGTACTGGTCAGGCTGAGAGAGCGTGTAGCATAGTTGGCCGGGAAGGTGTTGGTACCTCCGATTTTCATTGTGGCGCCGTTTGCGACGGAAAGAGCACCTCCGGCTACTGTTGTACCTCTGCTGGCAGTGAAAGTGGACAGGTCCAGCGTACCTGCACTGACAATGATATTGCCGGTATTTGCCGTGGTGGAGTTGAGTGCATTCAGGTTACCGGCAGGAGTTTTTGTCCCCGAACCGCTGATTGCAAGAGTTGAATAGGTGAGGTTTTCGCGGATGGTCTGGTTTACCAGCGTGGCGCTGTATTCCACCCTGCTGCCTGCACTGAGTGTTATTGCTCCTGAAAGACTGTAATTGGCGCTGAAAGTAGAGGCATTCACTTTCAGTATGGCATTGGCTCCCACACTCAGGGTTCCGTTGCCTGATACCTGTGGTGGAGTACCGCTTTCTGCAGGAATGAAAGTACCGTCTACCGTAACGGAAGTGGTAGCAGAAATATTCGTGTTTAACGTTACCGTACTGCCCGCATTAATAGCAACCTTCCGGAAAGGATTGGCGCCGGAACCGTTAATGCTTTGGGTAACGCCGGCAAAGTTTACCCTCGCATTGGTAGAGTTGGTGGTATAAGTTCCTGCATTGTTCCAGTTACCTTTAACCGTAAGTGACACCCCCCTGTGAGAAATAGTGCCACCGGTATTAATGGTAACATCTCCGTTCACCGTCAGGCTCTTGCTGATCGTTAACGTTGGTGAGCCTGTAGCACTGATGGTGAGCGACTTGCAGGCGGCTGAGTGGTTAACGGTAGGTTGAAAAGCACCGGTAAAACTGGCATCGCCTATAACTGCATCTATGGAGGAAGTGGGCACCCCCGCTGTCCAGTTGTCGGCATTACTCCAGGCAGTGCTGACAGTGCCTTTCCAGCTGGTCTGTGCCTGCGCAGCAAAGGTCCACAGCAGGAGAGAGATCACTGCTGTTATGAGGGGGCCTTTGTTACTTCCGGACTTCATAAGTATACAGTTAATGCAACATCAGTTCTGCTTCAGATAAAACAACCGGTTTGCCTTTTACCATTGCTGTGTAGGTAACCTGTAGCTTTCCGTTGCGGTAATCCGCTTTCTTTCCTGTTGAAAGAGGAATGTTCAGCTGTCTTACCCGGCAGGGTGTATATACGGCTACTCCTTTTACATATCCTACCTGCATGGCTTTTCCCTGATCGGAAATAGAGCGGACGGTAATATCTCCATACACAGACATATCTCCTTCCCGTTGCAGGTTTAAACTGAGTTTAGATATAGTATCGTTAGAGTGGGAGAGTGAGAGATCTGTTACCTGTACTTTTGCATTGGAAGCTCCTACCTGTATAATGACCGGTATACTGATGCCAAATAGCGGAATAAGCTTAACCGCAATAGCTACCGCATCTTTAGGGGCCTCTTCTCCAAGCGGTTTTTCATCCGGCGCTGCTCTGAAATAGATATGCGAACGGTATTCTCCAGGTTGCAGTTCTCCGGCTTTCTCTATTTGTACTTTAACCATTTGTGCTTCTCCGGGACCCAGGACCACGCTCCGCGGAAAGAAGCGGATATGCCCGCTGGCAAAGCGCTGACCTGAGTCCGGTTGGGTAATGTTCTCAAAAGTGCCATCTTCCTTCATCCTGATCTCTATCAATGAAATAAGGTAACGGGCAGTATCCTGTCCTGTATTGGCAAGGTTCAGTTCCTGGGTACGCTGCGAACCGTCAAATACTACTCTTCTGGGGGTAATAAGCAGGTTACCCTGAGCCGTTGCCGGCTGGCAGGTAAGGACAAATAATCCCTGGATGATGCACAGATTGTACATCAGCAGTGATGCTATTCTCATAGTTGACAATTTAACGGGTGCGGTTCTCAGTTGTAATTGACAGTCACATTAAAAGGCGTGGTGGAAACATATGTGCCTGCCGCCTGTGCTGCACCTACAACAAGGGTGGCTCCTACATACAGGGTTTGAGCGCCTGATGTCAGTGTACCGGTGCCTGAAGGGCTGCTTGTAAAAGCGTTTACAGTCATGCTGTTGGAATTGCTGGTGATTGTAACGGAAGAAGGAAGAGTTATACTGTAAGTATAGCCATCTTCCCCTGTTACATCAAAAGCAGCAGCAGTCACTGTTCCCACTGTGGCAGGAAGTGTAACACCACTTGTAGTAGTACGGGTTGGGGTAGCTGAAGGGGGTAATACTACAGTTCCTCCGGTAGTTGACTGTACAGCTACGTTCCCAAAGTTCATGTCTGCCGTTTTGGTAATGGCAATGGGGGTTACAATGGTAGCTGTAGCCGTGGCTGTAGCTGTTTCCTGCGCAAAGGCCCTGTTCAGGCAAACTGAGAATACCATCGTAACACCGAAGGTGATAAGCATTTTTTTCATGACACTATTATTTAATAGTAATGGGATTGGAAAAAGTCCGGCTCTTTACGATGAGATAGGTTATGTTAACTGCAGAAGATGGATAGGTTATGTTGTGGCTAAATCTGCTTTTGGAATATATTAATATTATTTTTATAGCTATAGGGCAGAATCAGCGCCATAAAAATACAAAAATTGGCCAATATCAACAATAATTACATTTTGACCCTGAAACAGGGAAGGCCGCAATTATTTGCGGCCCTCTTATTTTGAAACTATTGTATTTCAATTGTTTATTATATCTCCCCCTTTTACTTACCTAATTTGTCAGTAATTCCCATTCAGACATCTGCATAACAGACCCGCTTTGAACCGCAGTAACATTCAGGCGGTAATAGGAATATGCAGTTGAATTGGTGAACGTATAGGTCTTTTTCAGGAACCTGCTGGCAAAGCTTTGACCTGTACGGGTATCCAGTGTAGTCCAGGACGTACCGTTATTTGAACCCTGCAGCGTCCAGTTCCTTGGGTCCCGGTTAGGCACATCATTGGCAGATGTGATGGTATAACTTTTTGCTACAGCAGCGCTGTTGGCATGAAACTGTACCCATGCTGCCGAATGGGAGGTCAGGTATTTTGTACTTGTGCTGTTGTCAATAAGTTTGGCAATATCTTCTCCGGCCGGCCAGTCTGTGTACTGTGATAATATGCTGCCACCATTGTCGGTAATATCTGCTGACCCGCCGGTACCAGTACCCAGGGCATCAAAAATAGCATCGGTATATGCTTTGTTGACATTGGCAGCAAATACCATGATCCCTGCCTTATCTGGCGATGGGTGCCACTGGGCATGCGAAACCGCGCTGCTTTGACTGTTGTATTGATAAGACATACCATCCATGACCTTCGAATTACCAAGGGTTGCCGCCCAGTAATTGAACCGGGTCATATTATCACTGAAATAGGCCATGTCCATTACAAAATTCAGGTACTGGCTAAGGGCGGTCTCCCTGAAGATAGGGCCCGGCGCTCCCCCCGAATAAAAGGCGCCTGTATAGATCTTCGAATCACTGGCGGACGACAGCGGACCGAAATACTTTCCCAGCTCTTTTATCAGGTTCCTGTAGTTTGTATTGTCAGTAGCCCCATGCTCTACATCCAGTGAAATACCGTCAAACCCCACCGTATTAACACAGGTATTAATAAAGGAGGCAAACTGCACATAGTTGTAAGCAGTTCCATTGTAAGTGGTAAATGGAGTAGCGGTGCTCCATGAGGCGGCATCATCTACGTTCATCAGTACTTTTATGCCGCGGGAGCGGAGCGTCTGGATGTCATCCAGGACCTGCTTTTTATTCTTGTAGTAGGCATTCTGCATCCAGCCCGTGTTATAATGTACGGTATCGGCCAGTTCCCATAAGGTACCTTCAAAAACAACTACAATGTTGGCTTTATCTGTAAAAGTGGTGAGCGGCAGAATGCCCTGGTTTACCGGGGTGGCATCAAAGGCATAGTAGGCTACCCGGTTTTGTCCCGTGGCAGGTAAAGCTGCTGCAACAACATCGGCAGTCAGCCTGTCCTGTAATGCTAACGGAATAACCTGGTTCTCTTTTTTGGTACAGGAGTTTAATGCTCCCATTAAAGTGACAGATATTAAAAAGGCATAATACTGGATCTTCATAACAATTGCGTTTGAGCTTGGAAAATGAGTTTTTGTTCAACTGAAAAAAGAAGAGGGGAGGATATCTTAGTGCTTATCTAAATGCCAGGTTGTTGATGGCGACAGTTTGCTGTAATAAATCCAGGTTTAGTGTACAGTTATAATATTACAAAAAGATTAAGTGCAAAGTAAGGGCAAATCTTATAAATACAAAATGAGACAGGACGCTGTCGACCGAGGGGGGAAAGCTTTTGCGTTATTTCTTGCAAAGATAAAGATTGCCTTTTGAAATTATAAATGTTGTCTTTATTTTTGCAATTATGAAAACATTGCCTCGCCATATCACTCCCCGATTACTACAGGCTTTAAAAGTCAGCCCTGTGGTTTTCATGAATGGAGCAAGACAATCCGGCAAAAGCACCCTTGTCCAAAAGCTGCGGGAGCAAATCGGCAGCAAGGATGAACCGGCAGCTTATGTATCATTTGACCGTCCTACACAAATGGCAGCAGCTTCATCTGAGCCGGAAAATTTCTTATCCTCTTATAAAGAAACCTTAATTATCGATGAGGTGCAGCTTGTCCCCGAATTATTCCGTGCGCTTAAGGTTGTTGTTGATGAATTACGCCTACAGGATAAGGCAAATGCAAATGGTCGTTACTTATTAACAGGGTCCGCTAATATTTTGGCCTTACCTAAATTATCCGATCCCCTTGTTGGCCGTATGACAGTGCTTACACTTTACCCATTCTCCACTGCGGAAGCTTCCCAGGGTAAAGGCAATGGTCTGGACCGACTTTTTAATTTTGATTTTACTAATATCAGTAATCGCGGGTTACGGGTTGTTGATGCCATGAAACTTGCTACCTTTCCTGAGATTGCTGATAAAAGTGCGGCAGAGCGTGGGATCTGGTTCGACGGGTATTTAGCAACTATCCTGCAACGTGATGTGCGGCTTTTGGCAGAACTCGAAAAAATATCTGTCTTACCTAATCTACTGCGTGTTCTGGCAACACGTGCCGGCAACTTGTTGAATGATGCGGACATTGCCCGTGATCTTGGCCTTAATCCTGTAACCTCGAAATTTTACCGCAACATTCTAAAGATGATGTTCCTGAATTTCGATGTTGAACCCTGGTATCGCAACATAGGCAAGCGTCTGGTGAAAGCGCCCAAAGGTTATCTGACCGATACATTGCTGCTCTGTCATGTACTGGATTTGAACCTGGAGGATATTGAAAAAAACAAACCAGATCTTTTCGGGCATATCCTGGAAAATTATATTGCCACGGAACTCACTAAGTTGTTAACTTTTAGCGAAACAAGAGCAAAACTTTTACATTTCAGGACAAGTGATGGTAAGGAAGTGGATTTTGTGCTGGAAAGACCGGACGGATCAGTATTTGCTATAGAAATCAAAAAATCGGAATCAGTCAATATTCAGGATTTCAAAGGCATTAAAACACTTGCAGAGCTTACAGAGAAAGAATTTATTGGTGGGATAGTTTTGTATTCAGGAAAAGAAGTTGTGCCCTTTGGCAAAAATCTCTGGGCTGTTCCCTTTCACATATTATGGCAATAAATTCAATCTGACCAATTCGTGTAAAGCTTAAAGGCTTTCAGCCATTACAAGGTTCGGCAAATCAACGTCGGAAGATGTACAGAAGAAGCTTAAAAAACCATTAAAATTGTTCAGAGGACCTGTGGAATGATAGCCGGTAAATTACGCTCTTCCCTTGATGGAACCGGGTTTGGCCACTAAATTTTCTCAAATTCATTTAAACTTATTGCTTACTCTGTTGTCCAAAGAAACATATGGTTGAAGTGTGAAAAAAACTTCCTTGGTCAATAAATAAACAGAGTGGTAGCCCATAAAAGTTATATATCGGTCATATTCCTGTTCTGTCTTACTGCGGTTCTCCCGGCTTACAGTCAGAATGAGCATAACACAATCTCATCTTTATCGCTTGAGCAATGTATCAGTTATGCACTACAGAACCAGCCTGCATTACAACAATCGCAGCTGAGAACAGACATTGCCAAAGCCACCAATGCTGTTAACCTGTCAGGATGGTATCCGCAGGCAGCTGTTACAGGTAACCTTAATCACTACATTCAACGACCCACTTCCCTCTCTAATATAAACGGTGTTGAAACGCCTGTAAAAACAAGCGTTACCAATACTTCCACGCCTGGTATAGGTGTTACGCAGGCTATTTTTAATCCCGGTCTTGTATATGCTGCCAGGATTGCACCGCTTAACTTAAAGTCTGCCCGGCAAAGCAGGGACAGCACTAAGATCGAACTGGTGGCCAATGTAAGCAAATCATTCTACAGCTTGCTGCTTACATTACAGCAGATCGATGTACTTAAGGAAGATACTGCCCGGCTGGGAGAAAGCATGCGTACTGCCTATCACCAGTATGTAGGAGGTATTGTGGACGAAACCGATTATGAACAGGCAACTATCACGCTTAATACATCTAAGGTACAACTGGTACAGGCAAACGAAAGTGTATGGCCGCAGTATGCAGCGTTAAAGCAATTGATGGGATATCCGCAGGAACAGCAATTCAATGTCAGCTACGACAGTACAGAAATGTTGAAAGACATTGAGATAGATACTACCAGACAATTGCAATACGAAAACCGCATAGAGCTGAAGCAATTGCTTGTACAAAAAGACATGCAGCATCGGCTGACCAACTATTATCAGAAGCTTTATTTCCTGCCATCATTATCTGCCTTCTATAATTACAATTACGCTTATCAGAATAATGAATTCTCGAAACTGTACAATACTGTTTATCCAAACTCTATCATAGGATTGACGGTAAGCCTGCCGGTATTTACAGGGTTTTCACGTGTACAGAATGTGCGCCGTTCAAAGCTCCAGGAACAGGTGCTTGACAGAAGTGAAACCAATCTGAAGTCTGCTATTTATTCACAATACGCTACAGCCCTGGCAAGCTATAGAAGCAATATATACAACATGCACCAGACGAAAGACAATGCAGCGATGGCAAGGCGCGTGTATTTTGTTGTTGACCTGCAATATAAGCAGGGCTTAATTCCCTACCTGAACGTAATTACTGCCGAGTCAAACCTGAGAACGGCTGAACTGACATATCTGAATGCATTATTTCAGACGCTTTCCAGCAAAATTGACTGGCAACAATCAATGGGGGCTATTCCCTATTAAGATCATCTCTGAAAAAAGAACCGGCTCTATGAATAGAGTAACAAAATACATTGTTTCAATAACAGCAGGAATGACATTTTTTTCCTGCAAACAGAAACCGCCTGACAAGCAGGAGTCCATACCTGTAAATCTATATACGGTAGAAAGCAGGGATGTAAAGTATTACGATCAGTACCCTTCAACAACACAGGCGCTGAACCAGGTAGATATTATTCCTGCCAACGTTCAGGGATATGTGACCGGCATCTTTGCTCCTGACGGAAGTCAGGTGCACAAAGGACAACTGCTGTATGAAATAGATAAAAGGATCTACCAGGCTGCGTACGACCAGGCGGCGGCAAACGTTAAAGCAGCAGAAGATAACCAGCTGCAGCAACAACAGGATGCCGACCGTTACGTATACCTGAACCAGTACCATGCCGTTGCAAAACAGGCGTACGACCATGCGGTGATCGCCCTGGAAACAGCGAAAAGCCAGACGAAGGCAGCACAGGAAACTTTAAAAACAGCAAAGGCCAACCTGGGCTTCTCCCGCATTTATGCACCCTTTGACGGTACAATAGGCTTCAGCGCCGTAAAGCTGGGAACTGTAGTAGTTGCAGGCCAGACCGTACTGAATACTATTTCCACCAACGACCCGATAGCGGTCGATTTCCTGGTGAACGAAAAACAAATGCTTGCATTTGAACGGTTCAAAGATGATAACAAGGCCATGCCAGATTCGTTGTTCACCCTGCAGCTGCCGGATAACTCTCTTTACCCTTTTCCGGGGAAGATCGCAGCAATAGACCGTGCGGTAGACCCACAAACAGGAACTATCCGCGTACGTCTTGTTTTTCCTAATTCCCGGAATATGCTGAAGGTAGGTATGAGCTGCGTTGTGCGTGTGCGTAACCAGGATAATACTCCACAAATGGTTGTGCCAGGCAAAGCCGTGGTAGAGCAGATGGGAGAGTATTTCCTCTACGTGGCGAAAGACACGGTAATAAATAGTAATACCCCATCGCTGCACGCTGTGCAAAGAAAAGTACACCTGGGACAAACCATCGGGGGCGATGTTATTGTATTGTCTGGCGTTAATGATGGAGACCACATAATAGTAGATGGCATACAGTCTATTCATGACGGCTCTGCTGTTTCCACAGGAAATAAAAAGTCAGGGAAGCATAAGGATATGAGATGATAACCCGGCTTTCCGGAATTCATATTTATTCAATATAAAGATGGCATGATTGCAAATACATTTATTAAAAGACCCGTAACCGCAATAGTAATATCTATTGTATTGATATTAACGGGCAGTGTTTGCATTCTCAATTTACCTGTTGATCAATACCCGGATATCACCCCTCCCGTTGTACAGATAAACGGACAGTTTATTGGCGCTGATGCGCAGACAGTAGAGCAGACCGTTGCCACCCCTATAGAAGAACAGGTAAATGGTACTCCCGGTATGGAGTACATGCAAAGCAACAGCACCAGCAATGGCGGCATGCAGACAAATGTTACCTATAACATCGGAACAGATATTGACATTGCAACGCTGGATGTGCAGAACCGTGTAAGCATTGCTGCTCCATTGGTGCCAGGCGCCGCTACCCGCCTTGGAGTGACCGTCCGCGCTGTAAACCCGAGTATGCTGATGATGGTGGCTATCTACTCGCCCCATGACACACACGATATTACTTTCCTTGACAACTACACCAACATATTCATACAGGACGCCCTGCTTCGCGTACCCGGTGTAGGCACCATCAATAGCTTTGCCGATAATTTCAGCATGCGCGTCTGGATGAACCCGGATAAAATGGCTTCATACGGCCTTACCCCGCAGGATATCATCAACGCGTTAAATGCACAGAACGTTCAGGTGGCAGCAGGTTCTGCCGGTGTGCCGCCACAATCCAGGCAACAGACCTTTGAACTGGGCATACTGGTAAATGGAAGACTAAGTAAGGTGTCGGAGTTTGAAAACATCATTATAAAAGCAATGCCGTCAACCGGCGCACTGGTTTACCTGAAAGACGTAGCGAGAGTTGAGCTGGGTAAATTCAGCTTTTCCAGCAACTCCTTCGTAGACGGTCATCGTGCATCATACCTGCGCATTTACCAGGCGCCGGGCAGCAATGCCCTGAAAACCGCTGAGGGTATTTATAAAGAACTGGCACAGCTAAAGCAATTTTTCCCTTCTGACGTAGCATATAAAGTGCCGTTTGAATCTGTTACGGTGGTAAAGGTTTCCATGAGCGATGTGGTAGTAACCTTATTAATGACCCTTGCGCTGGTAGCGGTGGTGGTATTTGTGTTCCTCCAGAACTTCCGCTCCACACTTATTCCCGTGCTGGCCATACCCGTTTCCATTTTTGGCACCTTCTGCTTTTTTATACCGCTGGGCTTTACTATCAATACACTTACCATGTTTGGCTTTGTGCTGGCAATAGGCATCGTGGTGGATGATGCCATCATTGTAGTAGAGGCGGTACAACATTATATGGATGAGAAGGGCATGTCGCCCAGGGAAGCGACCTACTATGCCATGAAAGATATTTCTGCACCGGTAGTTGCCATTGCACTCATCCTTGCAGCAGTATTTGTTCCGGTAGGATTTATTCCAGGTATTATAGGCCGGCTATATCAGCAGTTTGCAATTACCATTGCCATCTCAGTAATTATTTCCGCATTCGTTGCCTTGTCACTGACGCCTGCTCTTTGTACCCTGCTCTTAAAGCCAACAGACCATACTAAGAAAGAAAAAGGTATAAACAGGATATTCACAAAGTTCAATGCCTGGTTTGACCGTATTACCGGAAGGTATGTAAAGGGAGTAGATAAGAGTATTAACGCAGCAAGATATATGATCATACTGCTGGTCATTATATGCGTTACCGCAATAGGTTTATTCATGAAAAAGCCAACAGGCTTTATTCCTTCGGAAGATGACGGCAACCTGTACGTTACCTTCCAGTTGCCGCCGGCAGCTTCTACCACGCGCTCTGTACAGGTAATGAACAGGCTGATGAAAGTAGTGGCAGAAACACCGGGCGTAGGGCATTATGCCGCATTGTCCGGATTGAACGTGATCAGCAATGCTTCCAACTCCAACTGCGGCACTATCTACTTACAGCTTAACCCATGGGATGAGCGGAACAGGGAAAGCGAACAGGTGCCCGGCATCATTACAGAATTGCGTAACAGGATAGCAGCGGCAGGTATTAACGATGCAAACGTGGAAGTGGTACAGCCATCACCATTGCCGGGGGTAGGGGCTACTGTGGGCTTTAGCTTCCAGATAGAGCAACGTAATACAAATGACGACCTGCATGCGTTCGAAAACGTTGTAAACAGGTTTGTAACAGAGGCCAATAAAAACCCAGCCATATCAGGCGCCTATAGTTTTTATAATGCGCATACGCCCAGCTTCAGTGTTACGGTAGACCGTGAAAAGTGTGGAAAGATGGGTGTCGATCCCGGTGATGTATTTACAACCATACAGGCGTTTATGGGCAGTATGTACATCAACGATTTTACCACCTATAACCGCACTTTCCATGTGGTAGTACAGGCTGATACGGCTTACCGCAATGTTATTACCGACATGAACAAATACTATGTCCGTAACCAGGCGGGGCAGATGCTGCCGCTGGGTACATTGATAAGCTATAAGCCGGTAGAAACATCTCCTCTTATTTCACATTTCAATATTTTCCGGTCGGCAGAAATAGACGGTACTTCCGGTACAGGATACAGCTCTGCACAAACCATCAGCGCGTTGGAAGATGTTGCTGCAAAAGTATTACCGCAGGGTTATGCCTATGAATTTTCTGGACTTAGTTATGAGGAGATAAAGGCCGGATCTACAACTGCTTACATTTTTATCTTTTCCATTACTTTCGTTTTCCTCTTTTTATCAGCATTATACGAGAGCTGGTCAGTACCTTTTTCGGTCTTGTTTGCCGTTCCCATAGGTGTTTTTGGAGCTATACTCACTTTATTTTTTGTGCCCTCTCTCACTAATAACGTTTATGCGCAGATAGGAATGATAACGCTTGTAGGGCTTGCTGCCAAGAATGCTATCCTCATTGTGGAATTTGCCAAGGTACGTGTAGACAGGGGAGAAGACCTTGTACAATCCACTTTGGAAGCCGTGAAGTTACGTCTGCGCCCTATCGTCATGACCTCCATGGCCTTCATCCTGGGAGTCCTGCCATTGGTACTGGCAACCGGCGCCGGCGCAGTGTCAAGAAGGACCATTGGCTTTACGGTGCTTGGGGGGATGATAGCCGCTTCTACCATAGCCATTTTTATTGTACCCGTATTGTTCGTGGTCATTACAAAATTATCCTATGGTAAAGAGAAACTGGCCTGGTTGAAAGAACATCATGAAAGCCTGATGAAGAAGGCAGAGAAAATAGAACAGCAGAATATTGATCCGGAACTGGAATTTGAGATACAGCGGTCCCGCGATTTTAACAAACACGATAACGGATGATTGCCAGCACATTCATAAAGAGGCCTGTTACTGCCATTGTAGTATCTATAGTACTTACAATCTCAGGCCTTATCTGCATGGTTAATCTTCCGCTGGACCAGTTCCCAAAAATCACCCCGCCAGGTGTCAGCATCTCCGCAAACTACACCGGTGCCGATGCGCAAACGGTAGAACAGACAGTGACCATTCCCATAGAAGAGCAGGTAAATGGTGTGCCGGGAATGATGTATATGCAAAGCACCAATACCCAGACCGGCTCGGCAGGTATCAGTGTTACGTTTGACGTAGGTACCAATGTAAATGTGGCTACGTTGAATGTGCAGAACAGGGTAGGACTGGCATCGCCCGTATTGCCTTCTGTTGTAGGACAGCTGGGCGTAACAGTGCGCGCGCGCAACCCCGACCAGCTGATGAACCTGGCTATTTATTCGCCCAAAGGAACGCACGATATTACCTTCCTGGACAACTATACCAACACATTTATTGTAGATGCCCTGCTGCGTGTGCCGGGGGTGGGAGATGTACAGTCCCGCGGTAATCCATTCAGCATGCGTATCTGGATGGACCCGAAGAAGATGGCGTCTTATGGTTTAATGCCATCAGATGTAATAACCGCTCTGCAGAGACAAAACATGTATATAGCGGGTGGTGCAGTGGGCGCTCCGCCACAGCCTTCAACACAGGCCAATGAATATACCATCGTTGTAAACAGCCTGTTAAGCAAGCCTGCAGAATACGAAAAAGTAATTGTCAAATCTATACCGGCCACCGGCCAGCTGGTTTACCTGAAAGATATTGCCAGGGTGGAACTGGGCAAGTTCAACTATGGCAATAAAAGTTATGCAGATGGGAAGCTGGCCACTACGGTGATGGTTTACCAGTCGCCCACCAGCAATGCCATGCAGACGGCAGAAAATGTCTATGCGGCGCTGGCAGAGCTGAAGAAGTCCTTTCCCCCGGATGTGGATTATACAGTACCTTTTGAGAACGTAACCATCATCAGGGTATCTGTTAGCGAGGTGATAAAAACTTTGTTCGAAGCGCTGGCGCTGGTGGTTATAGTCGTATTCCTGTTCCTGCAAAACTGGCGTTCTACGCTTATTCCCGTTATTGCCATACCTGTATCTATCATCAGCACATTTATTTTATTTATTCCTCTTGGCTTTACTATCAATACACTGACGTTGTTCGGTTTTGTCCTGGCAATAGGTATAGTGGTGGATGATGCTATTATTGTTGTGGAGGCAGTACAGCATTTTATTGACCATGAGCATATGTCGCCCAAAGAGGCCACTTATTACGCCATGAAAGAAATATCAGCGCCGGTGGTGACTATCGCGCTTATTCTTGCATCCGTATTTATCCCCGTTGGCTTCATTCCAGGGATTACCGGGAAGCTGTACCAGCAGTTTGCTATTACCATTGCTATATCGGTGATCCTGTCTGCCTTCGTTGCCCTGTCTCTTACGCCGGCATTATGTACCTTATTACTGCGGCCTTCGCATATTGATAAGAAGTCGAAAAACATAAACCGCTTTTTCTTTTGTTTCAATACCTGGTTTGAGAAAGTTACAGGCAGGTATTCTGATGGTGTAAGGAACTGTATTAAAAAGTCAAAGCTTGTTGTAGTCCTGCTTGTTTGCATATGTTTTGGCGCTGTATTCCTTTTCAAACAAAAGCCTTCCGGTTTTATTCCTTCAGAAGACGGTGGAAGGGTGCTGATCGGCATCCAGTTGCCTGAAGGTACCGCTACCATCCAGACAGAAGAGGTATTGCGCAAGATCATGAAGATAGTGGATGAAACGCCCGGAGTACTACACTATAACGCCATTTCAGGGATGAATGTACTGAGCGGTGGCGCTACTTCCAACGGCGCCAGCATCTTCTGCATGCTGAAACCCTGGGATGAGCGTACCACACCCGAAACACAGATACCGGGTATAATGGGCGTGATCAAAAAGAGAATAGCCGCTGCAGGAATTAAGAATGCAGGCATAACCGTAAACGCCTCGCCGGCTATAAGAGGCTTGGGAACCGCTTCAGGCTTCAGCATGCAGGTAGAACAGGGCAGCACCAGCGACGATATTCATGAATTCGAAGCAGTGATGAACAGGTTTGTGGCAGCATTGAAAAAAGAACCCGCTACTTCAACAGCATATTGCAATTATGCGGCGCATACGCCTGCGTTTGAACTTTGGCTTGACAGGGAGAAATGCCAGAAGCAGGGCGTAAATGTGGCAGATGTGTTCAGCACATTACAGGGGTATATGAGCAGCAGGCTGGTAGGTAATTTTACCCTGTACAACCGCACTTACCGGGCAATAGTGCAGTCAGACACTTCTACCCGCGCCCTGATCTCCGACCTGGAAAAATATTATGTACGGAACACCGGCGGACAAATGCTTCCTTTGAGCACCCTTGTCAATTATAAACCTATTTCCACAGCGCCATTAATTACGCATTTCAATATCTTCCGGTCGGCAGAGGTAGATGGCTCTACGCCGGCAGGCTACAGCACCGGGCAAAGTATTGAAACGCTGAAACGGGTGGCAGCAAAGGTTTTGCCACGGGGGTATACTTATGAGTTTTCAGGATTAAGCTACCAGGAAATAAAGGCGGGATCAATGACAGTCTATATTTTTCTCTTTTCCATCATCTTCGTTTTCCTTTTCCTGGCAGCGTTGTATGAAAGCTGGTCGGTACCGTTCTCTGTAATGCTTGCTGTTCCTATCAGCGCTTTCGGGGCTATTTTTGCCCTTACTACTATGCCGTCATTATCCAATAATGTGTATGCCCAGATAGGGTTGATCACATTGATAGGCCTGTCTGCAAAGAATGCCATACTGATCGTGGAATTTGCCAAGGTCCGCGTGGACAGGGGAGAAGATCTGATCCAGTCTACCCTTGAAGCCGTGAGGTTGCGGTTACGGCCTATTATCATGACCTCTCTTGCCTTTATATTTGGTGTAATGCCTATGGTGCTTGCATCAGGCGCCGGCGCCCAATCCCGCAAAACCATCGGCGTTACAGTACAGGGAGGCATGGTAGCGTCATCCTGCATTGCTATCTTCATTGTACCTGTGTTGTTTGTATTATTTACGAGAGTAAGCTATGGCAAAAAGAAATTAGCGTGGCTCCGGGCAAATCATGAACTGTTAATGGAAAAGGAAAGAAAGGTGGAATCCCAGAGCATTGATCCGGAGTTGGAATATGATATAGCACAGGCGAAAATAAAAAAAGCTTAGTTTCATTACAAATGTAAGAGGAGTTACTAAGCCATGTGGGTACTATAAAGGTAGCAAGAATTATAAAATCAGCAAAAAGCATGTAAGAAGCAACAATAAAAAGACATGAATTTATTAGTTGGCAAAAAAAGCGTTGATAAATGTAAATAGGAGGATGGATCGTGAAGTGTAAAAACAAAAAAGCCATAATGAGATTATCATTATGGCTTAAAGTACATTTATTAATAGTTAATAATCCCTGATCGTCGCATACACACCATACGATTGCGCGTTTATATCATACAGAGGCCGCAGAACAAACGTTTTTCCTCCGTTCTTTAACTGGAATACATTGCTGCCGCTAACAGTCAGGTTTTTTAAAATTTCATCCCGCTGCCCTTTTAATATAAATTCTGAATCAGTTTCAGCCGCCAGCATTACCGGGCCGTAAAAGATGGCGAAGACATTTTCATCGTCCGGCATTGCCTTGAAATAAAAATCATAGTGAAAAACTAACCTGATCCTGTCATTGTCCTTCCACTCACGGCGAAGAGACAAATAAGAGCCAGGTCGGGTATCCAGCGCTTGTTTCTGGTTATTTACATATACTTCACTTTTGTTCGACCAATCAGGTATCAGGAAGTTCAGGGTCATTCCGGACTTTTTCGCCGTCTTCAGCGTAAATTCAACAACAGAATCAGCAGGAAAGTTTCCCACTTGTTCCAGAGAGAGTGACTTTGCCTGCCAGTTTACTTTAGACGGAATATACATATTCACCCATAAGGTTGAATCGTTATGGTAATAGATACCGGTATTCAAAGCGGCAAATGCTTCAATGGAAGTCCCATTGCAGCAACGGAAATCATCCTCTTTTAAAAACTTTTTGGTCTGTGGCGAGCCCAATGGCAAATGATAAACAACAGCCCCGGTATTAGCATTTTGCAATGCCATCGTCGAATTGTAAAAAGTGTTCATATAGGCGTCGGCATACCTGGGATCACCCTCCCAGCAAAATAGCGCTGCTGCCAGTTTCTGCGTATTATGCGAAACACATGACTCTGCAATCTCTTTCGTCATCGTACTGCTCAGATGGTCGGGCACACCCCAGTGTTCTGAAGTAAGAGAAGTTGGTGTAACGACATTGGGCCGTGGACCGCTGCTGGATCCATTGGCATATGCATGATGACAGGTAAGCATATTCCAGAAGTTCTGCACAGCATGATAATAAAGCGCTTCCCTGGTGATGGCATACCTTTGCGCAAACCCGTTCACCAGCACCAGGTGCGTGTTTGAATGCAGGCCTGAAAGAATGTCCTTGTTGTTTGATAAAGGAATGAGAAACCAATCCCGGTCAAAAATCCTGGCAAGAGCAAGGTGTTTCGGATTATGCGAAACCTGGTAAAGCTTGTACAATACCTCGTTCATTGCGCCCGCTTCGTTTGCCGGGTTAGCGTCTGGTGTATAAAGTACTTTTTCAATGGTTTCAGGGCTCAGCCTGTTCATCCTTTTCTCTACGTATGACGCCATATCATTCACCATTTTATATGCTCTTACATTGCCTGTACGGACGTAAACATCCAAAAGCCCCTGCATGAGCTTATGAAAAGTATAATAAGGCGCCCAGACACCTCCAAACTTTACTTCCAGCGTATCAAAATCTTTTTCAGGAAACGCACTGAGATAACCATTGCCCAGGGCCTGCTGGCATTTATACAACTCGTCTGTAATGTAGATAAGACGGCGCGTTAATGCAGTATCCCTGTTCCTTTCCACCAGCATTGAAACGGCAGACAGGTAATGCCCGGCAAAATGTCCCCTGATACCAACATCCGGAGCTTCCCATCCGGCTAACGGCCTGGCCGCCGAAGGCAACCCTGCATTAACCCGGAAGTTGTGCAGTAACCTGTCCGGATCGAGTGATAACAAATACACCGTATTCAACTCTTCCCTTTGTTTTATCCAGGACGGCATTAATATAACTGATTGATCAGGAAACGGTGAAACTTTTGCGTTCGTAAGCCTGTAAGGTTCATTCTGGCCAAATACGCTGCAATCAGCAAAACACAGCATTAAGAATACCAGTAACAGCTTGGGTTGCATTTTATAAGTATTGAATTTTGATCGTAATGGCCCCCGTGGATAATGGAACCGTTCACCCGCAACAAATAGATTATAAAAGAAAAAGGATGGTTAGAATTGGATAAAATAAAAACGGGAGCAAAAGCTCCCGTCAGAGTGCGGGTGGAGGGACTCGAACCCCCATGCCGTGAAGCACCAGATCCTAAGTCTGGCGTGTCTACCAATTTCACCACACCCGCTTTTTACATATTGTAAAAGAGGACTGCAAAGGTATTCTTTTTTATCAAAGAAACAAATCTTTATACTTCAGCAGATAATGGCCTTAATACAGCAACCAGCTGCCGGGAAAATTCCTTTGTATACCTTCTATCCGGATCCATAGTAGGATCCAGTATAGTAATATTTATACCTCTGAAATAAGGCGATGCCAGCAGCGGAGTCAATGTCTGCCTCCACTCATCATAAGAAAGCCCTCCTTCATTAGGAGAATCTACACAAGGCATCACCTCATTATCCAGTATATCTACATCCAGGTGTATCCAGAAGCCATCCAGCTGCTCTGCCTTTATCATATTCAGGAAGCTGGCAGTGATAGTATCAATGCCCTGTTCGCGGATAGAAGGCAGGTCATAATAATTGACAGCACTATCCAGGATCAGTTCTACATAATCTTCATAATACAGCTCACGGTTGCCGAAGGAATAAATATGTTCTTCCTGTATGTATGGCCCCAGGTTATCTATATCCGTTAGTTTGGGATGCCCGTGTCCTGTTATCAGCGCCAGGCCCATACCTGCGGCGCCGGCAGTGCCTGACTTCCCCGGAGGCACATAATCTGTATGCCCATCCATAGAGAACAAGGCATACTTTCCACCGGTACTTTTCAGCCCCAGCATATTTCCGACGATGATACTGCAATCGCCGCCAATTACTACAGGCACTGTACCGCGTTCTACGGCCTCTTTTACCCTGGCGCCTAAGGTACGGCTATACGCTGCAATGGCGTCAGCATTGCGTACATGACTTTCAGGGTCCAGTTCCATACTGTAAGGGGGAGCAGGAATATTAATGCTCCGGCTGATACCCGCCTGTTCTGCCAGTCCCGTTTCCCGGAGCGCCTGCGGCAGGAGATTAACGCCAGGCTCCCTGTCAGGTTGCAGTTGTTTCAGACCCAGGTTGGTAGGGGCTTCTATGAGGATGAAGTTATGCATACAATGGAAATATAGTCAATTATTTAACCGGTCGCAGGCCCAGTTTCGCAATTTTAGACCTGTTCCTGAAGAAAAGAAAAATATTGATCAGCACTACTACAGAACATCCTGCACAAACGCCTGCCCAGTTACCTACACTCCAGAGAAAAAGCCCCAGTGCAGAACCGGTAGCGCCGCCAATGAAAGTAGATGTCATGAAAACAGTATTGAAACGGTTCCTGGCTTCCGGTAAAATGGAATAGATAATGGTCTGATTAGTGACCTGTACTGACTGATGACCAACATCCAGGGTAATGATCCCTGCCAGAAGGAGGAAGATGCCGCTCCCTGTGAAGTAAAAGCCTATAAAGCTGATCAGCTCCAGCGCCAGGCCGATAATGATATTATTGGAAGTATCCCGTCCGTCGCTGATCTTACCTACCAGCGGAGCGGCAAGAGCACCGGCAGCGCCGGCCAGGGCAAAGAAGCCTATCTCAAAAGATTCATAGTTGAAAGGCGCTGCAGAAAGAAACAGCACCATAGTTACCCAGAACGCGCTGACTACAGCAAAGGAAAGTGCATTGGTGATAGCCGCCTGCCGTAATGCAGGCTGGGTAACGGCATAGTGAGCTACAGAACGCATCAGCTGACCATAGTTGCCATTAAAGGCAGGTTCGCTTTTAGGGAAGCGCCACCACATCAACCCTAATAATACCACACATATACCGGCAGCGATGAGATACATTTCCCGCCAGCCGTAAAGGGAGCCTACAGCTCCGCTAAGCGATCGGGAAGCAAGGATACCTACCAGCAGGCCGCCCATAATGGTGCCAATGGTAGAGCCCCGTTTATTGTCGGCCGTCAGACTGGCAGCCAGCGGCAATATAAGCTGTGGAACAACAGAAGAGATACCTATAAGTACGCTGGCAATCTGCAATACCAGGAAAGACGGCGCTTTGGCTGCCAGTAGCAATGCCAGAACAGATATGGCGGTAGTGACAATGATCTGTTTACGGCGTTCCAGGATATCTCCCAGGGGCACCAGGAGTAATAATCCCAGTGCATAACCTATCTGTGTCAGGTAGGTTACCCGTCCGGCTATGCTTTCATGCAATCCAAACTCTTTTCCTATTAATACGATAAGTGGTTGGCAGTAGTAAATGTTGGCAACGATCAATCCCGTACAGGCAGCCATAAAGGCAGTGTCACCTTTTCCCAGTTGTTTCCTTTCCATAATCCCTGATTAGTCTATGACGCCGCAAAGTTAAAGCATTTACTTTTAGCGGTAGCCTTCCAGCAGGGACACTGCTCCTTTGGCAAGGAAAGTGGCGCCATAAGGAATGCAGCTTTCATTAAAGATCACTTTAGGATGATGAAGATAGTAGCCGGGGGATGTCGGGTCCTGTGCCCCCAGCAGGTAAAACATGGATGGCACCTTCCTTGAGTAGTAGGAAAAATCTTCTCCCGCCAGCAGGGGAATAACCTCTTTTACGGCAGGTTGCCCAAACACTTCTGCCAGCGGTTGCTCCAGTTTGGTATGTACCTGCGGGTTGTTCAGCACACTGGGTATGTCGAAGTAGAGATCGAAGGTGATAACCGCGCCGTGAGTGAGCTTAAGTCCATCGATGATCCTGTTCAGCCTGCTTATCACCTCTTCATAGGTTTCCAGGCTGAGAGACCGGATAGTACCTTCCAGCACTACTTTATCTGCAATAACATTAGGCGCTACACCTCCGTTGATCTTCGTAAAGGAAAGGACTGCCGTCTCCAGCGGAGGGGTATGTCTTGATATGATGGTCTGTGCAGACTGTACAAGCTGTGTGGCTACAATGATAGCATCTATGCCCAGCTGCGGGGCGGCGCCTGCATGAGCGGCCTTCCCCAGTATTTCTATTTTGAAGAAGCCGGTACAGGCAAGTGCTGGTCCCAGGGCATAGGTGATATTGCCTACGGGCAGGGAAGGATCTACATGAAGTCCCAGCGCGGCTGAAACGTCATCCAGGTGACCATCCTCCACAAAGCGGCGGGCGCCTGTTTTACGGTCAGGGTCTTTGTTAGGCCCTTCTTCTGATGGCTGAAAGAGGAATTTGACAGTACCCTGGAAAGGCATGTCCCTGAGCAGGTGAGCCGCGCCTATGAGCATGGTGGTATGAACATCATGTCCGCAGGCGTGCATCTTCCCTTTTACTGCTGAAGCAAAGGGCAGTCCTGTTTCTTCCTGCATGGGCAATGCGTCCATATCTGCCCGTATGGCTACGGTAGGACCTGTACCTTTGGATAGTGTTGCAATAACGCCGGTGCCGGCTATATGGGAGATATAATCTATACCCAGTTGATCAAGTTCCCCGCGTACCAGTCCTGAAGTGTTCTCTTCCTCATATCCTAATTCAGGGCAGGCATGTATCTGTCTTCTGATGTTGACAAGCCTTTCTGCCAGTTTATTGTCCATCTCTCTGCATTTGCCATCAAGTTAAGCGGTTTTTCCGATATTCTCTGGGAGAACAACGGTAACGCTTCCTGAAAACAGCAGTAAAGTAGTTGGCGCCGCGATAGCCTGTGCTGAAACTGATCTCCTTAATACTGAGGCTGGTCTGGGATAGGAGGGAGGCGGCTTTTTTCATCCGCAGATGTTCAATATATCCCCGTGGAGAAACATGCAGCAGCTCTTTAAAAGCCCGCTCAAAAGTATTGATATGCATGCCTGCTCTTTTGCTCAGTTCGGCAATGCTGAGTGGCAGGTGATAATGACTTTGGATGTAGATACACACCTGGCGAAGCTTCTGTGCCTGTTCCCCGTTCTGCAGGTATTTGGGAGTAAGGGCATTGAAGTAAAGGGTAAGCAGGTCGTTGAGCCGGGCCTCTATAAACGCTTTCCTTTCTTCTTCCGGGAGAAGGGAAGTACGGATATCGTTCAGCACTTTCAGATCTGCCACATCCATACGGATAGCCGGCAGGGTCGCGCCCTTGCGGGACTGCCGCTGCTGCTGAAGGTAAATGTCCTCAAAAGAAGGATGCCGGGACAGGAATTGCCGGAGGTAGGAAGCAGAGAAGGAAATGTACAGCATCTCATAATTGCCCGCACGGAGGTCTGCTGTATTTTGTGAATGAGAAGGGATATAGTAAAGCCCAAACTCTTTCTCTATCAGCATCAGCTTGCCCTGGCCCTGCAGGCGGCAGGATACATTGCCCTGTAATACGCAATACATGGCCAGCATAGGCTGATTGGAAGTAGGCCGTAACCGGATCTTCTCGTTGACAAAATACTGCTGCCAGCAGATCACCCATCCGGGGTCCCTGATCTCCTGGGTGATAAACTGGCCAAAAGGCGCTTCTACAAACGTGGTTGCCGAGGAATGTGCAAGGCGGTATTGCAGGTAGTTGTCTGGTAGGTTGGCAGATACCCTGATGAGTGACTGCATTTTTTCAGGGATCCCAAAGTGCAGCACAGGGGGATGTTGGCTGGACGTCATGTTCAGGCATTTAAACCGGTGACTGGTAAAATTATTCTGGTTGCTTCGTTTTGAGTTAGTATTGCTAATTTATGCCCTGATACTGCGACAGTACTTCCTGCCGGTTATTATGAAAATCATATACTTATCCCTGAATTTCTCAATCTGATTTCTCGTAAATTACATCTCCACCAAATCCCCATTGTCATGACTACACAAGAAATCGCTACCCGCCTGGCCGGATTTTGTGCTAAAGGCGACTGGGAAAAAGCTCAGAGAGAATTATATGCTGAGGATGCTATCAGCATAGAACCGGAAGAATCACCTGCATTTGCCAAAGAAACGAAAGGACTGACTGCCATTATCGAAAAAGGAAAGAAATTCGATTCTATGGTAGAAGAAGTGCACAACATCAGCGTTTCTGAGCCACTTATAGGTGGTAATGCCATTGCCATGGTATTGAACATGGATATGACCATGAAAGAAAGAGGACGGATGAACATGAGTGAACTATGTGTGTATGTGGTGAAAGACGGTAAGATCGTTTCTGAGCAGTTCTTCATGTAATTTTCAGTCAACAGAATAGCTGACAAAGGCTATTTTCTGACTGTCCGGACTCCAGGAAGGAACGTTAATAGTGCCCTGGCCACCATAGAACACAGGTGTGATGTCCTTAACAACTTTGGTGGCAGTATTCATCAACCGTAATTTAACGTCCTTGCCAAACAAATGGTTCTGCCCTTCATCCGATGTATAAGCAATGTAAACAATCCACTTATTGTCGGGTGAAGGATGCGGGAACCAGTTTGAGTTTTCATCAAACGTTAACTGCTCCGGCTTTGAACCATCTGCCAGCATCCGCCATATCTGCATATGGCCTGTTCGGTATGAGTTGAAATAAATGTATTTACCATCCGGAGAGTAATCAGGCCCGTCATCCAGTCCTTCATTATCCGTTAGCCTTTTTTCCGTACCACCATCTACGCTGATAGTGTAAATATCAAAATTACCGTTCCGTTCTGCGCAATAGGCCAATGTTTTGCCGTCCGGGGTCCAGCCATGCCAGAAAGAAGGTACCTGTGGCGTAATCCTTCTGGGCTGCCCGCCTGTAACAGGAAGAATGTAAATGGCAGATTTATAGGGTTTTTCTGAAGGATCGCTTTTGTCATTGTGACTGATGGTCAGCCATTTTTTATCGGGGGATATTCCGTGGTCGTTATTGCATTCAGTAGCAAATCCTGTGTTGAGTACTGTTAGTTTTTTAGAACCCAGGTCCAGCGTATAGATCTTCCCTTTGCTGTTTACAATCAGATAATTATCCGGATGCCAGTTCGGCGCTTCGAAAAGTGCTTTGATAGTAAGTACAGTATCGATCTTTGCTGTCCGGATATTTAATGTCTGGATGTAACTGGTTGTATCCTGTGCTACAGCATAAGGTGAACAAAGAAGCAAAAAGATGCATGAAAGATAGATGACCTCTTTCGTGGAATATAGGTTAACCATAACGTGAACGGGTTTAGATAGCTATAATTTACTACTATTAACTGGAATAGTTGAATACAAACCTGCGCTATCAAAAAAGATAGGAAGCAAATTATACCGTGAACAAAGTGAATAATGTGTATGAACTGAACAGAATGACACTTGAGGAGACTGATTAAGCATCTTATTTTTGCTTTAACAGCGTGGGTTTCTTGTTCGTCGTGTTCATCCTTTTTCCAGCAGGTTCCTGGCGGCAGCAGAAAGTTCCACTTTTTTTGTTAACCAAATAATATTTATAAAAATGTCGACAGTAAAATTGTTCAGCAATGTCAGTTATTCCCAACCGCCTATTAATTTAATTAATCAATTTCTGGCTTGTTATAATGATATGGAGGATGTAAGGAGAATTATGCAGGAGATCATTGATACAGCTATGACCAGTCCGCAGGCAGACAGCTGGACCAGAGAAGAACGTGCAGATGCTATCTTCTTCTGCAAGCTAATGACTCAGTTGGCAGAAGCGGTGATGAAAATTTATAAGCCATATTTGCTTGCGGAGAGCCAATAGGAAAGACAGATTCAGGTCTTTTTTATACGCTTTTAGAAGGGGCTTCGGAAAAATAAAAGAGACTCAAAAATGAATAATACTTCCATGTTGGAAACCCGCTTTTCTGTAATTAGAATTGCTTGTTCGAATTTTCAACATAAGGGGAATGCGATTTCAGTTCTTTGTATGACATAGTTACAATCTCAAAGAGACTGGCCCAATAAGGCCTCTCCTGGTAGATTGTGCTCAATTATTATCCCATACAGGTCGAAGCATGACGATTACCGTCTCATGCTCTTTATCAGACTTGTCGATTGAAGTGAATACGGTTTTTTCGTTGAAAGAAAGTAGGCAATTGTTCCATTTCCAAACATGGAGCGAAGCATCCTTCCTGATCGGTTCTTTTGATAGCGTAGTCCATACGGTCCAGGTGGGAGGTTGTTCGTCGCCCAGGTGACAGTAAATAATGCTATCCAGTTTAGGAGTCTTGTCAACAGCCAGGAGGACAGCCATCACGCGTGCACTGCTGTCAGTCAGGAGAAGTGTTTCCCGAACGGGAATCCCAAAGAAATGAAATCTGTCACCATCATTCAGGCGATAAGCTTTTCTGTCAAGCGGTGAGTAGATATAATGACGGTATCGGGATTTATCAACCAATTCCTGTTTATCATAGCGAACTTCGTCAATAGATCTTTTTAGCAGCCGGTGAAGATTTTCGGCGGCGTCGGCATCCTGTTTGATATCTTGGGCAACGATAATTCCCTGACTAAAAAAGAAGAATATTAAAAAAAGTAACGGACGGTATTTGGTTAACATCGAACATGTTTGACATTGTTACTGAGTCTATAGGTCATAATAAAATTAATGAAATCTAAATTAAATAAAGAAGTTTTTGGGGCATTTTGATAGACCCTTCAACTTGCGTATGAAGGTGGATATACGCAAATTTTATCTCAATCCCGGATTTCGAAATTCCGTTAATAAATAGTTGCTTTTATCTTGTTGTAAGAAATTTTTATAAAGCGAAATGGATAAAGGAAAGTGTAGCTTAGCGTAAGTAGTTGCGCACGTTAGCTATCCGGCTAAACCAGCCCAACCCCTACCAGCACCTCGAATTCGACCCCGACTCAATACAATGAATCGAATTCCTCTCAAAATGCTCCCCGAACCGGTATTCATATACCTCATACCCTACAGTTGACAACGCTCCTACGGTAGCATACATCGTAGCCATAGACGGATTATTATCTATCCTGTTATAATAAACTTCTCCCATACCAACAATGAAACACCTGCTGAAAAGGAAGCCTTCATCAGATCCGCCGGTATACTCATGAATATCTTCCCGGTCAATATGGAAGAGTTTGTCTTCCAGTACATGTATGAACTTGGTCAGCTCACTTTGCTCCAGGAACATCAATTGTTTCGTGATATTTGCAATGATAGAACCGGAAATAATACGGGCCAGTGTACGGAACAGCATTTCGCTTTGGGTGGCAAGCGCCCTTTCTCTTAGATTGAATGCCTCCTGGTCAGCCTTCCAGGCAAGCTCAATCATCTCCCAGAACTTAGTGGCGTTCATAAAAAAAGCTGTTTTAGCAATGAAAGAAGACGGGGAATAACAAAATGAATGTACGTGGACCAATTTCTTATAACAAACAACCGTTGGTAAAGTTCATCTTTCCTGGTAAAAGTATCTGCATTATTTTGTTAAAAATCGAATCTAAATCTCTCGTTCGCTTATGAAACATTTGATCCTCCTGGCCATATCTATTTCCTTGCTGCCGGCAGCAAGGGCTCAGCAGACCCAGAAACCGCCCTTGCACGGCAAACACTGGATGGCAGTGACTGGCAAGCCGCTGGCAGCTACAGCCGGTTCCATGATATTCCAGAAAGGCGGCAATGCCGTAGACGCGGCCTGTGCCATGCTGGCAGCTACCTGCACCATGTGGGACGTGCTGAGCTGGGGCGGCGAAACCCAGGCGCTCATATACAACCCTAAAACAGGGAAAGTAATAGCTATCAATGCATTGGGAGTAGCCCCTACAGGCGCCACCCCGGCATTCTTCAAAGGCAAAGGATACAATTTTCCCCCTGAATACGGCCCGCTGGCGGCAGTGACGCCCGGTACTCCCGGCGGACTATGCTACATGCTGGCGGAATATGGCACCATGAGCCTGAAAGAAGTGCTGGCCCCGGCCATGGAAATGGCGGAAGGATACCCTATTGAAGCACAGACTGCCAACAGTATGGAACGCAGCAAAGACCGGCTGAAAGAATGGCCCTACAGCAAAGCGGTATTCCTGACCCACCCCGGAGAAAAAAGAGAAGCCCCCGAAGCAGGGGAGATCTTCGTACAGAAAGACCTGCTGGCTACCCTCACCAAAATGGTGGAGGCAGAGCAAGAGGCCCTGCACAACAAAAAGAGCCGTAAAGAGGCTATAATGGCCGCTTATGACCGTTTCTACAAAGGAGATATTGCGCAGGAATTTGTACGGGGCTGCCAGGAACAGGGAGGACTGATCACCAAAGAAGACCTGGCTAACTGGAAACCAATAGAAGAAGAGCCTTTACACGTTAATTACAAAGGAATAGAAGTATACAAACTGCAACAGTGGACACAAGGGCCCATGCTGCTGCAAAGCCTGAACATCCTGGAAAACTTCGATCTCAAGGCAATGGGGTACAACTCCACAAAATACATCCACACCCTCTACCAGACCATGAACCTGGCCTTTGCCGACAGGGACTTCTACTATGGCGATCCTTACTTCTCGCCCAAGTCGCCCATCAACGGATTACTCAGCAAAACCTACGCAAAAGAGCGCGCAAAGCTGATCAACCCTGACCATAATGATCCAAATCCCACTCCCGGCGATCCTTATCCTTTTGAAGGAAAGAAAAACCCCTTCCTGTCCCTTCTAAAACAACATAACGCACTGACTGATACTGCCGCAGAAAAGAAACAGGACCGGTTCGTACCTAAACATGATGCCGCAGGCATCCTGCAATCAACCCCTGATGCAAACATGTATGCTGCCAACGATGTTGACAGCGCCTACATGGACCGCCTGTGGAGAGGTACCACCAGCGTGGAAGCTGCCGATGCAGACGGATGGGTAGTATCAATCACTCCCAGCGGAGGATGGACGCCGGCATGTATTGCAGGTCATACAGGTGTTGGTATGAGCCAGCGCTTACAAAGCTTTGTACTGGATTCCGCCGTTTGCCCCTTTAATGTAATTGCACCAGGTAAACGTCCCAGGGTAACATTAACGCCTTCCATGGCGCTGAAGAACGGCAAACCTTACCTGTCCTTCGCCGTACAGGGGGGAGATACGCAGGACCAGAACCTGTTACAGTTCTTCCTGAACATGGTAGAATTCGGGATGACGGTTCAACAGGCCACCGAGGCTGCCAACATCAACTCCAACCAGTTATGGCTATCACTTGGTGGTAGTTCCATGAACGACCGTAAACCACGTCCGGGAAGCGTCCTGCTGAACAGCAATACACCAGAGAAAGTGAGAACAGAGCTGAAGAATATGGGATATATCCCCACCTTCAGCGAGCGTACCAGCGGACCGGTAAATGCCATTTATCTTGACCGGGAACATGGTTCTTTATGGGGTGGAAGCAGTAACCATGGTGAGGATTATGGTATAGGATGGTAATACACTTTTAAAAGCCGGCCCCAGGCCACATAAAAAAAACGCTTTCGTCACAGGACGAAAGCGTTTTTTTTATGTGAAGACTGTCTTAGTTAAACAGATATCTCACACCAAACTGCATCTGCCAGCGTGAAGTAATAGCTGTATTATTCACGAAGCTGTTGGTATAAGGTATCTGCCCGTCTGAGTTAGCATAAGGGAAAGAGAAGTTAGGCGTTTTACCATCTGAACCTATACCCTCAAACTTCAGGAAGTTGTTAACACTTGCCGCTTTAACAATACCCCAGTTCCTGTTCAGCAGGTTCCCTACGTTGATAACATCCAGAGTTAAACGCAGTGTATGACGGTTTTCACCGGTCTTTACAGAGATATCCTGGGTAATGTTCACATCTGCTTTTTTGTAGAATGGCAACACTACAGCGTTCGCTTTGGTAACCTCACCACGGTGCTTGGACAGGTAGCTGTCCTGGTTAATGAAGTTATTCAGCTGTGCCCATATCTGTGCAGTTGTCCTGGTATCTGCAGCACCGGATTTAACCAGGGAGATATCAGTTGCATCTTTTGGAACATAGATCAGGTCATTGCTGTATCCATCGCCATTCAGATCGCCATTATAGATGTAAGAAGTAACGCCTGCAGGCTGTGCTTCAAAGATCAGACCGAAGGTAGTGCTGAAGTATTTAGCATAAGAAACTTTGTAGGAAGCCATGGCTATCACACGGTTTGGCGTTCTGTAAGAAGCATATGCCAGGTTCGGTGAATTAGGATCTGCGCTTACTGCACGTGCACTCCACAGAGAAGAGGCAGTACTGCCGGTTTCAGCCGTGTTGCGGGCGTCAGCATGTGTATAGGCAACACTCATATACAGGTTGCCGATGGTTTTCTGTATCCTTCCTGTCAGGTAGTAGGAATATCCTTTGCTGGTATTTTTCATCAGGATACCCGTACCAATGTTCGGATCTGCCAGGGAAGTACCGCCGTAATAGTATTTATTGCTGGTGTTCAGGGAAGTGGTCAGCGATGTATTATAACGCAGACGATGATCTGAACCGTTTGTCAGCGCATAGGCATTGGTCTCATTCAGGTTGATGTTGGAGTAGTATACTGCATTAACATCTTTTGAATAAGAACCTTCAACGGTAAATACCCAGTCATCTACTTTCTTATCAACCGCCAGTCCGGATTTGATAACGGAAGGATATTTAAAGTTCTTGTCAGTCAGCGCTACGCTGTAAGCTGTGTTGGCAGCGCCTTCTGTTGGACGGTAAGTGTTAGGATCTGCACTGAAAGCTACGTTGTTCCTGGTGAAAGAACCCCATTGCACACCGTTGTTGGATGCCTGGTTGCTGATCCATACAAATGGCGGCGGACCAGAGAATATGCCTGCACCACCACGTACCTGTAAGGTATGATCGCCCAGCACGTCCCAGTTAAATCCAATACGCGGAGAGATCAGCAGTGCATTGCCCGGAGCCTTTCCGATGTTATAGCTAACGCCGTCTTTGAACTTGAGAGCGTTGAAATCAGGGTTATCCTGGAAATCCTGTTTATAGATGGTCATATCCAGGCGCAGACCGTAGGTCAGGGTAAAGTTGTTGGTAACGCGCCATTTATCCTGTGCAAAAACGCCCAGTTCTGTCGATCCTGCATTAGCCCATGGGAAGCTGCCGTCTTTCAGCGCAGAATACTGCAGATAGTAGTTCCTGGCATTAGCTGTACCGTTAGTTACGCTGCTGTAGAAATCTGACAGGCTGTTGAACTGGTAAGCGCCCTGGTAACCCGGAGCAAATGCGTTCTGATACTTCCTGTAATAGTTCTGTGTACCTGCAGTTATCTCGTGTGCACCTTTATAGAAGGTGAAGATATCAGAGAACTGGAATACGTCGGTGTTGAGCTTGTTGTTATAAGTGTAAGGCTCATATCCGAAAGAAGTATAGATGTTACCGTTATACAGGATATCTACCAGCGGGAAAGTGCTGGAAGTAGAGTGTGTAGTACGGTAGTCGCGCAGGGCGGTATAACCTACCTGCAGTTTATTGGATGCTGAGTTGCCAAAACGGGTGTTCAGCTCTGCAATGAAGATGTTGAAGTCGTTATTGATCACATAACCGCTGCCATAGAAGGGCATGGAGTTGTAACCGGGCTGACCGCCGGTGATGCCTGCTGGCCTGCTGGTGCTGGCAAACTGGTCTGAGAACGATCTCAGGTAGTTGTATTTCAGGGTCAGGGTGTTGCTGGAGTTGATGTTCCAGTCTATTTTGGCAGTGATCTTATCACTGTTGGTCTTAAAGGAATAACCTGAGTAAGCGCCCGGATCATAATTGAAATGATCTTTCAGGAAGGTGGCAAGTGCTGCCAGGGTATCGGCATTAGCCAGGGAAACACCACCTGCACTGTTTGGGGCCTGGCTGCTGCTGGATGGTTGCCAGCTGGTAGCAGGTGCAGTTTGACGGGAGGTTTCACCGTTTACAAAGAAGAATACTTTGTTTTTGATGATGGGACCGCCTATAGATGCACCGCGGATGTTGAATGAAAGGTCGGTCTTGGCTACTTCTGTGGTACCTACTCTGTACCCCTGGGTGTTTTCATTTTTGAAGTAGGTGTACACAGTAGCTTTCAGCTGGTTGGTACCGCTTTTGGTCACGGTATTGATACCTGCACCGGAAAAGCCGCCCTGGCGTACGTCATAGGGAGATACGTTCACCTGGATCTGGTCTATCGCGTCAAGGCTGATAGGCTGGGCGCTTGTTTGTCCGCCGAGACTACCTGACAAACCAAATGAGTTGTTGAAGTTGGCGCCGTCTACGGTAAAGTTGTTGTACTGGTTGCTGCGGCCACCAAAGCTTTGTCCGCCTATTGTGCTGCTGGCAGTAGGTTCCAGCCTGGTGAAGTCCTGGGCGGAGCGGTTGATGGTAGGCAGTTTTTCCAGTTGATCACGGCTGATGATCTCCTGTGCGCCCGTGCGGTTGTTGTTGAATGTTTTGTCCTGTTTGCCGGATTTTACAACTATCTCATGGAGTTGTTTGGTGTCTGGCACCAGGTTGAAGTCGCCGGTAAACTCTTGTCCCAGGGAGAGAACTATGTTCTCGATCTTTTGTTCTTTGTACCCGATGTAGGAAACAGTGATTGTGTAAGGGCCGCCAACGCGTACGTTGGGAACGTTGTAGCGCCCGTCTTTACGGGTGGTGGTCATGTACTTTGTCCCTGTAGGAGTGTGGAGTGCGATGATGGCTGCGCCGGGTATGCCGGTAGTTCCGTCTGTAACTTGCCCGTGAATTTCGGAAGTGGTTTCCTGGGCGAGTAGAAACATAGGGAGACATATCAATCCGGTCAGGAATGACAGACATTGCTTTAAAAACATGTATTTAGAATTTGGTTCGAAATAGCTAAAAAAAACGCACAAAAGTCATTTTGTTACGTTAACAAATTATTTAGATTTTGCTTGACAGATAAGCATCTATGGGATGTTAAACGGCGAAGGTACTCATAGTTTTTAATGCTTATATGAGTAATCTGCGAAATAAGAAAGTATGTCGGCGGCAGGAGGCAGATTAAGCTGATTTTAAGATTGGATTCCTTGTTATAGTAGGTGGGCCTTTAAACAGACTTTGGGAAAGACTCCCCCCTCCCAAAAAAATATTTGCAATTACCGGAAAAAGTATAAATTTGCACCTCGCTAAAGGCAGGAGCCCCTGCAATAAGGGGGATTAGCTCAGTTGGCTAGAGCGCTTGCATGGCATGCAAGAGGTCACCGGTTCGACTCCGGTATTCTCCACGCTGACATTCTAACGCTTACATTGTATGATTAAATATAATGTGGGCGTTTTTTGTTTTCACTAACAAAAAACTAACAAAGCCAATCTGATCCAATTTGGGTTACATTTGTCAGCTCTTTTCCTTTTTCGTTACTAACAAATCCGGGGCATTAGCTCAGCTGGCTAGAGCGCTACCATGGCATGGTAGAGGTCATCGGTTCGACTCCGATATGCTCCACTTTTTCTCTCTTAATACCTGTCCATTACTGCATAGGCACAATTGCAAAGAATATTCGACGTATTATTTACCGGAAAAATCCCTGCTTGCTCGAACCAGATTGCGCGCCGAATTCCTTTACATTTGGAACTTTAAACCGCCATATGGATATACCCCGTTATACTGCGTTGCTAAAGAAAAAGATCGAGGAGGCCGACGCCCATATAGAACTACGGTCTAACCCTATTTTTGAGCAAAAGCCGACCGTCCTCCACCACGAGTGGTCTTTGCATTTTGTGTCCGGCAACCCTCAGTATGATTACGGCGCCTTTAGAGACTTTAAATTCCGGATCCAGCAACAATTCGGTGACCAGGTGCAGATCCTGCCTTTCCTGGTGAATGGCATCGATGAAGCCTATCAGTTCATACACGGGCTACAGGACTTATTGCCCGATGAAGCCTCGGGCCATTTTCACCCGAAGGATATCCAGGAAAGTGATTTCACACCGGATGAACCGGTTTATGTGGTGATCGTGGAACGCACCATTTACTCCTATATATAAGAAGGTGTCCAATAGCTGTTTTAATCAATGGCGTCTGAACAATCCTTTTTTTACACCAAAGCGATAATATGACTTTCATTGACAATGATCACGACTGGCATAGATTTTTAAAAACAACCCTATTAGCTGATGAGGAAAATGCGCTGCTACCATTATCAAGAATGCAGGAGCTTTCCTATGAATGGCGACCAGAAAGCGAGGAAGAGTTTCGCACCTTTTTATTGGCTGCGCCACCCCATATCCTCGAAGGGTTTGGATTCATATGTTATGATACGCTACCGGAAATATATCACAAGCACAAGGAGAAAGTCGCGTTGCATACAGGCACCGATAAACACCTCTATTTATTCCCTGAAGAATGGTACGATATCATACCTGCAGGTTATCCGCTCATAGACATTTCCGGTGTTAAACTTATATTTGAGCGAGGCGTTACCGATAACAGTGTTCGTGCTGGATGTTTAAGTTATGGCGTGGCAATTTCAATAGTTGATAAAAAAGGATAATTTAATACTGCTTGTATCACCCAGTTGCGCATGTATTTAGGAGTTAGTAAAAACATATCCAAGAGTGGGAAAGGCAAGCCATAGATGCTAAAGAGAAATTATGCCACGAATGAAATAGCGGTGGATTCATGTCAGTGACAACTCCCCTTTTGGACATGATGCCAAAAAAGCTTTAACTTTGGAATTAAGGTGATATTCTGTCTTTCATCCTCATTACAATTGACCTTCATATCTCTTTTCTGATAAGTTTTTTCCTTCAAAATATTCTTATTAGTTATAAGACGAAGCATTGGCAGAATTGCTTCCCTGGAAGTATTGGATAATAAACGATAGAACGTTACGAAACAATTTAAATAGTCCTTACCATCCGCCACCTAAAATTTGAAGTATGTGTGCAAAGTTGGATCTTGAAGAAGTAGTAACTGCCTTTCGGCAGGGTGACAAAGAGGCCTTTCAACAGCTACATAAGGTATTTTTCCCCGAACTTTTCCGCTTTTGTAAGAACCTGCTGGAAAATGAGCAGGAAGCAGAGGACATTGCATCTGATACAATGTTCAAGCTGTATCAAAAGCGAAAAGACTTTACATCCGTGTATGCGATCCGTGCTTTTCTTTACATCTCTGCCCGGAATAGTTGCATGAGTTATTTCCGAAAATCCAAGCGGGCGCATACACATAAGATGAAGATACTGCCAACGCTACCTGTCGAACAAACCACAGAAGATATTCTGGATGGTCTCTATTATGAGGCGCTGCGCACATTGTTACATAATTACCTGAAGCAATTGCCCGAAAAACAGCAGGAGGTTATTGACCTATTATTCATACAAGATCATAGTCTGCAGGAAGTAGCAGATAAAATGTCCGTCACAGTTAGCGCCATTAAACAACACCGACACCGTGCCCTGCATCGTTTACGGGAAATTTTAAAGTCGTCCTCCTTTATTGAAGGGCTAACACTGGTCCCTTACATTGTCAGCCTCTATTTTACCTGACTCCATACACAATCCAAAAAAAAACAAAAAAAGTTGGGATTTGGTGTCTACTTTTTTTTCGCTGAGGCGTTTTAATACTGTATAAACGGTAAAAGCATTTGTTCTTATTAAATGATGCACATCAGATCCTAACATGGAGGAAGATAAATTGTTACTTAGGATAAGAGATCTCATGATCAAACATACTGCTGGTACCATTACCGCTGACGAACAGTTGGAATTGGACAGGTGGTTGGAGGAGCCTACGCATATGGCTGCCTTTGAAAAAAGAACAAATGCCGAAAGCATTCTCAGTGCGGTTGAAATGTTAGAGCGTGGAGAACAGTTGCAACAGGCAGCTTTTGAGCGCTTAAATATAAATACATCAGTCTTTAGGTCGACCATTAAAATCAGGTGGTACGCCGTAGCAGCTGTCGCTATATCTGCTGCGGCTATCATCTTCCTTTTTTATCATCGGCAATTCGATGATAAAAAGCTATCGCCTGCTTCCTCCCAGGTGGTGCTCTCTCCTGGTGGCAATAGGGCATATGTTGTCCTCAATGATGGTAGCCATCTGGACCTGGAAAAAGCACCCAATGGTAACTTGGTTTCGCAAGGTGGTGCACAGTTGATAAAATCGGATCAAGGCAGGCTGGATTACAAGCCAGCTGCTGGCAGGGAGGGCCGGACCATATTTAATACAGTGGTGACACCAGCTGGGGGACAATACCACATCATGCTCAGCGATGGAACAGGAGTGTGGCTCAATGCGGCATCTTCCATCAGGTTTCCCACCACATTTCCAGGATCCTCCCGCCAGGTAAGGGTAACTGGAGAAGCATATTTTGAAGTGGCAAAAGATCAAACCAAACCCTTCATGGTGGATTTTGGTAACAGCCAGATACAAGTATTGGGTACGCGATTTAATATAAACTTTTACGAGGGCTCAGAGCCTGCAAGCACGACGCTGATGCAGGGAGCTGTGAAAGTCAGCTCTCCTGCCGGCGCCATCCTACTCAGACCAGGACAACAGGCGGAAATAGGAAGGACCATATCAGTTACGACAGCAGATACAGCCCAGGTGATGGCCTGGAAGGCGGGTTATTTTGAATACAAACATGCAGACATTCGCCGCGTTATGGCTGATATTTCCCGTTGGTATGATTTAGAAGTAAAGTACGAAGGCGCTATACCTGAAAAGCAATTATCCGCTAGGGTCAGCCGGATGAAAAATGCGGATGACCTGCTGGAATTACTTAAAATGAGTGGTGTTAATTTAAAAGTAGAAAACAGAACTATTACTGTATTGCCGTGACAATGGTTGGGCGATTACATTGGAATTTCAAAATTAACGGAAAGTCCTCACTGTCTGGCTGTTAGTGATGCGGCAGATTGTTCTTCCCTTCTGATTGTTATTTTAATTTACGTTTTATCTTTTTCGGATGGTAGTAACGGGGTAGTATGACTTCCATATTATACCGATTCTAAGAGTATATAATCATTGTCAAATGAGAGGATCATTCTTTGTAGCGAATTATTCCCAACAATAAAACAAATGTATTTATGGCTTCATGACAAAAACCGGCCCTCGCGTGGGGCGGCGGGCCGGCTATTATGTTGTGAGGACTACAATGTAACGGCAAAAACTGCTTGACACTGCTTCATTTCAGAACCTCAACAAACACGAGTTAAAGTTATGCAAATCAACCAACTGGTGCAAATGTTCTTTGCACCGAGCGCAACACCAAAACTACTTGGTATGAAATTGTCCATTATTCTCCTTATTGCCTGTCTCCAGGTAAATGCCCGAGTCCTAAGCCAGGATAAGATTACCATTACTTTTACAAATGCCAATCTGGAAGACGTACTCGCAGAGGTGTCGCGCCAATCGGGGTTTAACTATATGTATTATGATAATAGCAAACAGTTAACGCGCAAAGTAACTATTAATATGCGTGGGGCCAGCTTGGAAGATGTTTTAGCTGAATGCTTTAAAAACCAACCACTGACGTTCACCGTATCCAAGAAAACCCACACCATCCTGATCAAAACAAAGGAACCAGCCAGGTCTCCCTCACCTGGCACTCCTTTTCTTCCGCCGTCAGTAGATATCAATGGTCAGATTCTGAACGAAAAAAACGAACCTGTTCCAGGTGCATCAGTTTTCGTCAATGGGACGAAGAAAATGACCACAGCGGATGAAAACGGTCAATTTACACTTAAAGGAGTAAGTCCTGATGCTACTATAACTGTTCGAAGTATTGGATTCAATGATACAACATTACATTTAGGTGGAAGGACAGAATTGCTTGTTCGACTTAAATTGAAGATTGCTCAACTCGGAGAGGCCGTGATTTCCGTTTCCACTGGTTATCAAAAATTGCCGAAGGAAAGGGTGACTGGTTCTTTTAGCATCGTAAATAATGAGTTATTTAATAAGCGGGTCAGTGGAGATATCATCAGCCGCTTAGAGGGAAACGTTTCAGGCATGCTTTTTAACAGGAACACTTCCACAAACGAAATAACGATCCGGGGACACAGTACATTGTTTTCTGATGCAAGTCCTTTAATTGTAGTTGATAACTTTCCATACGACGGCGATATCAACAGTTTGAATCCGAATGACATCGAATCTGTAACTGTCTTGAAGGATGCAGCTGCGGCGTCAATTTGGGGAGTGAAATCAGGGAACGGAGTTATTGTAATAACGACAAAGAAGGGAAGAAAGAACCAGGCACCACTAATTGAGGTGAACGCCAATACCTCCATTGCTCAGAAGATAAATATTTTTACACCTAATTTTCTACCTGCTTCAGCATTTATAGATATCGAGCAAAGACTTTTTGATCAGCACTTTTATGATGCACAATTATCAAGTACGTTAAAGCCGCCGGTCTCTCCTGTCGTTCAAATTTTAGATGATCTAAGGAAGGGATTAATTTCACAAGCAGAAGCTAGAAATCGAATCGATGCTTTTAGGGATATTGATGTAAGAAGTGATATATCTGATTTTTTTTATCGAAAATCATTTGCTCAGCAATATTCGATTGGTGTTAGAGGGGGGGGCAATAATAATGAATATGCATTGTCTGTTGGCTATGATAATAATAAATTAGGGCTGGTTGGTAACAAAAGTGATCGGGTTACACTTAACTCAAATCTTAGTTTTTATCCGATTAAGAATTTGTCAATTTATACCGGGTATAATTTCAGCCAAACACATGTTACCTCAAATAGTCCGATAGGAAATATCTCGACTGGTGGGCAGTATAATTCGTCAATTTATCCCTATGCCAAGTTGGTTAGTTCTAGTGGTGATGCTTTATCTATTGTTAAAGATTACAATTATTCATGGATTACGGACCCTTTAGCCCAAAACGGATTATTAGATTGGAAATATAGACCCTTAGATGAATTAAAATTCGCAGATAATACATCTCAATTGTTAGATAACCGATTGAATATAGGTCTTGCCTATAAATTGCCTTGGGGATTTGTTGTTCAAGCTAAATACCAATACGAAAAGGTTGTTTCTTCTTCCGAGAAATATTTTAGCGACTCTACATATTATGCCCGTAATTTAATAAATAGGTATACGGATTTTAGGCGTTCAAATCCACAACGTACCGTTTATCCTATACCAATTGGTGGAATTATGAATCAGAGTAATAATGAAATTTACTCTCATCGTCTTCGTGCAGAAATGGATTATAATGCAACGTGGAATGAAGTGAACAATTTAACCACAATTATAGGTGCTGAAATAAATCAGACAGTAAATAAATACGAAAATCCGAGTACGGTATATGGTTACAATAAGGCGAGTGGAAGTTCGCAACTTGTGAATTTTGTAGATTATTATGTTAACTTCCCGAGTGGTAATTATAATTTGATTCCCAATGCTTTGTCGATTGGTAGGACTACAGACAGGTTTGTCTCATATTTTGGAAATGCCGCTTATACGCTTGCCAAGAAATATACGATATACGCAAGCGGTCGAATAGATAAATCTAATTTATTTGGGGTGAAAACTAACCAACAATCTGTCCCTCTTTATTCTTTAGGACTTTTGTGGGATGTGACAAAGGAGCATTTTTATAATGTTTCCTGGCTTCAAATTCTCAGTTTAAGAGGAAGTTATGGTTACAACGGAAATATTAATAAAATTGCTACAGCTGTTACAACAATTAGGCAAGCTAGTAACAATCAGTTTTTAGGTATCCCATATAACTTTGTGGCAAGTCCCGGAAATCGTTTTTTAAAATGGGAAAAAATTCGCATTGTCAATTTAGGTGTTGACTTTGCGACTAAACGGAATTTAGTTGCTGGGAGTATAGAGTTTTATTTTAAGAGAGGACTTGACCTTTTTGGATCATCTCCGTTGGCACCATCAACCGGCAATTCAACTTTTTTTGGAAATACAGCAAGCACGAAAGGTCATGGTTTTGACATTACATTGAACTTTTCTATTATTAATAGCAAATGTTTCAAGTGGAAATTGAACTTCCTTCCAAGCTACGCAATCGATAAGGTTGCCAGCTATGATGTTAAATCTACACCAAGCCAATACCTGTTTGCATCGGCAGACGGTGCATCAATCACACCAAGCGTTGGGAAACCGATTTTTTCTATATATAGTTATAAGACTGGCCCACTATCGAACGAAGCCGGTGATCCTCAAGGATATTTAAATGGGAAATTAAGCACCAATTACAATGCTATTATTTCAGCTATGAAGTCGGTAGATAGTCTCAAGTATATGGGTTCTTCAAGACCTGTTTATTTTGGATCCCTAAGAAATTCAATTTACTTCAGGTCTTTATCGCTATCATTTAACGTTGTTTATAAATTAAAATACTATTTCCGACGATCTTCGATTTTTTATAACAGCCTATTTACTCAATGGACTGGTCATGAAGACTATTTCCGGAGATGGGTGAACCCTGGAGATGAACGGACAACAACTGTGCCGTCGATGCCAGTAAACGTATCAAATTTGAATGCCTCAAGAGATGCGTTTTACCGATTTTCGGAAAGTTTAGTTGAAAAAGGCGATCATATTCGGCTTCAGGATATTTCATTAAGTTATGAATTAAATAACAAAATCGTTAAGGGTTTTCGCACACTTACAATATACGGATATGTAAGCAACGTAGGTATTATTTGGAAGGCAAGTAATCACCGTGTTGATCCAGATGTTTTTGCCGGTGATTATGCATCTCCAAGGAGCTATTCAATTGGATTTAAGGCATCGTTTTAACACGGATTGAGATCAATTTTCGTATCAATATTCGAGAATAGGAACGAACGTAAAACAGTGCCAATAGCATCTCAATTGGTACAATATATTTCATCAAAATATATTATAAAAAGATATTATGAAGTCAAGTTTTTTAGAAATTGTTTGTCGGAAGACGAAACAATGGCAAGTATCAAAAAGCACAAGAAGTGTTTTGGTTGTTGGAATTGCAGTATCCACAGTGTTTGCAGCTTCTGTTACGATGGTTAGTTGTAAAAAGCAGAATGAGTTCTTACGGGAAGTACCAAATGATGCCTTGGTAATCCCAAGGTCCTTAGGGGATCTCCAGAAATTGCTTCAAAACGATGCTATATTTAATCAGACCAATCCTGGAATTGGACAAGCATCAACTGATGAATTCTATGTTTCTGATTTTGATTTTATAGATAATCCTGGTTTGGATCAGAATGTGTATATCTGGGCAAAAGATATTTATCCGGCAACGCAAAGAATAAATGACTGGAATTATCCATATGCGGAAATTTATAATGCGAATGTTATTTTAGATGCATTGGAAGTAATTAATATATCACCATCTGATATTTCTCAAGCAAATGCCGTAAAGGGATCTGCGCTTTTTTTTCGTGCTTTGTCGCACTACAACTTGCTGCAGCATTTTGCTAAACAATATGATAGTGCAACTGCACAAACAGACCTTGGTGTCCCATTGAGGCTTACGGCTGATCTTGTAAAAAAATCAACTAGAGCCACTGTCCAACAATGTTATGACCAAGTGATAAATGATTTAGTTGAAGCAATTCAGTTGCTGCCGATTGAAGCCGTTAATATTGAAATGCCGAGTATTTTTGCTGCCCAGGCTTTGCTTGCCAGGGTTTATCTTACAATGGGGCGATTTGACAGTGCTTTTGTATACGCTAACTTAGTCTTGGCTAAGAAGAATTCACTTTTTGACTACAATAACTTACTGCCAGATCCTACTCGTTTGACCTCCGGAAGCCAATTTCCACTTCCAGAGATGCTATATTTAACTACGATGGTGAACTATTATTTTAATTTCCGCACAGTTGCAGCGGTAGATTCTGTATTGTATAATTCATATGGTTCTAACGATCTACGTAAAACATCTTTCTTTTACGAATCATCAGATGTTCCAAGATTTAAGGGAAATTACCAATTGCTAAAGCCTGGATATCTATTTGATGGTGTAGCAATTGATGAGCTCTTCTTAATTAGAGCTGAAATTTATGCCAGAAGGGGGGACTATTCTTCAGCAATGAATGACTTAAATACATTACTTGAAAAGCGGTGGAAAGCGGGGACCTTTGTAAAATTTACCGCCGTTGACGCAGATGAAGCTCTAAAATTGGTGCTATTAGAAAGGAAGAAGGAATTATTTTTTAGAGGTGTACGTTGGACCGATTTAAGAAGGTTGAATAAAGATCCCAGGTTCGCCGTGACCTTGACTAGGAAGATTAATGGCCAAGTCTATACTTTGCCTCCCAATGATCCTAGATATACTTTTGCTATTCCTGATCAAGAAATCCAAATAAGCGGTTTGGAACAAAACCCCAGGTAATTCAAATATGAATATGTTTGAGATTAAAACTGGCGATTGATTCTTAATTTATGAGAGTTAGAGTGTAGTTGTAATGCTTAAGCAACGAGGTGTTTCTAATGGATATAGTATCAACTAACGCTGGATGACGAAAAAGTTAGGATTCTATGAAGTTGGATTGCTTAGCTATTAGCATGTTCAATAGTGCTGCGCCGAATAATAGACATCATTGTTGTAATCTGGGGTTTTTGTTTCGTTGCCATTTTCCGATATTTCATTGTAGTTAGAATTAACTAAAGAATTATTTGAGCTATTCTAGTTTTCATTTACTTGCTAATAATGTTAATCACGTTAGCCTCGATTTTTAAAATTCATTGAGAGCAATTTATTAGGAAATGGATTGCAAAAAGAAGTGCGAAGATTTGAAACCTCGCTTTCAATAAACTAGTTATTTCTAAAAAGTAAAACATATGCAAACTCTTGCAGTAAAGATTTTTATTGGGCTATTTTTAATTCCTTTTCAAATCAAGGGGAGCACAATTACAGGGCTTGATTCAGTCAGGATTTCGGGACTGTTTTCATTTTTAAAGAAAGTTGACACTGTAATTATTTATGAATATCCTTTAGGTTATGCCTTGTCGGATATTTCGTATAAAGAGCATGTTATTCGAACACAAAATGGAAATTTCCAAATTAATCTGCCAATACAAAGGAAATCCGCGACTATCTGTATACGGTTTCCTTCTCACTATGACAAAAGCTCGTTAGTTTATCTTGTTACTCCTGGAGATAATGTTATAATAAAAGAGGAGGATGCAATGTATTCTTTCAAAGGGACAGGTGCAACGAAATTTTATTTGGCAAATAGGCTAAAGGAGATTTCGAATCAGATTAAAGGGCGTTTTATTTTAAATGATAATAACTTGGACGAGTTATTTAAAAAGGAAGAGACTGTCAGAAAGAAAAAGCTAGAGATTATTGACTCGCTTCATAGTGCTATTCCACAAAATGTTGCAGACTACTATAAAGCCCAAAGCATTTTGACATCTAAGACAAATATTTATTTGTTGTTAAATCTTTCAACCTCTCGTAAGAATTTAAATTATGAGAATCGAATAGCGCTGTTAAATAAGTATTATTATGGTGGCCGACGGACAATAGAGGAGGCATCATTAGGGGATCCTTGCTTGATTAGTTCTGAGTATTTCGTAAAATATGTTATTGAAAAGTATCGATTTGATTCTTGTACCTTCATTGGTAAAGACTTTTCTGTGTTTAGCTGCTACAAATATGTAACAGAACATTTCACTGGTGAAGTAAGAGAGAAGTTAATTGCAGCTTTATTGAGCGAGTACGAGTTGTATATTGTTGCGGATGAACTTGTTGCCTTGTCTAATGATGCTCATACATATTTAAGAGATGAAATTATATTGGAATATTTTAGAAAGATGCTAAAGGCAAAGTTACCAGGGGGAAAATTGCCCGAGTTTTACTTGACCGGATCAAGTGGCAGAGCTATTAGGTTGTCGCAACTAAGAGGGACAGTTTTATTATTAGACTTTTGGTTTACTTCATGTGGTGGCTGTAGAGAAATTCACCCGTTATTAGATAGTATACGCGATTTATATAAAGGATTGCCATTTAAGGTTGTGAGCATTAGTGTGGATAAAAATAGAAGTATTTGGTTGGAAAGTTTAAAAAAGGGAAAATATACATCGCCGGAAAATATTAATCTTTATACTAGTGGTAATGGGCAGTTGGATCCGATCATTACTTTTTTTAACATAAATGCTTATCCAACTTTATTATTAATTGACAAAGATGGAAAAGTTATGGGAACACCTAGGGATCCGAGATTGGATAATGGTGTTGGGATGATTTCGATGATCAATCTCGCGTTGAAGGAGAAAAAGGATAAGTAATATACAAGTGCCAAGTATATCTGGCACTTGTAAAATCAATAATCCACTAAAACGACCTAGCGATGAATATCGTTAGGATGAGTGAATGATGCAACATTGGCAGGTGGAATAGGCGTGTTAGCAATCGGTGTATACCCTCCTGTTGTTTGCACTGTACAATAGGGAGAGGTTACACCTGCTTTGGGTGCCCTGCAGAGCAAACTGGTAGAAAGGGTATAGGTATAGCCATTTGCTCCATCTGTTATTACATAGTAAGTAGATCCTAGAGATTTGTTCGGAGCATTTGAAAATGCACTGGCAAGCCCAACCAAGCCAAGTAATGCAAAGAATCCTAATTTTGCGTTTTTCATTTTTTAATGTTTTTGATTAACAAATAATAATACTTAAAGGTTTTTATAGGATATCATTCACGCGTGAAATAAGTTATCTATACATTTTTCCAGCCTGGGTAAAAGACGTTGTTTTATTTGCTGGGATAGGTGTATTCCATTGAGGCGCATATCCTCCGACTGTTTGAACTGTTCAATAAGGTGACGTACTACATAGTCTTGGTGTTCGGCATACTGTATTTCCTACAATCAGCCCTGTAACAGTATCCACAAGTAAGGTCTGTTACTACTTACCAGGTCTGGCCAAGACTCTTTTGTGAGATATTTGAATAGGACGTGGCAAATCCTAAAATATTACAAAGGGTAAATAAGCATATTTTTAAACGTTTTCATAAATTGAGTTTAATAGTTTTTATAATTACATATAGACACCAACAGTCTGATCTTACTTTGTTTCATGTATAATGCTGCGGAAGGTTGCTTCTGATCGTTTTAGATTTCGACATCAAATACCCTGTTAAAGCGACCCCCAAGAAGAATAAATTGAATACCAAGTGCTGACCCCAGGTAAGTTTTTCTATTACTCCGCCACAGGAGCAGGGCACACGGTTGAAGAAATTTAGTAAGATCGTTGTAATATATACTGTGAACATTCCCATTAGAATGACAGATGCTAACAATGCCTTTTTACTTTTTGACTCAATCATTAACAGAACTGATAGTACTATTTCTGAGGCTGGTATTAGAAAAAGTAATCCCCATGACAAAAATGTTGGAAATGGTTGCGCCATCATTTGCCTTTTAGAAAGGGCAGGGTCAAAAATTTTGCTAAAGCTCGCGTAGATAAACAGTAATATAAGTAAGCCTCTACATATAGTAATAACTGTTTCTTTTTTCATATTTAAGGTTTATAAAATGAAGGATTCATTTAGTAGATGTGGTTTTTCATAATGGAGTAGGAAATAATCTATACCTGCATTTCCGGCAAGAAAGTCTGCACTTGGCATACTGGAGTTGATCGTGTACCATTTTATGGAATCTCCGTCCTCTTCTTCTGCGTACGTGTTAAGAATTACTTGGCAAATGTGCTTTGCTCTATCGTGCCATATTGATTTTTGGGTGAGGCGATAAGCATGGAGATATGTTAATCCAATGCCAGGTAAGCCACTGCCTAAACTAAGTTGTTCAGAGATAATATATTTTGGAAATGCTTCCAGAGATGCTTCAGCTAATTCAATAAATCTGGAAATTTTGAATCTTTCATATGCTTTCAGAAGGCATAGTATGATGCCGGTATTGCCTAAGTCTAAAAAGTAATCCGTTGTTTTTGATTTCGGATGCATTGGCCATTCTATTCTTTCACCAACCCTAAAACTTGTAGTGATTAGCCAATCCATGCCCTTAATAGCGGATTCTTTTACCCGTACATTCTTTGAATAGTGATAATACTCGCAGAGAAAGAATATTATGCCCGCAGCTCCCCATGAAAATCCTGTATAGGAACGTGTTTGACTTGGACTTCCCTCTTTTGGAAAGTTCCAGGATCCATCTTTCTGTTGGCGAGATATGATTTCATTGGAACAGTATTCTAGAATTTTATTTTTAAAGGAGGTGTCCAGATAATTTCCCACAAACATTGTTGTTAATCCTAACCCAGCTATACCTTTCCCAAGGCTTAATTCTTTTGTGGTTTGACTTAACAGCGCATGGATATATCCAAGCACTTTTTCACCATGAATAATTGATCCGGTACGTATGCCGATAGCAAGACTAACCGCCAGCCCGTAGCTTCCGTGATATAATCCTGGTGATATCCGCGAGGGTTGGTCAAGATATTCCATCTGCAACCAGTCCCAGCCCGCTTCGATTTCTTTCTTTAATAAGGAAGTGTCATAGCCGTTTTCTTTTAGGAGACATAATACGTATTGTACTCCTGCAATTCCTCTATACCACCCGCTATTAATCTCGCAGACTGCTGATCGGTTCGCCACATATGTTGGTTTGTCTACGTTAGGTGAATACCACAATCCGAGGGAGTTTGCAAGCTTGCCGGAACAATAGGCATGAATGTGACGCTGGATATAGGTGCTTGGGATTGGATTTTCAATGGATTCTACCGGAGGCGTGCGATGTTTGGTAAGGAAGGTGATATACTTTTGAACATCGTTTTGTACTTCAGTTAAAGTCGGACGTTTATTTGGATCCGAATTCAGACAGGTAGCAATCAAATTTCCTATGTAATCATCTTTAGTAAAGAATTTTATTCTTTCCGATAGTGTATTTAACGATTTTGTACTGAATCGAGTGGGGTGTAATCCAGGGATTAACGTTATCATCAAAGCCCCGATGGCGAAGATATCCTCTTTGATTGTTGGGTCGTTGGTTTTTACCTGTTCTGGCGACATAAATCCTGGGGTGCCGAAATTAAATGGTGGATCCTCCTTAAAATCAACCTTTGAGTAACATAATTCCAGGTCTATCATTCTTATCTCTCCCGATTTCTGTATCAAAAAATTAACTGGCGTAATATCCCGATGAATGTACCCCATCTTGTGAAGCAGATCTATAATTGTGATAATTTGTTGGAGATATCCTAGTATCTTCAATTGTATTTCAAGGTTTAAGTCCCACCAGCACCGACACTGGGAAAGCTCGCCTCTGTATTGCTGCAATTGAATTCCATTAATATACTCCATAACGAGGTAGGCATTGTCATCCTGGTCAAAGTGATCAATGATTGAGGCAACCGGAACATGGCTTTGCAATTTGGTTTGAATTCTATATTGAAATGCAATCCTATCCTTAACTGTACGTCCTGAAGGATCGAAGTACATATCTTTTTTCCCTTCCTTTATGACGCAAAGCTCAAATTTGAATTTCCACCAATTTTTAATGTTAATTCCCAGGTAGACATTACCTTTTATGTCACTTTTAAGCATATCAATTTTCAGGTAGCTACCGTTTAATATTCGACGATTCTTTTGTGGCTTTTTAATGCCCGCAAATGGCCATTTCCCCCCTTTAGGATATTTAAATGGAATATTAATTTGATTTCCATACCTGGTGTATAAGGTACCACCAAGGTAGGCATCGGTTGGAATAGCAGCTCCACGCAAGCCACTTGTGAATTCTATTATTGTTGTAGCAAGTTCTTGTGCTTGTTTTTCTGAGATGGGGTAAATACAAATTATTTTTCCCAACTGCTCATAACCATAAGTGGCAGAATAAAGTTGAATAGCAGTTTCTTGATCAATTGCAACTTTAAAAGGTATGTGTTCTTTTTTTAAGACAGGAACCAATTTTTTAAGGACATAGGATATATCAAAAAACATAATTGATATATCCAAGATCCAGCCTTCAGTATTACTTTCTCCTACCTGGAGGTATGGTTCGTCGTACTCGTACTTTAGGTCGAACTCATCCAGAATATCCGCATATTGCATGTTTTGAGTTTCCAATTTTAAGACGCTTGGAATACCAGCAGGCGATTTTTTATTTACAATCTCACGCAGCATAATGGATCTTTTTTGACTTTTCTGTTAAAGGGGAAGCACTGAATTTCGTGTTTTCGTTATTCAAGAGATTCAAGCTTTGTAACATCGCTCGAATCCTTTGTCGCACTCCTGTAATCTTTAGTGCTATGGGAGTATGAAGCTTTATTAGTATAAGGTCTTCATCTGAAAAGTATTCAGGATGTTCTTTCTTTATATTTAAAAGATGCGAGAATAGCATCTGCGCCTCTTTAATCCTGCCACTTTTATAGGCGGTAAAATAGTAACAGAATAATAAGCGCCATTGATACAATGATTCATCGTTATAATGAACACGAATGTCCGGCTTGGGGTTTTGAACAAAATATTTATAGCAAAACCGACTATAATAATATGCTAGTTCCCACTCTTTATAATCAATGTAGTGCTCTATTACAGGAGCTAAGGATTCTGCCTTTAATGGATACTCAAGAAACGCATTAATGTATTCTCGTTTTACATTATGCCAGGGGTAATGCAATGCTTGTTTGTTTTCTGCTATCTTTTTAAAGAGCATGAATCGGACCTCTGGATTTTTGGCTTCAAGAGTTAGTGCTTCATTGAAATGTTTTTCGGCCAACTTATATAGCCTGGTAGCCTCCAACTGGTCTTTGCAATAATATGCTGCTGCGTTATAGCTGTCCCCCAAGAAGTAAACGGCGCGGAAGTTTCGGTGTCCCTCTCTAATGTGCTTATCAAGCATACTTGCGTAGCCCAGAAATTTACCAACTACATCACCCTTCCAGGAGGCGCCAAGGGGTTCCTCAATGATTTCAATTTTAAACTCGTACTGCTTTACAATTTTAGGATCGGTATAAACTAATGTTTCATGAATCGGGCTTTCCCAATAGATATCTTTGGATAATCGGTATAAGCCGTGTCTGGTGAATGTTTCTCTGCCAATCCGTTGACGTACTGCATAGTAGTCCGCTGTGAGGTCATCTTTTTTAAAGGAAGGCTCGATTTTTACAAGTTCGTCACAATCAACCGTAAAACCCCATGAAGTATTCAAATCCCAGCCGAGTTCACTAGCCTTCTCTTTTAGCATTTTTAGGGCATAATTCCTTGAATTGCAAAAATTGTCAAATGGCCTTTGAAAAATAAAAGTGGGTATATTGTGATTCATGCCAAATTGACTAATGATACTGATTGTATCATCACTTGAGCCTGTATCTACTCCCACAATCATTTCAATAATTGGAAGTGAAGATGTAAGCATTCTACCGATTATGTGTGCTTCATTTTTGCAAATAAAATTGAGCGCAACTTTGTTCATGACTTATAAGATTTCATGTTTTGGAAGAGAGACTGTAGTTGTTCAGAAGTGAAATATTCAGGATGTATCTGAGATATTCTCCATAACTCGTAGAAGGTATCTTCTGCCTCCTTGGAAAATTTAATATGACCGCAAATGGAGGTATGATAGTACAATATTTTCCACTGATAGAACAGAACGTCTCCGAACCATCCTATTTCTTCGGGCACCTTTCCGAGATATTGTTCTTTCGCTATAGATGAGTAGATATACCCGAGCCCGTATTGCTTAGAGTTACGATAATATTGAATTACATGTCGCATGGCTTCTCCACGGCCATTGTGGTAGTTACTGGCACTTAGGAGTGTTTCCTCTACTTCTCCCCAATCTTTTCCTTGCAGCTCTTTGGTGAGTCCAAGCTGCCACTGGGCGAAGTATCTGACTTCCTTTTCCATTTTGTCATCTTCCAGGAAGGTCATATAGTGATCCTGCGCATGAATTAGCAAATCTTGCCGGCTTATTCCATTTTCACAATATTCCGCCGCCTGTTGGCAATAATATCCTCCATATAGAGAAATAAGTGATTGTTGGTTAGCTGTTTTACAATGGAGTTGGTTCCAAAGCGTAAGAAATTGCTGAAAGGAAGTTTCTTCCAATAGTTTTGCGTTAATGGCTAATGCGTCTGCCCTGGTCATAAAATTGGTCAGTACAGGAAGTTGTTCAGGCGTAAGTTGAACGATGCCGTCAGATAAGGTATCTGCAGTGACTAGTGGTTCCATAAAATAATACTAAGGTTATAAATATTAGGGTATATATCTTTCTAGTATATTCTGATTCCAGTAGGGCGGACGTTTGTGAAATTCCGCAAATAGCTAATATTATTATTAATCAGTCATGAATGGATCTGTCATTCGACAAAGAAAGGCTATTCTATCATTATTAAATCTGCAAAGGGAAACCGGGACCCCAACAAGTTCGGTTATAGCCTTTGTGTTCGGTTTGCAGAAAATCTGTTCAATTTTTGACTGCATAACCGTCTATTTAATGTTTTCCGGTAACTGCCAGACTTATCAGTTGCCTTGATATTGGATGGCTTTCTTATAAATAGACACCATTGTACTAGTAGAGGGAGGGTAGTACAGGAAAAAAATAACAAAGCAGAAAGGGGATTAAGGTAGCCTATCAGATAAAAATATTGCAATATTGTTTATCGCATTAACATGAATATGCCATGGTTTAAAGTACTTTTTTTAAAAACAATTGCTTAATTTTAAGGTGCTTGCTTGTCTTAGAGCCCTCACTTTTTTAGTTCCTACAAAAAGCCTTTTGGCATATTTTGGTTTTAAAAGTGAATTTCTATGAACAGCGTTTTGCCAATTGAAATCTCTCTATCAAAAAAATCGCCTCCGGCAGTATGGGGAAAAAGTTTACCCGAAGCATTAACTAGTTATAGGCTCCCCAACCAATCCACCTATTATCTCGGGTTAAATCGTACTGCGCATGTAGTCGCTAGGCAGTTATTTCGAAACCAGACACTGGCATGGATTAATCATTTCTTAACTGGAGGGAAACCTTACAACTGCTTTGTTAAATCCAAAGAAAGGTGTATAATATTTTATTATGTAATGCAGGGGAGTATCGAGTACCGCAACAGAATGCAACATATCGCGGCAGCTCGTGGTAATATAAATTTACTCCCAGCAATTGACCATGAGTTCCTCATAAGAGAAAACAGCGAGTTGTTTTTTCTTTTCATCCCGGTGGAAATGTTAAATGGCTACAAACATACTTTCCCGGTGATTTCCCCATTATTGTCGTGGACTAATGAACAGGATTTGGTTGCACTCAATGAGCGCGACATACAAGATGATGGCCGGGTTAATCAATTGATAGCACAACTTGTCCTGGCAGGAGTAGTGATGGGAGAAGATCAATCTAACATGCTGGTGGAGAAACTCATTATTGCAGCCTTGGACCAGCTCTTTCCATTCTTCAGCGAAATCTGGATGCCTTCTAATTATAAAGCTGCCGTGCAAGTCGCAAGGTCAGTGATACTAACCCATCTGCATGAAGGACGGCTTCCATCTTTGGAAGGGCTATCGAGAATGGTTGGCATGAACACAAGGAAGTTGGAAACTATTTTCAAGCAGTATTGTAATACCAGCATGTTGGATTTTTACCATGAAGCTCGAATGGAGGCGATATACCGGGCGCTGCATGATCGGAATAAGTGTCTACGTGATATTGCGGATGGCTTTAATTATGAGGACTATTCGACATTTTCTGCTGCAGTGAAAAGGAAGTGGGGGAGAGGCCCGAGGGATCTCCGTAATGGTCTGTTTATGTTACAGAATAGCTGCTAATGTTTTACGCACCGAATTACGACCGTTCCTAAGTTTTCATACGATTGATCACAACTATTACAGCATTTACTCCTAACTGAAACTATAAGAAAGGAATCTAACTTTGTTAGAAAGGTTTTAATCTTGTAGATTAAAGCCATCCGCATTCAGGAGTAGAAGGAAATGCCTTTTCCCCTTCTATGAAATGGAGTCAAGTCCTGGTTGCATATTAATGTTTGCCTTTGTTATATAAAGCATGATCTTTCAGGGGGAAACAATCTTACCAACTTTTAGCCACAACTTCCATGTATTGACGTGTTATGAAAAAGGATCGAATTGTGTTTATAATTGCAGTGCTGCTGCAAGTTCTATTTCTATATGCTGCCGTGAGCAAAGTGTCTGATATGGAGAAATTCCGAACGGAAGTTGGGCAGTCTCCCGTACTTACATATTTCGTCCAGCCTGTATCAATTGGTGTGCCAGCGTTTGAACTAGGTATTGTTGCCCTCTTGTATTTTGAGGCAACAAGACTTCTGGGATTGTATCTCAGTCTCTTTTTAATGACCGCTTTTACGGCCTATGTCATTGCTATAATACGCTTTGCATCATATGTGCCATGTTCTTGCGGTGGCATACTTTCAGAAATGAATTGGCAACAACACTTGGCCTTTAATATTGTATATACGGGGCTGGCACTTTTAGGCGTGCTTTTCGCTGAGACTATTCCATCTGCAATTAATAAAAAGGTAACGCCTGCAACCTGAATGTGGGCATAGTTATACATCAAAAATCCAATCTTTATGAAGGTTCAAAAAATTGCGATGACGGGCTTGTTAGTTATGACCGGTATTGCTGCTTTTTCTATGAAGGGATATCGTCCTATCGGTGATTATATTTACGGTAAAGTGCAGGGGCAATGTCAGGCTCTTTGTGGAACAACAGTGAGCAACATTTGTACTGTGGGTTCTGATGACGGTAAATATTATGCTCTTATCAATTGTACTACGCAGTATTTAAGTATCAGATATGCTAAACCGGGTAGTTGAACCATATAAAGGGCCGGTAAATCCGGTCCTTTAAAAGCTCATCATACATGAAAACAGGTATGAAAATTTTCTGGACGTTATTTACCGGGATTTTATCGGTTGCCTTCTTACTGCAGTATGCCAGCCATCGAGAACGAACGCCTAACGGATTTACCAGAACAGTATTAAAAAAAAATATTGAGCCGCTGGCAATTAAAAACTTGGGTACAAGATCTTGTTATATCATTGGTATCTCTGTTGATCGGGTTTATTTAGGCGACCATTCTCAATCCGGGCGAATACTGGAATTATCATACAATGTAGATAAAGTAGATACTTCGTGGTTGAGTCTGTCAGATTCAATCCGGTTTGGGTGGGGGGCCGCTACAATTTATAAACATGGTGATCGGTTCTACTTAGCCGAAGGAGTGACGCCAAACATTTTCGCATTTTCACAAGCAGATAAGAAGGGAATAGCATTGAGCTCCAAGCAATGTCACTTTAACCTTATCATTCCGCTGGACAGCATGTTTGTTTTCCGGACTTATGATACCATCATGCACAGAAATTACCTGGCAGTTGCCAGATATGGCCAGGAGGCCATTAGTCGACCAACTTTGCTAAAAGACCAGCAGGATGGTGTCTTTTCAACAGATGGCATGTTGCTTTTTGATAGTCTTACTGAAAGATTAATATATGTCTATTACTATCGCAATCAATTAATTTCATTCGATAAGAATCTTAAGAATGAATTGTATGGCAAGACAATAGATACAATAACCCATTCAAAAATTGAAATACATGCTGTTAAGAGTGAGCATAGTATTAAATTTTCTGCTCCCCCATTGAAGGTAAATAAGCGTGCTTGTGCATCTAATGGAATGCTATTTGTTTACAGTGGACTACGGGGAGATAATGAAAAAGGAAAACTGGCATTTAACTCTTCTCCAATTGATATATACAGAGTAAATGACTTTAAATACTTGGGTAGTTTTTATGTACCCAATTATGACGGTAATGGTATTGGGGATATGGCAGTTTGGAACGATAAACTTGTCGCCTTAAGAGGGCGTGAGATGTCCGTCTATAACTTGCATTTAAGCCCCTTAATTGGTCGCTAAAGAAACTGCATAACAAAACAATGTCGGGAAACTTTAGTATCCCGCATTCTGGGTCAAGTTTGGATTCAGGGTTATTTCTGATCGCGGTATGGGGTATAAGGTATCTTCCGATCTCCATCCCGGTGATTTAAGAAATCCTAGTGTATAGTCTGCCCGACATGTTCTTTTGAGGTCTAGCCACCGGTGTGCCCATTCTGTGAAAAGCTCTACTTGTCGTTCTTTATAAATAGCCTGCAAAGTGCTATCAATGGATGTTAACGATAGTGGGGATAGTCCTGCTCTTTCTCTTATTGTATTTATATCGGTATTGGCATTATCAACTCTTCCTAACTGAGCATAAGCTTCTGCTCGTATCAAATACTGTTCACTCAGCCGGAGCATCATTAGGTACTCCTTGATAGATTCGCCCGATTTGGCTTTATACTTATATGGAAAATAAAAGGTAGTATTGTCAATCGAAATACTACTAATCCATGATGTCATGCGTTTGTCGGCAGTCTCGAATACGGACAGAAATTCAGGACGAAAAGCGACAACTGTTGGAATAGAATTTAGAATGAACACCTCTGCATCAAAAGTATTATACCTTGGTACAGTAGGTTGAAGTTGTAGTATAGCCTCTGAACTATTTTTTAAAAAAACATCAGTCAAGTTGCCGCAGAGTTGGTATTGATTTTTACGACCTATAATTGCTGTAGCACTTGTTATACATTGTTCCCAATTATGGGTATAAAGGTATATTCTAGCAAGCAGCGCATTCACAGCAGACCGATTGGCCCGAATCCGCTCTCTGCCAGATGCGTATTCCTCTGTTAATAATTGACGAGCCGTTATAAGATCATTTTTTATATAATTGTAAACAGTTTTAATCGGACTGCGCTGAAGCTTATCGTTCTCTTGATAAGTCGTCGTTGTGGATAAAGGTACAGATCCATATAGATTAATCAGGTAGAAATAAAAATATGCTCTTAAAAAGAGTGCTTCTCCTGATAGTTGTTGACGAACCTGAAATGTAATTTTGGAAGAAGCACTAAGCCCGTCCAGCAAGCTGTTGCAACGATATATCGATTCATAAAGCTGATCCCAGATACCGCTATTCAAACCATTATCAGGACTTATATCATTGAAGTAAAATTGCTTTGCATCTGGGATGCCTGAATAGTTATCTAATTCATCAGCACTGAGTCCGCATAGGACGGAAAGACTCTTTCTGCCAGATGGAAAAGCTTCACTTTCGGAAGACAATCCTTCATATATACCTAGAATTGCGGCTGTTGCAGTGGAATCGTTTGCAAAAATAGCTGAAGTTGTAAGTTGTCCGTTCGGTGGTCGTACAGATAAAAATTTCTTGCAACTAGTATTTGTTAGGAAAATAAGTGAGATGACAAAAGCAAAATGCACGATTCTTCGAAACATAGACTTTTAATTAAAGGTGATTTCTACTCCAAAAATGTATATTCGGAGAGGAGGAAGGGTATTGTTTATGCTCTGATTCTCAGGGTCTACTCCCTTGTAACTGCTAATAGTAAATACGTTTTGACCCTGGAGAAATAACTTGGCCTGTGTAGTTCTTATTCTTCTTAGTATCCTTCCTGAGAAGCAGTAGGCAAGCGAAATATTTTTAACACGTATGTAAGAAGCATCACTAACAACTGCGTCACTTGCAATTAAATTACTATAGGCGGTGTAGGTAACACCATTTACTTGCTGACTAAATCGTTCCACGTCTCCAGGGCTTTGTAGATTTTGCCAACGGGATAATACGTATTTAGGTTGATTTGCTAGCATACCAGGCATTGAGCTAATGCCATATAGATAGTTATAACCAGTTTGCTTGATAAACTGGATAAAAATGTCCATGCTTAACTGCTTATAAGAAACAGTATTTAGCATACCTCCATAGAACTTCTGACCTACATTTTTATTAGCTGCTAGGTCATTGGGAAATGAAATATGGCCATCCTTATCGACATCTTCAAAGATATATATCCCTGTATTCCCATTTACCCCTAAAAAATGAAACGCCTTAAACACATTTAAGCTTCTTCCGATAATATATTGATAGGCATAGTTACTACCTAACAGTTTGGGAAATGCTCTCAACTTGTTTCGAGGTATTGTCAAATTAAGGCTTGTTGTCCATTTAGTAGAGGCTGACTTAATATTCAGCGTATTAATCTCCCACTCAACGGCCCTATTCATTACAATTACCCCTAGATTACCTTGAACGTAGGGAAAGCCCGTGATACCAGAAAGGGGATATTCTATAAGTTGATTAGAAGAATGAGAAAGGTAATAGCTGATCACAAATTGAATTCTATTTTTCAAAAGAGCTGCGTCAAAACCAACATTTAACTTTCTATTACTTTCCCAGCCATACTCACTATTGTAAAGTCTAAGCGGATTTAGGCCTATACGATTGTCATATGGGTAAGTTGTAGGCTGCCAGGTATCAACAAATTGGTAATCTCCTATTTGATCGTTGCCAGTGATACCATAGCTAGATCGTAACTTAGCAAAATTAAAAACCTTTGATAATTTACTTTTCAACCAAGGTTCTTCCATCATAAGCCAGGCAAAACCCAAAGCACCAAAAGTTGCAAACTGGCGATTTGGCGCAAATCTGCTACTTCCGTCCCGCCGGCCAGTTACTTCCATAATGTACCTGTTTTTAAGATCGTATCTTAGACGGGTAAAAGCGCCAAAATATCGGTACTGAGAAGAGTTTTTATCTAGTATATCTATATTGGCTGCGCCATTCGTTGTCTCCAACTGTGAGGGATCGATATATCCTGAGGCAACTAGGTTATCATTATTGGTAGATATGTCCTGAAATGTAAAACCCGTAAGCAAAGTCAGTTTTCCTGGCCCCAGATAATAAATATACTCGAACTGAGGTTCTGCAATCCAGGATCGAACCACTTTATTGGCAAAGAGGCTAGAGCTGGTTGTGATGCCTAAAACCGGATTAATTGTATTTACGGGTACAGGAGTTATTTCTTTTAAAACTGTAGAGGTAATTCCAAAGTTCGCCTTAACCTTTAAGCCTTTTAGAGGGTTATATGCTAGATTTACGTCTGCAATTAAGTTATTGCCACAGGCTTTATATAACTGGTGCAATTTTGCATTAGGATTATCATAGCCAGGCGCCCAGTTGAAAGTTCCATCAGTATTATAGCCAGAAGGTGCATTGGGTGGAAGTGTTAATGACTTGGCCGTAGGTTCTAGAGCTGGTAACGTTTTTGTATCCAATGCTGCATTTACACTCAAATTTAAAGCTAATTTCCTGTTTTCCCCTATGGTGTTAAAACTGGCATGTAAAGAACCTTTGCTGTTATAAAAGGTTCCTGGAAAAACCGTAGTCTCTCTGCGGTATCCACCAGACACATAATAGGTTGTCTGCTTGTTTCTACCAGAAATTGACAATCTTTCCTGGAAAATATAAGCGGTTCTGCCGATGAGCTCCTTTTGCCAGTCAATATTTCGAGTAGTATCCCAAGATAACAGATCATAGTCTACAGTAGGATCAGGTTCCGTCTGATCATTTTTAAAAGCTTCTCGACGCATCGTTAGGTATTCAGGAGTGGAAAGCAATTTCATTTTAGATGCTACACGGGCGATGCCTATTACAGAGTATCCTGTAATTTTGGTATTCCCAAAATTTCCTTTTTTTGTTGTAATCAATATCACGCCATTTGCTCCACGGGATCCATAGATAGCTGTGGCATCAGCATCCTTTAATATTGAAATACTTTCAATATCCTGTGGGTTTAGATAAACGAGTGGACTACCATTGACAAGAATTCTACCACCAGCCTGTATCAGTGTTGCCGAAGGAAAGGGAACCCCATCAATAACATAAAATGGTTCATTGCCGCTGGCAATACTATTTTGACCACCGATGCTAACTTTAACTTCACCATCTGTTACACCAGTTGCTTGTTGGATAAATAATCCAGGTATTCGCCCTTGAAGAGCTAATAATGGATTTGTGACAGGTTGGATGCCAATTTGCCTGCTATCCAAAATCCCCACTGACCCGGGATTGGTTCTTTTGGACGTTGTGCCATAACCTATTACAACGGGTTCGTCTAACTGTTGGGCTGCTTTGAATAATTCAATCTGCAATACTTTTTCATCGCCAACAATTACTTCGCGAGTTTGATAGCCGACATAGGAAACGATCAGTATTGTGTCGGTGGGAATTCTGGCTAACGAGAATTCTCCTTTCGTTCCAGTGATAACTCCTCTCGCAGATCCCTTGAGCTGCACTGAAGCGCTTTCCACCGGTTGGCCTTCTGAAACCACTATGCCCTTGATGTAGAGTAAAGCCGGATTTTCTTTATTCAGTTTAACAACAATCGTCTGTCCGATCACTTTATAAGCCAGCGGCTGATTACGGAAAACAATCTCCAATACCTGTTCAAGCCCTAAGTTATTTACGTCGATATCTATTTTGTGCGCTTTCTCCAGTACACCATCTTCCGTCCACGCGTGATAGCCGGTTTGTGCTTCAATTTTACGCAGAGCTTCCTCAATGGTGATTTGCCGGGCAGAGAGGGAGACACGATGCTGCGCAGATGCAGCATTACAAAAAAGTGATATCGTGATCACGATAAAAAAGTGCTTCCCCGTAAGAACGCCATAGTGTTTCGTACATAGCAAAAGGTTTGCCGTGTATAGGATAAATGTTTTGCAGCCAGGACGCATATTCATAATTTTGTGCCTGATCTACAAATGAGCCATCTTTTGTAGTCGAAAGGCGGAGGCTGGTAATGACAGTTTCCGCCATTTTTTGGGTACTTGTCGATGTGAAAGGAGAATAGAAAGAGGACGGACCGGAGTTAACCTATTATCAGTAAAATACGATTTTTTTCCCTTCCTGACGGTAACGGATATCACTTTCTTTCAGGATCTGCAGGACAGTTGAAATATCCGCCGTCCTGGGTATTCTGCCACTGAAGGTTTTTTTGACCTTCGGAGGAATTTCATAAGTAATATCATACCACCTTGCCAGTTCAGGGAGGATTGTTCGCAGGTCTGCTTTCCTGAAATCAAAAAGCTGCTGTTTCCATGCCACTACCTGTGAGGTATCAACCGCGCGGGACACATTCCATTTGGCGCCCGAGATCAGCAGTACCTGGCCGGCAGCAAGTGCAAAATGCCTTTTTTCGTCTGACACCTTCACCTTCCCCTGCAATAACGTGGTCCGCAAGGCGGAATTGCCAGTATAAGCCTGGATGTTAAATTGGGTGCCCAACACAGTTATGGCAACGGATCCAATGCCCACTCGGAATGGGAGGGTAGGATTGGGGCTTATATCAAAGAACCCTTCCCCGATTAAAGCCACCTGACGCCCACTGTTAGGGAATTGAAGGGGAAACTGCAATTTGGATAACGCATTCAACCACACTGTACTACCGTCAGAAAGTGTAATGCTATATTGGCATCCCCGTGGAGTAACCAGTGTTGCGGGCTCAGATGTGGTACCAGAAGGCTGGCCGTGAGTTGGGAGGGTGACCCTCCTGTTCTTTAAATCAATAGCCGCTCCCAACTGCCGCAAGCGTTCGCTTTTTTCTGCAAGGCTATCTAACACAATGATATCCCCATCTGCAAAAGCTATATATGGATGGTGGAGAGCGTCTACCTGTTGTGTCGCCTTTGCTTTCCCGTCCGGTGGTGCAGAACGGCGCTGCCTATTGGCCAGCTGATACCATATTCCGCTGATAATAAGGGTGCTGGTAATAACTATTGCTGCGTATTTTAATAACTGCCTACCGAGACGCCTTGCTGGAGGCAATGGTAAAACGCTGGAACCTGGATCATTTGTCCCATGGCTGATCAATTCTATCAGTCCTTCATAACCCCTGTCTATAAATTCCGGGTTTGACATGGTGGTGGTTTCCCGCAGTTTTGATTCCAGAAATTGCAGCACCTGTTCCTGATGTACTGGCTCGTCAAGGGCAGAGAGGAACCTGTCCAATTCATGGTTGGATAATTGTCCATTCAAATACCCTTCCAGCAACAACTGGAACTTTTCGGTTGTCATGACTTTGGGTGACTTTCAGATAAAGTAGACACTTTTGTACAGGCGGAGGGAGGGTGGGCCTCGAAAAAAAAGTTTATTAAACAAGCAGGTAGGACCGAAAAGATTGTAAAGCAGACTTTAATGCCTGCACCGCTTTTTGTAAAAGTTCCTTTACAGAAGTTTTTGAAATATGCATGGCTTCTCCTATTTCCTTGTAGGTCATTCCTTTCTCTCTTGAAAGCCGCCATGCTTCCTGTTGGCGTGTAGGTAATTGTTGTACAGCTTCTTCCAATAAGGAGAGTTGTTGCCGCAGTATTGCCTGTTCTTCTACATTGTCAGTAGATTCCTGGAAACGTTCCTTTAAATAGGTCTTGTACCTGGCCTGTACAGCATTTTTGCGAAATTCATTCAATACGGCGTGTTTGGCCATGGTCACCAGGTAGCTTTCAAGGTTTTCCGGTGTGATCGTATCCCAGCCTTCCCACAACCGAAGGAATACAGATTGTGAGATGTCCTGGGCTTTTTCATGTTGTCGCAGCAGAGAGTATGCGGTCGCATAGACCCGGGGATAATACTTTCTATAAATCTCCTTAAAGACCGAATTTAGTTGCTGAGATGGGGACAAGGTTGCACCTTTTTGGTTGTATACTCAATTTACAAAGAAAAACATATTGCCGTTGAAAGCCATTCTAATTTTAATCTCAGACTCACTTAGTATCCCGCCTGAGCAAGAACGTTATCTCTGCCGATGAAGGATGAATATTTTTTATCTTCGATAAATGAGCCCAAAGGTAACCCGCTTCTCCAAATCGTTTATCATTGAAGAGACGGAACAACTCGTCGAGTTTCATCCTGTTAATACCGCCTATAAACAGCTATACCAGATTTATATTCCCCTTGCCGGTAAGCCATACCGGATTCATATGCAGAAAAATGACCAGGGGCGGTTTGAAATCGCGGCTAAAGACCAGGTACCGGCTCATATTCTTGAGTTAGAGAATGAGTTTGAAGCAGCGATTATCCAGTCATAGTGATCTGCCGGCAGATGTCCCTTGCGCAACTATCCGTTTTTTTAAGTTGCTTAATCACCATCCTTTAAACAGGCTGGGAAATTCAACACCATAGTATTTGCAGAAAATCACCAGATACCGGGCGTTTTGGCGGGCCGATCTTCCCGCCTCAATCTCAATCAAATCCTGTATCGGTATATCTGTTTCCGTTGCTACTGTTCTGATGTCCTTGCCTGCCCGAAGCCTTAATTGCCGGATATTCTCTCCGAGTATTTTCAGGAAAAGTGCCAGCTCTTCATTCTCGTTACACATATATAAATTAGGAATACGAAAAACAGACTATTGCGAGAATAGTTTATGTTCAAACGATACAAAAAAAGTATAGTTTGAAACAATAAAAGTACGATTTGTATTTTGAGCCGTTGGGGGCTGGGGGAATTTGCCAATTGTGTTGGCCATTATAATCCGGTTTGCAGCGGATTTTTTAACACCAGGCGGTAAGCTGTGTCCGGACTTGTCATCGCTTGCGGGTGCGCCGAGCTTTGGGGCGGTTGTCTGTTTTTTGTTCCTGCTGCTGCTTTTGTTGTTCGATCAGTGCTATCAACTGCTCGGATAAGACATAAAAGTCGTAATCCTGTCCGCAGATTTCAAAGCAACGCGCCCTTACAGTATTCAATTGCGCTGCTTCAACCGGAGTAAAGACAGATGCCTCTGATCCCTGCACGCGGTAGTCTTCCATAATGGTATCCGGATGAAATGGCAATTCGTACTTTGTCTTTAATGCGACTATGAAATTTATCACATCACCGATATCTTCAATATCATTGGGTGTATAATCCAGTGCCGGTAAAGGATAGCCATCTTTTAATAAGGTGAGCTGTTGATTGTAAGGAGACTCGATCAGCTGCCCATGTTGGTCCGGAACTAAAACCCGCAACAGCTTTCTACCGCCTTCCTGGGCGCCGGCAAAGCGAACGGGATATTCGCCATGTAATAATCCTAGATATGTCTGATCGGCACAGAACTTATTGCCCGCATTAATTTCATCCACCAGGGTATGAAACATCGATTTTGCCTTATCCACCGGAATGTTAAGACAGATCTGCAGGTCCGGATGACCAAATTTTTCAGGCAGCCCATGTGTATGATAGTTGGTCTGGCAGGGATATTCATCCCCACCACGGACAAAGTGAATATACCAGCCAAATCTGTCCAGCATCTGTTGCTGCCAGGCAGCTATCCGATTTTGGTTTTCTTCGGAATGCATTGTTCTCTTTTTAAGACATTATTAATATCGGAAATTTAATATTACTAACCAGCGCTTTAGTATAACCGCTATAGTATCGCAGTTTCTCCCTGATTTTTCAAAAGTATACAAATGATCAGCACACGTTCTGTAAGCCGTTTCCCATATGATGAAAGTGGGCTTACGGTTATAGTATCCGGAAAGAAATTCAGAGTGGTAGATAAATAGCCATCAGTGAGCACTGCTAATTATAATATTAACAGCTCGTTTTCGGCGAATGATTTATATGCCACGTGATTTCTTTTTGATATTACTGGGCTTCACATTGGGTTTATTCCTTTGCTCATTTGCCGGCAGTTTGATGCCAGTAATTTGAGATACTAATTCCGGTGTCAAGGGCATTACTTCTGCTTTGCGGAACATGACCATAGGATACTGTTTCAAATAAGCCCGCTCATCCTTTTGGTTCAATCGTGCGGCAGCGATAGGATCCAAAGCATAAGCTGTGGGAAAGCGGATGACTACCAGGTTTTTGTCGTCCAAGAGGGTGGATGGATCTGCCGGTATAATGGCTTCTGACTGTGTCTTTTTATTGTAGAGGTACAGATGTTCCTTTTTAACAGAATCAAAGTGACCTCCGTTATTCAGATCTATCGGTGTTGCTAAAAAATTATCCTTGGCCCTTAGCTCTCCGATACGAACGTCCACAAAAAATATCTGGTCTGCAATGTCCATTATGGGCATCATGCCGGAAAGTCTTGCCTGCACTGCGTCTTCTCCCTGTAGGGAACTGTAAAATTTTGGATCAAATAATTTGGACATAACAAAATGTATTAAGTGAAAAAATCAAAGATTTGAATCCGGATAAAATAGTCCCAGAGACTGCTTTAACCGGGCTTTGGCGATTTCGACATACAGCGGATTTAACTCAAAGCCGATGTACTTTCTATTTAGTAAGGCCGCAGCCAGCGGCGTGGTACCCGCACCTGCAAAAGGGTCAAGGACGATATCTCCTTCTCTGGTGGTAGCCTGGATGCAGAGCTGTGGCAATTCCAATGGAAATGTGGCAAAGTGGGCGCCCTTAAAATTGGCTGCTCGCAGAGTCCAGACACTGCGGCGATTGGCCTTGAGAGGTTCACCTTGTTCCTTAATTGATTGGCGCCAGCGCTCGTTAAAACCCGCATGACGGATGCCGTGGCCGTCCTGCTTAAGTGGGGCTTTGGGCTGGTGGATAGCCTGGTCACCTGTGCCGGGAATGCCCTTAGCGTATTTGTTACTTTCTCCCTTGCCTCGCTCATCACGCCGAATCGAAGACTCGCTCCTGGTGGTTTTGATAGCCTCTCCGTTATAGAAATACTGCGGTGATTTTGTCAACATAAAGATGTACTCATGGCTTCTGGTGCAGCGGTCGCGTACTGATTCGGGCATGCAGTTACGTTTGGCCCATATGATATCCTGGCGAAGGTGCCATCCACTGTCACGCAAGGCGAAAGCCGTCGCCCAGGGGATGCCTATCAGGTCCTTTTGCTTCAATTGATAGGAATCCTTACTTACCGGTCCGGTTGCCTGCTGGGCTGCCGGTTTACCATGCCAGTAACTGTCACCCAGGTTAAGCCATAACACGCCATCGCTTTTTAAAACCCGCCTTACCTCGGTAAATATTTCTACCAGCCGCTGCACGTAGCCTTCCGGAGTAGCCTCCATGCCTACCTGGCTATCCACGCCATAGTCTCTCAGGCGGTAGTAGGGAGGGCTGGACACACAACACTGGATACTTTCTTCAGGTAGGTTTTTGAGCCCTGTCAAACAATCTATTGCATGTATGTAGTTCACACTTTCCATTTCTTTCACTATTCAAACTACTATGTAGGTATTGTGTCGCTTGGTGTCTATAAGCAGCGCGCTTTGGAGACAGAAGCGCACGTTGCACTATCTTGGGCCGCCGCCCCGGCGTAACCAGTTTAATTTGTCTGGAGCTGTTTGCTGGCGTCGGACCTGCTCAAAGTCGCGCGTCACCTCAAGTTCCAGATGGATGCCAGTCCGGCGCACCAGGTCGTCAAAATAGAATTGCAAGGCCACCGTCTGGTGCGCAGATAGCAGTTCATCATTGAGTCGAAGTTTATAACTACCTGTGTCTCCCTCGCTGTTTGCGATCTGCTCGAGGGTGAACAGTGGTTTTTCATGGTTGGGGCCCGTAACATTATAGCGGACAAGTTGCTCCGACATAGGATCTGTTTGTTGGCCTGCTGTCGCCGGTGGCGAGCATCGCACCGCGATTTCCCTGACAGCTTGCTCAAAAAAGGGATACTGCTGCTCGGATATAAAAGGGGCGATCTGTTGGTCGCCTGGCGCGGCCACCCGTAGTTCGGTGATGAGCAAACACGGGTGCCGCCGGGCGTACTTTTGCAGGGTTTCCTCCATCCTATCTCCTAAAAAGTTTTGGGCAAGCTGATAGAAATTACGGTCAGGATAGATGTCGTGCCCTTCGTTGGTAAAATGGAATAACTTAAAATAAGGGGAGGAGTCCTCGCTTTTTAAATTTATAGTAGGATCCATACCGGTAAGCGCCTGTAGTTCGCGGGTGTCCTTATGAAAAATAATATAGATGCCGTTATCATCTTTTGCGCTTTCATCAGCGAACATGGCAACCGATGCCAGCCTTTCACCAGTTGATAGCGCGAGGTTCATTTCTCTGATCATATTATTCAGCACATGTTGTCCTGCAACATCCTCGTTGGTGGCTCTAAAGTCCTGCTGGACCAGATGTACCATGGCTGCAGTTATACTTTCAAAGTGAAATACCTCCCGGTACATTCTGTCGGGATATCTTTGTCCATCCTGATTATACAAACCCTGGCGTAGCACCTGTAGCTCAAAGGGTGGATCTTGCGGCAGCTTTTTTTGTAGGCTTTTTAGTGCGGGGTCAGGGGCAATGATCAGCTTGTTCTCATAGGTCATGGGGGCGAGCAGCACCAAAGCCCCTTTCGGGTCATAGTAGGAGAACTCGTTAAAGGTAAAAGGGCCCAGTCCCATAAGTGTCCGCATATCCAGTTCGTCAGAGTGTATCAGGTAAATACCGGCTGGTGGTGCTGCTTCAGGAACGTCGTCAAAGGAAAGGCTCATTATTTGAAGAAGCGCTACATCTGCTCCTGGCGCGGTGATTTGGGCGGCTTCATAGAAGTGGGAAGCCTTGTTACGTTGGGCTACCGGCTCGTTATAGGATTGTGGGTCTATCGTCAGTAGCGCCGTCAGCGCACTGGCCAGCGTTGGAAAGTGATGGAGCTCATAAAAATGCCTGCGCTCTGCAGAATCACTGATTTCATACCCGCCCAGATATAGTTGAAAGGGCAGCAGATCGTTACTCATAAAGTATGCTTTAATGTTTTGTAGAAAATGTTACGGCAGGGGGGTAGCGATGGCTACCATTACTGGCCGCGGCCACTTGTTTGTATTGGGTGTGTTGCATGTTTACAGGGTGGCCGTTCTTTTCCAATACAGGTGGTAGCGACTGTTTGGGCAGCACAGAAATGTTCGCATCTAATTGGGTGTTGATTTCCAGCTCCAGTTCACAACCCGTCTCCTGGCAAAATTCCCCACGGCTGATCCGGTGATAGTTGAGGGTAAGGCCAGTGCAGGCTGCGTCGTCTATCCATCTGCGGTAAAACGGAGGCCATAACCCTTTGCGTCTGGCCAGCGTGGCGCCATCGCTGCCGTCTACTAGCTGTATCGATTGGATCCAGTGATCAAGCCCCTCTTGTCGCACTCCTTGTGGACTAAAGGCTGCGTCCGGATATTGAGTCATATGTTCAAAAGCCTTCTTTAGCGTGGTAAAGTAGTGGTCCTCTTTTGTCAACTCCGGATGGCGGTTATGCTGTAAAATGAGAGAAAGGTCCATTTTTTCGCATCGCATCAGGTAGGTTTGCTCCGGGCCGTATTTAGCGCGGTTGAGATTGATCTCTCCTAATAAATACCGGCATGCCTGGTCTATGGCCAGGGCCTTACCATTTTTAACGCCAACTGTTATTTCTCCTGCCACCGGCATTTGCAAAAGGTCATACAGTGCCTGGTGTTCGCTTGTGACAAAGGGGGTATTAGACCAGTACTTAAGTTCCAGGTACTCTTTTGCCAGGCGTCCTCCAATGGTTGATGCCAGTTGCTGCATATCCAGCCAAACGGCCACTGCCTGCCTGGCGCTGGCTTCATCGTTACCTATAGGAGAATGCCAGTTGATGGCCCGCATGCGATGCTCCAGCGCTGCGGTATCGATATCACCTATTATGGTATGTCTATGGCGTGGTGTTCTGTACAACCGCAAGGTATACTGGTGCAGGCTGTGATAATTTGACTGGTCCAGCTTGAGAAATTGTAATATAATCTGGGTACGGTGCCCCTTGTAATCCCCCGGACAGCTGATTTCATACATTGGCGCCTCCAGTGGCAGGTTAGCAAATACCGTGAGGGCAACGTCCCGATCCAGCCCGATATCTTCAAGTTGTTTCTTTAAAAGGGTATATGACATTCGCTTCATGATGCTATGCTTTGGTGTTTTCAGATTAAAAAAGTAAAAGCTGGTTGTTGGGTAACAGTGGGTAATTGGACGTAAGCACTTCCGTTTTCGACTTGGGATTACCGTTTTTGATATTGACGGTTACCAGTTGTTCGAACTGCTGCTGCTGCCAGCCGTTGCGGCTCACAAATTCTTCCAGTACTTTGGACGGATAGGAGGAAAGCAGGAATTTCCCTTTAATGGCCTGCAGTGCTTCCAGCAGCTGGATGAAGTCCTCCTTGCTATATCCCTTGTAATGGCCGAGGTGAGAATTAAAATAAGGTGGGTCGCAATAGAAAAATGCATCCGCATGATCCCTGCTTTTAATGATGTAGAGGGCGTTGGCATTTTCCAGCTGCACACCTTCCAGGCGCCGGGCGTACTGGCGGGTAAATTCATGCCGGCTAACGATATTTTTTTTGGAGGTGGTGTTGTCGGTAACGTCATACCCCCAGGTACTGTTCAGCTGACCTGAAAACCCCTGCATACTGAGCACCCATACGGCCCAGGCGCGTTTGACTTCATCAAACAGTTTTGGGTAGGAGTAAATGATCCAGGCATGTTGATGTTCTTCCCGGCTGTGCAGTGTGGTTGTAACCAATGTGAACAGGTCGTCAAAACGGCTTTTGACGACTTTATAAAAGTTCATCAGCTCTCCGTTGGTGTCGTTGAGCACTTCTACCCTCGACGGTCGCTTGTTAAAAAATACGGCCGCCCCACCGGCAAAAGGTTCCGCATACAAAACGTGTGTGGGTATGAGTTCAAGAATATATGGAGCAAGTTTTTGCTTGCCGCCGTAATATGTCAATAAGCCTTTCATTGTCAATCACATTTTCTTCGCTCAGGGCTTATAATACTTTAAAGTAACCGGCAGGTCTGGCTGCTGCTACAAACCGTTCCTTCTTTTTTGGGAGTGTAGATGTTCTCCCTGCTCCCGCTGTTGGGGGCGATCCCTCTCATCGGGCGCAACAGGTGGCAGCTGAATGGTGCCGGGCAGGGCGCGTGAGCCGGGCTGTTGAAAGCATTTTTGAATACTGGAGAGCACTTCAGGTGTGAGCTGGTCTCTCATCAGTTGTAGGTCAGTGCCGTTTTTTAAGTGGTTCGGGTTGTCAAGTGTCATGCTTTTGGTCATCACCGCTTGTCCGTCATCGGTGTGCTTTATCGTGGCAGCGGGAATAAAAAAACTATAAGCCTGCTGATGAACAGGGCTGAAAAGCTGATTATGGATGGAAAACAAGGCCTGCACGGCATCATCAAGATTTTTGTAGTGTAAGTCGGCGCTATGCAGGATGAGTTGCGCAGATGGATCTTTGCCCGGTGAGAGGTCTATATCCTTGTAACCAAACTCCAGCGAATAACTGCCTTTTTCTTTTGGTACGGCATTGTTGGGTACAATACAGCGTGTAAGTAGCCGGAAGAAGTTGGTAACAGGGGCAAACGACTCGCCATTGTTATTGTAACGGTACAAGGCGTAGGTCCACAGTTTGTGTGAGTGACCGTATAGTGCAGGCATATTATCCAGATTTTTGATGGCATCCGGTGGCGCTGTAAAAGTGATATACATCCCGACATGGCGCTCACCGGGATAGCCGTCTGATTTAATGAGGGACAAATGCGCCAGCGGTTCGGCCTGGCGAGTGGTTAGCGCAACACTGGCGGTATAGCTGTCTTTATCCATCAGGTGCATGCGCAGATAGGCATCAAGGTCCACCGGGTTGGTTAATAGCAGACCGGTAAAGGCAGTGTGATAATCCGGGTAATGATAATGCCGGCAGATGGTCTGATAGGGCTGGTTTGCCTGAGTACCGGCGTAGAGCATGTCTCTGGCACTAAGGCAATACTGCCAGGGTACTGACCGTTTTTTGGCGATTCGTTCGACAAGTTCTTCTATGTCGTCCGCATGAGAAAGCACCACGCCATCTCGTTGGGTATAAGAATAGCGGGCCAGTAGCACTCCGTTGGGCCCATAATGTCCTGCAAATAGGTCCGGGTTCAGCTGGAGTTGCTGACAGGCTGTTTCAAGTTCTGTAGTAAATGCCAGGTAAATGCCGGGGACAGGATCACCCTCCGGAGATTTGTCCATGGTGATGGCTTTCAACTGGGCCAGCGGTTGTCCGTTGCGATTATCCTGTATATTGATTTTGTCCAGATAATAGCTTCCGCTGCCATTGCCTTCCAGATCGATCATCCCAGGTTTCCTGGTAAGTACGGCAAGAAGGGCTTCTTCCATATGGTTGAAATAAAACTCGTCAGTGACAATCAATGGACCCAGTGTTCCAAAGCGCTCCATCTGTATGGAGTAGTCGCGTCCTTGCGCTATCACCTTATATTTCCATGTATCGATCATACGATTGCTTTTTTTAAGAAGTTTCGTTGCTCAGGTCTGTGTTATGAAGGTGTTGTTGCCGGATGGGTGGCGCTGATGCTGTATAAAGCAGATGTATGAAGGTGTGGCCTCTGGCCTGATGATGGCTGGTTGCTTAAGAGTATCAGCAGACGGGGGCACTGTTTTCCCTTATAATCGGGCTATGTCTGTTACCGGAATCCCCGGCCTCGCAAATGTCGCTCCCAGGGCTTAGGCTGAGGAAACAGGCCGGAAAGGGTTGCGGCGCCCGGCAGTTGATGGTTGTGGCGAAAACGATAGGAGCGCTGTTCATTGGTCTTTTCCTGTTTAACTGTCATCTGATCGACTTTAAAGCCGTTTACCTGGTTATAGCTCACATCAAAACGGCAGGCCACATTGAAATATCTGGTTTCCAGTGTACATTTTTCTGGCGCTAGTTGTTTGCCTTCAAAGTGGCGTAAAAATTCGGCGAGTAACTGTAACAATGGGCCGGACTGTTTTGGGCGTCCCCCATAGTCGGATATCGTATATCGGTCACGATACCCTTTCCGGTACAGCAGACCTGCAAAATCTTCTGCGTTGTCGCGGTTTATTTTATGTTGATCCATGGCAGGTGATATTTAATTGTTCAGGTGTTAGGTACCGTTACCTTATTTACCACGTGGCCTGCGTCCCTTTCGATGAACGGAGCGGCGGGTAAATGGCTTTTTTATCTTCTTTGGACGCATATGTCTTGCTTTCTCTACCCGGTCCAGCACCTCTTTAAGTGTATAGTAGGCGGCTGGCCCGCTGGGTATCGGGTCCGCTGTACCCCGGTAGGTTTCGGTGATATGCAAAGGGTTCACTTTCCCGGTGTGAGCGTCTTTGGCCAGACGAACGACCGTCACCGACATTTGCTGCACTTGCCCGTTAGCAACTTTCAGTATGTAACCGGCGAAGTCTTTAGGTTGAGTGCTGCCGCGCGCATATTGACGGACGGCTTCCAGGTTAAAGACAGATCTGCCCTGCTCCATGTTTTGCAGCGCTTCTTCACAGAGATGCATAAAACCCATTCCGGTTAGGATTTGCAATAGCTCCTGCTTAGTCGGAAGTTTTTTCATACAATCGTTGTCTTTGATAGTAATAATAGATGCCCTCAATGGATAGGGTCTATGCCCTTGGTGACGCCGGTATTGGTTATAATGCTACAATCCACCATGCCCACCTTTGCGCTTTGGTCGCCGTCGCAGGAGATAACGGGCCGAAAGCGGCTGGGAACTTTTTAAGGCGTGTTTGTCAATAATATAAACGTCCGGCTTTCCATCCAGTGTCTTCATTTTGGTCAGCGGATAGCCGGTCTGTAGCTCGAAATCGGTGGCCTTGATCTTTTCCCGCTGCAGCCACCAGGACAGTTGATTGCCCCGGATCTGCGGGGTCTGTTCCGTTTTCCACAGGACTCGCTTGGTGGCCATAAGCTGTTTGTCCAGAGCATCGATGATGTTAACATTGCAGATAACAAAATCCAGGTTTTTGTCCAGTACATGTTCCGGAAAGAAATGCCGGTCATCTACGGCTTGCGCATGTTCAAAGGCGTTCTTAAAAGAGCTGAAATACCGCTGCAGGCTGTCACTTACTGTTACACGGCCGTTGGTAACAATATATTCATAGGGAGATAACCTGTTAACTTTTACTTCCAGCAGCGGTAGCTGTGCTGGCTGGATCGTGGGAAGATGGCCTGTCCTCATGGCCCGATACAGGTTGTCAAAGGTAAGACAGTTTTGCTCCGGTAAGTAAAAGGTATGGCGCATGGAGTGTTCCTTGAGTATTTTTTCATAGATATCTTTTAAAGGGTGAACGTTGGTAATACCGGAATGGTAGAAGTATTTTGCTTCCAGCCGCCTGCACACATCCTTTCCCACCTCTGCGCATTCCAGTGTACCCAGGTCTGTCATCACTTCGAGGACTGCACGCTGAATGGCCTGCGGGTCGGTGATGAAACGGTTATCATTGTTTGTCGTGCGTTCAGAAAAGTTCCAGTTGATCTTTGACATCCGCCAGTCGAGATCCAGACTATTGACACCGTTGATCTCAACTTCAGGAATGTCTATCGGCCGTTGTAGCGTCGCATGGAGATGATGGAGCGTATATGGCTTTGCACCATCCAGTTGATAAAATGCGAGCTGGAAGCTGAACCTGTTACCGCCTTCCTTATGCTGAGCATAGTCTAGCTGAAAGTGCGGAGCATTTGTCTTGACCGCTTTAGCGAGCCCACCATCAGCCTGCTGGCCCACGCCGACTGCACGCAGTACTGTCTGCAGCCGGCAATATTCTGAATATGTACTGTTGTCCATGGATAATAATTTTTACATGTGCAAGCCACGATTGTCTGGAGGATCCTTACGTTTGAAGGGTTTACGATGGCGATGCCCGTCGGCGGGTCCTATTGGCGGGTATACCTGGTAGGTAAGCCCCTTTTCATCAGGCTGTCCATAACTGGAAAGGGCAAGACCACTTTTTTGCTTGAAGTCGGCTGCCGTTGTTTTACCTTCAGTCAGATGCCAGCTGATGATATTGTTGACCAGCGTTTCTTTTTTGTTCAGGTCCCAGTTGGATGTTTTAACAGCTATTACCTGGTCATCGGTACAGTCATAAATGATGGCTTCTTTTATCATCAGAGGCAACCGGTCGGCGATCACGATGATAGGGTCGAACTGATCCAGGGGAATGCGCTCAATATGATCGACCGCCTTTTTCAGCGTGGTGAAATACCTGCTTTTATCATTGTATACCCCAACACTGAGATGCTGTTCTTTGGTGGATCTGTGTTCATAGCCCTTTGTGCGTACTTCATACGCTTCATGGCCGGCCATGTAGTCGGTTCTCTCCTGTGGTGGCGTGCTTAAAATGAAAATGGCGTCTCTGGCAATAGGCGCATCGGGCCGTCTGGTTGAAATTTTTACAGTGTCACTATAGGTCTGGTCTAATTCCTCCAGCCTGGGATGTATGTGAGAGCCAGCCGCCAGTGGTGTAAAGGCCAGGTGCTTGGTCGCCAGTAGCTCCATCAGATGGGTGCCTTCTTCGGTGACGGTTAGTCTGTCTAGGTCTGAAAGTAGCCGGTTGATCTCTCGATGAAGTCGGCCGGATCCCCGTTCCTCATCTCTGCGCAGCAGATCCTCATTGATCCCATGCCAGTTGATCTCGCCCATGCGCGCGTCCACCAGCGCGGTATCTATGCCATTGATGACGGTGGCTTTGATAGGTATTTCACCTCTGCGGAAGAGCTGATAGTGATCAAATGTATAGTCATCCTGGCTATCAAACTTGTAAAACTGCAGTTTATATCGAATGCGTTCGCCACTGCTGAAGTCCAGTAGATTGATGCGAAAGCCCGGTGGGTCGTCTTTGACCGCCATGGAGAGCATTTGGTCATAAACTTGCGGAAATCCATAACCGCGTATGGCTTCCTGCAGCCGGCAGTACTGTTCATATTGTTTGTTGTTCATGCGTCACTGGTTTCTGGTCACACATATTTGTAGGCCACTGATAGGTCTGAACCGTCAGGGCTATCCTAATACCTTTATAGAGAGCGCCCCCTATTTTTACCGGGATGGCGTATTTTATAGCCGACACCGAGCTGCTTTCTTTTTTCAAGCAACATCGTCTTAAGTTGCTGTATGGCGTGTCGTGGCTTGGGTAGTGGTCCTTGGGAGGCCAGGAAGTGTTGGCTGGCACTCAGTTGCCGTACATCCAGGTACTTGTAGCTGGCAGCAACTAACGTTGTCATCGCAGCTTCATAGCCATGCAGATAATATTGATGGGTGTGGGCATGCCGCCGCACGTCAAAAATGAGGATGGCGCTGCCGTCTTTCATCTGGTGCCAGGGTCTGAGTAAAAGCGACTGATCCCTGCCGAAACTTTCGCGCAAAAAAGCTTCTGTCAAATGCACCAGGCCAATCTTTTTCATATCTGCTTCCAGTCTCATCCATTGATGATCGCCATCCGGTCCGGCAATTTTGCGCAGTGCTGCCTCTCTGCGTTCCCGCTCTGCGCTAGATTCCCTTGCCATGACGTTTACCGCTTGGCACCCTTATCGTCATAGGCTTTTTATGAGCATCCATCCTGGTATTTATCTGCTGATGTGGCGTGTTCTCTTGCCCGTTATTATCCGCTTTGGCTGACCCCGCCGGACTGTTGCCGCCAGACTGTTTTTCTGCCTGTGCCGGATGCTCGGGAGAGGATACATTGTTGCCTGGTGTTCCACCTCTGGTGGCTGACCTGTCTGCAGGGCCGTCGAGCTGTACCACGCTATTGGAGCGGCGCTGACGCGGCGTTTTACGATAGTTGTTATGAGGCTGCAGTTTGCCGTCAGCATAGATGTGGATAGTCCCATGTTCAGAGTTGACGGAGATGGTCACATACTGGGTGTTGCCGTCCTTGTGTTGGGCACTGAGCTCTACCTGGAAGCCTTTCTTTAGATTCCTGAGTAGTTTCTCATGTTTCTTCGGATCGTCGAGACTGGGAAAATTGAATTCATCCAGTTTCGCCTCCAGGTCAAAAGAGGCATAGCGCCATTCATAGTTGCCATTCTCCTTCTGTTTTGTCAGATCCAGCCAGATCCAGGTGGAGTACTTTTCGTCATTTTTGTTAAAATACTCTTTTTGCACAGGGCGCCCCTCTAACAGGTTCGGTATCTCCAGGAGAGTGATATTTTTATGGTGTGTAAAAAAATGCCGGACGGTATGTTGATCACGTAATTGCTGCTGGTAGGTCAAGTCCTGCTCATCCTGGGTAAATGTCAGGTCAGGTGAGTATTTGGCAACAAGCAGGTGAAACAGTTCCTTGTCTGTTGCGGCCAGCTCCTGGAGTTTGTGATTGACGATATGATCATATGACTGCTTTTGCTCTACATAGAACCGCTCGCGTTCTGCCGCGGGCTGCTCATAATCCATCGTGGGCCTCGAGCGCAGCATATTTTCCAGCGCGCTCACGTCCAGACTGCCCAATTGTATCGCTGGAATGGGAATATTAATAAGCGCTGCGTCTACCCCGTTATAAAAGAAGCGGTAACCGTCTTTTTCGGAGTGGCCGTAGCCAAATACCAGGTCTGTGGTGAGCCGACTTCCGTCAACGGAGGATTCTTCCTTTAATGTAAAGGGTTCAGTGCCTGCCTTTACATGATAGGTAATGGCGGCATTGTGACGAGTTTCAGCGCCAGCACTGTATTTCATGTCATCAAAAAGTGCTTGCAGGTTTTCCTCTTGTGTCATGACTTTTGTTTTATTGGTTTACAATAATTGTGGGTAGTGCCGGTGCTTGTTTTGTTCGATCATATCCGCCGGGTAGAGCCTTTGTTGGGCACTTTGCGAACAAGTGGCTTTTTGTTGTCCAATTTTTTAGTGGATGTTGAGTTGTTCTGATCTATATAAAGCTGTGGGGCATTCGCCTGTGCCGGCTGATTGGACTGCGAAGGCTGAATAGAAGGCCCCTGTTGGTTGGATTGAGACTGTTGGTTGGCGAGCGTTTGCGCCAGCCGGGGAAGTTCGCTCAGTGGCACTTCGTCTCTTGACTGATTGAGTATTTTTATCCTGCCATCCTGTGGCGCGGCCACCGCGTACATTTCAATATCCTGAACGCCTACCCGAACTTTTACAGGCATTACTTTACCTGCCCGCAGGCCATCGAATAGCTCCCGGCGGGAGGCGGGTGTATTCAGCTCCCGGATTGGAAGGCCATGGGCGGCTTTTTCCAGATCAAATGCATGTGATGGTGTTTGTATATACCGGTAAGCCCCGGTGCCGTCCCGTTCGTTAAAGTTCAGCTGTACCCAGCTGCGAACAATTTTGCCATTGGCGTCCTGAATGGGTTGCTCAATAGCCCACCCCTCCAGCAGGTTAAGTGCCTGATCGGCTTTGAGCGTCTTGTCGTCGACTACACGAAACTGCTGGCTGCGATTCATGGAGGGGTTCTTATCAAAACGCAGGTGGGCATCGTATTTTTCAAACTGGTAAATACCATCATCATCGACCTTGTTAATGTGCAGGTGATATTCGGCGGTTTTCCCGTTAGAGACATATACACTATAGGGTACAGTAAAGGAGGGCGCGTTTTCCCTCATCTGCCGCTCTACCTCTGGTATGGCCTGTTCCATGCCATGGTCGGAGAGTACCTTGCGTATTTGCTGCATGTTTTGTTGCCGCTGCTGTTGCACCAAATCATAATGGCCTGGTGTGTAAGCCGGACCGCTTTGGGTGATCCGGTCGCTGATACGGCCTATGAGGTTGACAAGCCGGTGGAAATTCCTGCGCCACCATCCTTTGTAAACGTCCTTGCGCTGTACCTTCAGAGCATCCCGCAGATAGCGCAGCATTTGCTTTTCTTCTCCGGACAATTCCTTTCGCCTGGCAGCGTAGCGCCGGTGTACAGAACGGTAGTACTGGTAGCGGGCTTTGTCAAAGCTGCGGCCTTGTCGCTCCTGGGGGCGAAAGATCCTGTCCAGCTTCTTCTCATGGCTGTCCCAAATCTGCAGGTCGTATTCAATGCGGTTGACTGAATTGTGTAGCATAACGCAAATATTTTCGGTTACTGATGTCATTTACTGCGCACCATTGCCGGGAGTACCTGCCATTTCGGGAGGTATGGAACGCCCGGCAGCTGCCAGCGGTTCGGCGCGCAAAAGATGCCGGCCTTTGATACGGCAGCGCAGGTGGCGGTCCCCGCCTTTTTCATAGAGCTCTATCATGAATTGCTTGCGGTCGGCAATGGTGAATTGATCAAAGGCTGCTACAATGGCCATGCTGCCGCCACCAGGCAGAGCGGCCTCCTTGCATCTGTGCTCATATTGTGGTTGTATTTCTTTTTCCATCAGTGTAGTTCGTTTGGACGTTCTCTGATCCCGGATGTAATAGCGGCCGAAGTCCAGTTGATAGGGTATCTGTGAGCGGTTGTGTACCAGCAGGTGAAAAAACAACACGCCATCCTGGTAGTAGATGCCCTCCACCGTTAGTTTTATCCCCATGCTTTTGGTTTTGAGACCAATCATTGTTCGCACATGACCGCACATACCGGTGGCTGTCTGCCGCACCTGGGCAGGCAACATTTTACCGGAGATCTGACCGGTTTCGGTAACGGGCGAGGTAGCCATGGTGGTAAAGTCCCAGGTATCGGTCTCCAGCTGGCGGGTGTACGCAAGGTCAAACGGGTAAACCTTGCCATCATCGGTAAACACGTGCATGCTGGAAGAGGCTACATCCGGCCTGGTAGCTTTGAGGCGCAGCACTTTTTCGGTATTGCCGACTTTAACGGTCTTGGCTACGATGTCAGGGGTGCCGATATCCACTCTTGAGATGTTGGCAGGAAAGATGAGCACGGTGGTACGCTCTGCAGATACGCCGAGTGACAGTGACGCCAGTGATTTTACCGGATTCGTCTGCCCATAGCAGTTAAGCGTAATACTGCATACAATGGTGATGGCCACCAGCAAGAAGATACGTTTCATCATTTGGTGTTTTTAGTTGTAAGTGTTTGTTTACTTCCCTTGTGCGTTGGTGTCGATCAGCAGCACAGGATAGTCGGCTTTGACCGTAGCTTTTACCAGCTTGACTTTTTTGCGGATCAGTGATTTAACTGTTTCTACGCCTGCACTGGCAGCCTGTGCACCGATGGATGGATCCATCGAATAGAGCTGCAGGCTTTGAAGCGCCTGGTCGGCGCCCTGGCTAGTGGTTTGTTTGTTACCCATATCCCGTATGGGAATACCGATGTTGCCATCGTAGTCATAAACCGCAAGCGATACCGGTAGCCGTGAGTTGCCAATGCGGATAGCGCTGATGTTTACCTGTAACCGTTCCCCTTCCAGTTTGCAGTCACCAAACAGGAAAGTGCCTGCAGGAACTTGTTGTCCTTGCACAAATACATCCTGCGTCAGCCGGAATTTGACGGTGGCGCCACTTACCACGGTACGGGTGTCGTGGATCACGGCAGTAATAGCATTGGCGTCCATCTGCTGCATACCGGCAGGATCTACTTCATAGAATCCTGCGCGGCTGGCACGGGTCACAGGGAACGCTTTACCGTGCAGCGAATCTGCCAGCGTAGGGCGGCTGGAGTCAGCGAGGCGCACAGCGGGAGCACCACCCTGCAGGTAATCACATATAGGCTCGTCATCAGAGGTAGTAACTGGCAGTACAAGTCCTTTCTGGGTTTTGGATTGTTCCTGCAGGCGCTGGCGCACCAGTTCGGGATGCTGCACATCCATGATACGCTCGAGCACCTCTTTTACCTGGCTCATTTGTGGATCGGGCTGTTCGCTGGTGCCCGCCGAAAGCTGCCCCATGAGCTGCTCCAGTCGTTGCATTTCTGTATCATAGCGTTCACTGGAAGGTGCATTCGGATCGGTTGCCGCTTCTGTTGGCGTAGATGCTTTGTTCAGTTCGCGGTCCAGTGCGGCCAGGCGTTCACGGATCCGTGCTTCATCCGGATGTTGATCTATTCCGGCGTTCAGGATACCATGTCGGCGGCGGGGAGCGGTAATGGCAGTATCCTGGAAGGGAGGTTCATTTAATCCTGACCGGGAATAGGTGGAATCAAGCCCCCGCTGGCGGTGCAGGCGCATCGAGTCTTCGTCCTCTGCACGGTAAAGACTTAACTTGTCCGTAGGTTTTCCGCCTGCCAGATCAGGAGAAGGGAGGTTGACATTAAAGCCATTACCTTTCGGCGCTATGCCGGAGCTATCGGCCTTACCAAGTCCCATCGACCAGACCAGCAGCATGGTGAGTGGTATGATGAGCACGGGCAGCACAAGTAAAAATTTTCGTTTGCGCAAAAACTGTTGGGAATGTTCTGTCATGGAAATATGTTTTTATGGTTTGAGAAATTGGCGGATGGTCTGGAGGCTGTCAATCAGTCCTGGGCGGTTGCGGGCCAGTTCCAGGTACATTTGCATGCCGGTCGGAGTGGTTTGCAAACTGTCCAGGTAACGGATAAAGCCGCTAATGCGGGCCGCTTCCAGTTCGGTAAACTCGACACGCTGCATGGCCTGTCCCATCGGCAGGATACTTATCTTATCATGCGTGCTGACGCGAATGGAAGGTTGGCCACTGAATGCCTGTATGAGGATGTGGACGCAGGTGCCACCGATGACAGCACAAAAAATGGCCAGATATAGTTTGGTTTGTCGCCTGGACCAGCGACTGGCTTTACTCCCCATCCATGCCGCCCATTTACGCTGGGCGGTCAGCACCAGTTGAAACAGGCGGGTAGCTCCCGGCATGCGCCTGGGCTGTTCTTTTTGGTTATGTCTTTTTTTCCACCACATATATTGCTTGTTTTTATTGCAGGAATAAGAGACGATATGTAAGAAAGGAGAGAGCTTGTTCATGGCTTATCTTTTGATGGTTTGCAGATCGACGTTTTCGAGTATGGCCCAGCGTTCGATGAGAAAGCCGTGAGGATTGTTGTCGCTTCGGGCCACTGTTCTCAGATGGCCCTCGGTTACCAGGCTGCGCAGGACGACAGTAGTGGTGCGGGTGATACGCTGGGTGCCGTAATAACGGAAGCGGTAGGGGTAGTTACTGATATCCACCTGGATAGAGTCTGCCTCGATTTCCTGGGTAACATTACCGGTGATGATACCTGAATAATATCCTTGCTCTTTTAAATCATCATATATCTTTTTGGCAGAGCGGTCGGCCAGATACAGTGCTTTGCGCAAATTGTTTTCAATCACTTTTTCATCAGGGTCAAGGCTGAAAAAATACTTATGGAAAGTGCTGATATGGTCACGTGCTTCAACCGGTACGTTTTCCTTTCTACCACTGGCGACAGCTTCCAGCACCTTCCCGTTATATAGCAGGTAGATGCGTTGCTGGCTTTGCTGGACTTTGTCGATGGCCACAAACATGGTGTAGCAGCTCACTGTAGCGCTGGCGCAGATAACGACCAGCGTAAACAGTCGCACATATTTAAAGGCGGATTCAATGTTTTTTAAGCTCCGGAACATACGATGTCAGTTTTTTCTGTGAGGCAGATGTGATGTTGGTGTATGGCGGGTTGGGGAGCTATCCATTCAGTTTGCTGCGCTGGTAATCACTTGCACTGCCATTAGGGAAGTAGCCGCCGCTAAAGCCACCACCGCTGAAGGTGGAGTTGGTAGCCTGACGGGCATCTACAAACTGATCGCGCAACATGCCGGTAGCGCCACCCGCCACATAGGAGGTAGCACCACCAAACATCGAGGTGACCTTATCGGAAAGAGCCGTCCGGTCTCCGACGCTGACGATCATATTGGCGACATTGGGAATGGTCATATATCCGATGATGGCAATGATCATGAACACGAGGTAGCCAATGTCTGCGCTGGAAAAGAAGGTATCACCGGTCAGGTTGATCTGTTCGATGTCTATTTTGATCATGTGCTCCATGATCTTGCCGGTGATGCTTCCAAAGATGTTACTGATCGGCAACCACAAGTAGACGTTGATATAGCGGGCCAGCCAGACGACCAGGGTATGCTGAAAACCGTCAAATACGGCGATGGCGCAGACCAGTGGCCCGATCACGGCCAGCACGATGCGGATGAAAGTGCGGATGGTGTTGATACAGAGCGCCGCTGCTTCATATAGTATCTGCAGTACCTCGGCAAAGAACTGCTTGACCTGGTTTTTGAATTTGTAATAGCCCTTGGAAAGAGAAAACTGTATATTATTGCTGATGCGTTCATACCAGGCTTCTCCATCCGTTGACTGCTCGGGGTGAGCATATTTAAGCCACAGGTCACGGTCACCTTCACCTGATTCTCCCACCAGGGACTTCCAGGTATCGGATTCGCGGATAGCTTTCTCTTTCTCGGCCAGCAGCATCTGTATGGCCTTCTCTGAATCTTTGACCATAGCGGCCGTGCCACTGACGGTGGGGGAGAGGACACCGTCTATGATCGCGATCACGTATGTAAAGAAACTAATGACAAGGCACAGGCAAAATGGCCGGAACAAAGGGTAGAAGTCCACGGGCTGGGCCGTAGCAATACTTTTCCATACCCTGGCAGCGATATACCATAGCGCTGCAAATCCGGCGATGGCCCGCCCGACGTTGATCAGCTTTCCGCACATAGGGATCATCTCGTTATAGATGCGGTCCAGTACTGATTGCAGGCTATGGATATCATCGCTGACGTCCTGAGCTGTTGCCAGCTGGGGCAGTATTATCAATAGCAGAGTGCCCGTTACACACAAAATCATTCTACACATAATCTGGTTATTGTCAAGTAAGAAATTGAATAGTTACCTTACACCATGCAGGTCACCGGTGATGTTGATATCCTTCCTGTTGTGGCTGCGTTGCAGGGCAAGAACAGTGTATTGCTGGTTAAAATCCCGTAAAAACGATAGTTTGCCTTCCATGCTTTTAAATATCCGGTCGATACCCGCTATCCTTTCTGCATCACTCATACGCAGCTTGCTGTCGGTGATGATCATGGCCAGTTCTTCCAGTTGGTCACCACTCTCTTTGAGCAGTCCGTTGTAAACTTTATAGAGGTAGTCAAGCTCTCTGGACGAGAACTGTCCGCTCTCCCGGAAGTTGCGGTAGGCGGCTTTATATTCTTTGAGCAGTTCAAGCTGGGAGCTAATGATGTCAGGTATGCGCCGGTATTTACGCACCTCTGGACTTACTAGTAGCAGGCCGTCCAGGAAGACCTGGTGCAGTTGAAAGTTGCCGGAAGTAATATTTTTTATTTTCTGGTAGCCTTGACTGAGCACCTGGTAACCCTTGTACATCTGGTCAAGGATCTGGCGCAGCTGGTCCAGCTTTTCAACATTTAATAACAGTTGCTGTATTTCGTGGCTTTGGCCGGCGCTCCGGTTGGGTACCAGCGTAATGGTCAGTAGCATCCCTAGTGCCACTACAATTATTTTTCTTTTCATGGCGCTAATGGTTTTAAGTGATAATAATGTTGGAGTCGCGTGGCATCGTTTTTCTCGGCCTTGCGACGCAGTGCCTCCAGTTGGAGATCTTCGCTGAAGCCGGAAGCGAACACTTGCTGGGACACACTTTCGACATGGACACGGTCGATGGCCTGGATCCGCTGGTCATCGGTCATCTCCAGTTTGCCACTGGTGATATAGAGCAGCAGGTCGTCGATGTTTTTAACCGATTGGGTCAGCAGGTTATCATATACGGCCATGAGGTAGTCTATTTCTTTTTGAGTGAACTGCTCAGAGCTTTTGGCTTGTTTAAAGGCATTGCTGCAGGCCCGTACCACGTATTGCTGATTGGAGATGATCTGGGCTATCTTCCCGTAGTCGCGGATGCGGGGATTGACGATCTTCAGTGATCCGAAGAAATCTTTATGCAGGTCCCACTCGCCATTGCGAATGTTGCTGATAGTGGACAGACCGCCTTGGGCGATGTTATACCCCTTTTTGACGTAGCCCAGGTAAAGCTGCAGCTGGCCGATCTGCTCGACCAGGTAGCGGATCTGTGTTTTCTTTTGCTTGAACCATTCATTGAAGGTTTGAGCACCGGCCTGCTGTACGGACACGGTTACAAGCAGTATTACAGTGATGAGTATATGCTTCATGGGATGAAAATTTTATGGTAGGCCGTAGAGTTTTTTGATCATTTCCACTTCGTGGATACCCTTTGCCCGTGATAGGCTCAGTCGCACGTTGTGGTCGTTGAAGGAGCGAAGTGCAGAGAGGTTGCGGTCAATGTTATCTGCGGCCTGCTGGATCAGCGCCAGCCGCTCTGCATCGGACATCTGAGTGGCAAAGGAGCTGATCACCATCATTACCTCATCGAGGTTTTTGACGCTTTCAGAAAGGATGCCGGAGTAAACCTGATACATGAAATCCAGTTCCTGCCGGCTGAAATTTTTATCCTGTTTGAAGATGGCCATCGCATTTTTATATTCATCTACTACCCGCCCTTGCCGGGCAATGATCTCTTTGATCCGCTGGTAATAGGCGATGGCCGTTTTGACACGCCATAGTTCATCGTAATACTTTTGGTACAGGTCCCGCTGCCGTTCAGCCCACTGACTGATCTCGTCGAGTTTGAGTTTACTCATAGCGTTTTCCAGCGCCTTCTGAGCGCTCTGCAGTTTGATGGTGACGTTCTGCAGCCGCTGGATCATCAGGTCGACCGCCTTGATGACCTTTACGATGGCTTCCTTGATGATCTGCGCAATAGGTATGGCCGCTTGCGTAGTGTTCGGATAGATGGTGAGACAGCCGACCAGCACCAGGCCGGCAACAATGGTTCTTAATTTCATTGTATGTAGGCATTAATTGTCTGAAAATGTGTAGGCATGGGCAGGCCCTTACGGTCTGAGACCGTTTGGCAGTCGCAAGCGGGTAGCGATGCCTGTTGGTGCTGTGTGAGAGTGTGTTGGTGGCCGGATATAATGTTCCGGCTTGCCGGTAACTGATGAAGGAGAGCTACCTGCTAGTAGTGACTAAAAGTGGGCGTGTTGGATGGTACAAAATGATCCGTGCTGTGATGAAGGTCAGCAGTAGTCATTTTAATTGTTGATCCGCCTGTAAGTGCTTTGGCCGCGCGTGATCCACTGGCTGTCCACGTGATATTGGTATATATCGCCTTGTGATCCCACGCGGAGTACGCCGCCATTTATATCAAAGGTGGCCTCTTCAGGTTTGGTTCTTGGGTGCTGGGGCGCCAGGGGCTTGCCGTCTAACTGGCCGGTAATGAGACCGTGAGAGCGAAAAATATAAGTCCCTGTTTTCGCTATTGCTTCCAGGACGATGGTGTCCTGGACATGTGAAAACTCGTTATGATAGTTGGCCACATAGGTACCGCTGATATCGTTTCCTTTACCGGCGGAACCTATATCACATCCGCTTAAGGCGGCAAAACTGAGTAAAATTGGCAATGTCTTCATATCAAATTCGTTTATGGCTTCAGATAAAAACAGGGCAGGAATTATTTATTATAAATTTCGGCAATTTATTGCCAACCCGGCCCGATACCCGATAATTTTTTGAAAACTTTATCCACGCTAACGTTGATCCTTCAAGGGTTTCAGCTGGCTGGCAGAGGTAGTTTCCTGTATCAGCATACGAATACCCTTTTGCATACTTCCATATTTTTGGGCGTACTGTTGTACCAGCACTTTTTCCTTCTCTTCGGTGGTGTAGGTGTAGTATTCCTCTTTGGATACTTCTACCCGGTAGACCCGCATCCATTGTCCGCCAAGGTCTATGAAGACGTCTTTATAGATGCGTCCCTTTTCTTTGTCTTTATTAATGGACAGGATAAGCATTTTCCCTTTGTCAGTAATGCCCAGCAGTTCCTGAATGAAGGTGAACTTGTTCTGGTATTTACTCTGGTCTAACAGGATTTTGATGTCAGCATTGTTAACAATGGCTTGTTTGACAATAGGAGAGCTGATAATGTCTTCGATCTCCTGGGTGACCACGGCGGCTATACCGTAAAATTTGCGCACTGTCTTGTACAAATACTTGATATACTCGGCAAATCCTTCCCGCATCAGCGCCTTCCAGGCTTCCTCGATCAGGATCATTTTTTTAACGCCTTTGATCTTGCGCATCTTGTTGATAAAGGTCTGCATAACCATCAGCGTTATGACGGGCAGGAGGACGGGATGATTTTTGACGTTGTCCAGCTCAAACACAATGAAGCGCTGGTGAAACAGGTCAAGGTTCTGCCGGGCGTTGAGCAGATAGTCGAATTCCCCACCTCGAAAAAACGGGCGAAGTACGTAGAGGAAATTATCAAAGTCAAACTCTTTTTCCTTTACGTTGTCCCTGCGCAGCACATCGGCGAACACATGGGTGAGGTACTCGTAAAAAGTGTCAAAGCAGGGAAAAATGTCCGGGTTATTGCCGAGGTATTCAAAGTACTGAGTGACGGCATTGGACAGCGCCACGTATTCGGAGCGTTTATAGGTTTCGGTATCTCTTTTCCATAGCGCCAGTAGCAGGGTTTTTATGCTCTCCAGTTTTTCGGTATCCATCACGTCTCCTTCCGCCAGATAAAATGGGTTGAACCGGATAGGATCTTCCTCTTTATAGGTGAAGTAGTAGCCGTCCACCAGGGAACAGAGCCCTTGGTAGGAGTGACCAATATCGACGATAACAATGTGAGCCCCTTGCGCATGCAGGGAGCGGCATAAATGATTGGTAAAGAAGCTCTTGCCAGATCCGCTGGGTCCTATCAGCATGAGTGAGCGGTTATTGATGAGTTTACCCATGGGCTCATCAAACAGGTCGACCGCCATGGGCCGGCCTGTCAATCTATCGCCCAGGCGGATGCCTACCGGCGCCAGTGAGCCGGGATGATTTCCTTCCAGGTGCAAAAAACAGGTGGCCTGATCGGCGAAGGTGTCAAAGCATTCGTTGGTGGGCAGATCGGCGGCATTGCCTGGCATGGCTGCCCAGTATAGCTGGGCGGCGCCCTTGGTTTCTTCGTGAGGGGTGGCATCCATTTGCGCAATGGCGGCTGATGCCTTGTTACGGATATGTTTTAGGTCACCACGGTCCTCTGTCCATAATATAATATTGAAATGCCCTTTGACCGGTTGCCTGCCCTGGCTCACTGCTTCATTCAGAAAGGCGTTCGTTGCATCCCTGGCAATGGCATTCTCACGGGAATAGGTGGACAGCGATTGCAGGCGTCTGCGCTTGCTTTCCAGCCGCTTCAAGGTTTTTGGGGCGTCGTCTATAACAATAAACTGGTTATAGATATGGTTAACACCCAGCAGTTGACCAAGAGGAGCGGCAAAGGAGATGCTGAACTTGGTCTTTTCCGTACTGAATTTGTCATAGGTAATCCGGGGGCCACAAAGGGAGGGCAGGTTTTCACAGTCAGCCAGCGTATACATCTGGAGGTAGTTGGAGCCTATCTTCCACTCTGGTTTGAACTCGATATCTGTTAGTGCCGGGGAATCATTTTGGCCCTGTAGAAAGCAATACCGTTCAAGGATACCCACTGTTTGCTCACTGCCGGTGATTTCTTCAGTGGTGAGTCGCTTCAGGGTAACAAACCCGTTATCAGTGAGTATTTTTTCAAACTGACCGACGGCATTAAAGAACTCTACGGTCTGTTGCGGATCGGTGGTATCATCCGGCACCAGGTGAGGGCGCAGCAGGTTAGAAAATACGGAGCTGGCTGGTTTGCGTTGCTGTGGCTTTTTGGTCAAAAACACATAGCACTCGTGATTGATATAGGGCCGCTCATGGAAGAAGCGTTCGCTACTCTGGGACAGAAAATCAGCTTCCCGCTTCAGATCACTGTCGTGTTTGTCCTGAATGAACCAGTCCTGTTTTTGAAGGATGGTGTGTTTGGGAAGGACTTTGATGGCCTTGATCCAGCCCTGGTGAAAGGCTTCATAATCATCGGAGGCCAGGGTAAAGATTTCAGGTAATTGTAAGCGGAAGCCTACGGTAATATCTCCCTGTTTGCTGATGATGGTGTCGTTTTCAACTTTCCAGATGGGCAGCAAAGCTGCCATGTTTTTGCCTACCCCGCCTTCATCGCGCAGGGTCAACAGCAGACCGGTCAGAATGACCGCGCACAGTACCATTACCACTATCATTGTCTTGTTTTTTGGATCGGTTTAAATCCACGAACACTTTTCTAGTGCGGCAGCGTATAGCGGCAGGTACCTGTCGGAAGGCGGCCTCCTTCATCAGGCCGTAACTTCCGTACTTATTGCTGTAACGGTAGACGTTAACGTAAAGCACAAATCCTAACACACCCGTCCCCGCAAAGCAAATAAGCGTAGGTACCCCCGCTATAAATGCCACCGCAAACAGCACCAACAACCCAATCAAGCCCAGCACAAAGTAGACGATGTACTGCGCCTTCAATCCGCGGAACTCGAGCGGGCGATTGATACCTTTGTTTATTTCATATATTGTGTTCATGGTGAAATCGAAAAATTGTAATTGGTTTGATATCGGTTATTATAAACCGAACATGGCCCTGAGAACAGTGGCGACTACTACCAGGAAGATGCAGGATCCAAACCACGCACTCGCGGTTTTCGTCGTGTCGGGATCACCGCTGTTCCACTTGTTAAAAGTTTTGACCGCTCCCACGATACCCGCCACGGCGCCAATTGCATACATCAGGTAAATACCTACTTCGAAATACCCTGTTATTTTCTGAGTGGCCTGCCGGATGCCTTCTTCGCCGTCTTGGGCCTGGCAGTTATAGATCAGGGTTAGTAAAGCCACTGTTGTCAGCAGGGTGATTTTGCTCAGCCGAGCCACTGTCCAGGCACACTTTGCCTGGTCTTCACTATACATTTTCATATTGTCACGCACATTTAATTGTCAAACTCACAGTTATCACTCGTCACGCTAAAAGGCGTGTTCCTATCTGCTAAGGCAGGTTATCTCCAGAGTGCGTCCACTTCGTTTTCCTTCAGCACCTGAGAGCATTTCTCTTTTGCTTCGCTGATGATCAGATTGTTGATGGCTACCCGGTAGGGCTGCTGGCGCAGGCCGGGGAACTCAGTGATGATGGGGCGTATTTGGGAGAATAGTTGTTCTTTGGAAAGTTGATCGTTGAGGGTAAACATTTCTCTTAGCCTGTCTACAACAGTTTGTAGTTGCTGCATCTCAGGGACGATGGCAAAGTCTTGTTCCAGTACTTCATTTTCTACTACAGGCTGATCTTCAAAGATGGCACCGGGCAGGAATGCTTCGTTTTCCCGCCCTTCCGTCTCTGCTGATATGCGGCTGGCTGCGGGCTCACGCGGCGGTGCAGGCATATAAGGCGTGTGATCAGCATCCTGGATCTGGTTGTCGGGACCGACTTCTTCTACATGCCAGATCCTTTTTTTTCCTGTACTGTTTTGGGAGGGAGGCGCCGCAGATGGGGATTGCCCGCTCCTGGCCGTCCTGCGAAGGAGTCCTACCAGTTCTGACCGGTAATAAACTAGCGCGAGGTAGCCGTAATAAACCACCAGGGCACCTCCCAAGAATATAAAAAAGTCCGTCCATGAAATACTTGATAGCATATTGTAAAAGTTTTGTTGTTCTCTGGGGATTTCATCGCTGTCAGTGGCGAATCGTGAGAACAAATTTGGGGTGGTGAGAAGCCGGTATTCGGTAGATAGGAAAAAGCTAGGAGAAATAGTATTGTGATCCGCTACCAGTATGAGGCAGGTTTAAAACAGCAAATGGATAGAAATATTAAACTGAGGGTTAAAAGGAGTATGCAGCCGGAGGTGGGAAAAAGCAGGATGCGATTTAAGAATTGCATAGATCATTTTTCCAGACAGATGGCCTGAAATGTTGTGTCATTTTTACAAAAAGCCCCCCGTATAAAACAGGGGGCGTAACTTGGGGCGAGGGCCCCAAGTCAATAGTTTCCTTTCATTTCGAAAGGCAATGTGGCAATTTAGAAATTCAGCGCCTAACTGGTTGTCGTAAAAATATGACAGCAATGGGCTCAATTTGAGCCCAGTAAGGGGCTAATGGGATACCAAAATATAAACAAACCGGCCCTATTTTATTGATTTTCCCGTGCTTACGTGCATTTTTGAGAGATGAACCAGGGAATAAAAAGAGATAAAAATCTGGAAAAAATTAAACTCACCGGCGACCTACTGCTAAAAGGAGATATCAAAACTTTTAGTTCTCTGTTTCTTTATTCAAACCGAACCTACGTATCTAAAAAACTGGGCATGAATTACAAGCGGTTGGGAAGGCTTGCCAAAAACCCTGACCCACTGAGAGTACGCGAGATCAGAGCTATTGCCCGGTTGTACAAGGTATCCTCACGCATAATCAGCGATATCATCCTTAACCAGCTTGAGAAAAATTTAATAAAATCAAAGAAATAAAGGGAGGTTGACAATTTTCATTTTATTTTCGTACCCGGCTTTGCCGCGTCCTGAAAGGATTGTATGGGGGCAGGAGATCCTGCAACCAATCATTAAACCTTTACTGCATGATCCGTGGCTTTGTTAATTCCCTGAAATATGCCGGTACCTCCGACCTGCCGGAATATGATATTAAGAGAAGCATCTGTATCGGCGTGAATCTTCTTTGCATTTACGTCATCTTTTTAAACCTGGCTTCCGGAGCTATCTTTTATATCCTGAGCGGCAATTTACTCATACCTGCAGGCGCTTATCTGGAAGCGGGCATAGTATATGGCATCATTATATTAAATCGCAAAAAGAAATATTCCCTTGCCAATCTGCTATTTTATTTAACGATCAGTTTTGCCACTTTTTATTTTTCAGCAATTCTAGGCAAATCTTCGGGAACGCCTTTGATGATCCTGTTTCTTTTTGGGCTTATCTTTTACCTGTTCACTAGCCCTAAGATGAGGGCATACTGCATTCTGTTTAATCTCTTGTTGCTAGTGGCCATGGAGGTCAACCGCGAGCTTGAGGTAATTCCTGCGGCAGAGTTCACAGGTTTGGTCCAGCACATTATTCGTTGGCTTGTCTACGTAGTAGTCATAAGTTTGACGTTAAAGATTTTTCAATTATACCATAAGAACACCAACCTTTTAATAAAGCTCCATACTTATTCTAAAACCATCAAGGCGTCGTTAAGTGTCGAGGAAGAATTAAATAAGCTCAAAAATGTACTTTTTCAGCACATCTCGCATGATCTTCGGGGACCTTACTTCGGTGTTTCTTCCCATTGTTTTTTTATTCATTCCAAAGTGATGGAGAATAAACCTGTTACTCAGGCAGATACAAGCAAACTGCTGGATGTGTCTGACCATTATAAGTACATGCTGGAGAATTTTTTGGAAATGGCCAAATTCAAGGACGCTGGCCTGAACACACCAGAGATTTCATCAATTAGTCTAAGAAGTGAAATTTCGAAAATAGTGGAGATGCACCGTTACCTGGCAGTTCAGAAAAACGTGACCATCAGCATAAATTTTTCAGAGGACTTTCCAACATATATCCTAGCCGATAAACTAAAAATATCCCGCATTATTTATAATCTTTTAAATAATGCTATTAAATTTACAAGGAATAACACCAAGATAACCATAACGGCCAACCTTTTAAAAGATAGGTGGAGTCTGGCAGTAGCAGATCAAGGTAAAGGGATCCGTTATGACAAAATAGAACAGCTTTTCCAACCATACGTCACAGAAAAAAGCCCAGAAAATCCCGAGGGTGTAGGTTTAGGTCTTTTTATCACCAAACACCTTGCAACTATTCTGGGCGCCGAGATTTCCGTTAAAAGCAAGAACAGTGGAGGGGCCTCCTTTGAGGTCATATTCCCCTATGAAAAGCAGCTTGCCGTTATTTAGCCACAGTTTCTCTGGTTTGGGTTTCCTGCCACAGAGACAAAGGACGTTTATAACGAGAAGTATATGTTTGCCAGCGCCAGCAAGCCTGCAATACCGATTTCAAACCGGACAGATACCTGGAAATCTCGATCTTTGACATTTCGGAAATTGTGCATTGATTTAAACGGTCATTTACTGCTGTTATGGTTTCATTATAGTCAGCCAGTAAGTTGCGGATGATATGTCCTGCTACCTCGATGGCATCATCCAGTCGCATACGGAAGTTATTTACCCAAACGATAACAATCAGATTTGAACTGCTTCCGTTATCAATAACCTCTTTTTCAAAAGAAAACAGATCATTGGTGAGTGCTCCGATATAGGAAACTGTTTCATTTAAATTTCGGATATCCTCGGCCAGGCCGATCCTGTGTAATAGGTCCCAGTCCAGGAAGGCAGAGTTAGCGTATTCAATAAGAGATACGGTATGCGGCATGCCGGAAATATCCGCTCGCATATAGATATATTCTTCAATCGACTGGAGATGACCCAGCGTAACAAGATCATAAGCCTGGTGAGCAATATTGATATGGTCAAGGTATAGACGAATGAAATGGTCAAACCAATCCTTCGGAGAAGAATCAGCGATTTGCTGTAATACTTCTATATTGGCTATTTCTGCCAGAGATGCTTTAGGCTGCAGCTTCAGGTCATTTCCTATGGATGATAGTCTGTCCCGAATTTCATACAGTATTTTCATTTCCTGATTGGTGGGTCTGGCGTCTCGTCCCATTTTATCGTTCAGATAAAAATCTACTGCATAATTTTTTGACAGTATAATTATTTTCTCCAGGGGTGCGGCTGGGAACAAAAACATTGCGCAGGTTATATATGCATCAGCATCGGGCAGGAGTATCCCATATTTTTCACCAAAGCTGGTGGTGCTTTTCTTCAGCTCCGCAATAGCAGGATGAGGCGTATAGTCGCTGCAATAAAGATCAAAATCAAAATTTCCGGAATTAAATAACGAAAGAAGTGATATCGATTGGTTTGCATTGATCAATTCGGTGTACTGCTGTTGAATTCGATGCAATGCGGTGTTAACAACGGATGATACGTGCTGCACCATAGGTAAGGCTTTAATGGTTGATTGATATAGGAAATTTACGACGGAAATGGCATCTGAAATTCAGCGCAAAGGTAAATGCGGAGGGTTGGATAAGTGTTTCTATTTAGTGAATTTTTACCTGTTTGTTATTATGAAAAATAAATCTATACTGCTCGCTGATGATCACAGCATTGTTCGCAAAGGGCTGCGGACGATAATCACCGACATGCTTGGGTTTAAAGACGTGGAAGAGGTTGAAAGCTGTAACATGCTGATGGTAGCACTTAAGAAGCGGCCTTATACTCACCTGGTTTTGGATATGATATTGCCGGATGGCCATTGCATTGAGGTTTTGCCTAACATAAAATCTCTATATCCGGAATTGATTATTGCCGTTTTTAGCCAGCAGGAGCCTAATCCATATCTTGCCCTGCTTGGGCAATATGGCATTAAAAAGTTTATAGCAAAATCTTCCCCGGAAACCACAATAGTTAGCGGATTAAAAGAATTTCTTAATGAGGATAAATGCGAGATATATGATGGCTCAATAAAACAAACACCATTTGATACACTCACGCATCGGGAGCTGGAAGTACTGCATTATCTGCTCATTGGAAACAAACCAAGTGATATAAAGAATAAGCTAAATATTAGTCCACAATCAGTCCATACTTACACCCAAAGGATCATGGCAAAAACGAATACAGGGAATCTGGTGCAGTTGCAGCAACTGGCGAATGCCTGTGGATTCAGCTGATGAATATAGTTAGTAAGTCACATAACTATTTTACGTGTCGGATCTTCTTAGAGTTCTAATACCCCATGGAAACCATTGCTATGTATTAATCAACCTTATACGCTAATTAAATCTTATTCTGTTATGAAGCACCTTTCTGTCGCCATTGTTGATGACAATGATACAATGCGTTCCTCCGCCCGCGTATTATTGAAAATGTTGGGGTATTATGTGGCCATAGAAGCAAAGAATGGCCAGGACCTGATTTCGCAACTTGAATCTGCTATGGCCCAACCGGATATATGCCTGCTTGACTTAAATATGCCAGTAATGGATGGGTTTGAAACTGCCCAAGTACTATCTCAAAAATATCCCGGCATTCGAATCCTGGCATTTTCCGCACAAGCAACACCGAGCCAAATTCAACGTATCAAAAGTTGTGGTGCCCATGGCTTTTTATCGAAGGAAAGCGACATTCAACGGTGGAGAGAAGAACTGCGAAAAATAGCCCCTGATTAATCTTTTTGTATATGAACTATTGAAGGCTTCCAGTACATTCGTTTGTACATTCTTTTGATCAGCCTAGCAACTACCCAAGCAATAACATTGAAAGTATATCCCGGAAAAAGCATAGATCTAACTTTGAAGATCGTTTTCTTTGCGGTTGAAAATCAATTCTGTACCTGAAAAGGAAATTTTTTTTTGAGAAAGTGAGCGTTGAATATGTTTTTCGCTGTAGTTTTATGTTCTCACCGCAAATTTCGTGGCGGTGCTCCAAGTCAATAGTTTCTTCTTCTTCTTCGGTAAGGCAGCGATCTTTTTACCATAATTATCGCGCCATGAACCGATTCCTCAAGTTTGCTCAAAAAGCTGGTATAACGCCGCTGTCTTTTCAATTACCTTTTTTGCGTCACTGGTGTAAAAAGGCCATGCTTTATTTTGGCATTTTTACTCTAGGGAGTAAGTCTGTATCCTGCCGCCACCACATGGTCGCTGGAATCCCTTCTTACTTTAAACGAGCTGTTTTTTACCGACGCTTACGCAGGTATAATTAACGTGGATCCGAAGTTGTGTGGGTGGCAGCCTTCGTGACGACTTATGCACTATGAACAAAGCCAACTATACATTTTCTGAACAAATGCTTGTGCGATTTTATCATTTATTAAAGAATTGCTATGCCAACAAAACCTTATCTCAGTTTCAATTCCTCGTAAAAAAGGTAGACGGAACCATTATATAACCGGCAGGTTTATCCATAGCTGCATGAATGCAGCTTCACCTCCCATCCTCCGGGATCAGGATGTGAGATGGAGATTGGGAGCCGGGCCTATGGCCCTGGCTCTACCTGCTGGGAAAATTAAACCTTATTTCATTAGTTAACCCTAGTTACTATGTCTGCAGTAGCCTTATACGTTATCCTATTAATAGTTATAGCTTGCATACAATGCCGTCTTGCCGCTTTCAATTATATCTTAAAGCAGCGCTCAGGATTTTCTCCGTTGGATCTTCTGCGTGAGCAAAGCGCGTTCTCATTTTTCTTTAATTGTAAAATATTTATAAAGGTCCTATGCGACAAGGGCCTGGCTGGCCCTCCCTATTTGGGCGGGTTCGGCCAGGCTAAATTTTTTCCATTTGCTATCCCGGTAAATGGCATGAGTAAACGCAGACGCCGATTTTGTAAAGCGGCGCCTCCAGATTGCCAAAGTCCCTAGTGAATTTAAGAAGTTTTATAGCCACTCTCCGGCCTGGCTACTGGCCAAAGTGTTCAGGTGCAACACTCGAAAGGAGGCGGGATGAATCCGGCGAACATTCCGCTATCCTTTTATCTAAGTGACATAGACTTTTTAATTTGACCCGACCAACCAAGTATCCCAACTAAAAACAGACATCAGCACAATCAAAGGTGCAAGTAAGGTGTATCTATAAACACACCAAACAGCCATGGAAGTTACAAGCCCGATTAAACAGGTCCTAAAAATTGGCATAAGAAAGATTAAAGAAGTGAGATTCCCCAAAAGCAATTGAAGCACTGCCGCCCAGTAATGGCAGGTAGCCTTATTGTCTGCACCTTACCTTAAGAAGGCGTAAGATGTAGTGCTGTCAGTGCCCAGGAATTAACATTGTGTAGAACGAAAAAGCAAAATTTATGCAAAAGGTAATCCTTTTTGTTGTGGTCATGCTGGTATTTATAAAGGGATTTAGCCAACCCTCTTATAAAAAAGGGTGCATTGTTACCAGGAATGCTGATACCCTGCGTGGATATATATACTTTAACCGTATTAATACTCCATTGTTCGAGCTCAGGTATCGCCCTACGGCTTCCGCAAAGGAAAAAATTATTTCCTCTGCCGACATCTCTTGCTACTGGATAAGGGGGCAGGGAAAGTTTATTAGTACGCCTGTGTTGCTTTCCATCTATGATCTCCACAGGGAAAACGACATGGTATATAATGACAACGTACCAGTGATAGCACTCCTTAAAGAGCTTGTAAAAGGCCCTAATTATTCTCTATATAAGATGGAATATGAAAAGGACCGCTTTTTCATCTGCAGAGAGGATACTCCCAGAATTGTAGAGGAACTGATAAATCTTGAAACATCGGGCTATTACGCCGTCCGGCGCTACAGGCAGCAGCTGGCATCGATGCTGGATGATGAGGATCCGTACCAGGAACAGATACGCCTATGCGAATATGTGGAAGGGGATTTAAAAAAAGTAGCGACTTATCTAAACGAAGGCGCCCCTGTCCTAAAAAGCCGGTCACACCTGGTCAGATGGTATGTCGGGGCTGGCATCGCAAAGATGTGGCCCTATATGGGCTCCCATTTTTATACGCTAAATCCGATGACACCCGCCTTAGGGATATCTCTTACTGCCGGATTTACAAGGCCATGGCTAAAAAGAACAGAAAAACTGATTTCAGGGTCAAGCCTCACACTTTCTGCCTTGCAGAGTTGCTACCAGCCGGCAAGGCAGGACCCAGGCTTTCTGAGGAAAAATACGCATGATATTATGCTGGCAACGCTTACATCCATGATTAGCTACCGTGTACTGGACCGGTTCCATTTCCGTTGCTATGCGGGTTTGGAAGGTTATGCGCGGTTTGGCATTTTCAAACCAGTACCAGCAGCTGCAGATGCTAGTTCGGTATGGAAGGAGGTTCTGAGAAAAACTTTAACTGGCGTGATGTCAGGAATAAATATCAATGCCAGAGTTGAATTCCGGAAAATAAGTATCGCAGCCTCCTATGCCCTCAAGACGCTGCCATCCTTTGGTAATGATGTAACCCTGGATTGTAAAAGTAGGGCTGTCATGCTATACTATTATTTTTAAAACGTGCTAATATTATCATATATGAGACCTCAATTATTTGTTTTCCTGGTTTTGGTAATCCTCCCTCTGGCCTCGGCAAATGCGCAAGATATTTATGATCGGGGGTACATAATAAAAAATAACGGCGACTCCCTGGCAGGTTATCTTCTCTATAATGGTGCCCCGGCAAGATATTTCAAGTTGCAGTATAAAAACCGAACAAATACAGCTCCCGTTTTCATAGCTTCCTTAGATATTGTCCGCTTTAAGATAGGGGATGACCTTTATGTAAAAGAAACAGTCGACATGTATGAGCCCCTTATAAATCCTTTTGAAAAAACCATTAGCACACTTACTCATCAGATGACCTGCTTTCTGCTTCGTAAAGCTGCCGGTCCTGTCGTAGATCTTTATTCATATAACGGAGAAAGACAGCGTTTTTTTATCCGTATAAAAATTCATAAAGACAGTATGGGAACCTATCCCGGCCTTCAGGAGCTGGTGTACTGGGAACCGGCATATTATAACTCGGTCGGTCCTTTTGAAAAGATGGACATCAGAAGCTATAGTCATATTGACAGCCAGATGGTTCGCGAAAAAGGGCAGTCACTTTTCTATTTTGGCTACCGGCGACAGTTGAGCTCACTTTTGAAAAATCCAGAATTCCAGATATTTAGGAATCTGCCTTACCTGGAACCGTTTTTAGTGGCGGCTATTGATTATATCAATGGAGGAGGCAGCTGGAACCCTCCTACAATCCCCAGAGATGTTACTGCTAAGGTTTTTATAGCTGCCGGGGTAACTGCAGGCAGAACAAAAGCTATTGAAGCCACTCACGAAAAAGCAACTGCGAACTTCCCTTGGCGCATCTTTCCAGTATTGGCGGCCGGAGTAGAACTACAGGCACCAAAGGACGCTCCTTCATTTTGTGCAAGGATGCAGCTATCCTGGACGCGCTTTAACACTGGAACCGGAAGGATGGATTTTTTCAACCGTCCTACCTACTATTTGGCTTATGATATCCAGTCTTTGGCGTTGACACTTGCCCCAACCTGGAAGATTGCCAATGGATGTGGTCCTTTTATCCTATATATGGGACCGGAGCTGACCCTTGAGGAACTCTTTATTAATACCACCCGCTTTGGTAGTGAAATGGGTGCGCCCCTAATCGATTGGTATGATGCCAGGTTCCAAAGAATGATGGCCACATTGGGAATTTACTGGCTGCTCAGGGCAGAAAAATATGCTTTAACCATACAGGCGCCGGTATTGTCAAGTAAAATTCTCTTAGGTAATACTGATTATATGTTAGGGAAAACACAGGCGGCCATCGGCCTGTCCTATAACCTGTTGGGGCATAAGGCCCGCAAGCTCAAGAAAATAGTGTGGCTCAGCCATTAAGCAAAAGGCAAAAAGTAAGTATATGTAATAAGCAAAATCTTTAAGTAAAACATGAAACCCTTTTTTGTTTTTGTATTGGGCCTTTGTCTGCCGGTACTTATAGTAGCTCAAAGAATGTATAGGTGTGGATACCTGGTAGACCGGTTCGGAGACACACTGAGCGGTCAGATTTCATTTGATCACTGGAAGGAGCCGGGCAAGATTTTATTTAAAGCGCCCGGAAGCCCGGTGGCCCGCTATTCACTTTATGAAATAAGGCTCATTGTTTTTCCTGGTAGTGATACCTATAAGCGCATTATAGATGAGGAAGGCCCCAAAATACTCCATTCCCTGGTAGATGGAGGTTATATTCAGCTCTATGAACAGATGGGGGGAGAGTGTCATTTTTACTTAGGCTATGGAGAAGATTTTATGCCGGCAGTAATTGACCCTCGATCCTTTAAACCTTTACCCAAACCTATTTACAAGGATGGCTGCAGTTATGTGTTTTCCTATTATGATCCTCGCAAGGGTGTAATGCCCCTGGTCGATACCCTTGAATTAAAAGGTACTTTTTTTTCAAAGCCATGGCTGGAAGAACTGGCCTATAAGCTAAATGGGGGAGCGAACGCACGCTCCTTTACCTCATTTCGTCCCTCTACTCATTTTGTTCCCTTTATAGGTGCTGGTCGCGGCCAGGCCATTGTAACCGGTGGCCCTGACAGGGCCTGGCTTTCAGTGCTGGCATTTGAAAAACAACCAGTGGTATACGTGGAGGCTGGCGTAGATATTTATAATAACTGGTTTTTTAAAGGTTTCAGGTTGCGGCTTTCGGCCTCATACCTTCCTCGTGTGGCAATTTCAGGACGGAATAAATCAGATAGTACCTTGTCAACGGTCAACTTTTATACGCGCCAGTCCATGTCTACGGTGGGCGCCGCCCTTCTTTATGGCCACAGTATTGGAAAAGTCTGTTCATATGCATATCTGGGGATCAGCAATAAACTACAGATCTTAAACTATAACCGTCCGTCGCTGTACACCACATTTGATGGCACGGTAACACATTTTCCTGATGAGTTAGCTTATTACAAAGCCGGAATGTCCACCGGCCTAAAGGCTGGTCTTTTGTTTTCCAGGGCAGCACGGATCGAAGTGACAGGATTTTATGATTGGGGATTTGGCTTTGCCAATTCCAACCGGGACGGATACTCACTTTACCGCAACACGGCAGGTGTTGGGATCGCTTTTCATTTTGCCAGGCGTCCGCAGGACCTGCATTGTAAGGAGAAGGAGACAATCCTTTGATAAAGATTTATTTTATTCATTGATAGGTTCCTTTGAATATCAAAACTGTAATGCACCATGATTAAGGAGGTAACATTTGAAGATTTCAGGAGAAAACACCCATCATCATACCGGGAATTACTGTTGCGACTGTCCTTAAGTTCCTTGGATACTGCGGTGTTAAAGTTTTCCGGTATAAAATCACTAAGAATATTTTCAATCAAGAGGTGTCTTTATTATAACTGTCTTGCTGATAGCAGAATGAATTCCATGGTAAATGAAGAAATTTTTCAAAGGATACCGGAGGATAAAAGTTCAGAGCGTTATCTGCTCACAATAGGTACGTGCTATCAGTCAGAATCATATGATGATTATCAACGGCAAAAGGACCTGTCCTTTACTGAGCACATAGAATATGCGGTGCTGATAAAAAATAAGAAAGCATTGTTCCGTTTAGTATCAATGGAAATGAATCAGCTGTCAAAAAGCCTGATTACTATTTTCCTGTACACTATAGGAGGTATCGTCAACATTGAGGCCAGCTGCATCTGTGTGCCCGCCAGGGATACTATATTCCTGGACGCATTGAAGCGATCAGGATATGAAATAGGAGAACAGAGTTCCGGGTGTTATAATGTTGTAAAGGGGCAAATAACCCCCGGTTATTATTTACTGAATGACCGTGCCGGCTAGAGTAACCTAATATATAAACCTTAATTCTTATTGTGATGAAACAATACCTTTCCTCTTCCTAAAATTACCCGTCCATATTTGTTAGATGGTGTTTTTGACAGAATCTATTTTATCACTGTTCTGCCATATCCTTTATGGCCGAATACTAAATCTTTTTGTCATGTATATTATTAGACAAAATCTGGGATGGGTAACTACCAAATCCACTGATGTTACGATAGGTGTAAAAACCTTTTCGATCACTGATCTGGTAAAATATTATCAAGGAATCCATCCCTACGACAGCTATCACTATAGGTCATCCATGTACCTCTGTACAGTAGGTTTAGAAGAAGTGCTGAGAGCGCCGGTTTATAACAGGCAGGCTGACGTAGATAAGGTCTTTTTTGAGGCAGTCACACATTCCTGTGCAAAATTCCTGCTTGACTGGGCCTATAACTGGCAGGAGGTATACCGCCAGCTTGCAGCTTCCAATCTGCAGTTTCGGGAAATCATTATTCGTAAAGGTGAGTATCCGCTTACCGAAAAGCAATACAAGATGCTCTATGTTGAAGTAATCAAAATGAAAACTTTCTTCCGTATTCTGAATATGAAAGGGGCACTGCGTATGATACTTACTTTTTTGGAGATTGTACTTTCCCGATGTGTGGTATGTATACAAACAACGCCAGAGGTGTACCCTTTTGCACTTAAAGATAAACCGCAAGCACAATTAGCATTACCTGCTGAAAGCCATGCGGAGTTGCGGATACTAAAGCCGGGAGATCGTTCCTGATAACCATTCTCATATTCCTGTTATTTGTTTAACCCATATAAATCTTATTCTTTATGTATTCTAAAATTTTAATTGAGAGGGTTAATGATAAAATTAAAGTCATTTCACCCTATAATGAACAATTTGTAGAAGAAGCTCACTTTCTGAAGGGACAATGGAAGAATAATGCATGGTGGTTTGACGACAGCGCCATAGATAGCATTCGCTACCTGTTGCAGCGAATGTGGAACGTGACTGGGGAAGTGCCCTATGAAAACTGTTGTTTGCTTATAAAAAATTATACCAAATGCGTTCCGCGCGGCGCGGTATATCTTTTTCATAGAATGGTGGCAAAGGCATTTAGCCGCCTGAGCAAGATAAAGATGGGTGCAGATATTGATTTTATGGATGGTACGATTAAGCCTGGTGGAAACCTGTATTTCTGGGAAACGCAGGTACTGGAAGCAACTTTTAAAATCTGCAATTTCCCGTTACCGGCAACCACGTTGCCAGAGGTGCAGAAGGCCATCACCGAAGGTTGGTGTGAGATTAAAAGGCAGCAGGCACAGTAAGAGTAGAAATGGAAATAAAGACTGCCAGTCGGGATTAAATAGGCTATTGTAAGGCTACGTAGACTATGATCATCTTGAATGCCTAAAATGTCGGGATCAATGGTTTTGGAAGTCCTTCAGAAACGGCTGTTTGGAGCAAGGTTGTACAATACGGACTTATATAACAGTAAGGGCCAAAGAATTCAGCGGCTTTACATAAGATACGGGATCAACAACCATCAATATAAAACTAATGCATGGTTTGAGGTGGTAAATGACCGGTTGACTGTATTTGTTCAGGTAGAATGTAAAAATGGTTATAAAAGCCAGGGAATTCAGACCGGACTTGCAAAGCGATATAAAAATGAGATAGAAAAGCAGTTTTATGAGATTATCAACAATTGTGAGCTGGAAAGGCGAAAAATTCCCTTACATGAACGGCTGAAAGATGATATACCGCCAGTCTGCGATGCTAAGAGTCTGCTACACCAGGCGCAGGCGCTTAGCTTCCTGTGCAGCATGAAAGTATCGGCTTTGTTTGCCGATCCAGGTGTGGGTAAGTCAAAACCTGTGATCAATCTTTGTGAAAGTCGCTATGAGGCAGGTCAAATTAAAAAGGCCATTGTTTTCTGTGCTGTATCCATCATTGAAAACTGGAAGGAACAACTGGACCTATGGTGGACCTGCAAGGGATTGGAGTGGAAGATAGTGGGCACTGAAAGCATGAGCTGCAGTCCAGGGGCCATCTTTGATGCGTTCGATTTTGTGGATAGTGAAACGCAGGTAATAATCGATGAAAGCCACATGGTGAAAGATCCGTTTGCCAAACGGTCAAAACGGATCCTGTATTGCGCATCAAAAACCAGCTTTAAGGTGATTATGACCGGCACACCCACCGAGCATCTTAAAGATCTGTTCATGCAGTATGCTATGTTGTCTGAGTTGATTACCCGCTGTAACAGCTATTTCCAGTTTGAGCAGCAGTTTTTGATCATGGGGGGGATCGCCGGTGATGAGGTAATTGGATACAAAAACCTGGATTATCTCATGGGGTTGCTGGAACCCTACACTCTGCAGTTAAAGATGGAGGAGTGTTTGAACATTCCAGCCAAGGTTTTCTATGAAGTCGAATGTGACCTGAACTCCCGGCAGCGTGAGTTATACGAATATCAGAAGGAATCCTTGATAAGGATCATTGCCAGAGATGAGGCCATTCCGCTCAATACCATTTTTGGCTATCTGACCCGCATGCAGCAGATAGCCTGTGGGTTCTATAAAAATTCGTACACAGGTGAGATCGAGGATTTGGGCACAGAAAAATTGAAAATGCTCTACCAAACCGGTTATGAGCAGGGGCAGACAATTTTTTTCTGTAAGTATCTACATGAAGTAGATGTGCTCATAGATTTCCTGGGAGCCGGTAACTGCGCCGTATTTACTGGCAGGAACAGAAAAACAAGAAACTTCGAAAAGGAACTGTTCCAGGCGCAGGAGAAAAAATACTTTCTGGGGACCATGGGTAGCGGAGGGGTTGGGCTGAATGGTCTGCAGTGTTGTCATCGGCTTATTTTTTTCTCCAATTCCTTTAAAAGAATTCAGCGCAGACAATGTATTGCCAGGGTGGAGCGCTTAGGCCAGCAAGAGAAAATGGGTATTTGGGACATGTTTACCACTGCAGGTATCGACACCAAGATCCGGAAGAACGTGGAAAAGAAAGAGGATCTGGCCAATGAAATCAGAGAATTGCTCCATGACAGGACGCGGTTTAGACAGTACATCGAAGAACTATAAGCGGGCTAAATTGTTATATTATAAAATTATATTAACTAAATTGGTATGGTTAGAATTAAGCATCTTCAAGGCTGTTCTGCGGAGGTCTACGAAATTATAGGCCGCTATGCAATGGATCATAATGTAATTTTGATGCGGGAAAATCTCCCCATAATTACAAAGGAAACATACACATGGCATGTCCTTATGGAAGGCCAGAAAGTGAAAGCTTTTGTAGGAGAAGAGCAGATACTGAGTTATACGAAACTCCAGTCATTTGTCCCTCTGAATGCCACGAAGAAAGAACTGCGGTGGTTTATTAGACAAGTGGTGAAAAGATGGCAGAAGACGCAAAACCCGAAGCTGACTATAGCCGTACGACATGAATATGTTGATATATTTGTAAATGAGCAATTTGAAATTGTAAAACGAAAAAAGAATTGGACAGATCTCGCATTCTTCCAATATGAAAAAGTACAACAAGCAACTTAATGTCTATGAAGCTTTCCTGCTCCGCATGGATTATATATTCCGGGAGTTTGATAACATTTATGTCGCTTTTTCGGGGGGGAAGGACTCGGGCTTACTGCTCCACCTGGTGATGGATTATATAAAGCGAAAGGGCATCACCCAAAAAATCGGCCTTTTCCATCAGGATATGGAGGCCCAATACGAGCTAACGACTGAGTATGTTACGGCTATGTTCGACAAATATCTGAATCTTGTGGAACCTTACTGGTTTTGTGTACCCATGGCTACACGAACAGCAGTCGGTAACTACGAGATGTTCTGGTACCCATGGGATGATGAGAAGCGCGAAGCTTGGGTGCGCAGCATGCCTACTATGTCCTATGTCTATAATCTTACGAATAACCCTATGACTACCTATAAGTACAAAATGCTTTATAAGGATCACGCCAAACAATTTGGCAGGTGGTATAAAGATATCCATGGTGGAGGGAAGACCATTGGGCTCATAGGGCTCAGGGCCGATGAAAGCCTGCACCGTTATAGTGCTATTGTGAACAAACGATATGATTATAAGGGGCAAAAATGGATCACCGAAAGCTCTGAAAATGTCTGGACAGCTTCACCGCTTTATGATTGGCAGGTTGATGATGTCTGGATTGCCAATGCCCGTTTCGGCTATGAATATAACAAACTGTATGACATGTTTTATCTGGCAGGTGTTGCTGTGAGTGATATGCGCGTAGCAAGCCCTTTTAGTGATGAAGCAAAACACAGTTTAAATCTTTACCGGGTAATTGAGCCAAAGACCTGGACCAAATTGGTGGGCAGGGTGCAAGGGGCCAACTTTGCAGCGATATATGGTGGTACTAAGGCAATGGGCTACAGGGAAATAACGCTTCCGCATGGGCATAGCTGGAAATCTTACACGAAGTTTTTGCTGGCGACTTTACCCGAAGAAGTTAGGAATAATTATAAGGAGAAGTTTATTACCAGTATACAGTTCTGGGCCCGTACAGGTGGCGGCTTTGCTGAAGAGATCATTCAGGAGATTGAAAATTGCGGCTATACTATAGAAAGAAATGGCGTCAGTAATTATACGAAGGATGGGAAAAGCAAGATCACCTTCCGGGGGATTCCCGACCATACTGATGATGTAAAAGGAACCATTGATATTCCCTCCTGGAAAAGGATGGCATTTTGTATATTGAAGAATGACCATAACTGTAAGTTTATGGGATTTGGACTCACTCAGTTCCAGCAGAAACAAAAAAAAGCAATTATTGAAAAGTATAAAAATACACTATGACGGATCTCATCAGACAAAAGGCGGAAGAGTTGTGCAGGCTGATTGGGGATATTGAGGATGATGACCAAAAAATCGATACACTGAACCAGGTTAGAAAACAGCTGCATGAAGTGAGCCCCCTCAAGCATCATCCGGTCGATTTTGTTGAATGGGTAAAAAGTGAAACGGTTGAAGCAAATGATTACAATCCCAATCACGTGGCGGCGCCCGAGGAAAGGCTGCTGTTGAAATCCATTTCGGAGGATGGGTATACTATGTCGATTGTGACCAGCAAGGAGGAGGAAATCCGGCGTATCGTGGATGGTTTTCACCGCCGCCAAATTGAGCGCAGTTATAAAAAGATCAGTACCAGTACTTTCGGGCGCGTTCCAGTTACGACAATCCGTTCCGGCAAAGATGGACTGGCAGACAGGATTGCCAGCACTATACGCCACAATAGAGCTAGGGGTGAACATGCTATTGATGGCATGGTGAACATTGTAAAAATATTAAAAATTGACTGTGATATGTCTGATGAATGGATTATTCGCAACATCGGTATGGATCCGGATGAGCTGTTGAAACTATCACAAATGACTGGTCTTGCAGCGTTATTTAAGGGAAAGGAATTTTCTGCTTCATGGGAGGCAGAAGAGTAGTATGACAAAGATGTTCAATTTTTATAGAGTTGCCTCAATGGCGAGTATATGCGAATTGATTTATTGATTTCGGTCAATTGAAATAATGTGTAAATTGTTTTCATAGGATAAGGTTTAATGGTTAATGGTATTTGATTAGTGCAGCCTCCCCTCCGGGAGGCTTTTTTATTAGTCACTGATTTGATTGCAGCAGATGATTGCAGATAATTTTTTACTTGTTTTCGCGAATTATTAAGAATAGCGACGGCCCTTAATAGGGCCGTCATTATTTATCGTCTTACTTTAAATTAATCAGCTGTGAACTCATCAACTTAAAGATCTTTTACGTTACTTCAACACCACGCAGTATATCGACAAATTATTTACACACTAGTAATACCGGCAAGCAACGATTGTACCTTCTGGAACTCTTCAACGGTTTCCTCTGTCATATCATGCTTCTTTATCTCCTTCGCATATGCTTCCACTAACCTTGTATAGTTACTATTGCCTGCAAGCTTTGCGGCGATCAGCCCCTTTACGATACGATAACGCTCGTTGACCATATGTATAGATTCTTTATCCGGTTTTTTATTTAGCACCGCATCAATAGCATTCACATTGTGGTGCGCCTGGAAGTAGGGAAGTGCCAACCGCTCAAATATCTCCTTTAATGCGTTACACACCAGGGTTATATCCTTTTTTTCGAAGACAAGTAAGTCAAAGGATTGGTTAATCTTTTTAGCTATACCATCCGGATTAGCGTTCAGGTCTGCCAGCGCGGCGCCTATCGTAATAAACTGTGTCGGTTTTTTAAGATGCTTATTGAGCGTGATCTGCTGATAGATTGCTTCTACAGCTTTTACATGCACATAGGCCACCGGTTCCACCAGAAAGCCTTTTTCTCCGGTTTTCAAAACGGTCCTGTCATAGAAACGGATGTCATAATTGAACAACGCGCTTTCTGTATCCTTTAAAAAGAATTGATTCTTCTGATCGGCATTGAAACCTGCGGCTGTCATTGTTGGTGTTAAACACTCAAATAGTTCTTTGATAACCTCTTTTTTTTGCATAATTGCATATTTATTCCATAACAAATGTACCGGTCTTGGAATTCCATCGATAAATGCCTGTCTTAAGTTTGGATGGGTCGATAATAAATCCTTCAAAGGCACCTGCATTTTTACCTGACAACACACCTTTGATACCTTCAACGAAGAAGTCACTTTGTCCGCCACTTAATTTAGCACCATCCACTTTTGATTCAATGGCCGCGAGAAATTTATCTTTTTTTGCAAGTAGAAAATCAATTCTCAGGTTTACGCCGTTATCAAGTTTTACGTAAACCTGCTCCAAGATAACAGCGCCTTTAAACTTCTTCTCCAACACCGCTTTCGTAAGTTCCTCGCCAAGTTTTCCTTTGGGCGCAGAGGCTTTCAGGTTACTTAACTGAAGCGTAAACGGATTTTCATTGGTATTTCTTGCGAACCTGGCCAAACTGGTTCCAGTTATCTTGCCGAGCACATAACCAAACGCAACACCACCAACGAGCTCAACGGCACCGGCATTAGCTTTGGCAGTATATTCTGCCTTTAGCGCCAGATCTTTTGTATTTCCAGCCTGCTCTGCATAGGCAAAAGTATTCGCTGGCGAGAAAGCCCAGTATACCATCAATTCAAACAACCCCTTGACCCCTTTGAATTTGTACCCTGGATCACCTGGTCCGGGATCCTGTGGGTCTTGAGGGAACAGGCCTTCATAGTCAATAAACCGGATGGGATTGCCAAATGCGTAGCTATAAGGGCTATGCCTGCGCATAGAGTCGGCCAACGGATCGACAGTATGCCAACGACCGATCTGTGGATCTTGCATCCGGGCACCAAAGTCGTACCATTCCAGGCTGGCGCCATCTTTGAACTCCCGGCGCTGCAATTCCTTTCCGTTAAATTTATACTCGCTTGGATCATATAGCGCCCCTTTCAGCGCATGCGACGAAAGACCAGCCATTGTCAGCCCATAAGGATAGTAGTGGTTCTCTTCCAGTAAGGGCCCAGACAAATGGGTCACCATAAAATTATCAAAATAAACATCAGCAGCACTCTCATTGTTCAGGTACAGGTAGATAAATCCCGATTTCTGCACCACCATTTTTCCAAGCACCAGCGACAATAGTGTATTGGGGCTACCCGGCACCTGGAGGACGCCACTATTACCATCGACCAGGTTAAATTGATCATCAAAAGCGGCATAAGATAAATATGCCTTTGGCTGCGTAGCCTGGTTCTGATTAGGATCTTTATCCCTCAACTGCTGATACTCACTGTTTGTAAGACTATACAGCGGGGAGCTTGGACCGTTAGAATAGTGACCATTCTGTACGATACCACCGCTGCTAAAACTGCTTAACAGGGCAGATAGCATGGCCGATACCGTGTTTGATGAAGTATTGGCGGTGGTGGAAGTATAGAAAGCCTTTACCGTCGCCGCAATCGTGTCTCCCCTCATCACTTTCAATACAATTGCTGGCCCTATCTTCTGTCCGGTGCTGCCATTCAGCTTTGCAACAAAATCGTTGGGATTGGTGGTATTATCAGTTGGGTAAGACGCCGGCTTGGCCGTCCTGGTCAGATCAATATTACTATAAGTAGCGTTCTCAACAGCAGTGCGGGCGTTCTCCATGGTAGCGGCATATTGCGCTGTATCCTTACTGCTCCCTAATACTACCCGAACATTACCCTGGTAATCCTTCTCAAACCAGTCATGTACATAAGTGACAGGTACGCCGCTTTTAAATATAGTACGAATTCGTCCTTCTTCCGTCAATATGTATTGTAAGGAATCGTTGACATATACAAATGGGCCATCATAGTGAGTGACGGTGTTGGTCCCGCTACCTCCCGAGGTATCAGCCACAATCTTTGCAACCTTGACTCCAAGGGCATCATGGTTAAAAAATACTTTACCGCGATTTTTTACGAAGAACTGGGCTGGCCGGTTATTGTAGTCGTAAACAATAGTATCTATATCCTTATTCTTGTCCTTCGACAGGTTACCCGAAGGATCATACCAGTAATCCTGCGTTTCTGTATTCAGGATTTCCTTAAAGTCACCAAGCGCCGTGGAGGGATTATTTCGTTTGTCTGTCACATAGTTTAAGCGGTTGCTGTTGGCGATGTATCCATACTTTAACGAATCAATTGTCTTAATTGCCATACCGTCCATGCCTACTTGCTTCATGCTTAGCAGGTTGCCATTCAGATCATAGCTCAGGTTACTTACCGTGAAATCCATCAGGTTGCGTGTCCAGGCCGTGGATCCCTGATTCTGTTGTGTGTAGTCGGCAGCGATGACGCGATCCAGCTTATCATAATTATATCCATAAGCTCTTGCGTTGCCATCAGAAGCAGTCTTCCATTTTATCCCGGCAATATTGCCATCATAGCATTTATTGGTAAAACCATATTCGCGCATGATCTGCTGTCCGAAGAAATTCGAGGTACTGCCGGTAGTTGTGACATACGCTTTATTGATGGCATTCAGGTTTCCGCGTAAATCGTATTCATACACCAATGACTCCAGCTGTGATGCGCTTCCCGTTGGTGCCAGCCGCTTTTGCTTGACACGGCCCGACTCATCATAGCTTAGCAATGCCAGATCGGTCTGTGTCGAAAGGTTGTCATTTAACCGGTACTTGGTCGAGTCCAGCCGTCCGACCACATCATAATGATTCATCGTCAGCAATGTCGTCTGTGGCGTCGTAGTACTAAGCGGGTTGGTATGTCTCACATAGGTGCTGAGTGTCTTTCCCTGAAAGTCATACAGGGTATTGGTCACTGTACGGCCACCCATCGTATTCTCTGCGGCAGTCTGTACCTGCCGACCTTTGTCATTGTAATAAAAGCTGCTTATAAGGTACTGTGAATTACCTACGATATTTACCCTACGTCCAGTCAGCAGACCCCGCGTCATTGTACCGGCAGTGGCGGCGTTTGCCTCTGCATAACTGTTGCTATAAGCCATCACTTTATTTACATCCACTGATGAAAAAGCAATAACACCATTGTAGGTATAAGTGTCATAGTAACTGTTGGTCATCTTTACTACCTCTGTTGCCGTGTCAATATCAGGAATCGATACTGTTGGGGAATAAGGCAACGACTCTATATAGTCTCGAAGTTGTACGCGGCTATAAGGGGTGTATATTATTCCAGACATCACTTCCCTGTCCAGTTCATCATAATAATACACTTGCCACTGTCCGAAACCTTTGCTGATGCCATTACGTTTACAGATCAGCCGGTCCCGTTTATCATAAATCTGCTCGGTACTGTCTGTCCCGGGCTGCTTACTTACTATCATCCGTCCCCTTTCGTCGTACCGATAGATATAGCATAGTTCTGCAGCAATGGATGTGGTAATGACCCAGTTACTTTTGATCGCATCGACGGCCTGTGGGCTAATAACAAATCTCAGGTTATCAAAATCATCATATACATAATAGGTACAAGCCCAACCAATATGGCCACTGCCTGGGGAGGCCGTGACTTGTCGTTTCATCAGAATCAATCTTCCGTCCTTGTCCAGGTAGCTGACCGTCATCTCGTCATCAGGGCTCACATCGACATTTTTATACAATGTGTTCGCAGCGTATAATGCAGTGCTGCTACTTGTGGGAATCACTCCCAATGCAGCCATCGTCCATACATGTACAGAGTCGCTAACCGCATTGGTAAGGTATTGCTTCTCCATCGGCCGGTTACCTCCCAATTTCGCATAAGGTGTACCGGGCAGGTAACGCTTCTCAATACGGCTTAAGGGAGAGGCCTCGAATTCAATTTCCCCATAGGGAATACTTTCACCATTGACGCCGGGGTTAGCAGTGGTATTCGCATAGTAGGCCTGTTGTCTTATAAAGGGATCGGACTTAAACTTACCGTCACTGGTATTACCGGTCAAGGGGGTAAAAGACAAATACTCAAAACCCTCCCGTCCAAAAGGATCATACCAGAAGGGTTTCACTATGTCTTTTCCGGTAGGACTGAATCCTTTCTGGACCACCTGCAGATCCCGGCCCAGCCCATCATAATAAGTGGTTTGCTGACGTACTTCTCCCACAGTACGGGAAGAAGATTTTATAACGGCGGTATCGGTAGATGGCATCGCAGGCTGCCATACACGGACATAATTGATCGTTGTACGGGAATAGGCGCCTGGTACCTGCCCGGTTATAGGGCTATTGGTGTAGTCCTCGGGGATAATCTGCGCCTCGACCACTTGTACCACCAGTAACAGCACCAGAGCCGTTAGGGAACGGAGAATATTTTTCATTTCTTTGGAGTTAATAGGTTAGGTTATTGGGTGATCGGCTTTAAGTATTGGTAGTCCGCTATTTTGATGACCCGTCGATCCTGGTCACGCATCACTGACAGGCGACCGATATCATCATAACTGTAATACGTGATATTATTGCGCTGATCACAGATGCTGGTCACCCCTTTAAAAGGATCATACGTGTAAGTCTTCATCATAGCCGTTTCGGGGTAGAGCCGTACTTCGTCAATAATACCACCAGAAATAGATACTGATGTAACACCGCTCACCCGGTGGGTAAAGAACGTCCAGCCATCCGCTGTTGTCTTGCCCTTCTGGGGATAGCCGCTGGTGGTTCCTGTGATCGTAAGGGCGGTAGAAGATTTCAGCCAATATGATACGATGTACGCCTTGCTGCTGGTCATTCCCGAAAATCCCAGCACTCCGCCTAATGTATTGTAGCACCTGTTACCGGTAGGTGCGGTAGGATCTGCCACAGGCGGACCGGAAAATGTCCAGTTGCCCTTTTGCTCGGCTTCGAATGAGGTATAAGCCACCTGGCTAAGTGGTGCATTTTTCACCTCGGCGACAGGCAGCGCTTTCTTATAGTCATACAGGTAACTGAGTGGTCCGCTGCTAATAGGGGTCAGCGTTGTCACCTGGTTAAATTCATCATATGCGTCAAAAGAACTTACTAACTCATAATGGGCATCCTTTGTAAACGTACCCCCGCTATTACTTTGGATAAAGCTGGTTAAAGGGATAGGCGCTGTCAGGCGTAGTTGGTAGACTTTATCGGGAACAGGTTTTGTCTGCTGATAAGTAGTCAGAACCCCGCCCACCACATAGTTTGTGCCGCTGATCGTCTTATATTGGATGACTTCCACCGGCACAAGCATATTCTTACGTTGCAGGTTACGCATCGCCAGCACATCCGCATTGGCAGTGGCGGTGGTATCGTAGTCAAAAGAATAAATGGTCTTCTGTTGCACCTGCCCGCCCTTGCTATCCAGTCGGCTCGTATTGACAGGTAAGGTGTGTCGTGTGGAATTTACAGTATAATCTGTCTGAGTGACCAGTTGCTGGGTAGGCAATAAGTTGATCTCCTTGTTTTGAGTCATGTTAAAACGCCTGGTGAATACGGTTGCAAGTGACGTATTGTACACTCGATTAGTTGAGATAGGGCAGTATTCAGAATAATTCACCCTTATACCATTGGACTGGCCGATACGCGCAGACTCAGTATATACATTTTGAATCTCTTTAATCAGCGTATATACCCCGCCACTATATTTATATATCTTTTGATTGGATAAGGAGCCTGACACCCAGCTGTTGTTGATCGGGCGAACATGCGGACTTACTGAACTTCCTGCCTCGTTGGTGCTTGTGAGAAATACACTTTCTGTTTTGCCAAGTATACCTATGGAACTGGAATCGATCATTGTCACATAAGGATATTCAATATGCGGACCCGCTGCTGGAATGATACTCTCGTCTTGGATAGTGGCCATGGAATTACAGGTCAAACAGGCGAGGCCACTCACCGTGTAGTTAAGCATGCTACTGTGGTAGAATGGAATATTTTTGAAATTTACCTGTGTGATACTGTCCTTATACATATATCTTCTGTATTTAGCAGGAGTTCCCATACTGTCGTTCTGAATAATCCTGGCCACTCGGACGCCGCCAAGAAGATATGGTTGAGGTGTGTTCCACTGTTCAGATTCCACCACGAAGTTGCTGATATGATATAATCTGGGTGGCCCGTCTACACTCTGGCCAGGCGTAAGTGTGTAAGTATAGGTGCCGGGAGCCAATGCTTTGATCCATTGTCCGCCCGTCATGCCCGGTGAATTAGGTAGATTAAACACATCATATAATGGACTCAGGTCGGTTGTCGGAGTAGGCCCTGTAAACTGTACGGTCGGGTCCCAGAAATGAGTAGGGTCAAGCTCCATTATACCGGTTATCTGAACGGTCACGAGGCCACCACCATTGATGGCAGGTATGGTAAAGCTTCCGGAAACAGTATTCTGGGTTGCTAGTGTATTTGCGTTCACACGCGTGACAAAACTCGTTGCATCACTGATGTTCAAATACGGTGACTGGTCAGTGATCTGGGTATACTGCGTAACCTTTATCTGGTTGGGCTCATATTCGATAATGGTGCTGCCACCTGTAGGGTAATCGATCTGTTTTAACATACCATTCATGCTGGCGGTAGTCGCGCCTCTATCCGCAAAACTTACGCTATAATCTCTCCAATAAGGCCAGATCGAGAAATACCGCGCAATTGGTATGGATGAGAAATTTGTTTTGCCATTAAAGTATCCCCAGTGATCTTTGGAAAATGAGATAAAAGAAGGGAAGCTGGCGCCCTCATTGTGATACTGAAATTTCCATCGCTTGTCCACCAGAGCACCATTCAGCTCTTCTACACTGGACAATTTCAATCGTTTTCCATCACTGCTGCCGAAATATCCCTGCACAAAATTATAATCCTTTACTTTCTGACCACTACTATTGTAGATAGTTAAACCTTTGACATAACTGACATTGTAAGTAGGTGCGACGGCCTGAATGTCCTGGCGAAAATCGGTACTGATCTTAAATTTTACATATCCGTTATCGAACAGTATGGAGTCAGGCAAAAGGCATCCTACCTCAACTCGCTCGGTATATCCAGTAGGGCCAGACGTTGGACAGCCGGAAGGTGGAGAACCAATCCCCTCCCAATGGCTAAGGCTTGATTTGGGGATATCATAGGCATAATTAAACACTTTGTATTTGAAGTAGATGTTGCGGTTTTCACTTGTCACAATGCGTGTGAGCTGATAACCTGTAATATCATTGAAGTTCAGACGATAGTCAAGATCAACTGTATTATAACGCTGTCCTCTTTCAATGCCTCCGAAATAATAGGTGTTATTATCATTGTCTATCATCACAACAGTATCGCCCACCCATTTGACCTGCATATCGTTCTTGGGCATCGTCTGGATCTTTCCCAGGGTGTCATAGAAGAACTGTCCGGATTTGCCCAGGAAATTATAGTTATACATGTCAAACTCGCTGTCCTCATTACCTGCAATAATATTCTCCAGGTAATTCATCTTGTTAAAGGCAGTCATATGTCCTCGTTGGTAGGTCTTCAGGTCAGTCATGGCACTGGATCCAACGCCACCATACAGCAGACCGCCCGTTTTGAGATCATTGACCCCGCATTGCTGAAAGGAAACGATCCCTCCAAATTGAAGCGTCCACCCGTCACCGACACTGGAGGGGATATCTTCGACTTTTAAACCATTTTTATAATATGATAGCTGGATAGGCAAACTAAACTCCCCAATGGAGATCTTCGCCAATGGTATCTCGAAACTGGCCGTTCCGGCACATTCTGACACGGGAAGGTCACCATATTTATCCAGGGCGGCCACATCCGGAGATTTGGGCATAATCTGAGGTAATGTGTTCTTTGAGGAGCTTTGTGTATAACCGACTTGCATCGTTGTCATAACGACGATAAATGCCGATACTATTTTTTTCATAGAAAAAAGGATGAAGATTGAAAATGATTGTATTGACTTAATTCTTGGAGTAGTTAAACCGAATTAAAAAGGGGCTATTGAATGGCGCCTGCCGGCGAGCCAGGAAATCGTAGAGTACCTGAAGACTGCCATTTAGCTTCGCATTTATTTTATATTTACGTGAGAAGCCCATCAGGGCTGACCGCTGCCAGCCGTTCCAGTTCTTTAACTCCCTGACATTAGAGAAGGATTGATAATGGTTCATTTCAACACCACCATTGAAATAATAGGTATCTTTTACTTTCCATTCGAGAAAGCTACGAAGACCAATTCCTTCATGAGAGTAGCGCAAATGATCTAGTGAACCAAAGGAAGCCTTGTAAGACAGGCCAATGCCCACGGTCTTTTTTTCATGAAGCTGATACCCTATCTGCAAACCAACGTCGGTAAGGCCAGGATACCAGTTATTGGCACGTTTAAACTCAAGATTGCCCCCCAGCTTCAGGCGCTGTAAAAAGGGCTTCGTCCGCATATTATTAGGTTTAAAATCGGGCATCTCAGCCGCCCTGTCGAGGTTGGGAAATTTTGCTTTTAGTCTCGAAAACTGATCGCGCGCCTGGTTAAGCTGTGCATTGGCAGCCTGTCTGGCCGAAGGATCTGTACCGATTCGCGCCAGTAATGCCTGATCGATCTGGCTACGGGTTTGTAAGCCTTCTAACGCCTGGGCAGGACTTTCGGCCATATTTACCCCGAATAAACCGCTCAGCAGCGAATGCTTCTCCATAAACCGGTTAAACCCCTTGGACTGACGAAGTATGGTCATGGCTTTACGCTCCGCTTTAACAGGATCGCTAAGGCTTTCTTTTATCTCCTTTGTCTGCTGGCTGTAATAGTACATTTCCTTTTTATACTTACCGAGGTGGCCAGCCAGGTTCGTATAGGTACTGAGGTCTGACAATAAGCTTCGCTGCCGGTCCCGCAGTTCATCAAAGATGCGATCTGATGTGCCCAAAGCGTTCTGCAAACCATTTAATTGGCCAAGCGCCTTTTGCGCCAGCTCTGTAAGATTAGAGTTCTTTTCAAGATACCGGAATACACCCTGTAATGTATCCAGGTACTGGTTATAAAATTGACCGGGCATACCTGCTGTAGGGACCTTAGCGGCCAATTGCGAACGCCACTGACTGAACTTGGCCTCACAGTTTTGTGTAAGTGACTTTGCTTTGACAGGATCGATCTTTTTAAGCCTTTTAATAGCACGGCGTTCCAGCTGCTCCGCGCGGTTGATAGCTTTTAAGAGTTGACGATCCACTTTGGATTGGTAATCCTGTAGCTTCGACTGGGTGACAGAAAGGTAATCCGGAGGTAAATTATTGTCAGCGGGAGGCTGAGCATACAGGTGTGGGGTTGTGGCAATGAAAAGCCATAGTACGTAGAGATGCTTCATTGGTACGAATGATAAGGTTAAGCAGTAATTGTTTCGAACAGAAAGGGGTAAAAGGGGTTTAAAAGTCCATTACAACAATTATTTAAGGATATAGGATGAATCTCATATCGTACCTAAGTTAATTATTCCCGTGAAGAAAATGGTTAATAAGAAGTTAATGAGGCTAATAAGTAAACCCGGATATCAGATTATTCCTCCAAGAGCATACATTTTGTTAGTACTGCATAATCCTCTGTTCTCTGAACCGTAAAAATTGGTCAGCATATTCCTTTTTCATTTATTTAGCTCCTCATTACATTTAACCATGCATCCTCTTTCAAGCATGCTGACAGCTTCCTCGACTTCAATATTATCTCCGTACCATTCAATAATCAATGACGTAAGTTCTGCTTCATCGGGTAGATATTTTTGTAAATCTTGTGGAATTTCTGCTTTTGCCTGTTCAAGTACTTCGGTCTTGTATGAATCTACACTCATAAATATCTGGTTGAATTTTTTAACTAAAAAATATTTTGCCATAGTTTCCTGTTTGCATTTTTTCTTTTTGGGGGGGCGGATACGATGGCTGGTTTTCTAAGATTTCAAGGAAGGAAAATACGAAAAAATGATGGCTTATTTCAAGCAGATATTGTAAATAAAAACCAGTGATTCCGCCAGGACAGGCAAACCAGTGGCTTTTATCAAAAAGGAAAATTCAATGTTATCAGATTCAGAAAGCAACTTTCACTTATAATAGACAACTAAACAGCCCTTTCTATCCAAAGCATTAGAAAATAAATTGCACCGGCCCAGGGTTCTATGATTTTTTATTAAATAGGTTGGAGAGCTTTGTTTTGACGCCTGGTCAGCAAAGTATAAGTTTTGTATCTTTGAGATATGGCAAAGAATCAAAAAACACCCACTAATACTAATGGTATGAAAGAAGATCTTGAAGAACGGAAAAAATTTTACAAGATGCTTCTCGCTCCAACAATGTCGCTTGAGGAAAAGATGGATGAATTGGGGGATTTGTCCAAAGAGGATTTGGCTGTTCTTTTGGAACAGTTTAAGGCTGATGAGGATTATGAAATTTGTCAGGCTATAAAACAAGTACTTGACGATAGGAATTGAGGTAATAATTCAGACTGAGTAACTACTAAATATATCTATAGTTTTGGGGATACAATTCAGGCAATGGATCTGATTGCCAGTATTGTTTACTGTCGACATTCATAATCGTTAACTTTCCCCTATGGCCTGCTCCGGTGTCAAGGTTCAGGATGTTCAACGCTCTTAATGGTTTATCTGTCCCTAGTTTCGTTGTAGGAGTATGGCCTATAAAAACCTCTTTGAAGTTCGTTCCATTAAAAAAATCGCGTGTAGTAATTCTGTTTCTCTGGTAGGTATGGCAGTGCAGGGCTTCCGACCACATATCCCGGTCCCAATAAAAGTCAGCCGGCCGCTGTTTGTCCAGGGAAAGATACCTGTTAAACCCAGCATGCACAAAGCAGCGGTGTTGCTCGTCTATATAGTAAAGGTGCTGACTTGCAAAAAAGGCTCTATGGGTTAAGGGAATATCCGCTGCTTGAAGTGATGTCTTATATCCTGCTCCTGTTGCTCGGAAAAGTCCCTTCTTGCCGGCATGTTCAAGATAGGATACCAGCGTTCCTTTCCCGCCAAAGTTCCAGGAAGCAGGATGGAGATCCTTTCTGATAAAATCGTCTAACCAGTCATCGTGGTTGCCTTTTAATGCGATCAGGCGAGGGATTTTAAGTAAACATTCCACGCATTCATACACCTGAGGATACCCATCGGTGACATCTCCCAATTGAATCAGCATGTCTTTTTCATAGTCAAAGCAAGACCGCTCCAGGCATTGCACTAATGCTTTGTACCCACCGTGTATGTCTCCCATCACAAATACCCGCATCCTCGTAGTAACGTAGTTTTTATGTACCTACGCCGAAGGTCCGCCGCTGATGGTTAACTATCAAGAGTTCTTTATCATTTCTTTGTCATAGAATCGCTGTTTTACACTTGGGTATATGTATCCGTCTTATTTGTTGTCAAAAAAGTGATCAGCCCGCCGATCCGCATTGACCAGCAGCATCTGCAGGAAGGGAAACTTCTCCTTTTTGCGCAAGCATATTTCTTCGTAGGTCTTATAAATATTTGCGATTGGGCAGTTCCAGTCCTGGCAGATCGTTTCAACAACAATACGCGTAGATGGGTTACCAAAAGCTTTCACCGCTTCAAGGGCAAAGATTAGTTCAGCCAGATATACTTTGCGCAGCTTAAAATGGAGCGGATGTGGTAATGGAATTGTTTTGCCCTCAATGGTATCAATGCGACCCTCGATATATGTCCGCAGCAACCCATGCGCTTTAATAGTGGCAAACCGATAGGTCATGGCGGTATAAAATCGCTCGTCGTAATAAGGAGCATGCTCATCCAGTAAAAGTTGCTCAGAGGCTGTAGTCCTTAAAAAATACTGGCGGTCAGAATGGGTTGCCAGGGACCGGTAATAGGCATATGCCTCACTGTTACGTTTAAAGTAATACAGTACCGTCTGGAGCTCATCAAGGTAAAACTGGCGCTGAAACAGACGCTCGGCTTCCGGTACCCGGGTTTCAATATCAACAACCAGCGTATTAAAAATCAGTAAGCTGTTGAATTCAGGAAATATATTTTTAAAAAACTCAATTTCTTCTTCCTCATCAGCAAACTGATAACTGATAATATATGCCTTTAATTCGGCTAGAATTTGTCCTATAAGCCTGGTAGCTGAACGGGCATGTATTAGGACTTTATCACTTTTCTCAAGCCGGATTTCAGCCAGACCGTCCTGTAATTTTTCATATAACTGTTCACAGAATCGTTTCATAACAGTTCGGGTTATACTTAGTCAATGGAGCGTCCCGCCTGCCGGGCGCAGACTATGGGAGCTCCTGAGTCTTGCAATGATATTACCACAAAAACATTTCCAGAAGCCAAAAAATAAGGGTTGCAGCCGGTTATGTAACCCCGCTTAAAATGTTGATTTGCAGTAAGTAAGTTGTAGGGCGGTATTTTGCCTACCTTGAAAGTTCTGCGGTGATTAAATCCGCACCACGTTGCAGAAGCCTTCGGACATTCTCGGAGGCAACGGGAAAATCTTTGATAGAGTAAGACTTGTTTCGTAAACTCTTCACAGATATTTCCTCTGTCCCGATCGTCGAACAGGTTTCTGCGACCATCCTTAGCAGGTCTGTCAGTTGTATGCGTTTGGTGACAGGAAGCCTGTACAGCACCTGCATGAGAATACCCAGCTCTGATACACTCAGTTGTAATCTGATTTTCTGTCTCCATTTGGGTTGACTTCCATTCCGTGCCGGTGATTGCGACAACTGGTGGATGGCCTGCAAATAGGTGATTTCCTCATCGAGCCAGGATGTCATTTGCTCAGTTAATGACCGGTGGTTTATTAAAAAGGCGGCGCCGGGGCGACAGCTTTGCTGACGGATGCACTTGCGGTACCAATGAAGTTTTTCCAGCTTATCCGGCAGCCGTTCAAAAATATTTACAATACCGGTGATCAGTTGTCCGTAATAACGGACATATGCCGGATCATTAAAGTTAATGGAATGAAGGACCTCATGCACACGGCAGTCTGCGTCTGCTATCACGTCGTCAGGTGATAATTCCAACAGCATGTCCAGCAGTTGTTCGTAGTAAGCGACCCTATAATAAGTGACCATGCGCTCCCTCCCATAAATAAAGTCACGTAGGCCGTCGAGTATGATGTTGAGTAGTTGCTTATCCGTCTGTTTATTTTTCAGGATTCGGCTGATGCGCTTGTATTTTTCCATCAGTAGTCGCATTTTCTGCTCCCCATAGGCACGAGTAACCGGCACATGTTCATCAAAATAACAAGGGAAGAAGCGTTGCAGGGCAACCAGTATGATTTCCAGCTGTGCTGATACCTCTTGGTAGAGTTTTTTTGCTTCCTCGGGAATAGGCATGGGGGTAGTTCCATATTCATAGAGTAGTTCAGTCAGGATAATGGCTCCCTTCTGGTGGTTTTGGATGTAAAGTTGTAATGCTTGCGGATCGGCTCCCGCCACTGCTTCTGCCAGAAATTTCTCGCATATCTTCTCGCGTTGCTCTTTGGCGCCAGCCATCCAGTTGGCATACTGCTCATGTAAATAATTCGCATCGCATAATTTTTCAGGCAGCAGGGTGTTGTGCACCCAGTCGTTGATTTCTTTCAATTCGAACGTCATGGGATGAAGTTTTAATGGTTAGGTAATCGGGCTCCATAGGACCGTGGACTCATCCTGGCGTAATGAAGATTGATTTTCGTCGGGTTAAGAATTTCCAATCCTTGGGACAAAAAAACTAAACTTTTCCTGGTAGGGGTGTTCCCGATCTATTTCTGCGATGTTTTTTCGGATATCCGTCCCGCTGGTAAGGAAATTTACTGCGTTTTTCTCATATTCTTCGTCCTGCGCCACACATAATACCCAAAAGAGCCGTTCCTAAGCCGTTAGGCACCTGGTTCACGAAGGATGAGTAAATGGGCCAGCGCCGGGTCCCGCTCGATCTGTGCCTTTACCTCCGCCAGGAGTTGTTGCACTTCGTCCTTGATCCGCTGATAATTCTGTTGAACCTCGGTGGGATCCACCGCCCTGATTACAGGTATGTCCTTGAAAGTTGCTTCTTCTCGGTTGATGGCTTCGAAATCGGTAATGATCTCACAGTGAAAGGTCTTTAAATCGATCCGCTGGTCCGGCGTATCGGCCACCATCCCCACGAACTCTCCGGAGCTTAAAGCAGAGATAGTGGAAGGTGGTATCGCATAGTCCAGCTGGGTACTTTTGGAGATCGATGTGTCGTTACGGTTAATGGAGACGCTGTCTTTCTCTTGCAGGATTTTACCAAACCGTTCGGAGAGTTGCTTTGCCATGTCTCCTGGCACCTGCCCGCTGATGATGTTGCCTACAATAGTGAGTATAACCTCCGCCTGTTCTTTGCCATAGTCCTTTATCAACTGCGATGCATGCTGGACGGCGAGAACAGTTGCAGAACGATTCGATCTGGCAGTTGCGATGTGTGTATCGATGCCCGAAGCGCCACCGACGTATATCGTGGGAAATTCGTCGAAGACCAAACAGCTCTTTAGCTTTCCCTTCTGGTTGATCAGTTTGAGAAGGCGGTTGACGTACAACGATAGTACCGCACCATAAATCTGCGTCTTTTGCGGATTGTTACCAATGCAGAGCAACTTTGGCGATTCCGGGTTGTTGATGTCGAGCGTAAAATCCTGGCCGCTGAGCACGTAATAAAGTTGCGGACTCGACAGTCTGGCCATACCGATTTTGGCACTGGCGACCTGGCCTTCCAGCTGTTCAAGGGCGCCGTTTACGTAGGCCATTACGAATGCATTCAAAAATGGCTCGCACTCAGGAACTGTGCGTAACACAGGGAACAGGTCATCATACGGCGCCTGCATCAGTTCTATGACATGAGGAAGAGTACAATAACGGCCATCCTTATACTTTCTGAGGAACCACAGTATCCCGGTGATGAAGTTAATTGGTGACTCCACCCAAAAATCCCCTTGTTTACGGATCCAGGCCTTATTGATCCCAAGCATTATAGTACGCGCTGACTCCGAAGCGTCAGTGATATCTGTCATCGTATGCGGATCCAGTGGATTGCACCGATGCGTGCGGCTGAGATCGTCGAAGTTGATCAGGCAGAAGGCGGGCTCCTTTTGGTAGGCACCCTTGTAACGCAAAAGCGTATTGTATACGATGCGGGTAAGGTCATCGTACTTGAAATCATACACACAAAGCGTGTAACCTTTCCTGATAGCCTGTACAATAATCTCCCGGATAACAAACGCCGATTTTCCGCTTCCGGGATTGCCAGCGACGAGAATTCCGCGTGTGGGCGACACACAATTGATCCAGCTCTTCCTGATCTTGCCCTTCAGGTTATACCGGGCCGGCAGGTTAAAGGAATACTCATTTTCCAGCAGCCGTTCCTCTTGGGGGAACGTCTCGTTCATGGTATTGAAAACGTCCTTTGTCAGCTTGAGCTTGAGCAACCTGGAAAGACGGGCGCCACCCGCCAGGATGAACAGGTACCCGGCCGCCGTGATCAACCCGTAGGAAAAGGCGATTACCTGGGCGGTAGAGGGCAGGTAAAAAAGCAGGAAGCTGATCCAGTAAAGCGCAAGGCCGCAGGTGAGGTAACCGACAATCTCCCCCGCCCGTATTTTCTCGTTCTTCTTTCCCTTGCTTCCTATTACAGAGAGCATTAACAGTCCCAGCGCCCAAAGCTTGCTGATGTACCAGGAGGAGAACAGGCCGGTCCGCGTGAGGTTTTCCAGAACCTTGCGCACGACAGGATGCGAGAGCCCCAGCTCTGCCCAGGCAGTGTGGCAATAATAATAAAGATGTAACAGCAGCAGCACAATGCTGCCCAGCCGGATAAGGTCAATAATTTTTTTAAGGGAGGATTCATCATCATGTGCCAGCATAAACAACTTTTTAAAAGTGATGTAATGCTGGGCTGTGGGTGCTATGTATGATCCTGGGTCGGGTGGGTGAACGGTTTAAAGTCGCCGTCGTCGCTTTTTAGTTGGTTGGTGGAAATGGAAAGGCACCTTGCTTTTGACAGCATGTACCTTAAGCGCCTCGATGATGATGGAAAGCAGAACATGCATGACCGTGTCGGCCAAGATCGCGAGCTCTCCAAATACCTGTTCAACGGAATGATCCTTATGTGAGGATACAGGCCGGGTGTCCCTTTCGCGCACACGGTTGGCGATAAAATGGCTGCAGGATTCAGTGTAGCCACACTGCCGCAGGTAGTTGGACAATTGCCGGGGAGCTTCCTTATAGTGACGGGGGGCAATGTCCTTATGCCCAATCAGGTATTGGGTGCCGCGTGGCGTTTCCTTTGCGCGGACCAGTGTTCCTGCAGCCAGTAATGTACCCAGCAGCCGGGTGATGTCCTCCGAATTTTGGGTCGCGGCCAGTGCCCGCTCCACATACCGTTCATTCCATCCGGCCTCGCTGGTTGCTAAGGTATTGAGCCCGACCTGAACACTTGCGGCGCCACAAGAGGTGGGCAGGTCCCTTTCGCTGAACACGGCCTTAGTACGGTTGTCAACGTAAGTGATGCCACAGATGGCGCCCTGGTTGTCCAGCTTTAAGGCGGCATATATCCCATACCGTTGTAACGCCTCTTGAAATTCCTTCGGTGTGGTGGGGCCGCTTTTCCTGGCAAAAGTTGCTTCTACTATTCTGGTGATCCGTTGCTGATAAGGAGTTCTTGCGATACGGTTGACCTCGAAGCGACCCTGAAGGCTGCTCATAGTTGGTCGGGTGTAAATGTCCGAAGCACGGATGGGGACACCGGTTCTGCGACCCGCCTCATCAAGGATCGAGTAGGTGATTCCTTTTTTATCGTATAACCGGCTGCCCGGTTGTCCCCAGTTGGCTTCTACACCAAATTGCCGAAGTACGGCGTTAAAGCCCTCCAGATCGGTAAACTTGTACTGGCGTGCAGCAGCCCGCACGACATTTGAAATACCGGATTTGGTTTCCACTTCTCCGTATCGCACACGCTCCGGCGTCAACGGTTCCAGTACATAGGGTTCCTGTTTGCGCTTGCTTTCGGCGATGGTCAGGTCAAATAGTTTCTCAATGAGCTTCCGAGCAGGCTCCGACTTTTCCTTGCCGATGTTATGGAGGCTGATGGCCTTACCGCTCTCCTGCATGTTAGTGGTCACGATATGAATATGCGGATGGGCGGCGTCCAGGTGCTGGTAAACCAGGAACGGCTGGTCACCGAATCCAATTTCCTCGATATATCGTTTGGCAATAAGTCGAAGCTTTTCGGGATGCAGCAGATCGGAACGGTCAAAGTTTAAGGAGATATGAACGGCATTGGTCTTTACCTTTTTATTGAGCCGGGTCAGTAACTGAAACCGCGCATGTTTCTCCGAAATGCTCAACTCTCCACCATCAGCACCAAAGCCGACGGCATCCAGCATAACGGCCTTACCAGCGGTTAGCTTTCGCTCATTGTATTGCAATACTCCACGAATGCTCTTACCACTTGTCACTTTTGCAACCATTTTTTTGACAGCGCTTTTACGATTTCTAGAAGTTCATCTACCCTTTCATTTACCTGTTGGTATCTTTCCAAAACGTTCAGGGAATGGAACAGCTTTTTATCAGAACCGGTGCTGGAATTAAAATACCGGGTCACCTGGTTGATATTAACCCCGATATCCCGCAGTTCCTGCCGGATCTCCACCAGCCGCTGCATGGGCACGTTCAGGCTGTTGTCCACGTAGAATATGGCGATCTTATCCCCTGAGAGGATGCGTCGCGCCGCTTCCCCCACGGAATTGCAGTCGCCTTCGCTGACCATGTATTGTAATCTTTGGTAAACCTTCTCGGTCACTCGCGTGCGTACGGAACGCACATATAACTGTTCAGGTTTAGGTGATGGTTTTCTGGCCATAATGTCTCCATTTAAAGTTGATCTCCTGGTGGGTGGTGTGGTGCTGGAGTAACTTTAAAGTGCTTGAAATCCGGGCAGTTGATTCCTGTGGACATTAATACATCTTGCTAACCGAGCCAAGCGTCGGTTTTCAGCGTTTTTCGCCGTCATCGGCTATGGCTATAATTCAGCAGTTGGGTGTTGAACTGGGATTGGAAGTGCCATCTACCAAAGTTTAAGTCAATAGATGCATTGAAAAAGAAATGGCATTTGCGCAAGGGGATATCCATTACCTTGGATGTAGTGGTTAGGAGTTACTGTCATCAATATAATGGTAGAACTATCCGTCTGCGGACCTGTGTGCAGGAAAAATTATGGCCCCCTTTTTTTCCTGCTTAGCTGATCTTTACGCAAAGGTGGGCCGTTCCTGGTAGCAGCCGCAGGTATGTGTTGTGCAATGATTTCCTGTCTTTTGTTTACCAAAGCAAGAAGGTTATATGGTATGTTTGGATTCAGTATGATCTCACCTGGCTGTAGTTGTGGCATCACATCTTCAAGCAGGATTTGCTTTAACGTCTCTGTCCTTTCTGGATACTTGAGCAGTTTCCAAATCGAATAATCCTGCAGGGGATATTTCCTGTACTGTTGTTTATCTGGGTCACCGATCAGAATATTGGTGTGCATGTCATGGGCTAACTGCCGCTGAAACAAAATGCCATCAGCAAGTTCACGCACATAAGCTGTAAGGTCCATTTGCAGTAGTGCTGCGTGAGGCCCATCGATAACCCAGCGCGGAGGAAGCGACTTACAGTAAAGGTTGGCTCCAGATAGTAACCGCCCTGACTCCAGACAGACTGGCTTTATTTCAATGTCGCCGCTGTTGTCTTTGGCGACAGTTGCTACTGAGATTCCATTAATGTACAGTGCAGCAGTGTATTCAGGAGATGAATTTGTTTCCGGTGTACTGCTACGAAATTTTTTCAACTCGATTCTCATGGTTTAATAGTGTTTTTTTATAACAGTCGGCCATCAAACGTTTGGGACAACTATCAGGCATCTGATACCATCACTTAGCCAGGTTCAACGGGTGTGGTCCCGTCGTTGTCCCTTTGTCGGGGCACCTGGCCTTTGCTTTGGCCGTTGTGAAGCTGGGGTTAGCTTTTGTTGTTGCAGCTCCGCATAGGCTTCAGTGGAATGAGGAATGTCACCATGGCGGTATATATCGATTGTCTTTGCAACAGTGCTCAGCCTCATTTCCATTTGATAAATCCTGATGCTCATGTTGAGTGGATCAAACTCATGAAAGAACCTGAAAAAAGCCGGCGACATATTCGCTTTAGGCTGGCCATAAGTTTCCACTTCAAACCTTAATGGCGAAGAGGGGGATGTTGCAGTCGTGACCATGGCTCTTTCACAAACAGCAAAGATGAAATCCGCCAGCAATTTGCTATTACTGGGGTTATTCAAGGTTTTGTCATCGTATCCTTTCGCACTCAACATCTCAATATGTAATGCGATCAGGTCCTTTAGCTTATCCATATCAACAACACTTTTGTGATCTTCCGCTGAGCAATGTTTGTTGCCTCAGCAAAATTTTGAAAGGGCTACTGTATAATATCTTTGTCGGCATAGATCATGTCCCGGCCCGAAGGCGTCACTATTCAATTTCTGTTATAAGTAGCGTACGTGTTTATATATAAGGGTATTGGGCGCCAGCGCTGGGAAAAGGAGCTTAGGATTTGAGCGAGCTACCATCTTCTTTTGCCTTTGTGGACTGAGCCACGTAATTTTTTTACCGTGAGTCGGGCATGCTGTTGCATCTCTCTATCGGCCATCTTGCGCAGGATAATAGCGCCCACATTTACTAATTGCTTATTATTACCTACCAGGCCTATTTCTTCAAGATAAGCAGGTAGCGCACCCTTTTTGATCTGCAGTAATGTGTCACGCAAAGCGTGCATGTCATAGTTGTGTAGTTTTATTTCTCTGTCTGGCATCCGCAATATCAACAGTGGTAAGGCTACATCTGTTTTACGGTAGTGGATATCGGACGGTTTAACTAATCCTTCCTGGCATATGGCCGTATCTGCACCTTGGAGTAGTCCCTCCCTGATGTCGACCAGTACCTTTTTTATAACTTGTTTATGCAAAATCATATTCAGGTTCGTTCAAAGTTGCATAGGTTGAGCTCATCAGGGGTTTCTCCTGAAAATTTCCGGGCTTTTGATGCCATGCTGCCGTATCCTGTCCTTTAGTTGCATCCATAATCCGATACAATAATCTGCCATCTCCATGATTTCATCCTGTGTCAGCCCATAAGGGTTGGCAACGGGTGATGGAGATGCTTCTTTGGGCCTATCTTCATCGGAATACAGAATATTGCGGGTAAACCCTTCACCAACTTCCAGAAAACTGGTAATACAGAGGGTCATGCCGGATAACTTGACCTGTTTTCCTGTACTGAGCTGTAGTACTCTTTTTTTGATAACTGCCATAGTATTGATAATTTTTTCTGTTCAGTAACTGTCGAATCTATCTGTTATCTGTTGGCCCCATTCGTTTTCTGCTTCGTCGGTCTGAAGCTTGTGCCTGCTTTGCCAGAACTTCCTTTTTGAATTCCTCAAATGCTACCGAGGCATATGGCAGGTCTTCGTTGGCGCCAAGCTTGATCACCTTCGACTTGCCCTGCCACCTGATCTCCAGCTTGCTTATATCCAATGAGAGTGTATCTGCATCAAAGTTGTAGTCCAGTCTATAGTTCACCATATCCTTATCATTATTGAAAAATCCTACTGTTAGTAAGCTAAATCCGGTTTTCGTCTCTCCCAATGTCATTTCCCTTATACATTGATCGAGTTGGACGCGAAGTGTATCGAACAGGAAGCCATCTCTGTTTGGGCTGCTCAGTGTTTGCTCATCAAAGCCACGGTCACTCAGCAGCACTTTATGTGCTTCATATAATTCATGGTATATACTCATAACTTTTATTTTTTAAAGAGAGCAGTAATCTTTCATTGGATATCTAAGCCAGGCCATTCTTACCTGGCAGTGGTTTGCGCTTGTGTGGAGATCGGGCATAGGAAGCTTTTGACGCAGGTTGGTTTGTCATGTCTGCCGGAGGATTGACGAGGGCGAGGAATTCTTCCGGCAGATTTGTGTTGAGCACGCGTTGACCTTCCTTTAAAGCAGGTTTTACGAAATCGACCATAAATTTTGCAAGCAAAGCTCTTCCCTTTGGATTATTAAGTAACGCTTCAGGACTAGGGGACAATTCACAAAGCTGATAACGCTCACCTTCTATTCCCATGATAATTCCTTTTTTCATGTCTTTTTGCATCTGCTGGTTAAAAGCAAATTTGTCTACCAACTCGTCCAGATAAAGTTCTAGCGTCATTGGAAGTGAGTCTTTATCGTCTCCATCGCCGATAACCAACGGAGGCAGTGTTTCGCAGTATTTTTGTGCAGCCCTGATAATATTTATACTGGCCTCATCAAATGGAGAGATAAAGGTCACTCCACCTTGACCATCATTTGTTGCGACTCCAGCGCGAACATCGTCCACGAAGAGCTCTGCAGAGTATGCGTTCGATGTTTCAGATTTTGCTTTATTAATTTGGATATTTTTCAGCTCTACTTTCATACAATAATTTTTTTTTGCCGTGAAAAGAAAGCAATAGACGCGCGCATTCAATTTGTTGTTTGAAGGGTTAGCGGTGCCTTCCAGGTCGCAGGAAGATTGGCTGAATACGTGGTGTTCCTACCGGAAGTGGGTGCATGGTGGTGAGGCCGGAAAACTTATACCGGTAGCGGGATAGTTGCAGTTTGTTGCAGTCTACTGCATATGCCAGAACGTTTGCATCAGGTAGAAGTTGTAGCGCTGAGGATGCTGTAAATCCAGTTGCGAGTACATTATCCAGCAATAGCAGATTACTGTGGCGGGGTAATTTACCAGTTAGATAAAACCCGAAAAAATGTTCGTTCTGCGGTAACCCCTGCTTTTTGTGTAAATAAAATGAGCTGCGTTGGCGTCCTTTTAAAATATCCATGACATTCACACCAGTTACCATTGAGGCGATAAACTGTGCAAGCCGCAGAGTTGCAATGGCAACCCCGTCCCGTCCGGGTATGGGGACAAGCGTGGTGCCCTCGCCTACCATATGATACAGCTCGTCAGCAATATGAGAAATAGCGGCTTCCTCGCCATGTTTCATCCTGTGAACAAGGGAGCGCACCTGGGAGGATGAATTGTAGTCGTGTTTATAAAAAATATGGGTCATCATTTATCGGTTTTTAAATGTGGCTCAAATGTTTGTTGTTCCATGATTGCAATGATTTTAAAGAGCTGGTAGGCAACCTGCGGCACAATGGCATTACCGAAAGCCTTTATGCTTTCCTTTCTCCAGCGAGGAAAGGAGATATTGTCCAGTCGGGGGCAAACCCCATCATCTGGCCAACAAACAGGGGGGACAGCTGGCCAGTCATTCCATGCTGGAATCTGATTACACCAGGCAGGTTGTCCAGTTGGCCGTGATAAGACCGGGCCTGTGGTCCCTTCCAGTCCCGGGCCGTCGGTGTTGGAAGCAGTCCCTGGGCCAGTAGTTGTTGAACCCTGACTACCAGTGACGGCCCCATCTTTTGGTGGATCCGGTTGCGCCGAGCCTGCCATTGTTCGGGCGTTTCCTGGATCATGGTAGCTCTGGGCGTAGGCAATAATCCAGACCCGGTTTCTGAGATGGGGGGCGCCGACGCTACAAGCCGGCAGTACAACCGTCCATACCTGGTAGCCTGCAGTTTCCAGGTCAGTTTGCACGTTTTCGAATACCATTCCCCGTTGGATATCAATAATTCCTGGAACATTCTCTGCCACGACCCAACGTGGTTGAACTGTTGTAATGACTCGAAACATTTGCGGCCAGAGATAGCGGTCGTCTGCCGTCCCTTGCCTGTTTCCGGCGTGGGAGAAAGGCTGGCAGGGAAATCCCCCTGTGATGATGTCCACTTGTCCTCGAAGCTCAGCTGCCGGGAAGGCCCGGATGTCTTGGTAACTTTTCGCATTTGGCCAATAGTGTTGTAAAATTTTTTGACAGAAGGGGTCAATCTCGCAGTGGAAGATATTTTCCCAGCCCATCCATGTGGCGGCCAGGTCAAAGCCGCCAAGTCCTGAAAAAAGTGATCCGTGTTTCATACTGCCGAAAGCGAATCGACAGGATGGTGGGGCGCCCTGTGAGGTGGGCGTGGGTTCCTTTATTCAGGGAGTGGCTGGTTTATAACTTTGGGAGCTGCGTGGGATACCTGATCCGAATTTGTTGCTGTTGCAGGATCCACCAGGCATTGTAGTCCTTAAATCCAGTATACAAACTGGCGCCGTCGCCTACACTTTTCGGATTACTGGATGCTTCAATAAACAGTTTAGTGTAGGCCCGTCCGGTATCATCGTTGTCCAGGAACAACCGACACCTTTGGTAGTCGTCCATTAACTCCAGCGCCTTGACAAAATTTGTTGTGGAGTTTAAGACAAGGATGTCGGGTAGCTGTTTGAGTGATTGCCTGGGATCAGTCATAAAGGATAGAAAATCCATAAAGCCTTCGAACATAGCCAGTTCATTGGAGCCATGCCTTTCTATAAAAATGTCTTTTGGAGACGAGCTACCTTTAAAGAGTCTGTTGCGCAGTTCATACCCACCGGATCTGTTAGGGAAACCAAGGGCGAACTGTTCTTTTTTGTCAATACGGAACACTACCTCTTGTAGATAACGGCGGGCAATTGAAAGAGAAATCGCACGTTCCAGTAGATAATTATAAAGAGCAGGGTGACTGAGTGGCTTCACACTGATAATTTCAATTCCGGGTTCAGTGGATCTTGGTTTAATCTCCTTAAGCCTGACTAAGTCGTTACCATATACACCGGACTGTAGGCGGTCCAGAAATTCAGAAACTGTACAGCCATATAATTTAATGCCTAAGTCGATTATCGATCCTCCCTCGCCAATACCGAAATCCCTCCATTCATTGGCAGAGCGGTCTACCTTAAAGGAAGGCGTATTTTCATCCCGGAAAGGGGAGTGAAACCAGTATATCTGTGGTTTGGGGTGGCGAGCAGGGGAAAAGCCCAGCCGCCCTAAAAAATCCACGATGTCAATCTTTCTCGCTTGCTCACAGTTCATCTTTTTTCCTTTTTTGATCGTAATCGTTTATCTACTTGGGGGAGCGAAATCCGTGTCCCAATCTTCCTTTCACTGAGCATTTGGTCCACGTCGCTGACATCGTAGAGGAACACCCGGTCAATCTGAGCATATGGAAGAATACCGAGTTTGCGAAGACGGAAGAGCTTGCCGGTCGAAATTCCCAGTAATGCTTTAACTTCCTCGCTACGCATCCAGCGTTTGGGTTGCTGTCTTTTGCCGGCAAGGTGACCGGCCAACAGGCCAGCCACCTCTTCCAGCAACTCCATCTTCAATTGTTGGAGATCACCCAATGTAACCAGTTGGTCTCTGGTAACTCTCCCTACTTCACTAGCCATATCCTACAATGAGATTTACGACTCAAAAGTGTTTATTTGGCCGCAACACATTACCCAGATAGGACTTTTATAGGGAAAATTCTGTAAAGGGAAGCTGATGTTTATAGGCAGGAGGCACACACTTCGTGACTACCAGTACAAGTATTGCATGCCACTATGCAATAAGTTGTCATATTACTAATTCAGGCTACATTTAACACGTTTGTAATCTTTCGATTTATTATAACTCTATAGAACAACCGAAATACTGTATTTTTTTTCGTATCTTATTTATATCTAGTCCAATTACTATGTACCCCACGGAGATAATAAAGACTATTATTGTCGACGACCAGACTATCATACAAAAAGATGTTGAAACCCTCGTCCAAACACAACCCGGGTTCATCGTCATCGGTACGTGTGGGACTGTTAAAGACGCGCAAAAGCTAATCGAACTTTCAAAGCCCAATCTTGTACTACTGGATATAAATCTGGAGGACGGGACAGCCTTCGACTTATTGGTAATGGTTCCACCTGAAAAATATGGGTATAAGGTTATCTTTCTTACAGCGCATCAGGAACATGCCATAAAGGCAATCAAGCTGGGAGCGTTGGATTATCTTCTAAAACCCCTGGATGCAGAGGAACTGCAAACGGCATTACAAAAAGTGTCAAAGGAGCCGCCAGCGAGGGAAGACCAGTTGCGACTGGTCAATCAATACAGGAATGGGGCCATTCCAAGCAGAATTGCCTTAAGATCACAACAGTTTCTGCAGGTGGTAGAGATAGGTATTATTAAATACTGTCAAAGTGATTCCGGATATACTACCTTTTATTTAAGTGATGGCAGGAAGATCGTTACTTCCTATTACATAAAAGAGTATGAAGAAATCCTGCCCGAATCACAATTTTTACGTACGCATCAATCCTTTTTGGTAAATACGGTGCACATCGACCGATATTATCGAGAAGACGGTTATATTCTGTTAAAGGATGGGACAAAGATTATTGTTTCCGACAGGCGGAAGGAGTTTGTTACCAAGTTTCTGACTACACGACTTTAGCTGTATGTTACGTACCCTACTGCTGATCTGTATGCTGCTGGCATGCAGACAACAAATGCCATCATCCGTTAAAAGCGACATGACTGCAGATTCGCTGGCATCTTATATGCGTGGCACTATCAACCCAATTTTCAATTACAACAGGACAGACAGTGCATTGCCCATACTTGATAGCCTTAAACCAGTCGTCGACCGGTTCAACAACTATCAGACGACCTGCCTTTGGCTCAGAATGGTCGCCATTGTTAAGGCAGCAGAAGGAGATTTAGATAGTGCGCAACTGCTGGTACAACAAGCCATGGACAAGGCAGCCAAAGAAGACACTACGCAACGGGAATTATTGGCGGCCAAAATAGGTATGAGCTCTGTGCTGGCAGATAAATTGGAAATCGACAGTGCTATTGAAATAGCAGAAGAGGCATATTACCTGGCACATAAAATAGATCGCACAGCATTACCGCTGCTAACAATCAAGCTCTCAAAGTTACACATGGATGCTGGAAATCTTCCTGCGGCTCGCAGGTACCTGGAAGATGGCCTGCGTGTAAGTGTTAAGCCCGCCCATCGTGCTGTTCTTACGCACGAGCTGGCAAGGTACTATGAGAAGATAAACAAAATTGATTCAGCAATAATTATTCTGAAGCAACTAGAAAAGGATCCACGCTTTTTTAGCCCTCACTTTATTGCAACTGTACAAGAGAATTTGGGTGCAATGTATAATGCAAATGGGCAGTATGACCTGGCGTTGGAATACCAGTTGAAAGGGTTAGCAGCCGCCAAGAAGGCACATACCGATAATTCCATCAGCTACTTTAATGTAGGGACAACCTATGGCTTTCTAAAGCAGCATGAGGCGTCCATTAATTATTTGGATACAGCGCTTTTACTGGCAGCCGAGGAAGAGAATTGGTCATTTCAGCGTAGGGCTATGTATACGAAAGCAACTATTTTAAAAGATATAGGTAAAAAGGAAGCATCCTGGCAAGCGCTTGACAGTGCATACAATCTGTATCGGGTGGAGTTGGATTCGTCAATATTTCATGCATCGAAGGATATTGAAACCCGTTACCAGGTCAAAGCAAAAAATGACCAAATAACCTCTCTGGCGTTAATAAATTCAATGACAAAGAAGACAAGTTACCAACAACGCATAATTATTTATGTGTTAGCCTGTTGTGTGATTCTCGGGGGATTTATTGGCTACATGCAGATCAAACGTCGGCAGTTACAACTGAAGTTAAAGGAAGCGACCATGCAGCAGCAGGTCCTGCGTTCGCAAATGGAGCCCCATTATATCTTCAATACTATAGCTGTTGCCCAGGCTATCGTTCGATCCGGGGATATCACCAGGGCAAAGGAGTTTTTGTCACGCTTTGGGCGCCTGCTTCGGCTCAGCCTTGAAAACGCGCGGCAGAGCTTAGTGCCGTTGGAAGCGGAAATTAAAGCACTGGAAAGTTATCTAGCGCTGCAGGCCATGCAGTACCCCGATAAATTCACCTATAGCGTGGAGGTATATACAGAGTATGAGCAGGATGCGGTGTTGATTCCCCCAATGTTAATTCAACCTTTTGTTGAGAATGCGATACTACATGGTATTCACGACCTTGAACATTCAGGGCATGTATCAGTTACAGTCAATAGAGATAATGATATGCTGATTTGTCAAATAGAAGACAATGGACGCGGATTCGATAATGGATCTCAGAGTCAACATAAACGGTCGCTTTCGACGGCTATAACCCAAGAAAGGCTGGATATTTTAGGAAAACAAACTGGTAAGAAAGCTGACATGGAAGTTGTCGACAAACAAATGAAAGGGCTGGGCAATGGGGTTCTTGTCAAATTAAAAATTCCTTTGAGGCAGCCTAAGTAGGAATTGGATAAAGAAAATGTAAATGCCGGCATTACATAACTACCTGGTGTTAGTAGAAGCTATCTTTTCTTTTTTGAGGCAAGGGACTGCTTCCCTTTTTTAACGGTAGTCTTTCCTTTCTGGCGCGCAGCTTTTGGTTGCTGTGTCACGCGAGCTGGTTTCGTATCTGTTACAGCAACCGTTTGCTGCTGCTTTGGTTCTGCAGGTGGAGTATCGTCTGCTTCAGCAGAAATTGGATCTGTACCTGGTACGAAAAATATGGGTGCGGATAACTCATCCGTATGTGTTTCAGTCTCCGCTGCGGGCTCGTTTGCTATCGGCAGGGGAGTTCCAGCGTCCACTGGCGGCGCCTGATTTGATGGAGATACTTCGTCTTTTGTATAAGTTATCAAGAATCGGTGAATAACCGTAGATACAGTATGGCCTTCCTGTGCGGCTCTTGTTTTTGCCTTGTCCTGTACCTCGGCGAATGTTGAATAACTAAATGGGATTCTTTTCATAACGGAACATTTTTTAAGTTTACAAATATGCTGTGCCAGTAATGATATAGACGACCGTCATTTATTGCATATGCTTTCAATTACTGGTTACACACTCAAAACACGTACATATACTTCATATAAGCAAGCTATTTTTTTAATTCCTACAGGCGCATTTGCAATACAGTTAGGCCACCAGACAAGCAAGTTAATATCCTTAAAACAAAGTAAATTTTTAATTTATTTTGAGCTAAAAACCAGTACTTAATCTTACAATTTTATTAATTTAGACAAGTGAATTCTTCCTGTATCTATTAACAAAAAAATCGGTTGTAGGCTTCGTTCTACAATAGCCGAAATCATAACGAGGATGAATTACCATCTTGATGAGAATATAGTATTGCAGTTCCGGCAAGGCAACCCCATCGCTTTCCGACAAGTATTTGACGCTTTTTATCGTTCACTATATTACTTTACTTTCAAGCTTACCGGGAATCAGACAGAGGCCGAGGAAATTTGCTTAAATAGCTTTATGAAGATATTTGAGGGGTGTGCTTCGTTTGAAACGGCAGGCAGCATTAAAGCTTTTTTATTCAAGGTTGCCCGTAACAACAGCATTGATTTCTTACGTTCGCACAATATTCAAAAAGAAAAGCAAGCACGGTTCGTGGCAGATATGCAGGACGACTATGTATTACAAATGGAGTATGAAATAAAAGATGTACTCATAGAAAAGGTACGTGCTGCTATAAATGAACTTCCAGATGAATGTCGTAGGGTATTTAAGATGTTATATTACGAAGAGTTGAGCCCCGCTGAAGTAGCTGAAATCCTAAAAGTCTCCGTTAGTACTGTATATAATCAAAAAAGCAGGGCAATTAAAACCTTGCGACTATCATTAAACTACTCTGTGCTGGGGATCTGGTCAATGATCACAGCAGGATTGTAAAGTAGTCCCTCTTATTCCCAATAGATACATAGGTAGCTGATTAATGTTATTCATTCGTCGTCGCAAACGGACTTGTTAGGGCTTGCGTTTTCCTGTTACGTTCCCATACAGGTTGTACCGCTTCCAGGTGCTTCATAAGAATAACTAACAATCCAACTAATAAAACCGCTGACAGAGGAAGGACGATATGAAATTCCCGCATTTTATTAAATTTTATGATGCATCATACTACAACAGGACAAATTAGTATATTAGTATAAACCTTATTTTGATGAAAATCAGTGCGCATGATCTCACTTGTATTCAACAAGTAGAGGAACTTATTACAAAAAATATTACTAACGATTATTCAATTTCTATACTTTCTCAAAAAGTGGGAATTAATGAAGATAAATTGAAGAAAGGATTTAAGCATGTTTATGGGCATCCAGTGTTCATGTATTTGAGAATTAAAAAGCTGGAGAGGGCTAAAAGTTTATTGGAAGAAACCAAACTAACCGAGGCGGCCATTGCCAAAAAAGTGGGATTCAAAAGTTTACCGAGCTTTATAAAGGCATTTAAAAAGAAGTATAATCAACTGCCAAACACCTTCCGCAGTCAATAATTTTCTCATTTTAGAATGAAATTCTCCCGCGTGGATAAATGATTGTTGATAATTTTATAATGAAAGGTGATTATCATTGGGAAATCACGCAATAAAATACTCCCTTTATCCGTCCCCAAGCATATTTTTTATTTTATACTGTTACTATAAGAGCGTAATCCATACGTTATGCTGTAATGCTATTGACTGTGCCTAACGGAAACTTGTGCAATCACTGAATGTTGAAACGGTTGAGTCTTGAAAGACATGTCTTTCAGATCAATCTTGGCATTTAATTACGACAAATTATTGTCCATGGTTAACTCCAATAATAGGACTAAATGCGGCCTGATCAACTATATTACCTTATCCTGGCGGGATCGCCCATCGATTTTACCGCACAATTACTACAGCCTGTTCAGGTGCGTAGAATGCCATGCCTAAATAGTGAATTTGCGAAACTTAAGGATAAACTAACCTGCTACAATCAATTATCGGAAAAGCTTATTGAAATATTTGACATCAATGAGCAATTGGCCATGCCACAGGCTTGCATAATTGCTGATACTCATTCTAAAGCCGGGATGTTGGCCAGGCATTATGCAGCATTCTTGGGCAGGCCATTTATTGATTATTCACTTGTTACGACAGGCAGGGTCGATTTCACTATGGTAAAAAATGTCAGGTCTGCCACAGTTTTTGTTCCCCGACTTATTAAGAACACTACGCTCTGGAAAAACGCCTTTGAAAATGCAGTTGAAAGGCAGTTAAGGCGCAAGTTATCATTCGGCTATATTCCCCCCATGCCTATAGAGGCAGTTTGCAATTACCTGATTAAAATAATTGTGCATTTTATTACTGCTACTGAAGAAGGCAAAATCACCGACTTTAGCATGGCAGTTGATCACTTAACTCCTTTGCGCCAATCGGGGAATCTTATCGCCTCATTGAAGGAATCATATGGGCAGATCCTGGTGCTCGCTCATTCAAAGTCGAATTGCGCGGTATTACAATGTAAAGAGCAGACAGTGGCCCTTTGCGGATCTCCGACCAAGGGAGAGAATGGGAAATGCTTTGCTGGCACTAATTGTAGCTACAAGGATAAGCCCAAAGTAACCATTGCTGATTTAAACACTGAACTGCTATTCCTTAATGGGTGCACCTCGGCATCGGTAAGCCCATCAACTAACGGCATTCCCTATAATTATACTCTGGCATATGCAGCCTTGTCTGGAACGGTATTGGGCTATATAGGCAATACACTGGTGACACGGGCGTATGAATCTGATCTCGACTGGATGCGGACATTTTTGCAAATGAAGATGAAGCCGGCACGGATTGTGAAGTTGATCGATCAACTTCGAAAAATCGAGAATCGGGAGCACGAAAATGTGAGCATGTTTATTGGGGACGCGGAGTACACCGCATCTGATACAAATCATTCTATTACATTCATGCACGAGCCCTATGCAGAAGTAATGAATCTAGAATGGAACGACACTAACCAATTTCTATGCGTCATGGTACAGGGCAAAACACTGGCGCACTTGTTCGCAAAAGGATTTATTAGTATCACGGTGCCGCCGACTCCAACCAATATGCCGATTCTGTATGGGAATATTCTCTATAACCATTTCTCTCAGTACTCAACCATTCTTTTTAAGAAGGCAGGCACAAAGTTTTTGAGCGAGAAGGTTACAATGCGTATTGCAACAGAGAAGAGTCAGGGCGCTTCGATCACCTGCAGGCAATTGGAGTTCCTGTATCATGAATTGTCAGCATATCAAACGGTACAGCCATATAGGCGGATCTTTGAAATCCTCAATTTAAAAGAGATTCAACAGCAGATAATCAAATTTAATAGGATTGAACACAATACGGTAAATAAGCCCTGGCAGAATGTCTGGAAGTCTATGCGCGACTATAACGAAAATTTGTTCAAAAAGGTTAATGGGTTCCTTATAAAAGAAGCCCTTCGAAATGCGTCCCAGGGCTGGAAGTTTGATCATGAATATGGTGCATTATTCTATACCCCACGCCATAATGGCCAGTACCATTCCTCCTGCAAAATTTGCGGAAGTCCGAGTTCTGTCTTTATTCACCGGGCTTTAGCTAACTCATTTGTTGAGCGGGAAAGTGAAGTGTGCTCGGTCTGTGGCGTTATTCGTGATATGCCCTCAATGAAATTGGAATGCAGCTTTTACCGGCACCGCCCACTTTGTAATGAAACCAGTTACCAGGATTGGGTATACTTTAAAAATAATAGTGATGAGGATATGCTGATCACCTATTCTCTCTCAATTATTTTTCGGGATGTACCGCCGCAGGAGCCGACCACACGACTTTTGAAACGCCAATCGTCATTAAAAGAAAAATGTACGTTTCCCTATGATACGAAGCCTTCAGGTCTGTTTTATCCGAAGTTATACGTTGCATGTAACGGAGGTTTTGGGTTTATTTCCAGGACGGTCCTTTTTGCAGCGACCTAGAAAAATTTGGTAACAATTATTCCTTAACATTAAACATTAAACCATGAGACAATTATCAAACGGTTATGGCTTCATCCATAATCAGCAAGCAGGGGAGGCTTATATTTTAAGTCCAGCAGGAGTAGCTGCCTGGCAGAGCTCCTGTCAGTCATTGGATAACGCCAAACAATTAGCTTCCGGTGGGAAGGGTGTAATTTTAACCGCCAAGAAGATGAAAGGATTAACCGAAGCCACAAAAGAGTATGTACTCTTGAGTGGACGGTAGTCGTAAAGCAAAGTTATTCTCTGAAGAATAACTTTGCTTTTATCCATATGTTAAAAATGCCATACCATGACCCAACAGAGAATAGTTGAAAAGCTTACCGAGATACAATTCCTACTGTTTTCCATTGCCAGGTTACAGGCCATTAATACTTTTGGAGTGGGAAGTTTTGAAGCAAAATTGAAGTATTCCAGTAACGCGTATACTGCTATATATAAGGCAAATCTCGTCGCTACTTGTCTCCAGTATACCTACAATCAGAAGGCCAGGGCTTGTGCCTGGGATGTTGGCAGTGTTGATATCGAAAGACTGATTGACCTGGAAGGCGCCAACATCGAGCTATCAGAATCATATATTCGTAAGTACCAAGAGCAGCTTGCATATGTAGTTGCGGCCCTGCGCACTGCCGAGCCTGAAAACAAACTCATGTATCTTCCTGGCCTTTTCCTGGTAGACCAGCTGGCCATCGAAACCGGTTCAATATCGGCAGTTGGACACTGCATAGAGGTACGAATGCCACGCGAGGCTGTAATAATAAAAACCGCAACCGGACCAAGGCATGAATTACTCGATGAAATTTATGAGCCCACATATTCAGCCCAGGAAAGAAAGCCATTAACCTTTGGCGATAACATTGATCACAACATCGAATACTTTTGGATCCTGGCAACGCAAGAGCTTTTAGCCGCCGATCTCTGTAGCCTATCGGTCATTGAGTACGATAATCTGCCATTTGATTTTTATTATGATTTTATTACCCAGTCCTGGGATGAAACCCGCCATGCCTGTCACTATTTGCAATTGACAAAAAAGCTTCTGCCGGAAGTATATGCAAAAACAAATAACAGTAGACTGAAAGGTATCCTTGAAAAATATTTTGAAACCGGTACACTGCCTATCCCGAAAGAGAAAAACTTCTATGAAGCAATGCAGAATGCCACGCTACAGGAGCGGATGATTTTGCTCAATATCCGGACAGAAGCCCCTGCTGTGCGCTACCTTACCAAAAGGATGGAATCAGTTTTTTTCAAAGAATATCCCGATATTCGGGAATCCTTTCAGTATGACAAAAACGACGAGATTCGGCATGGACATGTCGGCGCCAAGTGGCTTAAATATTTATATCCGGACATACAGGAAAGGAAAAACGCTATGGCGAATGCAGATAACCTTCGGGGATTTCTGATGGCTACCGCCTTAAGCATGTATTCCGAAAAGGAGTATGTGGCCTTTCTCTCCGATTTTAAATAAATTTTTCAATGAGCTTGGAACTAATCGGCAACAGGATCTCTCTCGTCAGTTTAGAATCTGAACATTTAGACGCCTTGGCTTTGTTTTCAACCGATCCCGAAATCTGGAAATTTTTATCCGTTTCCCTTAATAGTAGAGAGGACGTTGATCAATGGTATGAGGAAGCAAAAGCAGCAGAGACGCAAGGAAAGGTAATCCCCTTTGTTATTAAGGAGAACAAGACTGCTGAAATTATCGGCAGCACACGCCTGTTTGACGTGGATATCAAGCACAAAACTGCGGAAATGGGCTGGACCTGGCTTGATCCTAAGTTTTTCGGACAAAAGATAAACCTCGAAGCAAAACTGCTACTGTTAACGTATTCCTTTGAAACACTGTACCTTAATCGTGTGCAGTTTAAAACTGATATAACTAACATAAGATCGCAGAAAGCGCTGCAAAAAATTGGGGCAAAGCTGGAGGGAACACTAAGGAGCTATAGAATCAGAAGAAATGGCTCTTTGGGAGATTCTCTGGTATACAGTATTATAATATCTGAATGGTTGGAAATAAAAGAATCGATAATAAAGAAATTGGAAAAAAACTTCGTTTAGATGGTAGGTTTTAATGTTGTGAGATGCGATTTTTCGGGAGCGCTTCCCTTGCTTTCGGTGGATGGTCCGTGTCATAGGCTCCTTTTTAATCGATAGATCTTCTGCTTTGAGCCATATGTTGAAACTACATTATCCGGAATCCTGCAAGTTTCGTAATTAGAGTAATTTCATAAACTTAGTATAGGATTATTCTGGGAAGTTCTAGAACGGAAATGGAGAATAATACTTATCTCAAATTTAGCAGGCGATAGTACATGGCAGTTGAGCTGACGTCAAAACGTCGAGAAAGTTCCTTTACAGCTGCTTCATCTCCTAGATCGAATTCGATCTCGTTGATGAGTTGAAACACATATTTTTCCGGCATCAGGATGGCAGCGGCGAAGGTGTTGGCTTCAAATTCCATACGGGCGGTAGTCGGTTCTTCTTGACCGTGTTTGCTACGGAACAACACCTTAAACTCATTGCTAACTTTAAAAGTGTTGTCCACAAAGACTTTGCGATCATTCTGTGTATTATGCAGCATAAAGTGTCCCAATTCATGAGCAACAGTAAAGCGACGCCTTACACGGGATTCCTCCTGATTATAGCCTATAGTAGCACCGCCCGGCTCAATTACCAGAATACCGGATACATCGTTTTCCAAAGGGAAAGGCACTACATTGATTCCCTTGAAACGTGCGACATCCTCAATTCTAACAGGGAGCTGATCACTGCCGAATTGTTCCAGGAGGTCATTCGCAGCTTTATGTATGCTTTTTACGGTCATTATTTGTTATTCAGAAATGAGACGAATCTTTCTACGGCTCGTGCGGTTTCAGGATCAACCTTTTCCTGATCAGTAATAATATTATTTGAAAGTGATGCAGCAACAAGTTTGCCACTATCTTGGGTAACTTTTTTTGCAGGAAGTAGGGTAGAGAGGTCCACCTTGAGGGCTTGGGCAATTTCCACCAGTACATGAATCATAAGACGGTGTCGGCCTTTTTCAATATTGACAATTGAGGCACGGCTAAGACTTAACTGGTCACCAAGAATCTCCTGGGACAGACCGGCGGCTTTACGTGCAGCACTGATGTTGTTCCCAATTTGGAGATAGAAGTCTTGTTCCTGTTGTTGATTCATGGTTTGCCTCGGAAGTTCACAGTAAAAGTAATAGAAAAACTGATATTAGCAAAATAAAGTTTACAATTCTGAACAAAAAAAATACTTCGTAAATTTGGCGCATTCAAATTTCCTACATACATTTACATTGGATTTGTGTTCCAATTTGGAGCACAAAAAAACCAGACTGGAAAGTTCCAATCTGGCTTAATTTTTTGAAAAAGGCAGGGTGCCTTACTAGCATACCCACCTAAGTTTGTATGTTTGACGACACAAATTTAGCGCTTTTTTTCTGAAAAGCAAGCCTGCGGCGGATTCCTATCTGGCTAACTACTCACCAATTAAATATTTATAAGTACTCACTCTTACAAAGCGTTGATTTACAGCGTGATAGCCGGAAATATTTCCGGGTGCTAAATTTTAATGATTAATTTTTAAAATTTTGTTATGAGTAATTTAATTGGTGGGCATCAGCATCGCCCAGCTTTCTCTGTCATCATTGATGGCAAACATTACGAATTCGATCAGTCCCATGTGACTTCGTTGGACATATTAGAAAAAGCGAACAAGAACCCTCCGGACTGCTATTCAGTTTATAAGGGTCTGGAAGGTTGTGATTTTGAGCTCATCCGGCCTGACGAGGTGGTTGACCTGCGCGAGATCGGTCATGAGAAGTTCAGTATTAAAGCACCGGTCGTATTTAATTATTTAGTCAACGAAGAACCTGAAACCACTGACCTGGCGCAAATGACTCCGCTGCAGATCATGCAACGCGCGGCCATTGATCCCGCAAAAGAGTACCTGGTACGTCTTTTCCCTGATAAACCAGAGCTGGTTTTAGCGTGGCATCTGGATACATCCTTTGATATGGTTTGCAATGGCATGAAGTTCGTCTCCCGCCCCTGGGTGGATGTGGCAGACATCGAGCAATTCGGAAAAACTTGTCAGAAAGTACCGGTGGCCAGACAGTACAAAGTAAAGATCCAGAACAAATATCACCTGGTGGATAACCCATATCTATCGGTCCAGCAGGTGATCTTGTTAGGCGGCAAGCCGGATCCAACCCGGTGGGATGTCCTGAAGTTCCTAAGTAACCAAGCAGATCCGGTAAAGCTACAGCCTGGTGATGTAATCGATTTGCTCCAGCCGTGTATACTGCACTTTGTTTTGCAGCCCAAACAGCAGACAGAGGGCAGGGAATTAAGGCGTCAGTTTGCTCTGCTGCCCGATGATCAGGAATTCTTAAACCAGCAAGGTCTCCCATGGGAGACTTTGCTGACGCCTCAAGGGTATTGCCTGTTGATAGAGGATTTTCCTATCCCAAAGGGTTATAACGTCGATAAGGCAAAGGTAGCTTTGATCATTCCTCCCACCTATCCAGCCTCTGAGATCGACATGGCTTATTTCTATCCTGTGTTAGCCCTTCTTTCTGGAAGGCCGATAAAAGCACTGACCGAGTATATGATTGGCCAACAGTCCTTCCAGAGATGGTCCCGCCACCGTGGGCCTGGAGATTGGCAACCTGGGGTTGACAACATTGCTACACATCTGCATCTGGTAAAACAATGGTTACTGAAAGAAAAAAACAGCTGACCATGAGAAAGGTAAAAATTGCCGGTTTGCATTACGATGAACTAAAGACCCATTTGTTTCCCGGCGACAATAAAGAGGCTGTAGCTGTAGCTCTCTGTGGACGCAGTCAACACGAGCAAAATCATACACTAACAGTGATGGAGTTATTGCTGATTCCTTATGACAAATGCGAGGAACGGACGTCCGACAGAGTGACCTGGCCCACTGCAATGATTAATGCGTTGGTTGGAAAGGCTCAAAAGGATAATCTGGCTATTTTAAAAATTCACTGCCACCCTGGTGGTGGTGATTTTTTTTCAGGCTATGATGATATCGCTGACCATGATTTATTTGAGCATCTGTTTGCCTGGCTACAAACGGATCTGCCTCATGCAAGCTGTATCATGCTGCCAGACGGCAGATTATTTGGCCGTTTTTTTGGACCTGATCTTAAGCCGCAGCCGATCCAGAAGATTACAGTGGCAGGAGCTGACATCCAGGAGTGGTATTACGATCATGGCATGTCTCTAGATGAGCACATGCACCGCCGTAATCTGCAGGCTTTCGGCAAAGGAACCATGGAAAGGCTCAGTCGAATGAGGATTGGTGTGGTGGGGTGCTCTGGCACGGGAAGCCCGGTCATTGAACAGTTAAAGCGGCTGGGGGTGGGTGAATTGGTAGTAGTAGACCCCGACTACGTGGATGTGCATAACCTGAACCGGATTATTGGCACCACTCGACAGGACGCTTTAAGCCAGGTAAACAAAATTACTGTAGTAGAAAGAGAGGTTGAAAAGGTAGGCTTCGGAACCCATGTCATTGCTTTTGCCAGGGACATTGTTGACCGTGATGTGGTGAAAGAATTGTCCCAGTGTGATGTGTTGTTTAGCTGTGTAGACGGGGTGGAGGCACGGCATGTACTCAACCTTATTTCCACCTTCTACCTGGTTCCCTTACTTGACCTGGGGGTCAAACTTGATGCTGATGGAATGGGTAGCATTGATGGCATTTATGCCTCTGTACACTATATCCAGCCGGGTGGGTCTAGTTTGCTCAGCCGGGGTCAGTACACGCTGGAACAGCTGCGAGCAGCCTCCATCAAGCGAGCAAGTCCGGAAGAGTATCACCGTAACGAGTACCTGGCTGCGGTAAACGAGGACACCCCTGCGGTCATTTCAGTGAATATAATACCGGCTGGCTATGCTGTCAACGAGTTGTTGGCTCGTATCCATGCATACCGTTTTGTCGCCAGTCAGGATATTGATACAATTCGCATCCATTTCAATCTGGTCAAGGTACTGCATGAAAGGCATCCGTCCCCTTGCGCTTTTTTTAGCAAGTATCTGGGCTGGGGTGATCGGGATTTATTGTTAAACCTTTTGGAACTCGGCGATGATCAGAACGATGATTAAGGCTTGGCGATTCTTTCTTGGAAGGAACGCCCCTCGATACCGATCTCAGTTTGTAGCTGAGCTACCAGAGCGTCTTTCGCCCAAGATTGTATACCTGCAGACACACATGGAAGTTCCATGGCAAGCGGTGATGATGTGCCCTTGTGGGTGCCGTGAACAAATTCATCTGAACCTGGTAGGTAAATATCGGCCATGCTGGTCTTGGAGTGTAGACAAAAAGCGTATCACGCTATCGCCCTCCATATGGAGGACGGCTGGTTGCTGTAGCCATTTTTTTCTAAGACGAGGTCAAGTGCAGTGGTGTCATCATTGAGGACGATTACAACAAAGGGGCTTTATGCCCCTTTGTTTATATTGTTTCTCGTAAAAGCCATTTTCGATACAATGAAGCACTTGGTTTGTCGTAATAATCAGAGAGTAGGTCTTCATTGTTTTCAATAAATGTATGCAATTGTGTTTTGAGTACTTCAACAAAGGTCAGAACACGTAATCCGACCATGCCTGTGATGACTCCTGTGGCATCGAAAGTAAAATCCACCAGTCGTTCTTTGCCACCATAACACGTCACCACCCAAATAAATCGGGGCAATGACTGCGTGATCAAACCCAGAGTAACATCAGCGTCCAGCCTTAGGTTTTTGACTTCTCTTTTGTAATTCTCACTATATTCCAACCGGATGTCCCATGACCATCCTTTTTTGGCCTTACTTTTCAGGAATTGCGTAAAAATACCGTGCAGAGCCACCACAATGCATTTAATATCCTCATAGTTAATGCGGATCTTGGGATATAGGCTTACAATAACATCAGTGGCATAAATAAGGCTAGTAGCACCTTTTATTTCATTCCACGGAGTGACCAATTGGCGTTCATCTTGGAATTTGATCCGGGCAAATGGTCCCCACTGGTCATCGTGAGCATAAAGCCGGTCAATGTTATCGGAAGCAAATGCTATTTTGTCTCTACTGGGATTTTCACTAGGACCTTGATGGCGGTGCCCCACTAACGTGATGGCATGATATTGCCCCATTACTTGCAAGATCACAATAATGGGGATACCAATGGAGGAGTAGGCACGAACCAGTTCTTTCAAATATGAATTGGTCGTAATTCCGTGGTTATTTTCATCCATTTCTGTATGCAAGACTTCGCAAACTAACCCGGCCCGTTCGATAGCCTGGCAAATTTGCAACACACTTAGTCCTTTGTTAGGGAACAGTCGGCTGCCATCCTGCGACATCTTATCAGCGTCCCGGGTGATCTCGCTGGGTGATTTGAGAGAGGATTGAGTATCGTGGAATACTTTGCTTAAAGTAGACCAGATTGCGGTAGTAGCACAGGCTGCAGTTACTTTATCCTGCTCCTGGAAGACCAACGAACGAATTACCCTTTTCACACCGAAAACATGCACCGTATAATCCTTGAGGCCCCAATAATTACGTCCGGTAAATCTATCTGAATGAGGGTAGGTCTTTAAAATGGTAGTGCCTATCACTGTAACGGGAATTGGCTTGACAACGATGTAGCCCAGATAGTTGTCCCAAAATGCATCCTGTTTTTTGGGGTCGTTGCTCAGCAGGATATTTCGGAATTGCTTATCCGAAAATTTATTCTTAAACAGGTGTACCCGTTTACAGACTTTTTTATACGGTTCAAAGCATAGTGAATAGTAATCGGCATAGTCGTGTAGATAGTCTTTGCTGATGTAGTTCTGTTCAATGACGATGGTTTTGGCGTTCACTTCCGTTCGTGGCCGCAGATAATGCATTAGGTATACAAAGTGGGATTTGCCCTTGATGACCTCTGGGGGAGTGATATCGGTGGATAAGGCTTGGGCAAAATTATCCGCTGAAAATTCGACTACATCAAACAAGTGCGTGAGCTTTAGTTATAACTTGACAACCCGCTTTAGGGATTCAGGGTTGCTTTCTTTTTGCTGCATTATTTGTTTTTGCATTTGACGGGCAGTCTCAATTCCTTTTTTCACATCCGGGTTGTTCTTGTCTACTTTGCCGGTCTGCCAATTGCCACCTTGCTTAAGGAAGGTGGAATGCCCATTTTTACTAGTATAAGTGTTTGTCATGGAACAATTGAGAACTAATTAAAGGGGCGTAAAATCTAATAAAATAGATACTGTGATGATATTAAAGGTAGGCATTTTATGAAAAAGATCAAAGAATAGTAATAAAAAATTGCCCCTATGTATTATTGACGGTTAATGGAGGGGGCGACATTCCCAATAAGGATGGGATTTGATTAAGTCGCTAACGGCAACGTCCGGCTATTCATGAAAAACAACTATTTCGGAGAGTGTTTCCCTCGCTTTCGGCGGCTAATCCGCATCATTGGTCCCTTTTTAATTGATTGGTCACTTGGGCAGGAAATGACATTATTTTCCTGCGAGTATATCCTATTATCTTTAAGGTAGGTTGCCGCACCTTTTAGCAGACTCTCTGTGGTGGGTTGATCAATCATACCCATAGCATGAAGTATTTTGGCCTGATATTGCAGGGCGCCATAGCACGTTTTATTCGTTGTATGACAGATATGACTTGCCTTAAAGGTAGCCAGGTAGAGTTCAATCTCTGCCTTCCTTTGAGGAGTCAGATCCAATGGTGTTGGCCCAAATATGCAGGATTTACATTGCGCCTTATTGCAATTGTCTGGATGGAGACGGTTCTGACTCATATGACTTACATTATATTACCGCTTCTAAGGTATCGGCTACCTCGTCATCAAAATCAAGGGCTTCTGTATATATCCTTGTCTGCAATTCAGTTTCGTGGCCTAGCGTTTCCTGGATGAACTTCATATCGACTCGTTTCTTCAGCAGGTGGGACGCAATAGCATGCTTCGCAACCTTAGTAGTAATATGTTTGGGGCATTTGATCATTTTTTCCAGGTCGAGTAAATCTTCATTGACGTCCCGAAGGGCACTGATAATTCTTTGTTTTATCTTTTTAGCAGTGTCATGTTTGGAAGTGATATACGGTAGTATATAACCGCCATCACTTTGCAGAGGGTAATTTTCAAAATATTTTAAAATGGCCACTGCCTTGGGATGTAATTTAAAATCGTATTTTCTCCCTGACTTTTGGCGGCGATACTTCAGCCGGTTACCTGCCCAGTTTTCTCCTTTTTTAAGCAATGCAGCATCACAAAACTCCATGCCGCGGGTATAATAAAGTAGAAGAAATACATATCTTGAACGATTATGCCTGCTCGATATATCAAGTTTTAGGCCCCATAAGGCGTCAATATACTTCTTTTCAATTGTGCGTTTTCTGGATTCAAATCTTCTGTAAGGCTTAAATTCAATATGAAACTTTGGGTGATGCTTCTCTGGGCAGAGTTTCTTTTTCTGAGCAATATTCCATATCCTGTAGAAAGTTCGTAGATATACAGAAATGCTACTGTCTTCCGGAACGGTTTTCTTTAAGAACTTCTCATATGCCTGAAAATCCTCCTTAGTAAAAGCCGTAAATGCCTTGTCTGTCTTTATCACTTTTTTTAAGGAGTTTCGACATGACACGAACACCGATGCTGTTCCTGGACGGTCCTCTTCGAAGCACTCTTCGATAACCTGTTGGGTAAATTCATAAAATTTTTTGCGGGAGGCCGGCTTTTCATACTGAGGCTTTGATTTCTCTTTAACCTTCTTCTTTATATCCGCGAGGGTAAGGAAGTCATCCCCATTCTCTAAAGATTTGCGGATCTCGAATTTCACGTCATCCTTTAAGGAGTTTGTCTTATCGAGGATTGCCTGGTATTGTGGATGGCTATCAAGTAAGACATCCTTTTCCGAATCCCAATAGGACTGACTAGAGTGGAATCCTGTGGTGAGGTATTTTCGGTCCCCTGCGCAGTAAAGCTGTAGATAAATCGGGAATGATCCGTTTGCTTCCGGGTCGCTATAGACCCACAACTTGAGGCTAAAAACTACATCTTCAACTCTCATATCACTTTCACTTTATAAGGCGAATATAACGGAATTAAGCAGACGAACAGCCCCTAAAACTAACAAATTACTAACAAAATGACATGTTATTCCATGAAACCTAAAAAACTCAAATGAAACATAAGTAGTTGATAGTCAATTTATATGTAAATTCTGTGAATCAAGATAGATCCTAATATTATGACATTTTTACTGCATGGCATGCAAGAGGTCACCGGTTCGACTCCGGTATCCTCCACAAAAAAAGGGAACATTGTAAAATGTTCCCTTTTTTATTTCCTGCAATATATTTTATTCATTCCTGAATATTCCCGCAATAGTGCTGGTCAGCTCACTGGCCATTAAAGGCTTTTTAAGCAACTTCACAACAATAGGATTGGCATGGGTACGGCTTATATCTCCATAATCCAGTGAGGAAGATACCATGATGACATGACACTGCGATTTGATCTTCGACGGATAACTGTGGAAGGCTTCAAGAAACTCAAACCCATCCATCTCCGGCATCTGTATATCCAGCAGAATAACGGTAGGAGGTATACGGGGAAGAGAAATGTTGGACGACAGGAATTCCAGCGCTTTGTTGGCGTTGTTAAAAGAAAGCACAGTTCTGCTGATCTGTTGAATAGAGATAAGTTTCTCATGCAGCATCAGATCAACCTCATTGTCATCTATCAGTATTATTCTTAAATCAGGTATCGAAATCATTTCTGTTTGGGATGCTTATTTCAAATTGGGTACCTTCTCCATACTTTGATTCTACATTGATCGTACCGCCAATTTTATTCAGCGCTTCTTTTACTATGTAAAGCCCAATACCGCTTCCCGGCTTGTTATTGTTCTTTGAGCGGAAAAACATCTTGAAGATGTTGTTCAGGTGTTCACTAAGAATGCCGATACCGTTGTCAATGATGAACATAGTGGCCTTATGCGGCTCTACCTTTACCGAAAGTTGTACCATAGGATGCGTTTCATCGGGCTTCTGGTATTTTACAGCATTGGAAATAAGATTATTCAGTATAACACTGATACGGAAAGTATCTCCCTTAAAATCTACCGGCTGCTCTACATCCACCTGGAACTTTATAGACGTGTTCTGGTGTTTGAAAGATGAGATACAATCATTGATCAGGTGATTAAAATCTATTTTCTCATATTCCACATCCAGCCGTGAATTACGGTAATACTCAATGATCTTCTGGATAAAGCCGTCCAGCTTCTGGATACAGGTCTCTATCATATTAATGTAACCGTTAGGATCAGTTACAGAATTATCCAGCCTGCTCAGGTTGATAATACCTAATACAGACATAAGCGGAGAACGGAGATCGTGAGATGTGGAATAAATAAAACGGTTCAGCTCATCGTTGATCTTCTCCAGTTCAATGATCTTTTCCTTGAGTTGCCGGCGGGTGGTATAGATCTCGTATGCGTTGTTAATGGTCCTTTGCAGCTCATGTTCATCCCATGGCTTTTTGATATACGAATAAATATGCCCTTTGTTGATGGCATCGATGATATCTTCTACATCAGTATAGCCGGTAAGCAGGATACGCATGGGGTCCGGCAGGGTGTCCTTTATTTCATTAAAGAATTCCACCCCGGTAGAAACCGGCATTTTCTGGTCCGCTATGATGATGTGAACATCAATGCTTTTCAACAGCTGTTTGCCCTCCTGGGCGGAATTGGCGGTGTAAATTTCATAACTTCTGCGGAAACTGGCTTTAAAAGCATTGAGGTTATGAATTTCATCGTCAATATACAAGATTCTGATACGGTTCTCTTTCATCCATTTTCGTTTTGTGCGCAGTACGATGTCTTTTTTCAAGACAAAATGGATCTACTGCGTGGGTATATTTAAGACGCTTGAACGGGTATGCTCATTGGTAAATATATAATAAATTCTGCACCTTCTCCGGGGGCAGTGATTACTTCTATACGACCATGATGTTTTTCGATAATACTGAATACAATGGACAGCCCCAACCCGGTACCTTCACCCACATCTTTTGTAGTAAAGAAGGGGTCAAAGATCTTTTCTTTCACCTGCTCTGTCATACCGGGGCCGGTATCCCTGATACTGATCACTGCCTGTCCGTTGTCTTCCGAGGTGGTAATGGTAACAGATTCTTCTTTTTCATGATTGTCTGACTGGATGGCATTAAAAGCATTGGTCAGTATGTTCATGAATACCTGGTTGATCTTCCCTGCGTAACACTCTATTTTAGGCAGTGAGGCGTAGTTTTTTATAACCTTTACATTAGGGGGAATGCTGTTACGTAGTAACACCAGGGTACTGTCAATACCTTCATGGAGATCTACGGATTTGATATCACTTTCGTCCAGGCGGCTGAAAGTGCGCAATCCTTTAACGATCTCGGAAGTACGTACTGCACCGTCTTCAATACCCTTAATGAGGGAATCTATCTCTTCATGAATATATTCCAGGTCTATCTGCTGTTTAAAGGCTGTGATCTCCTTAAGCGCCTGCTGCATATCCTTCTGTGCCGGCAACTCTTCATACTTTTCAAGCAAGGTGCGGATATCCTGTATGTCCAGTTTAAGCGGCTTGATATTGGACGTGACAAAGTTGATAGGGTTATTGATCTCATGGGCTATACCCGCTGTAAGCTGACCCAGGGAGGCCATTTTCTCCCTTTCTACCAGCTGGGTCTGTGCATCCTTCAGGTTTTTCATAGCCACGCTCAGCTCTTCATTGCTGGTGCGCAACTCTTCTGTGCGTTTATTAACCTTGTCTTCCAGGATAACGTTCTGCTCCCTTACCAGGCGTTCGTTTTCCTGGGACGCTTCCAGTGCTTCCGCCTTAAATACGTTGATCTTATGGGCCAGTGCAAAGGACAGCAGCAGCACTTCCAGGCCGGAGCCTATCTGCAGGGCGTAATAGGTAAATTCATTGTATGGCAGCAGGTTCATATTGCGCAATACAAATACCATTACGCTGACCAGGAATATACTCCATGCCAGCAGGAAATACCTGGCAGAGCTATAACCCATACGGCTCATTCGGACAGCTACATAGAGCACAGCTCCTGAAGCGCCGGCAGCCACCAGTTGTACCCATACCTGCGCCACGATATACTGATCAAGGAAGGTAGGTATGAAGCAGCCCGTATAGGCGATCAGTAATATGTTAATGAGCCGGTGACCGGGTTTGTAATATTCTTTGGTAAGCAGGAACTGTTGAATGAACCATAAGGCGGTAAGCCCGTTAAAAATAGGCACCAGCGCGGTAGCATGCATGGCCAGCCAGGGGCTGCCCGGATAAAGGAAGCGGAAAGAGTAGCCCTGCAGGGTAGCCTGCGTCAGCCCTACAAAGAGGTTATAGGAAACGTAAGACAGATAACTCTTGTCTTTCGTGGACAGATAGATAAACAGGTTATAGAATGACATGGCCAGGATCAGCCCTACATAAAGACCAAAGATAAGCTCACGGTAATTGTTCTTATTGGAAACCTGCTCTTTCGTACCCACGTAAATAGGCAGCTGAAGCTGTTCCCCAGCCCGTACTTTCAGGTAATATTCCCGGGTACTGTTCAGCGGTATGGAAAGCGGGAAAATGTAGTTCTGATGGTCTACCAGCCTGTTAGCGTACCGGGTAAATTCTCCCAGGCGTGTAGTCTTATAAGTACCGTCCTGTTGGGTTTCATATAGTGTAATATCGTCTATGGTAGGGTATTCCACTTCCAGCATCAGGTTGGTCAGATCAGACTGGTTACTGATAGTGAACCTGACCCAGTAAGTATGCGCGGTGATAAGGAGATTAGGTACATTATCTTTTGACGGTGTGAATGTCAGGCTACGTACCTGGTTGATATCCAGATGATTGGTTTTGTCTGTATAGATCTCCAGGTACTTGCCTATCCTTGACAGGGGCATGTCCTTATGGTAAATAAAGGGGGCTGCCGCCTGCGTTTGCAGGAAGCCAGGGAGTATAAACAGGAATAAAGCCAGAAAGCGGAACATGCGTTAAATTTATAGAAAATTCACCGTTCACTCTTCATCTATAATGTTTCAGTTTGGCCTGAAGGGCCAGACTGCCTCTCATCAAAAAGTTCAGACTGATACACTACCTCTTCACCTTTGAATATTGATAATCGGTTATTTCGAGATTGTAATTTACTTCATAAGAGCCTTTCGGACCCACTTCGATTTTGGTTTGTATCAGATGTTCCCGTAAATCATAGATCAGTTCCCGTTCTTTGGGGTCTGCGTGCTCCAGGGTATTGACGTCGTTAATGACCATTGCGGTGGCAATGAAGTCATCTTTGGGGTAGAAGAAAGTGCCTTTATCACCCAGGGACTCATCAATTACAAATCCTACTCTTTTCCCTATACGGGTGGTGATAGGGGCGCATAATACATGGAAGTTATCTATAGGCAGCTGTGCTGCCAGTACTACGCCGGCCCTTGCCAGTACCTGGCTGCCTATTCCCATACCGGCTACTTCCTTGGAGTTCCACATGGCGCAGATCTCTGCACTGCCCTGTTTGATAGAGGCATATACTTTAGGATCGTATTTGCCTATGGCCGTTTCTATAGGTAACGGCAGTACGCCGTCTGCCAGCTGAACACGTGCACCACCGTATGTTTTGGTACGTGTTTCATCTTCCACTATGATCACTATGCTATTTTCATGCTGCATCCAGTCCGCACTGCCGGAAGTGATTTTGGCGATGCCAAAATATATTTCCAGCAGCCGGAGGTGGCCGTTATAAAATCTAAGGCAAGCCTCTGGATCGTCCGGTGCTCTAAATGCCCTTACTGTAATCATGATATTGCATGTGGGTGCTCTTCAAGAATTCGATTGCAAAATGATATCATTGTCCCAGGATCTTCTAAACGATTATCTGTTCAAAATCCACGTAATACCTGCCTGAGCTTTTCAGCTGGTCCAGCAGGATCCTCCTGCAGGTATCGGTAACAACGGCACCTCCCAGTACTACCGAGGATGCCAGCTGGGGCCAGGTAGTAATTGTTTTGCCGATCTGACCCAATGAATATTTCATACGGGCAGACATATCATCAATAGCAACCATAGGGCGTAAGATGGGTAGTTTCTCTGCATCTGATAGGCCCTGCAGGTGCTTAAGGTCCACATCAGGAATAAAGCCATGTAATAGTGGCCGGTCCGGTTCCAGGTCAAAACGCTCTACATCAACCATTCCTCTGTCATTGGTATCCATCACAACAGGTATGCCTAATGCTTTAGCTTTCACCCTGCTTAGTATTTTAATATCTAAACCATCACATTCTTCTACCAGTATATCCAGGTTTCCTCCTTTGGTAAAGAAATCGTCAAGGTTCTCTTCTGTGGCGCCATCCATATAGGTTACTACTTTAATAAAAGGGTCCAGTTCTGCAATTTCACGCGCTGCTACAATTACTTTTGATACCTGGATACTATGAATGCCAGTACGGATACGGTTCATATTGGTGAGCTCCACCTTGTCAAAGTCGGCCAGCCGCAGCTCCCCGCAAACGCGTTCCATAGCGAGGGTCAGAGCAATGGACTGTCCTACTGACAACCCGATGATGCCTATCTTCCGGCTTTTCAGCAAAGTTATCTCTTCGTCAGTAATTTTTTCCTTGTTCCGGCTGGTACGAAGCTCTATAAAGTCATCCTGATCCACAATATGTACCAGGCGTTCCGACCACGGATAATATACCCATACCCCAAATGCATAGATAGGAGTATCTCCGACATATTCCCTGACCGTTTCTTCGTATTCTTCCGGGGTAAGCTTCCTGGTAGGATTACGGATTTTCATCAGTTCCCTCAGCTGGGAATAGATCTGATCATATACCCGGATATTTGGATTTTTTGCCAGTAAGGCTGTTAATGCTTCATAATCTTTCTGTTGATCCAAATAATATAAAACGGGCGTATGAACTTCCGTTTCGTCCTGTTGTTTTTTGATGTATTGCTCTAATTCTGTCATCTTGCCTGGCATAAATTTTTTGAACAATGAATGGAAATCTCAATGGTATAATGCTATGGTCAATATATTTTAAAGGCATAAGGCCCAATAAAAGGTAAGCTAGTGAATTGACTACATATTTTAGATGTTTAACATATAGTCTGGGATAAAATTATTTTTATGTTCAGAATAAAAATAAACGTTAAAGTTTCACATGAAAGCGTATGGTAAAATAACAATTAATTTCAAAAGATTATGAAATGTTACAAGTTATTTTCCTGAGAATGTGTCTTTTATCAAAAGCCACCCGAAGGTAGAACTCATTTATGAAATAAAATTCTATAATATTGGTGCAGATTTTGCTGCCTTCCGATACGTTATTTCACTAAAGTTCTTTATCATTTTAATGCCTAAAATATATGAATAAGAGAGAATTTATTAAGCTGGCAGGCCTGGCAGGCGTTGCGGCTCTGAGCAATCCGACAGGCATTGTTGCTGCACCTTCTACCCGGGGTACCCGCCGCGCAGCCGCCAACAGTCCTAAAGCGCCGTTCGAAGTTCCTGCACTGCCGTACGCTTATGATGCCCTGGAACCAAATATTGATAAAACAACAATGGAGATACACCATGATAAACATCATGGCGCTTATGTAAAGAACCTGAATGACGCAATTAAGGGCTCTGCGTACGAAAGCCTCACATTAGACGAGATACTTGCCAAAGTAAAGCCGGAGGATAAAGCTATCCGTAACAACGCCGGCGGTCACTATAACCACTCTCTGTTCTGGACATTATTATCCCCCCGGACAACAACACCCTCTGATCAGCTAAAAGCAGCTATCAACAGCAGCTTCACCTCATGGGAAAAATTCCAGGACATTTTCAGCACTGCCGCCAAAGGCGTTTTTGGTTCCGGCTGGGCCTGGCTTATAGTTACGCCGGGTAAGAAGCTGTCTGTTGTGTCTACACCCAACCAGGACAACCCGCTGATGGACAATATCGTGAAAGAGAAAGGAACGCCTATCCTGGCACTGGACGTATGGGAACATGCATATTACCTTAAGTATCATAACGTACGCCCTGATTATATCAAAGCGTTCTGGAATGTGGTGAACTGGAATGAGGTAGATAAATTATATAAAGCAGCTATTAAATAGACTTTAAGCCGCACGTAGCTTCAAAAAGCTCCGCTCAACAAAAAAGCTTTTGCCTTCGGCAAAAGCTTTTTTGTTGAGAATTATTTACGTTTAAAGAAGACAAACCCATTTTTCTCTCCTATCACCTGGAGGTTAGGATGATACCTCCATTTATCAGCGTTATTAATGCGGCAGATAAAGTAGGTTGGCTTATCTACCGGGCCATTCAGCAGCCACTCCTTGTCATAATACTTCTTATTGGCCGGAGGCAGCTTTTTGGTATAAAAAAGATGTGCATAACTGTGATAGCTCAGTACCTGTACATAATCGTCCTTACCCACAAAAGACTTGAAGAAATCGATAGCAGCGCCTTGTGAAAAGCGTTCAATCTTGGGCGTGAAATGTACGATAGTGATCTGTATAGCCAGGATGGTGCTGAAGAAAACAGTGAGTATGCCCGCCTGTTTCTTACGGCTGAAGAGCAGTACTGCACCTATAACAATAAGCAGCATATATACGGCGCCGTAGGCAGATTCCCATAATGACCAGGGCACCTGCGCTTCCAGGTTGGCCCGTGCAAAACGGTCGCCTATATGCGGAATGAGCTCGCTCTTATAAACTCCAACCACAGGCAGCAACGTGATGGCCAGGCCAATTATAAGGCCTGTGATCAATATTATTGCCGTGATCCAGCCGCGTAACTGTAACTTACCTTCCGCAATACGGTAAATCTGCCATGCAGCCAGGAAGCTGAGCGGTAAATAACAGAGGGAAGAGTAGTGAACTATTTTTGTTTCCACGATAGAGAACAGGATCAGCACTACCCAGAATAATACCCACATCCATACTATAAAGTCTTTTATTTCCAGTGCGGCAGAGCCTGTATAGATAGATTGCTTCTTACGGCCACGCAGGTAGGAGAGAAGGAAGATACTGGCAGGGAAACATCCCACCAGCAATACTATCCAGTGATAAAAGAAAGAACCGCCATGCCCGGCATCCGGAGTGGTAAGCAGTCTTACCTGGTAGGAAATGAACTCGTTCACGAACCACCATCCATGGGCAATGATCTCGTAACCAAACCAGAGGGAAGTGGTAACGAAGGCGGCCAGCGTTATCAGACCTACATGTACCAGGCGCATCCCGATCCTGAATTTTTTGCAGGTCCAGTATACCAGCAGGGTGAGAATACTTACCAGTATAGCTACCGGTCCTTTGGTCAGCACTGCCAGTCCCAGGAAAAAACCGCTCAGTATGGCCATCCTGGATTGTTTGGGTACATAGTTTATACGGAAGGCGCAATAGATGGCCAGGAAAATAAAGAAGTTGAATGTAGGATCTATAATACCGGACTTAAAATAGAAGTGAGGTAACCAGGAACCTGCATAGGCCAGTGCCCACCAGAGACCCAGACGGGCATCCGCCAGCTTTTTACCGATACCGTAAAGTGTTACCAGTGTTGCAACACCCAGGATTGCATTGGGGAAGCGGGCAGCAAATTCGTTGACGCCGAAGATATGCATGCTGATAGCCTGCAGCCAGATGAAGAGCGGCGGCTTCTCCCAGAAAGGCCTGAAGTCGATCTGCACCTGCGAATAGTTATGACTTACCAGCATCTCCCTTGCAGCTTCAGCAAAGTTGATCTCGTCCCAGTCAAACAGATGTACCGCTCCCAGGAAGGGTATAAACAGGATAGCAGCCGCAATGGCAATCAACAGGTATCTCATTCCTTTTATCTTATCAGTTGATCAGTTAAGTATTGTTGTTCCCGCTGTTAATCAGTGATGCTTGACTCAGAATCAACAAAAGTAACTAAATCATGTAAGACCCACGATTGCTTCCGGACAAATTTCAGGTGAAGATTTAAGAGTACGCTGATGGAACAGGGTATAAACCAGGAAACTGCATAAGGTCCCGATAATGCTGCCCACATATACGTCTACAAAGAAGTGTTGTGCAAGATAGATCCTGGACCAGGCTGCCAGCAGGGCAAGGCCCATAAATAAAATGCCTGTTAATTTATTGTTACTGATCAGCGCCAGGAAACAGAACATGGCAAATGCCGTGGTTGTATGTCCTGAAGGAAAGCTGCAGCTGCCGTGTACAGTAACCCATTTTACGGTATGTACCAGGTAGGAGTCTTCCCCGAAGTATTTAATTGGTCTGGGCTCATTAAAGTAGTGCTTGGCTATCTGTACTATCAGGGTAGTCAGCAATAATACAGATGCCGCAGTCAGGAACAGCTTATATTTCCTGAGCAGGAGAATAAAGGCCAGCATCACACCAAAGGTGATACCATCCCCGATATAGGTTACTCCGGTCATGATCACATCACCCCAATAGGAATGTCTGCTGTTAATAGCCAGGAATAATTCTTCATGCGTAAAAACCATTTGTAATAATGCTCCTGTTACAATCCATATCAGGAACGGCAGAAAGAACCATGCGTTCTTTCCGAACAGTGTAATAAGCGTTTTCAAATGTTGTGTTTTAAGTTGTAGGTTATATAGTAAGCCCCGCACGTCAGCTATTAAGGTAACTGACCATTAAGGACGACACATTGTAGGTTTTAAATTTTACAGTATAACATTTATTGCACCTTTTCAGTTGCAGGTCTCATACTAAATCGCTTAAAGAACTTTTTTATTGTATTGAAGATCCTGAAATAATACTCTTTGTTGAAAAGCTGAGAATCATTCAGTGCTTTATAGATAAGGAAAACAGCTATCGGTATAAGGACTATATTGGAAAGCCACATACCGCTCCACGTTGCCATTACATCTTTGCGCGCCATCTTCTCCCCTAACATAAAGAATATGTTGAATATAACAAAAAAAGCAACGGCAAATATTAATGGAGTGCCTAAACCGCCTTTCCTGATAATAGACCCCAGAGGGGCGCCTATCAGGAACATCACTATGCAGGAAAAGGCGAGTGTGAATTTACGTTGCCATTCTACTTTATGCAAAAGTAAAGTGTTATGTTTTTCTGAAAATTCTTTCGCAGGGCCTTCCAGGTTATTCTGACCATCACGGATATTCTGTTCTGTCCTTTCCAGCACGTAACGGCGTGATTTTTCAGGGATATAGTCTTTAAAGCTGGCTTTCTTAATAGGAGGGGCAGTGGCCAGCCAGCCGGTATCTTCCCATTTGTAGAAAGGATAACGGGTGGTGATGTAAGCGTTTGTTGTACGGGTAAACAGTTTTTCCTGTTTATAAAGGGAATCTATGGCTTTATCCAGCTGCCGTACGTTCAGCATCTGCTGGTTGGAGGCAAAAAGACCCATATCCAGCCTGCTGAAGGCGAAAGAGCTGAGGTCAAACGCTTTCTTGTATTCCCTGAAGCCCAGGCGAATCAGCTCCCCAGGCTGATTCATACTCTGGCTGCGTCTTTCTTCATAACGCCATCCTTTTTCCAGTACGAAGAAAAGAAAGCGTTTATCGGCCGACAATACCATCGTGCCTTTTTCTGCCAGGATAAGCTTATCGCCTCCACCGGCAGTATGGTCAAAGATCATAACCTGGTGTATGGTCTTATTGTCTTTTTCCTTATTGGCTACTTTGATAGTATAGTCGGGAATATCTGTATAGAACACCCCTGCCTTGATATTGAAGGCAGGTTTGGAGTTGGTAATATCGTACAGAAGGGACTTGGCGCGCAGGTTGGCCACCGGCATGGCGTAGTTATTGAACAGGAACGCCAGCACAGCTATGGTGATACAAACCGCCAGAAGTGGACGCATGAAACGGAGCAGGGAAATGCCGGACGATTTCAGGGCTACCAGCTCAAAGCTTTCTCCCAGGTTCCCGAAGGTCATGATGGAAGAGAGCAGTACTGCCAGTGGTAATGCCAGAGATACCAGGTTGGCGCTGGTATAGGTGATGAGCTCTATAATAACCGGAGTATCAAGCCCTTTTCCCACCAGGTCATCAATGTATTTCCAGAGAAATTGCATGACCAGTACAAACAGGGTAACAAAAAAAGTGGCCACGAAGGGCCCCATAAATGTTTTGATGATGAGTTTATCCAGTTTTTTCACGCAGGCAATCTAATTAGAAATCGTACAAATTTATAAAGTAAGGTCTAAAAATACAGTTAATTTTCTTGTCAGCCCCCTTTGGGCAGTGTGTACAGCGCAAAGGAAGCCCTAAATTTACGGGATGGACACATTCGAGCTCACACCGGAAGAACAGGCCCTCATACAGAACCCAAACTGGTTATACCTGAAAAACAGTGCTTTACAGAAGGTAATGGTACTGATGGGACAATTGCAGGAGGCATTGCAGACACACCCGCTGACAGGAACTTTCCCTTTCCCCGGGCAGTGTTTACAACTGGGAGGGAAGATTTCCCGTGGAGAGAAATATAAGGAACTGCCCTATATAATACTGGATTATCCCCGTTATTTCAAGCAGGAAGAGATCTTTGCATTCCGTACTATGTTCTGGTGGGGGCATTATTTCATTGCTACCCTTCACCTGTCCGGCAGGGTAAAAGAAATGTATTCCGAGGCTCTGGCAGATGCCTGGTCTGAACTGGCGGAAGGCCGGTTTCAGCTATATGTCCAGGAAGACCCCTGGCAGCACGATTTAGGGAATGGGAATTACAGGTTAATATCAGCTATACCGGCAAATGAATTCAAGCAGCTTGTATACCGGCGTTCCTTTATTAAACTTGCTAAACCTTATAGATTGGAAGATTGGGAAGAGATAATTCCAAAGATTGTGACAGATTACGGGCTCCTGCTACAATTACTGATCCGCTGATAATAGACGGACCAGGAACTTTAGTTGCCTATTCTGTGAAAGAGATCTTTCACCTGGTAATCCCACAACTGGCTCTGGTCGGCTATTTCTTTCTTTTCTGCAAAATCTCTAACGATCAGGATGGTTTCATTGGTCACTTCGGAGATCTGAATGCGGAACTCAAAGAATTCTTCTTTGGGGGCATGCTTCCAATGCAGGCGTATAAACTCATCTTCTTCCTGTTCCAGCACTTCTGCCTCTTCTACGGAACCATTCCACGAAAAGGAGAAAACGCTGTCCCTGAAATCTACTTTATCTGCGAACCACTCCTGCAATCCTGCCGGGGTGGAAAGGAATTCGTATAAGATACTTGGTGAGCACCGTACCGGATATTCCAACTCATATTGCACTTTCTTAGACATCGCTCAAGTAATTAGTAAATCAATATCATCTGGCTGCAATTATAGAAAAATATTTATTCTGTCAAAATTATTTTGCATTTTTTTTTAATGATTCCCCCAAATCTTTTTACACTTTATAAATAACAATTCTATTATATAAAATATGAATATATTAGCAGGTCGGTAGTTCTGTTTCACAGCTTTTTATTGACAGTATTGAATTTTAGCCCTGTCAAAATTGAGTTATGAATGGTGAAACGTTTTTGCTTAAAAATGGTTTAATAAGTAATTATTTTTTTTGGGTGCTATCTAAAAAAACTTATTTTTGTCTGGCATTCATCAAATAGGGTAACATTTTATTAACCTGTAACTGTTCCGAGTCTTTATGTCAATGCGCCAACTCAAAATCACGAAATCCATCACAAACAGGGAATCCCAGTCCCTCGAGAAGTACTTGCAGGAAATTGGGAAGGTGGATTTAATTACGCCGGAAGAAGAAGTGAACCTGGCTATCCGCATTAAGCAGGGTGACCAGCGTGCACTGGAGAAGCTCACCAAAGCCAACCTCCGCTTCGTGGTGTCTGTTGCAAAACAGTATCAGAACCAGGGTTTGTCGCTGAGTGATCTGATCAATGAGGGGAACCTTGGTTTGATTAAGGCAGCACAGCGCTTTGATGAAACCCGTGGTTTTAAATTCATTTCCTACGCTGTATGGTGGATCCGTCAGTCTATCCTGCAGGCTTTGGCAGAACAGAGCCGTATTGTGCGTCTGCCGCTGAACAAGGTAGGATTGAGCAATAAGATCAGCAAGGCATATTCCCAGCTGGAACAGGAATTTGAAAGGGAGCCATCGCCCGACGAACTGGCCACCATCCTGGAAATCAATACGGAAGAAGTGGAAGCTACCCTCGGCGTAGCCGCCCGTCACGTATCTATGGATGCTCCTTTCATTGACGGGGAAGATAACTCCCTGCTGGATGTACTGGCCAACCCGAACGCCGTTAACGCAGACGAAGAACTGGACCATCACGATTCACTGCGCCGTGAAATAGAACGCTCCCTTTCCACATTGACAGACAGGCAGAAAGATGTGATCATCCTGTACTTCGGTATAGCTGTAGAACATCCTATGTCACTGGAAGATATCGGAGAGAAGTTTGGCCTGACCCGCGAAAGGGTACGCCAGATCAAGGATAAAGCGATCACCAAACTGCGCACCACTTCCCGCAGCAAACTGCTGAGAAATTACCTGGGAAGCTGATAATGCAGTAACTGTCACAGAGAATTAACTTAGTTTATATAACCAGAAAGGTGAATATCGGGCAGATATTCACCTTTTTTTGTTAATTGTAGCTGCATACTGGTTTGCATGTTACTTTATATTATTTTTGCAACCCTTAAAGCTGCAAATCGGCAACAGATGGCCGGCAGCAAAAAACACTAAACAGACTACTGATGTTTGAATCATTATCAGAGCGGCTTGACTCGGCGTTTAAACAACTGAAAGGCGAAGGCCGTATCAGCGAAATCAATGTGGCCAGTACGGTAAAAGAAATACGCCGCGCACTGGTGGATGCTGACGTGAACTATAAAATAGCAAAAGACTTTACCGACCGTGTAAGGGAAAAAGCCCTGGGCGAAAAGGTGATCACCGCCATATCTCCCGGACAGCTGATGGTAAAGATCGTGAAGGACGAGCTGGCAGAGCTGATGGGTGGTACCGAGGCCGAGCTGGACATCAAGGCGAATCCCACTATTATTCTTATAGCAGGTTTGCAGGGTTCCGGTAAAACCACTTTTTCCGGGAAACTTGCCAACTTCCTGAAAACCAAGAAGAATAAGAAGCCCCTGCTGGTAGCGGCAGACATTTACCGCCCTGCAGCGATAGACCAGCTGAAGGTACTGGGTGAACAGATAGGAGTAGAGGTATATAACGAACCTGAGAATAAAAATGCCGTACAGATAGCCCAGAACGCTATCCAGCAGGCAAAACAGAACGGGAATAATATCGTTATAATAGATACTGCCGGTCGTCTGGCTGTGGATGAAGTGATGATGACCGAGGTGGCCAATATCAAAACCGCAGTAAAACCGAATGAGATCCTCTTCGTGGTGGATTCCATGACCGGTCAGGATGCCGTGAATACAGCCAAGGCGTTTAACGACAGGCTGGACTTCAGTGGTGTTGTGCTGACCAAGCTGGACGGTGATACCCGCGGTGGCGCGGCGCTGACCATCAAGTATACAGTAGAAAAGCCCATCAAGTTCGTGAGCATGGGTGAGAAGCTGGATACGCTGGATGTATTCTATCCTGAACGTATGGCACAGCGTATCCTGGGGATGGGTGATATTACCACCCTGGTGGAACGTGCTCAGGCCCAGTTCAACGAAGAGCAGGCCAAGAAGCTGGAAAAGAAGATCCGTCAGAACCAGTTTGATTTTGACGACTTCCGTGAGCAGCTTCAGCAGATCAAGAAAATGGGTAACCTGAAAGACCTGATGGGCATGATACCTGGTGTTGGAAAAGCTATCAAGGACATCGATATCAGTGATGACGCCTTTAAGGGAATTGAGGCAATGATAGGGTCTATGACCCCCGAAGAGCGTGGAAATCCGGACATTATAGATGGTAGTCGCCGTAAACGTATTGCAAAAGGCGCCGGTAAGGATATCCAGGATGTGAACCAGTTTATGAAACAATTTGACCAAATGCGCCAGATGATGAAAATGATGAATAAATTTGGGGCAGGAGGAAAAGGATTAAGGGCTTTAGGAAGGTAAAAAAGAGATTGGGAGACAGGTTGAAGGCAGTCAAAGGTGCCTGCATTTTGTAGACTTTTAACAGAATTTATTTTGAACTAATCCGGTTAAAGCATACCTTTGCTGCCCGATTAAATATTTTTTTTTAACTCGCAAAAAAATAACTCGAATTATTTATGCCAGTAAAGATCAGACTACAACGTCATGGCGCAAAGAAGAGACCTTTTTATTTCATCGTAGTTGCCGACGCTCGCGCGCCAAGAGATGGTAAATTCATCCAGAAGATCGGTACTTACAACCCGCTGACTGTTCCTGCATCTATCAATATAGATACAGAAAAAGCACTGCGTTGGTTGCAGAAAGGTGCACAGCCTACAGATACAGTTAGAAGAATACTTTCTTTCAAAGGTGTTCTTTACCTGAAACACCTCCTGAGAGGTGTGAAACTGGGTCTGTTCGATGAGCCTACAGCATTCCAGAAATTTGAACAGTGGCAGGCAGAGCACGAGCAGAAAGTTGCTGCCCGTCGTGACAACCACAAAAAGGCAAGAGTAGCTCAGCCTATCGTAAAAAGAGTTGAAGATGCTCCTGCTCAGCCAGAAGGCGGTGCAGAAGCTTAATTAGCTTTTGGATCATATTTAAAGGGAAATATCTGCTTTCAGATATTTCCCTTTTTCATAGCCATGAGAGAGGGTATAGCTTATGAATAATTACTTCAGCATAGGAAAACTGGTCTCTGTTTTCGGATTACAGGGGGAGTTTGTTCTGAAACACAGCCTGGGTAAAAAGACCAGCCTGCCAGGAGTGGAAGTCCTCTTCCTGGAAGAAAAAAAGAACAGCTTCATTCCTCATTTTATACAGAAAACCAGTATCAAAGACCATGAACATGTGTTTGTAAAGCTGGAAGGCATTGATAATAAAGAAGATGCACGCCGGTTGGTACAAATGCCTGTATACCTGGCTGAAGACGATTTTAAAAAGCAGGCCTCCTCTTCCGCTCCCCTGTCCTTACTGGGATTTACCGTGCAGGATAAAGAGCAGGGCATACTGGGCACTATAGAGGAAGTGATTGAAATGCCCATGCAGACGCTGGCAAAGCTGACCTTCAGGGAAAAGGAAGTACTCCTGCCCCTGAATGAACAATCGCTGGTGAAGGTAGATAAGAAAAAACAGATCGTACATGTGGACCTGCCGGAAGGATTGCTGGACATTTACCTGGAATAGGGCTATTAACAACAGATCATGAGAATAGATATCATTACTGTACAACCGGGGTTGCTTGAAAGCCCCTTTTCGCACTCCATCCTGAAAAGGGCACAGACGAAAGGGCTGCTGGAAGTGTATACCCATAACCTGCGGGATTATTCCACGCTGAAACACAACCAGGTAGACGACTACCAGTTTGGCGGCGGCGCAGGTATGGTAATGATGATAGAACCTGTTGTAAATGCAATAGAAAGCCTGCAGGCAAAGGTGCAGTATGATGAGATCATCTACATGACCCCTGACGGACAAACCCTGAACCAGGGAATGGCTAACCAGCTCTCCCTGAAAGGAAACCTGCTGATCCTCTGCGGGCACTATAAAGGGATAGATGAAAGGATACGGGAGCATTTTGTCACAAAAGAGATCTCTATAGGAGATTATGTACTGTCTGGCGGGGAGCTGGCAGCAGCCGTACTGGTAGACGCTATAGGCAGGCTGATTCCCGGGGTGCTCAATGATGAAACCTCTGCCTTACTGGATTCCTTCCAGGATAACCTGCTGGCGCCTCCTGTATATACCCGCCCGGAAGAGTTCAGAGGCTGGAAAGTACCGGATGTGCTGATGAGCGGCGATCATAAGAAAATAGATAACTGGAGGCATGATATGGCGGTAGAGCGCACAAAGGAACGGCGCCCGGACCTGTTGTAAACGAAGAAATGACGAACAGATAAGGTAGGAATGAGGTAGAAATGACGAACAGACAAGCCGTTGCTGCTATAAACTCCTATCAGGCTCAACCGCACCCGACAAATTGTTTTTAAAATTATTCTTTAATAAACCTGGGGTTATTTGGAACTTAACTTTTTCTAAGTTACCTTTGCACTCCGATAAATATTTGAAAGATGAACGCTATTTCTTTTGTTCACGAGCAACTGACAGGTAAAAAAAACTACCCGAAGTTTAAGGCCGGTGACAATGTCACTGTTAACTATAAAATTGTTGAAGGTAACAAGGAAAGAATCCAGTCCTTCAAAGGCGATGTACTGAAAATCCAGGGAACTGGAGCTACAGCCTCTTTTACTGTAAGAAAAATATCTGACGGTGTTGGTGTTGAGAGGGTTTTCCCTCTGCTGTCTCCAAACATCGACGGTATTGTTCTGAACAAAGTTGGTAAAGTAAGAAGGGCAAGACTGTTCTACCTGCGTGAACGCGCTGGTAAAGCTGCCCGTATCAAAGAGAAAAGGGTTTAGTATAAATACAGGGAAATTAGTGATAACGGGAACCGTTCGGGTTCCCGTTTTTTTCATGCCTATGGAAACCGGATGCCACGTGAGAGAGATTCTCTTAAAATAAAATTAAAACTTCTCAGGTCCAATAAGGCGGTAGCTAAATCCCGGATATATTTACCTATCTTTGTTTGCTTAACGTTTAAAACTGAGAAAATGACTGCCGTTTTAGTTAAATCACCTCTTTTATTATTCCAGGAATTAGGTATGACAGAATTACTCTTAATAGCTTTGGTTGTATTGTTGCTGTTTGGTGGTAAAAAAATTCCCGAACTGATGCGCGGACTGGGTAAAGGTATCCGTGAATTTAACGATGCCAAGAACAATGTGCGCAAAGAGATCGAGGATGGCATGAAAGAACAGCCAGCTACCACAGACAATAAGAACTAAGAGTAGTTTTTATACTGTCTTCAATTGATTCAAACGTGAATGGGGGAGTAGTGTGCCGGAGTAAAAACGTCGCATCACCACGCTAGAGGATAGGTATATGCTATTATACCAACAGGTATATGATATACAAATATGCCAGCTGATCAGCTCAGTATCCGGCTTCAGGTTTGACCTTATTTATTATTTCACTATAAGCAATTAACTGGTTTGGCTTTGTCTGAATTCAGCAGTATATCAGCTTTCCAGGAAGCATTATACGCCGGCAGAACAACCTGTACGGAGACGGTACAGCTATACCTGGACCGGATCGGACAGACTAAACACCTTAATGCCTTTCTGGAGGTTTTTGAAGAAGAAGCCCTGGAAAAAGCGCGCGCACTGGACTCCCGTATAAAGAACGGAGAACCTGTGGGGGCGCTTGCAGGCGTTGTAATAGGTATTAAGGATGTAATATGTTATAAAGGGCATAAAGTAAGTGCTGCCTCCCGTATACTGGAAGGGTTTACTTCCCTGTACTCTGCCACAGCTGTAGAAAGGCTGCTTGCAGAAGACGTAATTATCATTGGCAATCTCAATTGTGACGAATTCGCAATGGGATCTACCAATGAAAATTCTGCATATGGACCCGTACTGAACGCCCTGGACAATACAAGAGTACCGGGCGGTTCTTCAGGAGGCTCTGCCGTAGCAGTTCAGGCAGGACTGTGTATGGTAAGCCTCGGTAGCGATACCGGAGGATCTGTACGCCAGCCGGCAGATTTTTGCGGCATTGTTGGGCTGAAACCTACGTACGGCCGCATTTCAAGGCATGGGCTTATTGCTTATGCCTCATCTTTTGATCAGATTGGCGTGTTTGGCAGGAATATTGCGGATGTAGCGAAGGTGCTACAGTCAATTGCAGGGCCTGATGAATATGATAGTACAGCTTCAAAAGAAGAAGTACCTGATTATCAGACAATACACAATAAATCCTGGAAAATAGCGTATTTAAAAGACGCACTGTATCACGAGGGCCTGGACCCCGAAATGAAAGAAGGGTATAGTATCTTTTTTGAAGAACTGGAAACTGCAGGCAATACCGTAACTGCTGTGGATTTCGCTTATCTTGACTATGTAGTTCCTGCATACTATGTACTGACTACTGCAGAGGCTTCTTCCAATCTTTCCAGGTTCGATGGTGTGAAATATGGCCACAGAACATCTTTAAAAAATCTCGAGTTAACAGATTTCTATAAAAAAAGCAGATCAGAAGGGTTTGGTAAAGAAGTAAAAAGGCGTATATTACTGGGGACTTTTGTGCTTAGCGCGGGTTATTATGATGCGTACTACACTAAAGCCCAGCAGGTTAGGAAACTGGTAGTAGATAAATTATCAGAGATCCTTTCGGAATACGATGCCATTTTAATGCCAACTGTACCTTCCACTGCTTTCAAAATAGGCGAAAAGTCTAATGATCCAATAGCCATGTACCTGGCGGATATTTACACGGTACTGGCAAATCTGGCAGGGGTTCCGGCAATTTCCGTACCTTTGCGCCGGCATTCAAACGGAATGCCATATGGTGTACAGATCATCACAAAACAATTTAGCGAAGCGAGCTTGCTGAACATTGCAGATCACGTAATGAATATCAGCCAGGCCACTCCTGTTTAAAATAAATATGTGTATGAGGAAAATCTTTTTACTACTGCTGTTACCATCTTTGGGTGTGTGGCATACTGAGGCGATGGGTGGCAACGGAGTACCTAAAGAGATGGTTACTCCCTATGGAGGACCGGATACTACGGTACTGAACCACAAGGTGCGTTTACCTAAAGACACAGCAATTGTGCCTACGGTAACATCACAGGCCGTGCGTAAGAACGCACAAAGCCTTCCGTCCAGCATCAGCAGTCCAAAGGTCTATGAACAGATCAACAACAACATTGTAGCTGGTTACATTAACAACTTTGCCAGCAGGTACAGCCAGCATTTACAGGTAATGGTATCCAAAGGACAACCATACTTCGTAATGGTAGAAAAAATATTCAGGGAACATGGTATCCCCGAAGAAATGAAATACCTCGCTGTTATTGAATCCAGCTTTAATACAAACGCACGCTCCCGTGTAGGAGCAGTAGGAGCCTGGCAGTTCATGTCCGGCACCGCCCGTATCTTCGGATTGAGCGTAGGTAAGAAAGTGGACGAACGTAAGGATTTCTACAAATCCACAGTAGCCGCTGCCAAATTCCTGAACGAACTGTATAACCAGTTCGGCGACTGGCTCCTGGTAGTAGCTGCCTATAACTGCGGCCCCGGCGGTGTACAACGTGCTATGAATGCCAGCGGACGCAGTGATTTCTGGGGCATGCAATACTTCCTGCCTGCAGAATCCCGTAACCATGTTTACAAATTCATCGCTACCGGTTATATCCTTGACAGGTTTAATAACTTCTTCGGTGTAGGCGATGATGGTAATGATAACACTCCTGTAAACATACCTGTTACAAGCGCTGCATACAACACAACAGAACTTACAGAAGAAGAGATCTACAATACCGTAGAATTCAATATATCCGGTAAATACCGCCTGGAAGCAATCGCTAAAAAGCTGAGCATGCAACAGGCAGAACTGGAACATCTGAACCCTGACTTTGCCAGGATGATGGCCAGCCCGGAAAACAGCTACGACCTGCGTATTCCCAAAGATAAAATGAAGGAATTCCAGGCTGAGAAAGAAGAGATACTGAAAGAATCACTTCAGATGATGCTGGATGACAAAGCCAGCGGTGTTGATAAATCAAGGTTCCCTGCTCCGGCAAAAATTAATACAGTAGCTGAGAGAAAAGTAACCACAAAAACAACTACCGCTAAAAAAGCAACTGCCAGAACATCAAAAGCTAAGGCTAAATCAACTGCCACAGCTAAAAAGAAAGCAGTAGCTAAAAAAGCAACGACAAAAAAGACAGCAGCTAAAAAGCCAGTTGCAAAGAAAACAACAACAACATTGAGAAAGCTTAACTAGCTTATTAAAATACCTGAAAAGCCCGGTCATTTGACCGGGCTTTTTTTATTCCGGAATTTCTACTAATTTTATATTTAGACAAATATCTAAATATATGAACGCTCTCTTTAAAGCCCTGAATGACAAAACAAGAAGAGACATTCTTGAACTCCTGAAAAGCGGTGACAAAACCGCGGGAGAGATCGCAGATCACTTCCAGCATACCAAACCCACTATCTCCCATCACCTTGACCTGCTCAAACAGGCAGAACTTCTCACCAGTGAGAAAAAAGGCCAGTTCATTTATTACTCCCTCAACACTACTGTAGTAGATGAATTATTGAAATGGGTAATGCAGTTCACTTCAAATTCAAAACCTCTTCCTGAAGACAATAAAACCCTCGGATATGAAAACAATTAACTGGAATAAGGAAAGCATCTTTTTAATTATCCTCACTATCCCATGGATAGCATATCTATTACTGCATACCCAACTGCCTGACCACATCCCCTCTCACTATACAGTAGATGACAGCGGCAACTGGGTAGCAGACAGGTACATGTCCCCCCTGGGAAATGTTATCTCTCTTTTCATAGCAGCCCTGGTGGTATATGCAGCCATGACCGCTCCCTCTTTTTTCAGACTGATAAGGGAGGATGAACAATACACAGGTAACTGGCTGTATTATTTCAAGCTGGCAATGGTGCTGTTCATTGTTCTGGCGCCTGTTTACCTGATGCTGGCGGCAGCCGGCTACACACCGGACCTTTCCGAAACTGTAACCGGTAACCTGGTCATGGTGCTGTTACTGGTGATCCTTAACATCTTCCAATATCTCCTCTTTTCCAAACTGAAGAACAAAGGGAAAAAACCTTTGCCTGAGAAACAATACAATATCATCTGGGCAGCTACACATGTGTTAACAAGCCTGGCTCCTATAGGCGTTATCCTTGCTGGTCAGGGAATGAAAGCAGAACGCCTGGTGCCTGAGGCTGTATTCCTGTTTCTGGCTATCATCGGGAACTTTATGTATAATATCCGTCCTAACAGGTTTATTGGTATCAGAACACCATGGACATTAAGTAATGAAGAGGTTTGGGTGAAAACGCATAGACTGGGAGCGAAATGGACATTCTGGGCAGGGGTAACAGGATTTATTCTCTGTGTATTTGCGCCGGTGCAATGGCTGCGGTTCTTACTTCTTTTTATTGTGATAGGAGTAAGCGCCATACTGGTCACTTACTCCTATGTTATTCATAAAAAGATAGCCGGATAATTAACCTATCTGACTGGCCTGCAGCCGGCTTTCTTCCGTCTTTTTGACAAGATCCAGCAGCGGGCCGGTCATGAAAGTGGTGCCTAAAGCCATCAATACCATCATGGCAAATATTTCAGGCGATAATATACCCAGGTCATAACCTATATTCAATACCACCAGCTCCATTAATCCGCGTGTATTCATCAATGCCCCGATGGCAAGAGAATCCATCCAGGATTGTCCCATCAGCCTGGCCGTAAAGGCGCTGCCGCCCAGTTTACCACCTACAGCTACCAGCATGATCAGACCAAAGACTGCCCAGAGATGCCCCTGTCCCAACAGGCCTATCTGCGTACGCAGACCGGTGAAAACAAAGAAAATAGGGAGTAGTAATAATACACTTACATCTTCCAGCTTATCTGTCAGCAGCTTCTGCACAGAAACATCTGCCGGCATGATCACACCAGCCAGGAAAGCGCCGAACAGCGCATGTATACCAATGATCTCAGCAAGCCATGCAGAAAACAACAGCACCATGAATCCAAGAGCTGCTACTGACTTTGAGTTACCGGCTTCCATCATCTTAGGGATCCTTTTTGACAGCCAGGGTTTGATGATATAAAGCATCAATCCCAGGAAAATAAGCGCCAGTACCAGCGTCAGCGCCGCGGTCCATAATGTGCCGGCCTTAACGATAGTGATCACTACAGCCAGGATACACCATGCAGTCACATCATCGGCAGCTGCACAGGTAATAGCCAGCATACCAAGCGGGGTACCGCTAAGTTTTCTTTCCTGCACTATTCTTGCCAGTACCGGGAAAGCAGTGATGCTCATGGCAATACCCATGAACAGCGCAAATGAAAGGAAGCTCACATTTGCCGGTGCAAACTGCTGATACATGTAATAAGCAAGACATACACCCAGGAAGAAAGGAACAACAATGCTGGCATGACTGATCATAACAGCATCATGCGCTTTGTTCTTTACCTTATGGGTATCCAGTTCCATGCCCACCACAAACATAAAGAAGGCAAGACCTATCTGACTGAGGAATTGCAAGTTCTTAAAACTATCTGCCGGGAAAAGGAACGCACTGCCGCTGCCCCAGAGCCAGCCAAAGAGGGAAGGGCCCAGGCAGATACCTGCAACAATTTCACCCACTACTGAGGGCTGTCCTATAGCATTGGCCAGCTTACCGAATAAACGGGCCACCAGCAGGATTACTATGATCTGTAATAATAACAGCGCCAGCGGATTCTGGATATTATGTATAAGAGCACTTTTCACGTTCTCTGCAGACGATGCCGCTGTAGTGATCACAGAAGGTGATACCTGGTGTATATTATGCTGCTGCAGATGACTGCCCTGCCTGATGATAAGCCAGATGAGGAATCCGAAGAAACCAATGATCAGCGGGTACCACAACATTCTCTTATTCATAATATACCTGATTTGTTCAGACGAAAGATAATAATAATCTCCCGGTATAGGTCCATATTAATTCATTTAAAACTTTCCTCAGAATAGCAGCAGCTTGCTCTCTCTTATGTATATTGTCATCATTATGGATACCAGGAGAGACTTCATCAAAAAAGCCGCATTATTATCCGGCGGTACCGGCCTGCTGGGCGTATTACCAGCATCTGTACAACGTGCCCTCGCCATTGACCCTGCACCGGGAAGCAGCTTCCTCGATGCAGAACATATAGTACTGTTAATGCAGGAAAACCGTTCCTTTGATCATTGCTACGGTACCCTGAAAGGCGTACGCGGATTCAACGATCCACGCGCTGTTAAACTTCCCGATAACAACCTTGTATGGTTGCAGTCTAATGCCGAAGGACAAACATTTGCACCCTTCCGCCTGGACCTGAAAGACTCTAAGGTTACATGGATGAGCTCTCTCCCGCACTCCTGGGAAAACCAGGTAGATGCCCGCAATGACGGTAAATATGATCGCTGGCTGGATGTGAAGAGATCAGGGAATAAAGAATATGCAGACCTGCCGCTTACAATGGGATATTTTACACGGGAGGATATTCCCTTCTACTATTCCTTCGCAGATGCGTTTACTATATGTGACCAGAATTTCTGTTCTTCACTGACAGGTACAACACCTAACCGCCTGTATTTCTGGAGCGGCACCATCAGGGAGAAGCAAAGCACGGATGCCGCTCCCAACGTACGTAATGAAGAAGTGGATTATGGAGTACCGGCAAGCTGGACCACATTTCCGGAAAGACTGGAAGACAATGGCATCTCCTGGAAGGTATACCAGAATGAATTGAGCGTAGGCGTTGGATTTACAGGAGAAGAAGATGCCTGGCTGGCTAACTTCACGGACAACCCGCTGGAGTTCTTTTCTCAATACCTGCCGCAATTCTCTGCAGCACATTATGACTATCTGAAGAAAAAAAATGATCAGCCGGAAGAAACGGAGAAATGGAGCCCGGAGAAATATGCTGCGCTTTCACAGAGAGAAAAGAACTTACACGAAAAGGCATTCACTACAAATAAGAATGACCCGGACTATCATCAGCTCACTACTCTTGAATATAATGATAACGGCGTAAAGCGTACCGTACAGGTACCGAAGGGCGATGTGTTGCATCAGTTCCGGGAAGATGTGAAGAATAAGCAACTACCAACTGTTTCATGGCTGGTAGCGCCTGAAAACTTCTCAGATCATCCAGGCGCTCCGTGGTATGGGGCATGGTATATATCTGAGGTGCTGGATATCCTGACACAGGACCCGGAAGTATGGAAGAAGACCATCTTCATCCTGGCTTATGATGAAAATGATGGCGATTTTGATCACGTACCTCCTTTTGTTCCTCCTCATGGTAAAGATAACGGACTTGTTTCTGAAGGTATAGATACCTCCGTGGAGTTTGTGACGATGGAACAGGAAATGAGAAAGAAAGGGGTGAAGGAAGAGAATGCAAGAGAAAGCCCTATAGGATTAGGATATCGTGTACCGCTGGTAGTGGCGTCTCCCTGGAGCCGGGGCGGATATGTTAACTCGGAAGTGTTTGACCACACCTCTGTGCTGCAGTTCCTGGAACATTTTCTGACAAACAAAACAGGTAAAAAGATAGTTGAGTCAAATATCAGTCAGTGGAGGCGTACCATATGCGGAGACCTGACCTCTGTATTCCGTCCGTACAACGGCGAGAAACTGGATGCTCCTGCTCCTGTGGAAAGAGATGCCTTTATAGAAACGATCCATAAAGCACAGTTCAAAAAAGTACCTGCAGGCTTTAAACAACTTACACCGGAAGAGATTGCAGCTATCAACAGAAATCCCGCTGACGCTCCTCATATGGCTAAACAGGAAGAAGGAATACGTCCTGCCTGTGCATTGCCTTATGAGTTGTACGTAGATGGGAAGAAAGATGATGGCGCTTTCAGGATAAAATTCACTGCCGGGAAAGAGATGGCAGGGCAAAAAGCGGTAGGCGCCCCCTTCCATGTATATTATGGTTTTGAGAACAAGGTAAGAGCTTATGCTATAGCAGCGGGAGACAGTCTCACTGATGAATGGAGCATAGAGGGGACAGGTCGTTACCAGTTCAGGGTATATGGCCCGAACGGTTTCTTCAGGGAGTTTAAGGGATATAAGAATGATCCGCAGATAGAAGTAAAGTGTGACTATGAGCGGAGAGGACAACGCTTTACCGGTAATGTTTCTCTTTTGCTGGAGAATCACCATACAGCATCGCAGCATATTGTGATACAAGACAACGCTTATAACATGGGTAGTAAAACAGTGGTATTAGGGCCTGGTGCAAGGAAGACTGTTGAGTTAGATCTGAAGAGCAGTTACGGCTGGTATGATTTGAGTGTGGAAGTAAACGGAGATAAAGAGTTTGTTCGCCGTTATGCTGGTCACGTAGAAACCGGCGCCGGCAGTTTCAGTGATCCATTGATGGGTGGTTTGACACGCAAGGGGGAATAACTGTAACTTTGCAGCTGATTAAATTTAAGAGAGATGGAATCAATAAAAGGTAAGAATGCCCTTGTAACAGGTGCAGGAAAAGGAATAGGTAAAGCAGTAGCAAAGCAGCTGGCAGCAGAAGGTGTAAATCTTGCATTGCTGGCGCGTACAGAAAATGATCTGAAGATTTTGGCAGAAGAGCTGAAAGCAACAGGTGTGAAAGTAGTTTATGCAGCTGCCGACGTAGCTGACAGGCAGGCGGTTGAAGCTGCTATCACTAAGCTGACAGCAGAACTGGGCACAATAGATATTCTCATTAACAATGCAGGCATCGGTAAGTTTGCGAAGTTCCTGGAACTGGAACCGGAGCAGTGGGAGCAGGTGATAAAAGTGAATCTCTTTGGCGCCTACTATGTGATCCGGGCTGTATTGCCGGGCATGTTATCCCGCCAGACAGGAGATATCGTGAATATCTCTTCCACTGCAGGACAGCGGGGTGCTCCGCTGACAAGTGCTTACAGCGCTTCTAAGTTTGGCCTGATAGGTCTATCAGAATCACTGATGCAGGAAGTGCGTAAATCCAATATCCGTGTTACTACTTTGACGCCAAGTACTATTGCTACAGATATGGCTATAGAATTGAAGCTCACAGATGGCAATCCTGAAAAAGTAATGCAGCCGGAAGATTTTGCAGAGCTGATAGTAATGCAGCTGAAACTTAACAGGCGTACTTTCGTGAAAGAAGCCGGGCTATGGTCAACCAACCCTTAATTTGTTTTTAGGGAACATCCCCCCATATAAAAAAACGCTTTTGTCACAGACAAAAGCGTTTTTTTATTAAAAACCCTGTAATAATTGTATCTGATAAGCCACCGCCTGAGACTTCATCTTCTTCAATATTAACGGCCATTGAATATTGAACGGTTGCTGAAAGATATCTGCAACAGAAAGCTCATTCATAAAATAGATATCTGCATTGGCAATATCCCTGGGATGATTGCCGGACAGTACCCTGATAAACAATCCCAGCAACCCTTTGCTGAGAGTATCTGTTCCTGCCGCAGAAAACCACACCTTTTCCTTAATGTACACAGCATGTACCCACAGGTCAGATACCCAGCCCTGTACCCGGTAATGATCATGTTTATATTTATCCTCCATTACAGGGAGCGACTTTGCAACAGTTCTCAGATAGTTCATACGGTTTTCCGGAGCTTCCAGCAGCAGAAAATCTTCTATCAGTTTATCCTGTACTTCATTTATTGACATAGACTTTCGGTTTTAAGAATGCTGTATGAAATTATTAACCATACAGGCTGTAAGTATCTCAGATACGGAAATTAATTTACGCGATCAGAAAAATTGCTATGTCACTAAAATCTTAAGATAAACTTCATTTTTACATCCGGATGTTTTCGTATTTTGTAACAAGATGGGTTTGCCAAGAGCCAAAATATGTATGATTTTCAACACAGTGGAGATGATTTGATGCAAAGGGTAGCTGCGGGAGACGAAGCTGCCTTTGCGGAATTGTTTTACACCTACCACAACAGGGTAGGTGCCTTTGTGCTTGGATGGACCCGTTCCCAATCTATGACAGACGAGATTGTACAGGATGTTTTCATGAAGATCTGGACCCGGCGGGAAACCCTGCCCGTTATCAGGCAGATTGACAGCTATCTGTACATCCTGGCCCGGAATGAAGCCTTTAACTGCCTGCGGCAGCAGGCCAGGGAGAAGGTGAAACGGGAAAACTGGGAACAGGAGCAGGAAGCGCTGCCAGCAGGAACAGAAGAACAGGATTATACCCCGCTGATTGAAAAAGCCGTTTCCCTGTTACCCACTCAGCAAAGGAAAGTTTATCTGTTAAAACATCATCATCATATGGCATATGCTGAAATAGGCAAGTATATGCATATCTCCCCCGAAACAGCCCGGAAACATCTTTCTGCCGCCCTTCGCTCCATTATTACCTATGTAAGGTCACATTTACACCTGATACTGGTTTTGATTATTTCTCTCAGGAAATAGCTTTTAAAGAACCAGGAACTCTCCTTCTCAAAAAAAAGTTAAAAAAATTTCTTCCCCCACTACCCGGTTTCCATTTTTCTGGTGTCTTCTATTATAGACAACCAAAATTACATGTCCGATCAACACTTACATAACCTGATGCTCCGCTATTATAAAGGAGCCACTACTCCCGAAGAGGAGGAGGAGCTGATGCAGCTGCTGGATAGTGGCAATGAGCAGGTTATAAAAGAGATCATGGACGCCATCTGGAAGGAAAATGAAAGCGCTACGCCCATTTATACACAGGAGCGGAGCCAGGAATTACTGAGAGAAATATTACCGGTACGGAAATTATCCGTCAGGAAAAATGTGATCCGGTGGAGCAGCGCAGCAGCTGTATTATTATTAATAGCAGCAGGAGGCTGGTGGTTGGCACAATCGCGGAAAGCTGCCGTAATAGGCAAACAGCATAATAAGACAGAGGTAGTGCGTCCGGGGGGAAATAAGGCTACCCTTACCCTGGCAAACGGGGACGTAATAACCCTGGAGGACGCAGAAAACGGGGCATTAAGCACTCAGGGGGGCACTAAGATCATTAAGCTGAAAAGCGGTCAATTGGCCTACAACAGTGAGCAAGGGACGGCTGCCGGTGCGCCGGCAGCCCTTAATACGCTTGCCACTCCCCGTGGCGGGCAGTACCAGGTCACCCTGCCTGATGGCACGGAAGTATGGCTCAATTCAGCCAGCAGTATCACTTTCCCTACAAAATTTACCGGCAACGCCCGCGAAGTGCAGGTGAAAGGAGAAGCTTATTTTGAAGTGGCCGCCAATGCCAGACAGCCCTTCCTGGTTAAGACGGAAGGAATGGAAGTACAGGTACTGGGCACCAGCTTTAACCTGATGGCCTATTCAGATGAGAAAATAATCAGGACCACCCTGGTACAGGGAGCCGTGAGAGTGGCGAAAGACAACAGGAATGTAGTCCTGCAGCCTGGTCAGCAGGCCCGGCTGGATGCAGATGGAGGCATGAAAGTGGTAAAGGCAGACCTTGAATCCACCCTGGCCTGGAAAAACGGACTTTTTACATTCAATGATGCTACTATAGAGGAAGTAATGCGGCAGATAAGCCGCTGGTACGATATGGAGGTTGTTTACCCGGAAGGCATTCCTCATGACTTGTTCCGGGGTGAAATGTTCAGGAGCGAACAGATAACGTCTGTACTGAAAATACTGGAAGCAAGTGGGGTCAATTTCCGCGTAGAAGGAAGGAAGATTATAGTAAAACCATAACGGGGCGAACAAGAAGACAATTCAACCAAAATCAACAAATTACACGTGTATGATGAACAAATCACCTTGAAAAAGACTGCCCGTATACAACGAAAAAGAGGCGCTTGAGCCCGCCCCTTTTTGTCAGGGCCGTTAAAAACAATCTGCTAAGGACTATTTCATTAAACCCAAACACTGCAAAGTTATGCAATTGCATGATTATGTAAAGGCCCTTCCTATGTTCCGGCCTTTATCAGCCAAAAACGCAGCTTGCTGCACCGCAACCCGCGTCAGACCGCGTTCGTTGCCACGTAAAATATTTCTCGTTATGAAACTGACTGTTTTTCTGTTGACTGTCATCTTTCTCCAGGCAAATGCCACAGGATATGCTCAGAAGCTGAGCCTCTCCCTGAAGGACCGCCCGCTGGAAGATGCTTTCCGCGAAATCAAAAAGAAAACCGGCTATACCTTCTTCTATAAGCTGCAGATGCTGGAAGATGCCAGGAACGTAAACCTTCAGGTTGAAAATACTGACCTGGAAAAGGTACTGGACATAATATTTAAAGATCAGCCGCTCACCTATGAGCTGGTGAATAAAACAGTGGTGGTAAAAGCCAAAAAACATGGCAGTGGTGCGCTTATGGTGGTACAGCCTGAAGCCGCACCTGCACTGGTAATCTCCGGTAAAGTAACTGACGATAAAGGTAGTCCGCTGCCAGGTGTATCTGTACAGGTAAAAGGCACCTCAAAAGGTACACAGACCAATGGCAACGGTGAATATACCCTGAACGGAGTGGATGATAAGGCTGTACTGGTATTTAGTTACATTGGTTTCCAGACAAAGGAGATTCCCGTAGAAGGACGCAGCAACATTGCTATAGCCCTGCAAACCGGCGCCCTGGGCCTGAGTGACGTTGTAGTAGTAGGTTACGGTAGCCAGAGCCGCAAAGAACTGACCAGCTCTGTAACCTCCGTAAAAAGTGAAGATCTGAACCGTGGTCCTATCAACGACCCTGCACAGCTGCTCCAGGGTAAAGTACCAGGTCTGAACGTAACAAACAGCGGCGATCCTAACAAAACCTCTACCATGATCCTGCGTGGCGCCTCTACCTTACGTACCGGCGCTGCCCAACAGCCTTTCTATGTAGTAGATGGTGTGCCTGGCGTAGATATCAGCCTGATAGCCCCTGACGATATCGCTTCTATCGATGTACTGAAAGATGCAGCAGCTACTTCCATTTATGGTACACGTGCTTCCAATGGTGTGATCATGGTTACTACCAAACGTGCTAAGAAAGGGACAACGCAATTGTCCTACAGCGGTTATGTGGGCTTTGAAAAAGTAGCCAATAAGCTGAAGATGATGAACGGCGCACAGATCAGGGATTTTGTGAGTAAGAACGGCCTGGCTTTTGATCCTGTAGACGATCAGAATGGAAATACCGACTGGCAGAAAGAAGTAGAACGTAATACAGGCATATCTCACAACCATAACGTTTCAGTAAGCGGCGGCACTGATAAAACAGTGTATAACGTAAGCCTGAACTACTTCAAGAAGCAGGGTATCATCAAAGGCACCCAGTCAGAACGTATTAACGGCCGCCTGTACCTTGAGCAGAAAGCGTTTGACGACAACCTGAAACTGGGCTTCTCCCTCAGCAACTCTGTTACCAATTCAGATAATATTCCTAACCTGCAGGTGACAGAACTGACCACTGCAAGTAACTCTCCTGAAAACACCAATAAAGGATACCTCCTGGAAAACATGGTGAAATACCTGCCCACTGTACCTGTATACCAGGCAGACGGCAGCCTGACAGAGAACTTCAAAAGAGAGAAATATTTCAACCCGGTAGGTCTGCAGACCAATGCTTTCAGCAAGCTGCAAACCAAAGCAGTAGTAGCCAACGTAACTGCTGAACTGAAGCTGCCTTTCGGCTTTAAATACAACCTCAGCCTGGCCTGGCAGAATATCCAGAGAAACCAGGGTACTTATTATAACAGCTATTACACTACCAATTACGGCAGCTTATTGCCTGTGGGAGCCGTTAATGGCCTGGCATATCGCTCCTCCTACCAGAATACCAATACTATCGCTGAAAACTACCTTACCTACGACAAGAAACTGGGGCAACACTCTATTACCGCACTCATTGGCTACTCTTTCCAGGAAGATGGAAATGGAGACGGTTTCCAGAGCAATAACTATAACTTCCCTTCAGATGCGCTGGGTTATTACGGCATAGGTCTGGGAAGCAACGGTGCTAATTTCCGTACAGACTGGGGAAATACTTATTATACCAAACTGCGCCTTATTTCTGACTATGCCCGTCTGAACTATAACTATGCCGGCAAATACTTCCTGCAGGCTACTGTTCGCCGTGACGGCTCTTCTGCCTTCGGTACACAGAACCAGTGGGGATACTTCCCTTCTGTATCAGCAGCATGGAATATTACAGAAGAAGGATTCATGAAAGGACAGGGTATTGCTGATGAACTGAAACTGCGCGGTGGCTATGGCGTGACTGGTAACTCTCTCGGCTTCGATCCTTTCATTTCAAGACTGCAATATGGTACGGCCGGTTACTTCAATAATGCCGGCGCGTGGGTAACTGCTATCGGTCCTACCCAGAATGCTAACCCTGACCTGAAATGGGAAAAAACAGCGATGAGCAATATAGGTCTGGACTATTCATTACTGAATGGTATGATTACCGGTACCATCGACGTATATAAGAAGAAGACATCAGACCTGATATGGAACTATCCTGTACCTACCACGCAATATCCTGTAGGTACACTTACTGCCAATGCTGGTGTGATGGTGAATAAAGGGATAGAGGTGACCATCAATGTAACGCCGGTTAAGAGCAAAGACTTCTCATGGACAAGCTCACTCAACCTGGCGCATAACAAGAACCTGATCGAATCTATGTCTAATGAAAGGTTCAAGCTGGACTCTATTCCACTGATGCAGCCGGATGGTGGCGGACAAACAGGCGCCACATTACAGCTCATAAAATCAGGGCACCCGATTGGCCAGTTCTTCACCTTTAAATATGCCGGTAAAACCGCTGATGGTATCTCCCAGTTCTATAATGCAAAAGGAGAAGCTACTTCAAATGTCTCTTCACTGGTGAACGGAAGAGATTATTATTATGCAGGTAATGCACAGCCTAAGCTGCTGCTGGGATGGAACAACTCTTTCACCTACAAACAGCTGTCCTTTAATTTCTTCTTCCGCTCTACCCTGGGCAACCAGATATTTAACGCTACACAGGCAGACCTGAACCGCCCTGCTACAGCTGCTATCAACAACCTGCCGGTTTCTTCAGCTAACGAATCTGCTAAAGACGTTAATGCTTACAGGTATTCTTCCCGCTTCATTGAAAAAGGTGATTACCTGCGTCTGGACAACGCTACTGTTGCATATACTTTTAAGAACATCTCCAAAAACTTCCGTTCTCTCAGGTTATATGTAAGCGGTAACAACCTGTTCACTATTACAGGATATAAAGGTATTGACCCGGAAGTGAACCTGGGTGGTTTAACACCTGGTGTTGATGCAAACAACTTCTATCCAAAAACACGCACTGTCCTGGTAGGATTGAATGCTACGTTCTAATTATTTAAAAGTATTGGTCATGAATAAGGTACTTCGAAATATATTTTTCTCACTCCTGTCAGCAGGCTGTTTAAGCGCCTGTCACGACCTGGATGTGCCATTGGAAAGTAAACTGAACCCTTCCAACTTTCCACAGACGCAGTCACAGTTTATCCTGGCTTCCGGCCCTGTATATACTGCATTTGGCAGCGCTACGCTGACAAGGGAATACTGGTTCCTGCAATCGCTCAGCACAGATGAATGTATACTTCCTGCCAGGGGCGGTAACTGGTTTGATGGGGCCAACTATCAGCAGATGCACCTGCATACCTGGACGCCTGACAACGGTTGTGTAAACATGGGCTGGTCTTTGCTGACCACAACTATCAGTACCTGTAACCAGGTGCTGTCTACTTTTGCTTCTTCACCGGTGGCGGCAGATCCGCAGATACTGGCGGAAGTAAAAACAATGCGTGCATTATCTTACTTCCTGATGATGGACCTGTACGGTAATATTCCTGTAGTAACCACTTTCGGGGATACTGCACAGCCACGTACTACTAAAAGAGCAGATGTGTTCACCTTCCTGGAGAATGAGCTGAATACCGCATTGCCTAACTTAAGCACCACTGTGAACTCAAGCACTTACGGCCGCCCTACAAAATATGCCGCATTTGCTATCCTGGCAAAGATGTACCTGAATGCAAAAGTGTATACCGGTACTGAGCGGAACGCAGATGCTGTAAGAATGTGTGACAGCATCATTACTTCTGGTAAGTATGCGCTGGAAAGTGATTATAAGGGCATGTTTGCTATTAACAACGGTCCCCAGATCAAAGAATTCATCTTTGCAGTACCCAACACTAATGCAGCTACAGCAAATTCGCAGACTAACGGCCAGTTCTTTGCCCGTTACTACCTGCACCGCGCGCTGAGAGCTAAATACAAGCTGCCTTTTACACCAAGCGGTGCTGTGAGCGTATTACCGGAATTCTACAGTTACTTCAATCAGCCGGGAGATGTGCGTAACAATATCTGGCTTACAGGAAAACAGTATGACTATAGCGGAAATCCTATTGTGATCTCCACTACCAATATAGGATATGACGCCGCCTATTCCGGCGCCAACCCTACAGCGGCATACAATTATGAGCTGACATTTACGCCGAATATCGTGCTGACCAACGTGCCTAACTTTGATGCAGGTAATGATGAGAAGAGCTGGGCAGAAGGTTACCGCTGTATCAAGTTCTATCCTGACAGTACCTCTACTTCCAGGAACCAGGATAATGATTATCCTATCTTCCGTTATTCAGATATCCTGCTTACAAAAGCAGAGGCAATACAGCGTGGTGCTGCTGCCACTAACGGCCAGACCGCTTTATCGCTCCTAAATGACTTGAGGGCTATCCGTAAAACTACAACATTGACAAGCGTAGACCTGGAAGCCATTTATGCAGAAAGGATGCGCGAGCTGGTATGGGAAGGCTGGAACCGTAACGATATGATCCGTTACGATAAGTTTGAAGGTTCATGGGGATATAAGACAAATGCAGATCCGAATCGCCGCCTTTACCCGATACCTACTTCAGCAAGGACATTAAACCCCTTACTGGATCAGAATACCGGCTACTGATTCCAGCTGGCCGCAAACCAGCAAGCTCCTATCAAAAAAATTGCTTTTGCCGGGGGCAAAAGCAATTTTTTTGAATAATCAGACCAGCCGGCATCAGAAAAAATTCAAATCGGTTCGAAAGAATATGCTGCCCTGAAAATACTAAGAGTGCTACTCTGCCTAAAAAAGCATACATTTATGTGTTTTTAAGACACTTATTCCACGAAACCTTTTTTATCATGCAATTTATACGTTCTGTCGCGATCCTTTTTTGTTGTTTTGCCGGGCATGTTGCCATAGGTCAGATTGCTGCCACACCACCTATGGGCTGGAATAGTTATAACAGCTTTGGCGGCGCGGTACATGAAGATGAAGTAAAGGCTAATGCAGACTACATGGCAAAATACCTGAAACCTTACGGATGGGAGTATGTCGTGGTGGATTACTGCTGGTATTATCCGCATCCTCCATTAGCAAAGGTCTCAAATGCACCGCAGTTCCAGCTGGAAGACGGAGCATATGTACCCTGGTGCTCTATGGATGAATACGGAAGACTGACACCTGATGTATCTAAATTCCCTTCTGCTAAAGATGGTAACGGCTTTAAACCACTGGCAGATTATGTACATTCTCTCGGACTGAAATTCGGTATCCATATTATGAGAGGCATACCCCGTCAGGCTGTATGGGCCAATACAAAGATACCGGGCACTACTGCAACCGCTGCAGCCGTTGCCGATAAAGCTTCCATCTGTCCCTGGCTGAACCACATGTACGGCCTGGACATGACAAAAGAAGGAGCACAGGAATATTACAATTCACTGATAGATCTGTATGCTTCCTGGGGAGTCGATTATATTAAGATGGACGATATGACGGCTGATGCCAAAGTACGGGAATACCATCAGGCAGAAGCTGAAGCCATCCACAAAGCTATAGTGCGGAATGGCAGGCCTATTGTACTGAGCCTGTCGCCCAAACACCTGATCAAAGAGGTGGCAAACATAAAGGCCAATTCCAACCTGTCCCGTATTTCTGACGACTTCTGGGATAGCTGGAAACAGCTGAAAAGCCAGTTTGATCATTGTGCCGAATGGATGGGAGTAGGTGCGCCAGGCTACTGGCCGGATGCTGACATGCTGCAATTCGGTAAAGTATCCAAACGCGGGCCAGTACTACAGGAACGTTATTCCCGTTTTACAGAGGATGAACAGCTTACACATATGACACTCTGGTGCATGTTCCGTTCTCCTTTAATGATGGGAGGAAACATGCCGGAGAACACAGCGTTTGTAAAACAGCTGCTCACCAACAAAGACGTACTGGACATAGATCAGCATAGCATCAACAACCGTCAGCTATACCGTAAGGAAGAACTGGTGGTATGGGTTTCACAAATGCCGGAAACGGGCGACTGGAACATCGCATTCTTCAACCTGAACGACACCGCAAAAGAAGTAAGTCTCAACTTTGCAGACCTGGGCCTTAAGGGCGGCTGGAAAGCAAAAAATATCTGGACACAGCAGGCAATGGGTACTGCTAAGAACAGTTTTAAACAGGAGGTAAAGCCTCACGGAACATTGTTGTTCCGCTTATCAAAGAAATAAAAGATGATGAACATATTGACTGGCTGGCTGCGCACAGGCTGTGTGGCAGTGATCTTATTTGCCTTTACCATTACACAGGCCAGGGCGCAATTGGATAAAGCGGCCGCACTGGCGCTTATCAAAAGGGTAGTACCGCAACGGGCGGTTTCATTTACAGTGGAAGCATTACCGCAGGAAGAAGCAAAGGATGTTTTTGAGATCACAGCGAACAATGGAAAGATAGTACTGAAAGGAAACAATGGCGTAGCGGTAGCTTCTGCACTGTATTACTACCTTACAGAGTATGGTCATTGCCAGATCACCTGGAACGGCAGCAACCTGCAATTGCCGGCGGAGCTGCCAATGCCTGAAAAGCCAGTCAGGAAAACAACGCCTTACCAGTACCGCTATTATCTGAACTATTGCACCTTTAACTACAGCATGAGCTGGTGGGACTGGGAGCGCTGGCAGAAAGAGATAGACTGGATGGCCCTGCACGGCATTAACATGCCACTGGCGGTAACAGGAGAGGAGTATACCTGGTACGAGGTGTATAAGGAAATGGGATTTTCCGATAAAGACCTGGCAGATTTCTTCTGTGGCCCGGCTTATTTCTCCTGGTTCTGGATGGGTAATCTGGATGGCTGGGGAGGCCCGCTGCCTCTCAGCTGGATGAAAAGCCACAAAGAATTGCAGCAAAAAATAGTACGGCAGGAAAGGGCGCTGGGCATGAAACCTGTACTACCGGCGTTTACCGGGCATGTGCCTGCAGCATTCAGGAAGAAATATCCCAATGCAAAACTCAAGACCACCAACTGGACCAATGGTTTTGCCGATACCTATATTTTGGATGCTGAAGACCCGCTCTTTGCAGAGATAGGGAAACGCTTCCTGGAAAAACAAACTAAGCTTTACGGTACGGATCATCTGTACTCTGCAGATACTTTCAATGAGAATGAGCCCCCGTCAGATGCACCGGAATACCTGTCTGAACTAAGCGCAAAGATCTATGAAGGCATGCGCCAGGCAGATACGGCAGCAGTATGGGTAATGCAGGGATGGCTGTTTTATAGCGACCGGAAATTCTGGCATGATCCGCAGATAGAAGCATTGCTGAAAGCAGTGCCGGATAATAAGATGATCCTGCTGGACCTGGCAGCCGAAATAGAGCCTGTATGGAAGAGGACCGCTGCATTCTATGGCAAGCCCTGGATATGGAATATGCTGAACAACTTTGGAGGGAATGTGAACCTGTTTGGCCGCCTGGATGGCGTAGCCAGCGGGCCGGCAGCAGCATTGCACGATACCGCTTCCGGTAAGCTGTCAGGTATAGGCCTTACTATGGAAGCCATAGAACAGAACCCTGTTATTTATGAGCTGACCATGCAGCATACCTGGCAAACAGAACCTGTAGAACTGAACGCCTGGCTGCGTAAATATGCCAGGAACCGTTACGGCAAAGACAACGATTCTCTGGTCAAAGCATGGCAGATACTCCGTAAAACAGCCTATAACGGAAAGCTGATAAGGGATGGCGCCGAATCCATTATTACCGGCCGGCCAACATTCGACTCTACTACCAAATGGACAAGAACATTACTGAACTATCCTCCACAGGACCTCATTCCTGCCTGGGACCTGTTTATACAGGCTGCCGGAACAGGAGTTAAAACCGATGGCTTTACTTATGACCTGGTAGACATCTCCCGGCAGGTAATGGCTAATTATGCACTGCCATTACAGGCAAAATGGGTGAAAGCATTCAGGACAGGAGATAAACAGGCATTTACCCGTTACAGTACTGAATTCCTGCAGCTGATCTCTGATATGGATAAGCTGCTGGCTACCCGCAAGGATTTCCTGCTGGCCCCCTGGCTGGCATCTGCCAGGAAGTGGGGTACTACGCCGGCAGAGAAAGCACTGTATGAAATGAATGCACGGGACCTGATCACCCTCTGGGGAGATGCTGAAAGCCCCCTGCATGAATATGCCAACCGCCAATGGAGTGGGCTGCTGAATGATTTTTATAAAAAACGCTGGCAACAATTCTTTACCTTACTGGAAGAATCCCTGAAAACAGGAGTAGCGCCAGACCTTAAGACATTTGAGTATACTATCAGTGGCTGGGAATGGAAATGGGTGAATGAACAGAAAGCTTTCCCTGTTGTTACTACCGGAGATCCTGTGAAGGTATCGCAGGAGATGTACAGGAAATATCATCATACAATAGTAGCGGCATATGAGTAATACTTTATCCACACGCCCTGCCCGGTTACTTTCACTGGACGCCCTGAGGGGATTTGATATGTTCTGGATAATGAGTGGCGATCAGATCATTCATGAACTGGCAAAGGCTACGGGGTGGCCACTGTTTGTATGGCTTTCCGGCCAGCTGCATCATACCGTGTGGAATGGTTTTACCTTTTATGATATGATCTTTCCGCTATTCCTGTTCATAGCCGGCGTGTCTATGCCTTACTCCCTGCAGAAGAAAGTACAGCTGGCGGGCGTGGATAGTCCTGAGCTATTACCGGCTGCAGAAAAACGGAAGTTATACGCCAGCATGCTGCGTCGTACTATTACCCTGGTTATCCTCGGTATGATAGTGAATGGCCTCCTGAAGTTCAATGGCCTGGAAAATACCCGTTTTCCCAGTGTATTGGGCCGGATAGGGCTGGCCTGGTTCTTTGGTGGATTGATCTACCTTAATACTACTGTTCGTGGTCAGATTATCTGGCTAACAGGTTTATTACTGGGATACTGGGCGCTGATGATGTGGGTACCCGTACCTGGGTATGGCGCCGGCGTGCTGACGATGGATGGCTCTCTTGAATCATACCTGGACAGGATATTGCTGCCTGGCAAACTGCATGATAAAGTACATGATCCGGAAGGCGTGTTATCTACCCTCCCCGCTATAGGGACCGCTTTGCTGGGAATGCTGACAGGTACTTTCCTTCAACGTGACCGGCCTGGTATAGATATGCGGAAGAAAGCATACCTGCTTTGTGCCGCCGGTGTAGTGCTGGCAGTACTGGGGTTATTGTGGAACAGGTTTTTCCCGATCAATAAGCGTCTTTGGTCAAGTTCTTTCGTATTGTATGTAGGAGGATTGAGTTTACTGTTATTCGCCGTTTTCTATTATGTGATAGATGTAATAGGATGGAAGCGCTGGGCTTTCCCGTTTGTGATCATTGGCATGAACTCAATTGTGATCTATATGGCTGCTGAAGGTATGGTTAACTTTGCCCATACAGCCAACTATATTTTTGGTGGATTGATCCACTTGCTGCCTGTTATCTGGCAACCTGTACTGGCGGCTGTATCTGTAACATTGATACAACTGGTGTTACTATATTTTTTATACAGGAATAAATTATTCCTGAAAGTTTAACCATTTTCTTAGCCGCTGCAGACCAGATCTCTTTCCATAAAAAAACGCTTTTGCCCAAGGCAAAAGCGTTTTTTTATGTTGTAGTTTTAAATACTATTCTTCCAGCTTCTCCGCAATACGATTAATCACTTTCAGCCTGTCAATGATCAGCAGCAACACAAAGGCGCCACACAATGCGAATACCGCTGCAAATACACTATATGTGAAATAATGAATGCTCCACTCTAAGGCAACTCTTACCCGGTGGATCAGACTGATCTTCCTATCAGTAGCTCCTTCATACAGTGACACTTTTACGGTACAGAATTCATTCTCTGTATCAAAATTACCCAGTTCAACGCCCAGTTCCTGCAGCTTCCCTTCTATTTCCAGTATCTTGTCATGCAGGGATACAAAGTCTGTAATAGGCCCTGGTCTTGATTTTAACTCATCCAGAGATTGCAGGGTTTTCAACAGGGATTCCTTCTGAGCATTGAGCTGGCGGTATTCATTTGTCTTGTCGACTTTTGTTACCACAGTACCTTTGATCACTCCTATCTTCTGGATGGCAAGGTAGAAAGAATCAAATGCTTCAGGGTTTACACCTATAAGCAGGTGTAATTCTCTGCTGCCTTTCTGTCCCAGCGCCTGTTCATATTGAATAATAGCTTTAAAGGCTTTTGTTTGCTCTGCAATGAGTTTGCTGTCTTTATCAAACTGGGATGATTTAGTTTTAACAGAAGCCGTTTTTTCATACTTCTGATTGGTGGAGAAGTTATGCTGCTGCGGACTGCTGCTTTGAAGGCTTTCTCCTTTATATGATTTTTCAGAAGCATAGTTCTTACGGAGATTGCTGATGCTTTCGAAGAAATCTACACTGTAATCTCCTGTTTGCCGGTTATCTGCGGACACATAGCCGTAAATGAACCGGAAGATAAAGAACAGGGAAAAAACAAGTGCTGCCCAGCGGAGCACTCTCCATAATCTTGATTTGAATGTTGTGGTCATTGGATGTTGTATATAGGTTGAATATCTGGTAGTAAATAATTGTCCCTGAAAACAGATAATATTATCTGTAATATAAAGTAAATACCTTATTTCTCAACTACCAGTTCAAATGCAGGGCTCAATACCAGTTTCCCTTCAATTTCTCCTTCAGTCCCCGGCAGTTTCCAGCCTTTCATCTTACCGGTTTTACCCTTGGTTAACAGGTCTGCTATTTGTTTGTCTGTCAGTTTTTTACCGAAGATCTCGAATGGTACTTTAAAGCCGCACACCTTGAAGTTGGCGCAGCCGTAAGCGGTATTTCCTTTTTTAAGCGGGTGGTCTTTACATTTAGGGCAGGCATGTTCTGCTATAACTACAGCTTTTTTGGGCTCTTTGGGTTTGGATTCCTTTTTCGGTTTCTCTTTTTCTTCAGGAGCAGGAGGCTGTTCCTGGGTAACGGTGATCACTTTGTAATTGGCAGTCTTAACCTCAATGGTAAGATCTATTACCATTTGTATCAGTTCCTGCTTAAAGGTTTCCATGGCGTATTCCCCTTTCTCTATCTGCCGGAGTTTACGTTCCCATATACCTGTCAGTTCAGGGCTTTTCAGCAATTCTGTCTGAATGGTATCTATCAGGTCTATGCCTGTTTGCGTGGCATAGATATTCTTTTTTCGTTTCTCTATATATTTTCTGCGGAAAAGGGTTTCAATGATATTGGCCCTGGTAGAAGGCCTGCCAATACCGTTATCTTTCAGCAGTTCCCTCATTTCCTCGTCATCTACCTGCTTGCCTGCCGTTTCCATAGCCCTGAGCAGGGTAGCTTCCGTAAAAGCTTTGGGAGGAGTGGTTTTACCCTGGTGGATACGGGGCGTATGCGGGCCACTTTCACCTGCAGTAAATACAGGTAGTATTTTTTCTTCCTCTTCACCTTCTTTTTTGGGCGCCACATCATTGGCATATACTTCTTTCCAGCCTGGTTCAAGTATCTGTTTACCGGTAGCCTTAAATTCCACCTGTCCTACTTTCCCTAACACGGTGGTATTGGCAATCTTACATTCAGGGTAAAATGCCGCAATGAACCGGCGTGCTATCAGGTCATAGATACGTTTTTCTTCCAGGTTGATGCCGGACGGATATATACCGGTAGGGATGATAGCATGGTGATCTGTCACCTTTTTATCGTCGAATACCGTTTTGAGTTTGGGTATAGGTTGAGCCAGCAGGGGAGCGGTAAGCGCTGCATATGGCGTCAGGTCTTTTAAAATACCTTCAATTTTCGGATGAAGGTCTTCCGAGAGGTAAGTGGTATCTACCCTGGGGTAGGTGACCAGCTTTTTCTCATAAAGGTTCTGAACGTATTTTAATGTATCGTCTGCAGAGTAAGCGTATTTCTTATTGGCTTCCACCTGCAGGGCCGTCAGGTCAAAGAGGCGGGGATTGCCTTCTTTACCTTCCTTTCGTTCGAAGGAAGTGATCTCAAAAGGATGTTCCTTAAGATATGCCAATCCTTTCTGTGCCCTGTCCAGCACCTTGATACGATCTATGGTAGCTGTAAATTCTGTTTCCCGGTAAATTGTTTTCAGCTCCCAGTATTCTTCCGAAACAAAGGCGTTTATTTCTTTCTGGCGTTGTACTATCATAGCCAGGGTAGGTGTCTGTACCCTGCCTATGGATAGTACGGTTTTCCCCATAGCAAACTTCTTGGTGAACAGCCGGGTAGCATTCATACCCAGCAGCCAGTCGCCAATAGCACGGGCGCTGCCGGCGGCATAGAGGTTATTATACTGAGCTGCATCTTTCAGTTTCTGGAATCCTTCACGGATGGCTTCTTCTGTAAGGGAAGATATCCACAGTCTTTTAACAGGAGCGGTACACTGGGCTTTGAGCAATACCCAGCGCTGTATCAGCTCTCCTTCCTGGCCGGCGTCACCACAGTTGATCACTTCCTCACATTGCTGTACCAGCTGTTCTATTATTTTAAACTGCCTTTGTACCCCATCATTTTCTATCAGTTTGATGCCAAAGCTGGAAGGTATCATAGGCAGATCTTCCAGCCGCCAGAATTTCCATTGCTCTGTATAATCATGAGGTTCCTTCAGGGTACAGAAATGCCCGAAGGTCCAGGTTACCTGGTACCCATTGCCTTCATAATATCCGTCTTTGCGTTGTTTGGCCCCGATAATTTCAGCAATATCTCTGGCTACGCTTGGTTTTTCAGCAATGCAAACCTTCATAGTAAATCAACATCTGTTTGAGCTGTTTTATAAGGAATTGTTTGTCCGCCGTGGCGGACAAACTCAGATACTACAAAAACAGGGTAGCAAATGTCGTACAAATAGCTAAAACACCTATTTAACTTCCGCAAGATATTTATGCACAAAGCTGATGGCCATAGAACCTTCTCCTACGGCTGCCGCTACGCGGTTCATTGCGGTAGCGCGCACATCGCCGGCGGCAAAGATGCCGGGACAGCTGGTTTCCAGCAGGTATGGGTCACGCTCCTGTTTCCAGATCTTCCTGAAGCTATCGTAATTTTTCAGCTCCCTGCCGGTTTCAATGAACCCTTTCTCATCCTTGATAATATTAAGAGCTATCCAGTCGGTAAATGGTTTGGCGCCAATAAAAATGTAGAGGGCGTCTGCGTTGACAGTATTACTATCTTTAGTATCTACGTTGGCGATCACCAGCTTTTCCAGTTTCTCATGGCCTATTGCCTCGGTGATCTCGGTCTTTGGTTTTATGGTGATGTTGGGAGTGCCGTTGATCTGATCTATAAGATAAGCAGACATGGTGCTGCTCAGATCTTCCTTGCGGATCAGGATGTATACGTTCTTCGCAAACTTGGAGAGATACATAGCGGCCTGCCCGGCGGAGTTGCCGCCACCTACTATATATACCTCCTTGTCTTTACAGGCAGTAGCTTCTGTCATGGCGGCGCCGTAATAAACGCCGGCCCCTGTAAAGTCTGCAATGCCTTTGGTTTCCAGCTGCCGGTAATCAACACCGGTGGTGATGATCACGCTGCGGGTGGTGATGACGGTGTTATCTTCCAGGATGATCTGGTTATAGCCGTCTCTCTGTTGTATATCTTTTACTGACTGGGGAGTGATGATCTCTGTACCAAGGCGGGTAGCCTGGGTAAGTGCACGGCGGGTTAGTTCTGCTCCGCTCAGTCCTGTGGGGAAGCCCAGGTAGTTCTCTATCCTGGAGCTGGTGCCTGCCTGTCCGCCGGGAGCGCGTCTTTCTATCAGTAATGTTTTCAATCCTTCGGAAGCGCCATACACACCTGCCGCCAGCCCTGCCGGTCCGGCCCCTATGATCACCACATCGTATACATCATGTTTCACCTGCGGATTCAGCCCTACTTTATGCGCTATTTCCATGATAGAGGGACTGGGCAGGAAGCTGCCATCCTCAAAGAAAACAACAGGCAGGTCCTGCAGAGAGAGGTTGTTCAGCGTCAGCAGCTTGTTGCTTTCTTCGGTTGATTGTATGTCCAGCCACTGATAGGGGATGAGATTACCGGCAAGAAAATCCTTGATGGAATGCGATTTCTGAGAGAACTGGTAGCCTACTACTTTGATCCCTTTGAAATCAGGACGATAAATATTCTGCCAGTCGTCCAGCAGTCCGTCTATGATCGGATACAGCTTTTCTTCCGGCGGGCTCCAGGGCTTAACCAGGTAATAGTCCAGCTGTACGGAGTTGATAGCCCGGATAGCGGCGTCGGTATCTGAATAGGCGGTGAGTAGTACACGCCTCGCGTCAGGATAAAATTCCATTGCTTTTTCAAGGAATGCTACTCCTTCCATTTCAGGCATGCGCTGGTCTGAAATGAACATGGCAACGGTTTCACCTTTGTTCTTTAACTCCAGTAAAGTTTCCAGGGCTTCTTTTACCACCGTTGTGCTTAATATTTTATAGCTATCGCGATATTTACTTTTGAGGTCGCGGGCAATGGCACGCAGCACCTGCGCGTCATCGTCAATACAAAGAATAAAGGGTTGATTCTGACTCATGGTTCTGATCTTATAATGGCATAAATCCGTGTCAAAAATAATTATTATGATCCTGAATAATTATTGTCGGTTTTACTGTTTCTCTTGTAAATAGACTTAGCCATTGATAGGCAAAGAAATAATGAACTTTGTTTCGCCTGGTTTGGATTCTGCTTTCAGGTAGCCTTTATGTTGTCTTACTATCTGTGAAACGATATCCAGTCCCAGTCCGGTGCCTTTACCCGGTTCTTTTGTTGTAAAGAAAGGATCGTAGATCCTGGTGAGGATATTTTCTGGTATACCGGGGCCATTGTCCTTAATAATAACTTTTAAACAGTCCCTGTCCCGTTCTGTCTTTATTTCCAGTTTACCTTTCTTATTAACCTCCATGGCATCTATGGCATTGTCAATAATATTGGTCCATACCTGGTTCAGTTCTCCTATCAATGCCCTGATGGGAGGAAGGGTGGTGTCAAATTCCTGTACTACTTCTATATTGGCCTTGCGTAGTTTATAATGAAGGATAGTGAGGGTATTCCGGAGGCCATCGTGAATATCTGTGAGCTGTTTATCATAACCCTGGTCCATATGGGTGAACATCTTGACAGATCCTACCAGGGTGCCGATGCGCCTGGAGGCTTCTTCAATATCTGCTACTATCTTTTCAATGACCAGGTTGTCATTGATCCAGTTGAACACAGGAGATATATTTTTATTGATGCGTTCCCTGAATTTGTCGAGATCTGCGGTGGTGAACCCGAACTCTGTAAAGTTCTCTGCCAGCTCAGCCGCATTTTCAACATCATTGTTATCCAGCCAGTCTATCAGTTCATCTTCTTTCTCTGAACGTTGCATGAGTGTAAGAGGCGGCGTGGTTTTATGCTGTTCCAGTATTTCGAACAGTTTATCTCTGACTACATCCACATCTTCCGGTTCCATGCGGATGGACATGACCTTTTTAAAGGTTACTGGTTCCAGCTGTAAATGTTTTTTCAGTGTCAGCGCTCCTCTTACTACTGCTGCTGCGGGGTTGTTCAGCTCATGCGCCAGTCCGGCAGATAATTTACCCAATGCCATCATCTTTTCACTCTGGCGCAGGAAGGAGGTGTATTCCCGGACGCGGGTGGTCATGACATGTACAAGTGCCTGGGTCAGCTCAAAATGCTGGCGTATCAGGTCCTGGATCTTACTTATGGGTAGTGTCATGACTTCTGCTGTTTCCAGCACTTCTCCCAGCACCGAAGAAGTATATCCCCTGGAGAAGGGCAGGTAACCACCTATATTTTTAGGTTCGAGGATGAGCAGTTCCCTTTTCTCGTTATTCTGTATCTGGGTAAGGCGTATAGTACCGGAAACAAGAATGTGAGTGCCTGTCTGCTGGGCGCCAGGTTCATACAGGGCTTCTCCCGGCTGGAGAATATGGCATTCGCTGTTGTCTATCAGCCATTGGAGCTGATCGGCAGGAACGTCTTGTAAGGCTTCAATGGAATGCAGCCATTCTACGGTTACGTTGGTCATAAATGAATGGTTATGATTGGTAAGTTAGGTCATTTCCGGGATTATGGACTTCTTCGGAAAATAATATGAGCATTAGAAAATTATTGCTACTTTAAGGTACTTTTTACACACGCTTATGTCATATAGGACATTAGAGGACAATGAATTACTGGATCTGGTCAAGCTCTCTGACGGGAAGGCTTTTGACGAGGTCTATCAGCGCTATTGGCGTAAGCTGTATGCTTTGGCTTATTATCATCTGAAAGATAGCAGTGAGGCCGAAGATGTGGTACAGGAGATCTTTGTAAGCCTGTGGGCTTCCAGGGAACGGACCAATATCCGCTCTTTATACGCTTACCTGGCCACCGCCACCAAATATGCCGTTTTTAGCCATTTCAGCCAGCCTGCAGGCAAAACCACTTCACTTGAATCGTTAATGAACAGCCAGGATGTTACACTTTCCCCGGCCGATAGCCGTTTGCTGGAAAGGGAGATCCGTGACGAGATCAGCAAACTGCCGGAGAAATGCCGGCTGGTTTTCAGGTACAGCCGGGAAGAAGGATTGTGTAATAAAAGTATTTCCGAGAAGCTGAATATATCCACCAAAGCAGTAGAGAAGCATATTACCCGGGCGCTCCGCCAGTTACGGGTGCAATTGAAACACTTCATTTTTTTCTGGTAGGAAAATTTTTTTTAGACCCGAGGTAGGGTATACTCCTCTTTTTCCATACTATTTCCCTGTATGACCAGAGAACAGCTATCCGTCTTAACCAGAAAGTACCTGGATGGTACTGCCAATGCCGAAGAAAAAACCTTACTGGAAAAGTGGTACCATTCTTTTGAAGGAGAAGAATTGGTGGCAGAACTGCCTGAAGGAGTGGACGAGGGTATGCTGGAAACGCGGCTGAAAGAAAAAATAGACAGGGAAAGGAACATACGTAAGGGATTGCTGGTACAGATGCGTCGTTACCGGGTAGCAGCAGCAATATGTTTGCTGGTGGCCACAGGACTGCTGGCCATTATCCTGCAAGGAAGGAAAGTCTATGCCACAGGGCATCAGCCACGGTTTGCCATGTTGCCGGATGGGAGTAAAGTATGGTTGAATGCAGATACCAGGCTGGTATATACAGATTATCCGCTGTTACATGAACGTAGCCTGTCACTGACAGGGGAGGCATATTTTGATGTAGTACGGGATCCGCAGAAACCATTTATTATTCATTCCGGAAGCATGACCACCAGGGTACTGGGAACAGCATTCAATATAAAAGCATATCCCGGAGAGCCGTTCTACGTAACGGTTACCAGCGGAAAGATCAGGCTGGAGGATAAGAAGACCAGGACCATTACTTTTTTGACGCCGGACAGGCAATTGAAATATAACAACCAGAATCGGCCTGTGGTAGCGCAGGTCAAGGCAGCAGCTGCCTACGCATGGACCAGGGGACAACTTGAATTCTACGACCAGTCATTTGTACAGATAGCCAGGACTATTAAAAGAAATTACAACATAGAAGTGGTGTTTGCCAGTGAATCACTGCAGCATTGCATGTTTACCGCAAGTTTCGAGAAAGAAACGCCTGTAAGCCGTGTTGTGGACCTGCTGTGCAGGATCAATAATGCCAGTTACACTTTCAATGCAGACAGCAGCGTAGTAACCGTGAGTGGAAAGGGATGTCCCTGATACGAAAAGCCTAAAATTTCACCTGTATATATGAACAATATCGTCGTCAACAGTACCTGAGACAGGATAAAACACCCCTGTACCCGGAGGCACAGGGGAATGTTTTACAGCAGGGCATCTCATGTCGCCAAACCTGTATGCCCGTGCTACTATTTATTAATAAATAATAAATCGTATTAAAGTTATGAAAAAAACAGCGCATACACGGGTGCCGTGTATCCAAGCCATATTGTTCCTTATGCGATGTTCGGTCTATATATTGGCCTTTATCTGCACTTCCACGTTCACGCTCTTTGCCAGTACAATGGAAGGGCAGAATATCAGGGAGGTGAAGATAAACCTGAACGCCAGTCATCAGAAACTGGAAGAGGTCCTGGGCAAGATCCAGCAGCTCACTCCCTTCCGGTTTGTATATAATTCTTCCCAGGTCAAAGCTATTCCGCCGGTTAGTATTAATGTCACCAATACTTCTGTGGAGACTATCCTGCAGCAATTGCTCACTCCCAACCACTTCAGTTTTGAGCAGAACAAAGCGCAGGTTATCATTACACGCACGCAGGACCTGACCTTTGCCACCCTGAACAGGGCTATCCCCACAATGGTGGAATGGGCAGATACTTCCATCACTGCGCAGGGCAAAGTAAGGGATGATAAAGGACAACCCCTGCCAGGTGTGACTATCACCATAAAAGGCAAGAACAGGGGAGTAGCTGCAGATGCCAGCGGTAATTTCGCCATCAGGGCAGATGAAAAAGATTCCCTGATATTTAAAGCTATAGGATTTGCTCCACTGACTGTAAGCGCAGGAGGCAACCTGGGCAATATTGCCCTCTCTCCCAGCACTACCAGCCTCAGTGACGTAGTAATAGTAGGTTATGGCAGCCAGACAAGACGCGACCTGACAGGTACTATCACTACTGTAAAAGGCGCCGATATCAGGAACCTGCCAGTGAGCGATGCTGCCCAGGCCATTCAGGGCCGTGTGGCTGGTGTGGACATTGTACGCTCTGACGGATCGCCGGGTACCACCCCTTCTATCCGCATACGTGGTACAGGTACTATCAACAACTCTGAACCATTGATCATTATAGACGGAGTGCCTGCCAGCAGCCTGAGTGATATTAATAATAATGACATTGCTTCCATGGAAGTGCTGAAAGATGCGTCTTCCTCTGCTATCTATGGTACCCGCGCTGCAAATGGTGTGATCATTATCACTACCAAAAAGGGCAGTTACAATGAAAAGCTGAATACTTCGGTGAATATCTACAGGGGCGTTTCCAACGTACGCCGCTATATTCCCCTGCTTACTGCTCCGGAACTGGTAACGCTGAAACAGGAGCGTTATACCAATGACGGATTGTCTGTACCTGCTATCTGGCAGGATCCTTATTATGCTGTACAGCGTACTGACTGGCAGAAGGCGCTTTTCAATACCGGAAATGTCACCAATGCAGATATATCGATCAGGGGCGGAAGTGCATTTTCCAATTACCTTTTCTCAGTGGGTTATTATGATGAGAAAGGCATGATCACCAATACCTATTTCAAAAGATATACAGTACGTATCAACTCAGAGCACAGGCTGAATAAACGTCTGAAAGTGGGCGAGAACCTGCAGCTGACCGCCCGTAAACGCAACGCGCTGGATACATATTCTTCCCAGACAGGCCTTATCTTCAGCGCCCTGCGTTTCAATCCTGCCATACCGGTGAAAGATGAAACGGGCGCCTATGGCTCTGCACAGGCAAGCAATGAACTGGGGGACATCAACAACCCGGTATATACTGCAGAAACTACCGATGCCTGGGTGAAAAGCTACCGGGTACTGGCCAATGCCTTTGCTGAACTGGAAATTGTCCGCGACCTGAAATTCCGCGTGAATTACGCCTTTGACGGTACTCTTAGCAACTCATATACCTTTTTGCCCAAGACTCTGACACAGGTACGTACCAGGGACGACGCTGAATTAACACAGGGTGATACTACCTCCAACAGTCAGCTGGCAGAAGCATTTCTGACCTTCAACAAAACACTGGCGCAGAAACACCAGATCACCCTGACAGGAGGTGTTTCCTACCAGAAATATACCGGTAGCTATTTTGCTGCCAAACGTAATGGCTTTGATGATGAATCGCCTGACATGCTGGTGCTGGACAACGGTTCCCTTGTAATTGATGCAGCCGGTAATTACCATGCTACCAATGTGCTGGCATCCAGTTTTGTAAGGGGCTTTTACAGCTTTAAAGGTAAATATCTGCTTACTGCCACAATGCGTGCTGACGGTTCTTCCAGGTTTGCAGAAGGCCATCGCTGGGGATATTTCCCCGCAGTATCTGCCGGCTGGCGTGTATCTGATGAGAACTTCTTTAAAGAGAACGTTCATTTCATGAGCAACCTGAAAGTTACCGGAGGCTGGGGTGTATTGGGTAACCAGAACGTAAGTGAATTCCAGTACCTGGCAGCTGTAGCCAAGAACCGCCGTTACAATTTTGGCGACCTGCCAGTAACCGGTACCTGGAATGCCAGTATTGCCAACCCGAACATCACCTGGGAAAAAGCGCACATGACAAACATCAGCATGGAAATGGGCTTCCTGCAAAGTGCGCTGAACGCGACCGTTACTTACTTCAATAAGAATACAATTGACATGCTGGTACCTGCGGTGCAGATGGATACACATGGTACATCGGTAGTGCCTGACCAGAACATAGGCCGTTTGAACAACCATGGTGTGGAGCTTGAACTGTCTTACCAGGGTGGCAAAAAGGACTTCACCTATTTTGTGGCGGCCAACGCTACAATGATCAGGAACAAAGTAACGAAGCTGTATGCTAAAGATACTTACATCAGTTCTTCCAACTATGGCCGTCAGAACCAGGAGATCTCCCGTACCTATGAAGGACAGCCTATTGCATCCTTCTATGGCTGGAAAACAGCAGGCCTGTACCAGACCCAGAGTGAGATAGATAATGACGCCTACCTGGCAAACGACAGCAGGCGCGCTAACATTAAGCCCGGCGATGTTCGCTTTGTAGACGTAAACGGAGATGGCGCTATCACTGAAGCTGACCGTGTGAACCTGGGAGATCCTAACCCACGCCTGCAATACGGTATACAGATGAGTGGCAACTATAAAGGATTTGACCTCAGCCTGGCCTTTACCGGCGTAGCAGGTGTGAAGCTTTATAACGCTGATAAGATGCAGGGCCTTGATCCTACTTACTCTTATAACTATTATAAAGAGGAGATGAACCGCTGGCATGGAGAAGGTACCAGCAACAGCATTCCCCGTATGACGCTGACAGACAATAACGGCAACTACCGTACGTCAGACAGGTTTATTGAGAAAGGCGATTATTTCGCGCTGCGCAACGTAGCGCTGGGATATACCATTCCTGCAAAACTCTGGGGTAACGCCGGCGGCCCTGGTATCCGGGTGTATGTGGCAGGACAGAATATGTTCATCCTTACCAACTACAGCGGTCTGAATCCGGAGCTGGGATATACCGACGGAAACAGGCAGAGAGGTGTGGATGTAGCTACTTATCCGCAGGCAAGAAGTATTACTGTGGGCGCTTCGCTTAATTTTTAAATCAGGGGATCATGACAACTAAACATATTATACTGGCAGTGGGTATGTTGCTTTCCGTAACTGCATGTGATAAGGTACTGGACGTAACACCCAAGGGCAATTATACTACCGCAACCTACTGGCGCACACAGTCAGATGCGGTGAACGGTATCACGGGGATATACAACATATTACTGGAAGAAGACTTTACAGGGCATGCCGAGTTCACGTTCGACATCTGCTCTGATGATGAATACCGTGCGGGCGACCACTCAGAAGATGTTGCCATCGAGAACTTTACCTACGACGCATCCAATGCACAGGTGAGGTTCAGCTGGAGATGGAAATATGAGATGATCAACCGTTCAAATAATGCGCTGATCTATATTCCTAAAATAGAAAAGATGGATGAGGATATCAGGAACCGTAGCCTGGGAGAAGCGCATTTCCTGCGCGCATTTGCTTACTGGCGGCTGATGCTGATCTATGGAGAAGTACCGGTGGTTACAGAAGATGATGTGCTGGCCAGCAGCTATAACCATCCTAAAGTAAGTGCAGACAGCCTTCGCGGAATGATACAGACAGACCTGCTGGCAGCAGCCGATCTGTTGCCTGACACTTATGGCGCTAATGATAAAGGCCGTGTTACCAAAGGCACAGCATGGGGTTTCCTGTGTAAACTGTATATGAACTGGGAAAAGCTGGACCAGGCTCTTATCTACGGAGAAAAAGTAACTACCAGCCCTAACTATAAATTGGCTTCTACCTACCTGGAGAATTTTACACCAGCCACCAGCAACAACGACGAGATGCTGTTTGCTGTGCAGACAAGCGATACCTGGGGGTATTCAGACTTCACCACTTACCATACGCCACGTGAATGGGGCGGCTGGAACTTCCATCAGCCGTTGCAGACCCTTGTAGATGAATTTGAAGCGGGAGATGCACGTAAGGCCGTATCTGTAATGGGGCCTGGAGATAAAGTAGATATAGGCACTGAAATAGCTACCTATAGCGCAAGCATGTCAGAAACAGGATATCATTTCCGTAAGTTCTCTTCCTGGAAATCTAACGGAGGGTTGAACTACTCTCTGAAAACACCACTGCTGAGAACTGCCGATATCATGCTGCTGGTAGCTGAAGCCAAGATCCGTACACAGGGCGCCGGCGCCGGCGATGCAGAGATCAACCAGGTAAGGAAGAGAGCCGGACTGGCTGAGGTGAGTGGTGCAGGTATGCCGGCACTGATGCACGAACGCCGTTGTGAGCTAAGTGGTGAGAATGAGCGTCACCAGGACCTGATTCGCTGGGATAAAGCCAAACTGATAGATATCACTACCTATTATAACAAACCTAAGTACGGTAAGAACGGGAATATACTGGTAGCTGCAAGGACCTTTGTAAGACCTAAGCACTATTATTTCCCGCTGCCACAGTCAGAGATCGATAAGAGTAACGGAGTGCTGATACAGAACGAGAATTACTAAAATAGATTTGTCTGTGAAGGTTTATATATAGACAGAGCCGATGAGTTGCTTTGTAAACGAGAAAGAGGTTGTATTAACTACAACCTCTTTTCTGTTTATGATAACCGATGCCATTCTGCTTTATGCCGGAATGAACCTGAATGAATGTATGATTATCTCAACTTCAGCGCCATTGGCAGGCGCCTGACCGCTGAAAAGCCATAAATTCATATGTATGGGCAGAGCCAGCGTACTTACATTATACCCGGCAGGGGTTGTCCACGGGAAGAAGGCATTGGCTTCGCTGGTAGTGAAACCATGATATCCTTTGTAGGAAACAGAGGTGCTGTTACGGGTAAACGTATGAGTGGTATAAGTACCATTCAGTTTCAGCTCGTTGGTCTGGCTTACGCTTCCTGAACCTGTTGCAGGATAAACAGTATAGTTATAGTTATGCCAGGCATCATTACCCCAGCGGGCAAACTCAATATCTATTTCATGATGCCCGTTATCGCCTGACTTATAATTGAACAGGCCCAGCACAATATTCCTGTCCAGCTTATCTACAGCGCCTTCTACTTCCCATAGATAGGTACCGTAGCCGAAGGTCTGGTTGGAGATCACTTCAGCACAATACCATAAGCCTGTAGCGGCGTCCCTGCTTATTTTCAGGTGCAGCCAGCCATTGCTGTCTACCCATACGTTGTTACTGCTCCAGTAGTTAGGGCCGGGAGCAGACAAACCCTGTTGTCTTATCTGCCAGGTATAGCCGCTGAAATTGACGGTAGCGGCAGCTGCAGATACCCTGGCATTGGCATCTGTAGTAGTGTTAGTTGTTTCCTCGCTGATCTCTGGAGCGGTGTCTTTGGCGCAGCTGCTTAGAACTGCTACGGTTAACAGGAGCATTGCAATTTTGTACATAATAAATGGTTTATTTAGAGGTTTAAAAAAAAGCACGGTCTATATAATGACAACGGAGCAGGAGGATACTTTGATAAGGAAGGGGAATTTTTTTCATAAAAACAGTTTATTCCTGAGCCGTAAGAATGGTTTTTCAATAAACAGGTTGAGTATCAGGCCCGCCAGAACAGAAGTGATGATGCAAAGCACAAACATCAGGTTGCTGTCTTTCTCAATGTGCAGCTTTGACAGGGACAGTTGTGTCAGGTGTATGGTGATCTTATGTAGCAGGTATATTGCGTAAGACAATATCGCCAGGCGAGAGGCCGCTGGCAGCCGGAACTTATACAGGATACTTGTGTTACTCACAGCCCCCAACACCATTACCCCATATCCCAGGTCTGTCAGTGTAAACCCATAAACGGAAGCATGAAAGCTTTCAGTGTCAGTGCAGACAAACCAGGCTGCTGCCAGGATAAAGATGCTTAGAAGCAGGTAGCCGTTGCCATAACGGCTGATGCGCTCCTTTAATGCTGGTCTGAATTGAAATACACCGGCAATAAAGATGCCCGTGAGCAGACCATCCAGGCGGGTAAAGGTGGGATAGTAGATCCATTTGTACCAGTTGATCCAGGCTTCGCCATCCGCAATAAAAGGGCTTACCTGGTAGTGCCAGTTATATGCACGTATGAAAAATCCTCCCAGGAACAGTATCAACAGTAAGATCCATCCCCTTTTTATCAGCCTGAAGTAAGAGAGCAGGATAAGTACCAGGGGAAGCAAGAGGTAGAACTGCTCTTCTATGCAAAGTGACCAGGCATGGGAAAATGTACCCTGGTAACGAAGGTCAAGCCCAAGGTTCTGCGTAAATGTCAGGTATTTCCATAATGGGGCAGGGGCTTCCCTTTCCCTGAAAGAAGGTAGCAGGAAGTAAACGGCTACTGTGAACAGATATGCCGGTACTATCCTGAAAAAACGTTTGAGGAAGAAGTCTTTAAACGAAATGCCATCTTCTGTTTGCAGATCTGAGAATAGTTGAGAGGCAATGAGATAGCCGCTTAATACAAAGAAGAGGTCTACGCCTGTCCATCCGAAGGCGCCTATGGCAGTCACCCATTGGGGGGAAGGGAACAGCCGTCCGTAATGAAATAGAAAAACCAGTATAATGGCCAGTGCGCGTAAATGGTCCAGCCCGTTCAGCCGTTTGTCAGACATGTGTTTTTTTGCGCAAAAGTATTCCTGGTATAGAATGGAAGGGTACCTGTAAGACAGATACAGGCTGATGGATGGCAGAAGCTGCAGAACGACTGACAGGATCAGCTGATACCCTTTATTTGTGAATTGAGGGGGTATTTTCGTGAATCGGTCGTTGCTTTTGCAGAAGTGTGGTGAAAATTCAATATTTGCTGCCTATGGGCGCGCTGTATGCTTTTTTGAACTATTGCAGGAAACACCGGTTTCAGTCGCATGTTTTTTTCTGGATAGGCGTGTTTATCTTATCTGCCGGCACCAACTATTTCGGAGATACGTCCTGGACGCCCGTTCCTTCAATGATCTATGCACTTGTGCTGCTGCTTATCCAGATGCCTGCTACCTACTTTTTAGCCTATTATATCCTTCCCCGGCTAAAGAATATTTTCACTATCCTGGTCTGGTTGCTGAGCGCTTATATACTGGCAGTACTGGCCAGGGTGCTGATAGTATATGTTGCAGAGCCCCTGATAACCCTGTTTACGAACTGTGTGGTGGAACCGGGACAGGAATCTTTTGCAGAGATATGTCTTGACCTGTATAAGCTGTTCAGGGTATATTTCTATCACACGCTGGCTATCCCCTTTGTATTTCTGGCTATAAAGCTGTTCAAAAACGAGAATGAAATGCGGGAAAGAACGCTGCAGCTGGAAAAAGAGAAAATAGGGACTGAGCTTAAACTGCTGAAGGCGCAGCTCAATCCTCATTTCCTGTTCAATACACTTAATAATATCTATTCGCTTTCCCTGGATAATTCTCCCCATACTTCAGGCGCTATCTTTAAATTGTCGGAGATACTGGATTATATCCTGTATCGTGGTAACCTGGCTTTCGTACCTGTAAAGGAAGAGGCTGCGCTGATAGAAAATTACTGCGGACTGGAACGTTTACGATATGATGATCAGCTGAAATTCGATCTGCAGATCAGTATCGAAGAGAATGTGGAGATAGCGCCTTTGCTGCTGGTATCTATAGTGGAGAATGCCTTTAAACATGGAGCCAGTGAGGATATGGGCAGTCCGCAGATAAGCATTTACCTGAAGGCTACCTCCCGGCATATACAATTTGATGTGATCAATTCTGTAGCTTCGGGCAGCCAGGCAGGTAAGGAGGAGCGGATAGGATTACAGAACCTGAAGCAGCAGCTGGAATTTATTTATCCGGGAAAGCACATATTACAGATATTGACAGATAACGGTTATTTTCGGGTACATTTAGCGATAAACTTATGAAGGTAAGATGTTTGCTGGTAGATGATGAGCCTTTGGCAATTAAACTGCTGGAGAAACATCTTCTGCAGCTAAGTAATTTTGAGGTGGTGGCTACCTGTTCAAACGCAGCAAAGGCATATGAAGTGCTGAGGACTGTAGATATTGATCTGCTGTTTATGGATATCAGGATGCCACAGCTTTCCGGTATAGACCTTCTCAAGACTATCAGAAATCCTCCTCCTGCCATTCTTACCACTGCTTACCGGGAATTTGCATTGGATGCCTACGACCTGGGCGTGATTGATTACCTGCTTAAACCCATTTCGTTTGAACGCTTTATTAAGGCTATTGACCGCTTCTGGAAACAGCAGCAATCGGCCCCTGTAAATGTGGGGCCATCAGAAGATCCTTACCTGGTAATAAAATCGGGCAATAAATACCAGCGTATTCCTACTGCCGATATTTATTATATCGAGAGCCTGAAAGACTATGTTAAGATCTTGACGGGTGAGAAAGAGATCGTTGCCAAATACAAGATCAGCGACCTGGAGGCAGAGATCAGTAACCGTGGCTTTCTCCGGACCCATCGTTCTTTTATTGTGAATATGCAGAAGGTCACGGCTTTCTCTGCTACCGGTATTGAGCTGGGAAAATATGAGGTCCCTGTGGGAGTCAGCTACAGGGAGCTGGCCAGGAAGGCGCTGAAGTTTGAATAACTCAGATCTGTAAGCGGCTCAATGTCTCTCTTGAAACCCCTATATATGCAGCAATAAGCGCTTTGGGAACGCGCTGGAAAAGGGAGGGATACTGCTCCAGCAGTTGTTTGTACCTGGATTGGGCATCATTCTGAAGCAGGGCCATTACCCTTTTCTGCATGCTTAGAAACCCGGAGGTTATTTTCAACCGGCTGAAATGTTCAAATTTGTGCATCTCTGCACAGAGCTTATTTCTGTCTGCCGAAGACATGCAAAGCAGTTCAACATCTTCCAGGCATTGTACAGTAAAAGAAGACGGCTCCTGGGTATGGAAGGAGTGATAGTCAGATACCCACCAGTTTTCCATGGCAAACTGCCAGATATGTTCTTTCCCGCTGTCATCTGCCATAAACGTTTTCAACAGTCCTTTCACTACAAAGTATTCATACCTGGAAATCTCTCCGGGGTGGATAACAATAGAATGTTTTCTCAGTTTTTTAAGCTGAAAATGGGAGGATATGTACTCGAATTCTGCGTCAGTCAGAGTTATCAGTTCCTCAAAATGTTCTCTGAGGACTTTATACGGATCAGTCATAAGCCTTTGAAGTGCCGCCTGTGATCTACCTCACACCAAAAGAGTGATGTATGTCCTTGTACCGGGAGGGCGCACTGACCTAATTTTGTAAAAAAATAAAATATGATAACGAAAATCAAATATGCGCTTGTATTATTGATTTTAACAACATTACAGGTTTTTGGTCAAACAACAAAAAAGGTACTTATCGTTGTTACCTCGTTTGGTGAAGTGAAGAATGTAGGTAAAACAGGTTTATGGGCGGAAGAACTGGCTACTCCCTATTACCTGCTTACAGAAAAAGGAGTGCAGGTAACTATTGCCTCTCCTAAAGGAGGTAAGTCTCCGATTGACCCCAAGAGCCTGGGAGAGCAGTTTGCAACACCTTCAGTTAAGAAATTCATGGCAGATGCTGCCGCTCAGCACAAGCTGAATAATACGGTAGCTCTTGGTAAAGTAAAGGCACAGGATTATGATGCTGTCTTTTATCCCGGCGGACATGGTCCTATGTGGGACCTTACCGATGATGCCCGGTCCATTGCCCTGATCCGTACCTTCTCTGAACAGGGGAAGCCGGTAGCCCTGGTATGCCATGCACCTGCAATATTGAAGAATGTGAAAGATAAAAAGGGCGAATACCTGGTTAAAGGTAAAACAGTGTCAGGCTTTACCAACAGTGAGGAAAAAGCAGGTGGCGCTCCGGCACTGACACCGTTCTCCCTGGAAGATATGCTGAAGGAAAGAGGTGCGAAGTATGAGAGAGGTGCAGACTGGGCCCCGTTTGCAGTACAGGATGGTTTGCTGATAACCGGCCAGAACCCTGCATCTGCAGAGCTGGTGGCAGAGAAGATCATAACTGCGTTATCTGTAAAGTAAAATCAGTTTTGCGCCGTGAACCGGAGGAAGAAAAACTCCGGTTTATATAAGCTGAACAAAAAGAGCTGTCAATACTGACAGCCCTTTTTGTTTGTATATCTTTCTGTTTTAAAAACAATTACTGTATCATCAGCTTTGTGCTCATCACTTTTTTATTCTTACTGCTTACATCAACATGATAGATGCCGGCAGGTATAGAAGAATCGATAGTAAAGAGCTGATTGGCTTTAGCACCCTTCCTCATTACTACTTTACCTGACATGTCAGTAATAGTTACTATCACATCAGTAACAGCAGTATTGGATAAACGGATAGTAAAGCTATGCTGTGTAACAGGGTTAGGATAGATGGAGCCGGAAAGTTTTCCTTCAGCTGTATTATTTGTGAGAGCCCTTCTTGCACCGGATTCTGTTCCATTAGCCTCAAAGTGCGACCAGCCATACTGTCCAACGTAATGAACATAGTAATTGCCGTTCACTCTGGCCGGCATACTGTTAGACCAGGTATTGGTATAGTTAACACCGTTGATCTCCAGCAGGCTCAGGTTCCAGGAGTTGATGAAAGAAATATTACCTGAAATAACGAAGCAATATTCTCCCGCACCTTCTTTCTGGAATGGTAGTGTAACAGGGGAAGGATTATCACAGTTGCCCTGGTTGATAACCTGTGTGAAGTTAGCAGTTACCGACTTGTTGGCGTTTACCATTATAGTAGCAGGGTTGATGGTATCTGATACGGCTCCGCTCCAGTTGCTGAATTTATATCCGCCTGATGGAGTAGCTGTCATAGTAACCTGTGTGCCTTCTGCATAAATACCTCCTGCAGGATTGAGCGTAACAGATCCTGAGCCTGTTACGGCTGTAGTAACTGTGTATTGTTTAGGTACTACAACATTGGTAACGGTAATGTTAGAACTGGCGGTGAAGCCTCCGTCTGCAGTAGTAGCAGTGATGACAGCAGTACCCTGTGCCAGCGCTGTTACAAGGCCAGTGCTGCTTACAGTAGCAATGGCAGGAGCGCTGGAACTCCAGCTTACGCTTTTATTGGTAGCATTGGCTGGCGCTACAGTAGCGGCAAGCTGTAAAGTGTTGTTGATATTCAGGGAACCGGTAGCAGGGCTTACGCTTACACCTGTAGCAGGTACTACAACGCCTGGTGTTGGGGTATTGCCATATACCAGCGTATTATCTACATAAAGAGGAATGTTGCTAACCTCTTTGAGGGTACCGTCAACACCTTGAGATGACCAGTCGTTTGCAGGGTTCCATGCAGAAGCATTTGCTTCATAGGGAAGGCGTATGCGTATCTGTGATTCTTTCCTTGATTCTCCCTGTCCGCCGGGCCAGATCTTGATACTGGAGTTGAAAGTCACTTCAGTATAATAGATGCGGCGGGCAGAATCCCATGGCTGTAGCTGGGTAAAGGTAACATCAGCGTTGTTGGATGAAACCACGTAGCTGGCGGGAGTGTAGCCGGCGGTTACCCCTTCTGAAATATCAATAAATAAACGGAAGGTGTGTTTGGAAGCAACACGTGCCGGCCAGGCGGTATGGTTGTTTACCCAAACAGACCATTCGGTGTAAGTGCTTCCGCTGCCATTAAGTTTAGCTTCGATCAGGTACTCGCCGGTAGGTGTTTCGGCAACCGGGAAATTAGCCAGTGGTGTTCCGCCATAGTCTTCAACAAACTTTGAGAGCAATCCTGAAAAAGCAGCGTTATAGTCGCACGCAACTTCGTTGTTCACATAGTTGGAACGGTCGTCTGTGTAGGCGTCGTTATTTCCGGGCCCACCTACCAGTGCGCCGTATAAGATATGCCTTGTTACAGCCGGGGGACCATTCTGGTTATTGGTCCAGCAGCCATGAGCTGTACGGTGATGCGGATTGACAGGAGGATTGTTACCAAAGCCACATACATAGCTGCGGTTGTTGGGATTGCTACCCAGCGCATAGTTCATTTGCGCTTTCGCAAAGTTATAGTACTTAGTTCCTTTAGCTGTTGTGGTAGCGGCATCCTTATAGTAGGCGGCCAGGAAGCTGGTATTGACAGCATATCTTAATGCGCCCCATACGTCCAGGAATGCAAGCCCGCCGGGAGTATAAGTAATACGTTGTCCGTTATAGCCATCTGTCCAGTAATCGAGGTGCCTTTCTATATCTTCTTTGTATTGGGATTTACCTGTCAGCTTTGCCAGCAGGGCGTAACAGCCAAAGGATTTATCATCCCAGGCAATACCCCATTTATAAGACTTGATAGTGCTCTGCGGCTCTGAAGACAGGTTCGCATAATAGCTCTCTGCTTTTGTCAGCCATGCTGCATCGCCGGTGGCGCGGTATAACCATATGGCGCCCCATACCAGTTCGTCATTGTAACCGCTGAAGGATTGATAATATCCGGCAGCATCGGTGATGGAGCTGGAATATTTTCCGCGATAGTTATCAGCGAAGTTGTATAACTGTATAGCGTGGGTGAGCAATGTGGCGCTGTACGTGGGATCGTCAGTTTTAAACACCATACTGGCTGCTGCCATCGCTGCTGCTGTTTCTGCAGCAAGGTCAGAGCCCGGATGGGTCTGATCTATCTTATAAGCGGGGCGGGACATGGCCATTACTTCTGCAGAGCCCCACCAGGCGTGGTCGGTACCTCCATTGCCTACCTGTCCGTATAATTCGTTGGGTGCGGTATGGCAACGTATGAAGTAATCATTTACAAAGCGAAGGTTGCTTTTCAGGTATTTCATTTGTCCGGAGGTATTATAACCTGCAGCAAAATCGATACCTCCCCACGCCAGCATAGTAGCAGAAAAGGCCATTGGGAAGTTGAATTTGACATGGTCGCCGGCGTCATACCAGCCGCCTGTCAGGTTCTTGCCAACATCGCTGCCGTCGTTCAGGGCAGAGTTGGCACGCCAGGTTACGCGGTTATCCGAAGGGAGTTGCCCGGATCGCTGGCATTCGTAGAAGAACATGGATTTTTGTAATGCTTCCGCATAATTGAAGGTTTGTGCATGGGTGAATTTGAGGGACACCATTAGCAAAATGGCGGTAGCTAAGATGCTACATTTTGTTTTCATAGTCTTTGAATTTTGATGGTCTTTTATAGGTTTTTACAGAAAGATAAAAGCGTATACCGCCAGCAGCACGATTATATGTTAATGCCTGTAACTATGGGTTTTCTAAAAATAAGTGTTGAATTTAAAGTGGGTTTAGTGGTTAATACCAAAGGCAATAAAGGGTCAAAGGTTCACTGTTATCAATCTTCAGCCTTTGGCAAGGTGAACAATATGGTTTTGTCAAATTTAAAGAAATTATATACGATAAACAAGATTTATTGGAAAGGGAAGTGTACCAGTTCGTGATATTCAATGTAGGGAAACCGCTCAAAGGATCGATCTCACCTTCAGCGAAATCGATCCTTTGAGGGTGGCTTTTGGGGGCTGCGTTCATGCAGATTGTATTTAGAGCGTTTCTTCAGTGCTATAAACACGCTGTATTTGGCCATTTGGCATTTGCAGTATTAATTCCTTACCGGAAATACCTGCAATGTCCCAGAACTGTCCTACTCCGTTATCATCAATGATCAACAGCCGTTTCCCGTTATCGGTCAGTTCCCAGGTCCCTTGTACCGGTTTAGTAAATCTACGTGTACATGTACCATCGTTCCTGAATTCATACCAGCTTTTTTTGAACAGGAGATTTCCAATACCGGAACGGTTTTCAGGACCGCCGGAAAGGTCTATGGTCTTTGAGAAGAACCATTTTTTAGCAAGCTGGCTTTTGTTTGCCTTAACCAGCGGTTTTTTATTTACAGCCGGCTTTTTATCAGCAGCCAATGAATCCCGGGTATTTACATAAGAAAAGATGTAGCTGCCTATTGATAGTGAAAGCGTATCTGTTGAAGCCCTTGTTATTTCATAGGAAATAATACTGCCCTCATCTCTGAGAAGGAGTAACTTATTTCCTTTCAATAGCCAGTCGCCGTAGGTATAAGAATCTTTTTCAAACTCAATAAACCTGTTGTTGGCAGTGAATTGTTTGAAACTGTTTTTACCTGCTAAAAATGCCATAGCTGTTTGAGAAACGGTATCCATTTCCGGCTTCATTAAGACATTGTTTATGGACCATTTTCCAGGTAATTGTTTCAGTATCTGTCCGGATAAATGGAATTGGCTCAGCGAAAGTATAACAGTAATAAGCAGTATAGGGTATTTCATGTAATTAATTATTGTGTTGTAAAATAAAGAAAATCTTCCTGTCAGGAAAATCATGGGATCTCCTTTTGCAGCACAGGCGGGGAATTAGTGCTAACTTTGAGGTATGCTTAAGAGAAAACGGCAACGGCAATATCTCCTTAAAAGACAACTGGATATACAACACCAGCTGCATGACTTTGCCGAATCCGGAAGCCAGGAAGCATTGCATAAACTGCGTGTGGAGGTAAAGAAAATAAAGGCAGTCATAAAATTATATAAGGGGAGGAAAACAGCTATAGAGTTGAAGTCCGTCAGGGAAATGTTTCATCATGCGGGAATGATCCGCGAAGCGGGTATTAACCTGCAAATAGTAAAACAGTTCCATATCAGTTATCCTGCATTTACTGCTAATGCAAAGCGTATCATACAAAAGGAATCTGAGAGGTTCCGTTTAGATATGGCTCATTATGATAAGCAGATCAGGAGTATGATAAAATCTCTTACAAAGCTATTACACCCTATCAGGAATAGCGATATCAATGATTGGGTTACCCGGCAATTGAGGAAGATAGCTGCTATTGTAACTACATCATCTACAAATAAATTTCATAGCGCCCGTAAGAGAATAAAGAACCTCATATATGTGCATGGGATATTTCATAAACGGTTAGCAGCTGTATTGCCGCTGAATATTGATTACCTTGGCCAGATGCAGGATGTTATTGGTAGATGGCATGATACGGAGGTAGCCGTTGAGCTGCTGGGAGCTCATCCTTCAGCGAACATTGGTAAGCTGCAAAAAGAGAAGGATAAGGCAGAAAATGCTATTCATACTATTAGTGATAGATTTTGGAGTAAGGTCTTTAACGTGTCATAGCTGAATAATGAAAAAAGAAGCTGCACAGCTTTTTTTTATTGTAACGGTATCTGCTTATTGCAGGGAGGGATATTACCCTGGTTGTATATAGCTACTATCCAGCTACTATCTATATAGTATAGTAGGAGTAAACGTGGACATGATACGGATGTGACCTTCAGGTATGCAGTATGAGTAAAGTCTACCAGGAAGGGGTATAATGGTATGTCTGGCCAAGGGAAATACAGCTGCAGAGGTGTTCTGCAGGCAAGTGGGATGAGAGAAGAGCTCAAAGGACAGGGGCATTTACCAGTATCATCTATAGGGCCGGGATGGTTTATTCCCGCAGGATGATGGATGGTTGTGAGTGAGTGTAGTTAGTGTATAATATATTTTGAGGCTGCGGATATACCTGTTTGTGAAAGACCGGCAGCGTTTGAGGTAGTTGGACGGCAACAATATCGGCAGCGAGGTACCTGGTGTTGCGGGAAGGGATATTATCCTGCACGCCTCTTACCTGCAAGGTTACGACCAGGGCACCTTTACCCGGTATATCTACAGAGACTACCGCACCGTTAAAAGATTCATGAAGGTCTATGACCAGGACATTGCTTTCTGTAGCTACGACCTGGTGTGTGGCAAAATTGATACGCGTTACGATCACTTTTGCTTCCAGGGAGGTAATACCTTTGCATACAGGTAATGTTTGCGCGGGAATGTGCAGGATGCCATCCGCAGATAGCTGAGGCGCCTGGATAAAGAACCTGTCTGTTCCGGTATGTTTGTTGAACCGGAAGCCAGTTATGCTTTTTATGTTATTGCCTGCGGATGGAATAAGTATTCCTGTTAGCCGGTTGATATGACTTTTGTCATGGCAAACGTCTAATTCAGAATAGAAAGCATGGCGGATGAGTGCTCCCTTTTTGCTGGCCATGCCAAAACGTTGGGCAGCACGACGGGTACCTCTGGTTTGCCGGACAATTTCCGGCATGCTACGCAGGAGGAATTTTCCGTTGCGCCTATAGCCGATCAGGTTACCGAGTTTACCGGTGAATGGGAGTATGGAATTTTGTTGGGCCATATACAATGGAACTGGTTTTCATAAAGATAGGATTAATTGCTGAAGGTATTGGGCAGTGTGTTATGGGGTATCATCCTTGTAATTATAACACTGAATGTTCGATTTGCAAGGATAAATCTGGATTTTTTCTCATTAAAAGTATTGTAAATCATTTAGTTGCGGTTTTTCGTTCATCTTGTATTAAAATGATGTAGAAAAGATCGCCCCAGCTTTTTTCTGTATAGTAATTTATGGATTTGAATTACTTAAATTGTATGTTTAACCTCCATTGTATGTAAATAATTTCGCAAAGGATATGGCATTATTTGAAGATCAGGTACAAAGAATAAAAGATAAACTTTCCCAGGCCCGAAAAAGAGATAAAGATTTAACGGTATTTGGTGCAAGCAATCATAAATACCGAATAAATGATCCGGCAACTGCAGAGAGGGTATCAAGACTGGAAGAAGAATACGGTATTGAATTACCAGACTGCTACAAATCCTTTATACTGCAGGTTGGAAATGGCGGTATTGCATATCTGAATTCTGCCGCAGGACCTTTTTATGGAATTTATCCATTGGGGGAAAACATTGACGAGCTTATTGGAGATAACACAGAAATATACCTGAGGAACGATTGTATCATTTATCCTGGAATGTCTGACGAATATTGGCAATCATTGAATGTGAACATTGATAATGATGATATTTCAGATGAGGACTATGAGAAAGAGAAGGGCAAAATATTTGGGGGAATTCTTCCCGTAGGATCTCAGGGTTGCTCATATCTTCACGGAATTATTATAAATGGAAGATACCGGGGGCGTGTAGTAAATCTATCTGCAGACGGACAAAAGCCTAAATTCACTTTTGAGAACAATTTCCTGGATTGGTACGAACGATGGCTTGACGAAATTATTTCGGGAGAACTACTGGACGATGGCCCTGGCTGGTTCGGCTATTCAATGGGAGGGCCCGATTCAGCAATGATCCATCTATTCCTGGAAACTAGCAGCATTCAACAGAAGGAAGATTGTTTAACAGGTATTTTAAGTAAGAAAAAAATTGAAGCGGTAACAATACAAATTGTTGAAGAACAATATGTGAATGGCGCCGATGAATTTAAAATGGAACTGCTTCAAATACTTACCAAATTTGCATATGAAAGAGCAAAGCCCTACCTGGTTCAACTGGTCCGGACTGATTTAGGATCTGTTTGTAAGTTTGTTCACTGGTATGCGAAAGGCAAAAGTGCCGAATGGTTATCCTTGATCAGTGAGTATATAGGAAGTATTGATGATGCTGAAGATTTCAGGTTTTGTACCTATATACTGGTTGGAACAAAGACAGATTTCGGCCATCTGATCGTTCCATTCACACAAAAAGATGATGAGAAAATACGGGTAACAGCATTCTATACACTAGGACAATTAAAAAATAAAAGTGATTTTTTAGACACCTTTATAAAGGGATTGAATGATCACTCAGATCAGGTCATTCATATAACATTGCAGGCACTTTCTGATGTACGTAGTAAGAAGCTCCTGGAACACTATAAACGGATCGCTGAAAAATTTCCGGAGGAGAAGAATTATATTCTGGCAAATTTAAACTATAGGTTGGCAGAATATGGGTTAACCAATAAGACCATTCTGACCAGAAGCGATATAGGGAATTAGGGCGGGATAGCGTATTGAGTAGATGAACCTGGTAACAAAAAGTAACAATTATCTTAAAATAAATGGAAATGTTATAGCGCTTAGAAGCAGGAAAAACAGGAGCATGTTATAAATTCGCGTATCCTGATAACGATACAAAGTATCTTCAGGTTCTTATATCTTTGAATACTAAAAGGAAAAAATTATGGTAATCGTCAATAGTTTCGCAGAATATCAAGCGTACGAGGGTAAAGAAATAGGTAATTCTGAATGGCATAAAATAGATCAGGAGCAGATCAATAAATTTGCAGATGCAACGCTTGATCATCAATGGATCCATTGCGATGAGGACAGAGCAAAAAATGAAGGACCCTTCAAAACCACCATTGCACATGGTTATCTGACGTTGTCGTTAATTCCTTATCTATGGAAGCAGATTGCAGATATCCGCAATGTTAAAATGGAAATAAACTACGGTATCGAGACTTTTAAATTTGGTCAGGCAGTGCTTGTGAATGACGAAGTTCAATTGAATGCGAAACTTAAATCTATAGTTGATTTAAGGGGTGTCACAAAAGTGATAATTACTGCCACTCTCAATATTAAAGGTAAAGCCAAGCCGGCTTACACGGGTGATGTGGTGTTTTTATACCATTTTTGATCCAGGTAAACCGTGCTATTGTGCAGGAAACAAAAAAGGGACAACACATCTGTATTGTGTTTTTTATAATGCTATTAATTTCCGGAATAAGTGAATCGTATTTGTTAGGTGCGCCAGGGGACAGTTGTGCGATAACTGATAAGGGTAGCAACAAAACCAAGTAGAAAATAGTCTTCATGTTGAAAAGGGAGAATAGTCTATCTTCTAAAGTATACTTTAATTATCGTTTCTCATAGTCCAGGTAGAGGGGAGGAAATCCCGGAAGCGGCTAAAACAAAAAAGGAACATCATTTGATGTTCCTTTTCTTCGTACAACGGGCCGGACAAGTGTCGAACTGTTGGGTGGAGGATTTTAATGACACTATATCCAAGGCGGTATTGGAAAGGTGAAATTGATTACAATAGCTTGACTTGGTCAAGTATGTGTGCGTCATAGTTTTGCATTTATATTATTTAGTTTAGGTTGTCGTCATTATTTTATTTATTTCCTTTTTTTCAGTCGATTTAATATTCAATTATAAGTTGTAACTTATAATTAAGGCATTTCAAAAATGGTCTTAATTGCTAATGGCATTTGTTGCCAATTTAATCATTTCATTATGAGGTATATACGTTTATAAATTTTAGAAGAAAGCGTAAAACACGCATATTTTCTTCATCAGAGTGTTTCGTAATTCATTGTGAATGAGCTGAATGAATTATGCAACAATGCCATTGCTAATTGACAGTATGTAAGTATAGATCTTTGTAAGATAATATATAGGAAATAATTATGTCTAGGGAGAGAATTGAACGAACTTCCATATGGAAAAGGACCCTTGGAGAACAAAAAAAGGACGTCTATAAAAATGAGAGGGAATCTTTAAGAAATGCTTTTTGGGACTTTCGGAGAAATACAGATCGTTTGGTGTCTCGAGTCTCGTCTACTTTACCCGGGTTAACACAACATGATATAACCCATTTGGATGCTTTATGGGAAACTGCTAGTTTGATAATAGGTGAAGATTTTCCGCTAACTCCCTTAGAGGGCTTCGTGTTAGGTGGTGCCATTTTGTTGCATGACTCTGCTCTGTGTTTTGAAGCTTATGAAGGAGGAATGGATGGTTTGAGGGAAACTGATCAATGGAAGGATGCATATGTTGACTTTAAGGAATCGGCTGAACTTTCGGATGAGGAAATCCGGCACATGGCGGATTTTTCGACGTTACGTAATTTGCATGCTAGCCAAGCAGAGAAATTGCTCGAAAGGAAATGGAATTTTTCAGGATCAGATGATTTCTTTTTACTTGAAAATCAGGTATTGAGAATTCATTTGGGTGAATTAATTGGGAAATTGGCCTCGAGTCATCATTGGGACTTAGAGAATGTCGTAGCATCCTTTAACACTCAGGTAAATGCGCTCGCACAATTTCCACGAGAATGGAGAATTGATCCTATAAAGATTGCATGTATACTTCGATGTGCGGATGCTGCACATATTGATAATGAGAGGGCACCAGATTTTCTAATGGCTTTATTGAAGATCAGTGGTATGTCGTTGGATCATTGGAAAGCTCAGAATAGATTGGCAAAAGTTGATATAGATCAAAATGGGAAAGATAGGGACATGTTATTATTTACTTCGACAGTAGGATTTAAGGAAGAAGATGCAAAGGCTTGGTTTGTGGCATATGATGCAATTAACCTCGTAGATAAAGAACTGAGAGCCTGTAATAATTTATTAGAGGATAGAATTGAAGGTGGGTTTCAGGTGAAAAGTGTTAAAGGAGTGGACTCTCCAAAAGTATTATCTCAGTATGTTAAAACGGATGGTTGGCAACCAAATTCGTCTATGTTACATGTAAGTAACATAGAAAAACTTATTACTAATCTCGGGGGAGAAATGTTATATGGCGTAGCTTCTAATCAATTGGAAATTGTGATCCGGGAGTTAATTCAAAATGCGAGGGATGCAGTTAAGGCAAGAGAAAGTTATGATAAGGGTGTCTCGAGTAAGGTGTCAATTAAGATAATTGCCGAGGGAAATGATATTTGGTTAATATTGGAAGATAATGGTATTGGAATGTCAGAAAGAGTCTTAACTGGTCCCTTACTTGATTTTGGAACAAGTTTCTGGACTTCTAGCCTTATTCAATCTGAGTTCCCAGGGCTCCGATCATCAAAATACAGATCCATTGGCAAATTTGGTATCGGCTTCTACTCTATTTTTATGATTTCCGATCAAGTACATGTTGCTTCAAGGAACTTCAATTTGGGAATCCATGAGGTAAAAACATTGAAGTTTAATACTGGCTTAACATTAAGACCTATTTTATCAAGGGGAAGGCCAGAAGATTTTGGCTCTTCAATTTCGACACAAATTAAAGTAAAGCTTAAACCACATATTATCGATAAAGATTTAATGGTGGAAGTAAAGCCTGGTTTGGCAGATATAGCGGATTTCCGGATGCCCTTAGATAAGTTTATCGCCTCTCTAGCAGTAGGTTTGGATATTGATCTCTTTTATAGCTTTGACAAAGAGGAAGAAAGGATTATTCATAGAAGTGTGTCTAAATTGATTGCAGATAGAAGTATTGAAGCTGTCGGGGCATGGTTGAAGGATATTTCTCTTTTAGGCTTTGGATCATACTTTGAAAGTTCCAATAACTTGAATAATGTTATTGAGAGACTTGAGCCTATTATTAACAATGAAATTTTATGTGGATTCGCAGCTATAAATACTCTTCCTGATCGGCATAGCGGTTTCATGGGAATCAAAGCAATTGGGGGGCTAGCGCTATCTGCTCAAGGACGACATGATCAATTTATAGTTGGCTATATTAATTATATTCCCAATTCAGCTAAGAGAGACGAAGGGAAATTTTCAGCTCCCGTTGATGTTCTCCAAAACTGGGCATCAAGGCAATTGGCCTTATTATTAAAACAAACATTATTGCCAGAGGAAAGGTACTATAGTGCGTCTGCTTTATGTCAATTTAAAATAGATCCAAGTCCTATTGCAACCGTTCCATTACTGGCTGAAGGTACTTTGATATATAAAGATATTGATGAGCTTGCGATTGAGGCGAAGTATAAAAGTATCATATTTTTATTGTCTGGGTTCAATGGTCAGTTTATTGAAGCATTTCATAATGTTACTGGGGTTCCCAATGCTTTAATAGTGAAACCATTGTCCACCGGGGATTTTATTTCCGTTGTTTTGGAAAATGGAATTCCTCGAAATGATTACAGTATATTGGATTGTTTGTATCGACGAATTTTGGCAAATAATTTAAGGCCAATAATCGTAAAAAGAGAGAATGTATGTAGTAATTTATTCGGTAAACCAGTTAACGCATTAATGATCTCAGCGGAGTAAATTACTTTCTAAGTTTTAATACTTGATTGACCGTGTTATATTGTGGAAATGAAGTAAATAATATTCATTATCGTCTTTGCACTTAGTAACTTATAAATATATGTTTCCCTTTATGAATGAAATATTGCAAAAGGCAATCTCTATTGTTGTTACGTTTGTGATGTTTATCTATTCTTATATTTGGATATATCGAAATCCAGCAGAAATAGAACCACTTATATCGACCATGGGATTAGGACTGACTTTGATCCTCCAGTTATTTGGTTGGCGCCCCAAAGGTAAGATATACTTATTGTATGATGCCCCTGATTATGTTACTCAGGCAGTTCCTAGACTTTTTGATTTTTCAAAAGATCAATGTAGAATTCTCATAAAAGCAGAGAATACAAGACGTGAATATTGGCGAATCGGTTTAAAAATGCGAAAGTTGCCAAATGTTCATATCCATCCGCACTTGGAAACAGGGTATTTACTATTTTCTATAGAACAAACTGATGATCAGATTCGTTTGGCCTTACATGGTGAAGATGGCCTGCCTATATTTAATAATCATACAGTCATAACTAATTTTGATAATGATACCGAAATTTTACTAAAAGTTTCAAAAGATTTTGGACATATAAAATTCGAGATATCTAGTGACGGTCAGCTGCTCGAAGCGGTTAGTGTATCCAGTGATTATCGATATGCTAGGCTGATTTCTTGGGGAGACAACAAGTTTTACAAGTTGAGTATTGAAATAAAGAATTGGTTCTATCTTTTTTATGTATAACACTTTGAAAAGGATTCCAAAACCTTGTAATACTTTTGCTCATATAATACTAGTGGATATGAACTCCAAATATTGATAGATCAATTGTCATTTTAGTTCGATGTCTGCTGTAGCCGAATTAAATGGGGGATTGAACGCAGTTTCTTTATTTACGTCACGATATTTTAAAAATTCAGAATAGCATATCTAAAGGGTGTAATAGAAAATACAGCTTCTACTATGAGGGCTATCTGCATGAAGAAATACATTAGCCCAGCATAAGTTAGTATGAAGAAACTTTGACACACATTGGTTAATTTTAAATAACCAACTACGGCATTTTTTCAAAATCTCCGTTTTGAAGACGATAAGTTTGTGTATATTGTTGTTGTTGATCGTCTCTATATCGAACAGTGAGTGTCATGCCTTCCATGTAAATAGGATAATCCCGTCTCAGTTCTATATCAGCATCCTTCCAAATCCCTTCATAACAACTTTCTGCTCTGGCTGTCAACGAAAAATTAGAAAGTGGTTCCAGATTATTTATATTAGGTAAGCTAGTTATTTCATCAAAAGAAATTTCACCGAATTCCACAGCTACATTAAACATTTCCCTTCTTGAATTATTGTAAAGACGAAGTTCATAATTCCAATCCAGATCCCAATGAATAATGATTGGATCTCCCACGTCAACGAGAATCACCTGCCGCCCCTCTACCTCTGTGAGGGGATTCTTATGGCTAATGCCTCGACGAAACCGTCCTCCATGTGTCCAAACTAATTCTACATCCATGTAAGGTACCGGCTGTACGATCTGTTCCTGTTGTTGAGCTCTTCTGCTGGTGACGATTGCTCTGATTCTGCCTTCCGCTTCCGCTTTCCACGCCATCAGTAGATCCACCGGAAAAAGAATATCATCGACATCAATCATTCTTGCGCAGTTCTGGCAAAGCCATATTCCATTTGAAATATCCGAACGTTGTTCAGGAGTCATATTAGGGTCATAGCGAGGCCCCCCTGGTGCAGCTGCTTTGATATGTGCTGCTACACCTATTCTCAATACCCCATCAGGATTAGTATGTGCTGCAGTTGTATTGATGCGACAAGTCGGGTTTGAGCAAGTCGTACCGACACGAACTTCTAAAGTTCGTATCGTTTTAGGTGTAAATCCATCGCGAGAACGTGCCATGTTGATATTTTATAATAATGAATATAACAAAAAAATGTTACGATGAATATTATGTTCAAGACTAAATAATAGGCTTACACGAACAATCTGTTAATTGCCATATTGTAGCGATGATGCTCAAACGGTTATTATAACTGGAAAATGAGATTTGTAATGTTGTTCTCTGTCTGTATTTACAGACGTTAGAGGATTGACTATATTTTAGTATATTCGATAGAACTATTAGTTCAATGGGAATACGCAAAAGGAATTCTTTAAGGAATAATGTAAAGTCACGAATTATATCAAAATATCCTGAAATTGCACCTCATAACTTTGGATGGAGAAGGAAGATCGTCAATTTGCTGTTTTCTAAGAAGGGATATTATCTTGTAATTCCGTTTGTTTTTGGATTACTTTGTCTGCTTACTTTTAGATTCCCATTTTTGGACGTTATCGTTTTTAATGATGGTACAGGTGCTACAATTATTGATCAACGGACATCAAATGTAGCAACTATTATTAGTATGACTTTAGCCGTTATTGGGCTTTTACTTAGTAATCTCGCAATAAAAGATTCGAAATCATATAGGATGGCCTTTGTAAAATCAAAGTTATATTTTATAATTTATTATACATTGTCTGTCATAGTCTGTTTGATAATTATTTCCACACTTCGAAATACATTGTCAGTGGATTGGTTTGATCGTTTCGTTCTAGCCGGGACGTATCTGGCAATCACGATACCTATTGCTATCGCTTATTTATTTGGAACCATTATTAACTTTGCAAGCTCTGACTCGATAATGGCCCGTTTTAAGGAAGAGTACCTATCTGAAATAAAAGCAAAAATCTACATTAAACTTTTAACTGATTATAGTAGGACTGATTTTGTTGTATTAATGAACAAGCTGGACATTAAGGAATATAAAGTTGACTGGGGAAATGTTCAAGATGTTACTGTTGTAGACGAAGATCCATTCATATCGGTGAAGGATGTCCTTATTCAGGATATAGATTTACCTAAGCTAGAGGGTATTTTGACGAAGTATCGAGGTGAAACGCAGTTATTTTACACCATTGAACTTTCCATCAATATTGCCACTAATGAGCATCAGAATTATATCTGGCCCAAATTGAAAAGGAAGAATGGGAAAAATGTTGATTTGTCAAGTTGTGTTTCAGTTGTTAATCCTAACAAGCAGTTAAAGGTAGATAGTGAATTCGAAGACTATTTTCGTGATAAGCTTGATGAATATATAAAAGATAACAAGCCCCAAAAAGTCAAGGAGATACTTAATCTTTTTGACGATATATATGAATTGCAAATGAAATGCTTATAACCATGGCTCGCTCTACCAATTTTTTAGAAGGAATCGATGGGCAAGTATGGTCATCGACTCAAAAGGCAATCTCCTCAAACTCAATCGAGAATGTCGAGGCTTTTATTTCTTTTTTTCGTTCAATTATTCGTAAAAGTGTTGACTACCGAAAGCTCCAGTATTTTCAGCAGTACATATTTTTTCCTTCTCGGATTTATATTGAAATAACAGCTAAGTCGACTGGATCGACACTATACTCTGGATTAGCAAACACAATCTTGCCTATATTACCGTTACATCTTAAAGAAGTAATATGGTTTGAATTAGGCTTTTATTCAGAGAATGCCAAGACGACTGATGAGAAGGAGCTTTTAAATCAATTTTATTATCACGCATTTGTTAGTTTTAACGATTTCTTTTATATTCTATCCCGTAAGCAAGATTGGGCGTTGTTGAAAGTTGCGTTGAATTATTTTCAACAACTTCCCAATGAGATCTTTGATGATTTATTTCAGAAGAGATTAGCGTTGGATGACCTTAAGAGATCGAATGTTGACAGCCAGAACGATCAGCAAATTAAAGTCATAAGCAAAGAACTTGAAATCACAGGAAAGTTTGCTGAATATAAAAGGCGCACCTTGTTAGCTCTCCGTTATTGGTTATGGTTTCTATACGCAGAAGACCTAATTAAGCCGGAACAGTTGATGGATATTTTTACCGAGTTAAATGAATTTCGCTACAGTCCCGATGATGAGGTGGCCGATTTGCTATTTTTCCGAACCCAAGATCTTCGTAAATACATGGGATGGGAGAATTGGGACTTTACGGCTCGACCAGACGGAAAAATTTACTATCCTCCAATGGCATCCGACTGGATGACAATGGGGTTTCTATTGGATCGAATAGTTAATAATAATGCGCGCTTTGAAACTATAGCTGTTCCTACCGAATTGCTTGGAAGTGTGAAGGATTTAAAATTATCATTTAATGAGGAGGCTAATCGAATTTTAAATGATTTTACAAGATGGAATAAGATTTTTTCGCTTTCTAATAAACAGGAGTTTTTGGATCGATTGGATGCGTTACTTAATTCGGTGGCAAGGGTAGAAAGGAGAGTTATAGGAGAAAAGGAACGTAATATTGCGGATGCTGCTTTAAGCCCCCAAAAAATTAGTGATTTTCAAAACATAGTCGCCTCGGAATGGAAAAAGCGATCTGTTATTAGAAAGCTTTTCTTGCATTTCCAAAATCGAGAAGATATTGGAGATTCAGTAATTGAATTAAAGAGATTAGGTCCTTATGTCTTTTTGGAGAAAGGAAAAGTTGCTTTTATTGACGGAGCATATCACCAGCCTATTCATGGTATTGAACGTCTGGGGGCGGATGTGGCGAGAAATGAAAATTCACTGTTTCTTACAGTTGTTACTAAATCAAATGTGCAGAAATTAGAGGGGCAGTATGTTTGTGATTTACTATTGGCAGAAATAGAAAGCCTTCGTAAAGATGGAATCACACCTACTATTATTATGGTTGGTCGTGAATACTTATATCGACAGAATGACATTCGGAGTGCAACATCCTTTGATCCAGTTATTCCTCAGGAATTTATATACTTAGGTTTAGGCAACAACTTTATTGGGACATTTGAAGGCATCCCTATATTGGCATTACAAAATGATTTATTGGTTGGTACTTTTATTGTTGCAGATTTTGCTTCGGCCTTTTTAATGAAATGTAGAACGAATGAGCAATGGGTTGATAATGAACTGGCTGTATATGTCAAAATGGTGACTTCAGAAGTTGTTGAAGAGAAATATACGAAAGATCCTATGAAATGGAAGCAAACAGATGATGGCATTGAGTTGACTGAAGATGAAGCAAAGACCCTAATTGCGACTTCTATTAATATCGATGTCAAGACAATTGCTGACTTTTTTATAATGGATGCGGGTAGCTGCCGTATCGGCTATATTAAGGAAAAAACGGAGTGAGTTTATTATAGAAATGATTGGTATCCATTTAGAAATGAATGATTTATCATTTAATTATTATATACTTTTGGGTCTGTCGCATAAGAATTTGTTATTCCTTCAACTTATAGATTTCCGGTGTCACGAGAAGTTCGCAAACACCCACCTTCAAAAACTTCGCTATACTATATAGTGTTTCGACAGACGGCTGAGAACTATTAGTTGCCCACTTAGAAATCATCTGCTCCGACTTCCCAAGGTAAGCCGCCAATTCCTTATTGGTCTTTTTCTTCTCCGCTAATACGGCTTTAATCCTGTTATAATCTTTGATACTCATTTTTACTGGTTATAACCAAATATAATCATATTTAAATTGCTGGTTTTAAAAGCATTTATTAAAATTGTGTTTTAATAAAACAACTATATGGTTTAATAATTAAAATATTAATTTAATTTAGTGTGGTTTTGTTTTAATTTTAAGCATAACAAAAAACTTATTTCCCATGATTTCATTGCCCCCATAGTCTAACATGTTGTATATTTATCGCCCTTAATAGGAGATAAAAAATATTCATATTAGCGTATCGCTTTAAGTCTTGTCCTGAAAACTGGTAATTTTTACGACTGCAAGACATAGGTGAACCGCTCACGTTACGGCGTGGGCGCACTTATTCGCAGTCAGGTATACCAGTACCTCAGGGCAGTAGGTGTGACCTGCGCTTTTTCTTTTATACCTTCTTCTTTTCAGCAAGCACTCCTACCCACAACTTACTAGATCTCGGTTAATTGCCGTTCCTAAATGGCATGCGGCTTCTCTATGTCATTAACTCCCTTAAAACATGCAAATGTTAGTACCGCCCAACTGTATTCCCAATGCTATACCAGAAGTTAGTACTGAAACAACTCGGCTTTTTGTTGGAATGCTCGCCCATGAACTGCGAACACAGATAGCTGGTATTTGTACTGCCAGTAATATTCTTTTAGAGGAAGAACCAATTGATAGGGCCTTTTACCTGTCATGTATTAATTCAATAAGTCTGAATGTATTGCAGGTATTGAATAACATGATGGCATCAGCAACTATTGGAAGTGGCACTCTTGACATCAAGCCCATACTTACGAACATCCAAATTCGCAAATGGCTTAAATCTCATATTGTGTAAATTCCGGTGATGATACCCCCTCGTACCGGTGATGGTATCCCCTCTAAGAAGAGCCAAAAAAGAAAGAGCGTTTTAAGATTTCAAAGATAAGATATGGTCATTAGTAAGTGCTATTTTTTCTT
>NZ_WRXN01000020.1 GCF_009758205.1 Chitinophaga tropicalis
AACTGTTCTAAGGCCTTTTTCTTGAGGCCGTCGTAATCAAATTGATCATTCTTGCTCATAAAAAGAAACTTGTGTTAAAGGTCAGGAAATTATTTTAACCTTTGACACAGTTCATTTTACAGTCTCTATATAGTAATTATTTTCAGTGCATATTTGATCTTTTGGAAAATTCCTACATTTATTTTTTCTTTTTTTTCATTTCGCCAAAATGTGAGCCACATCCTTAGTCTTACTTTAGGGCTATATCTTGCAGGTTCATTAGCTTTTATACTTGTAATGATATTGGCAAAACCTAAAAGCAGTAAGTTGACCGGTGTTGCCAATCGACGATGAAGAATGCCATCCAGGTATTAAACGAAGCCTTTCCCGCTCCAGGAACGGCGCCGCTTCTATTTCAGGCAGTTGATAGCCGCATTAAAAATATTACCTTTGCGGCATGTCACACAACGTATATTTAAGCAACATCAGCTTCCCATCAGGAATAGACAGGAATGATATAGTGATAGTGAAGTGTGAATATGAGATGCCACTATTATTACAACCTTTGCTAATAAGTGGAGGCTTTATTGAAAATGACATTTTATACTATGATACCAAATCCGGTATCGAAAACCTGAAAAGGTTTTACAACTTCCTGGATACTACAAAGTCTCTCATTAGCAATAGAAGCATCTTTACAGCATGCAAAAATAAACTATTCAAATATCTGGACGGCCTGCAATATGCCTACTTTAGCATGAATGCCCGGGATGTATTCAATATGGAAGATATACCGCATAACAAACAGGCGGCTATCTGGTTGGCAGATATTGCGTATAACAATGCGATGATCACCAGTGCCATGGAAAATAACGACGTTTCACTGTTGGCTTACACAAAGTTCAAACATGTAAGCATGGCTTTTCATTCATTTGCTGAACTATTAAACTATGTGGACTATTACTATGGATGGGGACATATCTATGAAGAACCGGCAAAAGAAGAAATTTACAATGAGAATGGATTATGGGGATTAAAAAGTGCTAAAGGAGAAATATTACTGCGTCCTCAATTTGATGAATTTTATGAATTCGGTGAGCAGGATATTGCGGTGGTAATGAAGGCTCAGAAATATGGCTATGTGCATAGATCAGGTGAGATTATAGTGCTTCCCGAATGGGATGATGCTTATGATTTTGATAGCGCTGATCTGGCGATAGTTCAGCGCAATGGCCTGCTGGGACTAGTCAATGTTTCGGGAGAAGTTGTTGTTGAACCAATATACGAAACCCTTAACAAGGTTAGGCACAGTGGCCATTATATTGCACAAAAGAATGGAAAATGGGGGGTATTGGCAAATAATGCAACAGTGATCATCAATTTTAAATATGAAAAAATAGAACTGTTGTACAATGATGTATTCATCCTACAGAAAGACAGCTTATACAGTCTTACTGAAAATGGTGAGCAGTTCGACTTAATAGTACGTAAAGCGCCTCATCAGGGCGTTGCCTGGGCTATAAAGGGGCAGGATGTATATCTTATAGATAAATATGGGATATCCAGAGCAAATAAAGGCCTGGTACAACAGGATGCCGAAAGTGAAAACTACAGTTTCTATTATGATGAGATAGTGCGAAACAGGCTCCTGGCATATGCCAGGACGCCTGATGAAGAAACAGTTACAGATGTCTACACACCGGTGGAAGAATTGTATAATATCGGCGTAGATGCTTACAACAGGGAGGATTACCCGTCAGCAATTTATCATTATTCACTTGCTGCTGAAAAAGGATATGGTTATGCAATGAACAACCTGGCGCATATTTATTATATGGTAGACGGGTATGTAGATGAGGATAACGCATTTTACTGGTATGAAAAAGGCGCTGCTGCCGGCAATACAAATGCGCTCTATGGATTAAGTCAGTGTTACCAGTATGGCATAGGGACCATTCCTGATGCAGACAAAGCCATTGACCTACTGCTACAGGCAGCAGCCGATGGTATGGCTGCGGCACATAATAACCTCGGATATCTGCTTTATGATACGGATCCTGAGCTGGCATTATACCACTATCATCAGGCGGAAGAACTTGGAGAACCGGATAACATTGGATTGGGAAACCTGTATGAAGAAAATGGTGATTTTGAAACCGCTCTCCGGTATTACCGCACAGATGAATCGGAAATGGGTGCCTTCCATCTGGGAAATCTTTACCTGAGGGGATCAGGTGTAGTAAAAGACGTAAAATCGGCAATAGGGTACTTTATAACAGCGACAGACCGTGGTTATGCTAGCGGACATATTGAACTGGCACGAATATATCTGTTTGAAGAGGGTTTTATCGATCATGATAAGGCAAAGGCACATATTGCGGCGGCAGAAAAAGCAGGTCTTGAAATCCCTGATGAATTATTAACGTAAACATTGAAAAGAAATGGAGCATGCCACTCCATAACTGGGGGCTTGTGCTCCATCAATTTTTGACGATCTATAGAAAACAGGTGTAAACTCTGCCATGTCACTGATAACACGGCCTTTCTTTTATCATACTATGCCTGCTTCTTGCAGCACTGTACTATACACTTTCAAACCTGCTACCCATGTTTCCACCACCTCGATATTCCGCATATTCATAAATGGGTTCTTCATTGTCAGTGGATCCTGTGCCAATACGACAAAGTCTGCAAAGTTCCCTGCCTTCAACGACCCAGTCCACTGCTCTGCATAACACTGCCATGCTGCATCGTAGGTAATAGCCCGCAATGCCTGTTCGTGCGTGATACATTCTGCTCCATTCAATACCCCTGCTTCGTCATCCGCCTCCATTTTCCTTGTGATAGACTGCTCCATCATTCTCAACGGTCCCAGTGGACTTACCGAATTATCACTATGCAGTGTGATCTGCATACCCAGTTTCAGCGCACTGTTACAGAGATCCAGCATATTTGATTTCTCCCCAAAGATCGCCTCCTGGAAAGCATACCCCCAGTAACCCACGTGGCCAATCAGGAAACTTGGAGAGACACCCAGATTTTTCATGTCTATCAGGTTTTGCTGTGTCGTTAAGGAGCAATGCTCTATCCTGTGTCGCACCCCTGCCGGAGGATCAGTAATAAATTCCTTAAATGCGTCAATCGCAAATTGAACTGCACGATCGCCATTCGCATGGATCATCACCGGCCAATTTTTAACCTTTACAATCTCTTGCATCAGCTGTCGGAAATCCTTTGGCGGGATCAATGGCTTTTCATCGTACTTGTCTGCGAAATTGTACACGCCATAGTTATGAGCAGGATTACATAAATAAGGGTCTGACTGATATCCTGTCAATCCCTGGTTAGAACCATCAGAGATCACTTTCACATGACTCTTGTAGATGTCCTTGTATACGGTTGGCGGAACAGGGAAATCTTTTATTTTATTCAGGTCATCCATTGAGTTACATACTTCGGCTGCACCGATACGAACAGTCCCCTTGTTCACTGCCAGATATGCTTCCAGTATTTCCTGCTGCCCCTTATTCATTCCCGCATCATGCATAAAGGTTACACCCCTGGAATTGGCAGTATCAAAGATCTGTTTTAAATAGATAAATGATTTCAGGAAAAAGTCAGCTTTCTGTAATGGTGGAATGGCTTTCAATGCAGGCGTCATCTCTGCGCTTTCCTGTAACTGTCCCTTTGTTTTCTCTTTGTAGTCGTTGAAGGAAGAGTAGGTGTTTAACAGGTCAATGTTGTCCGGGAAATTCCAGATCAGCCACAGTGCTTTTGTATTCACATACAAGGTATGCATAGATGCAGCGATAATGCACACCGGCGCATCTGTGGTAATGCTATCCAGCAGGTCGATGTCTATTGTTAACAGCTCTTTATTATTTTTTAATAAAGGCATCAGCGCCGGATCAAGACCTGCCCCCAGGAACCATAACGTAGGATCCAGGCTGGCTAAGTTTTTCGCCTCTTTAGCAATAGTTTTGCCCAGGGTGGCAATGTTGTAGTCGGGTCTCAGTATCTGGCCGTCAAATGCACTTAGATCTGCCCAGCCCATTAACATCGCTGTAGGAACGAGGTGAATGTGTGGTTCAATCAGACCGGGCAGTAAGGTCTGGCCTTCCTCCAGTTCCCTGCTGGTATACCCAGGGTACGTGTCGTCCATAAATGTGGCTACTTCCTCTTTGGTTCCTGTCTTTACGACAATGCCTTCTGCAAAACCAATAGCACCTACAGATTCAATGGCACCTTTGATCATAGGGCGGATAATGCCGCCGGTGACCATGAATGGTTGTGTTTGTTCTTCTGTTTTAAATGTCTTTTGTTTTGGGAGCTTAGCGAAATTTTCAGGAGTGAAGAGCTCATCTTTCAGGATTTTTAAAACGGGGTTGCTACACGCACAATGCGTGCATCCGTGGTGATGATGGTGTTTCATATGATTTGAATGATTACAGGGTTTGGTTATTCTACTGCGAAAAGCACATGGAGTATAACACGGAATTAGAATTATTGTTCGCTTGAAATTTGCGCTCCTTTCAATATTCGAGATCCTATAACTGACGATAGTTCTGATACAAAATGTTGGCTTATATAGCCCCCCCCCAAGTTTTCAACTTGATCCCTTTCCCGGAATCGAACTTTTCAGGATTGATTGATAGTGAGTTGGATAGAGTGGGATAATATATAAAAATGCAAAACCCGCTCTAAGAGCGGGTTTTGCATTTTAAGTGCCCAGAACAGGAATCGAACCTGCACTCCGTTGCCGAAACAAGATTTTGAGTCTAGCGCGTCTACCAGTTCCGCCATCTGGGCAAAGCAACCGTCCTTCAGTTGCGGGTTGCAAATGTATATAAATTTCTATAATCCCCAAGAAAATTTTTAAGCATTGGCATTTCGGAAATATCCGATACCTTTGCATCAAAGAATCATAAGATGAACAAATTATTCCAACCCTTCAGTCTGAAATCACTGAACATAAAGAACAGAATAGTGATGGCCCCTATGACCAGGTCCTTCTCCCCTAACGGAGTACCCGGCGATAACGTAGCGGCTTATTATCAACGCCGCGCACAAGGCGAAGTAGGCCTGATCCTCTCAGAAGGAACAGTCATCAACCGCCCGGCGTCTTCCAACGATCCCAACATCCCCCGCTTTCATGGCGACAGCTCCCTTAACGGATGGCAGAAAGTAATAAATAGCGTACATGCCGCCGGCGGCAGCATGGGTCCACAGATCTGGCACCAGGGAGTAATGGACAACCACCACTCCGGCTGGTTACCCCTCACTCCTTTCGAAGGACCATCAGGCATTAACCGCCCTGGCAACACTAACGGTCTCGCTATGTCTGACAAGAACATTGCAGATACCATCGCCGCATTCGGAGACGCCGCTGCAGATGCCAAACGCCTGGGATTTGACACCGTGGAAATACATGGCGCTCATACCTACCTGATAGACCAGTTCTTTAATGCAGATACCAACCTCCGTACTGACAAATATGGCGGCAAAACACTGGCAGAACGCACCCGCTTCGCCGTAGAAGTAATAAAAGAAGTACGCAGCCGCGTAGGAGAAGACTTCGCCATCATTATTCGCCTCTCTCAATGGAAAGGATATGATTACAGTTACAAAATGGCCAAAACGCCGGAAGAAATGGAATCCTGGCTCACTCCACTGGCAGACGCCGGCGTAGACATCTTCCATGCTTCTCAACGCCGCTTCTGGGAACCGGAATTTGAAGGCTCTGACCTCAACTTCGCAGGATGGGCTAAAAAACTGACAGGCAAAGCTTCCATCACCGTTGGCTCAGTAGGGCTTTCCGGCGAATTTATGGCCGCATTCAGAGGTGAAAGCTCCGATCCGGCATCCCTGGACGAACTGCTGCGCCGCTTTGACCGTGGCGACTTTGACCTGGTTGCAGTTGGCAGACCGCTGCTGGCAGACGCTGACTGGGTGAAAAAGATCAAAGAAGACCGCACCAGTGAACTGAAAGGCTTTGCTAAAGAAGCCCTCGCTGAATTATTATAATAGGCTCACCCATAGTTGATAACCGTTCCTGTTGTACAGGGACGGTTTTTCTTTTTACATTTGCACCATGGCAAATGTTTTAAAACAATTCTTTACTAAAAAAATAGGCTACCTCGACTTCGATCATACATCCTCGGAAGAAGCTATGAACGAAGAATATAACTCCCTCATCAAAATCATCTTTCTCGAAGCCGGCTCCGAAATAACAGTCGATTTTAACACCTACCAGCTCAAACAACCCGCCCTCTTCTTTGTCAACATAGGACAATGGTACAAACTCTCCGGCACAGGTACCCTGCTCTATTATAACCGCGACTTCTACTGCATCCAGATACACGACAAAGAAGTAGCCTGCGACGGCATTCTCTATAATAATGTCTACGACATCCCCGTAGTACACCTCGATGAAGAAGCCGCTGCCATCACCCGCCGTACGCTCTCCGAAATAAAAAAAGAAGCCACACAGGATGATTCCGGCATGGAAGAAATGCTCCGCATCCTCCTCAAACAGATCATTATAAGATCTACCCGCATCTGGAAAAAAGTACATGAACCGGGAGATAAAAACGAACCTCAGGACATGGAATTCATCCGCAAATTCAGCCAGCTGGTGGAAGCTCATTACACCCAGCATCATAACGTGGCCGACTATGCGGCAATGCTCAACATCACACCTAAAGCCCTGGGTAAACGCATCTCCAAACACAGCACTATCAGCCCTAACGATATTATCAAGAACCGCATCATCCTGGAAGCAAAACGCCTTCTTATTCATACAGACCTCACCGTAAAAGAAATAGGCTACAAACTGGGATACGACGATCCCGCCTACTTCGTACGCCTCTTCACCAATCAGACAGATACCTCTCCCCTCCTTTTCCGTAAACAATCTGCCACAGGAGAAAAAGTGCAATAGGTGTAACCAACCGTGCATTGATACCCGTTGCGTGCTGACGTATTTTTGTGTTATCAATTTAAACAAACACAATAATGAAAAAGCATACACGACTTACACTCACAATGGCTTGTCCGCAGGCCGCAACTACGTTACATCTATCCATGAAATAAACCTGAACACCATTTCCGATGGTACAACGGCGCTCCTGACCAGTTCAGGGGCGCTCCGTTTTTTACTGCAGCTCTCCGTTAAATAAAAACCGATATATTTGAATGATAAATAGCGGGATATGTTAAACCTCGGTCTTATAAGAGAAGAAAAACAACCACACGACAACAGGGTCGCTTTCACCCCACAACAATGCCAGTGGATCATGAAACATTACCCTGACGTTACCATCACCGTACAGCCATCCACCTGGAGATGCTTCACTGACGATGAATACCGGCAGGCAGGCATTCCTCTCTCTGAAGACCTCTCCCATTGCAATATCCTGCTGGGAATTAAAGAAGTGCCGACAGAAAAACTACTGCATGGCAAACGCTATCTCTTCTTCTCCCACACCCGAAAAAAACAACCACATAACCGCCGCATGCTACAGGCTATCCTGGAACAGGACATCACCCTCATAGATTATGAATGCCTGGTGCATCCGGACGGACAACGGATATTAGGCTTCGGCTTCTTTGCCGGCGTAGTAGGCGCCCATAACGGCCTGCTGGCATATGGCAAAAGGACCGGACAGTACTCACTTGTGCCTGTGCACCGCTGCCACGATTTTAAAGAGCTTATTAATCACTATTTCGGTGCTAAACTGCCACCTGTCAAGATCGTAATCACCGGCTCCGGACGAGTAGCAGCCGGTACCCTTGAAGTAATGGGCCTGCTGGGTATCAAGTATATACCACCGGAAGAATATCTCATTAATTCATACGCTTATCCTGTCTACACACAACTCAAAGCAGGAGAACTGTATCTGCGGAAAAGTGATAAGACCTACAGCCGTGAAGACTTTCACCTGCACCCGGACCAGTACGACTGCCGCTTCCTGCCCTTTGTAACTGCTACGGATATACTGATGAACGGCATCTACTGGGATGAACGCATCCCGCCGCTGTTCACCTGGAGTGACCTGGCTAAAGACAACTTCCGCATAAAAGTGATTGCCGACATCACCGACGATACCAATGGCTCCGTTCCCTGCAACCTGGGAGATTCCACCATAGAAGATCCCGTATACGGCGTAAACCGCTTCACACAACAAAAAACAACACCTTACGCCTCCGATACCATCGATATGATGTGCGTAAGCAACCTACCTAATGAGCTGCCCCGGGATGCGTCCCAATACTTCGGCGACCAGCTCATGAAATATGTATTCGATGAATTACTGAAAACAGAAAGCGAAACAGTGCATAACGCCACTATTGCCCATGGCGGGCAACTCACAGAAAGATTTAATTACCTGGAAGATTACGTGAGATAAAGATAATAAGGCTTCAATAACGCGGTAAATGCAGCTGTATACTGCTGATGGCCAGTATCCCGTATAGCAATGGTGTCGACAGCAGCCATACCGGCATTTCTCCGGAAAATACCAATAGTACGGAACCGGTCATGGTTTTCACTTTGCTTTACATGTAAGATCTTTTCCGGGAGATATCCCTCCGCCGCGGCCAGTTCCCTGAAACCATCAAACACACTGTAAGGCAGTAAAACGGAGAACGCGCCTTCAGGACGCAGCTGTGCAGCAATCACCTGTAACAACGCCCTGTAATCCAGCGTGGTAGTATGCATGGCCTGGTTACGCAGCTTATCGCTGCTCTTCAGGGCTGCTTCATAGAACGGCGGATTGGTGATAATAAAGTCATATGCCTCAGTAACAGGCAATTCACGTGCATCAGCTATCATAACAGATAAACGTTCGCTCCATGGAGAAGCCTCAAAATTAGCTGCCGCCTGCCCTGCAGCCGCTGTATCCAGCTCCACAGCATTGAATACTGTATCAGGCAGCTCCTGCGCCAGCATCAATGATAACAGGCCTGTGCCCGTACCAATATCCAGTACACGGCGCACATCACTCCCACGCAGGTACGCAGCTGTATAAGCTCCCTGCAGACAGGCATCTGTACACACTTTCATGGCACATGCCTCCTGGTGAACAGTAAATTGCTTAAAACGGAAATATTGATTCGGCATAACAGATCAAAAACCGGCCCTGGCCCCCGGCACTGCATCCAGGCCTGCAAACTCGCCCGCCTGGTATTTATACCACGCCGTAATGGCTATCATGGCAGCATTATCAGTACAATATTCAAACTTCGGAATGTAAGTATTCCATCCATGCTTCTTGCCATACTCCTGCAAAGCCTTACGCAAACCGGAATTAGCGCTTACCCCTCCGGCAATACCGATCTCCCTGATACCGGTCTCTTTAGATGCCTTCACCAGCTTATTCATCAGGATACTGACAATACGATGCTGCACAGAAGCACAGATATCTGCCATATTATTCTCTGTGAACTGCGGATCTTTCTCCCGCTGCTCCTGCAGGAAATACAGGATAGATGTCTTTAACCCGCTAAAACTGAAATTCAGCCCCGGTATCTGCGGCTCAGGGAACTTAAAACGGTTGGGATCTCCCTCTGCTGCATATTTATCTATCAGCGGACCACCCGGATATGGTAATCCCAGTAACTTGGCGCTTTTATCAAAAGCCTCTCCTGCTGCATCATCCAGCGTTTCACCTATCACTTTCATATCCAGCGGGCCATCACAGCGTACTATCTGTGTATGCCCACCCGATACTGTCAGACACAGGAATGGGAAAGAAGGCTTATGTTCTCCTATGAAATTAGCCAGCACATGCGCCTGCATATGATGTACCGCTATGAGAGGAATGTTCAGGGCCAGCGCCATGGATTTGGCAAAACAGCTACCTACCAGCAGAGAGCCGATCAGGCCGGGCGACTGTGTAAAGGCAATGGCGCTCAACTCATTTTTACGCACACCTGCCTTATGCAGGGCCAGGTCAACCACCGGCACTATATTCTCCTGGTGCGCACGGGAAGCCAGCTCCGGCACTACACCACCGTACTGCTCATGCACCGTTTGATTGGCAATATAATTGGATAAAATAACTCCGTCGGCCAGCACAGAAGCGCTGGTCTCATCACATGATGACTCTATGGCCAGTATTTTTACAGACATGCCGGCAAAGGTAGGAAATTATAGCCTTATCAGGTGCTCCTGATAGCCACCACCGGGTCCAGCCGGGAGGCAAAGAAGGCAGGGATAAAACCTGCAATAATGCCAACTGTAGTAGATATTGAAAGTCCGACAATAATATTCTTAAGTGTAAGCGCAAAGACGAAAGTGGTCAGACTGTTCATGATCACTGTAATGAGATATACCAGCAACAGGCCCAGTAAACCACCCAGCAGGCACAGTACGATAGATTCCAGCAGGAACTCCATCAGGATCACCTTCTTCCTGGCGCCAATGGCTTTTTTCAGTCCTATAATATTGGTACGCTCTTTCACCGTCACAAACATGATATTGGCAATACCAAAACCACCTACCACCAGGGCAAAGAACGCAATAAACGCTCCGCCCAGGTTCACCATCCCGAATACACTGGTCAGCTCTCCGCTGGCACTGGTGATCTCATTCAGTGAGAAATCGTCTTCTTCCCTGGGCCTCAGCCGGTGCAGGCTGCGCACGCTTCCTCTCAGCTCATCCTTCAGCTGTAACAGGGTTGTTCCCTCTGCCGCCTTTACGATGATGAAAGGATCTGCAAACCGTCGTTCATCCACCAGCGTACGTCCATACCTGTACGGCACAATGGCGCAGTTATCGTAGTTGATGCCATCCACAATACTGGAGCCTTTCTTCTTCAATGCTCCTATTATGCGGCAGGGACGGCCGCTTATCTTGATGGTCTTTCCTACAGCAGCCTCCGGACTGCTGAACAGTCCTTCCCATATATTAGCTCCCAGTACTACAACGTTGGTTCCTACTTCATTTTCCTTACCTGTGAAATAACGGCCGCTTACTATCTTCAGCTGCTGGATCTTTTCATAATCCTGGCTGACGGCAAATAACTCCGTTCCTTCCATATAATTATCTTCATACTCCACCCGCTTGCCGCCGGAAGAGAACGCGAAAGATGCCAGTCCTGCGCTATGTACCTTTTCCTGGATATAGGCTACTTCCTGGAATTTGGGTAAGGGCCGGTTAATGTATTTCCACCATGGGTAGTCCGGACCGCCCTCCCAGGGCCATTTCTGAATATAGATCACATCATTGCCGAGAGATTCCAGCTCTGTGCGGATGTTCTTTTCAAGACTATTGGTAGCGGTTAACACAGCAATAATGCAGAATATACCAATGGTAATACCCAGGAGGGACAGGAAAGTACGGAGTTTGTTGACCCGCAGCTCCAGTATAGCCATCTTCAGGCTATTCCAAAGAATTTTGATCGTTGCAATCATAGAGAAGAGTATGGTTTCCGGGCTAAAGAAACCCTGTCCGTAAATTAGTAATTAATAATGATAATTCATAAACTGACTAATGTAAGTCGGGTAACATGCCACAAAAATCGTTTTCGCTGTTGGCGAAAGCGATTTCTGCGGAAGCGTATTCTGGTCTGCGGCCAGCTGGGAAATTAACTACGCTCAACAAGGTAAAAATCAACATATTACTACTAAACCTTAATTTTCAACGCCTTTTCATAATTCATCCGTACCTTTGCACACATTTTTGGTCCAAACTAATTATGAAGTACGCAAACGAGATCAACAAAAGGAAGACATTTGCCATTATTGCCCACCCGGATGCCGGTAAAACAACCCTGACTGAAAAGTTCCTCCTCTTCGGTGGCGCTATTCAGACCGCAGGTGCAGTAAAGTCAAATAAAATAAAGAAACATACTACCTCCGACTTTATGGAGATTGAACGGCAACGTGGTATCTCCGTAGCTACTTCCGTAATGACCTTCGAATACAGGGACATGCTGGTAAACCTCCTGGATACTCCCGGTCACAAAGACTTTGCTGAAGATACTTACCGTACCTTAACTGCGGTAGACAGCGTGGTACTGGTGATAGACTGCGTAAAAGGTGTGGAAGAACAGACTGAAAAGCTCATGGAAGTATGCCGCATGCGCGATACCCCTGTGATCATCTTCGTCAACAAAATGGACCGCGACGGCAAAAACCCCTTCGATCTCCTGGACGAACTGGAAGAAAAACTCAACATCCGCGTACGCCCTCTCAGCTGGCCCATCAACATGGGAACCGACTTTAAAGGCGTATACAACCTTTATAACAAAAGCTTCGTTTCCTTCGCTCCCAACAAAAAGGCGACAGACGAAGACATCGTTCCGCTGGCAGACCTTTCCAGCCCTTATGTTGACGAACACTTCAGCGCTCAGGACGCAGCTCAGCTGCGTAACGACGTTGAACTGATTGAAGGCGTATACGATACTTTCGATAATACAGACTACCTGGAAGGTAAAATGGCCCCTGTCTTCTTTGGCAGCGCCGTAAACAACTTTGGTGTAAAAGACCTGCTGGATACCTTCGTGGAAATAGCGCCCGTTCCGCGTGATCGCCCCGCCAGCACCCGCGAGGTAAAAGTAATGGACGATAAGTTCAGCGGCTTCATCTTCAAGATCCACGCTAACCTGGACCCTCGGCACCGTGATCGCATTGCCTTCCTCCGTGTATGCTCCGGGCGTTTTGAAAGGAATAAATTCTATAAACACGTACGCCTGGATAAAGATGTAAGGTTCAGTAACCCTTATACCTTCCTGGCGCGCGAGAAAAACGTAGTAGATGATGCCTTCCCCGGCGATGTGGTAGGTCTCTTCGATACCGGCAACTTCAAAATAGGCGATACCCTTACCGAAGGAGAAAAATTCTACTTCACAGGTATCCCCAGCTTCTCTCCTGAACTGTTCAAGGAAGTGGTGAATAGAGACCCAATGAAAACCAAGCAACTGGAAAAAGGTCTTCGCCAGCTGACAGATGAAGGGGTAGCACAGCTCTTCACCCAGCATAACGGTAACCGTAAGATCATCGGTTGTGTGGGCGATCTCCAGTTTGAAGTGATACAGTACCGCCTCCTGCAGGAGTACGGCGCTTCCTGCCAGTTCAATACACTGCCTTTCTACAAAGCATGCTGGATCACGGGCGAGAAACAGAAGATAGAAGAATTCATCCGCTTCAAACAGGCTAATGTAGTAGAAGATAAAGACGGACACCTGGTATACCTGGCGCAATCAGAATGGTATCTCAACACTGAACGTACCAACAACCCGGATATAGAGTTCCACTTTACTTCAGAGATACATAAATGATAAAAAGCCGCTTCCTGCGACCAGGAGCGGCGTATCTTAGAATTGTACGACCAACTCAACTTGAAGTACAATTGCAGACTGTCCTTATTTGTAAAACAATAAAGCAAAGCTATTATAGCTTTGCTTTATTGTTTTATGTAATCCGGAAATTGATTTACGCAAAAAGGAAATAGCCCTTTATTCTTTTTCGTATTGCATGATAATTTCACTGAATGTCTTATCCTTCTTTCCCTCAAAATGCGCTTCCATACGGTCATTCCCCTTCCAGCGGTAAACTACTTTCTGGGGAAAGTCACACTCAAGGTTCTCTGCCACAAACCCAACAGGTTTTAATACACGTAATTTAAACCTTACCGGCTGACCGCTCTGCGGGTCTCTCACCGCATCCACAGAAAAGAAGATCCCTTCTGCAGTACGAAAAAGCTGCATTTCATCCATTTGCGTGCTGTCAGCGCCTGAGATCCGCCAGGTACGGCCTTTCCAGGTGTTCTCATCAAGACGCTTCCAATGCTCACGGTATATGCTCCGTTTGGTTTTCATCACCCAGCGGCCTTCCATTTTATCAAGTTGATTAAACTCTGAAGAAGACACCTGTGCACTAACAAAGCGGCATATCAGCAGGCAAACGCATAAAAGCAGGCTACTGCGGAACCACGGCTTCTTCGCCATACATCTGGTGTTTATATTTATGTGAAGGAGAGGCTATAAACGGCCCTATGTTCAGGGAAGCCCATTTCTCATCTACTTTACGGATAGTTTCATCGTCAGCCACAATGATATTAGGCCAGTCGCGCTCAAAGTTGTCCAGTAAACGGGTTTTCAGCGTGCCGTCCATACCTATGCCTGCTCCTGTCTTACCTGGTTGTCCCGGTAACGGCGGACGTACCACAAAGCTGTCACGGCGGGGATCCAGGTTATTACAGAAACGCCACAGGGCAGAAGGAAGATCGCTCACATCAACAGTATGCTCAACATACAGCACCATCTTTACACCAAGCATTTCCGGCAGGGTGTACAGCTGTTCATTCAGTTCTTTGATATGGAAAGGACGGGCTTTCTCCACGCTGATAAGCAGGCAGGGAATATCATCTTTCAGCAGGGAATCGTTAATGCCTTTTATCTCAGGGAAACGTTGTCGTATTTCCGTTGTATTCAGTTTGGGTGATGGTAATATCAGTCCGCCATTCTCCAGTTCTTCCTCATACTTATGGGTACCGTCAATGCACATTTTTCCTCCAAAGCCCATTTTGGAGCAGGAATGGTCCAGCACATCCATGGGGCCCTGGCTTAAATAAATATCTGTGGCAGGGTTCAGGTTCCTGAACATGTATTGCGCCAGTTTCTTATAGTCATGGATACCGCTGCCTTCATCTGTAACAGCCAGTATCTTGTTGAACATCATCTGTCCTGCGCCCCACATTGCATTCATTACTTTCTGCGCCTGTCCGGCATAATCTTTCTTTATCTGGGTTATCACCAGGTTATGGAACACACCCTCTACCGGCATTTCCATATCCATAATCTCAGGCACCAGGGTCATTTTGATAGGCGCCAGGAAGATCCTTTCAGTGGCCTTGCCTATCCATGCGTCTTCCTGGGGAGGAATACCTACTATGGTAGATGGATATACGGCGTCCTTGCGGTGTGTGATGGCGGTAACATGAAAACGTGGGTACCAGTCTGCCAGGGAATAATAACCTGTATGATCGCCGAACGGGCCTTCCCAGATCAGCTCTTCCTCCGGATCTACGTAGCCTTCAATCACAAAATCAGCATCCGCAGGTACTTCCAGTTCCGGCTGGCTGATACATTTTACCAGCTCCACCTTCTGCTTGCGCAGGAAACCAGCCAGCATATATTCATCCACATTTTCCGGCAGCGGAGCGGTGGCTGAATAGGTATATACCGGGTCGCCTCCCAGCACTACAGCCACAGGCATGCGTTTCTTCAGCTTTTTATATTCCTGGAAATGTTTGGCAGATACCTTATGCTTATGCCAGTGCATTCCGGTCATTCCTTTTTCAAACACCTGCATACGGTACATGCCTACATTGCGGGTACCGGTATTCGGATCTTTGGTATGGATAACAGGGAGGGTGATAAAAGGCCCTCCGTCTTTAGGCCAGCATTGCAGTACAGGGAGTCTGGACAGATCAGGATCTGCCATCACTACTTCCTGGCAGGCACCTTTACCACCAACAACCTTGGGCATCCAGGAGGCAAACTGTCCCAGTTTGGGCAGCATAGCCAGTTTATCCAGTATTCCTTCCTTCGGTTTAGATAACATTTTAAAGAGGTCTTCTATCTCACGGGAAATATCGTCCAGCTCCTGCACGCCCAGCGCCAGGCACATACGCCTGTAACTACCCATGGAGTTGATCAGCACAGGAAAATCAGTGCCCGTGTTCTCAAAAAGGAGGGCTTTGCCCCCGTTGGGCGATTTGCTCACCCTGTCGGTAATCTCCGCTATTTCCAGTTTAGGGTCTACATAGGTCTTGATCCTTACCAGTTCTCCAGCCTTTTCCAGTGTATCTATAAAATGTTTCAGGTGCTTATATGCCATATTTCAATTGCTATAAATGCGAATGACGAATTACGATCCGTGCAAAGATACACACAATCATAATTCGTCATTCTTTATTTGGATGCTGACTTTGGTCAGCCGCTATGTTATTGTTTTACAGTCCGATCACGATAGGGCCGGTAGCGATCACTACTCTGGGAGAGCGTTGATATACAACTCTTGGAGGAGGAGGCGGAGCAGGTACATATACAGGAGCAGGCTGCGCATATACCACAGGTGCTGGTTCTGCATATATTACAGGAGCCGGTTGTGCATATACTACGGGAACAGCCGGACGGCAATTGTAATACGCTCCTCTGTAATGCCTGTTGCAATCATCCCAGTTTCCGCCTCTGTGAACGCGGTAGTGTTTATCATGACCATAACCATTTCCTCTGTGCTGTGCCTGTGCGCCAACAATACCACCCCCTATCAGCAGTAATAATAATACTATCTGTTTCATGCTGTTCGATTTAGTTTTTTGGAAAAAAAATGTAAAAGTAGATTGGAATAGTTATCCGTTTAGACTAGTAATTTTAAAGAATATGGTACAGTAGATTAAACGGTGCTTTGCTACTGTCTGGTATGCCGTAGCATAAAATTATTTGTTATTTGATGGCATATGCTGTGGTTTGTGTATTCGGTTAAAACAGGAGAAAAAGCGTGTCAACATCAACCAATGCCAACCTTTGTTCTTACTCTCTCCGCGATTTCTGAAACTCCCGGTCTTGTCCGGTATGTTGACTTCTTCGCTTCTTTCCGTCCTGTCTGCCCTACAAAATTCAAGAAGTGTGCCAAAAAAAATTCCGCGTTGCTGTAACGCGGAATTCCTTATCTGTATTACGTTTAGAAACGCGGGCAACTGGAAGCCTTCTGTCTTCCCCATACATTTCTGCCTCCGCCGCCAAAACGATAGCTGAGTGTGAAACCGGTAAATGCGTACCAGTCCTTGTATTTGGCAGAGCCACGTATAGTACCGTCAGCAGGATATGTACCCGGTACAGCATGAGCAGGGTTCACTTCATCTCCACGATAGGCAACCTCTACCGCCGTCGGGCCTTTAGACCGGAGCAGCGTGGCCTGGTCTACATAGGTCAGGCTTACATCGTCCAGGTAATCTGTAAATGTTTTACGCAGGCCTATTTCAAACCCTGCTATCCAGTTATCTGTGATCAGTATTTTTATACCGGCGCCAAAGGGTATGGAGAATTGCCGCAGATTATACTGCTTCCTGGTGGGATATTCGGCCATCCCCTGCCCTTCCGTGCTTAACGGACGAAGATTCACGGTATTGCCCCGGGCATCTTTTGTAGTAGGATAAAAACTGAATAATGCCACCCCACCAAATACATAAGGAGTGAAATGCTTCACGTCCAGGTCCAGGAAATTGATCTCCGCAGCCAGCTGAGCTTCAAAAACGGGAGAACGGAAACTCAGGTTACGGGCCAAGAGCAAGGTATCCCGGTTAGTACTGTCCGCACCTGCAATCCTGCCGTAGGTCAGGCCGGCGCGTAAAGTAAGGTAACGGTTGATGTCGCGTTTCACAAATGCGCCAATAGAATAACGCGTATATTTCAGGTCTACCCGTTGCTGTACCAGGTCACCACTGTAATTACTGATACCCAGGAAGCCCCCGGCCTGCCATGACTGGCTGAAACCTTTGAAGGGTAAACAAATAAGTAAAAAAACGCATACTCTTTTCAGTGTAGCATAAAATAATTGGTTTCTCAATGCAACTCTATTTGTTAAATGCATAAGGGGATTTATTTTCCGTAAAATCTGGACTACTTCATTGAGGCATAAAGGGATAGCAGGACGATATTACTACTAACGTTGGGATCAGTCAAAAATTGTTAAAATCTGTTAAAATCCCTGGTAACGGCGGCGAAAATAATATTTTTTTATCATAGTAGTCTGGCCAGACCCGCACATTGCGAAAATACTGATAATTCCCGCCGCACTATAATTACATTAATATTATTTGTTAAATCGTTTTTTTAATATGAGAGCAAAATCTTACATTCGATTATCACGTTTTGATTAATTACAAATTATAAGAAACCCTTAACCCACAATAATTCTAAACAGCAATGAACTACAATCCTACGGCCCATGACCAGATGGAGCTGCTGGCCCTGAAAGCACTCTGTTATGCGGATGACCACGTCGGAGAATCTTTTGAAATGAAACACGTGTCGGAATGGCTGGGAATTTCCTACTCTTATTTTTACCATAGCTTCACTGCTGTAATGGGTGAGCCCTACTGGCAATATGTAAAACGTCACCGCCTGGAACTTTCTGCCGGACTACTGCGTCACAGCGGTTATAATATCAGCGAAATAGGAGAATTGTCCGGCTATGCCACCGTAGCTGCATATACGAAAGCATTTACCCAGCACTTTAATAAAAGCCCGAGGGGTTTCCGTAAAATAGATACCCTGCCTAATGAGAAACGTACCCTGGAAATGGTGGATGTCATTGTGCAGGCCTTCGATAAAAAAGGCGGGTTGATCACCCCTTATTTCAGCTTTGAGCGTGTTGAACCTGATACGCTGCCGGATTCTATATTGTTCTATAATCTTATTTCCCGCGGACAGGACCCCATAGGTCAGATGATCCTTAAAATGAGCCGGGAAGAAGAACGTCTCCGGAATATCCTGTCAAACTATAATCTTCCCAACGCAAAGATCATTACCAGTACGCTGGATTCCATACCGGTTACCAATTATGAGAAGATCAGCGTGTATGCTGGTATCCTTATACCCTCCAGAGAGGTGAGCACACAGCTGATGAATGCCTTCATGGCAGAGAACCTTATGTCAAAACATGTACCTGGCGGTCATTACCTCCGGTTGCCATTACCCATGGATTTTGCTACGGCAGGTATTCCCATGTATGAATTCATTAATCGTAATGTCAGGGAAGGTATCTTTAAAATGAGCGGTAATCACTTCTTCATTTCACTGGTAGCACCCAATGTTTGCGTTATCTATATACCACATATGAAACAGCTGATTTAAACCGTAAACTTTTGCCCCTATATTTAAATCTATATATTTGAGGGAAATACGCTGTCCATGAACGAAGTGAAGCTGCCATTCAATGCCCGGCTGGCATTTACCCTCATTTCCCTTTTATTAATAATATACATTGCCCGCCTGGGGCACGATCTGCTTGTACCGCTGGCCTTTGCACTCCTGGTAAGCATCATGCTGCTTCCCATGGCTACCGTGCTGGAAAAATGGCGTTTCTCCCGCGGATTGGCAGCCTTCACGGTTATCCTGCTTTTTGTAGTACTCCTGGTAGGCGTATTCATCCTCCTGGCAGCACAGATGGGGGCATTTGTTACTGACTTCCCCCAGCTGCAGCAACAACTGCTCCACTCCCTGAACGAACTACAGACATGGATAAACGTAAAGTTCCATATCAATGCAACCACGCAGATGAACTACCTGGAACAGTTTGCCATGGGAACACTCGGCTCTGCCGCTACATTCCTGAGCAGCACATTGTTATCACTTTCCTCTCTCCTTATATTTATCGTTTTTGTACTGCTTTATACCTTCTTCTTTCTGCTTTACCGTTCCCTGCTGGTTACCTTCCTTGTACGGCTTTTTAAGGAAAAACACAGGGATAAACTGCAGGACGTGATCTTACAGACGCAGTTCATTATCAAGGGCTATGTATCCGGATTAATGATAGAAATGATAGTAGTTGCCTTCGTCAACTGTGCTATGTTCTGGATACTGGGTATCAAATATGCTACTCTGCTGGGTATCATGGCAGCTCTTTTTAACCTGATACCATACCTTGGCATTTACATGGCCACTATCCTCTGTACTATCATTACACTTACCAACAGCAGCCTTGCCACTTCCCTGCAGGTAGCTATAGGCCTGCTTATAGTTCACTTCCTTGACAGCAATATTCTCCTTCCCAGGATAGTAGGTTCCAAAGTAAAGATCAATGCACTGGTTACCATCCTTGGGGTGGTAACCGGCAATCTTATATGGGGCGTGCCTGGTATGTTCCTGGCTATCCCCCTCATTGCAATTCTGAAGATCATCTTTGAACATATTGAGTATATGCAGCCCTGGGCCTTACTGCTGGGCGACGTAACCATACCCAAAAAGAAAAAGGAGAAGATCATCAGTAAAGAACCGGAGCAGCCGGCCAATAACCAGATATGACCGAGGTACCCATTTTATCAACCGGCAATATTACTCTCAGACCTATAGATGAAAGGGATATTGCCCCGCTTTTCACCCTGTTCTCCAACGAAGCCGTCATGCGTTTCATGGATATTGAACGGTTTGTGAACGTATCAGAAGCCCTGCAACTGATCAACTTTTTCCGGGAAAAACTGGCAAAGGGAGAAGGAATGCGCTGGGCAATTACCCTCACTGATCATAATGAGCTGATAGGTACCTGTGGCTTTCATCATATAAATAATGTTCACCAGAAACTGGAGATCGGTTATGACCTCCTGCCGGCTTACTGGGGAAAAGGCATCATGGTAAGCAGTATCCACAGGTTGCTCAGTTATGCTTTTAAAGAACGGAAGGTGAACCGGGTGGAGGCAATCGTAGATCCTGAAAATGTTTACTCCTATAAATTACTGGGAAAACTGGGCTTCGTAAAGGAAGGTCTATTACGACAGGCGTTCTGCCGGAAGGGACGTTTTGTGGATGCTTATATTTACAGCATACTGAGAGAAGATTTCACCATATAAAATCAAACTATATTTGTATCAACCAAGGAATTATTCAATGATTTTCAGAAACGCAACATTAGAAGACCTGCCGGAAATCGTAGCTATTTATAATACCACTATTGCCGGAAGAATGGTAACCGCTGATACAGAACCTGTTACAGTGGAAAGCCGCATTCCCTGGTTTAATGTACACAACCCGGAGAAACGACCTCTGTGGATGGTGGAAGACGAAGGAAAGACCATAGGCTGGGTAAGCTTCCAGTCATTTTACGGCCGGCCTGCATATGACGGTACAGCCGAGATCAGTATTTACCTGCGGGAAGATGCCCGGGGAAAAGGCTATGGAAAGACGATCCTGCGTTACGCCATGGAACAATGCCCTGTTATTAAAATAAATACTTTACTGGGATTCATTTTTTCTCACAACCTGCCCAGCATTAAACTGTTTGAACAAATGGGGTTCAAAGAATGGGCTCATTTACCGGACATTGCTGTACTGGATGGAGTGGAAAGAAGTCTAAGCATATTAGGTAAAAGGGTCGGTTAACCGGCCCTTTTACTTTTAAATCAATAAGTTATGTGGTGGATTTATGCCTTATTATCAGCTTTATTTGCCTCTCTGACCGCTATTTTCGCCAAGATAGGCGTATCTAATGTCAATTCTGACCTGGCCACAGCCATCCGTACCGTCATCATCCTGGTGGTGGCCTGGGGGATAGTCTTATTTAAAGGAGAGAATAAGGGATTGCAGCATATTTCCAGGTACAGCCTGATATTCCTGATATTGTCCGGCCTGGCAACAGGCTTATCCTGGATCTTTTATTTCAAGGCACTGCAGGTTGGACAGGTATCCAAAGTAGCGCCGGTAGACAAGCTGAGCGTAGCGCTTACTATTGTATTATCTGTGATCTTCCTTCATGAGGCGCTTACCCTTAAGACGGCAATCGGAGCATTACTGATCATTACCGGCACTTTTGTGCTTATAGCATGATAGTGTATGGATACTCCTGCTTAAAGCCTACTATAAAGTATGGATAGTGTATGGACTGCGGTATCATTTTAGCGCCACAGTACTTTCCAAAAGAAAGTGCTAAACCTGTACCCCTTCTTTGGCAAAGGTGATCCTGTATACACATCTTCTGTCGCCCGCTATAATATGATCAGACCGGCTTATATTCACCCCGTCTCCCATAATATTCTTAAAGGTCCTGAGCTCTGATGTACAGATATTGGCGCATTTGGTAGCTGCGCAGCAGATGGGGCAATGGTTCTCAATGAATACAAACCCGTCTTCTTCGGCTTTCCATTCTGCCAGGTATCCTTCGCTTGTGCGGATAATAGCAAACTGGTTGAGCCTGTCAGCCAGGTCAGTAATGCCTTCCAGGGCTACCATATATTTATTCTGCTGCTGCAGTTCGCGGGCAGCCACAACGGCTTCCAAAGCCTCTTCCCCCAGTTCCTCCCGGATGGTTTCCAGCAGTTGCAGGGTAAGTTCGGCATGATTATCGGGAAAATGGGCATGGCCCAATGGTGTAAGATTCCATAATTGTACCGGCCGGCCTACCCCTTTTGAGGTGGTTGCCGACACCACAAGCCCTTCTTCTGCCAGCTTCAGCAGCTGCAGGCGGGCGCCCTCTCCTGTTATTTGCAATGCGGCAGCCAGCGTAGCGGCCGTTTGTGGCCCCTTCGTTTTCAGTAACTGCAGGAACCTGTCTGCAGTCGCTTTCGTGATGGGTCTATAATTTTCCAAGTATTTACTTGTTTTATTCTCAAATGTCGTAATTTTGTAGGAGTTAAAAAAATTTGTTCAGACAAACAATCGATCAAAAATAGAAGGATACTAATGAACGTATTGATCTTCAATGGCACAATGGACAGTAGCCCCTATACCACAGCCAACAGGCTGACAGGCTATTTTGAAGAACAGTTCCGTCAGAAAGGATTTTCTACAGAAGTGTTTAGTCCCGTTGGCGGTCACATTCCGTTCTTTGAATACCCGAAAGGAGAAATCCCCGAACCCGTTAAAAAAATGTGCGACGCTTTTTGCAAAGCAGATGTGCATGTATGGCTTACCCCTCTCTATCATGGCAGCATGACCGGAGTAATGAAAAATACGCTGGACTGGCTGGAAATGACCAGCAAGCTCAGTAATCCTTATTTAACGGGAAAGGTTGTAGCTTTGGTGTGCTGGGGAGACGGTTCACAGGCTATGCAGGGCATCAACGCAATGGATTCAGTGGCTAAAGCGCTCAGGGCATGGGTACTCCCATTTTCAGTGCCTATTATGAAAGAGCACCTGTATGACCAGGAAACAAAAGAGTTCTCCACTCACTACAGGAATAAATTTGACAGGCTGGTATCTCTCCTCGGCGACTCCAGGATAGGTCATAAGCAGGTTGTCAATATGTAATGTAATTATTAAGGTGAAACTGCATAAAAGGAAGCAATTATGATAACTGTATCAGAAAAAGCAGGCGAATATATCAAGGAGTTAATGATCAGGGAGAATCATGCACCCGGCACCTTTGTACGCGTTGGCGTAAAAGGCGGCGGTTGCTCCGGACTGGAATATGTACTGAAATTCGAAGCGGACAACCGCGGCGAAGGAGATCAGGTGTTTGAAGATAAAGGTGTTACAATAGTGGTGCAGATGAAAAGCCTGCTGTACCTGTATGGCACTGAACTGGACTATTCAGATGGTCTGAACGGGAAAGGGCTTTTCTTTAACAATCCTAACGCTACCCGCACCTGTAGCTGTGGAGAAAGCTTCGCAGTATAATTATACTCCGGGCAAGCACCAATACTTAATTAACTCTGGCAATGAGAAACAGTAACGAAATAATAGACGACATAGCCAATAGGGAGTACGAATTTGGCTTTACTACCAACATCGAAACAGAAATGGCGCCCGTTGGCCTCAACGAAGAGACCATCCGCTTCATCTCTGCAAAAAAAGAAGAGCCCGAGTGGATGCTGCAATGGCGACTGAAAGGCTTCCAGGCCTTCAAGAAAATGCAGTTCCCCAAATGGCAGCACTTCGAAATGCCGGAACTGGACCTGCAGAAACTCTCTTACTATGCAGCGCCCAAACAAAAGAAAAAACTCAACAGCCTGGATGAAGTAGATCCGGAACTGCTGGCAACCTTCGAAAAACTGGGCATTCCCATCAACGAACAGAAAACACTGGCCGGCGTAGCAGTAGACGTTGTATTTGACAGCGTTTCCGTGGCTACCACCTACCGCGAAAAACTGAAAGAACTGGGTATCATCTTCTGCTCTTTCGGTGAAGCTGTCAGGACCTATCCTGAACTGGTACAGAAATACCTGGGTACAGTAGTTCCTCATTCCGATAACATATTTGCCGCCCTGAACGCAGCAGTGTTTTCAGACGGCTCTTTCGTATATATTCCAAAAGGCGTTCGCTGCCCTATGGAGCTGAGCACCTACTTCCGTATCAACGCGGAAAATACAGGCCAGTTTGAACGTACCCTCATCATTGCAGATGATAACGCATACGTTAGCTACCTGGAAGGCTGCACCGCCCCCATGCGCGACGAGAACCAGCTGCACGCCGCAGTAGTGGAGATCGTAGCTCTCGATCACGCCGAAGTAAAATACTCTACCGTTCAGAACTGGTATCCCGGCGATAAAGACGGTAAAGGCGGTATCTATAACTTCGTTACCAAACGCGGTATCTGTAAAGGTAACAGCAGCAAGATCTCCTGGACACAGGTAGAAACAGGCTCCGCCATCACCTGGAAATATCCCAGCGTGATACTCCAGGGAGACGACGCTGAAGGAGAATTCTACTCCGTAGCCGTTACCCGCAACAAACAGATTGCCGATACCGGTACCAAAATATACCACCTGGGCCGCAACACCCGCAGCCGTATCATTTCAAAAGGTATCTCTGCAGGTCATAGCGATAACACCTATCGCGGACTGGTACAGGTTGGACCACGTGCTGCAAACGCACGTAACTTCACCCAGTGCGATTCCCTCCTGATAGGCGACCGCTGCGGTGCACACACCTTCCCTTATATCGAAAGCAGGAACAGTACAGCTACAGTAGAACATGAAGCTACTACCTCCAAGATCGGGGAAGACCAGATCTTCTACCTCAACCAGAGAGGTATTGAAACCGAGAAAGCAGTAGCCCTCATTGTGAACGGCTATGCACAGGAAGTACTGAACCAGCTCCCCATGGAGTTTGCAGTAGAAGCCCGCAAACTGCTTTCTATCACACTGGAAGGAAGCGTAGGATAATCAATATTAACTTAGAAAAACAACAGAGAAACAATACATATCATGCTGACGATTAAAAATCTGCACGCAGAAGTAGACGGCAAACAAATTCTGAAAGGCATCAACCTTGAGATCAAAAGAGGGGAAATGCATGCTATCATGGGACCAAACGGTTCCGGTAAAAGCTCCCTGTCTTCTGTGCTGGCAGGTCGTGAAAATTATACAGTGACACAAGGTGAAGTGCTCTTCGACGGTAAAGACCTCCTGGAAATGTCTCCTGAAGACCGTGCCCGCGAAGGACTCTTCCTGGCATTCCAGTACCCGGTAGAAATACCCGGCGTGTCTAACCTCCACTTCCTCAAAACTGCATTGAACGAGATCAGGACTTATCATAACCTGCCTGCTCTCGAATCAAAAGAGTTCCTGAAGCTGACAAAAGAAAAACAGCAGCTGGTAGATTTCAACGCCAACCTGATGAACCGTTCCCTGAACGAAGGTTTCTCCGGCGGTGAGAAAAAACGTAACGAAGTGTTCCAGCTCGCTATGCTGGACCCTAAACTGGCCATCCTGGACGAAACTGACTCAGGGCTTGATATCGATGCCCTCCGTATCGTTGCCAGCGGCGTTAATAAACTGCGCAGCGCAGATAAAGCTTTCGTGGTTATCACTCACTATCAGCGCCTGCTGGAATACATCGTACCTGATTTCGTGCATGTACTCTACAACGGGCAGATCGTTAAAACCGGCACCAAAGAACTGGCGCTGGAGCTGGAAGAAAAAGGCTACGACTGGCTGAAAGAAGAGGTACACCAGAAAGAATCTGTATAAGCAAAAAGAACCATGAGCGAGAAATCATTTTACGAATTTATATCTAACGGGGTACCCGGACCAGAGCAGAAAGTGAATGCAGACAATGCTATCATGCCTGCCCGGAAGCTGGCTTTCAGCCGCTTCAGGGAACTGGGCCTGCCTACCCTCAAAACTGAAGAATGGCGCTATACCAATATACAGCGCTATCTTAAAGACGCTTTCACCCTGGCGCAGGAAGAAGAAGGCACCGTTACTGCCGCGCAGATCAGCACAGCCGGCATTCCCCACCTGGACAGCTACCGCATAGTACTGGTGAACGGACGTCTGCAGACAGATCTTTCCCAGATCCCCGCCAACGGAAAAGTAACTATCTCAAAGATCAGTGATGCAGCAGGTAATACACAGCTGCAGGCATGGTTCGACAAACACCCGCACCTCCAGTCACAGCCCTTCGCGGCACTGAACGCGGCACTGTTTGCAGACGGCCTCTTTATCGAAGTAAGCGCCAACGCCAGCCTGGACAAACCACTGCACATCATTCATACTTATACAGCCTCAGCCAACGCCTTTATACAGCCCCGCCACCTGGTGCTGCTGCATAAAAGCGCTACACTGGAGATCATCGAATCTTCCCTGGGACTGAACGATACCGCTATCACTTTCGTTAACACTGTGACAGAAGTCGTACTGGAAGAAAACGCTGAGCTCTGGCATTATAACCTTCAGAGCACCATCAAAAACAGCCGTCACCTCTCACACACTTCCACCACCCAGAAAGCTGACAGCCGCTATCATCATTTCAACTTCACCCTGCCTGCTGCAGAGATGACCCGCAACAACCTCAGCGTTGCGCTCACCGGCAGCAACACGGAAACAAACCTGCACGGCCTCTACCTGGCTACAGGACAGCAGCACGTAGATAACCACACCTTTGTGGACCACCTCGTGGCTAACTGTAACAGTAATGAGCTGTACAAAGGCGTACTGCTGGACAACGCCAACGGCGTATTTACCGGCAAGATCCATGTACACCAGGACGCGCAGAAAACAAACGCTTTCCAGCAGAACAACAACCTGCTGATGAGCGAAAAAGCGAACATTAACTCCCAGCCTCAGCTGGAAATATATGCAGACGACGTAAAATGCAGCCACGGCTTTACCGTTGGCCGTTTCAGCGACGAAGCACTGTTCTACCTGCGCTCCCGCGGTATCGGTGAAGAAGCCGCCAAGTCACTGCTGGTAAATGCCTTCGCTTTCGATATCACCGACCAGGTGCATATCCCTGCACTGCAGGACTTCCTGGCAGAAAAGATCCGCCAGTACGTAGCAGGAGCTATCAACAATTAACCGCTACTGTCGCTGTCTGGCCGCAGGGCCGGACAAAGTTCAGACAGGGTAATCGGCAATAAATAACGATCTTTGTATGAGGTCATCCTGGCTCACTACCGGATGACCTCCTTACATCAGAGACGAACCTAAAATAACAGATCAATATGCAACACGTACCAGATATCACTGTTCCGGCCTTAGACGTAGAAAAGATCAGAAGGGACTTTCCGCTGTTACAGGAAAAGGTATACGGCATTCCGCTCGTATATCTCGATAATGCGGCCACTACCCAGAAACCGCAGATAGTACTGGATACGCTGGAGTATTATTATACCCGCATCAACAGCAACGTTCACCGCGGCGTTCACCACCTGAGCCAGGAAGCGACCAACGCTTACGAACAGGCCCGTAAAACCATCGCCGCTTTCCTGAACGCAAATAAACCTGAAGAAGTTATCTTCACAAAAGGTACCACCGACGGTATTAACCTTGTAGCTAACTCCTTTGGCCGCGGATTTATAAAACCAGGGGATGTAGTGCTTGTTTCCGCAATGGAACACCACTCCAACATCGTTCCCTGGCAGATCATGTGTGAAGACAGAGGCGCAGAACTGAAAGTGATCCCGATGGACCAGAACGGTGAGCTTATCATGGATGAGTTTACCGCCCTGCTGAACGATAAAGTGAAGATCATCGCTGTAACCTACGTGTCTAACGCCCTCGGCACCGTCAACCCCGTACACGACATTATTGCTCAGGCGCACGCACGCAATATTCCTGTATTGCTGGACGCAGCACAGGCTGTACAGCACATGCCTGTTGACGTACAGGAACTGGATATTGACTTCCTCGTATTTTCCGGTCATAAGATCTACGGTCCTACCGGTATCGGTATCCTTTATGGTAAAGAAGAATGGCTGAATAAACTGCCTCCCTACCAGGGTGGTGGCGATATGATCAAAACAGTCACCTTCGCCAAAACCACCTATAACGTACTGCCTTACAAGTTCGAAGCCGGCACCCCCAATATGAGTGGCGCCGTAGGACTGGAAGCAGCCATTAAATACCTGCAGGAAATTGGTATTGAGAACATCCGTCAATGGGAAGAACAACTGGTGGATTATACCATTTCCCGCCTGAAAGAACTGGATGGCATCCGCTTTATCGGTAACCCGAAACACCGCTCCGGCGCTGTTTCCTTCCTGGTAGACAATATCCACCCTTACGATCTTGGCGAACTGCTGGACAAACAGGGAGTGGCTATCCGCACAGGACATCACTGCGCAGAACCGGTAATGGATTTCTTCCATATTCCGGGTACAGTACGCGCATCATTCGCTATGTACACTAACTTTGAAGATATAGACAGACTTGTAGCGGCTACTCAGAAAGCTGCTGCCATGCTAAGATAAAAGGAGGTATCAGAAAAAATGACGATCAAAGAAACACAGGACGAACTGATATCAGATTTTTCCTTCATGGAAAACTGGATGGATAAATACGAGCATATTATTCAACTGGGGAAAGAACTTCCGCTGATCGACGAAAAATATAAAACACCGGACAACCTCATCAAAGGGTGCCAGTCGCAGGTATGGCTGCATACAGAGCTGAAAGACGGGAAACTGTATTTCACTGCAGACAGTGACGCTGTGATCACCAAAGGACTGGTAAGTCTTATGGTCAGTGTTTTCTCCGGTCACACGCCGAAAGAAATAGCAGAATCAGAAATTTACTTCATTGATGCTATTGGTCTGAGCAACCACCTCTCGCCTACCCGCTCCAACGGGCTCCTGAGCATGCTCAAACAGATAAAGATATATGCGCTTGCCTACCAGGCTAAATCTCAATCACAAACAAACGGAAAAGAGCTATGAGCGAAAATACATTGACGCTGCGCGATAAAATAGAAGAGGTACTGCGCACCGTATATGATCCGGAGATCCCCGTAAATATATACGAGCTGGGACTGGTATACGAGATCAGGATCGGTGATAATAACCGCATCGGTATTACTATGACCCTTACCGCACCCGCCTGCCCTGTTGCAGGAGATATTGTACGTGAAGTAGAAGAGAAAGTGAAAGAACTTGAAGAAGTGTCTGATGTAGATGTTACATTAACCTTCGATCCACCATGGAATAAAGATATGATGAGCGAAGAAGCCAAGCTGGAATTAGGCTTTATGTAATATTAAAAAGGGGGCTATTGCCCCCTTTCTTATTCTATTATAACGTTACCACGATCTTTCCTCTTGTTCTTCTTCCTGCGATCTGTTCATGCGCTTCCGGCAAACGTTCAAAGCTGTATGTCCCCGTTACATAAGAACGGATACTTCCATTCTCCAGCAACGCCGCCAGGCTCTTCATATCCTCTCCGCTGGAAGCCACTAACAACCTGTATGCATATAATTGTTTCTCCTTCACTTTCTCTGCAACAGGCGTCGCATCGAAAAAGGTCAGGAGGCTGATAACACGCCCTCCGGGCTTCACCACCTCTAGTGAACGCAGCAAATGTTCTTCTCCGTATACAGCATCCAGCACTACATCTGCATCCTTTATCTTTTCTTCAAACTTCTCTGTCTGGTAATCAATAAATTCATCTGCTCCCAGTCCCAGAACAAACTCCCTGTTGGCAGCAGAAGCTGTAGCAATAACGTGTGCGCCAAAATGTTTAGCCAGCTGAACAGCGTAATGCCCTACTCCGCCGGCGGCTACATGGATCAATACTTTTTCGTTCTTCTTCACCTTTGCCTGGGTAACCAGTGCCTGCCATGCTGTCAATGCCGCTAATGTAGCTGCGGCTGCTTCCTCATGGGAAATATTATCCGGCTTCAGCGCCAGGTGGGCAGCCGGTGCGGCTACGTATTCCGCATAAGCCTTTCCATGTCCCGGGAAGTTCACCATGCCAAACACGGCATCTCCTACTTTAATATCTGTTACCTGCCTGCCAACCTGGGTCACTATACCGGAAATATCCCATCCTACAATTATCTCTTCTCCTGGTGCAACTCCCATTATCCGTTCCCGGCTCTCCGGATTGGTGACCATAAAATTATCTACCGGGTTGATACTGATAGCCTTTACCTGTACCAGCACCTCATTCTCTTTTATCTGTGGCTGCTGAATATCTGCTAATTGTAACTTCTCTTCTTTTAAAATGATAGCTTTCATATCTGTGCGTTTTGATTTGATAACACAAAACTCCAAAAATCAACCTGCCGATTACTTGTACATTTTTGGGTTTATTCCGTACTTTTACGGGTATGCAGATGCAGCATTTATATCAACCCTTTGAGATAGAGCTCATAAAAGCAGATGTCTGTCCTATGTCAGAGCACAGGCATAGCTTTTTTGAATTCATTTACTTCCTTGACGGGGATGGGGCATATTATATGAACGGGGCAAAGTTCAGCTATAATGCGGGTAACCTCTTCCTGATAACGCCAATGGATACACACTATACAAGGGTAAATAATACCACTACCTTCCTGTTCATCCGTTTCAGCAATATTTACCTGAGGGCGCAACAGGCGGAGGCTGCGAATGCGCACCTGGGCGACTGGACCCGCAAGCTTGAATATATTCTCCAGCAGGGTAATAATATGCAGGGATGCCTGATGCGCAATCCCGGAGATAAACCGCTGGTAAGAGCTATTATGGATGCTATTGTGCAGGAACATGAAAAACAGCTCTCAATGCATAAAGAGCTGCTGCAACAGCTGATCAATACCCTGATCACTATAGTAGCCAGGAATATTTCTTTCAGCATTACAGATAAAGTAGCCTCAGGGCATAACCTTGCTATGGACATTATTAACTATATTCACCTGAATATTTACAACCCCACCCGGTTAAGGGCAGAAAACCTGGCCAGCCATTTTAATATTTCTGTTAATTATATCAGTGAATATTTTAAAAAGCATACCGGCGGAAACCTTCAGCAATATATCATCAATTATAAGCTTTCTTTGGTGGAAGCAAGGCTCCAATACAGCGATATGCGCCTCAATGAGATAGCTTTTGAGTTTGGATTTACTGATGAAAGCCACCTCACTAAAACCTTTAAAAAATACCGGGGGGTAAATCCTACTGCCTACCGGAAAGACATACTCCAGTAAGCCAACTGAACTTTGAGGCATTAAACTTGTTATAGAAGTTCGTACCTGGATCAATTCTTTTATTCAAACCTAAAAAACTCAGTTATGTGGGAACAACTAATGAGCATGATCACTGAAAGTGGTCAACAATCTGTTATTGAGAATCCTGAAGTACCTAATGAACACAATGAGGCGGTTATTGCGGAAGCAAAAGACGCTATCGCCTCCAAACTGGGTGATCTGGCGGCCAGTGGCCAGACCCAGCAGGTGCAGGAAATGCTGGACACCCCTGACCACCCGGAAGCAAGATCCATCCAGAGCAATTTCGCCACTAACATCATGGAGAAATTCGGTATTAACCAACAGGCAGCTGCCGGAATTGCAGCGTCTCTTATTCCAACTGTATTGAACGCTATTCGCGGTAACGCCAATAATAATGCAGCCGGCAATGCCGGAGGAGGCTTTAACATCCAGGACATCCTTCAATCCCTTGGCGGCGGTGGCAATCTGCAGAGTACCCTCAGCGGCATTGGCGCTAAGCTTGGTCTGGATAAAGATGGCGACGGAGACGTTGATCTGGGCGACCTCACAAAAATGTTTAAGTAACCAACCCTGGCCCCTTCCCAAAAGGGGCCTTCCATTTCTTTTCGTTTAAACCTTTAAATGCTAGTTATGAAAATGAAACAAATCAGCGCAGTTATCATCGCTATGGGACTTGTTTTCCTCTTTTCCTGCAAAGGGAAACCTAAAGATTCTGAGCTCCAGGCCAAAGTAACAGAGAAACTGAATGCAGTCCCAGGTGTGACCGCCGAGACCAAAGATGGCGTAGTAACACTTTCCGGCTCAGTTACAGACGAGGCCGCAAAATCATCAGCAGAAGAAATGGCTAAATTGACGGAAGGAGTAAAAAGCGTTACCAACAATATTGTGGTAGCTCCTCCTCCGGTTACAGCGCCCCCGCCGCCCGCCGTGACCGCCGATGATCCGCTCAGGACAGGTGTAGAAGCCATTATTAAGGACTTCCAGGGCGTACAGGCCACTGTTGAAGACGGCGTGATCAAAGTATCCGGCGAATTGAGCGCAACCAGGTGGAAAACACTGAAAATGGCGCTGGACGGACTGAAACCCAAAAAAGTAGACGCTACAGGGCTGAAAATAAAATAATCTCTCACTCCCCCAAAATTAATCCTCATGGCATTACAGGAAAAATATAAAGAGCTGATAGATGCTGCTAAATCAGCCGGCACCAAAAATCTGCAGGTGAGCGAACTTGACGGAGTACTGCATATTACCGGCGAAGCTCCCTCCGGAACAGTAAAAGATAATCTCTGGAATATTTACGGGAAAATAGACCCCAACTTCCTTACCGGAGATGTTGTAATGAATATTAACGTAGCTACCGCCGTAGAAGGCGCCAGGCTGAAAGTGATCACAGAATCTTCCAACCTCAATATCCGTAAAGGACCTGGCACAGACCAACCTATTGTTGGTAAAGCCGCTCACAATGAGACCGTTACATTGATCAGCAAACAAAGCGATCAGTGGTGGCTTATCAGGACAGATAGTGGTGAAGAAGGCTATTCTCACTCACAATATCTGAAACCCGTAGAATGAATTTAATAAGGGCTGGCCAGCGGCCAGCCCTTCACTTACTGTACTTCTTTCAGCTTATAGACGTTAGCTTCCTTCTCCAGCGCATATTTTATAGTCCGCTTCCCATCCCCCGGCTGCCCATCAGGATCACTTTTCTCATACACAGGATACTGCCGCATCAGGTAAGGCGCTTTAATATAAAAAGAATCCCTCCCACGATATCCTTTCAGATCTTCTCTGTCCACATCTCCTGAAAATATCCTTACAGGCTTATTCCTGACATACGTAATGCCATACACGCTGCCTGTTGCCTCTGAACCGGCAGAATAGGTAAAGAAGAACACTTCAGGATATTTATCATGGTTCAGATCTGCAACAATACTTTCACTCAGCATTCCTTTCACATCGTAGATTACTGTACTGTCACTCTTTGTGGTATCTCCTTTCATATCAGTTGCCGCTATTATTACGGAACGGGCTGTGCCATCTCCTTTCGGCACTACTGTATATTTGTAGTTATTATATCTCATCACTTTAGATACTGCATTGCCGGGCCCTTTATTTACGTTGCTTCCTTCCTCTCCCGGTTGTGTAGGATTACCGGCATTTGCATTGCCACCTGCTGCAGAACTTGCCGGAGTAGTTGCTGCTCCCGGCGATGAGTTCACTTGGGAAGAGTCCTGCGCCAGCTGTTCTTTGGTCTTCATCGGTGAATTGCATGCTGCACCTGCTATCAGCAGCAGAAAGATCAATCGTCTCATAAGAACATTTTTATTATTCTTACACAAGGAACATGCCTCAACCAACGTACAAATAATAAAAATTTACCGCTCGTACATTCATGCTTTGATTTCATAGCCACTGTTTTTATCTTTGCATCGCTGATTTTAACGTGCTGACTTATTCATGATCGCAGACAACAGGCACATATTACACCGGGTCTTACTTTTCCTGCTGCTTCTGACCAGCTTCCAGCTGGGGCTGCCCACAAGTTTACAGGCAAAGCACGAATTGAAGAGCGCCCGCATGGAACGCCTTTTTGATCATGAAGAAATAGTGGTCTTTTATCTTGAGAACGACTATCTTGTCAACGACTCTCCTGAAGATACAGGTCCTTTCTTCCACAATAAAAAGGTACCGCCTAAACGCAGATATTATCTTCCTGGTAATAACCAGCAATTCAGCTATAACGTACGCATATTCCAGCTTCCTTACAACCTGGAGCCTGTTGTACCTGAAGAAGAGAACAAAACCGGTATATACCAGCAGCAGCATGCGTTCCTGCCGGCTTACTACAGGTTCCTCTTCAGGTATACGCTCTTCTAAGATAGTTTTACATAACCCGTTTTTCTTATCATCAATTTTTCTGCTGTAACTACGGTGCCGGCATTGCTTTGCCTTAATGCACCGGGCTACGCTATTACACAAATCCGGGGCGTTCTTACAACGCTCCCTGTAAAACTATTGTCGTACCTATCATGCGAACGTTAACAAAGATCAACATACTGGCAATGAGCATTGCCCTGGGCGGATGTATAACCCGGGGAGAGAATAAGAACACTGAAAACAACCTCAACACATTTCCCGTGCTCCGCCTGTCATTCACAGATACGTTGCTGCACAGGAACTATGTGGCAGATATAGAAGCCGTGCGCAATGTGGAGATACGTGCCCGCGTAAACGGGTTCCTGAATAAAATATATGTGGACGAAGGGCAACATGTAACACAGGGTCAGTTGCTTTTCAGCCTCAATGACGAAGAATACCGTGCAGAGCTGGCAAGGGCCAGGGCAGCGCTCAGCAGTGCCATTGCAGAAGCTAAAGCAGCTCAGCTGGAAGTAGACCGTATACAACTGCTGGTATCTAAAAAAGTGATAGCGGCAAGTGAACTGGAAGTAGCTAAAGCAAAGCTGGCTGCTGCGAACGCACGTATTGAAGAGGCACGCTCTGCAGAAAGCAATGCGGCTACACGCCTCTCCTATACCAGCATCCGCGCGCCGTTTGACGGTTACATTGACCGTATTCCTTCCAAGGCCGGCAGTCTTATCAGTGAAGGCGCCCTGCTCACTTCTGTCTCGGACATTAAAGAAGTGTATGCTTACTTTAACGTATCAGAAACAGAATACCTGCAGCACAGCAGATCGCACGATGCGGATAAACATCCCGAGGTACAACTGGTGCTGGCAGACGGCTCTCCTTATCCTTACCCGGGTAAAGTAGAGACCATAGAGAGCGAATTTGAAGAAACAACCGGGTCTATTGCTTTCAGGGCAAGGTTCCCGAACCCGAAGGCGCTCCTGAAACATGGCGCCAGCGGCAAAGTACAGCTGAGCAATGAGCTGGACAGTACTATCCTGCTGCCTCAGAAAGCAGTGTTTGAAATGCAGGACAAGAACTATGTATTCATCCTGGACAAATCCAACCAGGTGAAGATGAAGAATTTCACACCCGGCCCCCGCCTGGAAAACTGCTATATCGTACAGGCCGGCCTGAACGATGGCGACCGTGTTGTGTACGAAGGCGTACGCAACCTCCGGGACGGCATGCAGATCAATCCTGCTCCTATTACACTGGACAGCATAAAAGGATTGTAAGCGGTATTTCTTCATTCATCATTGCATCATCATGTTCGATACTTTTATAAAGCGACCGGTATTGTCGCTCGTGATCTCTTTGATCATTGTTCTGCTTGGATTACTATCATTATTTACACTGCCGGTAACACAGTTTCCGGACATTGTTCCTCCTTCGGTAACAGTTACCGCCAAATACACCGGCGCCAATGCGGAAGTATGCGCCAAAGCCGTGGCCACTCCCCTGGAAAGGGCTATCAATGGTGTGCCCGGTATGACATACATGTCATCCGTTTCCAGTAACAACGGTATCACTCTCATACAGGTATTCTTTAACGTAGGTACAGACCCTGACCAGGCCGCCGTGAACGTACAGAACCGCGTGGCCACCATTATCGATGAACTGCCGGAAGAAGTGATCAAGGCAGGTGTGACCACTGAAAAAGAGGTTAACAGTATGCTGCTGTATCTCAACGTAATGAGTGAGGACAGTACGCTGGACGAACAGTTCATCTACAACTTTGCAGACATCAACGTATTACAGGAGCTGAAAAGGATTGACGGCGTAGGCTTTGCTGAGATCATGGGCGCCAAGGAATATGCCATGCGCGTATGGCTCAAGCCGGACCGTATGCTGGCTTACAGCCTCTCTGCCGATGACGTGATAGCAGCTATCCGTAAACAGAACGTGGAAGCTGCTCCCGGTAAGACCGGCGAGGCGGCAGACAATGAACCACAGGTCCTCCAATACGTATTACGATATACCGGCAAATTCTATGAGCCGGAACAATATGAGAACATTATTATCCGTGCCAATCCTGACGGGTCTGTATTGAAGCTGAAAGACGTGGCGGATATTAAGTTTGGTGCACTCAGCTACGGCATGGTGTCTAAAACAGACGGCAAGCCTTCTGCTTCTATTATGCTGAAGCAGAGACCGGGCTCTAATGCACAGGAGGTTATTGCCAATGTAAAGAAAAGAATGGCGGAGCTGCAGGCCTCCTCTTTCCCTCCGGGTATGAGCTATAACTTCAACTATGATGTATCCCGCTTCCTGGACGCTTCTATCCATGAAGTACTGAGAACGCTGGTAGAGGCATTCATACTTGTATTTATCGTGGTATTCCTCTTTATACAGGACTTCCGCTCTACGCTCATCCCCGCCCTGGCCGTTCCGGTGGCCCTGATAGGTACTCTCTGTTTCATGCAGATGATGGGTTTCTCTATCAACCTGCTCACCCTGTTTGCATTGGTGCTGGCCATAGGTATTGTGGTGGATAATGCCATTGTGGTCGTGGAGGCCGTGCACGTAAAAATGCAGGAAACACATTTACCTCCGCTGCAGGCCACGCTGGCGGCCATGAAAGAGATCAGCGGTGCACTGGTGGCCATTACCCTTGTAATGTCTGCCGTGTTTGTACCGGTAGCTTTCCTGTCAGGCCCTGTGGGGGTATTCTACCGGCAGTTCTCCCTTACACTGGCTATTTCTATTGTCATATCAGGTATTAATGCAGTAACCTTAACGCCTGCGCTCTGTGCCATTATGCTGAAGCATAATCACCATCCCGGCAGGCCACGCACCTGGTTGCAGAAATTCTTTGACCGCTTCAACTACGGATACAGCAAGACAGAGAAGAGCTACCAGAACCTGATTGGCCGCATTGCAGGCCGCAGGTTGGTAACCATCATCCTCCTTGCAGTATTCTTCGTTGCAACATGGGGTGTCAGCGCCATTCTTCCGGGCGGTTTCATTCCCACGGAAGACCAGGGTATGATCTACGTGAACGTAACCACTCCCGCCGGCGCTACTGTAGCCCGTACAAGCGCAGTGCTGGACGAAGTAGAGAAGATAGCGCAGCAGATGGAGGAAACTGAATCTGTGTCTACCCTTGCCGGCTTCAGCCTGGTGAACGACGTGGCAGGCGCCTCTTACGGTATGGGTATGATCAACCTTAAACCATGGGAAGACCGCAAGCGCTCTGTGAAAGAAATCATCAGTGCACTTGAAAAAGATACCCGCATCATTGCAGATGCCAGCATAGAATTCTTCCCGCCGCCTACAGTACCGGGCTTTGGTAACTCCAGCGGTTTTGAGCTGAGGGTGCTGGACCGTAGCGGTACCGGCGACCTCCGGCAAACGGCCGATGTAACAAACAAGTTCATCGCCGCCCTGAAGGCCCGGCCTGAGATAGGTAGCTCCTTCACCAGCTTTGACCCGGATTTCCCGCAGTACATGATCCATGTAGATCAGGCTATGGCAGCACAGAAAGGAGTAAGCGTAGACAATGCCATGAGCACCCTGCAAACATTGCTGGGCAGTTACTATGCCTCCAACTTCATACGCTTTGGGCAGATGTATAAGGTAATGGTACAGGCAGCTCCCGGATATCGTACCAAACCGGAAGACGTATTGCATCTCTATGTAAAGAACGATGCCGGTGAGATGGTGCCCTTCTCTAACTTCATCAGGATGGAAAGAGTGTACGGGCCGGAGCAGCTTACCCGTTACAATATGTACACTGCCGCTATGATTAACGGAGATGCGGCCCCTGGTTATTCCAGCGGTGATGCCATCAAAGCAATTGAAGAGGTAGCAGCTAAATCACTGCCCCGTGGATATAGTTTTGAGTGGAGCGGTATGACAAGAGAACAGATACTCTCCGGCAATCAGGCCATTTACATCTTTGCTATCTGCCTGCTTTTCGTATACCTGTTACTGGCAGCCCAGTACGAAAGCTTCCTGCTTCCACTCCCGGTGATACTCTCACTGCCTGCAGGTATTTTCGGAGCTTTCCTGACACTGAAACTGGCGGGGCTGGAAAACAACATCTATGCACAGGTGGCCCTGGTTATGCTTATAGGTCTGCTGGGTAAGAATGCTATCCTCATCGTGGAATTTGCCATTCTGCGTAATAAGCAGGGGCTGTCAGTACTGGAAGCCGCAAAAGAAGGAGCTGTGTCCAGGCTACGTCCTATCCTGATGACATCCTTCGCATTCATTGCCGGCCTGATACCACTTTGTGTGGCCAGTGGTGCAGGAGCGATGGGCAACCGTTCCATAGGTACTGCAGCTGCAGGAGGCATGCTTATTGGCACTGTGTTCGGAGTACTGATCATTCCAGGACTTTATGTACTGTTTGCCTCTATCAGCCAGAAGAAAAAACAGCATAAAACAGTGAAAGCGCAGGCTGTTACACCGGTTGCCATATTGTTGCTGATGGCGGTCCTTTCCGGCTGTTATGCACCTAAAAAGCTGGAAACGCCGGCAGCCCCCACAATGCCTGCTGCATATACAGACAGTACGGCAACGGCAGATAGCAGCAGCATTGCCCAGCTGTCTTATAAACAGTTCTTTACCGATCCGCTGTTACAGCAACTGCTGGATACGGCCTTGAAGAATAATACGGATATGCTGCTGGCCAGCCAGCGACTTGAAATTACCCGGGCGCAATTACTGGCTGCCAGCCGGGCCTGGCAGCCTTCCGTGAATGTGGCATTGTCTGCCGGCGTGGACAAATATGGAGATTACACATTGAACGGAGTAGGTAATTATGACACCAATCTCTCTCCCAATATTGACGATAAACGACGCATACCTGATCCCACAGCTGATTTCTTCGTAGGCCTGCGCAGTTCCTGGGAAATAGATCTCTGGGGAAAAATGCGCAGCCGTAAAAAGGCGGCATACCTCCGCTTCCTGGCAAGCGAAAAAGGCAGGCAACTGGTTACCACGCAGCTGGTATCGCAGGTGGCGGGACTGTACTACCAGCTGATGGCGGTAGATTATGAACAGACCGTCATCCGCCGTAACATCCAGTTACAGGAAAGTGCGCTTGCCACCGTTCGCATACAACAGGAAGCGGGGCGTGCTACCCTGCTGGCTGTACAGCAATTCACCGCCCAGTTGTTCAACACGCGCAGCATGGCCCTGGAACTGAACAAGCAGACGATTGAGCTGGAAAACCAGCTGAATGCCCTGCTGGGACGTTTTCCGCAAACCATCAAAAGGGACAGTTCCCTGATGGCTTCCCGCCTGCCGGATTATGCAAAGACAGGCATTCCCTCGTCCCTGTTGTTACGCAGGCCGGACATACAGCAGGCAGAGCTGGAGCTGCAGGCCGCCAAAGCAGATGTACAGGCAGCCAGGGCTGATTTTCTGCCTTCACTGCAGCTTATGCCCTATGCTGGCTTCAATGCCTTTAAAGGCTCTTTGCTCTTTAATTCTGCATCCGCCGCCTATGGCATACTGGGAGGGTTAACAGCTCCTGTGCTTAACAGGAAGCAATTGCAGTCGCAATACAATATCACCACTGCCACCGGCATGTCTGCCTTTTATAACTACAGACAGGCAGTCATCAACGGATACCAGGAAGTGTTGACCGCCCTGGGCAAAATGCAGAACGGTCAACAGGCATATGAACTGAAACAGGCGGAGGTGCAGATGCTGCAGGATGGCGTATCCACTGCAAATGATCTCTATGCCACCGGTTATGCCACTTACCTGGAAGTGATCACCGCACAGAAAAGCGTACTGGAAGCAGAACTCACGCTGGCCAACAGCAGGAAGGAACTTTTTCTGGGCGCCATTGCCCTTTACCGCTCACTCGGCGGAGGGGTTAACTGACAGGAAAACACTCTCTCAGACAGTCGCTTTTGCCATCTGGCAAAGGCGATTGTTGTTATAACCCGTCCTTAGCGCGGCTCGATTTTTGCAGATTTTCAATGAGCCAACACATTAATCAAGGATGATATTAATAGTAGATGATAAACCCGAGAATATTCTATCTCTCAGGAAATTACTCGAGCTGCATGACCTGGAGGTAGATACGGCACTTTCGGGGGAAGAAGCATTAAAGAAAATCCTGCGGAACAACTATGCACTGATCATCCTGGATGTACAGATGCCCAGTATGGACGGCTTTGAAGTAGCAGAAACCATCTCAGGTTATAGTAAGGCCAGGGATGTACCCATTCTCTTCCTCTCTGCCGTTAACAAGGATAAAAAGTTCATTGCCAAGGGATATGCTTCCGGCGGACTGGATTACATCACAAAGCCTGTTGATCCGGATATACTACTGATGAAAGTGAAGACCTTCATCCGGCTGTACGAACAAAACCGGCAGTTACAGGTGATGCACGCCTCCCTTCAGCAGGAAGTGGAAGTGCGGAAACAGGCACAGGCCGCACTTAACGCCAAAGTACAGGAGCAGCATTCCATCCTCGAATCATTACCCCAGGTAGCCTTTACTGCCGGCGCAGACGGCACAATAGAATACGCTAACCGCCACTGGTTCCACTACTCTCCCAGCCTTGAGAAATTCCCCTCCACCTATAATCATGACCAGGAAGAGATATCGGTCTGGAAGGAAGCTATCAGTGCCGGTCACCCCCTGGAAACAGAGGTATACCTGCATCACAGGCAGCATCTCCATTACCGCTGTCACCTGCTGAGAGCTATTCCGCTGGAGGAAGAAGGCCGCATTGTAAAATGGGTGGGCACCTTTACAGATATTGCCCATCAGAAACAGGCTAATGAGATACTTGAACAAAGTGTGAAGGAACGTACACATGAGCTGCAGGAGATAAACAGCGCGCTGGAAGCCAGCAACCACGAACTACAGCAGTTTGCCTCCGTAGCCTCTCACGATCTGAAAGAACCGCTTCGCAAGATCCAGCTGTTTGGCACCATCCTGCGCGACAGGCACCTTAGCAATAACCCCGAAGCCCTGCAATACATGGAACGTATTGTCAGTTCTTCAGAACGTATGACACGGCTTATTAATGATCTCCTGAAATACTCCCGGCTTTCGGCCGATAATAACTTCGAGCCCGTAAACCTGAACGGCATCATATCTGACATACTGGTTGACCTGGAGCTCTCTGTCAGCGATACCGGCGCAGAGATCTCCGTAGAGCCGTTGCCTGTAGTAGAGGCCATTCCCGGTCAGATCAGACAGGCTTTGCAGAATATTATCAGCAATGCTTTGAAGTTCACACGACGGGATATTAAACCACTGATCCGTGTAAAAGGAGAAAGAGTATATGACAGGGAGTTTGAAAGTCCCGCGGCTGAAAGCGGTCCTTTCTGCCGGATCACCATCAGCGATAATGGCATCGGCTTTAATGAAATGTACCTGCCCAAAATATTCACCCTCTTTCAGCGCCTGCATGCAGCTGAAGCGTATGAGGGCACTGGTATAGGGCTGGCCATTGCGAAAAAGGTAGTAGAAAAACATCAGGGCCTGATCAGCGCCAGCAGTAAGGAAAATGAAGGGGCTACTTTTGTATTGTTGCTGCCGGTAGAACAACCTAAAATTACCAGTTAAGACAGTTCCTTCACAAAGCTGATCATCTCACGGATGCCCAGCACTTTATCTACCGGTACCACCGTCATGGCATGTTTGGGCATAAAAGCCACTTCTGCCTCTTCCGGGTCCTGTACGGCTATAAAACCACCCAACTCCTTTACCTCTTTCAGTCCCTCTGTACCGTCAATATTAGCACCGGATAACAGTATACAGTATAACCGGTCTCCAAATACCTCTGCCGCAGACATAAACGTAACGTCTATACTGGGACGGCTGTAATTTACTTTTTCAGAAGCATCCAGTGTCAGTGATCCATCCGGTTCTATCAGCAGGTGATAATCAGATGGTGCAATGTAAATATGTCCTGGCAACAACAGGTCCTTCTCATCTGCTTCTTTCAGCGGAAGGCAGGTTTTGCCTGCCAGCAGCCGGGCCAGCAGCATATCACTGTCGCTCTTCCTGTGCAATACAATGATCATAGCCAGTGGCCAGTCCGCCTCCAGTTCTGGCAGCAACTGCATCAGTATGTCCAGGCTGCCGGCCGAACCTCCTATCACAAGTAATTTGGAAACGGGAATCATGTCGATATTTTTCTCCAGATTTTTTCCTTCTGTACTATAGGTTTAAATAAAGACGCTATGGAAGTAAACCGCAGCGTTTCTTTGGCGCCCAGCGCCATAAAGCCCAGTTGTTCAAGGCTATCGCTGAAAAGATGTAATACTTTGTCCTGCAGGTCCTTATTGAAATAGATCAGCACATTCCTGCAAACTATGAGCTGGAACTCGTTGAACGATCTATCTGTTACCAGGTTGTGCGCAGCAAAGATGATCTTTTCACTCAGCAGTTCTGAAAACTTTGCGTATTCGTAGTTTGCCGCGTAATAACGTGAAAACTCCTGTTGTCCGCCGGACTGCTGATAATTCTGTGAATACTGCTGCATATGCGCCAGGGGAAAGATGCCCTTACGCGCCTTCTCCAGCACACTCTCGTTGATGTCTGTAGCATAGATCACAGATTTATGCAGCAGGTCCATTTCGTGCAGCAGGATAGCCATTGAATATACTTCTTCTCCTGTAGAACAGCCGGCATGCCAGATCCGTATGAAAGGATAAGTAGCCAGCACAGGTAACACATGTTTGCGTAACGCCTCGAAAAAAGCCGGATCCCTGAACATTTCGGTAACGTTCACTGTGATCTGTTCCATCAGGTAGGTCAGGTAAACAGGATCAGATTTTACCCGGTAGCGGAACTCTGCAAAAGAGGGAAAACGATCAGTAGTATAGACCCTCTGCAAACGACGCTTTACAGATGCAAAGGAATAATCTGTAAAGTCATATCCATATTGCTCCAGCAAATCATTTAACAGAATAACTATTTCTTCATCCTTGAGGTGTCGCAGGCTATCCATGTCTTACTTGATCGTTAAACTAATATCCATCCGTAAGTTCGTAAAGTTTTCCCGCATTTCAGCGCAGAGAAAGCAAAGCCGCTTATTTAACCGGTTTAAAATCAAAAAGAACTATAAATTTTGAAATAAATCAATATGTGAGTATTCCTACCTAAAATCCAACGTTAATAGTATCCCGTTAATAATAACACAGGGTACCTTTATCCTGCCTTATACCTGACTATTGCCAACATAATACCAACTATGTCACTGAACAGAGTGCTGTTGTACACAGCTGCATTTACAGGGGCTGCCCTGATCAGCGCCTTCCGGATGGATGAAGGGACAATGCGCCTTATGGGGATGAAAACATCGACTGACAGAACTGTCATCTCCTATCACGAGAATAAAAGCGTGTCTTCCCTGCTTACCATGCATAACAGTAGTGATGGTGTATATACCACCACACGTATTCCTGTTTATGAAAATGGCCGCCTGGTGAAAATGTTTATCACTGATGAAGAAAGCACCAGTGAGCCAAGACTGTTTTCTTCATTTGACTATTCAGATAAACAGGAGATCATCAGGATCAGTTATTACCTGGGTAATGCCGTACATGCTTACGACTCATTGGTTTACAACAGTGAAGGGCGTATTGTTGAACGTTATTATTTTGACCGGACGAGAAGTAAAGCACCTTTTACCAATAACAGCTTCCAGCGTTATAACTGGGACAGGAACGGGAATATTGTCAGTGTAGATAATATGGGAAGACCGGACCCTAAGCTGCCTTTTACACATGGTTCAACTACGGTGTACCAGTATGACGGTCATCCTAATATACAACGTAGTATACCACTGCTGGCTTATCTTGTAGATGTGGCCGCCATTAATCTTTCCGCCAATAATATCGTTTCTGAGACTATTCAACCGGCTAATGGCGGCAGGGCTATAGTTAACAGGTATAAATATGCTTATAAGGATAAAAAGTACCCGTCTCACGTTACCGCCACCTTTTCTGGTAATGAGGGGTCTGTAATCACAGAGCTGGAATGGTCTGAATAAAATATTTTTATGGCGCTATGCATAGCTGCACAGCGCCATAAATCATATTAAGCTATTTGCTGCTCTCTAATAAAAGCATTCAGTTTCTTCCCACTGCCCGCTACCCATATAATATCACCTTCTTCCAGTAAAGTATTAGATTCAGGATTCAGGATCCTCCTTCCCTTACGCTCAATTCCCAGTACAATTCCACTGGTACGTTCACGTATCCCTACTTCCCGGATAGACCTGTTCTTCAGTTTAGACTTCGCTCCTATCAGGAACTGTTTCAATGCAATAGGGTCTGTATCCTGCACCTGCTGTTCAATATCTGCAGCAGATGGTTCCAGGAACTGGTTGAATTTCTCCAGCTGCTCGTCTGTACCTATTGTTGTCACTACGTCTCCAGGGAAAAGGCGTTCATTCTTATCAGGTGCATATATTTTCTGTCCGCTCCGGTTGATCAGGGCAATATTGACCCCGTAATTTTCCCTCAGCGCCAGGTCCAGTAAGGTCTTGCCGGCGGCCAGGCTATGTGCGCGGATCTCGGTAACAGCCAGATGGGCATCCCAGGGAGCCAGCACCGCTTTGCTGATATTCCCTACACGAGCTTCACGCGCATTGAAATTGGAAAAGAAACGTGCTTCTATAGTATTGTAGAAGGACTGAATGCGGTGCCGGAGCACGAATATCAGTATTACAATGCCCATTGTTACCAGTAAAGCCACTGAATAGGAGAAGAACCTGTCCATAAAGAAACCTATCAGGAACACAGCCAGCACTATCCTGGATAAGCGCAGTAAGAGCAGCGGCCCTCTGTACCTTTTCTGCTCCCAGATGCTGGACGATTCTTTTGAGCTTAATTTCCGGAAAGCCAGCGCCCAGAGGAAAGGCATGAGCAATACAAGTGTGATCATAGCACTGCCTACCCTTCCCCAGTTGTATCCGCCGATCTTTATATTGACCAGTGGCAGCAGGTAATAATAACACAACAGTGTGATAGAGAGGATGATCACAGAGGAGATCACCATGTTGACGAAATAGGAACGGAGCAGCTGTTTCCAGTCGCTCACCACAGAGATAGTCTGTGCGGCAGCACTGTAACGGTTCAGCGATGTCTTCCACCGGTGTGGCAGGATAGCGGACAGCTTTTCAAATGCCGGGGCCGACAGGCGGATCATATACGGTGTAGTGAAAGTGGTTACTGCCGATACTGCTACTGCAACCGGGTAAAGAAAATCACTTGTCACCTTGAGTGATAACCCCAGCTGGGCAATGATAAAAGAGAACTCTCCTATCTGTGCCAGGCTCATGCCGCCCTGAACAGCAGTTTTCAGCGGTTGCCCGGATAACAGGGCGCCGATGCCGGTGCTGAGGGTTTTGCCTAAAATGGTTACAACCGTAATGATAGCCACCGGTCCTGCGTATTTCAGCAGCATGGACGGATCTATCAACATGCCGACAGAAATAAAGAAGACTGCTCCGAAAAGCTCTTTTACCGGTTTAATGAGATGTTCTATTTTCTCTGCCTGTGTAGTTTCTGCCAGTATAGATCCCATGATGAATGCGCCAAGGGCCGGAGAAAAACCTGCGTGGGTAGCCAGTACCACCATCAGCAGGCAAAGCCCGATGGAGGTCACCAGCAGGGTCTCTTCATTCATCAGCTTCTTCGTTTTCCGTAACAGGGTTGGCAGGAAAAAGATGCCGAATACAAACCAGGCAATAAGGAAGAACACCAGTTTCACCACAGATTCCAGCATTTCGCCTCCGGCAAACTGCTGGCTGACAGCTAGAGTAGATAGTAATACCAGCAGGACTATAGCTACCAGGTCTTCCACGACCAGGATGCCGAATACCAGTCCGGCAAACTGTTGACCTTTAATGCCCAGCTCTTCAAATGCGCGGATGATGATGGTAGTAGAAGAAATAGAAAGTATGCCGCCCAGGAAGATGCTGTCCATAGTAGACCAGCCCATGAGCTGTCCTACTCCATATCCCAGCAGCAGCATAAAAATAACTTCTACTATGGCTGTAATGGAGGCAGAGCCGCCTACTTTGATCAGCTTTTTAAAACTGAATTCAAGACCCAGACTGAACAGCAGGAATATAACCCCTATCTCAGACCAGATCCTGATATTAGCTTCGTCAGAGACACTGGGTATAAAAGAGACATGCTGTCCTGCAAGCAGGCCGGCTACAATGTAACCCAATACAAGCGGTTGTTTCAATCGCTTGAAAATGAGGGTGGTGATTGCTGCTGTAATTAATATCAGTGCCAGGTCGGTAATCAGAGGTGGTAAATGTATCATCCGGTCTTTCAGTTTTAAATTGTTGATTATAAGAATAACGCCAGCAGGTATGATGATGTTAAAAGAATGACATATCATACCTGAAAATGGTAGTGTACCAATCGTTTTTTGCTTGTCCGCCTTCGGTGGACAAACTGAGATAGTGGGTTTGCCTGTCTGTGACAGCCAAACTGAAGAAAACTATGTTCTGTGCTTAATTACTTACCAAAAAATGTGCTGGGGAAAAAGAAGCGATCGTATAATAGCATGTACATCCGGCAATAAACGTGATGCCTGTACTTTACATAGAAAAAAAGGAATGCGGGGAAGAAAGTATTCTCTGAACGTTCCGGCGCCGTCACGGCTTTCGGATTTAATGGGGGTGACAACCTGGTTATGAGGTGTTTCTATTGTTCTTTCGGGAAGGTCCTGCTTTCTTTCCTGCCACTTCTGCCACGAGACAAATGTCTTTCTGACACTATCATTTACTTTCGCGCCGGCTTTAGCTCCGCCGCAAAGAAGTAAAAGAAGAAGAAGACACAGGTGAAAAACATGACGCATGCCGGCAAAGATATTCTTTTCTCACTATCCCCGTATCTTATCCAGCAGATCGCTCAGCACTGAGGCTTCTTCTGCGGTTACTCTTTCGGCCAGGTCATCGTAGAAATTATCCATCAGTATTTCCACATCTTCCAGCAGTTTCAATCCTTTGGGAGTGATATTAATATCCATTTTACGGCGATTGTGCGGGCACAGTCTCCGCTGAACATAATCCAGCTTCTCCAGCTTATCCAGCAGCCGTGTTACATCGCTTGCCTTATCCAGCATCACTTCCTTGATACATCCGGCAGAAACCGGTTCAGGATGACGTCCTTTGATGATCCGCAAGGCATTATAGTGCTGCGGAAGCAGGTCATATTCTTTCAGGTTAGCACCCAGTGCATCTCTCAACCAGTTACCAGTAAACAACAGGTTTACAATGACCTTGTGATAGTCATCCTTAAACTTACGCTGATTAATAGCTTGTTCAATCTTCATATATCAAAGATAATAAATAATACGTGTTGCAACATATTTGCTTTAATGTATTTTCATACCAGCCACAAACCAAATATATTTGTATGTAATGGGTAGTGCATCAGTTTGAGTTTTACTCAGGGATGAAGGTTGACCTGCGGTCAGCCAGATATAACAGGCAAAATTGATCAAACCAATCTTCTAATAACTCATCTTATGTTCATCAACAATCTATCCAATCCCTGGCCCTGGTATATAGCAGGTCCACTCATTGGCCTTACCGTACCTCTCTTATTATTACTTGGCAACCGCCATTTTGGTATTTCCTCCAACCTTCGTCATATCTGTGCAGCCTGCTTTCCGGCGCGTATTCCTTTCTTCTCCTACAACTGGAAACAGGAATCCTGGAATCTCTTTTTTGCGGCAGGTATACTTTCAGGCGGATATATTGCTGCTACCCTGCTGGCCAACCCTGCCCCGGTAAGCATACATCCTAACCTTGCCTGGGAGCTTTCCGGTTATGGTATTACTGATTATGAGCGTTTGCTTCCCATTCAGCTATTTAACTGGCCAGCCCTCTTAACCCTTAAGGGATTTATATTGATAGTGGCGGGCGGTTTCCTTATAGGCTTTGGTACCCGTTACGCCGGAGGCTGTACTTCCGGTCATGCTATTATGGGTCTTTCTAACCTGCAATGGCCTTCGCTTGTTGCCACGTGTTGTTTCATGGCCGGTGGCTTTATTATGGCCAACCTGGTACTTCCCTTTATTCTTCAACTTTAAAAAAAGCTGGATGAAACATATTTCCAATGATACAGATTTCGAAATAGAAACAATTGATTCTAATGCAGTTAGCAATAGCAGCTTAATAAAAAGCAACCGGTGGCGGTTCTTCCATTATTTCCTTGCCGGCGCCTGGTTTGGAATACTCCTGGTAAAGTCTGAGGTTATTTCCTGGTTCCGTATACAGGAAATGTTCAGGCTGCAATCCTTTCATATGTACGGGGTGATTGGATCAGCGGTGTTAACAGGTATTGTTTCCGTACTGATAATCAAACGATTGAAAATAAAAACCCTTTACGGGGAGCCCATTACTTTCAGCAATAAAACCTTCCATAAAGGCCAGATCTTTGGCGGGCTTCTTTTCGGTTTTGGCTGGGCGCTGACCGGTGCGTGTCCCGGTCCCATCTTTGCCCAGATAGGCGCAGGTTTTACCGTGGCTACGGTTATGTTGCTCAGTGCTATATTGGGTACCTGGGTATATGGCGCTATACGTGATAAACTACCTCATTAAGATTAAATGTTATAACACTAATTCAGCCACCAGCAGGGGTAAAAGGAAACATCAACAGTTATGTTAAACGATTACGCAAGTGTTAACACTTTGTTAACGGGTCTTAATTCACCACGTTAACCAGAAAAAATATAGCCTTTACCAAAATAGAGATCCATGCGGAAAGTGGTCGATTATCTTTGGAATAGGTTTTTCATAGGATATGGTTAAAAAATTAAGGGCGGTATTCTTACCGCCCTTCCTGTTTCCAGTCTTTCCGTACCTGCTTTGCATTTATATAATTATCTTCTATCTTACTGCCATGACATACGCTTTGATCACAGGCGCCAGCAAAGGCATTGGCAAATCACTGGCCGGAGGTTTAGCTGCCAGACAATATAATCTCCTGCTGGTAGCCCGTTCCGGGGAAGAGTTATCATTATTAGCCACACAACTTACTGAACAGTTCAAAGTGACAGTCAACTGGTTAGCGCTGGATCTCTCCCATCCGGATGCTGCCAGGCAGGTATATAAATGGTGTACAGACAACCATTATGAAGTATCCGTCCTGGTTAATAATGCAGGATATGCTGTCTGGGGAGATTTCGGAAAGCAATCGCTCGATGCCCAGCTGAACATGGTGCAGGTAAATGCACAGACGCCTGTGGCTCTTTGCCATTATATGCTGCCCTTACTGCAAAAGCATGCCCGTTCCTATATACTGAATGTTTCCAGCACAGCCGCTTACCAGGCGGTACGTACCCTGAGCCTTTATTCTGCATCCAAGGCCTTTATGCTGCTCTTTACCAGGGGAATAAGGCAGGAATTAAAGGGTACAGGCGTTACTGTCACCTGTCTCTGTCCGGGGCCGGTGAATACCAATTTCATAGAACGCGCCGGTATGCAGGCTATTCAGGCTACTGCAGAGAAGTTTGGCATGACACCGGATGCAGTGGCGGCTATTGCCCTGAAAGGGCTCTTTAAAGGGAAAGCAGAGATCATTCCCGGCCCGCTCAACGCTATATCTTCTTTTATGACAAGGCTGGTTCCCAAGGACCTGGTTGAGAAGATTGCAGGAAACCTGTATAAAAACAAATAGATCGCTCAGGATTTATTACTGAAAAGTTGTGCATCAGTTTGAATTTCTTTTCGATGTACAGCAAGGCCGGCTAAAAAATTCAAACCGGTGCACTACTCACTGAAAGCGTACCGGTTAAAAATCAGACTGGTGCAATCCCCTATTTCAAACTAACATGTTATCTCCTCATTATTTTTTTTGTCTAAATTGGAAATAGACTTATATTTACCCTACAAAATAAGTAGACTAATAGATGTCAACTGAATCAGCCATACAAACACTACTGTCATCTTCCTTCGTCATCAGCAAACGATGCCCCTATTGTTGTTGCTAGGTTCTTTCCGGGCACAGTCCACGGGCACGGCCTCAGAGGCCTATTTAATATTATCTGATAAAGTAGATCATTAAAAAAACTTAGCAATTATGCCTACAGCTTACACTACGTTCACACTGGGTAATTCACTCACAGAAGAGCAAAAATCTTTCTTCGAAGAACACGGTTTCATTCATTTCTCCGGTTTTTTATCTCCTGACTCAGTCCAGGAGATCGTTGACGCCTCTGAGCAGGTGCAGAAAAAATGGATAGCAGAAGATGTACAGAAAGTAAATGGGGTACCGGTTAAATATGGTAAGGACCTGAACGGGGAGAAGATAGTGCAGCGTTTTGCTTTCATTAACCAGCATACGCCTGTACTTTCCAACCTGCTTCGCGAGGAGCGTCTGCAGTCCCTTCTTGGCTTTATTGGGCCGGATGCGCGTATCGGCGAAAATGAAAAGGATGGCATGGTGTTCAATCACTATGTAAACGGACCTGAAAGTAAGTTCAGCAAAATGGGCTGGCATGTTGATGGCCTGCGTGATATATTTATAGGAGGAGGTAAGCTGAATCCAATGCTGAACGTAGGGATACATCTGAGTACCCTGCAGCCGGGCAATGGCGGATTGAGGATCATACCCGGCACACATAAACAGGGTGTCTTAAGCATGCTTTTCAGAAAGAGACATTTCTTTGATCATAACCCGGATAAGAATGAGCTGGCTATCACTCCCAAAGCAGGCGATCTGACCGTTCATGATGGCCGTCTCTGGCACCGGGTGGCGCAATCTTCCATTGTAGGTGAGGAAAGCAGGCGCAGGGTGATCTATGTACCAATTATTGCGGGAAAATATGAACCGAAGAATGAAAACAGTCCAACGTTGTTCTATCAACGTTTTGCAGGATTAGTAATAAAATAAATCTGATCTTATATTAAAACTTTTCTCAGCTGGCCTACGGCCAGCTGTTTTTTTGCATGCCTGATAAGATAATATTGCTTTATTTGAAATTTCCCGGAAAAATTTTCCATCGTAACAATTTGATTTACAAGTCAGTTACCTAAAGGTAAGTTAGTAGCTACGGGGAGACCTCTTGGTTAAAAGTAGCACTCCCTCTAAATTTGGCTTTCCAAAAGAAAGTAGCTCTCCGTCGGGAGTAAAATTATCATAAATATTTAAGGCCGTGAACAAATGTTGATAGCGCAAAATATTGAACTAGGTTAAGAAATTTCCCAACAATATATGTTGAAACATATATTATCAAAAAAAAGACATAATTTTAATTTTCAAAACAATAGCAAACATGAAAAAACTCACAATCATCGCGTCCTTAATGGCCCTTTCAGCAACAACTTTTGCTCAAACATGGTCTGTAGACAAAGCTCACTCAAAGATCGGATATAGCGTAGTGCACATGGGTCTTTCTGACAGCGAAGGTAACTTCAAAGCTTTCGAAGGTAAGATCACTGCTTCAAAAGCTGATTTCTCTGACGCGGTTTTTGAAATATCTGCTGACGTGAACAGTCTGAACACTGAGAACGAAATGCGTGATAAACATCTGAAAAGCCCTGATTTCTTCAATGCTGAGAAATTCCCTTCTATCACCTTCAAGAGCTCTTCTTTCAAGAAAGTAAGCGGTAAGAACTACAAAGTTTCCGGCGACCTGACCCTGCATGGTGTTACCAAGCCAGTTACTTTCAACGTTGTTTTCAATGGTACTGCTACTAACCCAATGAGCAAAAAAGAAACTGCTGGTTTCTCTTTCTCTGGTACTATCAAACGTAAGGACTTCGGTATCGGTGCTGAAATGCCTGCTACTATGCTGGGTGAAGATGTTACCCTGAGAGCTAGCGGTGAATTTACTAAAGACTAAGTTTTATCCGGGCAATGAAAAAATTAGTAATATTTTCAACAACACTGCTGCTCACGGCAGCAGTGTTTGCCTTCGCCGTTGTGGCGCCGGCATGGAATATCGGCAAATATAATATCGCTTTCTCCAGCACTGCTGTAGGCGGTATTTTCAGGACTTTCAAAGGCTCTATCAGCTTTGATGAGCAGAACCTGGCCGCATCCAACTTCAGTGTAACCATAGATGTTGCTTCTATCAACACAGGTAACGCATTACAGAATAAACACGCCAAAAGCGACGAGTGGTTTGACGCTGCCAAATTCCCGCAGATCAAGTACACTTCTAAAAAGATCGTAAAAGCAGGTGCTGGCTATCAGGTGACCGGCGATCTGGAGATCCATGGTGTTAAGAAGGAATTCACTATTCCTTTTACATTCAAACGCGCAGGCAACACTGCTACATTTAACGGCACATTTGACGTGAACCGCAACGATTACCATATCGGTAAACCAGGCGGAGACGTACCTGATGTTATTAAGGTAACAGTAGCTGTACCTGTAACCAAGGCATAATTAATAAACTATTTATATGCTGAAGAAATTATTGATACTCGGCGTTGTTTCCGGCGTACTGGCCGGCCTGGCAGGTTATATCTATCAGAAAGTGTATGTGGAGATCCTGGGGGAAGGGTTCCTGAATATAGTGAAGCCTGTTAACATTTTTGCCGCTTCTCTGATCGGTACAATAGTAGCAGCCTTTGGTTACTTTTTACTCAGCAAAGTGCTGAAAGGATATACAGAGATCGTTTTTAACCTTCTCTTTTCAATTATCACTTTTGCAACTCTCATAGGCCCTATCAGTTTCCAGATGCCAGCAGATGAGCTGGCCCCACCTGAACTGTTTCCCGGCTTAGCTATTCCAATGCACTTTTTCCCTGCACTGGCATGGTATACATTAAAACCTTTATTTGCCAAATCGGTATAATAAAAGAACAGGGGTATGAAAACCTCTATCCCCTGTTTTCTCTTTTCCCATCTTTATTGCACCTGAAAGATCAGTTTTGATACCTGGTCTGATCCCAGACGAAGATGAGATATTTCTTCTCCCACTTTCTCCTCGATCTGTTTACGACCGAATACATTATAGGGAAAACGTAACCATATTTTAAACTTGATAGCTGGCTCTTCATTTTCCAGGCGATAACCAAACCGGATCTCCTTGACTTTATTTTTTCCCACAACTTCGATAAGGTGTTGTACAACATCTGTTGGATGTTCCAAAGTAATGTACTGCATAATGGCTTTTATTAGGTTTTTTCTCTAAAGTTTCTGACTCGCTCACAGGGAGGGAATAACGGACGGATATGGATCTAGTAAGTCTGAATAAAACCGGATATCTTTACGGGGCCAATGAAACTATACCTGTTCTCTCCTGTTGAACCTATATACAAGGAGGAGTTTTACAAACATATCAGGCCACAAAATCTGAAAGTCACGGCTTACATGGCATTTATTGTCCTGCTAATTGTGATTGCAATACGTGTTGCGTCATGGTTCATACCCTACCAGGCAATGTTACCCCCTTTTCAATTCAGGGAATACAAACTGATTAATAATAGCATGATAGGAGGATCCTTTCTTTTTACGGTATTACTCTATATAGTCCGGAAAAAAGCATCTCCTTTGCTGCAAAATCAATACCATTTTATTTGCCTGTTGTATGCCCTGTTCTTTATAGGCAGCTGTATGGCGCTCACTTTTGTAGCACAGCATAATCCTGCCAATACCATGACCATGCTACTCATCGGCACGCTGGGCATAGCTGTATTGCTTGTTTTTTCGCTGGGTCAGCTGTTGCTTATAAGCGGGATATCCATCACTGTTTTTTTGCTTTTCTTTCACATTTTCCAGGTAGATCCGGAAACACGTTCACTCAATTATATATCTTTCTGGCTAATCATCACCGCATTTCTGTTCGTTTCCCGGTTACTGTATTCCTATCACGCCAATTATTTTATTAAGATCAGGACCATCGGGGATAAAAACAGGGAAATAGCGCAGGCTAACCTTCTGAAGACAGAAATACTGGGGATTGTGGCCCACGATCTGCGGAATCCGATCTCCGGTATACGCACCATTATTCATCTGATGGAGGAATATCCCTATACAAAAGAACAGGAGGACAAATACCTTACCTGGATCAGGGATGCCTGCCATACTGCCGACCATATCATTGAGGAATTACTGGCTGCTGCAAAGCGCAGGGAACCGGATAAACTGCAGACAGATTATGTTTCGCTGAACGCGTGGCTGGAAACAGTACGGGCCAGCTGGATAAAACAAAATGGCTTTGGCAGGAATGTTATGCTGGAACTTCCCCAACAGGAACTGAAAGCGCATATCCATACCAGTAAACTGCAGCGGGTGGTAGACAACCTGCTTCATAATGCGGTGAAATTCACACCGGCAGACGGACGCATTACCCTTGGCCTGCATACTCACCGGGGTGGTATACGTATATTCGTATCAGATACCGGTATTGGTATTCCCCAGGATATGCAACCAGCTCTCTTTGACAGGTTCACGCCTTCCGGCCGGCCAGGACTGAACGAGGAACCATCCAACGGATTGGGATTACATATCTGTAAACAACTGGTGGAGGAACATGGGGGAAGCATTTTTGTGGAATCCCGGGAAAATAAGGGAGCCGTCTTTAACATAGATCTCCCTTATACCCTGTTGTAAGCTCATTTGCCGGAGTCAACAATCCCCAATAAATAGTTGCTCATGTCAAATAACATACCTGTACCTATCCTGTAAGGTTAGGTAACCCGGTTATTATAAATAAGGCTAAGGAAAGCTAACAGATAGATCGCTGTAGTGGGCTTATCTGTACTACAGTAACTCTCAACAATAAAAAGTGAGACCAGCGTGACAGTGTGACTATGAAACTGAGAACAACTTTTTTATCATGGATAAGATGTAGCGCTGTTTCCACGGTCCCCTATATGCACCACTTCCATAATACGGGTAGCAATTGCGTTAACCAGTTGTGGGTCAGCTGCATAATCCGGGTTGGGCTGCAGAAAACCATTTCCCTGCAGTAAGTAGTCAATTGAATGCTCTTCGTCCAGTACTGCTTTATAGTGCTCTATACCCCTGGATTCATGAGGTTGTACTACTACAACATAGTTGTCGCCCTTCAGATCAAAGTCTAGTGTGAAATCTTTCATATGGCATTATAATTTAGGTAGAACAGTTGTATATCTAAATATAACAAAATTAAGGCCATGTGGTTGCAAAAATTTTAGTCTTCTCTGGCTCCTTTCTCTCCTGTAAACCAGTGTTCTTTCTGTTTGAAAAGCACGTTGAAAGTGGTCAGCGATCCATATATGCGGGTAATATATTGCTGCATATTGATCTTATCCTCATCGCTCAGCAGTTTATGGCTGTTTATCTGCTGTTCCAGAACGCGGAGGCGGTCTCTCACCATTACTATTTTATGAAAGAAAACTTCGATGGGAATTTCTTTGGGTTTTAATCCCGGGTCTTTAGGCTGCAGCAGCATGTTGCCTCCCTCCCAGCGGTCGCCCAAAGGCACCACTTCGCTCATATCTCCCCAGAGACGCAGTATTTTAAGCAGGGATGTTTCAACAGCAGAAACTGTTTCTACTTCTATTGTTTTATTCTCTGCATGCAGGATCTCGAACAACGGATCAGTTTTGTCTATCTCCAGAATGCCCTGGTCCATAAATGTGACCACATATTGCGCATATTTTACGCCGATGATCACACCCGGGCCATAACGGGCATGTTGTACCCTGGAGCCTTTTCCTGCCGTTAATTCCTGTATTAGTTCGTCCATGAGGTGTAGATTTAAGCAGCCAATTTAAACAACTTATTGAAAAAGCGCAACTTATGAAATTTAATTTTTCAGTCCGCCGCCTGCTGAAAAAAACCTCTGCTAATCAAGATGCACCATGGCCTTGATCACTCCGTTAGCGGGGTCCAGCCAGCTGTCAAATTCCCTTTTCACCTCATCAAATCCTACCCTGTGGGTAATATAAGTAGTAGGATCTACCTTCCCTGTCTTCATGCAGTTCACTACATGTTCGAAGTCTTCCCGTGTAGCATTCCTGCTGCTCATCAGGGTTGCTTCACGTTTGTGAAATTCCGGATGACTTACACATATCTCACCTTTCTGTAATCCTACCAGCACATAACGTGCCCCATGCGCCATATACATGAAGCCATTATTAATGGCCTGCCGGCTGCCGGTGGCATCTATAACGACAGTGGGCATATCGTTGCCGGTGATCTTCATCAGTGCAGCCGTTACATCTTCCGTACCTGCGTTGACGGTATGAGCCACTTTCAGCTTGTCTTTACAGAAATCAAGGCGTCCCTGGTTAATATCCATTGCTATTACCTGTGCTCCTGCTATCCGTGCAAATTCCATGATGCCGAGGCCAATAGGTCCGGCGCCTATTACCAGTACAAACTCTCCCGGCATTACTCCTGCCCTGCGTACTCCATGCGCACCGATGGCCAGCGGTTCAACCAATGCCAGTGCATCCATTCCCAGTCCGTCGCCATGAACGAGCGATCCTGAAGGCACGGACAGGTATTCTGCCATGCCGCCGTCAATATGTACGCCACATACCCTGATATTTGTACAGCAATTAGGTTTGCCTGAGCGACAGGCAATACAGGTGCCACAATTAAAATAAGGGATAAAAGTTACGGCCTCTCCTATTGTAAATCCCGGTGCATTATCAGCAGATACCAGTTCTCCCGCCAGCTCATGTCCCAGGATGCGGGGATAGGAAAAATAGGGCTGCGTGCCTTCAAACGCATGCAGGTCAGTACCACATATTCCGATACGCCTGATCCTGATAATGGCATGGTCCTTTGCTGTTGCAGGCATCTCTTTCTCTCCATAATCAAAATTACCGGGCGTAGTACAGGTTAATATTTTCATAGCTGTGAAATTGTAAAGCGCTAAAAATAGTAAAAAAAAGACCGCCCTGCTAAAAAACAGGACGGTCCCACATGCAAAAACCAATGTCCATTATTCCTTTGTTATTTTTATAACTGGAATAATGGCGCTTTACCGTCAATTTTTATGCCCTTTTTCCTCTTTCCTGCTCATCTGTAGGGTGGCGGGTCAATGTAAGAGCTGTGTTAAAAAACAGATTCACTGATATTGATCATTGTTTATTGTCCGGATTAGGGATATTTTTGCAAGATGAATTCTGAAAAACAACTTAGGAAGGGTCCCAACTGGTGGCGTCAGTTCGATTTTCTGGGGATGCATCTATTACCATTTCTGGCTTTTTTTACCCACGTAACAGCATTTGACTGGATTTTGTGTGCCTCGCTGTACGTAGTACGCATGTTCTTTGTAACTGGTGGCTATCACCGTTATTTCTCCCACCGTACGTTCAAAACGTCCCGGTTTTTCCAGTTTATACTGGCAGGTGGCGCACAGAGCAGCCTGCAGAAAGGTGTTTTATGGTGGGGTGCCAATCACCGTATCCATCATAAGCATAGTGATACTCCTGAAGATCCGCACTCAGCTAATATTTATGGGTTCTGGTATGCACACATGGGCTGGATCATGGGTCCTGAATACAAACCTACCCGCTATGACCTGGTAAAAGATTTCAAACAGCCTGAGTTGTTCTGGCTGAATAAATATCACTTTGTACCTGGATTAGTGTTGATGGTAGCCTGCTACTTTGTTGGTAACAAGGTGAATGGCGCCGGCTGGTTTGACTGGAGCGCCGGTCTCTCTACCCTGTGGATCGGTTTCTTCCTGAGTACCATCCTCCTGTATCATGGTACATTCACTATCAATTCCCTCATGCACAAATGGGGTAAGCCCCGTTATGAAACAGGGGATTTTTCCAAGAACAGTCTTATCCTGGCCCTGGTTACACTGGGTGAAGGATGGCATAATAACCACCACTACTACCAGAGTGCTACCCGTCAGGGTTTTTACTGGTGGGAAATTGATATTACCTATTATATTCTCCGGACACTTGGGTTTTTCGGAATTGTATGGGATATCAGAGGAGTGCCTGATAAAGTGAAGAACAGTAATAAGCTGGCTGATAAAAAAGTAGCTGCTCAGGCTATGGCGACTGCGGAATAATGAATAATAAGATATTCAAATAGTTATATAAAGCGTAGAGATGATCTCTACGCTTTTTTTATGCCGAAAAAATCGCTTTCACCTACGGTGAAAGCGATTTTTTCGGGGGGATTTGCACTGCATGCAGCTTAGGGGATTTTTGCACAGCGTGTAGGTCATGTAGTTTTTGCACTGTGCCAACTTTCTTTAAAAAAAGACGATCAAACATCTGATGTTTAATGGAAACATCATACCTTTGACAAAACATCAGACGTTTACTTATGGCAAAAGCAATAAAACTCGCTGATAAAGTCATCCTGGATCTCCAGAGGGATATTTCCCTGGGTAAATACAAAGTTGGCGACCTCATTCCCCCCGAACCGGTACTGATGGAACAGTTCGGCGTGGGGCGTTCCACCATCCGGGAAGCCATTAAAACCCTTGCTAATGCAGGTATCCTGAAAGTACAACAGGGCGCAGGCACGTTTGTATGTGCGCCTGACGATAGCGGGGAAACACTCAACCAGCGCTTACGCCGTGCCGCCCAACAGGAAGTGAACCAGGTACGCAGTCTGCTGGAAGTAGAGATAGCCCGGCTGGCAGCGGCGCATCGGGATGAAGAAGACCTACAGCTGATCAATACGGCCCTTGACGCAAGATGGGAAGCCTTACATACCGGCAGCTATGAAGCCTGTGCGGATGCAGACATCCGTTTCCATCAGGCTATTGCACAAGCCTCACATAACAGCGTGCTGGCAGACCTTTACCAGACCTTCACCAGTGCTATCCGCGAATCTTTCGAAAACAGGGAACAACCCCATGTCCAGCAGTTCCTGCAAACGCATGAACTGCATGTACGCCTGTTACAAGCTATCCGTGAGCAACAGGTGGAGCAGGCGGCGGAAACGGTACGGGCTATCCTGAAGAATAATTTTTAAAACTTCTATCATGTCTATTTTAGTATTCACTCTCATCCTGCTGGCCGGGGCTTTTATGGCCGGTATGCTGGGCTCACTGACAGGTCTTGGGGGCGGTGTGGTTCTCATTCCTTTGCTTACACTTGTTTTTCATGTAGATATCCGTTATGCAGTAGGCGCTTCCCTGGTAGCGTCCATTGCCAATTCTTCCGGTGCAGCGGCAGCTTACATCAAAGAAGGCATCACTAATGTCAGGATAGGTATGTTCCTGGAAATAGCCACTACCACCGGCGCCATTGTAGGCGCCCTGCTGGCAGTATATACTCCGACACATATAGTAGCTATCCTCTTTGGTATAGTACTGCTTTTCTCAGCCGTTATGACACTTAGAAAAAAGCATGAGCATGCAGAAACGGAAGGTAGCAGACTGGCGGGAATCATGCGGCTCAACAGCTCTTATCCTGTTGACGGCAAGCAGGTAGATTACAAAGTACGTGGAGTTGGCGGGGGGTATGCCCTGATGACCGTAGCGGGTATTGTATCCGGGCTGCTGGGCATTGGCTCAGGGGCGCTGAAAGTGCTGGCTATGGATAACATTATGCGCATTCCTTTTAAAGTATCCACCACTACCAGCAATTTTATGATAGGTGTTACCGCAGCCGCCAGTGCGGTGGTTTACCTGCAGCGTGGTTATATAGATCCTGGTATAGCCTTTCCAGTTGTACTGGGTGTACTGGCCGGTGCATTCAGCGGCTCGAAGCTGCTGGTGAGAATGAATACCCGCAAGCTCCGTATCCTCTTTTGTATTGTGATAGGATCGCTGGCGCTGGAAATGATCTATAATGGTTTAACCGGAAAATTATAATGCAGATGAAGAGCTTATTCAACAAATCATTCTGGCAGGAAAGAGACGTAGAGATGTTTATTGGTCAGCAGTTGCGCTGGGGAGTCTTCACATCCAGTATTATAGCACTGATAGGCGGGATCATTTACCTGGTTAGCCATGGCGGTGGAACGCCGGCCTATCATGAATTTAAAGGGGCCCCGGAATATGTAAGGCACCTGCCGGGCATCCTGGAAGGAGTGGCCAGACTGGATGGCATGGCTATCATACAACTGGCGGTTGTAGTACTGCTGGCAACTCCTATTACCCGTATCGCCTTTTCCGTACTGGCGTTTGCGATGGAGAAAGACAGGCTGTATGTGTTCATCACCCTTATAGTACTGGGAGTGATCATCTTCAGTATCTTCAGCGGATTGGGCGGATGATCATGCACTCAGGTGCTGCGTTCATGCTGTAACAGCATATTCATGGCATGCGTGAAAGAACCGGCGCGGATGATCTCTCCTCCGTTCACAAAGAAGATCTCATCTGCGCTCTCAATAGTATTCAGACGATGTGCAATGATCACCTTTGTAGTATGAGCGGGCAATTTACGCAGTACTTCCTCCAGTTGCTTTTCTGTCACCGTATCAATATTGGCAGTTGCTTCGTCCAGCACCAGCAGGTCAGGATCACGAAGCACTGCCCTCATGAAAGCTATCAGCTGCTTCTGTCCTAAACTGATGCCATCATTTCCGGCAGAAATATAAGTATCCAGTCCTTTTTCAAAACGCTCCATCAGTACGTCCAGACCTGTTTCTTTCATTACCACTTCCAGCTGTTCACGGCTATAGCCGGCATACCTGGCATTACCATATACAATGTTCTCCTGAATAGTGCCTGAGAACAGAAAGGGTTCCTGTAAAATGAAGCCGATCTTCTGTGTACGTTCTTCCGGTGTGTAAGAGCGGATATCCCTGCCATTCAGCAATACCTCTCCTTCTACCGGGTCATACAACCGCGCTATCAGCGATGCCGTTGTTGTTTTGCCACCACCGGTCGGGCCTACCAGCGCATATGTCTTTCCCTGCTCCATTGTGAAATTGATATCGCGCAGTATATCCTTGCTGCCGGGATAACGGAAGTATACATTGCGGAAGGTCATTAGCGGAGCATTCTCTTCCGTATGAGCAACAGGTATTACTTTCAGATCTGACTCCAGTTCCAGTATCTCGGCTATTCTCTCCCATCCTGCCATAGCAGTCTGGAAGTTAGTCCACAGCGCGGCCAGCTGGCGGATAGGGTTGTAGAAATGAATGGAATATGACAGGTAGCTGATCAGCAGCCCTACAGAAAATTCTCCTATGCTGATCAGGTAAATACCATAGGCCAGAACGGCCAGCTGGGCGAAGTTGGAACAAAGGCTGTATACCGGCGTAAAAATGTTGTTTGCTATTCCTGCGTCAACAGCTGCCTGGTAGTTGCTCTCATTCACAGTATTGAACTTCTTCCTGAAGTAATCTCTCCTGTTAAAAGCAATGATCACTTTAAAATTGCTCAGGCTTTCCTGTATCTCTGCACTCAGTCCTCCTATGCTCTTCATGCTGGCTGCATTCCTGCGCCTGATCCACGGGGATACGGCACGGGTAAACAACAACAGTATCAGGCCGGGTATCAATGTGGCTGTTCCCAGTTTAATGTTGATAGACAGCAGGAAGATACCGGCGCCTATCATGGTCATAATGCTGCTGGCAAATTGTACGAGCGATTGTGAGAAGAACTGGTTCATCTTCTCTGTATCACTGTTGATGCGGGAAATGAGATCTCCTGTTTTATTCTGGTTAAAGAATGCCACGGGCAGTTCCTGCAGTTTCACGAAAACAGCGTTCCTCAGGTTGTACAGCATGCGCTGTCCGACGCCTCCCATCAATAAAGTCTGCCAGTAGCTGAAGCCCAGGTTCAGCAGGTACATGATAAGCAGGATACCGGAAAACCGCAGAATGCCGGAGAACTGCCTGGTCTGTACATATGTGTCTATCGTATATCCTATTACAAAAGGTACTGTCAGTGACAGGATGTTACTGACTATCATGATCAGGAAGATCCCTGCCAGGCGGCGGTGCTCCCCGCTTATGTAAGTGATCAGCCTGCGGAGCGCCTGTCCCGTAGTACGTTTGGGCCGGTTTGTTGTATTATTGTTCAGGTTGTAATTCATAATTGCTTGTGCTACGTTGGGAATTGAAGATCTGTACGTACTCAGGGCATGTCTGCATCAGTTCATCATGTGTACCGGAGGCTACCAGCTCACCATCCATCAGCAGGATTATCTGGTCAAAATGCCTTACGGCATCTATCTTTTGTGTAACGGAGATCAGCGTAATATCCGGGTAATTCTCCTGCACGTTTTCAAGTATACGCTGTTCTGTATTAGCATCTACACGGGCGGTGAAATCGTCCAGGAGCAATACCCTGGGGTTGATGGCCAGCGCTCTTGCCAGCATGATACGTTGTTTCTGTCCGCCACTCAGGCTGGCGCCACGCTCAGATACAACTGTTTCCAGTCCATCCGGCAATGTGGCTATAAATTCTTTGAGCTCTGCCGTTTCTATTGCCCGCTGCATCAACTCCCCGCTTACTTTTTCGTTAAAGGCAATGTTTTCCCGCAGGCTCATGTTGAAGACTATACTATCCTGGAATACCAGTCCTACCTGTTGTAGCAGTGCATTCCTGTTATACTCATTTACATCTGTCCCGTCGTAGAGAATTGTTCCTGTATCCGGCGGCTGGAGCCCTACGATCACATTCAGCAGCTGCGTCTTACCCGCGGCTGTTGGGCCAATAATAGCTGTACGTGTGCCTGCCTTTACGGCAAATGACACATCTTTGAGCACAGGCTTTCCGCCCAGCTGCATATTGATGCCCTGTACGCTGACGCTGCCATCCAGGGTTTTGGTTACCGTACCTTCATCTTCCTTCTCCGGTGCATTCAGCACTTCGCTGATACGGCCATATGAGGTAGTAGCCTGTGCTATTATATTACTCATGAAACCGATCACGATAATAGGAAAGATCAATAGGGCTATGTAACTGTTGAAAGCCGCTATGTTACCGATAGACATCTCTCCTTTGATCACAAAATGACCGCCCAGCAACAATGTCGAAAGCACTGCCACACCAGCCATAAAGGTGATAACGGGTATAAGACTGGCAAAAAGCCGTACAATGGCGATACCTAATGACCTGGATTCTCCGTTGGGGGCAATGAACCTGTCATATTCCCGCTGTTGTGCGTTCAGCACTCTCACCAATGCAGCGCCGGTAATGTTCTCATTGATCGTTTTATTCAACTTATCTACTACTTCTCTTCCTTTCTTAAACAGCACCTTCACTTTGTTCAGTACGGTAAAGAAGGCGAACCCAATAACGGGTACGATGCAGATCACGATCAGGCCCAGCTTCCAGTCAATGCTGAGCAGCAATGCGCTGGCGCCTATTATCATAACTGCGGAGGAAACGATAGATACAATTGCCTGTGATACAAACAGTTTTATATTATCTACATCGCTGGTCAGGTTAGTGAGCAGCTTTGAAGGATTAGCCTTTTGTATGTAGGTATAATCCTGCCGGGAAATGCGTGCGGCAAGAGTAGTACGGGTTTCCCTGGCCACTTTTTCGGAAATATGGACCTGGATAAGGCTTTGCAGGTAAGTAAAGATAAAGATGAAACCGGCTGCCAGGGAGAATTCCAGCAACAGGGTCTTCATTACCAATGTACCGTTACCATAAGCGTCAATTCCTTTGGAGATGAGTGCTGGCAGCACCAGGTTCAATCCATTACTTAATAATGCCAGGAATACCAGGAGTAACACCTGTCTTCTGTATGGGCGTAACAAAGACATTAGTCCCGGCTTTTTCCCGCCTGTGGCTGCGGGATGCTTTACGTTATTCATATAAGAACAAAAATATACAATTAAAGTCTCAGACCTTGATATGAGGGGACGAATGAAAAGAAGTTATATTGTACGATGCCGTGAAATTCCGATAAAAAACTCCAGATCAACGAAAAACCCTTCCGGTCAGGCCGGAAGGGTATAGACGCCTGAGCGTCACCAGATATTTTTGATGGAGCAACCCGGTTAGGCGATACTAACCGAAGGTTTCCATGAATATTCTGTAGATTGCATGAATACCTCCTTTTCTTTGGTGAAGATTGAAATTACAAATTTTTATCCAAAAAAGTTTTACCTGTTACAGAAAACTTTTGTGTTAGCAATAGATGAGTTTACTGTTATTTCAAATCTTTAATTGTAAGGAATAATGCGAACAGGTCCTTCAAGTCCGGAGGGTTGTACCTTCCAGCCGGAAGCATCAAAATCCTTATAGTTGATGTTCACGAAATTGATCTCATGATAACGCCGCCAGGGAATCTTATGCTGGTCCATATACCGTATCCTGTTAGCCATAAGATTTGCTACTTCAATACGGATGGTATTTTCTCCCAAACGCAACCACTTCCCTATTCTCAACCGGAAAGGGATACTCCATAAAATGCCAGCATCCTGCCCATTGATCCACACTCTTGCACTTTCATGTACAATTCCCAGATCAAGCACATATTCGCTCACCTTCTGCACAGGCAATTCAAAGGACGCAGTGTATACACCTGTACCGGAAAAGGATTGTGCTGCCGTATCCTGCAGGGAAGTCCAGCTGGCCAGCGATGCCAGTTGTACCGGCGCCGGTATAAACGGCCCTCCGTTACTGAATTGGAGCTGCCATTTATTAATTTCAATTGAGTCGCCGATCTGAGTATTTCGAAGGTATTTCCAATCCGGCAGATCAACAGCATTAGCGGTACATTTCAATATAACTGCTTCTCCTGGTTGCAACTGTACCCTGACGTTATTATCCTTTCCTGTAGTTCCTTTCCCTGCCAGCCCTGTCTGCGGATCTAACAGTATTACTGTTTTATTTATCTCATTCAGCTTTGTTTCTTCGTCAATTGTCTGCGGGGTATGATTAACAAGATAGTAGTAAGTATCTTTCTCATCCTTGCGGCGTATGAATTTCAAACCGCTGTCTGTCAGCTTTTCTCTTTGTATTCCTGTTTGCTGTAATGCGGCCGATACATCTTCAGAAAGCAGCAGCTTTCCTTTACCCAATTTCATTTCCCGGATACCTGTTCCTGTGAAATGCAGGGATGCCAGCAGCGATTTCAGCTTTTTACGGCGTACATCCAGCTGACCAAGACCGGGCACATCTTTGGGCAGCGACTGGAATAGTACGGTAGCTCCCTGCCTGGCCAATTGCAGTATCTGTTCCAGCGTAGCCACAGGCATTATTTCTGCCGATGGCACCACCAGTATTTTATACGGAGCGGCTTTGCTGTTTGTACTGATCTTTCCTCCGGCAACAATTGCTTTGGACAATAGATCGTCTGAAACAAAATCAAGCGAGTACCCCACTTTCTGCAATCCTGTTACCTGTTTATAAAAAGGTGTGGGATGCAGCCACTCATCAATATCGTGCACTTTCAGCGGCATGTCCCTTCCTTTCGGCGTGTTCCATACGTCATATACGGGCCAGTAGATCAGCAGTTCATTATCAGGTAAACCGGATTGCAGTACTGATTGTACGCGTGTGATATAATTGTTCAGACCGGGTAAATGCGGCCAGAAACTATTGGATGGCACAAAGTTGACTGAAGCATAGAACAACCATCCGGGCCAGGGTACTTCCGGGGGAGAAAAGGTAGTGCCGTGATAGAAAACATGATTGACACCTGCCAGGAAACATTGCTCTACTTCGGGTTTGCATTGCGAAAGAGATGTTTTGAAATGTTCTGTCAGCCATGTAAAGGTCTCGCACGATACCAGGGGATGTCCTGCCACATGCGCTGCTGAAGAAGCGAATTTCAGCATGACGGGATCTGGCTCTACATTCCTGACATCTGCGCTGTCACGCCTCAGTCCGGGAATAGGAAAGTAGGTAGAACCAAAGGTTTCACATTCCGGGATATCTACAGCGGCATAGAGGTCAAGCAGATTGCCGGGAGAGCCATGTGCCTGGTTTTTAGACACCCCTCCATAGTGGTGTGCCCAGTCCGTCCATGGCCGGGTAAAATTGTTCAATAGTAATTCTGACATGGTTTCCCGGTAGTCAGATTTCAGCCTGGCCACTGTATCAGAATTGTCGTTCCCGGTAAATTCCCTGGCATAGCGGCTAAGATCATATCCCCTGTTCTTTGCAAATGCTGCTGGCAGGCTCTCTGTCCAGTCGGCGCCGTATACTTCATAGCTGTCATTATAAAAAGCTCTTGTGCCAGGAGCTTTCTTTCCAAAGGCCGCGTCAAAGCGGTCCAGGTAGGTATGCAAGGCTTCGATAGACAGATGGTCCAGTGTGAATCCTTCTCCGCCGGGAGCAGCGCGTTTCACCATCTGCCGGGTTTTACCGTTAAAGAGGGCGTAGAGGGTCCAGTTTCCCGGAGGCGGTGTCCAGTTTAATGTACCATCAGGTGCTACTTTATCTTTCAGCTGCAATACCTGGCTGCCGTTATAGGCTGTCAGGGATTGTAATACAGCTGCCGGTTGTTTACCTTCTTTTACTCTGATCTTTTCTGTAAAGGGCGCATGATATTCCTTTACAACGAGCTTTGAGGCAGCAAAGGGAGCAGAAACCTGGGGGCCTCCGAAAGGCCAGCCGGTACCTGTGGTCAGGTCCACCCCCATGTCCAGTTTACCGGCTTCAGTCACGGTATGACGTAACAGCTGTATCCACCGGGAGGACAGGTATGGTACGTATTGTTTTTCGTATCCGATGGCGCCGTAAATAGGCGCTATTTCTACTCCGCCGAAACCCGCCGTTCTGTAAGTCGTCAGCGCATCCGTAAGCTGTTGTTCATTTACCGCGCTTCCCATCCACCACCAGCGGGTCCAGGGTCTCATCTCTTTTTTTACAACGGGCCAGGCGCGGTCCTGTCCTTTGGTATGTAATACGGGAATTGTAAGCGCCAGTGCTATCAGCAGTCTGGCTGTTCTTCTGAAAACGGGAATCATAACGTCGTTTATTTCTCTGTGGCCGACCAGTCAAACTCAGGATTTTCTGCCGGCGATTTGGATTTCAGCATGATACCCGTCAATTCTTTCACGATGTCCGGATGGCTGGCAGCAAGATCATGAGTCTCGCCGATGTCTTCCGAAAGGTCATACAGCTCAAAACGGGCTGGGGTATCCTGGCGTTTGAAACGCAATAATTTCCATTTTCCGCGTAGCACTGCTTCCTGGATATATCCTTCATTGAACTGCCAGTAGAGATAATCATGCTTCTTCGTAGGTTCTTTACCGTTCAGCGCGCTGCGATAAGATAAGCCATCTAATCCGGGGAAAGTACGGGTCTGAGCCAGGTCTGTAAATGTAGGGAGAATATCCCAGAAAGCCCACTGAATATTGCTGACCTGTCCGGCAGACACTTTTCCCGGCGCTCTGACCAGCAGTGGCACCCTGATGCCGCCTTCGTACAGGTCGCGTTTCAGGCCTTTCAGCTGACCGTTACTGTCGAAGTATACCGGATCTCCTCCTCCTTCTTTATGCGGGCCATTATCGCTTGTAAAGAAGATATAGGTATTGTCGTCCAGTCCCAGTTGTTTAACCAGCGCCATTATCTCTCCAACATTCCTGTCCAGTTTTGACACCATTGCCGCAAAAGCAGCATGTGGGGTTGGCTGGCTACGATAAGAGCCTCCTCCCTGTGGATAGGGGGTTTCTGGTCCCAGTTTGCTGCTACCGTCTGCATTCAGGAAGGGCTGCAGATCTTTTGCCGGTGGCGCCAGTTCTGCATGCGGGAGGGTGAAAGGCAGATAGAGGAAGAAAGGTTTGTTCCTGTTCTCCCTGATAAAGCCCATGGCGTGGTCCAGGATCTCGTCCTGGGTGTATACAGTACTATCCCGTTTCACTCTCCTCATTTTCCCGTTCTTTACCTGAAAGAGATGATCTGTATAATAATTGTGCGCATGACGCTGATTCAGGTAACCAAAGAACTCGTCAAAGCCTTTTATTTCAGGAGAGCCGGTAGTTCCCGCCTCTCCCAGTCCCCATTTCCCGAACATACCTGTGCGGTATCCACTCTGTTGCAGCAGCTGCGCCAGGGTGCTGTCTTTCGCCCGTAAAGGCAGGCGTGTATTCCCGCGGATGTAAGCATGTCCCATATGCTTGCCTGTTAGTAAGGCACACCGGGAAGGGGCGCATACTGTTGTACCGGAATAAAAGTCAGTGAAGCGGATACCTTCTTTCCCCAGCTGGTCTATATTTGGAGTTGCTACAGGGCTTTTGCTGTTATAGGATGCCAGGTTGCCGTATCCCAGATCGTCTGCAAGGATGAAAATGATATTGGGCTTTGATTGCTGTGCCTGGGCCAGTATACTGCAAAGTATGGCGGTGCCTAATAGGAATATCTTACGGAACTGTTGATTCATAGTTTTCAGTTTGCGTGGCAAATCTATAAAAATCTACTAAACAAGTAGGGTAATAATTATGAGCGGCAAAAGAGAGGAAGGTTTCTGTTTATCTTTCTGCTTAAGGAGGCTTGAAAGCGGCGACGGTGGATAAAAAAAGGAAGATTGTTCATATTCATTGTATTAGTGGTCTTTAAGGCAGAATCATTTTAATTTAAATCAATATATCTTATACGGAGGCAATAAACTATTGACCCTTAGCTGATTGTTTTTTATATTTAACCGCCGGTTTTAATATTAATTACAGTATATTCATACCGCTATGCCAAGGCCTACAACTGCGCATGTGAATTGAATATTCAAACAGATGGAAAACTATGGTCAGATTTTATGCAATATTCAGAGATGGGAGCAATAGCCCGTTACACAATCTCGAATCTATCTCATTACTGCCGGAATATTCCTATATCCTTAAAGCAACGGATACCCTCAAACCCAATGGATATGTGGACTCTACGGTCTATCAGTTTGTAAATACCCAGGGAGAAGAACAATTACTTCGTATAGGCAACTGGGAGTTGTTGTATATCAGTCCGTGGACTTATAACTCCCACGGCCTTCGTTACTGTCTCTATAACCATCTCACTAAAACAGCGCATGAATTTGCAGGAGAATCGATGGGGCTGACTTTCTTTAAGAATGATCTTTTCCCGAAATTGCGGGAATTATCTATTATTCCTGATTACCATCAGTATCTGCTGAGTGAAAAAGTAGATCTGCTGGAAACGGAGCTTTCTGAACTGAGAAGACGTCTCTTCGAAGTGGAGAAGGTGCTAAGAAAGTAAACTACAATGGCAAAGGAGCAGATCATCGTTATAGGTGCGGGTGCTGCCGGTCTTATGGCAGCAAGGACATTATCTTCACAATACAGTGTTACCATACTGGAAGCAGGCAATACTCCCGGCGGAAGGATGTGTACCATCCAGGACATGGACGGCGGATATATTGAAGCAGGCGCTGAGTTTGTGCACGGCCATCTGCCGCTGACACTTTCTTTATTACACGAAGCGGGGTTGAAGTATTATCCTGTGGAAGGTGAAATGTACCAGGTAGAAGATGGCCAATGGACACAGGAGGAAGAGATGGATGAAGGCTGGAACAGCCTGCTGGAGAAAATGGGAGATGAAGAGCAGGATATGCCCCTGCAGGCATTCCTTGATAAATATTATCCTCTGCCCGGTAATGCTGCTCTAAGGGAGCATGCAAAGGCATTTGCACAGGGATTTGACCTGGCGGATACTGAAAAAGCAGGTATCAAATTTCTTTACCAGGAATGGACAAACGAATCTGAAGATAACCTCAGGATAGAGAAAGGATACAGTGCACTGGTAGATTTCCTGGCAAAGGGACTGGATATCCGCACCAATCAATGTGTTAAACATATAACCTGGCAAGCAGGCAATGTTGTGGTTATGACAGCCAGTCAGACCTTCAGGGGAAGTAAAGTTATAGTTACAGTACCACTACCTGTTTTACAGGAAGACGCCATTGCCTTCTCTCCTGCTATTGATACCTATGGGGAAGCTGCCCGTGTTATTGGATGGGGCAGTGTTATCAAGATAGTCCTGAAATTCAGATATCCTTTCTGGCAGGAGAAAGCAGAAAACATTGGCTTCATTCTCAGCAGTGAAAAGATCCCCACCTGGTGGCCTCAGCTACCTGACGATATGCCTGCATTGACCGGCTGGCTGGGTGGTCATCCTGCCCTGGCGTTGAAAGATGCTGACGATGATGTGTTACTTGATCTGAGCTTTTCGTCCCTGGCAGCTATCTTCAATGTCTCTGCGGATTATTTGCGGGAGCAGCTGACTGACAATCATATTTTCAACTGGACAGCTATACCACATATTCACGGTGCTTATTCTTATGGAACACCTGGTTTCCTGATGGCGCAGAAGGTGTTAAACACTCCTGTTTCAGATACTGTTTATTTTGCCGGAGAAGCGCTGTATAATGGTAAAAGCCCGGGTACCGTTGAGGCTGCATTCAGCAGTGGAAAAGCAGTAGCAGAGAAGATCCTGAGCAGCAGCAATGTATAATTTTTTCCCCCTTTCAATGCTTTAAAGCAACAGTGACATATAAAGAATCTTCAATTCTTGAATTACCAGAAGTGTAATAATATTACATTCATACACTTACAAAAAAGGTTAACTCCGGTGAAATTTATGCAGGATTTTCGCGATATGGTGTTTATTCTTTCACTCAATAAATATCAATTACCATGAAAAAGTATCTTGCAATACCTGGGTTGATAGTTATCGGCATGTTTATCTGGCTTCAGTCCGGAGCCATCCGTCCGGAGCCGCCGAAAAATACCATATCTTTCCGAAGCGCTACTGTTCAACAGGATACTGTGCCCCGTAAAGATACTTCCTGGCATCATAAGAAGATGAAGAGCAAAATGAAAAAAGACACCAGCAACTGGCCAAAAGATACGGTTCCCCATTAAGGAAGCAAAAGGGAAAGGCCTTTAAATGGGTCATCAAAGGCCTTCCCTATATGTTAAATTGTACTGCTGTTTCTTAATCCTGATTAACTTTCTTCACGATTCTCTCTTCTACCTTTGAGATCATAAAACAAATCAAAATGAACAGCAGAATCAAACTCAACGAAGTAGACCCGGAAGGATACAAAGCCTTATTTCCCCTTGAAGCTCATATAAAGAAGGGGGTTCTCGACCACAAACATCTGCACCTGATCAAGATAAGAGCCTCCCAGATAAACGGATGTGCTTTCTGCATTGATATGCATACCAAGGAAGCCCGTAAAGACGGTGAAACGGAGCAGCGTATCTATGCACTGAATGCCTGGCGTGAAACGCCATTCTTCACAGAAGAAGAAAGGGCCGTTCTTGCGTTGACGGAAGAAGTGACCCTTATCCAGCACCGCGTATCTGATGATACTTATAACAGGGCTGCAGAACTGCTGGGAGCAGACTACCTGGCTCAGGTCGTGCTTGCTGCTATTGCTATCAACTCATGGAACAGGGTAGCTATCAGCACTCATATGATGCCGCAATGATAAAGTAAAGAGCCGCCTTATCAGGGCGGCTTTATCACTTATAATCGTGGATCTACCGGTTCGCTTTCCAATGCCAGCAATCCGAAAACGCATTGATGTACTTTCCTTAAGGGATCTTTTGCCACAAACCTTTCCAGCGCTTCTATTCCCAGGGCAAATTCTTTCAGCGCCAGGGAGCGCTTAGCGCTTAGACCTCTCTTTTTCAGGCGTTCCAGGTTTGCAGGAAGGGTATATTCCGGGCCATAAATAATGCGCAGGTATTCCCTTCCCCTGATCTTAATGGCAGGCTGTATCAGTCCTCTCTTTCCCTTCTCAATAAAAGAAAGCGGCTTCACTACCATTCCTTCTCCTCCTCTACCGGTCAGTTCTTCCCACCAGGCTGTAGCCTCATTCACACTATTCTCATCTTCAAGATCTACTACTCTGAAAGCGGTGGTTATCATAGGATTTCCTTCTCCGCCGCAATAGTTGGCGATCTGTTCCATATGCCAGCGGTGGTCTTTGTCAAAATAGGTTTTGCCTTCTGTTGCCAGTATGTGGAATGGCGCCAGTTTATAATCTTCCAGTCCTTTTACTTCCCAGCAGTATTGCCTATAAGCATCTGTGAACTGACGGCACATCTCTTCCCTCTCTTTATAGTTCTTCAGCAGGGTGCTGACTTCTTCCGTGGCGTTTGTCACAGTAAGCGCTGCCAGGGCTTCCCTCATGGCATTTGTACTTGCTGCGCCTGTAGCTGCATACTGCTGCCTCAGCAATGTCTGCGCTTTGGCGTTCCAGGGCATCAGCTCACTGTCAAAACAAACCCAGTCTGTATCAAACTCTTCCCAGAAGCCACATGTACTCAGCACATCACGGATCATTCCGAGGAATGCCTGTTCCTGGGTTTTGTCGTTAAAGAAAGCCCGTCCTGTACGTGTATAACAGGTACCTATACTATCTTCTGTTATGCCAAAACGCTCCTTCACTACAGTACTGTCTTTACAAACAATCACTATTGCTCTTGATCCCATATGTTTCTCTTCACAGATCACTTTCTGTACCTCATTATGCCTGTAATGACCGAAAGCTTCCGCCGGGTGTTCCAGGTATTGCGGCAGCTGGCTGGTTTCAGATGGTGACATGGTAGGCGGCAGATATATCAACCATTTGGGATGCAGGCTGAACCGACTCATCAGCTCTAATGCTGCGGCGGTATTTCCTTCTCTTACTGTAATATTGTTGATCAACCTGGTCCTGATCTGCTGTTTACCGAGCAGCTCTTCAATGTCAGGCAGCTCATCATATTCCTGCTGCAGATTTACGGTATCGGGCAGGAATGGCCTGGATGGCTGGCAATACGTTTTGTTTGCCGGTACACTCAGCAGCTCTTTTTCAGGATAGCGCAAAGCCGTTAACTTTCCTCCGAATACGCAGCCTGTATCAATATCTATCGTGTTGTTGAACCACTGTGGTTCAGGTACGGGAGTATGTCCATATACCACCATGGCATCACCTTTATACTTAATGGCCCAGTTGTACCTGACGGGCAGGCCAAACTCGTCTGTCTCTCCGGTTGTTTCTCCGTACAGGCAGAAATCTCTTACGGTTGATGAGCCACGTCCCTGCATTTCTTCTTTCAGACCGGCATGTGCTACAACCAATTTTCCGCCGTCCAGTACATAGTGGCTGATAAGCCCATCCAGGAAGGTTTTCAGTTCTTCCTTAAATGCATCTTCTTCCTGTTCTAACTGTGCGACGGTCACTTCCAGTCCGTGTACAAGCTGTACATCTTTCCCGTTCAGGTATTTGAGCAGTTTCATGTCATGGTTACCTGGTACGCATAATGCGGTTCCTTCTTTCACGGCACTCATTACCAGTTTGTATACAGCAGGGGTTGCGGGCCCTCTGTCGTTCAGGTCTCCGAGAAACACCAGCTTTCTGCCGTTGGTAACGCTGACTTTATGAGCAGCAGCATCGACAGTATGTCCCAGTACGGTGAGCAAGGCGCACAGTTCTTCGTAGCAGCCGTGTACATCTCCGATAATATCAAACGGACCATGTTCATCTTTACGGTTGTTCCACAATGGTTCTCTTACGATAGCTTCTACGGCATCTGCATCTTCGGGGCTGCGCAGCTCAAATACTTTTCTGAAGCCCTGCATCCGCAGTTTACCCAATCCACGTTTCAGTTGTCTTACGTGATTAACTATTGCATGAGAAGGGATACTCCTGTCTGTCCTGTCTTTATTCCTGTTTACGCAAACCTGTTCAGGCATATTCATTACAATAGCAACGGGTATTACGTGACATTCCCTTGCCAGTTGTACCAGCCTGGCCCTGTCTTCCGGCCTGACATTGGTTGCGTCGACTATCGTCAGTAGCCCTCTTTTTAACCGTTTTTTTACGATGTAATGTAACAGGTCAAAGGCATCGTCAGAGGCGTCCAGGCTGTTCTCGTCATTGCTTATGATGGCCCGGCAGGTATCACTGCTTACAATCTCTGTTGACCGGAACCACTTTCCTGCAAATGTGCTTTTACCGGAACCGGATGCGCCTATCATGACTACAAGTGATAATTCGGGTATTTTAATCTTCATAGGTTATAATTTTTTAAAAATGGCCATCTGTGTGGGAGCGCCTGCTCCCTCTACCTCATCTCCCAATGGCTTAATAGCATAAGAATATTGGTAGGCCTCTCCTACCTGTTCACACCAGTTTTTTAATTCGGCACGGGTCCATTCAAAACGGTGATCTGAGTGCCTCATTTTATCTGTTTCTGTTGTGAATGTGATGTTCCATTCCTTGTTGGGTGTTGTCACTATTACAGTTCCCGGGCGGGCAAAGTAGAAGACGTTCTTTTCCAGTGCAGTCAGCCGGTCTGCATCCAGGTGCTCAATCACTTCTACGAGAGCCGCCAGGTCAAATCCTTCCAGTCGCCGGTCCCGGTAGGTCAACGCTCCCTGAATGAGGCTCAGTTTTTCCAGCTGGTATTCAGTAAGCCTGTCTATTTTCAGCCTCCTGCCTGCTATTTCCAGGCTGCGGGGAGAAACGTCCATTCCTATGATCTTTGTAAGCTGTGGTTGTTTCATCAACAGTTTCAGCAGCTTACCTTCTCCGCAACCCAGGTCTATAACCGTTTTGACGCCGGACGCTTCAATCTCTGCCGCTACGGATTCCAGCCGTTTATCATGCAATCTTATTTTCTGCGGATTATCTTCTGTGGCAACCGGTTCCTCCTGCAACAGCATGTTCAATGCTTCGTTAGCGAGTGAGCGCTGGTTGCGCAGGTAACGACGGACGATCATCTCTTTCTCCGGGTGTTCTTCCAGCCAGCCTTTTCCTTTATCCAACAGTTTCTGTACTTCTTCATCGTTCACCCAATAGTGTTTATCGTTATCCAGTACGGGAATCAATACGTAAAGATGCGATAACAGAGACTGTAATGTGATCGTGTTCTTCAGCGTGACAGTAAAATAGCGGCTTTCTCCCCATTCAGGGAAGCGGGGGTCCAACAGGTGTCTTTCTGCTGTGATGCCATATCCTAATGGCCCAAAGATCCTTTGCAGCATATCTTCTCCGCCGCCAACGGGTAGTACCGCCAGTTTTATTTCCAGGGGAATTGCCACGTTCACTAAGTCTGGTTTGTCTTTGCATTTGCCGTTCAGCGCAGAGCTGAAACCTTTGGCGATGGCACTGCTCATAAAAGAGGATGCCACATAGGGCCGGTCGTTCACATATTGTTCAAGTGCAAACTGCGAGGGGTTTCCGTTCCCCCGTACCAGTTCTACCGGGTCTATATCCAGCAGTATGGCACAGGTGCAGATCTCTTCACTCACCTGTGGATAGAAGACATGTGCTTTACCGCTCTTTATTTCGAAGGATTGGAGTCGCGCGGGATGTTTATGCAATAAATATCCAAGATCTGTAGCCGGTGTGTGGGTTGTCGTAATCGTCAATAACATATCAATCAAATATAAAATGCAAAACTGTGTACAATGTATGAAGTCTTTTTGCGCAGTTTGAAGTTTTTTTGAAGAATCATGTACATTTGTCTACAAACAAAGTAGACTAACCATGCCGAGCACACTAAAAACAATCGTTACGTCCCTGCTGCTGACAGTTCCTCTTTTCCCTGTACTGGCGCAGAGGGCAGCTATCAATGCCATCAGGCAGGAGGATATCAAGAGAGACCTTTACATCCTTGCAGATGATCATTTCCGCGGTCGTGAGGCCGGTACACTGGACGAGCTGAAAGCGTCAGTATGGCTGGCGGAGCAGGCGCGGAAAGCGGGATTGGAGCCTGCGGGAGATGACGGCACCTACTTTCAGTTCTTCCCGTTGATACGCGAGCGGGTCAGCGATAAAAGCACTATTGCCATTGGTAATCGTATGTTCACCTTGTGGAAGGATGTGGTCGTATATGAGCCTGTGTTTGCGGATGTTAATGATCCTATTGTTTTCCTGGATGATCCTGCTACGGCTACAGCTGAGCGCATCCGTGGCAAGGTAGTGGCTTTGCAGTTTTCAGATAAGGGGATCAATGATCCACGGGTGCATATCTATACCCGTTATGGCGCTATAGTAGTTAGTACCTGGGCCAGGAAGCTGGCGACCCTGGGAGCCAAGGCTATCATCTTCGTATCTGACGATCTGGCTCAGAAGGCTTACCCACGGGCTACGCAATACAATAACCGCGGGTCTTACCAGATAACAGGCAGCCTGTTTCACCGGCAGCTGCTGAATGGCGTTCCTATACTCTGGCTTCCCAAGGAGACGCTGGACCTGGTCCGTCTGCCGGGACAAACATTACAGGCCCGTATTTTCAGCGAGTCTTTCACCTATCCTTCTGTCAATGTAGTGGCGAAGGTGAAGGGTCGCGATGCGAAGCTGAGTAATGAATATGTGCTGTTTAGCGGTCACCAGGACCATGACGGGATACGTAATTTAGAACCAGGTAAGGATTCTATCTTCAACGGAGCGGATGATAATGCCAGTGTAAGCGTGGCTCTCCTTGCTATAGGCAAAGCATTTGTACAGCAACCGCCCCGCAGGTCGGCGCTCTTTATCTGGCATGGTTCTGAAGAAAGGGGCCTGTTTGGTTCTACCTGGTATGCGGATAATCCGACTGTTCCCCGGGAATCGATTGTAGCTGTTCTCAATGCAGATATGATAGGCGCTAATGCGCCGGATAGTGCGGCGTTATTAGGCGTTATTCCTCCGCACCGTTCTTCTTCAGACCTGGTTAATATAGCGCTGGAAGCTAATGCCAAAGGACCTAAATTTAAACTGGATACGGGGTGGGATAAGGCTAGTCACCCGGAGGGCTGGTATTTCCGTAGTGACCACTACCCTTACGCGAAGAAAAATATCCCTGCGTTGTTTTACAGTTCCCTGCCGCATGCTTTGTATCATACTCCGGCGGATGAGTCGCAGACGCTGAGTATTGAAAAGATCACAAAATTTGCCCAGTGGATGTATTTAACGGGAATTGAAGTGGCGAACAGGGAGCAAAGGCCGGCACTGGAACCCGGGTTTAAGCTGGAGCGATAATTTTTTTCGAATAAAATTTTTAAAAATAAAATTAATTGTTAATTTCGCATCCCGTCGTTAAAACCGATGGTTACCGGTTCGGGACGTAGCGCAGCCCGGTAGCGCACTTGCATGGGGTGCAAGGGGTCGCTAGTTCGAATCTAGTCGTCCCGACTTTAAAAACGGACCCTTCAAATGATTGGATTTGAAGGGTCTTTTAATATGATAAATATCGAATTCATTCTTCGTGAAAGTTTCATCGCTCTTATTTTGAATACCTTAGAGCAGGTTCGAATCCATTTAAGTCCACTTTTTATTTTTAACGCTTCTACTTCATTAAGTTTTTTCAATAGCGTGATGTAAATTTAATAATTACGTGTAATATAATTAGATATGAAACATCAGGTATTATTTGGAATAAAATGTGACTTTAAAGACGAAAAAGCGTTATTAAAAGCAATTAAGGACTACCTGGCGAAATTTAATCGAACTCCTTCCACTGTACAGAAAGGGAGTATGCTTGAAGCTCGGCTACCCCATAGAATTAGACAGTTTCATTGGAATCTGAATAAAGAAACAGGAACCTGGTTTGAATTATTTCCTAATCAGGATCTGGACAATAAATATTTTTCTGAAAACCATAAGGACTGTACGTGGCTTGCACTCATCTTGTTCCATCTTGATTTTCCGGGATATGAAAAAAACAAGTCAGAGAAATTCATTATCGACATGTTAGACTCAATTGGATTTAATTATGAAATATTGCTTGAAACGGATAACAAAGAACGAATTAAAGGCGATGCCGTTTCCTGACAACACTACATCTAACAGTGTGTTTATAAAATTGAGACTGGACGAATAACCATTCAACTAGAATTAGCTCAGTTGGCTAGAGCGTCCCGACATCAGTCGGGAAGGTCGTCGGTTCGACTCCGATATTCTCCACGAAAAAATAAAGCCTTCCCCAGTTGTCGGGAAGGCTTTATTTTTTAGCAAGTGATCTAGAACGGCAGATTTAGTACCCAGGCATCGTAACCGCCATGATTACTACCTCCATTTCCATCTGAGCTGGCAGAATAACCGGCGAATACATATCTCCCACTGGCAAATGGAATAATGGCCATAGGCTCCTCGTCTTTCGACCCGCCATATGTTCTGATCATTTGGCTATTGCCAGCGGCATTTATTTTTATAGCTAACAAATCAACAAGGCCCCGGTTACTAGTGAGGTCGCCATCGGCACTGCTACTAAAGCCCCCAATAATGCACCCGCCATCGGGGGTAGCGGTAAGGCAATATGAATAATCCTGTTGCGATCCGCCAATGGTTTTGGTCCACTGCTTGTTCCCTGCTGCATCAGTTTTTACAACCCAAATATCTGTGCTGCCATGGCTGTTGCTTACATCCCCATCTGTGCTTTCGGTATATCCCGTGAGGATATACCCGCCATCGGTAGTAACTCTTAAATCACGGCAATAATCGGAACCTGACCCACCGAATGTTTTATCCCATACTTTGTTGCCGGAAGCATCCAGTTTCATCAACAGGTAATCAAAACTACCTTTATTACTGCTAATATCGCCGTTTGCGCTGGTTGAATATCCGCAAAGTGCATATCCGCCATCGGCAGTTGCTATCAAATGGCCGCATAAGTCATTTGTAGTTCCACCCAGCACTTTAGCCCATTGCTTATTGCCCGAAGCATCAAGTTTTATAATTATTATATCACTGTTGCCATGATTGCCGGTTGCATCACCATCTGTGCTGGCTGTACGTCCGCCCAACACATAACCGCCATCTGAGGTAGCTATGATGCTGGTCGCTTCATCAGATTTAGATCCGCCGAAAGTTTTTACCCACAATTTATTTCCCGCGTTATCCAGTTTAACAACCACGATATCGCCACCTCCCATGTTAGAGGGCATATCGCCATTTGAACTTGAAGTAACGCCCGCTACCATATAACCGCCATCCGTGGTGGGTGTAACAGCATTTGCATAATCAGAAGCCGAGCCGCCAAGAGTTTTTACCCATTGTTTGCTACCTGAAGCATCCAGCTTTGCCACCATTATATCCTCAGCTCCCTGGTTGTTGGTTAAATCACCGTCTGCACTTTGCGCAGAACCGACTATTATCATTCCTCCATCGGATGCTTTTTTCACATCATAAGCGAATTCCCATTTAGTGCCGCCCAGCAACAGACTGCTTATGGGAAATGCTTTTTGCGTCAGGCTCACTGTTACCGGAGATGCCTGGCCATTGGTTGCCGTGAATGTAATGATACCTGTTTGGGCGGTTGCAGTGCCATTATTTGAAAGAATGGTAATGGTTAGAACCGCATCGCCTGCATCGCCGTTGGCCATGCTTAGTTTGCACCAACTAGCGCCCGTTGAAAGGGTAGCCTTCCAGGGCAAAGTAGAATGAATAGTAAGGGTATCGGTGAATCCGGCGGTGGTATCAAGATCAATGGCCGCTCTGCTTACTGAAAGAGTGCCTATATCGCCGCCGCCACTACTACTTTTTTTACACGCATTTATTAAGACTATTACAATTAAACACAAAAGAGGTATCAGGTTCTTTTTATAATGCATAAGACCATCAGGATTTTTGTTTAAAAAATGTTGAATCGACAGTTAATAATGCCGATTTAACGAAGTTTTTCTACAAGTATTGCCAAATTTATGACGGGGTAGTTTATTTGTAGTATCAGGAAAATTAACTGTAGATCATTTGTAGTAGCTCTATATTCTGAATCACATGGCGCACAATTTACCTTTGCGACCTGCCAATAACCTATTTATTTTATATAATCACAAAAATTTGAACGATGGGATTACAAGAAAAAAGAGCCGTAAAAGCATTTCAGGACGACAGTTACAAAAAGTTAACCAACGAGATCAATACCCTGGCCGGTTACCCTATTGAATTTGACGTAAACTGGGATACCCTTGCTGTTGAAGATCGGGCAGATCTGTATGAAGAAGGTTTTACCAAGGTTTATTTTACTCCGTTGATCAATGCCCTAAAAGAAATTGCTGCCGACGATATGGGCAAAGAAGCGCTAAAGGATGCCCTGAAAAAAGTAGTTATTAAAAATGAAGGCGGACATACTTACCCTCCCAGTGCATATTCATTCAAAAGCGGCGTTTTAACCATTGATCATATGCCCTTCGGTAATATAGATGATATTACTGAACGGTCAACGGTGTTGGGCGAGCTTTTAATGAAGAATCTATAGAGATAAAATGAATAAATTAAATACAACCTTAAAATCAGTTCCTGCTTGTTAATAGCAGGAACTGTTGATGTGCATACCCGGCAAACACAAAAATCGGGCACAGGGCTACTACAAATGATCTACATACCGGAAAAATAGAACTACCAATACTCTACAGGCGTACATTTGCAGTAGATCTATTTACTATATGAAGCAGAATCTCGGTTTGATATGTTTTGTTGTTTTAATATGTATACCCTTTGCAGATATCCGGGCGCAGTTCATTACCGACTCGCTAAGCGCCAGATTAACTCAAAAGAACCTTTCGCGGGAAGACCGGGTTACCACCATGGCACTACTGGCAAAATCCAAATCGGTTTCTGATACCAAAAATGCCATCCGCATAGCAGAAGCCGCTTTGCCTTTAAGCAGTCAATTACCCGATACGAAGTATAAAGCGTTTGTGTATACCACCCTGGTGCACTTACATCATATAAATAGCGACGTGCTGCAGGTGCATAAGGCTTTGGACAGCGCTTTATGGTACGCCGATAAAACATCGGACAGGCCTGTTAAAGGTTTTGCATGGTTTAGAAAAGGATGGGTAGAAGGTCTGGAAGGGAAATCCCATGAAGCGATAGCAACCCTTCTGCAGGCGTTGAAATACCTGGAAGGAACAGGCGCCTTTACCTATGAATCCAGGATCTATTATAATATAGCCGGCTCCTATGCCGAGTGGAATGATCTGGTGAACGAGAAAAAATATGCGCAGCTGGGTTTACAGGCTGCTATTCAAAGCGGCGATCTGGATGAACTTGCTTCAGCTTACCAGGCCATGGCTACCTACTATCATTACGCTTACGAGAAACAGCCTGCAAACAGGGCACTACTGGATTCTGCGCTGATTTACAATATCCATGGTATTCAACTTTTTTCCAAACATGGCGACCATATCATTTTTCACAGCAACCTGGCGATTATTGCATTAAACACGGCGAACCTTTATATCTCATATTTTCCCGCGAAATACAAGGACACTGCATCAACCTATCTGCAAATTGCCCAGGCGGCAGCGCTGAAAAGCCGTCAACTCACTGTTATTTCACTCTGTTATGGCTTTATGAGCGAATTTGAAGTAGCAAAGGGCAATTATAAAAAAGCGGAAGAGTTGTTATTGAACGGGGTGTCGGTGCTGCATTCATTCGAACCTAACAACTTCCGGAACAGGGCCCAATTAATAGAAGCGCTTTCAACGCTGGCCGAAAAAAAAGGCGATCCTGTAGCCGCGCTAAAATACTACAAGGAATATCATGAGTTGCACCAGAAATTATACGACGCGGAAAAGCTGACCATTACCAACCGGTTAGAGGCCCAATATGAATCGGAGAAGAAGGATGCGGCGTTAAAAACACTTCGTCACACAGCTGCGTTAAACCAGAAACTCAATTACCTGTATATATCTCTGGCCTTGGCCGCTATTATTGCACTATTGTTCATCATTCGATTTTTTCAGGTACGGTTAAAAGCCACGCTGCATCAACAAAAATTGTTGGAGAATGAAAAAGCAGCGGCATCGCTGCATGCCCGGTTGAAGGAAGAAGAAGCCATGCGTTTACTGGCAGAGCAACACCTATTGCAGGAACGGCAGGAGCGGTTGCAAAAAGAATTACTGGCCGGCAGTTTACAGGTGGAACAAAAGAACGAGCTGCTGCAGGCCCTTCAAAAAAAGATCGGGGAGGATAAGAGCGGCGAGATCGTGATAAAACAGATCAACCAGATCATCGATCAGGATAAACGAATAGATGATCAGCAGGCCTCTTACAAAGCCGATTTTGATAATATCCGGCCCGAGTTTTTTGAGCAGTTAAAGGAAAAGTCTTCCAATACCTTGTCGAGGCTAGATCTAAAACATTGTTCCTATATCTCCATCGGTTTAACCAACAAAGAAATTGCACAGCGGTTAGGTGTTGCGCCAAAAAGTATTTTAATGGCGCGTTACCGTATAAAATTAAAATTGGGGTTAGGCAAAGAGGATGGCCTGGATGAATACATCGACACATTGAAATAAAATCATTCGATCCGTTAAACGGAGAAGATAGCGCCTAACAGTGTTTCCTGCTTCAGCATATCGGCCGAGGGCAATACGTCAATAACAGGTTCTATATTCTTTTTCAGTACATCTTGTTCACGCTGTATGACTTTTATATCCAGGTGAAGATATCCGCTTTATAACGGTTCCGCAAGCATTGATTTGCACGTAGGGAAAATGTGCCAAAGGTGGGTAGGCCAACTCCTACCAATTATTAACGTTTAATATATGCGTAACCTACTTTCCCAAGGAAGTAAAAAATAGAATCGAAATTTATGGTACAAAAGAAAACGTACTCCGGGTGCAAAATTCTCATTACTTTTAACCGGATAACCTAAGTAAAATGAACCCGTCACGTAATGACCTTCTTTTGTTTTTAACCATTATCTGGTTAACAATCCCATCTTTGATATATGGACAGAAGAAAAGCCAGGAGCGGCCTGGTGATAGTTCTTATGCCGGTTTGATTGCTGAATCCGAAAAGTATTTTTCCAATAAGTTGAAAACCGATAAAATTGTTGGACTAAGCGCCGCGATTATCATGGATGGCCGGGTTGTTTGGAAGAATGGATTTGGCTTTGCCGACAGAGAGCGGAAAATTCCTATGACCGTGAGCACGGTCATTAACATCGGTTCGGTGACTAAAACTTTTACTGCGCTTAGCGTCATGCAGTTGCAGGACCGTGGCATGGTGGATATTCAACACCCACTAAAAAGATATCTTCCCCAATTCCATCCGCTGACACGCACAGCGATCCACTTAGACGCTGTAACTGTAAAATCGGTTCTTACACACACTTCCGGCATACAGTCTGATGTATGGAAAAATTCAGACCTGGGTTCTGGCCGGTACACGGATGTGCTGGGCTTCATCAATGGTACATATCTTCTTTATCCGGCCGGAATGGTAGGGCTTTATTCAAATGCAGGGTATAATATCCTGGGGCATTTGATCAAAGAGGTAACCAGCCAGGATTATGCAGACTATGTACATCGTAACATCTTCCGGGTCCTGGGAATGAGCCATTCCGGATTTGCTATGGACAGGTTAGAAAATAGAACTAAGATCTATGCATATGGCCGGCAGGCGGAAGAATATGAATTACGCGACATTGCATCCGGGGGGATTTATACAGATATAAATGACCTGGCCCGATATGCAATGGGTATGTTACAGGCTTACCGTGGCGAGTCTACCGCGCTACTTAGGCAAGCATCGGCTATCGAGATGTTCTCTTTGCAAAATGCCCAGGTGCCTTTGGAAACCAATAAGAAAGGGTTGGGCTGGTTTATGTTCCGCAACGATTCGACGTTTGCTGTATACCATGCCGGCAGCGCGGGCTTCACGCATGCAAAGCTGCTGCTGATTCCGAAAAGAAATGCTGCTGTCATCGTTATGACCAATACCGCCGAAGGCGGAGGCGCGGCCGAGGAATTTTGTTTTAATCAGTTGCCCCGGTTTGGGTTAAGCATTCCGGACCTGTTTCCACCACCGATCTCCGGCTCGGTGCATCCTGGGCAAAACCAGGTCAGCCCTCCGGACAGCTTGCTGGAAAAGCATGCTGGTATTTACGCCGAATCAAATTCATATAACGTGGTGAAAGTGAAAGACCATCACCTGACATTGACCAATGGCAGTACAAATTTGCTGCTCAAACCTCTCACGGATGGTGGATTCATTCCTTACGAAGTCAAAGGCGCTGATACTATTCGGCTTAGTGATCAATGCTTATTTTTCAAGAACATTAGTGGCAGCCATTTTCTTATCCGGCAAAGAAATAAAAGGGACTACAATCTGGGCTATTGCCTCACATCAACAGATATAGGCATATGGGCGAAAAGAACCGGGCTCTATGAGCATTTCGGCTATCAAATGTTGATCGGGGACAGTAAGTTCAAAAGCGCTGAACTGTACTTATCCAAGGACGGTGTGCTCATGCTAAGACTCAAAACAATGGGAAGTACCAATGAAATCCCGTTAGACGCGATCAGTCCCGATTACGCATTGACCAGTGGGGTAAACTCGGGCTTTGGAGGTTTTAACGTAAAGTTCTATGAAGATACGTTATACCATGTCCTGGAATTTGCCGGGCTGAGTTTCCGAATGCTAAAATAGATGTGAACTTCTGTCTGCTCCGTTTCCGGGGAACCGTTGAGCCACATACCGACCTGCCTGATTTGCCGGGAAGAAAATCAACCAGCCTGAAATCGTTTACCGGGATTTTGTTTCAGATTCAAGTGATTTGGTTAGTTCTGCCATTACTACAGCTAAGATATTTGTCCTTTAATTCACAAACAAATAGGTTATGGACAAATTAAAACAAATACAATTAGGTAGCGAAGGACTTATAGTACCTGCAATAGGCTTGGGCTGTATTGGAATGACCCCAAGCTTTGGAATGGAAGTTTACGGCAGAGCCGATGAAAAGGAAGCCATTGCCACCATTCAACGTTCGTTTGAATTAGGCGGTAATTTTTTGGATACTGCAGATGTGTACGGTCCGTTTATCAATGAACAATTAATAGCCAAAGCTGTTGGCAACAATCGCAGCCGGTACATTTTAGCCACCAAATTCGGGATGGAAGTCAATGAAGAAGGCGTTTTTACGGGCAGCGTCAATGGCAAAAAGGATTATGTACGAAAGGCAGTAGAAAGATCGTTGAAAAACCTGAATACTGATTACATCGACTTGTATTACCTGCACCGTTTAGACAAAACCACTCCTGTGGAAGAAACTGTGGATGCTATGGCAGCGTTAGTGAAAGAAGGAAAAGTAAAGTACATCGGACTTTCGGAAGTATCTTCTGCTACTATTCGCAAGGCACAGCGTATACATCCCATCACCGCCGTACAAACAGAATTTTCGTTGTTTGAAAGAAGTATAGAAGAAGAAGGAATTTATGATACCCTGAAAGAGCTTGGAATTGGGTTGGTAGCGTATTCGCCATTGGGAAAAGGGTTTTTGTCGGGCCAGTTCAGAACTGCCGGTGATTTTCCTGAAAATGATGCAAGGCGTTTTATTCCGAAATTCTCAGGAGAGCAATTCGCCAAAAATGTTGAATTGCTTAAGGAAATAGAAACAATGGCCGCTGAAAAAGCTATTACCATTCCTCAATTGGCCATTGCCTGGGTTATTGCCAAAGGTGCAGTGCCTATTCCCGGTACGAAACGGGTAAAGTACATCGAAAGCAATATTGCTGCTACTAAAATTGAATTAACAGCCGAAGATCTGAACCGGTTAGAAAGTATCATTCCACTGGGAACCCCAACAGGCGCCCGTTACGATGAAACATGGATGCAGTATATCGATTAATTTTTATTTGAGTAAATTTGGAGTGGCTTAATTACTTAGGCCGCTCCATCATTTTTTAGCTGATGAAAAGAAAATCACACCCGCCCACAATTCTGTCAATTTCTTCAGTACATCAACTGTTGAAATTGAAAAAGCCTTCGAATCCCCTCGTAAGCGTTATAGACCTTGCTGATGCCAATATTGAGGAGAAAGAAATTGAACAATCTTTAACTGATAATTTTTATAGTGTTGCCCTAAAGAAAAATTGTGACGGCTTTCGCTATGGTCAACAATACTATGATTTTAACGAAGGAATAATGTCATTTGTAGCACCACAGCAGGTAGTGCATATAGAAGCAGGGTTTACAAAGGCAGAAGGTTTAATGCTGATCGTACATCCTGATTTTTTTCAACATTATCCTTTGGCGGCAAAGATCAGGTCTTTTGGTTATTTTTCTTATGCTGCCCATGAGGCCTTGCATCTCTCAGAAAGGGAAGAGCAGCAGGTCATGGATATAATGAACAGTATACGAAGTGAAATTGCCACCCCAATTGATTCGTTTACCCAGGATTTGATCGTTTCGCAAATCGATGTGTTATTGACGTATTGCGACCGGTTTTATCACCGCCAGTTTATCACCCGCAAGATGGCGAGCAATGACCTGTTGATCAAATTCGAAGATCATCTTAACAGCTATTTCAATGGGGAAAAACTAACTGAAAAAGGGCTGCCAACTGTTCCATATTTAGCTTCACAACTGAATGTATCGCCCAATTATCTCACCGATATGTTGCGAGCCCTTACCGGGCAGAGTACCCAACAACATATTCAAAACAAAATCATTGAACTTGCAAAAGAAATGCTTTCAACAACCGATCTGTCGGTTAGTGAAATAGCTTATTCCTTAGGGTTCGATTACCCACAATCGTTTCAGAGATTGTTTAAGAACTATACCAAAACATCTCCGCTTGAATATAGAAATTCATTCAATTAACACTGCTTTAAGAATTATATTTTGAGGAAGCAGTTCAAAATCTTTTGACGAGAAGGCAGAAATGTTCATTCCCTGATACAGGTAAATGGTATACAAAAATCCGGGAAAATACATCGATTATTAACATTTGCGAATCTATCATTTTTTTGTAATAAATCAAGTCCGTCCAGCCAAAGAAAACATGTACCCAGTTGCGGAACAAACATCAAACCCTTGCAGCACCAGCCTCCACAAGGTTTCAATTACATCGGCTATCAGGGAATAAAAAAAAGATTATTATATGTAAAAAAGTCCGAATTTTATATCAACCTAATCATAGGTTAACAGTCATTGTATAGCAACACCTTACAAAATCTGGGGCAAATAATATGCAGGAACAAAAAGGGAAATATGAAGGCTTACAGCATGATGAGCTGGGGATAAAGATTCGATCAAATGACAATCCTTATCTATCAGTTGATCCTCAAAAAAAAATGCTGCAACCCCGCAGATTATCTTCTTATTTCATTGTATTAATTGAAAGCGGCTCGATTACATACAATTTAGAATTACAGGACTATACGCTTACTGACGGGCACTTGCTTTTTGCAATGCCCAATCAAATTTTTACGCCACCCGCTAAAACAGACAATCTTAAATATTTCAAATTGCTGTTTGATGAAAATACATTGGCCTTATTGCCACAACAATTTCCTTTTTTAGTCAACCCTTTAAACGCACCAACCATAGCGCTTGACAGTGCTGCAAAAGAAAGAGTAATAAAGGTTTTTGGAATTTTAAACCAGGTGCTATATTTAGATAAATATGAGACCGACACTGAAATAATATTAGCTTATTTGAACTCATTGCTATCAGAATTAAACAGCGCCTATTTCAAAAACAAAGAATCCGCTAATATCTTAAATGCAAACCTTTCAAAGTTTATTGAGTTCAAATTAGTTGTGGAAACTTCTCTTACAGAGCAACCTTCTATCAATGCAATTGCAGAAAAACTAGCTTTATCTACCAACAGTTTATACCGTATTGTAAAAGAATACGCCGGCACATCGCCCAAAGACTATTTTATTAACCGCCTGATAACGGAAGCTCAGAGAAAATTGCGCTATTCCAATATTTCTGTCAAAGAATTGGCCTATGAATTAGGCTTTAATGACCCTGATTATTTTTCAAGGCTCTTCAAAAAAAGTACAGGAAAAAGTGCCAGTGAATTTTTACCCAGGCAAGATTTGTCGGGAGAATAAACAGATTTGTCCATTCCCGCTATTTTTGGCCCCTCTACTTTTGCTTTATAAATTAACACAACATGAAATTTGCATTAGTAACAGGAGCCAACAAAAGCATCGGCTTTGAAGTTGTACAGCAACTTGCTCAGGAAGGAATGTATGTTTACCTCGGCAGTCGTAATTTGGAAAACGGCGTTGAAGCCGTTGATAAATTAAAAGCAAAGGGATTAAACAATGTAGAAGTTATTCAGCTTGACATTACGGACGACGAATCAGTAATTAAAGCCCGTAAAGAAATAGGTAAAAAAACAAACGTGTTGGACATACTTATTAATAATGCGGGTATCTTTGGTGGTTACCCACAAACGGCACTTGATTCAACGATTGACCAGTTTAAGGCAGCTTATGACGCAAATGTCTACGGCGCTGTGCGCGTTACACAGGCATTTATTGATTTATTGAAACAGTCGTCAGCACCTCGTATTGTAAATGTAAGTTCAAGTCAGGGCTCAATTACCCTCCACAGTGACCCAACATATAAATACTACGACTACAAAGGCGCTGTATATCTTTCTTCCAAATCAGCCTTGAATATGTACACTGTGGTTTTAGCGTACGAGTTTAAAAACACTCCCTTCAAAATAAATGCTGTTTGCCCGGGATATACAAAAACAGATTTCAACCGACATCAGGGGCCGGGAACGGTTAAAGATGCCGGAAAACGGATCGTAAAATATGCACTGATTGATGCTGATGGCCCAACAGGGAAATTTTTTAGTGAGGAAAATAATCCTGAAACAGGAGAAATACCCTGGTAGTTGCAGATAAGTTAATCCAAATGAAATCCGGTAAGCAGGAACTTCGAATCCACACTTTTGACCGACTAAAAATAGACCAAATTGCAAAGCTCGTGACTAGCGCGAGTTCTGCAGTTTTCCATTGACCCCAGGTATGGGAAGCCCGAACCATTATGCAAGAATTAACGGAATTGTTAAAATTACTTCTCAGATAAGACCATTGGCCATCAAAAGTTCGGGATCAATGGGGACGGAGGAGAATAAGAATAAAAAATTAACTTTATCGCATACTTAAATTGGTCGGTCTTGTTCATTTTGGCTATTAGTTGATTTAAATGTTCCTTTTATGAAGTGTTTCTTATTCTTTTTATCATTTCTTGTTTCAATCAGCGCATTTTCGCAAACGCCTTTCAAATCAGAAATAACCATTGACGCAACACAAAAAGGAGACGAGATTAGTCCGCTTCAATATGGTCAATTCATTGAGCATTTAGGGAGGGCTATCACCGGGGGCATTTATGATGAACATTCTAAATTATCAGACTCAAATGGTTTTAGAATAGATGTACTGGAAAAGGTTAAGGAATTGCACACGCCTATATTACGGTATCCCGGGGGAACTTTTACAAAAATGTACCACTGGCAGGATGGCGTTGCAAACCAACAGAGGATAACCGTAAAGCAAATTTCTTATACCGGGAAAAGTTTGCACGGCGTTAACTCAGCTATAAATGAAAATACGGTTATGAAGATGGAAATTAAGAAAAACGTGGACCCGACTAATTTCAAGATCGTGTTATCGCCAGCATCATTTACCGTTATCATTCTGAACGACCTGCAATAAATTTTTCTTTTGGAGTTTTTGAGAGGTACTTTATAGTTCCGTACAGGCTTTTATTCCGCCGAAAGGTGATTTTTTGGGTGAAAGCCCTCATGTACGCAAAAAGCCTCGATTCTGGTCAAATCTTCGATTAGAAAGTTCGATAGTTGTCCAGTCGTCCCGACAAAATGTACAAAAAAGAGTAAATTCGATCAAATCTGATCATTTACTCTTTTTTTGTTTACGTATAAGTGCTATTATGCCATTGCAGTAATCTTGCCAGCTCCTATTTGCAGTTCAACTACTTTCGCTCAAGAAGTTTCAGCCTTTTTCATTAACGTTTTTTTAACAGGAATAAGCGCAGTACCCCTGACACGCCTTTGTCACCACCCCTCTGCAATTTTGTATTAAGAATTGAAATCGTTCATTCACTTAATTGACAAGAATGCAAAAGAAAATTACGGTAATCGGCGCCACAGGACTCATAGGAGTTCCAGTTACAAAAGCCCTTTTGGAAGCAGGCTTTGAAGTCACGGCAATGGTTAGAAACCCGGATAAGGCACGACAGATCCTTCCTGCCGGAATACGTTGTATTAAAGGTGACCTGCAGATAAAAGCTGATATCCTCGCCGCTACGCAATCCGCCGATGGTGTATATATTAACCTTAACGCCACATTCATAGACAAAGAGAATGGCTTTAATGCTGAAAGAGAAGGATTAGATAACATACTGGAAGTATTGAAAAGTACGTCAGCAAAACAAGTTGGGTTTCTCTCTTCTTTCTTGGCCAGGGATTATAGAGGTGAATGGTGGGTAATGAAGATGAAGCAGGCTGCACTTTCAAAAATTAAAAATAGCGGGCTGCGCTATACCATCTTTTATGCAGCGAGTTTTATGGAAAACCTTGAAAATTCCATGCGGAATGGAAAGGCAATAAATACCATTGGAAAGCCAACTCCCAAATTAAGCTGGTGGATAGCTTCTGAAGATTTCGCAAAGCAGGTAGCCAAGGCATTTTCTTTAGAAACGGCCATCAATAAGGAGTACAGTATCCAGGGCCCAAAAGGTTTGACGACAGTTGATGCCATTAAAATCTATATAGCGAACCATAAAGAGCTGCTGAAAATGGCAAACTTACCTATGGGAATGGCAAAATTTCTTTCACTTTTCATAAAGCCCTTAAAATTTGCCGTTCCTCTTATAGAAACCATTAACAACGACAACGAAAAATTTGAAGCCACCAAGACCTGGGAAGAACTTGGCAAACCTCAAACGACCATTGAAGCATTCGCAAAAAGATAACATCAATCGATTCATTTTTAAAATCAAATAAACATGAACAATTCATCAGAAGCACTTGAAATTGCGCAAAAATATTTTGACGCAGTTGCATCAAAGAACGTAGAAGCTGTAGTAGCTCTTTGTCACGAGAACATCACAACACACAGTCCCCTGGGGCAGCTTAATGGCATAGAAGCGTTCAGTCGTTTTACAGAAGGCTTCGCTCATATGATCGAGAAATTAACACCAGTATCAATTCTGGGATGGGATGGGAAAGCAACTATCGTGTATATCGCAGATACCTTACCGGTAAAAAACTCTTATGTGGCCGAATATCTTACCATTGAAAATGGTAAGATTACATCAAATACTACGATTTACGACAGCGTTCCTTATATTGAATATGCTTCTAAACAACCGAAGCATCAATAAGCAAAAAAAATGTTGTTTGAGTTTTTATGATCGGGGTTTGAGAGTAGAAAAAGTCGAAAAAAAATTCGGCTTTTTCCTGTTTTTTTTGTATTTTTTTAATATATAACGGGTTAGCTCCTTGACCGGGAATAATGGGGAAAAAAGCCAATCATCCTAAATTTCAGCATGTATGATTGATAACGATATCAATAGAATCTCCCGCATAATTAAGATATTCACTTATCTCCAATCGAAGACGCTCGTGACAGCAACCTTTCTTGCTGAAAAATTCGATGTAAGTGTACGCACAATTTATAGGGATATAAGGAGTCTTGAACAGGCTGGGGTACCAATTCATACAGAAGAAGGAAAAGGCTACTCCATTATGGAGGGATATAAAATTCCTCCTGTTATGTTCACGGTAGAGGAAGCAAACGCACTTATTACTGCCGAGCAATTTGTGTTGAAAAATACAGACACGTCGTTAATCAGGTATTTTACAGATGCAATAAGCAAGGTAAAAGCTGTCCTGCAGTATTCAAAAAAGGAGAAAACACAACTTTTATCGGAACGTATTGCCGTAAAACCCAAAATAGAACACGAATACAGAACCAATACACTAACGTTATTTCAAAACGCATTGATTGATTACAGGCTCTTAGAGATAACTTACCTGTCTGGGTACAAGAACGAAAAGACCCAAAGGCAGATTGAGCCTTTTGCTTTATATAATAACCTGCATGAAAGCTGGACATTAATTGCCTATTGTCGGCTACGTAAGGATTTTCGGCTTTTCCGGCTTGAACGGGTGTTATCCATTAAAATGCTTGATGAACATTTTCCTCCTCATAAAATGACTTTGGACCAGTTCATTGAGGATTATAAAAAAAGGCGGGCCAATGACGAAAATCTATAGCACCCGTCTATGTCAAGAGAAAAGCTATTCTGGTCTAATGTCCATAATTCGTATAAAAGCTGTCAATTTTGACCAAATCTTCTATCAAAAGGTTCGATAAGTGTCCAGTCGTCCCGACTTTAAGATACTTTCATATACCAAAGTATTGCTGAAAAGCCAGCAGACATTCTATCTGTTGGCTTTTTTCATTTTCCGCACATATCATTTTAATTGATAGTATTCCAGGATCAGGTCAAATCCAGGGAGAAATCTTTAGAAAATTGCCGCTCCCCTATCTCCGAACATAGCAAATAAGAATAACTTGTGTTTTTGCAACATTTTAATGCCTGACCTGTCTAACTCCATAAGTGACCCAGCATAAGGAAAATAACAAAGAAGACCAGTCACTGGTTTACAAGGTGCTACATGGCAACATGGAGGCATTTGAGACAATTATTAAAAATACCGAAAGACTGGTCACTCAGATCGTTTTCAAAATGGTGCAGCATGCAGACGACAGGAAAGATCTCATGCAGGATATTTATCTCAATGTATTTCAGAAACTGAGTAGTTTCAGATTTCAGGCAAGACTGTCTACCTGGATAGCACAAATTGCATATAACGCCTGCCTGAATTATGCCACGAAGAAAAAACTGGTGCTTTTAAATACCTGGCATACTGAAAATGATAATGAAGATGAAACATTGAATAAAGCACTGGATAAGTTTAATTTGTTTTATGGAGAAACTGAAAAACTGCTATTCCAAAAAGAACTGGCAAAAATCCTGGAAGATGAAATAAATAATCTTGCACCAATACATAAAACCCTGATTATACTTTATCACTATGAGGAGATCAGCTATGAAGAGATTTCACAGATAACAGCATTACCCATTGGAACTGTAAAAAGCTATCTATTCAGAGCCAGAAAAACACTAAGAGATAATTTATTACTCAGGTATAAAAAAGATTCACTATGATAGTTGAACATTTGACGGAAAAAGAAATTCAGCAGTATGCTATTGATAGACCGGGTTGCGAAATCTCTACTGTTGAGCATCTTGAAACTTGTGAATATTGCAATGCAAGAGTTGCAAGCTATCAGCTAATGTTTACAGCCTTTAGTGAATTGTCAGCACCGGTAAACGAGTTTGACCTTTCATCCATGGTTATGTCCAGGATAAAACAGAAGAAAAAGAGCTTCCTGCCGGATGACCTATTCGTCTATTCACTTGTTTTGGTCGCTCTTGTTTTTACAGGCGTGGTACTCTACTCTTTCAGGTACGTCTTTTTACAGCTATTCAGAAATCTCTCCTATACAGTTGTTTATTCCGCCGCAGCAACCATCTTTACGATTTTATTACTTCAGTTAATAGAAAATTATAAAAAATATCAACGTAAAACAGATGCGTTGGATATTGTATAAATATTTTGCAACTTTTTATAGTTCAGCCTTTCTAATATATTAGATAATACGAAAAACATCATGAAAAAGATATCATTTTTAACCCTCATAACAGCGCTGCCAGTTATAACTATGGCTCAGAATCATGCCGGGGAACCTTTGATTGATCAATCTTTTTTAAATGGATTGGCAAGTATCCTGGCATTATATATCGGGTTAACATTCATTGTAAAGATCATCAGCCAAATCCAGGATAACCGGCTTAAATCTAAAATGATTGAAAAAGGAGTTTCTGAACAAATGGTGGAACAAATATTAAGACCAACAGGCAGCGACACCAAAGAGCAGATCATTAAATGGGTTTTTATATTGTTTGGCATTGGTTGCGGAGCTGCCATTCTTCATTATACGCAGCCTTTGGGGTTTCACTCCATTGCTTTCATGTGTTTCAGCGTGGGGTTGAGTTTATTAGGATACCTGTTTTTTATAAAACGAATCAAGTAAATAGCATCTTAGACTTCCGTCCTATCAGAACATACTTGTTTAATCCTTCACTATGCAAAATCTAATTTTGAAAGTTATCTTATGCCTCCACATTTTCACTTCCGCAGTTTTATATACAAAAACATCGGCGCAATCAGCAAAGCAAACCGTTAAAAATTACCAGGAAACTCCCGAAAAAGTTAATGATCTTGTACATACAAAACTGGATGTAAAGTTTGATTATGGGAAGAAGTATTTGTACGGTAAAGAATGGGTTACTGTCAAGCCTCATTTTTATGCTACTGATTCTTTACGGCTTGATGCCCGGGGTATGGATATCCACAAAGTTGCGCTTTTAAAAAACGGTAAATTGTTGCCTTTGTCTTTTGCCTGCAACAATAGCAACATTGAAATCAAACTTGATAAAGTATATAAGAATACGGAGACATATACCGTATTTATTGACTATACAGCCAAGCCGGATGAATTAAAGAATGGAAAAAAGAATGAAAAGGGCTTATATTTTATAAATCCCGATGGCATAAACAAAGACAAACCCATACAGATATGGACAGAAGGTGAAACTGAAAATTCATCAGTATGGTTCCCGACAATAGATAAACCCAATCAGAAAACTACGCAAGAGATTTCAATCACAGTGCCCTCTAAATACATTACGCTATCAAATGGCCGGTTGGCTACCCAAACAATGAATACTGATGGCACAAGAACGGATACCTGGAAAATGGAATTACCCCATCCCCCCTATCTATTTATGATGGCAGTTGGTGATTTTAAAATATATAAAGACAGCTGGCGTGGTAAGGAAGTGAGTTACTATCTGGAGCCGCAGTACGCTCCTTTTGCCAAAGACATTTTTGGGGAAACGCCTGATGCTATAGCGTTTTTCTCCAGGACACTTGGGGTTGATTATCCGTGGAACAAATATTCCCAAATTGTTGTACGTGACTATGTAAGCGGCGCGATGGAGAATACCACCGCTGTGATATTCGGGGAAAGTATGCAGGGCAATAAAAAAGAGCTGGCAGATCGTTATTACAGCACCGGTATTGCGCATGAATTATTCCATCAATGGTTTGGGGATTATGTAACCGCAGAAAGCTGGAGCAACCTGACCTTAAATGAATCGCTGGCTGTGCTGGGTGAATTGCTCTGGCTTGAATACAAGTATGGAAAGGACGCCGCAGATGCGCATAATTTTGAAGGTATTGAAGGATATCTTAACAATCCGGATAGCTGGGGCAAAGACCTGGTTCGTTTTAATTATGCTGACAGACAGGAGGTTTTTGATGGAGTGACCTATCAAAAAGGGGGCGCCATTTTATATATGCTAAGGAACAATTTGGGAGAGGCTGCTTTTAATAAAGGGTTGCAACGTTACCTTACTGAAAACGCATATAAACCGGTTGAGGTGCACCAGTTAAGATTAGCTTTTGAAGAAGTGAGCGGAAAGGACCTGAACTGGTTTTTCAACCAGTGGTTTTTTGGAGCTGGTCATCCGGACTTACACATTTCATACAAATGGGATGACTCAATCCACACTGAGACGATATACCTGCAGCAGGAACAGCCTGGGAGACCTTTTGTTCTTCCTGTGGCTATTGATATATATACAGGCGGTAAAAAAGAACGTTATAATATCCAGATAAAGGAAAAGCTGGATTCACTGACTCTTAAATTGCCGGTAAAACCAGACCTGATTAATGTAGATGCCGACAAAACACTTGTTTTAAAGAAAACAGACGCCAAAACAATGGATGAATATACCTTTCAATATTTTCATGCCCCTTTATACCTTGATCGGTATGAGGCTTTGGAAGCGGCAATTAAAAACCAGCATGAAAAGAGATCTCACGACATCATTCAATCAGCCCTAAACGATAAATTTTATAGCATACGGATTAAAGCAATAAACGCATTGGGTTTATTTAACGAAAAAGAGATAACTCAATCAATTCCTGTATTAAAGGAGCTTGTTGTTAACGACAAAAATAATCTGGTAAAAGCAGCTGCTATTACTGTGTTGGGCAAATTAAAAAAAACAGAGAATACCGGCCTTTTCAAACAATCCTTAAATACTGTGTAAATTCCGGTGATGATACCCCCTCGTACCGGTGATGGTATCCCCTCTAAGAAGAGCCAAAAAAGAAAGAGCGTTTTAAGATTTCAAAGATAAGATATGGTCATTAGTAAGTGCTATTTTTTC
>NZ_WRXN01000021.1 GCF_009758205.1 Chitinophaga tropicalis
TCGTTACTGAATGATATTTTTTGGACCTTTGGGATCAATGCCCCGCTGCATCAGAAAAAATATCATTCAGTAACGAGGCCTGTTAAGTACTTAAGTTTTATTGACACAGTTTATTTTACACACCCGGACAGTGTATTTGCTTAGGTTACATATTATATCGGCCCAACCTCACTATAACTTGCCATCAAGCTCATATCTTGCCCTATCTTCTTCAATCAATTGCTTTAGCTCATTTTCGTCCGGAAGATATAATCGATATTTGCTAGCAAACAACTTTTGATTTTCTGCCAATACAGAATATTTTACGATAGTCTCATCCTTTTCGGTACATAAAATAATACCAATCGTAGGGTTATCATCATCGCTCTTTTTCAAATCATCATACATTCTTACGTACATATCCATCTGACCAATGGCTTCATGAGTAAGTTTATGTGTTTTTAACTCGAGTAATACGAAACACTTCAAATAATAATTATAAAAAACCAGATCAATATAAAAATCAGAAGTATCAGTAACGATATGCTGTTGACGGGCCACAAATGCAAACCCCTTCCCTAACTCCATTAAAAATTGCTGCAGATGATTTATTAGTGCTGATTCTATTTTAGTCTCCGTTTGTTCCTTATCCAGCGATAAACCTAAAAACTCAAAAAGGTATGGGTCTTTAATAAAATGCGCAGCCTCCTTTGATTCATTTTCAGGAAGTTTAAGCATTCTTCCTAAATATTGACTATCTACGTTACGTTGTAATGTCCGGCTATTCCAATTTCCGTCAATAGCGTGACCAACCAGCAGTATCCTAAGAGACTGATTATCAATCCTACTTATAATCCGATAATGAGTCCAACTCAATTCAGGACGCACCGCGTCCCAATTCTGAAATGCCAGAAAAAAATTCCGCATATTCCTTAAATTACTCTCATCAAAACCTTTTCCAAACTCTAAGGTGAGTTTAGTAGCAAGGCTTTTCAGAACTGCTCGCCCGTATGCCGCCCTATTCTTACCATTTTGCTCATCCTCAATAATGAGCTTACCTATTTCCCAATACGTTTTTAACAATATCGTATTGGTACTCCTATAAACTGTTTTCCTTGCATGGGCTATTACCTTAGCAATGGAATCATACAAAGAGGAATTAAATTTATCAATAACATGACTCATTTATTACAAAATTTTTAGCCCGACCGCTTAGTCAAATACTGGTTTAATGTTTGGCAAAATTATTTTAATTATTGACAACTATCAAGTCAAAAAAAAATCATTAAATCCATAAAACATTGAATATCATAAAGATAATCACCAGTCAAGAATTAACACTGTCCTTCCTTCCAATTCTACTAAGGGATTAAATTGCTAATAGGGTATACGTTTCTTTTCATTTGACTAAGTAAAGGATGGGATGGATAGATAATCAACAATATTATAAGACCATAAAATTATCAATAGCAAGGATGCCAGCATATTTCCCCGATAAATTCATGAATTCTAGATAAATCTCCGGCGAACAGGTTCGAACTTCGTCCCCCATAGCCCGTAAACAATGCCCAGGTCATTAAAAGGTCGGCTGTTCCCCCGGTCATTAACTATTGGCCCGGTAGAGCAGCAGTATACAAGTGTTGCGGTATTGGGTTTATATCCTGGTCTATAAGTCCTCCAGGTACAGCGGTCTCACTGCGGGCTCGGTGCGAACAAAAACCGGTGCCAGGCTGCGCAGGGTTCGTTATCCCGCCATGTTCTGAATGCAGCCTGTCACGGTTTTTGCGCCCCTTCGTTCTACGTTCGGGCAGCTCTCGGGTTGGCGGCTGGCGCACGCTGGCTCTGCTACAGCCACCCCTGCGCTGCCCCTGGTTGGTCCGCCACCTGCCTTCGCCGCCACGGCCTTCGCTTTTTGATTTTGCCGTCCGCTGCGCTCCCGGCGGTTGATATGGACTAGCCGCGGCCTGCTGTGGCTTCGTGCTCCGCTGCGCTGCGCACTCCCGCCCCAGCGGCCGTGGCAGCATGGCGGTGGTGGCGGACGGATCGCTACCTGAGCATCGGTTATAGCTGCCAGACATTGTACCGCTGATCCAACGGCAGATGATACGCTGCGCGAACGTCGGCGTTAGTACGTCGATCAGCTGTAGCACTATCTTGCTTCCGTATGCAGGACAGTGGATGGTGGCAGCATCAGAACAAATGTTGATCAGTATTACGATCTTCAACAGCAGGATAAATGCTCAGCATCTGTACCCCAGCCACTATCCCGCCTACACGCGCGTGTTCTTATTTATTTCTTTCAATTGAAAAATCAGATGAAATAAAAAAGTATATCTTAGGCTCAGTTCTTTGAGTAGAAAACGGGTGCAGGGGTCAGCAATCGGACAGGTGGAATGGCTTGGGGCTATACCGTTTTTGTTTTAATGTTCCTGTTCCTTATGATGACTGGGATATGCCACAATGATATAAACTGTAGCCAGTAAGCACTGCTTACTGGCTATAATCTCCTGACATCTTCTGTACATTAAAATAATGCTCCCTACTACTCCCCCGAAAGAGAATACGGCGCATCTTCATCCCGTACCCCTCTTCCCTTCGAAGGAACCAAAGACATATCAAACTGCAAAACCCCTCCCTTCATCAACGCCTGATGACTTACCCAGTTCTTAGAATAGAAGCTCCCATTAAAACTAACCTTACTCACATACCTGCCATTCCCCCGGCCGACAATCACCAGCTGCTTACCGTTCTCCAACGATAACTTGATCTTTTTAAAAAGCGGAGCGCCGAGTACATACTGATCTGTCGCCGGACAAACAGGATAAAACCCCATGGCAGAGAACACATACCATGCGGAGGTCTGGCCATTATCCTCATCTCCGCAATAGCCATCAGGGGTGGCGGAGTAGAGGCGATCCATTACCTCTCTTACCCAGTATTGCGTTTTCCATGGCTCTCCGGCATAATTATACAGGTAGATCATATGCTGTATAGGCTGATTACCATGTGCATATTGACCCATATGCATGATCTGCATTTCCCGGATCTCGTGGATAACATTCCCGCCGTAGTAGGATGCTTCAAATAAGGGAGGCATAACAAATACTGAATCCAGCATGGCGGTGAACTGTTTCTTGCCTCCCATTAAGGTGATAAGCCCTTTTATATCATGAAAGACGCTCCATGTATAATGCCAGCTGTTTCCTTCTGTAAAGGCATCTCCCCATTTGAACGGGTTGAAGGGCGATTGGAAGGTGCCATCAGCATTTTTTCCCCGCATCAGTTTATGTGATGGATCAAAGAGGTTTTTGTAGTTCATTGCCCGTTTACGAAACAGGTCAGCCTCCGGTTTGTGTAGTGCTTTTGCTAAGCGGTATACGCAGAAGTCATCATAAGCGTATTCCAGTGTCCTGGCGGCATTCTCGTTAATGTTTACGTCGTAAGGCACATATCCCAGGGTATTATAGTACTGAACTCCTTTTCTTCCGGTATTTAGCGGACCTTCATTATTACAGTTCTTCAATACGGCTTCATACAATGTGGCGATATCATACCCTCTGCCGTTCTTCAGATAGGCGTCTGCAATAACGGACGCGGAGTTGGAACCTATCATACTATTCCTGTGACCCGGGCTTGCCCATTCGGGCAACCAGCCGCTTTCTTTGTACGCATTCACAAGCCCGGCCTGCATCTTTGCATTGAGCGACGGATACATCAGGTTAAAGAAAGGAAAGACAGCTCTGAATGTATCCCAGAAACCGGTATCAGTGAACAGGTATCCGGGTAACACCTGCCCGTTATACGGACTATAATGCATTATTTTTCCGGCAGCATTTATCTCATAGAATTTTCGCGGAAACAGCATCATACGGTACAGGCAGGAATAGAACGTCCTTGTCTGATCAACAGTTCCGCCTTCCACTTTTATCCTGCCAAGTTCCTTATTCCAGGTATCCCTGGCTCTTGACTTTACCGTTTCAAAATCAGCCGTCTCCCGGAGATTCAATTCCGCCTGTTCATGGCTGATAAAGGAAGACGCAGCGAACGCGCTTACTTTCTCGCCTTTCGCGGTTTTAAAGCCTATTATGGCGCTGGCATGATCTGCATCGGTAGAACGCACTTCCTGGAATGTAAATGGCTTATCAAACCGGATCACGAAGTAGTTCCTGAAATTGGCGGGCGCATCATCCGTATGTTGGGTACTATACCCTATTATCTTATTTTCTGACGGAACGATCTTTACAGACGAACCATCTACCACCACAAACGCACTATCTGTCTCAGGAAATGTAAAGCGCAGCACGGCCGCCCGTTCAGTAGGCGCCATCTCTGCCGTTACATCATGATCTGCCAGGTATACGCTGTAATAATATGGTTGGGAAATTTCAGCCTTGTGCGAGAACCAGCTGGCCCGCTCTGCTTCATCAGACACGGACTTCCCTGTTACAGGCATGATGGAAAACTGCCCGTAATCATTCATCCACGGACTCGGCTGATGCGTTTGTTTAAAGCCGCGTATCTTATCTGCATCATAAGTATACATCCATCCATCACCCCTTTCCCCCGTCTGCGGTGTCCAGCTGTTCATCCCCCATGGCAGGGAGACAGAAGGGTAGGTGTTCCCGGTTGACAGGCTGCCTTTAGAGTCTGTTCCCATCAACGGGTTCACATAATCAACCTGTGAAAAAGCCACACGGGATATAAGTAACAGGCATAAAAGAACAATTCTCATAATTACATTTATTTTGAAACAATACCCAGCTCAGCTACCATCACACCTTTTCCCGTGTTAATATGCAACGCAGAGAATTTAAAATACCGCGCTTTCAGCGTTTTAGGCAGCAACACCAGCTGTTGCACAGGATTGGCTTCTATATTATGAAAATCGCCTTCCCTTGCTAACTCCCAATCACGCCCGTTATTGCTTACATAGAAGGCATATCTGCCTATTAGCCCCTCGGTTTTCTTATCCTGCCTTGGCAGGTAGGTAAATGCCCTGATCGTTCTTGCTGCCCCCATATCTATTGCCACATCAACCGGTATCTTACCTGACAGCTCAGGCGTAAGCGTATTCCAGTTGGTGCTTTCATCCTCATCAATTACATTCTCCGCATCACTCCCGGAAGGAGCCTCTATCACCTTCCATCCCTTTTTACCGATACCAAAAATTTTGGTGCTGACATCTCCCGTTAAATGTGCCGCCTTTATGGTACCTCCTTCCGCTAACAGGAAAGGCCCTTTATATAGGGGAGATAACGACGTAGGATTTGTCCCATCCAGCGTATAATGCACCGGCAGCTTAGATTGCGTCGCGGTGATCGTCACCACACCGCTCTTATCCCTTTTAATTACGGGTGCTTTAATATGGAACGGCTCCTTATAAAGCCCGAAATCACTCAACGCAATACATACCGGCGCTCCTGTTATACGCAACCTTACCTTAGCAGCAGTGACATCATGCTCCAGTCGTATCAGCCTGTTGGCCCCAATACTGGTAGCCTCGGCAATCTGCTTCCATTGTCCCTTTTCAAAAACATCTATCGCCACAGAATCTATACGCTGGCCCAGCTTGATATTCTCACGCAGACGTATCACGTTGAATGTTTTAGGAGTACCCAGATCAAGCGTCAGCACCGGTGTCGTTACCGAATCATCCGTAGCCCAGTAGGAATACCGGTCATTGTCCATCAGGAACTTCGGGCCATAAACAGCAGCATTATTCTCACGGACATTACTGGCCTTCAGCTGTGCGCCTTTGGCAAGGTTCACGGCAAATGTCCGGCGCAGCAGGTCGCCGAAACCTTTCAGGGATGCTACATCAGCATCATTTAACAACCCTCTCAGGTCGGGAGATAATCCCAGGTCCAGCGCAGCACCCCGGCCAACACTTTCATAATACAGGTCCAGCAGCTCGGAAGGAGTTTTAACCTGGGGATTCTGAGACTCATGATAAAACCATCCCGGCCGCAAAGGAACATCGCACTCTGCCGGCATCCAGTATTTGCCGTTACGGGTGCCTTCCGTGGCTTTTTCTGTTTTAGCATAACCATTTGCAGGTTTCTTTCCCTCATCCGGGGCTTCCGGCGTATAAGTAGCCCAGCATGTTTGCCCGGCATGTCCTTCTTCATTACCTACCCAGCGTACATCAGGACCTACATCCCCAAACAGCACAGCGCCGGGTTGCATCTGGCGGGTAATACCCCAGGTAGAGTCCCAGTCATAATAAGTAGTACGGTCAATGCTCCTGGTCTCCCTGGCGCCTCCATAATAGCCATTGCCGCCATTAGCGCCGTCATGCCACGAAGTGAAGAGCGGACCGTAATTGGAATACAGCTCTTTCAGCTGGTTACGATATATCTCCAGGTAACCGGCCTTCCCATATTCAGGATTGTTCCGGTCCCACGGAGAACAATAAGCACCCAGCTTTAACCCCAGTTGATCACATGCCTGCTGATACTCCTTTATAAAATCTCCTTTGCCGTTTCTCCAGCCACTTTGGGAAATATTATGAGGCGTGGTTTTTGTAGGCCAGAGGCATAGCCCATCGTGATGTTTGGCTACTACTATGATGCCTTTAAATCCACCGGCTTTGGCTGCACCCACAATCTGCCTGGCATCAAACTGCTTTGGATTGACCAGCCTTGGGTCTTCATCTCCATATCCCCATTCATGGTCAAGGTAAGTATTAACACCATAGTGTATCAGGCAGTACATCTCCATTTCATGCCATTTCAACTGGGCATCAGAAGGAAGCGCTCCATATGGAGCAGGTTGTCCATATAAATTTAATGTAGTAAACAACCCTAAGAATAAGAGGATCTTTTTCATCAATAGTTCATTTAAAGTTGGACCTGTTTTCTTGCATATTCGGATGCATCGCCCATTACAGGCTGATACGGCATAAGACGGTAATGAATGATGGCGGGCGCTGTAGCAATTTTATATTCCGGCAACTGGTCAGGACCACAACTGGCATTACCAATTCCCTGTTGTGCATAGTCAAGGCTCAGCACCGTTTCCCGTCGTGGCTGTAACTGGTAAAGATGGGCTGCGCGATGAAGGTCCTGGTCAGTATAATGCAAAGCAGTAAAGCTCAGCTGACTGCCGGCAACTATCATTATCCCTTCATTATCTTCATTTGTAAGCTTTACCCAGCGGATATCTTCGCGGTTGCCCATTCCCTGCGGACGCTCATACTGCTCCAGCATACCTGCAACAGTCCCTTCGTACCGGCCCATAGAAGCCGATTCTTTGCGGTCAGCATAGTTCTCATGCGGCCCCCGGCCATACCATTCCACATTTTCAAGCCCTTCTTTCAGCATCATTCTCAATCCCAGACGTGGAATGGCCAGCTCAGCACGGGCAGGATTAAAAGCGGCTTTCACATCAATGTAACCATTGCCGTATACAATATACTCAATGGTAGTAGTAGCCGCAAACCCTGTACCCGCAGTAGCATCTGTGACAGTGGTAATACGAACATACTTCTCATTGACAGTGTCCACTTTGAACGAGATCAGCTTATACTGAAGACTGTCATAACCGGCCTTTTCCCATTCAAGATACGGACCTCTTTCTTTGGTACGGTCATTATCCATAGTGGCGCGGTATAGATTAAAAGAGGGACCAGCCGCTATAACAGCCCGTCCGTTATATATCAGGGATAACAAGTATCCCGTAGCAGTATTGAAAGATGCTTCAAATGTTTTACCATGTATAGTGACAGTACTATCATCCCGTAACACCTCCAGGGAAGCCACCTCATCCTGCTGAATAACAGGAGCAGCAGGCGTCTGGAACGGAACAGCAAACTGCTCAAAAGCAACGGAATGTCCCTGTTTAGCCCAAAGAGCATCTTCTTTCAAACTAAAATCCACTTTCAGCCAGTAGGCAGCGCCAGACCTCAGCTCGGGCATTGTAAATGGTATCAAAACCTCTGCAGATTGGTTCGGCCGCACATCCAGAGAAGGCAGTACACCAGATTGTATTACCTTCCCATCTTCCGATAACGACCATGAAGCCGCGAACCGGTTCAGGTTAATAAAATCATACCTGTTCTCCACCCTGATCTTTCCCTGTAAGATATCCTCCGCCTTTATCCGGATATATTGATATACTTTCTTTACTTCATTCAGCTCCGGCTTCACTTTCCTGTCTGACGTGATCAACCCCTTTATACTGAAGGTGCCATCATTGGGAACATCTCCGAAATCACCTCCATAACCAAAGAAGGTGCCGCCACCAGGCAACTGCTTGTTCACACCCTGGTCCACCCATTCCCATATACATCCGCCAATAAGGCGCTGATGAGATTCGATCACGTTCCAGTACTCTCTCAGGTTACCTATGGCATTACCCATTGCATGCGCATATTCACACATAAAGAACGGCTTGGCTGAACTCTTTTCCCCCTCTTCTTTTAAAGTATTAACAGAAGGATACATAGAAGACTCTATATCGGCAATTTCATTATAGCCTTCGTAATGGATAGGGCGCGACTTGTCAATAGCCAGTATCGCAGCCTTGCCGGCAACAAAATTCTCTCCACCCCATGACTCATTGCCGAGCGACCATATAACCACCGACGGATGGTTCTTATCTCTCTCCACCAGCCTTACCTCCCTGTCCACATAAGCGCCTTTCCAGCGCGGATCTTTGGTAAGCAGATCATCCGCTCCATGCGTTTCAAGATTAGCTTCATCAACAACATACAGGCCATACCTGTCACAGAGCTTATACCACTCCGGGTCATTAGGATAATGACAGGTACGCACCGTGTTGATATTGTATTGCTTCATCAGCGTAATATCCCTGATCATCGTCTCCAGCGGTACAGCCTTACCATAGGCCGGATGTACTTCATGACGGTTCACTCCCTTCAGCAACACTGGCTCTCCGTTTACATACAACTGCCTGTCCCTGATCTCTACTTTCCTGAAACCAAAGTCTGAACGCAGCACCTCCAGCACTTTACCTTTATTGTCCTTCAGGGTTAGGAGACAGGTGTAAAGGTCCGGCGTTTCAGCACTCCATAACCTCGGACTGGCAACAGGGGTTTCTAACGTAAACGATTGCCCGCCATTAGCCGCAATAGCGGGAATATCCTTTTTAAGAAGGGACAATTGCTTTCCGTCAGGAGTATAAAGCACTGCTTCAAGAACGCCTGCTACAGATCTTCCGGGGCCATTGTTCTTAACAGCAGACTTCACTCTAAAGACAGCCTTGCTGAAATCCGCTGTAAGCTCCGGCTGAATGAAATAATCCCTTATATGCGTTTTAGGCGTAGCAAAAAGGAATACATTCCTGTGAATGCCACTGAAACGGAACATATCCTGGTCCTCCAGGTAACTGCCATCGCTCCATTTATACACCTCTACTGCCACCAGGTTCTTCCCGGGTTTCAGATACGGCGTAATGTCAAACTCCGCGGGACTCATACTGTTTTCACTATAACCAACTTTCTGCCCGTTTATCCAGATATAAAAAGCGCTGATCACCCCTTCAAAATGTATGAACACTTCCTTACCACTCCATGCTCCCGGCAGCTCAAAATAACGCCGGTAAGAGCCTACCGGATTAGGCTCGCGGAAAGTAGTCCAGTCGGCTGGCACTTCTCCCATCACCCTCGGCGGATCTTTCTTAAAAGGATAGATAATATTCGTGTAGATAGGCGTACCATATCCCTGCATCTCCATATTGGAAGGCACAGGTATGGTTTTCCATGAAGCATCGTCAAAAGCAGCGCTGTAAAAATTAACAGGTCTTTCCGATGGCTGTTTCACCCAGTTAAACTTCCATGTACCATTAAGAGACAGGTAGTAAGGTGATACAGCAGGTACATCCTTTAACGCCTGTTCAGCGTTGGCATAAGGAATATAAGTAACATGCGTTGCTTCCTTATGAATACCGTATACCTGTTCATTCTCCCAGTCATTGCTTTGCGCTGAAACGCAGGCGGGCAGGAAGATGGCAATTAATAACTTTCTTATCATAGTGTGTTTATGTGTCGGTAAAATGCCTGCTGGCGGAATAGTACTCTCTACATAATTCCGCCGGCAGGATTGGCGGGAACGATTTACCACCCGGGGTTTTGAGGTAATAAGTTAGGATTGAGCGTCAGTTCCTGTGTAGGTATCGGGTACAGGTACATTTTATCATGCCAGGCCCTGGCAGTGATGCTTGTATACAACCTTATATAATTGTTGGCATCTACCTGTACACTGTTCACCTGGCTGGCTGGATATTGCGCACGTACCGCCGGCGTAAGTTTCATACCCAGTATAGTTTCAGGGTTCTCAATGAGCTTACCTGCTTTCCAGCGCAGAAGATCATCAAAACGGAAACCATCTGCCGCCAGCTCTATACGCCTCTCCCTGCGTATCTCGTCTAAAAGTACCGGAAGGGTAGGGAAGTCTGATGCAGGATCTTTTACCAGGCTGCCTATCTCCATATGCGGCATGGCAACCCTGTCACGTAGCTTGTTGATAGTATTGTCCAGTACGGATTGTGTACATTGTCCAAGTTCTGCCTTTGCTTCAGCTTCATTCAGCAATATCTCTGCATACCTGAATATAAAGAGGTCAAGCGTTGACTGTGCCGCATTCCACTGTGCAGGATCAGGAGACAGTGCCTTGATGATCATATAACCTGTTGGCGCAGTAGCTGTGCCTATCTGTGGCAGGGTGAATACGTTCTTTGACCCGTCGGCATTATTTAGCAATACAAATCCTCTTGTAGCTATCAGTTGCCGGAAACGCGGATCACGATTGGTAGCTTCTGCTTCCAGGGAATCATCTCCCTTGTATAATGGGCTCAATGAAGTAGGCAACCCATCCGTACAAAGAAAGGAGCGGACAAAATTCTTGCTGAACCCTGTTGAGCTTTCTCCCAGTTCCCGCGTAAGATTATGCGTATATACATTCTGTATATAGAGGCGGGGCATAATAGCTTCCTTGTTATTGCTCAGGTCTTCCTGGATGAAAAGATTATAATAATCCGTTTGCGGTTTACCTGTGGTATAAATATCGTATTTACCGGAATTGATGATGGCTTCAGATGCAGCAGCTGTTGCTTCCAGGTAAGGCACTTCATCCCCAAGTCCATGATACTTCCTGAATGTCCCTTCCCACAGGCATATACGGGATATTAAAGCATAAGCGGCATTCTTATGCAGCCGCCCTGCTTCTTCCGAGCCCGTCTCCGGAAGATTGGCCACCGAAAAGTTCAGGTCTGCCAGCACAGAATCCATTACCTGCTTATGCGGCATCTTGCTGCCATACAGAAGGGTAGTAGAGGTGTCCGTCAGATCAACCGTCAGCCAGGGAACATCGCCATAGGTCTTTACTTTCTCCCAGTAGTAATAAGCCCTGAAAAAACGGGCCTCAGCGGCATATCTGTTCAATGTGGCTTCATCTGCAACTGCTCGCCTGTAACGTTGTAAAAAGTAATTGCATGATCTGATAGAGCCCCAGTTCCAGTCGCCTCCGGTAATAGGTACAACATAAGAGCCATACAGGAAATCATCTGCATCCAGCGGCACCTCATTGTCTGAATTCTTTTCTGACCAGAAAGAGTTCTGAGTAGGCAGGTCCTGGTAGAACTGGTTACAGTATATCCTGAGGTCATTTGCATTTTTGAAGAAGGTCGGTTCACTCAATGCATCCTTGGGATAAAGGTCAAGCTGGCTGTTACAGGCAGCTGACAGCAAGGTGGTAAAAGTGAGTATATATTGAATGAAATATCTGTTTTTCATAATAAAGCGTTTAATCCTTGAATTACAGGCCTAATTGTACACCAAATGATACCGCCCGGCTTAACGGGTAAGTACCGAACCCGATTATCTCAGGGTCGTAAGCTTTGAACAGACCTGTCAGTTCAAACAGGTTCTGCCCCGTTACATACACCCTCAATCCCGTTATTTTAGCGCGTGAAAGAATAGATGCCGGCAAGGTATACCCCAGAGAAATATTCTTTAGCCTGCAATACCCTGCATTCTGCAGGTATTTGGTCTGCGTCTGGAAATTACTGCCCCCGCCAAACCTGAGCCTGGGAAAATAAGCATTGGTATTCTCCGGCGTCCAGTGGTCTTTCATATATTCGAACGGTACGCTCCATTCTGAATAGAAACCAAAGAACGCATTGTCCGAAGGCATTATATCCCGTTTTGCAACACCCTGTACAAATACGGTCATATCAAAATTCCTGTATTGCGCGGTCAGGTTCACTCCATACTGATAACGCGGAGTACTGTTGCCAATAACTTTCTGATCACCAGGATTGGAAACAGTATTATCTCCATAGCTGATCTTGCCGTCCTTGTTCAGATCCTTATATTTTATATCTCCGGCAAGCTGTGTAACACCGGTCAGCTGTGACTGATCATATGCAGCAGCTTCAGCGTCGGTTTTGAAATAGCCGTCTGTCTCAAATCCCCATATCTCGCCGAACTTCTGTCCAACATAGTAATTGCCCGGCCCAAACAACTTATTAGGATTCAGATCATACCTCGTAATAGTGGATGAATAGTCTGACAATGCTAACCTGACTGAATAACCGAAATCCTTACCAATCTTATCTTTCCAGGTCAGGCTTAATTCCCAGCCCTTTGTGCGCAGGTTGGCGGCATTCTTTAACGGTGGAGTTACACCGAGGATGGCCGGTAACGGCTGACTACCCACCAGCATATTTTTGGTGTCCCGTATATACCAGTCAAAACTACCGTCCAGCCGCTGATTTAGCAGGGAAACGTCCACGCCTACGTCTTTTGTGACCACTTCCTCCCAGGTGAATGACTGGCTTACCAGTCCTGGTGCACCTACATATATACTTTGCTGGGAACCGAAGATATAATTGGATTTACCGGTAGATGAAAGCGCTATATAAGGATATACACTTGCATCCGAAGGACTGGCCGGGTTAAAGAGCTGGTTAGGTAACTGTCCGTAAGAAGCCCGTAACTTCAGATCATTGATAGTTGTTTTGAAAGGAAGAAAAAAACCTTCCTCCGAAATACGCCAGCCGGCGGAAGCAGAGGGAGACCATACAAACCTCCTGCCCCTCGGGAAAGAAGAAGTACCATCATAACGGCCATCTACCTCCAGCAGATATTTATTCCTGAATATATAGTTCATCCGGTACAACAGGCCATTCAACGCCCATTCAAATTCATCACTGCCTGCAAAAGGCTTAAGATCATCATTCAGCCCTATGGAAGGAGTACCAGGGTCAATGAGGTTCTTCGCCGTTGCCGTCACTTTTTTAATATGCCTGTACTCCTGGTTATACCCGGCAATCAGCTTGAAATAATGAGAGCCCTTGAACGTATTCTCATAGCTGGCAAACAGGTTCAGGGCATTGTAATTGTTATTATAACTGATCTCTGTGGTAGCATCAGGATAAGTCCACGGATAATAATTCAGGAATACATGGTCAACCCCATATTCCGCAAACTGCTTCTGCACCTGCTGCTGGAAACCTGTATAGTTATTGTAAGTATAATCTGCATTCAGCTTTACATTTTTTACCGGTGTGATAACGGCTCCACCAGTGAACCACAGGTCATTTTCAGCAAATTTATTACGGCCGTTCTGCGCCATTACAGCCACCGGGTTCGTCCAGCTGCCCTGTCCTGAATAATCTTTCCCGCCAGGATTAAAAACAGGCATATTAGGCCTGGAATCCCCCTGTATATAGCTGTTGGAATTACCATTGGTAGGTGCATTAGGCGCATCGCTGACAGTACGGTTCAGGCTTGTTCTCAGGTTTAGGCTTAACCAGGAAGTCGCTTCCGTGCTTATTTTCAGACTTGGGTTGATACGCTGGAAATCCTCATTGCTGTAATTCAGCGTACCTTTCTGATTAAAATAACCCATAGAGCCTATAAATGAAGTCTTTTCAGAACCACCGGAAACAGAGACATTATGCTGTTGCTGCGGCCTCCAGCCGGAATACAGCACATCCACCCAGTCTGTATTACCCACATAACGGTATTTGGAAGGATTACCAGGGTCAGGATACCCGGAAGGATTATTGGCAGGGTCTTCAAAGTACCTGGCGGCCATAATGGAATCCTGCTCCGTGAAAGGGAAAGAGGCTGTAGAACCTCCGCTTAACTGCCCCGTCCTGTCGGCTTCCCGGTGCATCGCAATATAATCTACAGAATTAAGATATTTAGGCAAACGGGTAGCGCGTGTAATGGTATAGGAGCCTGCATAGTTAACCCGCATAGGACTATTCCTTTTCCCGCTTTTTGTAGTGATCAGTATAACCCCATAGGCGCCACGGCTGCCATAGATGGCAGACGATGCAGCGTCTTTCAGCACGGTCACCGTTTCAACATCACCCGGGTTGATCATGTTGGGGTCCATCTGCACCCCGTCAACCATCACAAGCGGGCCGCCCAGGAAACTATTACCGGAGTTGATAGAGGTAATGCCCCTGATATTGAAATTGGCGCCGGTACCTGGTTTACCATTGTTTAAATTGATATTCAGATTGGGAACTATACCCTGAAGGCCCTGGGCCAGGTTCACCAGCGGACGGCTCTCCAGCTCTTTAGCACTGACCGTTGCAATAGCCCCGGTAAGGTTCTCTTTCTTCTGAGATCCATAACCTACTACCACAACATCACTCAGCGCCTGCAGGTTGGGCGCAAGTTGTACATCAAGCCTGGACCGGCCGGTAGATTGGATCTCCACAGGCTTATATCCAACAAAATTGAATATAAAGACAGCATCCCTGCTCACCGAATTAATGCTGTATTGCCCATCTGCATTGGTAATCGCTCCCTGCTTTGTCCCTTTTACCAGCACCGTAGCACCCGGCAACGGATTACCTGCCGTATCCGTCACCTTCCCCGAAATATTGAAAATGGTAGTATCAGCAGGTACCACACGCACCGGCGGCAGCCTACGGCTGATGATAATTGTTTTGTCCTCGATAGAAAAATCTACCGGCTGATCTTTGAGCGCTTCCTGCAGCACCTTTTCCACAGGTGCATTCTTCATGTTGATAGATACAGGCTTTGTTTCTTTCAGAATACGGGCGTCATAGAACACACCATAGCCGGCTTGCTGCTCAATAGCCTTAAATACCTTTGTAAGTGGTGCATTCTGCGCAGAAATGGTAACCGTCTGCGAGAAACTATTTGCACTTACATACATGGAGCCTGCCAACAGTATTAACGCTGTTATTCTCATGACCCTTAAAAATTTAATTGATAGACGTGGAATGCCAATACCGTTTTGGCATAGAGAACTTAAATTCATAACTTGGGATTGGGTGATAAAATTTGTTTAGAGAACACTTTTTTGCCCTTGACCGGGCCCGATGGCGATCGGGTTCCGGTTTTTATAACGGGCGTCGATTTTGGCTAATTTTTTTTGATCGATAGCTACCCTTTTAGTTGGTTAAAAAATATCAGCATGGCACATGGCAGCTAACCACGTCCACAGCCGCTGATGTTAAAAGCGGGTATAACGGCAATGATGAAGAGATTTGGCAGGTGTTTCAGCCAGGCAATACAGTGATCGTCTTCCCTTCTATCCGGAAGCGAACATGATATTTTTCAAGTATCCTGAGCACCTGTGTCAGCGAGAGGTCCCTTTGCATTCTGCCCTCGAACGTTACGTCATCAATATTTCCCTGATAATTTATTTCTATATCATACCAGCGGGCCATTTGCCGCATTACTTCCTGCAGGCTGGCCGTATGGAACTGGAACCAGCCTTCCTTCCAGGCTACCACCTGCATGGTGTCCACATCGTTTAACACCCGCATCTGCCCGTTGGCGGCAAGACTGGCCTGTTGACCAGGATTTAATACCGTGCCTTTTACCCTTATTTTCCCCTCCAGCAGGGTAGTGTTTATAGCCGCTTCATCCCTGTAAGCGTTAATATTAAAATGAGTGCCTAATACCTCAACATCTGCACGGTTATCAATGTTTACAACAAATGGCATAGCTGCATTCCCTGCTATCTCAAAATAAGCCTCTCCTGTGATGGTCACCCGCCTTTCCTTCCCTTCAAACGCAGTAGGATACCTGATGGAAGAGGCGGCATTCAGCCATACCCTTGTGCCATCCGGAAGCCGGACCCGGAACTGTCCGCCCCTGGGAGTAGTTAAAGTATTATAGCCTATACCAGCCGTCCCGGCAGCTGCTTTGTACTGTAACTGCCCATTATTCTGCTGAATAGTAGTAGTACCCTGGTGAATAAGCTGATTGCCGGCGCTGTCCAGCGGAACAGTAGATCCATCGCTCAAAGTCAGAAGGGCCCTGTTCCCACCTGGAGCTATATCATTTTTATAAGTAGTATCATTGGTAACCAGGACAGGCTGTTGCCGGGAAGAACGCAGGAAAAAATAGTATCCGCCGGCACAGCAGATCATTAGAATAACAGCCGCCGCCCACCAGTAGCTGCTTGCAGATATAAGCTTTGCCATAACCCGCCTCCCCGCTGCCGGCTCAGGAATAGCGGCGTTTGCCGTCAGTACCGGCAACAATTTCTCAAGTACTTCCTGCCTCTTATTATCATCTGAAAGTCCCTGGTAAACAGGATTTTCCCATGTATCGCGGATCTTGTCCAGCCATACCTCTTCACTCCCGGGCTCCTGCAGGGCAGTCCACAGGGCATGAAATTCCTGCTCCGACAGTTCTTCCGCCAGGTACTTATCAATCAGTGCTTTTAATTCTTCCTGCGTCATATATTAAAGACAGCTGAACAGGAGGGAAGGAAGTGCCGGAGAGAAAAAAAAGTTTGGGTTGTCAGCAGGCCCCGTTAAGGCATATTAATCAGTCAGCTTACCATAAATAGCAAATACTTAATATAATAAGCAGTATTGTCCGGTCACGGAGATAATTCCTCAGAAAAGCAATAGCTCTTACAATATAGTCCTTCACAGTAGCACGGCTAACTCCCATGATCCGGCTTATTTCTTCATGAGATAGCCCTTTTTCCCTGCTTAACCGGAAAGCTTTTTGCTGCTGCGCAGGTAGTCTGCTTATACCACCCTCTATGATCTCCCTCAATTGCCGGAATTCAGTCTGCGCTTCGGCATCCATGTCAGTTAGGGCAACCTGGTACTGCAGGTAGTTTTGATAGGCAGTTTCAAGCCTGGTACGGCTTAATTTATTATAAACCAGGTTGCGAACGGTTATAAACAGGAAACTTTCAAGATTTTCAATAGTAGTGGCTGTAGCCCGGTTCAGCCACATGCGGAGAAAGACCTCCTGGGCTATATCTTCCGCTATCTGAGCCGATTTTGTAAAAAGAAGGGCCGTAGAATACACTTTATCCCAGTAACTGTTAAAAAGCTGGCTGAATGCCTCTTCCTCACCGGCAGCCATCCGGAGAAGTAATGTTTGATCAGTATAACGGGAGCTAGTCAAATTTCAAGCAAGACCTTTGCCTCAAACATAATAAAATAAATCAAACCCGCAAATGTACTGTAGCTAACCCTCCTTTTAAACAAAAATGCTTTCACCAAAGATGGCAAAAGCATTTTCTATGAAATGAAGACTTTACATTCACCCATTCCCAACAATCACCGAAACCTCCCCATATTTAAAATGGAACGGGGCAACATTACTATAACTATCCGGCACTTCCGCATTAGCAACAGTTGTTATAAACTTCAACGCACTGGAAGGCTGCTCAAACAACATAATAATATCAGAACCGCCAAAAGCAAAATACCCAAACTCCTGGCCCTTCACTACCTGCTGTCCCTGCAATTCACTGGTATACATATTTACAGATGATACCTGCGCCATACCAATAGGAGCTACCACTACTTTACCGATGCTGGTATCACCCGTATCTATAATGAGAATACCTCTTGCCTGCGTAAACTCATACCCATCATCTGAGCTATCAGGAGCATCGAACTGCCCTTCACTGATATTTACAGCGAGGTAGACATTACCGGGAACAGCGTCGAGGTAGAGCACCTTACCGCTTACGGGCGTATGAAAACGGTGATAGTCAAACGGACTTAAAAAATAATGAACAAAAGTGCCATTATTGAAATAGCTGGCATACTGACTGGCATCTGGCCCCAGCAGTTCACTCACGGTACCTATACTATGTGTTTGCTTTAACACTACTTTAGTGGCACTGCCATCATTATCCAGCACATTACCATTAGCATCGATATTATATAAAGCTTTAAACGTACAATCTGCCGGAGAGGTGACAATGGTATTGTCACCAGGATTAGCGACAGGACGCATAGGAGACCCATCCGGTTCAGTAGAATTCAGCTGCCTGTAAAAGAAAGTATTGAACGAATTCCAGTTCGGCGCATCATCAGAATAATCCGGGAGATTGTACTCAGGATCATTCTCGAACGACTGCAACGTTTCCGGTGTCAGTGATTCCGGTGTGTTCAGAAACTCTCCCCACGAATCAGCATACTGGTCCAGCCATTTTGCAAAAGAAAAATTGTTGATAGCGCTGGTATAATCCTGAAGAGTAACGCCGTTATATGGCTGATCTACCAGCCAGTAGAAATGACATAGCCGGTCATATACTTCCTGACTATAACCATTCTGGCTATTGGTATTCTTCCACGGATCATAGTTAGGATCTGTGTTCTCACTGGGTATCACCTGCTCAAAATTCTGGAGATAGATGATGTATTCAGCCGGCGTTACTGGCCAGCCATAGGAAGAATAAAGTTCATTCAACGCTTCATATAACGCAGGATCAAGCGTGCTCTTTGCATTGGTATTTGCAGCTATCAGCGATGCGGTCAATGCCGCTGCAAAAGCAGGGTCCTGGTCAATCTGGTTCTGGAGCACAACGATAACGTCGTTGGAAGAAATTGAGGTTACTGAGATCATGGTTTTGAGGTTTTGAGTTTGAGGGTAAATAATTAGTAGGGGCTCGGTCTGTCGGTTCTATCAGTATCATCTTTAAGATACCTAAGTTAGGGTATTAAATGCTATTCGGCGGAGTTAAATTTTTAATCCTGTCCCATGCACCAGCCTCACCTGTTTGTCCATACTAGCCTGATCAGTTACAAACATCAACATACTACGTAACCATTCCTGTTATCTGGTAAAATACAATTTGAAATGGTTAAAATCCGGACGTACAGTTAATGAAAAATATCTATATTTGCATTGTAAAGAGTAAAGAGTCTGAATCGCTGCTTTTTGAAAACCTTTAATAAAAGAACCATAACTCTCAACGTAGTATAACCATTAAAATGAACTTGTTTCCCGGTATGTAATTGATACGAACCCTGACCGTACTGTATCTTGTCAGACCATATTATTTCATACCCATTTATTGCAGATGAACACATAACCCGGTAAGGACTATACGCCCTCATCAGGAATACCTGTGCCTCTGAAAAGAAAACCTGTATATCTGTTTTTTATTGTTCACCCATTCATAACAATTTAAGCACAACAACATGTTTAAATTTACACTCACATCTATCCTTGTGTCCTGTAGTACACTCGCGGCCCTGGCGCAAAGCAATATCGCGCCCCAGGCAACGTCAACTACATCCTATGTTTCTTCGTGGGAAACCATCGCCGCGCTGAATGATGGTTACACTCCTGCAAACTCGAACGACAAATCCCACGGCGCCTACGGTAACTGGAACAATCCGAACTCAACTCAATGGGTACAGTATGATTGGAGCCAGACGTATAAAATTACTTCTGTAGAAGTATACTGGTTCAACGACGGTGGTGGCGTTCTCACCCCAACCACTGCTTACCTTGATTCGTGGAACGGTACTGCATGGGTAAGAGTAGGTAACGTGCCTCTGCAAACAAACGCATTCAACACACTGAGCTTTGATACAGTAAGAACAACCCGCCTACGCGTATCTATGCTCAACACAACTCAATCCACCGGCCTCCTGGAATGGAGAGTAATAGGCTCCGTACAGTCAACCGGCGGTGGCAACGGTGGGGGAGGTAACGGCAGCGCATACACCTGGCCTGCGTATTCTCCAACCATCTCTTACGATTTCAGAAGCGAATACCCAAGCCTGCAAACACCACAACAGGTGCTGAACGATTGTCCGCAGGTTGTAGGTACTCAGTCTTCCGACTGGTGGACATTCCGCTGGGGACCAAAAAAGAAATCCGTAGTTACATCTGCTGCTATCACTCCCATGCTGGCCAGGATGAATAAAGACTTCGCCTACTTCCGCGATACTATGGGATGGCCACCTGACCTCAGAGCAAGAAGCGGATATAAGAGCGCTGTTTACCTGTATGGTTCAGGTCTTTGCACCGACCAGGCAGATAGCACAGAACTTGGCGGATGGCAGAGCTCCATCTACTACAACGGTAAAAGCTGGCCAATGGTACTGGCTTCTTACTATCCCGTATATGCCTTCGATCCTGCTTTCAAAGGCAGCGACGCTGAATTCCAGAAAAGCGCAATGGTACACGAAGGTATCCACGCTATGATCGCTGACTTCCCCGGCGTTAAACAATCTGCATGGTTCCATGAAGGCGGTAACGTTTGGTTCCAGCAGACAGCTGACGCTAAAAGATCAGGTAACTATAGCTCTATGGGCTTCCTGAACGGTACCGATTTCATCGCTCCGTTTATGCCTATTGAATGTTATTCAGGCTGGTTGCAGGACGGTAGCTTCGGCGGACCATCAGCAGAAGGCGTGAACATGTTCAACGGCGGACAACAGATCTGCACCTGGCGCCGCTTCCTGGGCGGTCACCAGTACAGCTCCACATTCCCTACCTTCATCGGCAACACCCTGGGAGATAACGCAGTTCCCTGGATCTGGAGAAACGCGCCTACACGCGTACTGGCCGGTATCGCAAGCGGAATCGGAGATGCCCAGATGCGCAGGCTCATTATCGAATACAGGTCTAAAATGGCAACGGTCGACTTCGGCAAATGGAAAAGAGCAGCTGTTGCTCTGCTGGACGACAACTTCGGTTCCTCCATCGGCGCAGAATGGCAGCCTTCCTGGTTAAATCCTGCTCCATGGACAGCCACTCCATATGTTAAAACTACCAACAACGGCGGTACACTGACTCCGGATACACTTACCCTGCCAGGTTGGTCTGGTTCCAACCAGATCCCGCTGACCGTAAGCGGTAATACCGTTACCGTAAACTTCCAGCCTATCGGTGCTAACATGACCTGCCAGCTGGTATACTGGACTGCAAACGGTACTCCTGTTTACAGCGGGTATGTTTCCTCCGGCAACCTTACATTAAATCTTACTTCCACTCCTGCAGGCAACGTAGTGATCGCAGTTATCACAAACTCTGACTACATCTACGAAGGAGAAGCTACCAGGAAAAGAAAGTACGATTACCGTTTGCAACTGGTTACAGGCGTTACCGGCACTGCAAGCATCAATACCAAATGGTACAGGGCTGCACTGAATGCTGCTGCAAGACTGGCTGGTGCCGATGCTGAAGAAGGCCGTGTAGGTATGGACTGGTCTTTATATTGTAACCAGCCTTTCAACGGACAGGCAAGACCTGAAGAATATAAAGTGGCATATGCTGAACCTCAGTTCCAGCTGTATCCTAACCCTGCTATAGGAAACACTACAGTTCAGCTGCGCTTTAAAAATCCAAAAGCTGAAAGAAGCCTGATCTCTGTATTTACGCTGGATGGTGAACTGGTATTCCAGGCGCTTTCTACTAGCGAGACTTATAACATGAATTCTAAGAAACTTGCACCGGGTGTGTATCTTGTGAAAATATCAAATACCGCAATAAACGCTACCCAGAAGCTGGTTGTACAGTAATTCATAACTGGCCGCAGGCCCAAATACCGGGCCGCAGGCCAAAAAATCTTCTCTCAAAAACAGGGTTTTGCCGAAGGCGAAACCCTGTTTTTTGAGCAGTTTCCCCCCTGCCCACAATGCCCATCCCCCCAATTCGATAAAAAGTTGTTATTTTAACGCCAAATAGGGGCCCGAATGCGGTGGACAATGTTATTATTTATGACCATCATCACCAATGGTCTTTTCGCAGCTGAAGAACCTGTGAGATATCTCAGTATTGAAAGTGGGCTGTCAAATAACGCGGTATTAAACGTATACCAGGACTACAAAGGCTTCATGTGGTTCGGTACATATGACGGATTGAACCGCTATGACGGCTACAGGTTCAGGATCTACAAAAACAAGATCGGCGATACTACTTCTCTCATAGATAATGCTATCTATACCATTGAAGGAGATTCCGACCACCGCTTATGGACCGGTGGCCGCAGAGGTATCTGCATCTTCAACCCGGCAAACGAACATTTCACCGTAGCCAGGTATGCAAAGAACGGAGCTCCCGTTCAGGGAACCATTCACATTATAAAGGCAGGCGATAACGGCGTAGTCCTGGCAGGATCTGAGAACAACGGACTACTGCGCTTTGACCGGCATGCCGCTCTCTGCCGCCAGGTACCGGTGAATGGCAGCACCAATTACGAAGTGACCGCCATCACCTTTAACCGCACAAAAACCATCGCTTACTTCTTTGTACAGGAAACAGGCCTCTGCAGCTATGATTGCCGCACAGGAGCTGTCAATATCATCAGCCGGGAATTGAAAAGCGCAAACTGCCTCGAATATGACAGGGACAGCATGCTCTGGGTAGGTACCGACCAGGGACTTTTCAGGTACAACGGCATCTATTCCACCAATTACCTGCATGAGAACAGCAAGATCGTAGACGTCTGCGTTGACCGGGAAGGCATAACCTGGGCTGCTTCCGATGGGGGAGGAGTATTCCTTGTCAGCAACGGCAGGATAATACCACGTAAATACGATCTGAGCAGCAACGCCGTATATTCCATATATGAAGACCGGGAAAAACGTAAATGGATAGGCACCCTCAGAGGCGGAGTGAACATCATCGATTCCCGCCAGAACCCCTTTGAACAACATTCCTTCAACGGAAGAACAGTCGATAATTTCATCCTTTCCTTCTGCGAAGCAAAAGACGGGGATGTCTGGATAGGTACCGACGGCGGTGGCATAAAACGCTGGAACAGGGCCAATAACACCTTCAGAGACTATCACCACAATCCGGCGGTAAGCAGCTCCCTCAGCAGCAACTTCATTACCGGCATGCTGGAAGATTCCAGGGGAGAGCTCTGGGTAACCACCTGGTTTGGCGGCATTAACCGCTATAACAAGAACGGAGACCTGTTCACTCATTACACCTGCTTCAACCCATTCACCCAGGCAGAAGAAAGGAATGTATGGCTGGTATATGAAGACGCCCAGAAAAGACTATGGGCAAGCACTACCAACAATGGTACCCTCTATCTCTTTGATCCCGCCAGGAACACCTTCGATCTTTTCGATAAAGAACTGGTAAATATTCAAAGCCTGACGGAAGACAGCAAAGGCAATCTCTGGGGAGGGAACTACACCTCCCTGATCAAAATAGACCGGGAAAACAAAAAACATCACATTTACCCCATAGGCAACACCGTCCGCGCTATCCACGAAGACAGGAACGGACATCTGTGGGTAGGGACGGAAGGCGGCGGACTTTTACAGTTCGATGCCGCCACCGGCAGGTTCACCCGCTTTACAGAGGCGGACGGACTGCCAGGCAATACCATTCTCCGCCTCCTGGAAGACGATAAAGGATACCTCTGGCTCAGCTCCTTCAACGGCCTGGCCAGGTTCGACCCGGTAAAACATACAAGCAGGAACTTTTCCCATTCCGACGGGCTCCAAAGCAACCAGTTCGCCTTTAACGCCGCCCTGAAACTCAGATCGGGAGAGTTCATGTTCGGAGGTATCAAAGGATTCAATATCTTCCACCCGGACAGCGTCTATGAACGCAACAATTTCTCCCCCGTATTCCTCACAGCCATCCGTATTAATAATACCCCGGCAGAACAGCAGGAGAATTATATTATCAGCCGCTCATTTGACGATATCAAAGAATTACGCATCCCTTATAATAAGGCAGCAGTATCGCTGGACTTTGTAGCACTGGAATACACCTCGCCAGACAAGATCAGCTATTCCTACCTGCTGGAAGGCTGGGACAAAGGCTGGAACGATGCCGGGCAATCCCGTACCGCCAATTACACCCGCCTGCAGGAAGGGACCTATACTTTCAAGCTGAAAGTGACCAATGCCGACGGCAGGTGGGGGGAGGAGATCCATTTACTGAAAATTACCGTACTGCCCCCCTGGTTCCGTACCATCTGGGCATATATGGCATACCTGGCGCTGATAAGCGCCGTCGTTTACCTGGTCATTCAATACAGGGCCCGGCAGGAAAGACTGAAATATGAAATTCAGCTGGCCCACCTGCAAAGCGAGAAAGAAAAAGAGATCAACGAAAAGAAACTCTCCTTCTTTACCAATATCTCACATGAATTCCGTACTCCGCTCACACTGATCATCAACCCTCTCAAAGAGTTGAAAGACAACGCAAAACTGGGCGTTGTGTACCGGAATGCACGCCGTTTACTAAGCCTGGTAGACCAGCTGCTCCTTTTCCGGAGGGCGGATAATGACGAACTGAAGATCACCCGCCTGGATATTGTAGCCCTCTGCCAGGAGGTCTTTCTCTGTTTCAGTCAGCAGGCAGAGATCAGGAACATACAGTACAACTTTATAACATCGGAAGATGAAATAGAAGTCTATGCCGACTTTGAGAAAATGGAGATAGCACTCTTCAACCTCCTGTCCAACGCCTTTAAATTCACCCCCGACGGTGGAAAGATCTCCTGCCAGGTCTCCTATCAGGGAGAAGAGGTAGAGATCATCATGAAAGATTCCGGGACCGGTATCTCCGAAACAATGGGGAATAAGATCTTTGAAAAGTTCCAGCAGGGAGAAAATAACAGCTCCGGTTTCGGCATAGGCCTCTACCTGGTAAGACACTTTATTGAAAATCATAAAGGTACCATCACCTATTCCAGCAAGATCAATGAAGGTACCACCTTCTTCATACGCCTTAAAACCGGTACCGCCCACCTGGACACCTCCCTGCTGAGAGAGGAGCCGGTAAGAAAATCCGCCATTCTCGAAGAGCTGGTGGAAGATGTTTACACCAAACCGGTAAAACAGGCGGCCACCGAAGAGATGGTCACTGAAAAACGCTCCATCCTGCTCATAGACGATAACACCGAGATCCGGAACTACCTCCGGGAGCTTTTTGCAGATAGCTATATTATATATGAAGCAGATAACGGCACCGACGGATTTGACGCCGTCATGAAATATATGCCCGACCTGGTCATCAGCGACGTGCAGATGGAAGGCATGGACGGAATAGAACTATGCCGGAAGATCAAAGAATCTGACATCGTCAACCATGTACCGGTCATCCTGCTCACTTCCTCCTCTGCCGATGAAACCCGCCTGAAAGGGATACAGGGTGGGGCAGACGATTATATCACCAAACCTTTTGACGCCACCCTGCTCCAGGTAAAGGTACAGACCATCATCAGGAACAGAAACCTGTTACAACAATATTTCCAGGAAAGTATCACCCTCAGGAAAAGCTATCTGAAAGTACCGGCAGAATACCAGGATTTCCTGCGCCACTGTATCGAAATAGTGGAAGAGAACCTTGGAAATGAAGATTTTACAATAAAATCCTTCACCCAGGCCATTGGCATGAGCCATTCCAGCCTCTATAAAAAGGTAAAATCTATCTCCGGGCAAACCATTAACGCCTTCATACGTTCTATTCGTTTAAGGAAGGCTGCAGTTTTAATGCTGAAAGAGAACTATACGGTCAACCAGGCTGCCTTCCAGGTGGGTATAGGGGATATTAAATACTTCCGGGAACAGTTCGTGAAACTTTTCGGGATGAATCCTTCTGAATACGTGAAGAAGTACCGGCATTCCTTCAACCAGGATCTGAACGTCATAAAACAGGAAACTTTAAGGGGGTAAAATACGAAAGTACCCCCTTTTTTAAATGATTTACCCCCTCTTCGGGTCCCGGATAACCCCCTAATTTACACCCGTTATTACCACGTAATCTACGCGCAACCAACTAATTGTCAATTTTAAAGGAACGTAACGTTATGAAAAAATGTCTATCAGGGGTAGTGGACGCAATCTCACTAAAGCCGTCACTTCTCTTTCTCCTTTTTTTCCTTTGCCAGACATCTGTACTGTTGGCACAAAAACGAAGTGTTACCGGAACGGTCACTGAGGGAAAAGAAGCTATTCCGGGTGTCAGTGTCCGGGTGAAAGGGACCAATCAGGGTACACTCACCAACAACGAGGGTAAATTTACCCTGCAGGTAGGTCCGGGCGATACACTGATTTTCAACCACCTTTCCTATTCTCCACGGGAAGTAGCAGTAAAGGAAGGGGCTACATTAAATGTGTCACTTATTTCTTCCAGCCAGAACGTGAACGAAGTAGTGGTAGTAGGGTACGGTACCCAGAAAAAAGCTACCCTTACAGGTTCTATCTCTGTAGTAAAAGGGGCAGACATCGTAAAAAGCCCTCAGCCAAACGTATCCAATGCGCTGGCAGGCCGTTTTTCCGGTGTGATCGCCAACAACAGGTCCGGCGAGCCTGGTTATGACGGCTCCAGCATATCTATCCGTGGCCTGGCCACAACCGGTAACAACGACGTACTGGTAGTGGTAGATGGGGTGCCCGGACAGATCGGCGGACTGGAAAGGCTGGATCCTAACGATATCGAAAGCATCAGCGTACTGAAAGACGCTTCTGCTGCAGTATACGGTAGCCGTGCGGCAAACGGGGTGATCCTGGTAACCACCAAACGTGGTAAAACAGGTAAACCTTCCATTAACTACAGCTTCAACCAGGGCTTCTCTTCCCCTACCAGGCTGCCAAACATGGCAGATGCGGCAACTTATGCAACTATCAGGAATGAAATTGCATACTGGGGCAGCCCTACCGGCGGTATGAACCAGGTTTACAGTGCTGACCAGATCCAGAAGTTCAAAGATGGTTCAGATCCGCTGAACTATCCCAACACAGACTGGCAGAAAGAAACGCTGAAAAAAGTGGCTACGCAGAACCAGCATAGCCTCTCCGTAAACGGTGGTAACGAGAACGTAAGATATTTCGTGTCTCTGGGCATGATCAGCCAGAATGGTATCTATAAACAAGGCGTAACAGATTACAACCAGTATAACTTCCGTTCAAATATCGACGCAGACGTTACCAAACGCCTGAAAGTGAGCGTATACCTCAACGGTCGCCAGGAAGATCGTATCTATCCCCAGGCAGGTGCAGGCGATATCTTCCGTTCTATCTACCGTGCTTACCCTACAGTAGCTGCCCGTTATCCAAACGGCCTGCCTACTTCCGGTATAGAGAACAACAACCCTATAATGATGGTAACAGCAGCCGGTGGTACTAACCGCAACCCTACCTCCGTATTCAACGGTATCCTGAAAGGTAGCTATGCTATACCAGGTGTGGACGGACTTTCATTAGACGGATTTTTCTCTGCAGATAAATCATGGAGCTTCTCCAAAAACTTCAATAAGCCTTATGCTGTATACAGCTATAACGCAACCACAGATACTTATGACAAAAAAGTAGTTGGCGGGTCCGGTGGCAACGCAATGTTAACTGTTGCCCAGATGAACAGGTCCATGCTTACATCCAATATCAAACTGAACTACAACCGTAAGTTCGGTAAGCACGATATCGGCGCTTTTGTTGCATATGAGCAGAGCAAAACTTCAATGGACAGCCTTGGGGCCTTCAGAAGGAACTACCTGACAACCGAAACTCCGGAACTGTCCCAGGGTGGCTCCGCTGCTTCAGATAAAGGCAGTGAAGGTAAGAGCTATAACTTTACAAGGAAAAGCTACTTTGGCCGCCTTGCATATAACTATGATGAGAAATACCTCCTGGAAGCACAGGCCCGTATAGACGGATCTTCCACCTTCCCTAAAGGTAAACAGTACGGCTTCTTCCCTTCAGTATCTGCAGGCTACCGCATTTCACAGGAAGACTGGTTCAAAGACCAGGTTAGCTTTATCAACGATCTGAAGATCCGTGGTTCATATGGTACACTGGGTAACGATAACGTAGGCCTGTTCCAGTCGTTCGATAACTATTCTATCAACAGCCAGTACGTGATCGGTACCGCCGCTCAGCCAGGTATCGACCTTACCAAACTGGCCAACCCGAACATCACCTGGGAAAAAGCACAGAAACTGGACGTTGGTATCAACGCACAGGTCCTGAACCACTTCAACCTGGAGTTCATCTACTTCCAGCAAAAACGTACCGATATCCTTACACAACGTAATGCTTCCATTCCTCAGCTGACCGGTATCGTAAACCCGTCTACCGGCGAACCACTGGTACCTGCTGAAAACATAGGTAAAGTGAACAGCAACGGTATTGAAGCTACACTGGGATATAACGGTCGCGCTGGAAAAGACTTCAACTTCAACATCAGCGGTAACTTCACTTACGCAAAGAGCAAAGTTGTTTTCATAGACGAAGCAGCAGGTACACTGGACTATCAGAGAAAAACCGGCAGACCACTGAACGTAGATCTGCTGTATAACGCCATCGGTATCTACAAAACACAGGCTGACCTGGACAAATATCCCCACGTACCTAACGCAGGACTGGGTGACCTGATCTACGAAGATTACAATAAAGACGGCAAGCTCGATGCTAATGACGCTACCCGCACCAAATACAGCAACATCCCTCAGATCACTTATGGTATCCTGATGGGTGCAGAGTATAAAGGTTTTGATCTTTCTCTCGTATTCTCCGGCCAGGCACAGGTAAGCCAGTATGTACTGCCTGAATCAGGCACCATCGGTAACTTCTACAGCAGCTGGGCAGACAATCGCTGGAGCCCTGATAACGTGAACGGTACCTATCCAAGAGTGCCCGAAAGAGCTTCTTCTGCTGTTAGCGGCGGTTTATACAAGAATAATTTCTGGCTGAACAACGCCTCCTTTATCCGTCTGAAGAACGTTGAGGTTGGATATAACCTGAACGCTGGCCTCCTGTCAAGATTAAAGATCTCCGGTCTGCGCGTGTATGCAAATGGATTTAACCTGTTCACTATTACCAAAGTGAAAGATTACGATCCGGAAGGTAACAATGCAAGCGGACAGTTCTATCCTCAGCAAAGGATTATCAACGCAGGCGTGAATGTTAGATTTTAATAGGTAAAAATTCCATCAATGAAAACTAGAAATATTATATATAGCCTTGTTATCGGAGCCGTGACATTTACCTCCTGTAAAAAGAATTACCTGGACGTTGTTCCTACTGACAGGGTTAACGATGTGGCAGTATTATCAGATTCCTCCCTGTTCCAGGCCTATGTGATCAACCGTTATATGGGCGTTAAATTACAGGATAAAGAAGCTGAAGGTACTCCTCCCGGCTTTGGCAGAGGCTTTGAATATGCTATGTGGAGCTCTCTGACAGATGAATCTATCTACAATAACGACGATAATACATGGGTGATCCAGCAGGGAGCACTGGCGCCTGAAAATACAGGGATTGCAGGCACCCTCTGGGGCAGAAGCTACCGCAGTATCAGGGAATGTAACTATGCACTGACCAACATCATGCAGGTGAACATGAGCGAGCTGCTCAGAAACAGGCTGAGAGGCGAACTGCACTTTATACGCGCCTTCCGTTATCATGACCTGATCCGTAACTACGGTGGCGTTGTACTGATGGGAGATAAAGTATACAACCTGGGCGAGAATCTGACAGATCCTGCTAACTTTGTTAAATCATCCCTGGCAGATTGTATGAAATACGCTGTAGCCGAACTGGATTCAGCAGCACAATACCTGCCCGATGCGAACGACGACAGCTGGCTGGCAGGAAGGGCCACCAAAGGCGCTGCCCTGGCACTGAAAGCACGTCTGCTGTTATACGCGGCAAGCCCGCTCTATAACGTAGGTACATGGGCAGATGCAGCCGCTGCTGCAAAAGCTGTAATGGACATGGGCAAATATTCCCTGGTATCAGACTACACCTCACTGTTCATCAACCCGAATCAGACAGAGGCTATCTTCGAAAGACTGTATGTAACAGGTACCCGCCACGTATGTCTTGAAATTGCCAACGGTCCGAATGGTTACGATGCCTGGGCAGGTAATACTCCGTTACAGAACATGGTAGATGCCTATGAGATGAATAACGGTAAACCTATTACCGACCCCACTTCCGGCTATGACGCAGCAAATCCTTACGTTGGCAGGGATAAAAGGTTCTATGCCACTATCCTTTATAATGGCGCTCGCTACAGAGGCGATACCATCAAGGTATATACACCCGGCGGAAAAGATGGCGGCGATGGTCCTTCCAACTGGAATGCTACCAAAACAGGTTACTACCTGCGTAAATTCATGAACGACGCATTTCCTATCATCAGCCCCTGGGACGTAGCCGGATTACAACCCTGGATCTACATGCGCTATGCAGAAGTATTACTGAACTACGCAGAAGCACAGAACGAAGCCGTAGGCCCTGACGCATCTGTATATGCTGCGATCAACCAGATCAGGCAGCGGTCCAGCGTTAATCAGCCAGCTCTGGTTGCCGGTCTGACACAGGCTGAAATGAGAGACGCTATCAGAAGAGAACGTCAGGTAGAACTGGCCTTCGAAGAACATCGTTTCTATGACGTTCGCCGCTGGAAAATTGCAACCCAGACTGAAAATCAACCTGCTTACGGCATGGACGTGAAAATTGTGAACGGGGTAACTACATATACCCGTAAAATAGCACTGAAAGACCGTAAGTTCGAAGAGAAAAACTACTGGCTGCCTATTCCAAGATCTGAGATACTGGCTTCCAACAATCAACTGGAGCAAACTACAGGATATTAATATGAGAAGACTGCTGGTATCACTGGTCGTATTACAGGCTTTCTTAAAAACCGCGGCGGGCCAGCCCGCCGCGGTACATATACACATAGATCCGGCCCGGACGTACCAGACAATAGACAATTTCAGCGCTTCCGACGCATGGTCCGCACAATTTGTTGGCCAATGGCCGGAAGAAAAGAAGAACGCAATGGCCGACTGGCTGTTCAGCACAGATACTACTGCCGCCGGACAACCACTGGGAATAGGCCTTTCCATGTGGCGCTATAACGTAGGCGCAGGAAGTACAGAACAGGGAGATAGCAGCGGTATCGCAGACATCTGGCGCCGTACCCACAGCTGGCAAAACCAGCAGGGACAATACTGGTTCCTCCGCGCAGCACAGAAAAGAAATGTGAAGAAATTCCTCGCATTCCTCAATAGCCCGCCGGTACACCTGACCACCAACGGAAAGGCATTTGCAACCAAAGGGAACTGTAATATCGGTCCGGCTAAGTATGAGCAACTGGCCACATATATAACAACAGCTATCAAAGGCATTCATGACAGTACAGGCATCCTGTTCAGTTATATCAGCCCTTTTAATGAACCACAGTGGGACTGGAGCGATGGCAACCAGGAAGGATGCCCCTACAATAATGAAGAGATCAGCGCACTCACAAAGATCATCAGCCGGAAACTGTCTGCAGAAAAACTACAGACAAAGATCCTGATCGGTGAAGCAGGTCAGCTGGATTACCTCTATTCAGCTGCTGGCAAACCCGCCAAAGGCACGCAGATCAAAGCCTTCTTTGATAAAACCTCTCCATACTATATAGGTAGCCTGCCAAACCTCAGCTACAATATCTCCGGTCACAGCTACTTTACCACTTCTCCGGCAGCCGTTGCTGTCCGCACCAGGGAAGAGCTGAGAAAACACCTCGCTACCGTACCCGGCCTGGGCTTCTGGCAATCCGAGTACTGTATCCTTGGCGATAACGCAGGAGAAATAAACGGCAACAAAAGAGACTATGGCATGGATGCAGCCCTATACCTGGCAGGCGTCATTCACAGGGACCTTACCATTGCCAACGCTGCTGCATGGCAATACTGGCTGGCAATTTCGCCCTACAACTACAAGGACGGATTGATCTATATAGATAAGGATACAGCCAACGGACAGTTCCACGACAGCAAAATGTTGTGGGCACTGGGCAACTACAGCCGTTTCATCCGGACAGGCGCAAAAAGGATTGCAGCGTATACAGACAACGACAGCTCCTTACTGGTATCCGCATACAGGAATACAGACCGTACCGTAAACGTTGTAATTGTAAACAATACCGGGAATGATAAGCACGTGCGGCTGGATACTCAGAAAGGCCGTTTAAACAGACTACGTTCCTATGTTACCGATGCCAACGGTAATCTGCAGCCATTTACTGTAAAGAATGACCTGGTTATTCCTGCACGTGCGGTTGTTACCGTGACAGGAAGTATTAATCAATAAAAGACAAAGGATGAAACGACTTGGAATTATCACATTATTCAGTGTGTTTTTGGGCCTTTCCTCTCAGGCACAGCAGACACAAAAACATACCTTCACATTAGGGGATACCGCATTTCTACTGGATGGAAAACCACTCCAGATGATCTCCGGCGAGATCCACTATCCCCGCGTACCCCGCGAATGCTGGAGAGCCAGGATGAAAATGGCCAAAGCAATGGGGTTAAATACCATAGGCACCTATGTTTTCTGGAATGTACATGAACCGGAAAAAGGACAGTATGACTTTTCCGGCAACAACGATATCGCCGCTTTTGTAAAAATAGCACAGGAAGAAGGACTCTGGGTAGTATTACGCCCAAGCCCATATGTTTGCGCAGAATGGGAATTCGGTGGATATCCCTACTGGTTACAGAAGATCAAAGGATTACAGGTACGTAGTAAAGAACCGCAATACCTGGAAGCCTACAGGAACTATATCAAAGCTGTAGGTAAACAATTGTCACCTTTACTGGTGAACCACGGTGGCAACATCCTGATGGTACAGATCGAAAATGAATACGGTTCTTATTCGAACGATAAAGACTACCTTGAAATAAACAGGAAAATGTTCGTAGAAGCCGGATTTGACGGTCTGCTCTATACCTGCGATCCCGAAGCTGCTATCAAAGACGGACATCTGCCTGGCCTGCTGCCCGCTATTAACGGCGTAGACAACCCTGTAAAGGTAAAAAGGCTGATCAATGAAAATCACAGCGGCAAAGGCCCATATTATATAGCTGAATGGTATCCGGCCTGGTTTGACTGGTGGGGCACAAAACACCATACCGTGCCTTATACCCAATACCTCGGCAGGTTAGACAGCGTTTTATCTGCCGGTATTTCCATCAACATGTACATGTTCCATGGCGGTACTACCAGAGATTTCATGAACGGCGCAAATGCTAACGATCACACGCCATACGAGCCACAGATCAGCAGCTACGACTATGATGCTCCACTGGACGAAGCAGGTAACGCAACAGAAAAATTCATGCAGTTCCGTAAAGTGATAGCAGCGCATTTGCCTGCAGGAACAGTACTGCCTGAAGTACCGGCTGCAAGACCGGCAATCACCGTTCCTGCCATCAGCTTCACCCGCTCTACAGCCCTGACAGATATGCTGCCTAAACCGGTAAGCAGTGTAAAGCCACTTACCTTCGAAGACCTCAGTCAGGCATATGGTTGGGTATTATACAGCACCACACTTGAAGGCAATACCAGCGCCTGGCTGAAAGTAAAAGAGCTGCGCGACTATTGTGTAGTGCTGGTGAACGGAAAGAAAGCAGGTGTACTGGACAGAAGGTCCAGACTGGATAGCGTACAGCTGCAACTGCCTGCAGGCAAGGTGAAACTGGAACTGCTGGTAGAAAACCTGGGCCGTATCAACTTCGGGCCTTACCTGCTGGAGAATAAGAAAGGTATCACTGAAAAGGTATTATGGAATAATAAGGAAGTAACGAACTGGCTGCAATACAAACTGCCTTTCAACAAAAAGCCTGTTGGCAAAGTAGTGAAAGCAAAAGCCGGCTCGAATGGCCCCGTACTGAAAGAAGGTACATTCGAACTGGCAGCCACCGGCGATACTTACCTCGATATGAGCAACTGGGGTAAAGGCGCCGTATGGATAAACGGTCATAACCTTGGCAGATACTGGGAAGTAGGTCCTCAGCAAACATTATACATTCCGGCTGAATGGCTGAAGAAAGGTAAGAATGAGATCGCAGTGCTGGAACTGATCAAACCTGAAGCTGATAAAGTATCAGGCCTTGATCACGCCATACTGGATGTGCTGAAGTAGTAAATAGTATAGCCGCTTTTTAAAAACAATAACTTCTTCCTGAAAGCAGTAGTTAAAAACAATAACTTCTTCCTGAAAGCAGTAGTTAAAAAAAATAACCTGTTCCTGAAAGCGGTAGTTAAAAAAAATAACCTCTTCCAGAAAGCAGTAGTTAAAAAAAATAACCTGTTCCTGAAAGCAGTAGTTAAAAACAATAACCTCTTCCTGAAAGCGGTAGTTTTTAAAACAGTAGCTTCTTCTTTTCAAAAAAAAAGCCGGCCGCAGGCCCCCACCATCAAAAAAAACGCTTTTGCCGCAGGCAAAAGCGTTTTTTTTGATATGTTTGCCCCGAATACCTACAAATACAGTGAAATGGAAAAGAACGTCGGAGAAAGTGCTATTTCTAACAATGAAACCCTTTTAGAGCAACTAAGACAGAAAGAACAGGAACAGGCAATACTACTAAACGTAGGTAGCAGTATCGCCGCCGCCAGGAAAAGAGAAGACCTCTGGAACATCATAACCAGGCAGTTGCTGGACCTGTTTGGAGGAAAATACTATACCCTTTGCCTGATCAATGAAGACGGAAAAACACATACACCTTTTTTGCATAGTGATGAACGCACTATCAGGTCAAGAACAGAAGACAGCCCTATCATTCACGAACATCACCCTGTTGAAGATGGTATTTTCAATGTAGCCATAGCCTCAGACAAACCGCTGATCTACGATCTTGCAGGCCTCATCAGAAACAAAAATATACCCGCCTATATTTATCACTGGTTCAACGCCGGCATTAAGGAAATGCTGCTGGTAAAGATCAGTAATGGTAATGAGACGAAAGGACTATTATACTTCTACAGCACAACAGCTAACGCTTTCTCCCCATCAGGCTTCAGATTGCTGACAGGTATCGCCGATCAGCTGGGAACAGGCATATCTAATGTCCTGGCCAATGAAAAGATAGAACAGCAGCTGGAAGAGATAAACAGGTATAAACAAAGACTGGAGAATGAGAACCTCTACCTGCAGGAAGCCCAGAGAAACAGTGGAGATTTTTCAGAGATCCTGGGTACTTCGGAAGAGATACAGAAAGTATTCACACTCATTTCGAAAGTAGCGCCTTCAGATTCTACTGTATTGTTGTCTGGCGAAACCGGCACAGGTAAAGAGCTCGCAGCAAGAGCTATTCATAATGCCTCTCCTCGGAGTAAAAAACTGATGATAAAGCTGAATTGCGCGGCAATGCCTCCCAACCTCATAGAAAGCGAGTTGTTCGGGCACGAGAAAGGAAGCTTCACCGGTGCATTGGACAAGCGCATAGGAAAATTTGAACTGGCCAATAACAGTACCCTGTTACTGGATGAAATAGGAGAGCTCCCGCTTGAAATGCAGGCTAAGCTATTGAGAGTGCTGCAGGAAAAAGAGATAGAAAGAATAGGAGGGAGGGGAACTATCAGGGTAAATGTACGCATCATAGCAGCCACAAACCGCAACCTGGAAAAGGAAGTACAGGCCGGCCGGTTCAGGGCAGATCTCTATTACCGCCTCAATGTATTTCCTGTCACATTACCCTCTTTAAATAGACGCAGGGAAGATATCCCGCTGCTGGCCACTCATTTTGCTGAAAGATATGCACGGAATGTAGGTAAGCCGGTCCCCGCCATAACACCCAAAGCCATGGAGACATTGATGGAATACTCCTGGCCGGGTAATATCAGGGAACTGGAACACCTTATTGAAAGAACTGTGCTGCTAAATAACGGCCCAACTATCAAACAGTTCTACCTCCCCGTTGTAAATAAAACTTCCGGGGCAGTAAAAGAAACCGGCTTTAAAGTGCAGACCCTGGAAGAAGTGGAACGTGAATATATTCTGAAAGTGCTCAGGCTTTGCAACGGCAGGATAGCAGGGCCTAACGGAGCCGCTGTGCGCCTGGATCTGCCATCTACTACGCTCAGTTCAAGAATGCAGAAACTCGGTATTAAGAAGGAGCATTACGTGAAACCGGATGAAACTGATACGAATTAATCTGCCCTTATAACTATGATTTATTCAGATAATCATTAAAAAATTGAAGATTCTTCTGAATTTAAGACAAAAAAGTTTAATATTTGCCCCTCCGGCCAGCAAAGCTTAAGCCTTCAAAACCCGAAAAACCCGAAGGCTTTCTTTATGGAGTATAACCAAATAAAACTATGGAACAGGATTTCCCCATATCTTCCTTTCTGGAGATAAAAAAGCACTTCAGCACGGAACAAAAGAAATTTGAAAAAGAAAAAGCCATCTGGAAAACCATCAGGGCATCTCTTACTGAAGCTGAAGCCAATCAGCTGGACGAACAGTTTAAAACCATCTTTGAAACCACTACAGACCCGCAGTTATTAGAGCAGCTAATGAAAAAAGGCGCCTCTGCCAGGTTGCTGGGAAACGATGAACTGGGTTCACACAATCTGGCTATGGTTGTCCGGGAGCTTGTGGATGCCAAAACAAAGGAAGACCTGGAAATTGCCGCCGGCATCATCAGAACAACGATCATTGCAGGCGCAGACCTCAACAGCCAGAAAGCATATTGGGGGAATGGAGGAGCGATTGCTATCATATGGCTCTGTGTGTATCTGGCACGTGCGCTCGATACCTATGGAGATTTGAAGACTCTTGATCAATATCACTATTGCTACAGGATCTTTACATGGGTAGCAGACAATACTGCCGTCACTGAAGCTATGCAGGGTGATTGGCATCCTTTTTATGTATTCCTGAATTGCCTGAAAAAGTCCCCTGAGGTGGAAGATCTTCAGGAGAAATTAATATTGCAGATGATGGGACTTGATTGGACCATCTTCACCTCAACACATGAACACCTCAGCACTTCCTTTTTCAGCCGGATTATTAACTTCAATCCCGGATTCCTGACCCTGCTCGTTCCTTATGAACATAAACAACTGGAATCCTACCTGGACGTTGTTCAGAAAAACATAAGTCCTATGGTTATAAAGAACTTCTTAAACGGCTTTACCAGCAATAATAAAGCAAGAAAACATTTCAGGGTGTTCTTTTCACTCAGACCGCACTGGTTGTTGCAGCTGATTATCACCAGTGCTCCGGAAACAGTCTTCAATCTAGTTAAAAGGAATGAACAGGATCTCCTGGTCCCATTCCTGAAACATTATAAGCGGGAGATTGCTGAACTAAGAGATGAAAAAAAACAGACCTTATTGCAACATGCCATGGCATCCAGAGGGGTAGTAGAAAATACTATTCAGCTTTTACGTCAGTATGTTCAGCAGGCCTGATAGGGAAGGCCTGCCAATTAAGGGAACAATATGTTATTTGTAAGCCTGCTTTATTCCCAGCCGCTTTATCTTCGAATACAAAGTAGGCGCAGGTATTCCTAACATCTCAGCTGCCCCTCCCGGCCCTGACACCTTTCCATCTGCTGCCTGCAACGCATTCATAATATGCGTCCTTTCCATTTCATCCATCGTCTTTGTCTTGCCGGGAACAGCTATGCTCTCTTCAGTCAATGTTGCAGATAAAGGCAGGTCAATATGATCTATTTCACTTCCTGCATATAAAAGTACATAACGCTCCATCAGGTGCTCCAGCTCACGGATATTACCCGGCCAGGAATATTGCGCCAGCTGCTGCATAGCATCCTCGCTGACAGAAGGCGCCGGCAAACCATTCTTCTGCGCATATTTTTCAAGGAAATGATAAACCAGCGGCGGGATATCTTCCTGTCTTTTTCTCAGGGGAGGAAGCACTATCGGGAAAACGCTGAAGCGGTAATACAGATCAAGCCTGAACCGTCCCTCCGCCACTTCTCTTTCCAGCGTTCTGTTGGTAGCCGCAATGATCCGTACATCAACTTTTATACTTTCATCCCCACCAACCCGTTCTATCTCTTTTTCCTGCAGCACTCTCAATAATTTGACCTGCGCATCCGGGGGGAGTTCTCCTATCTCATCCAGGAAAATAGTACCACCATCGGCCTGTTCAAATTTCCCATGTCTTTTCTGACTGGCGCCGGTAAATGCTCCTTTTTCATGACCAAAAAGTTCTGTTTCTATAAGCGACAGGGTAATTGCGGCACAGTTAACAACAACAAATGGTTTATTGCTTCTCGAAGATAACCTGTGAATGGTTCTTGCGGCAAGTTCTTTACCGGTGCCGCTTTCGCCGGTTAGCAATACGGAAGTCTCTGTGGGAGAGACTATCCTGATCTGTTCCATAAACTCCCTCGCCGCAGGACTGTCACCGGTCATTCCTGGCTGAGCCGGAACATCTTCATCCGGCACTCTTTCCTTCTCAATATTATACCTGTAGCTGGCAATATCCAGCATCACAAAAAGATCTTTTTCCCTGAAAGGCTTAATGAGAAAACCATAAGGCCGGGTTACTTTCGCAGCTTCCAGGATACTGGCATTGGTATTGGCTGATATATACAGGAAAGGTATCTTCTTCTGCATTAGTTCTTTTCCCAGGTCTATTCCCGTCAGTTGCCCTTTCAGCATGATATCAAGCAATACCCAGTCCGGCTTTTTTTCGTCTATCAGTTCATACGCCTGCTCAACAGAAACTGCAATACCACAAACAGTATATCCTGCTTTCTTCAATATATGACGGAGATCATTGGCTACAATGAACTCATCTTCAACTATCAGTATTTTCCCATTATCAGGCATTGGTAGTAGTAAATGCAGTTTTATTAAAAGTAAAGTCCCGGCACAGGAAATGCACAGTGATGATCACCCCCGGATTATTATTACGGATACTGAAAACACCGTCCAGCTGCAGACTTAAACCCTGCATCAGGCTCATGCCCAGTGAATCCCGTTCGGTGATATCTGTCTCTTCATCAAAGCCAACGCCGTTATCTGAAATAGATAACAGTGAATCCCCATCTGGCTTGTGTTTTAACGATACCCGGATAATTCCTTTCCTGTTATCAGGAAAAGCATATTTGATGGCATTACTGACAGCTTCGTTCAGTATCAGTCCCAGCGGAGCGGCCTGCACAACATCCACCTCAACGGCATCAATATCCAGCTCAAAAGTTATTCTTCTCCCTGTTTCAAAGCTATCCTGCATGTATCCGACCAGTTCCCTGATATACCATGCCATATTGATCTTGCCGGGATTATCCGTCTGGTAAAGCCGCTGGTGAATGAGCGACATGGCATACATCCTGTGCTGGCTGTTACGGATAGCCGCCAGGGCGTCTTTATTGTCAAGGTACCTGGACTGTGTATTCAGCAGGCTGATAATAACCTGTAAGTTATTTTTTACCCGGTGATGGATCTCTTTTAACAGCCATTCTTTATCCTCCAGCAGCTTTTTCAGCACCACATTCTGCGCATTGATCTCTTCCTGCTTGATCTCCAGCTGGATGTTTGTCTGTTTTCTAAGCCGGTAACGGTTATACATCAGGAAAAAGAAGACAAGCAGCACAAATACCCCGGCAATAATAACATTCCTGACCACTTTTTCTTTCTGCAGAGATGCTTCCTGCAACTGGCTTTTCTGAATAAGGAGCCTGATGTTCTGATCTTTCTGCTCCGTTTCAAATTGTATCTGTAGCTGCCCCAGCTGTCGGGACTGCATAATGTGCATCAGCGAATCAGAAAGCAACTTGTAATTTTTAAAATGGATAAGAGCGGAAGACGTATTGTCACTGGCCGAATCTGCCCTGTAAGATAGCAGCTCTGCCTGCGCTGTCCTTAGTAATGTTGCGTGGTTGGAAGATTGTGCAGCAAAAAAGGACAACAGATATGGATGGCTTTCCTTGTATTTCCCCAATGCCTGAAGATATTCAGCAATGAACACACGCATCACCTGGACCAGCGTCCCGCTTAGCTGATCACTCTCATAGATGCTGAGCACCCGCCGGAAATATTGCTCTCCGTCCCTGTACTTCTTCATAGACATCATAATGTTGAGAGCCAGCAGGTTAAATTGGAACTGGTCATATACATCTGTCGACGGCAGGATAGCTGCTGCTGCCATAAGGGTATCCAGCGCCTGTCGATATGCCCCCTGTTTCCTCAGTGCATCCGAGATATTGAACAGCAGCAGCTGTATAGAGCCGGTATCTGTGTTGCTGTGCGCATAATGCAACCCCTTCCGGAAATAGAAAAGTGCTGTACTATCTGCGTTTATACTGAAATAACTGAGACCAACACGATTGTAGATAGTAGACATCAGTAAACTGGTATCTTTAAGCTCCTCGCCGGTCTTCATTGCAAGAAGATTATATCTCAGGGATTGTAGGAAATCACCCTTGTTATTATATATTTCTCCGATTATTCCGTATGCCCCCTGAAGCCGCTTAAAACCAATACTGTCATAAATTGCAAGTGCCCCATCGAGGTATGCCAGCGCAGTGGCATGATCCTGCTTCAGATGATACAGGTCTCCGATAAATTCTTTCAGTACCCCCTCCTTGTACCTGTTACCCAGACTATGATAGATACGCAACCCCTGCTCATATAAACTGATCTTCATAGGAAGGTCCCTCTCCTGGTTAGAGTAGGTTCCTCCAAGTTCTATCACTGCTTCTGCTTCCAGCCATAACGGGCCTGTCTTTTTGAATATAGCCAGGGCCTCACCGGCAAGTCCCCGGCCTTTCTCCGATTGCCCCATTTCCCTGTAGGCCTTGGCCAGCAGCAAACGGCTTTCTCCCACACCCTGCTCATAATGTAATGTGCGGCTCAGCTTTTCCATTTTCCCGGAAATAGCCATCGCCTTCTCCATATCTGCTTTAAGAGAACCAGGCCTGTCCAGGTATGACTCCCCAAGCGTTCTTAGCTTTGTTATTGCAGATGTATCTGCAAACTTTTGATCTATTGCTTTTCCGATCGATGCCGGTTCTTGCGCAGATTGTGCATAGCATATACCTGCCGCTCCGAAGAAGATGGCAATAAGAACAAGCAGCAATACTGGTTTTACATTTTTCATTATCAGCTGGCAAATTTACAAAAGACACCTGCATTTTTTGAAATTCTCAAAACCTTAAAGAAAAGTTACCTCCACATCTGGTTCACATCAGGTCCGCGTTAACTCCACTGTTAAAGCATGGATAATAACTGCATAAGACCAGGATAACACCAGGATAATACCTTGTATAAGCCGCTCAACCTTATTCCCCTTCCCCGATCCACTTTTTTCTGTTAACTTGAAATCTATGAAAACATCTCTTCAGGCAATCATTACCGGGGCAACCCTCGTCCTCGCATCCTGTAGCACACCAGCTGATCCACACACAGGAAATGGAACTGATACTACAGGTACTGACAGCACTTACGCTCCGGTAGAAACCAAGCCGCCAAATACAGACTACAAACCTGCATTTGCAGGCCAGACCCGCATTGCCGGGGTAAAAACTAAAACGCCTTACGGATTTACTATTCTGAGTAGTGCACTGGAAAGCCCCTGGGGCATCACCACATTACCGGATGGCAGATTGCTCATCACCGAGAAAAAAGGTGTAATGCGCATAGCTACCACAACAGGTCAGCTGAGTGCGCCCATCACCGGTCTCCCGAAAGTAAACCCTGACGGACAGGGCGGTTTGCTCGGCCTCCGCATAGATCCTGATTTCAGCAATAACAGGATGGTATACTGGGTTTTCTCAGAACCACTGCCGGAAGGAAACCTCACTGCTGTAGCGAAAGGCAAACTCTCGGCCAACGAAAAAAGCATCGAAGGCGCCACCGTTATCTACCGGGCAACACCTGCCTACAAAGGAACACTTCACTATGGTGGCAGGATCCTGTTTGATAAGAACGGCAACCTTATAATAAGCACAGGAGAACGTTCCGACCTGCAAACCAGACCACAGGCCCAGCAACTGAACTCCGCATTAGGAAAGGTACTGCGCATCACAAAAGAAGGAAAACCAGTAGAAGGCAACCCATTTGCGGGACAGGGAGACAATCGTCCCGAGATCTATAGCTACGGCCACAGAAATGTCCAGGGACTGGCATTCCACCCCGAAACCGGCGACCTCTGGGAAACAGAATTCGGCCCAAGAGGAGGAGATGAGCTGAACCGTATTCAACCGGGGAAAAACTACGGATGGCCTACCATCACCTACGGTATTGAATATAGCGGACAAAAAGTGGGAGACGGTATCCAGCAGAAAGCAGGACTGGAACAACCTGTTTATTACTGGGATCCCGTACTGTCGCCCAGCGGTATTACATTTTATTCAGGAACCGGTATTCCTGAATGGAAGAACAACCTCTTCATAGCCGGCCTGAGCAGCATACATATTGCCAGGCTTGTTATCAAAGATAATAAGGTAGTAGGAGAGGAAAGACTGCTGGTAAGCGAAGAACAACGCTTCCGCGATATAACCGAAGGAAAGGATGGTGTATTATACGCTGTTACCGACAATGGCAGATTATACAGCATTCACAAAAAATAATTCACAAACCTTTAACCGACCGTAGGCCGGTTAAAAAAAACGCTCAGGAAAATGAGTTTTGCTTTCGGCAAAACTCATTTTCCTGATCAATTCTTTCCAACAAAAAACTATCCGCAACCTCCCCCGCAATCCCCGCTAAAACCCCCACCATCTCTGCTCAGGACTTGAAAGAGTACCGTAAAAGATCAATGCTATTGAAGGAGTGACAGGCACTAAAAGCCAGGTAGTATTATCCACTTTGCTGGAAAGAGGGCCATCCCCCGATTTCTGATGATGGATTGATCTTATATTTGCGCTCAATTAATAAAGGATATGAAAAGACTAACAGTTTTCTGCGGCTCCAGTTTCGGTACTGAAAAAGTGTTTGAAGAACAGGCGTACTTATTAGGAAAGACTTTGGCAGCCAGGAAGATAGGACTGGTATATGGAGGCGCCAACGTTGGCCTGATGGGCGCTGTAGCCAACGGAGCTATGGAAAACGGGGGAGAGGTGATAGGCGTATTACCACATCACCTGAAGGCAAAAGAAATAGCACATGAACACCTTACTTCCCTCATCCTGGTAGATACCATGCACGAGCGGAAAACAAAGATGAATGACCTGTCTGACGGCGTGATTGCACTCCCCGGCGGCTTCGGGACATTTGAAGAACTCTTTGAAATGTTGACATGGGCCCAGCTTGGATTACACAAAAAACCAGTAGCGCTTCTGAACATAAATGGATTTTATGATGATCTGCTGACAATGATCCAACGCACTGTAGATAAAGGATTTCTTAAGGAAACGAATCAGAAAATGTTGCAGGTAAGCGATAATATCGACGACCTGCTGGAAAAAATGGCAACTTACAAAGCGCCCGACCTTCCAAAATGGATCAAAAAAGACGAAGTCTGAATTTTTTCTCAGCGGGCCGCAGGCCCGCCTCTCTACACAAAAAAATAGCTTTGGCTTTCGGCGAGGGCACTGAAAAAGTAGTTTTCTTTAAAGAAATATTCGGGTAGGGGGTGGAGAATATTTTCGAATAGACGATTCTCAGAGCCTACGTAAGGACTTTTTCAGTGCCCTCGCTTTCGGCCAAAGCTATTTTTTTGCGCAATTCCCTCCCCGTTAAACAAAACTACTTCTCATCATAATACCCCCTCAACACATACCACGCCCTCTTCCTCTCTCCATACTCCGACAACAACCCCTTCCTGTTATAACCATCCTGGTACCCAGGCCTCATCCTTCCCATAGAACGATAATCAACCAGCAACCATGCACATACCCCCGCCAGCTGCGGCACACGCCTGAACATCACCACCTGCTCCCTGTATATCTTCGCCTGGTAATCCTCACTCCAGCTATCCGCAACATCCCCGGCATTCCCATATTTCGCCTCCCCGCCAAATTCAGAAATGATAACAGGCTTTTTATAATTGATCTCCCACTTCACATCCTCCGGTTTTCCCTGCCACGGCACATACCAGCCAATGTACTCATTCAGGGAGATGATATCTGCATATTTATACAGGCTGTCATGAACATGGAACATGTTATTACTGTAACCCTGGTTATTGATAACAACAGTATTCAGCCGGGTAGTATCCAGCATCCGGCACTTGCCGAGCAGTTCAATCAGCGCTTTATCTCTCGACGGAGTGAAGGAATACGTTTCATTGGAAAGACTCCATATAATAACTGCACAACGGTTCCTGTCCCGCTTTATCATTTCACGCAGCATCAGTTCCATCTTCCCAGGCATAGAAGTATCCGCAAATGCAATATGCTGATAAACAGGTAGCTCATCCCAGACCATTATCCCCATTTCTTCCGCCAGTTTCACCATGTATTCATTATGCGGATAGTGGGACAACCTCACCATATTACAACCCAGTTCCTTCGCCCAGGAAAGCAGCACCCTGGCATCTGCTTCAGTATTTGCTTTTCCGGCTTTAAAAGGACGTTCCTCATGAATATTCACTCCTTTGATGAATAGCTTTCTGCCATTCAGCAGTATATCGGTACCAGATACTGCGATATTCCTGAACCCTATACGCTCCGTCACTGTATCCGATACAGAAGATATAATAACGTTATACAGCCTGGGTGTATCAGGGCTCCAGCGTACAGGTCTCGCATTGAACCTGAGCAGAGCCATTCCTGAATCATTTGTTTTTGTACGATAGCTTATCTTGAGCTCAGGAATGCTGACCTTCACTTCCTGGTTCCCTGCATTCCCGCCATCTAATTTTACCCATCCTGCTATTTCATGATCAGAGTGCTTTGTCAGCTGGACCAGGTAATCATTGATATAAGTGGACGCAGTTTCCACCAGGCTTACCTCCCGGGTAATACCACCATAATTGAACCAGTCGTATGACAAAGCCGGCAATCCGTTCTTCTGCCGTGTATTGTTCACTCTCACAATTATGCTGTTAATTCCTTCCTGTACATCGGTCAGCTCAAACTGGAAAGGAGTGAAGCCTCCTTCATGCGCTCCCAGGTGCTTACCGTTCAGGTAAACATCAGCCAGGTAATTCACTGCGCCAAAGTACAGGAACAGGCGTTTATCTTTCTTCCGGGTATAGCTGAACGTCTGCTTATACCATACAGTGCCTTCCAGGTAAGTATATTCAGGGCGCTGGGTATTGAAATCGCCGGGTACATGTAGCTCCGGCGTGCCGGTAAATGAATATTCCACGAAATCTGTCTTGCTGACAGGCGTTCTTTCTTCCCATATCCGTAGCCAGTCGCCCGTACCTGTCGGGTCAATCAGCGCTTTCCAGCTGCCATTCAGGCTGACTACCTGCCGGCCGCTGATATTGGTCATAGCTGATTGTGCATGCAGGACATTGGCCGGCAAGAGCAGGAATAACAGGACAGTAACTGATCTCAGGTTCATTTCTTTATTTGTTTTTTTATTCTCCGTTTCCATCTGAAGTCAACACCTCGCTCATATGATCAAAGAACGGGCGCATAGCTTTGAACGTACTATTAACCTCTTCCAGGAACGAAGCGCTCAACACCTCCTTATCCGTGAAATTCCTGATCAGCAGGAACTGCTTATACCGTAACAGGTCAATTGCCTCATGATCTGCCGGGAAACCCTTAGGCGCAGTTTTCACCTGGTCTCCCTTCAATGTCCCGAAATTCGATACGAACAATTTACTTTTAAGGATCTTCCTCAGCGGGGCCGCATCAAAAGCAATATCATTCCGGATCAGCCTCAGGTCGTCCGGCGATGGGCCAAAGAATCCGCCGGCCACAAAACTGTTCCCCTGCTCTATATGAAAATAATACCCACCCCGGCGTTGTTGGGTAGCACGCTTAAAACTACCGCTCCAATGCGTTTTATAAGGCGTCTTATCATTAGAAAACCGGGTATCCCTGTATATCCTGAAAAGACTGCTTTTACCGGTGGGCGTTTCTATCAGGTCATGTTCACTGAGTTTCCCCAGCAATGCCTCCGCAAAGTTCTCTACCTGTGACAACTCCTGCTGATAAGCAGGTTTATGCTCATTGAACCATTCCCTGTTGTTGTTTTCTTTCAATGCCTGCAAAAAGTCAAATCCTGACTGACGTATATATTGTTCTTTCGCTGATTTTGCCATAGATCTTTTTTTAACGGCGATAAAGATACTAATTGCAACACTTACCGCCCATAGTGAGCGCATGATGCCAAAATCAATCCCTTATTTTACGAAAATGTGCCCCCTCCCTTTAAAATAAGGGGGATATTTTCGCCCTGCTATCTTACTCAAAGTTCCACTTATGCAAAAAAAGACTACCCTCTTTCTTCTGCTGTTATTGTTCGTATATACTCCTGCATTGTTTGCACAAAGGTTTGTACACCCGGGAGTGCCCTTTACCCAGGGCGATCTGGACCTCTTAAAGCAGAACATTACACAGGAGCCCTGGCTCACTGCCTATAATAATTTTAAGAATGACAGCCACTCTAAACTGACCTATGGCATGCGCGGACCGGTCACCACCGTTGGCCGGGCGCCTAACCTGAACGTAGCGCAGTGGGAGAACGATATGATAGCCATCCACAACCTGGCCTTTATGTGGGTCTTCACCGGTGATACAGCCTATGCCCGCAAGGCGACAGACATGCTGGAGGCCTGGGCGGTCACCAACAGGCGCTGGATGGGGGATGAAGATTTTCTGGAGATAGCCGACTATGCCTTTTATGTGATACCGGGGGCGGATATACTCCGGTCAACCTACCCGGGATGGACAGCCGCCAATACAGCCCACGTAAAAGACTGGTTCGGCAACGTGCTCTGGAAAGCGGCAGATGTGCCCAATCCTATCCGCGGCCATAACCAGGGCGCGGCCCAATGTATGATAGCCGTAGGTCTCGCCGCTTTCCTGGACGATCCCGTAAAATGGCAGCAAGCCATCGATGTCTATAGGACAGACGCCGGCGGCGGACTGGCATGCAGCCTGCCCAACGGGGAAGTTGGAGACGCCGGCAGAGACGAAGGGCACTGGTTCGGCGAAATAGTACAACTGGCCTGGTGCGCAGAAGTTGCCTGGAAACAGGGTATCGACCTCTTTGCGGATCTGGATAACCGCGTACTGGCCACCAGCGAGCTATACGCAAAATTCAACCTGGACACTACCGGCATGAGAAGCCAGTTCATTCCCTTCGGCGGCACCTATGCCTATTATACAGGCTTTAACGCCCCGGGAGGCTCCCGCCGGCAACATATGCTGTACAACATCATTCAGGGCGCCTATCCGCTCCGCAAGGGCGTACAGTCGCCTTATTCCACTACCATGAGGGACCTGCTCACAGAAAACAACCTGACCTTCCTGTACCGCAAGTCTGCCGATACCAGCACCGCCGCATCTGTAAGCCCGGTGGTATATCCCACAGGTACACCAGCTGCCAGCCTGACCAACAGGGACGTCGGTAAGACCGGTCTTGCCGGCAGCGCAGCCTTCAGCAACGGTACCTGGACCCTGAACGGAGCAGGAGATATTCCCGTACCCCCGCTTTCAGTGCCGGACGCTTTTAACTACGCTTTTCAAAAGATAACGGGAGATGCTGTCATCATAGCAAAAGTGACTTCCATAGGTAGCACAGATCCCAACGCCAGGGCAGGCCTGATGTTCCGCGAGTCCCTGGCAGCAGATGCCCGCTTTGTAGGAATGTTCCTGCAAAACCAGAAAGTAAACCTTACCTGGCGTGCAGCAACTGCCTGGAGCAAAACAAACCTCTCCTGGAACAACCCTCCCGGCGGATACCTGGAACACTGGGTGCCACAAAACACCTGGTGGCTGAAACTGGTACGCCGGGGTAATAAGATAGCGGCTTATCACACCCGGGACAGCATTAACTGGACCTGCCTCGGTATAGCGGTAAGCCCCATGCCGGAGACGGTTTACGTCGGACTGACATCCAGCTCCCACAACACCTCCGCCCTCAGCACCGCTACCTTTACAAACGTAGCTATTACAAAAGGAAGCCCCGAAGGCGCACCGGAGATCAGCAGCCCCACAGCTGCTAACGCCGTCGTAGATACGCCGTTTTCCTATACAGTCACCGCAAACGGCAACCCAACCTCTTACAGCGCCACCGGCCTGCCGGCTGGCCTGAATATAGATACGGCAACAGGCATCATATCAGGTACACCTGCAACAGCAGGTACGGCACTGGTTACCCTGAACGCTGCCAACGCAAACGGCGCCGGCTCAATTATACTGGTACTGAATGTACTCAGCAACACAGCGCCAGCACCACCGGTACTATCACCCATTGCAAACAGCGGCATTAATACTAACACACTTTCCTGGAACCAGGTGCCTGCTGCTACTACCTATACGGTTAAACGCTCGCTCACTGCCGGCGGACCATACACCACCATCATATCAGGTGTCACCGATACTTCCTTTACAGATGCCAGCGCCTATCCCGGCCCCAATTACTATATAATAACAGCATTGGCGGGAGAACTGGAAAGCAACGCTTCCAACCTGGCCTCCATCATTCTTCCACCAGGTATACCCTCCAAACCTGTTATTGTCAACCAGGATAGCCAGCTTAACATCAGCTGGCCTGCAGCAACAGGAGCTGCATCGTATAACATAAAACGCAGCACCTCCAGCGGCGGACCATACACCACCATCGCCACCGGCCTCACAGATACCAGCTACCTGGATACTAACCTCACCAACGGAACATACTACTATTACGTCATATCTTCTGTCATCAGCAGCTCTGAAAGCCTTAATTCCATTGAAGAACTGGGCGTTCCAGGAGCATGGTCAGGTACATGGAACACAACAGCGGCCGACACTGCATGGAGCACCGCCGCCAGCTGGGAAGGCGGCATCGCACCCGTAAGCCCCGCTATCCTGCGCTTCGGCACATCCGCCACCACTACGCTCACCAACAACATTACAGCACTGGAAGTCCCCCGCATCACATTTACACCGGGAGCCTCCGCCTATGTAATAAACGGCAACGAAATAACAGCCGGCACCGATATCACCAACAATTCCACCACGGCGCAGATCATCAACACACCGTTATTGCTGAACAGGACATTGACCGTGAACGTCGATTCCGGCAGCGTCCGCCTGGCAGGTGCTATAAGAGGGACCGGCGCACTGGTTAAACACGGCAGTACAGCCCTTACCGTTAGTGGTGCAAATACCTTCACCGGGGGCACAACTATATATGATAGTAACGGAGGATGGCCTCCCAACGGAGTATTGAACGTAACAGGCGTAGGCACTGATACCAGCGGACCACTCGGCACCGGCCCCATTGTAATGAGCGGCGGCGCACTCAGAAATGAAGGCACAGCAGTGCTTTACAATGACGTTATCATAAAGGAAAATACAAAGAGCTACTTCTATGCTCCGGCAGGAGGCTTTACCCTGGCAGGAAAACTGAAAGGCAGCGGTACCGTAGAACTGGATAACGACAACTACAACGGCTTCACCCTTAGTGGAGATAACAGTGAGTTCACAGGCACCTTCATCTCCAAAACACGCAGCTCCTACCAGCGCATGTGGTTCAGCACAACAACCAGCGGCAGCGCCAAAGCCACCTGGATCCTGAACAGTAACTTCACAGACGCACACAGGATTGCACAGGTAGGCACCTACCACTTTGGCGCACTGGAAGGAACAGGCCTGCTCAACATCTTCAACAACATAGAGCTGAGCATCGGCGCCCTGAATAAAGATTGCGAGTTCAAAGGACTGACCAACGGCACCAGCGCCCGCTTCACCAAAGTAGGTACTGCCAAATTCACCTTGTCAGGTCTTTGCAATAACTATGGCGTTACTACTGTAAAAGGAGGGAAGCTGATGGTTAACGGCGAAATAGCCAGCCCGGTAGTTGTCGATACCGGTCTTCTCGGTGGATTAGGATACATAGCCTCTTCCATCACCGTAAACGCCGGCGCCATCCTGGCCCCGGGCGATGATAATATTGGTGAACTGACCACCCGCGGACTGCTTACTTTACAACCGGGAGCAATCTTCAAAATAGAAACCAACGCACAACAGGCAGATACCTTATCCGCCAAAGGCATCACTATCAATAACGCGGTTCTCTCTGTTCAAAAAACAGGCAGCGATGCTTATCCAACAGGCGCCCGCTTCCTGCTGGTAGATAATACTTCCACCTCCCCGGTCACCGGCGCCTTCAACGGATTGCCCGAACTGGCCATACTTACACTGGACAGTGTAGATTTCAGGATCTCCTACAAAGGAGGTGACGGCAACGACATTGTATTGATGGACGACAGGACCGTAGGCGTGACCATCACCAGCCCCGGACAGGATACCCTGCTGGCAGGAGACACATACAGCTATCGCCTCACAGCCATCAAGTCTCCCACACATTTCTATGCCACCGGCTTACCTGCCGGATTGACAATAGATACCGCCACAGGCATCATATCCGGCGCTGTAAACCAGGCCGGCGCTTACACCGTTACACTGTCAGCCTCAAACGGCAGCACTGCCGATACTATCACACTTGCACTGGTAGTAAAAAGCACCAGCGTCGAAGAACTGATAGTCGCCTCTGGCGATGCAAAGAACATTGTAGAATGGACACCCGTCATGAGCCGCCTCACTTACAATGTGAAACGCACGGAAACAGTAGGAGGGCCCTATACGCTTTTAGCCAACACTACAACCGCTAAGTATATTGATTCTGCCGTCACCAATGGTAAGACTTATTACTATGCTATTGCACTGGTAGATTCAGCTAAGCAATATCCCAACAGTCCGGCTGTAACAGCAAGGCCCAATATCGGTCAGCATGGTTACTGGAAGTTCGATGAAGCCTCCGGCACAAAGGCCATCGATGCCTGGGGCGCCAATCACGCTACACTGGCAGCAACCGCAACACGCAATGCCGGTTATGTGAACACAGCCCTGAAACTCGATGGATCAGCTACCTCATATGCCTCATTACCCGCCGGAGTGGTAAGTACATTGAACGACTTTACCATCACCACCTGGATAAAAATGGATGCACTGACCAGCTGGATGCGTGTGTTTGATTTCGGGAACAGCACCAGCTATTATATGTTCCTCACCGTACAGGCAGGCATTTCCTCCGGGAAATCCATTGTACGGTATGCCATCAAAAATGGAGGTGCAGAACAGCAGGTAAGCTACAACTATACTTTCCCGCTCAACACCTGGGTACACTTTGCCCTCAGCCAGTCCGGCAACACCTGCCGGCTGTACATCAACGGTGTGCTGGTATCCACAAATACAAACGTCACCATCAAACCATCAGCATTGGGTAGCACGGCACTGAACTATCTCGGTAAATCCCAGTTCAATGATCCTTTACTGAAAGGATCCGTGGATATCTTTAAGATCTTCAACCGTAGCCTTAGCGCCGCAGAGATAGCGGCAGGTATGGCGGCAGAGAAAGTGACGTTGAAAGTATGGTCTGATGTACAGAGTACTGATAGTAGTATCAAGCCTTCACTGAAAGTGTTGAACGTAGATAGCACCAGTGTACCTTATAATGAACTGACATTACGCTATTGGTTCACACCTGAGAATTATGCCGGCATCAATACCTGGATTGATTACGCAGCGTTGGGCAACAGCAAGGTAAAGATGCAGTATACAACACTGGATACTCCACGTAACGGAGCTCTCGGTTACATAGAATACAGCTTCGATTCCACCGCCGGTATACTGGCAGGAAATAATAACTCCGGCATTATCTCCTCCCGTTTCGCAAATACCAACTGGGCGCTGTTAGATAAGACAAATGATTACTCTTATCAGAATGACGTGAATGAGAACATCACACTGTACCGTAACGGTAAACTGGTGTGGGGAATAGAACCCGCAGCTGTTAACTCCGTAGTACAGTTGAAAGCCTTTACACGATCAACCAGCAATAGCGCTAATACCATAGGTACTTATCTCGGGATACAGAATGAAGGTAACGTACCTGTAGCTTACAACGATCTTGCCATTAAATACTGGTTCACTCCGGAAGGCGCTAAACCACTGAACTTCCAGGTAGATTATGCCGCATTGGGAAATGATAAGGTTACCGGCATTTTCCAGTATGCTGATACCAGTCTTGAACTACATATAAACAGTAGCGCAGGCTCCTTATATCCGCTAAGCAATACCGGGAATATTCAGTACAGACTCTATAAATCAGACTGGTCTCCATTTGTTGAAACAAATGATCACTCTTATCTGCCTGTATCTTCACTGACAGAGAATATACAGGTCACTATTTATTATAAGGGACAGCTGATCTATGGTGTAGAACCTGTAGCAGCACGCATCAGCAAACCTGTAGAGCCCCTGGATGCTGCATTGAAAGTATTCCCGAATCCTGCATCTGAACAGCTGATAATATCAGTAGATAAAGTAGTACCGGATGCTCTGCTGCAGGTATTTGATAATAAAGGAATGTTGATACATACAGAACGTCTTGTAAATACTATTAGTACAGTGAATATCAGTAAATGGGCGCAGGGGACCTACTATGTGAAGATAAAGAATGGAGGTTCAGTTTCCACTCGCAAAGTTGTCAAATACTAAGCTTACCCTTCACCCAAAAAGCTGCGCGCAACGCCCTCTCCTCCCTCAGAAAAACATTTCTCAGGCGGGCCGCAGGCCCGCCTCCTCTCTCAAAAAAAACTCTTTTGCCGAAGGCAAAAGAGTTTTTTTTGAGCAATTCCTCACATCACACATCAAAAAGAAACTCAATCATATAAACCACCAACACTCAAAAACCCGGATTATTTTACTTACCTTGTAATTAGGTGTCATTCACACACCACACAACCATCCACGGCGCGTTTAAATGAAGCGTTATGAAATTGATCTCTACAACCATTCTATTACTGGTTATCTATATAAACAGCGCAATCTCCTGCCCGCCAGTCACTCATCTGGGCATAGAACAGGGATTATCTAACAACACAGTCCGCTGCATCTACCAGGACCACTACGGCTTCATCTGGTTCGCTACTTACGACGGACTCAACCGCTACGACGGTTACGGCTTCAAAGTATTCCGCAACATCCGCAGCGATGCCAGTTCCCTTGTGCATAATATCGTCACTTCCCTTACAGAAGACCAGCATAATTTCCTGTGGATAGGTACCCGCCAGGGCCTGAGCAGGTATAACCCCGTCTCCGGAAAATTCACCACTATTACTTACCAGCCGGCAAAAGGACAGGCTCAGAAGCTGAATGCTGTAGTCAAAAGCGTAAAGGCAGATAACAACAATGTCTTTATAGGAACAGAAGGATTAGGATTATTGCTCTGCCGGTTGGGAGATACCATATGCCGCCAGGTACCCCTTGTACAAAACGGAAAGAGAATAGAGCATTATGGAATACAAACCGTCATGAAAGATTCAGCCAACCGCATCTGGGTACATGTACAGAACCGCGGACTAGGCCTCTTTGACCGGCAAACCAATCAGCTGCAACTGGTAGACAATACTCTGCCCACAGCTACCTGTCTTGCTACAGACGGGATCCACATGTGGGTCGGCGCAGAATACGCAGCATATGAATATGATATCCCTTCCGGTAAAATGAATAAAGTGTACGAAATACCCTCTGCTCCGCTTACTCCGGGGTTTGTTGTATCCCTCATGCCGGCAAATGGAAAACAGGAACTCTGGATGGGAACAGAAACAGGAAATATATACACCTTAAACCTGCACAATGGAAAGACCGGATTTATCAAAGCAGGAGAAGATATAAATGAACTGGCCAGCGGTGCTATTCACACCATGTATGAAGACAAAGCTTCCCGCAAATGGATAGGTACCATCAGGGGAGGTGTAAATATCATCGATCCCGAGAAGAACCGCTTCCAGACCATCCGCCGGGAACATTCCAGTAACAATACCCTTTCAGGCAATGTAGTCTCTGCTTTCTATGAAACACCAGACAGCACCCTGCTTATAGGTACAGACGGTAACGGGTTGAACCTCTGGGACCGCCGTACAAACAAGTTCCGGGTATATACGCACGACCCGGGTAACCCTCATTCCATTTCCGATAACTTTATTACTTCCATAACAGAAGATAACCGGCAACAGATCTGGCTATCCACCTTCACAAGCGGTATCCAGCAGTTCAATAAAAAGAACGGACAATTCAGAAGTTATCACTGCTTTAACCCGGTAGCCAAAGCCGGGAATAAAGTGGTCTTTGCCCTCTATAATGACAGCAACAACCAGCTCTGGGCCAGTACCCTCCGTAGCGGCGGGGTTTACGGAGCCCTGTATCATTATAATCCGGCTACAGACAACTTTGAAATGTTTGACGAAAACCTCTCAGACCTTTTCAGCCTCTATGAAGACAAAGAAGGAAATCTCTGGGGAGGGAACCTGAATCAGCTCATAAAGATCGATAAGATAAACCGGCAGCATCAGTTCTATTATGTGGGGCATTCTATCAGGACCATGTATGAAGACAGGGACGGCCGGTTCTGGATAGGCACGGAAGGCGGTGGATTACTGCTCTTTAATAAATCCCGCCAGACAATTACTGACCGTTACACGACAGAGAACGGGTTATGCAACGATGCGGTACTGAATATCCTGGACGATGGTCAGGGCAACCTGTGGATCAGCACCTATAATGGCCTCTCAAAATTCGACCTGGAAAAAAAGAACTTTACCAATTATTACCAGGGAGATGGCCTGCAGAGCAACCAGTTCTTCTACAACGCAGCTCTGCGCCTTCGCTCAGGTGAAATGGCATTCGGCGGTATTAAAGGGTTCAGCCTTTTCTATCCGCAGCATATTAAAAGTGAGTCGGGCGATCTGAACCTGGTACTGACAGACCTCAGGGTCAACAATACCAGCCTTGAAAAGAGCCAGTCATTTATCAGTGGTTTTACGGAGGATGCTGTCACTTCCCTGGAAGTGCCTTATAACAAAGCAGTGTTCTCTTTCTCTTATACCGTACCTGAATTTTCATCACCCAACAAGATCACATACGCCTACTATATGGAAGGCTGGGATAAAGATTGGACCATTGCCGGCAATCTGCGTTCCGCCACCTATACACACCTGAATGAAGGAAGGTATACCTTCCGCGTAAAATGCTCTACTGCAGAAGGCGTATGGAGCCCACGGGAAATCACATTGAGCATCACCGTACTGCCTCCCTGGTATAGAAGCTGGTGGGCTTATGTAGCTTACATAGCCCTGCTTTGCGGCTCCATTTACATGTATTTCCTCTACAAGATGCGGCAGAACCGGTTAATGTACGAGATCCAGCTGGCCAATATGAACGTACAGAAGGAGAGAGACCTCAACGAGAAAAAGCTCTCTTTCATTACCCATATCTCACACGAATTCAGAACACCGCTCACACTCATCGTAAACCCCGTGAAAGAGATCCTCTCCGGCGATGTCAAAGGAGCCGTAAGGGAAGAACTGAATACCGTACACCGGAACACCCGCCGGCTGCTCAGTCTTGTTGACCAGCTGCTGCTCTTCCGCAAAACCGACAGCGATCAGGACCAGCTCAGGATAGTAGAGCTGGACCTTGCCGCCGTTTGCCGGGAAGTATACCTCTGTTTTGTATACCAGGCCAGGGCCAGGAAGATAGACTACCGCTTTGAGTGTCCCGAAACACCGCTACATATGTATGTAGACAGGGAAAAGATCGAGATCGTACTCTTCAATCTCCTCTCCAACGCATTTAAATTCACACCGCAGGGAGGCGCTGTTACCTTCCGCGTAACAGAAATGGCAGATAAAGTTGCTGTCAGCGTAACCGATACCGGCTGTGGCATTCCACCTGAAGCAGGAGATGACCTGTTCCGTAAATTCTACCAGGTAAAGTCAGCCAATACGCCTTCCCGCAGTGGCTTCGGTATTGGCCTCTACCTCGTCCGTCATTTTATGGACCAGCACAGCGGATCAGTGAACTATGAAAGTAAAGTAGGAGAAGGTACCAGCTTTACCATCATGCTGCGTAAAGGAAGAGGGCATTTTGGAACAGAGACCATCCTGCAATATGTCCCGGAAACCGCCGTTTTCCTCCAGGAACTGCCGGAAGAAACAGTGCCTGAAAAACCGGAAACAGACCTTGCTGCACTGGTCACAGAAAAGAAGACCATTCTCATCATTGACGACGATACTGAATTACGCAATTATGTATCCCAGCTTTTTGCAGATGGCTTCACCGTACTGGAAGCCGACAGCGGGGAAGTAGGACTACAGGCGGCGAAAGACTATCTGCCGGATGTTATTATCAGCGATATCACCATGCAGGGAATGAATGGTATAGAAGTATGCCGTAACATAAAAGGGAATGCAGCCCTGAGCCATATCCCTGTGATACTGCTTACGGCAACAACTGCATCTGAAACCCAGCTACTGGGTATTGAAAGCGGGGCAGACGATTATATCACTAAGCCGTTTGAGAAAGAACTGCTTAAAGCCCGCGTACAGGGAATGCTTCGCAAACGGAACATCCTGCAGCAATACTTCTATAACGAGATAACCCTGGCCGGCAATGATCTCAAAGTATCTGTAGAATATAAAGAATTCCTGGACCGCTGTATCAGGATCGTAGAAAGTCACCTGGAGAACGAAAATTTCTCCATCCGCACCCTGGCCAAAGAAATGGGCATGAGTCATTCAGGCCTGTACAAAAAAGTGAAATCAGTGTCAGGGCAGTCCATCAATGGCTTTATCCGTTTTATCCGCCTTCGGAAAGCGGCAGAAACCATGATCAGTACAGAATTGAATGTTGGCGAGATAGCTACCATGGTAGGGTTCAATAATATTAAATACTTCCGGCAGCATTTCAATGACCTTTTCGGCATGAACCCATCTGAATATATCCGGAAATTCCGCAAGCCTTTTCATAACACCCATAACCTGAACGTAAAGGTGTATAAGGATGAAAATTCCAGGAGAGGGGAAGGTGAAAAATAACTACAGGTATATAACCACTATGCTAACCGCATGGGACTTTCCGTTCCCGCTATGGCTGCCTTTGCGGCGGTACACCGTCCTGAAGGCGGTGGTGGCAATTATGGCTCCGCCAGCGGTGGATATGACCAGCTGGGTTTCGGTTCCCTTACCTTCACAAGGGACCCTCTGCCTGCCACCGGTCCCGCAAACGGCACTTATAAGATCTTTGCCCGCCATAGCAGCAAAGCCATGGAAGTTGCCAATAACGGAACAGCCAACGGCAGCAATGTAAGACAATGGGTATCTAATGATTGCACCTGCCAGCAATGGCAACTCATCCCTCTTTCCACTACCTCTGCCCGCATGGAAGCGGTAACAGTCAGCACAACGTCAACAGAGGTGACGGTTTTCCCCAACCCCTCAACAGGTAATGTAACGGTCACCTTACCTCATGGTTCATCTGTTATTACCCTCACAGACCTTACAGGTAGAGTCTTATATAGGGTGGTGGAAAAAGATAACAGGCATATCCTGGACATGAGCGGAAAAGCCCCCGGTATTTATTTCATTACTATAACAAATGGTGATAAACAGGTAACAAAAAAGATAGTTAGGTAGAAAAGAGGTGAAAAATGTCCCTTTTTTTACGAATTGATACCCCATCCTTTCCAAAGGATGGGGTTAATTTTAACCCACAAGGGGGACAAAAAATTCGACCAAAGTCAACAGTTTTTCCACGTAGCATATTACATGAAGAAACAAAACTTAAGTATTACAATTAAGACCACGATTATAAAAAAACAGATTCAGACAGTGAACAATACCTCCTATTTATTTTAATCAAATCCAAAAAGAAAGCTGATGCGCTTAATTACAATTATCCCGGGCAGCCAACTGCCTAAGGTGCTGCATGTTCCGGGCACATTCCCGTTAAGAAGAACGTTTCTATTCTTTTCTCTCTTTCTTACTGTACTGCTTTCCACTTTGGATGTTTTTGCACAGACAAAGATCAGCGGCCGTATCCTGGACGATAAGACAGGAGATCCCGTTATCGGCGCCACAATCCGTGTAAAAGGGAAAAGCGTGGGCACTACTTCAGACCCTCAGGGCAATTTCTCCCTGAACACTCCTGAAAACAGTACCCTGGAAATCAGCTACGTTGGCTTTGCACGCCAGGAATTAAAGGCGGGGACAAATATGGAGATCCGTATGAAGGCAGACGCCGGCCTGAATGAAGTAGTAGTGATCGGGTACGGCACACAGCGCAAATCAGACCTTACCGGCTCTGTTGTCAGCATCAAAGCCGCCGATCTTACAAAAATAGGAGGTACCAGCAACCCTGCCGAAGGACTGCAAAGCAAAGCGCCCGGTGTACAGGTGCTGAGCTCTGGCTCCCCCGGTACTTCTCCCGTCATCCGCGTACGTGGAGTAGGCAGCAACAGCAATCCCAACCCCCTCTTTGTAGTGGACGGAATGATAGTTGACGATGTCAACTTCCTGACAGGTAATGATATAGAATCCATGGAAGTGCTGAAAGACGCATCTGCCACCGCTATCTACGGCGCCAGGGGCGCCAACGGTGTGATCATCGTTACCACTAAAAAAGGTAAGGCCGGCTCCACCGTCATTGACGTTTCCGGCAGTGAGGGCATGCAGTTCCTCACCCGCAAATACGAAACCGCCAATGCGAGTGAGTATGGTACCATTATCAATAAATTACAGAATACCACCGTTTATCCTAACCCCGCCTCACTGGGTAAAGGAACAGATTGGCTCAAAGAAGTATCCCGCAACGCCTCCTTCAGAGATTATCAGGTAGCCCTGAACGGCGGCAGCGAAAAGATCCGCTATAACCTGAGCGGCAGCTACTTCCGCCAGGACGGTGTGTTCAAATATACCACCTTCAACAGGGTGACCGTTCGCCTCAATACAGAATACAAGGTGAATGACAAACTCACAGTAGGAGAGAACATGTCCATGAGCAATTCCAACAACGCCGCTCCCGGACTGTACTATCTCTTCATGCGCTCCGTGAACCGCATCTCCCCGCTGCTTTCTGTATACGATTCCGCCGGAAAGTTCACCGCCCCGCAAGACGGCAGGTTGATCAACCCCTATGCTTCTCTTTTCTATAATAAAGACTATAACAGCAATGATGTAAGACTGGTAGGTAACTTCTGGGGTAACTATGAAGTGGTCCCGGGCCTGAACTTCCGTACCAGCTACGGCGTAAACTGGCTGCATAACCGTACAGACCAGTTCATACCTTCCTATTCCATCATTCAGCCCAACCAGTACAATCCGGTTAACTCCTACAGCAACACCTATGGCGTTGACTTTACCTGGCTGTGGGAAAATACCTTAACGTACGACAAACAACTGGGAAATGATCATCACCTCAACCTGCTGGCAGGTACTACCGCCCAGAAAAGGAAACGTGATTACCTCACCGGTACCGGTAAAGGATACGCCCTGGACGATCTGAACTACGTGAGCATATACAGCGCTCCCGCCAGCACAAGGGCTGTCTCTGGTGAACAGCCCCTCACAGAAACCATCCTGTCCTATTTATTCCGCGCCAACTACTCCTATAAGGACAGGTACCTGCTTACAGGTTCCTTCCGCGCAGACGGCTCCTCTAAATTCGGTAAGAACAACCGTTTTGGATACTTCCCATCTGTAGCCCTGGGCTGGCGTGTAACAGAAGAAGGATTTATGAAAGACAATGGCGTGATAGATAACCTGAAACTGCGTGCCAGCTGGGGCGTAACAGGTAACGATAGGATCTCCAATGGTATTTCCTATTCACTGGTTACACAAGACCCGGTATATGACGCCATTTTCAACAGGGCAGTGGCCACAAACGGCGCTGTACTGACCAGCTCCAACCCTGACATTAAATGGGAACGTACCTTCCAGAAAGACATGGGCTTTGAAATGAGCGTACTGAAAAACAGGCTGGCAGTAGAATTTGATTACTATAACAGGGAAACAAAAGACCTGCTGCTCATCATCCCCATTGCAGGTGGTTCTGCCGGTATCAATGCTACTTACAGCAACGTAGGCTCCGTACGCAACAAGGGTATAGAGTTTGCGCTGGACTGGCAGGATAATATCGACGCCTTTAAATATGGTGTACGTGTAACAGGAAGCACTTTCAAAAACACTGTTACCGACTACGGCAAACAGGTAACTACCAACAATATCTTTTCCACTCCGCTCTTCACCCGCATCCAGGAAGGACAGCCCCTGGGCTATTTCTACGGCTACCAGGCAATAGGCATCTACCGCACACAGGGTGAACTGGATGCATGGAATAAATACGCGGTATCCAAAGGCCAGACGGCATATCATAACGGGGCACAACCCGGTGATCTGATCTATAAAGATGTGAATGGCGACGGTCGCATAGACGGTAACGATATGACCAACATCGGCTCTCCATATCCTAAGTTCTATGGCAGCTTAAACCTCAGCGCATCCTGGAAAGGATTCGATTTTTCTGTAGATATCTTTGGCAGCTTCGGCAGCAAAATACTCAACGGCTCCTATAACCTGGTAGAGTTTAATACCACAAATCTGCACAAGGACTGGGTAAACGCATGGACGCCGGACAATACCAACGCCAGCATGCCAAGACTGGGAGTGAATTCCATCAACACGCTGCCTTCCTCTTTCATTGTACAAAACGGCTCCTATGTCAAAGTACGCAATATAGAGTTTGGATATACCTTTAACAAGCTCGGCGCCGGCAAGATCAAAAGCGCCCGTATCTTTTTAAACGCTACCAACCTCTTTTACATCACCAAATACAAAGGTGCATCTCCTGAGATCACCTCCGCCGATCTCCTGTCACAGAACGTAGACCTGAACCCTTATCCTGTATCCAGTAATGCCAGGGCAGGTGTGAATGTGAAATTTTAATGATCCTTTTAACTAACAGTTATGAAACGCATTTTATATATATTCCTGGCAGGCATCTCTTTTACAGCCGTATCCTGCAAAAAATCTTTCCTCGACGTTCCTCCCCAGGGACAACTGACTGAAGACATATTCCTGGCCAACGAATCAATGATAGATCAATGGGTGAACAGGATCTATGGCACTATCAGCTGGCGCGAATTCCGCATAGGACAACAATGGTTTTCTGTAAGAGAAATGGGCGCGGACGATTTTACGCCCGGCCTGGGAAGCGGTAGTATGGCTACAGACCTGAAAGTATTCCAGGACTATGCGCACACACCTTCGACAGAGCTCTATGTAGAACGTTACTGGTCAAGAACATTCCAGAATCTTAACTTCTGTAACCAGGTAACTGACGTAACACCCGGTTTCAAAGACCAGACCATCGCTAAGAAAGCGGAAGCACAGGCAAAATACTTCCGCGCCTTCTATTATTTCGAACTGGTGAATATATTCGGGAAAGTACCGCTGAGAGATCATGTACCTGTACCGGCAGAATATGACATTCCTGTAAGTTCAGAAGATACCATCTACGCCCAGATCATCAAAGACCTGGAATATGCGGTAGATAACCTGCCAACAAGGGCAGAGTGGGGAACAGCCGGTCTCGGACATGTTACCAAAGGTACTGCCCAGGGCCTGCTGGCAAAAGTATACCTCTTCAGGCAGAACTATGCAAAAGCGCAGGAATATGCCAACAGCGTAATGACCTCCGGCGAATATAGCCTGGAGCCGGATTACCGTAATATTTTCAGCCCTGCCAATCCTTATTCTGTAGAGAACATGATGCCCGGGCATTTCAGCTATAATACAGCCATTGCTTTTGGCAGAACATGGAATCCTTATATAGAATACCAGGGCATTAACGGCCAGTTTGGCAACGGGTTCGTTTACCCCTCAGAAAGTCTGGTGAACAGCTACGAAACCGGCGATCCGCGCCGCACAGCTACCATCTTCAACAGCGGGGAAGTAGTGGAAGGATTTAAAAGCAATGCTGCTATCAACATTCCCAATGGTTATAAATACGCTAACAAAAAGATCATCTGGCCTTTCTCATACTGGAAAGAAGGAACATTTATGCAGCAGGAAATCAACCAGCTTTTCCTGCGTTATGCTGACGTCATCCTGATCTATGCAGAAGCCAGCAATGAACTGGGACAATCCGGCAACGCCCTGCAGGCCCTGGAAAAAGTACGTTTCCGCGCCCGTGGTAACAAGACATTTGCGGAAGCAGGCATATTGCCTGAAATAACTGAAACAGGTAAAGAAGCATTAAGGGAGATCATCTGGCATGAAAGACGAATAGAACTGGCCATGGAAGGACACCGCTGGTTTGATCTCCTTCGCTATAATGCCGTAGTGCCCGGTTATACAGAGAATCTGCTGAAGAATACTTATGGCAGAACTAATTTCAGTTATACAAAATACAGCAGGTATCCTATTCCGTTCGCCATCCTGGCAACATCAAATGGTATCCTGGTACAAAATGACGCCTGGAAGTGATAATTTAATCTTAGTACTTTTAAACTGTGTACAGTACAAAAAAGTCGGGGCTAACCTAGAAAGCAAAAAAGCTTTTAGGTCGGCCCTGATTTTGGTTAAGAAAGATCCACAGCGAGAGCAAGGAAGTATCTGTTACTGAAAATGTCGACGAAGGATCTTTTATTGATTATGTCACTATCAAGCTTGACGAATTTTTCGGTGATAGTGATCTCGGAATTCCCCTCTTTTTCAACAGATGTCTTTGTGCCAATGATGCCTGTTGATAGTTCGGTCCGTAGATGCTCCGGAACGGTAGGAAGACCATCGCTCTCTTTGGTTGTTAACAACTCATGAAGTTGCAGCTCATTTTGAGCGAGCAGCCTTCCATAAAATATCATTGTCTCAATATCCGGTAGGCTGAGAAGTGCCAGAAGCTGCTCCCAATTAACCAGGTAAGCCAGGCGGGCAGAAAGAGCATTATCATTACATCTTTCATTGAATAAGGCCATCCCTTTCATATCTTCCGCATTGAATAGGATTTCGCCATTCTTCTGGCGGAAAAGGAATGTTGCACGTTTTATGGCGCCTTGTTTATCGGCAGTAGATTTGTAGTTTGAAAGTGCTTCATTTAACTGTTTGCCCATCATCCAATAAGTGATATTCAGATGGCTATTCAGCCAGGTACTATGCTTGCGTCTGAATTGCAAAATGAGGGGTCTGATAACAGCAATGATATCCTCTGTTTTTGTTTCAGTTTGTGCTGCCAATGCCGGTTCCTCTCTATCGGGGAAATGCATCAATTCGCGGAACCTGATGGAATGGGCGCCAGTGTAAAGATCTTCTGTCTGAACCTTCTCCCATATTGCCCACATAGGTTCGGGAATCAGCCCGGATAATTTAACAGGATCTACTTTTGTAAATACAGTCTCATTATTATCTGCTTCCGGAAAACTCGAAGGCATATTTTCAGTAACCTTTTTAAGTTGAGCGTTACTTAATCCATCCTGTAGAATCAACCGGATGGCATGTAGTATATCGCTTTGCTGCTCCAGGCAAACGAGGGTGGTGATATGTTCCCAATCCAGGAAGGAAGCGAACTTCGTGGCGATATTGAAATCGGAAAAGGTACGATGAAAGCGACACATGACTGTCAGGTTTTCTCCACTGAAGAAGGAGCCAAATTTTACCATTGACCACACAGAAAGCGATTCCTTTAGATGTATGGATTTCTCTTTTTCGTTGAGGGTATCCATATAATTATTTATTGCTGCCCCCATCTGCCAGAAAAACAGATTCAATTCATAATTTGAAGTAACCTGTATTTCGCGTTTCCGTTGAAGGGCTGTTGCATATAGACTTTCCGGGAAATTTTTATTGGCGTACATCCCCTTTATTCTTTTTACCGATTTCATGAATAAACCTATTTATTAGAATTACCTGACCCTGGTTTTGGTAATAGCCCATTGCCTGGTATTCAACATGCCATCTGAATATACATATTTAGCATGGACCAGGCAAGACCAGAAAAGATTTACATGGAGGTTTCCCGGAGCTAAAACATACCAGGCTGCTTTATCGAATAAGGTAATACTCCGGGTTACCGTTCTCCCATAAGTGTCTGAAAACCGTGCGACCACAGGGAAGGCCATGATCGGATCCATAACGATTCCTATTATGACAAAGGTATCAGGGTCGCGCGTGATTTGCGCATTGTAGGTATATTTAATAGCTACCCGGGAAGCACCGTTGTTCAAGTCTTCAGTGGAATAATCTTCATCCGGCGCCCATTCTTCCACCGTCACATGTTCAATGCCATTTTCGTCGATCACAGGATCATTGGGATTGCCGCCCGTGGCATTGCAAGAATTTACATGGTATTGATAGTTGTCCATTGTTGCGGATTCTATTGAACAACCGACAGCGTTTCCACTCCTCATATTGTGATCGTTCAGGACAGTAAGGGAACGATTAAGCATATCATAGGTGCCGAAGTTTTCGACAATATATCTGGGACCATCCACCCTGATGCCCTGGCTGGGAACGTGTGTAACGGTAAACCCCTCATTGAACTCAATACCCAGGTTGTACTGTAAGCGGCTGACCAAATAAGCTATTGCGCTGTTGGCTACGTCCTGTTGGCTTGGTCCGCTACAAAATCCGTTCAGGTACTCAAGCCTGATGATTCCATCGAAAATGATATAACAGCTCTCAACTACAGATGAGGAATTGTTTCCATTTACTTTTTTTCTGTTATTTGATGGGAGTACTCTGTTCTGGTAAGGAGGGGAGTCGGACACGGAAGAATGCCCCCTGGATTCCCGATTGAAGAAAGCAAAAAGTTCTGCAGTTTGCAGTCGTTCACGAAAGGTTGTGGCTTTCCTAAGTGTGTTTTTAAGGTTAACCGTGACTACTTGCCGGACTTTTTCACTTGCGTCAAGTTTTGTAATCAAGACGTTGGTCACGGTAGCTCTTCCTGTCCTGACTGCGAAGATGTATTCCAATGAACTGTCCGCGACTGATATACGTACCTGGATATGGTCCCAATCCAGCAAGCCATTCTGTGGGAAGCTATCACTGAAATGAACGGTTTTGTTCAGTTCATGAAGCTCATGATTAAGTTTTATCAAATGGGCATCGCTTCCCTTATAGCCGTTGAGGGTAGAATGTTTTACTTGGCTGGATTCTTCATTCTTTTGGCATGATGTGAAAAGGAAAAGAAAGAAAATAAAAGACAATAAGAGACGGGATGAACTACTGGACATGTTGGTCATGATTTTCGGTTTTTGATTATAAAAAGGCGCTGGACGGAACTTATGATGAAGGAGCGTATTGAATATGTACTGTCAACTCAATCAAGAAAGCATGATACCTGTCGGTTTACCAGTGGTTGCTTTTGGGGGATCGATTTATTTCAACCATTGGCTTGGGGAAGCGCAGATTGTGGTAAATATGATGTTTTGTACATGTTTCGGATTATAATACTTAGGTTAAATGATAATAATTCTGGGTTCTGAATGACCGATGGGGGTGTTTTATCCCAGAATTGTTAAGTTCGCTAAGGTAACTCATTACGTCAAGTCTACCAAAAACTATGATCGTGATCATCTAAGCGTTATGGATCTAATAACTGTTCTAAAATTAGGGCTGACCCAAAAGCTCTTTTGCTTTTGAGTTCTTATGTTTGGGTCAGCCCCATAGTTCAATCCCGCTAATCACTTCGTCCTAATCCTGATAACAGTAAACGAATAAGCCGGTAATTCATCACTAAACTTCCCACTAACCTTACATCCCGAAACCACCGGCTTCACATCCAACGCCCCCGGCTGCCCCTGCATCACCGTCTTCACCGCCTCAACATCCGCAGTAGAAATATCCCCCAGGTCAATCGCCGCATTCACAGCCACCGGCAACAGGTTCACCATTTTCACGATCACATCCTTACTCTTCGAATCACGCACAACAGACACAGCTACACGCTTCTTCGCCGCATCCTGGTTACTGGAAAGTGATATACTACCCGGAAGATATTCATCCCCCGCATTCTTCCCATATAGCTGCTGCACATAATACCCAACTGTAGGTTTCACAGTAGTATTATTAAAATAAATAAGATCAGGGTTCCATTGTGTATGTCCTTCCTTAGCCAGTAACGGTGCATAAGACGCCATATGTACCACATCCCCGTTCCTTTCTATGCTTGTCAGGTAAATCGCCTCGGCAAGCGCTGTTTCAAGGTTGTTAGGCCGGCCGGGCAAATGAGCGGCATACTCCCCGAGATAAACTTTTGAAGCAGAACGGTCATATTTGTCGTAGAAATCCTGGTTGTTGATAAACCATCCGGGCGACTGATAATAATGCTCATCCACCATCGGTACTTTCAGCTTACGGGCCACATCCCATCCCTCAGTATAATCCGTTCCCTCAAAGAATGGTCCCACAGTACCTATCACAGTGATCTCCGGATGCTTTTGCTTCAATGCCTGGAAGATCATAGTAAAGCGCTCCTCGAAAATATCAGTGATCAGATCTTCATTGCCTATGCCAATATATTTAAGGTTAAACGGTTTCGGATGACCAGCCTCTGCACGCTTCTTACCCCAGGTTGTATTAACATCTCCATTGGCATATTCCACCAGGTCACATATATCCTGAATATACTGTTCCATTTCACTCACAGGCACACCGCCCTGTTGCCCCGCACCGCCGGTAGATGAGTTCTGACAGGGAACGCCTGCAGCAATAACCGGCAGGGGAACAGCTCCTATATCTTCACAATACTGGAAGTATTCAAAATATCCCAGCCCGGTAGATTGATGATAACCCCAGATGTTGCGTTGCGGCTTGCGGGCTTCCAGCGGACCTATAGTATTCTTCCACCGGTATATATTAGCCAGCCCGTCCCCATGCGCTACGCACCCTCCCGGAAAACGTATGAAGCGCGGATGTATATCTGCAATGGTCTGTGCCAGATCTGCCCTCAGACCGTTCTTCCTGTCTTTAAAGGTTTTCTGCGGAAAGAGCGAGATCATATCGAGCGAGAGCGTCCCGGCTGTAAGCGGCTGCAGTTCCAGCTGGGCATCCGCAGCATCTGCGGTAGCCGTCAGCGTGGCTTTCACAGTCTGCCATTTATTGGAAGAGACGTTGACAGTGGTCTGTGCCACTACTTTACCCTCTTTATCTGTAAGACGTACCAGCACTTTCCCGCCTGCCTGTTTCGCAAATAAAGAGAGATCGTATTTCTCGCCCTTTTTCACCGGAATACCATCAAACCCGCTATTGATCAACGCCGCTCCAGGTGTACTGGTCTGCAATACCGCATAATGACGATTGTTGATATGTACAGGATTTGCAGAATCAACAAGGAAAGTTGAGTTGCCTCCTTTTAATTTCCAGGAATAGGTACTGTTCCAGTTTTTATTATCATCCGGCGTATATTCAAAATCACGGTTCTGCACCAGTTCTGCATATAACCCGCCATCTGCAGCATAGTTGATATCCTCGAAGAAAATACCCAGCAACAGGTCGCTGATAGGCCTTGCCTTTGCAGGCTGTACAGTGATAGTTGCCTGTAATGGCTGCATCCCGGCAAAACGCTGTCCGTCCTGCTGGGTGGTTTCCCTTTCCTGCGCAGATCTATACTGTTTCAGTTCATATGTCTGTATCAGCTTCTCTACTACAGCCCATGACACACGATGTACCTGTCCCTCTGCCCGTCCGCCGGGAAGGCTTATCTGCTGACTGGCACTTTTAAATGAACCTATTTCCCTCACCGGGCTATAGCTGACAAAATCCTTGGTGCTAAGTTCATATGACTTCCCGTCGGCGCTGTTATAAAAGACAATATAAAGCTGTTGCCTGTTGTCATAGGCAGCAGCAATACCCTTAACGGTAGTACCTTGTTTTACCTCAGGATAGCTTTGCCTTTTCCAGTTTACAAGATCGGCAGATGCCGCATGGGCAAACACATTACCCCGCTCATTCAGGGCCCAGATACAATGCCAGAGCCCGTCAGCACCAGGAAAAAGGTAAGGGGTGAGCATACGTTTTTCTATTCCCCAGCTGCCATAGTCGCTTTTCAGATACCCGAAATCTGTGCCAATAGGATGCCAGTCCTCACGATCTCGGCTCCAGGCATATTGAAGCCCGTTGTGGTTGTTGTTTTTCCCCGTAGCATAGGAAAAAAGATAGACAGAATCGGGATCGGCAGCTGCGGCTGCAGGTGCCGGCCGGAAAGCCAGTGCCAGGCAGAAAAGTATGCATGACCAGTTCTTGTTCATAGTGGAATTGTTTATCTGGCTTACAAAATAGTAATAAAAAGTGTTAATTAGACAATTAAATTGTTTTTATCCTGAGATTAATAATAAATCTCACTGCACATCTCATCTCAGTGGGCCTTAGTAATATTGCACCACAACCAGAATCTGTCGGGCATAATATATATCTGCAAACCCTAATTCCCATTCTTCACTAAAATCAAAATTTAACATGAAAAAGAGCGCTATTTTCTCGCTTGTGGTCCTGTTGACCCTTTTCTTCGCAGCCTGTAAAAAATCGGATACACAGGTAGTAACTCCTGAAACAGAAGCAAGCAACTCAGACAAAGTACTTTCTTACATCCTCGGCCTGGGATTCCCCGCTACCAGTATTGTAGAACATCCTACAGAGTATATTGTTGAAGGAGATATCAGCTTCCCTAAGAACATGACCGTTCCTGAAGGAGGTGTAAAAGCTGAACAATATTATACCGGCAGCCTCGTATCTGCTGCTAACGTGACAAATATCCGCCTCAAAATAGATGCTTCCATGACCTCTATGACTTCTGAGATCAATTCCGCCATCGCACAATGGAATGGTGTCGCAAACTGCTCCATTAACTGGACCGTTGTAACAGGAACATCCTATGATGTACTGATCACTGATGCCAATTTAGGCTCCGGTGTATGTGGTGCAGGAACTTTCCCTTCCAGTGGCAGGGCAGGTAACCTGATCAGGATCAATAAGGCATATATAGCAGGCAATAGCTTTGCACAGCGCGCACGTACCATCTGCCATGAAATGGGACATAACGTTTCCTTCAGGCACACCAACTGGGCCTCTATTGGCGAGTCTTCTGCTACAGCAGTACCAGGTGTAGGTGGTACAGATGCCTCTTCTATAATGAATGGTGGCCAGTGCGGTAGCGGCGCTACTGTATTGTCTACAAAAGATAAACAGGCTGCAGTGGCTTTATATCCCTGATAAGATATAAGCCTGGCAGTAAAACGCTTTCACCGTAAAACGTGAAAGCGTTTTTTTATTTATCAGATTTAATTAAACCCGCCAGTAGTATTTAGTACCAAAACCTGCATTGTTATCCGTCAGCTTCAGCTCAGTAAAATTTATCTGCCAGATAGCCGCCCTGAATGTCTTCGCTACCGGAAACCGCTTCTCATAAAGCTGTAACGCCTTCTCTTCTTCTGTACCTTTCAATAACGTCACCTTCCCTGTAAACTGTAGTCCGCAGATCTGTGATATATCTTCCACAGCTACAGCTATAGTGCCGCTTACATTGTTATTTTCCAGCATCATGCTGCCATGCCTTGTATTAAGATCAGTCATAACATACAGGCACTCCTTATCTGCTGCATAGAATAAACTGGCTGCCCATATTACCTCTGCAGATCCTGTACAAATGGTCAGCACATAATTGCTTCGTATAAATGACCATATTTTCTCTTTCATAACATACAAGTTACAGGCATGGAATAAATGCTCCACTGATAACTGTCATTTGTCCTATTGACTATCATTCTTCTCTGTTGTAGCTATCGTCCGTTCCTTTGCACCGGATTGCTTCTAAGTCCTTGATTCATTGCGGCGGCAGGCAAATGCCGCAATGTTATATATAGCCTGCAATACGCGTTTGCTTCGCTGCCGTTTTTTTAAATGGCAGCTTTTTGTTTGCAGATGTATCAGCCATCATCGCAACAGGAATCAATCCCTGTAATGACTCCGGTCATTCACCACGCATTGTACCTGGTATACTTTGCACTCATAAACGCAAGCTCATGAAATACTATCTATCGAATGTTCTGAGAAGAAAGGTCCTCCTGTTATTTTTTATGCAACTGTCCGTTTGTGCGGCCTTTGCACAGACCGCTTATCACTCTTCAGCCGTGAAGATTACTGTTGATGGTACATCAACCCTGCACGACTGGAAAATGGAATCGTCGCAGGGACAGAGCACAGCAACTTTTACGCTGGATGCTGCAGGACATCTTTCGGCTTTAACAGCGCTTCAGTTCTCTGTAAATGCAGAAAGCCTGAAGAGCGAGAAAAGCGGACTGGATAAAAATGCATACAAATCATTACAAACAAACAAATACAAAACCATCACCTACCAGCTTACTTCCGCAACCGTAACCCCTGCAGGCGCTGTTAAATGCCTCGGAAAAATGACTATTGCGGGAGTCACCCTCGATGCAGACCTGGTGGCTACAGCCAAAGTAAATGCCGATAAAAGCATCACCGTGAAAGGCAGCAAAAAGCTCAGCATGAAAAGCTTCAGAATAGATCCGCCTTCCTTTATGATGGGCGCTGTCAAAACCGGTAACGATGTGACCGTCAGCTTTGATCTTACACTCAAAAACTAATCTTCTTTCCATACATCCCTAAAATCGAGTATATGCAAACATTATTCAGAAAACCAATCCTGCTCATCACCCTTCTGCTGCAGATCCCCGTATTGCTGATGGCGCAGCAGCCTAAGATAAATAATCTCAGGCCATATGACCAGAAAGGTATCAACGTCTTCGAAGATCCGAAAGATACCAGCACCACCTTCGATGGTATTAAAGTGAAATGGGGGGCCGGCTTTACACAACAGTTCCAGAACCTTGAACATAAAAACCCGGATGCCTTAAACAATAACATAGGTTCCTATTCCAACGGCACATCCGTACCAGGTAATAAACTGAAAACGATCACTTCAGGTTTTCAGACCGCCCAGGCCAACCTTTACATGGACGTACAACTGGCTGACGGTATACGGCTCAATGTAACCAGCTACATGTCTTCCAAACACCATAACGAGAACTGGGTGAAAGGCGGATATATCCAGTTTGACAAACTGCCTTTCAAAGGCGAATTCTGGGATAAACTGATGGAAATAACCACCATTAAAATAGGGCACTTTGAAGTGAACTATGGCGACCAGCACTTCAGACGAAGCGACGGTGGTAACGCGCTATACAATCCTTTCATGGAGGGCTATATCATGGACGCTTTTGCAACAGAAATAGGAGGAGAAGTGTACCTGAAGAAGAATGGTTTCTTTGGTATGATTGGCCTTACCAATGGTATGATCAAAGGAAATGTAGATTCTCTTTATAAAGCCGGTAATCCCGATGGCGACCTGAAGAAACAACCTTCCATTTTACTGAAGGCAGGCTTTGACCGCAACATTACCAAAGATGTACGTTTAAGGCTCAGCGCATCTTACTACGGAAACCAGAGCAGCGGCAGCAACGTACTGTACGCCGGGGATCGCAGTGGCTCTAACTACCAGTATGTAATGGAACAGGCATCTGCCAATCCCAGCAGCACAACCGGCGCCGGTACACCGCTGTTCACTTCCGGCCGTATGAACCCGGGCTTTACCAAAAAAGTAAATGCCCTTATGTTCAACGGTTTTGTAAAGACCCACGGACTGGAAGTCTTCGGCACCTATGAAACCGCTTCCGGCCGTACCGCCAGGGAAACAGATACCCGCAAAGCCAGCCAGTTTGCCGTAGATGCCGTCTATCGTTTCTTTAAAAAAGAGAATGTATTTATCGGTGCGCGCTATAACGTAGCAACTATGCGGCTGGCCAACAACGCTACCGGTACAGGCGCCGGGGCAATTACTTACAATGATGATGTTAAAATAGATCGCCTGGCCTTTGGCGGCGGCTGGTTCCTGACCAGGAACGTACTGCTGAAAGGTGAGTATGTGATCCAGAAATACAAAGATTTTCCTGTAGCTGACTTCCGTGCCGGTGGTGAGTTCAAAGGATACGTGATTGAGGCTGTTGTAGGCTTCTGATGCTCCTGCGTGTAAAACAAGAAGAAGAAGTCGGAAGGCTCCGGCCAACTGGCTTCTCTCTTCTTTCTTTTCCTGCTCTTAACCCGATATGTTATGTTCATACGATATCTCTTCATCACGCTGCTTGCCTGCTTTACCTGTCTGCAAGCTTCCCCGCAGGAAAAATGGGTGATTGTCAAAGGTTGCTCATTGAGAGTGAACGGTAATACCAATATCAACAAATTCAGTTGCGCAATAGAACGATATACTAACCCGGATACGGTAGAGCTCTGTGATAAGAATGGTAAAGCTTTCCTCTACGGCACTATAAGACTTCCGGTATCCGGTTTTGATTGCCTTAGCAGTACTATGAACAATGATCTCGGGAAAACATTAAAAGCAAAGGAGTTTCCAACACTCAGCATCCGCTTTCTTGGTGGAAAGGTCAATATAGAGCTGGCAGGTGTTTCAAGAAACTTCGATATGAACTACCTCATATCCCGCGATAACCCGCAGGCCCTCCGGATGACCGGCCGGCAGATAATCAGGTTCTCAGATTTCAACCTGACGCCACCCAGGAAAATGGGAGGGATGATAAGAGCCAATGATCAGCTGGAAGTAGAATTCCATCTTTGCTTCAGAAAGCTCAGTCAAAGCTGAAAAAAAAGAAAACAACTGCCGCCCATGCCTTCTTCACATTCTTTGCATAGCCAATAGTACTGTAACCGCTGTTCTGAACAGTACCATCGTCCTTTATATAGCCAATAGTACTGTAACCACTGTTCTGAACAGTACCGTCCTTCCTGACATAACCCACTGTAGAGTAACCGCTGTTCTGGATAGTACCATCGTCTTTTATATAGCCTATTGTAGCATAACCTGCATTCTGAATAGTGCCGTCACTTTTGATATAACCCACAGTAGTATAACTGCTGTTCTGTATAGTACCATCCTCTTTTATATATCCGGTGGTCTGGTAACTGCCGGATTTGATCGTCTGAGCCTTCAGTGAGCCCGGGAACAGGAATAATGCTGCAAGTACAAGGGCTTTTTTCATAGTATAAAGATACGTTATCGGAATATGCTATCTTCTCTGAAAACTACCTTTTTTTATGCAGGAGAATATGATTTACTTCGTAAGTAAAAGAAAGCAGCTCCAAAGTTATCACTATCGTTATATTGTTCTGCGGATTGAGAAAATCAATGAACCCCTTATTTCCTGGTCAATTTATTGATTGGTTTCTAGCACAAAGGTGTTATGATCGTTTATGCCTCTCATTTATATCTTTACACAATGAATTATGTGATGATGACTTTATAGCCTTATCATTGTACATGTTCCTATACTTACATTACTCCGGCTGTATAACTCATATTCTGATATAATTTTAATCAGCATTGTTCAAATGCCACAGAGGGTGGAAGAACTGACGTTGCTGTCTATCCTGGTGCATAAGGAGAAGTAAGAAGTGAAAAAGGAGCTTGAAGGAATGAAATCCGGAGAAGATACCTTCAGACAGAAATTAGCATTTTAATTTATATACGACGGATGAATAGTAATAACGTAACGGCTGGGAAATACCAGTTAATTGTAGTATTTGTATTTTGTTTGTTATGTGTCCAATTGGTGAAAGCTCAGGATGTAAGGAAACCACCACAAGTTGTTGCCCCCTCTCCGGAAGCAGCTTCCTTGGGGCGATATGGCAGCTGGCCGGTGAGTTTATATACCGGTATACCGCAAGTCAGTGCTCCTCTTTATACAATAGATTATCGTGGTTTTAAGCTACCGGTAGGATTGTCCTATCACGCATCCGGTATTAAGATAGAAGATATCGCTTCGTGGGTAGCCACAGGCTGGGCATTGGAAGCTGGTGGCGTTGTAACAAGAACGGTGATGGGACTGGAAGATGATAATCCTCATGGCTTTTATAATAATAGTTATAGAAGCGGTGTCCTCCCGGATACATTTGATGTAGTAAATAATGATCAGACATATAAGTTCTTTACAGACGTAACCGGAGATCGTGAAGACACTGAGCCTGATGTATTCAACTTCAATTTTGGCGGCATATCCGGTCAGTTTTATTTTGACAGGACAGGGACGGTCAGAACTATTCCTGCAAGTAATATCATTGTAAAACGCCATCCGTTGAATGCCTTTGATCTGTCAGCTTCTAAGTACTGGGAGATTGTGGATGATAAAGGTATTACTTATATACTGGGACAGGATAATGCAGTTGAGAAGACAACGATGATGGACGATGACCAGATGTTCCATAAAGAAGGGAAAACTGCATGGTATCTGAATAAGATCATATTACCCAATAAGCAGGATTCGATCACTTTTCAATATGTTGATAAATATGAAAGGTATAGTACAAAACCTTCACAGAGCTACAGGATACCTGACGGGAGTGTACAGGCTTCCTCCCCCGTTAGTGTAGATGTGATGATTGCCAATGGGTATGGTTACAGCCGGCAACTTGGAGAAGGCCCATATTCCGCTTTAACTATCAATCAGGGTAAGGTACAGCTTAGTGCTATTTCCTGGAGATATGGCAAAGTCAGTTTCTATGCAAATACAGGTAGAAAAGACATTACCGGACAATTGCTTGACAGTGTCAATGTGTTGGACGCCGGAGGGCAGATTGTTAAACGGTTTGGGTTCAGGTATAACAATAATATTACGAGGCCTTTCCTTACTTCCATTGTTGAAAAAAGTATTACAGATTTGGATACATTGGAACGCTACAGGTTTGATTATTATGAAGGATTACCAGGCCGGTTCTCAAACTCGCAGGATGAATGGGGATATTACAATGGCAGCTCCAATAAACATCTTGTGCCCTATGATCCTTATGTAACTGAATTTGCCTATAACCTGTTTGCAACGCCAGATGCCAACAGGGCCGTCAGTAAAGACCATATGATGGCTGGTACTCTTAAAACTATTTATTACCCAACTAAAGGATCTACTGAATTTAGTTTTGAACCTAACAGGTACCGCTCAATTGATGATCAGGGCACAACACCGGGCAGGGATGGTTATTATACGAATAAGACCATTAATATGAGCGCCTATCAGCAGAATGCTGTAAAAAAGGATGTACAGGAAATTATTGTTGAGAAGCAGAGCACAGGAGGGGAGCTATCCAATCTCAAGATACAGATAAGAAATTATTATCGTGGCCCGGGACTTGAAGAGAGCTATCTGCCTAAAATAACATTTGAGGAAAAATATTTCAATACCACTACCAACCAGGATGACTATAGGGTAATATACCGGTTTAACGCATATGACGACTGGGAACAGGCCAAAAGCAGGGTAAAATACAACGAGGCGAGGGAAGATCTTGACTTTGATCTGTCGCTCTTACTTGGCGCCGGGCATTTCCGTGTAACTACAGAAATTGCATGTTTCAGTTTTACCGGTGCCTGCCCAACATTTGATTACCAGACTACTATAAATGCCAGTTATACTTTCAGCACATTTATTCCTCCGGTTCCGGGTTCCGGGCCTAACTCCATTGTTAATCTTGCAGGCGGGCTCAGAATAAAGCAGATCACCAACTATGATGTGGATGGAAAAATTGCGTCTGCAAAGCAATATACCTACAATACAATGGAAGGAAGCAACATAGTTTCATCCGGTACATTGCTTGTAAAGCCAAGATTTTTCTCCTATACTATCCAGCCATTTATATGTAGTGGGGCAAATGATGCCAACTGCCGGCCGGAAACTGTCAATGTAGGGATCTTTACCTCCGGCTCACTTGCTGTACTGGGAGTAACGCAGGGTGGTTATGTGGGATATGAAGAAGTGACAGAACAGGATGACACAGAGGGTAAGAATGGACAAACTGTATATAAATACTCAATGGCTAAGAATGAATATGAGCAACCTTATATGAACCGTTTATATAGTTACACGCTTAATAAATGGCCTGTATATATTCCCAATACAGACAATAGCTATAAACGGGGATTATTACTCGAGAAAACAGTGAGTGCAAAAGAAGGCACAACATTTAAAACAGTGGCCCGGGAGAAATACAGTTATCTCTTAAATGACTATGAAGGTGCTCCAAACTATTATAGCAGCCGCTATGTGCGTATAAGAAGGATCAGTGATTCTTTGGGAACTTGTTGTGGTCTGCAACCTCCGGCTACTGAAAGAAAGTCATGGAGGGACAAGGAATTTATATATACCTTTTACAATATTAAGTCCCCCTGGGTACAGATGGTTTCGAAAAGTGTGATGCAGGATGATGTTGAAACAAAGATCCTGTATGAATACAATAACCTGCAGAGTATGCAGCCAACCAGAGAGATAGTGTATACAAGCGCAGGAGATTCTGTAGTAAAAACATATAAATATCCGACTGATATTATTGCCGCCGGTCAGGATTACAACGGTACATTATCCAGGATGGTTAGCAGGAACATTGTTACTCCTGTTATTGAAGAAGAAACTGTAAAGAATGCTGCTGTCTCTAAAGTTCGTTCCACTTATAAAGATTGGTTGAATAATGGTAATCTGCTATTACAGGATAGTGTATTGGTGAAATACGCCAATAATGCTCCTTACCATGATGTACTGATTTATAACGGGTATGATGTTTATGGTAATATATTGTCTTATTCTGCTAATAGCACACCTGTAAATTTCCTGTGGGGATATGACCAGCAATATCCGGTTGCAAAAGTTACAGGTAGCAGCTATGACAGGATCAGTTCTATGGTTACCGGGACTTTACTGAACAATCCCTCCAGTGACCAGGCGTTACATACGGAATTAAATAAGATCAGATCAGAGAAGGCGTTATTGCAATCTTATGCTTATCAGCCATTAATTGGCATCAGCAGTGAAACAAATTCACAAGGTAAGACTGCGTATTACTCTTATGATGGCTTCGGACGATTATTGTCTGTCAGAGATCATAATAATAAGCTCATAAAAGCTTATTCGTACAATTATGGAGTAAATGGAGAGCTTATATTTTCCAGCGATGAACAGGTCGGTACATATGTAAAGAGCACCTGTGGACAGGGCTATATGGGAGAAGTAGTCAATTATGTTGTTACTAAAGGAACCTATACTTCCACTGTCAGCCAGGCAGATGCAAATCAGAAAGCGATCAATGACGTACGCGCTAATGGTCAGTTGTACGCTGATATCAATGGCCGGTGCAATTATATCTATTATAATACGGAAACATCTGTTACTTTAAACCGTAATAACTGTACCGATGGTGGTGAAGGAACATCTGTAATATATACAGTTCCGGCAAGGAAATATACTTCTATTGTCAGCCAGCAAAATGCAGATTCACTGGCAGCGGACGATATCACGAAGAACGCGCAGTCATATGTCAATACTAACGGTAAATGTATTTATTACAATGCTGAAAGAAGTCAGACTTTTACAAAGAGCTGCGGAGCAGACGGAGAAGGTTCCCAGGTAGTATATCTTGTTCCCGCACGTAAATATTCTGCATATTCCCAGGCAGAAGCAGATGCCCTGGTACAAGCTGATATTAATACTAATGGACAGGCAAAAGCCGACGCCGAGGGAATATGTACTTATTATAATTCTATGCAAAGCCAGGCTTTTAATCCCGTATGTGGCGCCAATTATAAAAATATAGGACCAGTTACGTACACTGTGGCTGCCAGAAAGTATAGCTCAAATATCAGCAAGGCTGACGCAAACCAGAAGGCGTTGAATGAGATCACTGCTAACGGACAGGCGTACGCTAATGTCAATGGTTGTATCTGTACTGGTGAAGGATATAAAATAGTAAATAATAGATGTGAATTAGGGACAAGAGTACAGATAGAAAGCCATCGGGAGGGAGATAAATGGGCTTGTACCTATTATTACCAGTTCACTGATGGTACACGCAGTGCCAACTATACCGGATTGGGCGAGCAACAGTGTCAGCCGCCAATTGAACAATAAACCCTATTATGGAAGATTGAATTTTAAGCTATTGGAAAAGTATATTTATTTATTGATTGGCACATTGGCAACCGGTGTATCTGGTTTACAAGCGCAGAATACCCCTGTTGCCGGTCAGCCCGTGAATGCAGTTCCGGTTACCGTACCACCCCGGTATAGTAATACTGTTGTTAACTATATCCGTTCCTGGGAACCCAGCATGCCCACTTCTGATATCAATGTGGTGGTATCAGAGAGCCGTACGTTGTCTGAAGTAAAGCAGGGAACGCAATATTTTGATGGCCTTGGCCGCCCGTTGCAAACGGTACAGAAAGCAGCCAGCTCCCAGGGGCGGGACCTTGTAGCCCCGGTTATCTATGATACCTATGGTCGGGAGCAGTATAAATACCTCCCTTACGTGCAGCAATCCGGCAATAATAATGATGGTAAGTTTAAGATGGACCCGTTTGCAGAACAGCAAACGTTCTATCAGAATAATGCTCTTAACCCTGGAGTGGCCGGAGAGAGCGTGTATTTCAGTCAGGTAGAATATGAAGCTTCTCCGTTAAACCGTGTATTGAAGATCTATGCTCCGGGCAATAGTTGGGCACAAGGTGGTGGAAACAGACCAGTAATGAATCAATACCTCGCTAATGCTGCAACAGATTCTGTGCACATATGGAGAATAAGCGCTGCAATTCCGGCAAGCAGTGGTACTTATGCTGCAAATCAACTATATAAGAATGTTGTTGTGGACGAAGCCGGTAACCAGGTAATAGAGTATAAGGATAAAGAAGGGAAAGTAATTCTGAAGAAACTCCAGTTAGCTATTTCTCCTGGAACTGCGCATGTAGGATGGTTATGTACATATTATGTGTATGACGACCTGGGAAATCTTGTATTTGTAATACCCCCGAAAGCCGTAGAAGCTGTTTCCGGTAACTGGACAATCGGGGCTGATGTTGCTGCAGAACTTTGTTTCAGCTATCAGTATGATAATCGTAACAGGATGGTAATGAAACAGGTGCCGGGAGCTGGTCCTGTCCATATGGTCTATGATACCTGGGACAGGCTGGTATTCACACAGGATGCTGTGCAACGTGCTAAATCCACACCTGAATGGCTTGTTACATTTTATGATGAACTGAACCGGCCTGTTATGACGGCCATCTACAAATCTGCCAGCACAAGAGAAGCGTTGCAACAGGGAATGAATACTGCATCCGGCAGTGGTACAATCAGCTATGCTTTCCCTGCTAAAGCAGACCTGTATGTTGACAAATATATGGGAGAGAGTAAGTTTACAGCTACACAGAACATAAGCTTTACCGGGAATTTTGATTCAGGAGCAGGGGCCGTTTTTGATGCGGCTATTGAACCGGGAGGCTCTTCAGGTACTACAGCAATAGCAGCAAGCAATCCATTGCCTGGAATCTCTTCTGCAGACCTGACTCCGCTGACATATGCTTATTACGATAACTATAATTATACTGGTAAACTTCCTTATGAGAGCAGCGATATCAGCAAGCCTCAGGCTGGGGCCAATCCTTATGCAGAATCATTGCCGGGTATACCCAGTACAATGACCAACGGGTTGGTTACGGGCTCAATGGTACGTGTGTTAGGTACAGATCAATGGTTAGCTACCAGTTCTTATTATGATGATAAAGGACGTACTATCCAGATGGTAAGTGAGAACAATGTTGGAGGGCGTGAGGTAGTAACCAGTCTTTATGATTTTAACGGTAAAGTGCTGAGCAGCTATGTTAACCATAAAAATCCCCATAGCGCGCTGACGCCGGAAATAAGGGTATTAACCACTAATTTATATGATGCAGCTGGCAGACTGGTCCAGGTGGAAAAGAAGATAAATGATGATGCAGAGCAGGTCATAGCAGCTAATAGCTATGATGAATTGGGACAGCTTAGGCAGAAACGTCTGGGTGTAACCGGAACTGATACACAGTTAGATTCAGTCACTTATACTTATAATATCCGTGGTTGGGTGTCCGGTATTAACAGGGCCTATGTAAACAATCCTAATGCTGCTTTTAACTGGTTTGGACAGGAATTGAGTTATGACCAGGGGTTTACAGCTAACCAGTATAATGGGAATATATCCGGTATTAAATGGAAATCTAAGAGTGATGGCATCAGCCGTGCCTATGGATACAACTATGACAAGGTTAACCGCCTGACAGTAGCTGATTTTACCCAGCAGAATAATAGTAGTTCACTTTGGACGAAAGACCAGGTAGACTTCTCGGTGAGTAACCTGTTGTATGATGCTAATGGCAATATCAATTCCATGACGCAGAAAGGGATGGTAGGGAATACCATTTCTACTATTGACCAGCTCACTTATTCTTATCAGGCTAACAGTAATAAATTACTGGCTGTAGCAGATCCGAATAATACAACTGAAGCTAAGCTGGGAGACTTCAATAATGGTGCTAATACAGGGGATGACTACAGTCATGACGCGAATGGTAACCTGGTGACTGACCAGAACAAGAATATCAATTCTATCACTTATAATCATTTAAACCTGCCATCTCAGATTACCATCACCGGTAAAGGTGTGATCAGCTATCTGTACGATGCGTCAGGTAATAAGTTGAAGAAAACAGTAGTGGATAATACTGTGTCGCCTTCTAAAACAATTGTTACTGATTATGTAGCAGGTTTTGTATACCGGCAGGATAGCCTGGAATATACGGGGCATGAGGAGGGACGTATTCGCCCGGTGTATAGATCCGGTCAGCCGGTAACTTATGCCTACGATTACTTTGAGAAAGATCATCTTGGTAACGTGAGAGTTGTACTGGGAACACAGACAGAGGAAAATGTTTATGCTGCTACGATGGAAACATCTGCTGCAGAAAAAGAGAATGCTTTGTTCAGTAACATAGATGCTACCCGTTCAACATTACCTGCTGGTTATCCGGAAGATGCAACGACAAATCCTAATACTTATGTGGCAAAGTTGAACAGGAATGCCGCTAAGATAGGGCCTTCATTAGTGCTGAGAGTCATGGCAGGAGATACTATTCAGGCGGTTGCAAAGGCCTTTTATCAGAATACCGGTGCCAGCCAATCTGCCGCCACTGCTGAAGAAATGGTGATAGCTGCTATTTCTGCTTTCAGCACAGGAAATCTGACTGAAGGAGTTCATGCCGCTCTTGGCGTTAATGCTCCCATTGCCAATAACTTTACAGGAGATGATTACCAGGTCTTAAAGAATACAGATCCGTTACAGAACCTAAGTGATAAGCCTAAAGCTTATTTGAATTATGTTCTGTTCGATGATCAGTTTAAAATGGTGAATGAGAATAGTGGAGTCAGGCAGGTACAGGGTAGTCCGAACGTTATTCAACCGCTGGAAACCGGAAGTTTGGTGATAAAGAAGACAGGATTTATTTATATTTATTCCTCTAATGAGAGTGCAGAAGACGTGTTTTTTGATAACCTGGTGGTTGTGCATAATAGTGGGCCGTTGTTGGAAGAAACACATTATTATCCGTTTGGGTTGACAATGGCTGGGATAAGTGCGAATGCCTTGAAAGGTAACAGTTACACTGAGAATAGGTTGAAATATAATGGGAAGGAGTTACAGAGTGGAGAGTTTGCGAATGGAAGTGGACTAGAGTGGTATGATTATGGTGCGAGGATGTATGATCAGCAATTAGGCCGCTTTTTCACGCAAGACAGATATGCTGAAAACTATTACCCTATGACGCCTTATCAATACGGTGCAAACAACCCTGTAAAGAATATTGATGTTAATGGCGACAGTATTATTGTAACAACAAGTACGGGCCAAAGGCTCTATTATGGCAACACTTCTGAAGGAGGATACGGGTTTTATTCCATAACTGGTACTGATTCAGAAACTGGTATTCCTGTTCAGACATTATATATAGGAAACGATAAATTTGTAAACCAAGTATCCTCCGCTTTGGGTAGAATTGGAATCAGTGGAAAAGAAGGGCAAGGGCTCGTCAATGAGCTAAGTTCTTCGGAGAATGTATTTGCAATACAAAGTGGCAGTACAAATCAGTTTAATGGGAATCCAGCACAAGCTCCGGGAGAATATGCCGCACATTTATTAGCAGATCCTTCGATTTCGAGTTTACAACCAGTTCCTGGTGGTGGGGGGGGTACGATTACCTGGGATCCCAATGGAGCAAATGTATGGACTGTAGGAGGAAAACAGGATAATAACCCGGTATCAAATCTGGCACATGAAATGTTCCATGGTAGGGATGCAAATAGGGGGGTATCATATGATAAGCAATACCCTTCCGGATTATATCAGGGATTATCACGTAATGAATGGCAGGCTTCCTATAAGGAGAATTTGATTAGAGCTGCTAATGGATGGCCAATTAGAGAATATTATCGTTCAGCAGTGGAGCCTAATGGTAATCCATTAGGAGGTGCGGCTCCACGAATTTTAGATAGCAAGAATCAACCAATAAAACCTAGTTGGATGCCAGCCAATTGGTGATGTGTAAAATTACAAGTAAAATGAAGTACTTAATATATTTAATAGGAGTAATACTGTTAGGTGTGTCCTGTAAACGCCCCATAAACGACAGTAAGAATGATTTAATGAAATTGGTGTATCAAAACCAGAAGTCTTACTATAACAAGAGTCTTAGTGATAAACCTGACTATATTAACATTATAAACTTTGGAAGTAAAGGGAGGGCGAAGTTGTATAAAAAAAACGGAATACAGCCCGTTCAAATAAAGGATTTTATTATTCTGGAAGGATTTAGTTCTGGGTGGGGATATTATCGAGGATTACTTATCAGTGATGATACGAGTTATTTTTATAGTAATGGCACTACTGGAAAATGGGATTTTCAGCCGATTGAGCTTGATAGCAATATTGAAAAAGAGACAGGGATTAGAAAAGACATCATTGATAAAGTCAGATCGTGGGATACTATGCACATAAATGACAAGAAGAAGCAGTTAGGATCATTAGTATCTGATGGTTTTGTTTTTATAGCAACGAAAGTCAAGTTTAATGGCAGTCATGATACTCAGATAGAAACAATAGCGTTTGATGAATTTGTACCTTAGGTCTATGGCATTATAATGTCGAAGCCGCAGGCGTTAGCTTGCGGCTTTTTACATTTGTTTAAGCTTAACGTTTTTGATAAGCGCATCAAGTGTCTCTTGAAAACCAGTAATAATCAGGGATTAATAAAAGACTATTATATCCGAAGGTTTGGGAACCATTTGGCGGTGCCTAGTAATAACATTAAAACAACAAAATAATGAGACTTATAATATTCATTCTATCTTTTTTCTATTAAAGGTATAAAAGATATTTACCATGGTTGCAAGGGAAATAATAATACGCGGTTCATCTTCTAACGTCTTAAATGTTCAATTGTTAGATATTTTAAGATGCATCAATGAAGGAGAGGAAACGATTTGGTCGCTTTTATGGATAAGGGCAGTGGGATCGAAGGATAATTCCAATGTTTTGGAATATGAAGAGTTGGTAAATGCTTCATTAGCCGGAGTTGTATTAAGTTGGCAGGACTTACTTGCTTTAGCGAATCAATTTGACCAAATAATAGAAGTGCTTATTTGTGGAAGTGAAGACAAAGGAGTTTTAAGAAGGTTCTCTACTGATGACGAAATGGTTCAGAATTGCGAATATGTTATTGAATTGGTAGATTCTTCATATTGGTTAATTAATTCAAAGAATCATGAGGTGATTGAAAAAATGTTGAAATCCTTAGATGGCGCAGAATTCTCTTTGCCTGGTGAATGATTTTTTGGTTTTGTGACTAGGCTACCCGTTCAACATTACCTGCTGGTTATCCGGAAGATGCAACGACAAACCCTAATACTTATCTGGCAAAACTGAATAAGAATACCGCTAAGATAGGGCCTTCATTAGTGCTGAGAGTCATGGCAGGAGATACTATTCAGGCGGTTGCAAAGGCCTTTTACCAGAGTGCCGGCGCCAGCCAATCTGCCGCCACTGCTGAAGAAATGGTGATAGCTGCTATTTCTGCTTTCAGCACTGGAAATCTGACTGAAGGAGTTCATGTCGCTCTTGGCGCTAATGCTCCCATTGCCAATAACTTTACAGGAGATGATTACCAGGTCTTAAAGAATACAGATCCGTTACAGAACCTAAGTGATAAGCCTAAAGCTTATTTGAATTATGTTCTGTTCGATGATCAGTTTAAAATGGTGAATGAGAATAGTGGAGTCAGGCAGGTACAGGGTAGCCCGAACGTTATTCAACCGCTGGAAACCGGAAGTTTGGTGATAAAGAAGACAGGATTTATTTATATTTATTCCTCTAATGAAAGTGCAGAAGACGTGTTTTTTGACAACCTGGTGGTCGTACATAATAGCGGGCCGTTGTTGGAAGAAACACATTATTATCCGTTTGGGTTGACAATGGCTGGGATAAGTGCGAATGCCTTAAAAGGTAACAGTTACACTGAGAATAGGTTGAAATATAATGGGAAGGAGTTACAGAGTGGAGAGTTTGCGAATGGAAGTGGACTAGAGTGGTATGATTATGGTGCGAGGATGTATGATCAGCAGATTGGGAGGTGGCTCGTTGTCGATCCGATGAGTGAAAAAGGCAGACGTTGGAGCCATTATTCTTATGCGTTTGATAATCCGATAAGATTTATCGACCCTGATGGAATGTGGCCGGATTGGCCTAAGTGGAATAATGTCAAACAAGCTGGATTGGCTGTGGCTGGAGGTATTGGGGGCTTGGCTATTGGAACACTCGATAATATTGCCGGTACAAGTTTAAGAATAGCGATGGCTGGTACTATAAAAGACCCTGTGGTTGCCGGTGGCTGGAATGCGGGATTAAATGCGGCAGATGTTGCCGCAATCTCAGCTGGGCAGGGAGGACAAGTAGCTGGTGGTGCAATTACTGCAACTGCGGTAACAGTAACGACAGCAAGTGGTGGCTTGGCCATTGAAGCCAGTGGCCCCGCTGCACTTGGAGGTATGGGGATTTCTGTAATTGGCACTATATTAAATAAGAATGGAGCTGCGAACTTAGCGTCACAAAATGGAAGAGTTAATATTGGAGAATATAGTCATGAGCCGTCGCAACGTCCGTTACCTCGTGATCCCAAAACTAAAGAACCAATGTCTGATCCGGAAGCAACTGGTCCGCATACGCAATTGGGTTCGAGGGAAGGGAGAAAAGGTACTTATAATCAAGCTCGCGAATTTGATCAAAATGGTAAGCCTGTTAAAGATATTGACTTTACGGATCATGGACGTCCAGGGAATCATACCAATCCACATGAACATCCCTTCATACAAAATCCTACAGGAGGCACGCCTCAACATGGAGATGCCCAACCGCTTAATATAGACTATAAAAAATATTTACCATGGCTGCAGAAAAAACCTTGATGATAAAGAATACAGACTCAGGCATCTTAACAATTAGGTTATCGGATATATTGAACTGCATTAATGATGGAGAAAGATATTATTGGACCATATTATGGATAGATGCAATGGGGGATCCTAATGGATTTTATGTACTTGAATTTGATGAGGAAATAAATAAATCTCCAGATGGTTACATACTTGATTGGGAAGAGCTGATAAAACTGTCTCGTCATCCTAATCAGATATTAGATTTATTAGTTATTGGAGATCAAGAGAAATCTAATTTGCACAGATATAGTTCAGATGAAGAAATGAATAATAAATGCAAATATGTTCTGGAATTGGTAGACTCCTCTTATTGGCTTGTGAGCATTAAGGACGAAAGTACAATTGGGAAAATTAAATCAGAGTTGCCTGGCGTTACAGAATATTTAGTTTGACGGTTCCGCAAGGTCTCAGCACGGTTATTTGGGTAAGCCCACTTACCCAAACGATTATCCACCTAGGTTATTACAGAAATAAAAATGCCGGTGAACGAGGACAATCTCTTGCTCTTATAGCAACACCATATGGATTAACTATATATGGAGCAGGAACTAAGGCAACTATGACTAGTCGAGGTTTGATGATTGAGAATCCAACCATAGCGACAAAAAATAGTTATTTTTTATATCAAAGCTTAAAAAAATGATGATGAAGATTGCATCTGTTGTTATAGTATTACTAATTTGTATTTCTTGCAAACAACAAGAAAGTAAAGAGAAGGAAACCGAGTTGAAATCTATAGATTCACTACCACCAGTCTTAATGTCAACCATTGAAAAATTTGCTATCCCTTTTAATGGAAGCATACCGGATAGAAATGAATTGTTTTTTTGCTCATCAAATACATTTGACACTTCTTTTTTAGTACATTTTAAGAAGTTGAATGATAATATATATGGTGTTCTATATGAGGTATTGCCGGCTTATCATAGGGATATTGAAGATTTTACCGACGAAAAGGATCAACTTTTGTTTTTTGAAGGATATAGTTTTAGGATTGATACAATCCGATGGATGAAAATTATTGGAAAGGCAAATGAGCTTTTGAAAGGGAAAGACAGGTGGAAAAGTAATAAAAGCTGCTTCGACTGCCCTTTATTTTTTTTGGCCTATGATTTAAAGACAACAATTAGTTATGGTCAGGATCAAGCTCTATTTGAAGAGTTTGCTCAGTATTTAAAAGATTCATTATTGTGTCGTTACATAAACAAGAGACAGCCAGTATTACATAAATAACGCATAACTGTGTTTTTTTTGATATAAGAATTAGTGTATGCGATATTTCATTCTTTTTCTTGCTTTCCTTTCTATGGAAGGATGTGTTAATAATGCAATTCAAAGCATAAAAGTTCATTTTTTCTGTAAAGAGGCGAATGTGCAACTAAATTTAAGCCTGCCAAAAGATTGGATTGACCAGGAAAAGCCAGGTTTTTTAAGCGAGTCTCTTTTGTTTAACAGTAGGGTTGGGGCAATAGACTCATCTAGTTGGATAGATGTACGGATTTATCAATATGAGGATACTACCCTTAATGATCTGAATTCTCTTTTGAATTGGCAAATTGGTAATGATATTGATGGTAATGTGAGTATAAAGATTGATAAACATCTTGATACAACTCGAAATGGAAAGAGCATAGGAGTTTTATATTTTACTTATCGATATGAGCAAGGCGCTTGGTTTAGCCGGAGAATTCTTCTTACAAAGGATAAGAATATCATCATTCTTTCAATAACAAGTAAAAAGGATGAAGATGAATTAAATAAGATATTTGAGAATTTGAAATCAGAATTAGAGCTCTAGTATTTAGTTGAAGGTTCTTCTAATATAGAAAGCCAACGCGAGGAACCGTTTTCAAGACATCGACATTCCTTGTTTGAGGCTTACAAATTTAAAGACAAATTGATGCCTCTCTTTTACTATAGAATTTTTATATGGGTAATTTAAAATTACATCTCAGCCTCTTTTCTGCAAAGAAAAGGGGCTGATCGGGTGTGTAAAATAAACTGTGTCAATAAAACTTAAGTACTTAACAGGCCTCGTTACTGAATGATATTTTTTCTGATGCAGCGGGGCATTGATCCCAAAGGTCCAAAAAATATCATTCAGTAACGAG
>NZ_WRXN01000022.1 GCF_009758205.1 Chitinophaga tropicalis
AATGATGGGTGAAATTTATAGCTTCATATACTCCAATCCTAGTAATATTAGGGTGGGGTTACCATCAGCGGAATGAGGGGGTACCATGTTCCGGTATGGGGGGATACCATACTCCGGAATCTACAATTAAATGATTATAACTGTAACAGGTCCGGGGGTTCGAATCCCTCTTTCTCCGCTAAATAAAAGAGCCGTCAGTTTTAACTGATGGCTCTTTTTTTATTAAGCATACCCCTATAAAATCATGGAACAGGACTTTCCTTACCGGTCCATTGACATATTATTTCATAAGGTGGCGTCCTGGAATAATATTGAATCCAGCTAAGAAACAATGCACTATTCTTGCTGACCGAAGAACTCGTAAAGGCTAAAGTTTCCGAACTCACACAACTAACATGATGATACAAATCTTCATCGTCACCTCATGGGCGGAACGCAGTTGCTAACAGTTCTTGTTTCTCTTAACAGATAAAGGTAATCGACGTTTTAAAACATCCAACTATTAGTATCTGGGTCTAAATCCAGGGCCTGGGCCGGATCTGGAGAAACGATTATTTTCTGGTCTTTCAGGTTTTGGACGAGCCTCATACACTACTATTTTCTGGCCAGCAACTACTGAATTATTCAATTCCTTAATTGCCAGTACTGCATTGGAATCGTCTGGCATTTCAACGAATGCAAAGCCTTTAGAACGTCCACTGTACTTATCGTAAGCCACATTAATACTATATACAACTCCAAATGGGTCAAATAAAGACCATATTTCATCTTCAGTTGTTCTGTCACTTATATTACCTACAAAAATATTCACAAATATAATTTTAATTAAATATGCTTACTACTGAAAAACAGGAATGAGGAAGAAAAAGGACCTCAAACTAAATCAGAAGAAGCCAAATGCAACCTCGCTAAAGTTAGAGCAATAAATTGAGTATTGCAGGATTAATTTATGGGATTGGATTATTAGCATTAGTACATAGTCTGCGCAAAAAGCAGCTTAAAATGGCTGAGGAATATTTATTTCGTCAATAAAAATCCCCGATGCTTGTCTGCCATTTGGTATTTCGTGTCTTAAGACTATTGATATGTTCCGTGAGTTAGAGGAAACATTTTAGCTTTTCTAATAACCATGACAGAACTTGCCAAGGTCCTGATTGAAATTGATAAGATCTCTGAATAACAACAAAGGAGCCTCGCGGCTCCTTTGTTAATTTCTGTTTTCGTCTTAGCTACTATTCTCTGAATCACCTTATTTCTTCAGTATTTCAGGACTTTATTGCTATATGTTTTCTTACCAGCTATTGTACTAATAATATAAATACCGGCAGGAAGATGTGAAAGACCGATCTTCGACCCATTCAACACTCTTCTGGCAGGAAGGACTACTCCTCCACTGCTGTTAAAGACTTCCACTATAACATACTGATCTTTTATACTCTCGGCCTTTACAGTAACATCAGACGTAAATGGATTGGGAGTTACCGTCAGACTGCTGCTGGCCCTTGCAGCAGAGGTTGCACATCCTGCCTCAAATATCCATGTACCGGAAGACACGCTGAATCTGACATACTGTGCATCTTCTGCTGAGAATGTCACCCCTGGTACCACTGTTACTGTCGCACCATTCCTCCAGATAACTGTGCCATTCACCTTGATCTCTTTCAGTCCGCAGGTTATGGCGCTCTTTGGAATACCTACAATACCTGTTGTGCCGGACGGAGATATGATGGTTTGCAGCACTCCGGAGCTATTGGAGAAGAAAGTCGCGCTGATATTACCTTTAACGGTAGGGATCACGCCGGATACATTAGTGAGATCACCCGGTTGCGGCAGGAAGGAAAACTCCTCATATCCCGGCAGCGAAGGACGCACTCCAAGCACGAAAGCACTGAGAACATACAGTGGTCCGGCAGACCAGGCATGGTTATTACTATTACTGGCAGGAAACTCTTCCCATAATGTAGATGACCAGCTATCGATCATAGCTGCATAACGGTCCTTCATTCTTTTAATACCCGCTTTAGGGTCAAGCTGCACCAGGGCCTGCTCTATGTACATTTCCTGGTATGGACTTGCATTGTATTTCGTTTTAAGAACATTCAGTATTCCTGCTTTCTGCGCATCATTGGCCACACCGGCAAGCAGCGCCCATGCGTTACTTCTGTCGTCTATGATCTGAGATTGCGCACCCTCAGCTGTACGATGGTAAACATACGCGTTTGCACTGCTGTTCCAGAAGTAATTATTAAAGTTACTTCTTACCTTATTCAGCAGTTGTTCATAATAACTTTTATCTGCTGCATACCCCAGCAAATTGGCAATATTGGCAGCCGATTCAAGGAACACTGCATAAATACCATTATAAACAGTATTGGCAGCGCCGATAGTTGAAGCATCCTTGTTATCTCCCCAGTCAACCCAGTTCCAGGGACCATTCTGCCAGACAAGCATACCATCGCTGTTTGAAGAACCGGCACAGTATGAAGCAAATTTCTTTATTGCAGGATACAGCTCCTGTAATAAAGCCCTGTCTCCCGTATAAGTATAATACTTCCACAACAGGGCCACCGCTGCCAGGTTCTGATCCGGCAAATGGAACTCTGTACCGGGCGCAGTAGTATATAATGATCCGTCGCTTTTCTGGGAGCGCAGCAACTCACGATAACCTTTGCGGGCAAGAAGGTTCGAAGACGTATCATAAATATAGGCTGAATAAAGGATCTGCTGGGATACATCTCCCCACCATTGCCCTCTTTCCCGGTTAGGGCAATCGTAAAAGATATCTCTCATACATACCTGGGAAGTTGCTTTTGACTTTCCCCATAATGTATTAAGGCCCTGGTCATTTGATGAAAAGGTTCCAGGTTTTGTTGTATTATAGCTGGTTTCACGATACTTCAGTGCCAGTACCTGTACTGTGCCGGTTACATTTGAAAATTGATAGCTTACTGTATCCCCGCTGGAATTTTGCCAGGCAAAGCATTCAAACTCCTGTTCTCCCGCCTTTGTGGTATATTCCTGCCAGTAATACCGGTTCACTTCTACCCTTACCTTAACGCCGGCCGGGGCATTCAGTTTAAGATAGGGCCTCACCTGTATATTGGTACCTACTCTTGCTGTAATAACACGATTAGAGCTGAGCGTAGCAGGGAATGAACCTGCATTGGTATAGTTATTCAGATCAGATTCTTTCCACATCGGTATGGTCCTGTGCTGGAGCTGATTCCATGGCGCTACTCCTGCCACTCCTTTTTGGACAGCATTTGGCCAGGTACTGTCATCATAAGCTGCAGACGTCCAGGCGCCAGGTTCAGCCTGTGCATTGTAATAAACAGGCCAGGCCAGCCATTTATAACCATTGTTGTCAATAATGAGCTGCGTAGACGGACCAAATGAAGGGTGTACTTTCGCTTTCCAGGATGCATCTGAAACAATAGATGAGGGGCTGCTGCCTTCCAGGGAAGATTCAAAAAGCAATCCACCGTACCCGGTTACGCGCTGTGAATATGAGTTATTTCCGCCTTTATGCCAGACCAGCACAGCGATAGTATTTTCGCCGGCAGTAAGATAAGGAGCAATATCTACTTCATCGTAATAAGTATTTAACAGATCAGGGCGGGCGTCCAGTCCACCATCTTTTATAACCAGCTGCTTATTGATATACAGCCAGTATTTATTCTCCGCTGCGATCCTGGTCAGCGCGCGGGATGGCTTAGCGGAAAGCGTTACTTTCTTTCTCAGGGATAGCCATGTATTGTTAGGTCCGGCAACAGATGTCCATATCCAGTTACCCAGCCATGATGAAGGGTTGACCTTCGCAATAATAAGGGATGTGACCTTATCATTCCATTCAGGACCTATCCATGGTTCGGATACTGTTCTTGTCAGGCTGCTGCCTGAGAAATTATCATCCCAATATACCGTTACCTGGTAGCCGGATGGCACTGTGAATGAAGAAATAGCATCATCGGGTATACCATAAGCTATCATTTGTGCCCGGGTATAATTTCCGGGAGAAAGCGGGACCGCCTTCCCTCCATAAGTTGCATCAGTATAAAAAACTGCCTGTTCTTCCGGTGCTGCTTTTGTAATAATAAGGGATGTAACCTTGTCATTCCATTCAAGGCCAATCCAGGCTTCTGACGCTGATCTGGTAATACTGGCGCCGGTGAAATTATCATCCCAGAAAAATGTGACCTGGTAACCCGCTGGAATTGTAAAAGAGGAAATTGCATCATCAGGAAGGCCATTGCCAATCATCTGCGCCCTGGTATAAGTACCGGCAGACAGTGCAATAGCTGATCCTCCGTAGTTCATATCAGTATAGAAAACGGCCTGGTCTGAGGGATCGTTACCCGACGCCCGTACAGAGATCAAAACTAAAGTCTGGGCCAGGAAGAGAAGTACGTACTTCCTGAGCCATTTCATAGGCATTAATAGTTTCATAATGTTTGGTTAAAGAGGGTTTGGTTAATGAACTATAACTTCGGTCATCTTCTTTCTGGTATATCGTGATCCCGATAAACTCCAAAAGGCAACTTCCGAGAGTATCTTTATCAGCTGTAGTTTCTATTTTTTTACGAACACCGGGTTACTTACACAGTTTCTGCCTATCTAAAGCTACCGTATTGCGTACAAGATTTTAGAACTTTCTTGGTCCGGAAGATTTTCCTTAACTTCTATCTGCCATTCAAAGGTTAATTATCAATCATTTATAAAAATGGAGTACTCCTAAATATTCCTGCTATTATACTCAAAAACTACTGCCAGCTGTAACAATAAAAATTATTATTCCTTATGATTTACAAAAAAGATTGGTCGCTTCTGCTCTTACTGCTCTTTTCCATGACATGTACTTTTGCCCAGAGAAGGGAAAAATTACTTGCCACATTAGGAATAATGCCTCAAAAACCTGCTCTTCATATAGACACATTGGAGAAGGTAAAACTTGGTAATGGGTGGCGATATAGAATTAAATACTTAGCTGAAGATTCAAATACAACTTTTCATACACCGGAAGATTATATCTATGCTTTTCTTTTCATTCCTGATGCAGCTAAAAGCAAAAAACTGCCAGCCATAGTAGCTATTCACCAGGATGGCAGTCACAACTACATAGGGTATTCGGAAACAGCAGGCATAACAGGCGATGCTGATCAGCATTACGGACTTGAACTGTTCAACAGAGGTTATATAGTTATATGCCCGGACAGATTTTTACATGCTGAAAGGCGCAGAATCCCCTCTCCCGATACACTGGCAGATGTTTTTGAACAGGCCGATATTGCAGAACAACACTGGGTTGGACAGCTGCTACTATCAGGCCGCAACTTTGCAGGTAAAGAAGTATATGATCTGATACTGACAACCGATGTCTTATGCACCGTTCCTAATGTCGACAAATCGAAAATAGGCGCAATCGGACACTCTGCCGGCGGGTACATACTTACTTACTTTATGTTTGCAGATAAACGGATCAGCGTTGGCGCTTCATCGTGTGGCGTCTTTGAACTGATGGACTGGTATGCAGAAGATGCCATCCGCAAAAGAAATGCGATGGCTGCTATTCCAGGATTAGCCTTGACAGGTAAAACCGCAGATTATGTAGGTATGATAGCTCCAAGGCCATTTTTAATGACAAGAGGATTGTATGAATGGGGCAATGAAAACGATGCAGAAAAACAGGATAGTAAGAGACATGTAGAAGGCGCCCAGCGGCTGGACTCAACAGCCAGAAAATATTATAAGGCTTTGAATGCAGACGGTAACTTACATACTATTTACTTTGATGAAGACAACGGACGGCATGCTTTCCCGCCTAAAGTAAAAGAAGAAGTCTATCATTGGCTGGATGCACATTTGAAGAAATAACAGCAAGGGGCATAAAGCCCCCTGCTCATTCCTATTTCACTTAAATTCTTTATATCCAAGGCCTTTTGCAACATGAGCTTATCAAGCATATATGATATACAGGGCCTGTTTGAATTATTAACTCTTTTAATTAACTAAAAAAGTTCAGTTGAGTATGTCTTTTATAATATCCCCACGCACGCTTACTCCAAAGGATATTTGCAGTTTGGATAATCCATCTATTGGCTCACTCGTTTTGGGAAACAGGTAGTATGCTTGTACTGCACCGACCAGTTGACCAAAGTTTAGTGTAAAACCACCCTCCAGACCTAAAAATGCCCATCTCTTGCTAGGGAATGATTCCAGGTATTTCGTTTTTCCAATCTCAGTTTTTAGCAGATTTCTGACATCGCCACCAAGAAATCTGCCTGATACCCCAAACTCTGCATCCAGCCCAACCGTAGTTTCCCCCAGTTCTCCCCCAAAAAGCCTTCGATGGAAAAATGCACCGACTCCTATTACAGAGGCAGATTTTGTCAGTGATCCACTACTTGTTGTATCCACATCCCATACTGAGGAAGAGAAAGAACCATAAAAGTGTAGCCAGTTGTTTATATTCTTCGTGATTTGTGGATACCATTCAAGTAATCCTGATTTTAAAGCTTTACCATTAACAGGACTCAATACATTAGCTCCAAAGCCTGATCTTATGGTATCTTCCGTAGCAGCCACAGCCACCTGGGCAGAAAAAAGATGCCGGTTGCTTGAATATGAAATTCCTATAGTGCCTGTACCTCCTGCCAATGGTTCTGTAGACTTGGATGTGGCAACATTCCTTATATTACCGCTGGCAAAAAAAGAGGCAGTTGGTTTGGAGGATTTTAGAACAAATGATTTGATAACCTCTATTTCTTCTTCAACCTCTTTTCTTTCTTTTCCATCCGGGTCAAACGAATACTCACTGAAATACCTTTCCAGTACTGCAGGCTTTTGCACCGCAAGAGAAGCGTAATAAATACTTTTCGTGGAAGGTGTATTAAAGTGGTCAGACAGATCATTTGCCTTCATGTGTTTGCTGTAAAAATCCAGCAACTCAACAAAGTCTTCAGTATTTTCTCTTGCAAATTTAGCAGCATCCTTCCAATGCTGTATCTCCCTTTTCCGTGCATAACTGTCCGTCCTTGCATTTTCCCGAACTGAATCTGGCACATTGGTTGCTGATATGATTTTCCTGACTTCCTTTACTGCTATCTTCTCTCTTGCGCTCTGCAATGTGTTTATATTACTTAAAGTTTGCCCAGATACGCAGGTAGGCAGTATGATTAGCAGCGTATATGCCGCAAGAAACTCAATAATAAAATGCTTAGCTACAAAACAGAAATTGCGAGCGCTGTTCTTTTTCATATGACGATATTTTCGGTCGATAATGGGGTTGATGATCAGTAAACTGGTATATGATTATATGATTTTGGGGTATTTGATTGCAAATTAATGCTGCTATTAGTAAAAATAAATACCAACAAGTTGGTATTTCTGGGGTTTTAATAACGCTGACACGGAACTAAGCATTGAAATAAAAATGAATAAAGGAGCTTAACGGCTCCCTTATTCATTCCAGCTTCGCTTTAATTCCCCACCCTCCAAAGTCTTCCGAAACAGCTATCCACAATTCATTACGCCCTTTCTTCAGATCAAGGTATACAGCATCGAAGTAGCCGATAGTTCCCAGGAACCGGTAATCCCTGGACATAAAACCATCTTCTCCGGCATATTGCAGGCGGTTATTGAGATATACCTTCGCCCTGTCAGAAAAACCAAAGCTTAGCTTTTGGATGCCCGGCTTATCAGCATATATGATCCTCTTTACAAACACAGTATTACTGTTGGAATCCACTCCCGAAAGCATAGCGAGGTCTGTGACGCCCAGTTCATCAGCATTTAAATGTTTCCAGCTTAGCTTAGCAGTATCTGCCGCAGAAAGATGGAATTTATTGGTTAACTGTTTCTCATTGAACGGACTGGAAACCTGCCAGGAGGTGATCACCGTAGAAGGCAACGGAGGAACCGGAGCAGCCTTGCTTCTGATAGTAACAGCATCGGTGGATGTATAAGTAAAATTGCTGTACCAGGCCGGCGAAGGAGCCATATTTGACAACTTTATCTTACCACCTGCAATATCTCTTCTCAGATGGCGGATAAAAAGCACAGGGGTAGTATCCTGGTCAAAATACACCTCCGCCTGACTGCCCAATACTACCAGCTTAACATGCAGCCAGCGGTCAAAAGGCAGTATAACAGGGTTATTATATCCCTCTCCGTAATATAGCTGCCACCCGGCAGAATTGTTATATACCGGGGTATACTGCATGGCATCCGGATTACCCGACTGATGGGGCCGCAGGTAATATTGTTCATAGTTATATTCATCCTGTACCCGGAATTCAATAGCCGGAAAATACCGTTCCTTTGCAAGGGCGATATCAAACTCAATGGTCCCGTTCTTAAAGTTGACATCTTCAAGCAGGGCAGCGCCCTTTGCCAGTCGGTAGGCGGGCCGGCCCAGGTGGGTTTCCTGTACAAATCCATTCCCCGTTATCTTCCAGCGGGGAGAATCAAAGGGAATAATGGGTTGCGCTCCTGCGGTCAATGAGAGAAGCAGTAAGATCAATAAACTGAAACGCATACGGTTAATGGTTTTTAAATTTGTGAAAAGCATTATTTTGGACCGGGTATGACGGGAAAGTTATAGTCTTCTGTAAGAACACAGTTATTCAGCCCGCATGCAAGTTTGTTCAAGATTGTTCAGCGATTAATTAATTGATTATCAATAATGGATAATATTGAATTACTACAACATTGTTGTAGGACCATTGAAGAAAAACTTGGATGGGGAAGCGCTGACGACTGGCAGAACCAGGACTTCGAAGCGCTCAGCGCCCGTATATATGACCATACGCAGGTAGTTCTTAGTGTAAGCACCCTGAAAAGAGTGTGGGGAAAAGTGAAGTATGAGAGCTCTCCTTCTCTAAGCACCTTAAATGCCCTCGCCGCATTTTCAGGTTATAGAGATTGGCGTGATTTCAAACAACAACAGCTTGCGGTACCTGTTGCCGGCACGGCGCTACAGAACGATCATCCTGCCGTTCAGTCTGCAGGCAGGCGTAACACCGGCTGGTATATCGTATCGGGCCTGCTGCTGATATCAGCTACTGCTGGATGGATGTATAGCAAAACAAGTACTGCCGGCATGTCCTCTCCCGTACCGGACAGCGCCCGTTTCAGTTTTTCCAGTCAGCCGCTGGCTGCCGGCATTCCCAATTCAGTGATCTTTAACTATGATGCTACCGCTGCAAAGAGTGATTCCGTGTTCATACAGCAATCATGGGACCCTTCCCGCCGTTCACGGGTGCCCGCCAATGGCCATACCTATACTTCCATCTATTATTATCCCGGTTTCTTCAAGGCTAAGCTGGTAGTTGGCAGTAAGATCGTAAAAGAGCACAATCTTATCATTCCTTCCGGTGGATGGCTGGCTGCTGTAGATCAGGAACCAGTGCCGGCATATTTTTCAAAGGAAGAATTTATAACGGATGGAGCGCTGCATATACCAGTAGCATTAATGGAAAAAAAGAACATCCATATGCAGCCACAGGCGCCGGAAGTGCGTTTCTATAATATCGGCGATTTCCACGGACTGAAAAACGACAACTTCATTTTTGAAACAGAACTAAAGAACGATTACAAACAGGGAGCCGCCGTTTGTCAGCGTGCTGATATTTATATTCACTGTGATGGTTCTGCCATCATTATTCCCGTGGGCATTCCCGGTTGTGTGGGAGAAATGAGCCTACTGGCAATAGACACGGGCTTTACAGCACAACATGGTAATCTTGCCGGCTTTGGCTGTGACATGAGTGAATGGGTGAAAGTATGTTGTGAAGCCCGCAACAAACAATTACAGATATTGGTAAATGGTAAGCTGGCGTATAGCCATAACTTTGCCTCCGATGCAGCTGATATTGTAGGTGTTAGCTACCGCTTCAAAGGCGCAGGGGCTGTTAACGCTGTGAAATTCACACGCCTGAATGGGACTGTGGTGCTGGAAGATAAGTTTGGGAAATAGACATCGATCGGTAACTGATCAGATAATGAGAACCGGGGTTTTACAGGCCCCGGCTTTTCTGTTTCAGGCTTACTTTTTAGTAAGTTATTGTACAGACCAGCAAAATGTTCCAAATTGAAGTATGAAAAAACTATCTCATTTCTTTACCATTGCTGGTCTGTTTATGACCACGTTATCCTTTGCTCAAACTAAGAATCAAAACATGGAAAACAACCCGAACTACAGCGTTGAAATTATCAGGTATAACATTCCTTCATCAGATCATGATGCTTTTGAAAGGGCCTATATTGAAGCAGGTAAGCTGCTGGAAGCATCTCCCTATTGTAAAGGCTACAATATCATCAAAGGGAGCGATGAACCGGATCATTATATTGTAACCATCTACTGGACCTCAGAAGCAGATCATCTTCAGAAATTCCGTAAAAGCGAACAGTTTACGGGATTCTTCCAGCTTGTAAAACCGTTTTATAATAACATACAGGAAATGAAACATTACCTGCCTCCACTGGTAAACTGGCAGAAACAATAACTACTGCAAAGCCGGTATCCTTTAACGATACCGGCTATTTCCATTCCTATTCCTGCAGTTTTACGATCCGTTCATAATATTCTCTTATGTATCCCATAATGCAATTATAATTAGACTATAACAGGAAATGCTGCATTTAAAAAGGACTTTGGATATATCAGGTGCAGCATTCCTGCATTGGGTTTTATTTTAAAGTTTCTTTTTTTAGAATAGAAAAAAAAATTTTCTACTCTAAGAATTTTTTTTCTAACTTCATCTTACTGAAGAAGATGCCCAATGGAGGAAGTATAATCTCAATTTAACTATAACATTTCTGAACCGGACGATTGTATCAAACCCTAAGAATTGGCTATGTTACCCTAGCATTATTCCTTTTACATTCAGACTAAAACTTTAGAAGCACTATTGTAGACTATACCTCTTAACAAATGGCTTAGATCATTTGCGGTAATACTTTTATCTGTCAAAGAAAGTTTCCAGGAATTTTATTGGTCCCTGTATACATTCCTTTGCTGCAAAGTACCTGCCGGTCATTACATCAAACAATAATCATAATAAAAGAAGATGAGCAAACTGATTGCACTGATTGCAATTGAACTAGTCATGTTGTTCAGCAATAACATATTTGGGCAAATCAAAATTTCAGGTAGAGTGACAGACAGCGCCTACCAGATTGTGGAATATGCAACTATTGAGTTGAGCAGAGATAGTATTCATGTCCTGAAATCTTTTTCAGATAGTACGGGCAATTATTCTCTGACCAACATCCGGCCAGGCAGTTACCGGTTAGTAAGCAGTTATCTGGGCAACAGGCAATATGAGTTAAATTTCATTCTGACCCGGGATACCACTATTGATATCAGGTTTGCAGCCAGCACTTCTAAAGATTTACAGGCTATTACAGTGAAAGCAAAGGTTATTGAGCGGGTGGGTGATAAACTATACTTTAACGTTGAAAACAGCATCATTTCCAAAGGCTTTAACGGTATAGATGTTCTGCAACGAAGCCCAAAACTGAATGTCAGTACGGATGGGGGGATCATGCTGAATAACAGGGCCGCTACTGTATTGATCAACGGCAGAAAAACCAGCCTGGCCGGTGCTGAGTTAAATAGCTATTTGTCCAGCCTCAACTCAGAAGACATTAAACGTATTGAGATACAGGAAATGGCATCAGCAGAACTTGATGCCACTTCAGCAGGAGGCGTTATCAACATCGTTTCAAAGAAAATACCCAACGGTTTCAGGGCAATAGCCAAAACTTCCTACCTGTTCAGAAAAGAAGAATATGGTACTTATAATGGCAGTCTGGGCCTGAACTATAGCGCAGCGAAATGGACAATGTATTCAAATCTGAATTATTCCAGGAACCGCGATCTGGGAAGATCCACCAGTGCTTTTAATTACAATACAGGAGTTAAAAATACCTATCTGGAAAAATTTGATGCGGATGATAATGACCTGAGCTGGAGAACAGGCCTCCTTTTATATCCTGACAAAAGGAATGAACTGGGTATTGAAGGATATGTCAATAATAACAAAGCTGTTTATGATGGCTACGGTAATCAGCAGCTGACAAGGCACAATTCAACAGATGTAAACAGTAAAATACATTCTGTTTCGGCTTTTAAGAACCGCCTCTGGTACATTACGCTCAATTACACCTATAAAACTGACGGGCAGGGAAGTACCCTGAAATTCATTGGCGATGTAGGAAGAAACAAAAGCCTCCCATCCAACAACGTTGAAACAAACTACCCGGATGATCCTGAAAGGAGCAGCTACTATACTTATAATACAACTGCCCTGTCAGATTATTATACTTTACAGGCTGACTGGATCCAGAAGATCGGGAGTAACACAGAGCTTCAGTCAGGATTAAAATATGGGAACGTTAAGCGGAATAATGAACTGACACCAAAGTTTCTTAAAGACGACCATTGGATAATTGATGAAGGTCAACGCCAGGATTTTGACAACCGGGAAAACATTATTGCAGGATACCTTAGTGCCGGCAAGCAGTGGAACAAGCATTATGTAAAAGCAGGGTTGCGCGTCGAAAATACAGATATTAAAGGCCTGAACAGAATCAACTCAAAAAATGTAAAACAGAACTATACCAGGCTTTTCCCAAGTCTTTATTACAAATATGACCTGAAGGAAGACAGAAGCCTTTCAGCCTCTTATAAAAGAAGCATCACAAGGCCTTCTTTTGCAGATCTGAATCCCTACGTCGTGAAACAGAACGATTACCTGTACCTTACAGGAAATCCATATCTGCAGCCTTTGTATATGGATATGGCAGAACTGGGCCTGGACTATCCCAATCAGTCTATCTCAGTTTTTGGCAGAAAAACCACTAATACCATACAGGGCGCCTATTATACTGACAGCGCACTTGTTAATTATTTCCAGCCACAGAACTTCGGCAAATTCTATGAAACAGGTATTGATTACTACTATAACAGAGACATTACCAAATGGCTGTACGCCAGCGTAAGTACAGGAATATTCTACAATTCATTTAAAGACATTGCGGGTATCAGCACATCCGGCACCTCATTTTATAACAACATATACATACAGCTTAACCCAGTCCCAACCTGGACAGTAGAATTATTTAACAACTATCAGCATCGCTATAAAAACAAGAACCTATCAGGAGAGCCTAAATATAAAACAGATGTTTCCATAAGAAAATCATTTAAACAGAATATTATCCTGAGTTTCAGGGCAAACGACATTTTCAATACAAGAATAGACGAGAACCTTTCCTTCTACAAAGATTTCACTTCTTATTACCGCCTGAAAAGATTAACCAGGAGCTTCATCATTTCTATCCAGTACACCTTTGACAATAAGAAAAAGATTAATACCAGGACCATAAAATCTGACAATGAAACCAGACAAAGACTTTGACTATATAAAGTAAAAGACGTTGCAACAAGGAGGCCGCTGAAAATCCTGAATAGAGTAAGCATAATCTCTAAAAACCCAAAAAAATGAAAGGTAAAATCAATTTAAAAGGACTGGAGAAAAAAGTTACTCCCCTGAAACAAAATGAGCAAGGTAAACTAAAAGGCGGTTTCTCTGCATTTGCCCCTAGTACTGTAATTGTTAAAGACCCCGTGAATGTAAACGTTGACGTGGCATCTGGACATGCTTGCGCCTGCGCCTGCAAATGATCCTAACCTTTAAGGCCGGTCTTGGAGAACTAAGACCGGTCTTCTTTGAACTAAGACTTCTAAACTTAATCATATGAAATTAAGCAGATTTAATACAGCTGTTCCTTATGGAGAAGAAATAGTTTACCATAACTCGTATACGAACAAATTCCTCCTGATTGATAGCTTCCTTTATGAGCTGGTCTCTGCAGGGAAAACACCCGCAGCCCTGGAAGAATTAAAGGAGATCCATCAGGAGTTTTTCGATGCACTGGTTGAATATGGATTTATAGTGGAGAACGATACCGATGAACTCCAAAATGTAAGAAACCTGATAGATTCTGTCGATAACCAGGACAACTATTTTCATCTGATTGTCAATCCAACCATGAATTGCAATTTCAGCTGCTGGTATTGCTATGAAAACCATGAAAAAAAATCAAAGATCACCGATGAGGTTATTGATAAGATTGAATTGTTGCTGGAAAATATCTTTACTCAGAACCCAAAGCTGGAAAAGCTCAGTTTATCCTTCTTTGGCGGAGAACCGCTTTTGTTCTATAATAAGATGAGTGAACTCATGAAAAAGGCAAAAGCCATTACAGACAAATACGGTAAAGAACTGCTGATTTCAATTACCTCAAATGGCCTGCTCATAGACCAGGAAATTATAGAGGAGCTGAAAGGATATAATGTGGGAGGGTTTCAGATCACCCTTGATGGAAACAGGGAAAAACATGACCTGGTACGTTTTGTATCAAAAAGCAAGGGATCATACGACAAAATCATTGCTAATGTAAAAGCTCTTGCAAGAAATGGGTTTGTGATCACCCTAAGGATCAATTTTACAAAAGAAAATCTCATAGGACTTGAAGATGTGATAGACGATCTGGCTGATCTGACAGTGGAAGAGAAAAAAATGATCTCATTATCCATGCAAAAGGTGTTCCAGGAACCCGGTACCCCGGAACTCGTAGAGAGTGTAGCCATTTTTAAAGAATACGCAAAAAAGAACCATATCCATCACCGGAGCGCAGTACTGGCTGACACTGTAAGAAGCTCCTGCTATGCTGATAAAAAAAATGAAGCCGTAATAAACTATAATGGCGATGTATATAAATGTAATGCCCGGGACTTTAACCAGAAGAACAAGGAAGGCGTACTGAATGAAAAGGGAGAAATAATATGGAATGAACAGCATAATAAAAGGCTGATACCTAAACTAACCAACAAGCCCTGCCTGGAATGTTCAATATTGCCGATCTGTGGCGGCGGTTGCAGTCAAATGATCATTGAGAATATAGGCAAGGACTATTGCGTACATGAATTTGATGAAGACAGTAAAAAACGGCTTGTACTGGAAATGTTCTTAGATCAGGAAACACAATTAATTTGAAATGACCTTTTCCCCTCAACACGATCAGATGGATTGCGGGCCTGCTTGCCTGGCAATGGTGGCATCCTGTCATGGTAAGATCTATGGTCTGAGCTATTTGCGGGAGTATTCATTTATATCCCGGGAAGGGGTATCTCTTTTGGGGATCAGCGAAGCAGCTCAGCGTATTGGCATGGAAACATTAACAGGCAAGCTTACTCCTGATATGCTTGCGGAAAAAGATACCCCGCTTCCCGCCATCCTGCATTGGAACCAAAACCATTTTGTAGTACTCTGCAAAGTGCAAAAGCGTCTGTTTACAGGGAAAACATATTTTAAGATAGCAGATCCTGCCCATGGTCTCATTACTTTATCACAGGAACGTTTTGAGAAGAACTGGATTTCTGATGATGGTGAAGGCGTAGCACTTTTCCTGCAGCCTACTGACAACTTTTATAACCAGGATCCACCAAAAGAAAACAATGCATCACTCCGTTACCTGTTTAGTTATCTGATCCCGTATAAACGTTCTTTAATATCAATGTTATTGCTGCTGCTGCTGGGCTCCGGCATTTCACTGATATTTCCGTTCCTTACCCAGAACCTGATCGACAAAGGAGTAAACGGGAAAGACCTCAACTTCATCACCCTTATATTACTGGCGCAACTGGGTCTGTACTTCGGTAGCCTTATGATGGAACTGTTGCGTAACTGGATCATGATGATAGTAGGAACAAAGATTAATATTCAGATCATTTCAGACTTCCTGAAAAAGCTGTTAAAATTGCCCATCAAGTTCTTTGATACAAAATTAATGGGCGATTTCAACCAGCGTATTTCTGACCATGACCGCATAGAATCTTTCCTTACCTCCCAGAGCCTGCTTACCTTCTTCTCCATGATCACTTTCATGGTCTTTTTTGGGGTGCTCTGGTACTACAATCCCCAACTGTTGTTCGTTTACCTGGGACTTAGCGTAGTGGCGGTCCTATGGTCATTGTTCTGGTTGAAAAAGAGGAAAATACTGGATTATTTCCGTTTCCAGATGCGTAGTGAAAACCAGGAGTCTATTTATGAAATGATGAGTGGGGTTACGGAGATGAAACTGAATCAATTTGAAGAATATAAAAGAAATGAATGGGAAAAAATACAGCACAAAATATTTAAGATCAATATCCGTATCCTCAAGCTCAACCAGGTACAGTTATCCGGCTTTGAACTGCTCAACCAGCTTAAGAACATCCTTGTTACCTTTCTGGCTGCATCACTGGTAATAAAAGAACAAATGACCCTGGGCGCATTGTTGAGCGTATCATACATTATTGGTCAGATGAACTCGCCTATTAATCAGCTGATGAGTTTCTTCCGCTCCCTGCAGGATGCCAGACTGAGCCTGGCCCGGCTTAACGAGATACAGCATCACAAAGAAGAAGAAGAGAGCAGTCTTAAAGATAAGATCCTGATGGGCAGTCCTTCTGACAACCTGGACTTCCAGCTATCGGGTGTTGATTTTCAATATGAAGGCCCCAGCTCTCCATTTGTTCTGAAAAATATTTACCTCCACATACCACAGGGAAAAGTCACGGCTATTGTCGGCGCAAGCGGCAGTGGTAAAACCACCCTCATGAAACTACTGCTGAAGTTCTATGAACCGGTGAACGGCCATATCTTCCTGGGAGACGCTCCGTTGAACGAGGTATCACACCTGTGGCTGCGCAGGAACAGTGGTGTGGTATTGCAGGATGGTTTTATTTTCGGAGATACCATAGAAAGGAATATTGTCTGTGGCGATGAACATATTGATGAAGAAAAGCTGCAGCAGGCATTGCATATCGCCAATATCCAGTCATTCATTGCAAGCCTGCCGCTGGGGCTGAATACTAAGATCGGCTCTTCAGGTAACGGTCTTTCCGGCGGACAGAGGCAAAGGATCCTGATAGCCCGTGCAGTATATAAGAATCCGCAATTTCTCTTCCTTGATGAAGCGACATCTGCACTGGACGCTGAAAATGAAAAGGTCATCCATAACAACCTTCAATCCTTTTTTACCGGAAAAACAGTGGTGATCATTGCCCACAGGCTTTCTACCGTCAAAAATGCTGACCAGATCATTGTATTGAGAGATGGGCAGATCGTGGAGAGCGGTACGCACAATGAACTGGTAGCCACAAAAATGAATTATTACAACCTGGTAAAGAACCAGCTGGAGCTGGGAACATAGTCGTAATCCCGTCAAAAAAAATCGCTTTTACCAAAGGCAAAAGCGATTTTCTGAAGAATTTAATTGCTACAGTTGTACAGGTGGTGATTTTTTGAAAATATGCTATACAGATTCTGTGTATTTCTTAAAATTATCCATAATAGCCTGCCAGCCGGCCTGCTGCATCTCGATCGGGTTCTCTGATTCCGGTTCAAAAAATTCAGTTACTGTGGTGGTATTGCCATTTGCTTCGAAAACGACTTTTACGGTTCTGCCATCAGCGATCGTATATTCGATCAGTTTATGTTCTTCTACAGCATCATAAATACCTGCAAAATCAAAACCCCAGCTGCCATCTTTCGCCTCCATACGTGAAGTGAATTTGCCTCCCGGGCGAAGATCGTTCGTGGCACTGGGAGTGTGCCAGTCGTCAGAAGGAGAGTTCCATTTCATAATATCTTCCGGGGTGCTCCATGTTTTCCATACTTTTTCAACCGGTGCATTTACGGTTGCAGCTACAGTCAGGATAGTTTTTTCAGTTGTACTCATTTTGCGTTTGTTGAATAGTGAATGATGTGTTTGTTTTGACAATACAAACTTAGCACCTATGCGCAAGAACAATAGTGGGCAAAAACGACAAATAAAGGGTGATTTTACGAACTAATATACCTAAAGATGTATTTTATACACTTAATAACTATCCCTTTTTCTTTTAAAAAAATCTTACTTTAGGGAACATTTCCGCGTATGAACCTTCATCTCCTGACCGATGATATATTGCTCCGGCTTTTAAAAGCTTCTGATGAGAAGGCTTTCCGTGTATTATATGAACGCTACTGGAAGAGGTTGTTTGCAGTTGCCTGTTATAAACTGAAGAACAGGGAAGCCGCAGAGGAAATTGTCCAGAATATCTTTGTAAGCCTGTGGGAGAAAAGAGCCGATCTGCAGATAGAAAAGCTGGAGGAATATCTATTCACAGCAGTAAAATACAAGGTGATCAACTATGTGGAATCCCTGCTGGTAAGGCAGGCAGGTCAGAAACAGCTGGCCGGCGCCATCACAGATGCCTCCACAGAAGATACCATTATTATCAATGACCTGCACAATGCAATACAACAGGCGTTATCCTGCCTGCCGCCAAAGACCAGGGAGGTATTTACCCTGAGCCGTTTTGAGAAATACTCTGTAAAAGATATAGCACAGCATCTCAACCTCACCGAAAAAGCGGTAGAATATCATATTACCCGTTCCCTTAAACAGATGCGTATCAGTTTGAAAGACTTTATTGTTATTAATACCCTGGCCATCCTGATCTGTCTCTAATTTTTTTTCTTTCCCTTTAGGGGTTTTTCCTTTTGAGCTGACTTACTATATATAAACCGTAATCAGCTATCATGGACCGTCATCAATTCCGGCTTTTTCTTAAAAGATATGCGGAGAACAAATGTACTCCGGAGGAGATCGTACTGATTGACCATTGGTATGAGCTGATAGGAGATGATGTAGCGTTGTCATCCATGCAGGAAAATGAATGGGCGCATACAGAAGAACGTCTCTGGCAGAAGATCAGCGCCAGCGCCCTTCAACCCGCCGCTCCGGCAAAACGTTTCCGTATGACGCCCCTGAGATGGGCGGCGGCAGCGGCCATATCCGGCGTAATAATAGCAGGCGCCCTGTTCTTCTCACACAACAGGCCAATGACCGCAGAACAGATCTATGCAGCGGCCGGGGACACACATTTTACAGAAGCAACCAATAATACAGCCTCTTCCCGCCGTATCAGGCTGGAAGATGGAACAGTGATCATTTTATATCCCGGTGCGGCTATGAAATATCCGCAACACTTTAACACAACCAGGAGAGAAGTATACCTGAAAGGTAAAGCAATGTTTGACGTTGAAAAAGATGCCAACAGACCCTTTTATGTATACAGTGCCCATCTCGTGACACACGTTTTGGGCACTAGTTTCACCATCGATCCGGACAAAGACGGCGGCCAGATACAGGTATCCGTACACAACGGCCGGGTTGAGATCTATGAACAACACACATCTGTCGCAGTAAAACAAAATGCCGGCAACAGCGGCGTAATACTTACTCCTAACCAGCGGGTCATTTACAGACAATCTGAAAGCAGTTTTGAAACAACGCTTGTAGAAGCACCTGAACCGGTAGTAACACAGAACAATGAAACAGGAGATACCGGCATTTCGCTGCAGTTCAGCGATGACCCTATCAGCATGGTCATTAATGCACTGGAAAAGTATTACGGCGTAGAGATCGTAGTGGACAATGAGAACCTGTACAACTGTCCTTTTACAGGCGCTCTCACTCAACAGGGACTTTATGAAAAACTGGCCGTGGTCTGTCAGTCGGTCGGCGCCAGTTACGAGATTAAAGGCACCCGCATCCTGATAAGGGGGAAAGGATGTAATTAAGCAAATTTTTACTATACAATTAGCACGTTATGAACACTACATTATTCAATACTGGATAGTCGTACCCTTTTTGCATAAAAAAACCGGCGATGCTGCTACATTACCGGTTTTTATCCCTTGCAGGAAGATTTCACCGCCTCTTATTATTAACGATTAAATCCACGTAAAAATATGAAAAAAAAGCAACTTGTTGCTTTAATGCTGCTTGCCATGAAAGTAACTGCAGTACAGATCACGTTTGCAATACTGATAGTTTATTCGGTATACGCCTCCCCTACTTCGGCGCAGGATATGCTGGATAAAACGATCTCTATACATGCCGACAAAAAAGAGCTGAAGTCCATCATTGCCGATATACAGGTGCAGACCGGCATACGCTTCATCTTCAGTGCCAAAGCTATACAGTCAGACAGGACCCTGAGCCTTGTAGTGAAAGACCGTAAACTGGGTACTTTCCTGCAGCAGGTATTCCTGCCGCTGCATATCGGCTACAAGGTGGTGGGCGATCAGCTGTTGCTGTACAATACAGAGAATGTACAGGGAAAGGACGAGCTTGCCCCCCGGGAAACAGGCATCTCCGGGGTGGTAAAAAGCAATAAAGGAGAACTGTTGCCTGGTGTGACCATTCAGCTGAAAGGTACTAACAGCTCTGCCCTGACAGACGGAGAAGGACATTTTGAGCTAAAAAGGGTACCTGCCGGCACCTATACGCTGGTAGCATCTTCCATAGGCTATATTTCCAAAGAACAGAGCGTCATCGTGGCCGACGCCACCGTCAGTATCAACCTGGTACTGACCGAAGACGTGCTGCAGCTGCAGGGTGTAGTAGTAACAGGAGGCAATCCCAAGAAAAAAATAGAATCCAGTGTGGCCATCACTACTGTCAGCAACCGTGATATTGAGACCCGCGCTCCCCTGAACAGTACAGACCTGCTGAAAGCCATTCCCGGCCTGACCGTTGAAAGCACCGGTGGCGACGGTCCCGGAAACGTGTTTGTAAGAGGCTTTCCACAACAGGGCGGATACATCTTCCTGGGCATTATGGAAGATGGACTGCCTGTTATACCTACCGGCTTTAACTCTATCCCCTCTGCCGACCAGTACTATAAAACTGACCTTACCATTAAAGGCATTGAAGCCATCAGGGGTGGTAACGCCGCTATCCTGCTGAACAATACTCCCGGCGCCGTAGTAAATAATCTCAGTTATACCGGCGGAGACAAGACCTATGGCAAAGTAAAACTGACCAGTGGCCTGTCACAGGACCTCTACAGACTGGACCTCAACATAGGAGGGAAAGTAAGCAATAACATTAAATACAATATAGGCGGACATTACCGCACAGATAAAGGCATTGTTCCTCCTACCTATACTCCTAACCAGGGCGGACAGATCAAAGGCAATATGACCTTCGATTTTAAAAATAAGAAAGGATTTATACGGGTGTATGGTAAATACCTGAATGATAAAGTACAATGGATGCTGCCGGGATACTATGCCTACGACGGTTCCGGCAAGCCTAAATCTATAGCAGGATTTGACGTCTTTAACCAATCTCTCGCCACCTCAGATACCAAATGGAACTATACTGATCCTTCCGGCAGGACCTTCAATTACGATATGGCAGATGGTATACATACCCGCCTGGGCTACGGCGGCCTGCAATTCAACTATGTTACGTCCAACGGCTGGCAGATCAACAATAACTTCCGCTACCAGGAAGCTAAAACAGATTATACCGTAGGTATTCCTATTGGCGCAGCCCTATATAACGGCACTACTTCCTACTATTATCCCGATGGTTCTCCTGCAGCAATGAAATCAGGCGACTATGTGGTGACGGCTTTAGCTATTGCCCAGAAGAACAGTGATAAACAGATAATAGATTACCTGGACTTCAAGAAGAAAATAAATAAGCACCAGCTCACACTCGGAGCCGGCATCTATCAATATAATGTGAACAACGGGCCTAACAACACATTCCTCTTCTCACAGGAACTGAAAAAGCAGCCCCGCAGGCTGCTGGCTGGCAGCCCAACCGGAAATGGTATGACTGCACTGTCTACCGCTACCGTGATCGGCGATACAAGAACATTATCCGCTTATCTGAGTGATGAGATCACCCTGGACGACCAGTGGAGACTGGATGTAGGTCTGAGACTTGACAATGATCATATTGAAGGTAAAAGACCTTACTATGGCGTAGATGCCGCTGGTAACCCGGATGTTACTGCAGCTGCAACAACTACTATTGCGGGCTATATTCCTTATACCGAGACCAATACTAACTGGGCAGCTTCACTGGGCCTTAACTATAAGATCAGCAATGCCCTGGCTATGTTTGCAAGAGCTACCAAGGCTTACAACGCGCCGAATGTGAACGACTACAACGCTACACAGTTCAACCCGGCTTCTATTAAGAAAAGACCTGTTTACCTAGGTGAACTGGGCGTGAAGTATGCAGAGGGGCCTCTCTCGCTGTTTGCTTCCGCCAGCTATTCCGCCATCAAAAACGTATCGCTTACTATTGCGGTGCCAACTACTACGGCAGGGCTGCAGAACTTACTGTCATTCGGTTCCACCCGTACCTGGAGTGCTGAGTACGAGATCTCCTACAGGCCTGTTAAACAGCTGGGTATCAGGCTGACCGGTACTCTACAGAACTCCAAATACACTGACTACAAAGCTTCCACCAATACCAACAGTACCGTACTGGCGGAAATGGGCGATACTACTTACAGCTTTACCGGCAACAGGACAGAAAGGGTACCTGTGCTTAATACAGAGCTGTCTGTTACATACGACCTGAAACGCTTTAACATTAATCTTTCTGCCAACTATATAGGCGCCCGCTATACTTCTCCATCAGAAAGCTACCAGCTGCCGGCTTACGTGGTAATGCGCGGCGGTATAGGGTATGATATCACTAAAAAGATCGGTATACGTGTATGGGCGGATAACCTGCTGAACACAAGAACGCTGACAGAGGGAGATGTAAGAGGTGATCAGTTCCGTGATTTCTCTACCGTAACTAAAGGTAGTGCTATGGCCGGAAGAACAATACTGCCACGCAGTTTCTGGGCGTCTTTATCTTATGAGTTTTAATGAATCCCTCAAAAATAAGTGTCTGTAAAAAGATACTGCCATCAAAAACACAATTATGAAGAAACGAACCCTTATTTCATTCTTTCTGCTGGCAGCTACCATTGCCGCAGCACAGACGGACTATACCGCAAAAGCAAAGGAACTGGTCGCAAAAATGACATTGGAGGAAAAAGCCGCTATTTGTTCAGGCAGGGACTTCTGGAGCACCAAGCCTCTTGAACGGCTGGGTATTCCCTCTGTGTTCATGACTGACGGACCTCATGGGCTGCGCAAATCAGCGGGGGTGGATTTTACCACTACGGTACCCGCCACCTGTTTTCCTACAGCTGCAGGGCTGGCCTCTTCCTGGAACCCGGAACTGCTCACTGAAATGGGTCAGGCATTAGGCGAAGAATGCCAGGCTAATAACGTACAGTTCCTGCTGGGGCCCGGGGTGAATATGAAACGTTCCCCCCTGGGAGGAAGGAACTTCGAGTACTTCTCCGAAGATCCTCTCCTGGCCGGGAAGATGGCCGCCGCCCTGATCAGAGGAGTGCAAAGCCAGGGCGTTGGTACCTCATTAAAACACTTTGCGGCCAACAACCAGGAGTTTGAGAGACTTACAAACAACTCTGTCGTAGATGAAAGAACGCTGCATGAAATCTATCTTCCTGCATTTGAGATCGCGGTGAAAGAGGCGCAGCCATGGACCGTCATGTGTTCTTATAATAAACTAAACGGGACCTATGCTTCCGAGAACAGTCTGCTCCTGGATAGTATACTGCGTAAGCAATGGGGCTTTAAGGGATTTGTTGTGAGCGACTGGGGCGCGGTGAACAACAGGCCAGTGGGCGTAAAGGCGGGGCTTAATCTTGAAATGCCGGGCAATGGTGGCGTAAATGATAAAAAGATAGTGGATGCTGTTAATAGCGGCACCTTAAGCATACAGCAACTTGATGAAAGCGCTGTACAGACACTCGCGCTGTTCCTGCAAACACATGCGTTGCATAAGGCGGATGCAACATATGACAAACAGCTGCATCATCAGCTGGCCAGGAAGATCAGCAGTGAATGTATTGTATTGCTTAAGAACACTGGAAATGCGCTGCCACTTAATTTCAACAGCACAAAGAAAATAGCGCTGATAGGTGGTTTTGCCAAAACACCGCGTTACCAGGGAGCAGGCAGCTCACAGGTAAATCCTACACAGATCTCCAATGTATTTGACGCACTGACGAAAGCAGCAGGTAAACAGGCCGTTATTTCCTATGCGCAGGGCTATACTTCAGATGCAACAACAGACGATAAACTCATAGCAGAAGCACAGCAACAGGCAAAGAACAGCCAGCTTGCGGTAATCTTTGCCGGCCTGCCGGACAGCTATGAAAGCGAAGGATTTGACAGGAGTAATATGGACATGCCTGCTGCTTTCAACAGGCTGATAGAAGAAGTAACTAAAGTACAGCCCAACACCGTGGTGGTGCTTATGAACGGTTCTGCCGTAAGCATGCCCTGGGCAGGGAAAGTACGCGGTATTGTGGAAGCATGGCTGGGCGGACAGGCCGGAGGGGAAGCGCTGAGTGATGTTCTTACGGGAAGTGTAAATCCCTCCGGTAAACTGTCCGAAACATTTGCCGCCAGACTGGAAGATACTCCCTCCTACACGGAGTTTCCCGGCAGGAACGGGAACACGCTGTATGGTGAAGGGATCTTCATCGGTTACCGCTATTATGATACAAAGAAAGTAGCGCCACTGTTCCCCTTCGGATATGGACTAAGCTATACAACCTTTGCATACACCGGTATCAAAGTAAGCAGTAATACAGCAAAGGATACAGATAAGATAACAGTAAGCGTAAAAGTAAAGAATACAGGACGTGTAGCAGGAAAGGAAATTGTACAGCTCTATCTGCATGATGAAGATAAGACTGTGACAAGACCGGAAAAAGAGCTGAAGCATTTTGCAAAAGTAATGCTGCAACCAGGCGAGGAGACTACTGTGAATTTTGAGCTGGGCTACCGTGATTTTGCTTATTATGACGAGAAGGTACATGACTGGCAAACCAGTAACGGCAAATATGTTGTACTGGCCGGCGGCTCTTCTGGCAACCTGCCTTTACAGCAGACACTGGAGATACAGCCTACCAACGTACTGTATCCTCCTCTTACAAGGAATTCCATGCTGAAAGAATTTGCTCAGCATCCAAAAGGAAAGGCTTTGTACGCAAAACTGATGGAAAGTATGGGCAGTATGTTTGGCGGTGGTAGTAACAGTACGGAAAAACTGACGCCCGCGCAGGAAGAAGCGAAGAAAAAGATGCAGGCTATGATGATGGCGGTGCTGAATGAAATGCCTGTCAGCAAACTGGTAACAATGGGCGGAGGGAAATTTACGGAAGAGATGCTGAATGCAATGCTGCAACAGGTGCAGTAAGAAATGAGATGCCGGATGAGCGGAATGCTCATCCGGCTATCATTTTATACCAGTTCCGGACCAGCTGCCAACTCCTGTATGGGCTGTAAACCGGCCTTCAGCCTTTCAATCTCAGCCACGAACCTGTCTGCCACCAGCTTAAACCCATCGTTAGTAGGATGGATCTCATCATACCAGCTATTCCTGGCCACCAGGCCCCTGACATTGATATAGGAAACATAGTCAGGGAACGCCTTCACAGCATTCTTCAGGCGGGTATTGAATTCATCCACCATAAACCTGATCAGCGCTTCCCGTTCAGCCTGCGGTTCAATACCCTTCTCAATCATATATACTCCCAGCCAGCTTGTCTTCTTCGGATACATTTCAGTATCTACCGGAATAATATAGTCGTAGCTATGCGTTAATATACGCAGGTGCGGATATCTGATCTTTAGTTCGGTGAACATTTCCTTATACCATGCTTCCAGCATATCCAGCTTATCAAAGAAAGTCTCGTTCAGATAACGTCTTGGGGTAGCATCGTTCGGGTCAGGCGTATCCCGCAGAGAGCCGCGGAACTGCTTGCCCAGGATGTCATTACCGCCACCGCTTACCAGGTAGAATATGGCCTGTTCTTCTGCGATAGGCTCTACATATTCCCGTTCCTTCATATAGTTTTCCATCGTATCTCCTGCTTCTGCAAAGCTTCGGATGGCGTACAGACGATAGAGATGGTCCAGTATATCCTGCACCAGGATGGGATACTGGAACCAGGAATCGCCTTCAGCTACTATGCGTGTTCTGCTGGTGTTCTTAAGCTTTTTGTACAGCCGTTTACGTTGTAATGTTTCTATTGTATTGGCAGCCCATAGCTTAAAATCGCCCAGTATACCTCTCTCTCCTTCCGGCAGTACCAGTTCTTTCTTCAGGCTAAGCAATGAAGGTTCTCCGTTTTCATCAGGCGTTACATCATAGTACAGTCCGGCTGCATAGAAAGCGGTTTCTTCATAGTCCATCAGGGCTTCTGCCGTAGCTTTACTGATATGATTGTACAATGGGTTCTGTTGTATCAATGATAAGGTCTGGGTGATCCAGCCTGAGAACTGCACAGGATCATTCTTCCTTGTCACCAGGCTCCTTTCAATCACTCTCCTGTCCTTATCTGCCAGGATATAAGGTCTTGGCAGCGCTTCCAGCACCAGGGATTCTGCATTGAACTCCTCAGTACTTACTATAAATTTCAGGAATTCAGCGATCTCCGGCCAGTTATATTCACGGGCTACTTCACTCAGTTCAAAACGCAGCAGATCATCTCCTTCCAGCTGCAGGAAGAGGGATGCTCCCGCTTCCAGCTTCTGTGTTCTCTGTGGCAGAAAATCAAGGAAGGACTGGAACAACATGTCCAGGTATATGGCAGCTACATAAAGGTCCTGTTTCGTAGTATTGGTGATCTGTATCTGCAAAGCGCCCTGCAGGGACTTATCGCCCTCTTCATATTGCAGGATGGCGGTGCCTCCCTCTGTATCCAGCAGCTTTTTACTGCCGTCATTGAATACCCGGGTCACCTCTATTTTCAGCGGCTTTGCAGGGAATCCTTTAGGGATGTCAGCGTTCTGCAACTGTTTGATGAAATGCCATTGCGACATATGTTTCAATGTTTCCAGCAGGAAAGCATTGTCTTCTTTGCTCATCAGCGGCTGTGGCTGTACCAATGGCCTGTAAGGATCGCCGGGACGGGTAATAACGGCCTCCCCTGCCCTTATATGTACCGTGTAATCTGCCCTGCGTGCACTGTTGTTATCGGATGACTCAAATTCGAAATGACCGTCTGTTTTAGTGCGGATATCTTCCAGCAAGGCATCCATTTCTTTTGGATGACCATTCCAGTTATTCAGTTCCAGGAGAATGTTGCCTGACATCAGGCCGGCTACTTCCGCTTTATGGGCAAGGCCGGTAGAAAGATTACCTGTAATGGCAATAATGCTGTAGTCAATGAAGACCTTTTTAATGGTAGCCTTCAGCTTTTCCTGTGCATTTTCTGTATTGATGATCGCCACTTTGCTATCGGCAGTAACACCGTGAATAGCGCCGATGTTCAGCTGCCAGCCTTTGGTACTGTTATAGGTAGCTTCCGCGATAACTGTCTGGTCTGTCAGCGGTCTGTTCAGGAAACCGGCAGCCAGCAGGGCCGCGGCGTTTTTTCCTGAGGCATAGATACGTGGTGTCTGTTCAAAACTGAACCGCAGGTACTGCCGTATCCTGTTACGTAATACGTTATAGGAAAGATTACCTCCTGAAGCATCCAGCGCTGCCAGCAGCTGTTTGGTAAAGACGCCTTCACCGTTCACTTCCATCGCTGACTGATCACTCTCACAGGCGGCTATCTGGATATGCTGTCCTTCCGGCAGGAATTCGCCGGGTTTCTTACCTGCAATATCCTCTTTCCTGATTTTGCTGCTGAACATAAAGTCTGACCATTGTCTTTGCTCAAAAGCACCAGAAACACGGGAAGTCACTATCATACGTTTGGCGATGGTATTGTCTGCAAAGGCAGCTTCTACCAGGGCTCCACGGGTATTATCTCCTGAGTGGCAGCAATCACATATAACAACGATATGCGCCTGTGTCTTTTTATAGAGCTCTGCCAGCAGGTAGCGAAGCTCTTTATCTGTAAGCAGGAATTCGGGCGATCTTGTAGTGCCTCCGTCATGACATACAAGACATTCCAGCAGCTGGTCTGTTTCATCCCATAACGGATCTGCTTCTTCCCTGGTACCATGGCCGGAAAAGTAGAAGAGCACTGTATCATCCTTCCCTGCCTGTCCCAGGTGTTCTTCAAACCCTTTGGCAATGCCGGCGCGGGAGGCCTGATCATCCAGCAGTGTTTTAACTTTACAGTCCAGCGTTGTGCGGCGCTCCAGGTATTCCTTCACACGTTTGATATCTTCCAGGCATCCGTTCAGTTTACGGACCCTGTCGTAGTTATTGATGCCGGCAAGCAGGGCATATACCTTACCACTGCCGGGAGTAAGTTCTTTTTCCAGGATTTCTTCTGTAATATTGTTAGGGTTATACCCTTCATTATCTGAAGCTTCTTCTGTGCCTTCTGTGATCTGTGTAGCCGGCTGTGATTGCAGCAGCGCATCTTCATCCGTAATGACGGCTTTCCCTGCAATAAGATCTCTCGTTGCTTCGCGAACCAATGACGGTGTAAAGGAAGTAGCCTGTACTCCGCCGATCAGCGTGTCCCAGTCAAATGCGGGGCCAATATCCCATTTACCGCTGCTGCGGTAGTTAATATGAGATACGATCCCTTTGAAGCCAAGCACATCGTTGGTGGTCAGGAAGCGTTTATCTTCCGGCAGGAACTGACGGGGAATATTATATTTTGCCGTGAGATAACGGAGCAGGATAATAGTGCTTTCCAGCTGTTCAGGAGTATAGGAGGCATAGTAGGACTGATCACGGAAAGGTGTGTCTGTCTTAATATAGGCTTCCGTGGTATTGAGAGAACAATAAGGATCCGGCGGGCTCACAACACCTGTGTTAGGATTCTTTACACGGGAATAGATGGTTTCAAGTACACCATCCCTCGGTACAAGAAATCCATAGTTGGAGATCTCTATGCCTATGGTAGCTTTGTCCTGGCTGTTGCCTGTGCCCTGGTTGCCTATGCCCGCGCCTATGTGGCCGGACCAGTAGCCGGAATGGAAAAGCTGGTAAATGGTGCCGTCACGTCCTATTACGAATGCTACAGATACATGCCTGCTCTGCGTGGTCAGGGTATACATGTCTGATCTGACATTTCCTGCGGTAAAGTGCAGGACAATACGTTGTTTGGGGTGTTTGGTCTCGTAATAGTAATTACTCCGGTTGGGCTTATACAGTAAGCCGTTCAATGTGAGTGATTCATTTGGCACCGGTACTGATAAAGGTGAAAGGAAAGGCGCAGCTTCGTTCCTGAAACGAGCCTCGATCTGGGGTAAGGTTTCGTATCTCATGCTTGAGGTTTGTTTTAAATTTTTGGGGATGTGCTGTTATATTGTCCTGTTTTGAAGCCAGGCTGTTCTTCTCTTATATGTGTGAAAATGAAAATCTGTGGTTATAACCAGGCTTATATGACCCCGAATTTATGTCATTAAATCTGAAAATAAAAAAATTGCTTCTGCCTGAGGCAGAAGCAATTATGGCAATGTCCGGTCCAATAATTTTGTCTTTTTAAAGTGTGTTCAAGGTATTTATCAGATTGACCAGATCGGTCGCTGAAACCTCTGCTAATGTGAATTTGATAGGAGAATAATTAGTACCAGCCGCAGGCGCCGCCACTGTTATATTTGGCAACAGCTGTGCATAGAATTTTCCATTCAGGGCCGTAATGGCAAGGAAGGATCCTTTCTGTCCAACAGAAACGGCGGTCTGATAGCTCAGAAATCCCTTAAATCCTGCAGGAGCATCCAGGATAAGGTTATATAATTTCACCACAGAATTGATGCCCTGTGGCTTAAAATAAAGCAGGCTGGGTTGCTCTGACAGGGATTGCTGTGTTTCATCATTAAAATAGTTGCTAAAGTATCCCAGTACAGTAGTTTTTGGAGTAGGTGTGCTGTATAGCACATCACAGTTAGTCCAGCGCAGCAGATCTGAGAGCTGGAAGTCGACAGTACCTGTAGTGGCATTGAACAGTGCATATGTTGGCAGCTGGCTCCAGTCAACACCGGGAGCTACGGCAACAGGTATGACCACACCAACCGGCTGATTGAACTGGTTATACCCATTCAATGTGGTAGTTGCGGAAGTATCGCCATCCCAGAGCGGCAGCTTCTCCTGCCCGGCGGGCCTTCCTACTGCCGGCGCCTGTACGCCGATAGTAACACCAGGTCTCAGCTTCAGCTCTGTAGAACCCTGAGTAGCTCTTACAAAGAATTCTCCGAATGACTGGAGGAAATTAGCTCCGGAGGCAGTCTGCCTGTCAGCAAATACAAAATCCTTAGGTTCGAAGATCTCTTTGAAAGAAAGAGTGATCACTCCTGTGGCTGTACTGCCGTCAGGTTTTACAAAGGCCAGGGAAGGGATAGTGTATGTGACCTTCTTTTTAGTGGTCAGTACTTTACGGCCTTCCGCCTGTACAGTAAAGAATTCAGGCTGGGGTCCCACCTTCCTGAAAAGTTCTGCCAGCAAAGCGCCGTCTTTACTGATAAAACCGGCGGCAGCTATAGTTTCCGGTGTTTTCAGTTTTTGATCATCAGATTGTTTTTTGCAGGACGCAAAACCAAGTGCAACAGTTGCCACCAAGGCAAGTGCTTTGACAGAAAGGGATTTCATGTTATCAGTTTTTAGTTAGGAAATTCAGAGGGTTACATATATAGGTGATCAATGCTTTACAATGATAAGCGTGATAACATGAAATAAAACCGCAGGAAGAAAAATATGACAGTACGATATTTCGCAGCAACAATGGCGATATTACGATATATCGTAATTATCATATGACAAAATCCTCTATAAATATTGATTTTCAACAGCTATCTCTCAGGCATGTATTTAGCCTGTTCTATTAAAACTGTTGTAATTATGAAATATCCCGAATTTTTCCCCCTGTTAAAATTAGAGGACCCTGACACCAGTCTGCCATTTGAGATCTTTTCTATCAGAAGAATGAAAGGAGAGATAATGACCCATAACAGCCATCCGCATAAGCAAAACTATCTTGAAATCATCTGGATCACGAAAGGCAGTGGCTGCCTTATTATTGACCTTGACAGGCATGAACTGAAAGCTAACAGTATCTTCTGCGTCACCCCCGGACAGCTGCATCAGCTGAAAACAGATGAAGACACGGAAGGATATATCCTCACATTCACCGAATCTTTCCTTTGCCTGGGCGACCAGGAATATGACCTGACCTATAATTCAGGGCTTTTTCAGGCCTTTTCCCGATCGGCCGGAATATATATTGATGAAGAGATAGCAATGGAAATGAACAGCATCATTGCGAAGATGATAAAAGAATGTCATAACGTATATCTCTTCAGAACAGAGATACTGCGCCGTTACCTGAAGATCTTCCTTATTTACCTGACAAGGCAATTCCAGGGCCCTTTACAGACTACTATGCAAACCAGGAACCTGGAGCTGATGGAACGCTTTAAATCCCTCGTGGAAGTACACTTCAAATCGCACAGGAAAGTGGCGGATTATGCGCGCCTGCTAACAGTAACGCCTAATTACCTGAATGAGATCGTAAAAAAGATCAGTGGTTATCCTGCCAGCTATCATATCAGGCAGCGTATAGTACTGGAAGCCAAAAGAAGGGCAGCTTACTCTGACGTATGTATGAAAGAAGTGGCCTGGTATCTTGGTTTTTCAGATATAGCACATTTCAGCAAGTTCTTTAAGAACACTACTGGTACTACTTATTCTGATTTTAAGAGGGAATGCCTTATTGTTTCATCCGGCAACTGATAAAACATACCCTCATATGTACCACCACTACGATAATATATACAAGTGTTTCCGTCATACGGAAATTGATTTTTATCTTCTGCATATCTACATTTGGGCCCAAAAGCCCACTGCCACGTTATTATGAATATGAATAGCATGAATACTTCATACAGGTCAGCCCGGTTAACAGATGCTGAGGAACTTACTATCATGTCTATGGAACTGTACAATGAAGTTGTTAACCGGAAAGATTTTACAGAGAACAGGATCGTTGCCTCATTACGCTTTTATGAAGAGAACAGTAATATGGGAGAAGTGCTTATGCTTGAATATAACAGCAGGTTGGCGGGGTATGCAATTGTATTCAGGTTCTGGAGCAACGAGTATGGGGGATTAATACTGGGAGTTGATGAGTTATTTATCAGAAAGCCTTTCCGCAGGTTAGGCATTGCAAAGACCTTCATCAATTCACTGATCAGTGAAGAAAAGAATAATCCTCTCTTTGCGGGGGTAGAAATGGAAGGGCATGCGGATAATGATGTAGCGAATAAACTGTATGCTTCAATAGGGGTCCCCAAGAATAACAATTCATTTTATATACGACTGTTTAAAAGATAATCCCTTAAAAAAATAAATAGCGCCACATGGAGTAGTGGCGCTACCGGGCTAACAACATTATCTACCTATTACAACTGTCCTGTATTATTTCCATCCACCACCAAGGCTCCTGTACAATTCTACAGAAGCGCTCAACTGCTGCCTGGTAATATCAGCCTGGGTAAGCTCAGCTTCCAGGGACCTTCCCTGTGCTGTGATCACTTCCAGGTAATTAGCCATTCCGCTTTTGAACAACAGCTGCGCATGCTGTGTAGCAAGATGCGTAGTGTTGACCTGGGCAGTAGCTATCTCTTGCTGTGTTTTCAGCTTATCCAGTTTCACCAGGGCATTCGCCACTTCTCCTATAGCGTCAAGCGCCAGCTGTCTGAAACGGATCACCGCTTCTTCCCTCTCTACTTTCGCTACTTCCAGCTGAGTTTTCAACTCTCTGCGCTGAAAGAGAGGTTGTGTAAGACCTCCTGCCACTGTACCGAAAAGGGAGGAAGGCAGATCGAACCATTTATCTGCTTTAAAGGCATTCGCACCACCACTGGCAGTAATATTCAATGATGGATACATGCTACCCTGTGCGGCCCCTACCCTTGCGTTAGCTGCTACCAGCGCCATCTCTCCGGCTTTTACGTCGGGGCGGTTGCTGATCAGCGCAGCAGGTACGCCGGTAGATACCATCTCGTTAAGAGGCGTTGAGGTAAGCGTAGCATTATATGTCACAGTTCCCGGCAGTTCTCCGGTAAGGATGCGTATGGTGTTCTGCTGGATAGCTAATGCCTGTTCCAGCTGAGGCACCAGCAATGCGGCTGTTTGCCGTTGTGCTTCCGCCTGTTGTACTGCCAGTTCGGTTACCTCACCTGCAGTTTTCTGCAGGCGTATCATCTGTACGATTGTATCGCTGAGCGCTACATTGCTACGGGCAATATTCAGCTGGGCATCCAGCATCAGCAGGTTGTAGTAACCGTTGGCTATATTGGCCACCAGTCCTGTCTGCACAGCATGTGCGCCTTCATATGTTTCAAGGTAGCTGGCTAATGCAGCCTCTTTACGACGGCGTATCTTACCCCATACATCAATTTCCCATGACAGGGTACCACCCAGATTAAAGTCTTCTATATGGTCTGTGCCTATGAACTGGCTCAGGTTTCTGCCATTCAGACTGTTTTTGGACGGGATGGACGTAGAGGCTGATGCGTTCAGGCTTACAGAAGGCAGCCAGGCCACTTTCGCCTGTTTCAGGTAAGCATCAGCAGATTCTATGCGTTTCAGCGCCAACTGAAGATCATAGTTGCCGGATACTGCTTTGGAGATCAATCCCTGGAGGGTAGGGTCAGTGAAGAACCGTTTCCATTCCAACGTAGCGATACTACTGTCTGCCGTTGAGGTCACAGTTGCAGCAGAATCTGCGAACTGTGACGGCAGGTCCAGGGCGGGCCGTTCATAATTCCGGCCCACCCGGCATGCTGCCATACCTACAACTATAAATAAACAGACGAATGAAACGTTGATATATTTTAGTGTCATTATATTTTTCTTTATCATCTTAAATATGTTCCGGAAAGGAGCTATATGATATCCTGTTTAAACCATCACTTCGTCTTCGTGATGTTTCTCCGGCTTGCGGCCTACTTTTTCCTGCAGGTACTGGAATATGATGAACAGTACCGGGATAGCAAAGATACCCAGCAGTACACCGGTAAGCATTCCGCCTGCCGCACCTGTACTGATGGAACGGTTACCCAGTGCAGAAGAACCTGTAGCTCTCATCAGCGGCATCAGACCTGCCACGAAGGCGAACGAGGTCATGAGGATAGGTCTTAAGCGCAGCTTGGATGCTTCCAGTGCTGCTGCCAGCAGTCCCATACCGTTACGGCGCCGCTGCACGGCATATTCCACAATCAGGATGGCGTTCTTGGCCAGCAAACCTATCAGCATGATCAGACCTACCTGTACATAGATATTGTTGTCTATACCAAAGATGTTAATGAAGACAAACACACCGAAGATACCCAGTGGAATAGAGAGGATAACGGCCAGTGGCAGAATGTAGCTTTCATACTGGGCTGCCAGCAGGAAGTATACAAATACCAGACAGAGCAGGAATATGATACCTGCCTGACCACCGGCGGCAATCTCTTCTTTGGTCATACCAACCCACTCATAAGTATACCCTCTTGGCAGGTATTGCTGCGCCACTTCTTCTACTGCCCTGATAGCATCGCCGGAGCTGTAGCCGGGTTTCGGCTGACCATTGATGGTAACGGCGTTGAAGAGGTTGTTGCGGGTCACGGTTTCAGGGCCATATACACGTTCCAGTTTCACAACGGTGTTGATAGGCACCATTTCTCCCAGGTTGTTCTTCACGAAGATGTTGTTCAGAGAACCAGGCTCTGCACGTGCAGGCGCTTCTGCCTGTACAATTACACGGTAATATTTACCGAAGCGGTTGAAGTCAGATGCGAAAGTACTACCATAATACACCTGCAGGGTTTGCAGGATATCTGATACGGAGATACCCAGCTGTTTAGCCTTACCTTCATCTATCTCCACACTGTATTGCGGGTTACCGGCGTTAAAGGTGGTAAAGGCAAAAGCGATCTCTTTACGTTTCATCAGTTCTCCGATAAATCCGTATGCTGTATTAGCCAGTTTATCAATAGGTCCGCTGTTACGGTCCTGGAGTATCACCTCAAAACCATCCACGTTAGAGAAACCTGGTACAGTAGGCATGTTGAACATGAAGATGTTAGCTTCATTGATGCCTGCCAGCTGTCCCTGCATCATACCCATTACTTCTTTCAGATCTTTTACCTTTCCTCTTTTAGAATGTTCTTTCAGCTTTACGAAACCTACGCCGTAGGCAGAGCTGTTAGAGTTGGTAAGGAGGTTAAAGCCGGAAACGCTCAGGTAAGAGTTTACAGCCTCCAGCGCTTTCATCTTATTCTCTACCTTTTCTATCACCTGCCTGGTACGTTCCAGGGAAGATCCCGGAGGCATGGTAACAGAGTATACCACGAAGCCGTTATCCTCTGTAGGGATAAAGCCTGTAGGCGTTTTCTTCACCAGGTATACGGTAACACCGCATATTACTGCCAGTGCAGCGAAGGTGATCCATTTATATCTTACCAGGAAACGGAGGCTGTGAATGTACTTGTTGGTAACAGCATCAAAGCCGGTGTTGAAGGCAGAGAAGAAACGTTTACCAAAACCATTAGTGGCGTATTTATCATTATGAGAATCCTTGTCGTGGTGGTTCTTCAGCAACAGGGCGCAAAGCGCAGGGCTCAATGTCAACGCGTTAAGCGCGGAAATGATGATAGCGATGGCCAGCGTAAAGGCAAACTGACGGTAGAACACACCTGCCGGCCCCTGCATGAAACCTACCGGGATAAACACGGCAGCCATTACCAGGGTGATGGAGATGATAGCCCCGGATATTTCCTGCATGCTGACAATGGTAGCATTACGTGGCGACATCCTGATACGTTCCATCTTGGCATGCACCGCTTCCACCACCACAATGGCATCATCCACCACTATACCGATGGCAAGCACCAGGGCGAAGAGGGTAAGCAGGTTGATGGTGAAGCCAAACAGCTGCATGAAGAAGAAAGTACCTATGATAGCCACCGGTACTGCAATAGCAGGAATAAGGGTGGAACGGAAATCCTGCAGGAAGATGAATACCACGATAAATACCAGTATAAAGGCTTCTATCAGGGTATGTTGTACCTGCTCTATAGATTCGTCCAGATATTCCTTGGTGCTGTAGATATTAAAGTAATCCACGCCCTGGGGGAATAATCCTTTCGCTTTCTTCATCAGCTCATTTACAGACACCTGTATATCATTCGCATTGGACCCTGCAGTCTGATAGATAGCGATACCAATACCATATTTGCCGTTCACTTTGGTATCACTGCTGTACGTGAAGGAACCAAATTCAACGCGGGCCACATCTTTCAGGGTCAGGAGAGATCCATCCGGATTGGCTTTCAGAACAATGTTCTCGTATTGTTCGTTCTTATTGCGTTTTCCTTTGTACTTGATCACATATTCAAAGGATTCCTTGCTGCTTTCGCCAAAGCGTCCAGGAGCGGCTTCCAGGTTCTGTTCCCTGATGGCGGCCAGTACGTCCTGTGGAGACAGGTTATTGGCGGCCAGGCGGTCAGGTTGTAACCAGATACGCATGGAGTAATCTTTAGCGCCAAACACCATTGCCTGACCTACACCGGTTACACGTTGTATTTCCGGGATGATGTTGATCTTGGCATAGTTCTGCAGGAACTTCTCATCGTAATCTTCTTTATCGCTCACCAGGTTCACCACCATGATCATACTGTTCTGTTGCTTCTGTGTGGTGATACCTGCGCTTACAACTTCTGTTGGCAGCAGGCTGGTAGCTTTGGATACACGGTTCTGCACGTTCACGGCAGCAAGGTCCGGATCTGTACCCAGTTTAAAATATACGTTGAGGGTCATGGAGCCGTCGTTGTTGGAAGTGGAGGTCATGTAGGTCATGTTCTCCACACCGTTCACGGCTTCTTCTATGGGTGTGGCCACGGAACGGGCCACTACTTCAGCGTTTGCACCCGGGTAAGAGGCAGTTACCGCCACACTTGGAGGTGCGATATCAGGGAACTGCGTAACCGGGAGAGTGACCAGTGATAACAATCCCAGCAGCACCAGGATAATGGAGATCACTGTTGCCAGTACCGGTCTTTCTATGAATTTTCTTAACATAATCTTTTAATTAGCTGATGGATCTGTTGTGAGAAAAGCGTAGAGTTCCCCCCGGCAGCCTTCAGCTGCCATCACGGGGGTACGCTGTCTGCACGTATAATTAAAGCGGTCTGGCTTTGAGCAGACTATCCAGGGAGATAGTTTCAGGTGCTATTACAGCGCCATCGCGAAGACGGTCCAGTCCTGTATACACTATCTTCTCGCCGGCGCTCACTCCTTTTTCTACAAAATACCAGTTACCATTTTTACCGGAGATGCGGATAGGTTTGCTGGTTACTTTATTACTGTCTCCCACGGCAAAGACAAATACTTTGTCCTGCAGTTCGAAGGTAGCTTCTGAAGGCACCAGGATAGCGGCAGCGAAAGCTTCAGGGATCTTCACCTTACCGGTATTGCCGGAGCGGATCAGGCCTGATGCGTTCGGGAAAACAGCGCGGAAGCTAACAGCTCCCATTGTTTTATCGAACTGTCCTTCCATGGTTTCGATACGGCCTTTCTCAGGATAGATGGTGTTGTCGGCCATTACCAGTTCTACCGGAGGCAGTTGTTTTACCTTATCTGCGATGGTATTACCTTTTGTTTTATCCTTGAAACGGAGGAAGTCAACTTCGCTCATAGAGAAATAAGCATATACCTCTTTCACGTCAGAGAGCACGGTGAGGGGTTGTGTTTCTCCGCGACCTACAAGGCTTCCTGTCTTTAAAGGAATACGGCCAATGTAACCGCTTACGGGTGCAGTGATGAGTGTGTATCCCAGGTTGATACGGGCATTGCTTACCTGTGCCTGAGCCTGCGCAACATTTGCTTTTGCCGCCTGGTATGCAGCGGTAGCTGTTTTCAGCTGGATGTCAGAAACTACGTTGTTCTGTACAAGCGGTGTAAGGCGGGATACTTCGAGGGAAGCCTTTTCTTCATTTGCCTGTGCGGCCAGCAGTAATGCAGAAGCGTTGCTGAGCTGTTCACGATAAGGGCGGTCATTAATGCGGAAGAGGGGTTGTCCTTCTTTCACATAAGCGCCTTCATCGACGAAGATCTTATCCAGGTATCCGTCTACCTGTGGCCTGATCTCCACATTTACCTTTCCTTCCAGGGCGGCGTTGTATTCGCGGTAAGTAGTAGCAGGTACTTCAGCTACTTTCAGTACAGGCAATGACGGTGCAGGAGGCGCTCCTCCTTCTGGCTTGGCTGATGATGATGCACAGCCGGAAAGTACAGCCAATATCATTACACTATAGAGGAAGGCTGCGGGCCTGTGTGTGTTCATGTGTTGCAAAAACTGGTTCATACTGTTTATTTTACGTTGTGAGTGGCAATAGTCGTCCTCTCCTGCAATACAGTTGCCTGTAATCACAGATAAATAATGACGGCCAGTGACATAGGTTCTCTGTCTGTTCCCTGTTCAGGGGAAGAGAAAAAGTTACAAATGCAGCGCGGTCAAGGACTACGTTGAGATAATGAGTGATTGATAAACTGCTAAGAAAAAACCAAAAAAGTTGTTAGCAGGCCTGATGTTTATAGTTCATGTGCTTACGGTTTTAGTTTAGTTCCTGGAAACACTGTTAATAGATAGATTAATGCAAATGTAGCACGTATAGAAACGAAATTCATTTAACTAATTAAGGTATTAATTGTACTTTTCACGGGCGCCTTTCTGAAACCCTGCAGGTGTGAACCCGGTATGTTTCTTGAAAAAGCGGTTAAAGTATCCGTCATCCTCAAAGTTAAGCTGCCACGCTATTTCCTTGATACTTACATCTCCCCAGTACAACAGTCTTTTCGCTTCCATGATACGTTTCTCATCAATGATCTGTTTTGCGGTTTTACCCAACGCTGATTTGATAGTATCGTTCAGGTGACCTGGCGTAACGAACATCATATCTGCATACTGCGCTACCTGTGTTTTATCTTTATAGTGCAGGTCTGAGAGTTCATTGAACTGGCGTACTATACGGTTAGGCAATGTATCTGTCTGCATGGAAGCAATATCGATCTGCGGGAAGCGAGAGCTGGCTGTCAGCAAAGATTTCAGCTGATTGCGCAATATCATTTCACGTAGTGGCAGATTGTTTTCCATTTCTCTCAGCATGGGCCTCACAAAGCTCATTAATTCCCTGAGCTGTTCATCGGTGAGCTCTATCACTGATCTTTCAAACATACATGCCCAGCAAAGCAGTCCTGTGCCTACAGTTTCACCCATGAAGAAATCACAGTTGAAAGAAATATTGACAATCTCAGATAAACTATTCCCGGTATGCTGATGTACCTGGTCAGGAGACAGCATGATCATAGCCGGCGCTTTCACTGTATATTTCTTAAAGTCAATATACTGTGTAGTCTCGCCTGACAGTACAAGCGTGATGCTGTAATTGTTACGCCTGTGAGGTTCCATTACATCATCGGGTTTCACCAGGTATGTAGTACGGTCTATATGGAAACCCTTTACGGGATTATCTATCTTATTTACGTCCGCATAGTCGTAAACGGGTATGGATACATTGTTCCGCATAACACTTGTCAGTTTGTTATTAATAATGGGTTCACGATAACATATACAGTAGGATGACCGATATGTGACGGTTCAGACAGGAGCAGGTAATAAGTAGTATTAACGTTTCGTAACAGACTAATAGTAGTGCAAAAGTAAAAAATCCAATCTATTATCCTAGTAACTTAAATAATTAATATAGAACTCGATAATTTAATACCACCCTTTTACCCCTCTTTTTCCTGCCTGCATTTAATTAGCCGGCTAATTAAATAAATCAAAAAAAAGGAAAAACGGTTATTCTTCCTCTTCCAGATTATCCAGTACCTGCATCAGCAAACGCTTTAATAATATCTTTTCTTCCATGCTCATATTCTTTGACATCTGTTGTTCCAGTTTGTTCCAGGTGGTATCAATGATCTGGGAGGTTGCCTCTTTTCCCTTTTCTGTGAGGCTTACCCTGACCACACGCTGGTCGGCGCAACATTTTTCCTTTGTAAGAAAGCCGTTTTTTTCCAGCCGTTCCGCCATACGCGTCACTGTGGCGGGTGTTACTTCAAGATTATCCTTCAGTTCGTTCATCGTCATCGCACCGTTGCACATCACTTCCTGCAGAAATTGCTCCTGGCCTGCATGGAGGTTATAGGCAGCCAGCATCTGGTTACCTTTGTTCCTGTGCACCTTGCAGACCCGCATAAGCAGGTAGCCGACGGTGCTGCACATTAGCGGTTCTTTCATGGGCCAAAGGTAATAATTAGCCGGCTAAATAAATAAAAAATTATTTTTCCTGTAAAAAATCTGCGTAAAAACACAAAAAACGCCTTTACCGGCGGTAAAAGCGTTTTCTGTGTTTTTCTCCGGCCTATAAAAAAGGCCATTATTATTTAGCAGTTTCCTTTTTCTCTTTCGGACGTTCTTTCACCAGTACAAGATCTGCCAGCAGCACATTCATCGGGATATTACCCAGCTTCACAATGCCTCTCTTATCCCTGATCTCGAGCAACTTACCGACCTGGCCGTTACTACGGATCTTTACCTGATCCCCTACTTTACACTCTCCTGTTATTTCAAGGAATCTTTCCTGTACTTTCTTCTCAAAACGTTCGTTGATCTGCTTTTCCTTTTTCCGGAACAACAGCGCTTCCGCCTGCTTCATTACTTTCTGCTTATCTTCCGTGCGTTTCCACTCTATCACTATCTGCTTCATCTTCCGCTCCATATCTTTCAGGTATTGGAGCTCCTCTTCCTTGATCTTGTTCTGGAGCTTCATAGCGGTGAACTGCTGGGTTTTCCGCTCTTTATCAGATAATATCTCATATTCACGTTTCAGGCGTTCATTTTCTTTCAGCAGCTTCTGCAGCTCTTTTTCCTTAGCTTCTACTTTCTGAAGGTCCTGTTCTGCCTTGTTGAGCAGTTTATCCAGCTGGAAATGTCCTTCGTCCACCAGGTTACGCGCCCGGGAAATCAGGGAAGGATGCAGTCCTATACGCTGGGCAATAGAGAAAGTATATGAGCTGCCCGGCTTGCCGACAATCAACTTATAAAGCGGCAGCAGGTTCTGTTCGTCAAAACCCATGGCGCCGTTAATGATACCTTTCACTTTATTGGCCATTACCTTCAGGTTAAGGTAGTGGGTAGTTACTATTCCGAAGGAGTGTTTCTTGGCCAGTTCTTCCATGATGACCTCTGCAAAGGCACCTCCCAGGTTAGGGTCGGAACCGCTACCCAACTCGTCTATGAAGAAGAGGGTCCTGCCATTGGCATTCTCCATAAAGTACTTCATGTTCTTGAGATGGGAGCTGTAGGTACTCAGCTCGAACTCCAGGGATTGGGTATCGCCAATATGGATCATAAGCTGACGGAAGATACCCAGCTGGGAGCTGGGATGTACCGGTACCAGCAAACCTGCCTGCAACATCAGCTGAATAAGTCCTAATGTTTTCAGCGTAACTGTTTTACCGCCCGCATTTGGTCCGCTGATCACCAGTATGTGATTATCCTTATCCAGGCTCACGCTGATGGGGATAGTGGGTTTCTGGTTGCGGCGGTTATAGAGTAACAGCAGGGGGTGATAGGCTTCTACCAGGTGTACCTGTGAATGCGGGTTAAGCATGGGATAGTTACCATCCATATCCAGTGCCAGTTTTGCTTTGGCGCGGATAAAGTCGTACTCGCCCAGTATCTCGTGATAGTTATTGAGCAGCTGGCTGTGTTGGGAAAGAGCACCTGTCAGGGTACGGAGTATCTTGTAGACCTCCTTGTTCTCTTCTCTTTCCAGGGAAGCCACGTCGTTGTTCAGCTCAATTGTTTCTTCCGGCTCCACGAATGCGGTACGGCGGGTATCTGACTCCCCATGCAGGATACCTTTCACCATGCGTTTATTTTCCGCATAGATGGCCACTACCCTTCTGCCGTTAAGGAAAGCTTCCTCTGTGTCTGCCAGGTATCCCAGTTTACTCAGTTTGCTGAGTACTCTGTCAAATGCCCTGCGCAGCTCATTCCTTTTGCGGAAAAGCTGCATACGTATTTTGGCCAGTTCGGGGGTAGCGTTATCCCTTACCTGTCCATTTTCATCCAGCACATCATCTATCAGAACAAGGATCTTCTTTTCGAAATGGGTATGCGTGATCACACCAAAGAGGGCGGAATATTGCACCCGTCTATCGTGATCAAAGAAACGCACTATACTCTGCATGCTTTCCGCCAGTTTGCGGAGCTGCATGATTTGTTCGCCGCTCAATACGGCGCCCTGAATGCTCAGGAGACGAAGCTCATTTTTCAGGTTAAGAATGTAGTCGTTCGGGAAGTGCTCCTGCAGCAGGGTTAGCTGCTTATATTCGTGCGCCTGTTGGAGGGCTGTTCTTACATAATCTATGTGGGTATGCAAACGGAGGTCTTCCGCCATCTGTTTACCCAACTCTGTTTTACAATGCTCCTGTAATAATGCCTGTACTTTGTCAAATTCCAGCTGCACGAGCGCTGACTCGGGAAAATATTTCATCTTACTTATCCATACAAAGCCTGTAAACCCTTTGTTTACAGACGGTTAAAATTGGTTTCTGACAAACCGCACCAGCCCCGGCCTGTCAAAAAGAATGTTAAAGTTACTTAACTTGTCGATCTAATACCTCAATGTTGTCGTAATTTAACTTGTTGGGGGTATCTGTCCCTTGACCAGAAATGACACTTCAACATTTAAAAATCATGCGAAGATACTCATTATTAAGCTGTTTGCTGGCAATTGCTTTCACTGCATGTGCCCAGGGCAAACCTTCAAAAGATAAAGTACCCGGAGATATGGAAGTAAGCAACAATGTAAAAACCGAGAAGGCCACGTTTGGCGGCGGTTGTTTCTGGTGTACTGAAGCGCAGTTTCAGTACCTGGATGGCGTGTTAAAAGTAGAATCCGGCTATGCCGGGGGTACTGTGCCCAACCCTACATACGAGCAGGTATGTACGGGAACTACCGGTCATGCGGAAGTGATACAGGTAACCTACGATCCTTCAAAGATCACATACGAGGAACTGCTGCAGGCTTTCTGGCAAAGCCATGACCCCACCCAGCTGAACAGGCAGGGTAATGATGTGGGAACCCAGTATCGTTCCGTTATCTTCTATCATAATGAAGAACAGCATAAGCTGGCGGAATTCTATAAGGATAAGCTGCAACACTCAGGGGCATACGATGAGCCGGTAGTAACGGAGATCTCTCCTATAGATAAATTCTACAAAGCGGAGAATTATCATCAGAATTACTATAATCAAAATGGCTCTCAGCCTTATTGCCATTTTGTGATAGCGCCTAAACTGGAGAAATTCAAGAAGGTGTTTAAGGATAAACTGAAAAAGAACTAAACCGGCGGATGTTCCTATAAAAAGATTACAAAAAGCGCTTTCTTCAAAGAGAAAGCGTTTTTTGTAAAGGGGTAATGTGGGGTCACGTGGGGCTAAAGTGGTACCGCAATACATACACTAAACATGCTTAAGACATGCTTAAGACATGCTTGAAACATGCTTTTAAGGTGGATTAAAGGTGGATTAAAGGCGAACTAAAGGGGGACTAAAGGTGGACTGATATGCCCAGATGGTTAAAAAGCAGTCAATTATTATATTAAATTAAATTGTATATTGCAGCCGGACAATATATGACTACATCCCTGCAACTACCTGGCTAATTATACCCGAATGAAATATACATCACAAACCTGGGACCCGAATATTTCCGAAACGGAAAAGTCGTTCCGCACCTTTATCAACAATGATCAGGCGTTAACGTATTTCCTTGAAACAGGTACAATGCGTAAAAATGCCAAATTTGCCAAAGAGACCATTTACAGTGATCCGGCATTCCTGGCATTTATCTCCCCTTATTACGAACCGGTATATACCGCTGCTGTGATCCGCAGCTTTGATACCAAAGACACCAACCTGATGGGTGATGTAGCTGGTAATCCTATCCTGCTGGATGTAAGCCATAAGCAGAAAGCTTTTGCTGCTATTGAACAACACCTGGAACAGAAGCTGAGGCAGTTACAGAATACCTCTCTTCAGATACAACAAGGTGGTTTTATTGTACCTGCTGAGCTGGAAGAGACCAGTGGTATTATGGTGATCTGTGTATTGAACTACCTGCCTGTTGAGTTTCAGTCTATCCGTACAAAATTTGCCGTACAGATAGTAAACACGGCAAAAGCGTTAATGAACAGGGATTTTGAGCTGGCATCCAGTATGGCTACCAACGTGCGTCAGCTGAAAGCGGATGCGCAGGCTACTTATGATGCGGATGCGTTGTATCAGTCAATTGAGAGGGTAAGGGAAAGCGCCCAGGCTTCCGCGGGTAATAGTGATGGCGGAGGGGGTGGTATCTCTATATGGGGTATTATCGGGATTATACTGATTATTATTAAGCTGATATTGTTATTTGCGAGATAACCTTTCTGAATAGATTTAAACCGGATGCCAGGCTAATCGCCCAGCATCCGGTTTCTTATTTCATCATACTTTTCTATCCAGCTAAAATCGCCCTGGATAGATGGTAGTAAGTAAGTCTGCATTATAATACAGAGATTTCTTATCTCATGCTGCGTCTTTTTCTTAGAAGGCGCCTTTGAAGGGTAATCCTGTAAAACAGGGAAATTAATCCCTTTCTCTTTAGCTTCCGGTACAAGTACCAGCAAGGCATCGTTCAGGCCAAAACGGTTATCATCTCTCTGGTACGGCCAGATACCCAGATGCAATTTTGCTTCAAAGCCTACTTCAAAACTAAAATCACAATGTGGAAAGCGTACCACGATATGGTTGGGCAAACCATCCAGCAAAGTGTATGGCGCTGGCCATGAAAATGCTGAAAGTACCTCTTCCAGCATTTTCATGGTCATAAAATCTTTGTTTTTATACCTTTCCTCCATTTATTTACTTTTTAATTGCGGACCATGTATTACCGGTTCTCGGAATAACGTATCCATTCTCTCTCAGCAAGTCAAGTTCCAGGGAGTAAATAGTTCTTATTTCTTCTCCGAATTCATTTAACTGAGGCACACCATTCTCGAATCTCTTAAGGTTTGAAATCAGGTTAGGATCAGAAACGAACCTGAACCGGTCTCCTCTCTTTATTGCTTCTTCCATCCATGGCTTGTTTACTTTTATCCAGAATTCATCAGTTACTGCTTTCCAGAACCTGCCATCCAACAGTTTTGTCGCCGCAGCTCCTGCTGCATCAGCATCCAATCCTTTTGCTATAAAGTTTTGCGTTTCAGCTGCCAGCTTGTCTGCAGACCTCAGATATTCATACTTATTCTGTGTTGCAATCCACTGATCAGATCTTAACATATTTATTCCGCCATTGCGTTCACCCATTGCAGAAGTGTTTCCAAGAATTTTCTTCCAACGGCTAAAGTAAACTGTATTTACATCTTCAAGTACTCCTGTTACTGTGGTTGTTCCCTCATATAATTCAATTGAAGAGCCCCCAAAGATCGGCTTCTTCATATTAAAAAGCTCGAAAAATTTACCTTTTGAGTACCGGGCCATGACCTTGCTGCCTTGCGCTATTTCTACAACCCCATCGGCAAGTACTGTGGTTTTTACTTTACTTCCCAGTTCTATAAAATCCTCTCCTACAGCTATCTCCCTGCCTACTTTTATAGCCTGTGCATCACTGACAGCGCCTTTAGGGTCCAACCACCTAAATCCTCCTTCAGCTTCAATTGCACCATTATCATACAGCCTTACCAATCCAGGGCTTGCCGCCAGCGGACGGTTCAGTGTCTTACTTAATGCCTGTGCAGATTCCAGGTTGGCGCAAGATACCAACACCAGTTTACTTTCAGCGGAAATATTCTGTTCTTCTATCCAGCGGGCAAGAGAATTATGGGGAATTTCAATATCTACGCCATTATGCAATACCTTGTATGTGCTACCTTCTCCATGTACAAGTATATAGAAGAAGTCCCCATCAGCTCCCTTACTTATCCAACCGGTTGCTTTGCCAAGATCTTCGCCCAATGTCACAGAACGTTCCCCTATCTGAGCAGCGTCCAATGCCTGTTTCTCTGCCTGTAATTCTGCAGCTGCCAATAAATTCTCCAGCTCACCAATTCCTTTCAGGCCAAAAGCTTCCAGTTTTTCTGCCAGCTCCGGGTTGGTTTTCCTCAGCGTTTCAAGATCAGAAGCTTTCCACTCGTTATAAGCTGTCTTTAATTCCTGTATGGATATCTTGTAAGGTACACGAACTTCAGCCAGACCGTAAAGCAGACGCACCCCCTGTCCTATAGCCAGGTATTTATTAACCGTATGCCATTTCTCGATGAATGCTTTACCCGATTCTGTTTTACTTAATGCTTCCTGTTCATTCAGAATATACAGGTTCCCGCTGGCAACGATCAGGTCTGCAGTTGCCCACAAATAAGTCCAGAAAGTAGCTCCTTTTGTTCCAAGCTGTTTTGCAGCTAACGTTACTATCAGCTTATTTAACGCTACATTGATATCAAAATTCTTATAGTTATTTGTGATATAACCAAGGAAAAGTGCCGGCGCATAAGTATCCGTTATATTCCCTTCTTTGGTATAAGACAATAATCTTATCAACTCAAAAGGACGGGTTCTGAATGTCTGATGGAGAATATTGAGCGTACAGTTATTATCACGGAAAGAAACCGCAACTCTTCCATACTGGTCGTATATCGGCGCTTCCATCGGTAATGTATAATGTATTGTATTAACTCCTTCTCCATTATATGCATGAGTAACAAAAACTTTTGCCTGTCTAGCCATCTCATACCAGAAATTGCAATCCCTGCCATTCATACTGTGCTGCACTTTGCCGGCTGCCAGGTCAAATTCATCATAAATAGTGGCCCACTCTATAGCAGATTTACTCCTGATAAACAGCTGCGACATTGCACTGAAATATTCTGTCAACTCATCACCATCAATAGAAGAGAATATAGTGGCCAGTAAACCAGTACTGTCTTTATCAAAACGGCTGAGCATGTCCTTCACCTGGTCATCAGGAGTACTTCTGATCAGTTTTATGATGGACATTTCATCATCATCTCCAACAACAAACCCGTCTGAAATATTCCTGATCAGTTCAAACCTTTCGTCTACGCACAGGAAATTCTTCATATTCTGCTCACTCACACTTTCCATGAGATCGTCCAGTTTGGAGCTTTTCGGATTAACATAGTATTCCTTCAGCACATTCTGTACATCAGCAGGTTTATTTTCAAGCTTCAGCGTACATTCAACACATTCTTTTCCTTCTATAGATTTGACGCCTATCAGTTTCCTGTTATTATCCTTAAATGGTATTTCATCAAAAGCAGTGTATTTAACAGCCTTAGCCTGGTATATACCTGAATAGATGGCCAACTGGCATTTAGAGAACTCCACACCTGCCACTACAAGCCGTTCACCTGTCTGTTCTTTAAACGAATAAGCAGTATTGCCAGAGTAGAAACCGCTGAAGGTACCATCGCCGGAGAATCTGGCACCCCAATAAGTATTTCCTTTATTAAATCCTGTGATAACTCCAATGGCATCTTTTGACATGCCAGACGCGTTAGAAGTACCTATTACGACCAGATAACCGCCGAATGAAACTTTAAAGTCCTTACCCAACCTGATAATCCGTCCATCAGGAACTACATAGTTTATACTGTCGTTATCCAGGTAATCTGCATCCGGCACATCCTTCAGCAATCGGTCCTTAATAAGGAAGTAGTTATTATAGAAAAGCGTACTCTCACCATCATCTTCAAAAATGCCCCATACGCTTCCCGGATCATGAACAATGTTCCACTGGTATTTCAGTAACTCATAACCGCTGTTATAATCCATCAGGTTTTCAGTAGTGGCCTTAGGTAATCCAATACCGGCACTGAAGGTATGTTCAAGGGTGAAATCACCATGTCCAATCTCATGCGCTACGGTGCGCCCCACTTTCTCTGATGCTACCCCTTTGGAGAAGATAAAGCCAAACTGACTCTGACGTGGCATCTTGCCTGCCAGGTCACCATCAGACTGCGCTACTTCATTTATCACAAACAGATAGACAGTATTATCATCTATGTCATGAGACTTCTTATAGGCTTTCTTCATTGCCTTCTCCTCTCCGGTAAAGCCGTTGCTCAGGAAAGCGCTCTTACTATCCTGTAATGCTTTATCGCCGTTAAGGTCCCAGCTCATATCAGAACGGAAGCTTTCATCTACCTCTACTGTGTAGCTTACGCCTATCTTCTCATAAGCCGTTTTCAGGCTGCTCTCTATCGCAGATACAGGTACTGTAGTGGTTTCTCCGATCGGGATCAGTTTTACCTTCTTCTGTAAGGTGCCATAGCTAACCACCAGCAGCTTGCCTATGCTGGTATAACCGCCACCTGTTTTCGGGAAAACGGCATATACTTCCTGCGCATCTCCCGCAGGACCTCCTGTAATAGTTATCTTATAGGTGCTTCCTTCCTTGCTGGATGGATAGAAGATACCCTTACCACTTACAAACTTCAGACTGTCAGCCACTCCCGTTGCACCATTCTTCAACGTGGCGATCGCTATATCCTGTACGCCTGGTTGTATGGCTTTCGCACTTACTCTGTACTTGCCTTCTGCCAGCAGTTCATAACTGCTATCCAATACAGGTTTACCGGCATAACTGTCTTTCCATGCGTCAAAGGCATACTTACTGTCAGATGGTGCGCTGAACGTTACCTCGCCTTTATCCAGCTGTAAGGTGTTCAATGCGGCCAGTGCGGCGGCATTGCCCGCCAGGGAAGAATCCCGTTTACCTGCGGAAGTAACTTTACCACTCTTATCTATATTATAAAGGTTACCTCCTGCATCCTCTAACACAAGCGGTAATGTCTTGCCTTTATCCTTGTAGTTGATCACTTCTTCCGCTCCTGTCTTGCTGTCTTTCAGTGTGATCGTGCTGGCAGTAGTATCTACCCTGATATCTGCGGCTGAGAAGATGTACAGGTTAGTCTTAATGTCAGGAACAATATCGCCCGTAACTACCTGACCTACATCATTACCGCCACGCTGTTCATCCAGCTTATCCTTCACAAACTTGTCTATTCCTTCTGTGGCAGCATACATCTCTCCTTTGGTTACAAGCATATCACTGTTGATCGTGATGTTCTTAAACTCCATCTTCAGACCTATACCAAAGCCAGGAGTGATCACGCGACCAACACCGGAGAAAGTTCCGTTACCTCCACTCACCTGCGTCAGCAACACATCAAAATGACCTATTCTTACGATGTCTGTTATTTTGGCGGCTGCCAGCGGAGTATTGTTCGTTGTAGCATTTACAGGCGTAGCATCGCCACACACAAAAGGTTTCAAGGTGTCTGTGGTGATGGTCACCAGGTCACTGTAAGCACCATAAACGCCTGCTACTCTCCATTGAAGGCGGGCTTCATAACTACGCCCCGGTTCAAGGCTGTTAACTGTAAAAGCAGTATCCTTCTGCTTCTCCTCTGTCAGCCAGTCAAATTCTACCCCGTTCTTTTTAGTAGCACGGTATTGCAAACGGTAAGCTTCTACTGTATAAGCAGCATCTGAAGGCGCCAGCGGCCAGGACAGGCGGATGCTGCGCTGTCCGTTGGAACGGCCTGATAATGTCGGTTTGCCGATGTTAAACTGAGCAAACGGGTTATTACCCAGGTAAGTGAACGTACAGCTCTTGCTCAGACCCTGGTTGCTGAAAAGGTCACGCCCGCTCTTATCGCGGGCCTGTACTGTCCATACATATTGCATGCTGTCTGTCAGCAGCGGTTCTCCCGGGCCGTAGACAAGCGTATTACTTTCTGTTGTGATGGTGTAGATGGGGCGGGCTGTTCGCAGAATATAATCAGGGTTGCTGCCGGCGGGTTTTATCTCATATAAAGAGAACACATACTCTGTTCCACTGCCTGGCAATGGATTGGGAGAGTTACGTGTGCTCCAGTTGAAGTTCATAAACTGGGGGTCACGCTTCTCTACCCTGCTGCCACAGATGGGCAGGTTCAGTAGAGGCGGTTCGCTTTTCTGGAAGAAGAACACATTGGCGCCTACATTACTTACCTGTACCTGGGAACGGCGGTAGTCGTAAGCTGTGAAGCTGACACGGTATGCGCCTTCCGGAAGGGATTTGGTGCGTTCGTATTCATCGCGGCTAAAGCCTCCGCTGAACTCAATATTAACAGAGTTCAGGTAGTCATACAGCTCTGTGCCTCCTATAATAGTAGGAACACCAGGGCTCAGCGTCAGTGGTTTAGGGGTAAATGAAGGGGCTGTCCGCATAATTACCGTACCGTTCCGCTCTACAGTCATCTGTAGTCTTACATCGTAAGAGGGTCTGGTCAGGTCATTCTGAACCAGTATCACCCGTAATTTATCGCTGCCCGGTACTGCATAGTCGGGAAGGTAAACGCTGTAAGGCGGGATGATCTGGGTGCTCGCTGAAACTGGGAATTGCTGGGCGCGGGCTGTCTGCTGTAATATAAAGAATGACAGCAGGCATAACAGGTATCGGATTATACGGGACATGATCAAAATGAATAGGTATAGTTAATAGTACTTGTCAACTCATTATAACCGGGCTGGGAAGCAGCTGCTCCCCTTATCATCCACATGATGGTTGCCCCGATATTATGTGACTGTTTATTAAAGAATTTCTTAGTTCCTTCTCCTCCTTCTGCACCTTCAGACTGTTTGGGTTTAGGGGAATAATTAAAATTCAGGCCGGCGTTGAACAGCGTGCTGTTTGTCTTCACTGTCGCATTCTCAACGGTTGTGGTCGCCTGTGTCACGTTATAGGCAGAATTAAACCCGGCACGGAATGTCTTTTCAAAGAACTGCTTATTTACGTTCACGCTCGGCCCCATAAAGGTAGTGTTCAACCCACTCGCAGTGTTCTTGTAATAGTTCACTCCACCACTCATAGAGAGCGACTGTGGCTGCAGATTATAAGAATAGCTGACATTGGAAGTAAAGAACTTGCTGAGCTGCGGGTCCGCATCTTCTGCACTGCTTCTGTCGCTTGCATACTGGTAGGATGTATTGAAAGTAATAGCGTGCTGGCGATCTTTGGTGCCTGTACGATACATCACCATTCCATTATAGGTATTGTTCACCTGGTAAAAATCCAGTGTATCCAGCGGGTTGTTGAAATAAGGATCTACCTGCGGACGAACACGTGTATAATTGCTGAAGTTGGAATAACCACCGTTGAAAGCCCAGTGTTCATTAGGTACCACACCTGCATTGGCATTCACCACCCAACGGCGGGCATCGCTTGTCTTGCTATGGTCAAGGTTGTTGGTCTGCACTCCCACATTACCGGCAAGGCTGATCTTTCCTCCAAGCAATTGCAGGGTAGGCGCCACCGTGATATTCCTCATATCGTTCACTACGTTATAAGCCCCCAGCGTTACATAGTCCGGCGCCACACGTTCATAACGCAGCTGGATGGTATAGAAGCTGCCGGTATATCCCAATCCTGCCTGTATAGCGTCAAAATAACGGGTACTGGGCGTGGGTGACAGGAAATGATTCAGGAAGTTGGAAGTGCCCCTGCTGCTGTCAAAGGCATCCTTCTCTGAGCGAACATCGCGGTTCAATGCAGACACTGAATATTCAACATCCACGAAAACGCGTTTCGCAATGCTCTGACGCACGTTAAAAGCAACAGCTACGTTCTCTCTGGGCGTGATAGTGGCATCGTCAGGGATATAGGGGATGGAGCTGGCATCGTCCTTAGCCCTGAAGAATGAAATACCATAGGCATTACCATTATCTTCATAACCTATTTTAAGGCCGTATCCTTTCCGTTCAAAGGCCGCGCGGCTATAACTCTCCGGCTTCGCAACGTCAAAAGGCACAGCTTTCAGCAGAGTACCATACATTGCTGAGACACGCCATTTATCGGGTGATAGCTCCACTCCTACTCCATTGAACATATGCCCGGCCAGGGTATAGTTACTGAAGGTCATGCTTGTGGTACCGAAGTAGGCCCTTGCCCATTTATAGGAAGGTGCAAAACGGAACTGGTTGAAGGGTTGTGAATAGTTCTGGCCCTGGTTGCTATAACTAAAAGAAAATGGCATATCATAACCAAACATGTTGATATTGATGTTACCATTCAGGTACCAGGCCATAGGGTCTCTACGGCTTTCAATGCCGTTCGCATTGTAAAGCGTGGTGCTGGCATTGATGGAGCCGCTCATGCGGACGCCCTTTTTGACTCCCAGCTGGTCCAGTGCCTGGGACCGGGCGCCTGCTGAAACAATGATCAGCGATAAGGTTACCAGAGTACAGCGTAAATTTAGGTTCATACTTATTTCAGTTGTGGCTTTTACCGTGAAATAATAAATCTTACGTCACGACTTTCGCTTTCTGTAATTACTCTTAATATAAAGGTGCCTGTCTGTGTGCCGCCGACCGTAAAGGAATCGTCGATCTGCAACGTTGGGGCATACTGCTTTTTGCCTGCTATAACTCCGTTCATGTCATACACATAAGCTACCACCTGCTGTTTGCGGTTCAGTTTCACCCTGAAGTTGAACTGACCATTGTTGGGATTAGGTGATAACATTACGGTATCTATTACATGAACAGGCATGTTATATCCCGGTCCTGCCAGCGGATCGTAGGCGCTGATCACCAGCTCTTTCTTTACTGAATAGGAACAGCTGCCAAAGCTGGCTGTCATACCGACCCAGTACGTGCCCGGGCTTGTAAACTTGATCATTGGTGTGCCCTTCTCATTATAACCAAGGAATTGCGCATCAGGGTGGTAAGTCCAGCTTACATTGTCAGGTGCTGGTACACTGATCTCTGTAATAGCAAGCGTATCCATTGCGTTCTTGCGGGAAGCTACAAGGAAGTCTACCTCTGGCATTACATTGATCGTACCTATGGTAAGGTCTTTGTTCACTATACAGCCATTCGCATCTTTTACCTGCAAACGATAGTTACCTGAGCGCAGGTCTGTATAATAATTACCGGCTCTCCATTCTGTATCGTTCAGGGAATACTGATAAGGAATAATACCTCCGTTAACCTGTGCATCTATCGTCCCTTCTCTTAACCCATCGCAGATAGCGGGCGCCACGGCCTGTAAAGTCAGCAGCTCCGGCTGGCCAACCTCATAGCTAAAGGACTGGAAGCAACCTTTACCATCTGTTACTTTAACTGTATAAGTACCGGCGGGAAGGTTAGTTCCTGATTTACCAGGCGTATTCCATTCATAGGTATACACTCCGTCGCCTCCTGTTACATTGAGTTTTACAGCACCGTTTGACTGACCATAACAGATCACGGAATCTATATCTGCCACTGCGCTGATGGCTGAATATTTTGTCTTCACGGTTGCGGACTGTTGTGCTGTACAACCATTGGCATCTTTTACCTGTACTGTATAATCGCCTGATGTTAGTCCGCTGATAACCGGGGCATCCTGCCAGGTATCTGAAGATGTATAGGTATAGGGAGTAGTACCTCCGGCAGATTGTAAATTGATCACACCTGTTGGGTTAGCACCGCAGACCAGATCTTCTATGGAAGATACCTTCAGCGACAAAGGCGCGGAAGGCTGATTCAGTGTAACCTGCTGAGTACTGATACAGCCACGGCTATCTTTTATTTTTACTGTATAGGTGCCTGTAGTCAGTCCGGAATAAGTACTATTACCGGTATAAGCGCTGTTGCTGACACTATACTGATAGCCTGTGTAACTACTTCCATTGCCTCCGTTTGCAGCAATACTGAATCCACCATCAGCCAGTCCATAACAGGATATCTGCATACCATTGTAATCTGATGTGGTGATAACAGCATTCAACGGAGCAGAAGGAGCGGTAATGGTGATAGCATCAGACACAGCTGAGTAACAACCTTGCGCATCTTTTACACGAACAGTATATGTACCGGTCTCCAGCGGAGTTGTATTAGAGAAGGAAGTATAGCTGTTCCCATTCCAGGCATATTCATTCGTTAGTGTACCTGTTCCACCATGAGCCTGTATTTCAATAGTACCTTTCTCTCCATAGCACACAATATCATGGGCATTTATATTATCAGTTACAATAGCAGGACTGGTTGAGTTAACCTGTACTGATAAAGAGCTCTTACAACTGTTTATATCTGTTACCAGTACATTGTAATTACCGGCAATAAGATTGTTAAAGGACGGACTGCTTTGCCAGTAAGTATCATCAAGACTGTATTGCAAAGTTCCTGTTCCGCCGCTGCCTGCTACTGTCAAGCTACCGGCCGGTATATTTGCACAACTTACATCCTGTTTCCTCACAAGGCTGATATTGATTGCCTGGGATGACTGTGTGAAGGTATAGTTATTTGATACTATACAACCCTTTGCATCCTGCACGCGAATAGCATGAACTCCTGCATTGATATGGGCCAGCATGGCATCATTGCTGTAAGCATTATTATCCAAGGCATAAGTGTAACCGCCATAACCGCCTGCTGCCGTTACCTGTGCATATCCATTATCGCCACCTACGCAGGAGATGTTATAGCCGTTATAATCTGATAGCACTGTGGTAAAGCTCATGGCTGCTGGGGGAGCGGTGATCTCAAGAGCATCAGGATAAGTCACCGAACAACCCTTGCCATCGGTAACCGTTAAATGGTAAACTCCGGCGCCAAGCGCGGCGCCATTGGTATAGCTGTTGCCATTGAGTGAATAGGTGTACACTCCATTGCCACCGGAAACAGTGATATCTATCTTACCGCTTTCTCCGAAACAACGGATATCATGCGCTACGGCACTTTCTATCTTCAGCTCAGGATACAGATGAACGATCTCTATAGTGGAATCTTTTATACAACCTCTGGCATCGGTAATATGCAGGGCATAACTACCGGCAGGCAGACCCGCAACTGTTCCGGTCGCGTTCACTACTGTGCCGTTCAGTGTTACC
>NZ_WRXN01000023.1 GCF_009758205.1 Chitinophaga tropicalis
TCAATGCTAAGATTAAAGCCTTTAGAAATGCACTAAGGGGAGTCAGAGATGTAGAGTTTTTCCTTTACAGATTAGCCAAAATCTATGCTTAGAATCAAAATCCCCCAAGTTTTCAACTTGATCCGATTTATACGAGGAGTTCACAACAAAACTTATTGGAGAACGGAAGGCAACTGCGGAGGAATTGGGAAAGATGGGAAATGAGGTGTCGAACCTGGATAAGTGTGTCGATGAGATCATTAACTACGCAGCTAACCTCGCCACCACCTGGGATTTAGGCGCCTACGCCGAAAAACAACAACTTCAATTCTTACTTTTTCCCGAAGGAATGTCCTATAACCGGAAAAATGACCAGTGTCGAACCACACGCGTAAATGAAGTCTTCCTCTCCATCGCCCAACTGTCGCACGAATTAGCTCAAAAGAAAAACGGAGATAATACTTTCGTACTATCTCCGTCATCTTTGGTACCGCGTACGGGAGTCGAACCCGTCATTCCTCCGTGAAAGGGAGGCGTCTTAGCCGATTGACCAACGCGGCCTTTCCCGTTTGGGATTGCAAAGGTAGGAAAAAACTTTATTCAACAAAATTTATTTTCAACCATTTTTCAGCCTATCACATTTCCTACATTTGTACCATGAGGAAACTGAACATATTAATAGCTGAAAACGATACAGACGGCAGAGCGCTGATCAAATCATCTTTTGATGGTTCCGGTCTCTTTAATGTGATGGCTGTTGCTGCAGACGGCAAAGACCTGCAGGATATTATGGAAAGCGGGGACATTTTCTACCCTGATGCCATCCTATCATCTGCCGCTCCGGGATCTGACATCCTGTATTTTATAAAGACAAACGATGCTTTCCGGGAAATACCCGTGGTAACTTACTCGCACTCCGCTACAGACAGCAACGTGGAAAAGTGTGAAAGAATGGGTACGCTGAAACATTTTATTCAGCAAAGAGAAGCTCCGGCATATGAGAAATTTGCAAAAGAGCTATATGATTTTCTTTCAGGAGAATAGTTTCTATGCTATAAAATGGAAAGGGCCGGTTTTTACAAAACCGGCCCTTTCTCATTCAAAAAGCGCTATTACTTAAATATCTGTGCAAAAAACGCCTGCATATCTTTAAAAGATGCCGTATCTGCCGCTGCGTTATAAACAATAGGCAAATTAAACTTCTTACCTTTCTCTGTAGCTGCAGGATTAGTAAACGCATGAGTAGCATTTGCATACTCCTTGAAAGTATACGGGATGCTCAGGGAATCCAGCTGTTTCCTGAAAAGAACCACATCTGCATGAGGTACCAGTGAATCTGCCGCACCATGACAAACCAATATCTGTGCTTTTAGCAGCTCTTTCACCGGAGGCACGCCCTTCAGTCCGCCATGAAAGCTTACTACACCATTTACAGGCAATCCCAGCTTAGCGCCATTCAGCACCATAGATCCGCCAAAGCAATACCCGATAGCCGCAATACGGGTAGTATCTACGCCAGGAAAGGTCTTGGCTTTAGCCAGCGCCGCTTCCAGACGACTTTTACCCAACTGTGGATCTGTATAGAAAGGTGTAGCATATTTACCCGCCAGTTCAGGATTTTCTGCTACTTTACCGTTACCATACATATCTATGCCCAGGGCAAAATAACCAAGCTCTGCCAGCTGTTTAGCCCTGCCTTTTACATAATCATCAAGGCCCCACCATTCAGGAACGATCAGGACAATAGGCTTTTTCGCTGTGGTATCATCACTGTAAGCTACAATGCTTTTCAGCGTAACACTATCCGCCTGGATATCTACAGCCTCTTCTTTAATGGTAACGGCCGCGGTGCTGTCGGCCTTCTTCTCTGAAGTGCCCGTACCACTGTTACAGGCTGCCATAAAGAGAGCAATGGCAGCAGGGGCGAGGATAGTTGCAATGTTGAATTTCATGTGATAGTTATTGAGTTATATAATGATGTTATAACAAATGATGGTAAAGGTAATAATTCCATGATTCTTCCCGGATTTGTCATGTTAACATTCACCCCGAAAAGTTGTCAGACTTACTGAAAAAAAATCAGTCCTTTTCTTCATGGCATTTAGTTTGTTTCATAAAAATGAAAGCTACCTGTTATAAGGGTTCATTTATATTTTATTTGTTCACTTATTAAAAAAGGAGGTTAATTATGTCACTTGTTAAAAGAGATGGAAGTCGCATCCCATCAATCTCTTCATTATTCGACGACTTTTTTAGCCGCGAGCTTTTTAATTGGGGTAACAGTAACTTTTCTTCCACAAGCACAACAGTCCCGTCTGTAAACATCAGGGAAACGGCCGATAATTATGAGGTAGAAGTAGCAGCGCCAGGTATGGATAAAAAGGATTTCAATATAGCCCTTGACGGTAACCTGCTAACTATTTCTTCAGCCAAAGAGCGCCGGGAAGAAAAGAAAGAAGCTAATTATACCAGGAGGGAGTTTAGTTATCAGTCTTTCCAACGCAGTTTTGAACTGCCTAAAGACGTAGTGGACGAAGATAAGATCAACGCCAGGTATGAAAATGGGCTATTATACCTGACTATTCCTAAGAAGGAGGAAGCTAAACAGAAAGCTCCCCGGATGATTGAGATCAAATAAAAGATAGCTGAAGATATTGATATACGGCCTTTTCCAATACGCAGGCTGTCTTGCCTCAGGGCAGCCTGCTTTTGCCTTAACCCAAATACACCATTATCATTATGACTCAGGACTTATTTCAAATCACCGTCAACATGCGCGTAGCTGAAGGTTATGTTGAAACAGGACGTTTCTATATCGGACCTGATAAGGAAACCGCATATGAGGTATTTGAACAGCTGAAAGGCTCTTCCTCCTGTGCCGGTGCTTCCATGCTTCGTCTTGACCTGGTTGAACAGAACAAAGAGCTGAATACCGTATGTAAAATGCTGGAATGTACACTCTGTGACATAGCAGAAAATGTGAAAGTGATAGTAAGAGAAACATTCAGACTGGTTAACCTGGAATAACAATGGAAAAGAGTACATACTGACTCTTTTCCATTGCTACTCCTGCAAGATTATTTTGCTTTCTGAATAAAGCTTAAAAGTGTTGAATTGAATTTCTCCAGCTCTTCGATAAATAAGGCATGGCCGCTTTTCTCCATAGGAACCAGTTCTGAGTTGGTCAGTAAGGCATGCATTTGCTCAGCCAGGTCGTAAGAACAGATCCTGTCCAGTTTGCCATGAAGTATCAGCGCCGGGATCTTAATTTTCTTCAGATCGTCTCTCAGGTCAGAATCACGAAGTGTTTTCAATGCCTCGCCCATTGCATAGGGAGAAGCCTGGGCCTGTATACCGCCTAACCATGCACCGTAACCGGGAGATACACTGGTTTCATTAGCAGGGAATATCTTACCGAAATTCTCGAGCAACTGAGGCCTGTTGGTATTGTTCAGGGCAATCAGGCCATTCACATCTTCTTTAGTCCAGATACCATAATTGAAATCTGATCTTTTTGTCCATATCGGAGCTGCTGCGCCAAACAATGCCAGTTTGGATACGTGTGCCGCATTATATTTGGCAACGTAGTGGATAACCGTTGCTCCGCCCATTGAAAAACCACCAATTGTGGCGTTCTCTATCTTCAGTTTATCCAGTATTACTTTTATATCATCAGCAAAAACATCATAGTTATACTTTCCACCGGGTTTATCAGAAAGCCCAAAGCCTCTCAGGGAAATACCGATTACCCGGTAGCCTTTCTGAATGAAATAGGCATACTGATATTCATACATTGCATCACTTAAAGGCCAGCCATGTATAAATACTACAGGTTTTCCTTCTCCCAGGTCAGTAACATGTAATTTGACGTTCGGTTCTACTTCAATATATTCTTCCCTTCCCAAACCTCCCGGTTGTCTCTTTGTTTGTGAAAAAGCTGCGCCTGATAGTAACAGTGTAGAGAATATAGCTGTGATTACAACAGCAGCTACGGTTGAATTTCTTTTCATTTTATACTTTTGAAAATGGTTTTTATAGTTTGTTGTTTTAGCAGATGATCATCAACTATTGTGCTGCAAAGATGAGACAGTTCGGGGTGTTTGAAAATGCAGAATTTACGCCTCTTATTGCACATTTTACTGCTTATTGACTGAAAGAGGCTTTGTTAATGGAGTTGCTGCATGGGTTTCTTTTATAAACAGGAAAGCATCAAACAGATTGGTCATATTGGTCATATCATATGTTTTAGGGCCACTGTCAGGGTTGTATCCTATAAAACGTAATGGCCTCTCTTCTCTCTTCCGGTTATATTCTGCCGGGAAGAAATAGTAAGCAGGCAAAGCGGAATTGTTCAGGATAGAATCCCAGGAATTTTCCTTTGGCTGTTGTAAAGAATAGGCTGACATAGGATTTGTATAAGTATCCCGGGCTTCGGTGGTGGCGGCAAAAGTACCGGTAGCAGTTCCGGTACCAAGGACAAAGTAGTTTCCCGGGAACATTTTTAGCAGGTGTCCGCCGGTCCCGCCTACCTCGTTATTAAAGATTCCTTTCTTTGCCAGATGAGCATTATGCGCCCAGATGATCATCTTTTCGCCAGGCGCGCCTGCCAGTAAGAAGGCATTATAAGCCATACTGCTATCGCGGGATATTCCTGCCGTCTGGCTTACTGCGCTGTAAAAAGGCCCAAAACCCTGTTTGATATTCTCCAGTGCCGTATGACAGATAGCTTTCTCCGGAATGTTCATGCCGGCAAGCCTTTTGTCCAGGGTATCCGCCAGGAGGTATCCCCGGTGGCTGCTTTGTGATAATAATGCGAAGTCCGGTTTATAGCCTTTCCGGTTCATTCCTTCCCATGCTTCATCCTGTAAGGCAGCTGGCAATTCGAGATCGTTAAGTGATTTCCGGATGCCTGTATCCGTTATATTTCCAAGCAAACGTTTCAGCAACATAACATCCGGCTTAAGCATAACATAGTCCAGCCCTTCTATCCTGACCTTCCGTTTATGCGTTCTGTTATATTCCCTGGTCCACATCAGTAACTCCCTGGTCTCTTCATTTTGCCAGATGCTAAGAAGGTATTTTCTCATGAGTGTATCCGGAGAAGTGCTGTTACGCAGCTCCTGTTCCAGCAGCCAGGTATCGCTGAGGTCATTCTCAAAGGCTATGTGAGTGAAGCCTTTCTCTTCCACCAGTATCCGCGTTATCCAGTAGCGGAACCTGTAGAATTCAGCTGTGCCATGTGTGCCTTCGCCCAGTCCCACAAACTTTTTATTTCCCATCTGGCTGATCAATGGGCTGACTGATTGCCTGAATGCTTTATAATTCCGGGTGTCTGCCTGCATCTCTTGTGCAAAGATATTGTGGGCAAGCAGGAGGAGGAGAAAGGTCAGCGTTTTATGCATGGTGTATTTTATTTTCCTGTAAAAAAACAGGAGATTCACTCCATAAAGCGAATTACCCGGCAGAGAACATATAAGGGCTGCCAAAGGAAAGCTCATTGTTGTTGGTCGTGCAAGGAATGTTGTTTGTCGGAGAAAGTATATTATAATAACCTGTAAACAGATATTTACACCGTGCTTAAGAAATTTAATATCACCTTTCCTGTTGTACTGGAGTTGCTGATATGGATATTATATGCCGCCATTTATAAATATTCATATCACCTGGACCATGCACAACTGCCTTGGATTCCAGGCAATGATTTCCCCTATCTGCAGCTTTGTTTATTCAGTGTCTGTTCTACTTTATACCTGGTACCTTATTATCGCTGGGCTTTACCCGAGCTGGTAGCCAGGAAGAAATACCTGGCCCTGTCCGGGTTGACAATTATATACTTTGCTCTTATCACTGGGTTGAACAATAGCTATATGGCCCGGTTATTTGCGGTATTTACAGAAGATGTAAATGTCCATGCTTACTTTATGGCATTATACCGTCCGTCTTTCCGCGATCTGAATCTCGTGTTCCTGGATTTTATTGCTTTTGCAGCCATTGGTTTTGCCCGGTTCAGTTACAGGAATGAGGCCCGGTTATATAAAGCAGAAACAGATAATCTGCGTCTGCAGCTTAATTTGCTGAAGGTACAGTTACAGCCTCATTTTCTTTTCAATACATTGAACAGCCTTTACGGTATGAGTCTGACGGCGCCGAGGGAACAGACTTCCAGGTATATCCTCCTGCTGTCACAGCTGATGCAGCATATATTATATGATGGAGCAAAAGAATACATAGACCTGGACCATGAGATATCTTTCATGCAGAATTACTTTGAACTTGAGCAGATAAGATATCCTAAGTCGTCAGTTGTTTTCAATATAAGAGAGCTGAACAAGGATACCAGGATACCGCCTATGTTATTCCTGCCATTGATAGAGAACAGCTTCAAACATGGAAAGCATAAAATAGCGGATGATGCGGCGGTGGAAGCAGAACTGTTTATGAACGGGAGGGATTTGGTCTTCAGTGTGAAAAACGATATTTTGGATAAGAAGAGGGAGGCTACGCAGGGGATAGGATTGATCAATATCCGGGAAAGACTGGAACTGTATTATCCGGGAAGGTCCCGGCTGTTGCTGCAGGAGCAGGATGGCCGGTATTATGCGGAAGTAATTATAAAATTATAAATGAATTGTATAATTGTTGATGATGAGCCCTATGCGCTGGAGGTACTGGGGCATTATATAGCCCAGACGCCGGAGCTGTGCCTGCAGGCGGCATTCCGGAATACGGTGGAGGCCTTTGAATATCTTTCCCGGCATACAACAGATCTTTTGTTCCTGGATATTGAAATGCCGCTTGTCAATGGTATCAGCTTCCTGAAGGCTTTACGGGAACCACCAAAGACGATCTTTACAACAGCTTATAAGCAGTATGCCTTTGAGGGGTATGAGCTGGAAGTTGTTGATTATTTATTAAAGCCTTTCTCATTTGAGCGGTTCTCCAGGGCCATACAAAAAGTCAATGCCGGCAGGCAGGAGCCCAAGCCTGTACAGGGAGAGACCCTGCTGATGAAAGATAAGGAAGGATTACAGCATATCAGGCAGGAGGAGATCATCTATATTGAAGGAAGTAAGGATTATATCAAAATAAATACGGCAGGCAGGCCCTATATTTTTTATCATACGCTGAAGGGCGTGCTGGATAAGCTTGATCCGCATGTTTTCATTCAGGTACACAGGTCTTATATTGTCAACAGGCAATACATCCGCCGCATCCGGGAAAACAGGATTTCCCTTCATGACGGGGTGATGATCCCTATTGGCAGATCATACAGGGAAGACTTGATAAGGTTTCTGAAAGGATAGTTGAATGATTACTGCGCTACTTTAATATATCCCCATCCTTCGCTCTGACGGGTAATGATCTCGTAGATAGCGTCAGGTACAACTGTAACACCGGGCAATAATTCACTTGCATCTATATTCTTTCTTTTGAGTGTGAAAGCGCAGACTTTGAATGTGGCTTTTTTCTCATTGATCAGGTCTTCTATATCTTTTGCAAATGCTAGGTTTTCTTTGCATACCATATCAATTCCTTCGCTATACATGGCCACTTCCAGTTGTGCATCCGGTCTGGCTTCCTTGATACCTTTGATCTGGCGAAGTACGGCCGAATAGTTTGCCGGATCTTTGCTGGTCAGATCAAAGATCACTCTGTAAGGTACTTTCTGAGCATACATGTATATACTCCCTGAAAGTAAGAGCAGCAGAAGAGTTAGTTTTTTCATACATCAGTTTTTAATGTTCTCGTTTACGCATTGCCTGCTGAATAGGTCCGAACGGGCCATATTTATGTTGTTGTGCCGGAAATGTATCCGCAAAGGGACCGAAAGGATGATCTACAGGTTTGGTATGTATATTTGGCCAGTCCTGCGCGTATTTTTTTTCCGGTCTGTGCTGTGTAATAATGAACGCTGCAACATGCCAGGCTTCGTCATCACTCAGCTGTGGACTATTATAACTTGCTCCCAGGGGCATGTTGTTTTTGATATACCCTGCCATTTTGGTGATACGATAAAGCCCCGCGCCGGTGTTGAAGCTGCCTTGTCCCCATAAAGGAGGATACTGATACCCAGCGCTATCTGCCTTTTTTTTCCCTTCTCCATTCTGACCATGACATAGCATACATTTCTTCGTGTAAACTGCGGCGCCTTTCTGCGGATCTGCTGCCTGTTTTAAAAAGGGCAGCTCTTTAATGCCGCTTCCTGCCGGCCTGATATCTCTCGGCAGGTGCTGGCCAAGCCAGCGCATATATGCTACCATAGCCCGCATTTCGATACCGTTGCTATCTATGGGGCTACCATTCAGGCTTCGTTCCAGGCAGTCATTGATCTTTTTTTCAAGAGATTCAATGGTGCCGCTCCGTGCCCTGAATTTGGGATAGGTGGAAAATGCGGCTCCGTAATTGTTACCCCAGGGGACGGTACCGGCAGCAAGATGACAGTTCTGGCAATTCATGCCGTTGGTGAATGTGCCCACTGTTCCGCCGGGTCCGAGATACTGAGCTGTATTCGCGATCAGGTCACGCCCATAGCGGATCTGCATACCTTCTTCTGTATGAGGTATAGTTGAGGTGTCAGGGGCGGTCCATAAAATTTCAGATATCTGCTTATCCCTCTTACAGTTCAGCAAAATAATGATCAGGGATACTCCCGACAGCAATATCTTCTTCTTTTTCATGAAATTTATCCTGCGAAGCAGTATCCGCAGCCCTTTTCCTGGGCGCGGCCAACAGCCCATACACCGGATGGTACAACATGTATTCCGGGCAGTACTCCTGCCAGCCAGTCGGCCTTCACAGTGGCGGGATCAAGGCCCATACCTCCTGCAACTGCGGCACTATATACTGTAATAGCCATATTACATACACAGAACATCACCCCACTCTTTTGTAACTGATCAATGCCTATCTCTACCGGCCCTAATCCTGGTACAACAAAGTCATTAGGTTGCGGTTTCCAGAAGGGATTCCTCAATGAAGGGGCTTTAGTGGCCGGGTCTTCGGCCTTGAATACCTCTCCGAGCTTGTATTTGGTCCACAGTGAATTCTCCATTGCATATGGAATAGCATCATGTCTTAATACCACTACTACAGAACAGTCCTGTTCCGGGGTACCGGTAGCGGCATTGGTGAGCAGGAAGACTTTAGGCCATGCAAACGGGAAGATCTCGTGCGGACGGGTGGCATCTACTACCAGTTTGTGTTTACCGGTGATCTTCTTAAACCAGGCATCCGGGTCCTCCTCAGATGAAGGAGAGAAGGCTGAGTGTTCAGATGCAGCCTTAAGATTCAGAGGCCCTGCCAGTGAGGCCAGCCCCAGGGATGTGGCCCCTAATGCAAGCCGATTCAGAAAATCACGACGTGAATTGTGCGGATCATGAAAGAAGTGTGACATATAGTATAGTTTAATTGGTTTACATATGCACTTGTTGGAGGTCTTTCATGTTAATTGGGGACGTGGTCAGGGACGGGATGTAAAACTAGACTAAAAACTACCGCAGGCATGGGAAAAAAGTGACAATCTTCAGAAATCCAATGCCTGTTCAAGCCCGGTGGCAGGGAATTGCCGGACCTCCGGCAACGAGCCCGTGAAATAAAGATATTCCTGCCGGAGATGCTTCTGGTCATAATACCCGAATTTACGCGCCAGCTCCGCCAGGGAAATTGTCTGTTGTTCTGCGATGTATTTCATCATCTTTTTGAAGCGTACAATACGGGAGAATATTTTGAGATTCATTCCTGTCTGTTTCAGGAAATGGCGTTCCAGCGTACGTTTGGTGATAAAAGTTTCTTTTTCCAGTTCATGAATGCTGGCATTGCCATTGGAAGAATAGATAAGCGCAATGGCAGAAGAAATACTCCTGCAATATTTTTTGTTATGCTTCAGTGTTGTGGTTAAAAAGGATTCTATCAGCCGGATTTGTTCCCGGTAACGGTCTGTTTCTTTCAATTGGGAGCGAAGCTCTTCCAGGCAGGGCAGGGGAGGAGAGCCGAATACCCGGTAATATCCGTCAGATTTAAAGTTCAGCATGATCATGCGCGTGCCAGGAAAAAAACGCAGGCTGTAAGGCTGACTGTTAGGTTCCAGGATGATCAGGCTTTCCAGGAACTGACGGCGCTGAAGATCGCAGATGGTTTGCGGCCGGCCTATATTAAATGCCAGCCCGGGAATGACATGCGGTGCCACTAACTTATCCTCATAGCCGGAGAGGAAGGTAGATTCTATCAGTTGATAAGAATGAATATACGGAAGTAAAACATCCGAGGGGATGTTTGTCGTAACCCGGAACATTATAAGATTGTTTGGCCAGATAAATTTCGGGAATCTTTCGGAGCCCGCATAAAAGAAGCCCCTCATTAACAAGACGTTAATTATTATAAGCTATTGCCCTGAAATAAAAACGGGGATAATACTTTTGTACTATCCCCGTTTGTCAGTATTTACCTCAGCTCTTTCCCCTGGATCTCTTAGATTGTTCTTTCCTCAACATTTTCGTTTTGGCCAGTAACCGGTAACTACTTCGCCTTATTGAAATTTCCCGTTGATGTTCGTTACTATCGTCACGCCTTCTGCGATAAGCAGAGAGTATCAGGTGTTTTGTAATAATGCCAGCTACCTTCCCCTTGTTTTGTCTTGAAACTACAGGCAACAGGTCCAGCTTATGTTCTTCCATTAAGGTAATGGCGGCAAGTAAAGTACTGGCGGGAAACACGTAGACCTCTTCATATTCCAGCTCAGAGATGGTAGTATGTCCTTTTAATATTCCTTCATACAGATCTTTTAAATTTATTGCTCCGGATACCTTATCCTCGTTATTAAAGATAATTGCGCCATATCCGTTCTGTATTTTTGAGTTTTCCAATACTTCTCTGATACGTTCATTCGCCGTTACTGCAGGGATGTTTTTATCCATCACCTCTTCCACAACCAGCTCCCGCAAGATATCGGGTTCGTACGCATCTGGTGTTTGCACACCCCGCCGGTTAATTTTCTCCGTCATTATACTGCTTTTCATCATAAAGAAGGAAACGAAGTAGGATGCTGTACATGCCCCCAGCAATGGTAATAAGCCATGTGGTTGCAAGGTTGTTTCAAAGGCAAAGACTATAGATGTGAGCAGGGCTCTTGCTGACCCGGCAAACATGGCTGCCATTCCTATCAGGGCGCAGGTAGGCAGGCTGATATTAACCTGGGGGAACAGAGATGCTACAATAAAACCGAGTCCCAGTCCGGTAGCGCCTCCAATGGTTAACAGCGGTGCAAGCGTTCCTCCTGAAGTGCCGCTGCCTAAAGAGATAGACCAGGAAATAAATTTAAGGAAACACAGTCCCAGTATAAGTTGAATGCTGATGCTACCACTCAGCAGCTGTGAGATATTGCTATAACCAACTCCCATTGTATAAGGGGCGAAATAACCTGTTATACCTACTGCGAGAGAGCCTATTGCCGGCCACCACATCCAGTGAACAGGTAGTTTTTCAAACATGTCTTCAATAAAATAGACGCTTTTGGTCACAAAAGCGGCAATCAGGCCTATAACTGCACCCATGCCTACATAACAGATCATTGCTTCTGTTCCTGCCGGCGGAATGGAAGGCATTGAAAATACGGGAGCATCGCTGAAAAGAGCATAGTGCATGGCTGCGCCTGTTGCGCAGCCTAATGCCACAGGGATAATAGAACGGGGAGAAAATTCAAACAGCAGCAATTCAATGGCAAGTAATACTGCCGCTACCGGAGTTCCGAAAATAGCAGCCATACCGGCCGTAGCCCCGGCAGTCAGCATAATTTTCCTTTCATTGGGGGAAATATGCATGATCTGTCCGGTCAGCGAACCAAATGCGCCACCAGTAGATATGATAGGCCCTTCAGCGCCAAAGGGGCCGCCGGTGCCTATGGAAATAGCGGCAGAAAGTGGCTTTAATAAAGTAATGATAGGTTTTATGCGGCTTTTATTTGTAAGTACCTGTTCCATGGCTTCCGGTATTCCGTGCCCACGTATGGCTGAAGATCCGATGCGTGCCATAATACCCACCAGCAATCCACCTATCACCGGTATGAGAATTACCCACCAGCCATGATGATTGCCTGCCGGACTGCTTTCTTCAATTGAAAATTTTCCGTAAAATGAAAGATTAGTGATAAGGCTGATCAACGCCACCAGCACTTTTGCGATAAAACCTATTATAATAGCATTAAATATTACCTGGATGCTCAGGTATAAGATCCTTTTTGACACCAGAGGCCGGTTTTCTTCCAGCTCCCTGTCAATAATAAGGTCAAGGGAGGGCGCTATTGAAATAGATTCATCAATATCTTTATCGCGCATAAAATGTTGTTTTTTCTGCAAAAGTATTGCTAAAACAACATTTTATTAAATTTATTTATTAAAATGGCTTTTTATAATATTGTTTAGGCAATGTTTTAGTAAATTTGATTATGCATCACGAGACCAATTGCTTTTTGAAAAAATATGCTTTGCCTGAATGGGAAGCTGCGATTGATAACAATTCTAAGCTGTTGACTTTCAGGAAGGGACAGACAATATTCCGGGAAGAAGAACCTGTTACAGGATTCTATTTTCTGCATGAGGGAAAGGTTAAAATACATAAAAAGTGGGGGGCGGATAAGGAGCTTATCATCAAACTAGCAAAGGAAGGCGATGTTCTTGGGCACAGGGGAATTGGTGCAGACCAGCATTATCCGGTCTCTGCCACTGCCCTGGAAGATGCCTCAGTCTGCTTTATCTCTACAGAGTTTCTTAAAACTACACTCAGGGTAAATCCTGAGCTTACTTACCAGTTAATGCTTTATTACGCCAAAGACCTGCAGGAGGCAGAAAAGGGAATGCGGAACATGGTGCATATGGATGTAAAAAGCCGTATTGCGGATACCCTGCTGAAAATTGCAGAAGTATTCGGCTGTGACAAAGAAGGTACCATTAAAGGCACCCTTACCAGGCAGGATATTGCGTCTTATGCCGGAACTACGTATGAAACAATATTCAAAGTGATGAACGAATTTACGGCAGATCATATCATTGAACTTTCAGGAAAAACGATCATTATTAAGAACAAACAGAAATTATCCTCACTTATAAAGCAGGGGTAAATAAGAAAGGTTGCTCAACAGAGCAACCTTTCTTATTTACCCCAAACGGGGAATTATTTAACCTCCACCGGTAGCTTATTCTCATCCTCAAAATAATAGACCCGCAATGTTGGATTCGCTTCCTTACCAAGCCATATATAATGCTGCTCATTATACCGGCGGGAGGCAGCTTCATCTAACACCATGGTATCATTCTTAATTGTAAACACGGAAAATGGATCATAGGTGCCAACCTGTCCAGGTCCCAGGCTATCTATAGCCCCACCAGTTATTTCGTAATCTGTTTTGCGGCACAGGAATTCCGGTTTGCCATCCAGGTCCATGTCCTGCAATTTCATAGGAGTTTGAATTGCGTCGTCAAAAACCATCTTAAAGTGTGTCCCCTGGCCATAGATAATGTTAAAATCACTTCTTCCCGCTCCATAAATATATCCAAACAGCAGAATTTCAAAATGGTTATTGTCTTTATAAACAAAAAAATGGGAGGATTCCACTGCATTCTCGTTTTCCTGTAAAAAACTCTCATCCACAACATCCCACATATTGTTTGTCTCAAATGACTTCCGGTCGCCTCCGTTCAATGAAATCTCAATCTTCTGAAATGTACCGAGATCGCCCTCTTCCGCAGGTTTAGAAAGTGTAAGGGTATCGATCTTCCCGTCATTATTAAGATCTGTGGTTATTACTTCATGAAAATCGGCAGCTACGGTATCTTCTGCCATAGAAATACTATCTGCGGGCAATGCTGTCGGTTGCACCGATGGTTGACAGGCACTAATAATAATCAGGGAGAAAAAGAGATAATTCAGTTTCATAGGGATAAATATGCCAGCAAATATAATCTTTTATCCTGGCCTGACCGAGCTGCCTCAGCTTCATAGGAGCACAAAAAAAGCCACTTGTAAGTGGCTTTTTATTGGTACCGCGTACGGGAGTCGAACCCGTCATTCCTCCGTGAAAGGGAGGCGTCTTAGCCGATTGACCAACGCGGCTTCTAAATCTATGGCGCGATCCATATTTTAGGACTGCAAAGGTAATCGGTATTTCCATATTTACAAAAAAAACTTGCTTAACTTAAATTTATATTGCTTTATCCCTGTATTGCTTGTAAATTCGCTACTCAATTTTTTTCAATCTCAACAAACTCAGTGTAAAATGGGAACTACTCTTAAAATCGGTATTAATGGTTTCGGTCGCATTGGCCGTTTAGTGTACCGTCAGATCTACAAGATGCCAGGAATAGACGTGGTAGCTATTAATGACCTTACAAGTCCCGCTGTATTGGCTCACCTGCTGAAATACGATTCTGCCCAGGGTCGTTTTGACGCAGATGTTAAGCATTCTGATAACGCCATCTCCGTCGACGGAAATGAAGTGAAAATATACGCACAGAGAGACCCATCGCAAATTCCCTGGAAGGATCACGGTATTGACGTGGTAATCGAATCTACAGGGTTCTTCACAGACAAAGATAAAGCAGCAGCTCACCTGACTGCTGGTGCTAAGAGAGTTGTTATCTCTGCTCCTGCTACCGGCGATCTGAAAACAGTTGTTTTCAACGTAAACCATGATATCCTGGACGGCAGCGAAACCATCATTTCCTGCGCTTCCTGCACCACTAACTGTCTGGCGCCAATGGCGAAAGTACTGGACGATACCTTCGGTATCGAAATGGGTCTGATGACTACCATCCACGCCTACACCAACGACCAGAACACCCTGGACGCTCCTCATCCTAAAGGCGACCTCCGCCGTGCACGCGCCGCTGCTGCTAACATCGTGCCTAACAGCACCGGTGCTGCAAAAGCTATCGGCCTGGTACTGCCTAACCTGAAAGGTAAACTGGACGGTAACGCTCAGCGCGTACCAACTATCACCGGTTCCCTGACAGAACTGAGCACCATCCTGAAAAAGAAAGTAACTGCAGAAGAAATTAACGCTGCTATGAAAGCTGCCGCTAACGAATCTTTCGGTTACACTACAGACGAGATCGTGAGCAGCGACATCGTTGGTATCCACTTCGGTTCCCTGTTTGACGCTACACAGACTAAAGTAATGACTGTAGGCGACAAACAACTGGTGAAAACCGTATCCTGGTACGATAACGAAATGAGCTACGTATCTCAGCTGGTACGTACCGTTAAGTACTTTGCAGAACTGATCAGCAAATAAGCTGGCAGCTACTCTTATAATATTATAAGTTGATAAGTGGTGAATGGTAAATGGTGACATAAGACACCATTCACTGTTCACCATTTACATTTTATTATCCTAAAATATTCACCAATGAGCCAATTCTCCAACTATAATTTCAGCGGCAAAAAAGCAGTTGTGCGTGTAGATTTCAACGTGCCTCTGAATGATAAATATGAAATCACTGACGATACCCGTATGACAGCGGCAGTGCCTACCATTAAGAAGATCCTGAAAGATGGCGGAAGCGTTATCCTGATGTCTCACCTCGGACGTCCGAAAGATGGTCCTACAGAAAAATACTCTCTCAAACACCTCGTATACCACCTGGTGAAACTGCTGGACGGCGTTACCGTGAAATTTGCGGAAGACTGTATTGGCCCCGTAGCTGAGCAGGCTGCTGCTAACCTGAACGGCGGAGAAGTACTGCTGCTGGAAAACCTGCGTTTCCACAAAGAAGAAGAGAAAGGAGATAAGACATTTGCAGAAAAACTGTCCAAACTGGGCGACGTATACGTAAATGACGCCTTTGGTACTGCACACCGTGCACACGCTTCCACAGCTGTTATTGCTCAGTTCTATCCTGCAGACAAACGCATGTTCGGTCTGCTGATGGAAGCTGAAGTAGGCAACGCCGAGAAAGTGCTGAACGGCGCTGAAAAACCGTTCACCGCTATCCTGGGTGGTGCTAAAGTGAGCGACAAGATACTGATCATCGAAAACCTGATGGAAAAAGCCAACAACATCATCATCGGTGGCGGTATGGCTTATACTTTCCTGAAAGCACAGGGTAAAGAGATCGGTAACTCACTTGTTGAGAACGATAAACTGGAACTGGCACTGGAACTGCTGGCTAAAGCCAAAACTAAAGGTGTACAGCTCATCCTGCCTGTTGACTCTGTAGCCGCAGATAAATTTGCTGCAGATGCCAACACCCAGGTAGTAAGCAATGACAACATCCCTGCCGGTTGGATGGGACTGGATATAGGAGAAAAATCAGTTGCCCTGTTCAGCGAAACTATCAGCCAGTCAAAAACGATCCTGTGGAATGGTCCCATGGGCGTATTTGAAATGAAAGCTTTCCAGAATGGTACCAAAGCTGTGGCAGACGCTATTGTACTGGCTACTTCCAAAGGTGCTTTCTCCCTGGTAGGTGGTGGTGACTCCGTTGCTGCTGTAAACCAGTTCGGACTGTCTGAAAAAGTTAGTTATGTATCTACCGGTGGTGGCGCTATGCTGGAGTTCTTTGAAGGAAAAGACCTGCCAGGTATCTCTGCTGTAAAAGCATAATGTAAATATTCAGGCCGGAACCTCCGGCTACAGGAAAGCCTTCACCATATGGTGAAGGCTTTCTTTTTAAAAGGAAGGCCGGCCGGCCGGAAATTATTTTTTAGTATCTTGAATGCATGGGTCAATTATATAAGCATCTATACTTCCAGGTGATAGTAGCCATCTGCCTGGGAATTCTGGCAGGAGCACTATTCCCGGCTATAGCGCCAACCGGTGAAATGATGAGTAAGATCTTCATCAACCTCATAAAAATGCTGATAGCTCCCATTATTTTCCTGACAATAGTACTGGGAATAGCCCGCATGGGAGATATGAAGAAGGTAGGCAGGGTAGGAGGCAAAGCCTTGCTGTACTTTGAAATAGTCACCACACTGGCCATTACAATAGGCCTGATAGTAGCCAATCTCCTGCAGCCAGGCAAAGGCATAGCCTTCACCAATACAGATACTTCTGCCGTTGCAAAGATCGAGAAAGCGGCCGAAGGCTTCAGCTGGACAGAATTCCTGATGCACATCGTCCCTTCCAATGCCGTAGAATCCTTTGCCAAAGGAGATATTCTCCAGGTGCTCATCTTTGCGATACTGTTCGGTTATGGCATCACCAAAATGAAAGAAAGTGGCCCCGCACTCCTGCTCACATTTGAAAGAATATCTGAAGTTTTCTTCAACGTTCTGAAGCTTATCATGAAACTGGCGCCGCTGGGGGCTTTCGGTGGAATGGCCTTTACAGTGGGTACATACGGGTTAAAATCACTTACGCCCATGATCAAGCTGATGGGATGTGTATACCTCACCATGTTCTTCTTTATAGTGGTAGTATTAGGAACAATTGCCAGGATGTACCGTTTTAGTTTGTGGCAATACCTTAAATTTATAAAGAATGAAATACTGATAGTACTGGGTACGTCTTCTTCCGAATCGGCACTGCCGGGACTGATGGAACGACTGGAGCAGCTGGGATGCGCCAGGCAGGTAGTAGGCCTGGTAGTGCCCACAGGATATTCATTCAACCTGGATGGTACCAGCATATACCTGTCTATGGCTGTAATATTCCTGACGCAGGTGTTCAACGTAAACCTCACCTTATTGCAGGAAATAACTATCATAGGTATACTGATGATCACTTCCAAAGGTGCGGCAGGCATTACCGGCAGTGGTTTTATTGTACTGGCATCTACATTATCCGTTATTAAGGTGATTCCTATAGAAGGACTGGCAATACTGATAGGAGTGGACCGTTTTATGTCTGAAGCAAGAGCCATCACCAATATCATAGGTAATGGAGTAGCCACCATTGTGATGGCAAAAAGCGAGAACGCATTTGACGAAGAGAAATACCGTGCAGCTATCGGTGGAGGTCACAAAACTATATAATCCTTTCGGCCCCAATATGAAAAGGCATTTTTCTGTCGGCTTATATGTCCATGCCATGTTATTATGGCTGATGATGTATTGCCCGCCGGTGAATGCCCAGGAACCACCCAACTCTTACAGCTTTGCACACCTGGACCGGGAAAACGGCCTTGCCAGCAATCATGTCTCTGCTATTCTACAGGACAGTAAAGGATTCATATGGATAGCCAGTACGGCCCTTCAGCGTTATGACGGCAGTAACCTTGTTACCATTGCCAGTTTCGACAAAGTTCCCGGTTCTATTTACTATGATGATATCTGCCTTTGTGAAGATAGAAAAGGACGGATCTGGATGGGAGCGCCGGACAATATCCGTTATTACGATCCCGCCAGATCGGCCGTTACCGTGCTGAAAATTGATATACAGCCGGTATTGCAGGGCTCTCTCCATTGCAGCCGTATCATTGAAGACCATGCCGGGACAATATGGGCCACTACCCAGGAAGGCCTGCTGCAGTTCGACGAAGACAGGAAAAGCTTTATCAAACCTCCCGGTATCCCCGAATCTCTCCGCAAACTATTATATAGTACTCTTATTGAAGATGCTGCCGGAAACCTCTGGATCAGCGGGAGGAATGGCATCTATATGCTTGACCCTGGCCGGAAAAAGCTCTATCATGCAGATAATAATCCTTTCAGCCATCCACTACTGACCATTCGCAGCAGTGTAAAGCGGTTCTATATAGATGCCGGCCACCGTATATGGGTAGCCTCCCGCGGCGGAGATACATTGTATAGGTATGACCCCACAGCCAATGCCCTGAAGAAATTTGTTTTCCCCTTATACGGAATGGCGGGTAATAAGAGCCCCCAGGAAAATATGGTGACAGATATCATTTCCGACGCAGAACAGCATGTCTGGATATCAACAGAACTGGGAGGTGTTTACCAGTATAATGACAGCACAGGCAAATTCACTGCTAATATAAAGGCCGATAACACGGACGATAAAAGCCTCCATTATGATTTTGAGGTGAACTGTTTTCTGAACGACCGTGACGGCCGGCTCTGGATAGGGACTGACAGGGGGGTAAATATACTCGGGCTGCAGGACCCTTCTTTCAGGATCATGGACCACCGTACCCGCTTCCATAATACTACCACACATTTACCGCGTACAGAGGTGACCGGTCTTTTCCAGGATAGCAATGGAAATATTTATGCCGGTTACTGGGGAAAAGGATTCAGCTGGCTGCAGCCGGGACTGGAGCTGAAGCAACAGTTCACATATGGACAGAATGATCCTGCTCATCAGCTGAAAGAGGAGCGGAGCCTGGTCTGGAGCTTTGCAGAAATGCCTGGAGGCCAGGTACTGATAGGACAGGAGAATGGCTGGTTGTCGGTATTTGATCCGCAGCAAGGAAAGTTCACCGCCCACCATCACTCACCCCTGTTTGGCGAACAAACCCTGATGACCATGCTGCCATTAAGTGATACTTCCGTCTGGATAGGTTTGTATAAGAAGGGCATTGTTCGTTGGAATGCAAGGAAAAATCAGTTCTATGCTTACCCCGAACTGCTGCAGTTTGTAAAACGTGCAGCGACGGTCATGGATATTGCTCCCCAGTACGATTCCCTGTTATGGCTGGCCACCAGCGATGCCGGCCTGATAAGATTCAATGTTTTCTCCAGGCAGCTTTCCCTGCCGGGGATCTTTCATATCGATAAACTCACCATCAGTAATATTACCTGTCTTGATTTCCTGGATGATACCACACTGGCTGCCGGTACTGATCATGGATTGTGGTTATACAACACCAGGAGCGGGAAGGCGCAACCATTAAAGATCAATGGCGCGCTGTTTGATGAATGGGTGCTCAACATGCAGAAGAACGGGCGTGAAGGGCTGTGGTTCACCACCCAATATGGCTTTTACAGGTTTAACCGTAGCAGGGGAAGCCTGGAAACATTTGTACAGTCAGTCGATATCATTGACAATACCCGGAAGGTAAGACGGACCATATCTCCTTTGCGGAATGGCTGCCTGATGGTAGGCGCCTCAGATCATTTTGTAGTGTTTGATCCTGCTCATCTCAGGGTAGCGCCTCCTCCGCCGGATGTAACGATCATCAATTTCAGGGCAATGGATACTACCGTGCAGCTGGGACTGACGCAGGAAGGATATACACCGGTGGTATTATCACACCGGCAGAATTTTATCAATATTGAATTTAAAAGCCTGCAATACCAGCATGAAACACTGGACTACCTGTTCCAGCTGGAAGGAGTGGATGAAGAATGGGTGAAAGCAGAAGGAGTGCTGGTAGCAAGGTATACCAATCTGCCTCCTGGCACTTATGTATTCAGGGTACGTAGTGTAAATAAGGCCGGTACCTTTTCGTCTCATGTTACTTCGTTGTCTGTCAATATCATGCCTGCCTTCTGGCAAACAAACTGGTTCAGGGCATTATGTATCCTGCTGATAGCAGTGCTGATTTATGTCTATTTTAAATTGCGGGTGAATGCCATTAAGCAGGAAGCCCGCAGAAGAACAGCCATACAACAGCAGATAGCCCAGCTGGAAATGAAGGCCCTGCGTGCACAGATGAACCCTCATTTTATTTTCAATGCACTTAATTCCATACAGACGTTCATGATGAAACGGGAAACAGAACAGGCCCTGTCTTACCTGAGCCGTTTTGCCCGCCTGATAAGGAATGTACTGGACAATTCACAGCTGAACAGCATTCCTGTATCCAAGGAGCTGAGAATGCTGGAGAATTACCTTGAGCTGGAAAAGCTTCGTTTTGCCGATCAGTTTAGTTACAGTATTACTGTTGATCCGGATATTGATCCTGATTTTACAGACATTCCTACTATGGTGTTACAGCCATTCCTGGAAAATGCCATCTGGCATGGCTTACTGCATAAGAAAGAAAAAGGAAGGGTAGATATCAGGTTTCACAAACGGGAGGATAGCGTGCTTTGTGTGATAGAGGATAATGGAATGGGAAGAGAGAGAGCCGCTGCACAACGGGGAGGAGAGGAGCATCATTCCCGTGGTTTACAGATCACGCGTGACAGGCTGGCGTTGTACAACCGCCGGTTTAATATGAATGCTACGTTTGATATTGAAGATCTGTATGATGAAGATGGGCAGCCGGCAGGGACCCGCGTTAATGTCTGGTTCCCGCTGCATGATGATAATGGTTGAACTAAAAAAGAGAAGCTTTCGCCTACGGGCAAAAGCTTCTCTTTAAAAACATTCTTTTCTTACCAGTTGCCACTGGCTCCGCCACCACTACCGGAACCTCCGCCAAACCCGCCGAAGCCTCCTCCGCCGCCACCCCAGCTGTCTCCGCCGGAGCTACCTCCGCCAAAGCCGCCAAGGCCACCCAGTCCGCCAACCGGTCCTATCCAGCCACCCCAGCCGCGCCTGCTGATAGTAGTACCACCGGTACCACCGCCGCCACGGTTTCTCAGGATGATGATAACAATGAAGATGATGATCGCAAGGACAAAGAGCCCGCCGGCATTGCCGGTAGATCTGCCTCCCCTGCGGGGTGAGGTGTCTTTATACTCGCCGGCCGCTGCCGCTATGATCTTGTCTACCGCTTCATCTAATCCCTGGTAGTAGTGCTGCTCACGGAAATTGGGTTTGATGATCTGGTCAATGATACGGTTGGCTATTGCATCCGGCAATACGCCTTCCATACCAGTGCCTGTTTCTATACGTATTTTCCGGTCCTGTACAGCTACGAGAATAAGCACGCCATTGTTCTTTTCTTTAGTGCCTATGCCCCAGGTACGCAGGATCTTCAATGCAACTTCGGCAATGTCATAGTCGCCGGCTGTAGGTATTGTTACGATAGCGATCTGCGTAGAGGTACTATCGTTATAGGCTACAAGTTTGCTTTCCAGCGTCTCTGCCTCGTTTCCTAACAATATACCCGCCAGGTCATTTACCAGTCTTGGCGGGTTGGGCCTGGGAGGAATGTCCTGGGCCTTTACCTGCCATCCGGTAATTATCAATAAAACCAGCCATAACCAGCAAACTTTCCTCATTGTGTTTAATTTTTTATCTACCGATCACAATATCATCGGGTAATTCGTTTTCATCGCCCCCTTCAAAAGGAAAGTGGCCGCAGAGCGTTTCTCCTATTTCAGTGATACACGCTTCAATACCGCCAATAATATCATTGCGGGTAAAATAGCTGATCATCAGGGCCGCTTCCTTTTCCCAGAAAGAGGTACCTACTTTTTCATGGATGCCGCTGTCACCCAGTATTGCATATTGCCTGTCCTTTAATGCGATGTAAAGCAGCACACCATTTCTTAAGCGGGTTTTCTCCATTCCCAGCTGAAGGAAGATTTCCTGTGCCCTGTCCTTAGGGTCTACATATTTGCAATGACTTTCTACGTATAGCCGTATCTCTCCACTTGTCATTCTTTCGGCATTACGTATAACCTGTACCAGGCGTTCTTTTTCAGCCTCCGTCAGGAGTTCCTTTTTTTTGAACGGGAATATGCTCATAAAAGCAGATTTTTTTAGAACTGAACCTTGGGAGCATCTTTTGCAGCCTGATCTGCTTCAAAATATCCTTTAGGAGCAAAACCACCGAAACCGGCAATGATATTGTTAGGGAAGGTGCGGATAGAGCTGTTATATCCCTGAACAGAAGTGTTGAAATCATTACGGGCAACGGTTATACGGTTTTCAGTACCTTCTATCTGTGCCTGCAGGTCCAGGAAGTTCTGGTTGGCTTTCAGTTCAGGATAGCTTTCTGAAACAGCCAGTAATCTTCCCAGCGCTGCGCTCAGCTGGCCCTGCGCCTGCTGGAACTGTTGTACTTTCTCAGGGGTGAGATCGTCAGGGTTCACCGTGATCTGCGTAGCTTTTGCACGCGCTTCTATCACTTGTGTCAGCGTTTCTTTTTCAAAGTTAGCTGCGCCTTTAACGGTAGCAACAAGGTTGGGAATAAGATCACTTCTGCGCTGGTACTGGCTTTGAACAGCGCCCCATTTACCTTTCACGCCTTCTTCAAGTTGTACGATAGAGTTATATTTGGATACACCGCAACCTCCAAATACAAGAATAACGGCGAGGATAACAATAATTACTACTGTACTTTTTTTCATTTGAATAAAGATTTTAAGTTTTAGTCTGAATAGCAGAGGCAAACATAACGGGTTTTTTTTAATCTGCAAGGTGTTCAATTAACGATAAAACACCGTTATTTTACTTTCACAGCCAAGATGTTATCGTTGTCGAAAAAAAGAATAGCTGAATGTGTGTTTCTCTATAATTTTGTCACATATTTCCGGTAGTCTGATTTGGAACGGTTTGTAAATAAGTGAGTTAGGATTAAAGAGTCATGTAAGTTCTTGTTTTTCAGGAGTCTATCATCTTTCATTCGTTTGTAACGCTTTTATTTTTAATTAATTTGAATTTAAGTCTGCGTCAATGAGTGCACAACACATCCATATTCTGTATGTCGATGATGAGATACACAACCTGAATGCTTTTAAAGCATCGTTCCGTAGGCTTTACACAGTGTTTACGGCTTCATCGGCAGAAGAGGCGGAAAAAGTATTGGAACAGCAGGAGATACAGATCATTATCTCTGATCAGAGAATGCCTAAGATGACCGGGATCGAATTTTTTGAATCTATCCTTAACAAATACCCTGAGCCTATACGCATTTTATTAACAGGGTATGCGGACATCAATGCAGTGATCGATGCCATCAACAAAGGACAGGTATACAAGTATTTTTCCAAGCCCTGGAATGATGAAGAACTGCGGCATAACATCGAAAAGGCATACGAAGTATATGCCCTGCGCAAAGAAAACAAGGAGCTGACAGCTAAATTGCTGGATGTCAATGAAAAATTGGAGTTCCTGTTACGTCAGAAACTGATCTCCTGATCTCATCAGGGTTTTTTAATGGCAAAATGAACGGTCCCATCATAAATCTGGTAATCAAGCCCTGTTTCAAGACAGATCTCTTCAAGAAAGACCTTAACAGACTGATCCTTGTCCAGTTCTCCTGAAAAAGTCTGACGCGCTATGGATGGTGAAGCAAATTCCAGCTTCAGGCCAAACCAGCGCATCATAACAGGACCAAGTTCAGCAAGCGGCTTTTTACGGAAACGGTAAATACCGTCTCTCCAGCCAAGTGTAACATCTTCGTCAAAGCGTTTTACCTTAAAACGTTCTCCCGGCCGGTAAATGGCTTCATAACCGGGTTTTAAGGTAACATCCAGGCTGTCTCCTACATCTGTTATAACACTGCCCGTGACCAGTGAAGTGGTGATCACGTTAGCATCGTATGAATTTACGTTGAATGCCGTGCCCAGCGCTATCACTGAAGTAGTGCCCGTATGTACTATGAACGGTTGTGAAGGATTATGCGCTACCGTAAAGTAAGCCTCTCCTTCCAGGTACACTTCCCTGGTCTTACCGGGAAATATAAAGGGGAAGCGGAGGGTGGAACTTGCATTGAGATGTACTTCCGTACCATCAGAAAGCTCTATCCTGTAATCTGTCTGCGGGGGTACGGTCAGCGTATTCCATTCTACTGCACTGCTCTGGTAAATGGAGTCATGCGTGATCCTGCCCGGAGGAGGAGGCGCCTGCACCATCATGCTGTCATGTTCAGGTTCCGCAACCGTAAGAGAAGCATCACTGGTTACAGTTTCCGGCAGGACCGCAACCTGCAGGGGCGCCCGCATCCTGTTACTGCGGGGCGTAGTAATATGTTTAGCCAGTACAGCTGGTTTCGAAGGAAGGAATGCAGGTTGGACCTGTTTCCTGAAAAACAACAGGCCACCACCAATAACACATATTGCAACCAGTATTGCTGCAGCTGCACTGTGACGTTTTACAAGCCGGAAGGCCCTTACATGGAACGGCCTGGGAGCCAGTATAGCGGCTACCTGGTACCAGTCGTTCTCCACACGGAGATCGTTCAGGAACTCGCTGTTAGTGTAAAGGATCGCTTCCTCCTGCTCCAGCCAGCATTTACGGACCTGCTCATCTGTCTGGATAACCTTTTGCAGCAATTTATCTTCCACTTCACTTAGATCGCCAAGCTGCTTTCGCAGGAGTAATGTGTATATATACTCTTGGTCGTATTTCATCTTATCAGAGAAGATTAGTCTGGGTTATGGATATGTCTTCTTTCAATGTTGGTTTCGTATCTGTCTTGTATGTCCGGTTACCTGTCCATCGCTATTGCCAATGTGGGGTATAAGGCCATAGGAACAACTGCGGGGCCCGTTTTGCAGGGGGGGCAGATAGCTTTTTCTTTTATTGTATCTCCCCGTTGCTGTAAACATCGCTCATACAGTAACTGGTAAAAATATCCTCCGGCAGAATGAGTGATATTCAGGTATGCTTTCTTCTTCCATACTTCAATGAATAACTGCTGGACGGTTTCTTTTGCTTTTTCGGGGTTTCCTAACATCTGACAGGCTTTGAGGCATAACGGTTTATAATATTTCATGAAAAAGTATTGGTAGGCCTCAAGTTTATTATCCTGCTTTAGTGCGGATAACATGACAGTATCCTCGCTGATTTGCATACGATAATATTAATTGGTTAATCAAGGTGCCGGTTTGAACTATTAAGTTCGATTAAAAGAATAAGAAACTTGTTAATGAGATGTTAATAAGCGCTATTTTATGACTTTCCCTTAAATTGCACCTTTCTAAAAGTTTAATATACTGGATCATGCAAGTTTGGAAAGACTATCAGGCAAAGAATAAGGACCGTTTTTTGGAAGAGCTGCTGTCACTGCTGCGTATTCCTTCGGTTAGTGCCGATTCCCGTTTTGCCGCCGATGTGAAAACCTGTGCTGAGGAAGTGAAGAAAAGGCTGGAAGAGGCCGGCGCTGAGAATGTAGAAGTTTGTCCTACCGCCGGACACCCAATAGTATATGGTGAAAAGATCATTAATCCCGCATTGCCTACAGTGCTGGTATATGGCCACTATGACGTTCAACCGGCAGATCCGCTGGAACTGTGGGACAGCGGTCCGTTTGAACCGGTTATCAAAGGAGATAACATTTATGCCCGCGGCAGCGCGGACGATAAAGGGCAGTTCTACATGCACGTAAAAGCGCTGGAGATCATGACCAAAACAGATACACTTCCCTGTAACCTGAAATTCATGATAGAAGGGGAGGAAGAAGTAGGTTCGTCCAACCTCGGCATCTTTGTAAAGGCCAATAAAGAGAAACTGAAGGCAGACGTAGTACTGATATCAGATACCTCTATGATAAGCCTCCAGGACCCTTCACTGGATACAGGCCTGCGCGGTCTTTCCTATATGGAAGTGGAAGTGACCGGTCCTAACCGTGACCTGCACAGCGGCGTATATGGCGGAGCTGTCGCTAACCCGGCTACCATCCTCTGTCAGCTTATCGCTTCCATGCACGATGAGAATAACCACATTACCATCCCCGGTTTTTATGATAAAGTACAGGACCTTAGCAAAGAAGAACGCAAGGCCCTGAACGATGCCCCTTTTGATGAGGCTGAATACAAAAAAGACCTGGGCGTGGATGAGCTCTGGGGTGAGAAAGGCTATTCAACCATAGAACGTACCGGTATCCGCCCCACCCTGGAAGTGAACGGTATCTGGGGTGGTTATACCGGCGAAGGTTCCAAAACAGTACTGCCCTCCAAAGCATTTGCCAAGATCTCTATGAGACTGGTGCCTAACCAGGACTGGATCGAGATCTCTGAGCTCTTTAAAAATCATTTTGAAAAGATCGCTCCCAAATACGTAAAAGTAAAGGTGACCACACACCATGGCGGCAGCCCTTATGTAACGCCAACTGATCATGTGGCTTTTAAAGCTGCCAGCGAAGCTATCAAGGCTACCTTCGGTAAATCCCCCATCCCCGTACGCGGTGGCGGAAGTATTCCTATCGTAGCACTGTTTGAAAAAGAACTGGGACTGAAAACCATCCTGATGGGCTTTGGTCTGGATAGCGATAACCTGCACTCACCTAACGAAAAGTACGGACTGGCCAATTTCTATAAGGGAATTGAGACCATCCCTTACTTCCACAAATACTTTGCGGAATTAGGACGCACATCAGCTTAATTTTTTAGCCGGCCACGTGCCGGCTAAATTTTCTCTTTATCATGCAAAACACAGAAAAACTCCGACTTGATAAATATCTCTGGGCCATCAGGGTATTCAAAACCCGTACCCAGGCGTCTGCTGCCTGCGAAGCCGGCAAGGTAAAAATGAACGGTACCTCGGTAAAAGCCGCCCGCGCCGTAGGGATCGGAGATAAATATGAGATCAGGACCGAAGCCCGGAAATGGGTGATCGAAGTAGTAGGTCTGCTCGCCAACAGGGTACAGTATACCGAAGCTATTAAATATTATGTTGATATTACTCCGGAAGAAGACCAGCAGGCCAACCAGCGTACTGCTGCCAGCTTCCATACCGGTAAACGCCCCAGCAAGATCGGCAGGCCTACCAAAAAGGAACGCCGTGAACTGGACGATTTTATGGGAGGCGAGGAAGAATAAAAAACGCCTTCAAAAGACTTTCTTTATAACTGGCCGCCCTGGGCGGCCAGATTCCGTTATACAAATCCAATTTTGCGTAGTAAATTCGCGGGATTTTAAATCCGATCTCAATCAATGTCTAAGCAAAGCGATCTTCTCTCCACAGATTTCCTGGTGAAAGTGGCTGAAGAATTTGGAACACCAGTATATATATATCATGCTGAAAAAATAAAGATCCAGTACGAAAAGCTGCAAAGCGCTTTCCATAAAACGGATGCCCGCTTCTTCTACGCTTGTAAGGCACTTACCAATATAAATATCCTGAAGTACATCAATTCCATTGGCTGCGGACTGGACACCGTATCCATCCAGGAAGTACACCTGGGCCTCAGGGCAGGATTTGAACCAAAGAACATTATATTCACTCCCAACTGTGTTGACCTCGAAGAGATCATTGCAGCCAAAGACCTGGGTGTGAACATCAACATAGATAACATTTCTATACTGGAGCAGTTTGGTAACCGCTTTGGCGACTCTTACCCCATCTGCATCCGCCTGAACCCGCATATCATGGCTGGAGGTAATTACAAGATCTCCACCGGCCACGTAGATAGCAAATTCGGTATCTCCATTCACCAACTGCGTCATATTGAACGCATTGTGAAGAGCACCAAACTGAAAGTAACAGGGCTGCACATGCACACCGGCTCTGAGATAAAAGATGTAGACGTATTCCTGCGCGGTGTGGATATCATGTTTGAACAGGCCGTACATTTCCCTGATCTTGAATTTATTGACCTGGGCAGCGGTTTTAAAGTAGCTTACCAGTCTGGCGATCCTGAAACCGATATCAATCTCCTGGGACGTAAACTGTCTGAAGCATTCAACAAATTCAGCCAGACATATAACCGTCCGCTGCAGGTGTGGTTTGAACCTGGTAAGTTCCTGGTAAGCCAGTGTGGTTATTTTGTAGTGAAGGCGAATGTGATCAAACAAACCACTGCTACTGTATTTGTAGGCGTAAACTCAGGCTTTAACCACCTGATCAGACCTATGTTCTATGACGCCTTCCACCTTATTAAGAATATCTCAAACCCAAAAGGCACCGAAAGGATCTATACTGTAGTAGGTAATATCTGTGAAACAGATACCTTCGGATGGGACCGTAAACTGAATGAAGTAAAGGAAGGAGATTACCTTGTATTCTATAATGCAGGCGCCTATGGTTTTGAAATGGCATCCAACTTCAACTCCCGTCTTAAACCGGCAGAAGTACTGGTAAAAGATGGTAAAGCACAGCTTATCCGCAGGCGTGATACACTCGAAGATCTGCTGAGAAACCAGATAGAGCTATAAATTCTTCCCTAAAGTTTTCAAGCTGCGCGCAGCGCTAAAAAATCTTTTACTTGAATTTTGAGCCGGCCGCAGACCGGCCTGCTCAAAAAAAGGTTTTGCCGAAGGCGAGGGCACTGAAAAAGTAGTTTTCTTTAAAGAAATATTCGGGTAGGGGGTGGAGAATATTTTCGAATAGACGATTCTCAGAGCCTACGTAAGGACTTTTTCAGTGCCCTCGCCGAAGGCAAAACCTTTTTTTCAAATTCTACATCAAAAAGAAATTTAAACTGATATACAACCAATTTCCCTAACCTGACATAATAAAAAAATAACTAACACCTTACAGATTAGAATATTATTACACGCAAATCAGGCAGTTTTTTGTGTTCGTGGTAACAAGTTTTAACATAACTTTGCCCTACCAAACCACACTTTCTCTGCTTAATCCTGCAATACTGTTCACACAATATTTTATAATCCCATTCGTCTGAAATAATAAGGATGAGTCATTTTTACTTATAATTGAATATGAAAGTTTTATCTGCTAACTCGGACGTAATGAAAGAGGAGGCGCTGATAGACAGCCATATCTCTTTCGGGCCCTACATCAGGTTCCTGAAAGAAAAAGCGGCTAACAAATCAGACGCCCGCTCAGCTTACTACGGGCAGATTGTTAAGCAGTTCGAAAATAATCCTGCCCTACTCGGACCTATAGCCGGGGCGGACGATCTATCAGCCTATCAGGAATATATAGACCTGATCATTGCAACTATCTTCCCGGTTACGACCGATATGGACAAGGATATTTATGGGATCGGCGTCCCCCATAAATTCGCTATTTTCTACTACTCAGATCTGTTCCGAAAGCTTTTTACAGGCAACGGAGACAAACTCATGGCTGTGCCGGAAGGCATCTCTCCGGCAAAAGTTAAAAAGGACAAGCTGGAGTGGCTGTACAAACTGCTGCTGGAAAAAGTATACGGCTTCCCGGTAGAATATCGCAACGATATCATTCATCACATTACACTACCCGATAGCAACGGTCTGAAGAAATATGTGAAGATCCAGGTCGACCCGCGCTTTGTAGACGTAAAGGTAAAAGGAGAAGTACCCGATATCTCTTATGACCATATCTGCAAAAAGGAATTTTGTGTGGATATGCTGCAGGAAATGCTGCCACTGGACAAATTCTCACTGGAAGGCTTCGTGATCTGGACCATACAGGATGTTACCAAAGATGAAGTTCAGAACAGTATGAAGAACCTGATCCTGGACATGCATCGTGGTAATGAACAACAGACCTACCGCAGGATGGAAGAAGAGGTGAAATCCCTCATGCAGAAGGAGGATATCAGCGTTCATATCGTGCCTATTCCAAAGATCAACGGCCGCTATGTATTGGAATGCGATCTGTGCGAGAACGGAGTAATGCTGGGTGTGATCAATAATGAAAAACAACAGCAACAGCTCTTCCAGCAACTGATACAATACCTTATGCAGCAACGGCAACCATTGCTGATCCCGGAAGTGACAGAAGCATCACTACATGCCTATCCGTTCCTGAAGTACCTGTTGCTGAAAGGTATCAGAAGCTATGTAATGGCGCCGGTCTGGCATGAAGATCAGCTGCTGGGCATTGTGGAAGTAGCTTCCTCCACACCTGGCAGGGTATCAGGAGAAACAATAGGGGCAGCCATGCCTGCATACCCACTGGTAAGCATGCTGCTGAGCCGTGGCCTCGATATCATGAACAGCCGCATCACAGAAGTCATAAAAGAACAGTTCACTGCATTGCAGCCCGCTGTAGAATGGAAGTTCACTGATGCCGCATGGCATTATCTCCATACACCGAAGAAGGACCGTAAAGACATCGGCAATATAGCCTTTGAAGACGTATACCCTCTCTATGGCGCTGTAGATATCCGCAACTCTTCCACAGAACGCAGCAATGCTATACATGAAGACCTGCGGGAACAACTGGTGCTTATTGGCGAAACACTGGACCATATAGGTAAAACTATCTACCTGCCCCTGCTGGAAGAACTGAAGTTTAAAAACGATGAACTGATCACCGGTATTACCAGTGGCATGCTGTCTGAAGATGAGCTGAAAACAAACAACTACCTGGATGAAGAAATAGGCCCTCTGTTCCGTCACCTGCATGAAAGTCATCCTTCCCTGCAGCCGGAACTGGAACGTTATTTCTCACTCGTAGATAAAACAGAAGGCCATATTCAGCATCACCGCCAGGAGTATGAAGACAGCCTCGCCAGAATCAACTCCGAGATCAATAAGTACCTGGATAAAGAGAAGGATAATATCCAGCACTCTTTCCCCTGCTACTTTGAAAAATACCGTACCGATGGGGTAGAGTACAATATTTATATCGGACAATCTATCTCCCGGGACAGGAAGTTTGATAACCTGTACCTCCGTAATCTCAGGTTATGGCAACTGACATCTATGGCTGAAATAGCCAGGATGACCAATAGCCTGATCCCTGAACTGAAAGTACCGCTGCAAACCACTCAGCTGATCCTCATCCACAGCAATCCGATCGATATCAGCTTCAGACAGGATGAACGCCGCTTTGATGTGGAAGGCGCTTACAACATCCGCTATGAGATCATCAAGAAGAGGATCGATAAGGTAAGGATCAGGCAGACAGGTAAACGTCTTACCCAGCCAGGTACCGTTTCTATCGTATACTCATACGCCAGGGAAATGGAGGAATACCTGAAATACATCACCTTCCTGCAGAACAAAGGATTACTTTCTTCTGACGTGGAAATGCTGGATCTTGAAGACCTTCAGGGAGTAAGCGGGTTAAGGGCTTTACGCGTGAAAGTAAATATGGAATAAACCCGCCGCAGGCTTCTTAAAAAAAACGCTTTTGCCGAAGGCAAAAGCGTTTTTTTTAAGAAGCAATTCTCAACGATGTTAAAATCTGAACCCAAACGTAATATAAGGCAACACTCCTTCTTCAGAACGTCCTACTGTTGCTGTCAGCACAAACATATTGATAGGCGTAAAGAAGAGCCCTCCGCCATAACCATCATGCCAGGCACTGGAACTTTCTCCTTTATACCACACCCTTCCCACATCATTGAACGCCAGCAAGCCAACAGTAGCAGGGAAAAGATATGAACGGAACTCAAACAGTTTTACCCTCAGCTCAGTATTGTTATATACCATGCCGTTACCGGAGAAGCGGTAGTTACGGTAACCACGCAGGTTCTGTATACCTCCCAATGTCAACGCCTGGAAATATTCATATCCACCACGTAATAAACCTCCGCCGAAACGGGTTACGAATACTACGTTGGTAGGTGCATGAAAGCTGGCATAGATACTCATATCCGTCTGCAACTGCAGGTAATGGCGTTTATCCTGGTTCAGTCCCTGGTTGGCAAATGCCGAAGTATTCCAGAAAATACCACGGGTAGGCATCAGCTCATTATCCCTTGTATCTATCTGCAATGCTACGCGGAAGCCTGCATAGGACTTGGATTCAAATACAGAGAGTGAATCCAGGCCGTTGTGTGCAAAATCAGTGATGATGCGGTCTTCTGTCTCGTCTTTGTCAAGACTGTAATAGGTAAATGAAGGACCATACAGCAGCGATACATCCGGCGACAGTTTGCTTCTCAGCAGTGGTTCCACATTAAACAGGCTGAAACGGGTACGGTAATAACGGATGGTTTTACTCTTGTCAAACACCGTTTCATTACCAAAACCAAAGAAGTTGATAGTATTGTTAGGCGCTTTGGCACTGGCAGACATGACAAGGTCCGTTTTGCCTATTACATCGGTGAACTCACCCAGGTATTTAAACTGCCAGGCTTCAGTAGCCAGTGCATGTCCGACAATAAGGCTTTGCCTGCTGGCAAACGGTCTTTTACGGAAGCCCTGCGTAGTGTATTGGAAGCCTAAACCGAGGGAGAGCCCGTCATCCTGGTTAAATCCTGCTGAAGCCAATGGCATCAGCTTGTCATAAATAAACCTGAATGGCGTACGCTCGTAGCGTATATTGGCCGGATCGGACGATATGATCTTCCTTTCATGCCCGCCCAGCAGGAAAGTATCCTGGCTGTTTGACAGGTCATAGATCTTAATACGGTGGCCGGCGCGTACATCTGAGCTATCTATATAGGTGTCTTTATCACTGCCTCCTATAATACGCATCCGTACAGGAGTACGGTTATCTCCTTTTATGATGTACCTGTCTCCTCCGCCGAAACCGAAGAGCCTTACTTCCTTCGTCACCTTCGGATCAAAGATGCGGTTATAAATAACCTGCTCAATCTCACCCTGCTTATCTATCTTATTCACTGTAACGGATAAACGGCCTTCTGGTAAACGTTCAATGGAGAACAGTTCCCGTTTCTTACTGCCGGTTATTTCCACATGTTTTGAAATGAAACGGTAGAATTTCAGCGATTCTTCCTCCAGGATCTCACGGCGTGCTTTCAGTGTATTGTAGGTACGCGCTCCTACCATTGCTTTGATGGTATCGGGAAAACGCTCTACAGCCGATGCCAGCACGGTATCTGTCATCGTTGTTACGAAGGTATGGGCAATCTCCTTCCACTGCTGCTCATTCAGCTCATTCATGAAAGAACGGTCAAATGGCTGTGCTGTTGGGTTTTGTCCCTGTATATACCGGATCTTCGGACGGAAGCCCTGTATATTAGGCATGGCCCACTTACGGGAAGCAATACGGGGGATAGCGCCTTCGTTGATGAAGAATGCCTGGTCACGATCGCGGGGAATAGGATAATAGCTTTTTGTCTTTTCCTTTTTATTCTTCTCAACACCCCAGCGCCACTGATCGTCATGGCGGTCCCAGTCAGCAATAAGCCAGTCCAGCAAACGTGCTCTCAGTACTTCAGGCTGATTTACGGTATTGTCATTATCTCCGTGAAGCTGTTCTAACAGTTTAACGGTATTAAGACTTTTCCCTTTGATATCGGGCTCTCTTTCTTCGAAAAGATATACATCATTCCCATAAACATTGGAATAGATGCCCAGGGAAGTATCTTTCGGCACATACATGAATGTTGGGTTGGTATGATGTACCCCTGCAGATTCTGCCAGTGAAGCCACAACAAGCGGGGCATAAGGGTTGGAGGCAGAGATCTGGTCCTGTACCACGTCTTTGGCTACTGTTTCTCTCAGCGCTTCCGGCACTGCTTTATCCGGGTATTTCTTCATGGAACGGATCACCCATTCATTTCCTTCTTTATCTTCCAGTCTCAGGGAGAGTGTCTGCATGCCTCCGCCACGTTTAAGCACTTTCAGCCCGCCTTTCTCTTTCTGCATATCCATCACCGGGAAGTTAAGCGGGGTAGACCATACATTGCGGTAGTTCCTGCCCAGCAGCCAGTAATGAAAACCACTCTTACCGGCATATTGGGAATCGGCCGGCATAGTAACCGTTGGCGGCAGCTGGCTGGCTGGCAGACCAGCATTTTCGATAGCGCTGGATTTTACGTCCTGGATGCTGAAAAGTTGCTGCGCATATACCGGGGCATCTGCATGGCCAACAGTATAGTATTGTACAGATACATGCCCGGTATTAGATATTTCCAGCGCGCTGTAACCATTTTCATTGCTGGCAAAAAGCGACTTGCTGCCTTTTTTTACCCTTGTCTCTTTGGCGCCGCTTCCACTGATAACATAATAGTTCTGCTGGTCTTTGATCAGCTGCAAGGTATGGTCATGACCGGAAACAAAAATGGCGGGGCCATGAGGTCTGAATGCGGCTTCCACTCCTTTGATCATTGCCTGGTAATGCGGATTGGGAATATCTTCCGGAGTTCCGAACACCCCGCGGGTAAGCGGATAGATAGAGCCCAGTACGGGTAGTGGTATGTAAAGCCCTTTCTTAAGATCGGTAAAAGGGAAGATATGTTGTTTGATCGTATAATAGCCACCGTGAATGCTGTAACTGCGGAAGGGATGGTGAGACGCAAAGATCAGCAGTTTGTTGCGGTTACGGCTTACAATGTCACTGAGCTCTGTCAGCACATCTTCTTTCGTCTTAAAATCGCAGGAAGATTCAGGTCCGGGCTTGAGATAAGGGAACAGCCACCATTCTGTATCCATCACAATAAGAGTGGTATTCTGATCTATCGGTACTTCTATAGGCCCGGGACAGCCGTCCTTAGGCAGGAAGCTTACATTGGGCAGCTGAAGGGAATCAATATACTGTTGCTGGTTAACAACGGTCTGCCAGCCATCGGGCCTTGACTTCTTCCAGTCATGATTACCGGGAATGAAGATACCCTGTGCGGCAGTATTACGTAACAGGTTCACCTGGTAATCTATGATCTGTCTGGCTTCGTCATACCTACGGGCGCCTGCATCGGGCATGCCCGCAGGGTAGATGTTATCACCCAGGAAAAGAACGGTAGTTCTTGGGTCCTGGAGGTTAAAGCGTTGCTTTACGGCATCTATTACCGGGTTATGACCATCCTGGTGCAGCTCTCCTGCATCACCTATCAGTATGATCCTTCTTGCAATGCTGTCTGTCTGTGCCTGGCTCAGGAAGGGAAGGAGAAGGAAGGGGAGGAGGTGTCCTATTCTGGGTAAAATGCTCTTCATTGTTGCTTGGTTCAATGGTACTTAAATTTCAGAATGTTTGCCTGTGATTCGTCTGATGTTTCGTTGGAAATATACATATCGCCGTTAGGGGCAAACGAGATCCCTTCAGGTTGTACAAACCGCCTGCGTCTTAAATTGTATGCTTCCTGCACTTTGCCGTTCAGATCTGTAATAACCAGCAGGCGGTTTACAGCAGCCACTATGTACAGTCGCTTCTCTATTGGATGGATTGCGGCTGCAGATGGTTTGAAATGACCTACATCTCCACCGGTAAGCCGGGCTATGTCTTCCACCCTGATACGGTAAACCGGCGAGCTGTCATATGTCATGGAAGGCAGGTCAAACCGGTAGGCCGTGGTAAACCCCTGGAGTTTATCTTCTTCACAGTTTTTACAGACAGCTATAAGGCTGTTCCTGGCAGAGTCAAAATAAAGAGACTCAAATTCCCGTTTGCCGCGCAGCCCCAGCTTATAGGGGGTAGCATCCACAGTGTCAGTAAACATTCCATTTACATGATACAGTGTACCATTACTCTTTAGTACGAACCATTCTGTTCCGTTAGTGGCAATGTCTTCATAGTCACCGCTTTTATCAAATTTAGAAGTGGGATAGGGCTTGTTTGTACTGACATCTATAGAATGGATCTTGCCTTCCTCATCATTGATAGCCAGAATATGATGCTCATCCGGCGCCAGCACAATACCGGATATTTCCTGCATGGACTGCCTGACCCTGAATTTCTCGGGCGATTCGAGATTATAACCTTTGGGTGAAGTATATTGTTTGTCATCCTGGTCAAATGTATTACAGGACAAAAACAGGAAGAACATTGCAATGTGCTTTACTTGCATAAGTGTGACGTTATTTTAAATGCGGAAACACAGCCTGATACACTACCTGGGATCCGTGCACTAAAATTAACTCAAAAATGCAGTAACTTGCTGATCTCAGTTTTGCTTTTTTAACTAAGGCTTATGCAAACAGGAACAATCATTGAAGCAGCACAGACATATGTTGCCACCCGGTACCAGGAGTACCCGCACCCTAACCTGGTATACCACAATTTAGAGCATACCCAACAGGTAGTTGCGGCAGCAGAGCAGATTGCAGCGCATTACCGTTTAGAGGAAAAGGACCTCCTGGTAGTATATGTAGCATGCTGGTTTCATGACCTGGGCTATCTTATGGGCGAAACTAAATACCATGAAGAGAAAGGGGCGGAACTGGCAAGAGAGTTCCTGGATATACAACAAATTCCTGCAAATGTACAAGAGCAGGTGACCGGCTGTATTATGGCAACCAAGATGCCGCAGAACCCACATACGTTGCTGGAGCAGATTGTTTGTGATGCAGACCTTTTCCACCTGGGCCTGAAAGATTTCAAACAACGCTCCAAGCTGCTCAGGCAGGAAATGGAGCTGACCACCGGCGCCGAAATACCTGCCGCAGCATGGAACAGAAGCTCCCTGCGTCTCCAGGAAGAACATCATTTCCATACAGCATACTGCAAAGCCTTACTGCAATCGCAGAAAGAAGAAAATATCACAAAGCTGAGAAGCAAGCTGGAAAAGCAGGAGGGGAAAAAAGAAGAAAAAGAGGAAAAGGCAGAGAAGAAAGAGAAAACTGAAAGTAAAAAGGCGGAACTCACCACCCCTGAAAAAGATAAAAAGAAAGAAAAAGAACCTAAACCGGGCAGGGGAGTGGAAACAATGTTCAGGACCACTTCTACCAACCATATACGCCTCAGCTCCATGGCAGACAGTAAGGCCAATATCATGATCTCAGTGAACTCTATCATTGTATCTGTGATCCTGGGTGTATTGTTCCGTCGCCTGGAAGACTATCCCAACCTGATCATCCCAGCTATCCTTTTCCTGGCAACAGGGGTTATTACCATCATCTTTGCCGTGCTGGCCACACGTCCTAACGTCAATGTAGGACGTTTTACCAAAGCAGATATAGACAGCAAGAAAGTAAACCTGCTCTTCTTCGGTAACTTCCATAAAATGTCCCTGGAAGAATATACCTGGGCTATGAAGGAAATGATGAAAGACAGTGAATACGTATACGGTAGTATGATACAGGACATTTACCACCTGGGTGTGGTATTGGGTGCCAAGTACAAGCGCCTGCGTACCTCTTACAACATCTTTATGTTTGGCCTGATCATCTCCGTGATCGCCTTTGTAATAGCAGTCCTCTTTTTCCCGGTGAAGAATTAAGCATGAGCAATAATAATATGTCAATGAATGTTCCTTTGTTTGACCGTGATCTGAGCTGGCTCTCGTTCAACTATAGAGTGTTGTGTATGGCAAAGGACAATGAAGTGCCTTTGTACGAAAGAATAAGATTCCTTTCCATCTACTCATCGAACCTGGACGAATTCTTTCGTGTGCGCATGCCTGCTATACTGGCTGTAAATAAACTGTTACGTTCCAATCCTGCTGCCGCAGGCGAAGATATTCTCTCGGGAGATACCCTGCCTACCATTCAGGCAGAGATCAACCGGCAGCAACAGGAATACGGAGCTATTCTTACCCGGCAGCTGCTGCCATTACTTCAGGAGAATAATATCCATCTTTACTATAACGAGCATATAAAGGGCCAGCATCTCCCGCAGATGCGTGAATATTTCCTCAATCGTGTGCTGGCCTTCCTGCAGCCTACATGGCTGCATAAGAAGAAACCGGAAGAGGTGTTCCTGGAAAATAACCAGCTTTACCTGGTTGTTGCGCTCACGGAAACAGCCAACCCTGATATGCTGCAATATGCGCTGGTAAATATTCCCAGCTCCCAGCTGCCCAGGTTTACTGAACTGTCTGCCATAGATAATGTGCATTATATTGCTATGCTGGATGATATTATCCGGTATAATATTGATTTTCTCTTCCCGGGATATACGGTAGACAGATGTTACAGTATCAAGATCACCCGCGATGCGGAGACAGATATGAATGAACTGGCCAGCGATATCCTTGACCAGGTAGAAACCATGATAGTGAAGAGAGAACTGGGTATTCCCACCCGTTTCCTCTACGACGCTGCCATGCCAGTGTCAATAAGACAATTGCTGGCAGGGTACTTCCATATACTTCCGGAAGAAATGGTGGAAGGCGGGCGGTATCACAACCTGAAAGATCTGGCAGATCTGCCCATGCCTGTAAAGTCTCCCCTGTTCACTTATCCCCGGCAATCCCCGGCGGGCATCCCTTCCCTGGATGAAGCACCCCGGTTGCTGGAAGAGGTGCTGAAACGGGATATTATCTTACATACCCCCTACCAGCGGTACGACTACCTGCTGCGCTTCTTCAATGAAGCTGCTGCCGATCCTGCCGTACAGGAGATATATATTACCTTCTACCGCATAGCTTCCGGTTCCCAGATCGCCAATGCCCTTATCAGCGCTGCCCGTAACGGTAAGCAGGTGACTGTATTCGTAGAACTGAAAGCCCGTTTTGACGAGGCTAACAATGTTCGCTGGGCCAGGAAAATGAAAGAGGCGGGAGTAAAGATCGTATATAGCATACCCGGACTAAAGGTACATGCCAAAATAGCCCTGGTAAAACGCCGCCGCGGATATCAGTGGGACTATGCCGGTCTGATGGCTACAGGCAATTTCAATGAAAGCACTGCCCGTTTTTATACCGATCATGTATTGATGACATCCCACCCGGGTATTACCCAGGAACTGGAACTGCTGTTCCTTTATCTGCAAACAAGACAACAACCGGATAAATATAATTTCCTGACCTTCAATCACCTGCTGGTTGCCCAGTTTAACCTGGTAGACCGCTTTAAAGGCCTGATTAACAGGGAAATTGAAAATGCCAGGGCCGGAAAGCCTGCCCATATCATTATCAAACTGAACAACCTCCAGGAGAAAGACATGATAGCCGCTCTTTATACAGCCAGCAGGGAAGGAGTGAAGGTAGAAATGATAGTACGCAGTATCTGCTGCCTTTTGCCGGAACAGGAGGAAAGCAGTAATATTACTGTACGCCGTATAGTAGACCGTTACCTGGAACATGCCCGCGTATTTATCTTCCATAATAACGGTAAAGAAGAAGTGTATATGGGATCGGCAGACTGGATGAACCGTAACCTGCACAGGCGTATAGAGGTTTGTTTTCCCATTTACGAACCACAGCTGCAGGCCCAGGTGAAAGAGATCATCCGTTTGCAGCTGGCAGATAATACCAATGCCGTACTTTTAAATGAACAGCTGCAGAATATTGAACAGCAACGGGCAGAAGGGAAACCTTCCGTGAATGCGCAGGCATCCGTTTATACTTATATACAATCATTATAAAAGCATTAATGTAAACGCAGATGAGAAAAACTACCTGGTTGACCGCTATAATCCTTTTTCTTGTCGTATCCTTTGCCAACGCCCAGGAACACCTTGACCTGGAACATATCTATAACCCGGATGCAGACGCTGTGGCTGATCTGGCCCGGATAAAAGAGCAGGCTGCAAAGGAAGGGAAGCATGTGTTATTGCAGATAGGCGGTAACTGGTGCATCTGGTGTAAACGGTTCTACAAATTTGTTCATGATGATGCCGGGCTGAAAGAGCTGACAGAAAAGAACTATATAGTCTATCACCTGAATTACAGCAAAGAGAACAGGAACCTGCCGGTACTGGCAACACTGGGATATCCGCAACGGTTCGGTTTTCCCGTACTGGTCATCCTGGATGCAAAAGGTAACCGGATCCATACCCAGAATACCGGTTTGCTGGAATCGGCAGACTCATATGATAAAAAGAATGTGGCAGCGATGTTGAAGCAATGGGGCCCGGATGCGTTGAACCCGGCCTATTACACAACCCAATGACCCTGTTATGGAAAGCACTCCCCTGAAAGCCGGCGCCGCAGACTTTATGCGCCTGGCCGTTCATCCGTTGAAATTCTCATTGTACCTGCTGTGGAAACTGCCCAGCGCCTGGCTGGCCGGAGTACGGCTCAAACAATTAACAGCAGAACATTGTATTACTGTGGTGCCTTACCGTTGGCTGTCACAAAACCCTTTCCGGTCCACTTACTTTGCCTGCCTGGCTATGGCGGCAGAAATGAGTACCGGTATCCCGGCAATTATGTATACCCGGGAAGCATTGCCCCGGAAGGTATCTATGCTGGTAACAGGTATGAAGGCAGACTTTGTTAAGAAAGCCACAGGCAAAACATGGTTTACCTGTAACGGGGGGACAATGATCAGGGAGGCTGTTGCCAAAACCATTGCAACAGGCGAGCCGGTTACCATTACGGTAGAAAGCATTGGCAAAAGCCCCGATGGCACAGTAATTGCCTCCTTTGAGATCACCTGGTCATTTAAGGCCAAAACATAACTTCATCAATTCACCACAATGAAAATAGCATTTCACGGAGCGGCACGTACGGTTACAGGTTCCAAACACCTGATCACTTTAAAGAACGGGAAGAAGATATTACTTGACTGCGGTATGTTTCAGGGCATGGGCAGGGAAACTGATGCCATGAATATTGACTTTGGCTTTGATGCGGCGGAAGTAACGTATATGGTCCTTTCCCACGCACATATTGACCATTCGGGATTAATTCCCCTGCTGGTAAAGAGAGGCTTTAAGGGAACTATCTATTGCACTCCGGCTACATTTGACCTGGCAGAGATACTCCTGCTGGATTCTGCGAAGATCCAGGAAGATGATACCAAATTCTCAAATAAGAAGAGAGCCAAAGAAGGTCTGCCTCCCCTGGAGTCACTGTATACAATAGATGATGCAAAAAGAAGTATAGGAAGATTTAAGAAAGTGAACTACAGAACATGGTTCCGGGTGGATGATGATATTGAGATATATTTCACAGATGCAGGCCATATCATTGGCAGCGCTGCTGTTCATCTCCGTATCACGGAGAACGGGAAAACCACCCAGGTTTCTTTCAGTGGAGATATAGGCCGTTATAACGACGCCATCCTCAGATCACCGGAAGTATTTCCCCAGGCAGATTATATCCTGCTGGAATCTACCTATGGCAGCACTTTGCATGCAGAGGCCGAGCCTTCAGATGACAGGCTGATACAATATATTCACAACACCTGTAAAGTAAAGAAAGGGAAACTGATCATACCAGCTTTCAGTGTAGGACGTACGCAGGAGTTACTGTATGCACTCAACAGGGCGCAGCTGGAAGGGAAGCTACCCCATGTAGATATTTTTGTGGATAGTCCGCTTTCCATGGAGGCAACAGATGTGGTGAGAAGTCACCCGGAAGTATTTAACAGGACAGTTTCCAAAATGCTGGAAATAGATGATGATCCGTTTAACTTCCCCGGACTACATTATGTTAAAACAGTGGATGAGTCAAAAATGCTGAACTTCCGGAAAGAGCCCTGCGTAATCATTTCCGCATCAGGTATGGCGGAAGCTGGCAGGGTGAAACATCATATCGCCAATAACATCAATGATTCCCGCAATACTATATTACTGGTAGGGTACTGTGAGCCTCAGTCCCTCGGCGGCCGCCTGATGAGAGGCGCAAAAGAGGTCTCCATTTATGGCACCCGCTATGAGGTGGAGGCTGAGGTAGGTGTTATCCGCTCAATGAGCGCTCATGGCGACTATGAGGATCTTAGCCAGTGGTTATCCTGCCAGGACCCGGGAGAAATTAAAAAGCTGTTCCTGGTACATGGTGAGTATGAAGTGCAGACTATTTTCAGAGACTGGCTGCTGAAGAAAGGTTTCCAGGATATCATTATACCTGAAAGACATTCAGAAGTAGGGCTAGGATAAAACATAAAAAAAATAGCCGGCCGCAGGCCCCCTCTCAAAAAAAATGCTTTCACCGAAGGTGAAAGCATTTTTTTTGAGCAACCATCCGCACTACTCCCGCTCAAACAAACCCTTAATTAATTCTTAAGCTCCCCAGCCACTTTCTTCATATAATCACTCTGCTTAAGCAACCCTGCTTTCTTATCAGCACTCGCAATAGACGCCTGTTTAGCCTTACTATCTGCAATAGGAAGCAGCATCCCTGCCAATCCTTCATTGATCATTTTATTATTAAAAAGCTTAGCCATTTTCTGTATCTGCTCTACACCCTTCAATACCGCATCAGTATTATCAACCTTTGCCAGTATAGTAAGATACAGCACTGCTGCATCTACTTTTTCCTGTCCGCTGGCATCATTAAACGTTTTCGCGAAGAAATCAATATCATTTTCACTTCCTTTCTTTGCATACACGGCAACAATGGCAGTGCTCAACGCACCCCTGGAATCTTTTTCCAGTTGTTTACCCAGTGCATAGGCTTTGTCAAGGTCCAGTGCAGCCAGTGCTTCCAGTGCAGCGCCTGCTGCTGCATATGAACTATCTTTTGTAGCAGTTTCAAACAGGGAGGTCAGCTGTATATCCTGTAATGTGCCTAACTGTGTAAGTGCCGCTGCACGTACAGTAGAGCTTTCATCTTTTTCAGCAAGGGTACGTAAAACAGGCAGCGCCTGAGCTTTCATCTCCGGATCATCCAGTTTTAATCCGTTAATGGTCAGCGCACGCAGTCCGTAGAATTTATCTTTCAGCGCCGCCAGTACTACTTTACGTGCTTCCGCATTGGCAGCCTGCTCTTTCAGACAAGCCTCTATTGCTTCACGACGATCCAGGTATTGTGGTGCATGAGAGTACTGGAAAACGTAGGTGCTGATATCCCTGTTCTCTTTCTTCACTGCCAGCAGCACTTTATCTGCATCAAAGTTTACCAGGTCTGGCTGAGAAGCGCTGGGAAGGGTAAAGGTGGATACTTTACTGTCGATGATCACATTATGCCTCTGTTTCTTACCATTAGCGTAGATGTCTATCGCTACAGGCAAACGGTAAACCTTATCTCCAGCCTGTTGCTGTTGTACCGTTACGGTAACTTTTTTAGCAGTGGCGTCATAGCTGGAGCTGATATCCAGTACGGGGTATCCCTGTCCGAAATACCATTGGTTAAAGAACCAGTTCAGGTCCTGACCACTTACTTCCTCAAATGCCAGGCGAAGCTGATGAGCCTCGGCTGATTTAAAGGCATTGGTTTTCAGGTAAACGTTGAGAGACTTGAAGAAGGCGCTGTCTCCCACTACATTACGCAGCATGTTCAGGATACGGCCGCCTTTCTGGTAGCTGATAGCATCAAACATATCCTCTTTATCATGATAATGGAAGCGTACCAGGTCACGGTCGCCGGCATACTGAGTGAACTGCAGGTAGCTTTTCATGGCTTTGTAAGCATGGTCGTCAGCCATATCTTTACCATATTTGTAGGACAGCCAGAGGTATTCGCTGTAGTCTGCAAAAGATTCATTGAGAGTAAGGTTGCTCCAGGACTCTGCAGTGGTCAGGTCGCCAAACCAGTGATGGAACAGCTCATGTGCAATAACGGCTTCATCATAATGGTTATTATCCAGCAGTTCCCGGCTGGTTTTCTGAACAAAGTCCCCATGCAGGGTTGCAGTGGTATTTTCCATAGCGCCGGAAACATAATCACGCGCTACTACCTGAGAGTATTTCACCCAGGGATATTCATATCCAAGCAGGTTGGAGTAGAAGGTAAGCATTTCAGGGGTATTGCCGAAAATAGCCTTTGCATAGGGAGCGTAAGCTTTTTCTACATAATAGTTTACTTCTTTCCCTTTCCACTGGTCTTTTACAATGGCGTAATCGCCTACAGCCATCATAAAGAGATAAGGGGCATGGGGAAGGTCCATTTTCCAGGTATCAGTACGGGTACCGTCAGCATTGTTTTTCTGGCTGACCAGTTTTCCGTTGGAGAGGGTTACATATTTCTTATCTACCGTCATGCTGATCTCTTCCGTTGTTTTCTGGTTCGTTTTATCTATAGTAGGGAACCATACGGAGTTAGCCTCGGTTTCACCCTGTGTCCAGATCTGCACAGGTTTATCTTTTTCTGCGCCGTCAGGATTGATGAAATACAGGCCTTTGGCATCTGTAATAGCTGCGCTGCCCTGTGCCTTTATTTCTTCAGGCTTGGATATATAGTCTATATATATAGTGTAAGATTCTGCCGCCTTGTAAGACCTATCCAGCTGTATATGCAGCTGTGAGCCGTCATAAGTATATTTTAAAGGAGTGTTCTTTCCGCCCTTTACCAGTTCTACCTGCTTGATTTCCATTTCTTTTGCGTCCAGTGTAAGGGAGTCTGTTGTATAGAAATGGGGTTTGAGGGTGACCCAGGCTTTACCGTAAAGGTATCTTTTAGCATAGTCGAAGCGTACATCCAGTTTGGTATTCACCAGGTCATTGATCCTGGTTGCTGAGCTGCGGTATATTTCAAGTGAGGGGTCTTCCTGTTTTGGTGTGGTCTGCTGTGCTGTTGCCGGCGCGTAACATAGGATTCCTGTAATACCTGCTATCAGCACGCTTCTAAGCGTTTGCTTCCAAGGTTCTAACATGATAATGAATTGTTTTTGCCACGAATTAACAGGAATTATCACAAATAATGACGATAGCGGCTGTTAATATTAACCAAATCATGATAACTGGCTATTATTCATGATCATTCGTAATAGTAGTACACTTAATCCCCTTCATTCAGAGAAATCAACCGCACGCAGCGCAAAAAAATCTCCCTCAAAAATTCTTTCACCATAATATCCCCACCCTCTAACTAGTTAAAAACCTTATTTTTGCCCCGGTTCAGCTATAAAACATGTTATGATAAAAGCAATCGTAAATGGTGATTTATCGTTTACTGTGGAACGAAAAGGAGCTGTGTTAACGGGTAACGGTCAACCGGTAGAATGGTCGGATGTTACATTATCCAATGGTAATCATAGTATTATAATGGATGGGCATAGTTATATGGCCCAGGTAATAAAGATTGATCGGGAGACGAAAACCGTCACAGTTTTGATTGATCAGCAGGAATATGAGGTGTTGATAGAGGAACCGATTGATCAGTTGCTGGCAGCTATGGGTATGAAAGATGCCCTTACCAGGAAGGTGAATGACATCAAAGCGCCTATGCCGGGCCTTGTATTGAAAGTCCTGGTAGAACCGGGTCAGGCTATAAAGAAAGGAGAGCCTGTGCTTATCCTGGAAGCCATGAAAATGGAGAATGTATTCAAAGCGGTTGCCGACGCCGTTGTAAAAGAAATCCGGGTAACAGAACGTACTGCTGTGGAGAAGGGAGAGGTATTGGTGATATTGGAATAGTATTTGTATTTACCAGCTAATAATCAGTGTATAATAACACTATCAAGGAATGACGGGCCCATTGTCCGTCATTTGTAGTTATCTATCTAAGATAAATATATGGTTCAATATTTGAAAATAAGCTTGTTCTCACTGTTTTTCCTGGGGTGGGTTGCAGGAGTATCTGCCCAGGACGCGCAGTATTTTGTATATATACAAAGCGAAAGATCACAGGTTTTCTACGTAAGATATAATGATAAGCTGATCCCTTCTTCAGATAAGGGATACCTGATCCTGTCAAAGATGCCGGCCGGCACAGCTAACCTGCGGATAGGTTTCGCTAAAAGCGAAGCCCCGGAACAGCAGTTCCAGATCCGCTTAACGGGACAGAACGACCAGGGCTACCTGCTGAAATCTGATGGGAATGGCGGACATGCGCTGTATAACCTGCAGACCTTCGCTATGATCAGGCCTTCAGAGAAAGAAACCAGAAAAGATCCGGTTATAACAGAAGCAACGCCGGCAGCTGTAACAACAGAACCTGTGGCAGCAGTTACCGAGCCTGCAGCAGCTCCGGTTCAGGCAGATACTAATAGTAGTGTTACAACTGCAGAAGTAGCGCCTGCCCCGCCCGTACCTGCAGCGCCTGTAAGCAGCGAGGAGCAGACAAAAGCCATGATGGCCTCTCTGAAGAAAGACCTGGATTCTACTTTCCCTTCCAAAGAAGGTACTGTAACTGTTGGTCCCGGTACCCGCCCGGTAAAACAACCGAATAAGTTCTCAGAAGCCCTGGATAAGGTTGTAAAGGATGACCGTCCCGAGGAAGTGATAACAGAAGAACCGGCTGCTGTTGCTCAGGCAGTAGCTCAGCCTGCGGTGCCTGCTACAGCCGTAGTGGAAGAAACGCCTGCTCCTTCAAAGAAACGTAAGAGAAGGAGAGACCGTGAACCGCTGACAGAAGAAGAACAACAGCTGCTCACTGCAGTGATGGCTGAAGAGAAAAAGGCCGCTACTGTGGAGCTGCCTCCTGCTACTTCTCCTGCGGTGGAACAACCTGCACAAACTCCGGCGCCGGCAGCGAATGAACCCGCTTCTGTGCCTGCCCCCGAAGAACCTGCAGTAACAGAGAAAGTAGATAAGAAGGAGAAAAAACAAAAGAAGAAAAAAGGAGATGATCCTGATTTCATCGACTTTATGGATACCGGCGGTCACCAGGCATCTGCGGTGGCTCCTGCAGCATCAGTCCCGGTAACTACAGATATTCCGGCTACTGAAGAAACACAATCATCCAAAAAGAAAAAACGTAGCAAACTGGCTGAAAAGCTGGATACTATTGATACTACAGAACATCCCAATAACATCCTGACAGATTCAACGAGCGGTTATGCTGTAAATGATCTGTCAATCGATCATCCTAAAGAAAGTCGTAAAGACAGGAGAAAGAAGAAAGCTGCCGATGCGGAAATAGCTCCTGAAACAGTCATGGTCGCGCCTCCGGCGCCAGTTACCGGTGAAACGGTTATGTCGGAAGACAAGAAGCTGTCTCCGTCTTTAAAGATGATCAATTCAGATTGTACCAAGGTGATGGATGATGATACCTTCCGTAAGATGCTTCGCAAATTCGTAGCTGGTAAGGATGATGATGGAATGATAGATGTTTTCCGTAAACAGACAAAGGGATATTGTCTGGAAGCATCCCAGATCAAAACATTGACCCAGTTATTGGGTACAGATGAATCCCGTTACCGTTTGCTGGATCAGGCCTATCCTAAGGCTTACAATTCTGAAGAGTTTAGCGGGCTGGTAGATCTGTTGCAGAATGATTATTATAAGGGTCGCTTTAAAGCCATGCTTCGGAAATAGTAATCCTAGCTGGCCGTAGGCCGGAAAAGCGCCTTCAAAAGATCGCAGTTCTTTTAATTTAATTCTAGCTGGCCGCAGGCCAGAAAAGCACCCTCAAAAAATCGCAGTTCTTTTAACTTAATTCTAGCCGGCCGCAGGCCAAAAAAAATATCCTCAAAAAATGGCTTTTACCGAAGGTAAAAGCCATTTTTTGAGCAGTTTCTTCGCATTGAAAGCTCAAACCGCTCCACTACTTCTCTTGAGTAATTCCCCCTTTTTATTTTTACACCTTACCTTCGCGTACTGCAAACCAGAGGGATTATGAGATATTTTATAGAGGTAGCATACAAAGGAGCGGCTTTTGCCGGCTTCCAGGTACAGGATAATGCTAAGACAGTACAATCTGAGATTGATCATGCTATCAGTACCCTGATGCGAACTTCTGTGGTAACCACGGGTTCCAGTCGAACTGACGCTGGTGTCCATGCTATGCAGAATTTCCTGCATTTTGACATGGAGCAACCATTACATCCGCAGTTCCTGTATAAAGTAAATGCTATTCTGCCATCAGATATTGTAGCCAGGCATATTTACCAGGTAGCAGATGATGCCCACTCCAGGTTTGCCGCTTTGGGGCGTTCTTACGAATACACGCTATACATGAAAAAAGACCCTTTCCTGCAGGACAGGGGATACTTTTTCCCTTACCGCCTGGATATTCCCCTTTTGCAGGAGGCGGCAGGGATCATTAAAGAATACCAGGACTTTACTACATTTTCCAAGAGGAATACCCAGGTGAAGACCTACAACTGTGCAATTAAAGAATCTTACTGGGTGACGGGAGAGGAGAGGCTGGTGTATAATGTAACCGCTAATCGTTTCCTGCGGGGTATGGTAAGAGGATTGGTAGGAACTATGCTGAGGGTAGGAAGGGGAAAGCTATCTATAGAAGGGTTCAGGCAGGCTATAGAAAGCAGGAACTGCGTCAATGCTGATTTTGCGGTACCTCCCCAGGGATTGTTCCTGATGAAGGTGGCATATCCTGAAGGTATGCTGGGGCAACCGGTTCAGTGAACGGCATATCAGTCCACCTTTAGTCCACCTTTAGTCCGCCTTTAATCCACCTTTAAAGCATGTTTCAAGCATATCTTAAGCATGTCTTAAGCATGTCTTAAGCATGTTTAGTGTATGTATTGCGGTACCTAAAGTGCTCCACGGTATCCCTTAAATGTCGTTTATATATCCATCCATGTTATACCGTCTTATTACTCAATAAATTCTCTGAATTTTAAAAGGTAGTATCTCAGTTTGCCCCGCAGGGCCAAACTACTCTCGGATAAAAAATCTCAAGCTGATACACTATTTTTTAAAAGAAAAATTTGGTGGTAATTTAAAAACCACTACCTTTGCGTCCCGCTTTGATAGAAAGCACTACACGAAAGCTCTTCCAGGTACGGTTTATTCTCCTTTTTAACAAACATCAGGTAAGCTGAAATGCTTGCCAGTATTGTTTTTTGCAGGATTGAGAAGTTTGAAAAATAACTTTAAAAAACTTCAAAATAAATTAGGTAGGAATCAAAAAAAGATACACCTTTGCAACCCCAACGCAAACGACGCGAAACGGAAAGAGTTCTTGAAATAAAAAATGATGTCCTGGTGAAACGCGCCACACAGATCGGATCTGAGACATTAACGAAGTTGAACAACAGGTTCAACGGAAGTTCTTTGAAAGAATGGAAACAACAGCATAATAAACACAGGTAATGTTAAGCGAAAAACATTAGATACACGAACGTCTGATTTCGCGAGAAATTAGTCAGTATCAAAACTTCTTTACAATGGAGAGTTTGATCCTGGCTCAGGATGAACGCTAGCGGCAGGCCTAATACATGCAAGTCGAGGGGCAGCACAGGTAGCAATACTGGGTGGCGACCGGCAAACGGGTGCGGAACACGTACGCAACCTTCCTCTAAGTGGGGAATAGCCCGAAGAAATTCGGATTAATACCCCGTAATATTGTTGGATGGCATCATCTGACAATTAAAGAACTTCGCTTGGAGATGGGCGTGCGTCTGATTAGGTAGTTGGTGAGGTAACGGCTCACCAAGCCGACGATCAGTAACTGGCGTGAGAGCGCGACCAGTCACACGGGCACTGAGACACG
>NZ_WRXN01000024.1 GCF_009758205.1 Chitinophaga tropicalis
CGTTCAATGCTAAGATTAAAGCCTTTAGAAATGCACTAAGGGGAGTCAGAGATGTAGAGTTTTTCCTTTACAGATTAGCCAAAATCTATGCTTAGAATCAAAATCCCCCAAGTTTTCAACTTGATCCAGTTTTTCGATGCTTTATAATCAGTTCTTCTTTGTATCTATTTAATTATCAAACGTCCTCTCACACCCTGTTCTTTTGATGCCCATCCTTTTTCATCTCTTTAGCATTGTATTGTTTTACACCTTTTTTTACACTTTTTCGGTAATCTGTTAATAGAATCACTTAATCAAAATCTATCCTTTTTGACGAAATTTGTACTGCATTAGCGCAAGAAAGGAGGCCTTTATGGAAATACCCGATTTTCGTCCCGTACATAATTGGCGAAATCATATTAACCAAAACGGGCGCTATAAAATTCATATCCGGATACGTATTGGAAAAAGTTGTCGTTACCACGACGTAAAGCTGCCTCAAAAAGTGACGGTAGACGAATGGAGTGGGAAAGAGAATGCCTGGGTTAAACCAGGTCATCCTTACCACTTTGAAATCAATAATGCTATTGATAACACACTCACATTATTGCGTGAACTAAATAAAAGGTACTACACTGCTAAACGACAGTTGACCTTTGCGATCATCTTTAAGGAACTTCAAAAAGAAGCTTGTTCATCCATTTTAAACACTTATTTCCACCAAATCGTCATCGATCCTCCAGAAGCACTTCAACCAGCTACCATTGGTCGCTATAAATCTGCGCTTATTGCTCTGAATAAGTTCCGGCATGAGTTATTTTTTTATGACTTAGATGAAAAATTGTTTTTGGAGCTTTGCAAATTTATGAAAAGAGAAATGAACCTTAAAGCATCTACGATCTTTGGTTATTTTAATGCTTACAGAAAGGTAATTCATTGGGCACAGTTGGATGGATATATAAGTCCTTTACAGGAGGATGCAATCTTTTCAAACATCCATATATCCAGAGGAAAACCCCTTAAAGATCACCTGGATGTGAATGAAATAAAGGCATGGAAGGAATTTACATTCAATGACGCCCACCAAAACCTGGTTAAGGTTCGGGATATGTTTCTGTTGCAGGTTTACACGGGATTTTATTACAGTGATCTTAAAGCCCTTCAAAAATCCGAATTACACAAGGATCAGGAGTACGGTTACTATATATACCGGGGCCGATTTAAAAATGGGAACCTTGCAATTGTTCCACTTTGGAAATTCCCATATGCAATAGCACTTATTAAGAAATATTATAGCCTTCACCCCAGTGACCCTTATTTGTTGGATCGAGATGCCTTTATGGAGGACCACGTATACAACCGACAACTAAAAGAAATAGCCAGCCTGTTACAATGGAGACGTAATGTGCGGAATAAGTTAGCTCGTCAAACCAATAGCCAGCTTTATATTCGCTATGGTGCTAATATTCCTGTGCTATCCCGTATGTTAGGGCACCAAAAGCAGGAAACTACAAGTGAATACTTTGAGGTAAGCCTTGCAGATGTGATTGAAGGAACCCGGAGCATTAATTTTGAACAATTAGGTATTTGCTAGTATGTGAACAAGGTAGACGATTTTATATTTCTTCTCTACAGACTCTTTTTATCGCCAGAATACCCAAGACATGATTCTCACTTTTCAGGCTAACCTATTTTAGGTAATGAAATTTCATCCTTGCAAAAACACCTCTCATTTAAATAAAAATCAACAATTTATAAATTCATTTATAACACAATAATGATACCTTTTTTAGTAAAAAAGGTATCATTACAGGCACATGGATGCCTGTATTCATAAAACAAGAAGCATTAAAGTAAAAACATCTGTTGCAATCGATATACTATCCTTATAACGTACCACTAAGTAGAGGGGGTGTTTTCAAATAAGGAAACAAAGAATTTTATTCGGTACTTTGCGAAAAATTCCACCAAAACTGATTGCCATATGTTTGTATCGAGAATTCTCTTATGGAATTTTCGAAAGTTTGGCGCTGCCGCCGCTTTCGATCTTTCGCAACCACACCTTGACCTTCGATTAAAAAGTGGGCTAAACCTGCTTATTGGGGAAAACGACTCCGGCAAAACTGCTATTATTGATGCACTCAAAATCGTACTAAAGACACATAGCTTTGACTGGATAAAGATTGAGCATGAAGACTTCTTTGAAAACAGTCCACGTTTACGTATCGAAGTTTACCTGACTGAACTTACTGACGATGAAGCACGTCATTTTACAGAGTGGCTGGGGTGGGATGGACATCCATATTTAAGGCTAATCCTCGACGTTAGCCGTACCACGGACCGCATCTTGGCAGCTGATGTAAAAGCCGGTGCCGATGACGAGGGCACTCAATTGTCAGCTGACGCCAGAGACAAGCTAAAAGTCACCTATCTGCGCCCCCTACGGGATGCAGTCAATGAACTTTCTTCTCGCCGAAATTCCCGCTTGTCCCAAATACTGTATAGCCATAGTGCCTTTAATAACCAGCAGGCACCGCACCGACTCTTGGTACATTCCCAACAATTTAATGCTGAAGTAGCAGCCTTTTTTGATGGTAACGATGCTTTGGGGAACGCTCTACCTGCCGCTGAACAGGGTGGTAAAGACTTAAAATCAACCATTGACCAATTCTTAAAACAGTTCTGCGATAAGGGAACAGCATTCGGAGTACAGTCTCAGAATCTCAGACAAATACTGGAATCCCTTACTCTACAATTTAATTCCGGTTATAACTTGGGTCTGGGTAGTCACAATTTGCTGTGCATTGCTGCAGAATTGTTACACCTTGTGAAAAACCCAGTGGATGCGCTAAGGCTCGGCTTAATCGAAGAAATAGAAGCTCACACAAACCCCCAGGTACAGATGCAGGTAATTGAAACATTGCAAGAGGAAGCCCAAAAGGATAATGTACAGTTATTGATCACCACCCATAGTCCCAATATCGGTTCCAAAATCCACCTGGATCACCTGATCATCTGCCATAAGGGGAAAGCATTCCCCATGGGAGCAGCATACACTGAACTAATTGCAACGGATTACCTGTTCCTTCAGCGCTTTCTTGATGCAACTAAGGCAAACCTATTCTTTGCCCGGGGAGTAATCCTGGTAGAAGGCTGGGGCGAAGAATTACTGCTGCCAATACTGGCCAAAAAGAACGGGATCAACCTTACGCAAAAAGGCGTGTCTATAGTTAATGTTGGCAGTACCGCGTTCTTAAGATATTCAAGGATCTTCAAGCGCAAACAAGCACCGGAGATGGAAATCAAAGTGGCAGTCGTTACCGACGTTGATATAAAGCCTTTGCAAGCAAATGAAATGAAAGAAGAGGATGATCCAGCCAATCCAGGGCGAAAAATCACCCGTCCATATACACAGGCAGAAATTGATGCCCGAATAGTTACCGCCACTGCAACAGAACGGGGTAACCATGACGGGCAATGTGTTCGCACCTTCGTAAGTGGCGCTTGGACCTTGGAGTATTGTATTGCTTCCTCTATAAAATTAAGAAAACTGTTCTATCTATCTGCGCTTAAGGCGCTACGTGAACAACGTGTAAACAAAGGAATACAGGATAACCAGAATTGTGACAACGCCATCGCTGATATCGACAACCTTTTTAACAACTGGACAGATGCCCCGGAAAGCATAGCGTATGCTATCTATAATCATATATCCAAAGGCAAAACCAATCTGGAAGGGTTAAAAGAGAAAATCTCAAAATCTATTGTTGCACAAATATTCGCACAGGAGCTGGAGGTTGACATAACGATCACCGACTACCAAACCGAAAGCAGTCTTAATTACCTTTTTGAAGCCATCCACTATGCTGCAAATAACTAATGATGATATTGCTCATGCAGAACAGATCCTCTTTAATAGGACGGGCGTTTTTGACCAGGAGCGAATACAGTTTATCCGAGAATTAAACACCTGTGATTTACAAGCAGTGCCTGGTAGCGGTAAAACAACTGTGCTGCTGGCAAAATTACTGATCCTCGAACGCCATCTGCCCCTGACAGACAACAGGGCGATACTGGTAATTTCACATACAAATGCCGCCATTGATGAAATACGGGGAAAAATAGGTGTACATTGCCCTAAGCTGTTTTCGGCCCCCCATTTCGTAGGTACGATACAAGCATTTGTTGACAAATTTCTGGCAACTCCTTATTACACAACCAAACTAAAGCAAAAGCCCAAACGCATTGATGATGATATTTATATTGAAAAGGCTTCTAGATTTTCTACAACGACACTAGGTGGATTTAATGGCCAAGCTGTCAGAAATGCCAGAGCCTACCTAAATTTCTATGGAAACATTGATTCCATACGCTTCTCCTTTCAGAACAATCAGACAAGCTTAACCAACGGTTTAAACGGGCGCGCGCTTACGATCAAGAGACCTCGCAGCAATGCCAATAACGATTGGAATGCTGTTGAAAAAGCCGAGGTACTCAGGTGGATCTACAATTTCAAGGTAAAAATCTTAAAAAATGGATATCTCTGCTTTGATGACGCCTATTATCTGGCCGATGGTTATTTAGCAGCATGTCCAACTATTGTAGATATTATTCAAAAAAGATTTAGCCATGTTTTTGTGGATGAAATGCAGGACATGGGGGCTCACCAGTATGAGCTGCTCGAAAAACTGTTTGCTGCGAGCCAAGGTAATAGCATATGTTATCAGCGCATTGGTGACAAAAATCAGGCAATTTATACAGGGATATCATCAAATGGCAATACCTGGACAGACCGACCGCTTGTACTTCAATTAAACGGAAGTCACCGCCTGACGCCCCATACCGCTAGGATTGTTGAAAAGATCGCCTGTACACCAATCCGGGTTGCCGGTTTACAAACCAATGAAGATGGCTCGCCAATAAGCCTACTGCCACATATACTGGTATACAACGATGGGAATATAGGCACCGTAATTTCCTATTTCGCGGACATGGTCGCTCTGTACAGAGCCAGCGGAGATGTACCGGTTACCGGCCGGCAAAGCTATAAGGCTATTTGCTGGAATACTAAATCGGAAACTGGAAAAATCAGACTCAACAATTACCATCCTGCTTTCGACCGCCAACACCATACTCCAAAAGTGAATTATGATAGTTTGGAAAGTTACCTCCTTTGCCCTCAGGACACCAGTGCGTTTGGGCCTGTTGTAAAACACATTGGCAATGCCCTTTTAAGGGTGTTAAGAATGGAAGATGTAGAAGTATTACCGGGCTTATCCTACAACAAAACTGAATTCTATAAATTTCTAAAAGAACACCATCCTCAATTTTACCAAAACTTGCAGAGTAGGCTATATTATTGGAGCAGGCAGGTACTATTGGGGCAATCAACCAATACCCTTACAGAAATCACCGCCTTTCTACCTTCACTCCTTGCACTGTTCCAGAAGCAGGTGAATCTGTCAGGTGCTTTTATTACCCCAAATCAAGTCGTGGTAAACAATTCTGCTCCTAATCCACAGCCATTAGCCCACCCCAATCAATTCGTACATCCAGATTTCAATATTGACATTTGCACTGTACATGCTAGCAAGGGGCAAACACATACTGCGACCTTATATATGGAAAGCAATTATCAAAAGGATATTGCAGGGTTAGGATCTCACGAGTCCGAACGACTGGCTGGCTATCTCCTAAATTTAGCACGCCCTCAACATATAAACGTATACGTTGAGCAATCACTAAGAACAGCATATGTTGGGTTTTCAAGACCAACACACCTATTGTGCTTCGCAGTACATGAAGCTCATTTCAATGCCCGCCTTACCGGATTGGACCAATTCAACCCCAAAGAATGGACAATTCTGCCTGTTCCATAACGTCTATATTCAAATCCCAATTACCGGCAAAAATTAACTTATCTAATTGCCAGAGATATTAACGTTTATGTGGACGAGCTGGGAAAAACGAGAGTGTTCTATTAACGTCATTTTAAAATCATAAAGCAGTGCTATAAGTTTCCAATTCCTAATGCGAGCACTTGCTTCGCTTGAGCCATTAGAATGATTTATAGCCTTATGGAACTTTCAAAAGAATTATTACTAATCATTAACATAAAACGGCATTTATGACGCTTATAGCACACTCAACAAATTTTAAGGTTCCATTTATTGTAGGAGATTTATTATTATCTGGTGAAAAGAAAAAAACATTTGTTCCGCCCACGATTAATTATGATGTATCTACTTTATTAAACGAGCCAGGAAGGAGATTTTTTCCAGTTGACATGGCTCAAAAGATATATTTTGTAACACCCCACCTTTTACTGGCAATGTCAGGACTTGTTTCTGAAATGAAGGCCCTTTTAAAAGAATTGAGGCAGCGGTGCACATATTATAGTGATCTGCGCCCTGAGCATATTCATCAGTTTTTGCAAGAATACGACCTACCTAAAAACTTTTCGGAATCAGGATTCTTCATGATGCTTATCACCCCTGAAGAAAATAATAAACTTCAAGTCTCTCAATTTAATTCCGGACAGTGGGCCGGCCTAAATACTCCCATTTTTAGCAATCTTACCTCTATGGGTAGCGGCTCCTCAAGCTATAACCGGTGGGCAAGTGAGGATATCACATTTAATACTACAGCTACTTCTGGCGCCCCCGACTACGCACTGAATTCAAATGTATGTCAGGTAGCCAGGGCCTTGGGAATAGAGCGGGCAACTCTGGCAACAATAAAAGAGGGCTTTGGCGCCGGGTATGAACTGGCATTCTACACTGGTAGCATGTTTAACAAACTGGATGAAATTGTCTATTTAATTTTTGAATGTAGCTATGACGATCAGGGAAATATGAGTAATCCAATCTTAACTAAAGCGATGTATTATTATTACTACCCGGATATCCTCAGGATTACATCGCTCGATATACTTGGTGCGATAGAAAAAGTAGCAGGAACTAGCCTAGAGATTTACGGGCAAAAAATTGAAGTGAGTACTTTTGATATTCCTTCCCTTGATATTGATGCTAATCAATCATCTGACAATTTACCCATTGATCTATCCTTTTTTACAAAACGTATTGGAGCCGCTGTGGTGGTTACTAAAAAAGAGTCCAGCGTCTTTGTCTGTTCTTTCTTTAATGAAGGCGAAGAAGGCTTTGCAGAATTCAAATCTGGCGAATACTTTACGGTATCGTTGCCTGCCGGTATCATGGACCAAGTAAGGGCTGGTGCAAAAAATGCATATTCAAAAATCTAATAGTAATCTGCACCAGAATCTAAAACCAACCGGTCAGTGTTTGTTGGCTTTCCCGACTAAGTGAACTTCATCAGCTTTTTTATTTGCAGAAGTATCTATAACAACAGGCACAGGTTTAACAGCTGAGGAAACAATCCTTACCTGAAAAGTATCAATTACCTTATTTGCGGCACGTTGCAGGGAATCCTCTTTGGCTTTTAATGCAGCAGCTGCAGTCTCCTGGGCAACTTTTTCAAGCTTCATACTATAGCCGATGGTAAAAAGTAAAAACAAAACAAGCAGTCCAACTAAAATACCACGGAGCCATTTATGCAATTGCTTAATCAAAAGAATTTTTCCATTTATTTTATTAAAGTCCCCTTGAAATTCGCTGTATACTACCTGGTAGGTTGTCCTTATCCGGTTAGACTCATCTTTAACATCCTGCTCAGTTGTATCAATATTGTATTTGATTAATCCAAGGATCTTCCAAGCTACAAACGTATACAAAGCATAGGAAGCAAAGATCACAATCAAAATCCAGAAGCTATCTTTTACCTGAAAGCCTGCAAATACAGACGCTGCAAAAGTGAGCGGAAATGCCAGAACCTGTTTATTTAGTGATTCGATATTTTTTTCAAGGCTTTCAAAATACTTTACCTTCTCTTCTTTGAATTTTGATTTTATTTTTTCAAACGCAAATTTTTGCAGGTAGATCTGAAGGTCTCGATTAGCCAGGGAGGTCAGTGCCGCCAGATTGGACACCAGCTTCCAAAACCGGTCACCGACCACTGCTGCATGCGTTCCTTCAATGACCACATCTTTGAAAAATGCAGCAAATTCCATTTTATCAAAGCCCTTGACGAGTTCCTCATATTCCGACATCAGACTACCAGCCGTTGCTACCCGGATCTCGGCAAGCGAGTACCCAATATGGAATGGCCCTTTTTCGGCAGAGAGAATTGCAAACTGCTGGTCCATCTCGTAATGCAAGGACGTAAATTCAGGTTTGCTTAAGAGAAATGCTAGGATTTTCCGATAGTATAAATAATTATAGATCGGTAAATTCCTGTCGCCAAACTGCTCCCCTTTTTCTTTGATGGCTACCTCGCCACCGGGCATCAGTATAATTATATTAACGTCCTGCCAGCAGTCCTTATAACGTTCATAACTATTTTCCGACTGAAAATGCTTCTGATCATAAAACACAAGATTATCTGCTCCCGCATTCTGGTTAAGGTTAAAGATTAATTCATCCTGATCTCCTTCTTCCGGGATGTGTAATGATTGCAAAACGTTACGTAAATGATTATAGGTATCGTTATCAAAATTGGTAACGCATAAATTGCGGGAATTCCACTCATGTGGTTGTTTTATTTTATCGCCGAGAATTCTTACAAATTCTTGGATATTACTGTCCATTTTGCAGATTTCTAATTTGTTGAACAAGTTCTTCGGAACGGATTACGATCTGATCGTTTTGTATCCTTACCAATTCTCCATTAATTTTATCAAGATCGAGGGTTAAATGCACACCAGGGATAGATACCTTTATGCTGATCACTTTTTGCCAAACGGATCTATCCCGCTTAAATTCATTATCTATAATAATGTTATGCTCTGCAGCGACATCGAACAATGTCCGCCGGTGCTCTTCACCATAAAAATGCGCCCCCATATCCACCAGACTGACTTTTTTTCCCGGACTATCCTCGACGAAATTGTAACAAGCTTTACGAAACGCATCTACAGTTGGGAACATAGCACCTCCCTCTTCATCTACTGGGATGGGCAGTTCCCTTACCAATTTAACCAGTTCACGGGTATTCTTTAAATTGGTAATAACATCAGCTACTGATACCCAACGTTTAAAATAGGAGGACAATTGATCCTGTTGAGAGGTGATCAGCGCAATACTGTTTCGAGCATCGGTATCATCTTCATAAATCCCTACATTTAAGCGGAAACCTGTGGCAATCTTATCAAAGTTGAGAGACTCTGTTCCGGAAGCCGTAAACGTGTTAGCAACCTTCACAAAATTAAATCCATTTTTATGCCGCAACAGGATCACGGCCACACACCGCCTGCCGTAGTCAGTATAATCTGCAAAGCAATAAAAACCGCCGGTTGCTAAAAGCACTTCCTCAATTAGTATCTTTAACGCCTGCATCGACTGAACAGAAAAGGTATAGAAACTCTCGTCGGTTCCCTCCTGTAGATAGCGTTTTAAATGAGTACTAAATACAGTATCCGCATCTGTAGAAAAATGGGTATTCTTCAAAGAGGAGGATACGCTGTACACGGCGTTAATGCTTTCCACCAGGCTACTGAAAATCTCAAGATCCCGTGTAGCTATGGTAGCTGACAAGTCAAGGGTTGTTAAGGTCTCGTGTGCTTTCTTTTTGACCTCATGAATGATAACGCGATGTAACTCGAACATACTGGTTTTAATTTAGTCAAAGGGTATCTCAGATTGAACATACCTTTTTAAAAACCGGGGTAGTTGAATTGCGACCTCATCATCACACCTACAAAATACTAATATTTTTAGTAATTTTCAAACCAATCGGAAATTTCCGGGCACCTTAAATTCACACGCCGGCAAAAAAGGCATGACCTTTCAAAAAGACATTTAGTCAATTACAGCTAATGGCGATCGTTATAGCTCAATTGGGACAAAATGTTAAAATAGATTATTTGAAGTTAGCTAATTGCGGTAAGGGAAAAGAAAAATGAGGCAGGGGAAAAACACCCTTTTTCTTCGCTTACTCCAAAAAACAATACTATTTCAAAATACTAGCCGGGGTCTTAGGGCATGGGATAGGTAAGACCTACCAGGTCCCTGACTGTGCATTAAATTGCAGTAGCAGGAATAGGGTAACATAAAATTGGGGAAATCTAATGGAGAGGAATATATCAATAATGACTAAAGATAGCTACCCGGAGTAGTTAGAGAAGCAATTCTCAGCTGTTAATGCAGTGCAGGTATCGAGAACGGGCGGATTATCTTTCAAGACTGGCAACCTCAATGTTTTTTTTAACCCAATGGATGGGCATTACCCATTTTGAACGGTCCCCTCCAGTACATCACATAATACACCCACAGGGTAGCCTCCCAGCTAAATACGGCAGCCCCGCTCAAGTCCTTCTCAATCGGTTTTATCTGTTATTACCTCTGGCGTATTAAAAGGGAAAAAGTCACCGACCTTCTTGATAAACCGGAGGGGCGCTTTCTGGGTATTTACCCACTCCATCCTGATGTCGTCAATAACATTCACCCTTACTTTCCCAAAAACCATCATTTTGTCCAATCACCCTAAAAAAAATTATCCACAGAAAATAACGCTTTAATGCCACCAGTAGAAAACTTGGCATGGGGTTGTACAGGCAATTTTACCTATTCTTACAGTGCAAAAATTAGAGGAACGTGTCGGTTTCCAAAAAACGATTGGGCGATAACAAAAAAGAGGCAGTTTTGCCGTTTTACACCTTGTTTTACACCTTTCTTACAACTTACTGATTATCAAATACGATTCACATCGCATTCAGGCAACAAAAAACCGGAATTAGTGTAATACTGATTCCGGTTTTTTTATTTCATGATCGGAAATATTAATAACGTTTTACCACACGGAACATAAACCTTTCAGGTTCTCCTATTACTCCCGCTGCTTCCCTCCTCTTCTTCAGCTCATCTGATTGAATGTAAGCTTCTGCTTTGTCAGCATCTGTTATAGCTGTTACCAGGAACACCTTGTGATCATCATCCACATCATGACCATAAGCCCTTACAGTTATACCATTATCCAGTCTTTTCTGTTTGCCCTCCTCAAATGCTTTCACCCACGCATCCCAGTCTTTCACTTTAAATGTTGAGCTGGCCCTGAGGTCTGAACTTATAGTTGCAGTATCCTGGAAAACCATAGTAACAAAATCAAATGTCGGAGTACCCTTTACTCCACCCTTGCGCATCGCGTCTTTCAGGTCCTGAGCTTTGCTAAATGTTTTTGCCAGGGCCATATCTTCCGCTTTTACAACCACTATTACCATGTTGGCATCCTTTACACCACGGCCAATCACATAGCTATGCAGTTTATTGACCATCCGCATGGAGTCATGCGCTTCATAGTGAGGCAACCATTTCTCAAAATTAGTTACCTGGTGCTTCACTACTACAATATTCTGGGGTGTAGTAACAATAGTACTTGTTGCCATTGGAGTTTCAGCAACAACAGTACTATCAGTACCCATGCCGGTACTGTCAGTGGTGGTTTTCTCTCCACCTCCACCGCCACAAGAGGTTAAGAAAACAATCACTGTTGCAAAAAGGAACATACATGAAAATCTTAACTGCTTCATTGATTTTGGTTTTTAAAAATTAAGAGATTAAGAAGATAAGGGAAGGGATACCTTGGGGATAAAAGCCAACTAAATTCAAATGATATTAACGTAATAAGCAGAGTTTTGTTCACTTGCTGCTGCCATTTGCCGCTCTAAGATGCCCCATTAGGTCGAAAACTTCAGAATGCAGGTTTACTTAATTAGTCCCGGAGTAGTTATCACCTTCAAATATGGGAAAAGATATTTATATATATGCAGACTGGCAAAAACTGAACGGTTCTTGATTGGCATATTGCGCGCAACAATCCAAAGTGTAAAAATTTGTCGGGTAAATGCGGAAATTTACTTGACAAACCATATCATAAAAACTGATCCTTAATGAATGAATGAATCATTCCATTATTTCTCTCACCAACGCCTTCACCTTCCCCATTGTATTCAAACTCTTCTCCAGATCTTCTACCTTCAGGTTATTAGCCCTACTCTTAAACAGAAAAGCCTTAAACGAATATTTATTAGCTTCTTCTAAAAAACGCTCTTCACCAAGGCGCTCAACAAAAGCAACTATGCCTTCTATGATCTTCGTATACATTCCCTGCAATTCCATCATTTCTTTCTCAACACCGGATAAGAATGCCCTTACTTCCGGCACTTCTATATAAGCCAGCTTATTCAACTGTTTACGCACCATATCAAAGGTCATATTCTCCCAGTCTTTTGCTTTCAGCACAGGCACCTGCCAGTTAACCTGTTCTTCTTTCCAGTAATCACGCGCAGCCTTGACCTGGTGAATGTGAAAGCCGGGCAGTTCAATAGCAGTCAGGTATCCGCCATGACAGGCAGCAGTATCAATGCCGATAGTATTACCGTGTTTTTCCGGAGTATCCCCTACTACATGATGACCATAGATGATCGTTTTCTCTCCCCGGTAATGATCTTTCCAACGCGGAGTTTCAGTGTATTTCTTCTCAAGATATTTCTCCCCCGAAGTAGATCCGGATAAAACATCTTCTCTTTGTTGCTGTAACGGTTGATCATGCTCAAAAGCAGCATGTACAATAATAGTTTCAGGGGTTTCGAAATAATAATCCTGCTTGCTCAGCCAGGCTAACAATTCCGTATATACCTCACCGAATTGCAGCTTCACAATTTCCTGGGCATAACTCAGCACATTGTTTATATGCTTCCGCTCATGATTACCTATCAGTACTTTACTGTTTGGCCTGTTACGGAAATATTCATAAACTTCCTTCGATTTTCCTCCACGGTCAAGAATATCTCCGACTGAGATCAACCAATCTTCTTCCTGTAAGTTAACTTTTTGGGTCAGGGTCATCAATTCATCATAACAACCATGAATATCTCCAATTACAAATATTCTACTCATTGTTAATCATAGGTATAAGTTATCAAAATTACGAATTCAAAAGAATTTTTATTATGTTTTATAAAACAGCTGAACGCCTCGCGCAACGAAAAATCTTATTTTTATGCTGCAAGTCTGTTTTCCACGTTTAAATACTGCAGCGAATGAAAAGCTTCCTACTGTCACTCTTTATAATTATTTCAGGCCAACTGCAGGCACAATACAACACCTATTGCAACCCTGTCAATATTGATTACGGTTTCACTCCTATCCCTCATTTCTCCGAAGCCGGCAGGCATCGTGCTACAGCAGATCCCGTCATCACACTCTTTAAAGGGAACTATTACCTCTTCTCCACTAATCAATGGGGTTACTGGTGGAGCCCCGATATGAGTCAATGGCATTTCGTTCCCCGCAAATTTCTCAAACCCTGGCACCATGTGTATGACGAGCTTTGCGCCCCGGCAGTATTTGTATTAGGAGATACCCTGCTGGTCATCGGCTCTACATACGAAAAGAATTTCCCTATATGGATGAGCACAGATCCCCAACAGGATAACTGGAAAGAAGCGGTCGACTCATTCCGCGCCGGCGCATGGGACCCCGCCTTCTTTGCCGATGACGATAAACGGCTTTACCTCTATCACGGCTCCAGCAACACCTATCCCATATACGGACAGGAAATAGACAGACATACACTGCAGCCCATCGGCAAACGGCATGATCTTATTAAGCTGCAGGACGATAAACACGGTTGGGAACGCTTCGGGGAATACAATGACAACAACTTCATGTCTCCCTTCATGGAAGGAGCCTGGGTCAATAAACATAACGGCAAATATTACCTCCAGTACGGCGCACCGGGTACAGAGTTCAGCGGGTATGCAGACGGAGTATACGTAAGCGATAAACCCCTGGGACCCTTCACCTACCAGGAACACAACCCCTTCAGTTATAAACCCGGCGGATTTGCCAGGGGCGCCGGCCATGGCGCCACCTATCAGGATAAATACAATAACTGGTGGCATGTATCTACCATGGTCATCAACGTGAAGAACAACTTCGAAAGACGAATAGGCATCTGGCCCGCCGGCTTTGATAAAGACGATATCCTTTATTGCAACACAGCCTTTGGCGACTATCCCCACTACCTGCCCAAAGGCCCGGAAGATCACCTCCAAAGCAGATTCACCGGCTGGATGCTGCTCAATTACCAGCAACCGGTAACAGTATCTTCCACCTATGGCGGCTTCCATGCCAACTACGCTGTGGACGAGAACATTAAAACCTACTGGTGCGCCGGATCCGGTAAATCCGGTGAATGGATCCAGACTGACCTGGGAGCACCCTCAACCGTACACGCTATACAGATCAACTATGCCGACCAGGACGCAGACATACTGGGCAAGCCCACTGACATCTATCACCAGTACAAACTATGGCAATCAACCGACGGGAAAAACTGGAAGATCCTGGTGGATAAAAGCAACAATAAAACAGATGTCCCGCACGATTACATAGAACTGCCCTCACCCGTAAAAACAAGGTTCATCAAACTGGAAAATGCACATATGGCCAATGGGAAATTCGCCATCAGCGGATTACGCGTTTTTGGCAAAGGGAAAGGAAAAGCACCGGATCAGGTAGAACATTTCATAGTGTTCAGGCAGGAATCAGATAAACGCAATGCCTGGATGAAATGGGAAGCCCCGGCAAATGCCTATGCATACAACATCTATTACGGTATTGCGCCAGATAAACTATACAGCAGCATTATGGTATATGATGCCAATGAATACTACCTGAAAGCACTGGATAAGAACACCACCTATTATTTTGCTATCGAGGCCATTAACGAAAATGGTATAGGGGAAAGGACCGCCGTAATGAAGGTGCAATAATTAACCGGGCAGGTATTAAATACCCACCCGGCATGCAGAGAAGAATAATAATGATAACAGTCAGCTATTTGTCAACGAGTGCCTGGAAACCTTCTCAATTCTTCCCAATTAAATATCCATTCCGGCGTTGCCAGCAGTTTACCACTTACTGCATTAGAGTACCAGGGACTCAATTTACTTCCGGGATGTTGTAATATATGTATGTCCTGAGCCGGCATATAACTCTGCGCCAGCAGGAATATCTTCTGCCCCTGCCCGTTTACGGCTATATCTACTACTATTACTGCGTGACCGGGAGCGCCTCCCCTTATAAATACGTCCCCCGCTTTGATCTCCCACGGATCAGCCACCAGCTCCAGTTCTTTACTGAGCGATAAAGTACCTGCATAAGAGAACACATTCTCCAGGTATTGCTGAAAAACAGCCTGTCCTTCAGCCGGCGCCGCTGTCAGCTGCTTTTTCAAACGCCCTTGCTGTAATGTAAAGCGGTAACCCTTTGTCCAGCTGCTGTAATCCATCAGCGTACCGTCAGTAGCATGAAATGCTATCTTACTGAACTGCCGCGTTGCATAAAGGTATTCTGCATAAAGCCTGATCACAGCATCCGCACACTGCTGCAGGTCCTTAGAGCCTACAGAAACATCCAGTACAGCAAACTGCGCATCCTGGTTTCCCTTCTTCTCCCCATTGTACAGATACACCGTTCTGTCAGCCTTTAAAGGCACTTTACGCAACCAGGCTCCGAAAGAAGCTGTTCCCAGGTATTGCCGCTTATACCCCGTAGGCAAGGGTATATCATCCACTGAATTGAAATGGACCGGTTTTTTGATCACACTCCGCGCTGACAGATAGTGCCAGAATAAAAGCGAACATCCGCCAACCAGTGCAACAGTAAATAACCAGGACAAAAATTTCAAAGCAATTGATTTTTCTTTAAGATGCTCCTGCTGAAAAATTTCCATAATCTTTCAGGAAGATTTTTCTGGAGTATTAACTTAAACGGTCAAGGTCCGTTATCAGTAAAGGATTAGTTTTCCTCATTTCGTCGATAAGCTTTTCTACTTCCGTGGTTTTAGGATTTGCCAGCAAACGCTCTACTTCGCGGCTGGTCAGTCCCACCATCTGCAGGAATGTTACCTCTCCATGCGGAGTGTTTATCACACCCAGCTCAGGGTCAGGTACAAACGCCACTCCGGTAATGTCTGTAGCCGTCTCCAGCCTGATAGGGCCATTGGCAGGTATAAAGTGATAGGGCTCAAACCAGCGTTTGCTGTTAAATACATAACGGGCAAGGTTATTCATAACCTGGCTGGCCCACAGTGGATCTCCCTCATCGCCTTCAAAAGGTTTCAACCTGAATGTGAACTCAAAGCCCCATTTGCTGAATTCATCACCAACCTTTTCCTCGTTGTAATACAACTCAGACATGCCATAGCTGACCATGTGACGGTGAAATTCCTGCTTGTTACTGTCATAGATACTGATACCATCTATCGGGTCCTCTCCTCCTACTATAAAATGAAGCGGGGGGGCATAATGACGGGGTTCCTGTTTACCGTAGATTGTTTCCAGTTGCTTGTCTATAGCCAGCCAACCTACAGCGTCGTCAGACGTGAATAACTTCTTGTACTCTTCCTTGGTCATGGTTTCAGTTTTTGTATTATACACAGATTAGCTACCGGTTATCCCGTCTCTTCAGCCAGATAGTGTCTTTCATCTGAAAATCGGTACCGGTTACAACGGATTTATATAAATAATACTCATTGTTCCCCCCTGTAATGGTCACCTTCATCACATTAGCCTTTCTTAACGCTTCCTGCTTAAGGTCTTTCATGGCAGGAAGACTATACTGGTATCTCAGCTCATAATGACTTGAATCTTCCCAGCTGATCTTCAATATTGATTTATGACCGGTACTGCGGTCTACTTCCGTTTGCATGGAATCATTGCGCACTATCAGGTATTTGTGACGATGTTTACCCTCATTTACATAACTGAAGAATTTCCCCTTCCTGTACTTTTTGTAAGGAGGTGGTGGCTGATTTTCAGCGGTACCATCACCGCTGCCGTTGCAGGAAAGTAACAGGCAGATAGGCACTGCCACCCATAAAGGGTATTTCATAAATGTATAATTGGATTTATAGTTCGCTTTTTACCATTTTCCGGATAAGGTCATCCTGCGTTTCCCTCTCCCTGATGCTGTATACCTTGTCACCATCCACCATCAGTTCTGCGGGTTTCACCTGCAGGTTATAATTGCTTGCCATTACCATGCCATAAGCACCGGTAGTAAATATCGCCACATAATCCCCCTGTTGTAAAGGCGGCAGCTCCCTGTCTTTTGCCAGGTAATCGGAAGATTCACAGATAGGTCCCACCACATCATATTTCACCAGCCCCTCCTGCTCTACCGGGTAGTTACGTTTTGCCAGCACATGTGCAACATCAGGATGCACAGGCCAGATATAGTGGAAGGCGCCGTACATTGCAGGGCGGATCAGGTTAGTCATGCCCGCATCCACTATTACAATGTTCTTATCGCCGGATTTTTTAATGTACAGCACTTTCGTAACCAAGATACCTGTATTGGCGGAAATAGAACGGCCTGGCTCCAGGATTATTTTAAATCCTTCATTCTTCACGTATGGCTCCAGCAACCGGTTAATAGGGCCGGCAAAACTCTCCCACGAGAAATTATCATTGTCCGTATAATTAGCCGGGAAACCTCCTCCTATGTTCAGCACTTTCAGGAAGATATTCTCTGCTTTCAGTTCCTCCACCAGCTGTACCATCTTGTTTATACACTCTTCATAGAACGTATAGGAAGAGATAGGAGAACCAATATGACAATGCAACCCCCTGATGTTCACATAGGGATGATCGTGGTTATCCCTGATGAGCAACTTCACCTCTGCATAATCGATCCCGAATTTAGCGCCCTTATATCCCGTACGTGTCTTTTCATTCGTTTTCTCATCCAGTATATCCGGCAGGATACGGATCAGCACATTGGTTTCCCGCTTCAGATTGCCGGCTATAAACTGCACCCGCTGAAGTTCCTGTACAGATTCTATGTTGATGTACCCCACTCCGCTGTTAATAGCATCTGTGATCTCCTCTTCAGATTTTCCCACACCGGCAAACACCACCTTAGAGAGGTCTGTATTACTGCTTTTTACCATAAACAGCTCTCCGCCGCTTACAATATCCATTCCTGAGCCCAATGCGGCCAGTTCATTCAGTAAGTGAACGTTATTGCATGATTTTACGGAAAAGCAAATAACAGGCTGTAATGCCCCGAAAGCATTATACACCTTCTTATAATGCGTTTTCAGGGTATTGAGGGAATAGAGATAAAAAGGCGTAGGAATGCCTTTCTCTGCCAGGCTTTCTATAGAAACGTCCTCACAATGTAGTACGGCGTTCTTGTATTGAAACAGGTCCATTTACGGTTGAATAGTTTATTACTTATAATAAACCGTTAAGATAAAAGAATAATGGGAGATCATTGCAAAAACTCAGTTTGGGGAGTACATAAGTCTGAATTTTCAGCCGGCCGCAGGCCCAAAGCTCCGCCCTCGAAAAATCGACAAATTCCGATATCTTTGCAGTATGGAACAAGTTGATATTTTTAAGGCCTTATCCAACAAAACCAGGTTACAGATCCTGGCATGGCTAAAGGAACCTGAGAAGCATTTCCCGGTACAGGAATGTGGGGAATTTAACAAGACCGGCGTATGTGTGGGCCATATTCAGCAAAAAACAGGTTTAACTCAATCTACAGTATCCGAATATCTTTCAATGCTGCAGCGCGCTAACCTGCTCGTTGCCACCCGTATGGGGCAGTGGACTCACTATAAAAGGAACGAGGAAGCCATCAAAGAGCTTGCTCAACACATCAGCAAAGAGCTCTGATAGCTTCCCCGTTATCAGTAAATAATTATTTTCCCGGCTTATAGCTCAATGCCGAAGGCGGTGTAGCCTGTTCCCCGCTACCCCACTGCTTATTCGGCGTTTCTCCCATTACCAGCTTCAGCGTTCCTCCCTTCAGCAATGCCTGATGGGTAAACCAGGGTACCTGCAATGGCTGCCCGTTCAGGGTAGCGCTCTGTATATATTTATTTGTAGCAGAGCTGCCAGGGGCATCTACGGTAAAGACCTTACCGTCAGATAAACGGATAGTCACCTGCTCAAATACAGGGCTGCCAATATTATATACCGGTATACCAGGCGTTACCGGGCTGAACCCCATCATGGAAAAGACTACAAATGCGGTCATCCCCCCACCATCTTCATCGCCCGGAATGCCAAACAGGTTGTCTGTATACCATGTATCCAGCAGCATACGGATGCGTTTCTGCGTTTTCCACGGCGCTCCCAGGTAATTATACAGGTAAGGAATATGGAAACTGGGCTCATTTCCCATTACGAATTGCCCCACCAGGCCGGTAGCATCAGGAAAAGTATACCACAGCTGGTATTTGCTGCGGCCCAGGTCTTCCCTGAACAGCTGGTCCAGCTTCTCTTCCGCTTTCTTACGGCCTCCCATCAGCTCAAATAGTCCATGAAGATCATGCTTTACATCCCAGTTATAGGTGTAGGCATTGTTCTCCGTAAAGTAATCCCTGCCGCCCTGTCCGCCGGAAAATTTAGGATCAAACGGCTCTATCCAGTTGCCATCTGCATCTTTCGGCCACATAAACCCTTTATCTGCACGGAAAACATTCCGGTAATTAGTGGCCCTTTTCAGGAATAATGAAGTGTCCTGCGCCTGACCGGCGGCTACCGCCAGCTGAGCAATACACCAGTCGTCATAGCTGTTCTCCAGCGTTACTGCAACAGACTGCCTGCGTTCAAAATCATGTACCTGCTCCACAGTTTCTTTCTCTCCCAATTTCAGGGCTGGCATATATCCTTTTGCTGTATAGAAACTGTCAAGTGAAGTAGCGGGTCCGTTCCTCCAGGGCAGCAATGTAGCGTCCAGCGAATTCTTCTTCAATCCCTCGTAAGCTTTAGGCAGGTCAAAGTTCCTCACACCTTTAAACCAGGCATCTGCCATCCAGGCGGCTGCGTGATTGCCCGTCATACAAGGCATATCTCCATGCGCTACTGCAAAGGAAGGCATCCATCCGCTCTGCTCATACATAGTGATGTAAGAACGGATCTTGTTTGCTTCCATACCAGGGTTCAGCAAGGTTTGCAGCGGCTCCAGCGCAATGTAGGTATCCCATAGCCAGTTATCCACATAAAAAGGCTCCTTTGCAGTATGTACCTGGTGATCGTAAGCGCTGTAATATTGCCCATGCTCATTGATATCCACCATACGCTCATAAGCACGGTATAATGACGTATAAAATACTTTCTTCTGTGCCATTGTGCCGCCTTTCACATTGATCTGCCCCAGCACCTTATCCCAGGCTTTAAAAGCCTGCTGCTTCACTATGTCAAATGTCCACCCGGGAATCTCCTGCTGCAGGTTGGCCTTCGCCTGCTCTATGCTGATAAAGGATACACCATAGCGGAACTCCACCTGCTTCGCTGTATTGCCTACCAGCAATGCGACCGACTGCCCGTTCCTGGCATCCTGCTCACTGATTATGTCTGTATTCAGCTCTGCATAGAAGTAAGCCTTCATACCTGCAAACTCTTCCACCCCTGACAATTGCCGCCTGCCGGTTACCCTGATATTTCCTTTTCCGTTCAGCGTATTTAACCGCAGGTAATGAGGCTTGCCGCCGGCAAAACTGAAACGGAAATAACCACTTCTTGCCGCCGGCGTAAACTCTGCTTTATCTGCATCATCAAGGAAAACACTGTAATAGTACGGAGTGGTTTTCTCCCTGTCAGATATCACAGGCCTGTCCAGTTCTTTGGCGTCGCCAGATACAGGTAATAAACCAAATAGCGATTGCTGCCTGTGTGAAGCGATCATTAACGGGAAATAGTTGATCCTGTCGTCCAGCTGGTCTTTCCTGGCAGGAAATACCCTTACCATACTGTTAGGAAGATGTACAGTGGGACGTGTAGGCTCCAGTATCAGCCCTACTCCGCCAATAGTGGGATCTACGTAATTGACGTTACTCTGTTGCGCTACAGTACTTGTAACTGCGCCGAGAAACAATATGCATGTGTTTATCAGAGACCTGTTAGCTTTCATAGCTTCCGTATTTTATGAAGGCAGGAAAGTACAAAAAAACTCCTCAAAAAATCGTAGTATCGTATCATGAGGAAACTACTTATCTTATTGCTGATAGCAACCATGCCCGTTGTTGCCCAGAAAAAGAAAGGAAAGAAAGACAAAAAAGAAAAAGGGAAAAAGGAGCTCTCTGCTACCAGTTCCTCCATTCAGCCCACAGTATTAGGCATTGTACAATCTCCCGCAATAGCTGAAGCCTCAGGACTGGCAGCCAGCAAAACATTACGCGGTTGTTTCTGGACACATAATGACAGCGGTAACAAAAACGAAGTATACCTGCTGGACAGCACAGGAAAACTGTTAAGTGTAGTTACACTGTCAGGTACTGTGAACCGCGACTGGGAAGATATCTCCGAAGGTATTGGCCCCGCTCCGGGCAAACAATATGTATACGTTGGCAACATCGGCAACAATGTACCGCTGGATATAGATGTACAAATTTTTCGCTTTGAAGTTCCGGCCACCATTCCCGGCCACCAGGTATCTGTAAGGCCGGATGTGCTGACCATGAAATATCCCGACGGACCAAGAGATGCTGAATCCCTGATGATAGACCCTATCGGGAAAAGCATTTACATCGTCAGCAAAAGAGAAAAACAGGTAGGCCTCTATAAAATACCACATCTCATCTTTAAGAACAACGAGAAAGTGACCATGCAGAAAGTAGGTACCCTCCCCTATACATGGATCACTGCGGCCGATATATCACAGGATGGCCATCATATTGCCATCAGGAACAAGAACAAAATATATTACTGGCATCGCAATGCAGGAGAAAGTGTGGAAGCAGCTATGGCCCGCCCCGCCACATCTCTGCCCTATGTACCGGAAAAACAAGGCGAGGGGCTCACCTTTAAAATTGATAATAGTGGTTATATCACTATCAGTGAAGGAAAACACCCCGCCCTGAATTTTTATCCGCATCAGTTCTGATGCTGCTTTTATATTGATTTCAGCTCAATACTATGTTTTCCTGCTTTCAGGATGATCTGCTCCAATGTCTGCCCATCTGCCGTAACACGCTGACCAGGCTTTAAAAGAGCCCCTGCAGGGACCCGCACTTTCGCAATAGTGCCCACAGGTACTGTTACCTGCAACAATATTTTGCTGCCGCTTCTCTTCCATTCAGATCTTATCTGCCCATAACGGGTATTATGATCTGCTTTCACGAAACTAAGCGCTTTCACAAAAGCCGGCTGAATGAAGAACTGCTTAAAACCAGGTGCCTCTTCATCCGGGCGGATACCCGCCAGCGTCTTATAAAACCATGCGCAGTAATCGCCGAAGAAGATATGATTATGCGATAACTCTCCCGGCCAGTCCTCAAACAACGTCGTAGCTCCATTGGCTATCCAATGCCCCCAGCCAGCATAACCGGTATCTGTCAGCATACGGAAAGCCGTTTCCGCATATCCCCTTTCACTCAATACAGGCAGCACATATTTGGTACCCATCACACCAAAGTCAGCATGATAGTTCTTCCTGATTATCTGCGCCTGCAGCTGAGCAGTCGTTACTTTGGCTACCTCCGGAGCAGCCAGGCCATGAAAAACAGCAGCGCTCAGGGCCGTCATTGTACTATCTTTATAAAGACCAGCAGCAGGATCAAAGAAACGATCATTGAAAGTAGTACGGATCTCCTTAGCCAGGTTTTCATATGCTTTTGCATCTTCCTGGCTGCCAGCAATACGTGCCATCTTTGCGGTGAGATCTGCCACAGTATAATAATATGCCGTGGAAGTAAAGGTTACCGGGGTTTTTACAAGGCTCATCCAGTCATCCAGACCGAATTTCACCAGGTGTCCCTCAGAACGTTTTGTCAGCACGTCCGCATAACGTTTAATAGCCGGGTAATGCTCTTCTACAACAGCACTATCCCCGTTATAAAGATACAGGTACCAGGTCACCATCGTCAAAGCAGAGCCCCAGGCAGGACCAAAGATCTGCTCATCCTCCCCCTGCCGGTCATAACCCCATCCATTGGAGGGAGCAATGCCCGGGAAACCGCCTTCAGGCGTCTGCGCATCCCGCAGATCGTGCAGCCATTTCAGGTAGCCCGGTGTGCTGTTATAATTCCACAGGCCTACTTCTGCTGATATCTGCGCATCGGCCGTCCAGCCATTCTTTTCACGCTGCGGACAATCAGTAGGAATACTCAGGAAGTTACTACGGTACGACTGGCGGGCAGCTTCATACAGCCTGTTGATCATGGTATCTGAACTGGTAAAATGCCCCGCTTCTTCAAATGCGGTACTGTAGAACAACCCCTCAAGAGAATGCTGGTCCATACTCAGCTCCGCATCTGTAGTCACCTGCACATACTGAAAACCATGATAAGTGAACCGGGGAGTAAATGTTTCCTGCGGCCCACCCTTCAGGTAGTAGATATCCGTCTGAAAAGGCAGATCGTCCGGGAGACTCCGCATATGCTCCGTATTATGCTTCAGGTCCATTTGACCATCTTTCGTCAGCACCTCTCCATAATGCAGGGTGACTTTAGTACCGGCCTTACCCTGCACTTTCATAGTCACCACACCGGCAAAATTCTGTCCCATATCAAACAGGTAAGTATTCTTATCCACCTTACGCACAGCAAGAGGTTTAATACGGCGTATCACTTTAATGGAAGGCATAAGCTGTTCAGACAGACTGCCTCCGGGCGACTGTGTCTTCAGCGCCTGTTTCCAGGAAGCATCATTAAATGAAGTAGTATTCCAACCCGGTACTTCCTGACGGGCATCATAGATCTCGCCACAATACAGGCTGTTAAACTGGCTGGGGCCGGTGGCACATTTCCAGCTGTCATCAGTAGCAATGATGTCTGTAGTTCCGTCACTGTAGGTCACTGCAAGGTTGAGTAACAGCCGTGGTGTCTTTCTCCAGGGCGCACTCTGGAAGCCCCATACAGCGTGCGACTGTACATTGTACCAGCCATTGCCCAGCTCCGCCGCAATGGAATGCCGGTTGCCGGTTTGCAGCAATGCTGATACGTCGTATACTTTGTACAGCAAACGCTTATCGTAACGCGTATACGCCTGTTCAAGTACGGCATCTGTTACCGGTTTGCCGTTTATATATACTATATGATAACCTACTCCGGCTACATAGGCAGTAGCCTTTACTACCTTCTTCTGCGTAGAGAAGATCTTCCTGAAATAAGGCGCCCTGGTAGCAGTTGTATCTTCTGTATTGGTGATCCATGTGCCTTTCCAGTCAGTATACTGGGCATGCACAAAACAACTTGCAAACAATAAAGTAACAGTCAGAATAAATTTCAATGTCTTAATTTTTTATGGTACAACAGGAAAAGCAACTATTCTTACTTTGGTACAACCATAGGGAACAAGGGTGATCTCTTTTACTTTTTCATCCACCCTTCCCTTATAAATACCTTCTCTATCAACCGCGGGTTGATAAGCCACCCCTTCTATAGCCTGCCAGGCAGGTATCTGTTTAGCCTGCACAGTGATCTCTATCGGGGCATGCGCCAGGTTCCATATAAAATGGTCATCCACCGGTTTCTGCACACTTACCTTCATGCCGGCTGCGGGGTCTTTTATGTCTTTATGAAGCAGCCCATAGTTCCAGGGCTCTTCCGGGTATACGCTGAAATAATCTCCCTCATGTTCCTCATGCCCTTTCTCCCACCGTTCATGGAGTTTCAGCGCATATACCAGCGGACCACGCTCTACCGCACGGGAGTTCTTTCCCCATACTGTGGTAGTGATCCGCATAGGCAAACGGAGCACCAGCTGGTCTTTGTTCTTCCAGCTGCGGCTGATGCTGATCAGCTGCCCTCCTTTGTCTTTGCGCAAAGTTTTCCCGTTGATCAGCACCTCTGCTTCATCGCACCATGAAGGGATGCGGAGTTGCAGAGGGAAAGCCGTTTCTTTCTTCAGCGCTATGCTGAAGGATATCTGATCGCCAAAAGGATATTGCGTAGTTTCTGTGATGGTAACAGCTGTGCTGTCTTTTCCCACTTTGGCGGTCACCTGGCTGGGAGCATAGCTCAGGGCCGCCAGGCCATTGTCCGGCGCAGCATACCATAGCTGGCTGGCAAATTTGGTCCATCCCTGATGCATATTGGCCAGGCAACAGGTATAGCCGCTGCGGGCGCCCAGCACGTTGTTCATTTGCCGGTCAAACGGCAGGGAAAAACTGAATATGCCCCGGCTTATCTGCACCTGGTTAGCTACCTGGAAGTATTGCTTGTTGTTATAATCGTCCGTTGTCTGGGTAGGTAACGCATTAAATGTCATCTTTTCCAGTGCGTCCATATACCGCACATCCCCGGTAATGGCAATGATATTTTCCAGGGAGTACATGGCTTCCACAATAGCACAGAGCTCTACCCCCTGTATAGGCTCATTGCCGTTCAGATCTTCATCTGCAGAAAAAATACCCATGGGTAGTCCGTGAATGGTCATCAGGTCCTGCCAGCCTGTATACTGGTCTTTCAGGAGCTGTTTATTACCTGTGCGCTGGTAGGTAACGGCAGGCGCTTTCAGCCCCATGCCTACATTTACCCCATGCCGTCTCATCCAGAGGTACTTGTCATCGTACGTGGCGGTACTGATCACCCAGTCGCGGTTGCCCATCCAGGTGGTCCAGGGGAAAGATTGTTGCTCTATCCGCTCTGCCAGTTGCAGCAGGGAGGCATCATGAGTGATACCATAGAGCCATTGCGCCATCAGCACATTGTCTGGTCCGCGGGAGGCGGCCCATTCTGTCCATTTGCCAATAGGCGCCACTTCCAGCGCATTCAGCTGGTAGCGGAAGTAGTTGGTCATAAAGCGGATCACGCGCTGATCGGCCGTGGCAGAGTAATACTGCTGCAGCACTTTCAGCATGACCATTTTAGGCCACCAGTCCTCTCCTTCTGTAGCATGAGCAGGATCGATAGTAGCGTTCTTTTCCCTTTCCGCTTTTGTAACTGGCCCGAAATAACCACTGGGTCGCTGGTGTTCCAGCGTCCAGTTCACATATTTCAGCACCTTTTCCTGCAGTGGTTTGTCGTCCAGCAGGTATGCCAGCGGCAATGCCCCGTCCAGCCAGTAAGGGGTTTCCTCCCAGCCGTCGCCCTGGCCTCCCAGCCAGCCGTTGTCGTTTTTGACTTTGGCGTACACTTCATCGAGATGCCCGGAACTGCCGTTACGCATGATCCGTAACTGGTTCCTGAGCCAGCCCATAGGCTTGACAGCGCCTAATGGCAGCGCTTCATAAGCGGGAGGAGTGTAGGCGCCGGATGAGACCTGTTTTGTGCCGGCTTGTACCCACGATGGTAAGAGGAAAACCATCGGAAGGGTACAACACACCATCCATTTAGTTTTCATTTTTAGGACTTGAGTAGTGAATAATAACGTGGGTTACAAAATAGTAAATTTTGCGCTGCGCGCTATGCAAAAAAACTCAAAGGATCGGTTTCGCCTTCGGCGAAACCGATCCTTTGAGCAGTTCTACTCGCTTAAATATTCAAAAAGTAGGAGCGTATAACAAAGGCAATACCTCTAAAATAGTAGTTACCTGCTTAAAGTTGGGGTTATCAATATGCACATCAACATGCTCATGTTCCCAGGTGGTATGAAAAGGTATATGTATAGCACGTCCGCCTATACCCAGTACAGGCAGTATATCCGATTTCAGGGAATTACCGATCATCAGGAACTGCTCCGGCTTAATGTCCAGATGCTTCAGCAGCTTCCTGTAATCAGCCTCCTGCTTATCTGACATTACTTCTACATGGTGGAAATAATGATCTATACCGGAATTTTTCAGCTTCCTTTCCTGGTCCAAAAGGTCTCCTTTCGTAGCTACTACCAGCCTGTAGTTTTCCTTCAGGTTACCCAGCACCTCTTCTACCCCTTCCAGCACTTCAATAGGCCGTGCCAGCAGGTCCTTGCCAAACCCGATGATCTTTTCAATAGCACTGATGTCTATAGTATTGTCAGATATGGAAAGCGCCGTTTCGATCATGGATAACATGAAACCTTTTATACCATAACCGTAAAGGCTGAGGTTTTTTATTTCAGTCTGCAGCAGTTCTCTCGCTGCTGTATGCTGTGGCAGATAACTCTCCATCAGCCGGCAAAATTCATTTTCTGTTTCGCGGAAATAGGGCTCGTTGATCCACAGTGTATCATCCGCATCAAAGGCAATAACTTTTATACTCATATTCAACCGGGTTACTGAGACAAAAGTATCTAATAACTGGCACTTTCCGGCCTTTTTTTAACAGTGATATTTTGCTGCCGGTATGTTTCACCACTCATAAGTTTTAAAGACAGGATCGGAATAAATATTGTAAGATTGTGTATCGAACTATAATGCAACAACTAACATGGGAAGTTTATTTTCTGTCGAAGGACTGTTTACCATCGACTCATTGATCAGCTTATTGACGTTAAGTGTACTGGAAATAGTACTGGGCATTGACAACATTGTATTTATCTCTATCCTGGCAGGTAAACTGCCTGCTAACAAACAAAAAAAGGCAAGACGCCTCGGACTGGGGCTGGCCATGTTTGTGCGTATCCTGCTCCTGTTATCTATCAGCTGGATCATGTCACTGACCACCCCGCTGTTCAACATCGGTGATTGGATAGGCGTTGAAAGTGCCAAACTGCTGGAAGCTACCGCCATTTCAGGAAGAGACCTGATCCTGCTTGTAGGCGGGCTGTTCCTTATTTATAAAAGTACCGCAGAGATCCATGAAAAACTGGAAGGCGATAGTCACGAAGAAACCAAAGTAAAAGCTATCAGCTTCACACAGGTCATCATCCAGATACTCCTGCTCGATATTGTATTTTCCCTGGATTCCGTGATCACTGCCGTAGGTATGGCTGATCATATCCAGATCATGATAGTTGCCGTGATCGTAGCTGTGGGCGTAATGATGCTGGCTGCAGAAAGTATCAGCAACTTTGTGAATGATCATCCCACCGTTAAAATGCTGGCGCTGTCTTTCCTCCTGCTGATAGGTGTATCCCTGCTGGCAGAAGCGTTTGAACAGCATATCCCGAAAGGATATATTTATTTCGCAATGGCATTCTCTGTATTTATAGAGATATTGAACCTGAAAGTTCGGTCTAATAAGAAAGGGAAACCGGTGCAGTTAAATCAGCCAAGAATGAACAAAGAATAATCTTAATTCTTTCTACGGATAAACCTTCTAGCTCAAAAAAGGGGGTTCGCCAAAGGCGAACCCCTTTTTTTCTGAAAATAGTTATCAAATGATTGAAAATCAATTTCTTATTCTGATTGCTCAGCACAATGATTTTTACCGGAATTCCCTCCTTTTCAACCTGGTTCATGAATGCTTTCTGTGCAGATACTTCCCCTCAACTCCACCTTTCAAGTATGTTTCAAGTATGTTTCAAGCATGTTTCAAGCATGTCTTAAGCATGTTTAGAGTATGTATTGCGGTACCACTTTAGCGCCACGGTATAGTCCTGATATAGGTTTACACTTCTGTCAGATGATCCTGTTTGAAGTTTACAATTTGGTGTTAATAGAATGTTCTTCTGCTAGTATTAAGATTTTCATCCTCCTTTGTGAACCATGTTCATGAATGTTTTTTGAGCCGTTCTTTTACACCATACATAGAAAACCGGTACATATATCAGACTGAAAATCCAGATCGATGCCTTATATTAGAATAACTAATAAGCCCCTACCCAATGAGATACATACTTTATTTTCTTTATCTGGGCTGGCATTGGGGAATTGCCATGGCCTGCTTCGTGATCTGGCATGAGGTACACGGAGAAAAGAAATACGGCATACGCACCATTGGCACCGACGATCTGTCTACAGATGTATCGGAAGAAGACAGGGAACATGCCACCATGTACGAACCGGTGAACTACTACACCGCTACCTGGTTATTCGATCATCTTCAACCTGCCGATCTTCAAACCTCCCTGCTGGACGTAGGCTGCGGCAAAGGCAGGATCCTGGCAGTAGGCGCAGCATATGGATTCAGGAACATGACAGGAATAGATTTCTCTCCCGGCCTGTGCAGGGACGCCACAGCATTAGCTGGTATGATAAAGAACAAATACCCTGATACCAGCATCACCATTGCCTGTGAAGATGCCCGTTACTATGATATTCCCGAAACAACAGGCGTGATCTTCCTCTTCAACCCGTTCAATGAAGTTATAATGGAAACATTTATCCGGAAAGTAAATGAGAGCCTGCTCAGGAAACAAAGGCCCTTAAAAGTACTGTATGCCAACCCCCAATGCAAAGATCAGTGGCTGGCAGCTGGATTCAAAGAGACCGCTTCTTTTGTTAAGCTGAGATATCTGAAAGGAAGCGTTCTGGAAAAGGAATAGTCTTGTCAGGAGAAACTGACGTAAATCATGCAGAAAGTCAGGAACGCTGTTACCATAACTGTTCTTACTATATACTTCGTCCTCTGCGCTGTTGTAAAACCCAGGTAAGCGCTTATACTATCACGGCACATAAAAACCAGCGTTATTATATTCGTAATAATAAATGCAGTAGCAACATAAACATAAGCACTTCTAACCGAAGAAGTCGTAGCAGCCTTCAACAGAGTAGTGCTATAACTTCCTATCTGCAACAAACAATAACCAAATGTCAGGATCCATCCCCAGCGCTTCCGGTAATACATTAATAATCCCAGCGCAAGCGTAATGACCAGGCTGAACGAATAACGTAACAGCACATGCCCCATACAGGACCCGCAGTCGCGTGCTTCCCAGAGGCTCGCCACAACACCGCAGAGAATTCCGGCAAATACAAGTCCCATTAAACACAGGATCACATTCAGGTCCTTCCTTCCCTGTTTCTCCAGCTCCGGATCTGTTTCATAAAGAGAAAAATCCAGTACCGGCTTGGGTTGCACACTATTTCTCTGGTGTTCAAGAATGTATTTATCTGCAGCTACCTGATCTTCTTCTGTTACAGTCCTTCCAGAAAGTATATCCTTTACAACCACCAGGTCAGCAGCGCCATGTTTTGACGGTTGACGCACAATAAGCAGCAGTTCTGTATTTGAGTAAGATTGGTATTTGTTATAGAGGTCCATATAGCAGGTATAGTTTCTAAAAAGTTAAAATCCATAGGTAGCGGGTATGACGGATTAAAAGTAAATATATTTACTCATAGTTTGCACAGTCATATGGAGAGGAAATCGTTTATCAAAATAGCGGCATTACTACCGCTCATCCCCTATTCGTCACAGATAGAACGGATGCTCAACCTTCCCGGCGTTTTCCGGCCAACTGAGAAAATGCCCGTTTTCTTTGTAGGACATGGAGACCCGGAAAATGCTTTCAGAGACAATACCTTTACACAAAGCCTCCGGGAAATGGGTCAAAGCCTTACCCATAAACCTTCCGCAATACTGGTTATCTCCGCTCATTACCTCACCAACGAAACCTCCTGGCTGAAAGTACCCGATCACTTCAATTGCCAGTACTATAACGCTACCGGAGCCACCAGCTTCGGCACTGTTATTCCACAGCTTTCTTCACAGGTGAAAATAGATGAGAGTACTGATATGGATCATGGAGCCTGGGCCATACTCCGTCACATTATGCCTGATGCGAATATTCCTGTCATGGAATTAAGCGTTCCCATAGGCCAGCGGCTGGATTATCACTGGAACCTGGCGCAGCAGCTGAAACCTTTAAGAGAGAAAGGCGTGCTCATTATTGGCAGCGGAAATATTGTGCACAACCTCGGCCTCGACGCACTGAAAGGCATGTTCACCATTAGCAAACCCTATTCCTGGGCCATTGAATTTGATGAATGGGTGAAAGCCCGTATTGATGAACGCGACTTCGGCAGCCTGTTCTATTACAGGAACCTGGGAAAAATGGCAAAAAAGGCTGTGCCCACTGAAGATCATTACATTCCCATGCTGTACAGCATTGCGCTGGCAGACAAGCAGGAAGAGATCCGGTATACTTATGAAGAAGTATTTGCAGCTGTAAGTATGCGCTGCTTCCAGATAGGGAAAAGTTAGTGCTCCCTTAAACGTTCGTCAGTATAGGTGATCTCTGTCTTTCCATGAGGTACCGGCGTACCATGTTCATCCACACTTACAAACACGATCTTATCAATGGTCAGGATCGTTTTATGTGTGATCTTGTTTCTTACCTGGCAGGCAAGCGTCAGCGATGTCCTGCCAAAATGTATAGCTTTGATACCCAGTTCAATAATATCTCCCTGTTTGGCAGAGTTGATAAAATTGATCTCCGACATATACTTTGTTACGCACCTGTTAGTTCCCAGCTGAATGATAGTATAAATAGCGGCCTCTTCATCTATCCAGGCCAGCAGCCTCCCCCCGAATAATGTTCCATGTGCATTCAGGTCTTCAGGTTTTACCCATTTACGCGTGTAAAAATTCATTGCTCGTTAGATTTTCCATTCCCGACAATGGCGCAAAATTAAGGAAACATACCAGTCCCCAGGTAAAAATTTGTATGTGGCGGCTGATTATAACCCCAATATTCTGCCATGCCCTTTACGGGTCTGCCATTGCTGTCCTGTCAGCAGTATCATTACCAGGTTCATATCATATGTTTTAATCCCATCTGAAAGGAAGATACCAGTTTTGTTTGTTCATCAGCCTTGATCTTACAGCAGCGGCCTGCCCGTCTCCCGACGCATCAAATTTCGCCGCCACTTTATCTGCCAGCCATCCGGGATCTGCTGCATACCGGCGCAAAGCTACACGCAGCAGGTCCGGCCAGCGGTAGCCTTCAAACGCCAGCTCCAGCGCGTCTTCTTCCAGCAGCTTATCTTCCATGTACAATGTTAATCCCACCCTGTCAGTAACAGGTCTTTCAGTGTTGTTCATGTCAAAATACTTCGTGGAATCTATTAACACAGGTTTCAGCGAAACACGGCCCCGGATACCTATATGCCGGTACCAGGGAGATCTGTAGTTGGGATAGTTACCTGAACGGGCGTCAAAGTCATAAGGCGGTACATCAAATGTCTGTTCTATATTGGTCACATTACGGCTCTCTCCGCCACTTACCCCTGTAGCCATATATACCGGGTCGTAGGTATTTTTGATACCGTTATTCAGAATAGCATAGGTCAGCTTGTCACGCCCGTCCCGGTTGGCAGCTTCTGCATAACGCAGGTGTAAGGTAGCCGCCCGGTACAATATCCATTTACTGTTTGTTTCAAATGGCAATAAAGGATTGTAATTGAATGTATACTTGTTGACTACCGGCTGACCAGCCTGTGTTTTCCAGGAAGCATTCGGCCCCCTCAGATCAACAGGCGTATTATTACCAACCGCGTTACCGGTACGTACCTGGTCATTCCATCTCTTAATTGCCAGTGCTGATGGCTTTAACCGGTAATTGCCGTTCACATTGTCAAACAGGCTGATAAAGGGGTTCTGTGGCGCAAAGTTCTTATCGAACGGCAGGTTCCACATGATCTCATAATTTGAATACCGCTCACCGTAAGGCTGACTGAAAATATTCGACCAGTTGCCTCCATTTGTATTAGCGGTATAAGCCACTTTATACGTTTCATACCATTGTTCACTATTCCTGGCCGGGTACAATACATCCCCATAGTTCATCATGAACTGGTAGTTGGTGGCGGCCTGGTTATAATTCCCTTTCCACAGGTAAAGATCTCCCAGTAAACATTTGATGTTGACGAAAAACTTCTCCGTGCTGTAGCCATCTACTACCGTAAGCAGGGAAGTGCCTGCCGGGAAAGGTGTTTTGTAGGGCAATCCTTCTGTAAAAATGATCAGCTTGTCCAGCAGCTCATCAAAAGATATACGGGGAAACTGCTCTTCTTTTTTCAGGGCATCTATATTTTCCAGGGCAGATGTCACATAAGGTATGCTGCCAAAATGAATGCCCAGCTGCAGGTATACCCACGTACGTACAGCGCCTACAGCAGAATAACGGAGATTGTATTCATCTGCGGTCATACGCTTATCACGCAGCATGGCGTCAAAGTTGGTCAACGCATCATTACAGTTGATGATCACTTCGTAGAAAGGCTTCGGATCTGCATACGGATTATCAGCGCTCACCTGGTGTACGCTCAGCTCCTGCAGGTATTTATTGCCGGCGCTGCCTGTTACGTCCATCAGATCAGCCCTTAGTTCATTCAGCACAACATACCGTTCCGCCAGCCCCATGAATTTACCATATATGCCTATAACAGCGGCATCTGCATCACTTACGTTCCTGTATGTCTGATCATTGTTCAGCACTGTTTCCGGCTCTATGTCAAACAGCTTTTTACAGGACGAAAAGCAAACCGAAAGGAATAATATATATAGTACAGTATATTTCATCTGTTCTGTTTTTAATTGTTACAAACCTATCCTGACACCCAATTGCATAGTCCTGAACTGCGGCTCCAGGCCGGTATCTATGCCCTGGGCGAAAATGCTGCCTGCAGCGCTGAACTCAGGGTCATACCCCAGATAACGTGTCCACGTGAACAGGTTATTACCCGTGGCATATAGCTTCACATATTTCAATGCACCCGGTCTTACAGGAACATCATATGCCAGCGTAAGCGTTCTTAAACGCAGGTAAGAACCATCTTCTATCCAGCGGTCAGAGAAACGCGCATTGCCTGCCGGATCTCCCCATACCGCACGGGGAATATCTGTCTGTTGCCCCTCAGCCCTCCAGCGGTTCACAACAGCGGCCGACTGGTTATGGTAACTGCTCAAATCTTCTGTTTGCGCACGCATGTAGTTATAGATATCATTGCCTTTACTGAAAGTGAACAGTACACCGAGCGACCATCGCCTCCAGCTCAACGTATTACTGAACATTCCTGTAAAGTCAGGATTAGGGTCCCCAATCACCTGCCTGTCACTTTCATCTATTATATTATCCCCATTCACATCAACAAACCGTACATCACCACCCTGGAAAGGCATTGCCGTTCCATCAGCAGCTATATATTTTAATCCGGCGGCAGCATCGGTAGTGGCAAACACTCCGGCAGTCTTATAACCATAGAACTGGTTGGCCGGCTGGCCCACAGCTGTCAGGAAAGTAGCGCCTGCATAACTGCTTATCATCCTGCTGCCCGGTATCTTTGTAACTTTATTACGATAGGTGGCCAGGTTAAAAGCGGCATCCCATTTCAGGTCATTGTTGACGATACGGCCACTTATTGACAGCTCAATCCCTTTAGTGTGCATAGCACTGTTGTTGGTGATCATCTGGTCAAAACCCGTAACAGATTTTACCGGCTCTATGGTCAGCATATCCCAGGTATTATTACGGAAAACATCCAGGCTTATATTCAGCCGCTCCTGTAAAAACGAGAGATCAATGCCCGCATTCAGCCTGTCTACCGTTTCCCATTTCAGATAAGGATTGCCGATGTTCCCCCTTACCAGCCCCTGCATGCCCAGCAGGTTCTGCGATACATAATATTGCCTTGCCGCATAATTGCCTATATCATCATTGCCTGTACGACCGTAACCAGCCCTCAGTTTCAGCAATTCTATAAAGCTCACATTGTTCATGAACGGCTCTGAAGACACCAGCCATCCTGCAGCTACAGCAGGCATTACAGCAAATGGATTACCATTGATGGTCCATGCGCCCGGCGCTTTTTTCCCAAAACGGGAAGATCCATCTGCCGCTATATTGAATGTCAGGAAATACCTGTTCAGGAAAGTATAGTCAGCATGTAAATAAGTGTTCAGCCAGTTCCATTTCCCTATATCTCCGCTTACGCTTCTGTACAGGTTCTGGCCCATGCCTACGCTCACAAATTCATCTGTTGCAGAGTTATACCCCCGGCCATAATCTGATTCGCTGCTACTGTTATTAAAACGTACACCCGCATCAACAGCAAACTGGTGCTTCTGCCTGAAGCTGCGTTGCCATGACAAACGGGTGTCATTGTACAGTGAATACAGGCGCTCTACATTACTGCCTGACCGGTTATATACAATACCGTTGGGGAGTGTATCAGGAGCCACGCCTTTCTGTGGTATGAAGATGTTCTCTCTGACCTTATCGTACGTCACACCCAATAAGGTATGTATGCTCCAGTCATCGCTCAGTTTATACCTGAAATTCACAGAGCCGAAGAAACGGTAGTTCTTGCTCACTGCCTGCATACCGGAAATAATGGCGGCCGGGTTGGAAACATTGAAGATGTCATAATTATCCAGGCTGGGAGATTCTATGCCCTCTTCACTCACAGCTCTTACCGGCAGAAAAGGTGCCTTGATCAGTCCCAGGTATATAGGGTTTGTTTTTAAAGCTATTCCCTGGTCTTTATTCTTCTGCTGACTGGAAGTAAAGGCCAGGTTGACAGACGCCTTCAACCTTTTGGAAAGGTTCAGGTCTGCATTAAAACGTGTCTGATAGCGGCCCAGGTCCGTACGGGAGATAATGCCTCCCTGCTTCAGGTACCCGAGCGATAAAGCATATGTAGCAATATCATCACCACCAGTTACCTTCAGAAAATACTGCTGGTTAAAACTGCGTTTCATCACCTGCTTCTGCCAGTCTGTATTGTAGTGATAACGGTAATAATCAGGATTAGGCTGATCATTCATATAAGGCTGATCGCTGATCTGCTGGTCAGTAAGCCCGCTGGTCTTCAGTACATCGGAAAGATAGACACGATAATCGCCAGCCTTCATCATAGGTATCATTGCAGGTGTACTGTTATAACCTCCATATGCTGCAAAGTCTATCTTCGTTGCCAGCTCCTTTGCCCTGGCCGTAGTAATCAGGATCACACCGTTACCACCACGGGAGCCGTAGGTAGAAGTACCGTCCTTGATCACGGTAACGTTGTCAATATCCCTGATATCAATATGGGCAAGCGGATTGTTCACATGTCCTTCCACAAGCGATCCGCCATATTCATTCGCGTCATAGATCATACCATCTACCACTATCAGCGGACGGTTAGTGGCATACAGGGAAGTATATCCACGCAGGAAAAGTTCTGCCCCTATTCCCGGCGTACCGGAGCGCCTGATAACCCTCAGCCCCGCTACACTGCCCTGCAGCGCCGCCTCCGGCGATTCCGGCACTCTCTGCCATTTACTGTCCATATTTACAGACTGTACCGGGTAAACAAGCTGGTTACCCGCCCTGTTGCCAAAAGGAAGTACAGCATCTTCATATATTGAAGGGAAAGTTTCCTCATAGAGACTGGCGTTTACTTTCCGCCTGCCCTTCAGCGGTATTTCCTTCACCTGGTAACCAGGCGCTGAAACTGTCAGCACCGCATTTCCACCAGGCGCCTTAATACGGAAAACACCCTTTTCATTCGTAATGGCAGCAGCATACCCGGGAATACTGATATTAATACCCGGCAACACTTTGCCGGTAGCCGCTTCCCGGATGGTGCCCGTTATATTGAGCGTGGTATCCTGTGCAGCAAGGCGCAGGCAAAACAGCAGCATGATAAAAGTTATACGCATAAACATCTCTTAAGATCAGTCCAGAATAGGTACCAGTTTTATATAATCCAGCACCAGTGTATTGGCGCCATTGGTGGTGACGTTGTTCCCAACAAGGTAAAGCGGCAATCGCCCATACCTGTCTGCCGTATACTCTCCCAGGTATACTTCGCTGAAATCTCTCAGGGCAACGGTCTTATAAGCAAACTCAGTAGCCGCAGGATCTTTGAACGCTATCTTCATTGGGAACGTGGCTGTCTGAAAATCATTCACAGCTACCCAGTACACCTTGTATTTTGCAGAATACACAAGTGGCATATAGTTGATCCAGTAACTACTGATACCATGGTTTTCCATGTAGAAGTCCCGGAACAAAAGTCCCGTCAGCGGATTGATACGCGTACGTACAGCCCATGCCTTTGTCCTGTCCCTCACATCATTGACATTCTCTCCCTGTATAATAACAGGCTTGATCTTGCTAGCAGTTTCATATGCTATATCATCCACTATATACACCATACCGTTACTCACCTTATGGGAAGATATTACAGTGAACATATTGGGATGATACACTACGCTATCCCTCAGCCCATAAGCTGTTCCCGGCAAACCCGATGCTGCATATACACCACCTAATGCCAGGTCTTTAACCACATTCCACCGGGTAATGGTATCAGTCAATGCAGCAGTGCTGTCCTGGAAGTATTTTATCAGCCTGTTCTTCTCCGCCATGAAAGCCCGGTCTGTCAGGATGATATAGGTCAGCGCCGAATCTTCACTATTGATATTTATCCTTTGCAGGAAATGGTTACGCTCCACCAGCCCTGTGCCTGGCTTGTAGATAGGAAGCCCCGTAAGCGGGTCCACTCCTATCTGCTCTGCCTGGGAAGTATCAATGCCTGTATAGGTCAGGCTTTGCAGGAAGGTTTGCTGCATAGTGCCTGCCGCATAACTGTTCAGGAATTCCCAGGCGTTCTGTTTAGGCATAATAGTGCTCCCGATGATATGCAACATGCCATTGGCTGAATACTGGTTGGCAGTAGTAATATTAATATCGTCTACCTGTGTACGGGAGAACAATACATTCTTGCCGTTCAATGCGCGGATTCGCAAAGTGGCTTCCGTCAGTACCGTAGGATACGACTGCCCCGTAATATGGTTGCCTATCAGGCTTTTCAGCCTGGCAGTATCCGCCAGTATTGCGGGGTCCACCTGCTGCCAGGCTCCGTTGTCAGGAGCAAAGACAGTGAACGTTTTAGAAGACGCCAGTACTTTATCATAGCCTGTTTTGACCAGGTACTCTGCAAATTTGCTCAGCTCAGGACGTTGCTGTATTGCCTGGAAAAGATTGGACCGCAGGGCCGGATCGTCTATGCCGGTACGTTCGTTCCACTTATCTTTCCTGCAGGCAACCGCCATCAGTACAAGAAGTATATATAAGATAGTTTTCTTCATGCTGCTTATCTTTTAAGGCCGCGGAACAGGTGTGCCATCCGCCATAAAACGGGGATAGAGCTGGTCCATGTCCTGCGGAATGAAATGGATCATATCAAGGTTGTTATTGTTCTGTGTACCCTGCAGGGTAGTGAACCTGAGCAGGTGACGGTCTGTGGTCCTTATCTCTATAGTACCTACCAGCCTGCCTGCCCAGTTGTTGGATGCAGGAGATGTATACCATTTCCAACCCTGCGATTCCATCTCCCCTTCCGTACTGATAGGCATATTGACAGTGAAGTTCATAGACCGCTGTAAAGGCTCTCCATCTATAGATATCTGGTTCACGTTATTGGAACTGCCGGATTGCTTCTGCGTTCTGTAACAGATCCATACTTTATACCTTCCTCTTACCAGCAGCGGGGTTTTCAGTTCTACCCAGGGGCTCCGGCCCGGCCCTCCCAGCGGGATCGCCAGGAAATCACCCTTTACATAAGTACCGCCCACGGTATAGGTCATAGCGCTTGGACCAGGCACTGTAATGTCTTTCGGCATATTGGTGAGTGCAAAAGGATAATTCTGTTTACCGTAATAAGCCGGCAGGTTACGTATCTCAGGGAAGTCAGCCACATCCCAGTACACAGGTACAGGATTACGCACCTTGATGGCAAAATGCCCCAGGGCGGAATGGACCACCCCATTACTGGCAGAGCGATCGCTGGTATTCCTGTCCAGCTCTACGCCCGGTTCATGCACACCATTAAAAACATCATCATTGATCAGCACCGTCAGTCCTGATAATTTTGAGGTCACCACCTCCAGCGGCGCCAGGGTAGTATGAGAAGTATTGGACACAATATCTGCCAGGTATTTAATACCATACAGGATATGATAACGCACATAGAGATAAAGGCTGTCAGTTACATTCTTAGGATCTCCCGTATGACAGTATCTCGCCTTTAAAGCAGCATAGCTGCTAAACCCTGCTGCCGCCAGCACTGAATCCGATTCTGCAATCACCGTAAGCCATTGCTTGGTGCTGTCAGGATTATTTCCCGGCAGGATATTCACTGTATCATAAAGACCCGTTGCCTGCAAAGCTTCTGCAAAAACGGAATACTTAGGATCGCTGGTAATTGTCTGCGCCAGTGTTTGCGTAGCAGGTACCAGTACATGGTCTATCACATGTATGACGCCATTGCTGACGCGGATATTGCTTTGAATAAGATTGGCCTGCCGGTTCACAGTGATCCTCGTTTGCCCGCCGGTATTACTTGCCCCGGTGATAAGATACTGTCCGTACATCGTTAACCGCGGCAGCTTACCATCAGAGAAAGAAGGCGTTGTAAGAGTATCTTCCAGCAGATGGAATTTCATCAGGTCCTTCAGTTCCTGCAGGTCTATCTTGTCTATAGAAGGACGGCCGGTTGCTTTCAGATAGGCGCTGATAGCATCGTTGGTAGGTGCAAAGAAGGTATAAGCGCCATATACGCTGAGAAAACCATTATCCCCTGTTGTTGAAAGTATCTTCAGCAGGTCTGAGAATTGCGCTTTGTTCTTTTCCAGGTAGCCGATAATATTCACCTGGTCTGACGTATCAGAGATAATAGGCGCTTTCTTACAGCTGCCCCAGCCACAAAGCAGGAGCAGGAAAACTATCAGCCTTTTTAAACTATCTTTTGTTTTCATAACGTAAGCGTATATTATTGGTAATATGGATTCTGTTCCAGCAGCTTATCTGCCTGCAGTTCATATTGATTGATCGGGAAATAGTGACTGCGTACATCCCTGTACTTGCTGAGGATGGATTGCTGCATATTACCGGGTGCATTCATAGCCACCATATCCAGCATAATGCTGAGATAGGAATAGTTGTTACGCTTAGCGTTACGCAGCACATCATACCAGCGTTTTCCTTCAAAGGCAAATTCACGCGCCCTCTCTTCAAGGATATAGGACGATACATCTACCGGGCTGAGAGGATCAGGCGTTCTTTCAGTAAGCACCAGTGCACGGGCGCGGTCCCTGATAACTTTCACCAGGTCAAGCGCTTCCTGCCCCTTATTTACCCAGGCCAGTGCCTCTGCTTTCAACAGCAGCACATCTGCATACCGGTATACAAACCAGTGCGCATAAGACTCCGTCGCCCCCCTTACCTGCATGGTTGTCCCACTGCTGGCTCCTGCAAACTTCCAGATCATCTGGTCTGCCGCTCTGATAGAACCACCATCGCCCCTGATATCTTTTTTCGTAGCATCAATAAGATCAATACCATATACCTCGTCCATTACCCTGGGAGAACCTATAAAACGGTTGTTGGCCGCACCAAACATGAAATAAAAGGGATTCTGCTTCTGCTGGTCAAACTGGAATTCAAAGATGCTTTCGTTGGAGTTGCCCGTAAAGAACACGCTGTTAAACCATTGCGCCTGCGCACTGCCGTCCATCAGGCCAAACCTGTTGGAGTTAATGATCTTGTCACACGCAGCAATGCAATTATCATACTGCTCCATCCACAGGTAAGCGTCTGCTTCAATGGCATATACTGTATATTTTGTAATGCGGCCCTTATCGGTTATTACGTTACCATATGTCTCAACAGCATGCTGTTCCGCAAATGCCAGGTCTTTCATGATCTGTGCATGTACTTCCTGCTGTGAGCTCTTCTTCAGCTGCTCCAGCGTACCATCGCCTGATGTGGCTTTCAGCTGCAGAGGCACCTCTCCAAATGAACGCAGCAGATAAAAGTACATCAGCGCGCGCATCGCATAAGCTTCAGACAGGTAGGCATCCAGCTGTTGCTGCGTAAGCGTTTTATCTGTCTCCATCACCTGCGCAGCATAGGTGATCACAGTATTACAGTAGTTGATGGTCCTGTACAAAGGCGCCCAGGAAGTATAGTAGTTTGTAGCCAGTATATTGGCCTCCATAATATTTACCTCATCTATGGCAGCATTCAGTGTTGCAGCTACCATATCTGCTCTCAGCTCTCCCCATACAAAAAGGTTCTGTACAAGGGAATTGTCCAGCAGGGAAGCATAACAGCCTATTACCGCAGCCTGCAGCTGTTCTTTGTTCTGCCAGTAATTATCACGGATAATGCCGTCCTGTGGCTTTACATCCAGCCACTTATTGCAGGATGTACCGAGGCATAAAAACATGATCACCCATATAGTTCTTTTCATTGCAATAGAGTTTATAACATTAGAAACTGGCGGAAATACCAAACAGGAAGTTCTTTGGCGGCGGCGTCAGTGCATTGTCTACCGGGTAAGCAAACGGATCATTATCTCCTTTCATTGATACGTCCGGGTTCTGGCCCTTATATTTTGTCCATGTATACAGGTTCTCCGCCGTCAGGTAACAACTGGCGCTCCTGAGCCCCAGCCTGTCAAGTATACGCCTGCCAAAGTTGTATCTCACCGTTACTGCCTGTAAACGAACAAAGGAGGCATCCTGTACATACCTGTCAGATCCCAGCCAGTTATAACCTGAACGGTACAACGCCCTCGGAACGTTCGTCACATCTCCCGGGTTACGCCAGCGCTTCAGTACCACGGTACTCTGGTTGTCATAGCCATACATGTTGCTGGTATTGATATCTGCCTGGTTCACCAGGTCATAGCCCAGACGGTATACAAAGTAAGAGGTCAGCTTCAGGGTACCGCGGTAAGTGATGTTAGGGCCAAAGCCACCGGTTATTTTAGGAATACCATTGCCCAGGTAAACAATATCCCTGTTATCGATATTACCATCATGGTTAATATCTTCATACATAGCGTCTCCCGGCTGGAAAATATAATCCGTAGCAGGATAGTTGAATCGCATATACAGGGTCTGCCCGTTAGCGCCCGGTACCTGGTGACCATTAGCATCTTTTACAACAGTGGCATCTTTGTCTTTATATACTCCCTTATACCGGAAACCATAGTAAGAACCAAAAGGGTTCCCGATCTGCAGATAGGTCTTATATAACCCATTCTGGTTGATAGCTACATTGTTCTCCCTGGGAAAGAACTCAGACACCTCCCGCACTACGTTAATATTGCGGGCTATGTTCATGTCAAACCCTATCTGCCAGTTCTTCGTTTTGAACGGAATGGTGTTCAGCAATATCTCCCATCCCTGGTTATCCATTGTGCCCACGTTCATTGCCACAGAAGAAAAACCGGAGTAAGAAGGTGTCCGGAGGTCTTCATAGAACATATCTTTCGTCCTGTTGCGATAAGCCTCCACATCCAGCCGTATCCTGTTCCTGAACAACCAGAGATTAAATCCAAGATTCTGTCCTATCACCGTCTGCCATTTCAGGTTAGACAGCTCCATGTTGGAAGGATATACGCCTGACATTCCCATATAGCTGTAACTGAAAGGCATATATGTATTGAAGTAGTTCCAGACAGCTTTATCCGGCGGAGCCGAGCCACTGTGTCCATAGCTGGCACGGAAACTGAGATCGTCTATAAACTTATATCTCTTCATAAATGGCTCTCCGGAAACACGCCAGCGCATAGATACAGAGGGGAACAGTCCATACCGGTTATTAGGCCCGAAACGGGAATTCCCGTCTCCCCTCACACCGGCATTAATGATATAGCGGTCCAGCCAGCCATACTGCCCCTGTAACAGTACACCTATGCTTCTTGTACGGCCCTGCACAGATTCCAGTTTCAGATCTGCATTGGATGTACGGGAAGGATTGGAAGGGTCCTGGAATTGTGAAGAAGCAGTATTGGAAGTAAGCACATTATGGGAAACATAGTTCAGGTCATCTGTCTGTATAGACAATAATCCCTGTAGCCGGTGCTTCTCATTATTCTTCGGATGTGTGTAAATAAGATTGGTTTTGGTAAACACATCAAACACATCACCATCACTATCTCCGGCCCTGTTCACTACTGTCTCGGTTACAGGCCGGCCGGTAGATATACGTGGCAGGAAGGTTTTTGATTTTGTATTGTTAATATCGAACTGTACATCGAAAGTTGCCATTAATACAGAAGGAATAATGTCATACTGAATATTGAACTTGGGCGTGATACGCTCTCCTATCTGCTGATACATGCCTTCCATAACCATCGCTACAGGATTGTAGGTGTTGTAGTACTGCCCCTGGATATTGGAGGCGGGCGACAAATAATTAGGCGTCTCATTTCCATATTCATCATACTCATAGATGGCCATATTGGGCATCTTGGTATATGCCACACCTCTGACCTGGTAATTCTTGTTAGGCACATAATTGAGATCATTATCCACATGAGTATAGGTAATATCTGATCTGAAGCGGATACGGCTGGATACGTTATAGTCCAGGTTGATCTTGGATGTGATCCTTTTCAGTGCAGTACCTTTTGTGGTGCCTTTCTGATCAAGGTATCCTATTGATGCATAATAACGGGCCTTCTCTCCTCCTCCTGTCATAGAAACGTTATGGTCTTGCATAAAGCCTGTACGTGTAATAGCTTTTACCCAGTCTGTATTATTGCTGTAGTTGTAATACCAGTAAGGATCATAAGGATCAAAGAGGAACTCCTTGTTCACATTAATGTTCAGTGGCAAGCCATTGGTATTGGCAATTTCTTCAGGTATCAGGGTAGAATACTGATCTCCGTTCAGTAATGGAATATTAGGCGGCTGCCTGGAGACAGAACCTTTAAAATTGTAGGTGATAGAAGGCCGGCCTATAGTACCTCTTTTAGTATTGATGATCAGCACCCCGTTGGCGGCTCTTGATCCCCATACAGCCGTAGCTGCCGCGTCTTTCAGAACGGTGATATCCCGTATATCTGAAGGCGCAATATTAAGCAGCTGCGCATATCCCTGTTCATCTGCACTGCCGAAATTAAAATCAGATGGTACCTCTGTATTATAAGGCATACCATCCAGCACTATCAGCGGATTGGCAGAACCGTTAATAGAAGCTGTTCCCCTTATACGGACAGACATACCTGCACCGGGATCGCCGGAAGTGGTGCCTATGTCCACACCAGGCAGCCTTCCCTGCAAAGCCTGGTCAATAGAGGCGGCCGACAGCTCTTCCAGCTCCTTAGCCTTGATACTGGCTGTAGCCAGCGTCGAGTTACGGCTTTCTACCTGCATGCCGGTGCCATTATCTACTGCCTGCCTTGCTACAATGTTAACCTCGTTAAGATCACGGGTACCGGCTGCCAGGTTGAAGTTGATGGTCCTCCTGTCATTGATGCCCTGCACAATGGTCTTATAACTGATAAAGGATACCGAGATCCTGTGTTGCATATCAGCTACCCTGAGTGCAAAATTGCCGTCTATATCGGTCACCACACCGGCTATAGTACGCCCGTCCTTGTCCAGTTCCACAACGGATGCCCCGATAATGGGCAGGCGTGTTTTGGCGTCCAGCACCCTTCCCGTTACTGTTATTTTGGGTGCTGTTTTCTGTGCTGTTGCCGGCAAATAAGTTAAATATAACAGACAAAGAATGACTATATAAAGTTTGTTCATAGATCAGATCTTATACCTGAGAAAATTGCTGATAGAGTGGATCACTGTGCGGTTGGACAGGTTATTGCTCCTGTTCACCTTCATGTTCGAGCTGTTGTTAAAAGCGTCCCTCAGCTCCATGGCATTATGTTGGTTGATAATATTGAGAAAGGTAAGTTCCCCGCCATTGGTCTTGAGCATTGTTTCAAAAGCCCCGTTCTTTTTGCCGTCCGGTACTACAGTGTTCCGGTTCAGCATATGGTAGTAAATGAAGTTGAGCACTTTGTCTTTATCGGCCGCAGCGGCAGGTGCAAAATTGGGTACGCCTGTTCCAGCATCACCCGGCAGCCAGCCTTCCTTTACAGCTGCTGAAATAGCAGCATTGTCGGGAACGAATACGGTATAGAAAGTACCGGGCGAAGTACCCAGGATATCCTTGGTGGATGTCCACAGGGTAGAGTTCTTCAGGTATTGGAAGAAGGAGTTGTAATCATTCGGATAGGCGGTTGCCAGTTTTTCCAGGTGAAATCCTATCGGGTTCTCTGTGAAGGTGAGCAGCCCGTCGGCATAGTACACCTTTCCGTTCTTTGTATCGCCAACACTTTGAATATGCAGGACCTTGCCCGCATCTGCATTACCGCTGGAGTATACAGTGTTATTGCTGTATTTGATGTATTCCCCGTTCCAGGCTTCTACTATGCCTTCTCCTGAAAGATCGTTCAGTTCTCCGTTGTTGGTAGGCAATACAGAGGTTTGCAGGATACGGAATAGCCTGTCCTGAGCACCTGATCCATATTGTACCGTACCTCCTGAAGCCTGGTAGGCCCATTCGTTCCGATCTACATTAAAGTCATAGCCGGCAGCCCTTACCATATCGTCCGGCATCATGAACAGGGTATAGTTCAGGGAAGGGTTGATGATGGAGAACTTAAGATCGGCATCCAGTGCACGGGTCATCAGAGAATAAGCAGGGTCCAGGAATGCTTTCCCATATACTGTCCTGAACACATTGGCATCCTGTACAGCATTGATGCCATAAAAGATCCCGTTGCTCAGCATCTTTTTATCTATTACATCAGATAAACTGAACGTTGGTACTTCCTGCTGACTGTTGCCTGTTACGGCCAGCTTGTTAGGCCATACAGAAGTTTGCCACATATGCGCGTTCAGCAGGCTGAGTAAGACTGCCGGCGGAGCGGCTTCAAAGGAAGAATAATGTGTCAGTATCTGGCTTACATAAGGGCGGAGCGCGTTATTGGTAGGTACTACCAGTGTCCAGCCGGAACGTTGCGCATCCGTGCTGGCCAGCAGGTAGTTCTCGTTGTTGGGAGAAAACGCCAGCGCAGCGCTGTAGATTTTTACGAATACAGAATCCGTTGACCCTGTCAGGACATTGTTACGATGGGTCAGATCAGCATTGGACTGGTAAAAGACCAGTTTTTCCAGCAGACTCCTGAATTCACTGTATTCCGGGTTAGATGCCAGGTACCGTTCCAGGTTCTGCAGGGGCAGTACCACTTTGTCTATTTCATGGATGATCCCATTCTCTGCAGCTATGTCGGCATTCACTACTGCTGCATCCACTACGTTAAAACCACTAAAGGAGGTATTGGGATAAAAGAACTGGTAATCAGCCGCACTTAATCCGTTAGCAGCAAAGAACCCTGAAATGAAATAAGGGATGTTCTTATTATTATTATCATTGGTTACATAGGTGCCATTCCTGTTGGCGGCAATCACCTTACCGGGACGGCTATCTTCCGTATACACCCAATCATAATAGGCTGTTTTCCGTTTATAGGCCTGGCTGGTGTCTGGTCCGCCAGTTCTCTGATAATTGGTCAGCTGCTCCTTCCGGTAGGCATTATATACCAGGCCGAAAGTAACGATCTTCCTGGCCATCAGTGAGTCAATGCCGTCCACACCACTGATGCCCTGCTCTTTGAAGAACTTTTCAAATGCGGCATCGTTGGGAGCGAAAAAGGTCCAGTACCCTGACTTGCTCAAAATGTCCTTATACCCCGCCTTATCTATAGTGGCAAGCAGGTAGGTAAAATTCTTTTTCGCCTGTAATTGCTGGTATATAGGGGACGCCAGCCAGTCCGGCCGGCCATAATATTCTTCAAATTCCTTTTTCCGGCAGCCACCCAGTACAGTACAGAATAAAAGGAACAGAATAAGCCCTCCATACCCGGAAACAGACCGTTTCGGATATTTATTTTTCATAACGGGTAATATTTAATCGTGCTTAGCTACATTGATGGATTTTGGTGGTATTGTCCATGGGCTAAGTTAGCAGGGGGAGTGAGTAGTAAAAATGGAGAATTATACTATTTCATGGAAAAATAGGCGGGGAAGAGCATGGAAAATCTGGTGCAGGGATGGAAAAAAAGACAGGGATCCATTCCAAAACAACGGCAACAATTACCATACATAACCTGGCTTTTATTCTTATATATACAGTCATAAAAACATATGACAAAAGAAATCAATAGTTTATCCGTCTTTAAGTTGTTGAAAAATATTAAATTTACGTATGACAACTACGACGTACCATAGGATCAAGGCTCTTTTAATGGAGCAAAGACGTCAGATATCTAATTCTCCCAAAGCAGCCGCTCAATTACTCGACGAATTAGGCATCCGGGATCTTTTGGTACAGGTTTCTCCAAAAATCAATACTATAGGGAAGACAGTCGCTCCAAAAACAGCTCACAAGAAATCCGTTGCGAAATAATAAGCAACTGGATTTTCACACACAAATTCTTTTAATACACCAACCATAATATGTTATCCCAATCTTATATCTATTCATCCGATCCCGGATTAATAATTGGATTTCACGGCTGCGATCAGGAGGTGAGAGATAAAATAGTATTAAACCAAACTACTTTAAGAGCCAGTAAAAATAAATGGGACTGGCTTGGTGAAGGCATGTATTTCTGGCAGAATAACTATGAACGGGCATTACACTACGCAATTGACCCTCCGGGGAAAATCAAAATTAAAACGCCTGCAGTATCAGGGGCCATCTTTAACCTGGGGAATTGCCTGGATTTGACAGATAAACAGGGAATTGACCTGGTTAAAACTTCATATGAAACTCTAATTAAGTCTGCACAAGCTGAAGACAAAAAGTTTCCACGTAACATTAACCCTAAAGGAGATCCTGGCTCTAAAGACAAAATTATCCGAAATCTTGACTGCGCCGTCATAAATAATATTCATACATTGATTGAAAAAAATGAGGAACCTCCCTTCGAATCAGTAAAAGCCGTATTTTTTGAAGGGAAAGAACTTTATGAAGGAGCTGGATTTTTAGATAGAACACATGTACAGATCTGTATCAGAAACCCAAGAGACTGTAAAATGAACTGTGTCAAAGGTTAAAATAATTTCCTGACCTTTAACACAAGTTTCTTTTTATGAGCAAGAATGATCAATTTGATTACGACGGCCTCAAGAAAAAGGCCTTAGAACAG
>NZ_WRXN01000025.1 GCF_009758205.1 Chitinophaga tropicalis
ACCTATCTCTATGTGAGTTAAGTACCCTTCCCAATGCTTTATTCTGATGGGCCGCCGTATACGGAACCGTACGTACGGTGGCTAGAGGGGACAGGTAGGGAACTAATCCCTACCTTCCTACTCAATAATAATATTATTGCTTCTTCTTAGGCGCTGCCTGCTTTAGCTTCTCGGCATTAATATCTTCAGCAGTCCTGGGTTTCGTCATATTCTTCTGCTTCTGGTCCAGGGGTGCAACGACGGGGAACTTCCCTAGCTGCAATGCATCATGAAAAACCTTTTCCACGTGTACCCATTTCCCTGCCTTCCATTTAAACCCTTCATAATCAAGATCAGGTACAAAAGTAGAAGGCTTTTTAGGCTGGTTGGTCTCTGAAATGAGATGATCAAACACGATCATATCCATATCAGGGTTGTAACTCAGGCTGATAGTCGCATCTTTCTTGTATTCCAGTATAAACCTGTTACGTGTAGGTTTACGGATGGTATCTTCCATAAAGGAAAAATAAGGGCCGCCAAACACTGGTACGCTATCTTTAAATGTCAGCATATCCAGCAGCTTCTTCTGGCTGCGTATGTTATTGGCATCCCATCCAAAGAGGGTATAATAATCTTTGTTGAAGTAGCGGCGGTGTAAGATCTTATAGTACAGGCATCCATACCAGCTTTTAGGGCCGGCAATGGTATCTGGGTTATTCATGTAATCGGAATTATCGAAGAGAGGGAACAACTTCAGTTTCCCATCATCCGTTCTCACCTGGATAGCGCCATAATGGCGGTAGAAGCTGGTTTCCTGTTCCAGTCCCCAGGAAAAAATACGGAATGCGCTGTCCTGCGGGTATTGTATGGAGATTGTGCTCAATGAATCGAAAGGGAAGTAGAAGGAGCTGGGAGTTTTGAGCGCCTTTACCAGCAAAGGTATGAACCTGTCGTTGGCAGTCTGCCTGGTAGATTCATCTTTACCTCTCAGTATCTGTTGTGAATAGTACTGCAGGGAATCCTGCTGAATACGCAGAAGAGAATCGTTTTCAGTGCTTAATCTCACCCTTTGTGCATGTATGCCGGTGCATATCAGCATGAAGCTGAGAAGAAAAAAGAGACAGTTCCTGATCATATGTAGGTTCTGGTTAATGTAGCTGCTACCTGCTATTACGTTATATTAGTCAAATTTATTGTATGATCCGCGAAAATTCAAGCAAACTATCACAACGATAATCCATCAGCGGATGGGGGAATGGAAGTTCCGGTAACGTAGAAGGAATAAATACAGTGGTCATTCCTTGTGATTTACCAAATTTCATGTCACTCAGCGTATTTCCCACCATCACGGAACGTGAAAAATCGATCTGCGGAAAATCTGCCTGCGCCTGCAGCGCCATGCCTGGTTGTGGCTTACGGCAGGGGCTGTCATTATTCACATCCGGACAATAGTAGATCTTATCTATCCTTCCCCCTTGTTCCCTGATGATACTCAGCATATTATGGTGTATCTCTTCCAGTCCCTGTTCGGTCAGTAACCCTTTTCCTATACAACGCTGATTAGTGGTAAGTATGATCCTGCTGAAACGTTGTGCCAGGACGGGCAGGGCGGTTAATACACCGTCTTCAAAACGGAACATGTCCCAACTCAGTACATAACCGTTCTTTATTTCATTGTTGATGACACCGTCACGGTCCAGGAATAAAGTCCAGGAAGAATCAATTTGCATCATGTGAAGATAGTATCTTATTTGAGGAAGTCGCTCTGCGCCTGTGCATAATCTTCCGGAATACCAATATCAATAAAATACTGGTCAGCTATAAAGCCGTATACCTGTTTATTCTTCACTTGTTGCTCCAGCACCTCTTTCTCAAAAGAAAATTGTTGTGGCAGTTGTAACCCTTGCAGGTATTCTTTTGACGTCAGGTAAATACCTCCGTTAATAAGTCCCTGTTCACAGAATTTCTTTTCAAGAAAAGCAGTGATACGTGCATTCTCATCCAGTTCCACACTACCATAGCGTTCAAACTGCTGCATAGGCTTAAGCGCCAGTGAAAGCGCGCTTTGTTTTTCTTTATGAAAACTGTGATAATCAGCTAATGGCACATGGAAAAAAGTATCGCCATTCGCAACAAAAAATTCATTGCCCCTGATCTCAGATGAAGCCAGTATAATGCCGCCGCCAGTACCCAGTGGTTCAGATTCAATAACGTAGGAAATTTCCAGTGGCAGCTGTGTTTGCTGGCACCAGTCTATTACCTGTTCAGATCTATAACCGAGAGAAAGCACCACATGTGTAATACCTTGTTCCGCCAGGTATTGCAGCAGGTAATAGAGAAAAGGCCGATCGCCTATGGGCGCCATGCACTTGGGCTTATCTGCCACCACACTGCGTAGACGTGTCCCCAATCCGCCGGCTAAAACTATACATTCTGTGGTCATTCGCCGAAGAGGTTTTTTTCTACTATTTCGCAGATGATATGCCCTATGGTAATATGAGATTCCTGTATACGCGGAGTATCAGTAGAGGGTACGTTGATCAGGTAATCGCTGCCATCTTTCATTTTACCGCCTGCCTGGCCGGTCATGCTCACTACTATCATCCCTTTGTTCTTGGCTACTTTAATGGCTTCCAGGATGTTGGCAGAGTTGCCGGAGGTAGAGATACCTACCAGCACATCTCCCGGTTGACCAATACCACGCAGCATCCGTGCATATACCTGGTCATATCCGTAGTCATTACCTACAGCCGTAAGATAGGAAGTATTGCAATGCAGGGCCTCAGCATACAGCGGAGTCCTGTCTTTATAAAAGCGGCCGGAAAACTCCGCCGCCAGGTGCTGGGCATCAGCTGCGCTGCCGCCGTTGCCACAGAAGAGTATTTTATGTCCCTGTTGCAGGCTGCCTGTAATTACAGTCGCTACCTGCTGTATGGTCTGTATCAGTGTTTCATCTTTGCAGATAGCCTCTTTTACGGCAATGCTCTGCTGTATAACTTGTATAATATTGGTCATGGTCCCTTTTTTAAAAGATCAGATACACCAGGTGTTGATGCCATTGTGTGTAAAATGGTAGCGTTTCACCTGGCCGCCGAAAGCCTGTAAAGCATCTACCACACTGTAACGGCTATTACCTGGGCAATAGAAGATCATAAAGCCTCCGCCACCGGCGCCGGATATCTTACCACCGGAAGCGCCTGCACGTTTTGCCGCTTCGTAGATATCATCCAGCTGGGAGTTGGAAATGCCTTTGGCCATGTTCTTCTTATGCTGAAAACCATAATCAAGAATATCGCCAATTTTATCAATGGTACCGCGCAGCAGAGCTTCCTTCATCATCACCGCCTGTTCTTTGAGATGGTGCATAGCTTCTATAGATGCCTCTTTCTTCTCATTCACGTTCTTCTGCTGTTCAGATATAATGCTGCTTGACAGGCGGCTGGTAGAGGTGTAATAGAGCACCAGGTTATTCTCCAGCTCATCGAGGTATTTCTCTTTGATGCGCAGGGGATTGACGATGACTTTATCATTGTTATAGAATTCCATGAAGTTCACGCCCCCGAAGGTTGCCGCGTACTGGTCCTGTTTACCGCCCGCCTGTTTCAGGTCTTCCCGTTCTATCATATATGCCAGGTGCGCCATATCGTATTCTCCCAATGGCAGTTTCAGCCATTCTGCAAAGGCGCCCAGTACGGCCACTACCAGGGTAGAGGAGGTACCCAGGCCTGAACCGGCAGGTGCATCTACAAATGTGGTGAGCCTGAAGCCAGAGGGAATACCGTAGTCTTTCGCTACCCGGTTGATCACTCCTTTCAGCAGGTCCAGTTTCCCGTCTATAGGAAGAGGGAATACGGCATCGCAGGTAAGGAGCTCTTTCCTGTCGGCAGATTCAAAAATCACCTTGTTCTCCTTTATCGGTTCTATGGCTGCGCGGGCGTAGAGAGAAATAGTGGCATTCAGAATGGCGCCTCCATACATGTCAGAGTAGGGGCTTACATCGGTACCACCGCCGGCCAGGCCAATACGTAAAGGTGCTTTGCTACGATAAATCACAGTATTATCTGGTTTTAAAAACGGCAAGATAAAACAAATGCCATTGCATCCGTCTCTATGACGTTTAAAAAGAAGTTAAAATATATAATGAATATGTTATACAGTGGTGAGCCTGTGTATTTCTGCTGCCAGTCTGTGCCATGAATACTGCTGCTTTTCTATGCGCAGCGCAGCGATCATATCGGCTTCCCGGTTCTCTTTGTAGTACCTGGTTATGGCGGCGGCAATATCTGCCGGTATGGGCTCACACTGGAAGCCCACTACATTGTCAGGCACCATTTCCACCAGACCACCTACGCGGGTTACAACCATAGGTTTATCAAAGTGGTAGGCTATCTGGGAAATACCGCTTTGTGTGGCGCTTTTATAAGGCTGTACAACCAGGTCGGCCGCGCAGAAGTAATTCTTAACGGCATCGTTGGGGATGAAATCTGTATGCATCAGTACTTTGTCGCCCAGGTTCAGTTTTTCAAGCAGCTGCTGATAAGGGGTGGCGTCTTCATAGAACTCGCCGGCCACTATCAGGCGGATGTCCTGGTCTTTTACCTCCTGTTCTGCCATTGCCTGCAGCAGGAGGTCCAGCCCTTTATACTGGCGGATGAAGCCGAAGAAGAGGATGTACCGCTTATCCTGTTCCAGTTTCAATGCCTCCCGGGCCTGTTGTTTGGATACGGGCGTACCGTAGTTATCGTAGATGGGGTGTGGGATCAGGGAAGCCGGCTTCTGTGGCTCAAACTGCCGGAGGTCGTCCAGTACGGACTGGCTCATGGCAATGAAGGCATCTACGGGTTTAAGGAAATATTTTGTGAAGGCCACATCTCCCGGCCTTTTTTCATGTGGTACGACGTTATCGAGTATGGAAACTGCTTTGGTATGTTTGCGCTTTCCCAGCCGCAATAGTGAGCCCAGGCATGGCCCCATTAGCGGGAGCCAGTATTTGGTGACTATCATGTCCGGGTTCCATTTGCGTATCATACGGCCAACACGCAGCCAGTTGAGGGGATTGATGGAATTGATCCGCCTGTGGATACGGAGGTTGGCAGGAGCGGGTTCTGTAGCATACTGGCTTTTGCCGGGAAAGAGGAATTTGGGATACTGTACCGTAAAGGTCCATATCTCTACTTCTGCATCCTTCTGCAGTTCTTCCGCCAGTCGTTCGTTATAAGCTGCCAGACCGCCTCTGTAAGGCCATGCCGGTCCGAGGAGGAGTATTCTTTTTTTCCCCATCTGTAATTATTTGGTACGGTCAATTGTTGTTTCCACCAGGTATTCGTTCCTTTCCGGCGCATTGCGTGTTACCAGTTCCCCGATAAAACCGGTGAGGAACAGCTGTGATCCGATGATCATGGCCAGCAATGCCAGGTAGAAGATGGGGCGTTCTGTCATTTTATAGCCCGCAAAGCCTATCTTCATAACGGCCAGGTAGAGAGCAATGGCGAAACCCAGGATAAAGGAGAGTGTGCCCAGTGCGCCGAAGAGGTGCATAGGACGTTTCCCGAATTTGCTGATGAACATAATGGACGCCAGGTCCAGGAAACCGTTGATAAAGCGTTCCAGGCCAAATTTGGAAGTACCGTATTTGCGGGCGCGGTGTTCCACTACTTTTTCACCTATCTTCCTGAAGCCGTTCCATTTGGCAATGACAGGAATGTACCTGTGCATTTCGCCGTAAACCTCTATGCTTTTGATCACTTTCTTACGATAGGATTTCAGGCCACAGTTCATATCATGCAGCCTTACGCCGCTCATGCGGGTAGTGGTCCAGTTATAGAGTTTGGAAGGCAGGTTCTTGGTGAGGGCGCTGTCATAGCGTTTTTTCTTCCAGCCGCTTACCAGGTCAAAGCCGTCTTCTTTGATAAGGCGGTAAAGTTCCGGTATTTCGTCCGGGCTGTCCTGCAGATCGGCATCCATGGTAATGATCACATTCCCCTGGGCTGCTCTGAAGCCTTCATTGAGAGCGGCAGACTTGCCGTAGTTGCGCTGGAATTTGATGCCTTTTATATTCGGATTGGCGGTAGCCAGTTGTTGAATTACATCCCACGAAGTGTCTGTGCTGCCATCATCTATCATCCATACCTCATAGGAAAAACGGTTTTCCTGCATGACACGGTCAATCCATGCTGCCAGTTCCGGCAGGGACTCTTCTTCGTTTTTCAAAGGAACGATAACGGAAATATCCATGTTCTTATAGTAATATGTTAAGGATGTTTACCTATCTAATATAATACCAATCTATGCTGTTCGTTGTTTGCGGATGGTGAGCGCCAGCAGGAGCGATACCACAAAATAGAGGATAAGTCCGCGCAGGTAGAGCAGGAAACTGCCTGCAAAGGTCAGGCGGAAGTCCTGCTGTGCCTGCAGGTCTGCCAGTCCCTTTTCATAATCCTGTTGTGTGGCGCCCATAGCACGGGAAACATTCTCCATTGCCTTATAGCTTTCAATAGCAGATTGTTTCATCTTCACTGTAACAGAAGGATCAATATAATTGACAAGTATATAGGTAAACAGGGTACTCATGAGGGACCCTATCACAAATGTGGTAAAGACAGGCTGAAGGCCTTCCCTGATGCCAAGTATGCCGGATTGTCTGCGTTTCTTTTCAAGACCTGCCATAAGAGCGCAGATGGAATAGATGATAAGCAGTATGCCGGAAAATTTCAGGCTGAAAAGTACCAGGGCATCTGTGAGATACAGGACTATGCCTGCTATTACAGCTACCACACCGGCAATCAGTCCCCATTTGATACCAGGGTTAGGATATGTTGCATTACTCATACACAAAATGACATTTTAAAGTTGGGCATACTGGCCGTTGATAACTCCTTTCACACTGCCTTTCAGTTCCGCGCCAATATACGCTGAATTTTTGGACCTTCCTGCCAGGTCGGAGGTGTTGAACACCCATTCCTCTTCCGGATCAAAGATGGTGAGATTGGCGATGGCGCCTTCTTCCAGCTTGTGTTCCTGTAAGTTGAAGATCTTACGGGATTGTACGGAAAGCATGTCTATCAGCTTATCCAGCGGTACTTGCGGCAGGTGTTTGCGCAGTACGCCGAAAGCGCTTTCCAGTCCAACCATACCATTCTTCGCATATTCAAATTCCACTTGTTTGGCGTCCCAGTCCTGCGGCAGGTGATGTGTGGCAAAGCAGTCTATCACACCATATTTCACGGCTTCCTGCAGTGCTTTCACGTCTTCTGCAGTGCGCAGGGGAGGGTTTACTTTAAAATGAGTATCGTAAGAAACGAGGTGCCCGTCTGTCAGTGAGAGGTGGTAAGGCGTTACAGAGCAGGTAACCCTGATGCCTTTGCCTTTGGCTTCTGCTATCAGGTCTACAGATCTGCGTGTACTGATGCCCGTGAAGTGCAGTTTTGAATCTGAGTACTGTGCCAGTTCCAGGTCCCGCTGTATGATCAGCTCTTCCGCTATGGCTGGTTTGCCGGGCATGCCCAGCTGTGTGCTGTAGATGCCTTCGTGCATCAGGCCATGTGCGGAGATGCTCAGATCGTCAGGCAGTTGTATAACTGTGCCGTTCACTGCTTTTACATATTGCAGGGCTTTCAGCATGATACCGGGGGACTGTATAGGTTTCAGTCCGTCGGAAAACGCTACTGCCCCTGCCTGCTCCATTTCATACATCTCGGCCAGGGAAGTACCTTCCAGGTTTTTGGTCACCGCGCCTATGGGCAGTACCTGTACGGCGCTGTTGCGCGTTCTGCTGAGCACATATTCTACCTGTGGTTTGGTGTGCAGGGCCGGCTGGGTGTTGGGAACTATCAGTACAGTAGTGTATCCCCCTTTGGCAGCGGCTTTAATACCACTCTGGAGATCTTCCTTGTATTCCTGTCCGGGATCACAGAAGTGTGCAAATACATCCGTCCATCCGGTAGAGACATGCAGGTTAGTGCCGGTTACTACCTGCGCCTGGGGAGCCGAAATGTTTCCCCCGATCTGCCGGATAGTGCCGTTTTCAATTAAAATGTCTTGTTTTTGTCCGTGAAAAGAGGACGAAGGTGCAATTACCTGTACGTTTTTGAGTAGTATATGCATGCTTAGCTTTACTGTGTCTGTCCAAAAAATACCGGCCACAAAAGTAATAGAAAATAAGCTTAAGGAGAGCAGCCTATAGCGGCATTTTGTAAATAAATGATAATCAATTATATATTGATGTATTTTAACGTGGGTTTTAAGCTGTGTGCAGCATAAAAAATCCCTCCCTCAAAAAATTACTTATTTTCGTGCCCCTGACTTCCCTCTCCGGGAAGCTGTATATGACTCTATTTGCATTGGCGATGTAAACATTCATCATCGATAAAAAACGTAAATGAACTTCAGGAAGTTTTTAAAAGGGACGGCAGCTGCAATGGTTCTCGTCACCGTCATGTTTTCAGACAGTTACTCACAAGGCTTTAAAGACGGAAAGATCTGGCTGAATGAGGATGGTAGCAATTATTTCAAATTCACACTTGTTTCGCAGGTATGGTTACGGAATACCGACATGAATCCCGGTAGTACCATCAACGGTTATGAAAAAGACAATTTTACGGACATTGGCATCAGAAGGGCCAGGATGCAGGCCTTTGGCCAGATCACTGACCGTGTGTTCCTGTATACCCAGATCGGGATGAATAACTTCAATTATTCGTCAGACAGGAAAGCGGGTTTCTTTATTCATGATGTGGTAGGTGAATATGAGGTCGTGAAAAAGAATTTATCGCTTGGTGGTGGTCTGACTGCCTGGAACGGGCTTTCCAGGTTCTCGGCGCCTTCTGTAGGTAGCATCATGGGAATTGACGCTCCCCTGTTCGAACAATCTACCAACGATGTAACTGACCAGTTCCTGCGTAAGCTGGCTGTATATGCAAAAGGTAAATTAGGAAAGCTGGATTACCGTGTTACTATGAGCAGTCCTATGTCTGTACAGAAATCGAACGGATACAGCGCCGCCGTAGGACCTAATTCCACATTCTCTGCAAAACCCGCTAAAATGCAATGGCAGGGTTATTTCCAGTGGCAGTTCCTGGATGAGGAAGCTAATACCACAGCCTATGCAACAGGTACTTACCTGGGCGCCAAAAAGGTGTTCAACATCGGCGCAGGTTTCCAGTACCAGCCAGACGCAATGTGGCATGCAGGCGCCGCCGGAGATACTGTTGAAACCAATATGCAGCATTTTGCTGTAGATGTATACTATGATGCTCCAATCAACCCGTCTACCGGCAGCGCTGTCAGTGCATATGCTGCCTACATGAATTTTAACTGGGGCAAGGGATACCTGCGTAACCAGGCTACCATGAACCCGGCCAATGGTTCCAGCAGGCCGGAGATCCTGAATGGCAGCGGTAATGGCTACCCTTCATTCGGCACGGGCAACCTGTTGTACGGACAGGCGGGTTATAAATTTAAAAACAACCTGATAGGAAAGACAACCCTGATGCCTTATGCAAGCCTGCAGTATGCGCATTACGACAGGTTGAAAGAAGATATGAAGTTCTGGGACCTGGGTGTGAACTGGCTGCTGAAAGGGCATACGTCAAAACTGACCATGGCTTACCAGATCAGGCCTGTTTATGAAACGATAGCAGGGCAGGATAAGGCCAGTCTGACTACACATAAGGGTAGTTTCATTGTGCAGTACCAGGTGTTTTTGAATTAATTAGATGAATGACTGGCCACTGGCTAGTCTTCTTCATCAAAAAAAACGCTTTTGCCTTCGGCAAAAGCGTTTTTTTTGATGAAGAATCTGTGTTAATCAATCAATTTCTTTTGACCCCAGGTATTTCCAAAACCAGATCCTCCCCATACGCACTTCCTGGTGTCTGATACCCTGGTTTATAATTCCCTTCCAGTATTTTTTTAGAGATCGTGAGGATAGCATCTGTTGTCAATGAATATGCTTCCGGACAACTCATGTGCGCCGTCAGGGTTTCTCCTTTAGCATTGGTGGCTTTTCCCCACACCAGGCTGATAGCCTTATCCCGCATGGCATCGTCAGGCCCCGCGGATGATTTTGGGATAGAGATAGCAGCTACCAGCTTACGCATAAAAGAAGTACGCAGCAGCCAGTTAAATGCAGATTGAGCTTTCAGCAGATACCATGCTGCTTTATTGATGCTGGTATAGGCAACAATGTTAGGAATGCCCGTAGTGAAATAAGCAGTGCTCACATCTCCCCAGGGAAGGCTCATCACAAAGATCTTTTCCTTACGCCCGGGAAATTCCAGGGTCATACCACGTTTCCCAACAGGCTCTGGCACCAGTTTACCATCCTTCCGCACCGCTCCCGGCATACCTAGTTTATGCAGGGTAGAGATAGTGGTGCCACGTGAAAGAGCGCTTCCAAGTATTGCAAATGCCATGCTGAGGTGTGTAGCATCAGGCATACGGTTCTTCAACCAGAGAGCCAGGCAGTCTGTCGGCACTACATCAAATCCTGCTCCCGGCAATATCATAATATTACTCGCTTTCGCCCTGCTATCCAAAGCCAGCAGCATATCAAACACGTCTGTATCCCCATTCAGGTCTATATAATGAGTGTTGGTAGCCAGGCAGGCTTCCACCATTGGCTGAGCCGTGATATGATAAGGGCCGGCAGCCTGTACAACAAGCGGTACATCCTGTAAAGCAGCTTTCAGTGCATTGCTGTCAAAGAGGTCTACTATCCTGTAAGGTAGATTCAACCTGGTGGCCAGTGGTTCTATCGCCTCTTTTCTTCTGCCTGCAAGGATAGGTTGCAGGCCGTATTGATGTGCAAAGCGGGCAATCAGCTCGCCGCTGTATCCATTAGCGCCGTAAAGCAGGAATGTGTTTTGTTGCATGCGGGAAAAATACAAAGAATATTGGGAATAGTTAATATGAGATACCAAACATTGTTTTTAATATTTAACAATGTTAAATATATTTGCACCTGTTAAACGATGTAGTATGAAGAATAAAGAGATCCAGGAACAGCGGATGAGGGGGTATTTCCTTGATGCCACCAAAGAAATGGTAAGAGCAGAGGGACTGAAAAGTCTCAGCGTGCGCAGCATAGCTGACAAGGCGGGATATTCCTATGCCACAATGTACAGCTATTTTAAAGATGTGAATGACCTGGTATTCCTCTGCGTACAGGACTTTTATGAAGAATGCCGTCAGCAGGTAACGGATCAGACAAAGAAGAAGGAGAGGGGATTGAAACGCTTAAAGGCAATGGTCCGCGCCTATGCAGATTTCTTTGTACAATATCCCGGCATTTTTGAGCTATTCTTCCTGGAGCGTATGGGTAATTTCAAAGAGAGCGATGTGATCAACCTGTCATTAGACAGGATATGTGAGGAGGAATGGAACTATTGCGCTGCCAAAGGAATTATCAGGGCCGAAGAGATAGAGGGAATGAAAGCTCGCACCAGGTATACAATATTTGGCCTGCTGCTTATGTATCTGAACAGAAGGGCGCCATCATCATACACAGAGTTCCTGCACTTATTCAATGCTCAGCTGGACACCATCCTGGAAAACTCAAGGCCGGAACAAAGCAGCACTACCGTGAATAATTCTCTGATCTCAATTAAAGTAGGAAATAACAAGTGATGAAGACGAAGAAAGAATTAAAGGAAGAATATAAACAGATGAAGTTCCGCATGGGAGTGTTCCAGGTAAGGAATACCATCAACGGAAAAATATATGTTGATAGCAGTGTGAACCTGGATATGATCTGGAACAGGCACAGAACACAGCTGAATTTTGGTGTGCATCCTAACGTACAGCTACAACAGGAGTGGAATGAAATGGGAGCAGATAATTTTGTTTATGAGATCATCTCCGAAATAGCACATAAGGAAGATGAGGTGATAGATTATGCCAAAGAAGTGAAACAGCTTGAGGTGATGTTTATAGAAGAGCTGAAACCTTTCGGAGAAAAAGGTTATCACAACGTCAAATAAATGTTCTAAGCAGTTTTTACGACACCTGAAGAAATACAAAAGGCCCTGGTAATTAATTGTAAATATGACATGAAAAAGCCCTAATTTAACCGCGGGTATTACCCGGTATTTACTACCTTTCGGATATAACCCGGTAAGAACGATGATGAGTTACAAAAGCATATTTATGGCATTACTGGCGCTTGCATGGAGTACAGCATTTGCGCAGGACAGCCTGATCTCCAACATCACCAGCCGTGAAGCCACAAGCCTGAACGGCCGCTGGCAATATATCGTTGATCCATATGAGACAGGATTTTACGACTACCGCTTTAAAGAACGCAGGGAAGATGACCCGGAAGCCTATTGGAACAGGGCAGAACAGGCAAACAGGACAGAGCGGAAAGAACATGGTTACAGCGGGAAATATGAGCTGGAAGTGCCGGGCGACTGGAACCATCAGCAACCACAGTTCGTTTATTACGAAGGCAGCATCTGGTACAAGCGTTCTTTCGATTTTATAAAGCATAAAGAAGGCAGCCGCTATTTCCTGTATTTTGGGGCGGTAAATTACCGTGCAGATGTTTACCTGAATGGTAAGAAGCTGGGCATGCATAAAGGCGGATTTACCCCGTTTAATTTCGAAATACCGGCATCCCTGCTGAAAGAGAAAGACAATTTCCTGGTGGTAAAAGTAGATAACAGGCGTTATGCAGATGAGGTGCCTACACTGAATACCGACTGGTGGAATTACGGTGGTATTACCCGCGATGTAAAGATAGTAGAGCTGCCGCAATCATTCATACGTGACTTTGTATTACAGTTAAAGAAAACTTCTTCTTCAGAGGCAGAAGGTTACGTGAAATTCAATGGAACACCTTCCCCGGTTACTATCGAGATACCTGCGCTGAAACTGAAACAGCAGGTGCCTGTTTCCAATGGAGAAGTAAAGTTCAGCTTTAAGCTGCCGAAAGCAGAGCTGTGGTCGCCTGAGCATCCGAAATTGTATGATGTGGTGATCACATCATCGTCAGATAAAGTAACAGATAAGATAGGGTTCAGGACTGTTGAAGCCCGTGGAAAACATGTGTTGCTGAATGGTAAGCCCATCTTCATGCGTGGTATCTGTATACATGGGGAGATCCCCCAGGATGTACGCAGGGCATACAGCGATGAGGATGCCAGGCAGTTGCTGGGACAGGCCAGGGAACTGGGATGTAACATGGTAAGGCTGGCACATTATCCCCATGATGAAAGGATGGTAAGACTGGCCGATTCCCTTGGAATACTGGTCTGGTCAGAGATACCTGTTTACTGGACCATTAACTTCGGCAGTGCGGAAGTACTGGAGAAAGCAAAGGCCCAACTTACAGAGATGATCACAAGAGATCATAACAGGGCCAGTGTGATTATCTGGTCTGTCGGCAATGAAACCCCGGTAAGCCCCGTGCGTACTAACTTCATGCATAACCTGATCACCCGGGCTAAAGAGCTGGATGGAACAAGAATGGTATCTGCCGCACTGGAAGTGAACTATAATTCAGGTAAAGACCTGAACATGGTGGATGACCCGCTGGGAGAGTTCGTAGATCTTGTAGCATTCAATGAATACCTGGGCTGGTATGGAGGATTGCCCGATAAATGCCGTACAACCAACTGGGGCACTATCTATGACAAACCTTTCTTTATAAGTGAAACAGGGGCAGAGGCTAAGGCCGGTTTCCACGGTGATTCCCTGACCCGTTTCAGTGAAGAATACCAGGAATGGTTTTTTAAGGAGCAGCTGGATATGCTGAGCCGTATGCCTGAAAATTTCTGTGGTATTACGCCGTGGTTACTGGCGGATTTCCGTTCTCCCAAAAGGAATAATCCTTTCTACCAGGAAGGATGGAACAGGAAAGGAATGTATGATGATAAAGGGAATAAGAAAAAGGCTTTCTATATCCTGAAAGCCTGGTATGACTCCAAACGGCCGTAGGCGCGTTAGCGCTCTATACTCAAAAAAAATGCTCCGCCAACGGCGGAGCATTTTTTTTGAGTATATTTTTAGTGCTATACTTTCTTCTTCGCATAATCAAAAACCAACTGGCAGAATACTTTCACACCTACATCCAGTTTGGAATCATCAATAAAGAAGTCCGGTGTGTGATGTGCCGCTGCCTTTGCCGGGTCTTGTCCGGGAGGCAATCCACCAAGAAAAAAGAAGAATGCCGGTGCTTTATCACCGTAAAAAGAAAAATCTTCCGCCCCGGTAGTCCATTCTGATTCCTTCACGTTATCTTTCCCTGCCGCCGTTTCGATGGAAGGCAGCATCAGCTTTACAAGCTCCGGGTTATTATAAGTCACTTTCGTCTTTGTATCTATTGTTACTTCAGCAGTTGCGCCGGAGGCTTCAGCTATTTTGGTTGCCGTGAGCTTCATTTTTTCATGAACACTTTGCTGCATTTTAGTGTCTAATGTACGTATCGTACCTTCCATCACCAGTTCTTCGGGGATGATGTTGCTGCGCACACCACTATGTATTTTGCCTACAGTGATCACTACCGGGGCTTTAGTCAGTTCCGACTGGCGACTCACAATATTCTGAAATCCCTGTATGATCTGGGATGCTACGGCTATAGGATCAATACCGGACCAGGGCTGTGACCCGTGCGACTGACGGCCTTTTACCTTCACGGTGAACCAGTCGCTCGATGCCATTACCGATCCCGATTTATATTTCACTGTACCTATAGGCGTCTGTGAATTGATATGAAGGCCAAAGATGGCATCTACTTTAGGATTCTCCATGACGCCTTCTTTGATCATGAGTGGTGCACCTCCTTCTTCATCGCCCGGAGCGCCTTCTTCTGCGGGCTGGAAGATGAACTTAACGGTACCGGGCACATCTTTTTTCATGCTGCTCAATACTTCAGCTGTACCTAATAAGATGGCTATATGGGTATCATGTCCGCAGGCATGCATGACCGGCACTCTTTGACCCAGGTATTCTGCTGTATCGGTGGACTTAAACGGGAGGTTGGCCCTTTCATAAACCGGCAGGGCATCTATATCGGCGCGGAGGGCTACTACAGGGCCGGGCTTACCGCCTTTCAGAATAGCCACCACCCCGGTTTTGGCAATGCCGGTATGTACTTCCAGTCCCAGTTTCCTGAGATGGGCTGCAATAAACTCAGATGTTTTAAACTCACGGTTGGAGAGCTCAGGATTCTGATGGAGGTGTCTTCTCCAGGATACGACGGAATCTTTTACGTTGGCTACGTTCCGGTCAAGATCTTTGATCTGTGCAAAGCTAAAGATGGGCACAAAGGAGAGCAATGATAACAGCTGGTACTTCATAAGCGCATTCAGATTTTAGTTGTTACTACAAAATAACAATTTATCCTTTAGGGTTACAGCTCATTTTTTCAGCTGCTTATAATACCGGGAAAAACATCGCCCAAAATGCTTTTACAACAGATAAAAGCATTTTGGGCGATCAGGTTCGCAGCAACCGGTAGTACTATTTAGCAAAGCGGATAATAAATTCAGTCACCTGGAAGCTGCTTCGGGCAGGTTTCTTTTCTCCCGGCACTACCAGCCTGAAAGGGCCTTTCCCTGCAGGTAACGGACCACCTTCCAGCTGATCGGCAAGGATAGCGGTCCTGTCGGTAAAGCTGGTATCCAGTTCTGCAAGAGAGAAAAGTACCTCATAGCCATCAGCACATTTTACCAGCATGTACTTGGTCAGGTTCTCTCCCCGCAGCTGTTTACCTGTGGTAACACCTGCCAGGTCCAGTATTTCAGGGATGGTCACGCCTGTGTACTTATGTTCTTTCCCGTCCCTGTCTTTCAATGCAACGGTAGTACGTTTCATCTTCGAAAGGCCGGCAGCTGTGAGCTGAAGGGGATGTGTTACTTCCCCGGTTACACTGAGAGAAGCTTCCTGTGCAGATGCCTGGTGCAGGGAAAAACAGGCCAGGAGAGCAATGAGATATACCTTCATATCTGATCATTTAAAAGGATTGGAAAAACGTTTATCGGTTATAAAAGTTGAATCAGTGAGCAGGTGCAGAAAGGCTACAAGATCTTTCTTCTCCTGCATTGTCAGTTTCTGCCTGTTCTCAAGGAAAGGGCTGAGTGTAGCGCTGGCCTGTATATGATCGCTGTAATGGTCAGCCACTTCTTCCAGTGTTTTGAAGCGGCCGTCGTGCATATAAGGAGCTGTCAGTGCAATATTGCGCAGCGTAGCTACCCTGAAACGGCCATTGTCATATTCCTGCCCGGTAATGGCTTTACGGCCTGCATCTTCGGGAATACTGTCCAGTCCATTATTATGAAAAAGCTCACTGAATGTTTTGGGTCCGCCATGACAGTGCCCGCAACCGGCTCCTCCAGGATCAAAGAACAATGTAATGCCGTTCAGTTCTGATGCTGTGGGCTGGTATTCTCCCCGCAGGTATTGATCGTAGGTTGAATTGGAGGATATCAGTGTACGTTCAAATTGGGATAGCGCCTTAACTATTTTATTGTCTGTAATGACATTGCTGCCAAAGGCGTCCCGGAAAAGCGCAGGGTAGATGGGAGATTGCTGTAGCTTTTGAGCAGATATTGCTAATGCCTGTCCCATTTCATGTGGGTTTGTAAGCGGTGTCTCTGCCTGCTTTTCAAGCCCTTCAGCCCTGCCGTCCCAGAAGAAATTCCTGACCCATAACAGGTTAGCGAGAGACATAGAATTGCGTGGAGTAGGTGTACCGTCAACGCCTATGCTGAATTGCAGTCCATCGGTAAAAGCCAGCTCCTGTTTGTGACAGGAAGCGCATGATATGCGGTTGCCGGAAGACAGTGCTGTTTCATAGAACAGCATCCGTCCCAATCTGACGCCTTCTTCTGTAAGAGGATTATCCTCAGGAATGTTGATCCTGTTGCCGAAATAGGACGGATATTCAACTTTATAAGGCCTTGGCGGTCCCTGCTTCCATATACTGCCTGTACCTGCCAGGCAGGCAATGAGTAGCAAGACCATTTTCGCAAAGCGTTTTATCATTATAAACGGTAGATCAGGTTTGCAAAATAGTTTCTGCCTGGCTCAGGATAGCCTTCGGCCAGGGAGTAGTTTTTGTCGGTGATATTGTTGATGCCTGCTTCGACAGAGAAGTAGCGCCAAACCTTTACCATTGCTCTTGTATTCAGCAATACAAAGCTTCCTGTGGTAGTGCCGTAAGTGGTGCTGTATCTTTTGGAATTATACTCTGAGTTGAGCTGGATACCATATTTATCTTCGTGCTGGTATTGAAGAAAGGCAAACAGTTTATGCTCAGGTACATCAATAAAGCGAAGTGCCGGATTGGTAAGATTGTTCCGTTTGATGTAGGTGTAGTTGATCCCTGCCCTGAGATGAGTAGCTATACGGTATTCTACTGCAGCTTCTGCTCCCATATATTCTGATTTGCCGGCATTCTGCAGCTGGCTTTGCCATACATTCCTTGTAGAATCGAATTTTACATTATTTACGGTGAGTATAGTATTGTTGATCTTACTATAAAATAACGCTGCTTCGACGGTCAGCCTGTTATGGAAAGAGCCTTTGTATCCCAGTTCATAGTTCAAAGCATATTCAGCGGCAAGGTCAGGGTTGGGAATAGCTGTGCCCATGCGGTAGGAATAACGGTCTTTCGTAGTGGCGAATCTTGTTTTCCTGGCAACAGAAGCATTTAATACACTGGTGCTGTTAAGGCTGTACTGTAATCTACCCTGTACGTTAAATGCGTTATTGCTGTTGTCAGGGTAGGGGGAGATGGCTTTTGTAGTACTGTTATAGTTCTCTGCTTTGATGCTGCTGCGGTTATTATAACTGAAACCTGTGAGCAACAACAGTTCCGGAGCAATGATCAGATGATTTTCAAAGCCAGCGGTGAGGGTCCTGTCAGACATGGTGCGGGTCGGTTCACCTTCATTGTGTTCCCTGTGTACGTCCTGTTTGTATTGAACGGTTACGCTGTAGTTGTCCCGTCCGGAGAATGCGCTGTGGCCATATTCTACTATACCGCCAAAGGTGTAATCGTCATAATAGCTTTTAAAGGCATAAGGGCGGGTGATGGTGGTAAAGGTACCGTCATCGTATGAGTTCAGCTGGTTTTTGAATTTATCGTAGTACAGTCTTGTTTTAAGATACTGTGTGCTGTCAATCCTGGTATTGCTGATGAAGTAGAGGTTTTGTTTATCCCAGTATGGCCATTGCCAGTACCGCGGACTTTTATACTGACTGTTAAGCGTGTCTGTGCCGGTATACACAGGAGATCCCTTTTTACCGTGCTGGTACTGGTAGCTAAGGGCGTATTCTGAACGCTGGTTGGGCCGGTATCCTATTTTAATATTGTATTTCTCGTCCATATTGTAGGAGTTATTCCTGCTACCGCCGTTCTCTATGCGGGTGGGTATGAACTTATCGGAGAGGGGGAAGGAATCCCTGTCCAGTCTTGAATAACCGGCCTGTATATAGAATTTTCCCAGGTTGCTGCCTACGTTGATGTTGGTACGATAACCTCCTGAAAGCCATCCGCTGGCTCCGTTCAGTTCAAATGCCTTTGCCGGTTTTCGGGTAACGAGGTTGATAGCGCCGCCAAGTGCATTAGGGCCATAGATCACGGAGGTATATCCTTTGGAAACATTCACTTCTGCCAGATCGAAGGTGGTGAAGCGGGCAAGGTCTACATAGCCGTCATAGGGAACGTAAACGGGTATACCGTCAATCAGCAGGGGGACCTGGCGCAGGTCAAAGCCCCTGAGATAGATCATGGCTTCATTGCGGGCGCCAACGGCAGAAAGGTTAATACCGGGCAGCAGGTTGAGGGCTTTAGATACATCGTTCTTTGCGAAATCCTGCAGCCGGGTGGCGCTGATCGTTGTTCCCGGTTGTTTGCCCTGGTCAGTGATAACTACTTCACCAAGGGTAAAAATGCCTGGCCTGATACTGTCTTTTGCCTGCTGTGCCATGGCTGTGTGACTGATAATGGCTGATAGAATAAGTAGTCGTTTTTTCATGCCGGGTTGATATTTAACCGTTATTCCCGTAAAAATATAACGATAAGACGGATTTGTACAGACTTTTTTATGAAGAGGGGGCTTTTCTTTCCGGAAGTGATGGGTATTATTGGCAATACTTTCTTTTGGGAAGTACTGTGATGCAGAAGTGCAACCGCAATACATGCACTAAACATGCTTAAGACATGCCTGAAAGATGCTTGAAAGATACTTGAGAGATACCTGAACCACCAAGGAACATACAGGGAACGTACCTGGCACTATGCTTTTAAGGTGGACTAGATCCGGGTAAAACAGGGATATATATCATTTTTTTAACTGATGTTCATCATTCTGCAGGGCTAAGGCTGCCGGTAACTTTGTTACCGAATCAAGGAAAAAGAATCACTTATGAAAACAGTAATGAAAACAGTCACCCTGTTATTGTTGATCCTATTATCGGGATACGTCCCTTACGCTCAGCAGAGAAATGATTTTAATCTCTCGCTCAGTGGCACATCTACTATGCATGACTGGGAGATGAAGAGCAGTAAAATGGCCTGTAATGCCACATTTACTTTTTATGATGACGGGGATCTTGGCGGACTTACGCAGCTGAACTTTGTCATGCCTGTAGAGAGCCTGAAGGGAGACCGTACCGGTATGGATGCCAATGCTTACAGGACGTTAAACACAAGCAAGTATCCCACCATTACCTTTAATCTTACTTCTGCTACTGTATCGCCTGACGGAAAAATAATCAGGTGTAATGGTAAGCTCACTGTTGCGGGCGTGACAAGGGATATTGACCTGGTGGCTAATGCAAAGGTTAACAGTGATAAGAGCCTGAATGTTAAAGGCAGCAAAACCATCAACATGACAGACTTTGAGATTGAACCTCCTACTTTCCTTATGGGAGCCTTTAAAACCGGCGATGAGGTGAAGATATCGTTTGATCTGACCTTCAGGCACTGATCGACCTGTTAAAAGGTTATCAGGATAAGGCAAAATATGCGCAAAAGCGATCAGTTATTTACGGATATTGCTGGCTGTTTCTAAAAAACAGGTCCATACATGAGAAAATCGCTGACCGTTTGTTCGGTATTATTATCCTTTATGCTGCCCGGAAAGCAGTTAATAGCACAGGCTAAAGAAGGGGTGCATGAAATGTCTGCAGGTTACGTAGCGCCTAAAGATCCGCTGGTTATCAAAAAATTATCACAATGGCAGGACCAGCGTTTTGGTCTGTTTATGCACTGGGGTACTTACTCTATCTGGGGTGAAGTGGAAAGCTGGAGCATCTGTCCGGTGGATTGGGTTGTAAGGAAAGGTCCTTACAGTGATGATTATAACGTTTATAAGAAGACCTATGAGGAGTTGCAGCACTCATTCAACCCGGTTGATTTTAACCCGGAGAAATGGGTAAAAGCTGCCAAAGCAGCGGGCATGCGTTATGTAGTATTTACGACTAAACATCACGATGGTTTTTGCATGTTCGATACCAAAGAAACTGATTATAAGATCACAAGCCCTAATACACCTTTCTCCAAAAATCCGCGGAGCAATGTGGCTAAAGAGATATTCGACGCTTTCCGCAAGGACAGCTTCATGATCGGCGCATATTTTTCCAAGCCTGACTGGCACAACGATAACTTCTGGTGGAAGTATTATCCGCCAAAAGATGAGAACATCAACTATGACCTGAAGAAGTTCCCTGAGCGCTGGAAGAAGTTCAATGATTTTACTTATAACCAGATCCAGGAACTGATGACAGGTTATGGCAAAGTAGACATCCTCTGGCTGGATGGCGGCTGGGTAAGACCTGACGGTAAACAGAGCCTGAACATGGATACTATTGTTGGTATGGCGCGTAAGAATCAGCCGGGACTGATAGTAGTAGACAGGACCGTACCGGGCGAGTATGAGAACTATACTACTCCTGAGCAGTCAGTGCCTGACAAACCACTGCCTTACCCATGGGAAACCTGTATGACAATGGGATATTCCTGGAGCTACAGTCCGCGGGATGAGTTTAAACCATCACGCCAGCTCATATCTACACTGGTGAAGATCGTATCAAGAGGTGGTAACCTGTTGCTGGGTGTTGGCCCAAGCGATAAAGGCGATTGGGCTCCTGACGTTTACAAACGCCTGGAAGACATCAGTGGCTGGATGACCATCAACGAAGAAGGTATACATGGTTCCAGACCAGTAGCGCCTTATTCTGAGAATAACATTTATTTCACTCAGTCCAAAGATCAACGTTCCCTGTATGCTTATATGCTGTCAGACAGTGATGAAGTAAAACTGCCTGCAGAGGTAAGCTTTGCAGTAGAGAATGTGAAGAAGGTGCGTAATGTGGTTTTACTGGGCAGTAAAGCAAAGCTGCAATGGTCTTATAAAGACGGCAGGCTGGTTATTAAAGTACCGAAGGCTCTTCAGCAGCAAAGCGGTTTAAAATACAGCGCCGGCTTTAAGGTGAGTGTTGAGGCATAGAGAACAGCATTTGTATATAGAGGAGCTATCCTGTAATGGGATAGCTCTTTTTATTTCAGCAGTGCTATAACTTCTGTATTTTCCTGTATAATAGCATGGTCCAGCGCGCTTTTCCCCCAACGATCACGGATATTCTTATCTGCCCCTTTTGATAGTAGTAACTTAACAACTTCTGCATGACCAAAAGTAGCTGCAAAGATCAGTGCAGTAGCATTGTTATAATTGCGGATATTGGGATCTGCCTTGTATTGCAGTAATAAGCTGACAGCTTCTGTATTTCCTTTAAAACATGCTCCCATCAGGGCAGTATTACCTGCAAGATCCTGTACATCCGGTTTGGCATGACGTTTCAGCAGTTGTATGGAGGCTTCCTGCTGATAGTTATAGATAGCAATGATAAGTGGAGTAGAGCCGCGTTGATCTGTTGTATCCAGGTTGGTGTAGCTTTCCAGGGTGATGGTGTCATTTGTCCTGGCTGCATTAAAGATATCCTGGGCATAGGTACATGAAGTGATAAAGCAGAAAAATATAAGCAGGTAAGATCTTGTCATAAAAAATAAGTTATAAAATAGAGGCCCCCCTGCGGGGGCCCCTTGGGTTATCCTGTCCTATTAAATCTTATCCCCTGAAGATTGCTTCTACTTCCTGTCTTGTAACGTTCAGCGCTGCTGCCAGGCGTTTGCCAAGGTCTGCGTCAGCCATATAGAAATGTCCTACCATTTTCTGCAATACGGTACGGTTCTTTATCTGAGACATATCGCCCACCAGGTTCTTTACCAGGTGGTCTTTGTCTGTATCAGAAAGGGAGCGGTAAAACTCGCCCGCCTGTTTATAGTCGTTCGGTTTGCTGATCTTCTGTTGAACACTGGTGGTGTTGAAGGTAGCAGTTGAATATTTATAGTTATTGTTGTCTTTATATTCGTTTGTTGACTCACTTGGCTGATAGTTGATATCAGATGATTTCTGCCTGTTGCTGAAGGCGCCATCCTGGTTGTTGGAATTTACCGGTACTTTGGGCGCGTTGACAGGGAGAGCCTGGAAATTGCTGCCTATGCGGTAACGCTGGGTGTCGAAGTAGGAGAATAAACGGCCTTGCAGCAGTTTATCTTCGGAAGGTTCAACACCGGGTACCAGTGTACCCGGTGAGAATGCTGACTGTTCTACCTGTTCAAAGATATTATCCGGGTTCCTGTTCAATGTCATTGTACCTACCAGTACTGACTTCACATCTTTTTCGGGCCATATTTTGGTAGGGTCCAGCGGGTTGAAATCCAGTTTCTCGAACTGTTCCGGTTTCAACATCTGTACGTAGAGGTCCCAGGATGGGAAGTTCTTTTTGCCGATGTTCTCGTAAAGGTCAACAGTGGCGTGCTGGAAGTCTTTTCCCTGTATTGCTGTCGCTTCTTCGGCAGAAAGGGTTTTAACGCCCTGCTTTGATTTCCATGTATATTTTACATAGGTTACTTCACCTTTCTCATTTACCCATTTAAAGGCATGTACGCTGGAGCCATCCATTTCGCGGTAGCTGGCGGGAGTGCCCAGGTCAGAGTAAACGCGTACCAGCATATGGGTTGCTTCAGGCTGGTGGGAGAAGAAGTCGAAAAAACGTCCGGGGTCCTGTTTATTGGTAACAGGCGAGGGTTTGAGAGAGTGTACCATGTCAGGGAACTTGATGGCATCACGGATAAAGAATACAGGCAGGTTGTTACCTACGATGTCATAATTACCCTGGTCTGTATAGAATTTTACTGCAAAACCGCGTGGGTCTCTCAATGTTTCAGGAGAGCCGTTGCCGTGAATAACGGTAGAGAAACGTACAAATACAGGTGTCTTTTTACCTTTCTGTGCAAAAAGGGATGCTTTGGTATATTCAGAGAAGCTGGCTGCGGCTTCAAATTCTCCGAAGGCGCCGGCGCCACGGGCGTGTACCACACGCTCCGGAATACGCTCACGGTCAAAGGAGGCAAGTTTTTCAATCAGGTGAATGTCTTCTAATAATACGGGTCCATTGTTACCAACTGTTTTGGAATTCTGGTTGTCGCCAACGGGGGCGCCTGTGTTCATTGTTAACTGTTGCTGCGCTATTGCTGACGTAAAGGAGAAGCCGGCAATCATCATTGAAATTAGCTTACGGTTCATTGAAAAGGTGTTTGTTGGTGCAAAAGTATCCGGCAGGATCGATAAAGAAAATCGATAATAATCATGACGAGATAGATGATATCTATTTCTAAAGGCTAACTTCAAACAGGTGACTACTTTGGCCATCGACGAGACCCATTAGAGAATTTTCAAGATTCTAGTAAAATATTATCAAAACATATATTTTTGTACTTCTTTAGAGTATAAAAAATCAATATACCAGTGAGCGGGAATTATTATGTTATAGACTTTGACAGTACATTTACCCAGGTAGAGGCATTAGATGAACTGGCGCGTATTTCTTTGAAAGATCATCCCGAACGGGAAAATATCTATAGAAAGATAGAAGACCTGACCAACCAGGCCATGGAGGGTAAACTTTCCTTCAGGGAAAGCCTGTCAGGAAGGGTAAAGCTGCTGGAAGCCAATAAAGAGCATCTTTCCCAGCTGGTGAAACATCTTAAGAAACAGGTTTCTGCTTCGTTTTCCCGCAATAAAGGTTTTTTCAGGCATCATGGTGATAATGTGCTGATCGTTTCCGGTGGTTTTAAGGAGTTTATCACGCCGGTGGTATTGCCTTATCATATCAGGAAGGAGAATATTTACGCCAATACATTTGTATATAATGATGAGGGGAAGATAGTAGGGTATGACAGTTCCAACCCGCTTTCTGAAGAAGGAGGCAAGGTAAAGCTGCTCAGGCAGTTAAACCTGCCGGGAGATATTTATGGTATAGGCGACGGGCACTCCGACTTCCAGCTGAAGGAGTTTGGGCTGATCAAGAAATTCTATGCATTTACTGAGAATATCGAGCGTAAATCCGTAGCTGAGAAAGCCGATCACATCACTCCCAGCTTCGATGAGTTCCTCTATGTCAACAATCTTCCGTGCGCTATTTCATACCCTAAAAACCGCATTCTTTGCCTGGTAATAGGAGATGTACCCGGCGAAGCGGTGAAATACCTGAAGAAAGATGGTTTCTCTATTAAGCATGCTGATTCCTTTGAAGAGAAATATGCCGCTGAAGCAGGTATTGTACTGATGGGAAATGGTGGAGAAATTGACCCAACGCTGCTCAGGCAGGCCAGTAAGCTGAAAACTATCGGCTATCTGGGTAACAGTAAAAAGCATGTAGATCATAGCATCTGTACAGAGATGGGCATAGTGGTGTTTGATAATATTAAAAAGGCTGAATCCGTAGCAAAGCATATTGCGCGTTTCATTAATAACGGAGATACTTTCAAAAGCGCGAATTTCCCTAACCTGCAGTTGCCGGAGGTGGCCAATGCACACCGCCTGATCCATATTCACCGGAATGTACCGGGAGAAATGGCCCGGATCAACCAGGTATTTGCGGATAACCAGGTAAACCTGGCTGCACAATACCTGATGACCAACAGCCAGATCGGGTATGTCATTACAGACATCAGCGGCGACTATGACAAGCAGTTGCTGAAAGATCTGAAAAAGATAGAGAACACGATCAAATTCAGAGTTTTATATTAAGAAAAAGCAGCCTCTACAGGCTGCTTTTTTTGTCGCATCTGCACCCCATAAAAGTCGTGTAAATCACCCTTCATTTTTAGGAAGCTGGTTTAAATTTGGAAAAAACAAATTCCATGGAAAAGAGACAATTTAAAACCAGCATTAATGCCTCCAGGCAGCACGTTTGGGAACTGCTGTGGGGCAAGGATTCTTATCCTGAATGGACTTCCGTTTTTGCAGAAGGGTCTCATGCCGAGACAGACTGGCAAAAGGGTAGTAAGGTATTGTTCCTGGACGGACAGGGAAGGGGAATGGTTTCCCGTGTGGAAGAGAATATTCCCAATGAATTCATGTCTTTCGAGCATCTGGGAGAAGTAACAGATGGAAAGGAGGATACAGTAAGCGAGAAGGTGAAACAATGGGCCGGGGCACATGAGAATTATACTTTAAGGACTGTGGATGGCGGAACGGAGCTGGTCGTAGATATGGATGTGGCAGAAGAGTTTGAGGAAATGTTTTCAGAAGTGTTCCCGAAAGCTCTTAATAAGCTAAAGACAATGGCGGAAAAATAGGTGTGATCTGTTGGATGTTTCAGGGTTTTTGATGTATATATCCGCGGTTTTGAACCAGGATTGAGATGAGTTGTTGTATCATTTCAGACTTTTACTTCATCAATCATCTAAAATCTGATTTATGGCTAGCTCTCTATCAACCCTCGGTATCATCCACACCGCCATTTCTGTAGTAGCCCTTGTCTTTGCCGCTGTTTCCCTTGTCCGTGATGCGCGGATCGTTCCTCATAGCAAAACGGGCATTTATTACACGATAACCAATGTTTTGGCCTGCCTCACTTCCTTCGGGCTTTCCAAAGAGGGAGGGTTTAATCCCGGTCATGCCATTGCTATTATGATCCTGGTACTGCTGGCTGTTTCCTATGCCATGGGGCGTGCCTGGACTGACAGACCTGTAGCGTTATATATACAGACGTTCCTGATGACTACCACCGTTTTCCTGTCACTGGTGCCTGCTATCAATGAAACGCTTACACATCTGCCTCCATCGCATCCTATAGCGGAAAGTAAAGCTTCACCTGCAGTACAGACGGGACTTAAATTGTTAGTAGTGGTATATCTGGCGGGGCTGTTATTACAGTTCTTCAGGATAAGGGGCTGGGTAAGGAAGCATGCTCAAAAGATCTCTTTCTGAATTAAAAAATGCTTTTGCCTTTTAAAGGCAAAAGCATTTTTTTAAGATTATTGTGCAGATAATATTTCTTTCACAAGAACCAGACGGTCATAGAAAGGTTCAAAGATCCCGACCCCTTTTCTCAGTTTGATGATTGTCAGGTGACTGTCCACGAATGCAGGTACGTTTGTAATAACCATTCCTTTCATTATTTCTATTTTCTCCGGTAACTGGGCTGTACGATAAAATTCTTCCATCTCCTGGATATCTTTGTCGGCATATTTCATGGCGCAAAAGTATATTTTTTTTGATTTTTAATTAATTTAACCCAATGAACAGTGCATCAAAGGGTTTTTCCAGAAGACATTTCATGAAGATGAGCACCGGCTTGATGGCAGGATCTCTCATAACAGGCAATTTCAGCGGCTTATTCAGCGAAGGGCAGGCTACGGTTACAGTAAATGCTGCCAGGGTCACCGCAGATATTTCCCCCCTTATTTACGGGCAGTTCATTGAACACCTGGGCAGGGCTATTTATGGCGGTATCTACGATGAAAATTCTCCATTGAGTGATAAGAATGGCTTCAGAAAAGATGTGCTGGAAAAAGTACAGGCATTGCATACACCTTTGATGCGCTACCCGGGAGGTACTGTCACCAAGATCTATCATTGGAAAGATGGTATTGGGCCGAAAGCAGAAAGGCCTGTACGCCGTAACCTGATATGGGGGGGAGAGGATAACAACCATGTGGGTACGGACGAGTTTATGACCTGGAGCAATCAGCTGAATGCAGCGCCTTTCTTAACGGTGAACATGTCTACCGGAACGGCGGAAGAAGCATCTGACTGGGTGGAATACTGCAATGCCTCAGGAGATACTTATTATGCGGCGTTAAGGCGTAAAAACGGGCATGCAGCGCCATATAATGTGAAGTACTGGGGACTGGGCAATGAAGAAGCCGCTAAAGAAGATGCAGGCGTATTACAGGACCCGGCAGATTATGTAAAGAAAGCCTGGTATTATGCAAAGCTCATGAAACTGCAGGACCCGGGTATTGAGCTGATCATGGTGGGCGATGATGAGCACTGGAATAAAACGATACTGGAAGGATTACACCCTATCTGTAATTATATCTCGTTACATCTCTATGCCGGTTCTCAACCGGGTAAAACCAACTCCCTGTTCAGCTCTGTTGCAAAAATGGAAGAGAAGGTGATCAGTACGGCAGCGCAGATCAAAGCGCTGACACCTGCTACACTGGACACTTTCAGTAAATGGTACCGCTTTCCCGGCAGAAAGGGGCCTGTAAAGATAGCGCTGGACGAGTGGGGGATATGGGAATCCGGCGGGAAAGGGGCTTACGGACTGGAGCAGACCTACAACTGGAATCATGCCCTGGGCGTAGCCAGTTTCCTGAACATGTTCCAGCGTCATGCAGATGTGATAGGGATGGCCACATGGGCACAGACAGTCAATGTACTGGCTCCCCTGATGACGGACGAAAAAACGGTTGTCTGCCAGACAATTTATTACCCCATGGCATTGTACCGGCAGCTTTGCGGGAGCAGGAGCGTATTGTCTACCGTAAATTGCGGCGTTTTGCCGGATACGGAGCAGCTGCCGCAACTGGATGTAGCTTCTTCTATTGATGATGCAGGCAAGGTGCTGACCATTGCCCTTGTAAACCGTAGTGCAACAGAGAATATAGATGTACAGCTGAAAGTAGAGGGCGCTAAAACACGTGGCCAGTGGACGGTACATGAGCTTAACGCTCCGTCAATGGATGCTGTCAATACCTTACAGGAACCGGGAAAAAATGTGGTGGAGCATCGTACCAGGACGTTGCCGGCAGATACGAGGCGTTATGCCATGCCGGCGCATAGCATCGCCATATTACAGGTCGGCCTCCTCAATTGAGGCCACTCTTCCTATCTGGCCATCTTCCAGCCTTACTTTGATACCACGGGAGTGGTAAGGGGAGGAGGTGAGAATATCTTTTACTATACCATATGTCAGCTTCCCGCTGCGCTGGTCCTTTTTTAGTATGATAGCTACTTCCAGCCCGGGGTAAATATTTTTTCTGTATTGTCCGTCGTCCATGATCTCTTTATTATAATACAAAGGTAAGTTTTCTTATTTTTATCAAGCCACAGGTTACCCGTAACCCCCGTTGTTATCATTTTATCACAAAACCCACAGTATGAAAACTTTTATTAGACTGCTTTTGTTTTCTTCCTTCCCGGTATTATTCTCCTGTCAGAAAGAAGCTCCCGTAAAAGAGAGTACGTCGCTTTCACTGGCCGATCGACAAATAGCTGCTACCACAGCTTCTACCTGGGAAACGGTTATAGATGGTTCCACTTTTGCAAATTATACGGCTTTTGAAGCTGCCTGGAATTACCTCTATCCCTGGGGCTCTGACCATAACGGTACTGCCAGGATGTACGGTAGCTCAACAGATCATAACCATATCTACCTGGGCAATAATGTCCTCACCATTAAGGCAACGAAGATCTCCTGGAATGAAGGTAACAGTGGCGCAGATCCTTATCTGCCTATTCATTATCATTCCGGTGCTATCAATGCCAAAACGCATGTCCTGGTGAACGATCAGTTCCCGAACTGGGAAGTGAAATGCGATTTCCAGGTACCAACAGTAACAGGCTCCTGGCCTGCTTTCTGGCTGACCGGCGTAAATAGCTGGCCTCCGGAAAGTGATATTATGGAGTTTAAAGGTAATGCCACCAACTGGCAGAATACCTTCAGGACTTCTTCCGATGTTTCAAGTACACTTACTACAGTATCTTCTCCCGGCAGCTGGCATACTTACCGCGCCTGGATCACGAAGGTGAGCGCTACTAACGTGGATATCCACTATTATATTGATGGGGTATGGAAAGCAGTGCACAATGCCAATTTTGTGGGCAAACCTCTGTATATTATCATCAACATGCAGATGGAAGGCTCCAGCGGTAGTCCCGGCCCTACGGCAGATACGTACCTCAATGCCCGTAATATTTATGTAGGCCGTACAAGGGAATATTAAGTGAACGGGTACCTGTGGCATTTAACCCCGTGAGTCTATCATTCTATGTTCAGCGACCTGGCAGGAGCTTTTAAGGCAGCCCTGACAGACTGAAAGCTGACAGAAACCAGTGCTATCAGTATTAAACCGCCGGCGGCAAGGAGCAGCATCCACCATTGAATACTGATATGGTATGGAAATCCATCCAGCCATCTGTTCATACCTATCCATGCAAGCGGAGTTGCAATCAGGATAGCTATTGCTATCAGTTTCAGAAAGTCTTTGGTTAACAGGAAAATTATGCTTTCTACGGTAGCTCCCAATACTTTTCTTACGCCGATCTCTTTTGTTTTTGCTTCGGCCATAAAGGTAACGAGGCCATATAGTCCCAGGCAGCCTATGAGGATAGCTACTAACGAGAACGCCTGTATCAATGCAAGTAATATCTTTTCAGTAAGATAGAACTGCCCGGTAATATCATCCACAAATGCAGAATGAAATATGTTGTCAGGATATAATTCATTCCAGGTCTTTTCAATAGCCTGCACGGTAGCCTGCATATTGGCCGGATTGAGTTTGATGGCAGCCATCTGGTTTTCCTGGAAGTAATTCATGATAATAAGAGGCTGTATGGCGTTGTGAAGGTCTTCAGAGTGGAAATCGGCCACTACACCAACAATCGTTTTATCCATTCCCCAGATACTTACCTGTTTACCGAGTATCTCTTCAGGATTGCGTACGCCAAGCTGTTTTACCATCATGGCGCTTACAATAGCTTCTGTATGGAGAGAATCATTGCTGAGAAAATTCCTGCCTGCTATCATGTGCAGGCCGAACAGGGGAATGTAGTTCATATCCCCGATCTTCAGGTTGGTAGTAAAAGGTTCAGGAGTTGTATGATGATCGTATGAGAAAGACACAGGATGTTTTCTGGGAGATGCGGGAATTTCCAGGCCTATAGTGACCTGTTCCACCCCGGGTGTCTGCATCAGTTTTTCACGAAGCAGTTGTTGTTTTGATATGCCGGAAGGGGGCATATTAACAGTGAAGATGGCTGTTTTATTAAAGCCCAGGTCAGTTTGCCGGATATAACGTACCTGTGCTGTCATGACAATAACAGCTATGATGAAAAGCTGGGCTATAAAGAACTGAGTGACTACCAGCACTTTCCTGAGGGGAACGCCACCTATCTGCTGTGTGGTGATTCGTCCGCGGAGAGCGGTATCAGGCCTGAACCGGGCCAGTACCAGTGCAGGGTATAACCCTGCCAGCAGGACCACGCCTGTTATCAGGCAACCAAACCACCAGAGGGAGGCAGGGCGCAGGAGATTGAGGACGGAGAGATCTGCTCTTAAAACGGACAGGGCGTTGTTCAGCAAGGGAAGGTTGAGCTGTACCAGCAGAAGCGAAAAGAAAAGGGCTATGAAAGTAAGCACTCCTGTTTCTATGAGAAATTGCCCTATCAGTTGCCGGCGGTTACTGCCTACTGCCTTGCGGACGCCCACCTCTTTGGAACGCTTAAGCGCCTGTGCTGTAGCCATGTTCACAAAATTGATACAGGCGGCTGTTACCAGCAGTATGCCTATAATAGCCAGTGTGTAGAGCAGCGGACGGGGTACTGTGCCGCCATATCTCATATTATAGCCCAGTTCTGTAAGCGGGAGTGGATGAAAATCAAAGGTCTTTGCCTGCTCTGCAGAAAGGTATTCCTGTTTCGTGGTGTTGATGGCCTCCTGTAATGCGGGGCTGCCGGTGTTTTTGCGCATCACTACAAAGCACATGGAAGAAGGATTGTCCCACTGTTCAAGGATGCCGGGAGTATTACTAAGGCTGGCAATGGTGTTATAGGAGATCATGACCTCATAACTTAGCCTGGTATTGGAAGGCGGTTCGGCAATAACCCCTGTAACGGTCAGGTTGGCCTGGTTATCAAAACGGAGTACTTTACCGAGTACATCTTCAGTACCAAAGTATTTTTTGGCGTAACGGTCAGAAAGCACTACGGTATTGGGAGCAGACAATGCGGTGGAAGCATTGCCTCTCAGCCATTTTACATCAAATACCTGGAAGAACTGGCTTTCTGTAAAGCAGATATTGCGTGATTCTTCAAACCTGGAAGTAGTTTCCGGTATACTGATCACCCGGCCAAAGAGGCTTTCCACTCTCACAGCAGTTTCAACGGCGGGATAATCCTTCCTGAGAATGGCTGCCAGCGGGCGGGGAGTAGCATCTGAAGGAAGAACGGAGTTCCTGTTGATATCTGTTACTATCCAGTAGGTCCTGTCTGCTTTGGCATGATAGCTCTCAAAGCCTGACAGATAGCTGACAAGCAGGAAGATGAGGATGCCGCAGGACAAGCCTATTGTTAATCCCAGTATGTTTACGGTACTGGAAGTACGGTTCCTGAGCAGGTTGCGTAAAGATATCTTCAGGTAGCTCTTAAACATGATGCCTGTTTAAGAGATAACTTACAATAAAATTGCCAGTTTCTGAAACGCCGGATGGTAGCCGCCTGCCGCATGCCGGCCTGTTCGCAAGTGTACAATGTTTGTCCGTTAGCGGACATTTCTTCAGATAGCCTGTTTACGCAATTGCTGTTGCACATCCTGCGCATGGGAAATGATAGCTTTGTCCCTGATATACTTTTCAATATCCAGCACATTGCTTATCAGCTTTTCCTTGTACACTTTATCGAATTGATAATATTCCAGGTCAAAATCCCATTCGGCCGCCAGGTGTTTGAACACAGAGGGGCTGCTGGCGGAGAGGGTGGTGTGATCTACTACCAGGTAGGTGGCAGCAGGAAGCTGTTGCAGGTGCTGAAGGATGGATTCATTGTAGTTGATCCATACTTTCAGGTAGTGCTCACTGTATTTTTTGAGTAGATGTTCCTTCCGGTAGCGTTGTTTGAAATACTTCCAGACAAAGTAAGGAAGCCCTTTTTTCTGTTTATATTTATGAGCGCTCTTATTGTACAAACGGCTGATCAATGAGCTGACCACACTTCTGTAATCCCGCAGGATAACGAGATACCGCGCATCCGGCAACATTTCCCGGTAAAAGTCCAGGAACAGGCAGGTACGCGGATCTTTCCAGCCCCATTGAGACTGTGCTTTTGTTTTATCTTTCAGAAGGTTTCTCAGCTCATGCTTTTGTCCGTCAGACAGAGACGTTACGGACCTGTGTATGAGGCCATCATCCGGCAGTTCATTATCATTGAGGATGTTCCTGTGCCAGTTGTAAAAATCGAGGTCTTCGAAATGTCCGTCTTCGTTACCGATACCGGCTCCCATGAAGTTGTTCCCTACGTGCAGGCCACAGCGGTACAGCCATTGTGTAATGAGAGAAGTGCCGGAACGGTGCATTCCTGTAATAACCAGAACTTTATTATTTATCATGCTCTTTTAAACAGACGCAACGCGTAATGAAGAATTATTTTTTCTTGCAGCAGATGTGATAATGAAACCGAAGAGTTCATTGACACAGGTGCTGATACTTTTTTTATCTGTGCGCAAGTGCAGGTCCGGGTTACGGGGAGCCTCGAAGGGATCGTTAATACCTGTGAGATTGGTGAGCCTGTCTGGATGTCCCTCCGGCAGCAAAGCTCTTTTGTATAATCCCTTGGTATCCCTGGCAATGAGCTCGTTTACCGGGCAGTCTATATATACTGTCCTGACGTGCTCATAGGCCGCTGTCAGTTCATTACGGACTGCATCATAGGGATTGATAGCGCTGATAATACAGATAACCCCGTGACAGGAAAGCCTGCTGGCCACAAAGCCCAGCCGCCTGATATTCTCACAGCGGTCTTCTTTGGAGAAACCCAGGTCTTTGCAAAGGAATTCACGGTAGTTATCACCGTCAATGATCTCGATGGGAGTGCCGAAAGCTGCTGCTTTCTGTTTAACATTTGTAGCAATTGTAGTTTTTCCCGCCCCCGATAGTCCGCATAGTTGAATGATCATCGCATATAAATTTACAGGTTGACAACAGCTGCAGTTAAGGATTACAGGTTTAAATGGAGGCAGATTACAGGTATAATGGGAGAGATGTGGAACAGGTAGTTCGCGTTCCTGTTCCTGGTTTTCATTGATTATCTAAAATAGGTGATACGACGTTAAAAAAGGCAGGATTATAGATGAGGGCAGAAATTTTATCGACCAGTGGAAGCGTTTTTTAACCGGCTGCCGGATGAATTTCAATGAAACATCCAGACTTTAAGCCGCACATCAAAAAGGGAATTAAACTTTTCTTTTTAATATTACATTTGTCCACTCGTTTAGTAGACTTTATAATTCATGGAAAAACGATCATTATCAAGACGGGATTTTGTTAAGCAAACAGGCATCTTTACTGCCGGACTTCCCGTTGTATCTGCATTACCTTCTTCATTTACCGGAATGGCCGTAGCAGAGCCAGTATCATTGCACTGGCTGGATAATAAAGCGCCGGGCTTCACGGCAGGTGTTACGTGGGGAGTGCCATGGCCCCGTGGAACAGTAAAAAGGGACACCGGCTTTGTACTGCAGGATGGCGGTAGAGAACAGGTACCTGTGCAGTCGTGGCCACTGGCCACCTGGCCGGACGGGTCTCTTAAATGGAGCGCCCATGCCATTGGCGCCGGAAAGGGATTGACGGCGGGACTGGAGCTGACGCCTGCTAAGCAGGGTATTGTAAAAGGTGGTGTGAGTGTAAAGGAACAGGCAGACAGTATACTGATAGATAATGGTCTCCTGCAATGTGAAATAGGCAGAACGGGCTCTGCGTTTATCCGTAGTATTAAGAGAAATGGAAAGGTCAGTGCGTTGTCCGGCAAGCTGGTATTGCAAACGCAGGACGCATATGGGACGGAAGGAGAGGGTGTGGTAACAAGTGAATGGTATGAGGGGAAGATAGATAAGGTAACTGTAGAGCAAACGGGTCCCATACGTGCTGTAGTGAAAGTGGAAGGGCGGCATACCAATGCTAAAGAACGCAGCTGGCTGCCGTTTGTGCTGCGGCTTTATTTTTATGAGAACAGTGAATCTGTCCGTATCATACATACTATTGTTTACGACGGTGATGAGCATAAGGACTTCATCCGCGGACTGGGGCTTCGTTTTGACGTACCGCTGAGCGGCGAGCTAACGGACAGGCACATTCGTTTTGCAGGAGAAGGGCAGGGTATTTTTGCAGAAGCTGTAAAGGGACTGACGGGGCTGCGGCGCGATCCCGGCAAGGAAGTGCGTGAAGCCCAGGTGGCAGGTAAAGCCACTCCTGCAGGAGATTCCCTGCCGGACGGAGTAGCGCCCCGTTTGCAGTATATCCCTGCATTTGGCGACTATACACTCTTCCAGCCTACACCAGACGCTTTTGAGATACGCAAACGTACCCGTGAAGGGTATGGATGGATACAGTCGGCCTATGGAAAACGTGCCGCCGGCACGGGTTATGTAGGTACTCCGCAAGGCGGGCTGGCCTTTGGTATCAGGAATTTCTGGCAAAGTTGTCCGGCACAGCTGGATATCAGGAACGCGCATACGGAAATGGGACAGGTTACGCTGTGGTTGTGGGCGCCAAGTGCTGCTCCGATGGACCTGCGGTTTTATCATGATGGCATGGGGCAGGACACTTTTGCCAAACAGCGTGAGGGACTGGAAATTACCTATGAAGATTATGAGCCCGGATTTGGTACGCCTATGGGCGTTGCCCGTACCAGTGAACTGCAGCTCTGGGCGTTGCCGTCAACACCTTCGAATGAGCAGCTGGCAGGTATTGCCGCCTATGTACAGGACCCGCATAACCTGACCTTCGCCATATCCCAATGGGAGAAGGCCGGTGTGCTGGGAGGCAGCTGGAATATACCTTACACCTCATCGCCGGAGAAAGAGAAGATAAAGGAACAGCTGGATTTTTATTTCGGTTATTATCAGCGGCAGGTGGAAGAAAGGCACTGGTATGGCTTCTGGAATTATGGCGATGTCATGCATTCCTATGACCAGGACAGGCATGTATGGCGGTATGATGTAGGTGGCTTTGCGTGGGATAATTCGGAGCTTTCTACTGATCTGTGGTTGTGGTACTTCTACCTGCATACCGGAAGAAAAGATGTTTTCCGTATGGCGGAAGCCATGACGCGGCATACAGGAGAAGTAGATGTGCATCATATAGGTCCTTTTGCGCCCCTGGGCTCCCGGCATAATGTTCAGCACTGGGGATGCAGCGCTAAACAGCTACGCATCTCCACAGTTGCCAACAGGCGTTTCTACTACTATCTTACTGCTGATGAGCGTGTGGGGGATCTTATGCATGCTGAAGTAGATGCCGCTTATACCCTGCGTACCATTGTGCCGGGACGTAAAGTAGGACAGCCGGTGGGCGATCCGCAGGGAGAATATGCCGGCGTTTCTTTCGGAACAGACTGGGGCTCTCTGGCGGCCGCGTGGCTGACGGAATGGGAGCGTACCGGTAATACAACGGCAAAAGACCGTCTGCTGAACAGTATGGCTACCATTGCTGCGCAGCCTAATGGGTTCTTTACAGGAAATGCGCAGATGGAGCTGGCTTCGGGCAAGTTCCTGCCGGAAAAGAAAGATAAAATCTCTGTATCCCATCTTAGCGCCGTATTCGGATTGCCTGAGATCTGTGCAGAGCTGGTAGCATTAGTCGATATGCCGGCATTTGAAAAGGCGTGGCTGCAATACTGTGAGTTGTACAATGCTTCGGCAGAAGAGCAGAAAGCTGTGCTGGGCAGACCTCTTGGTAAGCTAAATCTCAGACAGTCACACTCCCGGCTGACTGCTTTTGCCGCCCGCAGGAAGAAAGATAAGCAGCTGGCGGAAAGGGCATGGCGGGAGTTTCTTGGAGGGGAAGCGGGCATACGTAAATTCTCAGATACATTGCACACTATCGGCGGACCGGCAGTACTGAACCCTATCTCAGAAGCAGATGGTATCAGCACTAATGCGGTTGCCCAGTGGGGACTGGCCGCTATGGCGTTGCTGGACTATGCAGGAGATCATTATATTAATGGCTGACCGCCTCTCAAAACCAATAGATATGCGTTTGCTAATCACTGCCCTGGCGCTCTTACTCACCACCACCACAATAACAGCCCAACAAGCAGGAAAGTATAGGACACACAGCTTACTTTTTAAAGATAATTTTAAGAACGGACTGGATAGCACTACCTGGATAGCAGAAGTAGCGCCCGTTCCCAATTCAAGAGTATATGTAGAGAACGGGCGGCTGATACTGGACACAAAAGGAGGCGTTACAGTATGGCTGAACAAACTGCTGAGCGGTAACGTCAGTATTGAATACACGCGCAGAGTGCTTACAACAGGAAAACCGAACGACCGCCTGTCTGATCTGAACCAGTTCTGGATGGCTAAAGACCCGCGTAACAGCCATCTCTTTACGCGCAGCGGAGTACTGGAAGAATATGACTCGCTGCAGTTGTATTATGTAGGTATGGGAGGCAATACCAACAGCACTACGCGCTTCAGAAAATATGAAGGCAACGGCGAACGGAAACTGTTGCAGGAATATAAGGATACAGCGCATCTGCTAACGAAAGATAAAGTATACCGTATCAGGATCATTGTAAAGGACGGAGTGACCAGCTACTGGGTAAACGGAGAACAGTATTTCAGTTATGCTGATCCTTCTCTGCTGAAAGAAGGATACTTTGGTTTCCGCTCTACCTGGTCCAGGCAGGAGATCAGCAACGTTCGTATTTACCAGCTGCATTAATTCTATCGTTATGTATAAACTGTTACTGACAATTATGGCTGTGGTTTTCATTTCCGGTACACAGCAAAACAAACCGGCATTATATCTTATCGGGGATTCTACTGTAAAGAACGGGAAAGACAAGGGAGATAATGAGCAGTGGGGATGGGGGCATTTCATCGGAGAGTATTTTGATACCAGCAGGATCTCTATTCACAACAAGGCGCTGGGGGGTACCAGCAGCCGTTCCTTTCAGACAAGAGGGCTATGGGACAGCGTACTGGCTAAGCTGCAACCGGGAGATTATGTCCTGATCCAGTTCGGGCATAATGATGGTGGTCCGCTGGATGATACTGCCCGGGCCAGGGGAAGTATTAAGGGAGTAGGAGATGAGAGTAAAGAGATATACAATCCTATCCTGAAGAAGCAGGAAGTGGTGCATACTTATGGCTGGTATATTGCAAAGCTGATCAGGGAAGCCAAACAGAAAGGTGCTATACCTGTTGTTTGTTCACTGGTGCCGAGGAATGTCTGGAAAGATGGTAAAGTAGCGAGGGGATCGCAGGATTATGGTTTGTGGGCCAGGCAGACGGCTGAGAAGGAAGGGGCGTTGTTCATTGATCTGAATGCCCTTGTAGCTGATGTTTATGACAGGGAAGGGGAAGAGAAGGTAGCATCCACTTATTTTGGAACGAAAGATCATACACATACAATTGAGGCAGGCGCCAGGCTGAATGCTGCGGAAGTTGTAGAGGGGATAAGATCTCTGAAGACTTTAAAGCTAAACGATTATCTTAAATAGGAACAGATTGATTGCAGGCCACAGGCCTGCAATCTAAAAGAATCAAAATATCTCTGCCAGTTTAGTATCCAGTTGTTCATATTCTTCTCCACCGCTACCATACCTTGCAATGATCACTCCGTTTGGATCTATCAGCAGTTGAGTAGGAACGGCGTGAATACCGTACATGCTATATATATCGCCTGGTTGTGGTTTGCCATCTTCTTTGAATTTCTGAGTATCCAGGCCGCGGAGTATGTGATGCCATGCTCCCACACCATCTTTCGTTACAGCTTTTTTCCATTCATCCGGCTTACCGTCGTTATCAGCAATTCCCAGTATCTCAAATCCTTTATCCTTATACATTGCATATAATGATTTCAGGTGAGCGTTGTTCTTACGGCAAGGCAGGCACCAGCTACCCCAGAAATCCAGCAACAGGTATTTGCCTTTGAAATCCATCAGGCCTGTTGGTTTGCCGTTGATATCCGGTTGACTGAATAACTGCGCCCTGCTGCCTGGAGAACCGTTCTGTATCTTAGCCAGGATATCTGTCAGTTCTTTCCCGTAAACGCTGGTTTGCAGCCAGGGAGCCAGTTTACTGATATATTGCCTGAGCGTATCTGCTTTCATGAAAGTAGTGAACTTGCGGAGTTCTGCTGCTGTAACATAAGATTCCGGATGTGTGCGGAAGAAGCTGTAAGAGGCTGCCCTGGATTCTTCATACAGGGGTTGCAGTAATGCTTTGGCCGCATCTGCTTTTGCCTTCAATGTACGTAATTCTGTATCCGTCTTCCTTGCCTGGATAGCAGCCAGGTATTGCTTGCTGGCATCGTCATATGCCTGGAAGAGAGGCGCCTGTGCCTGTTGTACGCGGGCCCTGGCAGCCAGCAGCTCGGCATATTCTTCCTGTGAAGCCGATCCGGTGATAGCACCTTCTTTAAATATGGGGGAATTTACCTTTACCTGTACTTTTCCCGGGTCAAGGTAAAAATCTATGCCTTCATCCCCATCTCCGCTGATAGTGGCTATGACGGGTTCGCTTAACATGCCTGTAAAAGTAAATGTCCCATTTTTGATGCTTGTGCTGTCCTCTATGTAAAATCCATTGCCATAACGGAGATAAACGTGCCCGTTTTCTTTACCTGCAACAGATCCTGTGATTTCAAATGCCCCGCGTTTTTCCTGGGCGAAGCTCAGTGAGGTTACAAGCATTCCTGTAACAACGGAAAGTAGTCTTTTCATAGGTGTGTGGCGGGAATCTGTATTCCCATAATGGTGGTTAAGTGATTTTAGTTGCTTTCTGGATTCAATATAATAATTATTTAATAAAAGCCCAATGTTTTGAGCATTGAGGGAGAAGGGGATTAACTGAAGTGGTGATCAGGAATAGAGCTGTACTTTTTCTATCATTTCAATAACATTTGATACCTGTAATTTCTCGAAGATCCTTTTTTTATAGGTGCTTACGGTGGATATCTGCAGGCTGAGCTTATCGGCAATTTCAGCAACGCTGGCTCCTTTTATCAGGAGTTGCATAATATTATTCTCCCTGTTGGATAAACGGTGAATAGGGTTGCCTGCCGCTGTTTTTTTGTTAGAGATGTTGTTGAGCAGGGTTTGTTTAAGAGTGGGGCTAAGATATTTTTCATCTCTCAGCAGGCATTTAGCTGCATTTTTGATCTCTTCTATGCCTGTTTTTTTAGACAAAAAGCCATCAGCCCCTGCTTCCAGGTAGCGCCAGCCGAAGATCTGTTCATCATAGCTGGAGAAAATAAGGATCTTGATGTGCGGATGCCTTAACCTGATAATGTCCAGCATCTGATGGTTGTTCCCTCCCGGCATATCAATATCCAGGATAACCAGATCAAAAGGCTGGGTGGCAAGTATCCTGAGTGTTTCTTCAAAATCTGAAGCTTCAGATACGTGCGCATTATCTATCGACCTTTGCAATATTAGGCTGGTGCCATACCGGACAACTTCCTGATCATCTACAACAAGAATATTAGGCATAGTAAGTCATTATATAAAAATACGTTACAACATTTTAAATAACAATCCTGATACCGTTCCGGTTTTGCATTCCTGTAGTATTAATACTACATGTTGTAACAATAAATTCTAATTAAATAACATACAAAGATATGTAAATTCGTTTCATGTGAAAGAAAATCCCCTCCAATACTTTCTATCCTATCTATCCCTATACCTTGAGATGAGGGGCCTGTAAGAGCAGGCCCTTCCCAATGGTTCTCAAAAAGCAGGCCGCAAGGTTGATCTTTTCTCTCAGAAAAGCGGTTTTACCCTTAAATGGAAGGGTGTTTTTTGATATTTTATCTGAAAAATAACCTTGTTATGAAATATGATTCTTTTTTATTATCTTTAATCTTTATATATTAGTGGGACAACTTTTTAAACCAGCATCACCTTAAACCTCTACCTATGATCATTTACGGCCGGAACAGTTACCGGGTCAGATCAGCACAATTGGCTGAAATCGGGATCAATGAACAGATTCCGGGAATCGTACAATTTGAACTGCGGCAGAATTATGCGCACATTTACTGGATCCCTTTGTTTCCCCTGGGTTCCCAGTGGTGCATCCGGAAAACAGACAACAAGCTGTATGAAGTGAATGACAGCCTGCTACCGGCCCTGAATGCGCTTCCCAGGCCAAAGAACGGCTGGATAGCCTTTACAGGTCTTATCCTGATAGCGGCAGCCCTGTTATGGTTCAGCATTTTTGTAAGATAAGGCAGAAAACAACTTTATTATATACGGTCCGGGGCTCAGGTCCCGGATTTTTTATTTTTACATTATAGCCATACTCATCATATTGTGTCAGAAAATCTGAGTTTTTTCAGTATTTTCATTCCCGTACCATGCCACGCATGCCACGTTAAACCTAATCAACATGAGCTCAAGGAGAAACTTTATTCAACAGGCCGGTCTGATAGCTGCCGGATTAATGGTTAACCCCTCGGGGATTTTCAGCAAAGGAAGAGAGAACACCGTTCACAATATCGGGATCCAGCTATACACATTGCGTGAGCAGCTGGCCAAAGATGTAACGGACACCCTGGTAAGAGTGGCTGCAACAGGCTACAAACATGTAGAAACTTTCTATGGCTATAAAGCGCCGGGGCAGACAGAACAGTTCTGGGGCCTGGACACCAAAGGACTGAAAAAACTGCTGAATGCCAATAACCTGCTTACCCACAGCGGGCACTACCAGCTAAATGATTATCTCACCAGAGGCAACGGTAAAGACGAAGCCCTGAAAGAACAACTGGAAATAGCAGCAGAACTGGGGCAGCAATACCTGGTTGTGCCGGTGCCACCTATGGGTATCTGGGATAAGATGACCGGCAGCGATTACCAGTTTATGGCAGAACAGCTGAATAAAGCGGGAGAATCAGCAAAAAAGTCCGGTCTGAAGATCGGTTATCATAACCATTACTGGGAGTTCAAACAGCAGCCGGATGTGAAGATGTCAGGTTACGATGTATTGCTCAAAGAAACAGAGCCATCGCTGGTAAGTTTTGAACTGGACCTGTTCTGGGCAATCAAGGCTAACATGGACCCTGTAGAAATGTTCAGGAAGAATAAGGGAAGATATGTGATGTGGCATGTAAAGGATATTGATAAAAGCGCTTCAGAGAAAATTGCAGGTGGTGATGCAGATAAACTGACCGCTATGCAGATCCTGCCTAAAGTGAAATTTGCGGAAGTGGGTACAGGTTCAGTAGATTTTAAAAAGATCTTCGCAAATGCCAGCACTGCAGGTTTGAAGTATGCTTTTGTAGAGCAGGATAAGATCACGATCGATCCGTTTGAAAGTATTAAGGAAAGCTATGATTATGTAAATAAGAATTTGCTGAAGCATTGATAGTATCAGGAAGAATTAAACGTATGCTATAGGATATTGCTCCGGTAGCATACGTTTAGTTTTTAGTTAACATGTTCTGTATGAAATATACATTGCTATTGACCCTACTTATATTACCCCTGTTGAGTTTCTCACAGGAAATGGATAAACAGGAAATACTTACTCTTAATGAACAATGGCTTAAATCCTATGCTTCGCGGGATACTGCCACGCTAAGCAGGATATTTGCGGACGATTTCATACTGGTATCTCCCAAAGGAACCAAAATGAGCAAACAAGATGTGCTGACGAACCTCATGGCACCCAATCAGGAAACAGTCAGCGTTCATATTGACAGCGCTGAGGTGAGGCTCTTCGGCAATACAGGACTGATCACTGCTACCACTACTTTCATATTAAGAATTAACGGAAAAGAGATAAAAGGTAAAAATTGCTACTCCGATCTCTATATAAAACGAAATAATAAATGGGTAGCAGTAGCCGCACATGTTACTTTACTAAACATGCAATAGTCCCAAACCTCGTATTGAAGCAATCTCCACCATTGTTTTCTCCGGCACCTACATTTTGCATACCAGGAGAAAACAGGACAGCATAGACGGAATAGATAAGGACAGTTTATTTGAATGACTTCCCACATTTATGAAGAAGATAGCAGATGATTACTGCCGAATATGTTATCATTTTATGACCGGTATGATGTATGCGATAAAAGATTTTACCTTTACCGCTATCTGAAAAGAAATACTATGAAAATTTTAATGGCGGCCCTTTTGCTGACCACAGTGGCATTTGGCGCAGGACCCGGCCCGGAAGATAATACACCCATCAACAGGATACAGGTAATAGGCTCTCATAACAGCTATAAACAGGCGATAGACCCGGCTTTGCTGGACATGCTGAAAAAGAGGAACCCTCAAGCGGCAGAATCCCTGGAATATTGTCATATTGGCCTTTCAGAGCAGCTTTCGCTGGGGCTGAGAGGGCTTGAGATTGACGTTTATGCAGATAGCAAGGGCGGAAAGTATGCGCATCCGCACGGACTGGAGCTGGAAGGTAAAAACCAGGAAGCACCTTATGGTGCAAACGGTGTAATGACGGAACCAGGATTTAAAGTCTTCCATATTCCTGACCTGGATTTCAGAAGTCACTGCCTTACCTTTAAGCAAGGATTAGAGGAACTGAAACAGTGGTCTGACCAGCATAAAGACCATAGCCCAATCTTCATCACAATGAACGCAAAAGATGAAGCAATAAAAGACACCGGATTTACCGTGCCTGAAAAATTTACAGCAGCTACATTTGATTCACTTGATAAGGTCATAACAACTGTTCTTGGCAGGGAGAAGATCATTACACCTGACGATATCAGGGGCAAATATCCCACACTGGAAAACGCAGTACTGACCAATGGCTGGCCTGCTTTGAAGGTCTCAAGAGGTAAATTCATTTTTATCCTGGATGAAAAGGAAGAGAAGACAGCCATGTACTGTAAAGGACATCTTTCACTGAAAGGCCGTGCCCTGTTTGTAAATGTGCCTGCCGGTAACCCGGAAGCTGCTTTTATGATCATCAATGATCCTGTGAAGGACCAGGAAAAGATCCGTGAAATGGTGCAGAAAGGATATATGGTGAGAACGCGCGCAGATGCTGACACCAGGGAGGCAAGGGCAAATGACAAAAGCCATTTCGATGCGGCCTGTCAGTCCGGCGCCCAGATCATTACAACAGATTATTATCAGAAGAGTACTTTTTTCAAATCTGATTATGTGATCAGTTTTATGGATGGGGGTTATGTGAGACTTTCAGAGCGCTGATTTTAGAAGGAGGGGGCTATCGGGGGAATGCAGAAATTTCGTATAGCACTTATCAGCTAACACACGCCATTGCAGGTAATTATCCCAACTATGAAATTGACTATAGCAAACTTCGGCTTACAGAAGGACCGATCAATATGGAGGGGCTTAGTCCTTCCATATCGATAGTCGGTGATGGTTTGCTAGTTAATTGGATACCAGCTTCTAATTACCCGAATAGTACAGATCATGTAATGCTGCTGGCATACGCTCCGGAGCTAAAACAGGCTGTTTATAATCTATGTGGGGCAAAAAGAAGGGCTGGTCAGGAAGTGCTGGAATTGCTCCAGGCTTGGAAACAACAAAGAAGAGAGACTTATATGGCGTTTAGAGGAGAAAGTAATGTACAGTACAGTAATAGTATTTATACTGGGGGCTTCATTTTTTGATAAATAAAGCTAAAATTTCTTGTTTTTTTCGAAAACCTCATCTTCGAATTCAGCAAGTATTTTTGATGGTTTTATGCCTATTGCGAGGCAAATACTAAATAGACTTTCAACTTTAATATGCTTTTCTCCATTCAGCACCTTTAACAGCCATGAATGATCCATACTATTATCATCTCTGGCAGTTGCACGTAATCCTTTATCAGTCTTTTCAAGACTTTTTGATAAAACCTGACCTAACCTGACAGTAATATAATCTTTTAGCTCATTATCCATAGGAGCAAGTTGAGTAAATAGTTAAAAAAATATGGTGGCCGATCGACCACCATATCCAAATTTTCTTTATCTTAGCTGGGAAATAATTTTGCAACTTCAGATATAAGTTATGAAGCTGCATCTTTTAATTCTAGCCAGGAAAATAGGACATTCCTGGAGCGCCGGATGAGAAAGAAGATGACCACAACAAAGCGCGTGGGCCTTTCTTCGCCCGTCTGGCTTCAAATAACAAGTTGGGTACCGTGCGTTTTGTTTGTTAGCCGGTTCCCTATTGCCTCACTTTAAAGGCAAACTCATGATGTTCGAAAGTATTTTCTTCAAATTGTTAGCGTTGACCATTTCATAATTCAATTATCACTTTTTGATATACGCTGTCGAAAAATATATTTCGACCCGGCATTTTACTGTCCCTGTACAGCGGCATAGGTTGCGGCCGTTGGGTTCTTGTTACGGTCTTTTATAACTATATAAGCATTGTCATGAAGAAGGTTATTTATAGTAAAGAAGAAGATTATTTTTTGCAAAGCAAAGACGAATACAAAGCGTATTTAAATGCTGGTAAACTAAAGCCTTCTACCATTGGTATTATGGAAGGTGTAAAGGTATCTCTATATGATGATCCTGAAAATTATTATCCTTTAATAATACCGGTAAAAAAGAGAGCTAGTAATAGAAAAGCCGTACCGGACAATGTAAGTAATTCCTGCAAAGGGATTATGCAAAAAAACAATGAGGTAAAGCCGGAAAATAAGAATGAAAGTTCAATACAGTACCCTAATTATATAATGGATTATAGGGACTACAGCAGTTTTTCTACTATAATAGATTTCAAGCATCCTTATCGAAAGATATTGATGGCCATAAAAACTAAGCCCTTTGTGCTGCTTGCTGGCATTAGCGGTACTGGTAAATCCAGAATAGCAAGGACTATAGCCTATCAGACATGTCCTGCTAACTTACGGACGGTATCAAACAGTCCGGGTAATTTCCTTCTTATACAGGTTCAATCAAATTGGCATGAAGCTACAGAGATCATCGGTTATCCCACACAGATTAAAGGCAAATTGGAATATCGCCCAACTCCTTTTATAAAACATCTGGTTAAAGCCTGGTGCTATCAGGATGTACCTTTTATTTTATGTCTTGACGAAATGAACTTAGCTCCTGTTGAACGTTATTTCTCGCATTATCTGAGTATCCTGGAAAGCCGGAAATATATCGGTAAAAAGCTTTGTACGGATGCGTTTATTACAGCGGCGGAAATAGGAATGTATGTTGAAAGATCAGATGCTTTTTGGGACACGATAGCATTGCCATCTTCATACAGTAATATACGAGAGCAATTTCTTACAGAAGGTATTACCCTGCCGCCTAATTTAATAGTTATCGGCACTGTTAATATAGATGAAACTACCCATACTTTCAGCAATAAAGTACTTGATAGAGCTATGACCATAGAAATGAATGATATTGACATGTATTCCGGCCTTGAAAGTAAAACCTCTCATTGGGATTATCCTGATGAGCCAATAAAGCCTTCCCATTTGCTAAGTTCACAAATTACCGGTCATGAGGCTTATGCAGATAGGCCTGACATTGGTAACAAAGTCATTCCGGAGTTACAAAAAATTAACCATATTTTATGTGATTCAAAGTTCCGGTTTGGCTATCGTGTTCGTGACGAGATCCTATTATACTGTAAGCATAACGCTGATCTTATAGCAGAAAATAATGATAAATATGAATGGCTGTATTCATGCTTGGACGAAGCGATTTTTATGAAAATCATTCCCAGGATATTCGGGAGTACGTCAAATTGTGGAAATGTGCTCAAAGAATTAGTTGATTATACCAGGAATAAGTATAACCAGACCAATGAACGTCTATGCCGGATGCTTGGCAGGTTGGAAAGTTCCGGCTATACGCACTTTTGGTAATTCTAATATTAATAATTAAAAACAGAATCATATGAAAACGTTACAGACCAAAGACAGCGTAAACAAAGAATTACTTCCATTTGTTTACATCAGCTCGTTAGAAATGCCTAATAGACTGAGGGACCAGATTTGTCAGGCGTGTGATTGGAGTCTTCCAACATTTTATAGAAAATTAAGGGGGAGTACAAAAATAAGCCCGGCCGAGAGGAAAATGATTGTTCAGATTACTGATAGGGAACAAAAAAACTTATTAGAAAAAACGGCTGAGCTGTATAAACGTAATCCTTAGTTAGCATTGGGTGTGTAAAATAAACTGTGTCAATAAAACTTAAGTACCTAATAGACCTCGTTACTGAATGATATTTTTTCTGATGCAGCGGGGTATTGATTCCAAAGGTCCAAAAAATATCGTTCAGTAACGAGGTTTTTTATAGTTCCAATTTTAATCTATCAGAGAATATAATCGAAAGCTGAGATACTGTGATACTCCAGTTTTGAAGTGGTTGCGTCCATTTTTTTTGAATATTGAGAGTAGCCAGATAAATAAGTTTAAGTAATGCCATATCCGAGGTGAAAGCGCCTTTGGTTTTGGTCACCTTTCGAATCTGCCTGTGAAATCCTTCTATAGTATTAGTTGTATAAATAAGTTTGCGGATTGCTGCAGGGTACTTGAAAAAAGTGCTGAGTTTATCCCAGTTACGATTCCAGGATTCTAACACAACGGGGTATTTCTTACCCCATTTCATTTCCAGTTCAAGCAGCTGCCCCTCTGCCTCATCCTTGCTCACCG
>NZ_WRXN01000026.1 GCF_009758205.1 Chitinophaga tropicalis
TTGTTCCCATCTCCCTAAGCCCGTCATATATTTTTACTGAATAAAATTAAGGCTCCACATATATGACCACGTATATAGCGCTATACAAAAGAAAAAACCGTCTCAATTTATTATTGAGACGGCTTCTCTTTTTTTGAGGGAGATATAGGCACACCGTAGGTCTGCCAGAGATAGAGGAAAAGCGTTTTTTTTTGAGCAGTTAAATATCTTAGAAATTAGTAGCCGGGCACCCCAACCTTGACTTACCAAACCTGATAGGCACTACACGCAAAGCAAGGAACCCATCCATACGCTTCTTATCTTTCTGGAAGAGATTAGATAACAGGGTAGAAGACCCAATTACCAGCGGGCCGGCACGCAAACCTACACCCATATCAAGTTGTCCTTTGGTATTCACACTGATCGGTACATACCCGCCAATATTTCGTGAATCGTAACGGGGAGTAAGCTGAAACTGTGATATCCTGTAAGTTTTGCTCGGGTCATACCTGCCGGCGTTCATAGCAAGATTACCATTGAAGTTCACGAAGAAACGGCCATCAATATTATAATCAGCCATCAGGTTCAGAGAAGCCGGAGTATTCATCCTGAACTTATCGTCAGAAGGGATCTCTGTAAAGTAAGTGCTGATACGACGGTAATATTGCTGCCAGCCTTCTCCTCTGCGATGCTTGATCTCATTCGGATTAATACTCTCTGTTGCCAGGGCAAGATCTTTGTTGGATGGCATTTTCTTGTAGGTTATACCTCCCAGGTCAAGCAAGGATACTCCTAAACGCAGTTTGTAATCATCTGCTTCAGGATTCCACTGGTCATTGTCATAACCTGTAAGACCATCTACTTCCTCCCTCCATTCATAGATCACCCCCAGATCCATACCAAACCCAATATTTTTGAACAGGGAATAATTGCTGAGCGTTGGCTTTTCCCAGTTGTTGATCCCTTCACTATAACCCATTTTCAATGTACCACTGTTGATCTGCGCATCAGTAGCACTCCGCATGATAAAGCTTGCATCTTCTACCTGCGCATAGCCCGCTGCAATACCTGAAAGCAGTTTCAGCGTAACGCCGCCTTTCAGGCGATGAATACCATCATCCCGGATCACTCTTGCATAAGTAGCGCCAAATTCATTCCACCAGTTAAAACCACCCTGCGCATTTTCTATATCGTAACGGCGGTTGGTAAGATTCGGATTAGGAAAACTGTATGCAAAAAAGTTAGTGACATCAGTGGTAAGGCCGCCAGCATTACCATTGGCGCGTATACGCCAGGTAAAAGCAATGGATTGCAATTCATCTATAGAATATAATACAGATGGCATCATCAGATCTACACTACCCCAGCCGTATTGCTTTTTAAGCGGATTGGCTGCACTGTCCAGAAAATAGTCTTTACCACGGTCCAGTTGCTCAAGAGAATCTGGCGGATGGAAAATGGTTTTCCGCGGAAAGCTCACATATGTATTGCCGATAGTTCCCTGTATTCCGCCAATATTGACATCCCATTTATAGTGGGTACCTGCAGCAGAAGCTGGATTCATCGGCACACCGTGAATACCGGCATAGTGGCTGTTTGAATACCCACCAAGATTAAATTGCGCCTGTGCCTTAATTGTACACAAAACAGACGTAACAGTGATAGAAAAAAGGCATAAGCCTCTCGTTAGCATTGCTCTAAATGGCATAACAATAATTAGTTGGCGTTCGGTTTTTCCTCCTTATAACGCAAAATCATGCCGGATATTGGCAGGCGATATAAAAGAAAAAGGGAAAAGATATAATATCTTTTCCCATGCAAATATATCAAAATATGTTATTGTACTTTAAAATAAAATCTTATAAGTGCAAATTGAACTTCAGGAGCATCAGCGCTCACGTTATATTTTAATTCGCGGGCAGCTCTTTTGGCAATTTCAATGAGACGGGAGTTATTCAGCGTAGAGCCTTTCAGTGAATGGCTGGCTTCAATCACATTACCCTGACGGTCTACTTTGATGTTAATAGCAATATAACCTGATTCATCGCCCTCATAGGTCAGTGATGGTTTGCTGATCAGGGAGCGGTTGTTAAGACGGAAATCAGAACGGCCGCCTCCTAAACCACCACCTGTATAACCAGTTGCGTTGGGATTTCCGTTTATCTGGCCTCTGTCACCCGGTTTGCCGGTATTTCCTTCCCCGGTAGAATTGTTGGTACCATTGGCGTTATTGCCGCTGGAACTGTTATTGAACGTTCCGCCGGTCATCACCGCTTTCGGAGATCGGGAAGGTTGAGTATTGGCAGGAGGATTATCTGTAGTTTTCTTTGGTGTTTTGGTAGGTTGCACATCCAGGTTCTTTGGAGGTGTTTCCCTGGGTTTTTCTACCGGTTTGTTCGGTTTGCTGATTTCAGGTGCATCTGGTTCATTATCAGTCGCAATGTCTTCCTGGGTAGCATTATCCTGCGCTGGAACCGCTTCATATTGCGGCGTGCTGGAATTAGCTTCTCCGCTGTTTGGCGGATTAGGATTCAGCGGCTGCTCATCTCCCATACCTTCGTCAGAAGTGCCAAGATTCACTTCCATGCCTAAGTCCTGGTCAGGTAATGGGGGCGGTGCAGAAAAACCGGCCAATAGCAGGACAACTAACACTAATGCGTGTACGGCAATAGTGGCGCCGGCTGCTTTTAGATTTTTATCGGTATTGTTTTCCTTTTTTGGCATAACTCAAAAGTAAGATTATTTTTAATAATATGCAGACAGCGTGCTCCGGTATGGCTAAAGGCGGCTACAGTCAGGTTCCCTTCGCAAAAAAGAAAAAATCTCCTCCACACTGATTACTTTTGTAAGTAATTATGTCTTCCCTTTTCGACCTGTACAGAAAAGCTTATGCCGGCTTATCTACATCAACCTGGTTATTGGCAGTTGTTCTATTGATTAACCGCAGCGGCGCAATGGTAGTTCCATTCCTGACGGTATATCTCACTCAGCAGCTCCGTTTCTCAGTAGAGCAGGCCGGTATTGTAATGGCCTGTTTCGGCGCCGGTGCTATCTTCGGCGCTTTTATGGGCGGAAGATTATCTGACCGGATAGGCTTCTACCAGGTCCAGTTCTGGAGCCTCTTCCTCCAGGGCCTGATCTTCATGGTACTCGGACAAATGCGTACCTTCCCCCAATTCTGCATCTGCATTTTCATCCTGAGCTGCGTAGGCGACGCTTTCAGGCCCGCCAACGCTGCAGCTACAGCCCATTACAGCTCTGTCGCCAACAGAACACGATCATATTCCCTGAACAGGCTGGCTTCCAACCTGGGCTGGTCCATTGGTCCGGCTCTCGGCGGACTATTAGCCGGCTATAGTTATCATGCACTTTTCTGGGTAGATGGATTAACCTGCATCTGCGCCGTCCTGATCATGCGCATTTTCCTGCCCCCCGGTAAAATAAAACCTAAGGAAAAAGCAGCACCCGGATGTGAAACTGAGCCTGGAACAGAAAGCGTTTACCGCGATACCGGTTATCTCATCTTTATATTCCTGGTAACAGTGTTCACTACAGGGTTCCTGCAATTATCTACAATGGTATCTCTTTACCTGAAATCTGTAGTACTGCTGGATGAATCCCATATAGGCATGATACTGGGATTGAACGGTCTGATAGTAGCTTTTGTGGAGATGGTGTTCGTCTATAAACTGGAAGGCCGTATGCATAGCCTGTTATTCATAACCAGGGGAGTGCTGATAAGCGGCCTTGCGTATCTCTGTTTCAACCTGCTGCCGCCAATAGCCGCTACGGGGCTGGTCTTCATCCTGCTCTTTACGTTAGGGGAGATGTTGTGTATACCTTTTATGAACTCTTTCTTTGTACACCGCAGCGGAGAACATAACCGCGGACAATATGCTTCCCTTTACACTATCGCCTTTGCTATTTCCAATGTGCTGGCGCCAACACTGGGAGCATATATGGTAGGACATTACGGGTTTTCAATATGGTGGTACTGCGCGGCAGGCCTGTGCATCAGCACAGGTGCCGGCTTTTATTTCCTGTATAAAAAAGTTGCAGAGCTACCGTTTAATAGTGTGCAAAGTCATTCTCATAATCACCCCTGATCCTTTCCATCGGAGGGTTGAAATAACCGTATTTCAGATGGGGGAACTCTTCATGGATAAGCTCCTGTAATTGTTTGACACCCAGGCATTCTCCCGGATCGGTGATACCCATACGGCCCAGGTACCAGTCAGGGTCAATGTTGAAGTTACGCCATTGTATCATCTGCAGGTCTGTATCCCGTATCAGTTTGCGCAGCGCTTCATATTCATCGGCGCTGTCTGTCATACCGGGAAATACAAAGTAGTTGATAGACGTCCATCCGCCAAACTCACGCACTACTTTCAGGCTTTCCACTATATCTTCAAAAACGTAGTTATTAGGACGGTAGTAAGGCGTATAATACTTCTCCTGCGCAGAGTTGGTACTTACCCTGATGCTGTTCAGCCCTGCCTTGCAAAGCTCACGCACAGCATCTGGCTTACTGCCATTGGTATTGATATTGATACTGCCTTTAGACGTATGTTTCCTGATCTCGATAATAGAATCGCGGATAGTCTCCCACATCAGTAACGGCTCACCTTCACAACCCTGTCCAAAGCTCACTATAGGGAAAGGCGCTGTTTCCAGGTGAGGCACTGTATATTCCACTATCTCTGCAGCAGTAGGTTTAAAGCGAAGCCTGTCCTGTGTGGATACAATGGTTTCTTCTTCCGGCTGGAAGGAGATACAACCAATACAGTTAGCGTTACAGGCAGGTGAAGAAGGAATGGGGCATTCCCAGCGGCCCATAAAATAGTTCCGGGCGGCAGGGCAGTGGTACGTCAGCGCGCAATTATCTGCCAGGTGTTTTACCAGCCTGTTATGCGGATAAGCTTCCAGTAACTGGTTTACACCCTGTTTCACTTTCTTGTCGTCAAATCCCGCACATTCCTGGCGTATATCCTGTTCAATACGGGTGGCGGGCACATAGAACTTGCCATCCAGCCAACCCACTGCAGTATAGCAGAAAAGAGGCAGGGTGGGAGCGTCCGGCATGGTCTCGTACGCGGCCAGGTAAAACCCGGTATGCGCAGGAGGTATGAAAGCCGCTACGGCCCAGCCTTTATCACACAGTTCCATTTCTCCGGTAACAGCGTTTAAACCTATACCACGACGGCCGGGCAATTCATAAAGGGAACCGCCTTCAGGCAGCTCTATCCATTCATCCGGTTCAATAGGCCAGGCATCCCAGCCGCTGCGGCCGGTAGTGTGCATGGTGGTATCTTCAAAGATGTTGCCTTTACCGTCTGAGTAGAGTATATATGGAGACTGTTTCAAAATATAAAGTACGTTTCTAGTTGAGTTGATGATCAAAGTCTGCTTTTGAAAAAGGCATTCATTTCCTCCGCCGTCGCGGTGCCTGTTTCATCTAATACTTCCAGCTGCAAAACTTTGTTGTTCTTAAAGTCTATTGTCAGCAGGTCATTCCGCAAAATTACGTTATTCAGTTGGTTCCAGCCAATCAGGCGCTCAGAAAAGGTGCCAGGCAGTATCACCCCCATCATGTCTATCTTTACAAAGCAGGGCTGGAATATCTTGTATTCTGCCCAGCCAATGTAGGCAGAAGCTATGCCTGTCAGGAACAGGAGCACACCTATCAGCGGCTGCATGTGGCTCAGGAAATAAAGACATCCCGTAAAGCTCACAAATGCCTGCACAAGACGCGCCAGGCTGTTGGCCGACTGTATATTACTTAAACGGCGCATAAGAAAAGGGAACAACAGGCTGCCAAACCCCAGTATTATAAAGAAGATGGCTATTGTCCAGTTGGGATGCGGACTATTGTAAACACCTATTCCGTTCAGCATAAAAAGTATGCCTGCCAGGCCATGCATGACAGGTTGCAGCTTGAGACGTGTAACCGCATTCGGGTGAAGTATCCGGATCTTGTATTGTTTCATATTATTCATCTGTAAACCATTGGCTTAGCTTATCTGTTGGAATGCACCAGCAGGTTACACAATTTGAAAAGTACGCGGGAACCTACATTGGCGTCCCACTCATCATGAGAAGTACTTACCTCGCAAAGATCAAATCCTATCAGTTTCCTTCCACTCTCCAGTATCTTCCTGAAAAGGAAATAAAGCTGCTCTGTTTCAAAACCTCCCGGTACCGGCGTTCCTGTGCGGGGGCACAGTTTCGGGTCCAGTCCGTCTATATCGAAACTGATATAGACCTGCTGCGGCAGCTGTGCAATAACATCATCACAAACCTGACGCCAGCTGTCGCCTTCGTATAAACGGGTCTTAATATCCCTGTCAAAGAAAGTAACGACCTTACCGTTACTGTTATTAATATAATCCAGTTCCTCTTCGCAATAATCCCTGATACCCAGCTGTACCAGCTTGCTTAGCTGTGGCACCTCGTTAATGGCGTTATACATGATCGAAGCATGGGAGTAAGGAAAACCTTCATAACCATTGCGCAGATCACAATGCGCATCTATCTGCAGAATACCGAATTCACCTTTCTTTTCACCTATCGCCCTGAAATAACCCAGCGGCGTACTATGATCGCCGCCTACCAGCCCAACCAGTTTCCCACTGTTCAGCAGGTCTTTTGTCTGCTTATAAACCCATTCGTTCATAAGCCGGGTACCGGTATTTACATCTACCAGCGTTTTCTTAAGAAATTCATTCTCAGCAATATCTCCCCCTTCGGTCAGGAATTTCAGGTATAATTCCGCCTCTTTCCTCAGGTAGTCACTGCGTAACAGCATATGTTTATCCTGGTCACGCATGTAAAAACCACTTTTCCAGCCGTCTTTTACATCCGGATCGTACAGATCTACCTGTAGTGACGCTTTACAGATCTGTTCCGGCCCCCTTGCTGTACCATGTGAATAGGAAACAGTTACTTCCCAGGGCACAGGCAGCAATACAAGCGCCGCATCAGTTTCAGTTGTAGGTAGCCCAAAGACATTATTGGAAACCAGGCTTACCGAATTGGGATCAAATTGAGATAAATCCGCCATGATATTGATATTTGATAATGCGAGACTTACGGTGGACTGGCGCCTTCCTGTAAGCTCACGGAACCGCTTCCGCCGGAGGCGGATCGTTTTTCCGCCGCAAAGATAGTATTTTATTGCTCCATACAGCAGGAGAAGGAGGCTGTTGAGCCTGATAATGTTCCGGTCCCTGAAACCGTTAAAATCTGGTTAAAAAAGGATGAGCGGTTATAGTTTTCATCTATGGCTGATAGATTGATTTTATGATAAATATCATGTCGAAAAATGATACCAGTAGTTCATTTTGCGTTAATTTTGCGGAATGGGAAGGAGGGGCATTTTCCACTTCTTCAAAAAATAATAAGGAAGCAGAATTATTACAATATGAAGAAATCAAATATTGTTTTGCTGGTGCTGATTGCTGTAGCTATAGGAGTGATCGTAACCGTAGCTGGCGATTTCAGTACGTATGAAACTTTCGCTACAGCAAGACAGAAAGAAGGGAAACAGTTTCAGGTGATCGGAAAACTGGATACAACAAAAGCAATGCATTATGATCCCGTAAAGGATGCTAACCTGTTCCGCTTTTATGTGATCGATAAAACCGGTGAAACAAGACCGGTAGTATTCTATGGCACCAAACCAACAGATTTCGAGAAAGCAGAAAGCGTGGTACTGACCGGTAAAATGGAGAATGGTGAGTTTCAATGCAGTAAAATACTGATGAAGTGCCCGTCCAAATATAAAAACGACCAGGTGGCTATTGGCACAAAAGCATAGCTCCCAACCATCCATTTACCCCTTAACATTAACATCTTAGCTGTTTCGTCTTGAATACAAATTATATAGGGGAACACCTGTTGCCCGGGCAACTGGGTCATTTCTTTGCAGTACTGGCATTCGTCTCGTCCATCGTAGCTACTATCAGCTATTTCATGTCTGTGCAGTCGAAAGACGCAAATCTGCAGCAATCCTGGAAGAACCTGGCCCGCGGCGGCTTCATTATACAGGCTATTTCAGTTTTCGCCGTATTCAGCTGCCTGTACTATGCACTTTACAATCACTTTTTTGAATATAAATACGTGTGGAGGAACTCCTCCCGCGATCTGCCGGTAAGCTACCTGCTTTCCAGCTTCTGGGCCGACCAGGAAGGCAGCTTCCTCCTCTGGTCCATCTGGAACAGTGTATTAGGTTTGGTCCTGCTGCGCACAGGCAAGAAATACGAAGCCCCGGTAATGACTGTCCTCTCACTGGCACAGGTCTGCCTGGCAAGTATGCTCCTGGGTATTTATATCCTGGGCTACCGCGTAGGTAGTAATCCATTCCTTTTATTGCGACTGGCAGAAGAAAACCAGGGCCTGCCCTGGGTATCCCGTGCAGATTACCTCAACTTCATAAAAGATGGTAACGGCCTGAACCTCTCCCTGCAGAATTACTGGATGGTTATCCATCCTCCTGTGGTGTTCCTCAGCTTTGCCTCCACCATCATGCCCTTCGCATACGCCTTTGCCGGTATCTGGACCCGTGATTATAAAGAATGGATCAAACCCGCCTTGCCCTGGTCTCTTTTCTCTGCCATGATGCTGGGAACAGGTATCATGATGGGCGCTGCCTGGGCATATGAATCACTCACCTTTGGCGGTTACTGGTCCTGGGACCCTGTAGAAAACTCCTCCCTGGTGCCCTGGCTTACCCTGGTAGCCGGTATCCACACCCTGCTGGCGTTTAAGTATACAGGACATGCCCTGAAAGCCACCTTCTTCTTCTTCCTGATCACTTTTATACTGATCCTGTATTCCACTTTCCTGACACGTAGCGGCATACTGGGAGACACCTCCGTACACTCTTTCACCGATCTGGGCATGAGCGGACAGCTGCTCATATACATGGCAGTATTTGCCATTCCGGGTTTCTGGCTGCTGATAGCAAGAAGGAAAGAAATACCTTCCATTGTAAAGGAAGAAAGCACCTATTCCCGCGAGTTCTGGCTGTTCATCGGCGCCCTGATCCTGCTGATAGCCGCCATTCAGATCACCTTTACAACCTCCATTCCCGTATGGAATAAGCTGATCAACCTGCTGGGTATCAAGAGCTTATTTAACCTGCAAAGGGATATTGCTCCGCCGTCAGACGGCATGTTCCACTTTAATAAGATCCAGATCTGGATCGCAATTGTATTGGGATTAATGACTGCCGTACTGCAATACATGAAATATAAGGACACGCCCAGAGGCTTCTTCAGCCGCAAAATAGCTGTACCCACCGTACTTAGCCTGGTTATTACCGGTCTGATAGGTATCTTCGGCAATATCAACTATGACACTTACGGCGCAGGGTTCCTCTCCGCTATCTATGTCATGCTGTTTGCCAGCGTATATGCTGTAGTGGCCAACGCCGCCTATATCTTCATCGGTCAGAAAGGTAAGTTAAGAGCTGCCGGCGCCTCTGTGGCGCACGTAGGCTTCGGACTGGTATTGCTGGGTATCCTCATTACATCTGCCAAGAAAGAAGTGATCTCGATAGACAGGATGAGGATGCTGGATAATGGCTTCTTTGGCAAAGACAGCAAGGAGAACCCACGGGAAAACCTCATGTTGCCCAAGAATTTTCCCGTACAGATGGGTGATTATCACGTTACTTATGCCGGAGATTCCCTGGCGCATGGCGATGCAAAGACCTATTACCTGGTACGTTACGAACGCCGTGACCCGAAAACAGGCGATATCGCTGAGAAGTTCACCCTGCACCCGGATGCCTTCCTCAGTAACAGGGGAGAGCAGGGACTGACTCCCAACCCCGATTCCAGACACTATCTCACGAAAGATATTTTTACTTATATTACGGCAGTACCCATTAAAGATGAATCCAGCGATACCGCCCAGTACACCAAACATGAAGTGGCGCCAGGTGATTCTGTCTTTTTTGCCAACGGTTTCATGGTATTGGAATCATTGCTGCCAAAACCTGAAAATCCAAACTATCAGCCTCAGTCAGGAGATCTGGCAGTTGGTGCGCAGCTGAAGGTCTTTACAAAGAATAACGAACAGTATAACCTGTTGCCGGTATACAGCCTGCGCGACAGTTCCTACGAAGTGATAGTACCGGATACGGTAGCGCCTCTGGCACTATTTGTACGTTTCAGCAAGATCCTGCCTAAGGATAAAAAAATAGAATTACAGGTAAAAGAATCCGATACATTCAAGGATTACATTGTGATGAAGGCCCTGGTATTTCCATATATCAATGTGTTATGGGGAGGCGTCCTGGTCATGATCATCGGATTTATAATGAGTATTGTGCAGCGGGTGAAGGCGAACAAAGCGAAAAGCAATTAACCTTAACGCATTTATACCCGGGTCATGCCGGCCCGGGTATAAATCAATACACTACCCATGAAAAGCAGCTGGCTGCGAATTTCCCTTATAGGCATAACTATATTGGTAATAGTATATTACCTCGGTCCCCGGCCTGCCGTTCCCAGATACGATCTCCTCTTACCCAAAGTACCCCCGGAAACAGGCGCATTGGAACATTACATTGCTCAGAAAGAAAGCCGCCACCATCTTAAACCGGATAATGAAGCCCGTATAATCTGGAATGATTCCATACCCCGTAAAACTGCTTACAGCGTAGTCTATCTCCATGGTTTTTCAGCCAGTCAGAAAGAAGGAGATCCCGTACACAGGGATTTTGCCAGGAGATATGGCTGCAACCTCTACCTCTCCCGGCTGGATGGCCATGGTATAGATACTTCCGAACCCTTGCTGAATATGACAGCTTCAGGCCTCTGGCAGGATGCCAAAGAAGCATTGAGCATCGGTAAGGCGCTGGGCGATAAGGTGATCATCATAGGCACCTCTACCGGCGGTACATTAGCTTTGCAGCTGGCCGCTTCCTATCCTAATGATGTGTATGCAGTCATTAATCTGTCTCCCAATATTGCTATCAACGATGACCTGGTCTTCCTGGTCAACAATCCCTGGGGGTTACAGATCTCCCGGTTGGTGAAACATGGGAAATATAATGAAAGCCCGCCTGTCAGCCCTGCCAGAAGCCAGTACTGGTATGACCGGTACCGCCTGGAAGCAGTTGTGGAGCTGGAAAATCTCCTGGAAACAACTATGCAGCAGAGTACTTTCAGAAAGATAAAGCAACCGGTGCTGGACCTTTATTATTTTAAGGACCAGGCACATCAGGACCCTACTGTAAAAGTCAGCGCTATACTGGAAATGCATCGCCAGTTAGGCACACCTCCCGGTCTGAAGCAGGCAATAGCTATTCCCAATGCCCAGGCACATGTGATCGGTTCCTCTATCACTTCACATGATATTCCGGCCGTAGAAAGAGCTATTAACGCCTTTGCAGAGCAAAAGCTGGGATTGGTCCCACAGGCCAGATAAATATCGCGGCTGGCCTATAGCCAGCTACCTTCCCGCAAAAAGTGATCTTTTTGCGCAATTCCCCCTTCAACCTACTATCAATTAAATACATTAACTTTAACAGAGATTTAAGGTTCTATGCGCCGTCTTTCTGCACTTATCTTTCTGATCACCATGCTTTTATGCGTCCTATGCCGCAGTGAAGTGAATGCTCAATCCAGACATGGTCTGGACAGTATTCCGGTGAGTGCCGTTGTGATAGGTACAGACACAATCCCTTTCATTACCCTGAGCATAGTAGAAGTGGTAGATAAACTGCCCAAAAAATTCCGTAAACAGCGCGCACAGTGGACCAGGCTCAGAAACGCGGTTTATGTTACTTATCCTTACGCCAAATCTGCCGCCCGGATACTGAAAGATGTAAACAGCAGGCTTGCCACCCTTCATGATAAAAAAGACAGAAAAAAATACCTGGAAGGTATTGAAAAACAGATGAAGGCTCAGTTTGGCGATAAACTGGAGAATCTTTCTGTTTACCAGGGAAAAGTATTGATGAAGCTCATTAACCGGGAAACCGGTGAGAACTGTTACGAGATCATTAAAGAGCTGAAAGGTGGTTTCTCGGCCCGTATGTGGCAGACAGTTGCCTTTTTCTTTGGCGGTAACCTGAAAAGTGAATATGATTATGAGGAAGATAAGGATATTGAAGCCATTGTCCAGGAAATAGAAATGTACCGGGGCTCACGCGCCTATAATTGATATGATAACGTCCGGCCGCAGAGCGGACAACCCTCTTAAAAAACATTAACTCCCAATTAGCACTCTTCTCCTTAATTTCACAAATGCGTTTGAAATTAATTTTCTGCCTCCTTCTCTGGAAGACGGTGGCCATAGCCCAGGAAACTGCCATACCCGGCATGAGTGACAGCTCTCTTTTATTTGTAGACAGTGTGGAAAGCAAACAAGGCCTTGCAGGTCTTGATCCCCGTCAGATTGCCATTATTAATATTGTAAAAGGTGCAAAGCTCCGTGAGAAATTCGGTTCACGGGGAGCTGACGGTGTCATATACGTTGAGACCATTCCATTTGCCCGCCGTCGGTACACGAAAATGTTCAGTGACATTTCGTCATCTTTTGCCAAAGCGTTAAAACAATATGGCACAGACAGCAGTTTCCAGTATATTCTGGATGGTTCTGTGCTGACGCAAAGTGTAGAACAGATGCTGGCAGCACTGGAGAAAGGAACTATCGGTAGCATTGACGTAATACCGCCAAAGATCCTGAAAGAACAATATGAGGTAGATGGTAAGCAGTTGGGTGTTATTATCCGCTCCCGGGTAAAGTAACGGTTTTTGATCCTGTACTGTATCTTTGCACTCCACCAAAGAATGGACTTTAGATGAAATTAGATATACTGGCTATTGCTGCGCATCCTGATGACGTAGAACTGGCCTGTTCCGGCACCCTGATGGTACATGCCGCACAGGGAATGAAAACAGGCGTACTGGACCTTACAAGGGGAGAACTGGGTACCAGAGGTACTCCTGAAACCCGCGAAACAGAAGCCCAGGCTTCTGCCGCTATTATGGGACTGGATGTAAGGGCTAACCTAAGCCTGAAAGACGGCTTTTTCCGTAATGATACTGAAGAACAACTGAAACTGATTGCTGCTATCCGTAAATACAGGCCGGAGATCGTGCTGGCCAATGCTTACGAAGACCGCCACCCGGACCATGGCAGGGGCGCCAGGCTGATAGCTGACAGCTGCTTCCTGGCAGGGCTGCGTAAAATTGAAACAATTGGGGAGGATGGCCTGCCTCAGCAGGCATGGCGTCCAAAGCAGGTTTTCCATTTTCTGCAGGATAAATTCCAGGAACCGGACTTTGTAGTAGATATCTCTCCTGTAATAGAACGCAAAAAAGAAGCGATCCGGGCTTTTAAAACCCAGTTCCTTGCTTCTTCTGATAATGAACCGCAGACTTATATCTCTTCTCCTGCCTTTTTTGAAGGCGTGATCAGCAGGGATGCTACGCTGGGACGAGTTGTAGGAGTGGCTTATGCGGAAGGTTTTACAACGGTTAAGATGTTGGGTATCAGGTCCTTCCGTGATCTTATTAATAATGTTACCTGAGATGATATTTTAATTTAACCGGCCTGCCCCCTTCAAAAAAACTCGGCCGGGCGCAGGCCGTTCTCCCTCAAAAAAACGCTTTTGCCGAAGGCAAAAGCGTTTTTTTGAGCACCCCTTCAGTATAGATATTCCTACTCAAAGCCTACTATAAAGTATGGATAGTGTATGCATTGCGGGTGCACTTTAGCGCCACATAGCCCTTAAAACAACAAAGCCCAACCTCACGGTCAGGCTTTTATATCTTTAGCAAATTGAATCAGAATGGTTTATGCAATAGGTTAACTGCTTCCCGCCTGGGAAGATGATGAAAGTTTAAAATACCGGACAACAACTCTCGTTATCCATTAGATAAACAGGTCTTGTGTTGCATCAAATTCATCATGCTTGTCAAGTCCGTTTTTAATAAATGGGATGAGTGCCAGTCCGATCGTAAAAATTACCAATAGTACGTTTTTGAGTTTCATATCCTGTCGCTTTAGTTTTTTATTGTTTCAACGCCCTATATATAACTAAATAACGTGCCAAATTGTTACGCCTCGCCGAAAAAAACGTTAAGATTGTATTAATAGGCTCTTTTTTCCACAAAATCGATAAAGAAAATGAAAGCATACGCAGGAGGGACGGACTTTTTCAGGGTATATAGAGATTTTCAATGAGGTAACAGCAAAAATCTATTTGATTAATAATGAATAGAGAGGGAAATTTGCACCCGCAATTAACCATTAAGACATATAGAATTCATGAGAATGTGACTTTAAATAGACTCATGTTGAATGTCAATATCGGATCAAGTAAACAATAAATCATATACGCACAATGAAGAATGTAACATTATCCTTAGGTTCACAGTTTCCTGAGTTCAAAAAAACAGCGGTAGTTTCTATCGAGAAAGGTAAAGAGTTTTATGAACTGTCTTCAGAAGAGCTGAAGAATTCCGGTAAATGGATGGTAATGTTCTGGTGGCCAAAGGATTTCACCTTTGTTTGTCCTACTGAGATCGCTGAATTCAACAAGCATTACCAGGACTTCGTTGACCGTGACGCTGTATTGATCGGTGCATCTACAGACAGCGAGTTTGTACATGCTGCATGGAGAAGGGATCACGAAGACCTGCGTGGTTTACAGTTCCCCATGCTGGCAGACACTTCCAAATCTCTGGCGGAAGATCTGGGTATCCTGGAAGCAAACGAGAAAATAGCATACCGTGCTACTTTCATCGTTGATCCTCAGGGTATTGTACGTTGGGTTTCCCTGTACGATCTGAATGTAGGCCGTAGCGTGAAAGAAGTACTGCGTGTTCTGGACGCCCTGCAGACAGACGAACTGTGCCCTTGCAACTGGGAAAAAGGCCAGGCAACCCTGACAGCCTAATCAATTTTAGACATTGGTCCATAGTCAGTGGTCCCACCCGGGCCGTCCGGCTATGGACTTTTTCTTTCCATTAAATATCAAGATCATTATATTATGTTCGCAACAACAAATCAGGATACGGCTGTGCAGCTGTTACAGTCTGTAGGACTGACAGAAGCGCACCTGTCTGCCCGCCTGCATACACTGGCTAATACAGATGCCCGTTACCTGAAAGATCTGAAGATAAATGTAAGCAATGCAATAGGCGCTGCTTCCCTCACTAAAAAAGAAGCATACCTGCTGGCACTGGCAGTAGCTGTAAATGAAAAACATGCGGAACTGCAGGCTGCGCTGGAAAAACTGGCAGTACAGGAAGGCGCAAATGAGAAAGAAGTAGCAGAAATAATAAGCTGCACCTCTCTGATGAATGCCAATAACGTTTATTACCGTTTCCGTCACTTCCTGGATAAGGAATTCTATACAGCTACCCCCGCAGGTATCCGTATGAGCATCATGGCTAACCCGGTATTGGGCAAAGAGTTCTTTGAACTGGTAAGCCTGATGGTATCTGCACTGAACGGTTGTGAAATGTGCGTAACTTCACATGAAGAAGCTTTACTGAAACATGGAACTTCCCAGCAGCGTGTTCTGGATGCCGTTCGCCTCGGCGCCGTACTGAAAAGCCTGGTTGTAGTGCTGTAATTAACGGATCATCATAGGTGGTCAAAACATCTTCCGCAAAAATCACTTTTGCCGAAAATGAATGATTTTGGTGGATAGTTGATCTGAAAATGGAATGTGGATATCTTTATATCAAATCAATAAATCCAAGCATAATTGACTGATATACAGAAAAATAGAAGGTGTAATTTAAAGTTTACATTTACACATTTCTCTATTGTTAATAAAATAGGATTGCAATAATTTGTAAAATCAATAAAAAAGAGCGACTTTTGCAATCCAAAATTTTTCTATCATGGCAAGAGTATGTCAGGTGACAGGAAAGAAGCCGATTACGGGTCACCATGTTTCCTTCTCTAATATTAAGACAAAGAGAAGATTTCTGCCCAACCTGCAGAAAAAGCGTTTCTTCCTGGCGGAAGAAGACCGCTGGATTTCTTTGAAAGTTTCTGCTGATGGTTTAAGAACTATCAACAAGAATGGTTTGTATGCAGTAGTAAAGGACTTGCGTGCAGCTGGACAGAACATCTAATTGTAAGCATTCACTTAATTTGTATACAAAATGGCAAAAAAAGGTAACAGGGTGCAAGTGATCCTGGAATGTACAGAGCATAAGACCTCCGGTCAGCCTGGTACTTCCCGTTATATCAGCACCAAGAACAAAAAGAACACTCCGGAACGTCTGGAGCTGAAGAAGTACAATCCTATCCTGAGGAAGGTTACTGTACACAAAGAAATTAAGTAATTGATTGTTAATGTTGATCGTTAATCGTTAGCATGTTGATGCACTCCGTCGCGATTAGCAATTAACAGGTAACTTTGACGATTCACTTTAACTATTAATCTGAAAATATTATGGCAAAAGGAACTTCCAAGAACGCGAAGGTAAAAGATGCTAAAGCAGCCGCTGAGTCTAAAGTTTGGACTAAAGTGATCAAAGCGGTACGTTCTCCTAAAAGCGGTGCTTACACTTTCAAAGAAGCTATCGTGCACAAAGACAAAGTGCAGGAGTACATGAACCAGAAGTAATTCGGCTTTACTAATCATACTGAAAAGCTGTCCTTTAAAGGGACAGCTTTTTGTGTTTGGATAAAATTTCAGTCCGCAAAAAATACCCCCTCAGAATTCTCTGCCGGCCGCAGGCCGGAAAATCTCTCAGGAAGTCGCTTCACTGAAGACAAAAGCAACTTTTTGAGCAATTTACCCCCCGTTATAGCGATTTTCGTTAACTTAACGCCCTGATATTATTTTATGAGTTTTTTCAACAAGCTATTTTCAAGGGAAAAGAAGGAAAGCCTGGACCAGGGATTACAGAAAACCAAAGAAAGCTTCCTCTCAAAAATAGGCCGGGCCATTGCCGGTAAATCCACTGTAGATACTGAAGTGCTGGACAACCTGGAAGAAGCCCTGGTGTCTGCAGACGTTGGCGTGGATACCACAGTACAGATCATCGACAGGATAGAAAAACGTGTATCGAAAGATAAATACCTCGGTACCGGAGAGCTGAATAAAATATTGCAGGAAGAAATTGCCGGTCTGCTGGTTGATGCTCCGGACAGCGGCTTCCGCGATTTTGAAACACCACAGGGAAAAAGACCTTACGTGATCATGGTAGTAGGAGTGAACGGTGTTGGCAAAACAACCACCATCGGTAAACTGGCCTATAACTTTAAAAAAGCCGGCAAATCGGTCCTCCTCGGCGCAGCAGATACTTTCCGCGCAGCCGCGGTTGACCAGCTCACTATCTGGAGTGACAGGGTAGGCGTTCCCATCGTAAAACAACAAATGGGCTCCGATCCCGGCGCTGTAGCATTTGATACAGTACAGAGCGGCGCCGCAAAAGATGTAGACGTTATTATCATTGATACAGCAGGCCGTCTGCATAACAAGGCCCATCTGATGGATGAGCTGAGTAAGATCAAAAGGGTGATGAAAAAGGTGCTTCCTGAGGCCCCCCATGAAGTGCTGCTGGTGCTGGATGGCTCTACCGGCCAGAATGCCCTGGAACAGGCCAGGCATTTCACCGCCGCTACCGAAGTTTCCGCCCTGGCTATCACCAAGCTGGATGGTACAGCTAAAGGAGGCGTGGTACTGGCAATTGCTAACCAGTTCAAAATACCGGTTAAATATATCGGTATAGGAGAGAAAATGGAAGATCTGCAGGTATTCAATAAAGAAGAGTTTGTCGATTCATTATTCAGCATAAATGGCTGATAACTATATTCTTAAATGTAAAGGCCCGGGCCTCAGGTCCGGGCCTTTTTTATGCTTACACAGCACTATTCCTGCGGTGTTTATGCGTTCTCAGCTATACGATTGTTTCACTGACCTCCTAACGTATTTTACAGTAGATCAACGCCACCTTTCAGGCATGTTTCAAGCATGTTTCAAGCATGTTTAAAGCATGTTTAAAGCATGTATTGCGGGAGCTAAAGTGCACCACGGTACTTCTCAAAGAAGTGCTCCCTCCATATAATAAAAACATTTAAACTGAGCCTCTCTCACGGGAGGGTTGATAATTCGTAATTATTTAATTACCTTTGCAATTCTTTATTTTAATAACCCCCACTAAGGCTCATAGTCACTAAACAGTAAGTCTGCTGTTCTTCTCAATTCGTGTCTGGATGTCTTCGTGGCGGTAAGTAAATATTCGCGCTTGAAGACAAAAACTTTAAAGAAAGATAAGGTTAATATAATTACGCTTGGATGTTCAAAGAACATGGTTGACTCAGAAGTGCTCAGTGGTCAGTTACTGGCCAATGAGATTGATGTCGTGCATGAAAGTGGTAAAAAAGATCACAACATCGTAGTCGTAAATACCTGCGGGTTTATAGACAAGGCCAAAGAGGAATCTATCAACACGATCCTTGAACAGCTGGAGCTGAAACAGCGCGGTAAGCTGGAAAAGGTATATGTGACAGGTTGCCTCAGCGAAAGATACCGCGGAGACCTGGAATCAGAGATCCCCGGCGTAGACGCCTGGTTCGGAACAATGGAACTTCCCCTGATCCTTAAAAAATTCGATGCAGATTATAAAGCAGAACTAGTAGGAGAGCGTTTGCTCAGCACCCCCACCCATTATGCCTATCTCAAGATAGCAGAAGGTTGCAACCGCACCTGTTCTTTCTGCGCTATCCCTCTTATGAGAGGTAGTCACGTATCAAGACCCATCGAACAGATAGTGGCAGAAGCAGAAAAACTGGTTAATTCCGGTGTGAAAGAGATCATGCTCATTGCTCAGGAACTGACCTATTATGGCCTGGACCTTTATAAGCAACGCCGTCTGGCAGACCTGATGAGGGCACTGGCCGGTGTGAAAGGACTGGAATGGATCCGCCTTCATTATGCTTATCCGCACAAATTCCCCATGGAAGTGCTGGATGCCATGAATGAATTTCCAAATATCTGCAAGTATATAGATATGCCGCTGCAACATGCAGCAGACAATATGCTTAAAGCCATGAAACGCCAGATAACCCGCGTTGAAATGGAAGAACTGGTAACGGCCATCCGTGAAAAAGTACCAGGCATCTGCCTTCGTACTACACTTATTACCGGCTTCCCCGGAGAAACACTGGATGATGTGGAAGAACTCAAAACCTTCCTCGAAAAAATGCGTTTCGACAGGGTAGGCGTATTCACCTACAGCCACGAAGAAGGCACCAGCGCTTACGAACTGGAAGATAATATCCCCGCTGAAGAGAAAGAACGCAGGGCGCAGGAGATCATGGAAGTACAGCAGGAGATCTCTTATGAGAAGAACCAGGAGAAAATTGGTAAGATCTTCCGGGTGCTGGTAGATAAAAAAGAATCCGGCCGCTATCTTGCACGTACGGAGTTCGACTCAGTAGAGGTAGATAATGAGGTGATCATCAACACCACCAAACGCCTCAAACCTGGTGAATTCGTAGAAGTACGGATAACCAAAGCATATGATTACGACCTGGAAGCAGAGCTGGTTTAAACCGGGTTGATAATATAATGTTAACCAGCATTAATAATAATTCAGAAATTAATCAGTTAATATAGCTGATATAGTATACCAGGGCTCCCGACGGAGCCTGATCAAAGCAAATCAATGACTACATTTGAAACGTTAGGCTTACAGGAGCCGATTTTAAAAGGAATCCAGGACCTGGGATTCATTGCGCCCACACCCATACAGGAAAAAGCTATTCCTGTTCTGTTAGGCGGTGACAGGGATTTTGTAGGTCTTGCCCAGACGGGTACAGGGAAAACGGCAGCATTTGGCCTGCCTCTGCTTCAGCAGATAGATGTAAAACAACGTCATCCCCAGGGACTGGTGTTGTGCCCCACCCGCGAATTATGTTTACAGATCACCAACGACCTGAAGAACTTCAGCAAGCATCTGGGTGACGTAAGCATCGTTGCCGTATATGGTGGTTCCAGCATCGTACAGCAGCTGCGTGAACTGAAAAGAGGTGTGCACATCGTAGTAGCAACCCCCGGTCGTTTGCTCGATATCATCGACCGTAAAGCAGTTAACTTCTCCAACGTACGCTATGCTGTACTGGACGAAGCTGACGAAATGCTGAACATGGGCTTCCAGGAAGACATCAACAATATATTGTCCAATACACCGGAAGAGAAAACCACCTGGTTGTTCTCTGCCACCATGCCCCAGGAAGTACGCCGCATTGCCCAGAAATACATGACAGATCCTTTTGAACTGACTGTAGGCAACAAGAACAGCGGTAACGCCAACATCGAGCATGAATATTATGTGGTACGCCCACGTGAAAAATACGCTGCGCTGAAACGCATCGTTGACTTTAACCCTGAGATCTTCGGTATCATCTTTACCCGTACCAAGATAGAATCTCAGGAAATAGCTGAATCCCTGATCAGGGACGGTTACAATGCAGATGCCCTGCATGGCGACCTTACCCAGCAACAGCGTGATAAAGTGATGAAACGCTTCCGCGAGAAATCCCTGCAGGTACTGGTAGCGACAGACGTTGCGGCCCGCGGTATTGATGTGGATAACGTTACACACGTGATCAACTACGAACTGCCTGATGACGTGGAAAACTATACTCACCGTAGCGGCCGTACAGCCCGTGCCGGTAAATCAGGTGTTTCCATCGCTATCATCAGCGGCCGTGATATAGGAAAGATCCGCCAGATTGAAAGGGTGATCGGTAAGAAATTTACCAAAGTAGATGTTCCGGATGGCTTTGCTGTTTGTGAAAAACAACTGTTTGGTCTCGTACATAAAGTACATAACGTTACCGTAAACGAAGAACAGATTGAACCTTACCTGGAACGTATATACGAGGAGTTTGCGTCCATGACCAAGGAAGATATCATCAAACGCTTCGCTTCCCTGGAATTTAACCAGTTCCTGGAATACTACCAGGATGCACCTGATCTGAACGTGAAAGAAGAAAAACGTTCGTTTGAAGGTGGTGACCGCAGAAGCAGCAATAGTAAATTTACCCGCCTCTTCATTAACCTGGGCTCTGTAGATGATTTCACCCGTGGCGATATGCTGCGTTATCTCTGCGATACCAGTGGCGTACGTGGTAACAAAATAGGACGTATAGACCTGAAAGGCGTATATTCCTTCTTCGAAGTAGAGAACGATGTAGTGGAGAAATTCCAGCAAACGTTCAAGAAGGCTGAATATAATGGGCGTAGTGTAAGGATTGAAATGTCACAGGATGGCGATAAGCGCCGCTCCGGTGGTGGTGGTGGTAGCCGTCCTGAAGGCCGTAGACGCTGGGAAGGCGGTGCTGGCAATACAGGAGGTACCGGTGGTCGCCCTACTTTTAAGAAAAGGTATTAAAATATCTTAACCGGCTAATGACCGGTTAAGCTTCTTTATAAAAAACGCTTTTGCCTAAGGCAAAAGCGTTTTTTTTTTGAGAGATAGTGACAGACCTATGGTCTGCCAGAGATAAAGGCAAAAGCGGTTTTTTTTACGCAATATTTTGGCACTATTTTTCTGTATCTTCCATATATTATGACAGCAGAAAAAAAGCCGACATTACCACCCGTTCACCCCTTCACCTTATTCTCTGGAAAAGATGTAGAATTATTCCAGCAAGGTACACACGCTCACCTGTACGACAAATTCGGCGCACACAGCGTTGAATATGAAGGCATCCCCGGCACTTACTTCGCTGTATGGGCACCCAATGCTGCTTACGTAGCCGTTGCCGGCAATTTCAATAACTGGGACGCCCAGCAACACACCTTATTCCCCCGCTGGGACCATTCAGGAATATGGGAAGGTTTTGTAGCGGGTGTAACCCTGGGAGAATGTTATAAATACTTCATCCGCTCTGCCCAGGGAGAAGAACTCTGGAAAGGCGATCCCTATGCCAATTACTGGGAACTGCGCCCTAAAACAGCTTCTATCGCCTGGAAGCTGGATTACCAGTGGAAAGACCAGAAGTGGATGGAAAGCCGCAAAGCACATAACAGCCTGTCCGCCCCGTTCTCTGTATACGAAGTACACCTGGGCTCCTGGCGCCGGCCGGATAAGAACAATCACGAGATCTTCTATAGCTATAAAGAAATTGCGGACATGCTGATCCCTTATGTAAAAGACATGGGCTTCACGCATGTAGAACTGATGCCGGTAATGGAACACCCGTTTGACGGCTCCTGGGGTTACCAGGGCACCGGGTATTACGCACCCACTTCCCGTTACGGCACACCGCAGGACTTCATGTCCTTCGTAGACAGCTTCCACGCTGCCGGCATAGGCGTGATCCTGGATTGGGTACCTTCCCATTTCCCATACGATTCCCACGGACTGTTCCGTTTCGACGGCTCTCACGTATACGAATATGCGGATATGCGTAAAGGGTACCACCCGGACTGGAACAGCTATATCTTCAACTATGCACGGAACGAAGTCAGGTCTTTCCTGCTCAGCAACGCTGTCTTCTGGCTGGATAAATTTCATATAGATGGTCTGCGCGTCGATGCCGTAGCCTCCATGATACACCTCAACTACTCCCGCGAAACCGGCGCCTGGGAACCTAATGAGCACGGTGGAGAAGAGAACCTGGAAGCTATCTCCTTCCTGAAACATATGAACGAAACCATCTATTCCCTTTTCCCGGATGTACAGACCATCGCAGAAGAATCCACTTCCTTCTACGGAGTAAGCAGACCAACCTTTATGGGTGGACTGGGATTTGGCATGAAATGGATGATGGGATGGATGAACGATACGCTGGCTTATTTCAAGAGGGACCCTTACCATCGTAAATGGCACCAGGACCAGCTTACTTTCAGTATAGCATATGCCTTTTCCGAGAATTTCATGCTGCCGCTTAGTCATGATGAAGTGGTGCATGGCAAATCTCCCATGCTCTACAAAATGCCCGGCGATGACTGGCAGAAACTGGCTAATCTCCGGCTTATGTACAGCTATATGTTCACTCATCCCGGTACTAAACTGTTGTTTATGGGAGATGAGTTTGGACAGACATCAGAATGGAATTTCCGCTCAGAGCTGGATTGGCATCTGATGCAGTATGTTTCTCACCAGGGACTGAAACAGTTTGTAAAAGAACTGAATCATCTGTATACCTCAACACCGGCATTATACATTAAGCAGTTTGAATACTACGGTTTTGAATGGGTAAGCCTGAATGATCATGAACAGTGTGTAGTGGCTTATATGCGCAAGGGAATGACAGCGCAGGAAGATATACTGGTTGTGCTGAATATGACCCCTGTTGCGCGGGAGAATTACATATTGGGGATAGATGGAAACGGCTCCTGGAAAGAGATACTCAATAGCGATGATAAGCGCTTCTTTGGCAGCGGAGTGATCAACACTGGTGAAATTGAAGCTAAAGAAGAATCCTACAACGGGAAATCTCATCGTATACAGTTACGTATTCCTCCATTAGGCGCCACTATTCTGGCTAAGGTCTGAAGTTAAAATTCTCTCTCAAAAGAAATAGCCGGGCGCAGACCCCTCTCAAAAAAAAGACTTTTGCCGAAGGCAAAAGTCTTTTTTTTGAGCAACAGGTATCAAGACTCACTCCTAACATAATGATCCTTAATCACCCCTGCCTTCATATATAACTTTTCCTTACTCTGTTAAACTTTTGTTTATTTTTACCATCTAAAATCCTGAGCTACTAACAGCAGTAGCCTGGATTTTTTACTTAACCAAAACCATTCTTTTTATGAAGACCTATCTCCGAAAAACCGGATGGGGACTAGCCACACTTGTACTGCTGGCTGTGATCATTCATTCATGCACAAAAGACGAGTCCGGCTCCCGGGCTCCCGGCGCAAATGAGCAGCGCCTCAACATCTACATTGCCGACAATCCCGGCTATTTTGACAACGTTTTCCTGGACATCAGAAAGGTAGAAGTACTGGTAGATACCTGTACAGCTTCTGATGGCGATGATGACCGCGACTGGGGAAACGATTATAACCGTTGCTGGTGGTGGGAAGATCATCAGGACAACAGGGATTCCTGTCAGGTATGGGATTCTCTCGGGATCCGTGCCGGCGTGTATGATATCCTGTCGCTGCGCAATGGTACCGACACTTTACTGGGCGATGGTATAGTGCCTAAAGGTAAAGTGAAGAAGATCATTATCACCCTGGGTGATAACAACTCACTTGTTAAAGACAGTGTTACTTATCCGCTGAAAGCTCTTGGAGGACAGGTGCGCCTTGTAATACAGGTGCGTAATAGCGAATGGGAAGAGTTTGAATCCGGCAATTTCCGCCTCTGGCTGGACTTTGACGTAGATCGTTCCATTATTCAGACCCGTAACGGCCAGTTTATTCTTCGTCCTGTAATTCACGTGTTTACAGTTAAACAGACAGGCAGCATTTCCGGTAAAGTAACACCTTATGATGCATATCCTGTGGTAACTGTTTACAACGGTCAGGACACTGCGTATGCATTACCATGGAGAGACGGACGTTACAAGCTGAGAGGCCTGAAAGCAGGTACTTACAGCCTGTTTGTGAACGCATCCAATGGTTATAAGGATACAACCATCACAGGCATTACAGTAGAAAGAGGCAAAGAGACCAGCGTAGATCTGATCAAACTGACGAAGTAACGGTTAAAGGACATAGGTATTAATTCAGAACCGACGACATTCCCGGGGCCGGTGCAACGCTTGCACCGGCTCCTTTTTATATATACTTTTGCGCAAATTGTTCCTATGAAAAGATTGATAGTATTTTCCATGCTGCAGTTCTCTATGCTGGCAGCCTTTTCTCAGATGGTAGTAGTAAAAGAGAACCGTGTGGATGCACAGCAACGTAAACAGGGTGAATGGCAGGAAGAAATGCCTGAAGTGAAAGGTGAGCCCGGATATAGTTGGGAAGGAACTTATATAGATAACCTGAAGGAAGGTGTATGGAAGAAATACGCATTGTCCGGCGGTATCATTGCAGAAGAGACTTTTAAACGTGGTATTCTGAACGGGCGGTGCCGTTACTTCTATTCCAACGGAATGGTTAGTGCTGAAGGCTCTTGGCAGGCTGTAGATCTGGATGAACGTATAGAGAGCTACAGGGTGATTGACCCCGTAACAGGAGAGGAGCGTTTTGAAGAGATTAAACGTACTGCTACGGCATTACGGACAGGTATCTGGAAAGTATATGATGAAGAAGGGCAGATGAGTAAGGAATATTATAAACATGGAGAATCCGTTTCCCAGGAGGAATATGAAGCATATACGCATAAACCGGTAGCGCCAGAAAAAGATAAAAAGAAACCTGCAACACAGCCACCCGCACCGCCTTCATTGCCTCATCAGAAAAAGAAAGGGTAATTTTTTATTGATAACATTTAATAGCCTGCAACTGATTACGGCCTTCCTCCCGGAAGGAGCTTAGCCAGCTGCAGGCTATTCTTCCCTAAAAAAGTGAAAAGCAATAACTTATATGGTTGAGCTGGTACTGTCCTTTTTCCTCTTATTATGGGCAGCTTCACCGCCTTTCTTCCCTATTTCAGCCATATGTTGCCTGTTCCTGCTCACAGCCACACCGCCTTTACGCCCAGCCTCCCGGGCTTCGGCAGAGTTAAATTCATGAGCCACACCCTGAGCATGGGCCGCACGTCCGCCTTTACTTGCAATAGCACGCTGCATCTGCGCATCCATTGATGCAAACCCTCTTTTATCTTTCCTACTGGTAGTAGTTTTTTCCCCGGGGTTTGCCTGTTTGTGCCCGGAATGGGTTTCCGAATGCTGCTCCTGAGAATGTTCAGGATGGAAGTTTTCCCTTTCCAGTTTTTCCTGCTCCTGAGTAAACTGATTACTGATTTCTACAGCCATAAGAATGAATTTTTGAAAGGTTTAAAAAATGGGTTCCGTTTAACTGTCACATAGTGAGAACTATTTCGCCCTAAGAAGGCACAACTATTATGCCGTCCACACATAACCAATTGTTTTACAAGGGGAGAAAGATGCGTTCCAATTAAGAATGCAGTAAAAAACGTGGAGTATGGTTAACAAACTGTAGCATATGAACACACCTGCACTTAAAAAACTATTAAGACGAGTAGAATGCAAATCAGATGTTAAAAAATGTTCATGTGGAGAACAAAATACTCATTCTATAACTTCTTATTAACAATTCGGGGAGCGTTCACTGACTTGGGTTTTGTTCATTTTGTTCATTTTAAAAATAGCTTACTTCTCATTTTGAGTATATGTTATAACGTCCTATTTTTGAATAACTCTAAAGTTGGCATAGGTTATGAAAAGGCACTAAGATCTCAATCTAAAGTGCCCTTTTTTTTAGGGTTTAAAACAAAACAAAACAAAACCCAAATTCCCGGAGGAATTTGGGTTTATAAATTCAGGAAAATGTATAGTTTTATCTGATAATAAGCATCTCAAATTTTCTGTCAGCCATTATCTTCACAACACTACCGGTACCCGCAGCTGTGATTTTCGTTGCCACACCATCAATAATGTATTCTTTAGGTTTGAACGGCAACCCATGTACGTGTATATGATGTCTCTTATAAGCCGCACTATAATTACCGAAGAATTTTTTCCTCAGCACAAAACGTTGCTTCTCCGATACCTGCTTAAAACGTATTTCGTTATACTGACCATTCCTGTAACCATAATGATCTCCGGCATCTTCATACAGGTAGCTGCTTTCAGGCTGCTCTCCATAATAAACATGCAGGATCATCTCTTCTGTATTCCTCTCTTCCACATGCTGTATGGATGGATAATGCGGCAATACCACGCCTGCCTTTACAAATAACGGCATCTCATCCAGAGGTGTTGCTACTTTGATGGTTTGTCCACCGGTATACAACTGATCATTCCAGTAGTAATACCATTTTCCTTCCGGCAGATAGACTTCCTTCTCTTTCATACCAGGTGCAGATACATGGCTTATCAGCAACGAATCTCCCATCATGAACTCATGCGTACGATCGTACGTTTGCTTATCCTGTTGCGCCACAAATGCCAGCGGGCGTAGCATTGGAGTACCATATCTGCTGTACTGCCAGAATGTAGTATAGATATAAGGCAGCAGATGATAACGCAGCTGTATAAACTTCTTGGCCACGGCCTCATATTCTGCACCAAAGCTCCACGGCTCCTGGTTAAATCCTGTCTCATTACTTGCAGAGTGTGTACGCATCAGCGGATGGAATACCGCCAGCTGTATCCAGCGTACATACAACTCTCCGTCAGGCTCCCCGATAAAACCGCCAATATCACTGCCGGCAAAGGAAATACCTGAAACAGACAGGCGCTGACACTGTACAGACGCCAGCCACAAATGGTCCCAGCTGGATACGTTATCCCCCGTCCATACTGATGTCCAGCGCTGAGCGCCGGCATACACAGAACGGGCTATTACAAAAGGCCTGTTAGGCATGAGGTACTTTCTCAGACCAGCCTCTGTAGCTTTACTCATCAGGTGACCGTAAATATTATGCGCTTTCCGGTGACTCACAGCTTCGCCATCATAATCATGACGCACATCTTCCGGGAAGGTGCCCATTTCAAATACTGCAGGTTCGTTCATATCATTCCACACACCTCTGACACCCGTCTCTGCCAGCTCTTTGAACAGGCCTGCCCACCATTTACGTACCTCCGGGTTAGTGTAATCAGGGAACACACATTTACCCGGCCACACATCGCCTTCCATCAGCGCACCGTCTGCACGCTTACAGAAATATTCATGCTGTATGCCCTGCTGATAGATATTGTAGTCCGGATCTACCTTGATACCCGGATCAATGATCACTACTACCTTAAAACCCTGTTCTCCCAATTCTTTGATCAGGCCGGCAGGTTCAGGGAATCCTTCCTTGCTCCAGGTGAAACAACGGAAACCTTCCATATAATCTATGTCCAGGTGTATCACATCGCAGGGTATCTGCCTCTTCCTGAACTCAGCCGCAATTTCTTTCACTCTTTTATCAGGATAATAGCTCCACCGGCATTGCTGATAACCTAAAGCCCACAATGGTGGCAGCTCTGCAGTACCGGTAATGCGGGTATATCCCTGTGCCACGCTCATAAGTTCGGGCCCATAGATAAAGTAATAATTCATTTCTCCGCCTCTTGCCCAGAAGCTGGTCACATTCTCTCTTTCTTTCCCGAAATCGAAGATAGTGCGGAAGGTATTATCGAAGAAAATGCCATATGCAATTCCACGGTGTAAGCCATAATAGAAAGGAATATTGCGGTATAACGGGTCAGTATCTTTCTGAAAACCGTACGCATCCGTACCAAAGTTTTCCAGCCGCTTACCATGCAGGTTCAGATCGGTAGGTTTATCTCCCATACCGAAGAAGCATTCGTCTTCCTGTATCTGTTTACTGCAATAAATGATCTTGCCGCCTTTCTGCAGATAATACTGCCAGTGAAAGCCCAGCTCATCCTGGTTAATGATGCGGCCTTCAGCATCTGTAATGGTAAGGCGGAGGTCATCACGGGATATGTAGATACGCAGGACGTCTGTATATACTTCAAAGTTTTCTTCAAATTCATGCAGGCCGAAATTAACCGGCGATTCTTCCATTCTGTCACTCACTGCATACGAAAAGTCTCTTTGAAATTTGCCGTCGGCAGCATAGCGGAAACGGATAATTTTATCTGAGATGATCCTTACTTCAAGGATGGTTTCTGATGTATAAAAATAGAAGTAGTTACCTTCCTTTTTCCATTCTCTGATAGTATCAGGATAGTGTTTGACTGAATACTTTCCTGATGAGGTTGTTACTTGCATAGATCGCTTTTAAGATTCCGGGCCGTTTGTTGGGTGTAAATATCAGACGGCCTCCCTTTCCCTGTTGTAGGACAAATTACTCAAAAAATATTGTTTTAACATTGTTTTACGATGAGGGCTGTTTCACCATCGTTTACCTGTAAAATTAACACATTGGCTAAAATATCAATACAACAAACGTGTAGACTCAGTATCTTCATAGTAAATGTACTTTTTGTTTTGACCTATTTTTTCCCGGGGGTGCTTTTTGCAGCACCCCTTTCCTGTGAGGGAACTATATCGATCATCCCCATCTTCCTGCTACCCGCCAGCCACACCCTTTTACCATCGGGAGATACACCTGCCACATGAAATCCTGTTTTGCTGATATTACGCCAGTGAAGTCCGCCGTCTTCCGAAATATCTGTTCCCGATGTACCTGTTGCAATCAACAGTTTATCTGAAATATATTGTACGCAGGAACGGAATCCTGCAGGAGAAACAACAGGTAACTGCCAGTTCTTTCCCCCGTTTGTTGTATATACACAGTTGAGTCTGGCGAGAGTATCATTCATATAATCCCCGCCTGCAACAACAGCGTTCTTCCCTCTGAAAGCAATAGAAAATGCGCCTGTTCCCGCACCGCCGCTCAGTATAGGCCAGTTAACAGATTTCCAGTCACTCCATCCGATGAAAAAGCGGCTTGTTTTTCCGCCGGTAATAAAACATCCGTTCCCGTTCCCGGTTCTCTTCACACTTGAATTGCTGGCGGCAAAGATCGCTTCTCCATCTGCTGCTGCCGGTCGCCATGCATCTTCCTGCAACTGCCAGGTACGGCCGCTATCCTTTGTTTGTATGATCATGAACTTACCATTGATGGGATCGCCTGCTGCAATACCCTCTGCAGCATTTCTAAAAGCAATGCCATCAAAGAATATCCCTTTCGTATCATTATGGTACACTTCCTGCCAGCTGTCACCTCCATCTGTGGTCAGCATCATAAATGCCGGCTCTCCCGCATTTAAAAGCAGGGCCCGCTTATCGCTGAATGCCATCAGCGATCGCCAGTCGCAGCTGTCATGCCCTGGCACCGTCACCCATTTCCAGTGGGCGCCGGCGTCTGTAGTTACCCCAGCCTTGCCGCCTGTTCCGGATACCCATAGCACAGAGTCATTCACCACGCTCATTCCCCTGATACTGGCAATAGGAGGAGGATCGGTCAGTCTGATCTGCCAGGACTGCGCCCGGGCGTTTAAATAAGTCAATAAGACCAGGCTGAAGAGTATTCCTTTTTTGAACATATTTTTCATTTAATGATTTCTTTTTAATTCTTAAGCGTTAAAAAATCGCTTTTTTTGAGCGATTTCCTTCCCTGTGCCTGCACTCTCAAAAACTTACACATTAACAAAAGAACCGCTTCTTCCAAGAAAATTACAAAATCATTAGAAAGTGTGATACAGATTTATATATTTGCAAGCACTGCGTTACGTGAACTCAGTATTTTTCTAACCTCCATAATCAGTTTAAAAGCATTGCAAACGGCGGCGCAGATAACGAGGACCATATTACTGACTTTCCTATGCACCTTATCGTATGCTGTGTTGCAGGCACAGGATAAGCCCTATTTATTTGATTCCTACGGGGTCAATGAAGGCCTGTCCCAGAATTCCGTTTACGATATACTGGAAGATAACCAGGGATTTATGTGGATAGCCACGCATGACGGTATTAACCGCTTCGATGGCTACGGCTTCAACGAATACCGCTTCAATCCCAGTCTGAAAGAACGCGCCGGCCAGGGGAAAGGCAGCCTGGTTATCCGGAACAATAACGGTGGCCGCGCACTGATCAACCGCTTCGCGCTACAGGGCTACAAAGGCTACTCTCTCTACCGTAACAGCCGTCACCAGTTAATGGTAACGCACAACTATGGCATCAGCCTGTACGACGAATACAAGAACTCCTTCGAAACAGTGCTGGAAGACACCACCTACGAAGACAATAACGAACGCGATAACGGCCATAAGTTCAGGATCCTGGGGGAAGATACTGTACATCATAACCTCTGGGTCTGGCGACCGGCAAAAGGGCTCTATGTACTGGACAACAGCACCTTCGCCAAAAAAAGGGTGATCCTCTATCCGTTACCCATGTTAAAGCGGGGGATCCACGCCAAAGCCGTATATAAGGACGGGAACATTATCTGGATGAACTTCGAACCGGGAGAATTGCTGGCAATGGACACAAGGACCATGAAACTCACGTCCTATTGCCTGCCAGGCATCACCTCCGACCCCGTTTTAAAGAATTTGAATAAAGATTCCCTGATCATAGCCAGCAGGGGGCACGTAATAGTCTTCAACAAGAAACAGAACAGGTACACAGACCTTTCCTTCGATCAGCGTGATCCGAAAGATGCTACCTTCTTCCCCCTCTGCCTGGAACAGGACCATAACGGTAACGTCTGGATAGGAGGCACCGACGGGGTCATGGTCTACAACGTGAAACGCAACGAGATCGTCAACCGCATTGTCAGCTTCAACGGGTCTGAAGCCCGTTCCTGGAACGTAGTGGCCTACCTGTACCGTGATGTGTCAGACAATATGTGGGTAGGCACCGATGGAGACGGCATCAAAAAATACTCTCCCAATAAAAAGGTCTTTAACCTTTACCGTTCTTCCTTTACCACGCATAACATGGTAAGGGCTGTATATAAGCATGACGACGGCAAACTGTATGTTGGCTTGCTGAACGACGGACTGGACATCTATGAGAAAGGAGGCAAGTTCCTGGAACGTATTCCCGGAGATAATCAGAAGAGTATCTTCCCTTCCCGCAACCTGAACGCTATTTGCCGTGAAGATTTTGAGCACCTCTGGTTCCACTTCCTCGGGATGCACATCGGCTTGTTCAACGTGCATACCAAGAAATACGAAGACCTTACAAAATACATGACAGCACTGGGCCTGCCGGAACAGGATAACGGCTATCCCTTTTTGTTCAAACGCACCAGTGGCGAGGTCTACTTCAACTATGGCCGTTATCTCCTGCAGATCACTCCGCAGGATAACCGTTATAAAGTAGCTATTGTTCACGAGTTTCCTGACGAGATCCTCACTACTTACTACGAAGACCTGCTCGGCAATAAATATGTGGGCACCAAAGTGGCGGCTTATGTGAAAAGGGTGGAGAGCACCCGCTGGGAAAAGATAATCCTGCCACCCGGCACTATCGTTAAGTCTATTATTAAAAGCGCAGGGAAAGACCTGCTGCTGGCTACCTCTAAAGGATTGTTCGTCCTGGACCAGAACAACAATCGTAAAAAACATTACAACAGCTACGACTATCCTTCGCTTATCAACGATTACCTGTACGGAGTTTTGCTGGACGATAAGGACTGGATATGGGTGAGCCATAATAAAGGGCTGTCCCAGATCAATCCTGCCAAAGATGAGATCACTACGTTCAACTATGAAGATGGCCTGCAATCCAACGAGTTTAACACAGGTGCTTTCTTCAAATCTGTTGACGGAGAGCTCTTTTTCGGAGGCATACGTGGCTCTAACGGTTTTTACCCGAGAGATTTCAAGAACAATCCCTCCAAGCCCAAGGTCGTGATCATGCGTATGGAAGTGCTGGATAAACCTTATGAGTCGGATACGGCCCTTTCCTTACTGAAACGGATAGAACTGCCTTATAATCATAACACTATCGCTATCGAGTTTGTACCGCTGGAATATACTAACCCTCTGAAGAACAAGGTACAGTATAAACTGGACGGTGCAGATGAGGACTGGGTTCAGGCGGGAGCGTTCCGCATGGCAAGGTATACCAACCTCCGCCCGGGGACTTATACATTCAATGTACGGGCTTCCAATAATGATGATATATGGAATGCAACACCTACCTCACTGGAGATCGTGATCAGAATTCCATTCTGGCAATCGCTTTGGTTCAGGTTTTTGTTGCTTTTATTACTGTTAGGAGTTGCTTATTATTTTTCTACCTTGTACCTTGACTATAAGATCAGGCATGAAAAACTGAAACTGGAAAAAGAGCAGGCGGTAGACCAGGAGAGAGCCCGTATTTCCAGCGATATGCATGACGATCTTGGTTCAGGACTGTCTACCATCCGCTTGCTGAGTGAAATTGCAAAACGCAAGATCCAGGATACTTCACAGACAAAAGAACTGGAACGTATCTCAGAAGCGGCAGGAGAACTGGTGGATAAAATGAGTGAGATCATATGGGCTATGAACTCCTCCAACGATTCCCTGGAAAACCTTATCGCCTATATGCGCAGCTTTGCGGCTGATTTCCTGGAGCATGCGCATATCACCCACCAGTTCTATATTCCGGAAACTATTCCGAATATTAAGCTGAGCGGAGGGACCAGGCGTAACATTTACCTGGCTGTAAAGGAATCGCTGCACAACGTGGTAAAACATGCGCAGGCATCAGAAGTAGTAATACAAATTGAGATGCATAAAAATATGACCATTATGATAAAAGATAATGGTAAAGGATTTGATCAGGAGAAAGTAAGATTGTTCGGAAACGGTTTAAAGAATATACAGAAGCGGATGCAGGCTGTAGGAGGACAGGCGGATATCACCTCTCATAACGGTACGATAGTTTTACTAGATATACCGTTAATTTAGCATAGATTTGTAGAATCACATGCAACGTGTGTCAATAGTGTTGACCTCTTTGAAACATAACAACTGATATTAAATGACTGTATACTCAAAAAAGAAATCTCAGGATAACATGGATATTATTTCTGTGGCGATCGTTGAAGACAACCATGATATCCGTACAGCCATGGAATTGTTGATTAACGGCTCAGAAGGGTATGCCTGTATAGGAGCCTTCAATAATGCTGAAACAGCGGTCGAACAGATACCCAATTTATTGCCGAATGTAGTGCTTATGGATTTTAACCTGCCGGGAGGAATGAATGGTATTGAATGCATTGCCCGTTTAAAAGCGGAATACCCGGATATGCATTTCATGATGCTTACTGTTTACGAGGATGACGATAAGATCTTCCAGGCGCTGGAAGCCGGTGCCAGCGGTTATATCCTTAAAAAGACCCCTCCGGGCGAGTTGCTGGAAGCTATCAGAGACCTGCATGAAGGCGGTTCTCCAATGAGTTCTCAGATAGCCAGAAGGGTAGTGGCCTATTTCCAGAAACAGGCAAAACCAAACCCTGCACTGGAAGCGCTCACTTCAAGGGAAAAAGAGATACTGGACCAGCTCTCCAAAGGATTCCTGTATAAAGAGATTGCCAGCAACCTGTTTATCAGCATAGAAACAGTAAGAAGGCACGTACATAACATCTACGAAAAATTACACGTGCGTAGCCGTACTGACGCAGTGAATAAATATTACAACCGGTAGTGATTTCCGGTTTGATCAGCACCAAATAAAAAGGAGGAAAACTCAAAAGTAAAAATAAGCGCTGAGGATCGCTTAAATGACTACCCGACTCCATCAGGTACCTGAATAAAAAGAGCCTGTATCGCACTTTTGATACAGGCTCCTTTTTTAATTCAATAAAACTTCAAAGCTGTTTCAGGACCGTGCTGACTGGGCATCTGCTCTGCCCAGTCTTTCCAATGCCTTCCGTACAAAATGCGCTATCAATACTATAGACGCAATTAACAGACAGGCCAATTTAAATAACAGACCGGCTTTCATAGGATATAAATATCTTGTTAAAAATAATGTGTGTGTCCCCTCCGCATTAACGCATCATCTGCCAGGAATCAAATTTCTGGACCAGTTTGATGAGGTTATTGCTCAGACGACTCATAGACCTTTGTTCCCTTTTTACGAGGAAAGTAATAATCAGTACAAAAGCTAGTACCGCAATTAGTAAAATGAAGCTGATAGTTTTCATAGATTAGGACTTTGGTATAAGGTTTTTAATTCAAAAAGACGACTTTGTAAATATAGAAATATAAACTATACATTGTATTTATTTTCAGTCTAATTTTCGTGTTAGAAGCAGAAAATACCTTTTTTCCGGGATATAATTCAGGCAAAAACAGCAAAAAATGCAGTTCTTTATAGCCGGGCACGGTGTAAAAAGACTTCTACAGAAGAATCGCTTTTACCTCCGGCGAAAGTGATTTTTTTGCACAGTTTTACGTTGAGCCTCATAAAGAAACTCAAACTGATGCGCCATCTGCATAACTTGTACTTGGGATGATTCCCTGAAACGCTTATTTTTGCCCGCAACCGGATTTTGCTAAAAGATTTAGTAAATTCGCTTCCGGTGTTTCAGTTCAGCCAGCAGGGCCACAGACTGATTCACCACTATTAAACTGTAAATTGGAACTATTATATAATTATGGCTACTACGGATAAGAAAGATCTTTTTGCCGCCTATACCGAAGATTCGATCCGGTCGCTCGACTGGCGTGAGCACATCCGCCTGCGTCCGGGTATGTATATTGGTAAACTGGGCGACGGTTCAAGTATGGACGATGGTATTTATATACTGTTGAAAGAGGTGGTAGATAACTGTATTGATGAACACACCATGGGCTTCGGTAAACAGGTGGATATTAAGGTAACGGAACACAGTGTTACCATTCGCGACTTTGGCCGTGGTATTCCCCTGGGAAAAGTAGTGGATGTAGTGAGCAAGATCAATACAGGCGCCAAATACGATAGCAAGGCATTCCAGAAGTCAGTAGGTCTGAACGGTGTGGGTACCAAAGCAGTGAACGCATTGTCTAATTACTTCCGCGTAGAATCTGTTCGTGACGGTCGTTCAAAAGTGGCTGAGTTTGAAAGAGGGGTACTGACCAAAGAACATAAAGAAGGGCCTACCAAAGAGGAAAATGGTACACTTGTTACCTTTATCCCCGACGATACTATCTTCAGGAATTACCGTTACATCCCGGAATTCCTAGAAAACCAGATCTGGAACTACTGTTTCCTGAATGCCGGACTGGTCATCAACTTCAACGACAAGAAGTATGTTTCCAGGAATGGCCTCCTGGACCTGCTGCAACGTAAAACCAATCAGGATGAACTGCGTTACCCTATTATCCATCTGAAAGGAGAGGATATTGAAGTAGCCATCACCCATGAAAACCAGTACGGTGAAGAGTACTACTCCTTCGTGAACGGTCAGCATACCACACAGGGCGGTACCCACCTGGCAGCCTTCCGTGAAGCATTCGTAAAAACAGTGCGTGATTTCTTTAAAAAGGACTATGACGCTACTGATATCCGCGCCTCTATCTGCGCCGCCATCTCTGTAAGGGTACAGGAACCTGTATTTGAATCTCAGACCAAAACCAAACTGGGCTCTCTGACAGTGTATGAGAACGGTCCTTCCATGAAAGCCTTCGTGCTGGAGTTCCTTTCAAAGCAACTGGACGATTTCCTGCATAAGAACCCTTCTACGGCAGAAGCGCTGAAAAAGCGTATTGAACAGAGCGAAAGAGAGCGTAAGGAACTGGCCGGTATTAAAAAACTGGCTAATGAACGCGCCAAAAAGGCTAACCTGCACAACCGCAAACTGCGTGACTGCAGGATCCACCTGAGTGACGAGTTTACCGGCAAAGAGAAAAATGACCTGGAAACCAAGCGACTGAACACCACCATCTTCATTACGGAAGGTGACTCAGCGAGCGGTTCCATCACCAAATCCCGCAATGTGGAAACACAGGCGGTATTCAGCCTCAGGGGTAAACCCCTGAACAGCTTCGGCCTTACCAAGAAGATCGTGTACGAGAATGAGGAGTTCAACCTCTTGCAACATGCCCTCAACATTGAAGAAGGACTGGAAGGCCTGCGTTACAACAGGATTGTTGTAGCTACAGATGCTGACGTGGATGGTATGCACATCCGCCTGCTGCTCCTTACTTTCTTCCTGCAGTTCTTTCCTGACCTGGTAAAGAACGGTCACCTGTACATCCTTGAAACGCCGTTGTTCCGTGTACGTAATAAACAGGAGACCATTTACTGCTACAACGATGAAGAAAGACAGAAAGCCATCAAAAAGCTGGGCGGCAAACCGGAGATCACCCGCTTTAAAGGTCTGGGAGAGATCTCGCCTGAAGAATTCGGTACTTTCATCAGCGATGATATGAAGGTAGAACCGGTTATTCTTTCACAGGACACACATATCCAGAAATTGCTGGAATACTATATGGGTAAGAATACTCAGTCAAGACAGGAGTTCATCATCGGTAACCTGCGCTATGAAAAAGACCTGGTACCGGAATGAGAAACTGATCAAGAACAACGTGCAGCTGATTAATTCAAGAATATTTTAAAGAACCAATGGAACTAGTGCATATCGTTTTCGGTGAATCATCCGTTGCTACCCTTAGCGACGCATTTGATCTGGATGAGCAGCTGAAAGGAGACATGATATATTTTGAGGACGACCTCTCAGTAGGTCCCCTGTTCATATTAGACACCAAAGACGGGCAGGCAGCCCGTAAACAATGGTGGATGCAGCTGTCCGGCATACAGGCGCCGGTAGCGGCAGAAACAACGGAAACGCCTGCACCGCCCGCAACCGAAGAAGAATATGTGGACCAGGAGAAATTCCGTCAGCTGAAAGCCCGTCTTAAAGCTGAACCGGAGCTCCAGGTATGGATATGGGCCGGTCAGAATGCCAGGGATGTATGTGGATACTACTGGCTGGTAAGCCAGCTGTACGATTTTTCCGGCCGTATCCAGATCATTTACCTGAACAACCTGCCCTTCCTGAACGATAAAGGCAGCGTATTCTACCCTACACACCTGCACCAGATCCTGCCTAAGGAATTCCTGAAAGCAAGGAAGCTGGCAAGACCTATCTCCCTCGCAGAATTTGAGCTGGACGGAGATGAATGGAGCCGCCTGATGAACGAGAACGCCGGTGTGCGATTGCTTGAAGGCGGTAAAAAGCTGAAAGGAGAACCTGCAGTATTCTATGATAAAGAACTGGTACAGGCAGCTACTGCAGAATTTCAGAAGGCTAATAAGGTAGTAGGGCTGGTAACCGGTAAGCTGAAATATCCTGTAATGGACCTCTTCCTTGGATGGAGACTCAAAGAGCTGATCAAACAGGGGAAACTGGAAAGCAGGGGAGAACTGAAAACCATCAGGGATTTTGAAGTAAAACAGATAGCAGAATAGATCATGATCAAAATAACGCCACTCGACCTTATAGGAGAAGATGAACGGGGCAGCAACTACGGATGGTCCACTAACCGGAGCGGCGGTTTTATGTTCTGTACCCGTAAGGCCGGTAGCAGCAGCGGACAGCATTATCATGAAGGGAAAAGTGATTACAAGAATCCCGAAATACTGTTCCTGTTCACAGGCGAAGTACAGTTAGACTGGTGCGCACTGGATGGTAAAAAAATAGAGACAGTCTATGCAAAAGCACCCGCCAGGATCGAAGTGCCGGTTAATGTCTGGCACCAGGTCATAGCCGTCACTGACTGCTGCTTTATAGAACTGAACTCCATAGAAGATGTGCGCAGAGACAGCATCAGGATATGGAGAGATGAATTTGAAAAGATGATCAACAAATAATATTATGAGCGACATCGATAATACACAACCAACAGACGATTCTTTACATAACATTACCCACATCGGGGGAATGTATGAAAGCTGGTTCCTGGATTATGCGTCCTATGTGATCCTTGAGCGTGCGGTGCCCGCCGTTGAAGACGGTCTTAAACCCGTACAACGCCGCATACTGCATGCCATGAAAGAACTTGATGACGGCCGTTTTAACAAAGTAGCCAACGTAATAGGTTCTACAATGCAGTTCCACCCCCATGGTGACGCCTCCATCGGAGACGCTATCGTGAACCTGGGACAGAAAGACCTCATGATCGAGACCCAGGGTAACTGGGGAGATGTACGCACCGGCGACGATGCAGCTGCACCCCGCTACATTGAGGCCCGTCTCTCAAAGTTTGCACTGGAGGTGGCCTTCAATCCTAAAACCACCACATGGCAGCTCAGCTATGACGGCAGAAAGAACGAACCACTGGCCCTGCCCATGAAGTTCCCGCTGGTGCTTGCACAGGGAGCTGACGGTATTGCCGTGGGCCTTTCTACCAAAATATTACCGCACAACTTCATAGAACTTATAGACGCCTCCATCAAATATCTCAGGGGTAAGAAATTCGAGCTTTACCCTGATTTCAGCACCGGAGGTATGGTGGACGTTGCCAACTATAATGACGGCAAACGTGGTGGTAAAGTACGCGTAAGAGCACATATAGAGGAGAAAGACAAGAAGACATTGCTGATAAAGGATGTGCCCTATGGTGTTACCACTACCGCTTTAATGGAATCTATCGTTAAAGCCAATGACACTGGTAAGATCAAAATCAAAAAGGTGGTAGACAATACCGCCAAGGACGTTGAAATAGAAGTACAGCTGGCGCCTGGTATCTCTCCAGACATTACCATCGATGCCCTGTACGCTTTCACAGACTGTGAGATATCTATCTCTCCCAACGCCTGCGTGATCGTTGATGATAAACCAAGGTTTATCTCAGCTTCCGACCTGCTGCGATACTCTACCGATTTTACCCGCGAGCTCCTGAAAAAAGAGCTGGAAATAAAGCTGGCAGAACTGCAGGATAAATGGCATTACACCTCCCTGGAAAAGATCTTCTTCGAAAAAGGTATTTACAAGGAGCTGGAACAGAAGCACAAAGACTGGGAAGCCGTAATAGTAGCGATAGATAAAGGCTTTGCGCCCTATAAGAAAAGCCTGAAAAGAGAGATCACCCGGGAAGATATCCTCAAGCTGACCGAAAAGCCGGTACGCCGCATCTACAGACTGGATATCAACGAACTGAATGAACAGATCAAAGGCATTGAAGCTGATATCAAACAGGTGAAATATGACCTGGCTAACCTGGTAGACTTCACCGTAGCCTATTACGAAAACCTGCTGAAGAAATACGGTAAAGGCCGTGAGCGTCAGACAGAGATCAAAACCTTCGATACCATTCAGGTACAGCAGGTGGCTATGGCTAACACCAAGATCTATGTAAACAGGGCTGATGGCTTCATCGGTACCTCCCTGAAGAAAGACGAGTTTGTAGCAGACTGCTCTGACCTCGATAACATCATCATATTCAGAAGGGATGGTAAAATGCTGGTTACCAAAGTATCTGATAAGACCTTCGTAGGTAAAGATATCATTCACATAGACGTGTTCCGCAAGAACGATGAACGTACTACCTACAACATGATCTATGTGGACGGCAAGACCGGAATGAGCTTTGCCAAACGCTTCAACGTAACAGGTATTACCCGCGATAAAGAATATGACCTCACCGTGAAAGGGGAAAAGAATTCCAAAGTACACTACTTCTCAGCCAATCCTAACGGGGAAGCGGAAGTGGTGAGCATACGCCTGAGCCCAAATTGTGCGGCCAGGAACAAGGAATTTGATCTTTATTTTGAGACTATCGCTATCAAAGGCCGTAACTCAATGGGTAACCAGGTAACAAAATACCCGATCCGCAACGTGAAGTTCAAGGAGAAAGGCGTATCTACCCTCTCAGGTCAGAAGATCTGGTATGATGATACAGTAGGCCGTCTCAACACAGAAGAGCGCGGTATCTACATTGGTTCTTTTGATGGTGAAGACAAGGTATTTGTTGCATTCAAGAACGGTACCTATGAGCTTACCAACTTTGAGCTTACCAATCGCTACGATCCCAATGAACTGGTCTATATAGAGAAATTCAACCCGGAAAAGATCGTATCTGCCATTTACTATGATGCCGATAAGAAACAGTTCAATGCCAAACGTTTCAAAGTGGAAACGCAGACACTGAATAATAAGTTCCTTTTCATTAAGGAAGGAGCAGGCAACTACCTGGAGATGGTTACTACTCACGCTGACCCGATAGTGTTATTGAAAACCGGTAAAAAACGTAATCCGGAGGAAGAGGAAGTGAATCTCGCAGAATTTGTGGAAGTAACCGGTTACAGGACAGTGGGAACAAGAATTGCAGGTGATGAGCTGATCAGTGCTGAACTGGCTATAGATGAGGAAGAACCGGATGGTGATGATGGGGTTCAGGGTGAGTTATTTTAATTACTCAGATAATTAAGTCGCATAAAAAAAGGCTTTTACCGAAGGTAAAAGCCTTTTTTTATGGTGCGCCCGGCACGGGCGCAAACTCTAGGGTGTAAGTCCCGAACGCGCCTTGATAGTGGGAAGCGTTAACCGATGGCAAGGGTGTCCTTCGTGAGGAGGAATCTGAAGGAAGCCTAAGGTAAAT
>NZ_WRXN01000027.1 GCF_009758205.1 Chitinophaga tropicalis
CTAAAAGTCCCTTTGGGAGAAGAAATTCCATTAACTGTCGATAGTTCTGATCCAAGTTGTTGCTTCTTAATGAGCTGCAAAAAAACAACTTTTTGATCTTCCCCCCAAGTTTTCAACTTGATCCCTTTTTGAGCGGTTAGAATCTAAAAAAAATAAACCGCTGAGAATGAATTCTTCAGCGGTTTAAAAAAAGGTTCGTTTTTTCGAGTTGCCTGACCTGGATTCGAACCAAGACAAACAGAGTCAGAGTCTGTCGTACTACCGTTATACTATCAGGCAGTTTCCCTTTGTTGGGAGTGCAAAGTTATATTTTTCTGTTTAAAAACAAAAAAAATCTTAAAAAATAATATGTCAGTTTGATTTGCTGTAGGTGGTTAGAGAAAACTTCACAAAAAAACGGGTTTCGCCTTTGGCGAAACCCGTTTTTTTGTGAGGGAATTTATTTATAAGTAGCTGCCAGCTGTAATGCTTTATAGGCATTTACCACACCGCCTGTACGGCACAGATCTGTCATCTGTACTTCTTTTGGCTGCTGTTCATCATCTCCCATGACAGCTACGGGGTGTTGTACTTTCACTACAGATCTTGTAATGATCTCCTTTACCTGCAGAGCAGTCAGTTTAGGGTAATAAGAGCGGATCAGTGCGGCAATACCGGAAACAACGGGAGCTGCCATACTGGTGCCATCGTGATAGTCGTAATGAGAACCGGGCGTAGAGGAGTAGATCGCTACACCGGGAGCAAATACGTCAACAGATCTTTTACCGTAGTTGGAGAAAGGAGCTACGAGAGATTCATTATCATCAGGGCCGGAGGCGCCTACTTCGATCCAGGCGGTAGCTTCACCACCGTCAGCATAAATGCGGTTAGGATAGTTGGCTACACTGTCAGTATTCTGGCCATCGTTACCGGCTGCATGAATGAGCAGTATATCTTTGGAGATGGCATATTTCACAGCCTCATCCACTTCTTTTTTATTGGGAGAGTAAGGTTTGCCAAAGCTCATATTGATCACTTTAGCGCCGTTATCTGCAGCATAGCGGATAGCGTTGGCAATATCTTTATCTCTTTCATCGCCGTTAGGAACGGCGCGTACGCACATGATCTGAACATTGTCAGCTACACCGTTTATACCAAGGCTGTTATTCCTTGATGCGGCAATGATACCGGCAACGTGGGTACCGTGATCGGCACCGGGGCCGGTTACGTCATTGCTGCCGTAGTATCTTTCTTTAGCGTTGTTATAGTCGTCCCCAACTATGGCGCGGGGGTCGAATTCCAGGTTGAGTTGGTAGTCTACCTGTTCTTTGTAATGTTTTACTGCGGCGTCCAGTTCTTTTTCCCTGAAGGTTTTAAAGTCGGGGTAGCGCTGCAGCGGTTCCAGTATTACCTGTTTGATCCTGGATTCGCCTGTGTTCTGCGGGTTGTATGCCTGGAGATCTGCCTGGGTTGGATTATCATTTTTCATATGGGCCAGCATGCTGTCCAGCATACCTACAAAGCCGGAAATACCGGCAAGGGTTTGCTGGGCTTCGTTGAGCTGCTGCTCATATTTTGAACGGAGTTGTTTGTACTGGTAGAGCCCGGCAGTATCTGCAGGAACGCTGTTCAGACTACCGAATTTAGTCTGTTGCTGGCGTACAAGACGAGTCAGCTCCAGGTTGTCATAATCCACATTGCCTTTGGTGGAACCGATAAAGTTCCAGCCGTTAATATCATCTGTGAAATGGTTCTTATCATCATCCTTACCGTTGCCGGCTTTCTCTTTTGTATTTACCCAAAGGACCTTTTTGAGGTCTTCATGTGTGGTATCTACACCACCGTCAATTACAGCAACAATAACCGGTTTGGACTTTTTGTCTTTCAGCAGTTCTGTATATGCTTTTTCTACGCTGACGCCGAATACGGAATCTTTTTGCAGGTCCATGTTCTGCCAGTTAGGAGTCTGGGCATAAACAGCTGACACTGAGAGTAAAAGTGTGGCAGCAACTGCTGCTTTCTTGCAAATGTTCATATTTAGTTTCATTGATCTGCCCTTACCCGGTTGGTTCCTGGAATTGGGATTATTTATTGTTATTGTTTGATGGTCATAGGTTATTGTTCGTGACTTTTTGGTGCCTCTCGATGGGGCTATAGCTGTGCAAGGTAAGGATTAAAACAGTATGAAAATGTTAAAAAGCAAGGGATAGCCGCCGGCTATCCCTTACCTGACGGCCTATTTCCAGCCGCCTCCCAGGCTCCGGTACAGGCTTACAACGGCCTGCAGCTGCTGGAGCTTGTCACTGACGCTATTTAGCTGGGCGGCCAGCAGGCTTTGTTCCGATGTCAATACATCGGTATAGTTAGTGGAGGATGTGTATTTGAGGAGCTCTTTGGTGAAATCGACTGATTTCTGGAGATAGTTGATCTGTTCTGAGCGGATCTTCGCTTTGTCTATCGCTGCCTGGTACTTAAATAAGGCATTGCTGACTTCCTGTCCGGCGGTAAGCAGGGTTTGCCGGAATGTGGCCAGGGATTCTTCCTGGTTGGCCTCTGCTACCTTTAGCCGCTGTTTGTTCAATCCCTGGTTGAAGATGGGCTGTGTCAGGCTGCCCACGATGCTGCCAAAGAAAGAGGAGGCGTCAAACAGTTTGGATACGCTGGTGTTTGACAAGCCGCCGGTGGCGGTGATAGAGAGGGAAGGGTAGAAGTAGGTCCTGGCTACGTTAGTGAGCTCGAAATAATAGCGTAGCTGGTATTCTGCCTGCTGTACGTCCGGCCGGTTGGCCAGGAGCTGTGCCGGTACGCCGGTATGCAGATCTGTATTGACGGCCTGTGCATCAAGGGATGTGCGGGTAATGGGGGCCGGGGCCCTACCCAGCAGTATACAGATGGCATTTTCTGTTTCCCGTATGTTTTGTTTCAGGTCAGGTATGGTCACCTCTGCCGAGTAGCGGTTGGCGGCACTTTGCACTACAGCCGCGCCGGTCACTACATCGCTTTCTTTCAGGACCTTCATGGCCTCAACATCAGCTATCCTGTTGGTCACTGTTTTTTCTGTGATGGCCAGCTGGGCATCGTAAGCCAGCAGGGCGTAGTAGTTGGTAGCAATGTCTGCTATCAGCTGGGTCAGCACTGCTCTTCTGTATGCTTCGCTCTGCAGGAAGGCGCTGAGATAAGCCTTTTTGGTGCTTCGGAGTTTCCCCCATATGTCGGCCTCCCAGCTGGAGGAGAGGGACAGTTCGTATGAGGTGGTGGCCAGGAAGCCTGCTCCCTGGGTAACAGACAGCTTTTTCTTTGTGGCGCTGGCCGTTGCATCCAGTGTGGGGAGGAAAGCCAGCTTGCTTTGCTGCAGGTTGGCGGAAGCCGATTTAATACGGGCAACGGCTATTTTCAGGTCCAGGTTATTGCTGATGCCTTCCTGTATAAGCGCCTGCAGGTCTGTATCTGTAAACAGCTGCTGCCACGGCATATTTGCAATGGTGGCGCTGTCTGTGGTATTGACATCGCGGTACAGGGCATTGTCTGCCACCTGTTCCGGCCGCTGATAAGGCTTTGTTACTTTGCAGGAAGCTGTCATAGCAACCAGTGCAGCCACCAGCAATGCTTTCCTGTTACTCAATATATGTGTATGGCTCATGTACTTCTATTTTGTGATGACTGGAGTAGCAGTTTCCTCGTCTTCTTCTCTTTTCCTGCTTACTTTTTCCTGTATTGCCTGGAAGATGATAAACAGCACCGGTATAACGAATACGCCTATCACCGTACCAAAGAGCATCCCGCCTACAGCAGCTGTACCGATGGATCGGTTACCATTGGCGCCTGCGCCGGTAGATATCATCAGCGGCATCAGTCCGAAAATGAAGGCAAGAGAGGTCATGAGAATGGGCCGGAGCCTGGCTTTGGAGCCTTCTACTGCCGACTGGACCAGGGGCATGCCATTGCGCCTTCTTTCCACCGCATACTCTACTATCAGGATGGCGTTCTTGGCCAGCAATCCTATCAGCATGATGAGGGAGATCTGTGTATAGATGTTGTTATCTATGTTAAAGATCTTCGCAAACAGGAATGTACCTGCAAGGCCTACGGGCAGGGAAAGCAGTACCGCCAGTGGCAGGAGATAGCTTTCATATTGTGCGCTGAGCAGAAAGTAAACGAAGATGAGACAGAGTATGAAGACGTAGGTGGATTGTGTACCACTGCTCTGTTCTTCGCGGCTGATACCTGAGAATTCATATCCATACCCGGGAGGTAAGGTCTGATCTGCCACTTCTTTAATGGCATTGAGTGCTTCACCTGAGCTGTAACCTGCATTGGGCGCGCCGTTGACAGACATGGCCGTGAACAGGTTGAACCTGGAAATGCTTTCCGGTCCGTATACCCTTGACAGGGTTACAAACTCAGAGATGGGCGCCATGTTGTTGCCTGTGGTGCGTACGTAGATCTTGTTGAGTCCTGCAATATTGGCGCGATAGTTTGTATCTGCCTGTATCATTACGCGATACTGTTTTCCAAACTGGTTGAAGTTGGAAGCGTAGTAACCTCCATAATACACCTGCATGGCGTTCATGATATCGTTGACCAGCAGACCTGCTTCTTTCACTTTAGCCACATTTACATCCAGCTGATATTGAGGGAAGTTGGGATTGAAAGTGGTAGAAGCGTATTGTATTTCCGGGCGTTTCTGTAAGGCTGCCAGGTAGTCCTGGGCTACTTTGTAAAACTCTGCCGTAGTATGTCCGCCTTTATCCTGCAGCTGGAAGGAGAACCCGCCGGCTATGCCAAAACCGGTAATGGTGGGAAGGGAGATGGGCAGTATCTGTGCCTCCCGTATGTGCGCAGTTTTTTGCCAGATCATTTTGATGACGTCTTCGTTGCTCACTCCTTTACGGTCATTCCAGTGTTTCAGTTCAAGTATCACCATGGCGTAGGAGCTGCCGGCGCCGGCCAGGATGTTCTGTCCTACCATGCGCAGGGAGTTGTTGACCTGCGGAATGGAGCGTGCAATGTTGTCTACTTCAGTGGCAATAACAGTGGTACGTTCCATAGAAGTAGCGGGTGGCATGCTGATGTTGATAAAGATCGTACCCATGTCTTCATTCGGTACAAAGCTGGAAGGCGTTGTCTTCATTAAATAATACAGGCCACCGCTGAAGATGGCAATGCCCAGTATTACTATCCATTTCCTGGCAGAGAGGAAGGAAACGGAACGGGCGTATTTGTCGGTCATTACGCTGAACCCTGCGTTGAAGGCCGTGTAGAACCGTTGGATAAGATTTTTCTTTTTATGTTCTTCTGAATGTGGTTTGAGGAATAAGGCTGCCAGCGCGGGGCTCAGGGTGAGCGCGTTGACAGCGGAAAGGATGATGGCGATAGCCAGTGTTATACCAAACTGTTTGTAGAACACGCCGGTGGAACCACTGATGAAGGTAACGGGCACGAATACTGCAGACATAACCAGTGTAATGGATATAATGGCGCCGGATATCTCGTTCATGGCGTCTATGGCAGCTTTGCGGGACGACTTATACCCTGTATCCAGTTTGGCGTGGACAGCTTCTACCACTACGATGGCATCATCTACCACAATACCGATGGCCAGCACCAATGCGAATAATGTGAGCAGGTTAATGCTGAAGCCAAAGAGGTTCAGGAAGAAGAATGTACCAATAATGGCTACCGGTACGGAGATGGCCGGGATGAGAGTAGAACGGAAGTCCTGCAGGAAGATGAATACAACGATGAATACCAGTATGAATGCTTCTATCAGTGTATGGATCACCTTTTCTATTGAGGCGTCCAGGAACCTGTTGATATCTACCAGTTGTGTATAATGTATGCCGGCCGGGAAAGATTTGGCTGCTTCTGCCAGGACGGCTTTACTGTTATTGATCACTTCACTGGCATTGGAGCCTGCTGTCTGGTTGATGGAGATATTGGTAGCGGGTTTACCGTTCACCGTACCCATACTGTTGTATGAGAGGGCGCCCAGTTCTACGCGGGCTACATCTTTGAGGCGTAATACCTGTCCTTCGCCGGTGGATTTGATGATGATATTCTCAAACTCCGGAATAGACTGCAGCTTCCCTTTGTAACGGATCACGTACTGAAAGCTCTGACCTCCCTGTTCTCCGAATTTACCCGGAGCTGCTTCAATGTTCTGATCGTTCAGGGCGGAGTTAATATCTGCCGGTACCAGTCCGTACACAGACATTACATCCGGTTTCAGCCATATCCTCATGGAGTAGTTCATGGTGCCGAAGGCGCTGGCGTTACCTACGCCGTTCACTCTTTTGAGCTGTGGGATGAGATTGATCTCAGCATAGTTCTGCAGGAAGGTCTGGTCGTATGCCGGGTTATCGCTGTAGATAGCGGTGATCAGCAGGTTACTGCTCTGTTGTTTTTTAACGGTTACGCCTGCCTCTGTCACTTCTGCCGGAAGCAGGGCGGAGGCGGTAGATACGCGGTTCTGTACATCTACGGCTGCCTGGTCAGGGTCTGTGCCTACATTAAAATAAATGCTGATAGTGGCAGAGCCTTCGTTGGTAGCGGTAGAGGTCATGTATGTCATGCCTTCTACGCCGTTTATCTGTTCTTCCAGGGGCACTATCACGCTTTTCAGCACCACGTCGGCATTGGCGCCTGTGTAGCTGGCGGACACCTGTACCGTTGGCGGTGCAATGTCCGGGTATTGTGCAATAGGTAATGATACAAGTCCCAGTATACCCAGTATGACAATGATGATGGATATCACCGTACTGAGTACCGGACGTTCTATGAATTTCTTTAGCATGATCTGATGTTTTGTAAGATGGGCTATTCACTCTTGCTGTAAAGGCTGTCTGCTTTTACTTCCCGGGGGCGGATCAATGTGCTGTCCCGCAATGTGCTGACGCCTTCCAGCACTACTCTGTCACCTGCTTTGAGGCCTTCTTTTACGATAAAGTACAGACCATTATCATTAGCAGTAGTAACAATGGGAACACTGGTAACGTAGTTGTCTTTTCCTACAACGTAAGCAAAGTGTTTATCCTGGAGCTCGTAAGTGGCGCCCTGTGGTATTACCAGTGCGGTATCTTCTGTTCTTGGTAGTCGCACTGTGGCGCTGGCGCCACTTCTGATAATACCCAGGGGGTTGGGGAAGGAGGCTTTGAAGCTGGCGGTGCCTGTTTCTGTGGATATCAGTCCGCTGGCGGTCTCTATCCTTCCTTTTTCATTGTACTGTGCGCCATTGGCAAGAATGAGGGAGACGTCAGGCAGGATGTTGAGTTTTTCCTGTAAGGTATTCCCTGGTACAAGTTCTGAGAAATCCAGCAGTTGTTTTTCGTTGAAGGAGAAGTAAGCGTAGATCTTGCCTACGTTGGAGAGTGTGGTCAGCGCCTCGGTGCTGGTGCTGCTTACCAGTGCGCCTATCTTATAAGGGATAGTGCCAATGGCGCCATCGGCGGGGCTTCTGATGATGGTATATCCCAGGTTGGTCTCGGCGTTGGCCAGTGTAGCTTTTGCCTGTGCCAGCGCGGCCTGTTTTGCTTCCAGGGTATATTGAGCAGATTCCAGCTGGTATTTGCTGACAATCTCTTTTTCTACCAGGGGCCTGACCTTGTTTACATCCATCTGTGCAGCATTTACATCTGCCACAGCGCTTTTGATGCTGGCTTTGGCGGTGATGACGTCCTGCTCATACTGTGGATTGCTGATCTTGAATAGAAGTTGTCCTTTTTTAACTGTGGCGCCTTCATTCACGTAGATGGCTTCTACATATCCGTCTACTTTGGGCCTGATCTCTATCACCTGCTGTCCTTGTATGGTGGCTGGAAAATCATAATGGATGGTGGTTTTCCGGGGTGTCAGGGTGACCACTGCATAGTCTTTGACTGCGTCGGGGCCGCCACCGGCGGCTTTTTTCTTATTGCCACAGGAGATAAGCAGCAATGCAGCAAAGGCTGTGGATAAATAACCAGATGCATTCGTTGTTAACATATAAGTTTGACATTTTTGTTAATTACCAGATAAAAAATTTGCTCGTACAGGTACAGGGGAATGGCAATGGTAATAAAGTTGATATAGAGGATTACTGACCGAAAATGAGGTCCATGATCACTTTCTTTCTTTCATTAACAATCTTTTCGTATTCCTGTTCAGTCAAACCGAATAATTGCATATTGAGTGGTCTGACTATGAAGGGGTAAACCAGCAGGGAAAAGAGGTTGATCATAAAATGGACAGGCTTTGTTTTTCGTATATTCCCTTTATCCATTTCATGTTGAATCTCTTTCAGGAATTCTTTCATCCGGGAGCGGCCGTTCATGAAAGCGGCATCTTTTTCTTCCTTCATTTCGTTGAAGGCGGTGGTGATAGACATTTCGAGGTAGGGATAGGTTTTAAGCCTGTTTAGGAAAGACTCTACGAACTTTTCTATCTTCTTTCTGAAGGGGATCGGTTCACTGAGAATATTGTTTGATTCGGCTAATGCGGTCAGGCGGGCGCATTCAAATACTGCGTCAAAAAGCTGATCGCGGGACCTGAAGTAATAGTGTATGAGTGTCCTGTTTACCCCGGCAGCATCTGCAATGTCCTGGGTAGTAGCATTTAAACGGCCTTCGGAAAAAAAGACGCGCATGGCAGTATCAATAATGTGTTGTTCCGTTTTATTATCCCTGGTTGCCATGCTTTTATAATAATGTCTAACAAAATTGTCAAACAAAGGTAGGGTAAGTTCTGGTTTTGAAAAACAGGAGTAGGCATTTTAACAATATTTTTTTACATTCTTATGCGCCTCTTTCGTATTTCTCTTTTAGAATCTCACCGAGTGATTTTCTTTTGAGCCGGGCTTCTATCCAGGCTGAGAAGTCGAAGATCCTGAGTTGCTGCTGCTCATATTTGTCAGCTCTGATCTTATCAAAGCTGGCATTGATCTTTTTCCACAGCATGTTGCGGAAAGAGGGAACGGAAGGTACTTCTCCTGCGCTCAGAAATTTGATGACGGTCCTTTCAAGCAGGTAAGAGCGTTTGGTATCCGGCTGCAGGTGCCGGCGGAATGCCCTTGTTTCATAGCGTATGTAATCGTAGTTGCCCAGTTCATACTGAATGAGCAGGTGTACCAGTCTGAAGGTACGGTAGATGGGAAGAGAGCTGTAAAGATTGCTTTGCTGCAGCACCTGTTCAATACTGTCATGTGCATTGTTGATATCTCCGTTGCCCAGGTATACCAGCGCTTTATAAAGATGCAGTTCTGCCTGTTTGCTGATATCCAGCAGGTAAATATGTTTCTGCAGGAGGGGGGCATATTGTTTCTGCAGCTGAAGGGCGGAGGTAAAATTACCGCTGTCTATATAGCTGCCCAGTTCATAGATGAACAGCAGTCTTTGCAGCATCACTTCGAAATAGGGGCTGTTGCCTTTGAAGCGTTTTACCTTATCCAGGAACTGTAACAGTTCGGTATAGTGTTTCCCTGCCCGGAGGCTGTCCAGTATGCCTTCTATTACCAGCAGGTGATCTGCCGGGGTATCTTCAAAGAGGGCCGGGTGTGTTTCCAGCAGATCGTTTAAGGTGTGGAATACACGCAGTGCAGCGGCATGATCGCCGGAAATGAGGTAGTAATGCGCCTGGAACAGGAGGTGTATCTTCATGCTTATGGCAGATGATGCCAGTGGGGCAGGCATGGCTGTGTTCAGCTCATCGAGGTCTTCCTGCTGACGTGTGGAGCGTGTGCTGCCCCTGTATAACAAGCGATGCCGTAATATTTCATATAGGGATGACTGTTGTCTTACCTGTTGTATGGTATGTATTGTCTGCCGCATTTCTGCCTGTTTTTGCTGTAGCTCTTCTTCTGTGATGCCGGGAAAATTAAGCAGGTGTAACAGCTGTATTTCCTGTTGTTGTGCCCAGAGCAGCAGCAGGTGTTTCTCATTTTCTTCAGCAGATGCCTGCACTTTGTTCAGTTGTTTTAAGGCATCTTCATGCAACGAGCGTTCAAAAAGGATCTCACTTTTTAATATGCCTGTGGCCAGCGCCATGGCGGGATGCCGTTGCATGCGCAGATGCAGGAGGCAATCAAGTAAAACTTTGTACAGGTACTTACTACATACGTCATAACTGCAACCAGGATACTGCTGTTGAAACATTTTCTTCAGGTCGGCAACGGGAAGGACGGCTTGTTTTTCCAGCAGATCGAACAGGTTTACATAATCTTTATTGCCTTGCTGCAAGGCAGTGTATAAACGGAAATATCTCTTTTCTGCTTTTGTAAGTGTATTAATAAGCCTGCCAAGCATATCAGCTTTAGCCATGTTACAGTCGGTTTTTAATTTCAGGAGTCACAGCGAACAAAATAAGTAAATAACAATAGTTGCTACTGTGGCTGCAATAGTGTGCCGGATGCTTTCGGATTGTCTGAAACGTATAATAGAAATGGCATATCCGTTTAAAGTTCAACTTTGTAATTGGTTGATAAATAATATTTGTTTGCACTATAAAATAAAAATCAAAACAAATAAAGGCAAAAATGGGAATGTCTTTTTCAAATGAAAAATGGCTAAAAAGTTATAAAGTGGCTCACTATATTTGAATCGGAATTAAAAGGAACCATGGTTTTATTCATGTGTTACCGGATTCCCTAGTTCACGTTATAGTAATCCCTGGATGGAATGAGTATTGTAGTTCAACCTTAATCACAATTATAGTACCAGTAGCAAGAGAGAAAGTTTTAAAGTAACCAGAAAGCGCCTGCGGCCGGCTGAATTCAAGTTGTACATTACCAAAATCACAAGGATTTATTTTTTAACCTAAATGTATTTTTCTATTGATCTGAAATCATCAAGCTAAATCGTTTTATACAGGTATTCCACGTTATAGTTTCCACGGGTCAGGTTCTGTGTTGTTCACCCTATGTTATCCAACGGTATAAACGTTTGGCATCAACCAAAAGCAAACGGATGGCCGATTACGGGAAGTAATCGATTACCGGAGGCCGTCGCCATTTAAAAATTTTCATCTATGAATTTATCTGTACGGATATTGATCACGTGCCTGGGCGTGTATTGTCCAATTATTGTCCGGGGGCAGGACACTCTAAAGTCAATCCAGCAGCATGTTACAACGGGGAAGACAGATTCCGTTTCGATGGAGCGTGAAAATATTTACCCTTACTCTTCACTGCATCAGCTGCTGAAAGGCAATGCAGCCGGCGTGTACATACAGGAGACAGGTGGAGAACCTGGAGCTTTCAGCAGTATGTTGTTGCGGGGCAGCGCTATTCCTTTCATCAACAGGCGTGATGTGTATGATGCGCAGCCTACAGTAATACTGGATGGCATTCCGCTTATCATGGACCATCCTTTTACGTTTGATATACAGCTGTTTGATTATAATCACCTGGGGCCGGCCACCAACCTGCTTTCTGCGATCGATATGAATAATATAGGCAGCGTGGAAGTGGTAAAGGACCTGGGAAAAGCGGCGTTATACGGGCCACGGGCAGCGAACGGAGGCGTGATACTGCTCACCTCGAAGACGCCTGTTTCAGGCATCCGCAGGATCAGTTTCAACACTTACTTCGGTATGGTGCAAAGGCCGCATATCTATACCACTAATGCGCGGTTTGAGAACAGTTTCAGGCAGCAGTTCTACGATAAGTACGCTACTACAGAACAGCTGCAGACTTACCCACTTTACCTGCGGGATTCTACCAACAGTGCTTATTATGGACCATCCAACTGGACGGACCTTTACTATAGCAACACACCGGTGTATGGTGTGAATGCCAGCCTTTCAAGCGGTACCAGCAGGGCTAATTTCATCTTTGCCGGAGGTACACAACGTAGCAGCAATGCTGCGGATAACACTGCTATGGACCGCTACAACGCTATGTTCAAGATCAACATGATGCCGTTGGGAGGCTTTACCGTTTCTGCAATGATCAATGCCACGAGGCTGGAGCGTAAGCGGAACACCTGGCTGCGGGACCGTTTTGCGGAAATGCAATACCTGCCGGACCTCAGCAACCCGCTGCCGCCCAATAAAACATCTTACAGCGCTTATCTCAATGAATTCGATAAATCGTTCGATGATAACAAGACCAATGAAGTGAACGGGTACTTCAGGCTCAGGGCTGATTTTGGCAACAGCTGGGACTTTACGTCCATGTTCGGGTTTGATTATAACGAGGGGCTGAGAGACCTGTTCTATCCCAGTACATTGCTGGAAACAGTGAACTATCTCTCCAACTATTTTGGTTATAACCAACGGGTGCTTTTCAATAATACCCTGCGTTACAGGCATACCTGGGGTAAGCATCATGTTACGCTGGAAGCGGGAGAAACCTTCCAGGCAGATTTTAACCGGTATAATTATGCTTATGCGTATAAAGGTCCGAATGACCTGATACGTCTTAACCTTCTTCATTCTGACAATACGAAAGACGAATATCTTTCGCCTAAATCATTCAACCATGCGTTGATCTTTACTTTCCTCGATAAGCAACGGCACCGGTTGTTGTCCTTTTACGGACGGGCGGTTTATAATTATAACGACCAGTTTGACCTCTCTGCGTTATTCCGCGCAGATGGTTCTTCCAGTGCACAGCCGGACAACTGGTGGTTGTACACGCCCACATTCACTGCAGGTCTCAATGTAAAAAACACCTGGCTGAAAGATGAAGCAGCTGTCAATGCCCTTCGTGTGCATGCCAGCTGGGGCCGGGTGGGCAGGCTGATGCCGGACGACCGTTTTGGAGAAGGGCCCCAATACCTGTCGGACCTTTCATTCAGTAATAACCCTGTACGCTTTTCCTATAACGGTTTTCCAGGCATCAGCCGCGCCTATTCGTCAGGCTACATTGGTTACGGTATCACCTGGCCTTATATGGAGCAGCTGGAGGTTGGCGTAAATACAGCCTTGTTCGGGAACAGGCTGAATCTCTCTGCAGACGTGTACAACAAGATAGATCATAACATGGTGCTGGGCATACCTTTTGGCGCTGAATACGGTTACAATTTCCAGTATAAGAACGGTATGAAAGTGCGTAACAGGGGAGTGGATATCTCTGCCGGCGCCTATCTGCTACCAGAAAAGAGCGACCTGCAATGGCAGGTAAGCGCTAACCTGAACTATAACAGGAATACGTTGCTGGCATTGCCCGGAGGGCTGAAAGAGCTGAAAGTAGGGAATGGCAGCCGTATGCTAAGAACGGGTTATTCCATAGATCAGTACTGGGTGCTGGAAAACAAAGGTATCTATAACAGGGACGCGGATGTGCCGGTAAATCCTGCCAGTGGAAAATCCCTGAACTACAAAGGTATTCCTATACTGGCCGGAGATCCGAGGTGGAATGATATTAACGGAGATTATGTGATAGACGATAAGGATAAAGTTATGAAGAGTCATGCGCTGCCTGTGATCACAGGTGGGTTTAACAGTGATGTTTACTGGAGGGGCTTTACGCTGGGCTGCGCTTTCTATTATGCCCTGGGGCATAAGATCATGAATGAGGAAATGGCCAATCACTTTGACTTCATTAACCGGGAAGGAAAGATAGATATGAGCGCCGTAAAGGAGATCACCTTCTGGTCAAAGGCCGGCAATTACGATAAATACCCTCTATACAATCCGTGGAGTACGGTGGACGCTTATCGTACAGATCAGACATTGTTCCTGGAAAATGCGGCATTCCTGAAGCTGCGCACCCTTTCGCTGCAATATGATCTTACCTCTGCAAAATGGTGGAATAAGAAAGGGCGTATTGTAAAACTGGTGGTATATGCCACGGGCAATAACCTCTTCACCATTACGCCGTATAGCGGCGGAGACCCTGAGCAGGCAGACTTTAACGGCTATGACAACGGTTATGGATTGCCTATGCCTAAATCTTACACCATTGGCTTAAAAATGGACCTCTGATGAAAAGAATATTTTTTCTGTTGATGATCTGCTCCTGTACATGGGTGGGTTGTAATAAGCTACTTGATATTAATTCTTCTCATGCGGTATCTGAGGAGAATATGTGGAACTCTCACCAGGACACGCGTAATGCGCTGATAAGTGTGTATGGTCTGGCGCGTGCTGCTGTGGCAGATAACAATGCCTGGTGGATGTATGGGGAGTTGAGAGAGGGCGACTTCTACTCCCTGCAACGGCAGGACCTGAAAGCGATCATCCGTAATGATCTGCGTGCCTCTTATCCGTTGATACAGTCGCTCGCCAACTGGCGCCGTTTCTATGCAGTGATCAACGCTGCCAATATGTTTTTAGAGCATGTTGGAGAAGTGAAGGAGAGAGATCCTAAATACTCTGATCAGAACATGCGGGTGGATATTGCACAGATGCGTTTTATGAGGGCCTACACTTATTTCATGCTGGTTTCTATATGGGGAGATGTGCCACTGATCACCTCATCACATGACGGAGAATTTGCCCCTAAGGCAAGGGAAAAGAAAGAGGCCGTACTTGCATTTGTAGAAAAGGAATTGTTGCAGGCGGCGGAAGACCTGCCTTATAAATACAGCGCTGACGATCCTCAGCAATCAGGCGCTTATTATAATGAGAGCAATACCCGGTGGTCTGGCGTGCTGGCCCGGAAGCACAGCGCCTATGCTATACTGGCGCATGTGGCCGCCTGGCAGGGAAAGTATGTAGATGCTTCTGTGTACGGGCAGTTTGTGCTGGACAACTATTCCAAGGGTGGCAGCTATTATATTGGTACGGACGAGCTGGCTAACAGGGACGGGTTCTTCAAATGGAAGAAAGATAATCATATCCTGGCTTTCAATTTTGACTGGGGACATGTGGACGCTTCATTTTCAGGTCACCTGGAAGAGATGACCCTGGCCAAGCCTGTTATTAACAAAGCGTTGCCTGACATCTATATACCTAAGGATACTATTCTCTCCATATTTGATCAGCCGCAGGATGAGCGTTTCAGCCTGGATACGCTGACCGGTGCACCTGCATCACAACGTTATTTTTCCAACTTCAACAGCCTGGTGCCCATTTTCAGTAAAATAAAAGTGATACAGGACGGCAATACATCTGACCCTTCTTTCAGGATATATTCCAGCACTATCATTGTTACCCGCCTGGAAAACATTACGCTGCTGCAGGCAGAGGCGCTGGCAGTGATTGGTCAGCAGCAAAGGGCGATAGATCTTCTTAATACCATCAGAGACCTGCGTAAGATCAGGCGTTATGACAGCGCCAGGGAAGGAGACCTGATAGACGCCATATTCAGGGAGCGCCGTAAAGAACTGATGGGAGAGGGCTGGAGATGGTTTGACCTGATACGCTATCATAAGATCAAGCAGCAGGACCCTGCTTTTATGCAGCTGATAGCCAGTGGTGGTATTTACTGGCCTGTGGCGGAAGAGATCATTGCACAAAATCCGCTGATAACCCAGAACCCTTATTGGCAGTAGGGTGCACGGCGCGAAAGAACTGCTCAAAAAACAGGTTTCGCCTCCGGTAAAACCTGTTTTCTGAGAGAGTGGAGCTGGCCCGCGGCTGGCAAAAAAGATTCAAACAGAGATAAACTAACAGTCATGCATTATATCAAGTTATTAACGGCAGTGCTTTTTGCCTGTGTGCTGTTCTATACAGGATGCCGGAAGGACAGAGGATATTATGATTACAGTAACGGATCAAATGTATTTGAAGGTAACACGTATGAGTTCCTGAAGGCACAACATCAGTATGATTCTTTCCTGCTGGCTGTAGACCGTTTACAGCTGACAGATAGCCTGAAAACAGGCCGTTATACTGTTTTTGCTCCTTCAGACGCCAGCTTTAAGCAGGCTGTTGAAAATATGAATACGCTGCGCAGGATACAGAACAGGGATTATATCTATATCAGCTCTGTACCTTATGAGCAGCTGGACACACTGGTATGCCGTTATATTATAAGGGACACTGTTACTTCCGGCCGTATGCAGCTGCAGGATGGGCTGTTGTTGTCTGCCATCAGGTATGGGTATCCTATGCACGGGAAGTTTAGCAGGACGGACGCTGAGGGCCATGTTGGTGGTGGACCGGGAATAATTACCTATAGTGATACCAAAGGAGTGATCTACACTAACCGATGGAGCAAGAGCAGTACGGTGGCTATAGATATTCAGACCAGCACAGGCCGTGTGAATGTGATAGAGAAAGATCACATGTTTGGTTTTGATGAATTTATTCTGCGTATGAACCCGACGGTATCTACGCCGTGGAATGACTTTCCTATGTTCATTCCGGGTGTGATAGGGCTGGAACAGTATAACCGGGGCGGAAATAAGGTAGGGTACCTGGATTTTTCCCTCAACAACCAGGGCGGGCAATACCGTCCGGCAGAGCAGGTGGACATTGCCACTTCTGAAGAGGGAGGGTTGAAAGTTGGATGGACAGAAACGGGAGAATGGATGGACTATAGTGTTGAAGTAACAACGTCTGGCGCCTATGATCTGACATTGCGTTATGGTACGGCTAATGACAACGGCCGTTTGCACCTGGAAATGGATGGCAGGCCTGTTGTGGGCAGTGCTTTCATTATGCCGGCCAGTGGTTCTTATCAGTCATTCAGGGATATTAAATCGACCGTGCAGCTTACAGCAGGGCGGCACCTGATGAGGATCTATTATGACTATGCTATCTATGATCTGCGTTTCCTGAAGTTTGTCAGAAAAGACCAGCCTATGACCATACCTGGTGTGATCACAATGGAAGACTATGACCAGGGTGGGGAGGGAGTAGCCTATCACGATGCCAATACCGGTAATAACGGTAATAAATACCGTACAAGTGAAGGGGTGGATATAGACTTTGCAAAGAATGAAGGAGGCGGTTACCAGGTAGGATGGACGGAAACGGGAGAGTGGATGAATTATACTGTGGAAGTAAAGGAAACCGGCTTCTATACTGTTTCTACGCTGGTGGGCACCAACAGGGACGATGGCAAATTCCATATATCATTTGACGGGCAGAATGCAACGGGAACGGTGCAGGTGCCTAATACTTCAGATCATCATAAAAGAAAGGTGGTGAACAGTTCTGTCTATCTCACCAAGGGAGTGCATGTAATGCAGTTCTATGTGGATAATGGCGGATTTGATGTAAAGTCTGTCACTTTCAGGGCCTTGAATTAAATCGTAAAAAACAACCCATGCGAAGCATACTTACCATTTATTTACTGGCATTCATACTGGTGGCCGCCTGCCGTAAGTCGGCCCCGGACGACCTGGATTATCTCAGTCCACGGGCGGTGTACAACCGGAACCAGTTCTCTCCTGTGCTGGGAAGGACTACGCAGTTCCTGCAGATCTTCAACACAGATAACTCTTCAACACCTATTTCGTTCAGGATATTGAATGTGCGTTACAAAAAGGATGGGCAACCAACAACTGATCTTGACCAGCAGGTAGATGTACTGGCGTGGAAGCAGGCATATACCGGTGAGGAGAAGTCGATCGCTGAAATTGAAAGTAAGCGGACATTGGAGAAACATCCCGCATGGGAGATCAGACCGGAATCGGGCGATTTTATACTATGGGCGGAAGCAAACGCTACCGCCATGCGTTATCAGCCTGATTCCGGCTATCTTTTTGACGTGGAGGCATCTAATACCGGAGGAAAAAATACTTATAAGAACCTTTCCCTTATGCCCTTGCGGGAGCAACCTTATGCACCCTATGAGTATGACCCGGTTACAGGGCTGCACAGGGCTACTTACCCGGAGCCCGGCGATTCTTCCATTTTCGTGCTTCAGTACAATCATCCCGGTGTTTATGGTATTGTAGATGATGGTACCGGCCTGGGATTGAAATCAGACAGTGTACGTGTGCATTTCCATAAAAAAGGAGAGGGCAATTCTCTCACCTTCAAATTCATGGATAAGGATTCATTGCCTATGAACCCCACATTGTTTAACCTCACTCCCTGGGATTCCCTGCTGCATGGCTTTGATAAGGTAATGATGAAGGATGCGGTCAGTTACCAGGTGGCGTATCCTGTTCCGTTGATCAGGTATAAGACAAGGTATACGAATGGTGACGGATCGCAGGCGTATGTGAAGTTCAGTTTTACGCGACTGGGTTTTGGCAATATAAGGGAGATCGGTGTGGTAGATCTCTACTTCAATATCTATCAGAAGGGAGACTGGGAGATCATATTCTATTTCCGTAATAATCCCCGGTTCAGAGATGAATAAGTTAACAACTATTAAAAATATTGGTATGCAATGTTTCCGTTTTAATAAATGCTTGCTGCTGCTGTTGTTATTGCTGCCGGGCTTTATGCTGCACGCTCAGGAGAAAGTGCAGGTCACCGGTATGGTAAGGGATGCACAGACCAATGAACCGCTGGTAGGTGTGAGCATTATGGCTGGTTCGCCTCCCAAGGCAGTAGGCGTGACCAATGCCAGCGGCGCATTCAGTGTGAATGTGACGCCGGGTTCTCCATTGGTGTTCCGTTATATAGGTTTCTCTGATTATACAATAAGATCGCAGAGTAAGCGTGAGCTGGTTGTGCGCATGGTGGTGACGGAGAATAAGCTGAACGAGACCGTTGTCATCGGTTACCAGAAAAAGACCAGGGAGGTAACTACCGGTTCTGCCGTGATTGTAAGTGGCAAGGAATTGCAGGACGTTCCTGTTTCTAACATAGAGCAGTTGCTGCAGGGACGTGTGGCTGGTATGAATATCCAGAATAATACCGGTACGCCTGGTGGAAGAGGTATGATACAGATCAGGGGCCTTTCCAATATTACTATGCAGGGCAGTGGTAATGATGCTTTTCTATCGCCCACTTCTCCGTTGTATGTAATAGATGGTGTGCCCATAGAGGCAGATGCTAATTTTGAATACGGGTATCAATCCGCCGGTCCTGGTGTAAGCCCTTTATCTCTCATTCCTCCTGAAGATGTGGAGAGCATGGAAGTGCTGAAAGATTCCCAGGCTACCGCATTGTATGGCTCCCGTGGCGCTTATGGTGTGATACTGATCACAACGAGGAGGGGTAGCTCTCCTGTTCCGCTGGTGCGTTATACCGGTAATTTCTTTATCAATAATCCGCCGCAGCTGCGCAGTACGATAGGTGGTGTGGATGAAAGGCGGCTGCGTATTGCGCAGATATATGCCGGTAAGAATATGGACGATATCTACAGGATATTTGATACACCGTTCCTGGCAGACAGTCTCAACCCGTATTATAACAATTCTACCAACTGGCAGAGCGTATTTTACCGTACTACATACAACCAGACGCATAATGTGAATATCAGTGGTGGTGATCCTAAATTCAACTATAAGGTAGACCTGGGTTACTATCATGAAAATGGTGTGATCCGTAATACAGGATTTGACAGGTATTCTATCAACACGAATATGCTGTATCAGCCTAATCCGAGGTTCAGGGTGTTTACTACGTTATCTACGCAGGTAGGTAAGAGGAACAAGGGAGATGGGAATGGGCTTACGCAAAGCGGGGTGTCTGACAATGCTTCTGCATCTTCGCTGTTACCGGGACCGGCTTATTACCAGAGTACATCGGGTATACTATCTTCCCTGCAAACAAAGAATGATAACAAGACCGCCAATGTACGCGCCAGCCTGGATGTAAGTTACCAGTTGCTGAAAGGTCTGAATGCCGGTTCCAGCGTCAGCTATGACTATGCTTCCAATACGGAGGACAGGTTTACTCCTGCGGAAGCGAACAATGATTTCTCGCAGATCTATGCTTATAACGATCGTAAGTTCACATTATACAACCGTAATACATTATCGTATTTCTACACACTGAATGACAATCATAACTTCTTCATCTCAGCCTTTAACGAGTTCTATAACCGAGGATTCCAGGCCCAGGTTATACGGCAGGAGAAAACGCCGAATAACCAATATGAAGGGCCGCTGGGCTATGATGGATGGGCATCCCGTGGAGGGGGTCTCCTGGATAACTACAGCAAACAGCATGTGGCCTCCTTTGCGGGAACATTTTCCTACAACTACAAGCAGAAGTATGTGTTAGACCTGAGCTATCGTATGGATGGTACTTCCAGCTCCGGTTTTGAAGATCCTTATTCAAAGAACCCTGCTATTGGCGTACGCTGGAACTTCAATAAGGAAGCTGCACTGACGGATGCAAAGTGGCTGACTTATGGCTCTTTGCGTGGTAGCTGGGGACAGAACATTGTACCTACCGGCGATATCTTTTCCATTTATGGAACGTATGACCCGCGGGGTACATACAATGCAAATCCGCGGCTGGGCATCAACTTTAACCAGCTGCCCAATACTTATCTGCAACCTACGGCTACTACGCAGTATAACTTCGGATTAGAGGCCGGTTTCTTTGAGAGCAGGGTGGAAGTGATCTTTGACGCTTACTATAAAACGGTGAAGAACCTGTTGCGTACAAAGCCGTTGTCTAACATGACGGGTTTTAATGAGATCACCACCAATGAGACTTCGCTTATCAACTATGGTTATGAGCTGACGATGACCTTCCGGCCATTGCCGCGTACCAGTAAGGTACAGTGGACTGTTTCTGTGAATGCTGCCCTGAACAAGGATATCCTCACACATCTGCCTGATGGCGCGAGGCAGCTGATACAGTATGATAATAGTACGCAGCAGCATACGCTTTTCCGGGTGGGAAGGAACAGTCTTACCAATTTCCTGCTGAAGACCGAAGGTGTTTATGCTACTGATGCGGATGTGCCGGTAGACCCTGCCACAGGGCAGCGTTACCGTACTGCCAGCGGTACTTATTTCCGGGCCGGCGATCCTATCTGGAAAGATGTAGATGGTAACTATATTCTGAATGATAATGACCTGGTGCCTGCGGGTAATTCCCAGCCGCTTATTACCGGTGGTTTGCAGTCGTACGTAAACTGGAAGAACTTCTCTCTTAATCTCAGTACTTCCTTTACGCTGATCAGGGATATCCTGAACAATGCGTTCGCTGAAAGAATGCAGTTCCTGGGGGACCCATACAAAGCCAAGGCTGTGGTAGATTTCAAGGAGGTAGATTACTGGAAGGGTAGTGGCGGCAATCCATCGTATCCTAATCCTTTCGATTACCAGCGTTATAAGGATATCAATCCCTACCGTTATAACCAGACGCTCATCCAGGAAGATGGTTCCTATTTCAAGATCAACACGGTAACGCTGGCTTATCTGCTGAACAGGAAATTTACCAACCGGTATAATATCAACTCTGTGCGTATGTACCTGTCCTGTAATAACCTGGTCACTTTCTCGGGGTACAGCGGGCCTAATCCGGAGAATGTATCTGCCATGGGGCGTGATCAGTCTGGAGGGTATCCTATTCCCCGCAGTTACAATTTCGGGATGAATGTTGAATTCTGACATTTTAAATGAAACTGACTATGCTTAGAAGGACCATTTATATCAGCCTCTGTTTGCTGCTGCTGAGCGGCCAGTATGGCTGTAAGAAGTTCCTTAATGTGGAACCGCTGGACCGCCTTTCCGGCAATACTTTCTTTAAAACCGCCAAGGATGTGGAAGATAATATGTGGGACATCTACGGTTTGTTCCGTGATGCTACGGGCTCCTGTCCGCTGTTTGCCGTAGCTGGCGAAGTAAGGGGCGGAATGCTGGCTATGTCTCCGCAGAAGAATGACGGGAATGACCGCACTTTCGTGGAGTATGCGGCGAAGAACGATCTGCTGCCGCTTATCTATACACCTGCCGGCAAGGGCTTCTGGGATATTTTTGACCTGCCTAACCTGGCTGACTGGAAGCCTTATTACCGCATTATACAGGCCTGTAATATCCTGCATTATGAAATTGCCCGCCGTTCTATATCCGGGCTGGATGAAAAGCAGATAAAGACCTACCAGGCGGAGGCTGTATTTATGCGTTGCCTGTCATATTTCATTATGGTCCGTTTGTGGGGAGATGTACCCTACTATACTGATGCCTATCATAAAACGCCTTTACCCAGGGAGAAGATGGTAACGGTCATGAGCAATTGTATTGCTGACCTGTCTGCCGTAGCTGCAGACCTGCCGTGGACATTCACGGAGCCTGCTTACCAGGGTGCGCGCGCATGCAGGGGCGCAGCATTGGGGCTGCTGATGGAGATGAATATGTGGAATGCCGGTTTTGACAAGGCCAATGCGCAGAATTATTACAAAGCAACTGCACAGGAGGGCGCCGAGCTGATGGAAAGCGGAGCGCACCTTCTGTTACCTATAGCTGAATCGTTCACCATTTTTAAAGGCCGTTCAAAAGAGAGCCTGTTTGATATTGTGATCAGCTCTAACTATGGAGAGACACTGGCTGAGAAGTGGAATGATCTTTCAGAGCTGGTAGTGCATTACCCGTATAAGCGTCCGGCTAATGGTCACCAGTACAGCTTTACCTATTTCCGCGCTGAGTACCTGCGCCGGTTATATCCTACGGGTGTTCCGGATGCCAGGATGGAGGTGTGGTTTGACTCGCAGATGTTTGCCAACGACGGCACTTTTATGTTCCTGAAATATAACAGCCTGTATGAGCAGGGTAATTCTGATGTGAACGTGGATAACAACCTGATAGTACTGCGTTACGCCGGAGCTATACTGTTAAGAGCGGAAGCGCTGGCAGAGCTGGGACAGGAAGATGAAGCCATCCGTATGATGAATATTATAAGAGAGAGGGCAAAGACCACGTTGTACCAGGGCGGTGGCGGACAGGCGCTGAAAGACGCCATCTTCACCGAAAGGGCCAAGGAGCTGATGATGGAAGGCCACTACTATTTTGACCTGGTACGTACCGGCCGTGTTACCAATCAGCTGTGGTGTTATACCCCGCTTACCCTCACACAGTTTGAGAACGGCGGATGGACATGGCCTATCAGTACAGCTGCGCTGAATAATAACCCTTATATGGAACTGAACAATTACTGGTTAAGATAAAATAATGTTTATGAGAACTATCATATGCCTTATGGCAGCTATCATACTTGGTTTGTGCGCCTGCAATAAAGATGATTATTACCAGGATTCCGGCAGGCATGATCCTAGCTTCAAAGGCAGTACGCTGGAATACCTTGACGCTGTTCCGCTGTTCTTTGATACTGTGGCTGCCATTGTGCGGATAGCCGGTATGGAAGATGTGTTTAAGGAGGATACGCTTACCTTTTTTGCTCCCACAGACAGGGCTGTGCTTTCTACATTAAAGCGGTTGAACTTTACGCTTTACCTGCTGAACGAAGATACTGTGAAAACACTGGAGGACGTACCTGCAGAGATATGGCGTAAGTACCTGCAGATGTATATGTTTCATGGCGCCAACCAGCTGAAAGACTATCCGCAGATAGATTACAACCTGCTGAACATCTACCCCGGCCAGGGATTTCTTTCCTGGAACCAGACGCCAATGAACATAGGGGTGATATACAATGACGATAACGGGGTGAAATATGTTGGTTACCGGCAGCTGTCTATATCCTTTATTCCTGACCCTGCAAGGCCTATGAATAACTGGACCACCTACAAGGTTGCTTCCAGTAACATTACCACCTATAATGGGGTAGTGCATGCGTTGTCTGATATCTATTTCGGATTTGACATCAACTATTTCCTGCAGGACGCAGTAACCACCATGCAGAACGGAGAGTAATAAAACATCTTTAACATGAACCTGATCAAGACATTCTTCCTGCTGCTGGTGCTGATGGTAATAGCCTGCAGTAAGGACAAAGTATACGATGATCCTTATGCCGGCGGTAAAGAACCGCTTGGTGTTAAACTCAGTACAGATCCGCCTTCTCCCAATGATGGCGCGCCGGGAGCAGTGATTGCCTTCAAGGGCACGGGGTTACTGAAACACCGGGATTCTATCCATTTCAATTTTAACGGGGCCGCCGGAGAAATCATCAAAGTAGATTCTTTCGGTATTCAGGTGAAGGTGCCTGTTACCGCCAGTACCGGCGTTACCTCTGTAACGATAGGAGACCAGATATTTTTCGGTCCTGTATTCACAGTGAAAGGTAACCTGGATATTGATAACAACTTCAAAGTGGTGGTAGGCGCCAACAGTAGTGTGAATGACGTACACCGTTTTTCAGACGGGCGGTTGCTGCTGGTGGGAGATTTTACGGATTATGAGCGGAAGGGGATAATAAGGCCTGTCAGCCGGATAGTAATGACATCCCGCGATGGGGAGATAGACCGTAGCCTGCAGTCCGGGAGAGGAGCCGACGGCTCTCTGAACACTGTTGCCGCCCTGCCCAGCGGAAAGCTGGTAGTAGCCGGAAGGTTTGCATCTTACGATATACACCTGGCTGAAATGCACAACATTACTGTGCTGAACAGTAATGGATCGATAGATTCTATGACTGTCAACACTTTCACTGACAAGGATACTGTACCTGCGTTCAATGGTGGTACAGACGGCTGGATACGGCGGGTATTTGTACATGAGAATAAGGTCATAGCCATTGGTGATTTTAACTATTACCTGCAATATGTGTATGGTGTGTCTGATACGCGTAATGAAAGGGATTCGCTTGTGACTGACAGTGTGCTGGTGAAGCGGATTGCCCGCTTTAATGCTGATGGTTCGCTGGATTCCACTTTCAACTATGACTTATCTCTGCACAGGAGTTATGAAGGCGCTAACGGACCTATCTCTGATGCTTTTATGCAGGAGGACGGAAAGCTCATTATTGTAGGACGTTTTACCCGCTATAACGGGCAGAATGCTTCCAACATAGCCCGGCTTAATACTGACGGTAGCCTGGATGCCGGCTTTGGCGGTACAGGGGCCGATAACACTATCACCAGTATCCGTTATAATGCCGTTACTCAACGGTTTATGATAACGGGAGCCTTCACCTCTTTTGACGGAGCTGCTGTTAACGGCATGGTGATGCTGAAAACTGATGGTGCGTTAGACAACCAGTTCCAGGCCCTTTCAAAAGAAGCCGGTACTTATTACGACTGCGCTCAGCAACTGAATAACGGGATGATAGTTGTAAGCGGTTCCTTTCAGAGTTACGGAGGTATACACCGTAGCGGGTTCATGGTACTGGATAAAACGGGTGCGCTGGCTGCAGGCTATAATAATGTGGCAGATTTTAGTGGTTACCTGAACAGAATATTTGAAACAACCAACACTTCCGGACAAACACAGGCATTATTGCTGGGAAGCTTCAGCTCCTTCAACCGTAAGGAGATCTCCAACATTGTGCGCCTGCTGTTCAAATAAAACTGCCGTATATGTATTGTAACATTCAACATTTTAAATGGCTGGCCCTGATGATGACCGGCATGCTGCTGGCCGCCTGTAACAAGGGATTTGACCGTATGCTGGAAGAGCGGGAATATGAGGATACCACCGGTGTGACGGCAAGGACGCCAAAGATACTTTTCCTGGTGATAGACGGCGCCCGTGGCGAATCTGTAAGAGATGCGCAGGCGCCTCATCTGAACGGGATGGCGGAGCATGCCATCTATTCATGGAACAGTATCAGTGATACGTTATACCTGAGAACCACAGGTTGGGCAGACCTGCTGACAGGTGTACATAAGGAGAAACATGGTGTGATCAGCAATACGCTGAGTGATAATCAGCTGGGCCGTTATCCTGTTTTCTTTGAGCATATTAAAACGCGTATGCCTGCATTCAGGATAGCTGCCTACAGCTCTTCTGATTCATTGGGCAGTATGCTGATGTCCGGTGCTGATGTGAACCGGACTTTCAATAATAATGACGAGGCTACTTTCCAGGCTATCCTGGATGAGCTGAAGGTAGATACGGCCGGGCTGGTGTTCGGGCAATTCAGCAATGTGATGGAAGCAGGGAGGCAATATGGCTTTGATGCAGGCATCCCTGAATACAAGGCAGCTATCTTACAGGCTGATGATTATGCAGGCCGCATCCTGGCCGCTTTACAGCAGCGGCAGCAATACCAGCAGGAAGACTGGCTGGTCATTGTCACTTCCGGCAACGGAGGTCCTTATACGATAGATCCCTCTAATGATGATGGCACTATCCTCAGTAATACCAAAGTCAACACATTTACCTTTTATTATTCTCCGCGTTATGCGCCCAGTTTTGTAGACAGGCCGTATACAGGTAACCGTTATTCCGGTAAGTCTGTACGTCTTTACGGTAATACTGCTGCTACGGCGGTATATGCTACTATTACACAAGGTAAGGAGGATTATAACCTGGGCAGTAGTAATGAAGCCACTATTGCGCTGAAGATCAAAAAGAACAAAACGTCCTATGGGGACTATTCCTATACCTATCCTTCTATCCTGGGTAACAATATGTCTATGGACTGGTGGAATAATACGGGTTGGAACATATCGCTGGAAGTGAATGGCTGGGGTGTGCATTATGGTCAGTCGGGAGCGGGCTTTAACATGTCGACCGGCGCCAATATTGCCGATGGGCGCTGGCATGACATCACTACGGTATTTGTGAACAGGGACGGCAAGCGTTATATACGTCTTTATACTGATGGCGCTTTTAATACAGAAGGGGAGATTACGGGATATGGCAATTTTGATACGGATAGTCCTTTGACACTGGGCTTTATGCCTGGTAATGTGACTGACAATAACCGCTGGCTGAACGCCTATATCACTGAAGTGCGTTTCTGGCGGGCGGCATTGCCGGACAGTGTGATCAGCGCTTATGTATGCGCACCGGAGCTGCCTTCATCGCATCCTTACAAAGATTACCTGATAGGTTACTGGCCCTGTAAGGATGGTTTTGGAGGGGTATTTAAAGACCAGACGGAATATGCCCATGATTTTGTAATAAATGGTAGTTATAAGTGGGATGATTTCAGTGACCTGGTATGTCCTAATTCTTCTTCCAATCTTTCCCAGCTGGTGCCGCAACCGGTGGATATAGCCCGGCAGGTGCTGAACTGGCTGCAGATAGCGGCCGATACAAAGTGGGAGCTGGATGGAAGGGTATGGGTCACATCGTATATCTCAGTCGGCAAATAACGAACAAAAAAACTATAACATGAGTCGCTACATATTTATCCTGTTATTGCTGTTGATGTGCTCCTGTCATAAGGATGAGAAGTTCAATGATGAGAAGCTGACAGCTGTGAGTGTATCCCTGCGCAGCAATAACGGGCAGATAGCTGTACCGGGTGGCAGCAGCTATACCCGTTCGGTAGATTATGTAATGGTGCCGGTACAGGTAGTGCTATCTGCTGCTGCGCCTAAGATCTTTACTGTTGATATAGGTGTGAATAACGATACGGTTACGCAGCTGATCAATAACCAGCAGTTGCCTGGTGCAATGCTGCTGGATGAAGCTTTTTATCAATTACCCCGCTCCGCAGAGATCCGTTTCGGGATCGATACTTTTACTATTCCTCTGCAGGTGAGTATGCAGGCAATAGAAAAGTATTATGGCAGTAAACTGGCGCTGGCGGTTACCCTGAGCAATCCAGGTAAGAACAATACCCTGGATGCCGCCGGCGCTACTGCTATTGTGGTGATCAATACATCAGAGATCATCCGGCCGGAAGATATTCATTACCTGTCGTTCACAGAGGCGGGAAAGATATGGCCGGTGCCATCGGGTACTGATCATATCCTGGGTACTATGGAGGTGACCATACCTGTCAGCGTGACGCTGGGCGGTGTAGCGGGCGGCGCCTTTTCCCTTAACCTGGCAGCTTTCCCGGATACAGCGCAGGCGCTGATAGATAATGGTACATTCAATAATGCTGTATTACTGAAGGAGGGGGATGACTATTCACTACCTGCCTCGTTGAGCTTTCCAGCGGGCATAAATACCGCTAAATTCAATTTGGTGGTCAAGACATCGTCATTACAAAAATATGCCGCTAATAAGCCTGTATTGGCGGTAGAGTTAAGCAGTCCGACCAAACACCTACTGGATTCTTCAAAACGGGTATTGGTGATGGAGCTGGATCCTACAAAACTGATAGAGACAGATATTACCAATACCAATATCAGCTATAAGACCCAATATGAGAATACCAGCAATGCCAATGAGACTTCAGGTAAACTGGTTGATAATAACATCAATACTAAATTCCTGCTCTTCAACTTTTCTACTGTATGGGCGCAGCTGGAGTTTGCCACTCCGCAGACAACGGGAGCTTATACTATGACTTCCGCCAATGATGCTCCCGGCAGGGACCCGAAGAACTGGACTATAGAAGGATCTGATAATGGTACTGACTGGACTGTGCTGGATACCCGTACTAACCAGGCGTTTGGTTCACGTTTCCTGACGGTGAAGTATACTTTCTCCAACCAGGTTGCTTTTAAGTTTTACCGTCTTAATGTGAGTGCTGTGGGCAGTGGTACGCTTTTCCAGCTGGCGGAGTGGAGGTTGCTGAAACGACCGTAGTTTCCCTTTGAATACCCTTTGAGAAGGCTGGCGTTTTGCCGGCCTTTTTTTGTATACGAGAGATTGGCAACCACTGATTTATGGCACGAAGATGTTATGATCGTTTAAGCATCTCAGTTATAATTTTGCTTTATGGTTATGTGATGCGGATCTTAATGGTTCTGTCATTGTAATGCCCCTATTACCTGAAAGTTGAATTTTAGAATATTGAGAAAGTCTATCTATCTATTGATATGTACCATGGTAGCCGGTATGTCCGGTTTACAGGCCCAGAATGTTCCTGTTGCAGGACAGCCCGTAAATGCAGTGCCAACTACTGTACCGTCCCGGTATAATAATACTGTTGTGAACTATATCCGCTCCTGGGAGCCGAGTATGCCTACATCTGATATTAATGTGGTGGTATCAGAGAACAGGACGTTGTCTGAAGTAAAGCAGGGAACACAGTATTTTGATGGTCTTGGTCGTCCGCTGCAGACGGTGCAGAAGGCGGTCAGTTCCCAGGGGAGGGACCTTGTGACACCGGTAGTCTATGATGCGTATGGACGGGAGAGATTTAAGTATCTGCCTTATGTTCAACAATCTGGTAATAGTAATGATGGTAAGTTTAAAATGGATCCGTTTGGTGAGCAACAGGCCTTTTATCAGAATAATATTCTTAATCCTGGTGTTGCCGGTGAGAATATTTACTATAGCCAGGTGGAATATGAATCTTCTCCATTGAACAGGATATTAAAGGCCTATGCTCCGGGAAATAGCTGGGCACAGCAAGGAGGGAACAGGCCTGTGGCGAATCAATACCTGGCTAATACAGTCACTGATTCGGTACGTATATGGAAAATGAATGCTGTGGTTCCTGTAAGTGTCAGTACTTATGCCGCCAATCAATTGTATAAGAACGTCACAATTGATGAAGGGGGAAGCCAGGTAATTGAGTATAAAGATAAAGAGGGGAAAGTGATCCTGAAGAAATCTCAACTGGTCAATACTCCTGGTAGCGCTCATGTGGGATGGTTATGTACATATTACGTGTATGATGATCTGGGTAACCTTGCATTTGTGATACCTCCCAAAGCAGTAGAATCAATTATAGCCAGCTGGAGTATTACGACAGATGTTGCGATAGAACTTTGCTTCAGTTATCAGTTTGATAATCGTAACAGGATGATAGTAAAGCAGGTACCTGGAGCTGGTCCGGTTTACATGGTGTATGATACGCGGGACAGGCTGGTGTTTACGCAGGATGCTGTGCAACGTTCTAAATCTACACCCGAATGGCTGGCTACATTTTACGATGCGTTGAATCGTCCTGTTATGACGGCAATTTATAAGTCGGCCGGTACAAGGGAGGTGTTACAGCAGAGTATGAATACAGCTTCTTCCGGCAGTGGGACAATTAGTTATGATTTCCCCGCTAAAGCAGATCTGTATGTTGACAGGTATGCAGGAGAGAACAAATTTACGGCTACTCAGAACATAAACTTTACGGCAAATTTTGATTCAGGGGAAGGGGCAACTTTCGATGCTAATATTGAACCGGGAGGTTCTTCGGGAACAACGGCAATAGTTGCAACTAATCCGCTGCCTGGGATATCTTCAGCAGATCTGACGCCGTTGACATATACCTATTACGATAATTATGATTATGCCGGCAGACTTCCTTTTGAAGCCGGCGACATTAGCAAGCCACAGGCCGGGAGAAATCCTTATGCGGAAGCATTACCTGGTACACCGAGTGTTATGACCAACGGGTTAGTTACAGGATCAAAGGTGCGTGTATTAGGTACAGATCAGTGGTTAACTGCCAGTTCTTACTATGATGATAAAGGACGTACTATCCAAACTATAAGTGAGAATAATGTTGGGGGACGTGAGGTCGTAACCAGTCTTTATGATTTTAATGGTAAAGTGCTAAGTAGCTATGTTAACCATAAAAATCCCCGAAGCGTGCTGACGCCGGAAGTAAGGATATTGACTACTAATTTATATGATGCTGCCGGCAGGTTGATCGAGGTGAAAAAGAAGATAGACGATGAGGCAGAGCAAGTAGTAGCAATTAATAGTTATGATGAATTGGGACAGCTTAAACAGAAGCGCCTGGGAGTAACCGGAGCTGATGCACAGCTGGATTCGGTGACTTATACCTATAATATCCGTGGTTGGGTGTCGGGTATTAACAAGGCTTTTGTAAATACTTCTAATAGCAGCTCTAATTGGTTCGGGCAAGAGTTGAGCTATGATCAGGGATTTACCTCTAATCAGTATAATGGAAATATATCCGGTATCAAATGGAAGACAAAAGGTGATGGCATTGGCCGGGCGTATGGTTATGGCTACGATAAGGTAAACCGCCTTACAGTAGCGGATTTTACTCAACAGAATAGTGGAAGTAGTTTATGGACAAATGATAAAGTAGACTTTTCAGTAAATAATCTGTTGTATGATGCTAATGGTAACATTAACTCCATGACGCAGAAAGGTATGGTTGGAAGCAGTGTTGCAACTATCGACCAACTTAGTTATTCTTATCAGACTAATAGTAATAAGCTGCTGGCAGTTGCAGATCCAGGCAGTACGGCAGAAGCTAAACTGGGAGATTTCAATAATGGCACCAATACAGGAGATGACTACAGCTATGATGCGAATGGCAACCTGATAACTGATCAGAATAAGAATATCGGTTCTATTGTTTACAATCATTTAAATCTCCCTGCACAGATTACAATCATCGGGAAAGGTGTGATCAGCTATTTGTACGATGCAGCAGGTAATAAGCTGAAAAAGACTGTGGTAGATAACACAGTATCACCGTCCAGAATAACTGTTACCGATTATCTTGCTGGTTTTGTTTACAGACAGGATAGTTTGGAGTATACCGGGCATGAAGAAGGGCGTATTCGCCCGGTGTATAAATCCGGTCAGCCGGTTACTTATGCCTATGATTATTTTGAGAAAGATCACCTTGGTAACGTGAGAGTTGTACTGGGAACACAGGCGGAAGCGAATGTTTATGCTGCTACGATGGAAACAGCTGCTGCTGAAAAAGAGAATGCTTTGTTCAGTAACATAGATGCTACCCGTTCAACATTACCTGCTGGTTATCCGGAAGATGCAACAACAAATCCTAATACTTATGTTGCCAAACTGAACAAGAATGCTGCTAAAATAGGACCTTCATTAGTTTTGAGAGTCATGGCAGGAGATACTATTCAGGCGGTTGTAAAGGCCTTTTACCAGAGTGCCGGCGCCAGCCAATCAGCTGCCACTGCTGAAGAAATGGTGATAGCTGCCATTTCTGCTTTCAGCACTGGAAATCTGACTGAAGGAGTTCATGCGGCTCTTGGCGCTAATGCTCCAATTGCCAATAACTTTACAGGAGATGATTACCAGGCCTTAAAGAATACTGATCCATTACAGAACCTGAGTGATAAGCCTAAAGCTTACTTGAATTATGTTCTGTTCGATGATCAGTTTAAAATGGTGAATGAGAATAGTGGAGTCAGGCAGGTACAGGGTAGTCCGAACGTTATTCAACCGCTGGGAACCGGAAGTATGGTGATAAAGAAGACAGGATTTATTTATATTTATTCTTCTAATGAGAGTGCAGAAAACGTGTTCTTTGATAACCTGGTAGTTGTGCATAATAGCGGACCGTTGTTGGAAGAGACGCATTATTATCCGTTTGGGTTGACAATGGCAGGGATTAGTGCAAATGCTTTGAAAGGTAATAGCTATACTGGGAATAGGTTAAAATATAATGGGAAGGAGTTGCAGAGTAGGGAGTTTGTGAATGGAAACGGGTTGGAATGGTATGATTATGGCGCCAGGGTGTATGATCAGCAGATTGGGAGGTGGCATGTTGTGGATCCTCTTGCGGAGAAGATGAGAAGGCATTCTCCTTTTAACTATGCATTCGATAATCCAATAAGATTTGTTGATGCTGATGGGATGGCGCCAACAGATATCATTTTACGTGGTGATGCAAAATTTATGCAGAGAGCATTTTCAGATCTGCAAAAACTCACAAATGATAAGTTGGCATTGCTGCCCAGTGGAAAAGTAGTTTTTGCAAATACCCAGCAAGCGACTTTGGCAATTAATACAGGAGAAGTTAGTACTTTTAGCATGATAAATACAGGAGCCGATAAACCAATCGGAACCGAGTTGGTAAAATCTATAATAAATTCAGACAAGAAAGCTTGGGTAACGGAAGCCATTTATGAAAATGTAACAAATGCTGCCGATGAAAATCCAGAAGCAGACTTACAACCTGACGGCTCTAAAGGAAAAGGATCCGATGTTGTGATTAGGTATAGCCCATACGATACTGAAGGAGGAACTGATGTTAACGGAAATACTCAAAGACCAACTGTAATAGCTATTGGACATGAATTGAAACATGCTCAAAACATGATGACAGGACAAAGAGACCGTAGCGACTCCGGGAAAACGGATCCAGAAGTGCCGGGTAAAAAATTAAACAATGAGGAAGTAAAAGCAAGAAGCTTTGAAAATAAAATTCGCAAGGAACATAATATTCCTGACAGAGTATTACCATGATCATGAGAAAAATTATAATAATTATAGCCGCTTTACTTTCGGGGTGTGCCAACCAACCACCTCAAAGTTGTAATACGAAATATTTAATACATATTTGGAATGCACATCCTTCCCGGGCTTATACAGACTTTTATAATATTAGCAATGATAGTCTCTCGATTGAATTTATTGGAGGTGTAGTTGGAGATACCAATAAAATTGTATTTAGTAAAGCCTTAACCGAAGATGATAGATTAAATATCTGTAATTATCTCAGCTCTTTTGACATTGATACCCTGAAGCAGGAGTATATCAATCATTTTGCCGAGGATGGGGATCAAAAAAGAATTGAATTAAAGTTTGGTAACAAGACTAAAATAATTGATGTGGCAAACTTTTATCAAAAAGATTTAGATGGTCTTTTTGAAATAATTAATAATGTGACCCGCGAAAAACGTTACAAGATCTGGTACGAAAAACCGGTTTCATTTAAATGAATAAATCGTTAAAGTTGTCATCCGTCACAGGTCTTCAACAGCGCTACATAGTAAATTCTTTACCTACAAATTATCAGCATAATGCTGACAGGGGTTTCAGCCTCCTTATTTCCCAATGAGCGGGCTGAAAGTCCCATCTTTAAAATTATATTTCCTGGTACTACCATCAGACAATGAGATATAGAGCAGATCACTAAAGCTGTTGTTATTCTCCTGGCTGGCCATTACTACTAAATGATCAGGCAACTCTATTACCTTGACGATATTCCGCATATTGGTAGCTATCTGCCATAACTTCTTACCATCCTGTTTTACGGCAGTTAACAGTATAGGCGCATCCCGTTCAACAGTGGTGCGGTGAAGGATAATATGGCCGCCTCCCGGGAGCTGGAAAGCTGTTTGGTGTTTCTCATCTCCACGGCTGAGCAGCTGGTAAATGCCTTTATAATACAGGGGATCGTTCTGGCTGAATAGGAGGGTGTCCTGGTTAGCAGCTTTCAGGAATCCACCATAGAGGTATAGGTCGTTGTTTGCTTTTTGGAGCGTAAGCTGTTTGCCGGTGAATAGAAACCTGCGTGCTGCTTCCCGGGGGCCGTAAGGTATTTTATTTCCCTGTTGTAGTAACTGTTGATCTTTATCGCTCATCAGGGCGGAGTATAATTCTCCTTCTCTGGTGATAGTTACCAGTTGGGTATTATAGTCTATATGGTGCGGTTTATGTGTTGATTTCTCAAAGTAAGGGTTGTCTTCCTGTTTGGTCTGAAGTGTATTCCCGTCCAGGAGATAGGTGAGTCCGTCGGAACCTTTTATGACCACAGCCTGTAGAGAATCGTTGTAAGCGTAGTTGTTTATGAATGTGGGATATATGGAGCTTTCGGTAAGCAGCTTATCCTGCAGATCTTTGAGGTTTTCATTGCGCGCTACGATTTCGCCGGTTTCTTTGCTGATGACATACAGTTCATTGCGCAGGAAGAAGAGATACCTGGAAGACTGGCCCAGCAGTATTGCATCTCCCCAATCCTGGCCGCGGTTGTTCTCAGCTTTGAGCCGGTGGCTCCATAATACTTTGCCTGTTTCTATATCTATAGCCTGGGCATATAACTTTGAAGAACCTGATACAGAGGTAAATCCTTTGCTGCTTCTGACAGAGCTGGCCTGGAATTTTTTCAGCACTGTGGCCAGTACCGGTTTGCCATTGTGCATATATACAATGGCATCGTCCTGGGCGTTGCTGCTACTGTGTTTTTTCATCACCGAAAAAATATAGTAAGGTAATCCGACAAGCATAACAAGCCCGAATACCACAGCGATGAAAATTCCAGTCTTCGAAGAGCGGTTCATGATAAATAATAGTTTATAGTTGCATATAAGTGCAAGGAACAGCACAAGTTATAAATTTCTTAACTTACCGGGGCTTTCTTTAAAAAATTATCATCATGACAGATGCAAGAATAACAGTGAAGCAGGGCGATATCACCAAAACTGAGGTGGATGCTATTGTCAATGCTGCTAACTCTTCGTTACTGGGCGGCGGGGGAGTAGATGGCGCTATACACCGCGCTGGCGGGCCAGCAATACTGGAAGAATGTTACAGGATAAGAGAAAGACAGGGTGGGTGTAAAACAGGGGAGGCAGTGATCACTACTGCGGGGAAGCTACCCGCAAAATATGTGATCCATACTGTTGGTCCTGTATGGAATAAGGGAAGTGAAGAAGAAAAGACATTGTTGAAGAATGCGTATATCAACAGCCTGAAACTGGCAATGGAGAATGAGGTAGCAACCGTTGCGTTTCCCAATATCAGTACAGGCATTTACCGGTTTCCTAAAAAGGTAGCTGCTGAAATAGCTATTGATGCGGTTAAGGCATTCCTGCGAAAGAACCGGTCGATAAAGCAGGTCGTGTTTGTGTGTTTTGACCAGGAGAACTATGAGCTATATACTTCGATGATGGCTGAAGAATAGGGATAACAGGGTAGTGAAAAGATGAGCAAATAGTGACTCGTTTTTTTCCAAATTAGCTGTGTGAGTAATAGCAGCAATATTTCTTGTTGCTATTAACTTTTTTATTTGAAATATTTTGTAATTTCATTTCATCGCAATTTGCATTGAAAGCCTTACTGCGAGAAGGTTGCAGCGAAGGGATAAAGATGTGTTTAACCCAATCCGGATAAGAAATGTTCCCCTGAGAATAACAGAACCGGTATTAAATGGCAAGTTAACCTGAATAAGATGATCAGTATCCACAATAAACGTATGAGAGATATCCGTATTCTTAAACTATTTTATCTTACTGCTAAAGGTGCACTGACTCATAATTACCTACTTAGCTGCCGCAGGTGTGCAGTGAAGTATTCCAATCCTATTCTCCTCTTCACCCAAAATAGCTCATATGAAAGTAGATGTAAATTTTAACCCGTTACTACCTTTCAAGGAAAGTATGAAAGCGCCGGCGCACCTGGAGCAGCAGATTATATCCGAATTTGAACCTTTGTATTATTCCTCGCCCAAATGCGAGCTGTTGATCCAGCGTATGAAAATGTTTGAAAGACCCTTCTGGTACACCATTATTAATGCCACTGAAGATAACCTGCTGTTACGTCTTGAAATAACTCCCGGTGTGCATAAGCTGCTTATCTATGCTATACAGAATGAAAATGAGATGATGTATGTGCACCAGGATGTAGGAGTTGATATAGAGACGGGAGATTATTGTTACCTGGGAGGCGGGTTCAAATCCAAAGACCTGCGGGTGCTGCTTGGTAAGGGATCTTACCAGACACTGACCTTTCCGTTCTCCCTGGAAGAGGATGAAAAGAAAGACAGGATGGGAGGAGGAGAGACTATATTTTTCATCAATAAGTTCCTGTTTGCCTTAGGAATGATGAATCCAAACCCGGAGAACAAGAAATAGGAATCATATTTATTTACCATTCACCAAACCTTTCCAATATGCCACTTAAGTTCCATCTACCTGGCAATATTGCCCAAGAGACGGTAACAGCTCAGGCTGTGCCTGGTTGTTATCGTAAATTACGTATTCCCATAGAGGATGCGCAAGCTACTTGTGTATCCGGCCATTGGGGAGTGATGATCCGTCAGCAGGTGCCTGTTAAAGATAGTGTGTACAATGAACTGTATGCAGAACCGCTGATAGATATGGAGTTGTCTGTTTCAGTAACTGAGCCGCTCATTATTGTGCAGGTTATGTTAACGGGTAATCTCCGGTTATCATATCCGAACGGGCATATTTCATTGCAAACAGGTAAAATAGGATTGCTGTACCTGGCTCCGGGAGTGCCTTATAAGATAAGTTTTACCGGAGGAAATAAATACCGCGCCGTTTATTTCAGGGTGCCGTTGTCATTGCTGGAAGGATTGTCAGAAGCCTATCCGTTACTGAATGATATGCTGGCATCTTATGGTCAGGACGTTCCGTTAAAATTGCCTAACATAAGGGTAAGTGCGGCGCATCGTACAGAAATAGAAAAGATGAAGAATTGTTACCTGGCAGGGCCTGCGCGTAACCTGTATATTAATAACCGTATCAGTGATCTGCTGATCGCATATCTGAATGACCTGTCGCATATCTCTGAACAGGACAGCCGGTTGATACTGCAGCATGAGAAAGAAATAGATGAGTTCATTGAACGGGTGGAGCAATGCCCTGAAGAGCATGTTAATGTAGAACAGCGGGCACAGTTGCTCGGGTTGCCTGAACGTATACTGGAATGTGCGTTTAAAGTGAAGATCGGAAGTACGGTGAAGATCTATGTCTCCCAGCAGCGGGTAGAGAAAGCCAAACAGTTACTGGTAGATACCATGCAGTCTGTAGCTGATATAGCGATGGAAGTAGGGTACTCTGATCCGTCTTATTTTATAAAGGTATTTAAGCAGGCAGAGGGAATTACGCCTGGCAGGTACAGGAGTGATCACAATGCGGAAATATAGCTGCGGATAGTAAAAAAGATAAGAAAAAAAAGCCCTCAAATTAATCGCCTTCTTACCATAGAATTACCGGAGAACTTACGATATTTGTAACGAACATTGAGCGTAACCCAGGAATAATTGTTAATGCCAAATAAAGAGATACAACAGATGAGAAGACGTTTAATCCCAACATTATTACAACAGGCACGAACTAGTATTATACTTCACTTTACATGAGCATCCCTACCGGATGTCTGTTTTCCTCAACTATTTGCATAATGTGGGAATTCCGCATTAAAGATCAATCAGCCGGATGTCCATCCCTTTGCTCTGCGGAGGGTGGCTCCAGCTGGTAATGTGAAAGTATGCTCAAATTCTTTTAATGGTATATTGAGGATATCTAACTGTCCTGCTTTTCCAGGCGGGACATTCTTTAAAAGACATGACATTTTGAAACGTTAACCAAAGAACCCTCAGATGACTAAAAAAGCAATAATCATTGGCGCCGGCCCTGCCGGTCTGACCGCCGCATATGAACTACTGAAGCGAACAGACATTACACCTGTGATCCTTGAGAAAAGTGGGGAAATTGGCGGTATTTCAAAAACTGTCAATTATAAGGGTAACCGTATGGACATTGGAGGCCACCGGTTCTTTTCAAAATCTGACCGTGTAATGAAGTGGTGGATGAAGATCCTGCCGCTTGCAGAATCGGCAGACAGGAAGTTTACAATACAATATCAGAATAAATCGACCGAAGTTACTAATGATAGCGATGGAGATGGTCACCCGCGGGACCAGAACAAGGTTATGCTTGTTCGTAAACGTTTATCGCGCATATATTTCCTGCGGCAGTTCTTTACCTATCCCATTTCTTTATCCGTTGACACCCTGCGCAAATTAGGGATAGGCAGGACGATCGCTATCTTATTTTCTTACCTGAAAGCACAGCTTTTTCCACGCAAGCCGGAAAACTGCCTGGAAGATTTCATGATCAACCGTTTCGGGAAAACACTCTATGAACTGTTTTTCCGTGACTACACAGAAAAAGTATGGGGCGTACCCTGTCATGAAATACCGGCAGAATGGGGCGCGCAGCGCATCAAAGGGGTGAGTATCAGCAAGGCTATCGCACATGCAATTAAAGAGATCACCCGCAGGAAAGCAGCCACCTCCGGCGACATCTCACAGAAAGATACAGAGACAAGCCTGATCGAGCAGTTCCTGTATCCCAAGCTAGGGCCGGGTCAGCTTTGGGAAGAAGTTGCCCGCCAGGTACAGGAAATGGGAGGGATCATTCATATGCATCATGACGTGCAGAAGATATACACCATTGAAGACCGTGTAACTGCTATTGTAGCATCCAACAATCAAACCGGCGAACCTTTGTACCTGGAAGGCGACTACTTCTTCAGTACCATGCCGGTGAAAGAGCTCATTGCCGATATTGAAGGCCCTGTGCCTGCAGAGGTACGCGAGATTGCTTCCGGCCTTATGTACCGTGACTTCATCACCGTAGGCATCCTCCTAAGCCGAATGTCTACCAGAGACCCGCATACAGGAGAGTGGAAAAAACTTGATCTCAAAGACAACTGGATCTATATACAAGACGCCGGAGTGAAAGTAGGCCGCCTACAGATCTTCAACAACTGGAGCCCGTATATGGTGGCAGATCCTGGTAATGTGTGGGTAGGAATGGAATTCTTCTGTAATGATACTGACGACTTCTGGAAATTGCCGGATGAGAAGATAAAGGAGTTAGCCGTTTTTGAGTTAGAAAAAATAGGGTTGATATCTGCCGCGAATGTACTGGATAGCACTGTGCTTAGAGTGGAAAAGACTTATCCTGCTTACTTTGGCGCATATGAGAAGTTTGATGTGATCCGTGCATATACTGATACTTTGCGTAATCTCTTCCTGGTTGGAAGGAACGGTATGCACAAATACAACAACGCAGATCATTCCATGCTGACCGCGATGGTAGCCGTGGATAATATTGAGAGCGGGATAGAGGAGAAGGCGAATATATGGTCGATTAATACGGAGCAGGAGTATCATGAGGAGAAGAAATAAGAGTGTATCTCCTAAATATAATTCCGGGTCTCCTAAGCGTTAGAATGAGAGAAGAGGTAACTTAGCAGTATGAAATTAGTGGACTTGTAGGAAGTCATTCATTAATGCACATTCAACATTGAAAGACCATTATAAACTCGTTAACTTAATCACCCAATTTTTATAGCGTTTAATGCTTTACCCGATTTCCATTTTTGCTTAGTGTAAGATTATGTTAGGGCTATTGATGTAGGCACATGTATAGCGCTAGTTATTCAATGCTAAGATAGGATATAAGGTCTATTAATATTGAATAAGAATATTATGAAGAGAAATAAAGCAAAATTTATTCTGGTAATGATTGGTGCGATTGGTATGGTAGGAGGAATGCTGGCGTTTAAGGCGAATGAAAGCCCCAACTATCTTTATAAACCGGCTCAACCTGGAGGCGTCTGTACTATAAGAACGATTACCTATTTGAATATTACGTTTTCAAATACGGGGTCTTTTACAGAGCTGACGACGAAATACCAGGAGAGATCTTGTCCGACTTATATTACGATGAAAAATTAAGTTCTTCCGTTACGTAACGATACGTTACCCCGATTGCGCAATCGTGGTGGCACGACCTCAAGGGAGAAGCCGAACACCCTTAGAAAAAAGTAGGCAATGAAACGTCGCTAATTTTAAATTTCGCCTTTTGATTCTAAAAGGCGCTATGATTATGAAAAAAGCAAAAGTTATCCTGAGCGCAGTAGCTCTGTTCGCAGTAGTAGGTGGTGCACTGGCTTTTAAAGCAGCCCGTATCTCAGTTAGGTATTTTACACCAGGTGTTAACAACGTTTGTTCTGTGCCTTTGGATATACGTTACACTACTAATCCAGAAGATGCTACTGGACCTCTGACAACGTTCTATACATCTATCACAACAATCCAAAGTGCTCCTTGTGTTCCATTGACACTTTATCAAATCAACTGATGTAAACAATGAATAAAAGGAGGCTGTCTCAATGTATTGAGCAGCCTCTTTTCATGCGGATAATCTCATGGAATCAGATAGGCGTTTAAACAATCCTCAAGATGTTTGTTTTTTATCCTCTTTTTATAGCATAAACATCATATCTAGTTTGTTAGAAACAGATATGATAAAATTCTGGCTAGAGATGCAATGTTTTTAAACTACTTGAATAAAGCTTGACATTTTATGATGGTAAAGAATAGCATTACATTTTATAGATTGTAAATTCCGGTGATGATACCCCCTCGTACCGGTGATGGTATCCCCTCTAAGAAGAGCCAAAAAAGAAAGAGCGTTTTAAGATTTCAAAGATAAGATATGGTCATTAGTAAGTGCTATTTTTTCTT
>NZ_WRXN01000028.1 GCF_009758205.1 Chitinophaga tropicalis
TTTTCCGTTTTAGCTGAAAATGAGATCGACCAGGTAGGGGAAAGAACGGACGATCTTATAGAATACGCAAGAGAGCGGGGGAGGAAAGGGGGCCGGCCTGGGGGCCTTTCAGCAGCAGCCCAAAAAAAGGCGGATATGGTGCTGATTTTATATAATCAAAAGCAAAGTATTGCGGATATTCGCAATACCCTTAAAATTGGCAGCAATGCTACCGTATATAGATATTTAAAGGATGCAACCGCCAGAACGGAGCAGGTAAAGACCCCTGCCACCCCGGAGCTTGAATTGTAATGTACACCACAAAAAAAGCCATATGAAAAAAGAGGAATTTCTACAACTCCCCACGGAAAGTAACGAGCAGTTTGTTACAGAACGGATCCTCACGGATTTTACCCCGGATCAGATTAATGTTATGATTGATACATTCCAGCAGCTTGATAAATCCCTGTATAAATCCTGGGCTAAGGATATGCCATTTGCTGCAATTAAAAGCGCCCTGGAACACGCCGGAGAGCTGGCTAATGCTGAAGCTAGTGAACCGGAAGATACAACACTGGATATGTTAAAAAAGGCAATCCTTGCCAAAGATATACCGGCGATTAAATCCGTCTATGACTTATTGGGAGATCATTGGTTTACACCCGAAGAAGAAGGCGCAAAATTATTGGACGGAGCTAAACAGGTCATAAAGGAGCAGCTAAGTATTGAATTGAACAAAGCTATAACAGATAAGGATTACAGGGCATTCGTGGAAGCCTGGGAGTTGCTGGGCTATGAATCCGAGGAAGAAAAAGAAACAGAAGCGCTCTGGAATAAGGCATTGGATACGTTCATCACCAGCGCAAAAATAGAGGTACGTACCTTACCTGGTGAAAATGTGATAAAAGAATATCCGTTTGCTGATAGAATAATAGCCGCCCATGAATACGAGAAAATGACGGAGGGGCATGCTTTTAATGCGTATGATTTTATTACGAACCATCCAGGCGTAGAGGCCCAATACCTGTATGTGCTGGTACTTATAGACATTCACGGCAAGCAGTACACGACCGGGCAGCTGGGATCCTTAACCGCGCCGGAGCTTTGATATATCAGCGGCGGCAGATCACCAGGCTACAGCTGGCGAAAAGCAGCCCCTTTTGTAATGTACATCACAAAAACGTTTGTTTCCATAAAATTCATAGTATGACAATAGACCTTGTTTTAACCGCAACCAAGTTTATCAACGCTTACCGGGAAGTAGAGAAAGGCGCCCCAAAAAAAGCGGAGGACATTATCAATTATTTAGAAAAACATAAGCCAACCGCTCAACATCTTTGTAGCAGTTGGCGGGGCCGGAAACAAGATTGGGGCAGCTTTTACCTCAATCTCTCACATAAGTTTCAACACAAAATTTTGAAGTTTTGGGGCCTGGCGGATCCTGCGGGTGAAGAATATGCCCACCAGGTAGAGGAAAGCCCCGCAAAAATGCTGTTTGCGGATGTTCCCGATAGCATCATTTGGCCCCATGAATTACTGAAGTTTTTTAATAATCATGGCATTGATGAAATACCTGAAACCGGAATTACTTTATCCAGTCTGCCGCCGGATGATCGCCGTTATGGTAATTCAGCTAATTGGGGGGATTATGTTCTGGCCTTGCCAGCCGCAGAGAGAGAACAGCTATTACATCAGATTGCAGCCTATTCTTTAGAGCGCCGGAGCTGATCATCGGCACAGGCTCTTGTCCAAAACAGCTTTTTTTGCTTATTTTCACTTAGAAAATTGATAATTGAATTTTTCTTATCTATATGAATACCCCCAAAGCTTTCTATTGATGGAATAAAAGTATTTGGGGTTAACAAACAATGGATGAAAGGCCGGCTCTTGATTCTTCTTATGCCGGCTCTTTTTTATAAGGATACCTGTGGTTATACGCTTTTCCGATTATGAACCGCCCCGGTGGCTGGTGTTCCTAGCCGTTTTATTCGTGCTTATTATCCTGGTCGGAGGCTGGGTGTGGTTTCAGATTGATATGTATAACAATAGTCGCCCGCAGGTTGCCCCTCTGAATGAAAAAGAGATTTCATACTACCCGCCCAGCTGGGCACCAGGTCACCGCAGAATGTGGCGCTGGGGTGCTGATCACCAGGACACTATAACATGCAATCATGCTACAATTGTAATGTACATCACAAAGCCTGCTTAGAGGCCATCCCTGCGGCGGCGATACATTGTAACACAGCCTACTATTAAAATCGCCCCTAATATACCGCCCGCTATTGCAATACCCTTACCCTCCGTGGAGGTTGCCCGCATGTAGATAACGCCACTACTCATAAATAAAACCAATGCCAGCAGGGCCAGTAACTTAGCTGCGTGAGCAGGAAACAGGGTAGACAATGGTTTCATCTTCTCCCCAGCTGGATCCGTGGCAAAGTATCTATGCAGAAATTTAGTGATCGCCTTTTCCCAAAATATTTTATCCTTCATAGTAATAGCTCTAAGCAATTTAATGATTATTACCTGCTTATACAGCTCTACGAGCCTGTAATAAAGATAGCTTGATAGTTTGATAGCTGTAATGTACGTCACAAAAATGCTAAAAATGTTAGTAATTTGCGGCTATGGAATTATGTGTAGGTGAGGTTTACCAGTTAACCAGTGAAATAGCCGAACGCCCCCAGGATCGTGCAGGGTATTTTGTTTTTACTGTCCAGGTAAAGGAAGTAGACCACGCCCGCGATAAAGTAAAATTTAATTGGGTTAGTGTGTCCCCTGAAACCTTTGAAACAAGGCGGGAGGTCGCATATATGGTGCCTGGTTACCTGGGCGGGCTTTCCGGGGATATTGTAAACGGTGGGGTATGGAACCTCACAGATCTATTTACGCGGGAAACGGCCTTTCTTTACCTGGTCTATATGGGTGTAGCGGTAAAGGTGGACACACCAGGGCATTAATACCCAATATTGCGCACGAAATACTACTTTAAGGTGTAACCGCATGAAAGGCTAAGTGTACGACGGCTAAGGGTTTTAGCGCCATTTTCCTCTATCTTGTCTTTAAAATATTCCAGCTCCATCCTTAACCTGGATTTTACGGAAATACCTATCCTTATGGGAATGGAAAGTATTAGACTTTCTATATCTCCTACACGGCTGTTATTACGAACCGTTTCGATAGGATAGACATATTCCCAATTACTTACATAATAAACAACCGTGGATAGGGTAGCCCCCAGGCCACCATATAAAAACAAGCCTTCAGCCTGCGAAATAGTAAAGGGGTACAATACCAAAAAGGTAAAGCGCAGGGATCCCATCACAGATTTATTGTATTGACGGCCAACCTCGTATAAAGGTGATGACAGTATTTCAAATGGGTAGCCTATATTTTTTGAATTGAGATCATTAAAAACAAGACTATGGTTACCCCGAAAAACCTCACCTTCTCCCTGAAGAATAGAAGAATGAACATACCCAATTTCAAAGCGGTTAATAAACCCGCGCCAAAATCCGGGGAGATCAATACCCGCAGCGACATTATACAGCTGTGTGTTTTTTGGTTTAATTGGGTAATAGTAATCAGACGGGATCGTTTTATAATTACTAATGCCCATGCCAAAGCGTATATAGGTACGCTTTAAATTGTGTACTGTACTGGTGCTGTCACCTGTAAAGACAAGGCGATTGATCTGGCAATAAGCCCATTCGCTTTGCAAACATGAGCCACAGAGAAACAGGGAAATAGAAAATAGGCAGTATTTACTGTAATTCTTCACATTCATATCCTTTTGAGTTTAAGAATTTTACAATATTTTCTTTAGTGTTTCCCTGGGCGCGGAGTACCTTATCGCAATCCTCCACATCCACAGTACAGATCGTATTAAGATGATCTTTCAGAAGGGTTATAACAGTGTCGGCTTCCTTCCTGGTTTGAATGTTAGTTTTAAATATCAAGTACATTGTAAAGCACGTTTTTTCTAAGCAAGTTGACCCAAGGCCGGCGGCAAACGGTTGTGGTACTAACCGCCGCCGCCAGCACACCTGGGCAGTGTAACAGTCTAAGGTTTTTCAGTATTTAAAATTTTTGAAAGTAGTTTACAAACAGACACAGTATATTGGAATACCTCTCCGGTCGTGATGTTCCGGTCACGGGCCACCTTATCAACAGGGAGGGATTCAATAAATACTGCTGTGATAACGTCCAGGGCATCCGGTGAAAGGGCTTGTACAATAGCCTGTAAAGATTGGCGCATTGCATCAACGGGAACGCCTGCTATATGGGTTACCGCCACTTCCTGGGATGTATTCACAATTTTTTCCCTTTCCTTATCCTCAAGCCAGCGGCGGGCCTTGTCTTTTAAGCCTTTAAATAATAGTGAACTGGCATTACTGCTATTATGCAATGCCAGTGTATCCCATGCCTCTAGCATAATTTCCTGAAGTATTTCCTGGGCGGCCTTGCTGTTTTTTAGTATATCATAGGCACGAGGGTAGAATATCTTAGAATAGTAAGTACAGGCGTTTAAATAAGTGTCTTTGTCCTTTTCCTGCCCTAGATCCAAAGCAATGGTAAGCAACCAGGAGAGTAAAGAACGGCGCCCGGATGGGTAGTCATTAATGCACCTCCAGGCATGCAGGAAAACTTCCTGCAAAATATCTTGTGCATATGCTGGGCAAACCTGTCTTAACATTTGATAAACCGCAACGTTGTAACGGTCATAGAGTATAGACATGCCTTCAGCTTTTTTCTGTCTTATAGCCTCTACAAGCCCAGCATCCGTAATTGAGGGGGTAATGGCTGGAAGGTTTGTTATTGTCATGGCTTATTGGGGGCATACTTGTGAAAAAATTTAATAGAATGGTATTAGGGGAAGTGTAACCGTGAAAGTGGAGCCGGCATTTAACCGGCTGTCCACCTGTATTGTCCCGTGTAATATTTCTAAAAGATCTTTAACTAATGATAAACCGAGGCCCTGGCCTTTTTCATTGGAATGTACCCGGTATCCCGCTTCAAAAATTCTCTCTACCTCTGTGGGAGGGATGCCGGGGCCTGTATCCTCAACACTGATATTAAAAGTGCTATGATCGGGGGAAGGGTTACATTTAATTTTTACCCTGGCCCCCTGGGGGCTGAATTTGATGGCATTTATTACCAGGTTTGTAATAACCTGTAGTAGATAGGTTGTATCGCAGTAGACCACCAGGGGCATTTCTTTAGGCACCTCATTTGAAATGGTAATTTTCTTTTCCGCTGCTATGGGGGTAAGCATCTGGCCTACCTTATTAAGAAGTTCCTTTATACTGCAAATTTCCCCGTCGGACGCTGCTTGAAACGCGGAAATAGTGGGGGTGTTAGCGTTTACAGATTTGCAGAAACGTTCATAAATTTCTTCAAGGGTATTACCAGTGGTTAAAATGTCTGCTATAAATTCCCGTGCTTCCTGAATGTCCTGGGGTCTGCCATCTTTCAAAAGATCATCGATTATGCCAATAGCAGCCACTATAGAAGCAATCGGGGTACGGACTTCATGGATTATAGGAAAAATCACATTCGCTACTCTGTCTTTAATTGACAAGTAATTGCGATCCTTGTTTTGGTGTCCATTCTGGGCTATTTCCATGTGGGGCATGTTTATTTGAGGAATAGCGCCTTATAATATAGGCGTGGAACTCAATGCCGCGGCCTTCCAGGAACCTCCCAGTCCCCTTGATCCAACAACACGAGCCCACGCCTGTATGGGTGAGCGTCGCATTGCCCTGTGGATCAATTCAAATCCCGCAAATACATGCGGGTGGGAGGTTTTGGAAGTTCCAAGGCAGGTGCGCGATACGCGTACTATGTTTACACGTCGCAAATGTATGATAATAACATAATGGTCATTTCAGCGAATTTAAGATTTTTCATTAAAATGTCCATTTCTTTGTGCCCTGAAATTTGTGGCATCAAAAAATGTGACACGGTTATACGTGGCACGTTTTTCAATGTCATGAAGGATTTTTGTCCTATGCCGAAGAAAAGAGATATACGTCCTGTAGCCCAAGAAATTACAGATGAACTTTTGAATAAGTATCATAAGGAGCTGGGCGCTCGTATAAAAACTCTTAGGAGTAAGCAAGGCCACCGCCAAGACCATTTTGCTTATGAAATAGGTATGGGCAGAAATACACTTATTGCAATTGAAGCGGGTACACCCCATACAACTGAATCATTACTCCGTATTATATACGGCCTGGGCGTAAATTTAGATGAATTTTTTGCCGAGGGCTTTACCCCATTACCAGGACAAAAGCAGGAGCGCCCCAAATCAAATTAACTTTTTCAGATCCTCCGGGTCAGGCAAAACGCTTTTCAGTTCATCCGGCACCGTTGTATTATACTCTACAGTAGCCACGCCCATAGGATTTTTGACAGACCGCAAAGCATATTCTACTACCTTATTATCCTTTTCTTTACATAGGATAATTCCAATGCTGGGGTTTTCATGGGGCAGCTTTTTGAGATCATCCAGGGCAGTGAGGTAAAAGGTCAGCTGGCCGGCATGATGTGGCTGGAACTTTTCTAGCTTCAGCTCAAAGGCTACCAGGCATTGTAAAACCCGGTTGAAAAAGAGCAGATCTACGAAATATTCGCTATCTCCCACTATTAGCCTGTATTGATTGCCAATGAAAATAAAGCCCGTGCCCAGGCTTAAAATAAAATCCTTGATGTTCGTAACGATCTCACTTTCTAACTGCCGTTCGTTTTGGGGGTTCACATTAATAAAATCTAATAGATATTCATCTTTGAAGGCATCCAGGGCATGAGGTTGCAGGGCTGGCGGCAGCGTGGTTACAAAATTGTTTTGTATCCCCTCCTTACCATACAGGTTTTGGCTGATCTGGTATTCCAGTACTCTTACCGACCATTGGTTTTTAGTGGCCTGCTGCATATAGAATAGCCGAGCTGCCAGGTCTTTTATGGACAGTAATTTATAATGATGTGAGAACCCCAGGCCCAAAAATACATCCAGAAAGGCTTCCGTACTGGACGTTTGAAGCAAGCCCAGGAGGGGAGTAGACGCCGCGCCTATTTCCCTCGTCACTGTTGAGGGAATTAAAACGTCCTGTAGATCCTTGTAGGTTTCGTAAAACTGGCGCATTTTCTCCAAATTAGCTATAGAAAAACCGCGTAGGCCAGGCATACCCGTTTGTAAATCCCCGGAGATCCTGGAAAGTACCTTTGCCCCCCAATCTGCGGCGGCTATTTCTTCAGATAAAGTTTTCCCGACAATATAGTAAAGGAGCAATTGTTCCCGGTTGACCAGCCGGGCGGCATTGTACCGGCGGGTTAGAATATTATCTTTTAATACAGTAATGATCTTCTGATATTGCGTGTTCTCCATCTTTACAAACGTAGATAAAATTAATGACCTAGAACCGGGCACGGCCCCGGCGCGGTTTTGTAATGGACATTACAAAGATATAAAGATAGCAAGATAGCATTTATATTTATTCCGTCAATCAGCAGTAGTTATGTAGTGTACATTACAGAAGGGGGATTTAAGAAATAAAAGAGAGGCGCGGCGGCGGCGCCTCCTTTTAGGCTGGGGCGGGTATTATGAGGGGATGATGGTTAGCCTGGTATAAATATCATTTTTGCGCCCCTTTACTATATAGTCTAACAAGAAGGCTATTTCTTCGTGCCTTCTCCAATATTTTTTTTTGAACAACTGTTGCAATTTATACCCGTCCTGATTTGGGCATTACATTTTACCTGCATTAGCGCCGCAGGCTATCCATTGTTTGAAACCCCCGCCGGGAAAAAGGGGATGTAGGGGGAAAATGGCGCGGCGGCAGCGCCTTGTCCCCCAAAATTAGCGGGCGTATGCCCATCAAAAAGGGAAAAAACCGGTAGCGAAATGGGGAAATTTCCGGGTCACTGTCAGGGGTTTTTCCTGAGCATTATCTCCCGGAAGGATCACTAGGGAGATCACCAGGAAGATTATGGAGAGGATTACCAGGGAGATTACGGAGAGGATTACCGCGTAGATCTCGACGAAGATCACCGGGTAGATCAAAGCGAATCCTCCGGCGCAGGCTCTGCCTGCTGCCGGGAAAAAGGATGAGCAAGCAGGAACCGTATAGAATACGGTTCAATAATCATAACTAATTGATATGTAAGTGTATATGTTGATTTGGTAGTATTATTGGTAGTAAAAAAGGTGTACAAAACTGTGTTATGTACTTGAAAATTAGTAAATTAGGTAGTGTAATAATATGGTTATTTATGAGCGAATATGTTACTACCAAGCTGTTAACCACAGTGAAAGCTAAATTGGACAAGTTGAAGGGTGACAAAGGATTGAGTGAGTATATAGAAACAATGCTAACCTTTTTTGAGGTCACAGGTGCGAAGCCTTCAGACTTCCAAACCCATCCAACCCTTGTACTTAAAAAAGATGTGGAACGAATAATTACTATCATCAAGGCCCAGGAAAAAGACATCTTCAAACCATTGTACCAAGCTGTACAGTCTATCATGGAAAACGGTTTAAAAGCGTCTGTTACTGCCGGGGCCGCTATGGCCCAGGATGATGATCCCCCTGTTACTAATGAAATGATCATCCAGGTAGCCGATGAAAATAGCCGGTTGAATGAGCAATTAAAAACGGAACGACAGACCGTTGAGAAGTTGCGGAAAGAGATCGAAGACCTGAAAAAAACAACTTCAGAAAATGGGGGAGAGGATCGGAGTGGGGAAGCTGCGGAGCTGTTTACCTGGTTAAAATCGCAGATGAAGAAAAACTCTTTTAGCTCCGAATTTGTTATTCCGCAGAATACTTATAATGTGTTTGCTGAACGGCTTGGAAAATTACTTAAATAGATAATATGTTTGTTAAAGTCCACAAGGCCACGAAAACCCCGGCGGCTGATAATAAGGGTAGCTGTTTAACCCTTGCGCAATACCTGGAAAAAGAGAATGCAGGCAAAGAGCCAGGGGATAAGATGGCTTTTTTCAATCATCGTTATGATAATGTAGCCCGCTCTACCGCTGTGGCTCAAATCGACAACAACCATAAAAACCTATCCAAGAGCGACAACAAGTTTTTTATGGTATCTATAAACCCGTCCCATCATGAAATGCAGCACTTGATAAAGGTAACAACCGGACGGGAGGGGATCACTGAATTTACCCAGCTCACCAGGAAGGAACAGGAAAAGGTATTTGTGGAAATGCGGAACTATACCCGTAAGGTTATGGATGTGTACGCTCAAAACTTTGACCGCCCAAATGTGCGGGACGGGGGAGATCTGGTTTACTTCGCCAAAATAGAAACTATGCGTAAGTGGCACCCCTGGGATCGTGAGGTAAGAAACGGCCAGGCGAAGGCCGGCGAGCTGAAGCAAGGTTTAAATGTCCATGTGCATGTATGTGTGTCCCGCAATGATGTAACCCAAACTACGAAGCTATCACCAGAAAGCCGCAGCAGGGGAGGCAAGCAGCAACTTAACGGGAAAGCGGTACAACAGGGCTTTAATCACGAAGCATTTAAAGAGAAATCGGGCGCTGCCTTCCGTAGCACATACAATTATAAAGGCTACGAGAAAGAACAATATAGCCGGCGATCCGGTAAAAGCAGCCAGGGCGGTGCTGGTACTTTACTTTCCCGGAGTATGCCGAATGCAAGTAGTGTTACAGGTAAGGCGAAGCAGAAAATAAAGGATGTGGTATTACAAGGACAGTTTAAGACTGAAACCAAAATCGTGAAAAACATTGCAACAGCTGCGGCGATAGTTGTTAATCCCGCCGCCGCCGTAAATATTGCCAAAAAGAAACTCTTATCTATACTAAAAGGGGTGGCATCATCCGGGAATGAAATATAATTATGATCGAGATCCTTATTACCGTTGGGTACTTCTTCGTAGTTCTGATAATTTATAGCATCCATTACCACCGCTTCCGTTTTTTGAGCTGGGCCATCGGGATTGCAATATCTGTTCTGCTGCTGGCCGGTATATATTACTATCTGGCTGATAATTTGGGTGCGGATAAAGGGGCATTGAGCCGATACCTGGTTATAGCAGATCTTGCGGGAATCCTCTACGGTGCTCTATATGGTCAGCGGCATATACGCCAGTCGAAGAAAGAGGAACACTTTTATTTGGAGGCTGTAGATGGGCGTCGTGTCTACTTCCGGGATCCGTTAGACAATTTTCTCGTTTATGCGGGGGCCAACAGTGGGAAAACTAAAAGTATCGGTAAAAACCTGCTGGAACAGTATATAAAACACCATTGGGCGGGCTTTGTGTATGATTTTAAGGACGGGGACTATTCAAGAACCACCTTTGAGCTGGTGAGCCGGTATAATTACCCCCATAAGGTGTATCATGCTAATTTTATCGACTTATCATGTAGCCACCGGTTTAACATTGTGAAACCATCCGTTTTAAAGGATCCCAATTTCTTTACCCAACTGCTGGGCGATGTGTTGAATGCTTATATGGCAGAAAGTAAACAAAACGAATGGTATTTAGGGGCGCTGGGGTTGTTTAGGGGCGTAGGTATTCGGTTCTACATGGATTATCCGCAATATTGTACAATACCCCATATCGTTAATTTCATTGCGCAGGCGGATAATGACCGGTTAGAACGGTTTTTAAATGCTCGTCCTGAATCAAGGGGCCTGGCATCGGCGTACCTGTCAGCTGCCCGCTCTGAAAAAACACAGGATAGCATACGCTCTACCCTGGGGAATTATTTGTCAGAGCTTTCATTTAACAAAAATGTGCAATATGTTCTATCGGGGGATGACTTCGATTTTAACCTCATAGATCCAGCGGAACCCAAGTTATTGATAGTAGCAAATGCCTTCAAATTAAATACTGTATTATCTCCACTGATTTCTATGATGCTATTAGTATCAACGCGAAATTTTACACTAAAGAACAGGATACCCTGTTTTTACTTCCTGGATGAACCTACCACTATGAAGGTGGCTAATTTTCAGGAATTATTATCAGTGCTCCGTGAATACCTTGTTAGTTTTGCACTCCTTACCCAAAGCCAGGCGAAGTTTGAAAAGCTGTATGGTATTCATGATCTGCGTAGTATAGAAAGTAACTGCGGAAACAAATTCTTTGGTAAGACCCTCGACCCCAAAGCCACAGAAAGCTATGTCGCGCAATTCTCCCGGAGAGAAGAACAGAGGGTTACAAAGACCAGGGGCCAGAGCACGAACAACAGCAGCAGCAGTGTATCAGTTAGCAAGGCGAAGGAACAGCGTTATGATCCCGACTTTTTTATGCAGCTCAAACCTGGGGAGTTCGTCGGCAGGGCCACCCATTCCAATGTAAAAGAATTTCATTTGCAGTTTAAACAATATGTACCAGGTAACGAAACAGATCCCCCCATTGTAGGGCCGGTTTTAGAACGGGATATATTGAATAATTATAATAGAATAATAGAACAAGTGAGCAATTTAGAATAAACAGTTACAGTGTAATGTACATTACATTGTACCATAGGCATGGGTGTTATATCGGGAACCACTATACTTGCTATCTTTCTATCTTTCTATCTTTGAAGTGCCAGCCTGTAATGTACACTACATAAGCTATCAAGCTATAAAAATATCTTTCACTTTGTTGTAAATTCAACTTTTATTAGTATTTTAAATTTTAGCGTTATAACACTGTTTGAATTAACTTCATAGCCTATCTTCTTTAGCAGTTTATTTAATGGGCATCCCCATGCTCAATTTGTGTACCCATAACCAAATCCTTTAAGATTATGACGTTTTGCTATGTCCTTTTGCAAATTTCCCAAACCATCAAAGATGCAGTTAATGAGAATGTTGTCCCCATCTTCGGCGCCGTCATGGTGATAGGTGCAATCTATGGAGCAGTAAAGAATTGGCGGGGATTTAATGACCCTAATGGTGATCGCAAAGAAGCATTAATGAATTTTGGTATGATACTTCTTTATGCTGTCATTGCTGGCGTGGTAATCACCGGAGTAGCCAAGATCTTTACCAGCTTTAAGGTATTCTAACCTATGGAGAAAAGAAGGATCCGTAAGGGCCTGGAAACGCCTTTGCTGATATACGGATTGCGCAAACCCCTTTTCTACAGGTTTTTAATGGTAATTGTTATCGGAGTTGTTGCCCTTTTGTATGCAGTTGTTTCCATGATGCACGGTTCAGGGACAAGTTGGAGCAGTTTGTTAATTACCGTGGCGATTGTTGCCGTGATGCTCATTGTCGTTTATACGTACCTGGTTTCACAGTCAAGGGGTAAAAAGTTCGATTTCCCAAAGCGGGAATCTATAATTAGTAACCGGGATTTTTACCGGTATATCCGCCAATAGCCGTATAACCACAGCCCTACGGGAATTGAATTGTTTGTAATGGACATTACATAAATGCAACCATCACCATGCAGGTTTACAGTGCAGATATTTATAGTATCCTGGGTTTTATCGGAGGGGCCATATTATCCAAAAGCGGCTGTATAACAGTCTGTTATTATATGTCCTGCCCGGAGCCTTATACACAAGACCAAAACGCAATTGGGTTCCGCCAAAAGGAGTATGAACGGGCGCTCAAATTCATGCCCGCCGGATCCTACTTTCATAAACAGGACATTTTTTTGAAAAGGGCCTATGATCCGTCTACTGATATGGAGGGTAATTCTTTCCTGGAACGGGCACAGATGAAGCATTTTACAGGCCGGCAATACCTGGAACATCACTGTATTTTAGCCTTTACGCTGGCCGGGCTTGAAACATTGGAACCAGCATACGTAAAGAATCCTTTGCAGTATAAGGATCATTTGATAGAGCGCGATAAGGCCCGGTTAACTGATTTTTTAGAAGCAGTAGACGGCGCTGTTATTGTGCTGAAAAATCTACCAGCTACCAGTATCCGCCCATTAGAGGAATACGAGATCAAGGATTTTTTAACGCAATATGTGAACGGGTTTGCCGCAGACAAGGGTATGCGTGATGTGTACTTTGGCCCTCACCTGGGCATAGGGGAGGCAAAAGGGGCCGTTTTTGCAATCTGTGATGAAAATGCTCTGCCTGATGAGTTCCCGCCGTATGTGGAGGATGATACGATCCCCAAAGCAAATGCGGCCCTGTTCATGGCACCCCTGGAAAAGCTGGGGCTGCACCTTCATGCAAACCACATTATAAACCAGGTAATCTACTTTGAAGGGCACCAAAAGTTAAAAGGCGAATTACAGGCCAGGGTAGACGAGTTCCACCAGCACAGGCGCTTTGCAAAGGAAATTGAGATAACAGCGGAACGCCTGAAGGTTACCCAGCAGGAGGTTTTAGAATCACAGGCATATCTGTGCCGTGCTCATTTTTCTGTATCTGTATGGGATCATGAGCCTGCGGAGCTGGAAAAAGCAAAAGATACTATCCGGGAAATATTAAAGATGCGGGATTTTGGTTTTTACCAGCCGTCTTATGAAGGGCTAAAGGATATTTTTATAGGAACCGTAATAGGCTTGCAAAACAGGCTATCGCGCAGCTACTTTTTTCTAACCGAACTGGCTGTAGCTGCATCCCTTTTTATAAACAATTCTGTTTATAAAAGTGATCCTGAAGGGATTTTATATAATGATCGAGTTTTCCAGATCCCGTACAGGCTGGACACCTGGGACGAGGCAAAGCGCCGCATTCCGGCCAGGAACGGCCTTTATATTGCCAGTACTGGCGGCGGTAAATCGTCTACGTGCCTAAACGCGGTAGAACAGGAGATCCGCCAGGGTATTAAGGTGGTGTGTGTGGAGTTCGGCCAGTCCTTTCTTGCTATCAGCAGATTATACCCGTCTGTCAGTGCCCATATTGATTACGATGGAGTTTCACCGCTGGGGGTAAATCCCTTCTATATTCGGGATCCGCAGGAGCTTACCACGGATAAAATAAAAACGCTCACGGTGCTGGTGCTCAAATTTTGGCGGGAACGGGAGATTATAGAAGATGCCAACCATAATGTAAGCCTTACAAAGATCTTACGGGATTACTACGATCATACCCCATCGGGGCACAGTTTCCCGGACTTCTATAATTATGTAAAGGCCAACTTTACGGCTATCATTGCCCGCCAGGAGATCCCGCCTGCTTATTTCAATATTGATAGCTTTTTGCATATCTGTAGCCAGTTTATGCCGGGCGGGGTATATGAAAATGTGTGTAAGGTGGATGGATCCAACGAAGATTTAATAAGGGATAAAAGTTTCATCATTTTTGAATTGACCAGGATAAAGAAAGATCCTTTTCTAGTTTCTGTTATCCTCACAATCATTTTTGAAACGGTGGAAAACAAAATCCTTGCCGACCGTTCCGTAAGGGGAAAGCTGTACCTGGACGAGTACGGGGAAACTGCTATTATGAAGGATAATTTTTCCGGGGAAGATGTACATAGCACTGTGTCATTCTGTTTTACAAAATTACGTAAGGAGAATGGTAGTGTACACGCTATTATACAATCTCCCGCGCAGCTCCCGGAGAATAACTTTACCCGTTCGATCATTGCAAACACGCAGCTGTTATATGTCCTGCCAACCACCGAAACGGTTTACCATGATATTATCCAGGCATTCCGTATTAGTAATCAATCGCATATACAGCTGATGAAATCCATCCGTAACGATTTTTCCGGGGAACGGCCCTACGCAGAGGTTTTTATCCGCTTCGGAGATCTGTACGCTACTGTAGTGCGGTTAGAGTTCAGCCGTGCGAAGTTCTACGCATTCCAGACGGACGGTAAGGATTGGAAGACCCTGGATGATCTTTTCCGCAGCGGTATGACGATGGAGGATGCTATTATCCAACACATTAAAAATAAAAACAATGCAAAGATTTTTGCTTAACCTGGTGCTTTGTATAGCCTTTCTACCGGGCCTGGTATATGCCCAGGGCGGCGTAGTATCCGCGCCGGTTCTTGAATCTCTGGAAACTGCGAATAAAGCCACGCTGATAAAGCAGTTGACGGAAGCCGTCAAACAAACCACTGTACTTACAGACACCTACAAGAAATTAAAACAAAGCGTAGAGATATATTACCAGGTTTCAGATGCGCTTCAAACGGTGGAGCTGGTCACCTCTGTGATCAATAGACAGATAGATCTTGTAAATATGTGCTCCCAGGCCCTAAAAGACATAAAACAAGTGAAAGGGGCCAGCCAGGAGAGTATAACCCGTGTACAACGAAATATTACCAAAGTAATAGACAGTTATAAACAAAACCTGGATCTGATTAAAAAGACGCTATCCAGCGACAATTTTAAAATGGACGATAAAGGCCGTATAGACTTGCTTATGTCCATCGACGAGAAAACAGAAACGGCTATGCACAAGGTCAATAGTTATTATTCTGCCTTTGCCGCTGTCACTACTGCAAAGAAAACCGTTAAAGCCATACAGTAATGCCCGATATTCCTATTACACAATTCGGCATCGAAAATATAGAGCGGTCATACCTGGCGGTAAAAACCACTACGCTCATGATAACCACGCAGAGCGTAGCCACTGGTATAGGCTTGATCCTAGTATTTATACGGTTTTTCAGGGAGTACAAGCAGAATACAAAAGATAGGGAAGGCTTCGACGCAAAGGGCATATTTGATATGCTTTGGCAATATCTTTTTACCCTGGCGGTCATAGTGGCCGCGCCGTTCGTTATCTACGCTCTTGAATATCTTTTAGGAGATCTACAACGGAACGCCATAAGCGCCCTGGGTGGTGAGCCGAAAACAGCCACAGGTACGTTATTGGCTGAAATTGAAGAAATGGAAAAGCGCTATCCTACCGGCCCAAGTATCATGTTTGACAGTATGCCGGATATTTTCGCATACTTCTACATAATATACCTAAAGCCCCCGCTGGCGCTGTTTATCCGGTATCTGTATGCGCTATTTATTTCCGGGAGGTATTTATACTTGCTGCTGCTGGAACTGGCTTTCCCCATTGCCTATGTGTGCCTTTTAAATGAAGATACAGCCAAATACTTCTATTCGTGGGTTTCCAATATGATAGTTTGCTATCTCATGATCCCCGCTTTTTTGGTGGCTAATGCGCTGGCCGATGCAGCTGTAATAACGTTGTTCGATGATCCTTACACATTCATAGGAATAATTTCACAATTCGCGCTAAAGCTGTACCTGCTGAAGAAAGCAGGAGAGTTTGTATTCAAATTGATATAAGCATGAACCGGGAAAAAATAGAGAAGGAGTTCAACAGTTATGCAACAGCGCAGAAAAGCGCCGCAATTACCGTGCGTTTGATCCTTGTATTTTGTTTTGCATTGGTGGTTATTGCCTTCTTTTTTGCTTTCAGATTCGCCAACAGTGCAACAAGCCGGATCCTGGTAGTGGATGCCGTCACCGGTAAATTTTTGAAGGTGGCGCCGGAGAACAGCGAGAAATTTTTCCGTACTCAAATGGAAAGCCACTGCGCAACAGTGGTGTATTATGCCAATTCATTCGACCGTCTAAATATCATTGAAAACCAGGCCAGGACGATATTTATGGTTAACCGTGCCGATGCTACGCGGATCTTTTCACGCTATGAAAAGCAGCGGGCTTATGCAGACGCTATAGATAGGGGCCTCACCTATAAAACCACCTTTCAAAAGCTCGATGAATTGAGCGGAAACAAAGAGCCGTACTATGTGCGTTTTACTTCCCTGCTCCAAGTGTTTGACAATGATAAACCGGTACGGGAGTATTATATCCATAGTGAGGGAGAAGTCCGCAACCATTCCGCACAATGGCCGGAAAATGTTGCCGGGCTTTATTTTACCAAATACACCCAGGAGTGGGAAAAAAAGGAGGTAGCCAATGAATAGAACACAGGTAATAATACTTGCCACAATCGGGCTGATGATAATAGCCGTAATATTTGGCTTTATATACAGTGGCAAGAAAAAGGGCGCCAGATCTCACATTCAGACGGAGGACGGGGCTATGACAGAAGTGCCGGAAAAATATACCTATAAGGATCTGATGGCAAGTACTGGTAATAGGAATTTTGCTGAAGAAGCGCCGCCAGCACCCGCCGGCAGCGTGACAGATCCGCCGGCGTTGGATGCGCCAGCTACAGCCGGTAAAGTGGATCCGCCCGCAGCTCCAACAGCTCCCCCGGCGGCTACACCAGTGGAAACCCCGGAGATCAGCACAGCACTGCAAGAAATAAAGCAAACCAGGGAACGTATCAGAGGCGGCACAGCTGCCGGCGTTTCCTCCAATGAAAAGGCCGTCGAACAAGAGGACGAGACTATCCGCCAGATCGTTGCATCCCATAATTCTACCGCACCCGTGCGGAACAACCAGGAACAGCCCGCACCAGCTCCGGCCCCCAGGCCAGCCGGCTTTAATACGCTGGATTTTGGAGAGAAAGCAGCGCCGGCGGGTATTGCAACATCCAGCCCTGTTATAAAAGGAGTGATCCTAAATGATATAGAAGTAGCTACAGGCGCAGCTGTTCGCATTATGTTACTGGATAATACAACTATAAACGGCGTGGCCGTGCGTAAGAACCAGATGGTAACAGGAGTAACCAATATAGGCGAAAACCGGGTGCAGATCCATGTAGCCGGTACTGCGCTCAATAATCAACTAACAGCCTCGAATTTTTCAGCCTATGGCCTGGATGGCATGGAGGGCCTGCGGATCGAAGGCAGCAAGGGAGAGGAAACCCGCCAGGCTGCAAAAGACGAGTTAGAAACCAATATCGACCAGGTAGCCGGCGCGGGGATCCTGGGCGGCGTGGTCAGGGTGGTAAAAACGGTAACCGGTGGCAGTCGCGGAAAGGCCACAGTAAAGATCCCTGCCGGCTATAAGATAACCCTAAAACAAACGCGCTGATATGGGTAAATTTGCTATCAATATCCTTTTGCTGTTACTTCTGCGCCTTGCCTGCGCAGCACAGGATAACCCGGTTATTCCTGTCAGCAGGGTAAAGACCACGTACATTATTCTTTACAATACAAAGCCGGAAAGTGCCAACATTGGAGGGGAGGAAGGCGCGATCCTGTATGCAGAACAGAAAACAAGCCGGGATACAGTAAAGATTATCAAGTTACAGGCAGCCAAAGAGAATTTCACGAGCACTAACCTGCTGGTAGTGTGTACAGATACAATCATGGAATTTACCCTTGTGTATCAGCCTAACCCGGCTGTTACCCGGTATTCCTACCGTTATACTGGCAATGTAATGAACATTACAACGGCCAGGACATCAGCAGACGGCACTAAGCCGGCCACGGTGAACGCAGCACCAGCCGCAGACAGTGTAACAGGAAACGGGATCACTATATCCGCCGGCAGTCTGGAACGCCTATACGCATCCCGCCGACAGCTGAACCGTTCCAGCAGCGTCCAGGGCCTTTATTTCTTTCTGGATGCTGTGGGCCTGGACAGCTCCGGGCTGCATCACTTCTTTAAACTCCGTGTCCGTAACAGCACAGCGGTCAGCTATGCAATTGATTACATAAAATTCATTGTGGAAGCCCCGCATAAACGCATGGGATCCCGCGCCGGAAATGCTGTTCAGGATGATTACCCGCCTTACCTTTCCGCCCCGCGCAATGTTTCCATCATTGCGGCAGGTGAAAGCCAGGAACTTATTTACGTAGTAGATAAACTGCCGCTGAACAAAGGGGAGCAGTTGACTATCATTATGAAGGAGCAGGCCGGCAACAGCAGGGGGCGTACCCTTACCCTGGAAGTGCCGGCGGCAGTATTGTTGAAAAAGGAAAAAGTGTTACAGCTATGAGGACACTTGTTTTAATCTTCGCTGTATTGCCTATTATGGGCGTAAATGGGCAGGATCTTTCCTTTTGTGGGGAAAGGGTGCCCGTTGAGCAGGAAAGCGTAAAAAAACGCCTTATTGTAGCCATAAACAAGAACAGCAAAGAATTGAGTAATGAACGGCTACGCGGGAAAATGGAGCTGTATATCCCTTATATCTCTATCGTACTGCAACAGTACCAGCTGCCCGACGATCTGAAGTTTATAGCAGTGGCCGAAAGTAGGCTGCGGCGTGGCGCACAAAGTAGCGCAGGAGCTGCCGGCGTGTGGCAGTTCATGCCGAAAACGGCTGTAGGTGAAGGGTTAGAGGCCAGTGAACGCAATATGGTCATAAAGAGCACACACGCGGCCTGCCGCTTATTGGATAAGCTATATAACCAGCTGCATAGCTGGCCCCTGGTGGTAGCCGCGTATAACTTCGGCATAGGCAATGTTACCAGGGCAATCAAGAAGCAGGGCACCAACGATTACTACGCCCTGCGCCTGAACGAAGAAACCGGCAATTACCTATATGAGATCCTTTCTTTTAAAATACTGTACCGGCAGGCGTTGGCAAAGGGGGTGGGAGATAAGGCCCCTGGGGGTGAACAAGCCCCCCGCCAGCTGCCGGGATTGCCGCCGTTACCATCACTCCCCGCAGTGGCAGGATCCTGGCATAAATCCGGTTTTTTTCAAAACGCCTCCTTTGAAACGGATACCCTGAGCCAGTTGACAGCTGAAACGAAAGCCACAGATACATTACTGATCCCTGCATCCATCGTAAAGGATAGCTATATCCATGATACCGGGGAGCTGGCATTCAACACCCATACAAGTGTGCAGCTCAAAGATTTTACGCTCAATGCCAACACCACAGTAAAGGGATCAGTATATAGCCGGGCGGGTAACCGGGCGCATATAGTTATAGAGGGTATTGATATAGCCCCCCAGCTGCGGGATTACAGTGGTTTAATATGTGCCGCAGATGGCCGGGAGGGCCTGCCTACAGGATCGGCACGGGGTACAATGGTTTTTTCTGGTGGAAGCCGGGTACAAATAAAATTAATGAAGGAATGAGAAAATTAATACTTGCTGTTTGCTCCATGTTTTGCATAACCTCCGCAACCGCGCAGGTTCACCAGGAAGGCGGTACAGGGTTAGATATTACCCTGGGAAAAACCGGCATCGGCGTAATGGGAGGGGTAGGGTACATGCGCAATTTCACCGATAATGCCTACCTACAGGTACGCGGCCTGGGCGAGTTTGGAAGGATGTACAATTTCAAATACGCTCACTTTGGCCTGGATGCTATGACTTTTTATAACCCCTTCTTTATCTCTGATTTCTTCCAGTTCAACGCTGGCGCCGGTATTACGCTGGGGTACGAGAAAGTAAAAGGAATCAGTAAAGAAAAAAGTAACGGTATCGGCTTTATGGCCGGCGTCAAAGCTGGGGGCCAGATAGAGGCGTTTCTAAGCGATCAGCTAGGGTTTTGCCTATATGCGAACCAGGCGTATATGGTTAAAAAATCCCTGGGTTATACCTACTATGAAGTAGGCGTAGGGATCCGCATTTTTTTGAATAACTATTACTAATCATAAAACACATCGTATGAAAAACACCATTATTGTACTGGCCCTATTTATGACTACCATTTTAGCCTGTAAGAAAGACGATGATAACCAACCAGACGGGAAAGCGGAAAGCGATGCTATTGCTAATGCCATATTAGGAAAAAAGTACAAAATCAGTGCTATTAGAACCGTTGAAGGGAATACAGACGCCCGCGGTGAATTTCCGGCCTGTATCCTGGATGATAGCTATTTTATACGTAGCGCCGGTACAGTGCAGATTGTCCAGGGGGCGCAGCTGTGCGGCACCCATGCTCAGGATACCGTAAATGCTTCCTGGGGGTTTGGTTATGCGGATAATGGGGGCCTTAAATCCCTGTTTTTCTCCCTTTATACAGGCGGGGATACTTACAAGGAAATGGAATTTATCAAGGGTGATTTTACTGTAAATACCAGCAACGGACAGGAAATAACGCTGGTAGTTTCTAAGGCATCAATAAAGTATAACTTCTATCTCGTTAAAATTTAGGTTACCCCGTAAATCCATGCGATATGTTTCGTCGTTTGCTTTTGACCCTGCTACTGGCACCAGGTGGCCTTTTTGCGCAGCAAAGTGATTTCCCTTTAGGATGGGGTAACAGGGACTATACCACAGTTATCAGCGTAATAGGCAGGAATATGAATTATCCTGCCTACAATGATAAAGTATTCTATCAATCTTCGGCAGCGAACAGCCCTAGCTTTACTTTTCCCGATTATGGCACCGTTCAATATGGCCTGGGTAGTTGTGTAGTTGGAAACAAAAGAATGCAATGGTGGTGTGAATATGAAGTAGACGGAGGAACCCCCCGTAGTAACTATACAATAAACCCGGAGATAGAAACAGGGACAAAAACAGTAGTAGTACGTGCAAAGAACTACAGGAAAACCAGTTGTACGGGAGGGGGAGAAACGACCGTGCAAACGGTCTGCATTCTTACGGTGAAGTTTGAACGGCCAGAATGGGAAGGGCTGGACGAGATAAAGACAGTCTGCAATTCAGTGGATAAGGATTATAACCTCACAGACTTTTTTACTGTAAAAGACGGCGTTACTTTCTACCTGGACGGTACGCCTATTACAGTACTGAACCCTAAAGGAATGCTGCCGGGCTTTCATAAGCTCACCGCGCAGAAAATGTATGATAACGGCACCCCGGACGGTCTATATGGAAGCAAGGCTGGCGTAGTGTCTTTTGATTTTGAATTTCAGGTATTGCAGGGAACAGAAATTACTATAGATCCTTATCCTGCCACTATTTGCCAGGACGCCCCATCTATCAACATAAAGGCAAGTCCGGACGGTGGAGCCTGGGAAGGAAGGGGGATTGATGCCGCTGGTAATCTTACACCGGCTTCCGCAACTGTAGGCCGCAATATTTTTACATATAAAATCACGAACGCCGCCGGTTGTACTTCCAGCAAGACGGCAGAGATCACCATAAACGAACCGCCTGTAGTGACAGTAGAGGATATGGATGTTTGCCGTGGTGCAGATCCTTTCCCGCTCACGGTCGGCCAGCCGGCAGGGGGAACCTACACAGGGCGCGGGATAGTCACTGTAATGAACGTTACAAACTTTGACCCTGCCCAGGCTTTGGTAGGTGAAAACTTGATCCGATATAAATACACAGATCCAGTTACCGGCTGTAGCACTACGGAAGAATTTACAATTAATGTTCTGGATGAATCCCGTTTTAGTGTGGGCGACGATATGACCACATGCAATAACAGCGCAGAAATAAACCTCAACCAGCGGCAAGGGGTGGAACCTTCGGACGGATCTATAACATGGAGCGGGACAGGAATTGTAAATAGCAAGTATTTCAGCCCGTCAGATGCCGGTAACGGCCTGCATACGATCACCGGCACTTTATTCATTCCTTCCACCGGATGCACCTACAAGAAATCTTTTGTCATAAAAGTTATAGACGGCCCTGTAGTTAAAGTAGCAGGCCCTATAACTGTTTGCCAAAACCGGCCAGCGTTCCAGATACCCGGCGGCAGTCCGGTAGGCGGCGTATGGAGCGGCAGCAACATTTCAGGGAACACATTTGACCCGTCCACCGCACTACCAGGCGATTACGTAGCAACATACACGTATTCTAACAATGTATGCGAAGTGTCAGCGTCTACCATGATCACCGTGCAGGCCCCGCCGGCGCTGGATTTAGGCCCCAATTTCAGTGTTTGCCGAAATGCCGGGCCTGTGCAGCTCCCAGCGGCCTCCCCAGCCGGCGGGAAGTGGTCAGCTGATGGGAATTACCTGGATCCGGCCACCGGCCAGGTAGATCCTCTTAAAATGGCTTTGGGAGATAACACGCTCACTTATACATATACCGTAGACGCTTGTACGGCTACTAAAAATCTCATTATTACGGTGGTTATGCCACCGGTTGCAGACGGTGGGCCAGATCTGCGCAGCTGTACAAATGGTGAGCCGGTTACCTTACCAGGTGATGCCGCCGGGTGGAGCGGCCCAGGGGTAGAAAATGGCCGTTTCCTGCCGGCCAGAGCTGGCGCAGGGGAACACCAGCTTACTTTTACGGTGGTAGATCCTGCTACTCGATGTTCAAACACCGATTATGTTTATATGACCGTGGCCGCCCCGCCGGCAGTAGACGCCGGCCCGGACGTGGTGATCTGTAAAAGTGGTGGTGATTACTATATCCCCGCCGGTAGCCCGGTAGGGGGAGTATGGAGCGGCGCTTTTGTCCAAAATGGCTATTTCCAGGTAACCAGCGCCCCATTAGGCAGTTATACAATAACGCTTACTTATACTGATCCGGCCACAGGTTGCACCGGCGTAGATACTAAAGTTATTCAGCTGGTGGCCGCGCCGGTATTGGAGGTAGGAGCTGATATAACAACCTGCCAGGGGGCCGCGCCATTTGCACCGCCGTTGCCTTCCGTATCTGGTGGCAGCTGGGCCGCTTTTGCCGGTGATTTTTACGATGTAAGCAATAATGTAATAGTACCGGCTAAAATGCAGCTGGGTAAAAACTATCTCATTTACACCATCATTACCGATGCCGGTTGCAGTATCAGTGACACCCTGGGCATCACGAAGCACCCGCAGCCTGTGGTAACGGGAATGCGGGACTTTACCAGCTGCCTAAATGGTACAGCTGTACCATTGGTAGCTACGCCACAGCCTGGGCTTTGGGAAGGTACGGGCATAGACAACAATGCAGGGAGCTTTTTTGTACCGCTGGACGCAGGAGCCGGGGAACATAAACTAACCTATACCTACACAGATCCGGCCACCGGTTGTACCACTACAGATACCACTATTGCAAAGGTCAATACACCGCCGGTTATCAGTATGCCGGCAGATAGTGCTATTTGTATCAGCTCCGGGGCTATTGTCTTAAAGGCGCTGCCGGCAGGCGGTACATGGGCAGGATCCCCCGGCCTTAACGGCGCCACTTTTACCCCCTCTATTGCCGGCGTCGGCACACATTCCATGTCATACACCGTAACGGATCCCGTGACCAGGTGCAGTAATACGGGCACAGTACAATATCAGATAAAGGGACTACCTGGTAGCATCCAGATTACCGGTGATACTTCAGCTTGTGAGGGTACTACCGTTACACTCACTGCCAGCGCAGATAATGTAACTTCTTTCAGCTGGTTCAAAGAGGGCGAAACAACGGCATTTGCCACCGGTACAACAATCCGTTATGAGATCCAAAAGGATGAAAAGATTACGGTACAGCCGTTGCCTGTCAATACCGGAGACTGTGAAGGCCCCCCCAGGATCTTTACAGTTCTGAATTACACCCCACGCGGCACGGTGCAGCCGGAGAATGCCAGCGATACGCTACCCTTCGGTAGTCTGTACAGGGCCACCAGCAACCTTTCCAATGCCCTTACTTATCGGTGGAGCTTTGGGGACGGTGGCACATCCAACCAGGTAGCCGGCAATCACTATTTCTATTCTGCGGGCCTGCATACCCCTGTATTGCAGGTAACCGGCTCTGAAGGCTGTACAGCTACTTTCACGTTGCCGCCTGTGTATGTATTACCGGAATCCGGCAACCCGCCGCCGCCGGATTTTGACCGGGGGGATGGGCAAGATCCTGGCGGTGATGGGCTGCTAGTGTACCCTACTACCTTCCGGGATCGGCTAACTCTGGAATTTTTGACAAAGGACGCCCAGGATGTAACTATAACCTTTGTGGATTTTGGCGGCAATACGGTCAACGAGGTAAAGCAATCAGCTGCGAAAGGTAGTAACAGGATCCGGCTGGATACTGGAAAGCTGCAAGGGTCAGGCGTTTGGTACTTTATCCGTGTGCGCTGCCGCGATTTTGATAAGACACTCAAAGTATTTAAGCTATGACAGCCAGGTTATTACTGTTATGCTGCATCGCGGCCATGTTCGCCGTTTCCTGTGATGATCGGGCCGACGGATTGAAAGGGTTTAACGATCCCCCCAGCATTGTTTTACAGGCCCAACGAGGCGGCGCGGAAACGGATTTGCTGATAGACAGCGTAAAACTATCAAATCCGGCCTTTTCCTACATGCCTTTCATTATTCGGGTGGAAGATCTCAACAAGAATATAAAGCACGTCCTTATGGATGTGGTGGCCGGCAGCGGGTACTTACAATACCGGGAGGATAGCACAAGGGATACCGTGCGGATCATTGATGATAAAGGGATCTACCGGTTTGTACCCGAACACACGGGCAATATGACTGTTAGGTTTGTGGTCACGGATTATTTTGGGGAGGCCGACAGTGCGGAACTACGCCTCTATGTTTTTAACAATCTCCCACCGGTAGCAGCTTTGGCGGTTACATACCTGGGAACTGCTGATCAGTATGAGTATTTATTCGATGCTTCAGGATCATTTGACAATGATAGGAGCTTTGGCGGGGTGGTGAGTAAGTACGTCTTTACTGTAAATAACGTGCGGATTGCGGAAACGGTTACCCCTGCCATCCCTTACATATTTCCCGGCCCTGGTTCTTACACCTGCAAAGTACAGGTAACAGACAGCGACGGGGCCGTTTCAAAGGAGGTTACCCAACAGATACAAGTACCCTAAATATTACTTTATGCGGACTGTAGTATTGATCATTTTAGTGTTTGCATGCCCGCAGCTGGTGCGGGGGCAAAACCCTGCGCCGGCGTTAGGTTTTTTACAGATCGAGCCGGACGCACGGGGTAGCGCGTTGGGCCTCACAGGGGTAGCCACAAGCGCGGATAATTTCGTTTTTTACAATCCCGCGAAGCTATCCATGCAGCCCGGCCAGGAATACGGCATAAGTGCCGGATACGTCCCGTATTTGTCCAAATTAGCGCGAGGCATGGGGATGGCTGCTTTACAGGGATTTCGCAGGATGGACGAACAAACGAGTATCGGCCTGGATCTGCGGTTCTTTTCGCTGGGAGAGGTGCAATTCAAGGACGAAACGGGCTACGACATATACGCCTATAATCCTTCAGAATGGGCCATCGGCCTTACTTATTCCCGGCAGCTGTCAGAATATAGCGCTATTGGGATTACAGGCAGATACATAAACAGCCGCCCAGCTGCCGGCATTGAGTACCAGGGGCAGCAGATCCGCACAGCCAACGCGATAGCGGCGGATATTGGTTTTTTCTACAGCAGTGTAGGCGTCTCCGAGCTGGCCGGCTATACCGGTGGCATATTCAGGAGCGGCCTTTCCCTTTCTAACCTGGGCACCAAGATAAAATACCATGAGCACGGCGGCAGCGCCTACCAGCCCATGACATTCCGGGGCGGGGTCTCCTACACATTCGCCAGCGAGGCCGGGGAACATCAAATTACTATAACAGGAGAGCTTACCAAGCTGCTGTTACCGCCCCCAGCTGTCCGTGATGAAAGTGGTAATGTTATTTCCGGGACGGATCCAGAAAGTACAAATGTCCCCGCCGCCTTTTTTGCTGGATGGAGCAATACAAAAAGCTGGGGGGCTGGGGCGGGCCTGGAATATCTGTACCGGCAACAATTTTATATCCGTGCCGGCGTGCATTATGAAAGCCCCGACTTTTCCAGCAAACAGCTGGGCACAGCAGGGATAGGGTGTCAGCTGGGCGCCTTCCAATGCGATCTAAGCTATTTTACCAGTATCGCCCAAAAAGCGAATACACAGAACTACCAGGCCCAAACCTTTAAAATTACTGTAGGCTTGTCCTTTATGTCCGAATAACCTAAATCAATTAACGATGAGAAAGAAGTTCATTTATTTGGTTCTATTGTCGCTTGTTTATGGGCTGGTGGCTTGCTCCACTACATCCCGCCTACAGCGGTATCATAATGCAAAGCGGCAGGTATCTTGCTCTAAATTTTGATAGAAAGATAAAAAGATAGCTTTATAGTTTTATATCAAATTCGTATATTGCAGGCAAATCCTTATTTCATGCCGAACATAATTACTATAGCTAACCCTAAAGGCGGGGTAGGCAAATCCACCACGGCGATTAACCTGGCTAATGCTATCAAAAACAAAGTAAAGACCGGTTTGATCGATGCAGACCCGCAAGGAACCAGTATAAAGCTGGGAAAAGTCTATAGCAACCTGGATGTTTTCGTATTGGACGCAACACCTTTCCAGGAGCTGCCATACGATTACCTGTTTGTAGACACTCCACCTTATAAATCGGAACATCTGCTCAATATTTTTATTCAGTCAGATTTGATTATCATTCCGACCAAGGCGGGCATTGCTGAACTGATGGAAATACAGCCCATGCTACAAATGTTAAAGGAGGCCAGGAAATCAAACAGTAAGCTACAGGCCAGGATACTCTTTAACATGATCGTGGCCGGCAGTGCGCTTACTGGTGAGATACAAAACCAAATCACCAACCAGATAGCAGAGTATAATATCCAGTGTTTCAATACCATGTTGATCAACCGCCAGAATTATACGCGCTCTATCGCTAACCCTAATGGGATCTATGATATAGCGGATGCAAAGGCAGAAAAGGAAATGATGAATCTTTTAAATGAAATGCTCTTATTGTTAAAAAAATAAATGTAGTACTATGGCACAGCCCAAAAAAGCCCAGCAAGACAAAGCAATGTTAGACAGTCTGTTACAGACTACCTTAACGACAGCCAAAGAAGTAGAAGCCCCGGTTCAAATGGTTGTACCGGTAAAAACACAGCCGCCAGCTGAAAAGCTAAAACAGATAATTATACGCATTCCTGCGAATCAAAAAAAGACGTGGGAACGCTACTGCCTTGATAAAGATGTTTTTATGCAGGAAATGATCATAGACGCAGTGGAAGCTAAAATGAAACAATAATGAAGAAAACCCCCTCAACCAACGCAAAGCCTGTGGAAGATTTGGAGGCCCCGGAGGGGATGGAGGTTGTGCAGTCGAAAAAGGCCAAGGTAAAGCAACTAATACCGGTAGATACTACCTATGTTTATCAATCGAATAAAGTTACTTTATCGAAATATAACTCTACGCTCCTACTGGAAAGGCTTTTAACGCTTATCCAGTATCATTTACAGGATGCGGTAAAGTTATCCATGAAAGGGGATCCCAACTACTCCCAGCTGGCTTTATTCGATCCCCAGGAGGATCTTATAAAGATCCATATCCCGCTACGAAGCATCACAAAAGCTAATAGCCTCGATGATGTAATAGCGACCTGTAAAGGGCTGATGGATCTAAAGATCCTTTTCCCCAGCTATAGCGGCGGGAAAGGCAGCAAAATGGAATATATGTCCATCCGGCAAGCTGTGCATGGGGTTGACATTCCGATGAAAGAGGGCGTGATCAGCAAGGGAAAGAATGCAGGCTCCAAACGGCGGCAGATGGAAACGGTTATAATCTCAATGACAAAAGACCAGGCAGACAGGTTTGTTCTGGTAGATTATGACCAGGATTTGCGTAGGCCAGTAAGGTTTACAAAGTTTCTTCTACACGTTGCCATTAATGCCAAAACGAAATATACCTCCAAGCTGTATAAGCTCATTTCATCCTGGCAGGCAAAGGGGAAGTTTACAGTAAAAACCGACTGGCTACGGGAGTATCTCGACATAAAAGGAGTAGATGAAAGCGGCAAGGCTTACGACCTGTACCCCTACTATTCCGACCTGGTAAAGCGTGTGTTAAAGCCTGTGCGTGACGAGTTATTTAGGAAAGCGGATTGCTGGTTTGAATTTGCACCGGAAAAGATGGAGGGTAAAAAAGTAGTGACGATTAATTTTACCGTCATTACCCCGGATCTGGAAAAGGTAATCCAATCCAAACATGATCACATCCGATACCTGCTAAAAGCGCATTTCAACTTTACGGACGTGGATATGAAGGCCATTAAAGGGGCTTTTCTGCCTGATGTTGACCCCGATACCATTGTAGAGAAGATTCTTACCCTACATCAGCTCTTAGCTCAGGATCGCAGCGCTATTACCAATGTAAAAGGATGGATTGTAACCAGCCTCAAAAACTTTCTGGCAGGGAAATAGCCGTTTAAGTTTCCTTTTTTGTCGAAGCTCCTTTCCTATTTCCTTTTTTGCCGGGGAAAACATTCCTTTTTTGTATAGTTGCTTTCCTTTTTTGCCGAGCTGCTTTCCTTTTTTGTCCGAGCAAAACCGCTGAAATATGCTACAGACATAGCTTTGCGCGGAGTAACAATCTACAACCATTTAAAAAATAATCGACTAAAAGCAAAAAAAAAGGTCAGTTAATCTAATAAATTTGGGCTACAGGGGTGCCAATATGGCAGTTTTTACGCGAAAATACGCGAAAGAAAATCGAAAAAGCGGTCGATACAATTAAAAAACACCCCGCGCCGCCGCGAAATCTCCTTTTTTGTCGAGATCCTGGGTTACATGCTTACATTGAATCTCCTTTTTTGCCGAGAAAAAGGCCAAAAACTGATATAAATGTTTAATAAACAATTAGTTAATGTGTTTGTGATCGTTTTCACATAGATTAAGCATCCGTTGCGACGCTCCGTTCATCTTTTATTATTCTACTCGACAGAAAAGGAAAAACAGATAGTACCCCCACCAGCAAACTGATCCAAGTTTCTACAGTATAAATAAATTGCTCATATTAAAGTTGATTGTTTTTTGATGGGCATACGCCCGCTAATTTTGGGGGACAAGGCGCTGCCGCCGCGCCATTTTCCCCCTACATCCCCTTTTTCCCGGCGGGGGTTTCAAACAATGGATAACAAAAAAAATTAATATGTAATAACCTTTTTAACCCCCCTATTTACTATCCAGCACCGCCCAAAACTATGAAATGATAGCAAGATAGAAAGATAGCTTTTTACATTTCTATGACAAAAAACTTACCCTAAAAATGATAGCTTTCTATCTTTTTCCGTATCTTAGTAGTAGAAAATCAAACAGTTATAAAAAATGCAGATTTTCAAATGATAGCTTTCTATCAAGATATAAAGATAGCAATAACAATAAAAAACTTGTATCATGGCAATTACGAAGTACCAATTTAACACGCTTGAAAATCTGTTTTTCTATTACAACGTTGAGCTTTTTGATGCAGAGTTACCGGATTGTCTTATTAACCTATCCCGAAAGAACAATTCCGCCGGCTTCTTTGCGCCTGAACGCTGGAAAGATGCCAAAACAGAAAAGGCGGTACATGAAATCTCCCTGAACCCCGACACATTTTTTATTTCTGATATATATTGGCATCAAACTTTAGTGCATGAAATGTGCCACCTGTGGCAGCAAACATTAGGCGAACCCCCGCGCCGTGGTTACCACGATAAGGAATGGGCGCAAAAAATGATAGCTGTGGGCCTTATGCCATCCACGACCGGCCAGCCTGGTGGCAAGATCACCGGCCAGAACATGAGCGATTATGTAATAGACGGCGGGCCTTTCCAAACAGTTTTTAATAAGATCAGCGTGGAAGAGCTGGCAAGCCTACGCCTCCCCTATGCCCCTAATTTACCGATGATGATTGTAGTACCTGGTGCACCAGCGACAGAGGGAGCCGCGCCTACAGCTGTGGCACCTGCTGGGCCTAAAGGCACGAGAGGGAGCCGCAGCGGCGTAAAGGCTGTATATACTTGTACCTGCGGCACTAAAGTATGGGGTAAACCCGCGCTCCGTATCAAATGCGGGGAATGTGACGCGCTATTGATTGAACACTAATTTTTTTCTCTATAAAGCTATCTTTTTATCAAGATAGCTTTATAGAATGATATAAAAATATCTTTTGTAGTGAACCTTACAATTTTATAGTATGCCCAAAATCAATGTTTTAAGAAGCCTTACACTTTTAGAAGTAGATGAAAAAGGCATTACCCAGGAGGCCAAAGAACTATTAATGTCTTACCTACTGTTTTACGTTGATACAGATACCGAATTACAGGAGGATCTTTTCAACGTCGAAGAATGGGAGGTAGTCTTAAAGGCGTCAAATGTGCCGTTAAATGCGCCCGGAACAGAGGTTCTAACGGCTTTACAAAAGGTCTGTAAAGAGCATAGCGCAACCTATATACGCCTTGTAATCATGTAATTAAATAAATTTGCAATATGAATCAGATGAACCCGCCCCAGGATCCCCATTACTCCGCTGCCGATTGCCAATATATAGGTTATATCGGGATCATATTAGCGGATCATTATTGCCTTGCTCTATCTATTGCGGCACGTAAAGGCTACCAGTTTACTATAGAAACATTGTACAGCTGGGCGCTTGAATTTTGCGCCGAATATGGCTTTTCCTTTCAAGGCAAAGTAGATGAACTGCAAATAGCTGTAACCATATGGGGAGATACCAGGTTAAAACGCTTTCAAACGGAAAGAAAGTGAAGCAAACACAGATCATTCCCGCCAGATCTGCGGCGGCACCACCTATGCCGCCGCTCCCTTAAAATTGAAAATTTTGCTTTGCCCAGCTTCGGCGCCGTGATCAGCTACACGGCGGGGCCTTCCCTGCTTAATCTTATTTCTCACCTGTAATGTACATTACAAATGATAGTAAGATAGCAAGATAGCAAGATATATAATACTAATTAATCAATCTACTTTTATGGATTTAGCCAAAGTGAGAATACATCTACATAAACCAACGGAAAGAAACCCCTATATCCTGGTAGTTGCAATGCACTGTAATGTAGGGGATCATGGGTCATTTAAGCGGACATTCCGTAGTAAGGGCATAGATCCACATTGGATATTAGAGCGAGATATGGACGCACAGGAACGGGAGGAAGAAGCTGGCCGCTGGCGCTTACACTGGTATCATTATTTGAGCTGGGAAGTCTTATTAAAAGATGAATGGAAAATTACCCAAGATCCTACCTGGTGCAGTTCCATTTTTACAGTATCCAGGATGCGGGGGGCTTTAGTTGATATATTACCGGTATTATCTTCCCTGGGATCTACTACGTGAACTTTACCACTACCCATAGAATGGAAAAAATCGTTTTGCCCAGCTTCAGAACTCCGAGCAGCCACAACGCGGGGCCTTCCATACTTCATTTCAAATTCAACATACAATTGTAATGTACATCACAAAAGATATAAAGCTATCAAAATATCTTACTATCATTAAGGTAGGGCAAACTAAGGTTTAACGGGAGATATTACATATTTCTGATACCAATAATCCCGTTTGTAATAAATATTTATGATTAGAGTATCATAACCCTTATTTATAGCTTCCTGCCTTAGTTGATTAGATTTTGCATTGAAAATACTATCTGTGTATGGCCGTGACCAGTATTTTTTTTTATCCTTCAGTACTATTGAATAAGTTAAAGTATTTGTAGGGCTGTTATTAGAATACTCAAACCTACCTTTACTCTTCTCAAACTCTACATCCCTAGAAAGCTGTTGCAGCGCCCGCCTATTAAATTCTTCGCTGTCATGGTTTATAATGAATTGTGCAGATAAGTCTTTTGGGGTAAAGGATAATATTATGATTACTATTCTTATTACGGTCTTTATTCTAATACTCATAAGGATAAATGTGGTTTAATTGCAAATAAACGTGTCGCTATTTATTATGTCATGGTTTTTAATGGTGCAATTAACTGGGCATTTTTGTAGTCGTCAAACCTGAAAAAAAGTACTCAATCTAAACTGATCATTATGCGTAAATATTCTGATGAAACATTATACCGCATCCGGCGGCTGCGCCAGGCAAGGAGGTTATTTAGATCTGTACCGTTATTCGCGTATGAACTTATGAGGCAGGAGCATCCTGGTTATAGCTATGGGTTATTCATCCAGGATATTACACCTAAGAAAAGCAAGCAGAGGTATAGGCATGTAAAAAATCATTTGTCCCGATATGGGCGCTATTTTGAAATGCGCAGGATGGCCGCACTATATGAGCAAACAGGAAACCCGTTGCATGGTTTAAAAGCGGATCAGCTACGCAAGTACCTAACCCAACCTTACCGGGTAAGGTTGAAGATTGACAGCGAAATCCGAGAATTGTATTATCCGCCGACTTACAGCCTCCTGTTTATACAAAATTTAATAGAGAAAGCCAGGGGCTGCAATTCCTGGGTACAGTTTGAAGAAATGGAAAAGGAACTGCGGCGGTATGGAGCACGTTAAAAAAGTATTAGGATAGATCGAGTTACCCAGATTACACAAAACTGATCAGTTTTGTGTAATTATGGCACAAGGAGCACTTTACGCCTGGATCCCTGAAAAATGTATTACACAAAATCGTTACACTATTTCAAATTACATTATATTAGATGGTAAATGATTAAAGTGTAATAGTAATGCGCTCTATACTATAGTTGCCGCAAACATGAAAAGGTGACAAAGATTTCAAAATTTAATATTCTGTAATTTATGCTATACGGATACGCAAGGCAGAGCCGCAAGCGGCGAGGTGGTGTAAGTTCTTCCATCGAGGAACAGACGGAAATACTACAGCGGGCAGGCTGTGAACGGATTTTTGCAGAACGGAGATCCGGGAGGAAAGAAAGAGCTGAATTTAATAGAATGATGGCAGAGGTGCGGCCTGGTGATGTTATTATAGTAAAAGAGCTTTCCCGGCTAGGCCGGACCGCGCTACAGCTTATTAAACTATTCCACGACTTTACGCAAAAGAACATTCATTTTGTAGCGATTAAGCAGGGTATTGATACCAGGACACAAACCGGAAAGTTAATGTTTCAGCTTTTTTCCGTTTTAGCTGAAAATGAGATCGACCAGGTAGGGGAAAGAACGGACGATCTTATAGAATACGCAAGAGAGCGGGGGAGGAAAGGGGGCCGGCCTGGGGGCCTTTCAGCAGCAGCCCAAAAAA
>NZ_WRXN01000029.1 GCF_009758205.1 Chitinophaga tropicalis
AATGATGGGTGAAATTTATAGCTTCATATACTCCAATCCTAGTAATATTAGGGTGGGGTTACCATCAGCGGAATGAGGGGGTACCATGTTCCGGTATGGGGGGATACCATACTCCGGAATCTACATTTGGTGCCCTACTTAAGAGAATTATCGAACCAGGAGATAGAGGGATTTAGTTTAATTTATAAGCTTAAGCCCATAATTTGTCTCATAAAGACTGCTTTTATATAATTCAAAAAGAATCCAGACCATCCGTCTCTTCACTGCGAATTCCATAGGGTACGTCGTTGCTCGTATAGCCTGCGATGAATGTGAATTCTCCATTACTTATATCATCCGAGGGATTAGCTGCCGCGGCTTTAGCCTCCCGCTTTTTCTTCCTTTGCAAGCTGCGGTCAGCAATGGAGCGTTTAACGGCTAATTCGTATTCCTCAGGTACCGGGGAACCCAACATGCGTAATTCAGTGATGGCGCAAATCAAATCAACGGAGAAATAGCGGGCATAACCGCGGACCAGATTTTTTCCAGTATAGGCGCTTATCCATTGTGGTGCCAGTTTCAGGCGTTTCGTTCTGTTGAGGGTTTTCATTGTTCTTTAGCAATAATAGAAACACTATCTCGATTCTTTTGTCACTTGATCAATGAACAAATGAAGTCTTCTTAATTCTCTTCTCCCTGTTCTAGTATTTGTGGGGTATTGGGAGAGCTAATCCGTCATAAGATTTTTAGCATAATAACCATTTCTTTGTATTCTTCTTTAATAAATGGGTAATCTAAAACTGTCTCATTTTTGATGGTGAAGCCTTGCTTTTGATAAAAAGCTTCAGCCTTGCTTCCTTTCATTGCCTTTAGCCAAACGATTTTCTTTTCTCGTTGTTTGGCAAAGTTTGTAACCATGAAAAGTGTTGCTTTACCAAGACCACGCCCTGAAGCGACTTTTAAGAAATAGATCCGCTCCAACTCTAACGCTTCTTTTGCCGTATACTCATCAATACTTTTATCAACGTTCAGCTTTACTATTCCCACTGGTGTTTTGTCAAGATTCACAAGGAAGAAAATGGAATTTGCATTCTCTATTTCTTTCGACAACTGCTCATGACTTAAATTTGTTTCCATGTATTGCTTACCGCCATCGTGCCACAAATGTGTATAGTGCTCCTGATAGGATTGAACAGCTATGTCAATTAATTGCGGAGTATCATCTTTCGAACAAATCCTGTATTCTATTTCTTCTGTCATTGAAATTAATTACGAGGTTATATTTCATTTTCAAATCTACTAAAAATGGCCCTTTTAATAAGTTTGTCAAAAAGGACGTCGATGCTATGATAGCGTTTATTGACATCTTCCAAATAGGAACTCAAGATATAGGTCCGGCTTTTTCACCTAATTACTATAGAAAGTAAGGCAGAGGCAATTTAAAATTCTTAGTTGGAAATTCAATTTTCAATCAATATCAAAAGTCACAATATTGTTAGCGGTAGGTTTACCCGCACCAGGAATCGAACCGTATAAACTATTGTTTTACAAAGATTTGAACTTTTAATGGCAAAATAAGCAGCCCAGAAAGGATCTTGACCACCTTAAAAAGCAAAAGGTCAGAGACATCTCCGACCTTTCCGCTTTAGTGCCCAGAACTGGATTCGAACCAGCACACCCTTGCGAGCGCTGCGACCTGAACACAGTGCGTCTACCAATTTCGCCATCTGGGCATCATTTTCCGTGTCAGGGAGTGCAAATGTAGGAACTTTTTTAAATTGGACAAATTTTTTTCTAAAAGATGGAATTATTTTCCATTTGCATGCTTCACGTACTTATCCAACCACTGGTCCATTTCCCATAACATATGCAGAATATTCTCCTTCGCAGCGTAACCATGGCTTTCAAAAGGCAGGAATACCAGTCTTGCGGTACCGCCATTTCCCTTAATAGCATTGTACAGGCGCTCACTCTGCATTGGGAAAGTACCTGAGTTATTATCTGCCTCTCCGTGGATCATGAGGATGGGAGTTTTAAGATGGTCAGCTTTTGAAAAGGGAGACATTTTGTAATATACCTCCGGCGCCTGCCAGTAAGTGCGTTGTTCATTCTGAAAACCGAATGGCGTTAGTGTGCGGTTATAAGCACCGCTACGTGCAATACCTGCTTTGAACAGGGAAGTATTGGCCAGCAGGTTGGCAGTCATGAATGCACCATAGGAATGACCACCAACGGCTACACGGGAGCTGTCGCCTATTCCCATACCGGTGATCTTTTCAATAGCAGCCTCTGCGTTCATGATCAGCTGAGGCATGAAGTTATCGTTCGGGGCCTGTTCTCCCTCTCCTACTATCGGCATTTCTGTAGCGTCCATTACAGCATATCCTTCTGTTGCCCAGAAAATGGGAGAACCGTAGCCTACCCTTATAAAACGGTACTGTGATCCTCTCACCTGTGCAGCATCACTGGCGGATTTATACTCCTTCGGATAAGCCCACATTAATACAGGCAGCCTGCCGTCTTTAGCTGCATCATAACCAGCAGGAAGGTACAGCATGGCTGTCAGGTCCACACCATCCTTACGCTTATACTTCAGCTGCATTTTCTGTAACTGTTGTACCTGTGGCAAAGGGTTTGCAAAAGATGTCAGCTGCATGGTTTTCTTTTTCTTCAGATCCTGCAGGAAATAATTGGGTGGCTCTGTATTAGATTCCCTGCTGATCACAAATTGCAGATTGGCAGGATCTGTGACCTTCGACACTGATTCATAAAAAGGAGGCGTAGAACGCCAGAGTATTTTACTCTTGCCTGTCTGCAGGTTGAATCGCGACAGGAAAGGTTTATCGCCTTCCGGAGATGCGCCGTCGCCCGTCATCAGAAGCTCGTTTGAAGGGGAGATATACAGTACTTTCCTGTCATACTGGTTAGTGGTAAGAACGGGCTCTCCCGGGTCGTTATAGCCGTCTGTAGCAGAGCGTTTGATAACCGGTACCGGTATCTGGGTCAGATCAGATGGATTGATCCTGCTGATCTGCAGCTGCTGGGTACTGCGTAGGCCCTCTCCTACCAGGGCTAATCTGTCATTTCCCCAGGTTATCCTGTTAAAGCGCATAGTTGTATTCACCAGCGTTACCGGCAGGGTATTGAAGGGGGCCGCCAGCATATAAACAGCGTCCCTAAAGGCGACTTTCTTTGCCGGATCGCCGCCATCCAGCGCTTCTATCCAGTAAACAGTGGCGGCAGCATCTGCCCTCCAGTCAAACTGCCTTGGATATGGAGAAGTAGCGTCAAATCCTTTGGGGCGTATTTCGTCCAATGGTTTCTGTGCTAACTCCTTTACTTTATGACCGGTGCTGTCCCATATTTCTATAGTGGCAGGAAAGCGGTCTGCCGGTACCAGGTAGGAATATGGCTTGCGTAGTTTTATTGCCAGGAAATAATGTTTGTCAGGGGATGGAGCAATGTATGTATAGAGAGCCGCTTCCCCGATGGATTGTTCTCCGGAAGCAGTGATGATGACCGGTTCACTCTGGAAATAATAGGTGAACAGTTCTTCATCAAAAGGATTTTTCAGCAGATCCTGGTAGGTAGCTGCGGGTGCGGCTTTTCCGCTTGTCTGCTGTACGGTAGGGCCATCCGGCGCGACCGGTTTTTCAGGCGCTTTTCCTAAACCTGCAGGTACCATCTGTACTAATAGTTTATCGTCTCCCAGCCAGCTATAAGGCGTTCCCCATGTACAATTGACAGGGCGTTTGCTCAACTGTTCTGCTTTGCCGGTAGCAACATCCACAGCCCATAAAGTAATACCGCCGGTTACAGCTACTGTAAAGCCTACCTTTTTGCCTGAGGGCGACCACTGTATATTGGCGATCCGCGCACCTTCCGGCAATCCGGTTACCGGCAGCTGTTGCTGGTTACCTGTTTTTTTAATGGTAATACCGGTAAAGTAAAAACCCCTGCTGGGACCAAAATTGGCAGGGTTGATACGCATACCGGCCAGCTTTAACTCCGGCTGTGCCAATTCCTCTACAGAAGGGAAACTGCGGGGCTGTACAATTAATATTACATTCCCCTTTTGCCCGATTGATACCGACGGGGACGGTTGCGCAAGCGCTATCGCTGCTATGCCTGCGGAAGGCATCTGGTATTTCAGTGCATCCTGTGCAAATACGGTGCATGAAATAAGCAGGGATAAGGATAACATCAATTTTCGCATATAGACCTGTTGTAACGTTGAGTTTCCAAAATATAAAAAAAATGAGAAAACCGCCCGATCACCTCAGGCAGTCTTCTCTATTTCAGGTTAGAACAGCTATTTTGATAAATGATTGCTACTGAAAGAATCTCTGAACATCTTCCATCCTTTATCTGTTTTCTTCCACAACACCAGGAATTTCCCGTCATCGAACATTACATTATCAGCATCGAACGACTGCCACAATCCAACTTCTGTGACATATTCTTCACCATCTCCGAATACATCTGTGGTGATAAACTTTCCGTTCCGTAAACCTATCTTGTAATAGGCGGTACGAAAAAACTCCAGCGCAGCTTCAGGGCCGCATATAGCTGGCTGTCCCGGCGGCATAATACAGCAATCAGCCGCATACCTGTCAATAAAAATGGAGGAATCTCCTTTGACAAAGGCCTGGAAATAGATCTCATTACTGGCAGCAATGGCTTTTCTTGCTTCCTGTAGCTTTGTATCCTTTGTATTGCATCCTGCAATCAACAGGCTGCCTAGCAGTATGAATAAATGCGTTTTCATACTGTAAAAGTAGGTCGGGCAGTAAAAGTAAAATTGTACAAAAAGGAACTAATCAGGTTTTACCAATACATCATTGAATGGATAAGTATTAGCAGCATAAGAAGCTGGGGCTATTCCTGTAAATGCTTTAAACTCCCTGATAAAATGCGACTGATCGAAATAACCGCATTCATATGCGATAGATGTTAACGACAGTTCTCCCTGCTGTACCAGTGCCAGGCTGCGCTGAAAACGACCCAGCTTTGCATAATGCTTGGGCGCAACGCCGGTATATTGAAGAAAGAGTTTGTGTATATAACGTGTAGTGAATCTATATTTTCCTGCCAGTTCAGTGATCCTGCTTTCAGCGCCATGGGTTTTCAGATCGTGTACAATACTTCCTACAAGGGCTATCTTATCGTCCTTCCGTTTTACGGTTAACAGCTTTCTCATAAAGAAATGTTCCAGTAATGTGATCCTTTTCCCCAACGCAGTCTCTTCCTGTAACCTGGCATGCAATTCCCTGAATTCCTTTCCCAGCACATCTCCGGTATCATAGATCTGATCATTCAGTTCTCCTATATTTTCATTGAAGAAACAGGCAGCTGTATGCGGATAGAATTTTATACCCAGCATACAGTTCCTTCCCATTGTTCTTACAGCAAGCGGCTGGGTGATCTGCCCCCACAGTTCTATCTGGGGAGTATTCGTGAAAGAGCCGGCCGGCGCAGATTGCCATACAGCATCCCCCAGGTTGAAAATGACTTCCATATTCCCTGCGGGGAATACCACATCGTCCAGCGTAAATCCTGCTGCTGACTCAAAAATATAATAGCATTGAATGTAAGGCCTCAGCGCCTCTCCCGGAATGAATTCACGATATTTCATGATCAGAACCGATAACCTATGGTCAGATAGTTAATTGATCCTTCTTCGGAATATCCTTTGGATACCTGCAGCAATATCAGCTCATTGGGAATAATGTAGATACCTGCACCGTAACCGTTATGCCATTTTGAGGATGTTTCTCCCGGCATCCACACCCTGCCCACATCATCCAGTCCTATAACACCAATTGAACCAGGCAAAAGGTACGAATTAAAATCAAGGAGTTTTAAACGCAGCTCGAAGTTATTATACAACATGGTTTTACCGGAAAAGCGCCAGGTATGATATCCTCTCAGTGTTTGCGGGCCACCCAGCTTCAGCAGCTGGAAATATGCGGGGTCTCCTACGGTAGTGCCGGCTCCTGTACGGTTAGCAATGATCACCACACCATGCTTATCAGGATTGTAATAAAAGCTGAATTCGGATAATATCTGCCCATATTTCCTGCTACCATTAGATACCTGCTGCATAGCATTCACTGTAGTATGCCAGTAAACACCCTGAGATGGAAAGGTTTTATTTATACGGGTGTCCAGCTCAGCTCCGCCAACAAGCCCTGCAAACCACTTTGTCAGGTATATTTCTTCTTCAGGCGCCTGTTCATTAAATTCATGCAGGTACTTATTATCATTGTTGGATGCCTTGCTGGTATAGAACTGTCCGCCTACGCCGGCACTTATGGTAAATTGACCATAGGCGTGGCTTAGTCTTACATCTCCCAGGATATAATCATAACGGTTGCGATAGTAGCCTATACGTTTATCTCCTTCATTCACAAAGTTGCTTTCGTTCCCTATGCCAAAGAAATTGCTGACATTGTTTGGTCCGCGGGACATGAGATTAATATTCAGGTCATAGTCTCCTATCACTTTTTTGATATCGCCGGTGTAAGTGAATATAAAAGATTTCCGGACAATAGAATAATCTACCAGCAGCTGATGCCTGAATGCGTGCGGTTCTTTTCTGAAACCATGTTTGGTATAGGCAAATCCTCCTACCAGGCTTACTCCATAGTCATTATTATAGTGTAGTAGCGTAATGGGTTCAAAACGGTCGTATTGGAAACCCTTCGGGTTAAAAGCATTAACTGTACTGTCTTTTCCTGTACGTATCCTGGCCTGGCTACGGGAGGGTAATATATTGTCCTTGCCGGAACGGTCATACACATACAGTCTTCTTTTATTATTCACAGTGCTGTCTATATGAAAAACGTCTGACCCTCCTCCCCCGATCATCCGGACCTTTACAGAAGATGTAAGCGGCCCCTTCACATGAAATTCATCTTTGCCGTCAAATCCGTACAGGCGGACTTCTTTTGTGACATGAGGATCGAAATTACGCTGGTAAATAATATCGTCACGGGTTGTATCCTTTTTTAACTTGTATATAGTTACGTTCAGCCATCCGTTATCTCCGCTTATTTCAAACCGTTCCCGTTTATCAGATGCCGGTACATCTACATAAATAGAGATGAATTTATAATAAGCTATTGCCTGTTGCTGCAGGTTATTACGACGGGCTATGAGCTTACGGACAATCTCCTCCCCTGAAACATTGTATATCTGTGGCGGCATCCGTTTCACAGCATCGGTAATAACTTGATCTGTGAGATGCTTTTGTACATAACTGATCTGTTCCTGCCAATCCTGTTCACCCAGGCTATTGAGGAAGTAGCGGTCAAAATACCGGGCATTGAAATTCCATCCTTTAATATCTCTTATTTCTTCTTTATAGGGCTGAAATTTTGATTTCAGCCATTGATGAGATACGATCCAGGGGAATATACCGGAGGTCTTATAATATACCTGGTCCCTATCCCGCGGAACAGGTGTGTATTCTGTCTCCTTACCTGTTTTTTTCCTGTCCCATCTCCACTGGTCTTCATGCCTGTCCCAATCGCCCAACAGCATATCCAGCAGCCGGGCTCTCAGCACGATCTGTTGGTTGACAGATACATCATTATCTTCTTTCAGCTTCTCCTGTGCCTTTTCTGTATTATCTGTCTTTGTGGATTCCAGCGGTTCTCTTTCTTCAAACAGGAAGGGCCTGCCTGCAAACTCTTCATTATATTTACCCAATGCGGTGTCTGGAGCCACCACTACTATTTCCGGGTTGGAATGCGGGATGCCCAGGGCTGCTGCCAGTGGAGGTACTGTCATGGCGGCAAAGGGATTGGCAGTAGTGACCTGGTCCTGCAGGATATCTCTGGCTACAGTTTCTTTTAACCGGGGAGGGAGTTGACGTTCGGGATATTTCTGCGCACTTCTCAATACCCATTCCTGTCCTGTGGCGTCCTGTAAGCGAAGCGATCTTGTCTGCAAGCCGCCACCTTCGCGAATAACGGTCAGCCCTCCTTTTTCTTTGCTGAGGTGCACAACCCTGAGCTTTACGGGTATGGCCCATTCTTTCCTGTAGTTCTCCCCGAACAGGATGCGGTGAAGTTTGCTGACCTTATCATACCTGGGAGCAATAGCTATTTCAGCACTGTCAGTTTGCTGAGCGTAAGAAACAGAAGAGGAAAGCAGTATGCAGATTACCGCCGACAGGAAAACGTGGTAGAGAATGCCTCGAAATGCCATTAGGTAATTTATGAAATTTCACGCATAAATAACGAGCTTATAGTCCATATCGATAAACTTTCCGGATTCCAGGTCCTAAATTTCAGTTTGATTATCTGGCCATTATGTAATTGTCTGAATTTTTTTTTATCTGCAGGCAACCTTTTGTTTTAACTCCTCGTATTCACTTTTCAGACACCGGTGCTATAAAATATTTATTTGCTCAATTAAACTTCAGCGTGATGCTATATCAATTCAGATCATTCGTACTGGCCGCAATGGGCGTTATCATTATAGGTGCAACTTCCTGTTCGGACGACGACAATAATCCGACACCAAACACTCCTCCTGCTAAAAATATTCAGGTAGTTGCCAACGCTACATATGGTAATATACTTACCGACAGTGCCGGAAGAACACTTTATTTCTTTTCTATGGACGCTAGTGGCAGTTCCAGTTGTTCAGGCGGCTGTGTTACAGCATGGCCTATATTTTACAAAGAGAATCCAACACTGGACAGCTCTCTGACTGCCTCTGACTTTGGCGTTATTACCCGTGCTGATGGTTCTAAACAAACCACTTACAAAGGATGGCCTTTATATTATTATCAGAGCGATGCCAAAGCTGGTGATATAAAAGGAGAAGCGCTTCAGAATGTATGGTTTGTTGCAAAACCGGACTATACAGTTATGCTGGCCAATACTCAGCTGGTGGGTAACGATGGTGTAAAATACAAAAGCGACTACACTGCCGGCGATGAGATCACACAATATATCACGGATGCTTATGGCAGAACATTGTATGCATTTGCACCTGATAAATTCAACACTAATACATATACGAAAGCGGACCTGAGCAACAATACTGTATGGCCTATGTTTGAAGTATCGGCTATAAAGAATGTGCCGTCCACTCTTAATAAGACATCATTTGCTACTATTACGGTATTTGGCAAAACACAACTGACATTTAAAGGCTGGCCGCTTTATTACTTTGGCGCTGACGCGCAGACAAGAGGCAACACTAAAGGTGTGAGCGTACCTCGCCCTGGTGTATGGCCGATCGTTAACAATAACAGCAGCACAGCTCCACAACCTTGACGATTCACATAACAGGACAGTTAACCTAACTCCAGAGGGCAGACGGCAGGGAATAATCCCTGCCGTATTTTACATTTCCGGCTCCCATTCCAATGCTACGCCAAGCCTGTTCCAGGTATTAATAGCTACAATAGCCATGATGACCTGTGCCGTTTTCTCTTCCCCGAAAAGCGCTACTGCTTTCTCATACAATTCAGCGCTTAACCCATGTGTATGGATTAATGTGATTTCTTCCGTCATTTCGAGTAACAGGCGGTCTTCTTCACTGAATATCCCTTTGGTTTCTTTCCATACACTGACAAGATAGATCCTGTGTTCAGTCTCTCCATATTTCCTGGCAAGGCGGGCATGCATATTCAGGCAAAAGGCGCAGCCATTTATCTGGGAGGCCCTGATCTTTATCAGTTCTTTCTGCAATGGATCTATCTGGCTGGTTCCCATTGCTTTCTCCAGTCCCCTTACCGCTTCATATACGTCGGGGAAAAGGGTCATAATGTTTAGTCGCTGGTTATTCATTGTGCCTTTTTGAAGCCTAAAATATCTTCTTCCCTCGTATTCCGGATAATCCAGACAAAAGAAAAATGGTCATCCACACCAGGAGGCCTGCAGTTAGATACATTTTTTTTATATATAAACCGGTAAAAAGTATATTTTTACAACCGGACGGACAATATTCCCGATTCTACCTATGACCTTCATTAATCCTGTTGAGATACTGGGGTTATCTCACACGCCTGTTAACGCCATAGACAGCAGTGTTATCAGAAAAGCCAAAAAGGCCCTGCTGGCTGAAGTTGAGCTATCTGACGATGGTTATTTTCATTATAGGGGCCAGGCCCTGACCACATCTGACTGTGAAAGATATATAGACGAGCTGGAAGAAAAAGATAAACTGGAATTTTATCATTTCATTGCGGGTAATGAAAAACTGAACAATTTCCTGGCGGGTACTGATAACAGTCTTTTTTCTGCATTCCGGCATGAGAGTATTTACCGCCTTCCGGAGTTCATTTCCTTTATCAGCCCTTACTTTGCTGCGGCGTATGATAAAGCGCTGGTACAGACCTATAAACAGGCAGATCCTGCTGCTTTCAGAGAGATCATATCCACTCCGCCGCTGGTAACGGAGGCAGATATTGACAGGGCTTTTAAAAGCCTGAGAGGCGTCGTTGAAGAGCAGATAGAGGAGTTCATGACACTTACGCAGCAATCCAAAGATAAGCAACTTCCCTTCGGGCCTGCAGAGGCGCCGGAGATTGTACAAAACAAAGTTAGCATAGAAAAGGTGAATGCCTTCCCGGCTTATCTGCATGTACTCCGCACCAGGTTGCTGCGTGAAATGCGTGAGTTTACGGTGTATATGTTCAACAATTACGATTGCCTGGCTATTGCCATCCGGTTGGTAAACTGGATGACGGAATTTAACATGGAAGAAGCTGCCAGGCAAAAACTGGAGGAAGACCTTCAGGCGTTGAACAAAATGATGGCGCAGCAGGTAGACCAGGAGAAATATGGACCGGTGATAGAGGAATACGAGCTTCTGCTGAATGGTATCAGGTCGCAGATAGCGGCTATCAATACACATGCAATTTCATTAGCCACTCTGAGAAACTGGGTGGAGAGCCGTGTTAACATAGAAGCTATTAACCAGCTGCCGGACGATCTGCGGATGATCAGGAACCAGATAGCGCTTGCACTGAATGACCTTGCAGTAGCGGTATGGAATAAACACACCAGTAAAAAAGACTGCTGGAGTTATATTGAAATGGCGGAAAGTATTGTAGCTGTACAACCGGATACACAAAGAATTATCGTCAATACTAAGAGTAAGCTGGAAGAGCTGATGCAGGGAAGCTCCGAAAACTCTTCTGTGGGTCCCTGGGTGATCGGTATTATTATCGCCATTTTCATATTTGCCTTCCTCTCGTCAAGAACGCGGCATTCTTCCAGTTCTTATGACTATTATCAGCCTACTTACCAGCCACCCAAAGCATCCGAAGACAGTAAGATCACTATCGGTTCACTTTCAGAAATAGGCAATACTTCCGGTAGTTATCCTGCAATAGTGACTGTATCCAATATGTCCAGGGAAGATGTGCTGCTTTTCCTGTCTCCGACGGATACCAGCAGGCGGCCTTACCGGCAATATTGCCCTGCAGGATCAGACTATAACAAAGGCCTCGCAGTTGATGCTGGTACTTATGTTATCCAGATTGTGACCGGGAACAAAACAAACCTGAAGCTCATGGAGAACAGCAAACAGAAAAAGCTGCCGCCATCTTTAAAGGTTAAGACATTAGACGAGTTGTACTCCTTTGGTTCTCCTTCCGAACGAGAAATAACCTGGGCTATGATAAAGCTGACGCGAGGCTCAGGTGTTGAGATCAAAGCTAAAATAGAGACCCATTCAATACACACAAAATAAATACAATGAGCGAGCAGATAAAAGTTGCAAAAATCTATCTTGATATGATCAACCAGGTGTTTGAAATTGAAAAAAAAGCTGCCGGACTGCGGGAACCTAATTCAATACAACGGAATGTGAATAGGCTCAGGGAGATGATAGAGCAGGACCTCCTTCCGGCTGCTGCTGAAGGACAACATGGTTTCATTTATCATAATCCGCTTGGGGAAAACTATAACATTACAAGAACAGACTGTGAAGCCAGCATTGCGGGAGAAAGCACAGAGAACCTGGTGATCACTGAAGTGATTAAACCTATAATACGTTACTGCAACGGCCCTGTAAACATTATTGTACAGAAAGCAGTAGTGGTGGTAAAATCAAAGGGCTCACTCTAAAAAATTTACTATGGATAATATGATCAATATAGGTATTGACCTTGGCACAACCAATTCTGCTATTGCACGATTTGCTGATGGCAAGGTACAGGTACTGAACAATCCTGCTGATCCGGGAAGCAATACGCTTCCTTCAGTGGTTGCTTTCCGCGAGGATGCCATCATTACCGGCAGAAAAGCAAAAGAGCTGCTGGAAAAGGATGCAAAGAGTGTAGTGGGTGCATTTAAAAGGAAAATGGGCACTTCGGAAAGTTACTGGATCAATAGCATCAGCAACTTCAAAACACCGGTAGAACTTTCTACATACATATTGAGGGAACTGCGTTCTTTCATGCCTCCCGGCATATCTGTGGATGCTGCGGTGATCACCATTCCGGCTTCATTTGACACCATTCAATCCAATGCTACCAAAGAAGCAGGCAGCCAGGCAGGCTTTGCACAGGTAACCCTGTTGCAGGAACCTGTAGCCGCCAGTCTTGCATACGCCAATATGCACAAGGAACAGGAGCTGGCAGAAGGCAACTGGCTGGTGTATGACCTGGGTGGCGGTACATTTGACATTGCACTTGTAAGGATAAAAGATGGCGAGATGAAAGTGCTGGACCATGAAGGAGATAATTTCCTTGGTGGTACAGACTTTGACAACCTCATTGTAGAAAAGATACTTATCCCTGCTATCTCTGCAAAATACAGTTTCAATAACCTGGAAACGCAGATGAAAAGTGCCAGCGGAAAGTATAATGCACAATATTATATTCTGTTGCAAAAAGCAGAAGAAGCCAAGATACTGCTGTCTTCCAAATCTTCTGTGGAAGTAGTGATAGACGGGATGACAGATGAGAACAACGCTCCTGTTGACTTTGAAGTGACCGTTACACGCGCTGCCTTCAATGAGCTGATCACCCCGCAGATAGATGCAACAATAGGAATGGTGAAGAATATCCTGAGCAGGAATAAACTCCAGGCAAAAGATATACTGTTCACATTGATGGTAGGTGGTTCCACTTATATTCCTTTTGTAAGGCAACGTACAGAAGAATTACTACAGATCCCTATCAACTGTGAAATAGATCCTGTTACAGCAGTTGCTGCCGGCGCAGCCCACTATGCTGCTACCAGGCCTAAACTGACCGGTAACATAAATGTATCCAAGTCAAGTTCCCGTCTTTCTATAAAGACCACTTATGCTAAAACCTCAAAGGAAAAAGAGGAATTGTTCCTGGCAAAAATAACCGGCGACACCACTCATTGCTCTTACAGGATCACCCGTGCTGACGGCGGTTTTGACACAGGTTTGAAGCAGCTCACTGAACGCATCAGTGAATATTTGCCGCTGGTAGAAAATACGTTCAACTATTTCCAGCTTACAGTTCATGACAGAGAAAGCAATACTGTGGAAATGCATTCTGAAATGATAGGCATTAACAGTGCTTTTGGCATTAGCGGTCAGCCGTTGCCGGAAGATATCTGCCTGGAAGTAGATGATGAAGAGAAACCTGGCGAGACCAAACTGCTGCTCATTTTCCAGAAGAACAGCATTCTGCCTTCACGGAAATCGGTAACAAGAACACTTAACAAAAGCATACAGGAAGGTTCTGAAGACAAGATCAGGATCAATGTACTGGAAGGCCCTCACTATGCGCTTCCTGAAGCCAACAAAAGCCTGGGCTACCTGGAAATATCTGCCAGGCAGATATTCAGGGATATTGCAAAGGGGTCGGATATAGAACTGACCTTCAGCATCTCTGAATCCCGGGATCTCACGGTGACGGCCTACCTGAACATGGCAGACCAGGAATTTAAACAAACCTTCACTCCGAAAGAAAGGCATACAACTGTCAGCGCACTGAAACTTGATGTAGATACCCTGGCAAGGAAGCTGGAGAACGAGATCTTTGATACGGCAGAACAGGAAAATCATGAAGTGAGAAAAGAGTTGTCTGTTATCAAAAAAGAGATGGACGTACTGGAAACAGAAACCAAAGATTTAGTGGATGATGATGTTACAGACAAACGCTATCAGCTGGAAGATAAGAAGCGTAAACTGGCACAGGCTATTGACAATGCAACAAGAGATAAACATATTGCTGTACTGCGGAACAAATACTTTAAAATGAAGGGCTGGTGCCTGGAGATCTTAGACCAGCATGGAAGTGAAAACGAAAGGACCCGTTTCTATAATGCTACAAGCGATGAAGCATCGTTCATGTATTCGCAGAGCTCTGTCCGTCTTAAAGAACAAACAGAAGTATTACGGAGTATTATGGGTTCTATTATCTGGAGAACGCCCATTTGTCTGAAAGACCTTTTCCGTCACCTGGTAGACAAATCGCCCGGCATGTCTAACCAGGGTGAGGCGCAGGTATTGATATCGGGTGGCCGCATTGCAATTGAAGCCCGCGACTGGTCAAGGCTTGCAGAGATCAACCAGGACCTGCTGGACCTGTTGCCCAAGTCTGTAAGACAGGATGTGATAGGTAAAGTAGGTTTCTAAATGTTGTATAAAGAAAAATTCCGGGCCAATGGCCCGGAATTTTTATAAAAGGAATTTTCTGTTAAGGTTTAACACCACCTTCAATAACTCCGGTGAGGTTTTTAGATACCAGCTTGTCTGCATCGTAAAAAGAAACAGTAGCCGTATCTTTTATTGAGAACTGGGCCCCTCTGAAATAAATTACTTTCCCTTTAAAATCACTCAACTTCAGCACTTCACCGGTAGTTCCTTTCTGCACCTGTATATAAACGATAGGATGAGGAGCATCTTTGGTAAGATCTGTGTAAAAGGTATAAAAGTAACTTCCGTCTTTCTGATAACCAATCTCGGTAAAAGATTTGTCATCGATCCTTGCATCAACTTCAATAGTACGGAATGAAGACAGCACACCGATTAAAACAGTAAGAAGTAGGTATAAGGCGCTCTTTTTCATAGAATGTCGATTTAAATAATAGTATAGTTTTGTCTTCCTTCGACAATTTAACAATTTATTATATAAATACATAATTTTTATTCATTATGTGAATAAAAGGCTGACCTAAAAAAATTTGAAAAAAAATTTTCAGTCTGTTTATCAGCGACTTGCAATATTTGACTAAGTCATGCGAATTTTGATAAATAACAGAAAATAAATTCATTATAGATTAAGCCGTCCTCCTCCGAAAAATATACTTTAAAAAAATTTTTAACCCTTGTACGCATATTGGGTATTAAATGTTGTCCTATATGCAAAGGGTTCATTCATCCTGATGTCGCGCGATCGTCTTTTTGAATATCCATTGTAATAATTCATGTAACCATAAAGGATAAATTAGATGAACAGAAGTTTAATGTTTCTTGCAGCCTTCTTCATGACAGTGTCAGCAATGGCTCAGACCCGCTGTGAAATCAGGGGGAAGCTCGGGAAACTACAGGCGCCGGCGAAAGTATATATTGGTTATTCTGTTGAAGGCAAGAGTGTGTTTGATTCTGCAGATATTGATAACGGCGCATTTCAAATGGTAGTGCAGGTGCCTTATCCGGTGAATGCACTGTTAACAGTGAGCAGGGATGGTGAAACAAGAAACTATTTCTCGGGCAAGAACATTGCTCATCTTTACCTGGAGCCATCTTCTATCATCTGGCTGGTTTCCGACGAAGATATTGCCAACTATGACTTCGATGGATCAAAATCGCAAACCGACTATAAATCTTATCTCAGCTTTATAGCTGATGCACAGCAGAAGCTGCAGGACCTGACTGCAGAATCAGCAAATGCTATGCAGGGCGACGGTTCTGAGAAAGGGCTGGCAGCAAAAAGAGACTACCTGGAACGTTTCCGTGTAGCAATGGATTACAGGAAACAGAAGATGAAAGAATTTATCCAGCAGCATTCTGACATGTACATCTCTCTGGACATACTGGAAGAATATGCAGGTAACTTCATTGACTATCGTGATGTAGAGCCGCTGTTCAAAGCATTAAGCGCCAGTACTAAAAATTCTGTAAAAGGTAAAGCATTCAACAAAAGACTTACCGAATCAAGGCAGACTGCTGTAGGCGCCGTTGCTCCTGACTTTTCACAGAAAGACCCTCAGGGCAACAAGATCTCTCTTTCGTCTTTCAAAGGAAAATGTGTACTACTCAACTTCTGGGCAAGCTGGTCTTCTATTTCCAGGGTAGAGAACCAGGAACTGAGACAGATAGAAAAAGGATTTAAAGATAAAGACCTGGTAGTGATAAACGTTGCAATGGAGCAGCGTAAAGATACCTGGCTGCAGGCACTGAATGAAGATAAGATGACAGGATATAACACATCAGATCTGAAGTTCATGAACAACGAAGTAGCACAGTTGTATGATGTAACCGCTATTCCGCAGAATGTACTGATAGATGCTTCCGGTAAGATAGTAGCAAGGAATCTGAAAGGAAATGCACTGGAAGAAAAGCTGAACAGCCTTATTGCACAGTAACTACGCGTAACCATGATAAAAGAGAAAAGGCCCGGTTTTCAGAGATCCGGGTCTTTCGTATTTATGTATTTATCTCCCTCTATAATATTCCTGACCGGTTGAACAAAATAGCGTATTAATACGCTATTTTCATTTGATCTGTCCCCATACCTTTGTTAAGAGAATGAAACATATAGTCGAAGCATAAACATAGATACAATACCCCAAAAGCGATTCCACAACACCTCTGTTTACACGCCCGTGATCTGCACAGGGTGATCATTTATTAGTTACCTCAAAAACAAAACAACAATGGAAACAAAAATTCCAAAACTTACGGCGGAACAACTATCCGAATTGGTCTACAACCGTAAGACGTTCCTTCTGAACAGATTCTTTGCGAAAGACCTGAAAGCACAAAGCATTACATACTGGGAAGAGCTGACCTGTGTAGGTTTTAATCCCTACAAGTCCAAACTGGAGGCTGTGATCAGCGTGAAACAATCCACCGGCTACAGCGGCGGGCTTTGCACCAACGGGTCTAAGGAGTATGTACGCTTCTTCGTGGATTTTAAAGATGGCAGCGGGTTCCAGGACATGGGATATACCAGCTTCAAAGTAGCAGATATCTCTGAAGCGCCTCCCGGCCCTCAGCATCCGATCAAGTACATGACAGAGATCTTCATAGATGATGAAAAATACCGTAAGTTCCTCTCCTGTCAGAAAGCTGTTATTCCTACTGTACGTGCCGTATTATCATGGAATACTATTCCCTCTTCCAACCCTGCCATCCCTCCACACTATGGTAATGTGCTGGAAGCAGACATACAGTTAAAACCACGCAGAAGGATTATCTGGGGAGATATCTTCGAAGCATTGCAGGTAAAACAGATCCCCGACATACTGAAAGGCATTAATCTTAAAGAAGAGTTAGATCTGCCTGTACCACCTGTACCCCCCATTGCCCAGTTCTACGAGAGCTACAAACGTGCAAAAGTACCTGATCACCGCACCTTCTATTCTTCTATTGCCCCGCTGATCAGCGATGATAAAAAATTCAAACCGCTTACCAGCTATAATCTGCAACAACTGCAGGAAGTACAGGTTAACATTAAAGCAATAACAGACCTCATCCTCAAGCCTGTAGGACAGGCAGATGTGAGCTTTGAAGAACTGACCTGCGTGGGGCTGAATACTGCACAGGACAGGCTGGGCGCCGTTATAAAGGTTAAAAAATCCAGCGGCTTCAGCGGAGACCTCTGTCATAAAGGTTCCCAGGAACACGTAGCATTCTGGGCAGACTGGAATAATAACGGTTCATATGATCAGTACCTGGGTACTGCCAGCATAACCGTGCATGATATTGACAACATTCCTGCCAATGGGCTTTTCTATTGTGTGGACCTGCCTGTGAATTTTACACAGCACCTGCGGTCATGTACCAACCCTAATATTATACGCGTTCGTGGCGTCCTTTCCTGGCAGTCACTTCCTTCCACTACAGATCCTAATGCTCTTAACACCTGGGGTAACCGTCTGGATGCAGTTGTACAGATCCGTCCAAGCCAGGCAGCGAAAGTAGAAGCGGAACTTACCCATGTTGGCGGTGTGGACAGGGACAGCATAGACCCTGTTACCTTCCTGGTAAATTCTGATACTACCAACCCAACTTCTGATAAAAACCGTCCGTACGGCGGCTGGGTGAGGTTCAATGGTATCATTAACCGCAATGGCTTCAACGGCATCATCAAATATAAGATAGAATACAAGAAATACGGCGCTCCGGACAGCACCTATGCTTCTGTATCTACCAGTGAAACATTCACCATGCTGGACTTTGCTCCTGATCCGAATGTTGAATATCCAGATACACAAACCCCGGCAGACGGATGGTTCATCTACAAAGCCAATCCTGCTATCGGTCTCTATAATGAAACAAATTACCTGGCAGGATGGAGCACCGATGGACTGACAGATGGTAACTATACTATCAGGTTCACGCATACAGATGCACTGAACAATGAACAAGTGGCAGATCTCTTCACGGTGATCATTAACAACACCCACATGACCATCAGCACTACTGCCAATACTTCTGTGGACTTTACCAAAACACTGGACCTGGTAATAGATGGCGGCGACTGTCATTGCTATGATAAAACGGCGACCAACCATACAGTAAATGGTCACCTGAGAGCAGTACACCCCTACTTTGCACACTGGGCTCTGGACCTGCAGCCTACTTCACATACACATGGCACCCTGCCTTCACCATCTGCCCGTTACTACGACAGTGTAGCCGGTCATGGCGACGTAGGAGATCTTGGCAGCATACTGGATGATGGAGACGATAATGCACCATGGAGCGTTGATGTATCTGCAATGGATAATTGTGGTTATACAGTAAGCATCCATGCCTGCACCCGCGTAATACGCAACAGCTCTACCCAGCAGCCATGGTATGGTGTGAAAGCAGTTGGTTTCTCTGTAACAGATAAATGTCCGAATACATAAAACAACCTGCATTCAGTTGAAAACAAAAGGCAGCCCCAAAAGGAGGCTGCCTTTTTTATATATATACACAATAATGGGGTATAACAGTCTATTCAACACCACCACCTAAAGCCCGGTAGAGGTCAGTAACTGCATTCAGTTTCTCCAGCCTGATATTGATCGCTTCCAGGTTATTCTGCAGTGCATTGTTCTGTGCCGTGATCACTTCCAGGTAAGTAGCCATACCACTTCTGTACAGTAACATGGCATCTTTTACCGACTTCTCCAGGGAAGCTGTTTTCTTTTCAACCAGTACCATGCGCTCTGATGCGTGAACTGACCTTGCCATAGCATCTGACACCTCTCCTACAGCCGTCATTACAGATTGCCTAAACTGAAGCGCTGATTTTTTCTGCTCTATCTGCGCTGTTTCATAAGCTGTTCTGAGTGACCGTTTCTGGAAAACCGGCTGGGTAAGACTGGCGCCTACATTCTTTACTAATGAACCGGGCAGGTTAAACCATGTATTAAACTTATAGGAATTAGTTCCAATAGAAGGTGTAAGACTGATAGCAGGATACATGGCTGCTTTGGCCAGGCCTGTTTTTGCATTTGCGGTAACTACCGCATATTCAGCAGCCTTTACATCCGGTCTGCGGCTTAGTAATTGAGCAGGCACGCCAGCAGGGAATACTTCGGCCGGCATCACACCGGTCAGGCTGGCTGTACGCTGAATACTATCCGGATAACTTCCGCATAATATGCTCAAAGCATTCTCCTGCATGGTAATATTCTGCAATGCCAGCGGCACCAATAGCTCAGCCGTTTTCTTCTGTGCCTCTGCCTGCTCTACCGCCAGTGAATTTATCTGCCCGGATTTAAACTGTAATCGTATCATAGATACAGTACTATCTCCCAGTTCAATATTCCGTTCTGCTACTTTCAGCTGCTCATCCAGGGTGAGCAGGTTATAATAGGCCTGTGCCACCTGCACAATGATCCTTGTCTTCAGTGCAGAGAGATTTTCCGTTTGTGCAAAGTAATCTGCACGGGCTCCGTCCTTCTGCATTTTTGTTTTGCCCCAGATGTCTGCCTCCCAGGATACCCTGAGTGTAGCGCTGTAATCGTCCATATAACTTGAACCTGCAAATTGCTGACTTAAGGATCCGTTCAATGAATTTTTGGAGAGCCAGTTCCTGTTGACGCCTACGCTCAATTCTGCCGTGGGTAATAATCCCAGCCTGGCTTGTTTATAAGCAAGGTCTAACTGCTGCATATTCATCATGGCAATGGCAACTTCATTGTTCCTGCTTAAAGCCTTTTCAATTAAGCCAATAAGCTGAGGATCTTTGAAGAAGGTACGCCAGGGTAGCAGTACAGTATCTGCCGTAACGATTGCCTGCTGCCGGTAGTTTGCCGGAATACCAGTATCCGGGCGACTGTATTTCTTACCTACTGCACAGGAAGAGACCAATAATGCCAGACCAAAGTATAGTGTTATGTTATTTTTCAGTAAGTTCATTATTGTCAGTTTATAGATGGGACCATTTTACTTTTACCGGATACTTTCTCCTGCAGGTGCTGGAAGAGCATGTATAGTAACGGGATCACAAATATTCCAAGCACTACACCACTCAGCATGCCCATAGCAGCACTGGTACTGATAGACCGGTTGCCTACAGCGGTTCCTCCTTTTGCAATCATTAACGGTATCATACCTACAATGAATGCCAGTGAGGTCATAATGATAGGACGAAGCCTTGCTTTTGCCCCTTCAAGTGCTGATTCTACAATAGATAACCCCGCGCGTCTTCTTTGTACTGCAAATTCTACGATCAGGATAGCATTCTTGGCCAGCAAACCTACCAGCATGATCAGGCCTACCTGTACATAGATGTTGTTATCCAATCCAACAGCTTTGATACCGGCAAAAGCACCCAGCATACCTGTAGGGATGGAAAGCAATACTGCCAGTGGCAAGAGGTAGCTTTCGTACTGGGCGGCCAGCAGGAAGTAAACAAAGAGTAAACATAATCCGAGGATCATCATTGTCTGGTTACCTGCAGATTTTTCTTCCAGGCTCAGACCGGTCCACTCGTAGCTATAATCAGATGGCAGGGAATTGAGCACACTATTCTCAAGGTTATCCATCAGGGCTCCGTTACTGGTACCTGGCAATCCAACTACACTGATGGTAACAGAATTGTACAGGTTATAACGGTTCACGGATTCGGGACCATACACCTTACGTAAAGACACGATTGACTTTACGGGTACCATTTCATTCCTGTCATTACGAACAAAGATCTCGTTAAAGGCGTCTTCATCTGTTCTGAATACGCCATCTGCTTTTACATTGACCCGGTAGAATTTTCCAAACCTGGAGAAGTTGAGGGATTGATCCCCTGCAAAATAGGTTTGTATAGTATTCAGCATTCCACTTACACTTACCCCCATCTGCTTCGCTTTATCTTCATCCACTTCCAGTTCCAGTTGTGGATAATCCGCACGGAAGGTAGTATAGGCCATTTGTACTCCCGGCTGTTGCATGATCTGCCCTATCACTTTATCTGCCATTGCTTTTAAAGTAGCGGGGTCTTTTCCTGTTCTGTCCTGTAAAACTATCTCTGCACCACTGGTAATTCCATACCCTTCTACAGGCGGCATTCTCAATGCCATGACAGTAGCCTCTTTCACAGATGTCAATCCTTCTGTGATCTGTCCCAGTATAACATCAATGTCTTTTACTTTTCCACGGTCCTTCTTATCTTTCAGTTTCACAAAGCCAAGAGCATAGGAGGGCCCGGAGCTATTGCTCAGGATATTGAACCCGGTAATGCTGGTATTGCTTTCAACGGCTTCTATTCCCTTTATTATCTTATCTATCTTCTCTGCCACTGCAGTAGTACGATCCAGTGCAGCACCCGGAGGAAGACTTACACTATAAATGATCAGGTTATCATCTTCCAGCGGAACAAAGCTTTTAGGAGTTGTCTTCATCATCCAACCTGCAATACCCGCCACTCCCAGCACAAACATTACAGCTAACCATTTCCTGGCAGCCAGGAACCTCACTCCTTTCACGTACCTGCCTGTCAGGTTATTAAACCCGGTATTAAAAGCAGTGAAGAAACGCTGGCTGAAGCCCATCTTCCTGTGTTTTCCGTCATGCCCTTCTGCATGTGTATTTTTCAGCAACAATGCACATAAAGCCGGTGTGAGGGTCAATGCGTTGACAGCAGAAATGATAATAGCAATGGCCAATGTATAGGCGAACTGTTTATAGAATATGCCAGACGAACCGGTCATGAACCCAATGGGAATGAAAACTGCCGACATCACCAGCGTGATGGAAATAACCGCCCCGGTAATTTCACCCATAGCACTATGCGTTGCTTCTTTACCTGTAAGGTTTGTACCTTCCATTTTACTGTGCACAGCTTCGACGACGACAATAGCATCGTCTACCACAATGCCGATGGCCAGTACCAGGGCAAAGAGAGTGAGGATATTAATGGTAAAGCCTAACACCAACAGAAAGAAAAAGGTGCCCACAATGGCTACAGGTACAGCAATGGCTGGTATAATAGTAGAACGGAAGTCCTGCAGGAATAAAAACACAACGATGAATACCAGCACAAATGCTTCGATCAACGTGGATTTTACCTGGGTAGTAGCTTCATCCAACCGGTCTTTTGTACTTACCAGGAAACTGTATCCTATGCCCGGAGGGAAAGACTTTGATAGTTTTTCAATTTCCTTCTTCACTCCTATTTCAATCTCATTGGCATTTGAGCCGGTAGTTTGGAGGATGCCTATAGTTACAGCATTCTTTCCGTTGGAAGTAGAGTAACCGCCATAGGCAATAGAACCAAATTCAATTCTTGCCACATCTTTCAGCCGCAACAGGTTAGGACCGTTATTCTTTACCACGATGTTCTCATATTCTTCCGGCAGGTTCTTCTTTCCTTTATAACGGATCACATATTCCAGGGCAGCATCAGATTCCTCACCTAATTTTCCCGGCGCTGCTTCCAGGCTCTGATCTGCAATGGCCTGGCTTATATCGGCAGGCACCAGTCCTGCGTTAGCCATTTTTCTCGGGTGCAGCCAGATACGCATAGAGTAATCCTTAGCACCGAAAAGCTGTGCCTGACCAACACCCGGTACACGTTTTATCTGGGGAATAAGATTGATATTCGCATAGTTTTGCAGGAAAACCTCATCATATTTACTGTTATCCTCTGTAAAGAGATTAAAGATCATGATCATGCTGTTCTGCTGTTTGGAAGTTGTCAGTCCCATACGTACAACTTCTGCAGGGAGTATAGGTGTAGCCTGTTGCACCCTGTTCTGTACATTCACAGCCGCCTGGTCAGGATCAACAGCCTGCTTAAAGATGATGCTGATTGAAAAAGAGCCATCATTACTGGCGGTGGACCGGATATATTGCATATTCTCCACACCATTGATCTGTTCTTCCAATGGCGTTACCACCGATCGTATCACCGCTTCACTGTTCCCACCCGGATAACTGCCACTTACCATTACAGTGGGAGGCGAAATATCGGGGAACCTGGTTACTGATAACCTTGTAAGGCCAATAATGCCCAGTATGACCAATACCACGGAGATCACCGTAGCTAATACCGGCCTGTCTATTATTCTTTTTAACATACTATAATTTCTTTTAGAAGGGATATCAGTTGGATCTCAATGAATCTGCTGCAATCACTGCCGGCACAACAGGCATACCCTCGCTGAGTACATCTATGTTGTTCAATGCTACTTTGTCGCCTTCCTGCAAACCGGCTTTCACCAGGTAACTGACGCCTGAGCTACCTTCAATTTCCAATGGTTTCATAGCTACTTTATTGCTGTCTGCAAGTGTGAAAACGAAATGCCTGTTCTGTATGTCCTTTACACTGGCCATAGGAACAGTCAGGACAGAAGAGAATGCTTTGTTCAGGATAATACGGGCGGAACCTCCTGAACGTAATAATCTATCCGGGTTCGCGAAAATTGCTTTCAATGCAATACTGCCGGTAGAGCGGTCAATATTTCCACTAGCTGTTTCCAGTCGCCCTTTATGGTCGTATACACTACCATCAGCCATGATCAATGATACCGTATTGCTGTTCGCGTCTGTTTTCCTTTCTTTCATGAATGACAGGTAATCTGCTTCGCTCATGGAGAAATACACGAATACATTACTGATCTCTGATAATGTTGTAAGAGGTGTGGCATCTGCGGGGGTTACCAGGTTGCCTATGCGATTGGGGATCCTTCCGATATAGCCGCTTACGGGCGCCTTTATAACTGTAAAAGCAGCATTGATCTGTGAAGAACCTAATGCAGCTTTTGCCTGCGCAACCTGTGCTGTTGCAGCATCGTAAGAAGCCTGCGCTGTTTTCAGCTGCATATCTGAGACTACCTTACCTTCTACCAGTGGTCTTATTTTTTCCAGCTCAATTTTAGCATTGGCCTGGGCAGCCAAAGCAGACTTCAGCGCCGCCTGGCTGTTGTTCACCTGTTCCTGGTATACATCTCCTTTGATCCTGAAAAGAGATTGCCCTTTACTGACATAATCTCCTTCCTTTACATAGATCTCTTCAAGATACCCTGTCACCTGGGCCTTGATATCCACATTCACACTTCCTTCAATCATTCCCGGGTATTTCTTCTCAACATTTATTGCTGTTGCAGTCACCTTAAAAAAATCTACATTGGCCGGAGGCATTTGTGACGGTTCCTGCTGTCCTCCACCACAGGATTGTATCATTGCAGTTATTGTTACAAACAGCAACCATTTGAAAACATTCTCTGTTCTGGAAATTGTTTTTATCATTTTGCTTGAGATTAATTTTCCGAAGCAAAGGAAATCAAAACAGGAAGGCGGGAAGGACTGAAAATGACTGAAGCGTATTTATTAGTGACTGAAGCGGGTATAGCTGGTCCTGGACCCGGTGTTACTTTCAGAATAACAGAATATATTACTAATATTGTAGTTCACAATGTTTTCTTAAAAGCTTATGTTAAAATCATACCGGAGAATCGCACTTATTGAAGGAATATCGTACCTGGTGCTGCTGTTCATTGCTATGCCGCTTAAATATGGATTTGATTATCCCCATCCTGTAAAATATGTGGGTTGGGTACATGGGGTTTTATTTGTTGCCTATGTAGCGTTGTTGCTGGTGTGCTGGGCACAATACAAATGGAGCATATTAAGGGTTTCAGGCTTTTTTATTGCGTCCCTGGTACCTTTTGTCCCGTTTATAGTGGAGAAAAGACTGGAGAAAGAATATGGGAAAGTATAACGCTGTTTTGCAGCGTTATACCTGCTAAAAATCCATCCAGGATTTTAATGCGTTCGCTTTATCGCGGCTTACAATCACTTCAACATTCTCATTTTTTCTGATGATCACTTTCAGTTTGCCGTTAAAGTAATTATGTATCTGTTCAATAGCATCTACATGGATAATGAATTGCCTGTTGGCCCTGAAAAACTGCCTGGGATTCAGCTGACTTTCCAGCTCTTCCATTGTTTGCGGCACTATCTCTTCCATTCCGTTGTATAGCCTGGCCCTTGTTATTTTCATCTCTGAATAAAAATAAGCTACATCACTTACCAATACGGTCTTATATCCATCCCGGTAAGGAAGCAGGAAACGGCTTCGGTATTCTTTAGGCTGCAGGAAGTTCAACAGCCCTTCTATTGACTTTTTCTGTTCCACCAGGGATAAGCGTTCCAGTTTCCCGAAAGCAGCTTCCAGCTCTTCCTGTTCTACCGGTTTCAACAGGTAATCCAGGCTGTTATATTTAAATGCCCGTACTGCATATTCATCATATGCTGTTGTGAAGATAATGGGGCATGTTATTTCTATTCTATCGAAAATTTCAAAGCTTAATCCATCAGACAACCGCACATCCATCATTACCACATCCGGTGTTTCATTGCCGGCAAACCATGCTATGGAATCAGTAATACTATCCAGAACAGACAAAACCACAGCCCTGGGCCTTATGGCTTTAATAAGCCGTTTAAGCCTGTCAGCATTCGGTTTCTCATCTTCTATGATTAGTATTTTGTCGATCATAATTTTATTAATCGGATTATCACTTTAAATGAATCTGGCCCTTTTATAATTTCCGGTGGTTCTTTTGAGAGAAGCTGGTACCTGCTGATGATATTCTGTAAACCAATTCCGGAGGAATTTACCTGTTTTTCTATTGCTATCAGTTTATTTTCTACTATCAGTTCCTTCTTATCATTGCTGAATATCCTGATCTTCAGTGGATCACTTTTAATTGTTTTATTATGCTTCAGGGCATTCTCTATCAGCAGTTGCAATGTAAGTGGAGGGAGATACAGGTCCCTGCTACCTTTATCTATATCAATTTCAAAATGTACTCCATTACCAGCCCGGTGCTGAATAAGAAAAATATATGCGTTGAGGAATTTCAGCTCTTCTTCCAGCAAGATGATATCTTTCCTTGAATTTACCAGCAGATAGCGGTAAACCTTGGAGAAATTCTCCGCATATTCATAACCTAACTGCTGGTTTTCCAGTATAAGCTCAGACAATACACTAAGGTTGTTGAAAACAAAATGAGGATCTATCTGCAGTTTTAAAGCCTGCAATTCTGCTTCCATAGCAGCCTGCTTATTTTCAGCTGCTTTCAATTTATGTCCGGCTGCCTCTATAGCTGTATTTCTCCAGTTTAATATCAGGTAATTGCCAGTATTAATGGCTATTATCATAAAGGCAATTATTGCACTTACAAGCACCCATTGTAACAATCCCCTCCTCTCTTCAATAGGTACATTATTATGAAACGGCAGGGGCTCTCCTTCTATTAAAGAAAAGCAGAGCAGATCCAGGAAAATGATGACTAAAACGGCAAGCAGGTTCAGGCTGGCTTCTATTACCAGCCGCTTACCTGATCTTTCCGTCCAGGACAGATATTTGTTGAGTAAAGCATGAATGCGGATAGCTGACTCAGATATTAAAAAGCAAAAGATAAACGATACCGTCCATTCCCCGAGAATAGCCAGTGGCTCCCGTTTAAAGTAATCTGTAACAAATTTTGAATATGGATCAATGATATAGGAAACGAAGTATAACAACAGGAATGCAAAGAAAACGACCAGGACCCGTTTTTTCCTGTTGTTTAAAAATGTATCGTTTGTTATCTCCTCCATATTGTAAAAATAACCTGATTCCACTGGTCAGGGGCAGATTTCTCACCTAATCGTAAGAATTCATTACCGAAAGCCGATATTGGGTTACTGAAAAGTCAAACCGATTTTGACCTACCTTTGCAGGATGGAGTATTTCAAAAAGCTGCTTGAGCTATTAAAGATAGAGAGAGAAGAAGACCGGAAGGCTTACCAGGAACTGACAGAAACATCGTCCGTGGCTCAACGCAGGGAAAACGGGCTTACATGGTACCCTATTGCCATCAGGGATACTGAAATGAGCCGCGGAGATTATCTTACCGTTGAAGTAGAACGTACCACTCACCAGGACATTGTACACCAGCTGCGCTTTGGCGTATCTGCTGTCCTGTTTTCCAACCATGACGCAAAAAACGATCGTATAGAAGGCACTATTACCCATCAAAGTGGCAACCGGCTGAAGATCACCTTACGTACTGATGAGCTGCCGGACTGGAGCCGTGACGGTAAGCTGGGCATAGACCTCCTCTTTGACGACAACAGCTACGACGAGATGCAGAATGCCCTGAAGCAGGCTATCGCACTCAGTGAAAAACCGGAAGAAGGCAGGCTGATAAAGATACTGACAGGTGAAAAGCAGCCTACTTTCCAGACAGAGCTTCATCCTGTTACCTTACCCCGCCTCAATGCCTCACAGCAGGATGCGGTCAATAAAATACTCTCTGCCAATGAACTGGCTATTGTACACGGTCCTCCTGGTACGGGAAAAACAACCACGCTGGTACAGGCCATCAAGGCGCTTATCAAACAGGAGCATAAACAGGTGCTGGTAGTGGCTCCAAGCAATGCTGCCGTAGATCTGCTGAGCGAAAGATTGTCAGACGAGGGGTTAAATGTGCTGCGCGTAGGCAATCCGGCCCGTGTTTCTGAAAGCCTCTCTGCACTTACCCTGGATAGTAAGATGGCCGGGCACAGCAATATGAAAGAGATCAAACGGCTGAAAAAGCAGGCTAATGAGTTCAGGGATATGGCTCACAAGTATAAGCGCAACTTCGGGAAAGCGGAACGTGAGCAGCGCAAGGCCCTTTTTGATGAGGCACGCAGTATCATGAAACAGGTAGAAAATACAGAACAATACATCCTGAACGACCTGCTGGCTAAAGCCCAGGTCATCACCGCTACCCTGGTAGGCGCCAATCACTATACCGTACGTCATCTGAAATATCATACAGTGGTGATAGATGAAGCCGGACAGGCCCTGGAGCCTGCCTGCTGGATACCTATCCTTAAAGCGCAGAAAGTAGTGCTGGCAGGAGATCATTGTCAGCTATCGCCCACTGTGAAATCTGATGAAGCAACCAGGAACGGCCTGAGTACCACCCTGCTGGAAAAGTGTACTGCCCTTCACCCGGCTTCTGTTGTGATGCTGGAAGAACAATACCGCATGAATGAAATGATCATGGGTTATTCTTCTTCCATCTTCTATAACGATAAGCTCAAAGCACATACCTCCGTAGCCGGTCATCTGCTGTTTCCGGAAGATGTGCCCCTTTCCTTTGTAGATACCGCCGGTTGTGGCTTTGATGAAAAAACGGAAGGTACCAGCACTACTAACCCCGAAGAAGCGGCTTTCCTGTTTAAACATCTTACCCAGCTGGTAACATCGCTCAACGCACATTATCAGCAAGGGAATTTTCCCTCCATCGCTATTATTTCTCCCTATAAGCAACAGATACATATCCTGAAAGAACAGCTACAGCATGCTCCTGAGCTCCAGGCGTTCAATAACAATATCTCTGTCAATACAATAGATAGTTTTCAGGGACAGGAAAGGGATATTGTTTATATCAGTATGACCAGGAGTAATACAGATAATAAGATCGGATTCCTATCGGATATCCGTCGTATGAACGTTGCTATGACAAGAGCAAGGAAAAAGCTGGTGGTGATCGGAGATAGTGCTACGTTATCCCAGTTACCGTTCTATGCTGATTTTATCAGTTATGCGGAAGGGAAGAATGCCTATCAGAGTGCCTGGGAGTTTATTGATAATTAGTTTTTTAGAGAGAGGAAATTTTGTCTGGCGACCGGATGAAGAATTGGATTTTATTGATAATTAACAGGATTATATAGTAAAGAAGGAGATAATAACTATATTTGACCTATAACAGCCTACTATCCTATGAAGAGACTATCCTTATTGCTGTTGTCTGTACTTTTCCAGGCACTTGCCTTCGCACAGCTTACTCCTATTGCAGAAAGTACTATGTTCCAGGAAGATGTATCCGGTTATTCCAGGATACTCCAGCTTAAGAACGGCAGTACCCTTTACATGCATCTTACCTTGCGTACAGGTATTGACCTCAATTTTTACGACCAGTATCACAAACTAAAAGTGATCAAGCACCTGGACCCGTCCTTTGGCATATTGAAAGGGACCTGTGTCAATGCCATCTTTGAAGTGGATGGAAACATTGTCCTGATGATCAGTGAGGTAGATGATCGCCGCCCTGTACTTTACCGTCTCATTATCAACGGAATAACAGGAGAGCTGGAACGGGAAGATAAGCTGGGGGAAGCCGCCAAATACCTTTCCCGCGATCTTCCTTTTATACCGGAATATCCCTCTGTATCTTCTTTTACCGTAAGAAGAGATCCCAATGGGAATAATTATGCCCTGCTGATCCGCAAGAATAATGATGATGCCGCAGGCAGGAACCAGATAGAAGCTATCCTGTACAATAATGAGCACCAGGAGATCTGCCGCACTTATTACGACTCTCCATACAGATACGGCTCTCTCAACTTCCTGGATATGGCAGTAGTTGGAGAAAAGCTTTTTATCCTGGGATTTGCGTATAATCAGATAGCTGCCAATGACAGGGAAGGTCAGCTGATCATTGCATCTATGGAAAAAGGGGCAAAGAAAATGAAAATGGAGATACTTAATCTCTCCGGCGACAGGCTGGCAGATAGCGCTACGGTACGTTATAATCCCGCTACAAAAAAGCTGTTATTACTGGGCACTGCACATGTGGAAGATGCGGAGCGACCTTATTATAAAGGCTTCCTCGTTGTCATAGATCCTTTTACCAATCAGCTGGAAAAAGAAATAAGCATCTACCCGGAAAAGGCCAATGCCATGAAGAAAGAGATATACGGTCAAAAAGCATCCTATACCGGAATGCCGCAGGCTCTCTCTGTTCATCGTGATGGCAGCTTTACGATCCTGTTTGAAGAGCTGACCAAAATTTCTGTGAACCATATAGATGCGGCTTCGTACAATTATTACCTGCTTGATCATATAGCCATCATGAATTTTGACAGTACAGGCAAAGAGACCAACACCAGTTTCATTCCCAAGAAACAGTATATCAAAAGTTCAGAGCTGTCAAATTTCTACATGGCAAACAGGGATCTTGATGCACAGAAATTAAACATGGGTGATCAGTATAAATCATTTGCATTTGTTGAAGGGAAAGATAGTGCGTATGTATTGCTGAATGACCCGGCGAGCAATAATGAAAAACTGAAAACAGCAGATATTTCTACTTTGCGTGGGTTGAGTGATTGTGATGCTTTCAGCTATGCGCTGGATGGGAAGACAGGATTTCCTGAAAGGAGATTTGTCTTCGGCAAGTCAAAGAAAAAGAATGAACATTATCTGGGATTATTCAATATCTCGGATTACGATAAAGAGAATAATATCTACGTTACGTTAAAGCTGACAAAACAACGTGATCTGAAAGGAGCAAGCCTGGTCTGGCTGTCCCTGTAAAAAGAAAAAGCCAAAGTAAGAGTACCCTGGCAATACCTAAACCTACAACTGTTTACGAGACTGTAAAATGAACTGTGTCAAAGGTTAAAATAATTTCCTGACCTTTAACACAAGTTTCTTTTTATGAGCAAGAATGATCAATTTGATTACGACGGCCTCAAGAAAAAGGCCTTAGAACAGTT